>NZ_CP198970.1:4800000-7255948 GCF_052367875.1 Pseudomonas sp. A6 | reverse complement strand
GAAGCGGTTCGGTGCGTAGACACGCAGCTCCTCGCCCTCGGCCTCGACCTGCAGCGGCCGGATCCAGGTGTTGAATTGCTGGGATGGCAGCTCGTCGCGGAGCAATTCCACGCACTGCTGCCAGAGTTCCACGGACACGGGTATCCCCCAGGAGATTGGAAAGGAATGGAACGAAAAGGAAAGCGCAATTGTAGCCGTGCGCTAGCGACTTATCCACATGAGAAATCAACAAGTGGGCAAGCAAAATCAAGGCCTTAATGATGGCACATGGCAACAGCCGGCGCACCCTGAAAGTTGTGGATAACCCCTGCACCGATGGGGGGATGAACCGGGCTGGAAAGCTGTTGAGAACTTCCGCTGTGGACAAACCGGTCTTTCTTCCCCAGATTATCCACTGCCGCCGCACAGGAGGGTCACCGCTTCTCGACACCTTCGTCAAATCCGCCGTGCCACGAAAACAGTGGCCGGAATTGACTTATCCACAGATCTGGCGCTCCCTAGTAACAATCGCTTTCACCATCTTTTAAGAAACCTTTTCCTTGCTTTCTATTTCTGCAGAAAGCCGCTGAGCAATTACCGGCTGGTTGGAAATTGACCTGCACCGGTGTTTTCACTAGAATCGCCGGTCTCTTTAAACGGGGTCCCTGCGACCTCAGGTCATCAATCCAGGTACCGAACAATGAAACGTACTTTCCAACCCAGCACTCTCAAGCGCGCTCGCGTCCATGGTTTCCGCGCTCGCATGGCCACCAAGAACGGCCGTCAGGTTCTGTCGCGTCGTCGCGCCAAGGGCCGCAAGCGTCTGACCGTCTGATTCGCCCGGCACAGGTGGTGAGTCGAGGATTCGACCGGGAAAAGCGTCTTCTGACAGCCCGGCACTTCACAGCGGTCTTCGACTCCCCCAGCGCCAAGGTTCCCGGTAAGCACGTCCTGCTGCTGGCGCGCGAAAACGCTCTGGATCACCCCCGCCTCGGCCTGGTGATCGGCAAGAAGAACGTCAAGCTCGCCGTCGAGCGCAACCGCCTCAAACGCCTGATCCGCGAATCGTTCCGGCACAACCAGGAAGCCCTGGCTGGCCTGGACATCGTGGTCATTGCGCGCAAGGGGTTGGGTGAATTGCAGAACCCCGAACTGCACCAGCAATTCGGCAAGCTCTTCAAACGCCTGCTGCGCAACCGACCCCGGCCGGAAAGCGCAACCGAACCTCCGGGGGTCGCCGACAGTTCCCATGCGTAGACTGGCGCTGCTTCTCATCCAGTTTTACCGCTACGCCATCAGCCCCTTGATGGCCAGTCACTGTCGCTTTCACCCCAGCTGCTCCTGCTACGCGTACGAAGCCATCGAACACCATGGCTTCCTGCGCGGCGGCTGGCTGGCCCTGCGTCGCCTGGGCCGCTGCCATCCCTGGCATCCCGGTGGCTATGATCCCGTGCCGCCCGCCACTTCCAAGCACCGCCCATCCTCGACGGCCGAGTAACCATGGACATCAAACGCTCGATCCTCATCGTCGCCCTGGCTATCGTGTCCTATGCGCTGGTTCTCCAGTGGAACAAGGACTACGGTCAGCCTGAACTGCCGGCCCAGACCGCGTCGTTCAATCAGCAGCCCCAGGGCCTGCCGGACACTTCCGTGCCGGCCAGCGGCACTGCCAGCGCCGACGTACCGACCGCCCAGAGCGGCGAAACCGGGCTGCCCAGCGCCCAGCAACCGGCAGCCGCCAACGGCCAGCTGATCCAGGTGAAGACCGACGTCCTCGACCTGGCCATCGACCCGCGCGGTGGCGACGTGGTGCAACTGGGCCTGACCCAGTACCCCATGCGCCAGGATCGCCCGGACCTGCCCTTCGCCCTGTTCGAGCATGGCCAGCGCACCTACCTGGCGCAGAGCGGCCTGACCGGCACCGACGGTCCGGACGCCGCCGTCGCCGGCCGCCCGCTGTACAGCAGCGCCAAGCCCCAGTACCAGCTGGCCGACGGCCAGGACCAACTGGTGGTCGACCTGAACTTCGCCCGCGACGGTGTCAGCTACATCAAGCGCTTCACCTTCCACCGCGGCCTGAAGACCGACTGCAGCGACAAGGAAAAGGCGCAGAAGAAGCTCGACTGCATCAACCCGAACGCCTACCAGATCGACGTCACCTACCTGATCGACAACCAGAGCGCCAAGCCCTGGAGCGCCTCGCTGTTCGCCCAGCTCAAGCGTGACGCCAGCGCCGATCCGTCGTCCACCACCGCCACCGGCGTGTCCACCTACCTGGGCGCCGCGGTCTGGACCCCGGAGAAGCCCTACGTGAAAGTGTCCATGAAGGACATGGACAAGGAGCCCTTCAAGCAGAGCCTGCAGGGCGGCTGGGTAGCCTGGCTGCAGCACTACTTCGTCACCGCCTGGGTGCCCGCCAAGGGCGATACCCACAACGTGATGACGCGCAAGGACGCCCAGGGCAACTACATCGTCGGCTTCACCGGCCCGACCCTCAGCGTGCCCGCCGGCGCCAAGGGCGAGACCAGCCTGACCCTGTATGCCGGTCCCAAGCTGCAGAAATACCTGGGCGAGCTGTCCCCGGGCCTGGAGCTGACCGTCGACTACGGCCCGCTGTGGTTCATCGCCCAGCCGATCTTCTGGCTGCTGCAACATATCCACGGCCTGGTCGGCAACTGGGGCTGGTCGATCATCCTGCTGACCATCGTCATCAAGCTGGCCTTCTTCCCGCTGTCCGCCGCCAGCTACAAGTCGATGGCGCGCATGCGTGCCGTCTCGCCGAAGATGGCCGCGATCAAGGAACAGCACGGTGACGATCGCCAGAAGATGTCCCAGGCGATGATGGAGCTGTACAAAAAGGAGAAGATCAACCCGCTGGGCGGCTGCCTGCCGATCCTGGTGCAGATGCCGGTGTTCCTCTCCCTCTACTGGGTACTGCTGGAAAGCGTCGAGATGCGCCAGGCCCCGTGGCTGGGCTGGATCACCGACCTCTCGGTGAAGGATCCGTTCTTCATCCTGCCGATCATCATGGGCGCCACCATGCTGGTCCAGCAGATGCTCAACCCGACCCCGCCGGACCCCATGCAGGCCAAGGTGATGAAGCTGATGCCGATCGTCTTCACCTTCTTCTTCCTGTGGTTCCCGGCCGGCCTGGTGCTGTACTGGGTGGTCAACAACTGCCTGTCCATTGCCCAGCAGTGGTACATTACCCGGCAGATCGAACGCGCCACGAGCAAGGCCAAGGCCGCCTGATCCCCGCGCTGTCGAACCACCTTCAGAACGCCCCCTCGTGGGGCGTTCTGCTATCCGGAGGAAAGCCATGAACGCAGCCCGTGAAACCATCGCCGCCGTCGCCACCGCCCAGGGCCGGGGCGGCGTGGGTATCGTCCGCGTCTCCGGGCCGCGGGCGCTGCCCATCGCCATCAGCCTCAGCGGCCGCGAGCCGCAGCCGCGCTTCGCCCACTACGGACCCTTCTACGACGACCAGGGCGAGGTGATCGACGAAGGCCTGCTGCTGTTCTTCCGCGGACCGAACTCCTTCACCGGCGAGGACGTGGTGGAACTGCACGGCCACGGCGGCCCGGTGGTGCTGGACATGCTCCTGCAGCGCTGCCTGGAACTGGGTTCGCGCCAGGCGCGCCCCGGCGAGTTCAGCGAGCGCGCCTTCCTCAACGACAAGCTCGACCTGGCCCAGGCCGAGGCCATCGCCGACCTCATCGAGGCCAGCTCGGCCCAGGCCGCGCGCAACGCCGTGCGCTCGCTGCAGGGCGAGTTCTCGCGGCGCGTGCACCAGCTCACCGAACAGCTGATCCAGCTGCGCATCTACGTCGAGGCGGCCATCGACTTCCCCGAGGAGGAAATCGACTTCCTCGCCGATGGCCACGTGCTGTCGCAGTTGGACAAGGTCCGCGCCGAACTCGCCGGCGTGCTGCGCGAGGCCGGCCAGGGCGCGCTGCTGCGCGACGGCATGACGGTGGTGATCGCCGGCCGCCCCAACGCCGGCAAGTCCAGCCTGCTCAACGCCCTGGCCGGGCGCGAAGCGGCCATCGTCACCGACATCGCCGGCACCACCCGCGACGTGCTGCGCGAACATATCCACATCGACGGCATGCCGTTGCACGTCGTGGATACCGCCGGCCTGCGCGACACCGAGGACCATGTGGAAAAGATCGGCGTGGAACGCGCCCTCAAGGCCATAGGAGAGGCAGACCGGGTGCTGCTGGTGATCGATTCCACCGCGCCGGAGGCCGCCGATCCCTTCGCCCTCTGGCCGGAATTCCTCGACGAACGCCCGGACCCGGCGCGGGTCACCCTGATCCGCAACAAGGCCGACTTATCCACAAGCCCGGTGGGCATCGAGGAAAGCGCCGACGGCCACGTCACCCTGACCCTCTCCGCACGCTCCGGCGACGGCCTGGACCTGCTGCGCGAACACCTGAAGGCCTGCATGGGCTTCGAACAGACCGCCGAAAGCAGCTTCAGCGCCCGCCGCCGCCACCTGGAAGCCCTGCGCCAGGCCGGCCAGCACCTCGACCACGGCCACGCCCAGCTGCTGCTGGCCGGCGCCGGCGAACTGCTCGCCGAGGACCTGCGCCATGCCCAGCAGGCCCTGGGCGAGATTACCGGGGCGTTCAGCTCCGATGATCTGCTGGGGCGGATCTTCTCCAGTTTCTGCATCGGGAAGTGAGGCTTGATGGCCCCGTAAAGTAGAGCGCCTCATCATCCCTCTTTAATCTGCAAATCTTTAAGGATCGTGTATGGCGCGGATGTGGATGGTACGCGGTGAAGGCGGAAGTCTGTATGAAGCCTTCAGAGAACACGGAATTGCAGCGATCGGCTGGCGACAAATCTCGGCGCAAGCTAAACCGGGAATTGCCCGCAAGCAACTGATCGCCTTGTACCAATCGGCCGAGCCGCAAATGAAGCAAGGTTCCGTGATCTCTGGCGCCTCGCAAATGTGGCGCTTCGTCAATGAGATTCAGGACGGGGACTGGGCCATTACCTATTCCCCAGCCAACCGCGCCTACATGGTGGGTCAAGTCAACGGGCCTTCCGAACACCATCCCGAATGGGTCGAGCAAGGCATGCCATTGGCACGCAAAGTGCGCTGGCAACCCCAGGAACTGGCTCGTGACAATCTCAGCGCCAGCTTGAGGCGCTGGGCTGGCAGGGCAGCACTTACCGCCATCGAACTGGTGCTGAAGCAGGCGGAATCACTGTCGAGCGCTTGGTCGAAGTGATGACTGCATAGGGGGCTTGGTATGAATGGCAAAAAACTGATCCGCAACAGCACGGCCGAGTTTCTGATCTTCACTGGCCAGGCCGGCGAACAGAGCATCGAGGCCCGCTATGAGGACGAAACCCTGTGGCTGTCTCAGAAGCTGATGGCCGAACTGTTCGGGGTGGATGTGCGCACCGTCAGCGAGCACCTGAAGAACATCTTTGCCAGTCATGAGCTCGCGCCTGAGGCAACTATCCGGAAATTCCGGATAGTTCAGCAGGAGGGCCAGCGGGAGGTGTCCCGGGCGGTGGATTTCTACAACCTCGACGCCATCATTTCCGTCGGCTACCGGGTCAACTCCATACGCGCAACGCAGTTCCGCCAGTGGGCGACTGGTGTTCTTCGCGAGTTCGCCATCAAGGGCTATGTGCTGGATCGTCAGCGCATGGAAAACGGCAGCTTCCTGGGCGAGGACTACTTCGAGCGGCTGCTGGCGGAAATCCGCGAGATCCGCCTCAGCGAGCGACGTTTCTACCAGAAGATCACCGACATCTACGCCACCAGCGTGGATTACAACAAGGACGCACCGACGACCAAGGCATTCTTCGCCAAAGTACAGAACAAACTGCATTACGCCATCCACGGTCATACCGCTGCAGAGTTGATCCGTAAGCGGGCCGATAGCAGCAAGTCACATATGGGGCTGACTTCCTGGGCGAACGCGCCCGAAGGAAAGATTCTGAAAACCGATGTGGCCGTGGCCAAGAACTACCTGACCAAGGACGAGTTGGATTCATTGGGCCGTATCGTCAACGCCTACCTGGAATTGGCCGAGGATCGTGCTCGCCGCAAGATCCCCATGAGTATGGAAGACTGGTCCAAGCGTCTGGACGCCTTCCTGGAGTTTGATGACCGGGAAGTGCTACAGGACAGCGGCAAGATTTCTGCGAAACTTGCCCAGACACATGCAGAAAGTGAATTTGAGAAGTACAGAATTGTGCAGGATCGACTGTTTGAAAGTGACTTCGACAAGGCAGTGAAAAATCTGGCAGCCAGTGATCCGAAGGCTCAAGATGACGGATAAGCCTCAGGTTCCCAGATAGATCGACGTCACTTTCAACCTTTCATGCCCGAGTTCATGGCTGATCTGCTGTCGGGCGTGTTAGTCACTCTATCGCTGGCTGGTACTAAGCTGAACTTTACCAAGGCCACCCGCCGCCTTGGCTCAAAGCATTGGCTATCCGCGTCCGCGCTAAAGCGATACGCCAATTCCAGCAGAATCTCGGCCAAGCCTTTGCCGCAACAACCCATAGCCTTGACTCGAGCCCTGCGTCTCGCCCCTATCGGGTTTGCGCCTGAAAACAAACTCTCCAGTGACTTCGCTAACGGGCCGAAGCGATCGCCTCCGCGCGTTCACAGAGTTCGGCCACGCGACGCCTGGCGGTCCCAGCGCATGGCTCCGCAGCCGCGTCCAGCAGGTCCGGGTCGATCTCGAGGAACTCCACCAGGGCTTGCTGCGCTGTGGATAACTCCGTCAGGCCTGGCGGGACCTCGGGTTCCTCATCCTCAGCTTCCAGGAAAGGCGCATCCGCCAGCCAACCCAGGTAGAGCGGGCGCAGGTCGCCGCCCTGCAATTCCTCCCGCAATGGCAGCAGGCGCGGCATCCACTGCGTGCCATTGTCCACGGCGAAACGATCGAAGTTCTCGGTCTCGTCGAGCATCCAGTTGAAGCACCAATGCGAATCGCTGGCGACGATGGAAAAACTGAAGGAGGCGATGGCGAAGGGCAATACCCGTTCCGCCGGGAGGGCGGACCTGGGCAGCCGCAACGACAGCCGGCAGCTGGCAAAACTGGCGAAATAGACAAAGGCGTCGAAATAGCGCCGCATCCACTCATCCGGGTCGCCGTTGAGGTCACCCCAGTTGTAATGGTTGGTGAAAGCGGTCGGAGTAATGACGGCACGACCGGACCTGGCTCGCAGTTCGGCCATCTCTTGCGGAGTGAGCGGCCGATCGATGGCTGCGAATTCGTAGTACTGGTATTCACTCATGACTGGCTGTCTTGGTTCGGGTGAAGAGTGGCGATGGTACACGCTCGCTTCTGTCCAGGAACTCATTCCCAGGGGTTCGCGAGCAAGCTCGCTCCTACGAAGAGCAGTGCCCGTTCCCCACGTCTTGGTTTGAACACAGGAAGAAATGGCCTGTGGATAGCCCCTTTCCTTGCCCATATCCCTGGCAGCTTGTGGATTGATCTATCGGCGTAAACAACGAAACCACCGTGGAATCTGGCCTGGATCAACCTATTCACATGCCGCCCCGAACCCTGTGGAAAACTACCGTATAGCTACGTAGACAACCCGGTGGTCAAAACGGGGGATAACCGGCCTGTGCATAACCCTGCTTTCCATACACAGGCGTTCAACCGGAAATACCCCGCTTCCGGACACCTTCGGCACAGGTTTATCCTTCGCTGTAAATATCGCTGCAGAAGGGCTCAAGGTACTTATCCACAAAAATTGTCCACACCAAACATAATCACTAGCTCTAAAAAGATTTAAAAATTCCCTCTCTCTTTATTTTTGTGAATGAAGCACTCCCTCGTGTGACGCACGAAAGGCCGATTGGCTACTTTTCATACAGGTCCCTTCAATCGGCAGGGCTAAGCCCCTATACTGTACGGCTCTCTTTTTCTTTCCCTGATCGACAGGCACGAGGTGCGTGGTGGATTTCCCTTCCCGTTTTGACGTGATAGTGATCGGCGGTGGCCATGCCGGCACGGAGGCCGCGCTGGCGGCCGCACGCATGGGCGTGAAGACCCTGCTGCTCACCCACAATGTGGAAACCCTGGGCCAGATGAGCTGCAACCCGGCCATCGGCGGTATCGGCAAGAGCCACCTGGTCAAGGAAATCGATGCCCTGGGCGGCGCCATGGCGCATGCCACCGACAAGGGCGGCATCCAGTTCCGCGTGCTCAACAGCCGCAAGGGCCCAGCCGTGCGCGCTACCCGCGCCCAGGCCGACCGCGTGCTGTACAAGGCCGCGGTGCGCGAGATCCTGGAGAACCAGTCGAACCTGTGGATATTCCAGCAGGCCTGCGACGACCTGATCGTCGAGCAGGACCAGGTGCGCGGCGTGGTGACTCAGATGGGTCTGAAATTCCACGCGGACCAGGTGGTACTGACCGCCGGCACCTTCCTCGGCGGACTTATCCACATCGGCCTGCAGAACTACTCCGGCGGCCGCGCCGGTGATCCGCCGGCCATCGCCCTGGCCAAGCGCCTGCGCGAACTGCCGCTGCGCGTCGGCCGCCTGAAGACCGGCACGCCTCCGCGCATCGATGGCCGCAGCGTGGACTTCTCGGTGATGACCGAGCAGCCCGGCGACACCCCGATCCCGGTGATGTCCTTCCTCGGCAGCAAGGAAGAGCACCCGGCCCAGGTCAGCTGCTGGATCACCCACACCAACGCGCGCACCCACGAGATCATCGCCGCCAACCTCGACCGCTCGCCGATGTACTCCGGCGTTATCGAAGGCATCGGCCCGCGCTACTGTCCATCGATCGAGGACAAGATCCATCGCTTCGCCGACAAGGACAGCCACCAGGTATTCCTCGAGCCCGAGGGCCTGACCACCCACGAGCTGTACCCCAACGGCATCTCCACCTCGCTGCCGTTCGACGTGCAGCTGCAGATCGTGCGTTCGATCCGCGGCATGGAAAACGCCCACATCGTGCGCCCGGGCTACGCCATCGAGTACGACTACTTCGACCCGCGCGACCTGAAGTACAGCCTGGAGACGAAAGTCATCGGCGGCCTGTTCTTCGCCGGCCAGATCAACGGCACCACCGGCTACGAAGAGGCCGGCGCCCAGGGCCTGCTCGCCGGCGCCAACGCCGCGCTGCGCGCCCGGGGCCGCGAGGCCTGGTGCCCGCGCCGCGACGAGGCGTACATCGGCGTGCTGGTGGACGACCTGATCACCCTGGGCACCCAGGAGCCGTACCGCATGTTCACTTCGCGCGCCGAATACCGGCTGATCCTGCGCGAGGACAACGCCGACCTGCGCCTGACCGAGAAAGGCCGCGAGCTGGGCCTGGTCGACGACCGCCGCTGGGCGGCCTTCGAGGCCAAGCGCGAAGGCATCGAGCGCGAAGAACAGCGCCTGAAAAGCACCTGGGTGCGGCCGAACACCCCGCAGGGCGATGCCATCGCCGAGCGCTTCGGCACCCCGCTGGCCCACGAGTACAACCTGCTCAACCTGCTGGCCCGCCCGGAAATCGACTACGCCAGCCTGGCCGAAGTGACCGGCGCCGGCGCCGAGGACCCGCAGGTCGCCGAGCAGGTGGAGATCCGCACCAAGTACGCCGGCTACATCGACCGCCAGCAGGAAGAGATCGCCCGCCTGCGCGCCAGCGAGGACACCCGCCTGCCTGTGGATATCGACTACACGGGCATCTCCGGGCTGTCCAAGGAAATCCAGAACAAGCTCGGCCAGGCCCGCCCCGAGACACTCGGCCAGGCCGGGCGCATCCCCGGTGTCACCCCGGCGGCCATCTCGCTGCTGCTGATCCACCTGAAGAAACGCGCCAGCGGCCGCCAACTGGAGCAGAGCGCCTGATGTCCCAGGTCACCCAAGCCCACGCCGACGAGCTCGTGCGTGGCGCCGCGGCGCTCGGCGTCGAACTCGACGAAGCCGGCCGCCAGGGCCTGCTCGCCTACCTCGCCCTGCTGGCGAAGTGGAACAAGGCCTACAACCTCACCGCGGTGCGCGACATCGACGAGATGGTTTCGCGCCACCTGCTCGACAGCCTCAGCGTCGTCCCGCACTTCGTCGCCGCCGGCGGCGACAACTGGCTGGACGTCGGCAGCGGCGGCGGCATGCCCGGCATCCCGCTGGCGATCCTGTTCCCGGACAAGCGCCTGACGCTGCTCGACAGCAACGGCAAGAAGACCCGCTTCCTCACCCAGGTGAAGCTGGAACTGAAGCTGCACAACCTGGAAGTTATCCACAGCCGGGTCGAGGCCTACCAGCCGGACCGGGCATTCAACGGCATCGTCTCCCGGGCCTTCAGCAGCCTGGAAGACTTCTGCAACTGGACCCGCCACCTCGGCGACGGCGAGACCCGCTGGCTGGCGATGAAAGGCGTGCACCCGGAGCAGGAGCTGACGGCACTCCCGGAAGATTTCCGGGTCGAAGCCGAGCACGCCCTCAGCGTGCCGGGTTGCCAAGGCCAGCGGCATCTGCTGATACTGCGCCGGAGCATGACGGGGACGGGGGAAAACCATGGCTAAGGTATTCGCGATCGCCAACCAGAAGGGCGGTGTCGGCAAGACCACCACCTGCATCAACCTCGCCGCCTCGCTGGTCGCCACCAAGCGCCGCGTGCTGCTGATCGACCTCGATCCACAGGGCAACGCCACCACCGGCAGCGGTGTGGATAAGTTGTCCCTGGAATATTCCATCTACGACGTGCTCACCGGCGAGGCCGACCTGGCCCAGGCCATGCAGTTCTCCGAGCACGGCGGCTACCAGATCCTCCCGGCCAACCGCGACCTCACCGCCGCGGAAGTGGTGCTGCTGGAGATGGACATGAAGGAGCACCGCCTGCGCCAGGCCCTGGCCCCGGTGCGCGAGAACTACGACTACATCCTCATCGACTGCCCGCCGTCGCTGTCGATGCTCACGGTCAACGCCCTCTCCGCCGCCGACGGCGTGATCATTCCCATGCAGTGCGAGTACTACGCGCTGGAAGGCCTGACCGACCTGATGAACAGCATCCAGCGCATCGCCGAGCGTCTGAATCCGACGCTGAACATCGAGGGCCTGCTGCGGACCATGTACGATCCGCGCATCAGCCTGACCAACGACGTCAGCGCGCAGTTGCAGGAACACTTCGGCGACAAGCTCTACACCACCGTGATCCCGCGCAACGTGCGACTGGCCGAGGCACCCAGCTTCGGCATGCCGGCGCTGGTCTACGACAAGCAATCGCGCGGGGCCATGGCCTACCTGGCGCTGGCCGGCGAACTCTCGCGCCGACAGCGCGCCGCCCGCAAAGCCGCCACCGCATGACCCATTAAGGAACCCGCATGGCCGTTAAGAAACGAGGTCTCGGACGCGGGCTGGACGCCCTGCTCAGTGGCTCCAGCGCCGCCACCCTGCAGGAAGAAGCCGTCCAGGCGGACCGCAAGGAACTGCAGCACCTGCCGCTGGACCTGATCCAGCGCGGCAAGTACCAGCCGCGCCGCGACATGGACCCCCAGGCTCTGGAAGAGCTGGCCCTGTCCATCAAGGCCCAGGGGGTGATGCAACCCATCGTGGTGCGCCCCGTCGACAAGGGCCGCTACGAGATCATCGCCGGCGAGCGCCGCTGGCGCGCCACCCAGCAGGCCGGCCTGGACACCATCCCGGCGCTGGTGCGCGAGGTGCCGGACGAAGCCGCCATCGCCATGGCGCTGATCGAGAACATCCAGCGCGAGGACCTCAACCCCCTCGAGGAAGCCGTCGCGCTGCAACGCCTGCAGCAGGAGTTCCAGCTGACCCAGCAGCAGGTCGCCGACGCCGTCGGCAAGTCCCGCGTCAGCGTGGCCAACCTGCTGCGCCTGATCGCCCTGCCCGAGGAGATCAAGACGCTGCTTTCCCACGGCGACCTGGAGATGGGCCATGCCCGCGCGCTGCTCGGTCTGCCCGAGGCGCGGCAGGTGGAAGGTGCGCGACATGTTGTCGCACGCGGCCTCACCGTGCGCCAGACCGAGGCACTGGTGCGCCACTGGCTCAACGCCCCCAGCGAACCTGCCAAGGTGGTCAAGTCCGACCCCGACATCAGCCGCCTGGAACAGCGCCTGGCCGAGCGCCTGGGCGCTCCGGTGCAGATTCGCCACGGCCAGAAGGGCAAGGGGCAACTGGTGATCCGCTACAACTCGCTGGACGAGTTGCAAGGGGTTCTGGCCCACATCCGCTAAGACCATCGTCTGTGTAGCGATAGTCGGAAATCACTACCCGGCTGTTGAATGGGTATGCCCGGCCCCCTATACTCTGCGCGCAATTTTGTCGGCACAAAGTATGCCAAGTTGTTGATTTGCGAAGCCGACGCCAGAGGACTTTGAGACAGATGGAACCCAGCAAGCCGAACCGCCTGCCCTTCCATCGCCAACCGGCCTTGCGCCTGTTGCTCGTCCAGCTGGCCGTGGTGCTTCTGGGGGCTGCCGTCCTGTTTTTCTCCCGGGGCGTGGTTGCCGGCTATTCTGGTCTGCTCGGCGGACTGATCGCCTGGCTGCCGAACGTTTATTTCGCATACAAGGCGTTCCGCTATAGCGGAGCGCGCTCGGCTCAGATGATCGTCCGCTCCTTCTATGCGGGCGAGGCCGGGAAGCTGGTTTTGACGGCAGTGCTCTTCGCACTGGCGTTCGCAGGCGTGAAGCCGCTGGAGCCCCTGGCTCTGTTCGGCCTCTACCTGCTGACTCTGATGGTCAGCTGGTGCGCACCCCTGCTGATGGGACACACATTTACAAGACCTTAGAGCGATTGAGGCAAACATGGCAGCAGAAAGCGCTTCGGGTTACATCCAGCACCACTTGCAGAACCTGACCTTCGGTCGTCTGCCGGAAGGTGGCTGGGGGTTCGCCCACACAGCCGAACAAGCCAAGGAAATGGGCTTTTGGGCATTCCACATCGACACCCTGGGCTGGTCGGTATTCCTCGGCCTGGTGTTCATCCTGATCTTCCGCATGGCGGCCAAGAAGGCCACCAGCGGTATTCCGGGTGGCCTGCAGAACTTCGTCGAGGTCATGGTCGAGTTCGTCGACGGCAGCGTGAAGGACACCTTCCACGGCCGTAACCCGCTGATCGCACCGCTGGCGCTGACCGTGTTCGTGTGGATCTTCCTGATGAACCTGATCGACCTGGTGCCGGTGGACTTCCTGCCGCTGGCCGCCGCGAAGATCACCGGCAACGAGCACCTGTTCTTCCGCGCTGTGGCCACCACCGACCCGAACGCCACCTTCGGCATGTCCATCGCGGTGTTCGCCCTGATCATCTTCTACAGCATCAAGGTCAAGGGCATCGGCGGCTTCCTCGGCGAGCTGACCCTGCACCCGTTCCACAGCAGCAACATGCTGGTGCAGATCATCCTGATCCCGGTGAACTTCCTGCTGGAGTTCGTCACCCTGATCGCCAAGCCGGTTTCCCTGGCCCTGCGTCTGTTCGGCAACATGTACGCCGGCGAGCTGATCTTCATCCTCATCGCCGTCATGTTCGGCTCCGGCATTCTCTGGCTGGGCGGCATGGGCGTGGTGCTGAACTGGGCGTGGGCGGTGTTCCACATCCTGATCATCACCCTGCAGGCCTTCATCTTCATGATGCTGACCATCGTCTACCTGTCGATGGCCCACGAAGACAGCCACTGATCCAAAGATTCTGACCGCTCCCCGCCACGTCGGCGGGGGCGGAAGGGAAGTTTCACCACCTTAACTTGCTTCAAAACTTAACCAACACGACAGAAAGTCGGGAGGAAAAATGGAAACTGTAGTTGGACTCACTGCTATCGCCGTTGCTCTGCTGATCGGTCTGGGTGCCCTGGGTACCGCCATCGGTTTCGGCCTGCTGGGCGGTAAATTCCTGGAAGGCGCTGCTCGCCAGCCGGAAATGGTTCCGATGCTGCAGGTGAAAATGTTCATCGTCGCCGGTCTGCTCGACGCCGTGACCATGATCGGTGTTGGTATCGCACTGTTCTTCACCTTCGCTAACCCGTTCATTGCTCAGGTAGCCCACTAATTTCCGGCCTCCGGAAATCCGTGACTGACAACGAACGAGCGAGGTGTTGGCGTGAACATTAATGCAACTCTGATCGGCCAGGCCATTGCGTTCGCCATCTTCGTCATCTTCTGCATGAAGTTCGTATGGCCTCCGGTCATCGCGGCTCTGCACGAGCGTCAGAAGAAGATCGCCGACGGTCTGGACGCAGCCAACCGTGCTGCTCGTGACCTGGAACTGGCCCACGAGAAAGCGGGCCAGCAACTGCGCGAGGCCAAGGCTCAGGCGGCCGAAATCATCGAGCAGGCGAAGAAAAGCGCCAATCAGATCGTTGATGAAGCCCGTGAGCAGGCCCGTGCCGAAGGCGATCGCATGATCGCCCAGGCCAAGGCCCAGATCGAACAGGAACTGAACAGCGTCAAGGATGCCCTGCGTGCCCAAGTGGGTGCCCTGGCCGTGTCCGGCGCCGAGAAGATCCTGGGTGCTTCGATCGATGCCAACGCGCAAAAGCAGCTGGTTGATCAACTGGCCGCCGAGATCTAAGCGAGGGCGATATGGCAGAACTGACCACGTTGGCTCGTCCTTACGCGAAGGCGGCTTTCGAGTACGCCCAGGCTCATCAGCAATTGGCCGATTGGTCCGCTGCTCTGGGTGTGCTGGCTGCAGTGTCGCAGGACGACACCGTGCGCCAGCTGCTCAAGGAGCCTCAGCTGACCGCGGCGGCCAAGGCCGATGCCCTGATCGACGTCTGTGGCGACAAGCTCAATGCTCCGGCCCAGAACTTCGTGCGGACCGTGGCTGAAAACAAGCGCCTGGACTTGCTGCCGACCATCTCCGAGATGTTCGAGCAGCTCAAGGCCGAGCAGGAAAAGCTGGTCGAGGTAGAAGTCGTGAGCGCCTTCGCCCTGGACCAGGAACAGCAGGACAAACTCGCCAAGGCTCTCAGCGCCCGGCTCAGTCGCGAAGTGCGACTCCATGCGTCGGAAGACGCGAGCCTGATCGGCGGCGTGGTGATCCGCGCCGGTGACTTGGTAATCGATGGCTCGGTGCGCGGCAAGATCGCGAAACTGGCTGAAGCGTTGAAATCTTGAGTTTGAAGGGGCAGCGGCATGCAGCAACTCAATCCTTCCGAAATTAGTGAAATCATCAAGGGGCGCATCGAGAAACTCGATGTCGCCTCGCAAGCGCGCAACGAAGGCACCATCGTTTCCGTATCCGATGGCATCGTGCGCATCTTCGGTCTGGCCGACGTCATGTACGGCGAGATGATCGAATTCCCGGGCGGCGTCTACGGTATGGCGCTGAACCTGGAGCAAGACTCCGTCGGCGCCGTGGTACTGGGTGAATACCAGGACCTCAAAGAAGGCATGAACGCCAAGTGCACCGGCCGCATCCTGGAAGTTCCGGTCGGTCCGGAACTGCTGGGCCGCGTGGTCGACGCGCTGGGCAACCCGATCGACGGCAAAGGCCCGATCGATGCCAAGCTGACCGACGCCGTCGAGAAAGTGGCACCGGGCGTGATCTGGCGTAAGTCGGTAGACCAGCCGGTACAGACCGGCTACAAGTCGGTCGACGCCATGATCCCGGTAGGCCGTGGCCAGCGCGAGCTGATCATCGGCGACCGTCAGATCGGCAAGACCGCCCTGGCCGTCGACGCCATCATCAACCAGAAAGACAGCGGCATCCGCTGCGTCTACGTGGCCATCGGTCAGAAGCAATCGACCATCGCCAACGTCGTACGCAAGCTGGAAGAGAACGGCGCCCTGGCCAACACCATCGTGGTGGTTGCCAGCGCTTCCGAATCCGCTGCTCTGCAGTACCTGGCGCCGTACTCCGGCTGCACCATGGGCGAATACTTCCGCGACCGCGGTGAAGACGCCCTGATCGTGTACGACGACCTGTCCAAGCAGGCCGTTGCCTACCGCCAGATCTCCCTGCTGCTGCGCCGTCCGCCGGGCCGTGAAGCCTACCCGGGCGACGTGTTCTATCTCCACAGCCGCCTGCTGGAGCGCGCTTCCCGCGTTTCCGAGGAATACGTCGAGAAGTTCACCAATGGCGCCGTGACTGGCAAGACCGGTTCCCTGACCGCTCTGCCGATCATCGAAACCCAGGCTGGCGACGTGTCCGCGTTCGTTCCGACCAACGTGATCTCCATCACCGACGGTCAGATCTTCCTGGAAACCTCGATGTTCAACTCGGGCATCCGTCCGGCGGTCAACGCCGGTATCTCGGTATCCCGTGTTGGTGGCGCGGCCCAGACCAAGATCATCAAGAAGCTCTCCGGCGGTATCCGTACCGCACTGGCGCAGTACCGCGAACTCGCGGCCTTCGCCCAGTTCGCTTCCGACCTGGACGACGCCACCCGCAAGCAGCTCGAGCACGGTCAGCGCGTTACCGAGCTGATGAAGCAGAAGCAGTATGCGCCGATGTCCATCGCCGAGATGTCGCTGTCCCTGTACGCCGCCGAGCGTGGCTTCCTGCAGGACGTCGAGATCGCCAAGGTGGGCGCCTTCGAACAGGCGTTGATCGCTTACTTCCAGCGCGAGCATGCCGCTCTGCTGGCGAAGATCAACGAGAAGGGTGACTTCAACGACGAAATCGACGCGGGCATCAAGGCCGGCATCGAGAAGTTCAAGGCCACCCAAACCTGGTAAGCCGCAGCGGGGGCCGGTAATGGCCCCCGCCTGCTAACCCGATAGGTGTGAAATGGCAGGCGCAAAAGAGATTCGCAGCAAGATTGCGAGCATCAAAAGCACGCAGAAAATCACCAATGCCATGGAAAAGGTGGCGGTGAGCAAGATGCGCAAGGCACAAATGCGCATGGCGGCCGGCCGTCCCTACGCGGAGCGCATTCGCCAGGTGATCGGCCATCTGGCCAACGCCAACCCGGAGTACCGTCACCCGTTCATGATCGAGCGCCCCGTCAAGCGCGTCGGTTACATCGTGGTGAGCTCCGATCGCGGCCTGGCCGGCGGCCTGAACATCAACCTGTTCAAGGCGCTCGTCAAGGACATGTCCGCCCAGCGTGAAGCCGGCGCGGAGATCGACCTGTGCGTGATCGGTGCCAAGGGCGCATCCTTCTTCAAGAACTATGGCGGCAACGTGGTCGCAGCCATCAGTCACCTGGGCGAAGAGCCGTCGATCAACGATCTGATCGGCAGCGTCAAGGTCATGCTGGATGCCTACCTGGACGGGCGTATCGATCGCCTGTACGTGGTTTCCAACAAGTTCGTCAACACCATGACCCAGAAGCCGACCGTGGAACAGCTGGTTCCGCTGGTGGCCGAGGACAACGAAGACCTGAAACACCACTGGGACTACCTCTACGAGCCCGATGCCAAGGCCCTGCTCGACGGCCTGCTGGTGCGCTACGTGGAATCCCAGGTGTACCAGGCGGTGGTTGAGAACAACGCCTGTGAGCAGGCGGCCCGGATGATTGCAATGAAGAACGCTACCGACAACGCCGGTGACCTGATCAGCGAACTGCAGCTGGTCTACAACAAGGCGCGTCAGGCGGCGATCACCCAGGAAATCTCGGAAATCGTCGGCGGCGCTGCCGCGGTGTAAGAACAGGTTCAAAATTCAGAGGAACCAGACATGAGTAGCGGACGTATCGTTCAAATCATCGGCGCCGTGATCGACGTGGAATTCCCGCGCGATGCCGTGCCGAGCATCTACGAGGCCCTGAAGGTTCAGGGCGTCGACACCACCCTGGAAGTCCAGCAGCAGCTGGGCGACGGCGTGGTCCGTTCCATTGCGATGGGTTCCACCGAAGGCCTCAAGCGTGGCCTGAACGTGGAAAGCACCGGCGCAGCCATCTCCGTCCCGGTCGGTAAAGCGACCCTGGGCCGCATCATGGACGTGCTGGGCAACCCGATCGACGAAGCCGGCCCCATCGGCGAGGAAGAGCGCTGGGGTATCCACCGCGAGGCTCCCTCCTACGCTGACCAGGCTGGCGGCAACGAGCTGCTGGAAACCGGCATCAAGGTGATCGACCTGGTCTGCCCGTTCGCCAAGGGCGGCAAGGTAGGCCTGTTCGGTGGCGCCGGCGTCGGCAAGACCGTGAACATGATGGAGTTGATCCGCAACATCGCCATCGAGCACAGCGGTTACTCCGTGTTCGCTGGCGTGGGCGAGCGTACCCGTGAGGGCAACGACTTCTACCACGAGATGAAGGACTCCAACGTTCTCGACAAGGTAGCCCTGGTCTACGGCCAGATGAACGAGCCGCCGGGCAACCGTCTGCGCGTGGCGCTGACCGGCCTGACCATGGCCGAGAAGTTCCGTGACGAAGGCCGTGACGTACTGCTGTTCATCGACAACATCTACCGTTACACCCTCGCCGGTACCGAAGTATCCGCACTGCTGGGCCGTATGCCTTCCGCAGTGGGCTACCAGCCGACCCTGGCCGAGGAAATGGGCGTGCTGCAAGAGCGCATCACCTCCACCAAGCAAGGCTCGATCACCTCGATCCAGGCCGTCTACGTTCCCGCGGACGACCTGACCGACCCGAGCCCGGCGACCACCTTCGCCCACCTCGACGCCACCGTGGTACTGTCCCGTGACATCGCCTCGCTGGGTATCTACCCGGCCGTCGACCCGCTGGACTCCACCTCCCGTCAGCTGGACCCGCTGGTCATCGGCCAGGAGCACTACGACACCGCTCGTGGCGTGCAGTACATCCTGCAGCGCTACAAGGAGCTGAAGGACATCATCGCGATCCTCGGCATGGACGAACTGTCCGAGTCCGACAAGCTGCTGGTGGCCCGTGCTCGTAAGATCCAGCGCTTCCTGTCCCAGCCGTTCTTCGTGGCAGAAGTCTTCACCGGCTCGCCGGGCAAGTACGTCTCCCTGAAGGACACCATCGCTGGCTTCAAAGGCATCCTCAACGGCGACTACGACCACCTGCCGGAGCAGGCGTTCTACATGGTCGGCGGCATCGAAGAAGCCATCGAGAAAGCGAAGAAGCTGTAATCCGTGCGCCCGGCAACGGGCGCTTACGTGAGGCAAGGGTATGGCTATTACTGTCCACTGCGACATCGTCAGCGCCGAAGCGGAGATCTTCTCCGGTCTGGTCGAGATGGTCGTTGCGCACGGTTCCCTCGGCGATCTGGGTATCGCCCCGGGCCACGCGCCGCTGATCACCGAGCTCAAGCCGGGTCCGATCCGCGTGGTCAAGCAGGGTGGCGAGCAGGAGGTGTACTACATCTCCGGCGGTTTCCTCGAAGTCCAGCCGAACATGGTGAAGGTCCTGGCCGACACCGTGATCCGCGCGAGCGACCTCGACGAAGCGGCCGCTCAGACCGCGCTGAAGGAAGCTGAGAAGGCTCTGCACGCCAAAGGTGCCGAGTTCGACTACAGCTCCGCTGCAGCCCGCCTGGCCGAAGCCGCAGCGCAACTGCGCACGGTCCAGCAGGTTCGCAAGAAGTTCGGCGGCTGAGCCGGCTCGCAACGGCCAGGGCTTTCGGAGTCGGCGACGAATCCGGGGCCCGGGCTTTAGCGACCTAGGGGAAAAGGGTAGCCTTGGCTACCCTTTTTCTTTTTCTACATCCAGCGTTACCAGGACGGTCCAACTTCATGTCCCTCGAAATCGTCATCCTCGCCGCCGGCCAGGGCACGCGCATGCGCTCGGCCCTGCCGAAAGTCCTCCATCCGGTCGCCGGCAAACCCATGCTGGCCCACGTGATCGATACCGCCCGTGGCCTCGCCCCGCAGCGCATCCACGTGGTGATCGGGCATGGCGCCGAACGGGTGCGCGAGCGCCTGCAGGCCGATGACCTGAATTTCGTGGTCCAGGAACAACAGCTGGGCACCGGCCACGCCGTGGCCCAGGCCGCGCCCTACCTGAGCGCCGAGCGCGTGCTGATCCTCTACGGCGACGTGCCGCTGATCGAGCTGCCGACCCTCGAACGCCTGCTGCAGCAGGCC
The DNA here is from genome assembly GCF_052367875.1 of Pseudomonas sp. A6. Taxonomy (NCBI): domain Bacteria; kingdom Pseudomonadati; phylum Pseudomonadota; class Gammaproteobacteria; order Pseudomonadales; family Pseudomonadaceae; genus Pseudomonas; species Pseudomonas sp. A6. The sequence continues at coordinate 7,236,072 of NZ_CP198970.1, read as the reverse complement.
AGCGCCGAGCAACTGGCGCTGCTCACCGTGGAGCTGGACGACCCCACCGGCTACGGCCGGATCATCCGCGGCCAGGACGGCGAGGTGAAGGCCATCGTCGAGCAGAAGGACGCAAGCGCCGAGCAGCGCGCCATCCGCGAGGGCAACACCGGCATCCTCTGCGTGCCGCGCCAGCGCCTGGAAGGCTGGCTGGGCCGGCTGTCCAACGCCAACGCCCAGGGCGAGTACTACCTCACCGACGTCATCGCCATGGCGGTGGCCGACGGCCTGCGCGTGGCCACCGCGCAACCCCAGGCGGCCATGGAAGTGCAGGGCGCCAACGACCGCCTGCAGCTGGCCGAGCTGGAGCGCTTCTACCAGCTGCGCATCGCCCGCCGCCTGATGGCCCAGGGCGTGACCCTGCTGGACCCGGCGCGCTTCGACGTGCGCGGCGAGGTCAACGCCGGCCGCGACGTGCAGATCGACGTCAATGTGGTGCTGGAAGGCCGCGTGGACATCGAGGACGAAGTACAGATCGGCCCGAACTGCACGATCCGCAACAGCGTCCTGCGCCGCGGCGCCATCATCAAGGCCAACAGCCACCTGGAAGGCGCCGACGTCGGCCCCGGCAGCGACGTCGGCCCGTTCGCCCGCCTGCGCCCCGGCAGCGTGCTGGAGAGCCAGGTGCATGTGGGTAACTTCGTCGAACTGAAGAACGCCCACCTGCACGAGGGCGTAAAGGTCGGCCACCTGACCTACCTGGGCGACAGCGAGGTCGGCGCGCGCACCAACATCGGCGCCGGCACCATCACCTGCAACTACGACGGCGCCAACAAATGGCGCACGGTGATCGGCGAGGACGTGTTCATCGGCTCCAACAACTCCCTGGTGGCGCCTGTGGATATCGGCGCCGGCGCCACGACCGGCGCGGGTTCCACCATCACCGCCGAGGTCCCGGCGCAGACCCTCGCGGTCGGCCGCGCCAAGCAGCGGGTGATCGAGGGCTGGAAGCGCCCGGAGAAGATCAAGAAGTCCTGAGGGACTGTGGATAAACCAACATCCACACCCGCGCGGCGCCTGCCGTGAAGTTATGCACAGGCGCCCACGGCCGTCGCGTCCCCGGCTGATTCATCCACAGGGACGGCTTTCTGCCCGGCGTCCAGGCGCCGGTCGTTCTGTCCTGGAGTTATCCACATGCTCGGCGTCGCCGTCCTGATCTTCCTGATCACCGACCCCTTCGGCAACATCGCGGTGTTCCTCGCCGCCCTCAAGTCGGTGCCGGCCGAACGTCGGCTCAAGGTGGCGCTGCGCGAACTGCTGTTCGCCCTCGGCCTGCTGCTGCTGTTCCTCACCCTGGGCGAGCACATCCTCACCGGCCTGGGCCTGTCGAAGGAGGCCACCGGGATCGCCGGCGGCATCATCCTCTTCGTGGTCGCCATGCGCCTGATCTTCCCCACGCCCCAGGGCGTGCTCGGCGACATGCCCGACAGCGAGCCGCTGCTGGTGCCCCTGGCCACCCCGGCGGTGGCCGGGCCCTCGGCGCTGGCCATGCTGATCACCCTGCGCACCACCTACACTGGTCCGCTATGGGAGCTGTACCTGGCGGTGATCCTGGCCTGGGCCGCGACCGCGCTGATCCTGCTGCAGGCTTCCTTGCTGCAGCGCTTCCTCGGCCCGCGCGGGCTCACCGCCGTGGAGCGCCTGGCCGGCATGCTGCTGATCATGCTCAGCGTCAACATGCTGCTGCAGAACCTGCGTAGCGTGCTGCACATCGTCGGATGACCGTGGAGCCACCATGCGCCACCTGTGCCTGATGTTCGCCACCCTGCTGCTGGCCGCCTGCGCCGGCCGGGGCGGCCTGGAAATCGACCGCGAGCACCCCTCGCGCAACCAGGACAGCCGTGTCCAGTACGTCATCATCCACTACACCTCGGCCGACCTTCCGCGCTCGCTGCAGCTGCTCACCCGCGGCGAGGTCAGCGCCCACTACCTGATCGGCGCCAACCCGCCGACCATCTACCAGCTGGTGGACGAGAACCGCCGCGCCTGGCACGCCGGGCAGAGCGAGTGGCAGGGACGGACCTGGCTGAACTCCACCTCGATCGGCATCGAGCTGGTCAACCCGGGCTACCGCGAAACCCCCGAAGGGCGGGTGTGGGCACCTTATCCACAGGGCCAGATCGACGCTCTCATCCTGCTGCTGAAGGACATCGTCAAGCGCCAGGGCATCACCGCCGAGCACATCCTCGGGCACAGCGACATCGCCCCGCAGCGCAAGGTCGACCCGGGCCCGGCCTTCCCCTGGAAGCGCCTGGCCGACGCCGGCCTGATCCCCTGGCCGCAGCCCGGCGACCTGGCGCATCGCCTGGCCGAGCTGAACGGCCAGCTGCCGGCGCCCGGCTGGTTCCAGCAGCAGTTGGCGCGGCATGGCTACGCGGTGCCGCTCGATGGCCAGCTGGACGAAGCGACGCGCAACGTCATCGCCGCCTTCCAGATGCGCTACCGGCCGGCGCGCTTCGACGGCGTGCCGGACCTGGAGACCGCCGCGCTGCTGCTGGCGGTGCCCACCTCCATGGTTGCGCCGAAGGTTCAGACCGGCAGCAGCATGTAGATGCGCGTGCCCTGGCCGGGCTGCGAGCGCACGCCGATGCGCCCGCCATGCAGTTGCACGATTTCCTTGCACAGGGCCAGGCCCAGGCCGGCGCCGCCGCTGCGCCGGCCCACCTGCACGAAGGGCTCGAAGATGCGCGCCTGCTGGCTGTAGGCGATGCCCTCGCCGGAGTCCTCCACCGCCAGCATCACCCATTGGCTCTGGCGCTGGGCGAGCAGCTGCACGCTGCCGCCCTTCGGGGTGTGGCGCAGGGCGTTGCCCAGCAGGTTGTCCAGCACGCGCTCCAGGCGCAGGCGGTCGACGCTGAGGACCGGCAACTGGTCCTCCAGCACCATCCCCAGGCCGATGCCCTCGGCCTGGGCGCGGGCGAGGAAGCGCTGGCGCGCCTGCTCCAGCAGTTCGTCCACCGCACAGGGCTGGCGGTCGAGCTTCTGCTGGCCGTCCTGGTAGCGGGAGAAGTTCAGCAGGTCGTCGATCAGCCGCACCAGGCGCCGCATTTCCTCGTCCACGGTATCGGCCAGCTCGCGCTCGCGGCTGCCCTCGGGCAGCGCCAGGCGTTCGCGCAGCAGGGCGAAGGCCATGTGCAGGCCGGTGACCGGGGTGCGCAGCTCGTGGGACGCGCGCAGCACGAATTCGCTGCGCACCCGCTCGAAGGCGCGCAGTTCGGTGACGTCGCGCAGCACCAGCACCGCGCCCATGCTGCGCCCGTCGTCGTGGGTGACCGGGGCCAGGGTCCAGGCCAGCAGGCGGTTCTCGCCGCCGATCTCGACCTGCAGGTCCTGGGGCGTATCGTCGCCCATCGACTCGCCCTGCAGCACCAGGCCGGTGGCCTGCAGCAGCTCCTGGTTGTCGATCAGCTCGCCCAGCAGCTGGCCATGGGGGTCGGCCTGGGAGAACAGCTGGCGGCTGGCCACCGGGTTGGCGTGCTCGATGCGGCTGCGCCGGTCGATGATCACCAGGCCGTCGTCGATGCTGTCGAGCACTGCCTGCAGGCGCCGCTGGCCGGCCAGCACCGCCTCGATGTTGGTCGCCTTGTACTCGGCCAGGGCCTGGGCCATCAGGCCGAAACGCCGGCTCAGCGAGGCCATCTCGGCTTCCCGCGAGACCGGCAGGCTGACCTCGAAGTCGCCCTTGCCGATGCGGTCGGCGGCCTGCGCCAGGGCCTCGATGGGCGCGCCGAAGCGGCGGGCGATGCCGTGGGCGGTGACGAAGCCGATCACCAGCATGGCCACGCCCACCAGCCCCAGCAGGCTGGCGATCAGCCAGGCGTGGCGGCGCGAGCTGCGCTCCGCGTCGCTGATGGTCTGGATGGCGTGGTTGTGCAGCGCCAGCAGGTACTGGTGCAGGGAGGTGAAGGTGCGGCTGAAGTCGCTCTCCACCACCAGGCTCCAGCGGTTGCTGCCGGAGGAGCTGACCTGGCCCTGGAACTCCTGGTTGGCCTGGTCGATGCGCTCGTAGAGGGTGCGTTCGACGTCGCTGGCGGCTTTCGCCCGGCCTTCGGCGAGGTAGCGGTCGAACTGCTCGCGCAGCAGCACCAGGCGCTGCGCGTCGGGGCTGTCGCTGAGCAGTTGGGCCAGCTGGTCGTCCAGGGACTGGCGCAACTGCTGGCTGCTGGCGATGGTGGCGAAGTTGTGCGAGATCAGCCGTTCCTGCTCGCGGCCCATCAGCATCACGCTGAACACCCCCAGCAGCAGGCCGATCAGGGCCAGGGTGATCAGCGCCGAGATGCTCAGGAACATCCGCGAGCGCAGGGTCAGCGCGCGCCTCACAGGTTGTACTGCTTGCGCTTGCGGTACAGGGTGGAGGCGTCGATGCCGAGGATCTTCGCCGCCTGGTCGAGGGTCGGGGCGCTGGCCATCACCGAGGCGATGTGGGCCTTCTCCAGCTCCTCCAGGCTCAGCGCCTCGCCGACCCGCGGCACGACGGCGGCGCCGCTCTGCTCGCCGAGCCCCAGGTGCTCGGGCTCCACCAGTTCCTGGTTGCAGATGATGCTGACGCGCTCGATCACGTTGCGCAGCTCGCGCACGTTGCCCGGCCAGGCGTACTGCCGCAGCAGCGCGGCCGAGGCCGGGCTGAAGCCGCGGGCCGGGCGCCCGTAGTCCTTGACGAAGCGGGCGAGGAAGCGCTCGGCCAGGCCCTGGATGTCCTCGGCGCGCTCGCGCAGCGGCGGCAGGTTGAGGACGATGACGTTGAGGCGGTACAGCAGGTCCTCGCGGAACGCCCCCTGGGCCACCATGCCGGCCAGGTCGCGGTTGGTGGCGGCGAGGATGCGCACGTCGGCGCGGCGCGTCACCGGGTCGCCGACGCGCTCGTATTCCTTGTCCTGGATGAAGCGCAGCAGCTTGGCCTGCAGCGGCAGCGGGAAGTCGCCGATCTCGTCGAGGAACAGGGTGCCGCCATCGGCCTGGCTGATCCGCCCCTGGGTGCTCTCGCTGGCGCCGGTGAAGGCCCCGCGGTTGTGGCCGAACAGCTCGCTTTCCATCAGCTCGGCGTTCAGCGACGGGCAGTTGATGGTCACGCAGGATTTCTTCGCGCGCTTGCTCCAGGCGTGGATGGCGCGGGCCAGCTCGCCCTTGCCGGAGCCGGATTCGCCGAGGATGAGGATGTTGGCGTCGGTGGCGGCCACCTGGCGCGCGGTCTCCAGCACCGCGGTCATCGCCGGGCTGTGGGATTCGAGCTGCTCGGCCTGGCTGGCCTGGGCGCCCTCCAGGGCCTCCAGGCGCGCGGTGAGCTGGCGCACCTCCAGCTGCTTGGCCGCGGCCAGGCGCAGCTGCTCGGGGCTGCAGGGCTTGACCAGGTAGTCGGCGGCGCCGGCCTGCATGGCGTCCACGGCGGTGTCCACGGCGGAATGCGCGGTGACGATCACCACGCGCATCCAGGGCGCCTGCAGGCGCATCTGGGCCAGCACGTCCAGGCCGTTGTCCTCGCCCAGGCGCAGGTCGAGCAAGCACAGGTCGAAGACCTGGCGTTGCAGCAGGGCCTCGGCCTGGGCCGCGCTGGATGCGGTGGCCACGCTGTAGCCCTGGTCCTCCAGGCAATAGCGGAAGGTGCGCAGGATGGCGGGTTCGTCGTCGACCAGCAGGATTCGGCCAAGCGTCTCCGGAATGGGGTCCATTCGAGGTGCCTCGTAGTAGGAAATTCCTTTCGCGTATGCGTCTTTTAGTCCAGGAAATTTCTTGCAAGTTGCAATGAAAGTTAGACGCATCTCTGAAGGACATCGGCGCCTCTGGCGAAGGAAAGCGGGTGGGAAGGGGAACGGCCTGCCGGGTCCCGTGCAAAACGCACGGCCGGAACCGGCCTGTCGTGCAGGATGCGCGCTGCCGGCGGCCCGCTGATTTTTACAAGCCGTTGTTTTCAAAAGGATTAGTCAAAGTCATCGACCTGGCACGCGGCGTGCGAGACAGGTTGCGGGAGGCCCGGTGCACCCGCACCGGCCGATCACCAGTCCTTCGGGAGGAGCACGTCGATGAACGCTGATGGAGCCAAGGGGGATTCGCTGGGGCGGCTGCTGTTGCTGGCCGTCGCCGTGGTCGTACTGCTGGACCGTTGGTATCCGGTCGCTCCACAGCCTTCCGCCGCGCCGGTGCAGGAACCTGTGTCCAGCGCTTTCCTCGGACAGCCATCCAGGCTGCAGGACGGACCAATGGCCATCACGGAAGAGGCCGCCAGCACCGCGGTGGTCCGCCAGACCTCGCGGGTGAGCTGGGTGTTCTGAGGGGCGCGCACCGCCTTTCCATGACAGAGGAGACATTCCATGCTGAGCTGGGCTCTCACATTCCTGATCATCGCCATCATCGCCGGGGTACTCGGCTTCGGTGGCATCGCCGGCGCCGCGACCAGTATCGCCAAGATTCTCTTCGTGCTGTTCCTGGTGCTCTTCGTCATCTCCTTCTTCGTCGGGCGGCGCCGTGGCTGAGCCGCGCCCGCTGCGTCGGTTCCTGCTCGCGCTGCCGCTGCTGGCGGCCGGGCAGGGGTGGGCGGCCGACAACGATGCCATCTACCGCCTCAACGAGCTGCTGGACAGCGACCTGCAGTACCGCGAGACCTGGCAGGACCTGGTGAAGAAGGAAGAACGGCTGCCCGACTGGGTGATGAACCTGGACGGCACCGCCACCCCCATGCAGGTAGAAGAGGAGGACGGCGACAAATACCTGGTGGGCGAGTTGTGCAAGGCCCACGACTGCGCGGCCAACCGCCTCTACGTGGCCTTCAGCTGGAACAAGAAGGACGCCTACGCGCTCTACGTGCAGGTGCCGGAAAACCTGCCGCCGGACAAGTCGCCCAGCCGCCACGCCAGCTTCCGCTGGCTGGGCGAGCCGGACGCCGGCATGCAGCAGTTGCTCGACGAGCAGCGAACTGGTACTGAAATCCGCGCCGGCAATGGCGCATGACCAGGGGGCCGGGATGCTGGGGGGAGTGGTGAGCCCGCAGCGACCCAGGGGTACAGGGAGTGCCTCCGATGAGGGCCGGGTCGGGTGTGAGGCTGCGAGGGGGAGCTTCGATGGCTTCTGTGGAGCTTGTGGCAGTTATGGAGCTTGTGGAGCTTGAAGGGCCCCTCTCCCCAGCCCTCGGCTGCGCGCCCCGCCCTGAAGGGAGAGGGGGCAGTCCGTGCCGAGACAAGGAAGGTTTCAAATGGAAACCTTCGGTGTTGCCGACTGACTCCTGAACATCCAAGCACACCGAACGGTCCCCTCTCCCTTCAGGGAGAGGGTTAGGGAGAGGGCGCTCTTAAGGCCCCATCCCCCCACCTCCAACTTCCCTGATATCAATCAACCCCGACCCACCCCCCTGGCCCCCTAAAATATCCCCGCCGCGCCTGGTCACCCGGACGACCATCCATCGCGAACTGCAGGTCCCCACGCCTGCGTCACGGCAGCGCACCCGCGGCAGGGAAAGCGAATGCCTCCCCGGGCCTCGCTTGCCATCCACAGGGTTCGAAAAAAGCGGCCGCCACGGTCTTTTCAGCCCAATCCCATGCAAAAAAGCAATGGCCCGCGGGCCTGGAACACCCGTTCCATTTGCTTTTCCCCATGCCGATTGTGCATGGGGTAGCCGTTTCCGGCATTAGACGCGAAGAAGGGGGGTGGGAATCATGCGCCCTTTTTTTCGCCACCCCGGCCATCCCGGCGGCGGGCGAAACCCCCGACTTCCACAAGAACCAAGGGTGAACACACTATGGGCAAAGCCAAGCTCAGCCTCGCCTGGCAGATCGTCATCGGTCTGGCACTGGGCATCGCCATGGGTACCGTGCTGAACCACTTCAGCGCGGAGAAGGCCTGGTGGATCAGCAACATCCTGCAGCCGGCGGGCGACATCTTCATCCGCCTGATCAAGATGATCGTGGTACCGATCGTCATCTCCTCGCTGATCGTCGGCATCGCCGGCATGGGCGACGCCAAGAAGCTCGGGCGCATCGGCCTGAAGACCATCGTCTACTTCGAGATCATCACCACGGTGGCCATCGTCGTCGGCCTGGTGCTGGCCAACCTGTTCCAGCCCGGCGCCGGCATCGACATGAGCACCCTGGGCACGGTGGATATCTCCAAGTACGCGCAGACCGCCAAGGAAGTGGAACACCACCACGCGTTCATCGAGACCATCCTCAACCTGATCCCGTCGAACATCTTCGCCGCCATGGCCCGCGGCGAGATGCTGCCGATCATCTTCTTCTCGGTGATGTTCGGCCTGGGCCTGTCGTCGCTGCCGGCGCCCACCCGCGAGCCGCTGGTGAAGATGTTCCAGGGCGTGGCCGAGGCCATGTTCCGCGTCACCCACATGATCATGCTCTACGCGCCGGTCGGGGTGTTCGCGCTGATCGCCGTGACCGTCGCCAGCTTCGGCTTCGCTTCGCTGCTGCCGCTGGCCAAGCTGGTGCTGCTGGTGTACTTCGCCATCGCCTTCTTCGCCTTCATGGTGCTGGGCCTGGTGGCGCGGCTGTTCGGCTTCTCGATCATCAAGCTGATGCGCATCTTCAAGGACGAACTGGTCCTGGCCTATTCCACCGCCAGCTCCGAGACCGTGCTGCCGCGCATCATCGAGAAGATGGAAGCCTACGGCGCGCCCAAGGCGGTGAGCAGCTTCGTGGTGCCCACCGGCTACTCCTTCAACCTCGACGGCTCGACGCTGTACCAGAGCATCGCGGCGATTTTCATCGCCCAGCTCTACGGCATCGACCTGTCCATCGGCCAGCAGCTGATGCTGGTGCTGACGCTGATGGTCACCTCCAAGGGCATCGCCGGCGTGCCGGGCGTGTCCTTCGTGGTGCTGCTGGCCACCCTGGGCAGCGTCGGCATTCCCCTGGAAGGCCTGGCCTTCATCGCCGGCGTCGACCGCATCATGGACATGGCGCGCACCGCGCTGAACGTCATCGGCAACGCCCTGGCGGTGCTGGTGATCTCCAAGTGGGAAGGCATCTACGACGGCAAGCAGGGCGCGCTCTACTGGCAGGCGGTGGAACAGGGCCGCGGCGAAGAGCTGCTGAGCGACGCCCGGCAGAGCACCGCGCACTAACTCTGTGCCGCCCCTGTAGGAGCGAGCTTGCTCGCGAACCCGCCCCGCCGCGGAGCCGTTCGCGAGCAAGCTCGCTCCTACGAAAAGCCGTACCAGCAAGGCCCCGGCGCTGTCCGGGGCCTTGGCGTTTCTGGCAGCGATGGACGCGCGCCGTTATCATCGCGGCCAACGTCCTTGGGGGGATACCCATGCTCAACGGCCTCTGGCTCGGCTTTTTCCTGGTCGCGGCGGTCACCGCGCTGTCGCGCTGGCTGCTCGGCGGCCAGGCCGACGTGTTCGCCGCCATGGTCGAGAGCCTGTTCGCCATGGCCAAGCTGTCGGTGGAGGTCATGGTCCTGCTGTTCGGCACCCTGACGCTCTGGCTGGGCTTCCTGCGCATCGCCGAGAAGGCCGGCCTGGTGGAGCGCCTGGCGTGGCTGCTGGGCCCGCTGTTCCGCCGGCTGATGCCCGAGGTGCCGGCCGGGCACCCGGCCATCGGCCTGATCACCCTGAACTTCGCCGCCAACGGCCTGGGCCTGGACAACGCCGCCACCCCCATCGGCCTCAAGGCGATGAAGGCGCTGCAGGAACTCAACCCCAGCAGCACCACGGCAAGCAACGCGCAGATCCTCTTCCTGGTGCTCAACGCCTCGTCGCTGACGCTGTTGCCGGTGACCATCTTCATGTACCGCGCGCAGCAGGGCGCGGCCGACCCGACCCTGGTGTTCCTGCCGATCCTCCTGGCCACCAGCGCCTCGACCCTGGTCGGCCTGCTCTCGGTGGCGGTCATGCAGCGCCTGCGCCTGTGGGACCCGCTGGTGCTCGCCTACCTGATCCCCGGCGCCCTCGCCCTGGGCGCCTTCATGGCGCTGCTGGCCGGGCTTTCCGCCACGGCGCTGGCGCAGCTCTCCTCGCTGCTGGGCAACCTCACCCTGTTCGGCCTGATCGTGGCGTTCCTGGTGCTCGGCTGGCTGAAGAAGGTGCCGGTGTACGAAACCTTCGTCGAAGGCGCGAAGGAAGGCTTCGACGTGGCCAAGAACCTGCTGCCCTACCTGGTGGCGATGCTCTGCGCCGTCGGCGTGCTGCGCGCCTCCGGGGCCCTGGAGCTGGTGCTCGGCGGCATCCGCTGGAGCGTGCTGCAGCTGGGCTGGGACACTCGCTTCGTCGACGCCCTGCCCACCGCGCTGGTCAAGCCGTTCTCCGGCAGCGCGGCGCGCGCCATGCTGCTGGAGACCATGCAGAGCCAGGGCGTGGACAGCTTCGCCGCGCGCCTGGCGGCCACCGTGCAGGGCAGCACCGAGACCACCTTCTACGTGCTGGCGGTGTACTTCGGCTCGGTGGGCATCCAGCGCGCCCGCCACGCCGTGGGTTGCGCCCTGCTGGCGGACCTTGCCGGGGTGCTGGCGTCCATCGGCGTGTGCTACTGGTTCTTCGGCTGAAGCCCGGCCGTTTAATTAACAAAAGCGGAAAATATTTGAATATCCTTATTCTTCTGAAGTTTCTTTCAGAAACAATTAGGTAATTGGATTTTTAATTAAGGATTCGCGCCACTTAACAGGGTTAATTTTCCATAAGAACTTTCCTTTAATCGAAATTAGATTTTCCTCAAATCAAATTAAGGAAAATCGCAATGAGAGGGAAAGTTAGCTGCCTGGCGCTGTGCGCCCTGCTGGCCGGCTGCAACGGCTGGGTGAAGCCGGAAGTCGATGGCCAGCTCAATTCGCGTTATTTCACCGTGTTGTCCGGCCTGCCGGCGCCGGGGCTGATGGTGGCTTCGGCGGTGCAGTGGAATGCCGACTATGCGGTGACCGCGGCCCACGTGCCCTATCTGTCGGACCTGGCCTATTCCTGCAGCACCCGCTGCGACCTGGTGTTCATCCGCCGCAAGGCCGACGGGCCGCTGCCGCACTGGCGCGCGCCGCGCAACGGCGAGGTGGTGACGGCGCTGGGCAGCAGCACCCTGCTGCTGCCGGTGAGCTCCCGCGGGCGGGTGTGGCCGGTGCCCTACCGAAACCTCAACGAGCCCAACGAAGAGCTGTACGGCATCCATGACGCGGCCCTGGCCCAGGGGATGTCCGGCGGGCCGCTGGTGGCGGCCGACGGCAGCGTGCTGGGCATGAACATCGGCTACAAGGGCACGGCCTGGGGCGGCGTGCAGCACCCGGGGCTCAAGGGCGCCAAGCGCATCAGCGTGTTCGTGCCCTACGCGGTGATCGAGCGCGAATGGAAGCTGTTCCAGGTGAAGCTGGCGCGGGAACGGGAAGCGGAAATGGGGCGCCGGTTGCAGGCGAGCAATCCCTAGGCAGGAATGGCGTTTGCCATGTCTGCTGATTTTTTGTGAATTTTCCGACGAGCTGTCACGAAGCTTTCACCAGCCTTTCAAACCCTTGTAATTCGGGCCTTTCAGCCATTTTTCATTTGATCTCGGGCAGTTTTTACACATAGGGTTACAAATATCTTCCTGGCCGCTGCCTGCCTGCTCGCATCCGGGAAGGGCCCCGTGATCGTCAGAATGGTGTTTCCCATGGCTTCCAAGAATTCCAAGGCCAAGGCCGTGTTCCGCGTGGTCAGCGGCAACTTCCTCGAGATGTACGACTTCATGGTGTATGGCTTCTACGCCACCGCCATCGCCAAGACCTTCTTTCCCGGCGACGACCCCTTCGCCTCGCTGATGCTGTCGCTGGCCACCTTCGGCGCCGGCTTCCTGATGCGCCCATTGGGGGCCATCTTCCTCGGCGCCTACATCGACCGCCACGGCCGCCGCCAGGGCCTGATCATCACCCTGGCGCTGATGGCCATGGGCACCCTGCTGATCGCCTTCGTCCCCGGCTATTCCACCCTTGGCGCGCTGGCGCCGCTGCTGGTGCTGCTCGGCCGCCTGCTGCAGGGCTTCTCCGCCGGTGTCGAGCTGGGCGGCGTGTCGGTGTACCTGGCGGAGATCGCCACCCCCGGCAAACGTGGCTTCTTCGTCAGCTGGCAGTCCGCCAGCCAGCAGGTGGCGGTGGTCTTCGCCGGGCTGCTGGGGGTCATCCTCAACCACTGGCTGAGCCCCGCGGAGATGGGCGAGTGGGGCTGGCGCGTGCCTTTCTTCGTCGGCTGCATGATCGTCCCGGCGCTGTTCGTCATCCGCCGCTCCCTGGAGGAGACCGAGGCCTTCCAGCAGCGCAAGCACCACCCGCGCCTGGGCGAGGTGCTGCGCTCCATCGGGCAGAACTTCGGCCTGGTGCTGGCCGGCACCGCCATGGTGGTGATGACCACTGTGTCCTTCTACCTGATCACCGCCTACACCCCGACCTTCGGCAAGAACGAGCTGCACCTGTCGGACTTCGACGCCCTGCTGGTGACCATGTGCATCGGCCTGTCGAACTTCTTCTGGCTGCCGGTGATGGGCGCGCTGTCCGACCGCATCGGCCGCCGCCCGCTGTTGCTCGCCGCCACCGTGCTGGCGCTGCTGACCGCCTACCCGACGCTGTCCTGGCTGGTGGCCGAGCCCAGCTTCGCCCGCCTGCTGACGGTGGAGCTGTGGCTGTCGTTCCTCTACGGCAGCTACAACGGCGCCATGGTGGTGGCGCTGACCGAGGTGATGCCGGCGGACGTGCGCACCACCGGCTTCTCCCTGGCCTACAGCCTGGCCACCGCCACCTTCGGCGGCTTCACCCCGGCGGCCTGCACCTGGCTCATCCACGCCCTGGACAACAAGGCCGCCCCCGGCCTGTGGCTGAGCGGCGCGGCGCTGCTGGGCCTGGTCGCCACCCTGGTGCTGTTCCGCCGCCGCGGCCGCGCGGCCACTTCCGGCGGCGCGCTGGCTGGCGTCTGAGGGCCTGCGGCGCTTTGCCACTGGCCAACCCCGGCCGGCCTTGACCTCGGTCAAGGGTGGCCAGGGGCGGCAGGAGAAGGATAGGTCAATGACATTTCCTTCTTCTCCTCGGAGACAACGCCATGCCCACCCCCCTGCACCAGCAAGCCGCGGCGCTCGCCGCCGGCGGCCATGACCACTGGATCGAGACGCTCGACGACGGCAGCCACGTGCTGATTCGCCCGCTGCGCGCGGAAGACCGCGAACTGGAGCGCAACTTCCTCGAACGCCTGTCGCCGATGACGCGCAAGCTGCGTTTCCACGGCGAAGTGAAGATCAGCGACGCGCTGCTCGACAGCCTGATGGACGTGGATTACCAGGACAACATGGCGTTCGTCGCCCTGGTGCACGACGACGGCGAACTGCGCGAAATCGGCATCAGCCGCTACGCCAAGGTGGACGCGAACCAGTGCGAATGCGCCCTGACCACCGCCGACGACTGGAAGCGCCGGGGCCTGGGCAAGGCGCTGATGCGCCACCTGATCGACGTGGCGCGGCGCAACGGCTTCGTCCAGATGTACAGCATCGACCAGGCCATCGACCGCGACATGCGCGACCTCGCCGTGGAACTGGGCTTCCGCGCCCAGCGCGACCCGGACGACGCCACCCGGGTGATCCGCCGCCTGGCGCTGTAAGACTCAGCGCTTGCGCCGGCGGCACCACAGCCACAGTGCCGCCGGCGGCAGCAGCACCAACAGCACCGCGCCGGCGGCCAGCGGGTAGACCATGTCGTCGTCCAGCAGCGGCTTCTCGATGCGCAGGTAGCCTTCGTCCTTGAACAGCTGGCGCGCCGTGTCGTTGGCCCGTTGCAGGCTGACCTTGGCCAGGCGCCGGTCCTCGTTGGGGAACTGGCTGCCGTCGTAGTCGCCCAGCGCGCCCCAGTAGTAGTCGGCGAGGCTGGCGTTGCTCGGCGTGCTCCAGGCCAGCTGCGCCCGCTGCACCCGCTGGATGCGGGCGAAACGCTGGGCGTCCAGGCCGTGCTGGCGGATGTTCTCCACCACCTCGCGCAGGGCCTTCAGGGTGGCGTCCTCATCTTCCCGGGCGATGTCCGCGTTGAGGCTGAGGAAGCCCTGGTTGGCGTAGGACGTGCGCTCGCTCCAGGGCCCGTAGGACAGCTCGCGATGGACCCGCAGGTCGGCATAGAGCGCGTCGCTCAGGTAGGCCTGCAGCAGGTCGAGGGCGGCGCCGTCGGCCTCGGCCGGCTCGGGGAAGATCCAGTGCACCACCGCGCCCTCGCCGAACAGGCCGCTGTCCAGCGTCCGCTGGCGCGTCGCCGGGCCCTGCATTTCCGGCAGTTCGCGGCGTTCCGGCGTGGTCCGGTCGGGCAGGCTGCCGAAGGTGTGGCTGAGGTAGGCGGGCAGGCGCGGGTCGAGGTCGCCGACCACGATCAGCGTCATGTTGGCCGGCACGTACCAGTCGCTGCGCAGCTTCTCCAACTGGGCCTGGGTCAGGTGCGCCACCTGCGGGCGCTCGGCGCAGGCCAGGCCGAGTTCCACGGCCAGCTGTTCCTGGCCCGGGCGGCTGGTGTTCTGGTGGTCGAGGAAGCGCTGCAGGTGCGAGTAGTGGCCGCCGTCCTCGCGGATCAGCACCTGCTTGGTGGCCTCTACCTTGGCCTTGTCCAGTTGCGTGCGGGTGAGCACTTCCAGCAGCAGGTCGAGCACCTGGCGCTGGGTGGCCGCCGGCGCCTCGATGACGAAGGTGGTGTCGCCCTCGCTGGTGTAGGCGTTCCACTGGCCGCCCAGGGCCTGCATGCGCGCTTCCAGGTCGGCCTCGTCGCCGCCGTCCAGGCCGCTGAAGAACAGGTGTTCCAGCAGGTGCGGCAGTTGCCGGTCATGGCAGGTGAAGTCGGAGAAGCCGACGCCCACCACCAGGCGGATGGACACCGAGCCGCGCTGGCTGGTCGGCTTGAACAGCACGCCCATGCCGTTCTGCAGCTGGTAGCCCTCCACGGTCGAGCGCGAATCGGCCAACGACCAGCCGCCGCCGAGCAGGAACAGGAGGGGGAGGAACAACCAACGCATGGGCCAAGCCTGGAAAAAAGCAAAGCCAGGAGAATAGCGGATTGCCGCTGATCCACCTACCCATGGGCGGCACCCGTGGCGACGGGCTGCGACCTGCCCGGGCCCGGTCTATCATCAGGCGTGGCGCGATGGGTGATTGATGGCCTTTCGCTAGCGGCAACGCCCTGCCGCATCGCCCAACGCGGAGGCCGCACCCATGCGCGTCCTGATCACCGGCGCGGCTGGCCACATCGGCCAGAACCTGCTCAACGAACTGGCGGTCCAGCATGCTGACTGGACGCTGGTGGCCGCCGACGTGCGCAGCCTGCCGACGCAGCACCTGCGGCCGAACATCGAGCCGGTGCAGCTGGACATAGGCCACCCCAGGCAGGTCCGCGAGTGCGTGCGGCAGTGGCGCCCGCAGGCCATCGTGCACCTGGCCTCGGTGGTCAATCCGCCGCCGCAGATGTCCGCCACCCGCCTGCACACCATCGAGGTCGGCGGCAGCCGCGCGCTGTTCGAGGCGGCGGTGGAGCACGAGGTGGGCCAACTGGTGGTGGCCAGTTCCGCCGCGGCCTACGGTTTCCACCCGGACAACGCCGAGCTGATCGACGAGAACCAGCCCCTGCGCGGCCAGTCGCAGTTCCTCTACGCCCGCCACAAGCACGAGATCGAACAGCTGCTGGCCGGCCTGCGGCAGAGTTGTCCACAGCTGCGCCAGCTGGTGCTGCGCCCCGGCACCATCCTCGGCCGGGGTGTGCATAACCCGGTCACCGACCTGTTCATGGGGCGTTCGGTGCTGGGGATAAGTGGCCGCTGCAGCCGCTTCGTGTTCATCTGGGACCAGGACGTGGTGAACATCATCCGCCAGGGCCTGGAGCAGGGCAGCGAGGGCATCTACAACCTGGCCGGCGACGGCGCGCTGAGCCTGCGCGAGATCGCCGGGCTGCTGCGCAAACCCTACCGCACCCTGCCGGCGCCGCTGCTGCGCGGCGTGCTGGCCATGCTGCGGCCGCTGGGCCTGGCGCCCTTCGGCCCGGAGCAGGTGGATTTCATGCGCTACCGGCCGGTGCTGGACAATGCGAGGTTGAAGCGGGAGTTCGGGTATCAGCCGCGGTATTCGAGCCGGGAGGCGTTTCTGGCGTTCATCGCGGCGCGGGGGTTGCGGGCGGGGTAGGGGGAACTGTGCTGCTGGGGGCTTTTCGTAGGAGCGAGCTTGCTCGCGAATGGTGTTTCCTGGGAGCTGCGGGTGTTGGGGTTCAGAGCGCCCTCTCCCTAACCCTCTCCCTGAAGGGAGAGGGGACCGTTCGGAGTGCATGGGTATTCCTGAGTTAGCCGGCAACACCGAAGGTTTCAGACTGAAACCATCACTTCTCTCGGCACGGACAAGCCCCCTCTCCCTTCAGGGAGAGGGCTGGGGAGAGGGAACGGAGCCAAGCCAAAACACCGAAGTCACAGCTGGGCACTGTTCGCGAGCAAGCTCGCTCCTACGAAGAGCCGCGCCCTTCATTCAAGCGTTGCGCCGCCCCTCCCAGAAATGCCCCGCCATCATCCTCAACCCCGCCGCCAACTCCGCCACCCGCGCCGCACTGGCCTGGCTATGGCTCGCACTGGCGGCATTGCCGTCGGCCGACTCACGAATGGCCAACAGGCTGCGTTCGATCTCCTCGCTGGCGCAGCCCTGTTCCTCGATGGCCCCGGCGATCTCCAGGCTCATGCGCTGGATCGCCGAGACCTGCCCGGCGATCTCCTCCAGCGCGCCGGCGGCTCGGCCGGCCTGGTCTAGGCTGGTGTGGGCCTGTTCGCAGCTGTGGCGCAGGGCCTGCACCGAGGCGCCGGCGCCGCGTTGCAGGTCGCCCACCAGCCTGTGGATATCCAATGCCGAGTCGGCGGTGCGCGAGGCCAGTGCGCGGACTTCGTCGGCCACCACGGCGAAGCCGCGCCCGGCCTCGCCGGCGCGGGCTGCCTCGATGGCGGCGTTGAGCGCCAGCAGGTTGGTCTGCCCGGCGACTTCCTGGATCACCTGCAGCATCCGCGAGATGCCCTCGCTGTGCCCGTGCAGTTGCTCCACCGCCTCGCTGGCGCGGCGCACCGCGTCCTCCAGGGCGGCGAGCTGGCCGCGGGTGGCCTGCACCTCGCCCTGGCCGGCCTGGGTCACCCGCTCGCTGCACTGCGCCGCCACCGCGCTGTGCTGGGCGTGGCGCGCCACTTCCTGGACGCTCTGCGCCAACTGCTGCATGGCGCTGGCCACTTGGTCGGTCTCCTGCTGCTGGCGGCGCGTGCCGGCGCTGCTGTCGGCCACGGTGCCGGCCAGCTGCCCGGCGTGTTCGGCGAGCTGGCGCGAGGCCTCGGCCATGCGCCCGACCACCGCGCCGGTCTCGGCTTCGAGCATGCGCAGGGCGAAGTCCAGCTCGCCGAATTCATCGATGCGGCCGCTGTACAGGCGCTGGCTCAGCGGGTTGTCGGCGACCTGCCGGGCGCGCGCCAGCAGGGGCCGCAGCGGCTGCAACTGGTGCGCCAGCCAGGCGCCGGAAAGCAGCAGGGCGAGGCCGAAGGCCAAGGGCGCGGGCGCCAGATATGCCAGCAGCGCGCCCATGGCCTGCGCCAGGCCCAGGCCGGCGAGCAGCCGCGGCAGCAGGCCCAGGCGTGGCCGGCGCGGCAGCCAGCCGGCGCGCATGCGCGCGTACAGCTGCTCGGCGGCCTCGACCTCGGCGACGCTGGCGCGGGTGCGCACCGACTGGTACTCCACCACCTTGCCGCCGTGGCGGATCGGCGTGACGAAGGCGCTCACCCAGTAGTGGTCGCCGTTCTTGCAGCGGTTCTTCACCAGGCCCATCCAGCTGCGCCCGGCCTGCAGCGTCCGCCACAGGTGGGCGAAGGCGGCCGGCGGCATGTCCGGGTGGCGCACGCGGTTGTGGTTGTACCCCAGCAGCTCCTCGGCGCTGAAGCCGCTGATGGCCAGGAAGTCCGGGTTGACGTGGCTGACCGCGCCCTTGAGGTCGGTGGTGGAGAGGATGTTGGCGCTGGCCGGCACCTCGACCTGGCGCCCGCTGACCGGCAGGTTGAGCTTCATCGGTGGGTCTCCATGGCCGCGGGGTGCAGGACGTCGGGTGGCAGTGGCGGGCTGAACAGGAAGCCCTGGGCGAAGCGGCAGCCTTCCTTGCGCAGGAATTCCAGGTGCTCGGGGTGCTCGACGCCCTCGGCCACCACCTCCAGGCCGAGGCTGCGGCCCAGGCCGACGATGGCGCGGCAGATGGCGCTCAGCTCGGGGTCGTCGGGGACCTTGCCGATGAAGCTGCGGTCGACCTTCAACAGGTCCAGCGGGAAGCGCTTGAGGTAGCCCAGCGACGAGTAGCCGGTGCCGAAGTCGTCCAGCGCCAGGCGCACGCCGTGGGCGGCCAGCTCGCGCAGGCAGGCGAGGGTCTCGGCGCCGTCCTGCATCATCAGGCTCTCGGTGATCTCCAGCACCAGGCTCTGCGGCGCCAGGCCGGTCTCGGCGAGGATCTGCCGCACCCGCTCGGCGAAGCCCGGCTGCTGCAGCTGGCGGATGGACAGATTCACCGAGCAGTACAGCCAGCCCTGGCCGTCGCGCTGCCAGGCGCGGGTCTGGCGGCAGGCCTCGCGCAGCACCCAGTCGCCGACGCGGACGATCTCGCCGGACTCCTCCAGCGCCGGGATGAACTGCAGCGGCGACACCGGCTGGCCGTCGCGCTGCCAGCGCAGCAGCACTTCCACCGCGATGGGCCGCGGCGGGTCGACGTCGATGCGCAGGATCGGCTGGTAGTGCAGGCTGAATTCACCGCGCTCCAGCGCCTGGCCCAGCGCGCTCTCCAGCTCCAGGCGGCGCTGCGCGGCGGCCTGCAGCTCGCTGGAGAAGCGCGCGTACTGCGCCTTGCCGGCCTCCTTGGCGCGGTACAGGGCCAGGTCCGCGGCCTGCAGGGTGTCGATCGCCTGGCCCTCGGCGATCAGCCCGGTGATGCCGATGCTGGCGCTGACCACCAGGGTGCGGCCGTCCAGGTGCAGCGGCTGGTGCAGGCAGTCGAGCATGCGCTGGGCGACCTGTTCGGCGTCGGCCAGGTTGGCCATGTCGTCCAGCAGCACCACGAACTCGTCGCCGCCGAAGCGCGCCAGGTGGTCGCCGGGGCGCAGGCAGCGCAGCAGGCGCTGGGCCACCTCCACCAGCACGCGGTCGCCGACGGCGTGGCCGAGGCTGTCGTTGATCAGCTTGAAGCGGTCCAGGTCGATGAACAGCAAGCCGGCCTCGCGCGCGCCGGGGCGGCTCTGGCGTTGCAGGGCCTGCTGCAGCAGCTCGTCCAGGCGCAGGCGGTTGGCCAGGCCGGTCAGCGGGTCGTGGCGCGCGGCGTGGCTGAGCTGGTGCTCGCTGGCCTTGCGCTGGCTGATGTCGCTCTGCGAGCCGGCCATGCGCCCGTCGGTGATCACCCCGCGGGCCTGCACCCAGAGGTAGCCGCCGTCGCGCTGGCGGATGCGGTACTCGTGGTTGAGCAGGGCGGCGCTGCCGCGCAGGTGGGCGTCGATGGCCTGGCGCAGGCCGGGCAGGTCGTCGGGGTGCACGCGGGCGAACCAGCTGGCGCTGCCCTCGCCGAGGCTGTCGCGGCTCAGGCCGAGCATGCGTGTCCAGCGTTCGGAAACGTACAGCCGGTCGTTGGCCAGGTCCCAGTCCCAGATGCCGTCGTTGGCCCCGCGCAGGGCCCGGGCGAAGCGCGCCTCGCTGTCCTCCAGGGCCTGGCGCTGGGCGGCGCCGTAGGTGTCGATGGCCAGCGACATGTCGAAGAACACCCGCTTGAGCAGGCTGGCGAAGGTCGCTGCCTGCGGCGCGTCGCCGAGCAGCTCGTCGAGCATGTGCTGCAGGTACAGGCGGTAGGCGCCCAGGTACCACTTCAGCTCCACCCCCACCTGCTGGTGGACCAGGCCGATGCGCAGGCGGTCGCGCACGTAGCCGCCGTCCTGCGGGGCCTCCCAGAGCTGCTCGTAGTACTGCGCCTGGCTGCGCTTGAGGCGCTGCAGGGTGGCCGGTTCGGAGAGGATGGCCGCCAGCGGCGGGAACTGGCCGAGGTGCGCGTAGAGCTGTTCGATGAAGCGCGCGTGGCTGTCGCCGCGCTCGGCGGCGGCCTGCTGCAGGCGCTGCTCGTCGGCTTGCTGCCAGTGCAGGTAGCGCAGGCGCTGGTCGATCTCCGCCGGCGACAGGCCGATGCGGTCGAGCATGTGGTCGAGCTTCGGTCCCAGGCCCATGCTTGCCTCCTTGTTTTTCTGCGGGCATGAAAAAAGCGCCGCGCCCGTCGCACGATGAATTCGGCGACAGGCGCGGCGCTTTGTCTTGCAGGCCCTTGGCGTCCTGCCCGGCAAAGCCGGCTTCCGCGGTGGCGGAACGTTGGTCGGGGTTTTTTACACCATCGGCGGGGAGGCGGACAACTCCCGCAATGCGGCCTCCAGGCGCCGCCGCAGTTGCCCCAGCTCGCGCGAGCGGAAGGCGTGTCGGCTGCGTTCGAGCACGCCGACGGCGTCGGCCAGCAAGGCGTGCAGGCGCGCGGTATCGCTCAGCGCGGCATCCTTGAACCAGCGGCACAGCGGGGCCTGCTCGCAGTCGCCGGGGCCGGCGAGTACCGCGCAGGGCACCTGGTAGACCGTGAGCAGGGCGCGCACCTGGCGCGCCACGCTCTCGTCCTGGGAGGTCACCAATAACTGGGCCGGAAGCCGGCTAAGGGTCATGGCGTCATGCTCGTGGCTGGCAAAGGGCCACCACCCTAGCCGAACGCCATGCCCGGGCATTGACGCGGATCAGTCCCGCGGCGAGCTGCCACACGCCGTCTGCCGGCCGGGCCCTCAGCCGGCCGCGCTGGATCCCGGCGGCACGCCGTGGCCCGGCGGTTGGGCGGCATCTTCCAGGGCCTGCTCGACGTAGTCGTCCTCGGCCTCCTCGCCGCTGCCGGCCTCGGGATTGTCGAGGACGGCGTAGGCGATGGCGCAGAACAGCGAGTTCAGGCGCTTCATGTCGGCGATCAGGTCCAGGTGCAGCGAGCTGGTCTCGATGCTCTGCACCACCTGCTGGCGCAGGCGGTCGACGTGGGAGTGGGCGTAGCGGCGTTCCTGCAGGCGGAAGCGCTGCTTGGCCCGGCGCAGGCGCCGCGCGCCTTCCTGGTCGCCGTTGAGGAACACCGACAGGCTCAGGCGCAGGTTGACCAGCAGCTGGCTGTGCAGCGCGGTGATCTCGGCCAGGCCGTTGTCGGAGAAGGAGCGGCTGCGCGAGGTCTTCTTGTCCTGCACGGCGCTGAGCATGTGCTCGATGATGTCGCCGGCCTGCTCCAGGTTGATGGCCAGTTCGATGACCTCGGCCCAGCGCCGGCTGTCGCGCTCGCTCAAATCCTCGCGGGGCATGCGCGCCAGGTACAGCTTGATCGCCGTGTAGAGCGCGTCGACGTCGTCGTCGAGCTTGCGGATCTCCTTGCCCAGCAGCGGGTCGCCGCCGCGGGTCACCTGCAGCAGGTTGATCAGCATCTGCTCGACGATGTCGCCCATGCGCAGCGTCTCGCGCACCGCGTTGACCAGCGCCAGGCTCGGCGTGTCCAGCGCCGCCGGGTCGAGGTGGCGCGGGCGCACGCGGTCCTCGGGGGCCGCGCGGTCGGGCATGATGCGCGTGCAGAAGGCGGCCATCTGGGTGGTCAGCGGCAGGCAGGCGAGGCAGCGCACCGAGTTGTAGAGCACATGGAAGGCGATCACCAGCTCCTGGGTGCGGAACGGCCAGCCGTCCACCCACTGCGCCAGCGGGCCGATCAGCGGCAGTACCAGCACGCAGCCGGCGACCTTGAACAACAGGCTGCCCAGGGCCACCCGGCGGCCGGCGGCGTTCTGCGAGCTGGAGCCGATCAGGGCGAGGATGCCGGTGCCCAGGTTGGCGCCCACCACCAGGCACAGCGCGACCTTCAGCGAGATCACCTTGGAGGTGGCGAGGGTCGCGGTGAGCAGCACGGCGGCCAGGCTGGAGTAGGAGATCATGGCGAACAGCGCGCCGGTCAGGGCGTCGAGCATGACGTCGCCGGTGAGGCTGGAGAACAGCACCTTCACGCCCTTGGCCTGGGTCATGGGTTCCGCGGCCTCGACGATCAGCTGCAACGCCAGGATGATCAGGCCCAGGCCGATGAACACCCGGCCCAGCTGGCCCAGGCGCGTCTGCTTGCGGGTGAGGAAGAAGATCACCCCGAAGAAGATCAGCAGCGGCGACAGCCACGACAGGTCGAGGGTCAGCACCCGCGCCATCAGCGCCGTCCCGACGTCGGCGCCGAGCATGATCGCCAGCGCCGGGGCCAGCGCCATCAGGCCGCTGGCGACGAAGGAGGTAGCCAGCAGCGCGGTGGCGTTGCTGCTCTGCACCAGTGCGGTGACGCCGATGCCGGCGGCGAAGGCCAGCGGCCGTTTCTGCACGCTGCGGCTGAGAATGCGCCGCAGGTCGCTGCCGTACACCCGGAGGATGCCGGTGCGCACGATATGCGTGCCCCACACCAGCAAGGCGACGGCGGAAAGCAGGTTGAGCAGTGTCAGCATGGCGGCCCCCCTCGTTACTGCATGGCCGCCCAGGCGTGACTACGCTGTGGGACGACTCTGGCCGATTTTTCTGTCATCTAATTGTCATGGTAGACCCTCGCAGTCCCGCGAGGGTTCGACAAGATGCTGATTCGTCGGGGTGTTTACCTTGAGTAAAGCCGTTGGGGCGTAACCCGGGGGAGTTTTTGCAGGGAATCTCGGACGTAGGAGCGGACTCTGTCCGCGATTGAATTTGCTGGCCACGCCGGACCATGGCGGTGACGATGGGTAACCCATCCTACGGGCGTTGTGTTTGCCGGAATGCGTAGGTGCAACTGTCTATTGGATTCCCGCTTTCGCGGGAATGACGGGTTGAGAGTCGTGTTTTCCAACGTCATTCCCGCGAACGCGGGAACCCAGAAACAGCGTAGGACCTTGCCCGCGATAGCCAGCGGTGTCGGCGCCATTCCCCTGTAGGAGCGCGCCCTGCGCGCGAATCGCGGGCAGGGCCCGCTCCTACAAGGGGTATCCGAACCGTGGTTTCTCCCGATCACCCCCGCGGGCTAGACTGCCCCGGACACCACCGCTAGCGGAAACCCCCGATGCCCAAGCGCCTTCTCGCCACCCTGCGCCTGTTCCTCGCCCTCGGCCTGATCCTGGGCCTGGGCGCCTGTGCCAGCCTGTTCGGCAACGACCCGCTGAAGATCGATCTGGTGGGCCTGGAGCCCCTGGCCGGGCAGGGCATGGAAGCGCGCTTCGCGGTCAAGCTGCGGGTGCAGAACCCCAACGACCGCGACATCGACTACGACGGCGTGGCCCTGGACCTGAGCGTCAACGGCCGCCCGCTGGCCAGCGGCGTCAGCGACCAGCGCGGGCAGGTGCCGCGCTTCGGCGAAGCGCTGCTCAGCGTGCCGGTGAGCATCTCCGCCTTCCGCCTGGTGCGCCAGGCCTGGGGCCTGGGCAACGCGCCGCCGCGCCAGGGCATGCCCTACGAAATCAGCGGCAAGCTCGGCGGCGGCCTGTTCGGCACCGTGCGCTTCAGCGACAAGGGCACCCTGGAGTGGCCGGCCGGGGCGCCCTTGCCGACGCTCTAGGGCGCTACTGGCCGGGAATGTCCCGGCGCAGCTGCACCGGCTCGACCGGCTTGCGCCCGCGTGCCGTGCGCATGCGGATGTTCAGCGCTTCCACCGCCAGCGAGAAGGCCATGGCGAAGTAGACGTAGCCCTTGGGCACGTGGACCTCGAAGGCTTCGGCGATGAGCACGGTGCCGACCACGATGAGGAACGACAGCGCCAGCATCTTCAGCGACGGGTGCTTGTCGATGAAGTCGCTGATGGCGCCGGAGGCGAGCATCATCACCAGCACCGCGACGACGATGGCGGCGACCATCACCGGCACGTTGGAGACCATGCCCACCGCGGTGATCACCGAGTCCAGCGAGAACACGATGTCGATGATGGCGATCTGCACGATGGTGCCGAGGAAGCCGCCGAGCAGGCTCTTGGGCTGCTGTTCGGTCTCGTCCTCGCCTTCCAGGCCGTGGTAGATCTCGCTGCTGCTCTTCCACAGCAGGAACAGGCCGCCGAAGAACAGGATCAGGTCACGCCCGGAAATGCCCTGCTCGAACACCGTGAAGAGGTCGGCGGTCAGGCGCATCACCCAGGTGATCGACAGCAGCAGGAGGATGCGCGTGACCATCGCCAGGGCCAGGCCGAACAGCCGCGTGCGCGCCTGCAGGGCCTTGGGCATGCGCCCCACCAGGATGGAGATCATGATGATGTTGTCGATGCCCAGGACGATCTCCAGGGCGGTCAGGGTGAGGAGCGCGACCCAGATTTCCGGGTTGGTCAGCCATTCCATTTACGGTTTTACCAGTCGTCAGTCGTTGAACAGGGGGAACAGCCCCAGCAGCAGGGCGGCGGCGAGGATAGCGAGACAGACCAGCACTGCCCAGCGCAGGGTGAAGCGCTGGTGGTCGCCGAAGTCCACCTTGGCCAGGCCCACCAGCAGGTAGGTGGAGGGCACCAGCGGGCTGAGCAGGTGCACCGGCTGGCCGACGATCGAGGCGCGGGCCATTTCCACCGGGGTGATGCCGTACTGCGCGGCGGCCTGGGTCAGCACCGGCAGCACGCCGTAGTAGAAGGCGTCGTTGGACATGAAGAAGGTGAACGGCAGGCTGACCAGCGCGGTGATGGTCGCAAGATACGGCCCCAGCGCCGGCGGGATCACCGCCAGCAGGCTCTTCGACATGGCCTCGACCATCCCGGTTCCGGAGAGGATGCCGGTGAACACGCCGGCGGCGAAGATCAGCGAGACCACCGCCAGGACGTTCTCGGCGTGGGCGCCGATGCGCTTCTTCTGCTCGAGGATGCACGGGTAGTTGACGATCATGGCGATGCCGAAGGCGATCATGAACAGCACCGGCATCGGCAGCAGCCCGGCGATCAGCGTGCCCATCAGCACCAGCGTCAGCGCGCCGTTGAACCACAGGAGCTTCGGCCGCCGCGCCTCGGGGTATTGCGAGACGCTGACCTCGGCCGCGTCCAGGTGCTCGCCGGGCAGGTGCAGCTGGCCCAGGCGCGCGCGCTCGCGCTTGCCGTAGGCCCAGGCGATGCCGAACACCGTGGCCAGGCCCGCGACCATCGCCGGGATCATCGGCACGAAGATGTCCGCCGGGTCCACGTGCAGGGCGCTGGCGGCGCGGGCGGTGGGGCCGCCCCAGGGGGTCATGTTGAGCACGCCGCTGGAGAGCATGATCAGGCAGGCCATCAGCAGCGGGCTCATGCCCAGGCGCTGGTACAGCGGCAGCACCGCGGCCACGCAGATCATGTAGGTGGTGGAGCCGTCGCCATCCAGGGAGACGATCATCGCCAGCGCGGCGGTGCCCATCGACACCTTCAGCGGGTCGCCCTTGACCAGCCGGAGGATCTTGCGCACCGCCGGGTCGAACAGCCCCGAGTCGATCATGATGGCGAAGTAGAGGATGGCGAACATCAGCATCACCCCGGTCGGCGCCAGGGTGCGGATGCCGTCGAGCATCATCGGCCCCAGGCCCGCGGCGAAGCCGCCGAGCAGGGCGAAGGCGATGGGCACCAGGATCAGCGCGATGAGCGCCGAGAGGCGCCGCGTCATGATCAGGAGCATGAAGGTCGCCACCATGGCGAAGGCGAGCAGGGTCAGCATCGGGAAGGCCTCCGTCGGGTTCAGCGCGGCGGGTGGCCGGGCAGGGACGGGGCGGGTCGGCGGTTCAAGCGTGTCATGGCATCACCCGTGTTGTTCTTGTGTGGATAACCTGCCGCCGGGCAGCGGAGGGGAGGGCGGATGCTAGGGGCTCAAGCTTTCAGCAGCCTTTCTTGGGAAAAACCGGCGATCGTCGGCGAAGAGCTGGTGTTTCCGGATATTTCAGAACGGGCTTTTCGTAGGAGCGAGCTTGCTCGCGAACGGGGATTTCCCGGCGGCTGCGGTGCCATGCGGTTCGCGAGCAAGCTCGCTCCTACAGGAAAGGGCGCTCTCGGGGCATTCCCCCGCCCCGTTGCGGTGCACCGCGGGAAAAACGCCGGATTCGCTTGAATCCCCCGCCCCGCCTGGGTTATCCATGCTTCGCCCTTTCGCTGAAGCCATGGATACGCCGTATGACTTTCCCAGTGCCAGCCCACCTTGCCGAAGGCGCCGACAAGCCCGCCGGCCGCATTCGCCAGAAGAACGAGGAAGTCATCCTCGCCGCCGCCGAAGAAGAGTTCGCCCGCCACGGCTTCAAGGGCACCAGCATGAACGCCATCGCCCTGCGCGCCGACCTGCCCAAGGCCAACCTGCACTACTACTTCAGCAACAAGCTGGGGCTCTACACCGCGGTGCTGGGCAACATCCTCGACCTCTGGGACAGCACCTTCAACCACCTGTCCGCCGAGGACGACCCGGCCACCGCCCTGGCCGGCTACATCCGCGCCAAGATGGAGTTCTCCCGCCGCCACCCGCTGGCCTCGCGCATCTTCGCCATGGAGATCATCAGCGGCGGGCAGTGCCTGAGCAGCCACTTCAACCAGGACTACCGCGCCTGGTTCCGCGGCCGCGCGGCGGTGTTCGAGGCCTGGATCGCCGCCGGCAAGATGGACCCGGTGGACCCGGTCAACCTGATCTTCCTGCTCTGGGGCAGCACCCAGCACTACGCCGACTTCGCCACCCAGATCGCCTTCGTCACCGGGCGCAAGCGCATGTCCCGGCAGGACTTCGGCGATGCCGCCGACCAGCTGATCCACATCATCCTCAAGGGCTGCGGGCTGACGCCGCCGGCCACGGCATGAGCTTCACCCTCGCCGGCCCGGTCAGCTACGCCGAGGAAATCCGCAAGAGCCGCTTCACCTGCCTGGCCGCGCCCATCGCCAGCGAGGCCGAGGCCCAGGCCTTCCTCGCCGCCCACCGCGACGCCAGCGCCGGGCACAACTGCTGGGCCTGGAAGCTCGGCGCGCAATACCGCTTCAGCGACGACGGCGAACCCGGCGGCACCGCCGGGCGGCCGATGCTCGCGGCCATCGAGGGCCAGGCCATGGACCGCGTGGTGGTGCTGGTCAGCCGCTGGTTCGGCGGCATCAAGCTCGGCACCGGCGGCCTGGCCCGCGCCTACGGCGGCTGCGCGGCCAAGTGCCTGCAGGACGCCGCGCGCATCGAACTGGTGCCCAGCACCCGCCTGGCCTTCGCCTGCGGCTTCGCCGAGCACGCGCTGCTCAAGGCGCGCATCCTCGCCCTGGGCGCCAGCATCGAGGACGAGGCCTACGGCGCCGAGGGTGTGGATATCCGCCTGAGCCTGGCCGATGCGAAGGTCGAGGAGCTGCAACGCCTGCTCGGCGACCTCAGCCGCGGCCGCATCCAGGCCGCCCGCCTCGACGACTGAAGGCAATTATCCCCAGGGCTTTTCCAGCGGACGCGGGTTTTTGTCCCCGGTTCCTGTGCGGCATCCTGTGGACAAACTGTGTCCCCTCCTTTCCAGGCCATGCCAGCCGTGGCCTGCATAGCATTGCGCAGAATTTGCGCAAACGACGGAAAAGGCCGTCTGCGGCTATCCCCGGATAGCGTGGGCAAGGCTGTGGAAAAACTGTCGATGAAGGCTCCGGGAGCAGGCATTCCGGGGCTTGCGAGAGGCTGTACGTTTTTTGTTCTGTCACGGGCTGAAAGCCGCGCCAGTCAAGGGCTTAGGCCAGGTCTTGAAGCCTCGGAAAAGGGGCCTGTACAAGTCCGGTATAAGCCCTTGGCAAGCTGTGAATATCCTGGTGGAAAACTGTGCCATGGGCGGTACTTATGCAGGGCTGGGGAAGGAGCGGGGAGAAGCCGGTGGAATCGGGGTTTTCCCCGGCCGGGTGGGTGGATTGCTCACAGAGGCCGTGGACAGTGCTGTGGATATCCTCTGGGGAAAACTTCCCATGCCAGAACCGCCGCCGGCTGGCGAAAACTGTACGTTATTTGAGCAAAAAGCCCCGGAATTGCTGGGCTGCAGAAGGGTATCCACAAATCGAAGAGGCAAAAAAGCGCCTATGGAGCCTCCCTGTGGAAGCCCGCCGCCTGTGGACAGCGAAAACCGCTTTTCAACCGTGGATAACCGAGCCCGATCGGGACGTCGGCGGTTCGCGAGCAAGCTCGCTCCTACGAAGAGCCGGTACGGTGCCGACCTGTAGGAGCGAGCTTGCTCGCGAACCCCCCACCCGTCACAAGCGGAACTGCCCCATCTGCCGCTGCAGGTCGTCGGCCAGGCCGCGCAGGGCCTGGCATTGTTCGCGGCCCTGGTGCACTTCGCCGGTGGTGGCGCGGGCCAGGTCGGCGATGCCCTGGACGTTGCGGTTGATTTCCTCGGTGACCGCGCTCTGTTCCTCGGTGGCGGCGGCGACCTGGTGGTTGATGTCGCTGATGCGCTCCACCTGGTCGGCGATGGCGCCCAGCGAGGCGCCGGCGCGCTGGCTGGCGGCCAGGCCTTCGCCGGTGGCCGCCTGGCCGGACTGCATGGAGCCGACCGCTTGCTCGGCGCCCTGCTTGAGGCGCTGGATCATCGCCTGGATCTCGTCGGTGGAACCCTGGGTGCGCCCGGCCAGGGTGCGCACCTCGTCGGCCACCACGGCGAAGCCGCGGCCCAGCTCGCCGGCGCGGGCGGCCTCGATGGCGGCGTTGAGCGCCAGCAGGTTGGTCTGCTCGGAAATGCCGCGGATCACCGCCAGCACCTGGTCGATGGTCGCCACCTGGGCCGCGAGGTCACCCACGGCCTCCGCGGCCTGGCCGATCTCGGCGGACATGCGCTCGCCATGCTGCAGCGCGCCGCCCACCACCTGGCGCGCCTGGCCGGCTTCGCCACGGGCCTGCTGCGAGGCGCTGGCGGCCTGCTCGGCGTTGCGCGCGATCTCCTGCACGGTGCTGCCCATCTCGTTCACCGCCGTGGCCACCATGTCGGTCATCTCCTGCTGGCGGCTGGCGTGTTCCGCGGTGTTATCCACAACCCGCGCCACCTCGGCCACGCTGCGCTGCAGTTGCTGGCTGGTGGCGAGCACGGCGCCGATCAGCTGGCGCTGGCCTTCGAGGAAGCGGTTGAAGCCGCGGGCCAGGTCGCCCAGTTCGTCGGCGCGGGAATCGTCCAGGCGACGGGTCAGGTCGCCGCCGCCGGCGCCGATGTCCAGCAGCGCGGCGGTCACCTGGCGGATCGGCCGCACCAGGCCGCGGGCCAGCAGCACCACCAGGCCCAGGCAGAGCAGCGCCACCGCCGCGCCGGCCAGGCCGGACAGGCGCAGGGCCTGGCGCGCATCGGCATAGACCTCGGCTTCCGGCACCTCGCTGACCAGCGTCCAGCCCAGGTCGCGCAGCGGCAGGCTGGCGGCCAGGTAGGTTTCGCCGTCGCGCTCGAAGCGGCTGCTCTGGAAGCCCGGATGGCCGAGCAGCGCCTGCGCCGCGTCGCTGCCCACCAGGTCGGCCAGGGCCTTGCCGCGGGCCCGGGCCGGGTCGGGGTGGATCTGCACCTGGCCGTCGTTCTTCACCAGGTACACATGGCCGGACTGGCCGAAGCGGAAGTCGCGGATCAGCTTCGACAGCTCGTCCATGCGCAGGCCCAGGCCGGCGATGCCCAGCAGCTTGCCGTCGCGCTCGACGCGGCGGTCGATGAACAACGTCAGTTCGCCGCTGCCGACGTCGGTGTCGATGTTCAGCACCTGCGGCCGGCCGCTGTCGACGAAGCGGAAGTACCAGGCGTCCTGCGGGTTGTCGCGGGACAGGGTGCGTTCCTTGCCCTTGTCGCTGTAGTAGGCGTCGCTGGCCTGGCTGGCGATGAGCGCGGCGAAGGCCCGCTGCGAGCTGCGGATGCCGCCCAGGTAGCGGACGAAATCGGCCTGCCGCGCCGGGTCCTCGCCGGCGGCCAGCCAGTCCTGCACCAGGCTGTTGTCGGCGATGCCGGCGGCGGCGGTGAGCGGGCCGGTGAGCTGGCGCTCGAAGTCGTTGGCGATGGCCTGGATGCTCGCCGGCAGCGCCTGTTCGAGCAGGTAGCGCTCGCTCAGGCGGTTGACCAGCACGGCGTAGAGGCCGAGCACGATGAGCAGGCTGAGCAGCAGGGCGCTGCCCATGCTGAGGATGAGTTGGGTCTGGATGCTGCGAAGGCGCATGTTCTTCTTGTCCTCTTGGCACGCGGCGAATCCGTTCGCGGTGGGAGACGGGCGTAGGGAAGGGGCCGAAGGGGTTATCGGCGGGTACGGGAAAAACTGTTGTCCCGTCGGTCAGGTTTTTTCGGCGGTGCGGGGCGGATCAGGTTCGATCCCCGCCTCGCTGCACAGCGCCTTCCATTCGACGCCGCTGCGCGTGGTGCGTGGCGGGGCGTCCTGGTGATAGCGGGCGATGACCTGGGCGGCCACGGCGATGGCCACTTCCAGCGGGCGCTTGCCGGGCACCTCGGGCAGGCCGATGGGGCAGTGCATGGAGTCGATGGCGGCTGGGGAAAAGCCGCGCTGCTCCAGGCGCATGTGGAAGCGCTGGGCCTTGGTGCGCGAGCCGATCATGCCGAGGAAGCCGGCGTCGCCGCGCTTGAGTACGGCCTCGGCCAGGGCGTAGTCCAGCGGGTGGTTGTGGGTCATGATCAGGTAGTAGCTGCCCGGCGCGGCTTTATCCACAGCCTCCAGCGGATCATCCAGCAGGTTGCAGCGCACCCCTGTGGGTAACTCGGCGGGAAATTCCGCGGCGCGGCTGTCCACCCATTCCAGGCGCAGCGGCAGCCCGGCCAGCAGCGGCGCCAGGGCGCGGCCGACGTGCCCGGCGCCGAACAGCAGCACCTGCGGCCCGCGCACCGCGAAGCATTCGAACAGCAGGCTGGCGCGGCCGCCGCAGCACTGGCCCAGGCGCGCGCCGAGGGGAAAGTGCTCCAGGCTCTGCGCGTCCTTGCCGGCCAGCAGCAACTGGCGGGCGTGCTCGGTGGCGGCCAGTTCCAGGTGGCCGCCGCCGATGGTGTCGTAGCAGGCGTCGGCGGTGACCAGCATCTTGCAGCCGGCCTCGCGCGGGGTGGAGCCCTGCACGCCGATGACGGTGACCAGCACGTAGGGCTCGGCGCCGTCGCGCAGGCGGGCGATGGCGTCCATCCAGGTGGGGGTCATGGGGTGGGCTCCTGGGGTGGGTTGCTGGTGTTGGTTGGGTGTTTCTGTGCTGGCGGTGAGTTGGGTTCCCTCTCCCCAGCCCTCTCCCTGAATGGAGAGGGGGCTGCTTCGGTGTGGCGGGAAAGTAATGGCGCTGGAGATTTATCCACAGTTTCCGGCTGACTCCGTTGCTGAGCCCCGCTCAGGACGGTCCCCTCTCCCTCCGGGAGAGGGCTAGGGTGAGGGCATGCCGCGTCTTCCAGCGAACTATCCACAGCCCACCCCTTCAACCCCTCGCACGCCCACAACACCCGCTCCGGCGTAGCCGGCGTATCCAGCGCCGGGCTCACCCGGTAGTCCGCCAGGCTGGCGATGGCGTCGCGCAGGGCCGACCACACCGAGATGGCCAGCATGAACGGCGGCTCACCCACGGCCTTGGACAGGTACACACTGTCTTCCTCGTTGGGCCGGTCGAACAGCGCCACGCGGAAGTCTTCCGGCACGTCGCTCACCGCCGGGATCTTGTAGGTCGCCGGCCCCGTGGTGAGCAGGCGGCCCTTGGCGTCCCACTTCAGTTCCTCGCTGGTCAGCCAGCCCATGCCCTGGACGAAGCCGCCCTCGATCTGGCCGATGTCGATGGCCGGGTTCAGGCTGCGGCCCACGTCGTGGAGGATGTCCACCCGCAGCAGGCGGTATTCGCCGGTCAGGCTGTCCACTTCCACCTCGGACACCGCCGCGCCATAGGCGAAGTAGAAGAACGGATGGCCCTGGCCGGTCTCGCGGTCGTAGTGGATCTTCGGCGTGCGGTAGAAGCCGGTGGCCGACAGCTGCACCCGCGCGAAGTAGGCGGCCTGTACCACCTCGGCGAAGTCCAGCGCCTTGTCCCGGACTTGCACCTGGCCGTGGGCGAAGCGCACTTCCTGGGGCGTCACGCCCTCGCGCGCGGCGAGGAATTCCGCCAGCCGCGCCTTCAGCGTGCGGGCCGCGTCGCGGGCGGCCATGCCGTTCAGGTCGGTGCCGCTGGAGGCCGCGGTGGGCGAGGTGTTGGGCACCTTGTCGGTGCGCGTGGCGGTGATCGCCACGCGCTCCAGCGGCACCTGGAATTCCTCGGCGACTATCTGCGCTACCTTGACGTTCAGGCCCTGGCCCATCTCGGTGCCGCCGTGGTTCAGCTGGATGCTGCCGTCGGTGTACAGGTGGATGAGCGCGCCGGCCTGGTTCAGGTGCTGGGCGGTGAAACTGATGCCGAACTTCACCGGGGTCAGCGCCAGGCCGCGCTTGAGCACCGGGCTGCCTGCGTTATAGGCAGTGATGGCGGCGCGGCGGGCGCGGTAGTCGCTGCTGGCTTCCAGGCGTTCGATCAGCTCGCCCAGCAGGTTGTGTTCCACGCGCTGGTGGTAGGGCGTGAGGTCGCGGCCGCTGCCGCCGTAGAGGTTGAGCTTGCGCACGTCCAGCGGGTCCTGGCCGACGGCGCGGGCGATGTCGTCCATGGCGCGTTCGATCAGCATCATCCCCTGGGGCCCGCCGAAGCCGCGGAAGGCGGTGTGCGAAACGATGTTGGTGAAGCTGCGGTAGCCGGCCACGGCCACGTCGGGGATGAAGTAGGCGTTGTCGGCATGGAACATGGCGCGGTCGACGATGGCGTCGGAGAGGTCCGGCGAGTGGCCGCAGTCGCCCACCACTTCCAGCTGCGCGGCGAGCAGCCGGCCCTCGGCGTCGAAGCCCACGCGGTAACGGTTGTGGAAGGGGTGGCGCTTGCCGGTGGCGCGCATGTCGTCGGCGCGCGGCAGGCGCAGCTTCACCGCGCGCGCGGTCTTGCGCGCCAGCAGCGCGGCCAGGCAGGCCCAGGGCGCCGCCTGGGTTTCCTTGCCGCCGAAGCCGCCGCCCATGCGCCGCACTTCCACGGTGACCTTGGCCAGGGGGATGGCCAGCACCTCGGCCACCAGCTTCTGCACCTCGCTGGGGTGCTGGCTGGAGGTGAACACGAACATGCCGCCGTCGTCCGTGGGCTGTGCCATGGACACCTGGCCTTCCAGGTAGAAGTGCTCCTGGCCGCCGACGAACTGGCTGGCCTGCAGTACGTAGGGTGCGGCGGCCAGGCCGTGCTCGACGTCGCCGCGGCGCATGAAGTGCGGCGGGCGCACGAAGCGTTCCTCGGCCTTGGCCCGCAGCGGGTCCAGCAGCGGCTGCTCCTCGGCGTATTCCACCTTGGCCAGGCGCACGGCGCGGCGGGCCTGCAGCTGGGTTTGCGCGGCCACGGCGAACAACGCCTGGCCGTGGTACTTCACCCGCTCGCCGGCCAGCAGCGGGTCGCCGGGGAACACCGGGCCGATGTCGGTGTGGCCGGGCACGTCGTCCAGGGTCAGCACGGCGACCACGCCGGGGGCGTTGCGCACAGCCTCCAGGTCCAGCTTGTGGATAACCCCGCAGGCGATGTCCGTGAGGCCGACGGCGGCGTGCAGCAGCTCGCGCGGTTCCTTGATGTCGTCGACGTAGCGCGCCGCGCCGCTGACGTGCAGCTCGGCGCTGTCGTGGGGCCGGGCCTGGCCGGCGCTGCGGGTTTCGCTGGCGCCGCCGTTGGCGGCCAGGGGAGGCAGGCTACGCATGGCGCACCTCCGCAGGGGTTGCCGTGTATTCCACTAATGCGCGTTGCAGCAGGTTCTGCGCCACCTTCAGGCGATAGGCGGCGCTGGCGCGCAGGTCGTCGATGGGCTGGAAGTCCTCGGCCAGGGCGGCCTGGGCCGCGGCCACGGCGGCGGCGTCGAACGCCCGGCCGCTCAGCGCGGCCTCGCTGCGGCGGCCGCGCAGCGGAGTGGCGGCCATGCCGCCGCAGGCCAGGCGCGCGTCGCGCACCAGGCCCTGGTCGTCGAAGTCCAGGCGCAGGGCCAGGCATACGGCGGAGATGTCGTCGTCGCGGCGCTTGGAGACTTTGTCCACACGGTACAGCTGGCCATCGACCAGCCTGGGGATAACTACCGCCTCGATGTATTCGCCCGGCTGCAGCACGCTTTGCCGGTAGCCGGTGAAGAAGCCGTCGATGGGCACCTCGCGCGCCTGCCCGGCGCGGCGCAGGCGCAGCCGCGCATCCAGGGCCAACAGCACCGGCGGCATGTCGCCGATGGGCGAGGCGTTGGCGATGTTGCCGCCGAGGGTGCCGCGCTGGCGGATCTGCAGCGAGCCCAGGCGCTCCAGCAGCTCGGGCACGCCGGGGAAGGCATGCAGGGCTTCCAGGCAGTCGGCATAGGGCCGCGCGGCGCCGATCAGCAGGTGATCGGGGTGTTCCTCCTGGCGCCGCAGCTCGGCCACGCGCTCCAGGTGGATCAGTTGCGGGAAGCGCTTCAATGCCTGGGTCGCTTCCAGGGCCAGGTCGGTGGCGCCGGCCACCAGGCGTGCCTGTGGATAGTTCATCAACAGGGTGTCCAGCTCTTCCAACGAGGTGGGCAGCCAGGCGTGCTGCTCACCGTCGTCCAGGCTGGCGCCGGCGGGCAGGGCGCGCAGGCGTTCGGCGGTGGCGCGGGCCGAGGCGTCGAAGCGATCGGTGCTGGCTTCGCCGGCGATGTGCCGGGCGGCGTCGAGGATCGGCCGGTAGCCGGTGCAGCGGCACAGGTTGCCGGAAAGCGCGGTCAACGCGCTCTCGCGGTCGTGCTTGCAGGCCGCATGGCGCCAGGCGAACAACGACATGACGATGCCCGGGGTGCAGAAGCCGCACTGCGCGCCATGGCAGTCGACCATGGCCTGCTGCACCGGGTGCAGGCGTTCGCCCTCGGCGAGGCTTTCCACCGTCAGCAACTGGCGGCCGTGCAGCGAACCCAATGGGGTGATGCAGGCGTTCACCGCGCGGTAGCGCAGGCCCTCGCCATCGGGCTCGGCGAGCACCAGGGTGCAAGCGCCGCAGTCGCCGGAGGCGCAGCCCTCCTTGGTGCCGGTGCGCCCCAGTTGGGTGCGCAGGTAGTCGAGCAGGCTCGTTTCCGGTGCCAGGCCGTCCACCTGGCGCAGCTCGTCGTCGAGCAGGAACTGGATCATGCGTAACCTCGCTGGAGCGCGTTCGCGCTGCCCGCCGGGGAGCGGGCCTGACGCGGCGGCAAAGCTGTCCATATGGTCAGGTAATGCACGAACTCTGCCAGCCGAAAGGGCCGGCTCCATAAGCAAAGCATAGGCTTGCAGCGCTTTTTGACCAGCTGGCCAGGAAATTGCTTCGGCCCCCGCCACTGGTGAATCCCCGACCGAGCCCACCCATGCCCACAGCCCCCATCCCCCGCCTGGAACTGCGCGCCATCAGCAAGCGCTACCCGGGCTGCCTGGCCAACGACCGCGTCGACCTGAGCATCCTCCCCGGCGAGATCCACGCCCTGCTCGGCGAGAACGGCGCCGGCAAGAGCACCCTGATGAAGATCATCTACGGCGTCACCCGCCCGGACAGCGGCGAGCTGCTCTGGGACGGTCGCGCGGTGAGTGTGAAGGACCCGGCCCAGGCCCGCGCCCTGGGCATCGGCATGGTGTTCCAGCACTTCTCGCTGTTCGAGACGCTGAGCGTGGCGGAGAACATCGCCCTGGCCCTGGGCGCCACTGCCGGCACCCCTCGGCAGCTGACGCCGCGCATCCGCGAGGTGTCGCGGCGCTACGGCATGCCGCTGGAGCCGGAGCGCCTGGTGCACGGGCTGTCCATCGGCGAGCGGCAGCGGGTGGAGATCGTCCGCTGCCTGATGCAGGACATCCGCCTGCTGATCCTCGACGAGCCGACCTCGGTGCTCACCCCGCAGGAGGCCGAGGAGCTGTTCGCCGTGCTCCGGCGCCTGGCCGCCGAGGGCTGCAGCATCCTGTTCATCAGCCACAAGCTGGGCGAGGTGCGCGCGCTCTGCGAACGCGCCACGGTGCTGCGCGGCGGGCGCGTTTCCGGCGACTGCGCGCCGGCGCAGTGCTCGGACCTGGAGCTGGCGCGCCTGATGGTCGGCGACGCCGAGGGCCTGGCCGCGCGCTATCCCAAGGCACGCGGCGGCGAGCCGCTGCTGCAGCTGAGCGGCCTGCACTGGCGCAGCGCCGACCCCTTCGGCGTGTCCTTCGCCGGGCTCGACCTGGAGGTGCGCGCCGGCGAGATCGTCGGCATCGCCGGGGTCGCCGGCAACGGCCAGGACGAACTGCTCGCCCTGCTCAGCGGCGAGCAGCGCCTGCCGCGGGCGCACGCCGAGCAGTTGCGCATGGCCGGCGAGCCCGCCGCCCACCTGCCCCCGGATGCCCGCCGCGCCCGCGGCCTGGCCTTCGTCCCGGCCGAGCGCCTGGGCCATGGCGCGGTGCCGGAGCTGAGCCTGGCCGACAACGCCCTGCTCACCGGCTTCCAGCAGGGCCTGGTGCGTCACGGCCTGGTGCGCCAGGGCAAGGTGCGCGCCTTCGCCGAGGCGATCATCCAGCGCTTCGCGGTGAAGGCCACGGGCACCCAGGCCGTGGCCCGCAGCCTGTCCGGCGGCAACCTGCAGAAGTTCATCCTCGGCCGCGAGATTCTCCAGCAGCCGCGCCTGCTGGTGGCGGCGCACCCGACCTGGGGCGTGGACGTCGGCGCCGGCGCGGTTATCCACAGGGCGCTGATCGCCCTGCGCGACGCCGGCGCGGCCATCCTGGTGGTGTCCGAGGACCTCGACGAGCTGTTCCTGCTCAGCGACCGCATCGGCGCGCTCTGCGCCGGCCGGCTGTCGCCGCTGGTGGACACCGCCGCCACCGATCCCCTCGCCGTCGGCCGCTGGATGGCCGGGCAGTTCGACCACGCCGCCTGAGGAGCCGAACATGCTGTTTTCCCTGGAACCACGCGGCCAGCAGTCGCGCCTGATGCTGCTGGTCTCGCCGCTGCTGGCCGGCCTGCTCACCCTGCTGTGCGGCGCGGCGCTGTTCGCCGCCCTCGGCCACCCGCCGTTGGCCACCCTGCACACCCTGCTGATCGAGCCGGTGCAGGACTGGTACGGCGTCGGCGAGCTGCTGGTGAAGGCCACGCCCATCCTGCTCTGCGCCCTGGGCCTGGCGCTGGCCTACCAGGCGCGCATCTGGAACATCGGCGCCGAGGGCCAACTACTCATGGGCGCCCTGGCCGGCAGCGCCATGGCCCTGCAGCTGCTGGGCTGGGAGAGCCGCTGGGCGCTGGCCTGGACGCTGCTCGCCGGGGTCGCCGGCGGCGCCGCCTGGGCGGGCCTGGTGGCCTGGCTGCGCACGCGCTTCAACGCCAACGAAATCCTCACCAGCATCATGCTCAACTACATCGCCCTGAACCTGCTGCTGTTCTGCGTGCACGGCCCGCTGAAGGACCCGCAGGGCTTCAACTTCCCGCAGTCGGCGATGTTCGCCGAGTCGGCCCTGCTGCCGGCGCTGTTCGATGGCAGCCGCGTGCACCTGGGCGCGCTCTTCGCCCTGCTGGCGCTGGTGGCGGTGTGGGTGCTGGCGCAGCGCAGCTTCGTCGGCTTCCAGATCCGGGTGCTGGGCCTGGACCGCCGCGCCGCCGGCTTCGTCGGCTTTCGCGAGAAGCGCCTGGTGTGGCTGGCGCTGCTGCTGTCCGGGGCGCTGGCCGGGCTGGCCGGCGTCTGCGAGGTGACCGGGCCGATCGGCCAGCTGGTGCCGCAGGTGTCGCCCGGCTACGGCTACGCGGCCATCACCGTGGCCTTCCTCGGCCGCCTGAACCCGCTCGGCATCCTCTTCGCCAGCCTGCTGATGGCGCTGCTCTACCTGGGCGGCGAGACGGCGCAGATGAGCCTGAACCTGCCCCTGGCGCTGACCGGGCTGTTCCAGGGAATGATGCTGTTCTTCCTGCTGGCCTGCGATGTGTTGATCGGTTATCGGCCGCGCTTCGCGCGGGGCTTCAGGCTGCAGGCTACAGGCCTCAGGCGGAGCGCCGCGGTGTGAGTTTTCGAATGGAGCGGGCCTGCCTGCTCCGGATTTGAGGCACTGGGTTATTCCCCTTCGGGCCAGCGCAAGCGCTGTTCGCGATGGAGCCGCGTCCCGCGTTCGCGGGAATGACGGGTTGGAGAGGGACGCGTAATCCCACTCCCGTCATCCCCGCGAACGCGGGGATCCAGAAACGCTGTAGGAGGCCCCGCTGCGGGGTGGGTTCGCGAGCAAGCTCGCTCCTACAGGGATTGATCGGAGAATCACGATGGACATCGATCTACTGAACAACGTGCTCTACGCCATGGTCCGCACCGGCACGCCGTTGCTGCTGGTGGCCCTGGGCGAGTTGGTGTGCGAGAAGTCCGGGGTGCTCAACCTCGGCCAGGAAGGGATGATGCTGTTCGGCGCGGTGGTCGGCTTCATGGCCGCCTTCGCCAGCGGCAGCCTGTGGCTGGGGGTGTTGCTGGCGGTGCTCGCCGGGGTGCTGCTGGCCAGCCTGTTCGCCGCGGTGGCCCTGGGCCTGAACGCCAACCAGGTGGCTTGCGGCCTGGCGCTGACCATCTTCGGCGTGGGGCTGTCGTCCTTCGTCGGGGCGGCCTGGGTGGGCAAGCCGCTGGCGGGCTTCGCGCCCATCGCCGTGCCTGGGCTGGCCGGCCTGCCGCTGGTCGGGAAGATGCTCTTCGCCCAGGATGCGCTGGTCTACCTGACGTTCGCGCTGTTCGCCGGCGTCGCCTGGCTGCTGCTGAAAAGCCGCGCCGGGCTGGTGCTCCAGGCGGTCGGCGAGAACCCCGACGCGGCCGCCGCCCTGGGCCTGCCGGTGGTGCGCGTGCGCACCATGGCGGTGCTTTTCGGCGGCGCCATGGCCGGCCTGGCCGGGGCCTACCTGTCCCTGGCCTACACCCCGATGTGGGCCGAGAACATGAGCGCGGGCCGCGGCTGGATTGCCCTGGCGCTGGTGGTGTTCGCCAGCTGGCGGGTGTTCCGGGTGCTGCTCGGCGCCTGGCTGTTCGGCCTGGCGAGCATCCTGCATCTGGTTGCCCAGGGCGTCGGCCTGAGCATCCCGGCCAACCTGCTGGCGATGCTGCCCTACGTGGCCACTATCGTGGTCCTGGTGCTGCTCTCCCGCGATGGGTTGCGCACCCGCCTGTTCGCCCCGGTGTCCCTGGGGCAGCCGTGGAAGGCCGGGCACTGAGGGCTGTCACGAGGTGGTCGTGTCGGTTGTGCAGGATGGAGGATGGCATCGCTCATCGATAGCGGTGCTCTTCCTTTTATAAGTCCGCTGATAGAGAAAGCCAATTTATTTGATGGCCTAAATCAATGGGCCATCCAGGCTAATAGCGGATAATCTTGCCCACGTCGAATTTCATAACCAATTCGATCAACCCATCTCTACGAGGAATGCCGAATGAACCTGATCAACACCCAAGTCCAACCGTTCAAGGTCAACGCCTTCCACAACGGCAAGTTCATCGAAGTCACCGAGCAGTCCCTGAAGGGCAAGTGGTCGGTCCTGATCTTCATGCCGGCAGCCTTCACCTTCAACTGCCCGACCGAGATCGAAGACGCCGCCAACAACTACGCCGCTTTCCGCGACGCTGGCACCGAAGTCTACATCGTCACCACCGACACCCACTTCTCCCACAAGGTCTGGCACGAAACCTCCCCGGCCGTGGGCAAGGCCCAGTTCCCGCTGATCGGCGACCCGACCCACCAGCTGACCAACGCTTTCGGCGTGCACATCCCGGAAGAAGGCCTGGCCCTGCGCGGCACTTTCGTGATCAACCCGGAAGGCGTGATCAAGACCGTCGAAATCCACAGCAACGAGATCGCTCGTGACGTCGGCGAGACCCTGCGCAAGCTGAAAGCCGCCCAGTACACCGCCGCTCACCCGGGCGAAGTCTGCCCGGCCAAGTGGAAAGAAGGCGAGAAGACCCTGGCTCCGTCCCTGGACCTGGTTGGCAAGATCTAAGTAACACCCTCCCCCGGCGGACGGCCCCCACAAGGGCCGCCCGCCCTGCCCAAAGCCTACCCGCAAGCGTGCAGGGCGGACGCACAGCGTCCGCCGCGGGAACCCTTTTGCCCGAATTTCGTAGGAGCTGAATTCATGTTGGACGCCAATCTTAAGACCCAGTTGAAGGCCTACCTGGAAAAGGTCACCCAGCCGTTCGAGATAGTCGCGTCCCTCGATGACAGCGACAAATCCCGCGAGCTGAGCGAACTGCTGCACGACATCGTCGGCCTGACCGACAAGATCACCCTGCGCGAAGACGGCGGCGACGAACGCAAGCCGTCCTTCTCGCTGAACCGCCCGGGTGCGGACATCGGCCTGCGTTTCGCCGGTATCCCCATGGGCCACGAGTTCACTTCCCTGGTGCTGGCCCTGCTGCAGGTCGGCGGCCACCCGTCTAAGCTCGAGCCCGAAGTCATCGAGCAGGTCAAGGGCATCCAGGGCAAGTTCGAGTTCGAAACCTACTTCTCGCTGTCCTGCCAGAACTGCCCGGACGTGGTCCAGGCGCTGAACCTGATGGCGGTGCTCAACCCCAACATCCGCCACGTCGCCATCGACGGCGCGCTGTTCCAGAACGAGGTGGAGAAGCGCCAGGTCATGTCGGTGCCGAGCATCTACCTGAACGGCGAAGTCTTCGGCGCGGGCCGCATGGGCGTGGAAGAAATCCTCGCCAAGATCGACACCGGCGCCGCCGCTCGCGAAGCCGAGAAGCTGGCCGCCAAGGCCGCCTTCGACGTGCTGGTGGTAGGCGGTGGTCCGGCCGGCGCCTCGGCGGCCATCTACGCCGCGCGTAAAGGCATCCGCACCGGCGTCGCCGCCGAGCGCTTCGGCGGCCAGGTGCTGGACACCATGGCCATCGAGAACTTCATCTCGGTGAAAGAGACCGAAGGCCCGAAACTGGCCCGCGCGCTGGAAGAGCACGTGAAGCAGTACGAGGTCGACATCATGAACCTGCAGCGCGCCAGCGCGCTGGTCCCGGCGAAGAATGCCGGCGAGCTGCACGAAGTGAAGTTCGAGGGCGGCGGCAGCCTCAAGGCCAAGACCGTGATCCTCGCCACCGGCGCCCGCTGGCGCGAGATGGGCGTGCCCGGCGAGCAGGAATACAAGGCCAAGGGCGTGTGCTTCTGCCCGCACTGCGACGGCCCGCTGTTCAAGGGCAAGCGCGTGGCGGTGATCGGCGGCGGCAACTCCGGCGTCGAGGCGGCCATCGACCTGGCCGGCATCGTCGCCCACGTGACCCTGCTGGAGTTCGACAGCAAGCTGCGCGCCGACGCCGTGCTGCAACGCAAGCTGTACAGCCTGCCCAACGTGGACGTGATCACCAGCGCGCTGACCAGCGAAGTGAAGGGCGACGGCCAGAAGGTCACCGGCCTGGTCTACAAGGACCGCAACTCGGAAGAGTTCAAGTCGGTGGAGCTGGAAGGCATCTTCGTGCAGATCGGCCTGCTGCCGAACACCGAGTGGCTCAAGGGCAGCGTCGAGCTGACCCCGCGCGGCGAGATCATCGTCGATGCGCGCGGCGAGACTTCGCTGCCGGGTATCTTCGCTGCCGGTGACGTGACCACGGTGCCGTACAAGCAGATCGTGATTGCGGTGGGTGAGGGGGCGAAGGCTTCGTTGTCGGCCTTCGATCACCTGATCCGTAGTTCTGCGCCGGCTTGATGGGCTAGTGCTGGTGAAGGCGCCCGGTTCACTTGAGTGAGCTGGGCGTTTTTCTTTGTGGGTGTTTTGCCGGGGGTCGATGGGGTTCGGGGGGAGTTGGGTTCCCTCTCCCCAGCCCTCGGCTGCGCGCCCCGCCCTGAAGGGAGAGGGGGCTTGTCCGTGCCGAGAGGGGATTTGCTGTCAGCCGGGTGCTCGGTGCAAGCCGGCTAACGCCGAAACATCAGCGCACTCCGAACGGTCCCCTCTCCCTTCAGGGAGAGGGTTAGGGAGAGGGCAGCGGTATCCCCACCACACCAGCAACCACCGGCGAACACCTTCTCCTCGTAGGAGCGAGCTTGCTCGCGAACGGCTTGGCACCGGGCCCCGACAGGTTCGCGAGCAAGCTCGCTCCTACGAAAAGCCTCCAGCCTCAAGCCCGTAATCTTCAAAGAATCGGCGAAACCAACCGCGCCACCCGCATCCCCAACTGCTGCAATTGCCCGCTGCGCTCCGTACCCAGCTCCACCGCCTGCTCGAAATCCGCCAGCAGCATGCTCTCCACGTCGCGGGCGAAGGCTTCGTCCACCGTTACCAGCATGATCTCGAAGTTCAGCCGGAACGAGCGGTTGTCCAGGTTGGCGCTGCCCACCGCGGCGCAGTCGTGGTCCACCAGCACCACCTTCTGGTGCAGGAAGCCCGGCTGGTAGCGGTACACCTTCACCCCGGCGCGCACCGCGTCCTGGGCGTAGAGGCTGGAGGCGGCGTAGACCGTGCGGTGGTCCGGGCGCGAGGGCAGCAGGATGCGCACGTCCACGCCGCGCAGCGCGGCCAGGCGCAGGGCCGAGCTGACCGCCTCGTCGGGGATGAAGTACGGGGTGGTTATCCACACCCTTTCGCTGGCCGCGTTGATCATCTCGACGAAGAGCAGCGAGCAGGTTTCCTGCTTGTCCGCCGGGCCGCTGGCCAGCACCTGGCAGATCACCCCCTGCTCGTCGTAGCTGTCCGGCAGCAGCAGGGTGGGCAGGGCGTGGGTGGCCCAGAACCAGTCCTCGGCGAAGCACTCCTGCAGGCAGGCCACGGCCGGGCCGCGCAG
Source organism: Pseudomonas sp. A6 (assembly GCF_052367875.1). NCBI lineage: Bacteria > Pseudomonadati > Pseudomonadota > Gammaproteobacteria > Pseudomonadales > Pseudomonadaceae > Pseudomonas > Pseudomonas sp. A6. Next base: position 7,193,413 of record NZ_CP198970.1, on the reverse strand, counting down.
CTCCACGTGGGTGTCGCGCCAGGGCGACAGCGGCGGCTTCTCGCCCAGGTACTCGACGCCGACGTTGTGCCCGCCGACGAAGCCGCGCAGACCGTCGACCACTACCACCTTGCGGTGGTTGCGGAAGTTCAGCTGGAAGCGGTTGATCGCGCCGTGGCCGGTGCTGAAGGCCTGCACCTGCACGCCGCCGGCGCGCAGGCGCTCGACGTAGCGCCCGGGCAGGCCGTGGCTGCCGATGGCGTCGTAGAGCAGGAAGACTTCCACGCCGTTGGCCGCGCGCTCCAGCAGCAGCTGCGCCAGGCGCTGGCCGAGGGCGTCGTCGCGGACGATGAAGAACTGCACCAGCACCACCTTCCTGGCCTGGGCGATGGCCTCGAAGATGGCGTCGAAGGTGGCCTTGCCGTTGACCAGCAGGCGCACGTGGTTGTTCGCCAGGGTCGGCATGCGCGCCAGCGCGGACAGGGCCTTGAGCGCCTTGTAGTTCTCCGACTGGCTCGCCGTCAGGGCCTCTTCCACCCAGGGCCGCCAGTTCAGCTCGGCGGCGGCCAGGTGCATCTCCTCGTTGGCCTGGCGCCGCGCGCCTATGTAGGCGTCGAAGCGGCTGCGGCCGAACACCAGGTAGGGCAGCAGGGTGAGCAGCGGCATGAACACCAGGGAAATGGCCCAGGCGATGGCGCCCTGCGCGGTGCGCACGGTGAGCACCGCGTGGACGGCGGCGACCACGCCGAGGATCTGGATGGCCACCAGGAAATGGGCGATGTAGGCGGAGTAATGCATGCGCGCGAACGAGTCCTTCTGCCGTGCGTGTTCCCGCAGCTTAGCCTCGCTCGGGGGGCCGCGGCCATCCCGGCAGTTCGCCACGCCAGGTTTCGTAGGCCTTGCCCAGGCGCAGCACGGCCACGTCGGCGAAGCGCGGGCCGACGATCTGCAGGCCGATAGGCATGCCGGCGGCGGTGAAGCCGCAGTTGATCGACAGCGCCGGCTGCTCGGACATGTTCCAGGGCACGGTGAAGCAGATGTGCTCGAAGGGCAGCGCCGGGTCGTTGGTGGGCGAGGCCCACTCGGCGGGGAAGGCGGCCACCTGGTTGGTCGGGCTGAGCAGGCAGTCGATGCCGTGGAACTGCTCGGCGGCGCGCCTGCGCATCTCGAAGGTCTGGTTGAAGCCGCGCACCGCCTGCACGCCGGAGACCTGCGCGCCGCCTTCCGCCCACTGGTAGATGTAGGGCAGCACCTGCGCCTGGCGCTCGGCGGGCAGCGTCTCGATCTCGGCCCACAGGCGCGCGCGCCAGAACAGGTCCAGGCCGTCGAGCAGACCCCGGTCGAGGATCGGCCGCACTTCGATTATTTCCGCGCCGGCTTCGGCGAAGCGCTGCGCGGCGGCCTCCACGGCGCGGCGCACTTCCGGCTCGGGCTGCAGGCCGCAGCCGGGGTCCAGTTGCAGGCCGATGCGCAGGCCGCGCACCTCGGCCGGGCGGATGTTCCAGTCCAGCTCGGCCGGCGGCAGGCTGGTGGCGTCGCGCCAGTCGGCGCGCGACAGGTGCTTCATCAGCAGCGCGGCGTCGTCCAGGCTGCGCGTCATGGGCCCGGCGCAGCGCCCGGTGTAGTAGGGGTCGATGGGAATCCGCCCGAGGCTCGGCTTGAAGCCCACCAGGCCGCACCAGGCGGCCGGCAGGCGCACCGAGCCGCCGATGTCGGTGCCCACGTGCAATGGGCCGTAGCCGGCGGCAGCGGCCGCCGCGGCACCGGCGCTGGAGCCGCCGGGGTTCATCGCCAGGTTCCAGGGGTTGCGCGCCAGCTTGTGGAAGCTGGACAGGCCGGAGGAGAGCATGCCGAAGTCCGGCACCGTGGTCTTGGCCAGCAGGATGGCCCCGGCCTCGCGCAGCCGCGCGGTGGGCGGGGCGTCCCGGGTGGCGGGCAGCAGCGGCACGGCGGCGCTGCCCTGGGGAATCGGGTCGCCGACACTGGCGATGAGTTCCTTGATGGTCACCGGCACGCCATCCAGTTCGCCGCGCGGCTCGCCTTTCAGCCAGCGCGCCTCGGCCTCCCGCGCCTCGCCCAGGGCGCGTTCCGGGGCATAGGCGTAGAGCGCGCAGAGGTGCGGCTCCCAGCGTTCGATGTGGGCGATCAGGTGCTGCAGGTATTCCACGGGGGACAGCTGGCGCGAACGGTACAGGGCCAGTAGCTGGACGGCGGTGAGATCGTGCAGCGCGGTCATGGGGGACTCCGGCGGTGGGCCATGGCACAACCCTAGCCTATGGCGGTGTAGGGCGGATAACGCTCCGCGTTATCCGCCGTTTGGCCTTGGTTGCCGAACGGGGGTGGTCGAACTGGGCGACTTTGGGAGAGGCCGGTGGTTTGGGGAGGCTGGCCCGCCCGTGGTTCCCTCTCCCCAGCCCTCTCCCTGAAGGGAGAGGGGGCTTGTCCGTGCCGAGATGAGCATGGCTTTAGCTGGAAACCGCAGAGCTGCCGGCTAACTCGGGAATATCCACACGCTCCGAACGGTCCCCTCTCCCTTCAGGGAGAGGGTTAGGGAGAGGGCGCTCTTCAGGGGAAGCCCCGAAGCCCCGGCAGAACGCTGTTCGCGAGCAAGCTCGCTCCTACGAAGAGCAAAAAGCAAAGAGCAAAGAGCGCGAACGAGTGCGACTCAGGGCCGCGGCACCAACGCCGGCAACAGCTGCCGCGAAATCGCCTCGCGCACCGCCGGCAGCAGCGTCGCGTTGCCGCCCAGCATCTCCTCCACCAGCCGGCGCAGGGCCATGGAGCGTTCGGGAGTGAGGGCGCGCACCGCGTATTCGCAGGCCTGTTCCGCGGTGACGTCCGGCGGAACGGCAAAGCCCAGCGCCTGCAGGCGTTCGCGGAAATCGTCCTGGTCGATCAGGTCGGCGTGCATCATCGCGGAGTCCTCCGTGAGGTTGGGCTTCCCCGGATTCTCGGAACAGCGCCGGCCGGGCGCAAGCACCCGGCCGGCGGAGTGTCCTTCACAGGCAAGAGCAGGTCGTTTTCCGACCGGGACGGCCCGCGACCGGCTTTAGTTCAGTCCCAGCTTGCCGCGCATGGTCGAAAGGTCTTCCGCCAGGGTGTTGACCGGCCCGGCCAGGGCCTTGCGGTCCTTGGCGCTGAGCTTGTCGTAGGTCTGGTAGCCGCCGTCCTTGGTCTTGTACTTGGCGAGGATGCCGTCGACCGTGGCGAAGTTCTTCTCCACCTTGGCGACGAAGGCCGGGTCCTGCTTGGCCAGTTGCGGGCGGAACAGTTCGACGATCTTCTTGGCGCCGTCGACGTTGCCCTGGAAGTCGTACAGGTCGGTATGGCTGTAGCGGTCTTCCTCGCCGCTGACCTTGGTCGCGGCCACTTCCTCCATCAGCGCGGCGGCGCCGCCCACTACCTTCTCCGGCGGGAAGGGCAGGCCTTCCACGCGCTTGCGCAGCTCGTGCACGTCGGCCATCAGCTTGTCGGCCAGCGGGCCGAGGCCCTCGGTGCTGTTCTTGGTGAACAGGCCGTACTCGATGCGGTGGAAGCCGGTGAAGTCCGGGGCGTCGACCTTCTTCTCGTGGTCGTCCTCGCGGGAGTCGATGGCGCTGTCCAGGTCGCTGAACAGCTCGGCCACCGGTTCGATCGACTCATAGAACACGCGGGTCGGCGCGTAGAGCTTCTTCGCCGTGGCCAGGTCGCCCTGCTTCACCGCGTCGGTGAACTGCTGGGTGCGCTTGACCAGCTCGTCGAGGTTGTCGGTGACGTAGAGCTTGTAGTCGGCGATGGGGCCGACCAGGTCCAGCGGCGAGCCGGTGGCGGCGAAGGTGGCCAGCGGCGCGGCGAGCAGGCCGAGGCTGAACAGCAGGGCGAGGGAGGTGCGTTTCATGTCCGATGGCTCCAGTGCGTTGTCGTTGTTCAGGCCAGCAGGCTGCGGCCGAGGAAGTCGTCCGGCCCGGTGACCCCGGGCAGGACGAAGAAGTAGCCGCCGCCTTGCGGCTTCAGGTATTCCTCCAGCGGCTCGCCGTTCAGGCGCGTCTGCACGGCGATGAAGCCGCGCGCCAGGTCCGCCTGGTAGCAGATGAACAGCAGGCCCATGTCCAGCTGGCCGTTGCTGGCCGCGCCGTTGGAGTAGTTGAACGGCCGGCGCAGGATGAGGTTGGCCTGGCTCTGCGCGGTGCGCGGGTTGGCCAGGCGGATGTGGGCGTCCAGCGGCGTGCGCTTGCCCTCTGCGTCGCGGGCATAGTCCGGCACGTCGGTTTCCACCCGGCCGTCGTGGGGCGCGCCGCTGGCCTTGATCCGGCCGATGATGCTTTCCTGCTCCTGCAGCGGGGTGCGGTCCCAGCGTTCGACGAAGTTGCGGATGATGCGCACCGCCTGGTAGCTGCCGCCCGCCGCCCAGGCCGGCTCGCCGCTGCCGGGCTGCACCCAGACGATGCGGCGCATGGCCGCCTCGTCGCTGGAGTCGGGGTTGGCCGAGCCGTCGCGGAAGCCCAGGAAATTGCGCGCGCTCTCGGTGGTCTGGCCGGGGCGGCTGGGCTGCACCGGCACGCTGCCTTCCTGCTTCCAGCGCACCAGCAGCAGGTCCGGGGTGTTCTTCACGATGTCGCGCAGGGCGTGGATGTTGGTGTCCGGGGTGTTGGCGCAGAACTGCAGGCACAGGTCGCCGTGGCAGCGCGCCGGGTCCAGGGCGTCGTTGGGGAAGCCGGCCATGGGTTGCAGGTGGCGTGGCTTGCGCGCCGCCAGGCCGAAGCGCTCGTCGAACAGCGAGTCGCCCACCGAGACGGTGACGGTCAGGTTGTCCGGGATCACCACCGGGCCGAGGATGCCCGAGTCCAGCGGCGGCAGCTTGGGGTCGACCTGCTGCACCGCCCCGCCGGCCATGAGGAAGCGGATGCGCTCGTCGAGCACCCGGAACAGCCGCTCCAGGCCGGCGCGGTCGCTGGCCAGCACGTCGAAGGCGACGATCATCCCGGCCGCCGGGCGCGGCGTGACGATGCCCGGCTGGTGGCGGCCGAACCAGGCGTTGCGCTCCTGGGTGCGTTCGCTGGCCGGCGCGTGGGTGACGGCCGCGGTGTCGGCGGCCCGCGCCGGGCCCGCCAGGCTGGCGCCGGCCAGGGCCATGCCGGCGGCGCCGAGGCCGAGCAGCACGCGGCGGCGTTGGGCGTTGGCGGGGCTGTCGTCGTTACTGTGCATCGGTACTTCCTCGGATCAGGGTTGGGCCAGGCCCAGGGCCGGCGCCACGGCGTCCAGCGCCTCGGCCAGGCGGGCGGCCGCGGCGGCCAGCTGCTGGCGCTGGGCGGCCGTGACCTGGTCGTAGGGCCTGCCGGCCAGTTGCGCGAGGCCGGTGTCGAGCGCCGCGGCGGCGGCGTCCAGGCGCGCGGGCAGTTCGGCGGCCTTGCGTTGCAGCAGCGGGCGCAGCAGGTCGATGACCTTGCGCGCGCCCTCCAGGTTGGCGGTGAAGCCGGCCAGGTCGCTGTGGCTGTAGCGTTCCTCGTCGCCGTTCACGCGTTGCTCGGCCAGGTTGCGCAGCAGCCGCGCGGCGTTGCCGGAGAGCTGTTCGGGCGGCAGCGACTGGGCCATGAGGGCGTCCTTCAGGGTGGCGACGTCGGCCTGCAGTTGCGTGGCGACCGGCGCCAGGCCGGCGGTCGAGTCCTGGGCGAACAGGCCGTACTCGATGCGGTGGAAGCCGCCGAAGGCCGGGTCCTGCTCGCGCTGCTCGAAGGCGTCGGCGCGCGGGGCGATGCGGTTGTCCAGCTCGGCCAGACGCTGGGCGCTGGCGGCGATGCGCTGGTAGGCGGCGCGGCCTTCCAGGTAATGCGTGCGCGCGGCGCCGAGGTCGTTGGCCGCCAGGGCCTGGCTCAGGGCATCCAGGGCGCGTTGCAGCTGGCGCAGCTGGCCGGCCAGGTAGACGCGGTATTCGGCCAGCGGGGCGACGAAGTCCAGCAGCGGCGAGCGCGCCTGCTGGGCGGCGCTGGCGGCCGCGCTGGGGGTGACGTGCAGGCTGCCGTGGGGGTTGCTGAGCAGGCCGCAGGTGACCTGGTAGTCGCCGGGGGCGAGGTAGGCCGAGAGCGACTGGCTCATGCCCGGGGCGATGTTCTCGCGTTCCTCCACCACCATCACGCCGTCGAGGATTTCCCACTCCACCGCGCGGTCGGAGCGGTTGAGGATGCGGAAGCGCGCCTGCCCGGCCGGCACGCTCAGGGCGTTGGGTTGGCAGCCGTGGGGCAGCACCGTGACCTGTACTTCGTCGTTTTCCAGCTTGGCCTGGTGGGCATGGCGCGCGGCGTAGTAGAAGGCCGCCGCGGCGAGCACGGCCAGGGCCGCCGAGGCCGCCACCGCGGCGTTGAGCAGCAGGCGGCGGGCGCCCACCGGCGGCTGGGGTTCCGGCAGGCTCATTCGGCGGTGCTCCGGGCAGGGGCCGCGGGGCGCGGCGGCAGGAAGAACAGCGTCAGGCTCAGCGCCAGGTAGGCCAGCCAGGCGCCGAGGGTGCTCAGGGTGGGGCTCTGCTGGTAGCCGAACAACCCGGCCAGCAGCGAGCCCAGGGCGCCGTCCTCGGGCAGGCTGGCGCCGCTGTCCCACAGGGGCGCCTGCAGCAGGTTCCAGACCCCGGCCTCGTGCAGCGAGCGCACTGCGTTGGCGAGGATGCCGGCGGCCACCACCAGGATGAACAGCCCGGTCCAGCGGAAGAAGCGCGCCAGGTTCAGGCGCACGCCGCCGCTGTAGATGCCGTAGCCCAGGGCCACCGCCAGCGCCAGGCCGAGCAGCGCCCCCAGCGGCGCGCCGGGGCCCTCGCTCTGCTGGAACACGGCGAGCAGGAAGAACACCGTCTCCAGGCCTTCGCGGGCCACGGCGAGGAACACCATGGCGATCAGCGCATAGCCCTGGTGGCGGGAGTGGAAGGCGTGGTCCAGCGCGGCTTGCAGCTCGCCCTTGATGGAGCGCGCCATCTTGCGCATCCAGAACACCATGGAAGTGAGGATGGCCACCGCAGCCAGGCCCACCAGGGCCTCGAACAGTTCCTGCTGCTTCTGCGGGAACTCGGCGCTGGCCAGCTCCAGCCCGGCGCCGACGAACAGCGCCAGGGCGGCGGCGAGGAACACCCCGATCCACACCGCCGGCATCCAGTGCGCGCGCCCGGTGCGGCGCAGGTAGCTGGCGATGATGCCGACGATGAGCGCGGCCTCCATGCCCTCGCGGAGCATGATCAGGAAGGGGACCAGCATGGTTTCACCTGGGGCAGGGCCGCGCGGCGCGGGGGTCGGCGGCGGCTGAGAATGCAAACAAGAAGGATTCTCGATGTCGTCGCCTTAAGGATTGCTTAAGGGGCCGTGCCTAGTTTCGTTGCCTGTCCGCGGCGGATACGCGCACGTCGTTTTCGGCAAACCCGAAGTTGGCGAAGCAGCCACACTGGAGCCATACCGCTGCGGTCGATACCGAAGTAGGTGCTTGTCACACTGGGAGCCTTGACGGCTCGCTTTCGTCCCCTGTCGCGCGTCGGGCGCGGCGGGGGATTTTTTTATTGTTCGCCCTGGTTGGCTTTTCGTAGGAGCGAGCTTGCTCGCGAACGGAGTTTCCAGGTGGCCTGGGTGTCTCGGTTTGACTCCGCTCCCTCTCCCCAGCCCTCTCCCTGAAGGGAGAGGGGGCTTGTCCGTGCCGAGAAAAGTGATGGTTTCAGCCGGAAACCGACGGAGCTGCCGGCTGACTCAGGAACACCCAAGCGCTCCGAACGGTCCCCTCTCCCTTCAGGGAGAGGGTTAGGGAGAGGGCGTTCTTCAGGATATGCACCGAACCTGACCAGCAGAACGCCATTCGCGAGCAAGCTCGCTCCTACGAAAAGCGGAAAAGCGGAAAAGCGGAAAAGCGGAAAACCGCCTGCGCTCAATCCAGACGCCGGGCCAGCGCCTCGAACAAGGCCTCGTACAACCTATCCACCTCCGCCAGTTCCCGTGCCCGCAAGCAGCCGTGCACCAACCCCGGACCGGGAAAATAGTCCACCTCCACCCCATCCCTGCGCAGCCGCTCGGCATAGCGCCGCCCGTCATCCCGCAACGGATCGAACTCGGCCACCCCCACGAACGCCGGCGCCAACCCCGCGAAGTCATGAGCACGCAAAGGTAAGGCGAGAGGCCGATGCCGTTGCAGTGGATCGGGCAAATAGGCATCGATGCACACCCGCATGTCAGCGGCGGACAACAACGGCGCATCCGCACACTCGACTCGCGAATCCGTAGCCTCGTCACCCAGGGCCGGATAGACCAGCACCTGGACCCGCGGCTGCGCCTCGCCCGCATCGCGCAGGGCCAGGCACAGGGCGGCGGCCAGGTTGCCGCCGGCGCTGTCGCCGGCCACCGCCAGGCGGGTGCGGTCGAGGGGGTCGTCCAGCGCGCCGTCGCGCAGGGCGCGCCAGGCCGCCAGGCTGTCTTGCAGAGCGGCGGGGAAGGGGTGTTGCGGGGCCAGCCGGTAGTCCACCGACAGCACCAGCAGGCCCAGGCGGGCGGCCAGTTCGGCGCAGAAGAAGGCGTGGGAGTCGAGGTCGCCGAGCATCCAGCCGCCTCCGTGGAGGAACAGCACCGCTGCCCAGCCCGTTGCCGGCGGTGTGCCCGCCGGGCGGAACAGGCGCAGCGGCGGCAGGCCGGCCAGGGCCAGGTCGCTTATCCGCAGGCCCGGTGGGCGTGGTGGGGTGAAGGCGGCGGCCATGCGCGAGTAGGCCTTGCGCTGCGCCGCCAGGGACGGATCGGCGCTGGCGAAGGCGCGGGTGCGCGCGACGAAGTCCGCCATGCCGGCGGACAACGGATACTCGCGCGCCATGCTCAGCCCGGCAGGCCGATCATCCGGCCGACGTGCGCCGGCCGCGGCAGGCCGCGGTGCGCCTCGGCCAGGGCCAGCACGCGCTCCAGCACCACGCCCTCGAAGGGCGCCGAGCGCGGGCCGTCCAGGCTCACGTGCAGCAGCATCTGTTCGCTGGCCGCCAGCGGTTCGTCCTCGCCGGGGCGGTGCAGCGTGTGGTGCACGTGCAGGCGCTTGCGGTCGTGGGCCAGCAGTTGGGTGCGCACTTCCACCGGCTCGCCCTGCTTCACTTCGTGCAGGTAGTTCAGGTGCACCTCCAGGGTGAACAGCGAGTGGCCGCTGGCCTCGCGGCTGGCGCTGTCCAGACCCAGGTGGTCCATCAGGGCGTCGGTGGCGTAGCTGAAGATCAGCAGGTAATAGGCGTCGCGCAGGTGGCCGTTGTAGTCGGTCCACTCGGCCAGTACCGGGGTTTCGTAGGTTTTCAGGGTGGGCATGGTGGTCATTCCGAAGAGCCCCTCTCCCCAGCCCTCTCCCTGAAGGGAGAGGGGGCCGCTCGGAGTGGGCGGATAGACAGGGTAGAACCTGATCAGGATTTCGCGAGCTAGAGCAGAACAAGGCAAAAACAGGCGGGGACGCGGAGTTTACTTGCCGTAAATGAGCAGTCACCGCCTGTTTTTAACGCAGTTATGCCGACGCGCAGCAAATCCTGGCAGGTTCTTAGTCGACGAAGGCGAAGCCGTGGCGTGCCTTGGTGTCCTTGATGGCGCCGAGCACTGCCAGCAGGCAGTCGTCGCGGTAGCGTTCCAGCTCGGCGATGCTGCGGTTGCCCTGCTGTTCGCTGGTGCCTTCGACCACCTTGTCGATCAGCGATTCGGTCAGTTCCGGCGCCGGCAGGTAGGTCCAGGGCAGTTGCAGGGCCGGGCCGAACTGGGCCATGAAGTGGCGCATCCCGGCGTTGCCGCCGGCCAGGGTGTAGGTCAGGAAGGTGCCCATGAACGACCAGCGCAGGCCGGCGCCGAAGCGGATGGCGTCGTCGATCTCGCCGGTGCTGGCGACGCCGTCGTTGACCAGGTGCAGGGCTTCGCGCCAGAGCGCTTCGAGCAGGCGGTCGGCGATGAAGCCGGGGACTTCCTTGCGCACGTGCAGCGGGCGCATGCTCAGGCTGCGGTACACCGCGATGACCGCCTGGATGGCCGCCGGGTCGGTCTTCTCGCCGCCCACCACTTCCACCAGCGGCAGCAGGTACACCGGGTTGAACGGGTGGCCGACCACGCAGCGTTCGGGGTGCGTGGCGTCGGCGTAGAACTCGCTGGGCAGCAGGCCCGAGGTGCTGGAGCCGATCAGCGCGTCGGGCTTGGCGGCGGCGCTGATCTTGGCGTGCAGCTCGCACTTCAGGTCCAGGCGCTCGGGGGCGCTTTCCTGGATGAAGTCGGCGTCGCGCACGCATTCCTCGATGGTGTCGACGAACTTCAGGCGTTCCTGGGACGCGCCGGGCACCAGCCCGGCCTTCTGCAGCGCCGGCCAGGCGTTGGCCACGCGCTGGCGCAGGGCGGCCTCGGCGCCCGGCGCCGGGTCCCAGGCGACCACGTCGAGGCCGTGGGCCAGGGCGCGGGCGATCCAGCCGCTGCCGATGACGCCGCTGCCGAGGGCGGCGAAGGTCTTGATTTCGGTGATGTAGGACATGAAGGGCTCCAGCGGGAAAGGGGGATTGCCTGTAGGAGCGAGCTTGCTCGCGAACCGGGTCCGCTGCGGAGCCGTTCGCGAGCAAGCTCGCTCCTACGAAAAGCGGGTGTCAGGGGCGGGGCTTGAGGTTCATCTTCTTGCGCCCTTCGGCCGGGGTGAGGGCGCGGCCGCCGAGGCGTTCGATGATCTCGATGGCGCGCTCCACCAGGCTGCCGTTGCTGGCGTGCACGCCGCGGTCCAGCCAGATGTTGTCTTCCAGGCCCACCCGCACGTTGCCGCCCAGCAGCATGGCCTGGGCGACCATGGGCATCTGCGAGCGGCCGATGCCGAAGCCGGCCCAGGTGAGGCCCGCGGGGATGTTGTCGGCCATGGCCTTCATGGTGGTGGTGTCGGCCGGCGCGCCCCAGGGGATGCCCAGGCAGATCTGGATCAGCGGGTCTTCCAGCAGGCCTTCCTTGAGCATCTGCTTGGCGAACCACAGGTGGCCGGTGTCGAAGATTTCCAGCTCGGCCTTCACCCCCAGCTCGGTGATGCGCTTGGCGCCGGCGCGCAGCTGGGCCGGGGTGGAGACGTAGATGAAGTCGCCGTCGCCGAAGTTCAGGGTGCCGCAGTCCAGGGTGCAGATTTCCGGCAGCAGCGCCTCGACGTGGGCCAGTCGTTCCAGCGGGCCGACCAGGTCGGTGCCGGCGCCGAATTCCAGGGGCTGCTCGCCCTTGCCGATCTCCAGGTCGCCGCCCATGCCGGCGGTGAGGTTGATGATGACGTCGGTGTCGCTCTCGCGGATGCGCTCCACCACTTCGCGGTAGAGGTTCACGTCGCGGCTGGGCTTGCCGGTCTGCGGGTCGCGCACGTGGCAGTGGGCCACGGTGGCGCCGGCCTTGGCCGCCTCGATGGCGGCGGCGGCGATTTCCTTGGGGGTGACGGGGATGGCCGGGTGCTTGCCGACGGTGTCGCCGGCGCCGGTCACCGCGCAGGTGACTATGACTTCATGGTTCACGGTGGCTGTCCTTTCTTCAGGCGTACGGGGGCCCTGCGCGGCGGGCGCGCCGCGCAAGGGTGGGGCGTTGTTGGCTTATTTCAGGCTGGCGACGAAGGCGGGTTCTGCCGGCTTGCCGTCGAAGGTGGTCACCCCGGCGAGCCAGGCCTTGAGCTGGTCGGGATGGGCCTTGAGCCAGGTGCGGGCGGCGTCCAGCGGCTGGCTGCGGTCGAGGATGGGTTCCATCACCTGGCTGACTTCCTGGCTGCTGAAGCGCAGGTTGTGCAGCAGCTTGGCGACGTTGCCGCACTGCTCCTGGTAGCCGGTGGCAGTCATGATGGAGACGGTGGCGGCGCCTTCGTTGGGGCCGAACACGTCGTCGCTGCCGGTGAGGTATTTCATGTCGATCTGCAGGTTCATCGGGTGCGGTTTCCAGCCGAAGAACACCACCCACTGCTGGCGCTTGATGGCGCGCTTGACCGCGGTGAGCATGCCGGCCTCGCTGGACTCGACGACCTGGAAGCCCTTCAGGCCGAACTTGTCCTTGGCGATCATGTCCGCGGTGATGCGGTTGGAGCCGCTGCCCGGCTCGATCAGGTAGATCTTGTTGTCCAGCTTGTCGCGGAATTTGGCGATGTCGGCGAAGGTCTTCAGGCCGCCGTCGTAGACGTAGGTGGGCACCGCGTAGGTGGACTGCGCGTCGCCCAGGGTGGCCGGGGTGATGACTTCGATCTGCTGCTTGTCCAGGTAGGGCTTGGCCACCGGCTGCATGGTCGGCTGCCAGTAGCCGAGGAAGACGTCGAGCTGCTTGTCGGCCATGCCGGCCAGGATGATCTGCTGCGAGGCGCTGGTCTGCTTGACCTTGTAGCCCAGGCCGTCGAGCAGGGCCTCGGCCACGGCGCTGCTGGCCACCACGTCGGTCCAGTTCACCGAGCCCATGCGCACGTTCTGGCACGACGCCGGCTCGGCGGCCCAGGCGCTGCTGACCAGGGTGAACAGCGCGGCGCAGGCGCCCGCTTTGATCGATAGCTTCATGACTTCTCCTCAAGGCCTTTGCGGCAGTGGTTATCGTTGTTGTGTCATGGCCCCGCGAGGCGGTGGCTGGTGTTCAAATTACGCACAGCCTGCGACGGAAAATCGCACTCCGGCGACCTGCACTTGCACGCTGGCGACCTCGGCCATTGCCAGGGCCGGGCAAATGTTCCATACCAACGGATCGCCGCTCGAATCGCCTGGATGACGCCATGTCGAATGACTTCTGGTTCCTCCTGCTGCCCGGTTTTTCCCTGATGGGGTTCATCTCCGCCGTGGAGCCGCTGCGCGTCGCCAACCGCTTCCGCGGCGGGCTCTACCGCTGGCACCTGCTGAGCGTCGACGGCGGCCCGATGCTGGCCAGCAGCGGCATGTCGATGAACGCCGACGGCGCCCTGGAGGCCCTGGGCCGTGGCGACACGCTGTTCGTGGTGGCCGGCTTCGACCCGCTGCAGGCCTGCACCCCGGCGCTGCTGCACTGGCTGCGCCGCCTTGACCGCGAGGGCGTGACCCTCGGCGGCATCGACACCGGCAGCTTCGTCCTCGCCGAGGCCGGGCTGCTCGACCGCCATCGCTGCACGCTGCACTGGGAGGCGCTGGATGCCTTCCGGGAGACTTATCCACAGCTGCAGGCGACCCAGGAGCTGTTCGAGATCGACGGCTCGCGCATCACCTCCGCCGGCGGCACGGCGTCCATCGACCTGATGCTCGACCTGATCGCCCGCGCCCAGGGCCCGGAGCTGGCGGTGCAGGTGTCCGAGCAGTTCGTGGTCGGGCGCATCCGCACCCGCCAGGACCACCAGCGCTTGCAACTGGCGACGCGCTACGGGGTGATCAACAAGAAGCTGATCCAGGTGCTGGGCGAGATGGAAAGGCACACCGAGCCGCCGCTCTCCACCCTGGACCTGGCCGAGCGCATCCAGGTCACCCGCCGCCAGTTGGAGCGCCTGTTCCGCCTGCACCTGAACGATACGCCATCGAACTTCTACCTCGGGTTGCGCCTGGACAAGGCCCGGCAGTTGTTGCGGCAGACGGAGATGAGTGTGCTGGAGGTGGGGTTGGCTTGTGGGTTCGAGTCGCCTTCGTATCTGTCGCGGAGTTATCGGGCCAGGTTCGGGGTTTGTCCGCGGGAGGATCGGGGGGTGTTTGCGGGTGGGGCGTTGGTGGGGGTTTCCAAGAGCCCCTCTCCCCAGCCCTCTCCCTGAAGGGAGAGGGGGCAGTCCGTGCCGAGAGAGGTGATGGTTTCAGCCGGAAACCTTCGGCGCTGCCGGCTGACTCAGGAATGCCCATGCACTCCAAACGGTCCCCTCTCCCTTCAGGGAGAGGGTTAGGGAGAGGGCGCTCTCCAGGATGAGCACCGAAGCCACAGGTGGACACCGTTCGCGAGCAAGTGTAGTGGTCTACTAACCCCGGACACCCATTTAGGCGAGAATGCTCGCCACAGAGAGGTGTCCGATGACCAAGCAACGCCGTACCTTTACCCCTGAGTTCAAGCGCGAAGCTGCCTGCCTGGTGCTCGATCAAGGCTACAGCCATGCCGAAGCGGCCCGTTCGCTCGGCTTGGTCGAGTCGGCCCTACGCCGATGGGTTAATCAGCTTCAGCAGGAGCGCGGCGGCGTTACGCCGGCCAGCAAAGCGTTGACGCCAGAGCAGCAAAAAATCCAAGAGTTGGAAGCCCGGATCACGCGCCTTGAACGCGAGAAATCGATACTAAAAAAGGCTACCGCGCTCTTGATGTCGGAAGATCTCGAGCGTACGCGCTGATCCGCCAGCTCAGCGACCATGAGCCCGTTGATTGTTTGTGCGAAGTGTTCGAAGTCACTCGCTCAAGTTACTACGCACATCGTCACAGAAGGCGAACTCCGGACGTTGAACGACTGCGGTTGCGCAGTCGAGTGAATGAGTTGTTTACGCGAGGTCGAAGTGCGCCCGGCAGCCGTACCATCATGGCAATGATGCAAGAAGAAGGTGAGCAAATCGGGCGGTTCAAGGTCCGCAGCCTGATGCGTGAGCTGGCGTTGATCAGTAAGCAGCCAGGATCACATGCGTACAAAAAGGCCACAGTGGAGCGGCCAGATATTCCGAACACCTTGAACCGAGCGTTTGATGTCGAAGCGCCAAATCAGGTCTGGTGTGGAGACATCACTTACGTCTGGGCACAGGGCAAATGGCACTATCTGGCGGTTGTCCTGGATCTGTATGCACGCAGAGTGGTTGGTTGGGCCTTATCAGAAAAGCCGGATGGAGACCTGGTGGTCAAAGCGCTGGACGTCGCCTACGAACAACGTGGAAAGCCTCAAGGACTCCTGTTCCACTCCGACCAGGGATCGCAATATGGCAGCCGTCAGTTCCGCCAGAGACTGTGGCGCTACCGCATGCGCCAGAGCATGAGCCGCCGAGGCAACTGTTGGGATAATGCACCGATGGAGCGAGTATTTCGCAGTTTGAAATCAGAGTGGATACCGACCACGGGCTACCTGACCGGGCAGCAAGCTCAACGAGACATTGGCCAATACCTGATGGGCCACTACAACTGGATCCGGCCGCATCAGTTCAACGATGGACTGGCTCCAGCGAAAGCTGAAGAAAAACTTAAAACCGTGTCCGGGATGAGTTGACCACTACACCCATCACCTTGGCAACATCCGTGGGATGCCTGTCATTCCTCCAAACCCACCTACGGCGCACCATGACCAGAACCCCCACCCCAGGAGCCCCCATCATGAGCGAACCCCGCCCACCCCTGCCGCCTTTCACCCGCGAGACCGCCATCCAGAAGGTGCGCGCCGCCGAGGATGGCTGGAACAGCCGCGACCCACAGCGCGTGTCCCTGGCCTACAGCCCGGACAGCAGCTGGCGCAACCGCTCCACTTTCATCCGTGGCCGCGTGCAGATCGTCGAATTTCTCACCGGCAAGTGGCGCCGCGAACTGGACTACCGGCTGATCAAGGAGCTCTGGGCCTTCACCGGCGAGCGCATCGCCGTGCGCTTCGCCTACGAGTGGCACGACGACTCGGGCAACTGGTTCCGCTCCTACGGCAACGAGAACTGGGCCTTCGACGCGAACGGCCTTATGGTCGAACGCCACGCCAGCATCAACGACCTGCCCATCAGCGAGGACGAGCGGCTGTTCCGCTGGCCGCTGGGCCGGCGCCCGGACGATCACCCGTCGCTGAGCGATCTCGGTCTCTGAGCCGGCCGCGGGAGCGAGGCGGGCGCCCCGCCCCCGCGGTGGGCCTCAGTGCGCTTCTTCCAGGTCGTCGTGGAGCAGCCCGAGGATTTCGCGCTTCATCTCGATGAACTGGCGGTCCATCACCATGTCCAGCGAGCGCGGGCGCTCGATGGGCACGTCGAGGATGCGCTTGATGCGCCCCGGGCGGGCGCCCATGACGTAGACGCGGTCGCCCAGCAGGATGGCTTCGTCGATGTCGTGGGTGACGAACACCACGGTCTTCTTGCTGTGGTCCCACACGCGCAGCAGCAGCTTCTGCATCTGCATGCGCGTCTGGCTGTCGAGGGCGCCGAAGGGCTCGTCCATCAGCAGGATCTGCGGGTCGTTGGCCAGCGCGCGGGCGATGGCCACGCGCTGCATCATGCCGCCGGAGAGCTGCTTGGGGTAGTTGCCGGCGAAGTTGGCCAGGCCCACCTCGTTGAGGTAGTAGTCGACGATCTCCTTGCGCTCGGCGGCCGGCAGGCCGCGGCGCTTCAAGCCGAACTCGACGTTCTCGCGCACGGTCAGCCAGGGGAACAGGGTGTAGCTCTGGAACACCATGCCGCGGTCGGCGCCGGGGCCGTCGACGCGCTGGCCGCCGACGTAGATGTCGCCCTCGGTGGGCTCGGACAGCCCGGCGGTGAGGTACAGCAGGCTCGACTTGCCGCAGCCGGAGGGGCCGACGATCACCGCGAACTGCTGGTCCGGCACCTCGAAGGAGACCTTCTCCAGCGCGGCGAAGGTGCCGCCCTCGGGGGTGCGGTAGCGCAGGCTGACCTGGTCCACGCGCAGCCGCGCCGGCTGCGCCCCTTGTGCGGCCGGTGCCGCGTCGTTGCGTTGCATGGCTGCTACTGCGCCCATGAGGCCACCTTCAGTCGGAGGATGCGGAAGAGTTGGTCGGTGATCAGCCCGAGCAGGCCGATGATGGCGATGGCCAGGAAGATCACGTCCACCTGGAAGCCGCGCATGGCCTTGAGGCTGATGTAGCCCAGGCCGCTGGAGGCGGCGACCAGCTCGGCCACCACCAGGTACGTCCAGGCCCAGCCCATGGTCACCCGCAGGGTGTCCAGCACGCCGGGCAGCGAGGCCGGGCCGAGCACGTGCAGCACCACGTCGCGGCGCGTGCAGCCCAGGGTATAGGAGGCGTTGACCAGGTCCTTGGCGACGCCGCGGGAGACGTCGGCGATCATCACCAGCTGCTGGAAGAACACGCCGAAGATGATCACCGTGACGCGCTGCTCGATGCCGATGCCGATCCACAGGATGAACAGCGGCACGAAGGAGGTCACCGGCAGGTAGCGGATGAAGTTCACCAGCGGTTCGAGGAAGGCCTGGACGATGCGGAAGCTGCCCATCAGCAGGCCCAGGGGCACGGCAACCAGGGACGAGACCAGGAAGCCGATCATCACCACCTCGACGCTGGCCAGCACGTGGGTGCCCAGGGTGCCGTCGCGGCCCAGGCGCACGGCGGCGTCCAGTACCGCGCCGGGGCTGGGCAGGAACATCGCCGGCACCACGCCGCCGTAGGAGAGCAGGGCCCAGAGGCCGAACACCAGCAGCCAGCACAGGGCGCTGGCGGACCACACCAGGCGCACCGGCAGCTCGACCTTGGGCGTCAGGCAGCGGCTGAGCCAGGATTTATTCGGACGTGACATCGCGGATTACCTCCATGCGGACGGCCGCAAGCCTTCCGCCAGGATGCTGTGGAACGAGGGATGGGGAGGGCGGGCGCGCGGCCCGCCGGGTTCACTGGGCGACGAAGCGGGTGTCCACCAGGTCGTCGTAGCTGACCTGGAAGGTCTTGCCCTGCAGTTGCGTCCAGGTCTCGTTGGCCAGGCCGATGATGTCCTTGATGTCGCCGGCCTTGCCGGGGGCGCCGAGGAGCTTCTCGCTCATGGCCTCGTCATAGAAGCGCACACCCTTGGCCGCCTCGGCCAGGTCCTTGGGGTCGGACAGGTAGCCGCCGACGCCCTTGGCCATGATGGCGTAGGCCTCCTGCGGGTGCTCCTTGGTGTACTGCACGGCCTTGTACAGGCCCTTGACCAGGGCCTTGACGTCGTCGGGCTGCTTGTCGATGACGTCGCAGTTCAGCGCCACCACGTCGACGATCACCCCGGGGGTGCTGGTGCTGTCCACCAGCACCTTGCCCTGCTGCTTCTGGCGCACCATCGACAGGTGCGGCTCCCAGGTCACCGCGGCGGGGATGCGCCCGGCGATGAAGGCGGTGGCGGCATCGTCGGCGGTCATGTTCTGCACCTTGATGTCGCCCATGCTCATGCCGGCGTTCTTCAGCAGGTACGCCAGCCAGAACTGCGACACCGAGCCTTCGTTGACCGCCACTTCCTGGCCCTTGAGCTGGGCCAGGCTGGTGACGTCCTTGCCCACCAGCACGCCGTCGCCGCCATGGCTGTCGTCCAGCGCGGCCACGGCCTTGAAGCAGAACTGCGGGCGGTACTTGAGGATTTCGTCGATGGTCGAGGCGGAGCCGGAGAGCTTGCCGGAGGCCTGGGCGGCCATGTACATCGCCGCTTCCTCGATGGGGGTGAGCTGCAGGTCCAGGCCCTGCTCCTTGAAGTAGCCCAGGTCGCGGGCCAGGTACAGGGTGCCGTAGCCGACCCAGGTGGTATGACCGATGGACAGGGTGCCGGCCTGGGCCGCTCCGGCGGCGCCGGCGAGCAGCCCGGCGAGGGCGAGGGGACGGGTGAAACGCGCAAGCAAGGACTTGTTCATGAAGCACTCCCACAGCCTGTTGGGCTTGTTATTGGATAACTGCGGCAGTGGCCAGATGGCCGGAGATTTCACAGCGAAGCGGAACGTGCGTGGCGATGGGCTCTGTGGCCCCTGGGCCCGAATGGCGGGCGGCACGTGACAGGGCGGATGGTGGCGGAAGCGGGAGGCTCGGAAAATTATTAAATATGTCGTTGCGACATAAGAAAAAGCTGCCTTTCGCCGCCGGGGCCCGGGCTTGCCGCATTCGTGGCGCCCCGACCGGCGGCGGGCTGCCAGCCACTTCCTCAGGGCTTTCCTACGCTTTGTGCATCCTTTTCGCCGTGGGCGCCGCGCTGGGCCGGGAATAGACTCCCCGGCCGTCGGAAATCGCCCCAGGCCAGCCTGCAAGCCACAAGGCCCGCGCCCCGGACCGGACAGCCATGTATCGGAAACCTTACATTCTTGACCAAGAAGGAATAATCACCGGACACGGGCCTGTTAAGGTTTCCTTAAGGCCGGGGCCCTCCCGCCATCCAAGGAAAACCACCGGAGCGACCCTCCGGCGTTCGAGAGTCCCCATGCTGCAACGCTACTTCTGGAAGCTGCTGCCCAAGGTCCAGCGCAACTTCCTGCTCAGCCGCCTGCCGGTGCAGGAACGACAGATCGTCAACAAGGCGATGTCCGGCAACGCCCATTTCCCCGCGTATTTCCGCGAGCGCCGCTGCCTGTTCGTGCACGTGCCCAAGTGCGCCGGCAGCAGCCTCTGCGCGGCGCTGTTCGACGGCGGGCGCCCCGGCCACCTGCCGCTGTACTGGTATGAGCAGCAGTTCCCCCGCGACTACGCCGAAAGCTTCAAGTTCAGCTTCGTCCGCGACCCGCTGGAGCGCGCCTACTCGGCCTACGCCTACCTGCGCGGCAACCAGCTGCCGCAGCGCGACCGGGCGGCGCACCAACTGGTCTGCCAGTACCGCGACTTCGACGACTTCGTCGACCGCTGGCTGCACCCGGACAACCTCCAGCGCCAGCTGCATTTCGTGCCGCAGGTGGCCTTCCTCTGCGACTCCCTCGGCCACCTGGGGCTGGACTTCATCGGCCGCCAGGAGAACCTGGAAGCGGACTTCCAGACGCTGTGCGAGCACCTGGGCATGAGCGGCCAACTGCCCCACCTGAACGCCTCTCGGCAGCGCCAGGCCGGCCCGGCCCGGGAATTCTGCAGCACTCGCACGCGGCGCCTGGTGCGCCGCGCCTATCAACGCGACTACCAACTGCTTGGCTATGAGTGACCTCAAAGTACCCCTGTTCCCCGTCACCGGCAGCGTGCGCCGCGAGGCCCGCGCCGCCCTCAAGGGCCAGCGCCCCTGCTGCATCTGGCTGACCGGCCTGTCCGGCTCGGGCAAGTCGAGCCTGGCCAACGCCCTGGAGCTGGCCCTGCACCGCGAGCGCGTGCACAGCTTCCTGCTCGATGGCGACCAGGTCCGCGGCGGCCTGTGCAGCGACCTGGACATGAGCCCCGAGGGCCGCCGCGAGAACATCCGCCGCCTGGCCCAGGCCGCGCGGCTGATGACCGAGGCCGGGCTGGTGGTGATAGTCGCCGCCATCTCGCCGTTCCGCGCCGAGCGCGACGCCGCCCGCGCGCTGTTCCCGGCCGACGAGTTCCTCAGCGTCTACCTCAGCACGCCGCTGCAGACCTGCGCCGAGCGCGACCCCAAGGGCCTGTACAAGGCCGCCCGGGAAGGCCGCCTGCGCAACTTCACCGGCATCGACAGCCCCTACGAGCCGCCGCTGGACGCCGACTTCGAAGTGGACGCCACCGACACCTCCACCGACGAGGCCTGCCGTAGGCTGCTCGGGTTGGTGATGCGGCGCTGCCGTCCCGGTAAGGCCTGAGCGCCTCGCGGTTCCGGGCCCGGCTTGCCGTCCCCGCGCGCGGCTGGGCAAGATGGGCGCCCAACCACCGCCGCGGGGTATCCGTGTCCGTTCTCTTCGAGGCCCTCTGGCCGCTCTTCGCGCTCATCGTCGGCGGCTACCTGCTGCGCCGCCGCGGCTTCCCCGGCGAGGCCTTCTGGCCGGCGGCCGAACGCCTGAACTACTTCATCCTGTTCCCCGCGCTGCTGTTCGCCAGCCTGGCCAAGGCGCCGCTGCGCGACCCGGGGCTGGGCCGCCTGGCCCTGGCGGTGGCCCTGGGCCTGGGCGGCGCCTGGCTGGCGCTGCTGGCCAGCCGGCGGCTGCGCGCCTGGAGCGCGGCGCGCTTCGGCGCCATCGCCCAGGGGGTGCTGCGCTTCAACACCTACCTGGGCCTGGCCGCGGTGGGCAGCCTGTACGGCAAGGAAGGCCTGACCCTGGCGGCGCTGATGCTGGCGCTGATGGTGCCGACGGTGAACCTGATGTCGGTCTGGGCACTGACCGCCGAACGCGGCATCAGTGCCCGCGCGCTGCTGCTGCCGATCCTGAAGAACCCGCTGATCCTCGCCTGCGCCGCCGGCGCCCTGGTCAACCTGGCCGGCCTGGAACTGGGCGGCGGCAGCGCCCGGCTGTTCGACCTGCTGGCGGTGGCCAGCCTGCCGCTGGGCCTGCTTTGCGTGGGAGCGGCGCTGCAACCGAAGGAACTGCGCGCGGAACTGCCGGTGCTGCTGGGCAGCTGCGCCACGCGCCTGCTGGCGATGCCCGCCCTGGCCTTCGCCTGCGCCCAGCTGTTGGGCCTGGCGCCGCTGGAGTCGGCGGTGTTCGTGCTGTTCTTCGCCTTGCCGACGGCGCCTACGGCCTATGTGCTGACGCGGCAGCTGGGTGGGGACAGTCACCTGATGGCGGGGATCATCACGCTGCAGACGTTGTTGGCGGGGGGGAGCCTGTTGCTGGTGATGGGGGTGGTGCAGGCGCTGGCGGGGTGAGGTTGTGGGGCTTTTCGTAGGAGCGAGCTTGCTCGCGAACGGAGTTTCCCGGTGGCTCTGGTGTGTTGGATTGACTCCGCAACCCTCTCCCCAGCCCTCGGCTGCGCGCCCCGCCCTGAAGGGAGAGGGGGCTAGTCCGTGCCGAGAGGAGGAATGGTTTCAGCCGGAAACCTGCGGTGTTGCCGGCTGACTCCAGAACACCCAAGCACTCCGAACGGTCCCCTCTCCCTTCAGGGAGAGGGTTAGGGAGAGGGCGTTCTACAGCCCAACACCCAAAGTCCCGAGCAAGCACCGTTCGCGAGCAAGCTCGCTCCTACAGAACAGAAAAGCGCCCAGCCCCAATCAGAAGTGGTACTTCACCAACAGACTGGTGGTGTTCTGGTCGGTCGTGAAGAACTGCGAATCCTTGATCCCGTACTTGTCGGACCAGTAGTCGTACTCCACGCCCACGTACAGGTGCTTGGCTTCGTAGCCCATGGCCTTGCCCAGGTCGTACTTGATCTGCGGGTTGAAGTGCAGGTTGGCGTGGTAGTCGCTCTGGCCGCGTTCGCTGGCGCTGGCGCTCTTGTTGTTGACCACCCAGTCCATGAAGCCGTCGAAGAGGATGTCGGAGTTGCCTACCGGGATGGTCACGGCCCACGCCGGGGTGACCTGCCAGGCGCCGGAGGGCACGCGGTTGCCGTCGGGCTTGCGGTAGTAGAAGTTCAGCTGGAAGTAGTCGAAGCCAGGCAGGGCCAGGTCGAAGCCCGGGCCGATCAGGTAGGCCTCGGTGTCGCCTTCGCCGAATTCGTAGGTGGTGGCCAGCAGCACGTCCTTGATCGGGCCCAGCGACAGGTCGGCGCCGGTGATCTTGCCGAACGACAGGCGCGGGCTGAACTCGCCGTAGTAGGTGTTCTTGCCGTTCTGGCTGTCTTCCTTGCCGTTGTAGTTGATCTGGTCGACGAAGAACCAGATGTCGCCCCAGGTCCAGGCGCTCGCGCTCTCGAAGGTGAAGGTCTGCTGGATCGGCGGGTTGACCTTGAAGTTCTTGCCCCACAGGTAGGTCAGGCTTTCGTTGTGCCAGATCAGCGGGCCGTCGTTGCTGGCCGGCGCGGGGGTGAGGTCTTCGCCGCCGGCCATGGCCTGGCCGGTAGCCAGCAGCCCGCCGGCGAGCAGCAGGGATGCGAGGGTGCGAGTCATGTGGTGCTCCTAGGTTTTGAAGTGCTGCGATCTAATTGGAATTCTGAACCTGTCCACTCGGTCAGGCTTGGCCTGCCGAGGCAAGATCGGGGCCAACGCGGGGCGCGGGCCCGGTTTTCTTCTGTGTTTTGGGAAAAGCCATGCTGTTTCATGGGCCTGCGCCGCGGCCGGCGAAGGCCTGGCATCGGGCAAAACCTGACTCCTGGGACAAGTCGTGCCTTCAAACAGGGCAGTGCAACGAGCCGAAGCGCCATTTTGGCGAGCATGGACAGGGCTTATTGAATACACGATTGCGTTGAGTTGAATGGAATCAATTCAAAATGTGTATACAGGTTTGCTGTGAAGAATCTACACAAGCGCCCCGGCGGCCACCTTGCGGGCGGCCGCGGCCTTTCCGGGCGCGGATGATGCCAGAGCCGCGCCGCGCAAGCACCTCCGCCGGCCCGGCGGCGGCCCTCACCAGGCGGCGATCTGCCCGTCGGTGCGCGGCTCGGTGCCGCCGCAGAGCACGCCGCTGCGCGGGTCGCGCAGGATGATCTGGCCGCGCCCGTAGCTGCTCAGGTCGTGGGCCACTTCCACATGGTGGCCACGACGGGTGAGCACCGCCGCCAGGCTGCGCGGCGCGCCGTGCTCGATGCCGATGCGCTTGTCGCCCAGCCACTGCCAGCGCGGGGCGTCCAGCGCGGCCTGGGGGTTGAGGCCGAAGTCCACCAGGTTCATCACCATCTGCACGTGGCCCTGGGGCTGCATGTAGGCGCCCATCACGCCGAACGGGCCCAGGGGCACGCCGCCCTTGCTGAGGAAGCCGGGGATGATGGTGTGGAAGGTCTTCTTGCCCGGGGCCAGGGCGTTGACGTGACCGGCGTCGAGGCTGAACTCGGCGCCGCGGTTCTGCAGGGCGATGCCGGTGCCGGGCACCACCACGCCGGAGCCGAAGCCGTGGTAGTTGCTCTGGATGAACGACACCAGGTTGCCCTCGCCGTCGGCCGTGGCGAGGTACACGGTGCCGCCGGCGCGCGGCTTGCCCGGGTGCGGTTCCAGGGCGCGCTCGCCGATCAGCGCGCGGCGGCTGGCGGCGTAGTCGTCGCTGAGCAGGTCGGCGACGCTGAAGCGCATGGCGTCCGGCTGGCCGATGTAGGCGCGGCCGTCGGCGTAGGCCAGCTTCATGGCCTCCAGCTGGCGGTGCCAGGTGTCCGGGCTGTCGCGCTCGCCGAATTCGAAGCCCTTGAGGATGTTCAAGGCCATCAGCGCCACCAGGCCCTGGCCGGCCGGGGGGATTTCCCAGACGTCGTAGCCGCGGTAGTTCAGCGCGATGGGCTCGACCCACTGGGCGCGGTAGCCGGCCAGGTCGGCCTCGTCCAGGTAGCCGCCGCTGTCCCGGGCGTGGGCGGCGATGCGCTGGGCCAGGGCGCCGCGGTAGAAGCTCTCGCAGCGGCTTTGCGCCAGTTCGCGCAGGGTCTGTGCCTGGCCGGGATTGCGGAAGATTTCCCCGGCGCGCGGGGCGCGGCCGTCGATGAGGAATTCGTCGAACCAGGCCGCCAGTTCCGGGTGCGCGTCGCGCACCCCGCGGAACTTGTCCAGGCCGCTCTGCCAGAGGCCGGCGATCACCGGCGAGACCGGGAAGCCCTGCTCGGCCAGCTCGATGGCCGGGGCCAGCAGCTCGGCGAAGGGCAGCCGGCCGAAGCGCGCCGACAGCTCGGCCCAGGCCGCCGGGCAGCCCGGCACGGTCACCGGCGTCCAGCCGTACAGCGGCATGCGCGCGTGGCCGGCGCCGCGCAGCGTGCCGATGTCCAGCGCCCCGGGCGCGTAGCCGGCGGCGTCCAGGCCGTGCAGCTTGTCCTTGACCCACACCAAGGCGAAGGCATCGCCGCCGATGCCGCAGCCGGTGGGCTCCACCACCGTCAGCGCCGCCGCCGTGGCCACCGCGGCGTCCACCGCGTTGCCGCCGCGCTTGAGCATGTCCAGCCCGACCTGCGCCGCCAGCGGCTGCGAGGTGGCCACCATGCCGCGCCGGGCGTACACCAGCGAGCGCTGCGAAGCATAGGGATATTCCTGGGCGGAGAAATTCAGCATGGGCGGGCTCCGTTGACGGCTTGAGGCGGCAGGGTAGCCCTGCCAGACTCTGTCCACTAGCGATACAAAGCCAAAGCATAGCGATGAACGGACAGCACCCCCATCTGCAACGCGCGATTCCCACGCTCGACGACCTGCCGCGGCCGGTCTATGCGCGCGCCGAGAGCCTGCGCGCCGGCTCCTGGACCGGCCGCCACCACCACGCCTGGGTGCAGCTGTCCTACGCCATCAGCGGGGTGCTCGGCGTGCACACCGCCGAGGGCAGCTTCTTCGCCCCGCCGCAGCGGGCCATCTGGATACCGGCGTACCTGGAGCACGAGGTGGTCACCTCCGGCCGCGCGGAGATGCGCAGCCTCTACCTGAGCGCCGAGGCCTGCGCCTGGGCGGAGCCACGCTGCCGGGTGCTGGAGGTGACGCCGCTGGCCCGCGAGCTGATCAAGAGCTTCTGCGAGCTGGCGGTGGATTATCCACAGGGCGACAGCCCCGAGCAGCGCCTGGTGAGCGTGCTGCTGGACCAGTTGCGCACCCTGCCGGAAGTCGCCTTCTCCCTGCCCATGCCCCAGGAGCCACGGTTGCTGCAGCTGTGCCAGGCGCTGATCGAACAGCCCAGTACCAGCCTCACCCTGGGCGACTGGGCGCAGCGCCTGGGCACCTCGGAAAAGACCCTCTCGCGCCTGTTCCAGCGCGAGACCGGCATGAGCTTCCGCCTCTGGCGCCAACGCCAGCGGCTGCTCGGCTCGCTGGGTGTGCTGGAGGATGGCGCCAGCGTGACCGTTGCGGCGCTGGATTGTGGCTATGACTCCACTTCGGCCTATATCGCTGCGTTCAAGGGGTTGTTCGGTTTTACGCCGGGGGAGTTGTTCAAGCAGCGTTGAGCCGCTGCGGTCTTTCTTCCTGTAGGAGCGAGCTTGCTCGCGAACGGCGCCAACCGGCTGGGTGTGGTGCATGCCCTGAAGAGCCCCTCTCCCCAGCCCTCTCCCTGAAGGGAGAGGGGGCTTGTCCGTGCCGAGAGGAGGAATGGTTTCAGCCGGAAACCTTCGGCGTTGCCGGCTGACTCCGGAATACCCACGCACGCCGAACGGTCCCCTCTCTCTTTTTAGGGAGAGGGAGCTAGTCCGTGCCGAGAGGAGGAATGGTTTCAGCCGGAAACCTTCGGTGTTGCCGGCTGACTCAGGAATGCCCACGCGCTCCGAACGGTCCCCTCTCCCTTCAGGGAGAGGGTTAGGGAGAGGGCGCTCTTCAGACAAACACCGAAGCCCCGGCAGACCACCATTCGCGAGCCATCTCGCCCCAACGAAAAGCCACTCCAAATAAGCGGATTTCCGCTCACCCACCCCGCCCATCGGCATCCAACCGCCTGCCCACACTGTACGAAAACCCCGTAATCCCTTGCCCCACGCGGCTTTGCGCCCTTGGCACGTTGCCTGCTATCGCCCTCCCCACTGCGCCGCACCTCGCGGCGCGCCGGTGCGTGGTTTCGTGGTCCGCGCACCCGACGACAACAACGACAAGAGGATTACCCATGGATAGCGCAAGCGCCGTCTCCGCTTCTGCCGCGCCCCGTACGACCTCCCAGCGCATCAAGTCGATCTTCAGCGGTTCGGTGGGCAACCTGGTGGAGTGGTACGACTGGTACGTCTACGCCGCCTTCTCCCTGTACTTCGCCAAGGCCTTCTTCCCCCAGGGCGACATGACCGCCCAACTGCTCAACACCGCCGCGATCTTCGCCGTGGGCTTCCTGATGCGCCCGATCGGCGGCTGGCTGATGGGCATCTACGCCGACCGCAAGGGCCGCAAGGCCGCGCTGCTGGCCTCGGTGCTGCTGATGTGCTTCGGCTCGCTGATCATCGCCCTCACCCCCAGCTACGAGACCATCGGCGTCGGCGCGCCCATCCTGCTGGTGCTCGCGCGGCTGCTGCAGGGCCTGTCGGTCGGCGGCGAGTACGGCACCTCGGCCACCTACCTCAGCGAGATGGCCAACAAGGAGCAACGCGGCTTCTTCTCCAGCTTCCAGTACGTGACGCTGATCTCCGGCCAGCTCATCGCCCTGGCGGTGCTCATCGTGCTGCAGCAGACCCTGACCGTCGAACAGCTGGAAAGCTGGGGCTGGCGCGTGCCCTTCTTCATCGGCGCGCTGTGCGCGGTGACCGCCATGTTCCTGCGCCGCGGCATGGAAGAGACCGAGTCCTTCGCCAAGAAGAAGGAAGAGCCCAAGGAAAGCCTGATGCGCGCCCTGCTGCGCCATCCCAAGGAAGTCCTCACCGTGGTCGGCCTGACCATGGGCGGCACCCTGGCCTTCTACACCTACACCACGTACATGCAGAAGTACCTGGTGAACACCGTGGGCATGAGCAAGACCGACTCGACCATGATCTCGGCCGCCACCCTGTTCCTGTTCATGCTGCTGCAGCCCATCGTCGGCGCGCTGTCGGACAAGATCGGCCGGCGCCCCATCCTGATCGCCTTCGGCGTGCTGGGCACCGTCTTCACCTACCCGATCCTCAGCACCCTGCACAGCATCGACACCTGGTGGGGCGCGTTCTTCCTGATCATGGCGGCGCTGGTGATCGTCAGCGGCTACACCTCGATCAACGCCGTGGTGAAGGCCGAGCTGTTCCCCACCGAAATCCGCGCCCTGGGCGTGGGCCTGCCGTACGCGCTGACCGTGTCCATCTTCGGCGGCACCGCCGAGTACGTGGCGCTGTGGTTCAAGAGCATCGGCATGGAGAGCGGCTTCTACTGGTACGTCACCGGCTGCATCGCCTGCTCGCTGCTGGTCTACGTGACCATGAAGGACACCCGGACGCATTCGAAGATCACTACCGACTGATAGGGCGCGTGCCCTGGCCCCGGGGTTGCTCCGGGGCGTTTTATCCGCGAGGCCCGGCAGATGCCGGGTCTTGTCGTTTTGGGGTCGCCTGGGCTGGGCTTATGAGGGGCGGGGAGATGGGGGTAGCGGCGTATAACCGCGAACGGTTATACGCCCTACGTTATGCTCGGCGACTTGGCGTTGACGAAGCGAGTTCATGAGCCTTTTGGAAATTCCCTTCGGGCCTCTGCGGGCCCGCGGCCTGCGCGGGGCGCTGAGCGGGCCCTTCGACCTCGACTTGGCGCCCGGTCGCTGTACGGTGCTCAGCGGCCCCTCGGGCATCGGCAAGAGCCTGCTGCTGCGCATGCTCGCCGACCTCGACCCCAACCAGGGCCAGGTCAGCCTGGCCGGGGTGGCGCGCGAGCGTATGCCGGCCAGCGCCTGGCGGCGGCTGGTCACCTACGTGGCGGCGGAGTCCGGCTGGTGGGAGGAGGGCGTCGCCGCGCACTTCGCCGACCTCGATGCCGTGCGGGCGCTGCTGCCGCGGGTGCGTCTCGACCCGGCGTTGCTGCAGGCGCGGGTGGCGCAGTTATCCACAGGCGAGCGCCAGCGCCTGGCCCTGCTGCGCGCGGTGGTGCAGCGGCCGCGCTTCCTGCTGCTGGACGAACCCACGGCGGCGCTGGACGCGGCCAGCCGCGAGGGCGTCGAGCAACTGCTGCAGGCACTGAAGGCCGAGGGCCTGGGCCTGCTGGTGGTCAGCCACGATGCCGGGCAGGCGCGGCGCCTGGCGGACGTCCACCTGCAACTCGACGAACACGGCCTGGGCGAGGTGCAACCATGACGCCGCTGCAGCTCGGCCTGCCGGAACTGGCCCTGGCGGCGCTGCTGATCGTGGCCGCCGCCGGGCTGTCCTGGGCGCTGCGCCTGGGCCTGCAGCGCACCCTGCTGGTCTGCGCCGTGCGCCTGGTGGTGCAACTGGTGCTGGTGGGGCTGTTCCTGCGCCAGGTGTTCGCCCTGTCCTCGCCCTGGCTGACCGCCGGGGTGGTGCTGGCGATGCTCGCCGCGGCCAGCTTCGAGGTCGGCTCGCGGCAACGCCGCCGGCTGCCCGGGTTCTGGCACCTGGGCATCGGCGGCGGCAGCGTCGGCATCGCCACCCTGGGCATCGCGCTCTTCGCCCTGGCCGGCAGTCTGCGGCCGCAGCCGTGGTACGACGCGCGGCATGCCATCCCGCTGGTGGGCATCATCCTCGGCACGGCGATGAACGCCGCCAGCCTGGCGCTGAACCAGGTGTTCGCCAGCGTCACCCGCGAACGCGCCGCCATCGAGGCGCGCCTGGCCCTGGGCGCCGACCGCTACACCGCGCTTGGCGGGGTGCTGCGCCGCGCGCTCTACACCGGCTTGATCCCCACCCTGAACCAGATGGCCGCCGCCGGCATCATCACCCTGCCGGGGATCATGACCGGGCAGATCCTCGCCGGCATGGACCCGCTGGACGCCGCGCGCTACCAGATCCTGCTGATGTTCCTGCTGGTCGGCGCAGGGTTCGCCGCGGCCCTGGGCGCCGTGTACCTGTCGGCCTGGCGGCTCACCGACGAGCGCGACCGCCTGCGCCTGGACCGCCTGCGCGGCGAGGATTGAGCGGGTATGCTGGGGCTTTTCCATCCCGAGGGGAGAGCCCCATGAGCACTGCCAATTCCGCCCTGATCATCGGCGCCTCCCGCGGCCTCGGCCTGGGCCTGGTGAACCAGCTGCTGGCGCGCGGCTGGGAGGTCACCGCCACCGTGCGCGACGCCGCCAATGCCGGCGTGCTGGACAGCCTGCCGGTGCGCGTCGAGTCCCTGGTGCTGGACGACGCGGCCTCCCAGGACTGCCTCGCCCAAGCCCTGGCCGGGCAGCGCTTCGACCTCGTCTACATCAACGCCGGCATCTACGGCCCGCCGCACCAGTCGGCGCTGGACGCCAGCCTGGCCGAGGTCGGCGAGCTGTTCATGGTCAACGCCGTGGCCCCGCTGCGCCTGGCCGAGCGCCTGCTGCCGCTGCTGGAGCCGCAGCGCGGGGTGCTGGCCTTCATGACCTCGGAACTGGGCAGCGTGGCCGACAACGAATCCGGCGGCATGGGCCTGTACCGGGCGAGCAAGGCGGCGCTGAACTCGCTGACGCGCAGCCTGGTCGCCGGGCTGGGCGAAACCGGCCTGACGGTGCTCAACCTGCACCCCGGCTGGGTGCGCACCGACATGGGCGGCGAGGCCGCGCCGCTGGACGTGGAAACCAGCGCCGCCGGGCTCATCGACCAGGTCGAGGCCTACGCCGGGCGCGGCGGCCAGCACTACCTGAACTACCAGGGGACGACGATCGACTGGTGACGGATGCCGGCGGCGGCGTTACCATGCGCCGACGCCTGACCTGCGGGTCAAGGCGTACCTGGATCAGCAGACAGGGTGAACACTGAGCTGGCTTCCCGTACAACCGGGAGCCGGCTCGCCTCGGGCGGCGGCTCCGCAACTCAGAGGATTCACCCATGTCATCCCCCCGCCTGTGGCTGCGCAACCCCCTCGCCATCTTCACCGCCAACGGCCTCGACGCCCGTGGCGGCCTGGTCGTGCAGGACGGCCGCATCGTCGAACTGCTCGCCCTTGGCCAGCAACCCTCGCAACCCTGCGAGCAGGTGTTCGACGCCAGCCAGCACGTGCTGTTGCCGGGCCTGATCAACACCCACCACCACTTCTACCAGACCCTCACCCGCGCCTGGGCGCCGGTGGTCAACCAGCCGCTGTTCCCCTGGCTGAAGACCCTCTACCCGGTATGGGCGCGGCTGACCCCGGAGCAGCTGGCGCTGGCCACCAAGGTGGCCCTGGCCGAGCTGCTGCTGTCCGGCTGCACCACCGCGGCGGACCACCACTACCTGTTCCCCGACGGCCTGGAGCAGGCCATCGACGTGCAGGCCGGGGTGGTCGCCGAGTTGGGCATGCGCGCCATGCTCACCCGCGGCTCCATGAGCCTGGGCGAGGCCGATGGCGGTTTGCCGCCGCAGCAGACGGTGCAGCGCGCCGAAGACATCCTCGCCGACAGCGAACGGTTGATCCGCGACTACCACCAGCGCGGCGACGGCGCCCAGGTGCAGATCGCCCTGGCGCCCTGCTCGCCGTTCTCGGTGACCCCGGAAATCATGCGCGCCAGCGCCGACCTGGCCGAACACCACGACGTGCGCTTGCACACCCACCTGGCCGAAACCCTCGACGAGGAAGACTTCTGCCTGCAGCGCTTCGGCCAGCGCACCGTGGACTACCTCGACAGCGTCGGCTGGCTCGGCCCGCGCACCTGGCTGGCCCACGGCATCCACTTCAACGACGAGGAAATAAAGCGCCTGGGCGAAGCCGGCACCGGCATCTGCCACTGCCCCAGCTCGAACATGCGCCTGGCCTCGGGCATCTGCCCCACCGTGGCCCTGGAAGCCGCCGGCGCGCCGGTGGGCATCGGCGTAGACGGCTCGGCCTCCAACGACGCCTCGAACATGATCCTCGAAGCGCGTCAGGCCCTGTACATCCAGCGGCTGCGCTACGGTGCGGAAGAGATCACCCCGGAGCGGGCGCTGGGTTGGGCTACCAGGGGGTCGGCGAAGCTGTTGGGTCGCAGCGACATCGGCGAACTGGCGCCGGGCAAGCAGGCGGACCTGGCGCTGTTCAAGCTGGACGAGCTGCGGTTTTCCGGGAGCCATGATCCGCTGTCGGCGCTGTTGCTGTGTGGGGCGGACAAGGCGGACAGGGTGATGGTCGGGGGGAATTGGCGGGTGGTGGATGGCGAGGTGGAAGGGTTGGACCTGAAGGGCCTGATCGCTGCGCACACCCAGGCAGCACGCAAACTGATTGGCTGACACCGGACTGCTTTTCGTAGGAGCGAGCTTGCTCGCGAACGGGGCCAACCGGGGGTGCGGTGTCCTGAAGAGCCCCTCTCCCCAGCCCTCGGCTGCGCGCCCCGCCCTGAAGGGAGAGGGGGCTAGTCCGTGCCGAGAAGGGATCTGGTGTCAGCCGGATACTTGGTATGAGCCGGCTAACGCCGAAACGTCAGCGCACTCCGAACGGTCCCCTCTCCCTTCAGGGCGGGGCGCGCAGCCGAGGGTTAGGGAGAGGGCGCTCTCAAGCACAGCACCAACCCACCCAGCAGACACCCATCAAGCCCTCATCCACCCCACCAACCGCCCCAACATCCCATCACAAGCCGCCAACTGCTCCACACTGACGAACTCATCCGGCTTGTGCCCCTGGTCCATGCTCCCCGGCCCGCACACCACGGTCGGAATGCCCGCCTGATCGAACAGCCCCCCCTCGGTACCAAAAGCCACCGTGGAAAACTCATCCGACCCACTGAGCCGCGCCAACAACTGCGCCACCTCGCTCT
Source organism: Pseudomonas sp. A6 (assembly GCF_052367875.1). Lineage (NCBI taxonomy): Bacteria > Pseudomonadati > Pseudomonadota > Gammaproteobacteria > Pseudomonadales > Pseudomonadaceae > Pseudomonas > Pseudomonas sp. A6. The sequence continues at coordinate 7,161,701 of NZ_CP198970.1, read as the reverse complement.
CCGGATCGGTAGCCAGCGCCGGGTAAGCCGACAGCTCACTGAAGCGAATATCCGCCTCCGCCTTCACCGCACGCATCTTCGGCAGCAGCTCGGTTTCGGCATAGTCGCGCAGCTGCTCGGCGACCTGCTGCGGATCGTCGCTGGGCAGGGCGCGGACCTCGAAGTCGAACTGGCATTCGGCCGGGACTATGTTCAGCGCGCGGCCGCCGCCGATCACCCCGGTCTGCACCGTGGAGTAGGGCGGGTCGAAGCGCGGGTCGTGGCGCTCCGGCGCGGCCAGGCGGGTGCCGATCTCGCCCAGGTGGTTGATCAGCTTCGCCGCGTATTCGATGGCGTTCACCCCCTGCGGGGCGTAGGCCGAGTGGCAGGCCGCGCCGTGCACCTGGCAGCGCATGGCCAGCTTGCCCTTGTGCCCGAGCACCGGCTTGAGCTCGGTGGGCTCGCCGATGATGCAGGCGATGGGCTTGTGCTCGCGCCGCTCCAGGTCCGCCAGCAGCGAACGCACGCCCAGGCAGCCGACCTCCTCGTCGTAGGAGAAGGCCAGGTGCAGCGGCACGCGCAAAGGCTGGGCGAGGAAGGCCGGCACGGCGGCCAGCACGCAGGCGATGTAGCCCTTCATGTCGGCGGTGCCGCGGCCGTACAGGCGGCCGCCGTTCTCGGTCAGTTCGAAGGGCGGGACGCTCCAGTTCTGGCCGTCCACCGGCACCACGTCGGTATGCCCGGACAGGCACACGCCGCCACGGTCGCGCGGGCCGAGGGTGGCGAACAGGTTGGCCTTGCCGCCGGCCTCGTCGAAGAACAGCTCGCTGTCCACGCCCAGGCCGGCCAGGTAGTCCTGGATGTACTTGATCAGCGCCAGGTTGGAATTGCGGCTGACGGTGTCGAAGGCGATCAGCCTGGCGAGGATGTCACGGCTGCTGGGCATGTTCGGCTCCTGCATTCTTTCTTTTAAACGTAGGAGCGAGCTTGCTCGCGAACCCGCCCCGCTGCGAGGCCGTTCGCGAGCAAGAACTGGGCGTCCCCCTCGCTCCTACAGGTTGGATATCACTCGTCGCCGGGCACGCCGTAGCTCGGCGCCTTGGTCGGGTCCAGCGCGCGGGTGATGTAGTCCTGCATCTGCGGCTTGTAGGCTACCCAGAGTTTTTCCAGTTCGTCGATCGGCGCCTCGTCGGCCCAGTCCACGCGCAGGTCCACCATCGGCCAGACCAGGTCGCCCACCACCTTCAGCGCCGCCGAATGCACCGGCCCGGCTTCGCCGCCGGCGGCCATGGCCGCCTGCATCGCCGCCAGCAGGCGTTCGGCCAGGCAGCCGTCGGCCGCCTCGAAGGCCTTGGTCATGGCTTCGATCACCGCGGTGGATGACAGCAGGTTGCCCGCCGCCACGCAGTTCTCGCCGGCCACTGCGTGGTTTATGCCCAGCGCCTCGCTGCCGGTGAACAGCGCCACCTGGCCGTGCTGGTCGATCACCGTCACCTGGCGGTACTCGCTGTAGCCGTTGCTGGACAGCGCCTGGTCCAGCGCGGCGGCCGGCGCCAGGCCCGCTTCCAGGCGGTCGAGGATCTGCGGGCCCAGGGCCGGCAGGGTCACGTTCTGCGTGGCCACCGCGCCGACGCCGGCGCGCACCCAGGGGCAGCGCGCGCCGACGGCGATGCTCGACGAGCTGATGGCGATGCCCAGCTGGCCGGTTTCGGCGCAACGGCCGACGATGGAGAAGGTCATGGGCCGCTCCTTATTTTTCCCAGTCGTCCGGAATCACCGCGATCACGTCGATCTCCATCAGCCACTGCGGCTGGCCCAGGGCCGAGACCACCAGGCCGGTGGAGATCGGGAACACGCCCTTGAGCCACTTGCCGACCACCTGGTAGACCGGCTCGCGGTAGCGCGGGTCGATGATGTAGGTGGTGGTCTTGACGATGTGCGACAGGTCGCTGCCGGCTTCTTCCAGCAGTTGCTTGAGGTTCTTCATCGCCTGCTCGGCCTGGGCCGCCGGGTCGCCCAGGCCCACCAGGTTGCCGTTGAAATCGGTGCCGACCTGGCCGCGCACGTACACGGTGTTGCCGGCGCGCACGGCCTGGCAGAGGTCGTTGTCCAGGGACTGGTTCGGGTAGGTGTCCTTGGTGTTGAACATGCGGATGCGGGTGTGGGTAGGCATCACTTACTCCCAGGAAGCGGCTTTTTTGGCTTGCGATTCAGCGGAGGCCCCGCGCTGCGAGGCGTCCTGGTATTCGACGTATTTGCGTTGCGTGGCGATGTGCCCGGCGACGTGCTTGGCGTCGTGCCACACGCCCCAGATGAACGACGAGCCCCGGCGCGACAGCCACGGCAGGCCGACGAAGTACACGCCCGGCTCGCGGGACACGCCACGCTGGTGCTTGGGCTTGCCCTTGTCGTCGAAGGCGTCCACCTGCAGCCAGTTGAAGTCCACGGCGTAGCCGGTGGCCCAGATGATCGAGGTGATGCCGGCGGCGGCCAGGTCCAGTTCCAGGATCGGGTTGCGGATGCACTCGGCGTCCGGGTAGACGCGGCGCGCTTCCGGCTCTTCCGGCAGGTCCAGGCCGTTGCGCTCGATGTAGGCGTCGGCGGCGTCCAGCAGGTCGAGATAGTTCTGGTCGCCCGCCTGCAGGTTCTTCACCAGGTCTTCCTGGAAGCTCACCTTGCCGCCTTCGAAGGCCTTGGTCAGGCCGACCAGGGTGATGCCCTCGGTGGCCAGGCGGCGGAAGTCGATGGTCTCGCCGCCACGGGCGCCGCTCACGGCGATGGTCACGTGCTCGCGGCCCGGCTGCACTTCCTCGGCGTCCCACAGGCCGAGCACGCCCAGCCACCAGACGAAGTCGCGGTTGCGGTAGGAGCGCGGCGGGCGGTCATGGGCGCCCACCGAGAGGAACACCTGCTTGCCGGCGCGGTTCAGCTCGTCGGCGATCTGCACGCCGGAGGAGCCGGCGCCCACCACCAGCACGGCGCCTTCGGGCAGCTGCTGCGGGTTGTAGTACTGGGCCGAGTGGATCTGCTGGATGCGCTCGTCCTTCGGCGCGATGGCCGGGATCACCGGGCGCTGGAACGGGCCGGTGGCGGAGACGATGCGCAGGGCCTGCAGGGTGCCTTCGGAGGTTTCCACGGTGAAGCCGGGGCGGCCTTCGTTGCGGGTCACCTTCTTCACTTCCACGCCGGTGCGGATGGGCGCGTTGAACTGCTTGGCGTAGGCGACGAAGTAGTCCGCCACCTGCTCCTTGTGCGGGAACTCGTCGGGGCCGACGGAGAATTCCATGTTCGGGAAGCGGTCGTGCCAGGCCGGGCCGTTGGCCACCAGCGAATCCCAGCGGCCGGTGCGCCAGGCTTCGGCGATGCGGCTCTTCTCCAGCACGATGTGCGGCACGCCCTGGGCGGTCAGGTGCTCGCTCATGGCCACGCCGGCCTGCCCGGCGCCCACCACGAGGGTGTCGGTTTCAATGCCATCGAGCGATTTGCCGGCGGGCTTGCCGAAGGCGGTCTGGTTCGGATCGGCCATGGGGTGATTCCTCGGACTCTGATCGTTGTTGTTCTGCGGTCGCGACTGTCCACCGCGTGTTGGCCGCATTCTGTTCAGACCCGGGCATTAGCGAAATTATGATTTTTGTAGTCGCAGGCTAGGGAAAAACTGTGGGCCCGCGAGCCAAGCGCCGCGCGGGGCGGCGGGGAGGGGGTATAGGTTTTTGCGTGGCAGGGAAGACAAATTCGATGGTGTGGCGACGGGGGCGCCGGGATGTTCGGCGCGGTCGGTGTCCAATCGCGGACGGAGTCCGCTCCTACGTCCGAGCTTCCCTGGAACTGTAGGAGCGGACTCTGTCCGCGATTCGTGCGCATTGGGGGTCAGTCGTAGGATGGGTTGAGCGAAGCGATACCCATCACCGTGGCCGCATGGGTTTCGCAGGCTCAACCTATCCTACGCAGAGCGCCTCGGCGCAGCCGGCAAGGGCTTTGAATCAACGGCTCTCCGCCACCGCCTCCAGAAACCGCTCCAGCACCAGGTTCGGCCGCCGCCCCTTGCGCGTCACCACCGTCAGCGGGATGTCGTAGTGGAAGCGCTCTGGGCGCAGCGCGCGCATGCGGCCCTGGGCCACCCAGTCGGCGGCGTAGTGGTCGGGCAGGTAGCCGATGTAGCTGCCGGTGAGGATCAGGAAGGCCATGCCCTCGCGGTCCGAGGCGTTGGCGCTGGCGTTCAGCTCCTGGTGGCGCTCCTGGGCCTCGGCGGGGATGCGGTAGCTGGGCGCCACCGCGTCGCAGGCGTGGATTTCCGCCACCGTGATGCCGGCGTCCTCGCGTTCGAACAGCGGGTGCTCGCGGCTGCAGAACAGCAGCGACCGTTCGTCGTACAGCGGCGAATACTCCAGCCCCGACAGCGGGCTGATGAGCGGCACCACGCCTATATGCAGGCGGCCGTCGAGCACACCCAGCTCGATCTCGTTGGGCGTGGTCATGCCGATGTTGATGCGCACCCCCGGGCCGCTCGCCTTGAGCGCGCGCAGGGCGTGGGTGATGCGCATCTGCGGCAGGGTCACCAGGTTGTTGATGATGCCGATGTTCAACTCGCCACGCAGGTGCTGGTGCAGCTCGTTGACCTCGGCGCGGAAGCCTTCCAGCGCCGCCAGCAGCGACTGGGTGGCGCGGTACACCTCGCGGCCCTCGTCGGTCAGGGCGAAGCCGGCGCGGCCGCGCTGGCACAGGCGCATGCCCAGGCGCTTCTCCAGGTCGCCCATGTGCAGGCTGATGGCCGAGCGGCTGATGCCCAGGGTGCTTTCCGCGGCGGAAAAGCTGCCGCACTCGACTATGGTCTTGAAGATGCGCAGCAGGCGTATTTCGAAATCGCTGACCTGGCCCAGGGACGGGCTGCGGGTTTTCGCCATTTTTGTTTTACCGAATCGAAACTGAACGTGAGAAGAATAGGCTTTAACTCACGTTAAGTCAGGCCCAATCTTGAGCCATCGCAGCAGGCGTGACGCGGCCTGCGCGCCCAACAAGACAGTCGTCGAGGACGAGCTCCATGAACCAGCAAGTGAACGTAGCGCCGTCGGCCGCCGCCGACCTGAACCTGAAGGCCCACTGGATGCCCTTCAGCGCCAACCGCAACTTCCACAAGGACCCGCGCATCATCGTGGCCGCCGAGGGCAGCTGGCTGGTGGACGACAAGGGCCGGCGCATCTACGACAGCCTGTCCGGCCTGTGGACCTGCGGCGCCGGTCACTCGCGCAAGGAAATCGCCGACGCGGTGGCCAAGCAGATCGGCACCCTCGACTACTCCCCGGGCTTCCAGTACGGCCACCCGCTGTCCTTCCAGCTGGCCGAGAAGATCGCCCAGATGACCCCCGGCACCCTCGACCACGTGTTCTTCACCGGCTCCGGTTCCGAGTGCGCCGACACCTCGATCAAGATGGCCCGCGCCTACTGGCGCATCAAAGGCCAGGCGCAGAAGACCAAGCTGATCGGCCGCGCCCGTGGCTACCACGGCGTGAACGTCGCCGGCACCGCCCTGGGCGGCATCGGCGGCAACCGCAAGATGTTCGGCCCGCTGATGGACGTCGACCACCTGCCGCACACCCTGCAGCCGGGCATGGCCTTCACCAGGGGCGCGGCCGAGACCGGCGGCGTCGAGCTGGCCAACGAACTGCTGAAGCTGATCGAGCTGCACGACGCCTCCAACATCGCCGCGGTGATCGTCGAGCCGATGTCCGGCTCCGCCGGCGTGATCGTGCCGCCGAAGGGCTACCTGCAGCGCCTGCGGGAAATCTGCGACGCCAACAACATCCTGCTGATCTTCGACGAAGTGATCACCGCCTTCGGCCGCATGGGCAAGGCCACCGGCGCCGAATACTTCGGCGTGACCCCGGACATCATGAACGTCGCCAAGCAGGTCACCAACGGCGCCGTGCCCATGGGCGCGGTGATCGCCAGCAGCGAAATCTACGACACCTTCATGAACCAGAACCTGCCGGAATACGCGGTGGAGTTCGGCCACGGCTACACCTATTCCGCGCACCCGGTCGCCTGCGCCGCCGGCATCGCCGCGCTGGACCTGCTGCAGAAAGAAAACCTGATCCAGCAGTCCGCCGAGCTTGCGCCGCACTTCGAGAAGGCCCTGCACGGCCTCAAGGGCACGAAGAACGTCATCGACATCCGCAACTGCGGCCTGGCCGGCGCCATCCAGATCGCCGCCCGCGACGGCGACGCCATCGTGCGCCCGTTCGAAGCCAGCATGAAGCTGTGGAAGGAAGGCTTCTACGTGCGCTTCGGCGGCGACACCCTGCAGTTCGGGCCGACCTTCAACGCCAAGCCCGAAGACCTCGACCGCCTGTTCGACGCGGTCGGCGAAGCGCTGAACGGGGTGGCGTAAGTGAGCGAGCGTCCCAAGGCCGTGCCGACGGTGCAGATCGACAACGACAAGGTCCTGGTCACCGAGTGGCGCTTCGCCCCGGGAGCGGAGACCGGCTGGCACCGCCACGGCATGGAATACGTGGTGGTCCCGGTGACCAACGGCGAACTGCTGCTGGAAACCCCCGAGGGCGAGCGGCGTGCGCCGCTGGTCCTGGGCCAGAGCTACACCCGCCAGATCGGCACCGAGCACAACGTGATCAACCCCTGCGACCACGAAGTGGCCTTCATCGAGATCGAGCTCAAGCAACACTGAGCCCGCGGGCCCGCGCGTAGGCATGCCGGTTCGGCCGGGCTTACCCTGGCCGTCCCGGCGAGCCCCGCGGCCCACCCAACACACCGAACAATCCCCTCTCCCTTCAGGGAGAGGGTTAGGGAGAGGGGCTCTTACGCTCCTCCTCCAAACCCCACTCAGCGAGAAGAGACAAGACGATGACCATCATCAAGCACCTGATCGGCGGCGAGCTGATCGCCGACACCGGCCGTACCGCCGACGTCTTCAACCCGTCCACTGGCGAAGCCGTGCGCAAGGTCCCGCTGGCCGACCGCGAAACCATGCAGCAGGCCATCGACGCCGCCAAGGCCGCCTTCCCGGCCTGGCGCAACACCCCGCCGGCCAAGCGCGCCCAGGTGCTGTTCCGCTTCAAGCAACTGCTGGAAGCCAACGAAGAGCGCATCGTCAAACTGATCAGCGAAGAACACGGCAAGACCATCGAAGACGCCGCCGGTGAACTCAAGCGCGGCATCGAGAACGTCGAATACGCCACCGCCGCCCCGGAAATCCTCAAGGGCGAGTACAGCCGCAACGTCGGCCCGAACATCGACGCCTGGAGCGACTTCCAGCCGATCGGCGTGGTCGCCGGCATCACCCCGTTCAACTTCCCGGCCATGGTCCCGCTGTGGATGTACCCGCTGGCCATCGCCTGCGGCAACACCTTCATCCTCAAGCCGTCCGAGCGCGACCCCAGCTCCACCCTGCTGATCGCCGAACTGTTCCAGGAAGCCGGCCTGCCCAAAGGCGTGCTGAACGTGGTGCACGGCGACAAGGGCGCGGTGGACGCGCTGATCGAAGCCCCGGAAGTGAAGGCCCTGAGCTTCGTCGGCTCGACCCCGATCGCCGAATACATCTACAGCGAAGGCACCAAGCGCGGCAAACGCGTGCAGGCCCTGGGCGGCGCCAAGAACCACGCCGTGCTGATGCCCGACGCCGACCTGGACAACGCCGTCAGCGCTCTGATGGGCGCCGCCTACGGTTCCTGCGGCGAGCGCTGCATGGCCATCTCGGTAGCGGTGTGCGTGGGCGACCAGATCGCCGATGCCCTGGTGCAGAAGATCGTCCCGCAGGTCAAAGGCCTGAAGATCGGCGCCGGCACTTCCTGCGGCCTGGACATGGGCCCGCTGGTCACCGGCGCTGCCCGCGACAAGGTCACCGGCTACATCGACACCGGCGTAGCCCAGGGCGCCGAGCTGGTGGTCGACGGCCGCGGCTACAAGGTCGCCGGCCACGAGAACGGCTTCTTCCTCGGCGGCACCCTGTTCGACCGCGTGACCCCGGAAATGACCATCTACAAGGAAGAGATCTTCGGCCCGGTCCTGTGCATCGTCCGCGTGAACAGCCTGGAAGAAGCCATGCAACTGATCAACGACCACGAATACGGCAACGGCACCTGCATCTTCACCCGCGACGGCGAAGCCGCCCGCCTGTTCTGCGACGAGATCGAAGTGGGCATGGTCGGCGTCAACGTCCCGCTGCCGGTCCCGGTGGCCTACCACAGCTTCGGCGGCTGGAAGCGCTCCCTGTTCGGCGACCTCCACGCCTACGGCCCGGACGGAGTGCGCTTCTACACCAAGCGCAAGGCCATCACCCAGCGCTGGCCGCAACGCAAGAGCCACGAGGCGGCGCAGTTCGCGTTCCCCAGCAATAGCTGAGGTGGCGTGAGGTAAGGGAAAGGCCGGTCATTTGATCGGCCTTTTTCGTTTGTGGGGCGTGATGGGTATCGCTTCGCTCAACCCATCCTACGGGGCCTTGGGGGATCGGTGTTTGTAGGATGGCGTTGAGCGAAGCGATACCCATCATTTCCCTCACTCCCCCGCCCACTCGACCTCCCCGTTACCTCCCGCCCAATCCGCCGGCAACACCCCATTGCGCACATAGCGATGAAACGACGACCACGGCCAATCGACCGCCCGCAGCGTATGCCCGTGCTTGCACGGATTGAAATGGATGTAATCGACGTGCCGTGAAAAGTCTTGCTCATCGCGGATGCGGTGCTCCCAGTAGCGGCGCTGCCAGATGCCGCGCTCGCCTTTGCTGGCGCGGCTTGGCGAGCGCGCTTCGCCGCGTGGCAGGGCCCTGGAGAAGTGCGCCTTCATGAGCCGCCAGCGCAGGGCATAGTCATTGTCGCCCTCGGGCAGGGTGCAAAGGGCATGCAGATGGTCGGGGAGGATGACGATGGCGTCGATTGCCCAGGGATGCCGTTCGGTGACGTAACGGAAAGCCTCGCGGAGCGGGCCGATGTGCTCGACCAGCAGGCGGGATCGGTGGTCGTGCAGTGCCAGGGTGAAGAACCAGGTGGCGCCTGGGGTCCGGTCACGGCGGTAAGTAGTCATGGCGCGTCCTTGGCCTTGGGGTGATGGGTATCGCTGCGCTCAACGCCATCCTACGGGTCCGTGCCAGGCGTTGATGCCGGAGCGTGCAGATACCCCCGTAGGATGGGTGGAGCGCAGCGATACCCATCAATCGGCGAGCAGCCGCGGCATTTCCTCGAAGGGCACCCAAAGCGCGCCCTGCCACTCCAGCAACATCACCCGCCGCGCCTGCCAGCTCATCATCACCCGTCTCGGTGCTTGGCCATCCGGCATTAATTGGTCGCGCAGGCTGGGGATGACTTCGCGTGTCAGCCAGGTATCCAGGTGCTGGCTTTCCGGGCTGCCGAAGCGCACCAGGGCCTTGTAGAGCGCAGCCTCGTTGAGGACGTCGATGGCTTCTTCGCTGCCGCTTTCGTACAGCAGGTGGATGCGCCGGGTTTCGTGGGGCAGGACGCGGTATTGGAAGGTGTGGGGACGGCGGATGCCCAGGAGGCGGGCGAGGTCGTAGGAGGCGAACCAGGGCTGGTTGTCGATCATGACCGCGCGCAGGGGGCGGTTGTGGCGGATGAAGAAGGTGGGGGTGTATGCGTCGTGCATTGCTAGCTCCTGTTATCCATCAAGAGAGCTGCCACCACACGTCGCCAAGCGTAGGGAGGCAGGCCGCGCGGGGTTGGCGAACCGGCTAACAGGACCCGGCAGACCCGAAGGTCTCCCCGCGCGATCTGCCATCGAGCATTGCAGAGAATCTGCGAGCTTGTGGGAGCTGCAAGAGCACTCCCTTTGGCATTACGCGCCTGCTAGTGATTGGGTCGCCAAACCCAAGTCACGGACTGGCCGTGACCGGTGCAGGATAGGGAGCGGCCGGTGGAGCGCATATGGTGATATTTCTGATGAGATCGTAGGAGTGGGCTTGCTGATGAGCAGAGGCCTGTTCCTCTCGTTTGTCGTCGACAGAGCCTCAGGATGGAACAAATATTTCGCACACCGGATTAAGAGTTATCCGGTTGTCAGGGTGTGCGGGGCCAATCAACGTCCTCCTTTTCATGGAGAAAAGGGGACGCCCATGACCGGTAAACCCGCTGCCCGTCTCACCGATGCCGTCGCCTGCCCCCGATGCGGCATGTCGGCCATCGCCAGTGGCTCTGCCGATGTCCAGTTCGACGGCCTGTCGGCTGCGCGCCAGGGCGACGTTTGTACCTGTGGCGCCGCCATCAGCGGCCAGGTCATTCCCAACGTCCTGATCAATGGCCGGCCCGCTGTGGTCCAGGGCAGTATCGACAGCCACGGCGGCGTGGTCATCGGTGGTTCTGGCAGCGTGATCATTGGCCAGCAGCACACCCCCGCGCCTTTCACGCCGCCTGCGCCTCTGCAGGGCGCCGGTGCAATGGCCGCGCCCAGCGCGATGGCCCGCTCGGCAACTCCCTCCGCGAACCCACCCGACGAGCTTCCGCAGGTGCTGGAAGAAGAGGAGGAGGAAGAGGAACTCGAAGCCGATACCCGCCAGCGCCTCCGCCTGCGGGTGTTCATCGGTTTCGACGGCACCGGCAACAATGCCGCGAACAGCGAAGTCGGCAAGCAATGCCGCGCCGCCGCGCAACAGCTCGACGACGAGGCGGCCCGTGGGGTCTACGAGCGCTGCAAGCGCTATCAGCTCGACCCCGATAGCAGCTATGCCAACGATGTGAGCAATGTTTGGCGGATGCATGAGTTGTATCGGGATAACGTGGGCAGAGTACTCAAGCCATCGGAATCACTGAGCCTTGTACGCATCTATGTCACAGGCATAGGAACCACAATAGGCGGCCCGGACACACTTTTACCAGGACAGGCTCTGGGGCGTGGTAGCACCGGTGTACTTGCCAAAGTTGAGGAGGCCTTTGTCTCGTTAAAGAAAACTGTCCGGCAGATCATGGATATGAACCATGAACATGCCATTGAAACGCTGGAGTTGGATATCTTCGGTTTCAGTCGTGGGGCGGCGGCTGCGCGACATTTCGTAAACCAGGTACTCAAGGCTGAGCAGGGGCCGCTCGACGAACTGGTCCAGAACAATCGCCAGGCGTTCGCCCCGGGCTTCGCCTTGAGCACCGATGTGCGCATTACCTTCATCGGCCTGTTCGATACCGTGCTCTCGGTAGGCGGCCTGGGCGCCTGGGGCGTGCCCGGCGATGCACTCAATGGCGAAGTGGACCTCTACCTGCCATGGGGCTGTGCCGAGCATGTGGTGCACCTCACCGCGCGCGACGAACACCGCTACAACTTCCCGCTCAGCCGCGTGAGCGCGCCCTTCCAGGAACTCAGCCTGCCAGGCGCCCACTCCGATCTCGGCGGCGGTTACCCGCCGGAGATGGAGGAAAGCCTCTACCTGGGACGCCCACTCAGCGATTGGGTCAGCCGGGATACCCCGGCGCAGCGAACCCTCGCCTACCGCAATGCCGAACAAGCCACGGCCTACCTCCAGCGAGCCGACCTGCTCGACCCGCAGGATGATTCGGCCAGCCTGACGACCGACGTCTGGGAGCACTATGCGCCCTACAGTGGCGACCGGCGCGATAGCATGAAATACGTACTGGCGGCGCCGCTGCTGCGGCGCCGGGTCCGTGGCCACCTGTCGCGGGTTTATTTGCGGGTGATGCATGCGCTGGCGCGGGAGGCGGGGGTGCCTTTGGATTTCATTGATGAAAGCGATGACTCGCTGTCGTTGCCCGAGGAGTTGCAGCCTATCAGCGCCGCCTTGATCGACTGGGCTAGGCGCGGCAATGGCCGGCTTGCACCTGAGCAAGAGGCGCTTCTGCGTCAGCGCTATATTCATCAGTCTTCGAACTGGAATGCGGAAATTGGTCAGGGCTCCAGCCGCGTCGATGTGGTATTCCCCAACCGCCCGGCCGATGGCGGCCGTGCTCGCTATGCCGACCAGCCACCAAGGAAGGATGCCTGATGAAAAGACTTGTACTGATGCTGTGCTTGGCGCTACTGGGTGGCTGCGCCCAAGCCGACAAGGGCGCTGGTGACCTGCCCTACCGGTATTGGCGGTTGGGCTTCCTGGCGCCGGACTATATGGAAGTGTGGGTGGAGACGGCGGATGTGGAGGATGTCCGTGGCCGTTTCTTTCCCCATATGGGTGGAGGGACCGTGTCCATCAGCACTCCAGAAAACTTGGAAGGGAACGCCAAGGGCTGGGGGCCGCGGGTGGGGTGGGGAGCCGGCCGGTATGTCGATGGAGCTGATCTGCCCAAGCACATTTTTGTGCGTTGGCAATCCCTGGCCGAGCCGCAGACCTATCGGGTGACTCTTGATATCCCCGAGCGAGCGCGGCAACTGATGGTTGAAAGACTCGATCCGCCCTGCTCCTACAGTGCCTACCGAGAGGCGTTGACCATTGGGCTAGCTCCTGGCGGTGTAGTTCGGGCCTGGGTAAAAAGCACTTGCGGCGAGAGCATCGAAATCCTGCGAGCCCAGGCTGAAGTCGAGCCCAAGGGACCTTATAACGGCACCTCAGGCGGTAAACATCGACCGCTTTCCGAAGCCTCGAAGGCTTACATCGAAAAGCATGGCATTCCCTATGGCAGCTGGTAGCCAACCGGAAGGATGCCTGATGAAAAGCCTTGTACTGATGCTGTGCTTGGCGCTACTGGGCGGCTGCGCCCAAGCCGACAAGGGCGCTGGTGACCTGCCCTACCGGTATTGGCGGTTGGGCTTCCTGGCGCCGGACTATATGGAAGTGTGGGTGGAAACGGCGGATGTGGAGGATATCCGTGGCCGTTTCTTTCCCCATATGGGTGGAGGGACCGTGTCCATCAGCACTCCAGAAAACTTGGGAGGGAACGCCAAGGGCTGGGGGCCGCGGGTGGGGTGGGGAGCCGGCCGGTATGTCGATGGAGCCGATCTGCCCAAGCGTATTTTCGTGCGTTGGCAATCCCTGGCCGAGCCGCAGACCTATCGGGTGACTGTTGATATCCCCGAGCGAGCACGCCAATTGATGGTTGAAAGACTCGATCCACCCTGTCCCTACAGTGCCTACCGAGAGGCGTTGACCATTGGGCTAGCTCCTGGCGGCGTAGTTCGGGCCTGGGTAAAAAGCACTTGCGGCGAAAGTATCGAAATCCTGCAAGCCCAGGCCGAAGTCGAGCCCAAAGGACCATCCCAAGGGAAAACGGACGGCAAATATGCATTGCCGCTTGAGCCAGCATCCAAGGCCTACATCGAAAAGCATGGCATTCCCTATGGCAGTTGGTAGCCAGCCGGAAGGATGCCTGATGAAAAGCCTTGTACTGATGCTGTGCTTGGCGCTGCTAGGCGGCTGCGCCCAAGCCGATAAGGGCGCCGGTGATCTGCCTTACCGGTATTGGCGGTTGGGCTTCCTGGCGCCGGACTATATGGAAGTGTGGGTGGAGACGGCGGATGTGGAGGATATCCGTGGCCGCTTCTTTCCCCATATGGGTGGCGGAGTCGTGGCAGTGCATGTGCCGGATGACGACAGTGGGCAGCCCAAGGTGTGGAGGAGCAACTGGGGGGCTGGTCGCAATGTCGACAACGCGGACCTCCCCAAGCGCATTTTCGTGCGTTGGCAATCCCTGGCCGAACCGCAGACCTATCGGGTGACCCTCGACATTCCGGAGCGGGCTCGTCAGTTGATGGTCGAGAAACTCGATCCACCTTGCAAAACCATGCAATACCGCCAGGCCCTGGCTATCGGGTTGGCCCCCGGCGGAGTGGTGCGTGGCTGGGTGAGAAGCACTTGCGGCGAAAGTATCGAAATCCTGCAAGCCCAGGCCGAAGTCGAGCCCAAAGGACCATCCCAAGGGAAAACGGACGGCAAATATGCATTGCCGCTTGAACCAGCATCCAAGGCCTACATGGAAAAGCATGGAATTCCCTATGGCAGTTGGTAGCCAGCCGGAAGGATGCCTGATGAAAAGCCTTGTACCGTGGCGTGTGGTGGTTCGCGAGTGCCGCCACCTACTTCCTTGGGTCGCCAAACCCGATCGCGGCACGTGCTGTGACCGGAGCAGGATAGGAAGCGACCCTGGCCGGGATACGGCGATATTTCCGATGTGGGTGTAGGAGCGAGCTTGCTCGCGAACAGCTCGTGACCGCTGCACATTAATCCTCACGGCCATAAGGATTCCCTTGAATATCCACAGCAGCTGACTAAAATCCTCGCAGTCGTGAGGATTTATAGGGGCATCGCTCTGGTGCTGGCATAATCCTCACAATCATGAGGATTCTCCATGAAGATCGAAATCGACTCACCCGCCACCCTCGGACTGCTGGTGCGAGCGAGCCGCAAGGCCATGAACCTGCGTCAGGACGATGCCGCCGGCAGCATTGGTGTGAGCGAGAACTTTCTCGGCAAGGTCGAGCGCGGTGCGGAGCGTGTGCAGTGGGGCAAGCTGTTCCAGGTGCTGCAGGAGCTTGGCCTGCAGGTTTCCGTCGAGGTGCCGGAGGCGTACGAGGACTCGACCCGGCAGCAGCTGCAACGGCTTATCCACAAGGCTGATAGCGGCAAGGAGGACTGATGACTCGGCAGCTGGAAGCCTGGATCAACCAGACCCGCGTCGGCGCCCTGGAGGAGAACAACGGCGTCTGGGCGTTCACCTATTCCCGCGAATGGCTGGATACGCCCGAGGCCTATCCGTTGTGCCCGGGGCTGCCGCTTCGTGGCGAGCCTCATGTGGATGGTGCGAGCCAGCGCCCGGTGCAGTGGTATTTCGACAATCTGCTCCCGGAGGAGGGGCAGCGTCGCCTGTTGGCGGGTGCGGTGCGTCTGGCGGAGGCGGATGCCTTTGGCCTGCTGGAGCACTTCGGCGCAGAGTCGGCCGGGTCGCTCACCTTGCTGCCGCCGGGGCAATCGCCGGCTCCTGGCGAGTTGCGTGCATTGCCCGATGCGGAGCTGTCCCGGCGTATCGAGCAGATGCCCCAGGTGCCGCTGGCCGAACGCGCGGCCAAGCGCATGTCGCTGGCGGGGGCGCAGCACAAGGTTGCCGTCGTCTTCGATGGGCGGGATCTGTTCGAGCCGGTTGGCAGCACGCCTTCTACGCATATCCTCAAGCCCGATCATCCGGACCCGGCTTGGGCGCATTCGGTGGTCAACGAGTGGTTCGTGATGACCCTGGCTGCACGTGTCGGGCTGGAGGTGCCCGCTGTGCATCGGTGCTATGTGCCGCAGCCGGTGTATCTGGTGCAGCGTTTCGACCGCCGCCAGGTGGAGGGCGAATGGGAGCGCCTGCATTGCATCGATGCCTGCCAGTTGCTCGGCCTGGACCGCGCCTTCAAGTACAACCAGGGCAGCATCGAGCGCCTGCGCGAGATCGCCAGCGATAGCCGGCCTTCGGTGAGGGCGCGCCTGGGCCTGTTCCGCTGGCTGGTATTCAACGTGCTGGTGGGCAACGAGGATGCGCACCTGAAGAACCTGAGCCTGCTGGTCACGCGCCGGGGATTCAGCCTGGCGCCTTTCTACGATCTGCTTTGCACGGCTGTCTACGGGACTCGGGCATTCGAGCAGGAGCGCTGGCCGCAGCAGGCCGCGATGGCTTGGCCGATTCTCGGTATCGATCGCCTGCAACAGATCGATGGGGCGCTGCTGGTGGCTGCCGGAGAGGCCATGGGCATCAAGCCGGCTACGGCGCGCGAGCATGTGGCAAGGCTCACCAGGGCAGTGCGGGAGCAGGCGCAGGCGCTGTTGGCGGAGGTCGAGCGGGAGAACCAGGAACTGTCGGCCGCTCGTCCTGAACTGCGTCCTACGCTGGCCGGTGAGCTTCGCTTGCTGCGGGCCGTGGTGACGATTGTCATTGCGGAAATGGCGGCGCGGTTGGGGTAAGGGCGGTTCGCTGTCTTGCAGGCTGTGCCGAGGCGCTCTTCGTAGGATGGGTTGAGCCTGCGAAACCCATGCTGTCGTGGTGATGGGTATCGCTTCGCTCAACCCATCCTACGAAGAGCTGGGGTTCAGCGGAACTCGGTGCCGATCAGTATCAGGATGCCTTCGCGGAAGCGCAGCACCCGCGTGGCGCCGTTCTGTGGGGGATAGGTCCAGACTTCGATGGTGGCGCCGCCGGGGATGAATTTGCCGTCCGGGCCGCGGCGGGGTGGGGCCGGCGGGAAGACTTCACGTTTCGCCGGCGCGCCGCACTTCTCCAGCACCACGTCCATCTTGTCGCCTTCGTTGATCAGCTGCGTGCCGCAGCGCAGCGTCGAGGCCTGGGCGCCGGTGCACAGGGCCAGGCCGAGCAGCAGGGCGGCGAAGAGGCTGCGGGGTAGGGCTGTCATGGCTTTCCTCCTTGATGACCGGCCCAGCATACCGGCTCGCTCCGGCCCGGGCCTTTGACGCGGCTCACTTGCGCACGTTGCGCGCGTACAGGTCCTTGCCGCCGCTGTTGCTGCCGCCGCGGGCCTGGAGTTCGAAGCGCTTGGGGTGGCCCTTGATCAGGTCGCTGAGTTTCTTGAAGCCGTACAGCCGTGGGTCGAAGGCGGGACGCAGTTTGCTGATGTTCTGGCCGAGGGCGCCGAGCTGCACCCAGTCTTCCTCGTCGTCGGCGATGTCGTCGAGCACCTTGGCGATGAAGTCCAGCGGCACGCGCTGGGGCTTGGGCTTGGCGGCAGGGGCCTTGGGCTCCTGGGGCTGGCCGGTTTCCGCAGGTTCCGCCGGGGTCACCGGGTCGGCGCGGAGGATTTCGGTGTAGATGAATTTGTCGCAGGCGCGCACGAAGGGGTCGGGCGTCTTGCTTTCGCCGAAGCCGTAGACCATCAGGCCTTCCTCGCGCAGGCGGGCGGCCAGGCGGGTGAAGTCGCTGTCGCTGGAGACCAGGCAGAAGCCGTCGAAGCGGCGGGTGTAGAGCAGGTCCATGGCGTCGATGATCAGCGCGCTGTCGGTGGCGTTCTTGCCCTTGGTGTAGGCGAACTGCTGGATCGGCTGGATGGAGTGGTCGAGCAGCACCTGCTTCCACTTGCCCAGTTGCGGCTGCGTCCAGTCGCCGTAGATGCGCTTGACGCTGGCCACGCCGTATTTGGCGATCTCCTCGAACAGGCCTTCGACGATGGCGGCGGGGGCGTTGTCGGCGTCGATCAGTACGGCCAGGTGCGTCTGCTGGCGGTTGGGGGTGGTCTTGATTGCCATGGGGGCTCCGGTCTTGAGGCTTGCATCGACCTTAGACCGCGAGCGCGCCGGGCACCAGCCCTAGCCGTTGAGGCGGCGGCTGTCGAAGGCGTCGCGGGCCTCGTAGGCGCTGTAGGTGGCCTGGGCGGCGAGCAGGCCGGCGAGGCCGAAGGCGTGGGTCAGGCCGAAGCGGGCGAAGCCGGGCGGCACCGCCCTGGCGCCGCTGATGGCGTCGGCCAGTACTTCGCCGGCCACGGTGGTCGGCGCCATGCCGTGGCCGCCGAAGCCGATGGCGTGCCAGATGCCGGCTTCGTCCTGGCCGATCTGCGCCATCTGGTGGCGGCCGTAGCTCATCAGGCCGCCCCAGGAGTAGTCCACCTTCACCTCGGCCAGCTGTGGATAAACCAGCGTCAGGTCGCGCTTGAGCAGGGCGGCGATGGCCTCCGGGCCGCGGTCGAGGATGGAGATGCGCCCGCCCCAGAGGATGCGGCTGTCGGCCAGCGGGCGGTAGTAGTCGAAGGCGAAGCGGGTGTCGTAGACCGCGGCCTGGCAGGCGATGGCGTCCTGCAGGCGCTCGCCCAGGGGCTCGGTGGCGATGACGTAGGTGGCGATGGGCAGCACCGCGCGTTCGATGGGGCGGTACACGCCGCGGGCGTAGCCGCCGCCGCAGAACACCACCTGTTCGGCGTGCACTTCGCCGCCGGCGGTGCGCACGACGAAGCGGCCGTCGCGTTTTTCGATGCCCAGGGCTGGCGAGCCTTCGTGGATGCGCACGCCCAGGCCGGCGGCGGCGCGGGCCACGCCGCGCACGTATTTCAGCGGGTGGAAGTGGAAGGCGTTGCGTTCCAGCAGGCCGCCGAAGTAGCGGTCGGTCTTGAGTTGTTCGCGGAGTGCTCCGGTGGCGATGGGCTCCCAGTCCACGCCGTAGGCTTCCTTCATCAGGCGCCGGGGTTTTTCCAGGCGTGACGGGTCGTTGAACCAGTTGGCGAGGATCACGCCCTGGTCCACCAGGTCGCAGTCGATGGCGTATTGGCGCGCGCGTTGGCGGATCAGGTCCACCGCTTCGAGGGTCAGGTGGTAGAGCCGCCGCGCCTGCTCGGCGCCGAGGGTGGCGAGCAGGTCGGCGTTGCCCAGGCTGTAGCCGCCGAAGACGAAGCCGCCGTTGCGGCCCGAGGCGCCGTGGCCCACGTAGTGCGATTCCAGCAGCGCCACGTCGGTTATGCCGCGTTCAGCCAGGCCCAGGGCGGTGTTGAGGCCGGCGAGGCCACCGCCGAGGATGCAGACGCGGGTGTCGAGGTGGCCGGTCTGGGTGGGGTAGGTCGGCTTTGCGGAGGTGGCTTCGTAGTAGGTCTGGGTGAAGGTGGGCATGGCGGACTCGTCCCTTGAGTTGTTGAACGAGTGTTTAGCCGTTGGGGCGGGGAGGGCAATTGAAAAATCTTCGGGTTGGGATTCCTTGGGGGACTGGTGCTTGGGGGAGAGCGCCCTCTCCCCAGCCCTCTCCCTGAAGGGAGAGGGGGCCAGTCCGTGCCGAGAGAAGTGATGGTTTCAGCCGGAAATTGACGGAGCGGCCGGCTGACTCCAGAGCATCCAAGCGCTCCGAACGGTCCCCTCTCCCTTCAGGGAGAGGGTTAGGGAGAGGGAGCGGGCTCGAACCATCGCTCCGCGGCCTACCCGAGCGCACTCAATACTCGATCACCACATCCCCCTTCGGCACGCTGCAGCACGACAGGATGTAGCCCTCGGCCACATCCTCGTCGGTAATCCCGCCGTTGTGTTCCATCTCCACTTCGCCGGAGCGCTTCATCACCTTGCAGGTGCCGCAGATGCCCATGCCGCAGGCTTTCGGGATATGCAGGCCGAGCTTGGCTGCGGCGGCGTGGACGGTTTCGCCGGGGCCCACGCGGATGCTCTTGCCGGTTTCGCAGAACTCCACGTTGTTCAGGTCGGCGGCGGGGATTTCCGGGGCCTCGGCGGCTTCGGCGGCCAGTTCCTTCACTTCCTCGCGGACTTCCGGCGGCGTCGGGCCGAAGGCTTCCTCGTGGTAGCGCGACATGTCATAGCCTTCGGCTTCGAGCAGGCGCTTGATCGCGTGCATGTAGGGCGTGGGGCCGCAGCAGAAGACTTCGCGTTCGAGGAAGTCCGGGGCTATCAGCTGCAGCATGGCCTTGTTCAGGAAGCCGCGGTAGCCGGCCCAGGCCTCGCCCATCTCGTACTTCTCGCAGATCAGGTGGACCTTGAAGTTGGCGATGCGCGAGGCCATGTGGTCCAGCTCGCGGTGGTAGATGATGTCTTTCGGCGTGCGCGCGCTGTGCACGAAGACCATGTCGACCGAGCCGTTGGTATCGAAGAACCAGCGCGCCATGGACATCACCGGGGTGATGCCGACGCCGCCGGAGAGGAACAGCGCCTTGTCGGTGGGGAAGTCGATGGCGTTGAAGTTGCCCACCGGGCCGTGCACCGGAACGACGTCGCCTTCCTTGAGGTTGTCGTGCAGCCAGTTGGAGACCTTGCCGCCGGGCACCCGCTTGATGGTGATGGAGAAGCTGTAGGGCACCGAGGGCGAGCTGGAGATGGTGTAGGAACGCATGATCGGCAGGCCGTCGATCTCCAGCTCCAGGGTGACGAACTGCCCGGGCTTGAAGAAGAACAGGATCGGCTGGTCGGCCATGAAGCAGAAGGTGCGTACGTCCCAGGTCTCCTGGATGGCCTTGACGCAGCGCACCAGGTGGCGGCCGTTGGTCCAGGTCTGGGTGTTCACCGGGTTGAGGAAGTTGCTCGTCGACATGGTGTCTCTCCGCGCACGCAGGCCGTTTCCCGGCCGAATGGGGCAGCGCCGGGCGGGGACGCTCGCCCCGGCCTTTTCGGCATGCCTGATGGGGCCGATTGTGCGCACGCCCCGTGCCCCTCACTTACCTGCCAGCGACATTTGCATGCTTATCGCGACCTGCCGCCTGGGGCGGGGGCTGCCAGGTCGGAAACGGATGTGGTCGTGTCGCCCATGGATAAGGCACCGCAAAGGCCCGGACGCACACTGCCCCCAGCCGAAACGAAGGTAATCCACCAGAGCGCCTGACCTTCACGCCCGCCGCCGCGGGCCCCGCCCATCGGCAGGGCGGGATTCCGGAGCCACCGGAGTGCCGAAGGCCGTGAACGCCACCTTGCGTAGCGTCGAACCGTATCAGCCACCCAATTTCGCCGCCGCCGATCCCCGGCGCGGCATGAGGACCAACCGATGGACGTCACTACCACCCTGAGTCTGGGCGATCCGCTGGAACCGGCCCGCAAGGCCACCGCCGAGATGCTGCGCACCCGCGACCATTCCTTCTCCCTGCCGCAGCCGTTCTACAACGACGAGCGCCTGTTCAAGCTCGACATGCAGGAGATCTTCCAGAAGGAATGGCTGATCGCCGGCATGACCTGCGAGATTCCCGCCAAGGGCAACTTCCTCACCCTGCAGATCGGCGACAACCCGGTCATCGTGCTGCGCGGCGCCGAAGGCAAGATCCACGCCTTCCACAACGTCTGCCGCCACCGCGGCTCGCGCCTGTGCGTGAGCGACAAGGGCAAGGTGGCCAAGCTGGTGTGCCCCTACCACCAGTGGACCTACGAGCTGGACGGCCGCCTGCTGTTCGCCGGCACCGAGATGGGCGCCGACTTCGACATGAAGGACTACAGCCTGAAGCCGGTGAACGTGAAGACCGCCGGCGGCTACATCTTCATCTCCCTGGCCGAGAACCCGCCGGCCATCGACGACTTCCTGCGTACGCTCGAGCACTACATGGAGCCGTACGACATGGAGAACACCAAGGTCGCCGTGCAGACCACCATCCGCGAAGCGGCCAACTGGAAGCTGGTGCTCGAGAACAACCGCGAGTGCTACCACTGCAACGGTTCGCACCCGGAGCTGCTGAAGACCCTGCTGGAGTGGGACGACGTCACCGACCCCCGCGCCAGCCAGGCGTTCAAGGACCAGGTGGCCGCCTGCACCAAGGCCTGGGACGAGGAGAAGATCCCCTACGCCCACGCCAGCTTCGGCCTGCGCAACCGCATCGTGCGCATGCCGCTGCTCGACGGCACCGTGTCCATGACCATGGACGGCAAGCAGGGCAGCAAGAAGCTGATGGGCCGCATCAAGAACCCGGACCTGGGCTCGATGCGCATCCTCCACCTGCCTCACTCCTGGAACCACTGCATGGGCGACCACCTGATCGTCTTCACCGTGTGGCCGATCAGCGCGCAGGAAACCGTCGTCACCACCAAGTGGCTGGTGCACAAGGACGCGGTGGAAGGCGTGGACTACGACGTGCAGCGCCTGCGCGAAGTGTGGGACGCCACCAACGACCAGGACCGCCGCCTGGCCGAGGAAAACCAGCGCGGCATCAACTCCACCGCCTACCAGCCGGGCCCGTACTCCAAGACCTACGAGTTCGGCGTGATCAACTTCCTTGACTGGTACAGCGAGCGGATGCTCAACAACCTCGGCGAAGAGTCCGCCCACGCGCGGCTGGTCGCTCACGAGTAAACCCAGGTCCACCCGGCGCCCCCTTCACTGGGGGCGCCTGCATTTCGGAGGGGAGAGCGTGGATAGTCTGCTGTTCTATGGCAGTTCGGTGGTCGTTGGCGGGTTGATGGTGTGGAACCTGGTGGCCTGCTGGCGCAATCGTTGAGGGTTCGGCTGCTTTTCGTAGGAGCGAGCTTGCTCGCGAACGGTGTTTCCCGGCGGCTCTGGTGTGTTGGGTTGACTCCGCTCCCTCTCCCCAGCCCTCGGCTGCGCGCCCCGCCCTGAAGGGAGAGGGGGCTAGTCCGTGCCGAGATGAGCATGGCTTTAGCCGGAAACTGCAGAGCTGCCGGCTGACTCAGGAATATCCAAGCGCTCCGAACGGTCCCCTCTCCCTTCAGGGAGAGGGTTAGGGAGAGGGTGCTCTTTCATCCTGCGCCAATTCCTTCCGGCAAACCCCATTCGCGAGCAAGCTCGCTCCTACGAAAAGCCATCGTCCCGCGAAACAGCCATTGTCCCGCGAAAAGCCATCCCCCCTCATACCCATATGCCCGCCCGCGACGCCTTCGGTGTCGCGCATGTCGCCGGCTTGACGCTTTCGGTACGACCCTGGTCGTTTTCGAACCGGGCCGCCCCGCCACCCGGGGATATGCTGCCTCCAAAGCGCCGGCACAAGCCCCGGCGCGCCGAGCCCGACAAGCCTTGCCTGATATAGAGAGACGCCAGATGAGCCCAGCCGAACTTCACGCCGACAGCATCGTCATCGATGGCCTGATCATCGCCAAGTGGAACCGCGAACTCTTCGAGGACATGCGCAAGGGCGGCCTGACCGCCGCGAACTGCACCGTGTCCGTGTGGGAAGGCTTCCAGGCCACGGTGAACAACATCGTCGCCAGCAATAACCTGATCCGCGAGAACAGCGACCTGGTCATCCCGGTGCGCAGCACCGCCGACATCCGCCGCGCCAAGGAGCTGGGCAAGACCGGCATCCTCTACGGCTTCCAGAACGCCCACGCGTTCGAGGACCAGATCGGCTACGTCGAGGTGTTCAAGCAGCTGGGCGTGGGCATCGTGCAGATGTGCTACAACACCCAGAACCTGGTCGGCACCGGCTGCTACGAGCGCGACGGCGGGCTCTCCGGCTTCGGCCGCGAGATCGTCGCCGAGATGAATCGCGTTGGCGTGATGTGCGACCTGTCCCACGTCGGCAGCAAGACCAGCGAGGAAGTCATCCTCGAATCGAAAAAGCCGGTCTGCTACTCCCACTGCCTGCCCTCGGGCCTGAAAGAGCACCCGCGCAACAAGTCCGACGAGGAACTGAAGTTCATCGCCGACCACGGCGGCTTCGTCGGCGTGACCATGTTCGCGCCCTTCCTCGCCAAGGGCATCGACTCGACCATCGACGACTACGCCGAGGCCATCGAGTACGTGATGAACATCGTCGGCGAGGACGCCATCGGCATCGGCACCGACTTCACCCAGGGCCATGGCCAGGACTTCTTCGAGTGGCTGACCCACGACAAGGGTTACGCCCGCCGCCTGACCAACTTCGGCAAGATTGTCAACCCGCTGGGCATCCGCACCGTGGGCGAGTTCCCCAACCTCACCGAGACCCTGCTCAAGCGCGGCATGCCCGAGCGCGTGGTGCGCAAGGTCATGGGCGAGAACTGGGTGCGCGTCCTGGCGGACGTCTGGGGCGAGTAAGCCCGGGTCGCCGACCTCCTTCGTAGGGTGGGTGGCGCGCAGCGATACCCACCATGCCGGCGCCCCGCCGGCCAAGATCATCAACCGGATTCCGAGAACCGAACCATGGCCAAACACGCCCCCGAACTGCCCATCGAAGTCGACAGCGAAACCGGCGTCTGGACCACCGACGCCCTGCCGATGCTCTACGTGCCGCGGCACTTCTTCGTCAACAACCACATGGGCATCGAGGAAGAGCTGGGCGCCGAGCGCTATGCCGAAATCCTCTACAAGGCCGGCTACAAGTCCGCCTGGCACTGGTGCGAGAAAGAGGCCGAATGCCATGGCATCGAAGGCGTGGCGGTGTTCGAGCACTACATGAAGCGCCTGTCGCAGCGCGGCTGGGGCCTGTTCCAGATCGAGCAGATCGACCTCGACAAGGGCACCGCCCAGGTGCGCCTGAAGCACTCCGCCTTCGTGTACGTGTACGGCAAGGTCAACCGCAAGGTCGACTACATGTTCACCGGCTGGTTCGCCGGCGCCATGGACCAGATTCTCCAGGCCCGCGGCAGCAGCATCCGCACCGTGGCCGAGCAGGTCTACAGCGGTTCGGAAGACGGCCACGACGACGGCCTGTTCATCGTCAAGCCGCTCTGACCGACCTGACCTGCAGGCGCGAGCTTGCTCGCGAACAGCAGCCTGCACGGCTGCCGCCAGACAACAAGAAACCTCTGATCCCGTGAGGATGCCGCAATGGCTTTCGAGGCAATGTTCCAGCCGATCCAGATCGGCAAGCTGACCATCCGCAACCGCGTGCTCTCCACCGCCCACGCCGAGGTCTACGCCACCGACGGCGGCATGACCACCGAGCGCTACGTGAAGTACTACGAGGAAAAGGCCAAGGGCGGCATCGGCCTGGCCATCTGCGGCGGTTCCTCGGTGGTCGCCATCGATAGCCCGCAGGAGTGGTGGAGCTCGGTGAACCTGTCCACCGACCGCATCATCCCGCACTTCCAGAACCTGGCCGACGCCATGCACAAGCATGGCGCCAAGATCATGATCCAGATTACCCACATGGGCCGCCGCTCGCGCTGGGACGGCTTCAACTGGCCGACGCTGATGTCGCCTTCGGGCATCCGCGAGCCGGTGCACCGCGCCACCTGCAAAACCATCGAGCCGGAAGAGATCTGGCGGGTGATCGGCAACTACGCGCAGGCTGCGCGCCGGGCGAAGGAAGGCGGCCTGGACGGCGTCGAGCTGTCCGCCGTGCACCAGCACATGATCGACCAGTTCTGGAGCCCGCGCGTCAACAAGCGCACCGACGAATGGGGCGGCACCTTCGAGGGCCGCATGAAGTTCGGCCTGGAGGTGCTCAAGGCCGTGCGTGCCGAGGTCGGCGACGACTTCTGCGTCGGCATGCGCATCTGCGGCGACGAGTTCCACCCCGACGGCCTGTCCCACGAGGACATGAAGCAGATCGCCAAGTACTACAGCGACACCGGCATGCTCGACTTCATCGGCGTGGTCGGCTCCGGCTGCGACACCCACAACACCCTGGCCAACGTCATCCCCAACATGACCTACCCGCCGGAGCCCTTCCTGCACCTGGCGGCGGGCATCAAGGAAGTGGTCAACGTGCCGGTGCTGCACGCGCAGAACATCAAGGACCCGAACCAGGCCACGCGCATCCTCGAAGGCGGCTACGTGGACATGGTCGGCATGACCCGCGCGCACATCGCCGACCCGCACCTGATCGCCAAGATCAAGATGGGCCAGGTGGACCAGATCAAGCAGTGCGTCGGCGCCAACTACTGCATCGACCGCCAGTACCAGGGCCTGGACGTGCTGTGCATCCAGAACGCCGCGACCAGCCGCGAATACATGGGTGTGCCGCACATCATCGAGAAGACCACCGGCGTGAAGCGCAAGGTCGTCGTCGTCGGTGGCGGCCCGGCCGGGATGGAGGCCGCGCGGGTGGCGGCCGAGCGCGGCCACGACGTGACCCTGTTCGAGAAGAAGGACCAGCTCGGCGGGCAGATCACCACCGCCTCGAAGGCGCCGCAGCGCGACCAGATCGCCGGCATCACCCGCTGGTACCAGCTGGAGCTGGCGCGCCTGGGGATAGACCTGCGCCTGGGCACCGGCGCCGATGCCGACACCATCCTCGACCTGCGCCCGGACGTGGTGGTGCTGGCCAACGGCGGCCACCCGTTCCTCGAGCAGAACGAACACTGGGGCGCCGCCGAGGGCCTGGTGGTGAGCAGCTGGGACATCCTCGACGGCAAGGTCGCCCCCGGCAAGAACGTGCTGGTCTACGACACCATCTGCGAGTTCAGCGGCATGTCGGTGGCCGACTTCCTCGCCGACAAGGGCGCGCTGGTGGAGATCGTCACCGACGACATCAAGCCCGGCGTGGCCATCGGCGGCACCACCTTCCCCACCTACTACCGCAGCATGTACCCCAAGGAAGTGATCATGACCGGCGACCTGATGCTGGAGAAGGTCTACCGCGAGGGCGACAAGCTGGTGGCGGTGCTGGAGAACGAATACACCGGCGCGAAAGAGGAGCGGGTGGTCGACCAGGTGGTGGTGGAGAACGGCGTGCGCCCGGACGAGAGCTTGTACTACGCGCTCAAGCAGGGCTCGCGCAACAAGGGCCAGATCGACGTCGAGGCGCTGTTCGCGATCAAGCCGCAGCCGTGCCTCAGCGAGCCGGGCGAGGGCTACCTGCTGTTCCGCATCGGCGACTGCGTGGCCCAGCGCAACACCCACGCGGCGATCTACGACGCGCTGCGGCTGTGCAAGGATTTCTGAATAGAGCCGTGGGAGGCTGGAGGCGGAAGGCTGAACGAAAGAGCGACCGTGCCTGCTTTTTCGTCCAGCTTCCAGCCTCCAGCCTTCAGCGAAAAGGCTGGTGACCCATGCTTAATACGATTCTTCCCCTCCTGCTCTTTGCCGCCCTGGCACTGGCCGCATTCGGCGCCGTGAAGCGCTTCGCCATGTGGCGCCGCGGGCGGCCCGCGCAGGTCGACTGGCTCGGCGGCCTGCTGGCCATGCCGCGGCGCTACCTGGTGGACCTGCACCACGTGGTCGAGCGCGACAAGTACATGTCCAAGACCCACGTGGCCACCGCCGGCGGCTTCGTCCTGGCGGCGCTGCTGGCCATCGTCGTGCACGGCTTCGGCCTGCACAGCCGGATCCTCGGCTTCGCCCTGCTGGCGGCCACGGCGCTGATGTTCGGCGGCGCGCTGTTCGTCGCCAAGCGCCGCCTCGACCCGCCGTCGCGGCTGTCGAAGGGCCCGTGGATGCGCCTGCCGAAGAGCCTGCTGATGTTTTCGGCGAGCTTCTTCATCGCCACGCTGCCCGTGGCCGGCATCCTCCCGGAAGGTTTCGGTGGCTGGTTCCTCGCGGCCATCCTCGCCATCGGCGTGGCCTGGGGCGTGTCCGAGCTGTTCTTCGGCATGACCTGGGGCGGGCCGATGAAGCACGCCTTCGCCGGCGCCCTGCACCTGGCCTGGCACCGCCGCTCCGAGCGCTTCGCTGGCGGCCGCTCCACCGGCCTGAAAGCCCTCGACCTGAGCGACCCCATGGCCCCGCTGGGCGTGGAGAAACCCACCGACTTCACCTGGAACCAGCTGCTGGGCTTCGACGCCTGCGTACAGTGCGGCAAGTGCGAGGCCATGTGCCCGGCCTTCGCCGCTGGCCAGCCGCTGAACCCGAAGAAGCTGATCCAGGACATGGTCATCGGCCTGGCCGGCGGCAATGACGCCAAGTTCGCCGGCTCGCCTTACCCGGGCAAACCACTCGGCGAGCACAGCGGTGGCCCGCACCTGCCCATAGTCGCGCTGGAAGGCAAGGCCCTGGTGGACGCCGAGACGCTGTGGTCGTGCACCACCTGCCGGGCCTGCGTCGAGGAATGCCCGATGATGATCGAGCACGTCGACGCCATCGTCGACATGCGCCGCCACCTCACCCTGGAAAAGGGCGCCACCCCGAACAAGGGCGCCGAGGTGCTGGAGAACCTGATCGCCACCGACAACCCCGGCGGCTTCGCCCCCGGCGGCCGGCTGAACTGGGCGGCCGACCTGAACCTGCCGCTGATGAGCGAGCAGAAGCAGGCCGACGTGCTGTTCTGGGTCGGCGACGGCGCCTTCGACATGCGCAACCAGCGCACCCTGCGCGCCTTCGTGAAGATCCTCAAGGCGGCGAAAGTGGACTTCGCCGTGCTCGGCCTGGAAGAACGCGACAGCGGCGACGTGGCCCGCCGCCTGGGCGACGAGGCGACCTTCCAGAGCCTGGCCAAACGCAACATCGCCACCCTGGCGCAGTACCGCTTCAAGCGCATCGTCAGCTGCGACCCGCACAGCTTCCATGTGCTGAAGAACGAGTACGGCGCCCTGGGCGGCAGCTACGAAGTGCTGCACCACACCACCTTCATCGACGAACTGGTGAAGAGCGGCGCGCTGCAGCTGGGCCAGAGCAAGGCCGACAGCGTGACCTACCACGACCCCTGCTACCTGGGCCGCTACAACGGCGAGTACGAGGCCCCACGCAACGTGCTCAAGGCCATCGGCATCGAGGTCAAGGAGATGCAACGCTCCGGCTTCCGCTCGCGCTGCTGCGGCGGCGGCGGTGGCGCGCCCATCACCGATATCCCCGGCAAGCAGCGGATTCCGGACATGCGCATGGTCGACATCAAGGAGACCGGCGCCGAGCTGGTGGCCGTGGGTTGCCCGCAGTGCACCGCGATGCTCGAAGGCGTGGTGGCGCCGCGGCCGGAGATCAAGGACATCGCCGAGCTGGTGGCGGAGGTGCTGATCGAGAGTGCGGAGGCGCCGGCAAAAAAGCCGGCGGCGGTTAAGCGGGAAGAAGTGGTGGGGGTGCATTGATGAGAGCGGTATTCCTCCCTTTGGGTCCTGTGTTGACTGTGAGTCCGCAGGCCCTCTCCCTAGCCCTCTCCCTGAAGGGAGAGGGGATCGTTCGTGCCACGGCGAACCATGGCTTTAGCCGGCTCACCCGCTGCACTGGATTGACCACACGCACCGTTTCTTACAGGGCAGCACGGATAGCTCCCTCTCCCTTCGGAGCGGGGCGCGCAGCCAGGGCGGGGGGAGAGGGCGGCCCGAGCCTCAATGCCAAAAGGTTCGCGAGCAAGCTCGCTCCTACGAAAAGCCCAGGCCTGCCGGAGGTTCTGCCATGAGCGACATCATCCGCCGCGACCCACGCGCCGAGTGGATCGCCCGCAACCGCCTGCACCCGCTGCACGCGGCCATGCAGTCCGCCCAGGGCGGCGAGGTACGCTGGATGGGCCCCAACGGCCTGATCCGCAGGAACCCCCACGCCGTTGGTTTCATCGGTCCCAACGGCGTCAAGCGCATCGACCGCTCCGGCGGCCAGCAGGGCACCGCCGGCAAGCGCTCCAGCGCGCCGGAAGTGGTGCAGCTGCCGCTGCAGGTCATCGAGCAGCCGGCGTTCTATATCGCCGTGGTGCCGGACATGGTCGGCGGCCGCCTCTCCAGCCACGACCGCGACCTGCTGGGCCTGGCCCGCAAGCTCGCCGGCGAGGGCGGCGCGGTGCTGGCCATCGTCTTCGGCGAACACAAGGAAAGCGCCTTCGACACCGCCGGCGTCGACCGCCTGCTGCTGGTCGAGGGCGACGAATACGAAGGCTACGCCCCGGAACAGCGGGTGCTGGCGCTGCGCGCCGTGGACGGCCAGTTCGTGCCGCGCCACTGGCTGCTACCCGATAGCCGCACCGGTGGCGGCGAACTGGGCCGGCGCCTGGCCGCCAGCCTTGGCGAACGCCCGGCCACCCGCGTCTGGCAGGCCGAGGGCGAGCGCTGTATCGGCCGCGCCGGCGCCGGCCAGCAGGACCTGCAACGGCCGCTGGCGCGCCTGATCCTGGCCGCCGCCGAGTGCGCCGAGCCGGTCAGCGAGACGCGCCACGAGGCCCGCCCGGTCGCCCTGGACGGCGGCGTGGCGCGCAACCTGCCGCGCATCGAGGACCTCGGCCCGGTGGCCGTGGACCCGGCGCAGATTCCCATGGCCGAGGCCGAGTTCATCCTCTCCGGCGGCAACGGCGTGCGCGACTGGGACCTGTTCCACCGCGCCGCCGCGGCCCTGGGCGCCACCGAAGGCGCCTCGCGGGTGGCGGTGGACGACGGCCACATGCCGCGCAACCGCCAGGTCGGCGCCACCGGCACCTGGGTCACCGCGCGGGTCTACCTGGCGGTGGGCATCTCCGGCGCCATCCAGCACCTGCAGGGCATCGGCGCCTGCGACAAGGTGGTGGCGGTGAACATGGACCCCGGCTGCGACATGATCAAACGCGCCGATCTTTCGGTGATCGGCGACTCCACGGCGATTCTCCAGGCGCTGATCCGCCTGGCCGAGGAGTACCGGCAGGGAGGGGCGCGGGATGCGGCTTGAAGGCAGTCCCTGGGCCCCCGCGTTCGCGGGGGTGACGATGCTGGGAAAAGGCTCGCAGCAAAGGGCTTGCTATGAGCTTCCCAAGCTCATGACGAGGGGGTTATCCCCGTCATTCCCGCGCACGCGGGAACCCAATAAACACCGCGTCGAGATTCCATCATGACCGACCTGAACATCGTCACCCTGGTCTCCACCGGCGCCCACCCCGCCTCCGGCCGCGCCCGCCGCGCCGAGCAGGATGCCCGCGCCGTCGAACTGGGCCTGCGCCTGGCCGGCAAGCGCCTGCAGGTGCTGCATGCCGGCAACCCGCAGGAAGAGGCGCTGCGCAGCTACCTGGGCATGGGCCTGGACGAGCTGGCGGTGCTGGAACAACCAGCCGGCGCCGACGCCTTGCCGGCGCTGGTCGACTACCTCGGCGGCGCCGGCGCGCAACTGGTGCTCACCGGCAGCCAGGCCGAGACCGGCGAAGGCTCCGGCATGCTGCCGTTCCTGCTCGCCGAACGCCTGGGCTGGCCGCTGGTGGTGGGCCTGGCCGAGGTGGAGAAGGTCGAGGGCGGCAGCGCCCAGGTGCTGCAGGCCCTGCCGCGTGGCCAGCGGCGCCGGCTGAAGGTGCGCCTGCCCTTCGTCGCCAGCGTCGACAATGCCGCCCCGGTGGCGCGCCAGAGCGCCTTCGGCCCGGCCCGGCGCGGCTTCATCGAGGCCCACGAGGTGGAGGTCGTCGAGGACGACCTGCTCGCCGCCAGCAGCCTGCAACCGGCGCGCCCGCGGCCCAAGCGGCTCAAGGTGATCAAGGCCAAGACCGGCGCCGAACGCATGAAGGCCGCCACCGCCAAGGCTTCCGGCGGCACCGGCCAGGTGCTCAAGGACCTGGCCCCGGAGGCGGGCGCCGAAGCCATCTTCAAGCTGCTGCGCGAGGAAGGGGTGATTCGCTGAACTTGCCGGCTGCGTCGATGCGCTCTTCGTAGGATGGGTTGAGCTTGCGATACCCATCGCCGTGGTCTGATGGGTATCGCTTCGCTCAACCCATCCTACGGAGGTTCGTCGCGCGATCAACCTGCTGAAATGGCACGAAATTTTGCTTCTAAGCTATTGAATTGACAGCATACTTTCCGTCAGGAAAGCGTGTATTTCCCTGGCCGCACAGGCGACTTTTCTTTATCCTCCGCGACCTTTACCACGGCCTCGGAGACTCCCATGCTCGACAGCACTATCGAACAGCTCGAACAACTGGTGGCTGAGCTGCTGCAGCAGAACAAGCAACTGGCCGACGACAACGCCCAACTGCGCGACAGCCTCGGCAAGGCCAGCGAAGACAACGACGCCCTGCAACTGCAGCTGATGGAGCAGGAAGAGAAGCACAACGCCACTGCCGTGCGCCTGCAGGCCCTGGTCCGCCGCGTCAGCGACAGCCGCGCCAGCGCATGAGCAACGACGGCGTGCGCGTCCTGCGCATCCTCGGCCGCGACTACAGCGTCAAGGCGCCGGCCGGCGAGGAGCGCGCCCTGCAGGAGGCCGCCGCCCTGTTGCAGGCGGAGATCGCCGCCGCCAAGCAGAAATTCCCCTATGTCACCAGTAATGAGTTGTTGCTGCTCAGTGCCCTGAACCTGTGCGCCCGTCAGTTGGCGCCGCGGGGGGAGGCTGAAGAGGGTGACGAGCGTACGGTCGAGCGTCTTGCGGCGCTCAATCGGCGTATTCGTGCGCATTTGCAGGCGCAGGATTGATTTCTTGCTGGGCCTTGGTGCTCGGGAATAGAGCCCCTCTCCCCCCGCCCTCTCCCTGAAGGGGGAGGGAGCCAGGCCGTGCCACTGGTGAGTTAGGCTTTCGCCGGAAAGCTTGGTGCTTGCCGGCTGACTCCAAAGCATCCAAGCACTCCGAACGGTCCCCTCTCCCTTCAGGGAGAGGGTTAGGGAGAGGGTGCTCTTTCTCACCGGCCAGCCCCGTTCGCGAGCAAGCTCGCTCCTACGAAAAGCAGCAGCCACCCCCCAAACCCCAGCCGAAAAAAAAGGGACACCACAATCCGTGGCGTCCCTATGAATGGAGAGAGGGCTGAATATCCTCTCGACCGGTGAGACGTGGCGCTGCGGGCAAGCCCATCGCGCCGGGCATAAAAGAAGGGACGGGGGATAGCCCATCCCTGAAGGGTGAGAGGCGGGTACTGCCCCTCGACCGGTGAGTCGTGCCCGGCCCGCGCCGGGCGGTGCATCAGGCGCGCAGCGGGATCAGGCGCGGGGCGATCATGTTTTCCGGGCGCAGGATGTCGGCCAGGGTGGCCTCGTCCAGCAGCTTCTCCTCGCGCACCAGTTCCAGCACGCCGCGGCCGGTTTCCAGCGCCACCTTGGCGATGCGGGTGGCGTTCTCGTAGCCGATGTACGGGTTCAGCGCGGTGACCAGGCCGATGCTGTGCTCCACCAACTGGTGGCAGCGCTCGACGTTGGCGGTGATGCCGGTGATGCAGTGCTCGCGCAGCATGTCCATGGCGCGTTGCAGCAGGCGGATCGAGTCGAAGATCTTGTAGGCGATCAGCGGCTCCATCACGTTCAGCTGCAGCTGGCCGCCCTCGGCGGCGATGGTCAGCGCCAGGTCGTTGCCCATGATCTCGAAGGCGCACATGTTCACCGCCTCCGGGATCACCGGGTTGACCTTGCCCGGCATGATCGAGCTGCCCGGCTGGCGCGGCGGCAGGTTGATCTCGTTGATGCCGGTGCGCGGGCCGCTGGAGAGCAGGCGCAGGTCGTTGCAGATCTTCGACAGCTTGACCGCGGTGCGCTTGAGCATGCCGGAGAACAGCACGAAGGCGCCCATGTCCGAGGTGGCCTCGATCAGGTCGGCGGCCGGGACCACCGGCTGGCCACTGATGGCCGCCAGGCGTTGCACGGCCAGGTGCTGGTAGCCGGGGTCGGCGTTGATGCCGGTGCCGATGGCGGTGCCGCCGAGGTTCACTTCGGTCAGCAGTTCCGGGGCCAGGCGGCGCAGGCGGTCGAGGTCTTCGCCCAGGGTGGTGGCGAAGGCGTGGAATTCCTGGCCGAGGGTCATGGGCACCGCGTCCTGCAGCTGGGTGCGGCCCATCTTCAGTACGTTGGCGAACTCCTCGCCCTTGGCGGCGAAGGCCTGGATCAGGCTGTCGAGGCTGGCCAGCAGGGTGTCGTGGCCCAGCAGCAGGCCTAGGCGGATGGCGGTCGGGTAGGCGTCGTTGGTCGACTGCGCCATGTTCACGTCGTTGTTCGGGTGCAGGTACTTGTACTCGCCCTTGGCGTGGCCCATCGCTTCCAGGGCGATGTTGGCGATCACCTCGTTGGCGTTCATGTTGGTGGAGGTACCGGCGCCACCCTGGATCATGTCCACCACGAACTGGTCGTGGAAGTCACCGCGGATCAGGCGAGCGCAGGCTTCGCTGATGGCGGCGTGTTTCTCGCCGGGCAGGTGGCCCAGCTTGTGGTTCGCATCGGCCGCGGCCTGCTTGACCATCGCCAGGGCGACGACCAGCTTCGGGTAGTGCGACAGCGGCACACCGGAAAGGCGGAAGTTGTTCACAGCGCGCAGGGTCTGGATGCCGTAGTAGGCGTCAGAAGGTACTTCGAGGGTGCCGAGGAGGTCTTTCTCGATGCGGAACGATGCAACAGGGGACATGATGAGATTTTTCTCAGGAGAACACGGCCAGCGCCGCGATGCCCACTAGACTAGGGATTTCGCCGATCGTCGGCCAATGCTGTTGGAAGCTGTCTCATGCACAAACGGCATAATGTATTCTGTGACGACCTGATGACGGCGAGCGTGTGGCCGTGCTATGCGCGCCCGTTCATCCACTGACCGATCGATCAAGACCATCCCGCCGCGCCGGGAGGAGACGACGTGAACCTGGAAACCAAATGGCTGGAGGACTTCAGCACCCTGGCCACCACCCGCAGCTTCTCCCAGGCCGCGGAAAAGCGCTTCGTCACCCAGCCGGCCTTCAGCCGGCGCATCCGCAGCCTGGAGGACGCCCTCGGGCTGACCCTGGTGAACCGCCAGCGCACGCCCATCGAGCTGACCGAGGCCGGCCAGCTGTTCCTGGTCACCGCGCGCGCGGTGGTCGAGCAGCTCGGCCAGGTGGTGCGCCACCTGCACCACCTGGAGGGCGGGCAGGGCGAGGTGCTGCAGTTCGCCGCCGCGCACTCCCTGGCCCTGGGCTTCTTCCCGGCATGGATCGCCCGGCTGCGCGCCGAGGGCCTGAACATCGCCAGCCGCCTGGTGGCGACCAACGTCGGCGAGGCCGTGCACCTGCTGCGCGAGGGCGGCTGCGACCTGATGCTGGCCTTCTACGACCCGGACGCGGCGCTGCAGATGGACCCGGAAGTGTTCCCCTCGCTGCACCTGGGCCGCACCGAGATGCTCCCGGTATGCGCGGTGAATTCCGCCGGCCTGCCGCTGTACGACCTCGACAGCGGCCAGAGCGTGCCGCTGCTGGCCTACAGCGCCGGCGCCTTCCTCGGCCGCGGCGTCAACCTGCTGCTGCGCCAGCGCAACCTGCGCTACACCACGGTCTACGAGACGGCCATGGCCGACAGCCTGAAGAGCATGGCGCTGCAGGGCATGGGCGTGGCCTGGGTGCCGCGCCTGAGCATGGAGGCCGAACTGGCCCGCGGCGAGCTGGCGGTGTGCGGCGGCCCGCACTGGGTGGTGCCGCAGGAAATCCGCCTGTACCGCTGCGCCCTGGTGCGCAAGGCGCAGATCCGCCTGCTCTGGCGCAAGCTGGAGGGCGGCCTGGGTCTGGGCGAGAGCGCCTGAGCCGGCCCCGGCGGATGGCCGGGGCTACCAGGCTCATTTGATAAGCATTATCATTTGCGCCTTTGCCAGGGGGCTTCCCCTCGCGCCGGCCCCGGCGCGGACCGCTGGCGAGCCCGCAGTCCATGTCCGACCACGAGTCCCCCGTCCGGCCGCCCGCGGCCGAACCGACGGCGCCCGGCGAAAGCGCGGGGCGCGAGGACTTCCTGCGCGTGTTCCTCAGCCAGCGCCCGCGCATGGAGGCCCTGCTGCGCCGCCGCGTGGGCTGCCGGGCGACCGCGGCGGACCTGGTCCAGGAACTCTTCCTGCGCTTCTGGAAACGCCCCCAGGCGCCGGTGGAGGAGATGGGCAGCTACCTGCTGCGCAGCGCGCGCAACCTGGCCATCGACCACCTGCGCGGCGAGGATTCCCGCGGCCGCACCTTGAGCGTGCTGCTACCCGACGAGGACGCCGCGCAGCCCTCGCCGGAACAGGCCGTGCAGGCCGGTGCCGAGCTGGAGCGCGTCGAACAGGCCCTGCGCGCGCTGCCCGAGCGCACCCGCCACGTGTTCCTGCTCAGCCGCGTGCACGGCCGCACCTACGGCGAGATCGCCGAGGCCATGGGGGTTACCCGCAGCGCCGTGGAAAAACATATGATGCGCGCCCTCGATGCCTGCAAGGCGAGCCTGGAGCCCGCCGAACCGGCCGCCCGCAGCGGAGCCCCACGCCATGACGCCTGACACCCCGACCCTCCCGGCCGACGCCCGGCGCCAGGCGCGCCTGTGGCTGGCGCGCGTGCACGGCGGCGAGGCGGATGCCGGGGCGCTGCGGCGCTGGCTGGACGAGGCCGCGGAACATGCCGAGGCCTACGCCGAGGCCGAGGCGCTGTGGCGCGCCAGTGAGGGCCCGGCGCGGCGCCTGGCGGCGGAGGAGGGCGACACCCTGCGGGGCTACCTCGACGCCATGCAGCGCCCGCCGCGTGGCCGCCGGCAGGGCAACCCGCGGCGCTGGCTCTACCCGCTGGCCAGCGCCGCCTGCCTGCTGCTGATGCTCTGGGCCGGCGGCTGGTGGCAGCCGGGGCACTGGTACGCCGACCTGGCCGCCGACTACGTCAGCGCGCCGGGCGAAGTCCGCGAGGTGAAGCTGGCCGACGGCTCCACCCTGACGCTCGACGCCGACAGCGCCGTGGCCGTGTCCCTGGACGGCGAGCAGCGCCGCGTCGAACTGCTGCGCGGCGCCGCCTCCTTCGCCGTGCAACACCTGGCCAAGCCCTTCGTGGTGCGGGTGGGCGAGGGCGAGGCGCAGGTGCTGGGCACCGAATTCGAAGTCCGCCGGCTGGGCGACCAGGCCCGCGTCACCGTGGCCGAGGGCCGCGTGGCGGTGCGCGCCAGCCGGGCCGTGGGCGCGCCGGAAGTGGTGTTGGGCGCCGGCGAGCGGGTGAGCTTCGGCGCCACCCTGGGCGCCCCCGAGGCCGCCGACGGCCGCGCCGCGCTGGCCTGGCGCCAGGGCTGGCTGACCTTCTACCGCGCGCCGCTGGGCGAGGTGCTGGAGCGCCTGGCGCCCTGGTACGCCGGGCGCATCCTGCTGCTCGACGACGAGCTGGCGCAGCGCCGCGTCAGCGGCAGCTTCCCCAGCCACGACCCGCAGGCGGCGCTGGATTCGCTGCAGGCCGTGGTGGGCTTCCGCCAGCAGCATCTGTTGGGGCGTTTCGTGCTGATCCGCTGAGCCGCGAAAAATTTTTCCGCCGGGCACTGAGGTACCTGAGGGGCTGCTCCGTGTAGTGGATATGAATGCGATGTATTCGCAGTTGCAATCCGTCCTTCGAGTCCCGAGAAGCCCATGAAAGCGCAGCGTCCCCGTTCCACCCTCAAGCCCCTGACCCTCGCCCTGCTCGGCGCCCTGGCCGGCGTCGCGAACCTGCCGGTGCAGGCCGCCGAACCGGCCGCCGCCAGCCTGCAGTCGCGCTACGCCTTCGCCCTGGCGGCACAGCCGCTGCCCCAGGCGCTGAGCGAATTCAGCCGCGTCACCGGGCTCAGCGTGGTCTACACCGAGGAGGCGCCCTACGCCCTGCAGGCGCCGGCGCTGCGCGGCCAGTACAGCGCCGCCGAGGCCCTGGAGCGCCTGCTGGCCGGCTCCGGCCTGCGCTTCCGCCCGCTGGACGGGCGCAGCGTCACCCTCGAACGCATCCCCGCCGACGCCCTGAGCCTGGACGCCACCACCGTCTCGGCGCTGGCCAATGCCGAACAGAGCTACCAGCCGGCGCCGTTCAGCTCGATCAACCGCGCCGGCACCGCGCTGATGGAAACCCCGCAGAGCATCGTCACGGTGCCGGCCCAGGCGATCCGCGACCAGAAGCCGCGCAACCTCGACGACGCGCTGAACAACATCAGCGGCGTGACCCAGGCCAACACCCTCGGCGGCACCCAGGACGCGGTGATGAAGCGCGGCTTCGGCGACAACCGCGACGGCTCCATCATGCGCGACGGCCTGCCCTCGGTGCTGGGCCGCAACCTCACCGCCACGGCCGACCACGTCGAAGTGCTCAAGGGCCCGGCCTCGCTGCTCTACGGCATCCAGGACCCGGGCGGGGTGGTCAACGTGGTGAGCAAGAAGCCGCAGCTCGAGCAATACAACGCCGTGACCCTGCGCGGCTCCACCTACGCCCACGGCAAGCAGGGCAGCGGCGCGCAGATCGACACGACCGGCGGCATCGGCGACACGCCGCTGGCCTACCGGCTGATCGTCGACCACCAGGACGAGAACTACTGGCGCGACTTCGGCCAGCAGCGCGAAACCCTGGTGGCGCCCTCGCTGGCCTGGTTCGGCGAGGCCACCACCGTCACACTCGGCTACGAGCACCGCGAGTTCAAGACGCCCTTCGACCGCGGCACCGCCATCGACCCCCGGACCAACAAGCCCCTGGACCTGCCGCGCACCCGCCGCCTGGACGAGCCCTTCAACATCACCGAAGGCCGCTCCGACCTGACCCGCCTGGACATCGAGCACCAGCTCGACGAGCAGTGGAAGGCGCACCTGGCCTACGGCTGGACCCGCGAGACCTATGACGACAACCAGGCGCGGGTGACCGCGGTGAACAGCGCCAGGGGCACCGTCACCCGCCGCGTCGACGGCACCCACGGCGCGGTGAGCAGCGACAGCTTCGCCACCGCCTCGCTGCTGGGCGACGTGCAGCTGGGCGGCTTCCGCCACGAGCTGGTGCTGGGCATGGACAGCGAGAAGCGCAAGATCTACCGCGCCGACCTGATCCGCAGCAGCAGGACCAACACCCTGGACTACAACGACCCGGCCTACGGCCAGGTGTCGCCGGCCACCGACGTCAGCCCCGGCGACAGCGACCAGACCGACAAGCTGCGCAGCGACTCGCTGTTCCTGCAGGATTCCTGGCACCTGGACGAGCATTGGATCCTGGTCGCCGGCGGGCGCTACCAGATGTTCGACCAGTACGCCGGCCGCGGCCGGCCGTTCAAGGCCAACACCGACCTGAACGGGCAGAAGTGGGTGCCGCGCGCCGGCGTGGTCTACCGCTTCGACGACCAGTTCTCGTTGTACGGCAGCTACACCCGCTCGTTCAAGCCCAACTCGACCATCGCGCCGCTGTCCACCGGCCAGGTGATCGACTCGGCGATTCAGCCGGAGGAAGCCAGTTCCTGGGAGATCGGCGCGAAAATGGATATTCCCGGGCGCATCAGCGGCAACCTGGCGTTCTTCGACATCCGCAAGCGCAACGTCATGGTCAACCAGCTCGACGCCAACGGCGACACCGTGGTGCGCACCGCCGGCAAGGTGCGCAGCTACGGCGCCGAACTGGACCTGGCCGGCCAGCTCAGCGAACGCTGGAGCCTGCTGGGCAGCTACGCCTGGCTGGACGCGGAAGTCACCGAGGACCCGGAGCTGGAAGGCAACCGCCTGCAGAACGTGGCCAAGCAGACCGCCTCGCTATCGGCGGTGTACGACGCCGGCAGCCTCTTCGGCGGCGACAGGCTGCGCCTGGGCAGCGGCGCCCGCTACGTGGGCAAGCGCGCGGGCGATCCGGCGAATTCCTTCGAGCTGCCGTCCTACACGGTGGCCGATGCCTTCGCCAGCTACGACACCCAGCTGGGCGGGCACAACGTTGGCTTCCAGTTCAATGTGAAGAACGTCTTCAACCGCGAGTACTACCCGTCGGCGGCGAACAACCTCTACGTCGCGGTGGGCGAGCCGCGGCAGTTCGAGGTTTCCACCACCGTGGAGTTTTGACGGGAGGGTCTTTTCGTAGGAGCGGGCTTGCTCGCGAACGGGGTTCTGCCGGTTGGGCTCGGTGTTTGACCTGAAGAGCCCCCTCTCCCTAATCCTCGGCTGCGCGCCCCGCCCTGAAGGGAGAGGGGACCGTTGGGCAGGGCTGGGTGTTCTGGAGTCAGCCGGCAACTCCGTCGGTTTCCGGCTGAAACCATATCTTCTCTCGGCACGGACAAGCCCCCTCTCCCTTCAGGGAGAGGGCTGGGGAGAGGGGGCGGAGTTAACCCAACGCACTAGAGCCGTCGGGAAACACCTTTCGTGAGCAAGAGCTAGGCGCCTACATCTCCACCACAATCCGCCCCTCGATTTCCCCTGCCCGCATCTTGTCGAAAATCCCGTTGATATCCTCCAGCTTCCCGGCGCTCACCGTCGCCTTCACCAACCCCTCGCCAGCGAAGTCCAGCGCCTCCTGCAGGTCCGCGCGGGTGCCGACGATGGAGCCGGTGATGTGCAGGCCCTTGAGCACCACGTCGAAGATCGGCGTGGGGAAGTCGCCCGGCGGCAGGCCGACCAGGGAGATGGTGCCGCCGCGGCGGGCCATGCCGATGCCCTGGCCGAAGGCGCTGTTGGACACCGCCGTCACCAGCACGCCGTGGGCGCCGCCGATGTCGCGCTGGACCACCTCCACCGGGTTTTCCTTCTTCGCGTTGATGGTCAGGCTGGCGCCGAGCTTGCGTGCCAGCTCCAGCTTGGCGTCGTCCACGTCCACCGCCACCACGTGCAGGCCCATGGCCTTGGCGTACTGCACCGCGACGTGACCCAGGCCGCCGATGCCGGAGATGGCCACCCACTGGCCGGGGCGTGCCTTGGTTTCCTTCAGGCCCTTGTACACGGTAACGCCCGCGCAGAGGATCGGGGCGATTTCGGTGAAGCCAATGCCCTTGGGTAGGTGGCCGACGAAGTTCGGGTCGGCCAGCACGTATTCGGCGTAGCCGCCGTTCACCGAGTAACCGGTGTTCTGCTGCTGCGTGCAGAGGGTTTCCCAGCCGGTCAGGCAGTGCTCGCAGCAGCCGCAGGCGGTGTACAGCCAGGGCACGCCGACGCGGTCGCCTTCCTTCACCCGGGTCACCCCGGCGCCCACCGCGGCGACGTAGCCGACGCCCTCGTGGCCGGGAATGAACGGCAGGCTCGGCTTCACCGGCCAGTCGCCCTCGGCGGCGTGCAGGTCGGTGTGGCAGACGCCGGAGGCCTCGATCTTCACCAGTATCTGGCCGGGGCCGGGCAGCGGCACCTTCACTTCTTCCAGGCGCAGCGGCGCGCCGAAGGCGTGCACCACTGCCGCTTTCATGGTCTGGGGCAGGGTCGAGGACATGGCAAGCTCTCCTTGTGCAAACGAACGGGGGGCGGGCGAAAACCGGTCTGCGCCGCGGGTTGCATCAGTCTGAGCCCTTGAGCCTAGGCGATATTGAGCTGGAGCAAGGACCGCGCGCCTCATCCCTTGGTAGCACCCGCCCAACGGCCCGCGCACGGACTCCACGAACGGCGCGGCCTTGCGGTATACTGCGCCGCCTCCGAACCGGCCCCGCTCGTCGGTTCGTCCATGTACAAGCCACGCCCGGGACCGGAATGCGTGGCTTGTTGGTTTTTGACGCGCGGCACGCGCACCACCAAGAGGCACGACGATGAGCGTACTGGTTGGCGTGATCATGGGCTCCAAGTCCGACTGGAGCACCCTTAGTCACACCGCGGACATGCTGGACAAGCTGGGCATCCCCCATGAAGTGAAGGTGGTTTCCGCCCACCGCACCCCGGACCTGCTGTTCCAGTACGCCGAAGAGGCCGAAGGCCGCGGCATCGAGGTGATCATCGCCGGCGCCGGCGGCGCCGCCCACCTGCCGGGCATGTGCGCGGCCAAGACGCACCTGCCGGTGCTCGGCGTGCCGGTGCAGTCGTCCATGCTCTCGGGCGTCGACTCGCTGCTGTCCATCGTGCAGATGCCCGGCGGCGTGCCGGTCGCCACCCTGGCCATCGGCAAGGCCGGCGCCATCAATGCCGCGCTGCTGGCGGCGAGCATCCTCGGCGGCAAGCACCCGCAATACCACGACGCGCTCAAGCGCTTCCGCACCGAGCAGACCACCTCGGTGCTGGACAACCCCGACCCCCGCGAGGCCTGAGCAGAACCATGAAGATCGGTGTCATCGGTGGCGGCCAGCTGGGCCGCATGCTGTCCCTGGCGGGCACCCCGCTGGGCATGGATTTCGCCTTCCTCGACCCGGCGCCGGACGCCTGCGCCCAGGCTCTGGGCGAGCACATCCGCGCGGACTACAGCGACCAGGACCACCTGCGCCAGCTGGCCGACGAAGTGGACCTGGTGACCTTCGAGTTCGAGAGCGTGCCGGCCGAGACCGTGGCCTTCCTCTCGCAGTTCGTCCCGGTGTACCCCAGTGCCGAGGCGCTGCGCATCGCCCGCGACCGCTGGTTCGAGAAGTCGATGTTCAAGGACCTGGGCATTCCCACCCCGGCCTTCGCCGACATCCAGTCCCAGGCCGACCTCGACGCCGCCGCGGCCAGCATCGGCCTGCCGGCGGTGCTCAAGACGCGCACCCTGGGCTACGACGGCAAGGGCCAGAAGGTCCTGCGCAAGCCCGAGGACGTGGCCGGCGCCTTCGCCGAACTGGGCAGCGTGCCCTGCATCCTCGAAGGCTTCGTGCCCTTCACCGGCGAAGTCTCGCTGGTGGCGGTGCGCGCCCGCGACGGCGAGACGCGCTTCTACCCGCTGGTGCACAACACCCACGAGAACGGCATCCTGCGCCTGTCCGTGGCCAGCAGCGAGCACCCGCTGCAGAAGCTGGCTGAGGACTACGTCGGCCGCGTGCTGGACAAGCTGGACTATGTCGGCGTGCTGGCCTTCGAGTTCTTCGAGGTGGACGGCGGCCTGAAGGCCAACGAGATCGCCCCGCGCGTGCACAACTCCGGGCACTGGACCATCGAAGGCTCCGAGTGCAGCCAGTTCGAGAACCACCTGCGCGCCGTGGCCGGCCTGCCGCTGGGCTCCACCGCCAAGGTGGGCGAGAGCGCCATGCTCAACTTCATCGGCGAAGTACCGCCGGTGGAAAAGGTGCTGAGCATCGCCGACTGCCACCTGCACCACTACGGCAAGGCCTTCAAGGCCGGGCGCAAGGTCGGCCACGCCACCCTGCGCAGCAAGGACCTGGCCACCCTCAAGGCGCGCATCGGCGAAGTCGAAGCCCTTATCGGCAAGAGCTGACGCGCTCGGCCGCCCGCTTCTCATGGCGGGCGGCCGCGCGGAACGCCAGGCTTTCCTACACTGTCAGACAAGGACGCGCCGGTTGGCGCGTCCACCCACAGGAGGGAAAGCCATGGGTTTAATCGGAACCATCGTCATCGGCCTGATCGTCGGCCTCATCGCCCGTTTCCTGAAGCCGGGGGACGACAGCATGGGCTGGATCATGACCATTCTGCTGGGCATCGGCGGCTCGCTGCTGGCCACCTATGGTGGCCAGGCCCTGGGCATCTACCAGGCCGGGCAGACCGCCGGGTTCATCGGCGCGGTGGTCGGCGCGGTGATCCTGCTGGTCATCTACGCCTTCGTGAAGAAGAACTGAGGCTCTACGCCGGGTAGCGCTTCGCGCTGGTCATTTGCCCGGCGATCCCCAAGAATGTGCGCCGATTCCCGCTCGCCCGGCCCGGGCGGGCGGTGAAGGTCATCCGCCGTCTTCCCGTTGCGTGGGCGCCCGCTGCCGGCGCCCGAGAGCCCATTCATGCGCCGTACCCTGCTCGCCTGCAGCCTCGTGCTGCTCACCGGCCTGGCCCATGCCGCCGACATCCCGGAAACCGACTGGCTGCAACTGATGCCGCCCAGCGACCGCAAGGCGCTGGAGGAAATGCCCGAGATCGACCACAACAGCCCGGAAGCCGCCGGCACCTTCACCCAGAAACAGGGCGGCTTGAAGCAGAAGGGCAAGCTGCCGCAGGTGATGTTCTCGACCAAGACGGTCGCCGCGCTGGACGGCAAGCAGATCCGCCTCGGCGGCTATCCGGTGCCCCTGGAGAACGACGCCAAGGGCCGCGTCACCGAATTCTTCCTGGTGCCCTACCCGGGCGCCTGCATCCACGTACCGCCGCCGCCGCCGAACCAGATCGTGCTGGTGCGCTACCCCAAGGGCATGAAGATCGACGACATCTACAGCCCGCTGTGGGTGACCGGCAAGCTGAAGGTGGAGAAGGTCAGCAACGACATGGCGGATGCGGCCTATGCGATGGACGAGGCCAAGGTGCGGGCTGTGCAGGATAGTGATCTGTAGGCCTGGCTCTTCGCTCTTCGTAGGAGCGAGCTTGCTCGCGAACGGTGTTTCCCGGAAGTATTGGTGTTTCGGATTGACTCCGTTCCCTCTCCCCAGCCCTGGCTGCGCGCCCCGCTCCGAAGGGAGAGGGGGCTTGTCCGTGCCGAGAGAAGGAATGGTTTCAGCCGGCAATCTCTGTGCTAGCCGGCTGACTCCAAAGCATCAGCGTCTGCCCAACGGTCCCCTCTCCCTTCAGGGAGAGGGTTAGGGAGAGGGCGCTCTTCAGGCCAAGCACCGAACCTGGCCGACAGACCCCATTCACTTGGGCAAGCACAAGGCCCCGTAGGATGGTGTTGAGCGAAGCGATACCCATCACCACCACCGCATGGGTTTCGCAAGCTCAACTCATCCTACGAAAAGCGCGGCCCTAACCCTCCAGCCCCTCGCTCCAGATCTCCACACTCATCGTCTCGCTACGCCCCGGCGCCACGCTCAGCACATCGTCCCAGACCCTTGCCGTCTCGATGCACAACATCCGCTGCCAGGCATCGTCGGCGAACTGCGACAGGCGCTGCGCCTTGTCCACCCAGGGGTTCCACAGCACCGCCGAGCGCGAGTGACCGGCCTGGATGTGGATGCCGCGCTGCCACTGCGGATCGCGGATCACCAGGGGCCGGTCGACGTCCAGGTAGATGCGGTCGGTCTCGCCCTGGATGCGCACCAGGCCGTCCTGGCGGCGTTCCTCCCAGTTCTCCAGCGTCTCGATGTAGCGGCAGCCCTGCAGGCCGTCGACGCTCACCTGGCGAACGTCGCTGACGGCGAAGTAGGTGTGCAGCGCCTGGCTCAGGGCCAGCGGCTTGTCGCCGAGGTTGCGGGTGGTCAGTTCCAGGCCCAGGCGTTCGCCGAAGCGCATCACCAGGCTCAGTTCGGCGGAGTGGGCCCAGCCCGGCAGGCCATGCTGGGCGTCGAGCTTCCAGTGCACGGCCAGCGCGCCCTGTTCGTCGGCGATGTCCTCCAGTTGCCAGTCGATGCCGCGTACCAGGCCGTGGGCCGGCGGCTGGTCGCCTGCGTATTCGGTGCGCACCTGCACCGGGTTGCGCGCCAGGTCGCCGAACCACGGCCAGCACACCGGCACGCCGCCGCGCAGGGACTGGCCGCGCTTGTAGCAGGCCTGCTCGCTGAGCCACACCAGCGGCGGCTGCTCGTGGGGCTGGTAGCTGAGCAGTTGGGCGCCCTGCTGGGCGATCAGCGCTTCGCCGAACTCGGTGTGGATGCGCCAGCAGGGCAGCTCGTCGATGGTGGTCTGTTCGACGCGGGGAGTGGTGTATGGGCTGCTCATGGGGGGCCTCCGGCACAGCAAGGGGAAAGGATTCAGTATCACCGATCCCCCGGCGGCCGGGCAGTTCCCCGAAAAGGCTTTTTTCAGCCCTGGCGCAGGCTTTCCAGGCTGCGCTTCTGGCGCCCCTGGGCGTCGAAGTTGGCCGCGTCGAGCCAGGCTTCGAAGGCCGCCTGGCGCACCGGCCACTCGCTGTCGAGGATGGAGAACCA
The DNA here is from genome assembly GCF_052367875.1 of Pseudomonas sp. A6. Lineage (NCBI taxonomy): Bacteria > Pseudomonadati > Pseudomonadota > Gammaproteobacteria > Pseudomonadales > Pseudomonadaceae > Pseudomonas > Pseudomonas sp. A6. The sequence goes on along the minus strand of NZ_CP198970.1, from coordinate 7,117,180 downwards.
GGCGCTGTCGCGGTTGCGGCCCTTGATCACCATGTGCTGGCGGAAGGTGCCCTCGTAGGTGAAGCCCAGGCGCTCGGCGGCGCGCATGGAGCGGGCGTTCAGCGCGTTGCACTTCCATTCCAGGCGCCGGTAGCCCAGTTCGAAGGTGCGCCGGGCCAGCAGGTACACCGCCTCGGTGGAGGCCGGGCTGCGCTGCATGACGCGGCCGAAGGCGATGTGGCCGATCTCGATCACGCCGTCCTTGGGCGTGATGCGCAGGAAGCTCAGCAAGCCGGTGACGCGGCCGCTGTTGCGCTCGCGCACGGCGTAGAACTGCGGGTCGGCGCTGGCGGCGTTGCCGGCGGTCCAGGCATCGAAAGCGGCGCGCTCGGGGAAGGGGCCGTAAGGCAGGTAGTCCCACAGCACGGGGTCGGATTCCGGGCCTTGCAGGGCTTCCCACAGGTCGCCGCCGTGGCGCGCGGCGTCCAGCGGCTCCAGGTCAAGGTAGCGGCCGTTAAGGGTTTCCCGGGCCGGGGCGGGCACCGCTTGCCAGTGCAGGGCGGGTTGGGTGTCGGTCATGGTCGCGCTCCGGTCAGAGGATCTTGCGGTACTGCACGAAGCCGGAGCGGTCGGCGATCCGGTCGTACAGGTGCATGGCGTCGGTATTGGTCTCGTGGGTCAGCCAGTGCACCCGCGAGGCACCGGCCTCACGGGCCGCGACGTAGACGTGCTCGATCAGCTCGCGGCCGACGCCGCCGCCGCGCAGGCCTTCATGGACGTAGAGGTCCTGCAGGTAGACGTAGTCGCCCTGGGTCCAGCAGGAGCGGTGGAAGATGTAGTGGACCATGCCGATGGCCTCGCCGTCGCGCCAGGCGAGGGCGGCGTGCATGGGCTCGGCGGGGTCGAGGAAGCGCTGCCAGGTGACGGCGCTGGTGGCGTCGTCGATCACGGTCTTGTAGAAGCGCTGGTAGCCCTGCCAGAGCGGCAGCCAGGCGGCGTGGTCGTCGGCGCCGACGAGGCGGATTTCGAGCGGTGCGGTCATGGGGTGGCCTTTGTCCTTGGGGTCTGGCTCCAGACTAGAGCGGGAATTGGTTCCGCTAAAGAGCCATTCATGGTCCAATTCGAGGAGCCATTTCCGGAGCCCGCCATGAACGCCCCGCTGCCTTTCGACCCGTCCGGCATCCGCCTGGACCCTGCCAGGGGGCTGGGCCAGCAGCTGTTCCAGGCGCTGCGCGAACGCATCCTCGACGGCCGCCTCGCCGCGCGCTCGCGGCTGCCGGCCAGCCGTGACCTGGCCGCCGCCCTGGGTGTGTCGCGCAACACCGTGGTGCGCGCCTACGAGCAGCTCTACGCCGAGGGCTACATCGAAGGTCGCACCGGCGATGGCACCTACGTCGCCGAACGTGTGCAGCCGCGCAGCGCGCCCACCCCGCAACCCGGCAAGGTGCCCGAGGTGGCGGCTCTGGAGCGCCTGCAACGGCACCACCTGCCCAGGCCGCCGCAAGGCGCGCCGCGGGCCTTCCGCGTCGGCGTGCCGGCCTTCGACCTGTTTCCCTTCGAGACCTGGGCGAGGTTGCAGGCGCGTTTCTGGCGCGAGCCGCCGGCGGACTGCCTGGGCTATGGCGACGCCGCCGGCGAATGGCGCCTGCGCGAGCTGATCGCCGCCTACCTGCGCAGCGCGCGCGGCCTGCACTGCGAGGCGGGGCAGATAATCGTCACCAGCGGTGCGCAGCAGGCCATCGCCCTGTGCGCCCAGGTACTGCTCGCCGAGGGCGACCACGTGGCCATCGAGAACCCCGGCTACCGCGCCGCCGGCCATGCCTTCGCCACCGCCGGCGCGCACCTGCACGGGGTGGCGGTGGACGGGGAGGGCCTGCGCACCGAGCAACTGCGCGAGCTGCCGGACTGCCGGCTGGTCTACCTCACCCCCTCGCACCAGTACCCCACCGGCGTCACCCTGTCGCTGGCGCGGCGCCTGGCCCTGCTGGAGTGGGCCGAGCGCAGCGGCGGCTGGATAGTCGAGGACGACTACGACGGCGAGTACCGCTACGCCGGCACCCCGCTGATGCCGCTGGCGGCGCTCGACCGCCAGCAACACGTGCTCTACGTCGGCACCTTCTGCAAGATCGCCTTCCCCGCGCTGCGCCTGGGCTACCTGGTGGTGCCGCCGGCCCTGGCCGAGGCCTTCGCCCGCCGCCGCGCCCTCGACGTGCGGCATTCGGAGGTCGGCACCCAGCGGGTGATGGCCGACTTCATCGCCGAAGGCCACTTCCAGCGCCACGTGCGGCGCATGCGCCGGGCCGCCCGGGCGCGGCGCGACGCCCTGCTGCGCGACTGGCCGGAGGTGCCCGGCTGCGCGCCCATGCCGCCGGTGGAGGCGGGGCTGCACCTGTGCGTGCGGGTGGAAAGCCGCGAGCGCGAGCGCTGGCTGGTGGAGCGCGCGTTGCAGGCCGGGGTGGAGATCAACGCGCTGAGCGACTACTGGCTGCCCGAGTCGACGGAGCCTGAAGACGAGCGCGCCGGCCTGGTCATGGGCTTCGCCGCCGTGCCCGAGGCGCGCATAGCCGAAGCCCTGAAGGCCCTGCGCAAGGCCTGGCACCTCCCGCTTTCGTAGGAGCGAGGGGGACGCCTAGTCCTTGCTCGCGAACCCCCGCCCCCGTTGCGGCACCGTTCGCGAGCAAGCTCGCTCCTACGAAGAGCCTCGGGGCTTTTCCTCGCGCTCGGCCCAGTAGGTCTGCCTGTGCCCGCGGCCCTGGTACTCCAGGGCCAGGGCCTCGGCTTCGTCGCGGCTCAGGCCGCGGCGCACGACGAAGCGGTTGCCGTTGTCGTCCAGGCGCCACAGGCACCAGTCGCGCGCTTCAGGCATCGAAGGTCGAGGTCTTGCGCAGGCGCAGCGCGAGCAGGATCAGCAGCACGCCGAAGAACAGCGCGTAGGCGCCGATCACCCAGACCACCGCCACCGCGCCGGCGCCGGGGTTGGCGATCATCAGCACGCCGAACAGCACCGACAGCGCGCCCGACAGCCCCAGCCACCATTCGTTGGCCAGGCTCCTGCGCAGGCGGAAGGCGGCGATGATCTGCAGCACGCCGGTGGCCAGCGCCCAGCCGGCGATCAGCATCAGCAGGCCCAGCGCCGTCAGCGCCGGCCAGAAGAGCGCCACCAGCCCAGCCAGCACGCCCAGCGCGCCGACCAGCCACAGCGGCCAGATCGGCCGTTGCGACTCGCGCATGCTGGCCGCGGCGATCAGGGTGAACACGCCGTCGACGAAGGCGTAGGCGCCCCAGACGATGACCAGCACGGTGAGGGCGATGCCCGGCCAGGCGATGGCCAGCACGCCGAACAGCACCGCGGCCACGCCGCGCAGGGCGATCCATTTCCAGTGCCGGCCCAGGGCTTGCCACAGGGGATGATCGTTCATGGGTTTCTCCAGCGGGGTTCGCCAGAAACCATAGCAGCCCCGCGCCAGAGGACGCTTTTCGTAGGAGCGAGCTTGCTTGCGAACGGGCCGCGTGCCGAGAGGATTCGCGAGCAAGCTCGCTCCTACGAAGAGCCGGAGCTAAAAGAAAGCCCGGCGCGAGGGCCGGGCGAAAGGGCCTGCCATGGGCAGGCAGGTGGCGTCGGGCGGGACGCCACCGGGGAGCCTTGGATCAGCCGGCCGCCAGCTCGCCGCCGGTCTCCGGGCGCTTGCCGTGCAGGCGCTCGTAGTCGGCGCGCATGGCCTTGTGCAGGCCGAACATGAACAGGACCAGCACCGCCGAGAAGGGCAGCCCGGCCAGCACCACCACCGTCTGCATGGCGGTGAAGTTGCCGGCGAACAGCAGGCCGATGGTCACCAGGGTGACGATCGCCGACCAGAGGATGCGCAGCCAGTTCGGCGCGTCCTCGTCCAGGTCGCCGCCCTCGCGGGACAGGTTGGCCAGCATCACCGAGCCGGAGTCCGCCGGGGTGAGGAACAGCACGAAGCCGACGAAGATCGACACGCCGATCACCACCTTGGCGAAGGGGTAGTGCTCCAGCAGCAGGTAGATCGACATCGACGGCTGCTCCAGGGCGGCTTTGCCGAGGTCGGCGGCGCCGTGGTTCATCACCAGGTCCAGCGCGCTGTTGCCGAACACCGAGAGCCAGGCCAGGGTGAAGCCCAGCGGGATCAGCAGCACGCCGCAGACCAGCTCGCGCACCGTGCGCCCGCGGGAGATGCGCGCCACGAACATGCCGACGAAGGGCGCCCAGGAAATCCACCAGGCCCAGTAGAACAGGGTCCATAGGCCCAGCCATTCCTCGCTCTTGGCGGCGCTGCCGCCGGTGTAGACGTAGAGGTCGAAGGTCTTGAGGATCAGCCCGTTGAGATAGTCGCCCAGGTTCTGCACGAAGCCGTTGAGCAGCTCCAGGGTCGAGCCGCAGACCAGCACGAACACCAGCAGCGAGCTGAACAGCACGATGTTCAGGTTGGACAGCCGGCGGATGCCCTTCTCGATGCCGGAGACCGCCGCCAGGGTGGCCACCAGGCTCATCACCAGCAGTACGATCAGCAGCGTGGTCTTCGAGTGCTCCATGCCGGTCAGGTATTCCAGGCCGGAGGACACCTGCAGCGCGCCGATCCCCAGGTTGGTGACCAGGCCCAGCAGGGTGACGAAGATGCCGAAGATGTCCACTGCGTGGCCGCCGGCGCCCTTCACCCAGCGCTCGCCGAGGATCGGCAGCAGCGCCGAACGCAGGGCCAGCGGCTGGCGGTGGCGGTAGGCGAAGTAACCCACGGCCAGGCCGACCAGGGCATAGATCGCCCAGCCGTGCAGGCCCCAGTGCAGGAAGGTCAGCTGCAGCGCCTGGCGCGCCGCCTGCGGGCTGCCGGCGACGCCTTCGGGCGGGTGGTAGAGGTGGTCGATCGGCTCGGACGCGGCGAAGTACAGCAGCGAGATGCCGATCCCCGAGGAGAACAGCATGCCGGCCCAGGCGCCGTAGCTGAAATCGGGCTTCTCATGGTCGGCGCCGAGCTTCAGCGTGCCGTAGCGCGAGAAGGCGACCCACACGACGAAGAACAGGTAGGCCCCGATGGCCAGCATGTAGTACCAGCCGAAGCTGTGCGACAGCCAGGCCTGGGTGCGGGCCAGGGCGGCGCCGGCGCTGTCCGGGAAGAAGATCAGGATGGCGGTCAGAACCAGGATCAGGGCGGTGGAGCCGAAGAACACGATCGGGTTCAGACGGGCCTGCTCGTTTGTTTTTCTTGGCGAAGCAGAACTCATTTTTCAGGGGGACCCCATGGCAGTGAACGCATGGCGGCCGGCGACAGTGCGCGAGGCACGGCGACGGGCCGCGAACCACAGACACAGCATTGCCGCCGCGACACTTCCGGGCAGGATTCTGCGATCCTTGCCGGTTTGGACGCATCGCGGTGATGAACGGCTCGGGCCCGCTTGCACGCAAAGGCTCGGGGAGGTTCACGGAGCGCAGCTTATTCTTAGTTGATTGAACGTTCAATAAAAACAAAATAGACTGGCCCACAGTGACGCCGGACGGCACAGCCACGTCCCGCGTGAGGAGATATATCAATATGCCCAAGGTCGGTATGCAGCCGATTCGCCGTTCGCAACTGATCCACGCCACCCTCGAGGCCGTGGACCAGGTTGGCATGAGCGACGCCAGCATCGCCCTGATCGCCCGCCTGGCGGGGGTCTCCAACGGCATCATCAGCCACTACTTCCAGGACAAGAATGGCCTCCTGGAGGCGACGATGCGGCATCTGATGTCGGCTTTGAGCAAGGCCGTGCGCGAGCGTCGCGCTAGCCTGCGAACCGACGATCCGCGCGCCCACCTGCGGGCGATCGTCGCCGGCAACTTCGACAACAGCCAGGTCAACGGCCCGGCCATGAAGACCTGGCTGGCGTTCTGGGCTAGCAGCATGCACCAGCCGTCCCTGCGCCGGCTGCAGCGGATCAACGACCACAGGCTGTATTCCAACCTGTGCTGCCAGTTCCGCCGCGAGCTGCCGCTGGACCAGGCGCGCCGCGCCGCCCGTGGCCTGGCCGCGCTGATCGACGGCCTGTGGCTGCGCGGCGCGCTGTCGGGCGATGCCTTCGACACCGAGCAGGCGCTGGCTATCGCCTACGACTATCTCGACCAACAACTGGCCAAGCGCACCGGATAGCGGGCGCGGCCTTCGTGCACAGACCATAAGAGAGGACAACCGACCCATGGCTCGATTCGACGTTCAGAAGCTCTACATTGGCGGCCGCTACGTGGAGGCCACCAGTGGCGCCACCTTCGAGACCGTCAACCCGGCCAACGGGGAGGTCCTCGCCCTGGTGCAGCGGGCTTCGAAGGAAGACGTCGAGCGCGCCGTCGCCAGCGCCGTCGAAGGCCAGAAGGTCTGGGCGGCGATGACCGCCATGCAGCGCTCGCGCATCCTGCGCCGCGCCGTGGACATCCTCCGCCAGCGCAACGACGAGCTGGCCGAGCTGGAAACCCTGGACACCGGCAAGCCGCTGGCCGAGACGCGCAACGTCGACATCGTCACCGGCGCCGACGTGCTCGAGTATTACGCCGGCCTGGTCCCGGCCATCGAAGGCGAGCAGATCCCGTTGCGCGAGAGCAGCTTCGTCTACACCCGCCGCGAGCCGCTGGGCGTGGTCGCCGGCATCGGCGCCTGGAACTACCCGATCCAGATCGCCCTGTGGAAATCCGCCCCGGCCCTGGCCGCGGGCAACGCGATGATCTTCAAGCCCAGCGAGGTCACCCCGCTGAGCGTGCTCAAGCTGGCCGAAATCTACACCGAGGCCGGCCTGCCCGACGGCGTGTTCAACGTGCTCACCGGCAGCGGCCGCGAGGTCGGCCAGTGGCTGACCGAGCACCCGCTGATCGAGAAGATCTCCTTCACCGGCGGCACCTCCACCGGCAAGAAGGTCATGGCCAGCGCCTCCAGCTCCTCGCTCAAGGAAGTCACCATGGAGCTGGGCGGCAAGTCGCCGCTGATCATCTTCGACGACGCCAACCTCGACCGCGCCGCCGACATCGCCGTCATGGCCAACTTCTTCAGTTCCGGCCAAGTCTGCACCAACGGCACCCGCGTGTTCGTCCCGCGCAGCCTGCAGGCGCGCTTCGAGGAGAAGGTGCTGGAGCGCGTCAGGCGCATCCGCCTGGGCAGCCCGCAGGACGAGAACACCAACTTCGGCCCGCTGGTCAGCTTCCCGCACATGGAGAGCGTGCTCGGCTACATCCAGGCCGGCAAGGAGCAGAAGGCCCGCCTGCTGTGCGGCGGAGAGCGCGTCACCGAGGGTGAGTTCGGCAATGGCGCCTACGTCGCGCCGACTGTGTTCACCGACTGCCGTGACGACATGACCATCGTCCGTGAGGAAATCTTCGGCCCGGTGATGAGCATCCTCGTCTACGACAGCGAAGACGAAGTCATCCGCCGCGCCAACGACACCGAATACGGCCTGGCCGCCGGCGTCGTCACCCAGGACCTGGCCCGCGCCCACCGGGTGATCCACCGCCTGGAGGCGGGCATCTGCTGGATCAACACCTGGGGCGAGTCGCCGGCGGAAATGCCGGTGGGCGGCTACAAGCAATCCGGCGTCGGTCGCGAGAACGGCCTGACCACCCTGGCTCATTACACTCGGATCAAATCCGTGCAGGTAGAGCTGGGCGACTACGCCTCGGTGTTCTGACCACCGCGATCGAGCCCTGAGCGGCCGGTCGCCACGACGACCGGCCTTCCGACCTTCAGACACCGGCGCGCCATGCGTCGCGGGCGGTGTCGTGCCCAGAAAAAGAGGTAGGCCTGCATGACCCAGGAATACGACTACATCATCATCGGCGCCGGTTCCGCCGGTAACGTCCTCGCCACCCGCCTGACCGAGGACGCGGACGTCAGCGTGCTGCTGCTCGAAGCCGGCGGCCCGGACTACCGCGCCGACTTCCGCACCCAGATGCCCGCCGCGCTGGCCTACCCGTTGCAGGGCCGCCGCTACAACTGGGCCTACCTCACCGACCCCGAGCCGCACATGAACAACCGCCGCATGGAGTGCGGGCGCGGCAAGGGCCTGGGCGGCTCCTCGCTGATCAATGGCATGTGCTACATCCGCGGCAACGCCATGGACTTCGACGGCTGGGCGAAAGAGAAGGGCCTGGAAGACTGGACCTACCTCGATTGCCTGCCGTACTTCCGCAAGGCCGAGACCCGCGACATCGGCCCCAACGACTACCATGGCGGCGACGGCCCGGTCAGCGTGACCACGCCCAAGGCTGGCAACAACCCGCTGTTCCACGCCATGGTCGAGGCCGGCGTGCAGGCCGGCTACCCGCGTACCGAAGACCTCAACGGCTACCAGCAGGAAGGCTTCGGCCCGATGGACCGCACCGTGACCCCCCAGGGCCGCCGCGCCAGCACCGCCCGCGGCTACCTGGACCAGGCCCGCGAGCGCGCCAACCTGACCATCGTCACCCACGCCCTGAGCGACCGCATCCTGTTCAGCGGCAAGCGCGCAATCGGCGTCAGCTACCTGCTGGGGGACGACAATGCGCCGAAAGAGGCGCGCGCGCGTCGCGAAGTGCTGGTGTGCTCTGGCGCCATCGCCTCGCCGCAGCTGCTGCAACGCTCCGGCGTCGGCCCGGCGACCGTGCTGCGCGACCTGGGCATCGAAGTGGTGCACGACCTGCCGGGCGTCGGCCAGAACCTCCAGGACCACCTGGAGATGTACCTGCAATACGCCTGCAAGCAACCGGTGTCGCTGTACCCGGCATTGCAGTGGTGGAACCAGCCGCAGATCGGCGCGGAATGGATGTTCCTCGGCACCGGCCTGGGCGCCAGCAACCAGTTCGAGGCCGGCGGCTTCATCCGCACCCGCGACGAGTTCGAATGGCCGAACATCCAGTACCACTTCCTGCCGGTGGCGATCAATTACAACGGCAGCAACGCGGTGAAGGAGCACGGCTTCCAGGCCCACGTCGGCTCCATGCGCTCGCCCAGCCGCGGGCGCATCCAGCTGACCTCGCGCGACCCGCGCAAGCACCCGAGCATCCTCTTCAACTACATGTCCAGCGAGCAGGACTGGCAGGAGTTCCGCGACGCCATCCGCATCACCCGCGAGATCATGGCGCAGCCGGCGCTGGACGCCTACCGCGGCCGCGAACTGAGCCCGGGGCTGGACAAGAAGAGCGACGCCGAGCTGGACGCCTTCGTCCGCGAGCACGCGGAAACCGCCTTCCACCCCTCCTGCTCGTGCAAGATGGGCGAGGACGACATGGCAGTGGTCGACGCCCAGGGCCGCGTGCACGGCATGCAGGGGCTGCGCGTGGTGGATGCGTCGATCATGCCGCTGATCATCACCGGCAACCTCAATGCCACCACCATCATGATCGCCGAGAAGATCGCCGACCGCATCCGCGGCCGCCAGCCGCTGCCGCGCAGCACCGCGGACTACTACAAGGCCAACGGCGCGCCGGTACGCGGCAAGCCGACGCGGGCTTGAGCTAGAGAAGGGAAGGGCGCTATCAGAGTGGATAGCGCCTGAATCTTTGGGCGTCGCCGGCTGACACTGAATTTCCCCGGATGCGCCGAACGGCCCCCTCTCCCTTCAGGGAGAGGGAAACGCGATATCAGGATGGAGCGGAACTATTCACCACTCCGAACGAGGATAACCCTCACCCCCGCCGCGGCGGCACCGGCCGCGTCCGCCCGCTGCCATCGATGGCCACGAACACGAACACCGCCTCGGTGACCTTGCGCCACTCGCTGGACAGCGGATCGTCGCTCCACACTTCCACCAGCATGCGGATCGAGCTGCGCCCGACCTCCAGCGTCTGGGTATAGAAGGACAGCTGCGCGCCCACCGCCACCGGCACCAGGAAGGCCATGCGGTCGATCGCTACCGTGGCTACGCGGCCGCCGGCGATGCGGCTGGCCATGGCGGTGCCGGCGAGGTCCATCTGCGACACCAGCCAGCCACCGAAGATATCGCCGAAACCATTGGTCTCGCGCGGCAGCGCGGTGATCTGCAGCGCCAGGTCGCCCTGCGGAATGGGGTCTTCTTGTTCAAGCTCGATCATAGGTAAGGGCCTCGTGCCCCGACGGTCTCGATTCAAGGAAAGGAAAAGCTCTCCCAAGAGTCCTGTAAAAGTGGTTTCCTACAGAAACTTGGGACAGCTTTCTGACCGACCCCGCGCATGTCGCATCGGCATTATATAGAGGCCGGCCTGCGGCAGCGACCGCAGAATGCCTGATGACAATGTTGCGCTGACGCGCTCCCATTTACCATGGTTCGCCTTCGGCGCTCCCTGTCAGCGCCGCCAACCTGCCGAGAAGCCTTGCGATGCCTTCTGCGAATACCACCGCTGCCCGTCCGCTGACCCGCAGCGACTACAAGACCCTGTCCCTTTCCGCCCTGGGCGGCGCCCTGGAGTTCTACGACTTCATCATCTTCGTGTTCTTCGCCACGGTGGTGGGCAAGCTGTTCTTCCCCGCCGACATGCCCGAGTGGCTGCGCCAGCTGCAGACCTTCGGCCTGTTCGCCGCCGGCTACCTGGCGCGGCCGCTGGGCGGCATCGTCATGGCTCACTTCGGCGATCTGCTCGGGCGCAAGAAGATGTTCACCCTGAGTATCTTCCTGATGTCGGTGCCCACGCTGCTCATGGGTGTGCTGCCGACCTACGAACAGATCGGCATCTGGGCGCCGCTGGCCCTGTTGCTGCTGCGCGTGGTGCAGGGCGCTGCCATCGGCGGCGAGGTGCCCGGGGCCTGGGTGTTCGTTTCCGAACACGTGCCGGCGCGCAACGTCGGCTTCGCCTGTGGCACCCTGACCGCAGGGTTGACCGCCGGCATCCTCATCGGCTCGCTGATGGCCACGGCGATCAACAGCTTCTACAACGCCGACGAAGTGCTGGCCTATGCCTGGCGCATCCCCTTCCTGCTCGGCGGCATCTTCGGCCTGTTCTCCGTCTACCTGCGCCGCTGGCTGCACGAGACCCCGGTGTTCGCCGAGCTGCAGCAACGCAAGCAACTGGCCGACGAGGTGCCCCTGGGCGTGGTGGTGCGCGAGCACCGTCCGGCGGTGGCCATCTCCATGCTGCTCACCTGGCTGCTGTCGGCGGCCATCGTCGTGGTCATCCTCATGACGCCCTCCGTGCTGCAGTCGGTCTACGGCGTCCCGGCGGCCACCGCGCTCAAGGCCAACAGTCTGGCGATCATCTTCCTCACCGCGGGCTGCATCCTCGCCGGGCGCATCGTCGACCGCATCGGTGGCGGGCGTACCTTCATCGGCGGCAGCCTGCTGCTGGGCGCGACCTCATGGTTCTTCTACAGCAGCCTGAAGACCCACCCGGACTGGCTCTTCCCTTTATATGCGCTGGCCGGCCTGTGCGTGGGCATCGTCGGCGCCGTGCCCTACGTCATGGTCAAGGCCTTCCCGCCGGTGGTGCGCTTCAGCGGCCTGTCCTTCTCCTACAACCTGTCCTACGCCATCTTCGGAGGTCTCACTCCAATGGTCGTGGCGCTGCTGATGAAGGAAGACCCCATGGGCCCTGCCTACTATGTGGCCGCGTTGTGCCTGGTCGGCTTCCTCACCGGTTGCTTCCTGCTGCGCCAGGAGCGCCTGGCTGGCGAGGCCTCACTGGTTGCAAATTGATCGCTCGGACAGCTTTTTCAGAAAAGTTTCAAAAAGTCGTTGACGGGCATTCTGAAGTCCCTATAATGCGCACCACTCCCAGCGACGAAGCGCTGAAAGAGCTTGAAAATCAAGCACTTAAGCAGGTTCGAAATTGAGAGTGGTGGTCAGGCAGGTGATTCACTTGCCGCCTTTGGGTTCGACAGCTGCTCCGGCAGCGAGCCAAAAGGAAGATTGCCGAGGTGCTTGACAGCGAGTTTGATCGCTGTAGAATGCGTCTCCCGCTGACGAGAAGCTCCGGCCGATCGAAAGCGCAAGCGGTTGAGTAGGAACGAAAAATTCTGAAAATAACGCTTGACGAAATAAGAGGTTAGCGTAGAATGCGCGGCCTCGGTTGAGGCGAAAGAATCAACCAACTGCTCTTTAACAAGTTGAATCAAGCAATTCGTGTGGGTGCTTGTGAGTTAAGACTGGTGATCGCAAGATTATCAGCATCACAAGTAACACTCGTGAATTCGAGAGTTTTTTGCGATTGCTGAGCCAAGTTTAGGGTTTTCTCAAAACCCGATCAGTATTGAACTGAAGAGTTTGATCATGGCTCAGATTGAACGCTGGCGGCAGGCCTAACACATGCAAGTCGAGCGGATGAAGGGAGCTTGCTTCTGGATTCAGCGGCGGACGGGTGAGTAATGCCTAGGAATCTGCCTGGTAGTGGGGGACAACGTTCCGAAAGGAGCGCTAATACCGCATACGTCCTACGGGAGAAAGTGGGGGATCTTCGGACCTCACGCTATCAGATGAGCCTAGGTCGGATTAGCTAGTAGGTGGGGTAATGGCTCACCTAGGCGACGATCCGTAACTGGTCTGAGAGGATGATCAGTCACACTGGAACTGAGACACGGTCCAGACTCCTACGGGAGGCAGCAGTGGGGAATATTGGACAATGGGCGAAAGCCTGATCCAGCCATGCCGCGTGTGTGAAGAAGGTCTTCGGATTGTAAAGCACTTTAAGTTGGGAGGAAGGGCAGTAAGTTAATACCTTGCTGTTTTGACGTTACCAACAGAATAAGCACCGGCTAACTTCGTGCCAGCAGCCGCGGTAATACGAAGGGTGCAAGCGTTAATCGGAATTACTGGGCGTAAAGCGCGCGTAGGTGGTTTGGTAAGATGGATGTGAAATCCCCGGGCTCAACCTGGGAACTGCATCCATAACTGCCTGACTAGAGTACGGTAGAGGGTGGTGGAATTTCCTGTGTAGCGGTGAAATGCGTAGATATAGGAAGGAACACCAGTGGCGAAGGCGACCACCTGGACTGATACTGACACTGAGGTGCGAAAGCGTGGGGAGCAAACAGGATTAGATACCCTGGTAGTCCACGCCGTAAACGATGTCGACTAGCCGTTGGGATCCTTGAGATCTTAGTGGCGCAGCTAACGCGATAAGTCGACCGCCTGGGGAGTACGGCCGCAAGGTTAAAACTCAAATGAATTGACGGGGGCCCGCACAAGCGGTGGAGCATGTGGTTTAATTCGAAGCAACGCGAAGAACCTTACCTGGCCTTGACATGTCCGGAATCCTGCAGAGATGCGGGAGTGCCTTCGGGAATCGGAACACAGGTGCTGCATGGCTGTCGTCAGCTCGTGTCGTGAGATGTTGGGTTAAGTCCCGTAACGAGCGCAACCCTTGTCCTTAGTTACCAGCACGTTATGGTGGGCACTCTAAGGAGACTGCCGGTGACAAACCGGAGGAAGGTGGGGATGACGTCAAGTCATCATGGCCCTTACGGCCAGGGCTACACACGTGCTACAATGGTCGGTACAGAGGGTTGCCAAGCCGCGAGGTGGAGCTAATCCCAGAAAACCGATCGTAGTCCGGATCGCAGTCTGCAACTCGACTGCGTGAAGTCGGAATCGCTAGTAATCGTGAATCAGAATGTCACGGTGAATACGTTCCCGGGCCTTGTACACACCGCCCGTCACACCATGGGAGTGGGTTGCTCCAGAAGTAGCTAGTCTAACCGCAAGGGGGACGGTTACCACGGAGTGATTCATGACTGGGGTGAAGTCGTAACAAGGTAGCCGTAGGGGAACCTGCGGCTGGATCACCTCCTTAATCGAAGATCTCAGCTTTCTCATAAGCTCCCACACGAATTGCTTGATTCACTGGTTAGACGATTAGGCAACCCTTTATGGGTCTGTAGCTCAGTCGGTTAGAGCGCACCCCTGATAAGGGTGAGGTCGGCAGTTCGAATCTGCCCAGACCCACCAAATCGTAGTGATTTGGGGCCATAGCTCAGCTGGGAGAGCGCCTGCTTTGCACGCAGGAGGTCAGGAGTTCGATCCTCCTTGGCTCCACCATCTCCGAATCGTCGTAAAGCTCAGACAGGAATGTTCGAAGAAACGAACCTTGCTGTCTGGTCTTTGTACCGGAACCGTTCTTTAAAAATTTGGGTATGTGATAGAAGTAGACTGAATGATCTCTTTCACTGGTGATCATTCAAGTCAAGGTAAAATTTGCGAGTTCAAGCGCGAATTTTCGGCGAATGTCGTCTTCACGTTCGAGACGTATGACCAGATTGCTTGGGGTTATATGGTCAAGTGAAGAAGCGCATACGGTGGATGCCTTGGCAGTCAGAGGCGATGAAAGACGTGGTAGCCTGCGATAAGCTTCGGGGAGGTGGCAAACGACCTGTGATCCGGAGATCTCTGAATGGGGGAACCCAGCCAGCATAAGCTGGTTATCACACACTGAATCCATAGGTGTGTGAGGCGAACCAGGGGAACTGAAACATCTAAGTACCCTGAGGAACAGAAATCAACCGAGATTCCCTTAGTAGTGGCGAGCGAACGGGGACTAGCCCTTAAGCTTCTTGGAATCTAACAGAACGCTCTGGAAAGTGCGGCCATAGTGGGTGATAGCCCCGTATGTGAAAGGTTCCAGGAAGTGAAATCGAGTAGGACGGCGCACGTGAAACGTTGTCTGAACATGGGGGGACCATCCTCCAAGGCTAAATACTACTGACTGACCGATAGTGAACCAGTACCGTGAGGGAAAGGCGAAAAGAACCCCGGAGAGGGGAGTGAAATAGAACCTGAAACCGTATGCGTACAAGCAGTGGGAGCCCACTTTGTTGGGTGACTGCGTACCTTTTGTATAATGGGTCAGCGACTTATATTCAGTGGCGAGCTTAACCGAATAGGGGAGGCGTAGCGAAAGCGAGTCTTAATAGGGCGTTTAGTCGCTGGGTATAGACCCGAAACCGGGCGATCTATCCATGAGCAGGTTGAAGGTTAGGTAACACTGACTGGAGGACCGAACCCACTCCCGTTGAAAAGGTAGGGGATGACTTGTGGATCGGAGTGAAAGGCTAATCAAGCTCGGAGATAGCTGGTTCTCCTCGAAAGCTATTTAGGTAGCGCCTCACGTATCACTCCAGGGGGTAGAGCACTGTTTCGGCTAGGGGGTCATCCCGACTTACCAAACCGATGCAAACTCCGAATACCTGGAAGTGTCAGCGTGGGAGACACACGGCGGGTGCTAACGTCCGTCGTGAAAAGGGAAACAACCCAGACCGTCAGCTAAGGTCCCAAAGTTGTGGTTAAGTGGTAAACGATGTGGGAAGGCTTAGACAGCTAGGAGGTTGGCTTAGAAGCAGCCACCCTTTAAAGAAAGCGTAATAGCTCACTAGTCGAGTCGGCCTGCGCGGAAGATGTAACGGGGCTCAAACCACACACCGAAGCTACGGGTGCGTCGCAAGATGCGCGGTAGAGGAGCGTTCTGTAAGCCTGTGAAGGTGAGTTGAGAAGCTTGCTGGAGGTATCAGAAGTGCGAATGCTGACATGAGTAACGACAATGGGAGTGAAAAACTCCCACGCCGAAAGACCAAGGGTTCCTGCGCAACGTTAATCGACGCAGGGTTAGTCGGCCCCTAAGGCGAGGCAGAAATGCGTAGTCGATGGGAAACAGGTTAATATTCCTGTACTTCTAGTTACTGCGATGGAGGGACGGAGAAGGCTAGGCCAGCTTGGCGTTGGTTGTCCAAGTTTAAGGTTGTAGGCTGGACACTTAGGCAAATCCGGGTGTTCAAGGCCGAGAGCTGATGACGAGCTTTCTTTTAGAGAGCGAAGTGGTTGATGCCATGCTTCCAGGAAAAGCTTCTAAGCTTCAGGTAACTAGGAACCGTACCCGAAACCGACACAGGTGGTCGGGTAGAGAATACCAAGGCGCTTGAGAGAACTCGGGTGAAGGAACTAGGCAAAATGGCACCGTAACTTCGGGAGAAGGTGCGCCGGTGAGGGTGAAGTATTTACTGCGTAAGCCCACGCCGGTCGAAGATACCAGGCCGCTGCGACTGTTTATTAAAAACACAGCACTCTGCAAACACGAAAGTGGACGTATAGGGTGTGACGCCTGCCCGGTGCCGGAAGGTTAATTGATGGGGTTAGCGAAAGCGAAGCTCTTGATCGAAGCCCCGGTAAACGGCGGCCGTAACTATAACGGTCCTAAGGTAGCGAAATTCCTTGTCGGGTAAGTTCCGACCTGCACGAATGGCGTAACGATGGCGGCGCTGTCTCCACCCGAGACTCAGTGAAATTGAAATCGCTGTGAAGATGCAGTGTATCCGCGGCTAGACGGAAAGACCCCGTGAACCTTTACTGTAGCTTTGCACTGGACTTTGAGCCTGCTTGTGTAGGATAGGTGGGAGGCTTTGAAGCGTGGACGCCAGTTCGCGTGGAGCCAACCTTGAAATACCACCCTGGCATGCTTGAGGTTCTAACTCTGATCCGTTATCCGGATCGAGGACAGTGTATGGTGGGCAGTTTGACTGGGGCGGTCTCCTCCTAAAGAGTAACGGAGGAGTACGAAGGTGCGCTCAGACCGGTCGGAAATCGGTCGTAGAGTATAAAGGCAAAAGCGCGCTTGACTGCGAGACAGACACGTCGAGCAGGTACGAAAGTAGGTCTTAGTGATCCGGTGGTTCTGTATGGAAGGGCCATCGCTCAACGGATAAAAGGTACTCCGGGGATAACAGGCTGATACCGCCCAAGAGTTCATATCGACGGCGGTGTTTGGCACCTCGATGTCGGCTCATCACATCCTGGGGCTGAAGCCGGTCCCAAGGGTATGGCTGTTCGCCATTTAAAGTGGTACGCGAGCTGGGTTTAGAACGTCGTGAGACAGTTCGGTCCCTATCTGCCGTGGACGTTTGAGATTTGAGAGGGGCTGCTCCTAGTACGAGAGGACCGGAGTGGACGAACCTCTGGTGTTCCGGTTGTCACGCCAGTGGCACTGCCGGGTAGCTATGTTCGGAATAGATAACCGCTGAAAGCATCTAAGCGGGAAACTAGCCTCAAGATGAGATCTCACTGGGAACTTGATTCCCCTGAAGGGCCGTCGAAGACTACGACGTTGATAGGTCGGGTGTGTAAGCGCTGTGAGGCGTTGAGCTAACCGATACTAATTGCCCGTGAGGCTTGACCATATAACACCCAAACAATTTGTGTGTTAGACGGTGAAGTCGACGAACCGAAAGTTCGTGAGAACCGCAAAGAAGACCTGTCACATACCCGAATCTGGATGAGCGTGAGCGCAAGCCACGAGCATCCGAAAGAATTGCTTGACGACCATAGAGCGTTGGAACCACCTGATCCCATCCCGAACTCAGCAGTGAAACGACGCATCGCCGATGGTAGTGTGGGGTTTCCCCATGTGAGAGTAGGTCATCGTCAAGCACCTATCCCAAAACCCCTGATCAGCCTGGCTGGTCGGGGGTTTTGCTTTTGGGGCGCGGAAAAGCCGGGGCGATGGGAGCAGATACCCGCGCCATTGCATTCCCCTTGTAGGAGCGCGCCCTGCGCGCGATATCGCGGGCAGGGCCCGCTCCTACAGTGGGGCGGGGCCATGGTGATGGGTATCGCTGCGCTCAACGCCATCCTACGAGGGTGTGTCTCCTGCGCCCGTAGGAGTAATTGTCTACAGACTGTAGTGCTCTTCGTAGGAGCGAGCTTGCTCGCGAACAGACTCCTCGAAGGGGTTTGTTCGCGAGCAAGCTCGCTCCTACAGGCGGGTTCGGACCCCGGCGAAACCCATGCGGCCATGGCGATGGGTTTCGCTGCGCTCAACACCATCCTACGGGGCGTTTCTTCGGCGCTTGTTGCGAATGAAATATTCCGTAATAAATACCGTCACATTTCTTCTTCGAGCCCGTCGGTTTTCATCTGGCTGTCACATTGCTTTCATAGAGTCTGCTCGCGCCCCATGAGAGCGGCGCCGAATTCCAGCCAGTCGGCCTTTCCCCAAGGAGCAAGGCATGAAAATCAAGCGTTTGATGGCGGTGCTGACCTTCGCCGCCGCTGGCGTGGGCGCTGCCAGCGCTTTCGCCGCGATCGACCCGGCGCTGCCGGACTACCAGAAGACCAGCGGCGTCTCTGGCAATCTCTCCAGCGTGGGCTCGGATACCCTGGCCAACCTCATGACGCTGTGGGCCGAGGAGTACAAGCGCCTGTACCCGAGCGTGAACGTGCAGATCCAGGCCGCGGGCTCCTCCACCGCTCCGCCGGCGCTCACCGAGGGCACCGCCAACCTCGGCCCGATGAGCCGCAAGATGAAGGACGTCGAACTGCAGGCCTTCGAGCAGAAGTACGGCTACAAGCCCACTGCCGTGCCCGTCGCGGTCGACGCCCTGGCCGTCTTCGTGCACAAGGACAACCCCATCAAGGGCCTGACCATGCAGCAGGTCGACGCCATCTTCTCGGCCACCCGCCTGTGCGGCGCCAAGCAGGACGTGAAGACCTGGAGCGACCTGGGCCTGGGCGGCGACTGGGCCAACAAGCCGGTGCAGCTGTTCGGCCGCAACTCGGTGTCCGGTACCTACGGCTATTTCAAGGAAGAGGCCCTGTGCAAGGGTGACTTCAAGCCCAACGTCAACGAGCAGCCGGGCTCCGCCTCGGTGGTGCAGTCGATCAGCCAGTCGCTCAACGGCATCGGCTACTCCGGCATCGGCTACAAGACCGCCAGCGTGAAGACCGTGGCCCTGGCCAAGAAGCAGGGCGACCCCTACGTCGAGGACAACGAGCAGAACGCCCTGAACGGCACCTACCCGCTGGCGCGCTTCCTCTACGTCTACGTGAACAAGGCGCCGAACAAGCCGCTGGACCCGCTGGAAGCCCAATTCCTGAAGATGGTGCTGTCCAAGACAGGCCAGGAAGTCGTGGTCAAGGACGGCTACATCCCGCTGCCGGCCAAGGTCGCGGCGAAGGCGGTCAAGGAACTGGGACTCTAGGTAGCGCCCCCGCCAGCCGTCCATGGGCTGAGCGGTAGGTGATCCGGCCCGTTGGCAGGCAACTGCCGACGGGCTTCGTCTCGTCATCTCTGTGTCATGTTTCTGTCATAGACTGCCGCAAGCGTGTCGCCCCATGAATGACCTGGCCACTTCGTCGATGAGCAATTCCACCCCCGAGCGGATCGATTTCAACACCCCGACCCTGCGTCGCAAACGCCGCATGCGCGCCCTCAAGGACCGCCTGACGCGCTGGTACGTGCTGGTCGGCGGCCTGTCCGTGCTGGTGGCCATCACCCTCATCTTCTTCTACCTGGCCTATGTGGTGCTGCCACTGTTCCGCGGCGCTGAGCTGGATGCCCGCGCGCCCCTGGCCCCGGCATGGCTGAAGGAAGTGCAGGCACCCCTGCTGCTGAGCATCGAGGAGCAGAACCAGGTGGCCATGCGCGTGGCCGCTGACGGCCAGGTGCTGTTCTTCGACCTGGACAGCGGCGCCGAACTCAGCCGCCAGGCGCTCAAGTTGCCGGCCGGCAGCCAGGTGGTCTCCATCGCCGAGGACCAGCCCGGGCACCCGATGGTGGCGCTCGGCCTGTCCAACGGCCAGGCGCTGGTGTTCCGCCACGCCTACCAGGTCACCTACCCGGACAACCGCAAGACCATCACCCCGCAGATCGACTATCCCTACGGCGAGGCGCCCATCAGCCTCGACCCGCAGGGCCGCGCGCTGGAACACGTGGCCCTGGCCTCGGACGACGACGGCCTGCTGCTGGCCGGCTCCAGCGGCAGCCAGATGCTGCTGCTGAGCTTGACCAGCCAGGAAAACATGCTCACCGGCGAGACCACCCTGGAGCAGGAGGCCGTGAACCTGCCGCAGATCGCCGACCCGGTGAAGGCGATCTACCTGGACCCGCGCAAGCAGTGGCTGTACGTCATCAACGGCCGCGCTCAGGCCGACGTCTTCGACCTGCGCACCCGCCAGCTCAATGGCCGCTACAAGCTGCTCGACCATGCCAACCGCGAGGTCACCGCCAGCGCCCAGCTGCTGGGCGGCATCTCGCTGATGATCGGCAATTCCGCCGGCGGCATCAGCCAGTGGTTCATGGCCCGTGACACCGACGGCGAACCGCGCCTGGCGCACGTGCGCGACTTCCAGTTGGGCAGCAAGCCGATCACCGCCATCGTCCCCGAGCAACGCCGCAAGGGCTTCGTCGCCCTGGACAGCGCCGGTGAACTGGGCGTGTTCCACAGCACCGCGCACCGTACCCTGCTGGAGCAGCAGGTGGCGCCGGCCAGCGGCGTGCTCGCCCTGTCGCCGCGGGCCAACCGCCTGCTGCTGGAGCAGGGCGGCCAGCTGCACGGCTTCGACCTGAGCAATCCGCACCCGGAGGTCTCATGGAACGCGCTCTGGGGCAAGGTCTGGTACGAAAGCTACGACAAGCCGCAGTACGTCTGGCAGTCCACCGCCGCCACCACAGACTTCGAGCCCAAGCTGAGCCTGGCGCCGCTGACCTTCGGCACCCTCAAGGCAGCCTTCTACGCGATGATCCTGGCTGCACCGCTGGCCATCGCCGCGGCCGTCTACACCGCCTACTTCATGGCCCCGGCGATGCGCCGCAAGGTCAAGCCGGTGATCGAGCTGATGGAAGCGTTGCCGACGGTGATCCTCGGCTTCTTCGCCGGCCTGTTCCTCGCGCCCTACGTCGAAGGCCACCTGCCGGGCATCTTCAGCCTGCTGCTGCTCACCCCGCTGGGCATCCTGCTCGCCGGCCTGCTCTGGAGCCGCCTGCCCGAGCGCATCCGCCTGGCGCTGCCGGACGGCTGGGAAGCGGCCATCCTCATTCCCGTGGTGCTCGGCGTCGGCGCCTTCGCCCTGTGGCTCAGCCCGCACCTGGAAACCGCCTTCTTCGGCGGCGACATGCGCCTGTGGATAAGCCATGACCTAGGCATCACCTACGACCAGCGCAACGCCCTGATCGTCGGCCTGGCCATGGGCTTCGCGGTGATCCCGAACATCTTCTCCATCGCCGAGGATGCCATCTTCAGCGTGCCCCGCAGCCTCACCTACGGCTCTCTGGCCCTGGGCGCCACGCCCTGGCAGACGCTGACCCGCGTGGTGATCCTCACCGCCAGCCCGGGCATTTTCTCGGCGCTGATGATCGGCATGGGCCGCGCCGTGGGCGAGACCATGATCGTGCTGATGGCCACCGGCAACACCCCGGTGATGGACATGAACATCTTCCAGGGCATGCGCACCCTGGCGGCGAATGTGGCGGTGGAAATGCCCGAGTCGGAGGTGGGCGGCACCCACTACCGCGTGCTGTTCCTTTCGGCGCTGGTGCTGCTGACCTTCACCTTCGTGATGAACACCCTGGCCGAGCTGATCCGTCAGCGGCTGCGGAAGAAATACGCGTCGCTCTGACCGGCGTCTGAAGAGGCACTTTCCAAGTGAAACAGAAGCAGGAAACGGTGAAAGCCTGGTTCGCCAGCGGTTCTCCCTGGGTGTGGATGAACGCCGGCGCGGTTTCCATCGCGGTGATCATGACCCTCGGCCTGCTGGCCGTCATCGCCGTGCGCGGCCTCGGCCATTTCTGGCCGGCCGACGTGCTGGAGGCGCGCTACAGCGTGCCCGGGCAGGAGGCGAAGGTGCTGATCGGCGAAGAAGTGCAGGTCGAGGAAGTGCCGCGCGAACGCCTGCGCGGCGCCGGCCTGCCGGTACCGGCCGAAGGCCCCGAATTCATGACCCGCGAGCTGCTCAAGCTGGGCAACCGCGACCTCTACGGCAGCGACTTCTCCTGGGTGATCGGCGACTGGCTCGCCGAGCGGCGCTGGCCGCAGGAGCTGGTGACCCTGGAGCGCCGCGAGTGGGGCAACTTCTACGGCTACCTGGTCAGCGTGAAGCAGGACGGCCAGGTGGTGGCCCAGGGCGCCGACGCCATGCCCGAGCTGCAGCAGCGCCTGCAACGGGTGGAGGGCTTGTACGACCAACTCTACCAGTTGGAGAAGAAGGACATCGGCAGCATCAACCACGAGCTGGAGCGCCTGCGCCTGAAGGAGCGCCGCCTGCAACTGCACGGCGAGCTGGATGCCACCGCCCAGGCCGACCTCGCCGCCGCCCGCGCCGAGCTGCAGGGACGCTACCGCGAGTACGAAGACCGGCTGGGCGAGCTGCGCCAGCAGTTCAACCGCGACAGCGTGGTGATGCGCGAGGCCGGCGGCCGCGAGACCGAGATCAGCCTCGGCAAGCTGGTCCACGCCTACCAGCCCAACGCCATGGGCTTCGGCGCCAAGCTGTCGTTCTACTTCAAGAAACTCTGGGAGTTCCTCAGCGAGGACCCGCGCGAGGCCAACACCGAGGGCGGCATCTTCCCGGCGATCTTCGGCACCGTGATGATGACCCTGGTGATGGCGGTGATCGTCACCCCGTTCGGCGTCATCGCTGCGGTCTACCTGCGCGAGTACGCGCGCCAGGGCCTGCTGACGCGGGTGATCCGCATCGCCGTGAACAACCTCGCCGGGGTGCCGGCCATCGTCTACGGCGTGTTCGGCCTGGGCTTCTTCGTCTACGTGCTGGGCGGCTCGATCGACCGGCTGTTCTTCCCCGAGGCGCTGCCGGCGCCGACCTTCGGCACCCCGGGGCTGTTCTGGGCCTCGCTGACCCTGGCGATCCTCGCCGTGCCGGTGGTGATCGTGGCCACCGAGGAAGGCCTGTCGCGCATCCCGCGGGCGATCCGCGAGGGCTCCCTGGCCCTGGGCGCGACCAAGGCCGAGACGCTGTGGAAGATCGTCCTGCCCATGGCCAGCCCGGCCATGATGACCGGCCTGATCCTCGCCGTGGCGCGCGCCGCCGGCGAAGTGGCACCGCTGATGCTGGTGGGCGTGGTGAAACTGGCGCCGTCGCTGCCGGTGGACGGCAACTACCCCTACGTGCACCTGGACCAGAAGATCATGCACCTGGGCTTCCACATCTACGACGTCGGCTTCCAGAGCCCCAACGTCGAGGCCGCGCGGCCGCTGGTGTACGCCACCGCGCTGCTGTTGGTGCTGGTGATCGCCCTGCTGAACTTCTCCGCCATCGCCATCCGCAACCGCCTGCGCGAGAAGTACAAGGCGCTGGAAAACTGATCCGCGGCCGCTGCCTGCGCAGGCGGCGGCCCGAGCCTCCAACGGGAGAGACGAGATGCAACAAGAACCCCATCGCCATGGCATCGACCTCGCCGCCCTCGGCCGGCCGATCCGCGAGGGCATGCGCCTGGACAAGGAAACCGTGGCCCTGGAAGTGCCCGGCCTGAACCTGTTCTACGGCCAGAAGCAGGCGCTGTTCGACGTCGCCATGCAGATCCCCAAACAGCGCGTGACCGCCTTCATCGGCCCGTCCGGCTGCGGCAAGTCGACCCTGCTGCGCTGCTTCAACCGCATGAACGACCTGGTCGACGACTGCCGCGTGGAAGGCGAGATCCGCCTCGACGGCCACGACATCTTCGCCCGCGGCGTGGACGTGGCCGAGCTGCGCCGCCGCGTTGGCATGGTGTTCCAGAAGCCCAATCCCTTCCCCAAGACCATCTACGAGAACGTGGTCTACGGCCTGCGCATCCAGGGCGTGAACAAGAAGCGCACCCTCGACGAGGCGGTGGAATGGGCGCTCAAGGGCGCCGCGCTGTGGGAGGAGGTGAAGGACCGCCTGCACGAGTCGGCCCTGGGCCTGTCCGGCGGCCAGCAGCAGCGCCTGGTGATCGCCCGGACCATCGCGGTGGAGCCGGAAGTGCTGCTGCTCGACGAGCCCTGCTCGGCGCTGGACCCGATCTCCACGCTGAAGATCGAGGAGCTGATCTACGAACTGAAATCCAAGTTCACCATCGTGATAGTCACCCACAACATGCAGCAGGCCGCGCGGGTCTCCGATTACACGGCGTTCATGTACATGGGCAAGCTGATCGAGTTCGGCGACACCGACACGCTCTTCACCAACCCGGCGAAGAAGCAGACCGAGGACTACATCACCGGGCGCTACGGCTAAGGGCCGGGCGGCGGTCGCATCATAAATCTGCAACCTTCGGCGCGTAGCCTGCAGCTTTCGCGGAGCGAAACCACATGATCAACAAAGAAAGTCTCAGCCATCACATCTCCCAGCAGTTCAACGCCGAGCTGGAAGACGTGCGCAGCCACCTCCTGGCCATGGGCGGGCTGGTGGAGAAACAGGTCAACGACGCGGTCACCGCGCTGATCGACGCCGACTCGGGCCTGGCCCAGCAGGTGCGCGAGATCGACGACCAGATCAACCAGATGGAGCGCAACATCGACGAGGAATGCCTGCGCATCCTCGCTCGCCGCCAGCCGGCGGCCTCCGACCTGCGCCTGATCATCAGCATCTCCAAGTCGGTGATCGACCTCGAGCGCATCGGCGACGAAGCCTCGAAGATCGCCCGCCGCGCCATCCAGCTGTGCGAGGAAGGCGAGTCGCCGCGCGGCTACGTCGAGGTGCGCCACATCGGCGGCCAGGTGCGCAAGATGGTGCAGGAGGCGCTGGACGCCTTCGCCCGTTTCGACGCCGACCTGGCGCTGTCGGTGGCGCAGTACGACAAGACCGTCGACCGCGAGTACAAGACCGCCCTGCGCGAGCTGGTGACCTACATGATGGAAGACCCGCGGGCGATCTCCCGGGTGCTCAACGTCATCTGGGCCCTGCGCTCGCTGGAACGCATCGGCGACCACGCGCGCAACATCGCCGAACTGGTGATCTACCTGGTGCGCGGCACCGACGTCCGCCACATCGGCCTGACGCGCATGAAGGAAGAGGTGCAGGGCAAGTCCGATAGCTGAGCCGCACCTGGGCCCATGGCAGCGCCGAGGTGCTCATCGCTGGATGGGTGGATCACCTCGCGGAGCAACTGCCTTGCCGGCAGCGCCGGGGTGCTCTTCGTAGGAGCGAGCTTGCTCGCGAACAGACTCCGCAACGGGGCTCATTCGCGAGCAAGCTCGCTCCTACGAAAAAGCCGTGCTCGCCGAAACGCCAACGCCATCGTGGTAGGCCCTTGTAGGAGCGCGCCCTGCGCGCGATTCGCGGGCAGGGCCCGCTCCTACAGGTATGGGGATAGCGTAGGAGCGCCGCGGTCTTGGCCGCCTCAGAAATTCAACCTCACCATCTCCGCCAACTGTCGGCCCGCGGGATCGCGGGCGCGGCTGTTGTCTTTCAGCGCCTGCTGCAGGCAATGGATGAAGTGCCGGGAGGTCGCGTCCAGCCCCTGGTCGCGCAGGCGGATGATGCTGA
Organism: Pseudomonas sp. A6; assembly: GCF_052367875.1. NCBI lineage: Bacteria > Pseudomonadati > Pseudomonadota > Gammaproteobacteria > Pseudomonadales > Pseudomonadaceae > Pseudomonas > Pseudomonas sp. A6. Next base: position 7,092,061 of record NZ_CP198970.1, on the reverse strand, counting down.
TGTCCCCGTCCGGCAATGGTTCCTCCAGCGCCAGGGCCCGTGCGCCGCTGCGCAGCGGTTCGCAGAGCATCATCGGCTGCGGCGCGTAGCCGAGCAGGCCGGCGTCGACGATCAGGCTGCTGAGCATGCCCGCGGAATGGGCGCAGACGATGCGTTCGCGGGCGATCTGCAGGCCATGCTGGCCGAACAGTTCATGGGTGGTCTCGGCGTAGCGGTCGGCGGTGAAGTTCATCGTCCAGTCGTGCTCCAGCAACTGCCTCAGCGAGCGCGCCGCGGCTAGCAGGTGGCCGTTGCGGGCCACCACCTGCATGCGGTAGTGCGCCAGCGGCTGATGCACGAATTCCGCGCCCTGGAGGATGCCCGCCGGGCCTAGGGCGAACTGCATGCGGCCCGTGCGCAGCAGCGGCAGGATCACCGCCTGCAGCCCCTCGTACAGCTCCAGGTGGACCTGCGGCATGTCCCTGCGGAAGGCCTGCAGGGCGTTGCCCAGCAAGGTCTGGCCGAACCAGGGGGTGACGCCGACGCACAGCGTCGCCGCGCCTTCGCCGCGCAGGGCGGCCAGTTCCTGGCGGGCGCTGTCGAGCTGGGTGGCGATCTGTCGGGCGCGAGGTAGCAGCACCTGCCCGGCGGTGGTCAGCCGGGCGCCGCCGGCGTGGCGCATCAGCAATGGCAGGCCCTGTTCTTCCTCCAGCTCGCGCAGGGCGCGGGTCACCGCGGCCTGGCTGAGGCCCAGGCCACGGGCCGCGGCGCGGATGCCGCCGCCGTCGGCCACCGCTACCAGGGCCTGCAACTGATGCAGTTTCAAGGCTCGCCTCCCCTCCGAACACCGGAGATCGTCACGACAACATTTTTTTGGCTTATGCGCATGCGGCGCCGACGCTAGGGTAATCCACGCCCAGCATACCGGCCGGTCACGGGCATCGATCCAGTCCAATCCCACAAGAAAAACAGGAGCGAGCCGATGAACAGAGCCTGCATAGCGCCGGGCATAGCCGCCATCGTCCCGGAAATGGTCGAACTGCGCCGGGCCATCCACGCCGAACCCGAGCTGGGCTTCGAAGAGTACTCCACCCGCGAGCGGGTCATCGAACGGCTGCGCGCCTGGGGCTACGAGATCGCCGAGATGGCCGGTACCGGGGTGATCGCCACGCTGCGCAACGGCCCCGGCCCGGTGCTGGGCCTGCGCGCCGAGCTGGACGCGCTGCCGATCCATGAGCAGAGCGGGTTGCCCTGGAGCAGCCGGGTGCCCGGCAAGATGCACGCCTGCGGCCACGACGGGCACACCGCCATGCTCCTGGCCGCGGCCTGCGAGCTGGCCCGCGAGCGCAGCTGGCGCGGTACCCTGCACCTGTTCTTCCAGCCCGCCGAGGAAGGCCATGGCGGCTCCGGGGCCAAGCGCATGCTCGACGAGGGCCTGCTGCAACGCTTCCCCTGCGACGCCCTGTTCGCCATGCACAACCTGCCCGGCCTGGCCGAGGGGCGCTTCATGGTCATGCCTGGGCCGTGCATGGCCTCGGCCGATGACGTGACCATCCTCATCCACGGCCGCGGCGGCCACGGCGCCATGCCCGAGCAGACGGTGGACCCGATCCTCGCCGGCGCCGCGCTGGTCAGCGCCCTGCAGAGCCTGGTGTCGCGCAACGTGCCGCCGTCCGAGGCGGCGGTGCTGACCGTGGGCGCCTTCCTCGCCGGCGACGCCAGCAACGTCATCCCCGACAGCGCCGAACTGCGCCTGAGCGTGCGCGCGCTGAGCCCGCAGGTACGCGAGCTGCTGCTGCGGCGCATCCATGAACTGGCGCAGCAGCTGGCCGCCAGCTTCGGCGCCCGCGCCGAAGTCCTGGTGGCGGCGGACGGCTACCCGGTGCTGGTCAACGACCCCGGCTGCGCGGGGCTGGTCCGCGAGCTGGTCCTCGACTGGCTCGGCGACGAGGGCCTGGAGCCCGAGCCGCGGCCCATCCACGCCAGCGAGGACTTCGCCTTCTGGCTGGAGCAGGCGCCCGGCTGCTACCTGATGATCGGCAATGGCGACGGCGAGGGCGGCTGCGCGGTGCACAACCCCGGGTACGACTTCAACGACCGCATCCTGCCGCTGGGCGCGACCTTCTGGGTCCGCCTGGCGCAGCGCTTCCTGGCCTGAATCCTTCCCGCGGGGAATCCCAGCATGACAACAAGAACGACATCCTTCGCTGCGAGTGCCGAACCTTCCCGTGCCGGGCGCACCCGCGCCATTGCCGCGGTGTGCCTGGGCAACGCCCTGGAGTTCTACGACTTCCTCGTCTACAGCCTGCTCGCCACGCTGATGGCGCGGCTGTTCTTCCCCTTCGGGGAAAACCCGCTGACTTCGCTGATGCTGTCCTTCGCGGTGTTCGGCACCGGCTTCATCATGCGCCCGCTCGGCGGCCTGCTGATCGGCCTGTACGCCGACCGCGCCGGGCGCAAGGCGGCCATGCGCCTGACGCTGTGGCTGATGGCCCTGGGCGCGCTGCTGTTCACCGTGGCGCCGACCTATGCCCAGGCCGGGCTGGTCGGGCCGCTGGTGATCATAGTCGCGCGCCTGCTGCAGGGCTTCGCCGTCGGCGGGCAGGTGGGCACCGCCACCACCATCCTGATGGAATACGCCGGCTCGGGCTCACGGGCCTACTACTGCAGCTGGCAGGTGTTCAGCCAGAGCCTGGGCACCATCATGGGCGCGCTGGTGGTGTTGACGCTGAGCAACCTGCTGAGCCCCGAGGCCATGGACAGCTGGGGCTGGCGGGCGGTCTTCGCGGTGGGCATCCTGGCCATCCCGGTCAGCGAATACATCCGCCACCGCCTGGAGGAAACCCTGCCGGCCGCCGCCCAGGGCGACAGCCGGCAAGCGCGGGAAGGCGGCCTGGCGCTGCTGTGCCGGCATCCGCGGCAGCTGGTCACCGGCGTGCTGCTGGTGATCGGCGTTTCGGTGCCGGTCTACATCACCCAGTTCTACCTGGCCAACCACGCCATCAGCGTGCTGGGCATGCCGCTGGGCGTCGCCACCTGGGCCGCGGTGGTGAGCAGCCTGCCGTCGCTGCTGCTGGCGCCCCACGCCGGGCGCCTGAGCGACCGCATCGGCCGGCGCCGCTCGATCTTCTGGCCGCTGCCGATCCTGCTGCTGGCGACCTACCCGGCGTTCCTGCTGCTCAACCAATGGCCCAGCATCGGCCTGCTGTTGCTGATCGTGGGGTTGCTCAACATCCCGCTGACGTACGGCATGGTGGCGTCCCTGGCGATCCTGCCAGAGCTGTTCCCGGCGGCGATCCGCGCCACCGGCCTGTCGGTCACCTACTGCGTCGGCGTCGCGCTGTTCGGCGGTTTCGCGCAGTTCTTCGCCGCCGGGCTGATCGACCTCACCGGCAGCCCGAACGCGCCGGCCTGGTACCTGGTGGGCGCCATCCTGCTATGCCTGGCCGGGTTGCGGATGGCTCCGGAAACCGTAGGGCGAACGCTGGATTGATTGACGGATGTGTCCGACCGGTCACGTCGGCATGGCATCCTGCCAGTGCCCGAGGCTATCCTTCGCCTTGGCGTTCCAGGGAGTCGACGATGAGCAAGGTCAGTGTTCTGGTGGTGGATGATGCACCTTTCATCCGCGACCTGGTGAAGAAGGGATTGCGCGACCATTTTCCGGGGTTGCGCATCGAGGAGGCGGTGAACGGCCGCAAGGCCCAGCAGCACCTCGCCCGCCACGCGGTCGACCTGATCCTCTGCGACTGGGAGATGCCGGAGATGTCCGGCATCGAACTGCTCGGCTGGTGCCGCGCCCAGGCGCCGCTGAAGGACGTTCCCTTCATCATGGTGACCAGCCGCGGCGACAAGGAGAACGTGGTCCAGGCCATCCAGGCCGGGGTGTCGGACTACATCGGCAAGCCCTTCTCCAATGACCAACTGGTGAGCAAGGTGCGCAAGGCCCTGAGCCGCGCCGGCAAGCTCGATGCGCTGCTGGCCTCGGCGCCGCAGCGCAGCCTGGCCAGCGGCCCGCCGAACGACTCCCTCGCCGCCCTCACCGGCGGCAAGGCCGAGGTGGTGCGCGCCGGGGCCGCTCCAGCCGCGGCCCCGGCGCCCGCCCGTCCTGCTCCCGCTGCCGCGCCGGCCCCCGCGCCTGCGCGCAGTGGCGCCCAGGGCAAGGGCCAGGGGCAGTTGCGCCTGCCCAATGCCAGCCTGCCCTGCGTGATCCGCGGGCTCAGCCTGAAGGAGGCGCAGTTGGTGGTGAAGCGCGGCCAGGTGCTGCCGCAGGTGCTGGAAACCGCGGTGCTCGACCTGGAGGAAGACAACGAGGTGGCACGCCTGAACGGCTACCTGCACTCGGTGGCGGCGCTGGAACCCAAGCCCGACAGCGAGTGGCTGCTGCTGTTGCTGCGCTTCGTCGACCGCGACCCGCAGAAGCTCGACTACCTGTCGCGCCTGATCGCCCGCGGCAGCACCCAGAAGCACTACGTCCCCGGCGCCTGAGGCCTGCTTCACAGCCCGACGGCCGGCGGCTCGCCGCTGCCGGCCGCGGCTGCTAGTCTTGCTGGCGTCGAATACCTATAACCAGAGTCGACATGCTAGGGCGCTTTTTCTTCCTCTGCAGTCTATGGATGGCTGCGGGGCCGGCTGCGGCCGTGACCATCTACAAGTACGTCGACGCCAATGGCGTGGTCACCTACACGGACAAGGCCGTGGCGGGTGCGCAGGTGTTCGTCTTCCGCGACCGCATGGTCGAGCACCTGGAGCAGCAGGTGAAGCTGCAGACGCTCAGGCACGACGGCTTCGAGACCCTGCAGGTGCGCAACGACCTCTACGCCCCGGTGGAAGTGGAGCTGAGCGTGAGCGCCGCGCAGAACGCCGTGGGCGTGCCGGAGCGGCCGATCCGCTGGGTGCTGGCGCCGCGCAGCGCCATCCGCCTGGCCACGCTGAGCCCGCGCGATGCGTCGCGGCCGATGCAGTACAAGCCCAAGCTGCGCTACGCCCTGGGCGACCCGCGCCTGCAACCGGTGGCCTACGACTATCCGCTGCCCTGGCGTGGCGGACCCTTCCGCCTGACCCAGGGCGCCAACGGCAAGTACAGCCACTTCACCCCCAAGAGCCGCTACGCGCTGGACATCGCCATGCCCGAGGGCACGCCCATCGTGGCCGCACGCGGTGGCACCGTGGTGAAGGTGGAGAACGCTCAGAGCGGGCGCGGTAACAACCCCTCGGGCAACTTCGTGCGCATCCTCCACGACGACGGCACCATGGGCGTCTACCTGCACCTGATGCGCGGCTCGGTGCTGGTCAGCGAGGGCCAGCGCGTCGGCGTCGGCACGCCTCTGGCGCGCTCGGGCAACACCGGCAACAGCAGCGGCCCGCACCTGCACTTCGTGGTGCAGCGCAACGTCGGCCTGGCGCTGGAATCCATCCCCTACGACTTCGCCCAGCCGGTGGGCACCCTGCCGAACTTCGCGGTGGTCAAGGAATAGCCAGCTTCCCGGCGAAGGCCGCGCGCAGGTCGGTGGTCGGCGGCGGGGCGAAGCGCAGGCGTTCGCCCACGCCGCGCAGGTAACTTTCCAGGCAGGCGCAGGCGCGTTCCGCATCGCCCTCACCCAGGGCTTCGAGCATCTCGGCCTGTTGCCGGCAACTGTCCGCGGTGTGGGCCTGGCCGCGGCCCAGGGCGATGCTCACGGCCAGGCGCTCCAGCAGCGGGCCCAGCAGGTCGGGCAACAGGGGGTTGGCTGACAGCTGGGCCAGGCGCAGGTGCAGGTCCTGGGCCCATTCCTGCGCGCCCAGCGCGTCGCCCGCCGCCAGGCAGCGGCGCTGGGCGCCGAGCATTTCCCGCAGTTCCGCCAGGTTTTGCCCGTCCAGCCTTCCGGCCAGGCGCCGGAGCAGGTCGCTTTCCAGCAGCAGGCGGGTCTCCAGCAGTTGGCGCAGGCGTTGCGGGTCGGGGCGGGCGACGCTGGCGATGCGCCGTGGCGCCAGTTCCACCGCGCCTTCCCGGGCCAGGCGCTGCAGGGCGCGGCGCACGCTGCTGGGGCCTGCGTGGAAGATCCGCCCGAGGGTTTCCTGGCTGAGCGGCGCGGCCGGCCGCAGGCGCCGCGCGAGGATGGCGGCGTGCAGGTCCTCGTAGATCCGCTGGGCCTGGCCCCGGCGGCGCGGGCCGGTGTCGCCGGCGTTCATCGTCCCGTCCCCGCTTCCGGCACACGCAGCGCCAGGTTCAGGCGCAGGCCTTCGTTGAGGATGTGCTGGCGCATGGCCTGGCTGGCGCCTTCGCTGTCGTGCTGGCGGATGGCGCGGACGATGGCCTCGTGCTCGGCCAGCAGTTCTTCGGCATGGGCGGCGTTGCGCTGGATGAGGTGGTCGCTCTGCTCCAGGGCGCCGGCGATCTGCTGCGAGACGCTGAGGAAGATCGGATTGGAGGTCAGCGCCACCAGCTTGCGGTGGAAGCCGTTGTAGGCCTCGACCACGGCGGCGGCGCGGCCATCCTCCACCGCTTCGCGCATGTCCAGCAGCAGCAGGCGCAGGCGGCCGAGGGAATCGCCGTCGATGCTCTGCGCCACCAGCCCGGCGATGAAGGGTTCCAGGGCGTAGCGCAGTTGCAGCACGTCTTCCAGGGTGGCCGTGGCCGGGGCGCGGATCTCGCGCAGGGCGTTATCGTCACGCTCCAGCACCATCACGCCCTTGCCGGGCAGCGAGCGCACCACGCCGAGGGTTTCCAGCACGGTGATGGCCTCGCGCAGGCTGGGCCGGCTGATCTCCAGCTGCTCGGCCAGTTCGCGCTGGCCCGGCAGCATCTGGCCGGCCGCCCAGCGCCCTTGCTCTATGGTCTCGAGCAGTTTCTGAACCACTGAATTGACCAGTTTGGATGAGGAAAACATGGTTGCTCCTGAGGCAGTTAAGGCGCGCGCCGCGCCTATTGGAGCGGCGCGCGCGGCGGCTGTCATCAGCCGCGCAGTTCGCCCTTGCCGGGCGTGGCGACCAGGGTCTTGTTCGCCCCGGGTTCGCCGTTGAGTACCGAACGTGTGCGTTGCAGGTCGATGTCGTTTTCCCAGCGGGCGATGACCACGGTGGCGATGCAGTTGCCGATCAGGTTGGTCAGCGCCCGGCCGATGCCCATGAACCAGTCCACCGAGAGCACCAGCACCAGGCCCGCGGCGGGGATGGCCGGCACCGCGGCGAGGGTGGCGGCGAGGATCACCAGGGCCGAGCCGGGGATGCCGTGGGCGCCCTTGGAGGTCACCAGCGACACCAGCAGGATGGTCAGCAGGTCGCTGATGGCCAGCGGTGTGCCGGTGGCGTGGGCGATGAACACCACCGCCAGGGTCAGGTAGATGGAGAAGCCGTCGAGGTTGAAGGAGTAGCCGGTGGGGATCACCAGGCCCACGGTGGAGCTGCGGATGCCCATGTTTTCCAGCTTGCGCATCACCTGCGGCAGTACGGCGTCGGAAGAAGCGGTGCCGAGGACGATCAGCAGTTCCTCGCGGAAGTAGCGCAGGAACGGCCGCAGGCGCACGCCGCTCAGGCGCAGCACGGTGCCCAGTACCAGGCACACGAAGAGGATGCAGGTGAGGTAGAACACCAGCACCAGCGCGCCCAGGTGGCTCAGCGACTCCAGGCCGTAGCGGCTGGTGGTGAAGGCCACGGCGCCGAACACGCCCAGCGGCGCCAGGCGCACGATCATGCCCATGATGCGGAAGACCACGTGGCTGAACTCGTTGATCAGCCGCGCCACGCCGCTGGCCTGTTCGCCCACCAGGTTCAGGGCGCTGCCGAACAGCACGGCGAACACCAGCACCTGGAGGATGTCGTTGTTGGCGAAGGCGCTGAACACCGAGGAGGGGATCAGCCCCATGATGAAGTCCACCGGCCCGTGGATGTCCTTGGTGTGCGCGGTGTAGGTCGCGGCATCGCCGGCGGAGAGGCCGTTCAGGTCGATGTTGGCGCCGCTGCCCAGGCCGCTGCCGTAGGCCACCAGCAGGCCGAGGAGGAGGGCGAGGGTGGTGAGGATCTCGAAGTAGACCACCGACTTCAGGCCGATGCGCCCGACCTTCTTCAGGTCGCCGGCGCCGGAGATGCCGTTGACCACCACGAAGAACACGATGAGCGCGATGAGCATCTTGATCAGCTTGATGAAGCCGTCGCCCAGGGGCTTGAGCTGGGACGAAAGCTCCGGAAGGCCGACACCGAACAGCACGCCGAGGGCCAGGCCGAGCACCACTTGCAGGAAGATCGAGCGGGAACAGCGGTGGATGAGCATTGGGGGTCTCCGTTGTCTGCGCCCGTCCGCATCCACGGGGGAGGGCTGAGGCGCGCAGTTATTGTTCTGGTATTACCGGTCAGACCAGTGCAACTTATGCCCATGTGGCTCCGCTGGCAAGAGCGAATGCGGGGATGGGACGACGAGTGGTTTTGGGGAGTGGCGGCGGAGTGGGGATTGGAGGCTCTAGGGCGGTGCTTCCAATGAGGTGCTGGGGGTGGGGATTTTTTAGCGGGCGATGGGGGAGGGCCTGTGGGTGGAACGCAACTGGTCAGGCCGGTGCGTTGGGTATCCCAATCGCGGACGGAGTCCGCTCCTACATCTTCCGGCAAACACAACACCCGTAGGATGGGTTGAGCGAAGCGATACCCATCACCAATGACCGCATGGGTTTCGCAAGCTCAACCCATCCTACGAAAAGCGCCCCGGTGCAGTGGACAAGACGGTTGTTCCTACACCGTGCTTTCCAGGGACCGTAGGAGCGGACTCCGTCCGCGATTGGCGGATAACGCCGCAGGCGTTATCCGCCCTACATGACTGGTCAGACCGGGAGGCGGTGTAGGAGCGAGCTTGCTCGCGAACAAACGCGGTGCCATGCGGTTCGCGAGCAAGCTCGCTCCTACGAAAAGCGCCTCGGCGCAGCTTGCAGCCGCGTCAATCCAGCTTGACCACCTTGGCCAGGACGATCTTCGGGCCCTTCATCTTCTTCACGATGATGCGCAGGCCTTCGGCTTCCAGCACTTCTTCCTCTTCCGGCACGCGCTTCAAGGTCTCGTAGACCAGGCCGGCGAGGGTGTCCGCCTCGATGTGGTCGAGGTCGATGCCCAGCAGGCGCTCCACCTTGAACAGCGGGGTGTCGCCGCGCACCAGCAGCTTGCCCGGCTGGTAGGCGAGGATGCCGCGCTCGGTCTTGCGGTGCTCGTCCTGGATGTCGCCGACCAGCACTTCCAGCACGTCTTCCATGGTCAGGTAGCCGATCACCTTGTGGTCGGCCTCCTCCACCAGGGCGAAGTGCGCGCCGCCCTGGCGGAACTGCTCCAGCAGGCGCGACAGCGGCATGTGCTTGGTCACCAGTTCCAGCGGGTGGGCCAGCTCGTCCAGGTCGATGGTTTCCGGCTGGCTGTCGGTGGTCGCCAGTTCCAGCAGCAGGTCCTTGATGTGCAGCAGGCCGGTGAACTCGCCCTTCTCGGCGTCGAACACCGGGTAGCGGCTGTACTTGTGCCGGCGGATGGTCGCCAGCACGTCGGCCAGCGGCGCGTGGCGCTCCAGGTAGACCAGGTCTTCGCGGGAGTTGGCCCAGTCCACCACTTCCAGCTCGCCCAGCTCCACCGCCGAGGCCAGCACGCGCATGCCCTGGTCGCTGGGGTCCTGGCCGCGGCTGGAGTGCAGGATCAGCTTGAGCTCCTCGCGGCTGTAGTGGTGCTCGTGGTGCGGCCCCGGCTCGCCCTGGCCGGCGATCTTGAGGATGGCGTTGGCGCTGGCGTTGAGCAGCCAGATGGCCGGGTACATCGCCCAGTAGAACAGGTACAGCGGCACCGCGGTCCACAGCGACAGCAGCTCCGGCTTGCGGATCGCCCAGCTCTTGGGCGCCAGCTCGCCGACCACGATGTGCAGGTAGGAGATGATGAAGAAGGCGCTGAAGAAGGACACGCCGCGGATGACTTCCTCGGAGTGCACGCCCACCGCGGCCAGCAGCGGCTCCAGCAGCTCGGCGAAGGCCGGCTCGCCGACCCAGCCCAGGCCCAGGGAGGCCAGGGTGATGCCCAACTGGCAGGCGGAGAGGTAGGCGTCGAGCTGGTTGTGCACCTTGCGCAGGATGCTGCCGCGCCAGCCGTGCTGCTTGGCGATGGTCTCCACGCGGGTGGCGCGCAGCTTGACCATGGCGAACTCGGCGGCAACGAAGAAGCCGTTGAGCAGGACGAGGAGGAGGGCGAAGAGTACGAGGCCGAAATCGGCGAAATAGGTCAGCAATTCGCTACTGGGGGAAGGGTCCATGGTTCTGTTGGCTGATGAATGAGCGAGTAAGCATGGCGGCAGCGTGCGGCCGTGGCAAGACGACGTTGGTTCAGGCGACCTGCTGCCGCGGGAAGTGGCAGACGAAGCTGCTGCCCTTGCCCAGCACGCTGCTGATGTCCAGGGTGGCGCGGTGGCGGATCAGCACGTGCTTGACGATGGCCAGGCCCAGGCCGGTGCCGCCGGTGTTGGCGTTGCGGCTGGAGTCCACGCGGTAGAAGCGCTCGGTCAGGCGCGGCAGGTGCTTGGGGTCGATGCCGATGCCGCTGTCCTGCACCGACAGGTGCGCGCCCTGCTCGTCGCCCCACCAGCGGATGCGGATCTCGCCGCCCTCGGGAGTGTACTTGACCGCGTTGAACACCAGGTTGGAGAAGGCGCTGCGCAGCTCGGCCTCGCTGCCCTTGAGCTTCACCCTGGGGTCGGCCTCCAGGCTGATGCGGTGCTCGCGGGCGCCGGACAGCGCCTGGGCGTCGTTGCGGATGGCCAGCAGCATCAGGTCCACCGCCACCGGCTTGTTGTCCGCCGGGTAGTCGGTGGCTTCCAGCTTGGCCAGCAGCAGCAGGTCGTTGAGCAGGCCCTGCATGCGCGCGGCCTGCTGCTGCATCTGCTGCAGGGCGCGGGCCCAGCGCGGGTTGATGTTCTCGGCGTTGTCGAGGAAGGTCTCCAGGTAGCCGGCGATCACCGTCAGCGGCGTGCGCAGTTCGTGGGAGACGTTCGCGACGAAGTCCTTGCGCATCTGCTCCAGGCGCTGCACGCGGGTGACGTCGCGGACCAGCATCAGGTGCTCGCCGTTGCCGTAGAGGGTGATCTGGAACTGCAGCAGCAGCTTGTCGTCCACCGGCGAGGGCATGTCCAGCGGCTCCTGGTAGTCGCCGCGGGCGAAGTATTCCTTGAAGCGCGGGTTGCGGATCAGGTTGGTCACCGCCTGGCCGCCGTCCTGCGGGCTCTTCAGGCCGAGCAGGCGTTCGGCGGCGAGGTTCCACCACTCCAGGTTGCCGTCGGCGTCGAGCATGACCACCGCATCGCGCAGCGCCGCGGTGGATTCCTGCATGCGGTCGATCACCGCCTGCAGGCGCCCGCGGGCGCGCTGGTTGCGCCGCTGCAGGTGGTAGATGCTGTCGAACACCTCGCCCCACAGGCCGTAGCCGTCCGGCGGCGGTTCGTCCTCGCGGTGGTTCTTCAGCCATTTGTGCAGGCGCAGCACCTGCCAGAGGGTCCAGCCGAGGTAGACGCCCAGGCAGCCTGCCAGGGCCCAACCGTATTGCCCGCTCACCACGCCGATCAGCGCGGCGGCGACTATCAACAGCAGCAGATGGCGGATCAGGGCGCCACGCCAGTCTTGGTTCACCAGGTCCTTTCCTTGTGAATATCAGGCGCGGGGGCGCGGTCAGCTCTTGGTGGAGAAACGATAGCCGGTTCCGCGGACCGTCTGCACCAGGTTCTCGTAGACCTCGCCCAGGGCCTTGCGCAGGCGGCGGATGTGCACGTCGACGGTGCGTTCCTCCACGTAGACGTTGCCGCCCCACACCTGGTCCAGCAGCTGGCCGCGGGTGTAGGCGCGCTCCTGGTGGGTCATGAAGAACTGCAGCAGGCGGTACTCGGTGGGGCCCATCTCGGCCGGCTTGCCGTCGATGGTGACGCGGTGGCTGATGGGGTCGAGCAGCAGGCCGCCGACCTCGATCGGCGTCTCGCTGTCGCCGGCGCCGGTGCGGCGCAGCACGGCCTTCAGCCGGGCCACCAGCTCGCGCGGCGAGAAGGGCTTGGTGATGTAGTCGTCGGCGCCGACCTCAAGTCCCTGGATCTTGTTGTCCTCCTCGCCCTTGGCGGTGAGCATGATGATCGGGATGCCCTGGGTCATCTCGTCGCGCTTCAGGCGCCGCGCCAGCTCGATGCCGGAGGTGCCCGGCAGCATCCAGTCGAGCAGGATCAGGTCCGGCTTGCGGTCGACGATGGTGGCGTGGGCCTGCTGGGCGTTTTCCGCCTCCAGGCACTCGTAGCCGGCCATCTCCAGGGCCACGGCGATCATCTCGCGGATCGGCGCTTCGTCGTCAACGATGAGGATTGTCTTGCCAACCATGGTCTTGCCTCGGGAATTCTGTACTGCGCCGCATTAGATAACGGAATTATTACAGCGATGTGACGCGGGCATGTTAGCCGAGGCAGGCGCCCGGCGGGGAACGGGGCGCTCTACTATGCTGTCGTGACCGCCCTGTTCCGGGCGGCCCCATGCGCGCCACCGGGGCCGTTGTGACGGCCTGCCCGACCTGCCGCCGTTCCCGCCGCGCCTTCCTTGCGAGTCCTACCTCAGAAGAGGAGATTCACGATGAACTGCAAACACCTGGCGCTGGCCCTGGGCCTGGCGCTGCCGGCCCTGGCGGCGCAGGCGGCGGAACCGGCGATGACCAAGGACGGCATGCTGGTCGATGCCAAGGGCATGACGCTGTACACCTTCGACAAGGACAGCGGCGGCAAGTCGGTGTGCAACGACAAGTGCGCGCAGAACTGGCCGCCCCTGGCCGCCGAGACCGGCGCCATGGCCAGCGGCGACTGGAGCGTGATCACCCGCGACGACGGCACCCAGCAGTGGGCCTACAAGGGCAAGCCGCTGTACACCTTCGTCCAGGACAAGGCCGCGGGCGAAGTGAAGGGCGACGGCAAGATGAACGCCTGGCATATCGCCAAGCCGTGACACGGCGGGGTATCCGCCTGCCCGCGATTCGCGCGCAGGGCGCGCTCCTACAGGGAGCACGGGGCGTAGGGCGATACATCCTGCTCTTGTAGGAGCGAGCTTGCTCGCGAACCGCATGGCACCGCATTTGTTCGCGAGCAAGCTCGCTCCTACGGGGGACGTTTTTCAGCGCAGCGCGTAATCCACCACGGTGCCGACGAAGATCGCCAGGCCCGCCCAGTGGTTGTGCAGGAAGGCCTTGAAGCAGGCCTGCGGGTCGCGGTCGCGGGTGGAGTGGAATTCCCAGGCGAAGCAGCCGGCGGCCACCACCAGGCCGGCGTAGAACCACAGGCCCATGTGCAGCTTGCCGGCGGCCAGCACCAGCAGCAGGAGCATCAGGCCCTGGAGGGTCAGGTTGATCACCCGGTCGGCGTCGCCGAAGAGGATGGCGGTGGATTTCACCCCGATCTTCAGGTCGTCCTCGCGGTCGGTCATGGCGTAGTAGGTGTCGTAGGCCACCGTCCACAGCACGTTGGCGAAGAACAGCAGCCAGGCCGCGGCCGGCAGCGTGCCGCTGGCGGCGGTGAAGGCCATGGGGATGCCCCAGGAGAAGGCCGCGCCCAGCACCACCTGCGGGTAGTAGGTGTAGCGCTTCATGAAGGGGTAGAGCGCGGCGATGGCGGCGCCGCCGAAGGACAGCCAGATGGTCTGCTCGTTGGTGCACAGCACCAGCACGAAGCTGCTGGCCAGCAGGGCGAAGAAGGCGATCCAGGCCTCGCTCACGCTGATCTTGCCGGTGGCCAGGGGGCGCGCCTTGGTGCGCGCCACGTGGCCGTCGAAGTCGCGGTCGGCGAAGTCGTTGATCACGCAGCCGGCGGCGCGCATCAGCACGGTGCCGAGGACGAAGATCACCAGGTTCTTCAGGCTGGGCAGGCCGCCGCTGGCCATCCACAGCGCCCACAGCGTCGGCCACAGCAGCAGGTAGATGCCGATGGGCTTGTCCATGCGCGTCAGCTGGATGAAGTCCCAGGCGCGGGGGTGCAGGCGGGCGAGGGGTTTGATCAGGGCGGCGAACATGGCGGGCTCCGGCGGTCGACCGGAGGGATTATACGGCCTCGACTCCGGCTGCGCGCCACAGGCGCGGCAGGAACACCTCGGCCACCAGCACGCCCAGGCGGTCGCGGCGGAAGCACGAGCGGCGGCCCCAGAGCAGCGCGCGGCGCACCTCCAGGGGCAGGAAGGGCGCGGGGTACAGGCACACCTCGATGACGTCGCGGCGGAAGGCGCTGTCGCTGAACAGCAGCTCGCCCAGGGAACGGCTGCCGAGCTGCGCCAGGTCGAAGCCCGAGGCCTCCAGGGCCGAGCGGGCCGCCACGCTGCGGGCGAAGACCCACGGCTGGCCGTGGCCGCGCAGGTAGACCTCGCGCACCCAGCCCTGGCTGTGGCTGGGCACGCCCAGCGCCTTGCATTCGTCGTCGCGCAGCACCTGCCAGCCCTCCAGCAGCGGCTCGACGCTGAAGGCGCCTTCGGCGAGGGCGGTGAGGCGGCGGGTCAGGGAGCCCTGGTCGAACAGCCAGTCGTGTACGGCGGGCTCGACGTTGGCCGGCAACTGGTCTTCGTTGAGCCAGTTCGGCAGAGGTACGGAAAGGTCGGACACGGGAATTCAACGCTGACGTAGGACCGCCGCAGGGTACCACGGAACGCCGATCGTTAGCCTGCGACCTATCGCCCCGAACCCCGCCCGCGGCTCATTCCCAGCCCTGCAGGCGCATGGTGGCGCGGACCAGGCGCTGCTCCTCCTGCTCGATCTCGCGCAGGTTGTCGCGGATGCTGTGGATATGTTCGCGGGCGGCGCGCTGGGCCTGGTCCGGCAGGCGCTCGACGATGGCGTTGTACAGGCGCGTGTGCTGGCGGTCGATTTGCCGCTTCTGCACCGGCCGGTGGTAGAGGTTGTTCACCGAGGCGAACACGGTGCTGAGCATCAGTTCGCTGAGCGACTGCAGGGTGTGCACCAGCACAGGGTTGTGCGAGGCCTCGCTGATGGCCCGGTGGAAGGCGTGGTCGCGGCGGGCGTGTTCGCGCGGGTCCAGCGGCGGCGTCTCGCTCTGCGCCAGGAGCATTTCCTCGTAGCGGCGCTTGAGCAGGATCAGGTCGGCGTCGGTGGCGCGCAGCGCGGCCAGGCGCGCGGATTCGCCTTCCAGCAGGGCGCGTACCTCCAGCAGGTCGTAGAGGGTACGGGGCTGCGAGGCGAACAGGTGCATCAGCGGCGTGGCGTCGTTGGCCCGGCTGAGGTCGGCGACGAAGGAGCCGCGGCCCTGCTCGGTGTCGATGATGCCGCGCCCGCGGAGGATGCGCAGGCCCTCGCGCAGCGCCGAGCGCGAGCAGCCGAGCTTGTCCACCAGGCGCCGCTCCGAGGGCAGCGCCTGGCCGACCTTGAGCACGCCGTCGACGATCAGCCGCTCGATGCGCTCGGCCACCTGGTCGGCTACCCGCGCGCGGGTGGCCGTGCTTTCGCCTTCCATTCGTCCTCCAACTGGTCCTACCAGTTCGAATGCCTGGCGCCACTGTAGAACACCCGGAGCGCTTTGATAAGGCCGCTGAGCGGCGTCTTGACCAAAAGTCCAGGGACTAAACTGGTAGGACCAGTTCTGCGGCAACTGGACGCAGGGCCGCCCGGTGGTCCAGTCTGCGCCGACCTGAGACCCGTCAGTCCAGCAGCCGCCCGGCCCGCCGGGCGGCGCCACCCATAAGAAAAACCACCGTGTGAGACCCGATGAACATCCTCTACGATGAGCGCCTCGACGGCGCACTGCCGAAGGTGGACAAGGCCGCGCTGCTCGCCGAACTGCGCGCCGCGCTGCCGGACCTGGAGATCCTCCACGAGGCCGAGGACCTGCGCCCCTACGAGTGCGACGGCCTCTCCGCCTACCGCAGCACGCCGATGCTGGTGGTGCTGCCCGAACACGTCGAGCAGGTGCAGACACTGCTGCGCCTGTGCCACCGCATGCAGGTGCCGGTGGTCGCCCGCGGCGCCGGCACCGGGTTGTCCGGCGGCGCGCTGCCGCTGGAGCAGGGCGTGCTGCTGGTGATGGCGCGCTTCAAGCGCATCCTCGAAGTGAACCCCGAAGGCCGCTACGCCCGCGTGCAGCCCGGCGTGCGCAACCTGGCCATCTCCCTGGCCGCCGCGCCCCACGGCCTGTACTACGCGCCGGACCCGTCGTCGCAGATCGCCTGTTCCATCGGCGGCAACGTCGCCGAGAACGCCGGCGGCGTGCACTGCCTGAAGTATGGGCTGACGGTTCATAACCTGCTCAAGGTGGAAATCATCACCATCGACGGCGAGCGCCTGACCCTCGGCTCCGACGCACTCGACAGCCCCGGCTTCGACCTGCTGGCGCTGTTCACCGGCTCCGAAGGCATGCTCGGCGTGGTGGTCGAGGTGACCGTCAAGCTGCTGCCCAAGCCGCAGGTGGCCAAGGTGCTGATGGCCAGCTTCGACGACGTCGAGAAGGCCGGCCGCGCGGTGGGCGACATCATCGCCGAGGGCATCATTCCCGGCGGCCTGGAGATGATGGACAACCTGTCGATCCGCGCCGCCGAGGACTTCATCCACGCCGGCTACCCGGTGGACGCCGCGGCCATCCTGCTGTGCGAGCTGGATGGCGTGGAATCCGACGTGCACGAGGACTGCGAGCGCGTCGACGCCGTGCTGCGCAAGGCCGGCGCCACCGACGTGCGCCTGGCCCGCGACGAGGAGGAGCGCGCCAAGTTCTGGGCCGGGCGCAAGAACGCCTTCCCGGCGGTGGGGCGCATCTCCCCGGACTACTACTGCATGGACGGCACCATTCCGCGCCGCGAGCTGCCGCGGGTGCTCAACGGCATCGCCGAGCTGTCCGAGGAGCACGGCCTGCGGGTGGCCAACGTGTTCCACGCCGGCGACGGCAACATGCACCCGCTGATCCTCTTCGATGCCAACGTCCCCGGCGAGCTGGAACGCGCCGAAGCCCTGGGCGGGAAGATCCTCGAACTCTGCGTGGCGGTGGGCGGCAGCATCACCGGCGAGCACGGCGTGGGCCGCGAGAAGATCAACCAGATGTGCGCCCAGTTCAACAGCGACGAGCTGACGCTGTTCCACGCGGTGAAGGCCGCCTTCGACCCGCAGGGCCTGCTCAACCCGGGCAAGAACATCCCGACCCTGCACCGCTGCGCCGAATTCGGCGCCATGCACATCCACCACGGCCAGCTGCCGTTCCCGGAACTGGAGCGCTTCTGATGGACAAACAGCACTTCGACCCCCGGGCCGGCCACGACCGCAGCGCCGAGCTGCTCGAACAGGTGCGCCAGGCCCTGGCGGAAAAGACCGCCCTGGCCATCCGCGGCGGCTCCAGCAAGGCCTTCCTCGGCCGCTGGGTGGAGGCCCGCCCGCTGGACGTGGCCGGGCACACCGGCATCGTCTCCTACGACCCCACCGAACTGGTGATCACCGCCCGCGCCGGCACCCCGCTGCGCGAGCTGAACGCCGCGCTGGACAGCGCCGGGCAGATGCTCGCCTGCGAGGCGCCCTGTTTCACGGAAAACGCCACGGTCGGCGGCATGCTCGCCGCCGGGCTGTCCGGCCCGCGCCGGCCCTGGGCTGGCGCGGTGCGCGACTTCGTCCTCGGCACCCGGCTGATCAGCGGCCTGGGCACCCATCTGCGCTTCGGCGGCGAGGTGATGAAGAACGTCGCCGGCTACGACCTGTCGCGCCTGCTGGCCGGCAGCTTCGGCTGCCTGGGCGTCATCACCGAGGCCTCGTTCAAGGTCCTGCCCAAGCCGCGCTGCCGCATCAGCCTGCGCCAGGCCATCCCCCTGGAGCGCGCCCTGCTGCGTCTTGGCGAATGGGGCCAGCAGTCGCTGCCGCTGAGCGCCGCCGCCCACGACGGCGAGCACCTGTACCTGCGCTTCGAGGGCAACGAAGGCTCGGTGCGCGCCGCCTGCGACCGCATCGGCGGCGACGCCCTGGACGACGCCTGGTGGGACGACCTGCGCGAACAGCGCCTGGACTTCTTCCGCGACCCGCGGCCGCTCTGGCGCCTGTCGCTGCCGGCACTCAGCGCGCCGCTGGCGCTGCCCGGCGAGCAGCTGCTGGACTGGGGCGGCGCGCAGCGCTGGCTGAAGTCCGAGGCCAGCGCCACGGAAATCCGCCAGGCCGTGAGCGCCGTCGGCGGCCACGCCAGCTGCTTCACCCCGGGCCACGTCGACGAGCCGCTGCACCCGCTGCCGGCGCCCCTGCTCAAGCTGCACCGCTCGCTGAAGCGCCAGCTCGACCCGCAGGGCATCTTCAACCCCGGGCGCATGTACGCCGACTTCTGACGCGGATAGACCTATGCAGACCAACCTGAGCGAAGCGGCCAAACGCCTGGCCCACGCCGAGGAAGCCGAACGCATCCTGCGCAGCTGCGTGCACTGCGGCTTCTGCAACGCCACCTGCCCGACCTACCAGGAGCTGGGCGACGAACTGGACGGCCCGCGCGGGCGCATCTACCTGATCAAACAGTTCCTCGAACAGGACCAGGTCAGCGAGAAAACCCAGGAACACCTGGACCGCTGCCTGACCTGCCGCAACTGCGAAACCACCTGCCCCTCCGGCGTGGAGTACCACAAGCTGCTGGACATCGGCCGCGCCGCCATCGAAGTGCGCGTGCCGCGCTCGCTGGGCGAGCGCCTGCTGCGCGGCGGCCTGCGCGCCATCGTGCCGCGCCCGGCGCTGTTCAAGGCGCTGGTGAACACCGGCGAGGCGCTGCGGCCGATCCTTCCCGTGGCCCTGCGCAGCCACCTGCCGCGGGCCATCGCCCCGGCCGGCGTGCGCCCGGCGGAACGCCACCAGCGCCGCGTGCTGATGCTCGAAGGCTGCGTGCAGCCGGCGCTGTCGCCCAACACCAACTCGGCCACCGCGCGGGTGCTGGACCGCCTCGGCATCAGCATCACCGCGGCGGCTCAGGCCGGCTGCTGCGGCGCCGTGGACTACCACCTCAACGCCCAGGACACCGGCCTCGACCGCGCCCGGCGCAACATCGACGCCTGGTGGCCGGCCATCGAGCACGGCGCCGAGGCCATCGTGCAGACCGCCAGCGGCTGCGGCGCCTTCGTCAAGGAATACGGCTACCTGCTGCGCGACGACCCGCAGTACGCGGCCAAGGCCAGGCGCGTCAGCGAGCTGGCCAAGGACCTGGTGGAAGTGATCCGCGCCGAACCGCTGGAAAGCCTCGGCCTGAACTGCGACCAGACCCTCGCCTTCCACTGCCCCTGCACCCTGCAGCACGCGCAGAAGCTCGGCGGCGCCGTCGAGGCGGTGCTCAAGCGCCTAGGCTTCAACCTCACCGCGGTGCCCGACAGCCACCTCTGCTGCGGCTCGGCCGGCACCTATTCACTGACCCAGCCGGAGCTCTCGCACAAGCTGCGCGACAACAAGCTGGACGCCCTGGAAAGCGGTCGGCCCGACCTGATCGCTACCGCCAACATCGGCTGCCAGACCCACCTCGACGGCGCCGGACGCACCCCCGTCCGGCACTGGATCGAGCTGGTCGACCACGCCCTCAGCACCGGAAACTGACGCCATGCAAAGCAAAGCCGTACTCACCCAGCAAGAAGTCACCCGCATCCTCGCCGCCGCCCGCGCCGAGGCCCAGGCCAACCAATGGGCGGTGGCCATCGTGGTCGTGGACGACGGCGGCCACCCGCTGGCGCTGGAGCGCCTGGATGGCTGCGCGCCGGTCGGCGCCTACATCGCCACCGAGAAGGCCCGCAGCGCCGCCCTGGGCCGCCGCGAAACGCGCCTGTACGAAGAAATGATCAACAACGGCCGCACTGCCTTCCTCTCCGCCCCCGTGCTGCAGGGCACCCTGGAAGGCGGCGTGCCGGTCATCCATGACGGCCAGGTGATCGGCGCGGTGGGCGTCTCCGGCGTGCAGGCCGCGCAGGATGCCCAGGTGGCCAAGGCCGGCGTGGCCGCGCTCTAAGCACTCGACGAAACACAGGAGAACCTTGCGATGACCCAACGAATCACCCGCCAGCGCCTGCAGGTCGCCGACGTGCTGCAACGCTTCATCGAGGAAGAAGCCCTGCCGGGCACCGGCGTGCAGGCCGAGGCCTTCTGGAAGGGCTTCGATGCCCTGGTCCACGAGCTGGCGCCGAAGAACCGCGCGCTGCTCGCCGAGCGCGACCGCCTGCAAACCGAACTGGACAGCTGGCACCGCGCCCACCCGGGCCCGATCCAGGACATGTCGGCCTACCGCGCCTTCCTCGAATCCATCGGCTACCTGCTGCCGGCGCCGGCTTCGGTGCAGGCCAGCACTGCCAACGTCGACACCGAGATCACCCAGCAGGCCGGCCCGCAGCTGGTGGTGCCGGTGATGAACGCCCGCTACGCGCTGAACGCCGCCAACGCCCGCTGGGGCTCGTTGTACGACGCGCTCTACGGCACCGACGCCATCAGCGAGGACGACGGCGCCGAGAAGGGCAAGGGCTACAACCCGCGCCGTGGCGAGAAGGTCATCGCCTTCGCCCGCGCCTTCCTCGACCAGGCCGCGCCGCTGGCCCAGGGCAGCCACGCCGACGCCAGCGCCTACCGCATCGAGCAGGGCCAGCTGCGCGTGACCCTGGAGGACGGCAGCGTCAGCGGCCTGGCCGAGCCGGCGAAATTCGTCGGCTACCAGGGCGAGCCGCTGTCGCCCAAGGCCGTGCTGCTGAAGAACAACGGCCTGCACTTCGAGATCCAGATCGACCCCACCAGCCCCATCGGCCAGACCGACGCCGCCGGGGTGAAGGACGTGCTGGTCGAGGCCGCGCTGAGCACCATCCTCGACTGCGAGGATTCGGTGGCCGCGGTGGACGCCGAGGACAAGACCCTGGTCTATCGCAACCTGCTGGGCCTGATGAAGGGCGACCTCAGCGAGGCGGTGGAGAAGGGCGGCCAGAGCTTCGTCCGGCGCATGAGCGCGGACCGCCAGTACACCGCCGCCGACGGCTCCAGCCTGACCCTGCACGGCCGCTCGCTGCTGTTCATCCGCAACGTCGGCCACCTGATGACCACCCCGGCGATCCTCGACGAAAGCGGCGCGGAAATCCCCGAAGGCATCATGGATGCGGTGCTCACCGGCCTGGTCGCCATCCACGATCTGCAGCGCAAGGGCAACTCGCGCACCGGCAGCGTCTACATCGTCAAGCCGAAGATGCACGGCCCGGCCGAAGTGGCCTTCGCCGACGAACTGTTTGGCCGTGTCGAGGACGTCCTCGGCCTGCCGCGCAATACCCTGAAGATGGGCATCATGGACGAGGAGCGGCGCACCAGCGTCAACCTCCAGGCCTGCATCGGCGCCGCCGCGGCGCGGGTGGTGTTCATCAACACCGGCTTCCTCGACCGTACCGGCGACGAAATGCACAGCGCCATGGAAGCCGGCCCGATGCTGCGCAAGGGCGACATGAAGGGCACCAAGTGGATCGCCGCCTACGAGCGCAACAACGTGCTGGTCGGCCTGGCCTGCGGCCTGCGCGGCCGGGCGCAGATCGGCAAGGGCATGTGGGCCATGCCGGACCTGATGGCGGCCATGCTGGAACAGAAGATCGGCCACCCGAAATCCGGCGCCACCACCGCCTGGGTGCCGTCGCCCACCGCCGCCACCCTGCACGCGCTGCACTACCACCAGGTGGACGTGCAGGCGGTACAGGGCGAGTTGCAGAAGGTCGACCTGGCCAGCGTGCGCGACGAACTGCTCGACGACCTGCTGAGCATTCCTGTGGCCGCGTCCGCCGACTGGAGCGCCGAGGCGCGCCAGGAAGAGCTGGACAACAACTGCCAGGGCATCCTCGGCTACGTGGTGCGCTGGGTCGAACAGGGCGTGGGCTGCTCCAAGGTGCCGGACATCCATGACGTCGGCCTGATGGAAGACCGCGCAACGCTGCGCATCTCCAGTCAGCACATCGCCAACTGGCTGCACCACGGCGTGGTCGGCGAGGCCCAGGTGCGCGAGACCCTGGAGCGCATGGCCAAGGTGGTCGACCAGCAGAATGCGGGTGACCTGGCCTACCGCCCGATGGCCGCGGACTACCCGGGCTCGGCGGCCTTCCAGGCGGCCAGCGACCTGGTGTTCAAGGGCCGCGAGCAGCCCAGCGGCTACACCGAGCCGCTGCTGCATGCCTGGCGCTTGCGGTACAAGGCGCAGCACTGAGGCTGCCCCTGTAGGTGTAGGAGCGAGCTTGCTCGCGAACGGTGCTCACCTGAAATGCCGGTGTTTTGGGGTGGCTCCGCTCCCTCTCCCTAACCCTCTCCCTGAAGGGAGAGGGGACCGTTCGGAGTGCTTGGATGCTCTGGAGTCAGCCGGCAACACCGAAGGCTTCCATTTGAAACCTTCCTTCTCTCGGCACGGACAAGCCCCCTCTCCCTTCAGGGCGGGGCGCGCAGCCGAGGGCTGGGGAGAGGGGCTCTTCAGGACGCGCACCGACCCCCGCCGGCAAAACTCCGTTCGCGAGCAAGCTCGCTCCTACGAAAAGCCAACCTCCCACCCACGCACCACCCATCTTTGGTTGGCCCCCAACGCCCGCCCAACCGCCCGATGGCGTCTTGGCGCACGCCGGGAATTGCGTTAGCGTGCGGCCGCAACCGTGGTAACCCGCCCGAGGGGTAGACAATGAAAAAGTGGCAATGCGTAGTCTGCGGACTCATCTATGACGAATCCCAAGGCTGGCCGGAAGAAGGCATCGCAGCGGGCACCCGCTGGGAAGACGTGCCCGAGGACTGGCTGTGCCCGGACTGCGGCGTCGGCAAGCTGGACTTCGAGATGATCGAAATCGGCTGAGCCGTCCCGGCATCCCTGCGAGCGGCGGCCGATGGCCGCCGTTTTCGTGTCCGGCCCCGTGCTTGAGCGCTTCGCGCGCTTGGCCGGGTTGCCGCCGGGCGCCGGCAACCCTGCCCTTGGCGGGGGGCGGAAAAGTGCGCTAGGTTGCCCTGGCAACCCGCAGGAGGTTCGACGATGCGCAAGTGGCAATGCGTGGTCTGTGGCTTCATCTACGACGAGGCCCTCGGCCTGCCCGAGGAGGGCATCGCCCCCGGTACCCGCTGGGAAGACATTCCCGCCGACTGGGTCTGCCCCGACTGCGGCGTGGGCAAGATCGATTTCGAAATGATCGAAATCGCCTGACAGGCCCCGCGAAACCCTGAATTCCACCGAGCCGGCCAAGCCGCTCGGTCCCGTTCGATGTGGAGAATCCAATGAGCGAGAACGCACCGCTGGTGATCATCGGCACCGGCCTGGCCGGCTACAACCTGGCGCGCGAATGGCGCAAGCTGGATGCGGAAAGCCCGCTGCTGCTGATCACCGCCGACGACGGCCGCTCCTATTCCAAGCCGATGCTCTCCACCGGCTTCTCCAAGGACAAGGACGCCGACGGCCTGGCCATGGCTGAGCCCGGCGCCATGGCCGAGCAACTGAAGGCGCGCATCCTCACCCACACCCGCGTCACCGGCATCGACCCGGGGCACAAGCGCATCTGGATCGGCGAGGAGCAGGTCGAGTACCGCGACCTGGTGCTGGCCTGGGGCGCCGAGACGATCCGCGTGCCGGTGCAGGGCGACGCCCTGGATGCGATCTTCCCGATCAACGACCTGGAGGACTACGCGCGCTTCCGCGCCGCGGCCGCCGGCAAGCGCCGCGTGTTGCTGCTGGGCGCCGGCCTGATCGGCTGCGAGTTCGCCAACGACCTGTCCGCCGGCGGCTACCGGATCGACGTGGTCGCTCCCTGCGAGCAGGTCATGCCCGGCCTGCTGCACCCCGCCGCCGCGGCGGCCGTGCAGGCCGGCCTGGAAGGCCTGGGTGTGCGCTTCCACCTGGGCCCGGTGCTCAACCGCCTGGAGCGCGCCGGCGAGAGCCTGGAGGCGCACCTGTCGGATGGCCAGGTGATCCCCTGCGACCTGGTGGTCTCGGCCGTCGGCCTGCGCCCGCGCATCGACCTGGCCACCGAGTCGGGCCTGGAGGTCAACCGCGGCGTGGTGGTGAACCGCGAGCTGCGCACCTCCCACGCCAACATCTACGCCCTGGGCGACTGCGCCGAGGTCGACGGCCTCAACCTGCTCTACGTGATGCCGCTGATGAGCTGCGCCCGCGCCCTGGCCCAGACCCTGGCGGGCAAGCCGACAGCGGTGTCCTACGGCCCCATGCCGGTCACCGTGAAGACTCCGGTGTGCCCGCTGGTGGTCTCGCCGCCGCCCCGCGGCAGCGATGGCCAATGGCTCGTGGAAGGCTCTGGCGCGGACCTCAAGGTGCTGTGCCGGGATACCGCCGGTCGCTTGCTCGGCTACGCCCTGACCGGCGCGGCGGTCAGTGAAAAACTCTCGCTGAACAAGGAGTTGCCGGCACTTCTGGCCTGAAAGGCATCCTTTATGGCGTTTTCGTCGTGGGAATGTATCCGCAAATTGTCAGACGATACTGGCGTACCAGCCTGCGGCGTGCCATCCTCCCCCCGTCTGCCGCAGCCTAGAGCCTGTAGGGCCTGGGCCGCGGTGCCTTAGGCGCTGTTGGGAAGACAGCACGGACACAAAAACAACAAACCGTCAAAGAGGCATCTATGCGTAAACCAGAACTCGCCGCCGCGATCGCCGAGAAGGCCGACCTCACCAAAGAACAAGCCAACAAGGTGCTGAACGCGCTGCTGGATGAGATCACCGGCGCGCTGAACCGCAAAGACAGCGTCACCCTCGTTGGTTTCGGCACCTTCATCCAGCGCCACCGTGGCGCCCGCACCGGCAAGAACCCGCAGACCGGCCAGCCGGTGAAGATCAAGGCCAGCAACACCGTTGCCTTCAAGCCGGGCAAGGCCCTGAAGGACGCCGTCAACTAAGGCTGTTCCCAGCCCCGGAGCCAGAGCGGCTCCGGGCTACCCCCCCCCGCGGTTACATTTCCCTTCGAAAGTACGGATGTAGTCCTTTCGGCGAATCGCTACAATGCGCAGTCATTTGTCCCGAACGCCGAGGTCTGTGCATGAAATTCCGTCTTCTGTTGTGGTTCCTCGGCCGTATGATGGCCAAGTCCTCGCGTGATAACCCGGCTTTCCGCCAGCAGCTCGAAGGCAAGGACCTGGTGTTCCAGCTGCACAGCCTGGACGGCAAGGTCGCCCGCCACTACATCGTCCATGACCAACGCGTCAGCGCCCGCCGCGGCGTGCACCCGCAGCCGGCCTTCGCCATCGGCTTCCGCGACAGCGCCTACGGCTTCGCCACCCTCACCTCGAAGAACCCGCAACTGGCCTTCATGCAGGGCATCCAGAACAAGGACATCCAGATCCAGGGCAACCCGGCGCTGGTGATCTGGTTCCAGGGCCTGGTGAAGTACCTCAAGCCGAAGAAGAAGGCCGCGGCCAAGGCGGTGGAGAAGGAAGCGGCCTGAGGCGGACCTTGTCCCGCGAGGCACGGCATTCCCCCAGTAGGAGCGGACCTTGTCCGCGATAGCCGGACATATCGGCGCGATTCGCGGATGAGATCCGCTCCTACGCTGCGCCACCCGCACCGTCCCCATGTAGGAGCGCGCCCTGCGCGCGAAATCGCGGGCAGGGCCCGCTCCTACAGTTCGCTGGGATGCATGGCATTCCCCTTGTAGGAGCGGACCTTGTCCGCGATAGCCGGAGGTTTCGGCGCAGATCGCGGATGAGATCCGCTCCTACGCTGTGCCACCCGCACCGTCCCCATGTAGGAGCGCGCCCTGCGCGCGAAATCGCGGGCAGGGCCCGCTCCTACAGTTCGCTGGGATGCATGGCATTCCCCCTGTAGGAGCGGACCTTGTCCGCGATAGCCGGACATATCGGCGCGATTCGCGGATGAGATCCGCTCCTACGCTGCGCCACCCGCACCGTCCCCATGTAGGAGCGCGCCCTGCGCGCGAAATCGCGGGTGGAGTCATCTAAGACGGGGAGTGTGTGGTCTTGTAGGAGCGAGCTTGCTCGCGAACGGATTCCGCAGCGGGGTTTATTCGCGAGCAAGCTCGCTCCTACTCCTACGGTTCACCGCGAGGCGCGGCATTCCCCCTGTAGGAGCGGACCTTGTCCGCGATAGCCGGACATATCTGCGCGATTCGCGGATGAGATCCGCTCCTACGCTGCGCCACCCGCGGCATTCCCCTGTAGGAGTGGGCCCTGCCCGCGATTTCGCGCGCAGGGCGCGCTCCTACAGGTCTGTCCGCAGCCAGATCAGTGCGGGCTGTTCATCTGCGAAGCCAGTTCGCGCAGCACGGCCTCGGCGTCCAGCACCTTGCGCACTGCGTCCTCGGCCCTTTCCCGGGGGATGTCCAGGCGGTCGAGCAGGGCTTGCGGCACGCCCTGTTGCGGGCCGCTGCCGATGCCGTTCTGGCGCAGCAGGCGGGTGGCCAGGCACACCAGGTTGGCGTAGGCGGCGTTGGGGCCAGCGTAGTCCGGGTCGTGCTGGAAGCGCAGCGCAGTGTAGATCTCTTCCGGCATGTCCCAGGCGCGCATCAGCCAGGCGCCGATCTGCTCGCGGGTGATGCCCAGCAGGTGCTGCTCGATGAGGTTGTGCGGTACGTGCGGGTTGACCTCCAGGTGGCGGCAGATCAGCGAGAAGTGTGGCGGGAAGATATGCGCCAGGACCAGGTAGCCGATGCTGTGCAGCAGCCCGCCGAGGTAGGTCAGGCCGGCTTCCGGGCGCTCGGCGCGGGGCACGGCGCGGGTCAGGCCCTCGATCACCGCGGCGGTGTAGATCGCCTGCTGCCAGTAGGGCGTGGCGTGCTGCGGCTGGTCCTTGGGCAGGCTCAAGGTCTTGCCCAGGGCCAGGCCGAGGGCCAGGTTGATCACCAGGTCGAAGCCCAGCACGCGGACGATGGCGTCTTCCACCGAGCGGATCTTGCCGGGCGCGGCGTAGTAGGGCGAGGCGGCCCAGCTGACCACCTGGGCGGCCAGCGCCGGGTCGGTCTCGACCACGCCGGTGATGTCGTCCACGGTGGCGTTGGGGTCCACCCGCAGCTTGATGATCTTCTGCGCGGTCTTGGGCAGCGGCGGAATCTCGATGGTCTCTTCCAGGCGTTGCTGGATGCGCCGCGCGGTGAAGGCCTGCACCGCCTGGGTGATCTCGGCGCGGTCGTCGTTGGGGCGGTCGAGGTTCGGCCGGATCTGCTCCAGGGGCACGCCGAAGCGCGCCGCGCTGGCCTTCTCCAGTACCTGGCGGAAGTCGCCGGTGGCGATCTCCAGCAGGGTGCCGGGGTTGCCGGATTCGATCAGCAGCTGCGGCTCCTGCAGCAGGCGCTCGTCGTACAGGCAGGGCGAGCTGGTCAGCGGCGGCAGCGCCGGCAGGCGGCTGAGCTGGTGCTTGCCGAGCATGCGCTCCAGGCGTTCGGGCTTGATCGCCAGCAGCTTGCGCCCGGTCAGCTCGGTCAGGCGGTTGAGGTCCAGCAGCTGGTTCTGCGGGAAGAGCACCAGCAGGGTGCCCACCGAGTCTTCCAGCAGGCTCGCCTGCACGCGGCGGGCGCTGGGCAGTTGGTCGTCGTCGGGCAGTTCGCGGCAGGGCACGCCGAGGCGGCCGAGCAGCTGGAGAATGACCGACGGGGCGGGGAGGGCTTCGGCGAGTGCGGCTTCGCTCATGGGCTTTGTGATCCGGTTAGCAACTGCAGCCGGGAGTATACCCAGCGATTATTCGTGACTGGCCAGTCACCCGACCGGTGAAATTGAAGCAGGTCACACTTGACCGTATTGCTGGCCATGTCGGAGCCAACGCTCCAGCAGCGGGCCGACGTGCTGCGGCCAGCGCGCCAGCAGAGCCTGGGCGGCGTCGCGCACCGCCGGCAGCAGGTCGGCGTCGCGCATCAGGTCCGCGACCTTGAACTGTAGCAGACCGGTTTGCCGCGTCCCGAGCATCTCGCCGGGGCCGCGCAGCTCCAGGTCGCGCTCGGCGATGACGAAGCCGTCGCAGGTCTCGCGCATGATCGCCAGGCGCTCGCGGCCGATCTGCGACAGCGGCGGGTGGTAGAGCAGCACGCAGTGGCTCGCCGCGCTGCCTCGGCCGACGCGCCCGCGCAACTGGTGCAGCTGGGCCAGGCCGAGGCGCTCGGGGTTCTCGATGATCATCAGGCTGGCGTTGGGCACGTCGACGCCGACCTCGATCACCGTGGTCGCCACCAGCAGTTGCAGCAGGCCTTCCTTGAAGGCCTCCATCACCGTGGCTTTTTCCGCCGGCTTCATGCGCCCGTGGATCAGGCCCACGCGCAATTCGCCCAGGGCCGAGGCGAGTTCCTCGTAGGTGGTCTCGGCGGCCTGGCAGGTGAGTTCCTCGGACTCTTCGATCAGCGTGCACACCCAGTAGGCCTGGCGGCCTTCGCGGCAGGCGGCGCGGACGCGCTCGATCACCTCGATGCGGCGGCTGTCGGCGACCAGCACGGTGTTCACCGGGGTGCGCCCGGGCGGCAGCTCGTCAAGGATCGAGGTGTCCAGGTCGGCGTAGGCGCTCATCGCCAGGGTTCGCGGGATGGGCGTGGCGGTCATGATCAACTGGTGCGGGCAGAGCCGGCCGTCGATGCCCTTCTGGCGCAGGGCCAGGCGCTGCTGCACGCCGAAGCGGTGCTGTTCGTCGATGATCACCAGGGCCAGGCGCTTGAACTTCACCTCGTCCTGGAACAGCGCATGGGTGCCGACCACCATGGGCACGCCGGCGGCGATCTGCTCCAGCGCGGCGGCGCGCGCCTTGCCCTTGAGCTTGCCGGCCAGCCAGGCGACCTCGATGCCCAGCGGCTGCATCCACTTGCTGAAGTTGAGGTAATGCTGTTCGGCGAGGATTTCCGTGGGCGCCATCAGCGCCACCTGGTAGCCGGCCTCCAGGGCCTGCAGTGCGGCGAGCGCAGCGACCACCGTCTTGCCGGCGCCGACGTCGCCCTGTACCAGGCGCAGCATGGGTTCGGGCTGCGCCAGGTCGTAGGCGATCTCCGCGCCCACGCGCTGTTGCGCGCCGGTGGGGGCGAAGCCGAGGTTGGCCAGGAAGCGCTGCGGCAGTTTCTTCGCCGGTGGCAGTTCGGGCGCGTGCTGGGCGCGCAGGCTTTCGCGCAGGCGCTGCAACGACAGCTGGTGCGTCAGCAGTTCCTCGAAGGCCAGGCGGTGCTGGGCCCAGTGGCGGCCCTCGGCGAGCTCTTCCAGGTTGGCGTCCGGCGGCGGCCGGTGCAGGTAGCGGATGGCTTCGTCGAGGGGCGCCAGGCGGTAGTCGCGGGCCAGCTCCTCGGGCAGCCAGTCGGGCAGGCTGTTCGGCCCCAGGCGCGCCAGGGCCTGCTGGCTGAGGGTGCGCAGGCGCTGCTGGGTGAGGCCTTCGGTGGTCGGGTAGATGGGCGTGAGTGTCTGCTCCACCGGGGCCGGCGCGGCGTCGTTCAGCGCGCGGTACTCGGGGTGGTAGATCTCCAGACCCGAGGCGCCGGGGCGGGCTTCGCCGTAGCAGCGCAGGTGGGTGCCGCGCTTGAGGCCTTCCTTCTGCGCCTGGCTGAAGTGGTAGAAGCGCAGGCTCAGGGTGCCGCTGCCGTCCTGCAGGCGCACCAGCAGGCTGCGGCGCTTGCCCATGACCACGTCGGCGCCGGAGACCACGCCC
The DNA here is from genome assembly GCF_052367875.1 of Pseudomonas sp. A6. Classification (NCBI taxonomy): domain Bacteria; kingdom Pseudomonadati; phylum Pseudomonadota; class Gammaproteobacteria; order Pseudomonadales; family Pseudomonadaceae; genus Pseudomonas; species Pseudomonas sp. A6. Next base: position 7,062,559 of record NZ_CP198970.1, on the reverse strand, counting down.
TCGACCACCGCGTCCTGGCCCGGGCGCAGCGCGCCTATGGGGGTGACGCGGGTGCGGTCCTGGTAGCGCAGCGGCAGGTGGAAGAGGATGTCCTGGAGGTTTTCCAGGCCCACCCGCGCCAGCTTTTCCTCCAGCGCGGCGCCGACGCCCTTGAGCGTCGTGACCGGGACGTTGGCCAGCTCGGTCATGCCGGTTGGGCGTCGCCCTTGGCGGTCGGCCGGGCCACCGAGCAGAGGCGGATGGAGTCGGCCAGCACCTCGATGGCGCGCGGCCGCGGGAAGCTGGCGCGCCAGGCGATGGCCACGGTGCGCAACGGCGCCGGCGGGGTGAACGGGCGGATCTCGATCACCCCGGGGGCGTAATGGTGGCTGTCTACCGCCGAGAACGGCAGCACCGACACGCCCAGGCCGGAGGCGACCATGTGGCGGATGGTCTCCAGCGAGCTGGATTCCACGGTGGTGTGGCGGTTCTCCTCGCCCCGGCGGGTGGTCGGGCAGGCTTCCAGCACCTGGTCGCGGAAGCAGTGGCCCTCGCCGAGCAGCAGCAGGCTCTTGTCGTTGAGCATCTCGGCGTCGATGGTCTGCCGGGCGGTCCAGGGGTGGTCGGCCGGCATCAGCACGTAGAAGGGCTCGTCGAACAGCGGCAGGGTGAGGACGTCGGCCTCCTGGAACGGCAGGGCGATGATGATCGCGTCCAGCTCGCCGGTGCGCAGCTTGTCGCGCAGGATGTGGGTGAAGTTCTCCTCGATGTACAGCGGCATCTGCGGCGCCACCCGGTGCAGCTGCGGGATCAGGTGCGGGAACAGGTAGGGGCCGATGGTGTAGATGGCGCCGACCTTCAACGGCGAGGTCAGCTGGTTCTTGCCGGCCTGGGCCAGCTCGCGGATGCCCTGGGCCTGCTCCAGCACCTTCTGCGCCTGGGCCACGATGCCTTCGCCCACCGGGGTGAGGCGCACCGCGCTCTTGCTGCGCTCGAAGATCAGCACGCCGAGCTCGTCCTCCAGCTTCTTCACGCCGACCGACAGGGTCGGCTGGCTGACGTGGCAGCGCTCGGCGGCGCGGCCGAAATGCTGCTCCTGGGCGAGCGTGACGATGTAGCGCAGTTCGGTGAGGGTCATGGCGACTAATCCGTTGAGTTGGGCCAAGCATAGCGGCTGCGCGGTTGCGAACCAACCGCGCTAAACTCCGGGGCCCTGTCTTTAGGAGGCGAAGATGCCTGCGAATGTTCTGATCGCCGGTTGCGGCGACGTCGGCAGCCGCCTCGGCCGCCAGTTGGCCGCCGAGGGCTGGCGCGTATACGGGCTGCGCCGTGATACTGCCGCGCTGCCCGCGGGCATCCTGCCGGTGGCCGGCGACCTGGGCTGCGCCGAGTGCCCGTCGGCCTGGCCCGAGGGCGAGCTGGACTACCTGGTGTACGCCGCCGCCGCGACCCAGCACGACGAGGCCGGCTACCGCGCCGCCTACGTCGAGGGCCTGCGCCACTGCCTGGGTTGGCTGCAGCAGCGCGGGCAGCGGCCCAAGCGTGTGCTGTTCGTCTCCAGCAGCGGCGTCTACGCCCAGGCGGACGGCGAGTGGATCGACGAGACCTCGCCCGCCGAGGCCCAGCAGTATTCCGGGCGGATCATGCTCGATGCCGAGCGCGTGGCGCTGGACAGCGGCATTCCCGCGAGCGTGGTGCGCCTGACCGGCATCTACGGCCCGGGCCGGGAGTGGCTGCTCAAGCAGGTGCGCGAAGGCTACCGGGTGGCCGTCGAGCCGCCGCTGTACGCCAACCGCATTCACGCCGAGGACGCCGCCGGGCTGCTGGCCTGCCTGCTGCGCGCCGATGCTGAGGGCAAGCCGCTGGAAGACTGCTATATCGGCGTGGACGACGCGCCGGCGCCGCTGGCCGAGGTTGTGGGCTACCTGCGCGAGCTCATGGGCGTCAGCCACTGGGCGGACGAGCAGAGCGTGCGCCGCACCGGTAGCAAGCGCTGCAGCAACGCCCGCGCCAGGGCGCTGGGCTGGGCGCCGCGCTACCCCAGCTACCGCGAGGGCTACGCCGCCATCCTCGCCGGGCGCGAGGACTGAGGTGGACGCCAACCGGCTGCTGGCGCGCTCCTGGCTACCCGGGGTGGAGCTGTTCCATGCGGACTTCTCCGGCCAGCCGTTCGGCCGCCACAGCCACGACGCCTTCGCCATCGGCGCCATCCTCCAGGGCGCCGGCGGCTACCAGTGCCGGGGCGCGCGCCACGTGCTGCCGGCCGGTACCCTGTCGCTGATGAACCCGGAGGAGCCGCACACCGGCAACGCCGAGAGCGAGCGGCTGGTCTACCACATGCTCTACATCGAGGAATCGCGGTTGCTGCCGTTGCTGGGTCGCAAGCAGTTGCCGCGCGGCTTCCAGGAATTGAACCCGGGCGACGATGGCTTGGTCGCGCAAGCCCTGGCGCGGGTGGCCGGCGAATTCGAGCGCAACGATGCGCTGGGCCTGGAGAGTGAATTGCTGGCGCTGCTGGAGCTGGTCTTCGTGCGCCACGGCGGCATGCGCCCGGCGGCCTTGGCGAGTCGCGACGGCGGCGTCACCGCGCGGCTGCGCGACTACCTGGAAAGCCATTACCGCGAGGCGGTGAGCCTGGAGCAACTGGCCGCCCTGGTGCAGCGCCACCCGCGTCACCTGATCGAGAGTTTCCGCCGCGCCTACGGCGTGCCGCCGCACACCTACCTGCTGCAGCGCCGGGTACGCGAGGCCAAGCGCCTGCTGGTGGAGGGCGCCACGCCCATCGAGGCGGCACTGGAGCTGGGCTTCTGCGACCAGGCGCATTTCTCCGGCACCTTCCGCCGCTTCACCGGCGTGACCCCGGGGCGTTTCCGCAGCGCCACGCGCACCTGAGTTTCCTACAAGACCACCGCCGTGCCACCTGGCCAGACTGGCCTCCCGCCACTTCCGGGAGAACGCCATGTTCGCCGCCTTCGCGCTGGTCGCCAGCACCCATTTCGCAGCCCTGCTGTCGCCGGGGCCGGACTTCTTCCTGCTGATCCGCGCCGCCTTGCTGCGCGGTCGCCGCCATGCCGACGGCTGCGCCAGCGGCATCGCCCTGGCCAACCTGGCGAGCATGGGGCTGGTGCTGCTGGTCCTCGGCCAACTGCCCGACCTGGCGAGCCACGGCCTGCGGATGGTGCAGCTGCTGGGCGGGGTCTACTTCGTCTGGCTGGGCGCCCAGGCCGTGCTGGCGCGGCGCGAACTGGAGATTCCCGGCGAAACCGTCGGGCAGCGCGCTGGAGGTTTCTTCCACGGCCTGCGCGAGGGCTTCCTGGCCAGCAGCCTGAATCCCAAGCTGCCGATCTTCTACACCGGGCTGTTCGGTGTGCTCGGACCCTTCCAGCTGCCGGGCTGGGCGCTGGGCGCCTGCGTGCTGTGGATGGGTGCGGTGGTGCTGCTCTGGGACCTGGCCCTGGTGCGCTTGCTGGATCGGCGGCGCTGGCGCGGCTGGCTGCAGCGCCGGGTGCGCACGCTGGACCGCACCTGCGGCGCCCTGCTGCTGGCGCTGGGCGGCTGGTTGCTCTGGCTGGGCGTGCGCTGAAGGCGCCGCGCGGGGCGGCGCCGGCGGCTCAGTCGCGTTCCAGCAGCCAGACGCGCTTGCCCGGGGCATATTCGGGCATTTCGTCGGCCTGGGCGCGGTTCACCGCTTCGAAGAGTTCCAGCTTGTCGTCCTCGCGCTGGAACAGGTATTCGCGGCCCTGGCGGCCCTGCTGCAGCCAGATGCTGTCGCTGTCGCCGCTCATGGCCGCGCAGTCGCCGGCCAGGCACAGGGCGTAGCGGTCGGCGCTGGGCATGCCCTCCACGCGGCCGTCGGCCTGGAAGGTCACCTTGCTGCCCTGGCCCGCACCTTCCTGGATCACCCAGGTGCCCTTGAGGAAACTGCCGTACAGGGCGCGCTGGAAGCTGGCGCCGATGGGCGCCGGGCCCTGCTGTTCGGGACGGGCGAAGCGCTGCTCCGGCCAGTTCTCACTGCCCACCTGCAGCAGTTGCTTGCCGTCCACCGCCAGCTCTTCCTGCTTGCTGCCGTAGAAGGCCACCTGCCAGTGCTTCTTGTCCGCCGGGTCCTGGCTCAGCTGGCCTTCGCCCTGTTCGAAACCGTTGCTGTAGGTCGCCTGCTGGCTCTTGGTGTCGAGCCGCCATTCCAGGTTGGGCCCGTAGGCCAGCAGCGCCTCGCGCAGCTTGCCGCTCTTGCTGGCGGCGTCGATGGCGGCCTGGTTGATCCAGGTGCCGGACGGATCGGGGGTACCGGCGCAGCCGGTCAGCAGGCCAAGCAGGGCGCTCAGGACGAGGGCGCGACGCATGCGGGTGCTCCTTGCGGACGAACGGGGGAAAAACGAACGGGGCCGCGAGGGCCCCGTTCGGGAGGAGAGGATTACTCCAGGACGACGATGGCGTCCATCTCGACCTGGGCGCCCTTGGGCAGGGCGGCCACGCCGATGGCGGCGCGCGCCGGGTAGGGCTGGGTGAAGTAGCGGCCCATGATCTCGTTGACCTTGGCGAAGTGCGACAGGTCGGTGAGGAAGATGTTCAGCTTGGCCACGTCGTGCAGGTAGCCGCCGGAAGCCTCGATCACCGCCTTGAGGTTCTCGAACACCTGGACGGTCTGCTCCTCGAAGCCCTCGACCAGTTCCATGGTCTGCGGGTTCAGCGGGATCTGCCCGGAGACGTAGACGGTGTTGCCGGCCTTGATCGCCTGGGAGTAGGTGCCGATGGCCGCGGGGGCCTTGTCGGTGTGGATAACGGTCTTGGTCATGTCGACTCCTTGCGAGGGGTGGGATCAGCTGCGCACGCGGGTGATCCGGACCACCCCCTTGAGCGCGCGCAGCTTCTTGATGACGCGGGCCAGGTGCACGCGGTCGTGCACGCTGACCACCAATTGGACCACGCTGACGCGACCGTCGCGCTCGTCCATGCTGATCTTCTCGATGTTGCCGTCGGCGGCGTTGACGCTGGTCGCAAGCAGGGCGATCAGGCCGCGCTGGTGTTCCAACTCGACGCGCAGCTCGACGTTGAACTCGCCGGTGACATCCTTGGCCCAGCTGAGCTGGATGCATTTTTCCGGGTTGTTGCGGATTTCGCTGATGTTCCTGCAGCTTTCCAGGTGCACCACCATGCCCTTGCCGGCCGACAGGTGGCCGACGATGGGGTCGCCGGGGATCGGCGTGCAGCACTTGGCGTAGCTCAACACCAGGCCCTCGGTGCCGCGGATCGCCAGCGGCCCCTCGGCGTTGGTGGCGGCGGCGTCGCCTTCGCTGGAGAGCAGGCGGCGGGCGACCACGTAGGCCATGCGGTTGCCCAGGCCGATTTCTTCGAGCAGGTCCTCGAAGACTTCCATGCGGTACTCGTTGAGCACGCCCTGGATGCGTTCGGCGGGGATTTTCTCCAGGTGGCTGTCGAAGCCGGCGAGGGTCTTGTTCAGCAGGCGTTCGCCGAGGCTGATGGACTCGGAGCGGCGCTGCTGCTTGAGCGCGTGGCGGATGTGCGTGCGCGCCTTGCCGGTGACCACGAAGTTGAGCCAGGCCGGGTTCGGCCGGGTGCCCGGCGCGGTGACGATCTCCACCGTCTGGCCGCTCTGCAGCGGTTCGGACAGCGGCGCCAGGCGGCGGTTGATGCGGCAGGCGATGCAGCTGTTGCCGACGTCGGTGTGCACCGCGTAGGCGAAGTCCACCGCCGTGGAGCCCTTGGGCAGCTCCATGATGCGGCCCTTGGGCGTGAAGATGTAGACCTCGTCCGGGAACAGGTCGATCTTCACGTTCTCGATGAATTCCAGCGAGTTGCCGGCGCGCTGCTGCAGTTCGAGGATGCCCTTGACCCACTGGCGGGCGCGGGCGTGGGTGCCTTTCTGCACCTCGTCCTCGTTGGACTTGTACAGCCAGTGCGCGGCGATGCCGTGGTTGGCCATCTCTTCCATCTCGCGGGTGCGGATCTGGATCTCGATGGGCACGCCGTGCATGCCGAACAGGGTGGTGTGCAGCGACTGGTAGCCGTTGGCCTTGGGAATCGCGATGTAGTCCTTGAAGCGACCGGGGAACGGCTTGTACAGGTTGTGCACGGCGCCGAGCACGCGGTAGCAGGTGTCGACCTTGTCGACGATGATGCGGAAGGCGTAGACGTCCATGATCTCGTTGAACGCCTTGCGCTTGCCGCGCATCTTCTTGTAGATGCTGAACAGGTGCTTCTCGCGGCCCAGCACCTGGCCTTCCATGCCCTCGCGGGCGAGGCAGTTGACCAGCGATTCCTGGATCTTGCCGACGATCTCGCGACGGTTGCCGCGGGCCTTCTTCACCGCCTGGCGGATGCGCTCGGAGCGCATCGGGTGCATGGCCTTGAAGCCCAGGTCCTCGAATTCCACGCGCATGCTGTGCATGCCCAGGCGGTTGGCGATGGGTGCGTAGATTTCCAGGGTTTCCTTGGCGATGCGCCGGCGCTTCTCGCCGGACAGCACTTCCAGGGTGCGCATGTTGTGCAGGCGGTCGGCCAGCTTGACCAGGATCACGCGGATGTCGCGGGCCATGGCCATGGCCATCTTCTGGAAGTTCTCGGCCTGGGCCTCGGCCTTGGACTCGAAGTTCATCTGGGTCAGCTTGCTGACCCCGTCCACCAGTTCCGAGACGGTTTCGCCGAACTGCGCGGTGAGCGCTTCCTTGGCGATGCCGGTGTCCTCGATCACGTCGTGCAGCATGGCCGCCATCAGGCTCTGATGGTCCATGTGCATGTCGGCGAGGATGTTGGCGACGGCGAGCGGATGGGTGACGTAGGCCTCGCCGCTGCGGCGGCGCTGCCCGTCGTGGGCCTGCTCGGCGTAGTAGTAGGCACGGCGGACCAGGTTGACCTGGTCCGGACCGAGATAGCTCGAGAGCCGGTCGGCGAAGGCGTCTATGCTCGGCAAGGCATCACCCCCTGCCGAGTGGACGGCGCCTGTGGTCGTCGGCCGGTCATCGAATTACAGGGCCTCGTTGTTGGCCTCGTCTTCGAAGGCGGCGAACAGCGGTTCTTCTTCAACCACGTCCTCCTGCTGAACGACTTCAGCATCGACCAGGCCGGAAGCGATCTCGCGCAGGGCGACCACGGTGGGCTTGTCGTTTTCCCAGGCTACCTTCGGCTCCTTGCCGCCGGTGGCCAGCTGGCGCGCGCGCTTGGTGGCGAGCATGACCAGCTCGAAACGGTTATCGACGTTGTCCAGGCAGTCTTCGACGGTGACGCGGGCCATGGTGTTCCTCGTTGCGGAAAAATGGAGCCCGGGTTTCCGGGCGGACTGAATAGTCTAAAAAATCGCCAATCTTTATGGAAGGGCCGTTTGTTATGCCGACGGCTGCAACAGCTCCTCTAGCAACCGCTCGTGGCGCTTCTGCTGGGCGTCCTGGCGCAGCTGGCGGGCACGGAAGATCGACTTGAGGTCTTCCAGAGCATGGGCGAAATCGTCGTTGATCACCAGATGATCGTATTCGACGTAGTGACTCATTTCGTTGACTGCCTCGCGCATGCGCCGCTCGATCACCTCGTCGCTGTCCTGGCCACGGTTGGTCAGGCGCTGGCGCAGGGCGTGCTGGCTCGGCGGCAGGATGAAGATCGACTGCGCGCGGGGCATCAGCCGGCGCACCTGCTGGGCGCCCTGCCAGTCGATCTCGAGGATCAGGTCGAGGCCTTCGGCGAGGGTCTTTTCCACCCAGCGCTGCGAGGTGCCGTAGAGGTTGCCGAAGACTTCGGCGTGCTCGAGGAATTCGTCGCGTTCGAGCATGGCGGTGAAGGTGTCGCGGCCGACGAAGTGGTAGTTCACCCCGTCCACCTCGCCCGGGCGCATGCCGCGGGTGGTGTGGGAGACCGAGACGCGCACGCTGGGCATGGCCTCGAGCAGCGACTTCACCAGGCTGGTCTTGCCGGCGCCGGAAGGCGCGGAAACGATGTAGAGGGTGCCGGACATGACTGAATCCTGGGGCTATGGGTGGAAAGCGAGCGTGCGGCTCACTCGATATTCTGGACCTGCTCGCGCATCTGTTCGATGAGCACCTTGAGGTTCACCGCGGCCTGGGTCGAGCGCGGGTCGAAGGCCTTGGAGCCGAGGGTGTTGGCCTCGCGGTTGAGTTCCTGCATGAGGAAGTCCAGGCGGCGGCCGGCGGCGCCACCGGCCTTGAGCACGCGGCGCACCTCGGCGACGTGGGTGCTCAGGCGGTCGAGTTCCTCGGCGACGTCGCTCTTCTGCGCCAGCAGGACCATTTCCTGCTCCAGGCGCTGCGGGTCGGCTTCCAGCTTCAATTCGGCGAAGCGGTCGAGGATCTTCTGCCGCTGGTTGCCGAGCATCTGCGGCACCAGTTCGCGCAGGTTGGCCACTTCTTCCTGCATGGCGCCCAGGCGTTCGTCGATGATCCGCGCCAGTTCCGCGCCTTCGCGGGCACGGCCGGCCTTGAGCTCGTCCAGCGCCTGGTTGAAGGCGGCCATGGCTTCGGCGTTGAGCGCCTGCGGGTCGGCGGCGTCGCCCACCAGCACGCCCGGCCAGGCCAGCACGGCCAGCGGGTCGATCAGCGCCGGCTGCTTGATCAGCGCGGCCACGCCCTCGGCGGCGGCCACCAGTTGCGCGGCGCGCTCGCGGTCGACCTGCAGCGGCTTGCCGGCGGTGTCCTCGTTGAAGCGCAGGGTGCATTCCACCTTGCCGCGCGACAGGCCCTGGCGCAGCGCCTCGCGCACCGGCCCTTCGAGGTCGCGGAAGGTTTCCGGCAGGCGCAGGTTCGGTTCCAGGTAGCGGTGGTTCACCGAGCGCAGTTCCCAGCTCAGGGTCCCATTGGTCCCGGCCCGTTCGACGCGGGCGAAGGCGGTCATGCTGTGAACCATGGGGCTACCTCGCTGTGATTCGGCTGAAAGCGATGAAATGTCATCGTGAACCGGCAATTGTACCCCAGCGGGGCCGGCCGCCGCACGCCGGCGGTGGTTGCCTGGCTGCCGGGGCCTCTATAATGGCGGCCAGTATCCGATTCAATCTCGCATAGGAAGTCTCGATGAACCGTCCCAGTGGCCGCGCCGCCGACCAGTTGCGCCCGATCCGCATCACCCGCCACTACACCAAGCATGCCGAGGGTTCGGTTCTGGTGGAGTTCGGCGACACCAAGGTGATCTGCACCGTGAGCGCCGAGAGTGGCGTGCCGCGCTTCCTCAAGGGCCAGGGGCAGGGCTGGCTGACCGCCGAGTACGGCATGCTGCCGCGCTCCACCGGCGAGCGGAATGCCCGCGAGGCCAGCCGAGGCAAGCAGGGCGGCCGCACCCTGGAGATCCAGCGCCTGATCGGCCGTTCGCTGCGCGCCGCGCTGGACCTGACCAAGCTGGGCGAGAACACCCTGTACATCGACTGCGACGTGATCCAGGCCGACGGCGGCACCCGCACCGCGTCCATCACCGGCGCCACCGTGGCGCTGATCGACGCCCTGGCGGTGCTGAAGAAACGCGGTTCGCTCAAGGGCAACCCGCTCAAGCAGATGGTCGCCGCGGTCTCCGTGGGCATCTACCAGGGCGTGCCGGTGCTCGACCTGGACTACCTGGAGGATTCCGCCGCCGAGACCGACCTGAACGTGGTGATGACCGATGCCGGCGGCTTCATCGAGGTGCAGGGCACCGCCGAGGGCGAGCCGTTCAAGCCGGCCGAGTTGAACGCCATGCTGGAACTGGCGCAGCAGGGCATGCAGGAAATCTTCGAACTGCAGCGCGCTGCGCTGGCCGACTGACGCGGGAGGGGCGGGGATGAACGACGAACTGCAAGCGCGGCCGAGCCAGGAAGCCCGGCAGTGGGCGATGTTCTGCCACTTCTCCGCCTTCCTCGGGCTGGTCTTTCCCTTCGGCAACCTGTTGGGGCCGCTGATCGTCTGGCAGATCAAGCGCGAGTCCGATCCCTTCGTCGACAGCCAGGGCAAGGAAGCGCTGAACTTCCAGATCACCGTCAGCCTGGCGATGCTGGTCAGCTTCTTCCTCTGCCTGCTGGTGATCGGCTTCCTGCTGCTGGCGCTGGTCTGCGCCGGCGCCCTGGTGCTGACCGTGATCGCCGGGGTCAAGGCCAACGAGGGCCGCGACTACCGCTATCCGTTCACCTGGCGGCCGTTGAAGTAGGCGAAAGCGCTCTTTGTAGGAGCGGGCCCTGCCCGCGATTCGCGCGCAGGGCGCGCTCCTACAGGGGAATGGCGCGGGTGGGGTGGCGTAGGAGCGTGTCTATTGGGTTCCCGCGAACGCGGGAACCCAGGGCCGTAGGGCGTATAACCGTTCGCGGTTATACGCCGCCGTGCCGGGCGCCTTGGTCATGCGGTACGACATATCCCCGTAGGAGCGGACTTTGTCCGCGATCCCGCCGGCAAGGCCGGCGATCGGCCGGGAGGGCGCGGGCTGCCGTCAGATGCTCAACGTCCAGTCGTAGTCGATGATCAGCGGCGCGTGGCGCGAGAAGCGCGGCTGCCGCGGCAGCTTGGCGTTGCGCACGAAGCGGCGCAGGCCCGGGGTGAGGATCTGGTAGTCGAAGCGCCAGCCCAGGTTCAGCATCTCGGCCTGCTCGCTGTCCGGCCACCAGCTGTACTGGTCGCCTTCGCGGTTGACCTCGCGCAGGGCATCGACGTAGCCCATGTTGCCGAACACCTCGTCCATCCAGCCGCGCTCGGGCGCGAGGAAGCCGGGCATCTGCTGGCATTCGCGCCAGTTCTTCACGTCCAGCTTGTTGTGGGCCAGGTACAGCGACCCACAATAGATGTACTCGCGGCGCTTGCGGCGCTGCTTGTTCAGGTAGGCGGCGAAGTCTTCCATGAACTTGAACTTCTGGTTCAGGTTCTCATCACCCTCCTGCCCGCTCGGCAGAAGAATGCTGGCAATACTCACCTTATCGAAATCGGCTTGCAGGTAGCGCCCGTAACGATCGGCCATCTCGAAACCCAGCCCGCTTATGACGGCCTTGGGTTGCAGACGACTATAGATTGCGACGCCACCCTGGCTGGGCACTTCGGCGTCGCAGGCGTACAGGAAGTAGCCGTCCAGCTGGTAGGACGGGTCGTCCAGATCGAAAGCGGAGGCGCGGGTATCCTGCAAGCAGATCACGTCGGCATTCTGGGCTTGCAACCAGCTGAGCAATCCCCGCTCGGCTGCAGCCTGAATACCATTCACGTTCACACTGATGATCCGCATAAATGGCCCCCAAAATCACGTGTGTGTATGATACCCGAGCTCAAACGGTTTAGCTAAATTCATACCGGCCGGTTCTCTCCCATGCAGGCATATCAACGCGATTTCATCCGTTTCGCTATCGAGCGCGGCGTTCTGCGCTTCGGCGAATTCACGCTCAAGTCCGGGCGCACCAGCCCCTATTTCTTCAATGCCGGCCTGTTCAACAGTGGCCTGGCATTGGCCAAGCTGGGGCGCTTCTACGCCGCCGCGGTCGTCGACAGCGGCATCGATTTCGATGTCCTGTTCGGCCCGGCCTATAAAGGAATCCCTCTGGCGGCCGCTACAGCGGTGGCCCTGGCCGAGCAGCACGGGCGCGACCTGCCCTGGTGCTTCAACCGCAAGGAAGCCAAGGACCACGGCGAAGGCGGCACCCTGGTGGGCGCGCCGCTGGCCGGCCGGGTGCTGATCGTCGACGACGTGATCACCGCCGGCACCGCGATCCGCGAGGTCATGCAGATCATCGAGGCCCAGGGCGCCAAGGCCGCCGGCACGCTGATCGCGCTGAACCGCCAGGAGCGCGGCCGCGGCGAGCTGTCGGCGATCCAGGAAGTGGAGCGCGACTTCGGCATGCCGGTGGTCAGCATCGTGTCGCTGGAGCAGGTCCTGGAGTACCTGGCCGGCGACGCCGAGCTCAAGCGCCACCTGCCGGCGGTCGAGGCCTATCGCGCGCAGTACGGAATCTAACCAGAACAGGGTGTCCGGCATGGCCAAGCAGGGTGCTTTTCGCCGTGGTGCATTGATGGGGTTGCTGGCCGTCGGGCTGGCCGGGCCGTTGCTGGCGGCGAATTCCGCCGGCAAACCCTCGTCCGGCGGCGCCGTCGAGATGTACCGCTACGTCAACGACAAGGGCGTGACCGTCATCGATCGCCTGGGCGTGCCGTCGCAGTACATCGGCAAGGGCTACGAGGTGCTCAACGAGCAGGGGCGGGTGATCCGCGTGGTGCCGCCGGCGCCGACCGCGGAGGAAATCCAGCAGCGCAAGGCCGCTGCCGCCCAGGCCAGTTCGGATGCCCAGTTGCTGCGCCTGTACACCAGCGTCGAGGACGTCGACCGCGCCCGCGAGCGCAAGCTGGCCGAGCTGGATGGCCTGAGCAGCGTGGCCCGGGGCAACCTGCAGTCGCTGAAGACGCAGCAGGGCAACCTGCAGGCCCAGGCCGCCGACGCCGAGCGCGCCGGGCGCCAGGTGCCGCAGCAGCTGGTCGAGCAGTTGGCCAACCTGAAGGACGAGGAGCAGCGCCTGCTGCGCGACATCGCCCACTACCAGCAGCTGCGCGCCCAGGCCAAGACCTCCTTCGACGCCGACCGCGCGCGCCTGGCGCAATTGCTTGGCGCCTCCCGCTAGTCCGTCAGTCGACGGGCAAGTGCTCGAATTTCGTGATGCGCTCGCGCAGCCAGCCCGGCAGGGGCTGGCTCTGTCGCTGGTCGTTGGCGTAGGCGTAGATCAGCTCGCCGAGGGTCAGCGGCTGCTCCTCGCACCAGATCGCCACCTGGAAGGTCAGGCTGCTGCGCCCAAGGCGGGCGACGCGCACGCCCATGTCCAGCCAGTCGTCGTAGCGCGCCGGGGCGAAGTACTCCAGGCTGCTCTTCACCGCGAACAGGTCGCCGCCGCCGCGCAGCAGGTCGGCCGGGTAGCGGATCTCCAGGTTGCGGTAGTACTCGGTGGTGGCGACGTCCGCGTAGGTCAGGTAGTTGCCGTTGAAGACGATGCCCTGCGGGTCGACTTCCGACCAGCGCACGCGCAGGCCGTGGAAGAAGCGGAATTCATGGCGTTCGGGAAAGGCTGAAGGCATTGCGGCCTCCGGGAGGCAGAGGGGAACCGCCACGGCGGGCGCCGTGGCGGGTAGTGCTCAGTGACGCGGCTTGCGGTTGCTGATCAGGGTGCCGACGCCGCTGTCGGTGAAGATTTCCAGCAGCACGGCGTTGGGCACGCGGCCATCGATGATGTGCGCGCTGGTCACGCCGCCCTGTACCGCTTCCAGGGCGCAGCGGATCTTCGGCAGCATGCCGCCGTAGATGGTGCCGTCGGCGATCAGGCTGTCGACCTGCTCGGTGGTCAGGCCGGTGAGCACCTGGCCCTGCTTGTCCATCAGGCCGGCGATGTTGGTCAGCAGCATCAGCTTCTCGGCCTTCAGCGCCTCGGCCACCTTGCCGGCCACCAGGTCTGCGTTGATGTTGTACGACTCGCCGTTGGCGCCGACGCCGATGGGCGCGATCACCGGGATGAAGTCGCCCTTGACCAGCATGTTCAGCAGCTCGGTGTTGACCCCGGTGACTTCGCCGACGTGGCCGATGTCGATGATTTCCGGCTTGGTCATCTCCGGCGTCTGGCGGGTGACGGTGAGCTTCTTCGCGCGGATCAGCTCGGCGTCCTTGCCGGTCAGGCCGATGGCGCTGCCGCCGTGGCGGTTGATCAGGTTGACGATGTCCTTGTTCACCTGGCCGCCGAGGACCATCTCCACCACGTCCATGGTCTGCGCGTCGGTGACGCGCATGCCGTCGATGAAGTGGCTCTCGATGGACAGGCGGTTGAGCAGGTCGCCGATCTGCGGGCCGCCGCCGTGCACCACCACCGGGTTGATGCCGACCGCCTTCATCAGCACCACGTCGCGGGCGAAGCTGTTCTTCAGCTCGTCGGTCTCCATGGCGTTGCCGCCGTACTTGATGACCAGCGTCTTGCCGACGAAACGGCGGATGTAGGGAAGCGCTTCGGCAAGGACGCGGGCTACCTGGGCTGCGTCATCGCGGCTCTGGGACATGGTGCTGGACTCCGGCATGGTCAGGTCAGAAGGGGATGGTCAGGGCGGGGTCGACCGCCTTGAGCTGGTTGCGGAACACGTCCTTGATGCGTTCCAGTTCGGCTTCGGAATCCGCCTCGAAGCGCAGCACCAGCACCGGCGTGGTGTTGGAGGCGCGTACCAGGCCCCAGCCCTTGGGATAATCGACACGCACGCCGTCGAGGGTGGTGAGGTTGGCCTCGCCCCACTGGCCGTCGCGCTGCAGCGCTTCGATCAGGGCGAACTTGCTCTCGTCGGTGACGGTGATGTTGATTTCCGGTGTTGAGACGTCCAGCGGGAAGGCCGAGAACACATGCTCGCTGTCGCGTTTGTCGAGGCTGATGATCTCCAGCAGGCGGGCGGCGCTGTAGATGCCGTCGTCGAAGCCGTACCAGCGCTCCTTGAAGAAGATGTGGCCGCTCATCTCGCCGGCCAGCAGCGCGCCGGTCTCCTTCATCTTCTTCTTGATCAGCGAGTGGCCGGTCTTCCACATCACCGGGCGGCCGCCGTAGCCGCTGATCAGCGAGATCAGGCGGCGGGTGCACTTGACGTCGAAGATGATGTCGGCGCCCGGGTTGCGCGAGACCACGTCCTTGGCGAACAGCATCAGCAGGCGGTCGGGGTAGATGATGGTGCCTTCGTTGGTCACCACGCCCACGCGGTCGCCGTCGCCGTCGAAGGCCAGGCCGAGGTCGGCGCCGGTTTCCCTGACCTTGGCGATCAGGTCTTCGAGGTTCTCCGGCTTGCCCGGGTCCGGGTGGTGGTTGGGGAAGGTGCCGTCGACGTCGCAGTACAGCGGGATGACGGTGCAGCCCAGGGCCTCGATCAGTTGCGGGGCGATCACGCCGGCGACGCCGTTGCCGCAGTCCACCACCACTTTCAGCGGCTTGGCCAGGGCGATGTCGTCGCGGATCTGCTGGAAGTAGCGCGGCAGGATGTCCACCTGCTGCACGTTGCCCACGCCGCTGGCGAGGTCGTTGTTCTCGATGCGCTCGCGCAGGGCCTGGATCTGCTCGTTGGCCAGGGTCTCGCCAGCGACGACGATCTTGAAGCCGTTGTAGTTCGGCGGGTTGTGGCTGCCGGTGAGCATCACGCCCGACTTGCCTTCCAGGACGTTGGCCGCGTAGTACAGCACCGGGGTCGGCACCATGCCGATGTCGGTGACCTGGCAGCCGCAGTCGAGCAGGCCCTGGATCAGTTGCTGGACCAGCTCCGGGCCCGACAGGCGGCCGTCGCGGCCGACGCTGACGCAGGGCTCGCCGCGGGCCAGGCTCTCGGAACCGATGGCGCGGCCCACCCAGTAGGCGGTCTCGGCGGTCAGGGTGTCGCCGACCACGCCGCGGATATCGTAGGCGCGGAAGATGCTGGCGGGCAGTTGCGGGGCTTTGGGCGTGCTCATGGCGGGGGTTTGCTCCAATCCCAGGAGGTCCTGGTCTTCATCAAGAATGTCGATGTCCAGAATGTCGGTGTTCTGGAACAGTGGGTCGACCAGCTGCGTCTCGGCGCTGGCCGGCTTGTCGATCTTCGCCGCCACTGGGCGGGGCTCGGGGGCCGGTGCGGGGCTGGCGGGGGCCGGGGGCTCGGCCTTTCGCCTGGGCTGCCGCGCCAGCGCCTGGGCCAGCGGTTGCAGTGCGGCGAGGCCGACTTCAGGTGCTTTGGCAGTGCGCTGGCCACCGAGTTCCTGCAAGTACTGACCGATGGCCTGGGCGTCCTGGCGCAGGCGCCGTTGCAGGGCGCTCTGCGCGAGGTACACGCCGAGCAGCGCGCCGGCCAGCGCCAGCAGTGCGGCGCAGCCCAGCAGCGCCGGCGGATACAACGCGGCGGTCAGGGCCGGGCCGGGGGTGAAGCTGAGTTTCCAGTTCGGGTTGCCGCTGGCCAGGTTCAGCGGTGCGGCGTTACCGGCCTCGCCGCGTTGCAGCAGGACCTGCGCCGGCGAGCTGCCGAACTGCTGGGCCAGTTGCAACTGGCCGGTGTCGGCGGGCATGTCCGGCAGGGCCTTGAGCAGGCGCTGCAGGTCGAAGACCAGCATCAGGCTGCCCTGGATGGCGTTGTCCGGGCCGCGCAGCGCCGTGGCGCTGTAGAGCAGCCAGCGCTGGCCGACGCGGTAGGCCTCGGGGGCGACGTTCTGCCCGCTCTCGGCGCGGCGCAGCATGTCCAGGGCGGCGTAGTTCAGCGGGCCGGGGCGCTGGTTGTCCTGGCTGGCCTGGCCGCTGGCGTTGAGGTGGACGTCCACCAGGCCGTCCTGGTGCCAGTGGGCGAGGGTGGCCTCCAGGGCGCGGGCGCTGTTGGCATCGGCCAGCGCCGGCAGCAGCGCGGGGTTGGCGGCGGCGCTACGGGTGTCGGCGGCGAGCTGGAGCAGGGCCTGGCGCAGGACGCCGGACTGGCTTTCGCCCCAGGCGCTGGCCAGCTGCTGGCGGTGCATCTGCTCGGCGCTGCCGAACAGCGTCAGCCACAGCAGGACGCCGGCGGCGGCCACGCCGAGGGTCGCAACGCCGAGGGCCGGCAGCAGCGACTTGAGTTCCGGCCGGGACGCCGGGCCCGCCGAAACCTTCGGCGGCGGGGCGACTTCCGGCAGGTCGGCCGTTCCCTTGGCACTGCGTTGGAAAAGTTTCATGCAACATCTCCTCGGCGAATCGTCCTGGAGGATTGTGTCAGTGGCTGCCCGAGTGCCCGAAACCGCCGGCGCCACGCTGGCTTTCGTCGAAGCTGTCGACCAGCTCGAAATGCGCCTGCACCACCGGCACCAGCACCAGTTGGGCGATGCGCTCGCCGATGGCGATGGTGAAGGGGGTGTTGCCGCGGTTCCAGCAGGAGACCATCAGTTCGCCCTGGTAGTCCGAGTCGATCAGCCCGACCAGGTTGCCCAGCACCACGCCGTGCTTGTGGCCCAGGCCGGAGCGCGGCAGCACCAGCGCGGCCAGGCCCGGGTCGGCGATGTAGATGGACAGGCCGGTGGGGATCAGCAGCGTCTGGCCGGGTTCGAGGACGGTGTCCTGCTTGAGCATGGCGCGCAGGTCCAGGCCGGCGGAACCGGGGGTGGCGTACTGCGGCAGGGGGAATTCGGCGCCCAGGCGCGGGTCGAGGATCTTGGCTTGCAGGGAATGCATCGGGTTCTCAGTGCTGGTTGAGGCGGTCGGCGATGAAGGCGATCAGCTGGCGGGCGATCTTGCCCTTGCTGGTCTGGGCGAAGGCAGTTTCGTGCAATTCGCGGTCGATCACGGTGATCGCGTTCTCTTCGCTGTTGAAACCGATCGAGGGATTGGCCACGTCGTTGGCCACGATCAGGTCGAGGTTCTTGTCCTTGAGCTTGCGCGAGGCGTACTCCAGCAGGTTCTCGGTCTCCGCGGCGAAGCCCACGCTGAACGGCCGGTCGGCGCGCTGGGCGAGGGTGGCGAGGATGTCCGGGTTGCGCACCAGCTGAAGCAGCAGGCCGTCGCCCGTGGTCGGGTCCTTCTTCAGTTTCTGCGTGGCGACCAGCTCTGGGCGGTAGTCGGCCACCGCGGCGGCGGCGATCAGCAGGTCGGCCGGCATCGCCGCTTCGCAGGCGGCGAGCATGTCGCGGGCGCTGACCACGTCGACGCGGCTCACCCGGTCGGGCGTCGGCAGGTGCACCGGACCGGTCACCAGGGTCACCCGTGCGCCGGCTTCGGCGGCGGCCTCGGCCAGGGCGAAGCCCATCTTCCCGGAGCTGTGGTTGGTGATGTAGCGCACCGGGTCGATGTTTTCCTGGGTCGGGCCGGCGGTGATCAGCACGTGCTGGCCGGTCAGCGAGAGGAACTGGAAGCAGTCGGCGGCGCGCTGGGCCAGTTCCTCGGCCTCGAGCATGCGCCCGGGGCCGACGTCGCCGCAGGCCTGGCTGCCGGCGGCCGGGCCGAAGAAGCGCAGGCCGCGGTCGCGCAGCAGTTCGGCATTGGCCTGGGTGGCCGGGTCGCGCCACATGGCCTGGTTCATCGCCGGGGCCAGGGCGACCTGGGCGTCGGTGGCCAGCACCAGGGTGGTCAGCAGGTCGTTGGCCACGCCCTGGGCCAGGCGCGCCATGACGTCCGCGGTGGCCGGGGCGATCAGCACCAGGTCGGCCCAGCGAGCCAGCTCGATGTGGCCCATGGCCGCTTCGGCGGCGGGGTCGAGCAGGTCCAGGTGCACCGGGTGACCGGACAGCGCCTGGAGCGTCAGCGGGGTGATGAACTCACGGCCGCCCTGGGTCATCACCACGCGGACTTCCGCGCCCTGGTCGCGCAGGCGGCGGACCAGTTCGGCGCTCTTGTAGGCTGCAATACCGCCGCCCACGCCGAGGACGATGCGTTTTCGATAGAGCCGCTGCATAGGCCCGCCTTATCTTCGGAATTGGATGACGCGCGTCAGGGCCGGAGACGCCTCCCCAGGCCTCCGGTCGCGCGAAAGGGACGGGCTAAGATAGCACAGCGCCCGCCCCGGCACAGCGGGCGGCTCGACAGGGAGGTTGCATGAGCATTCGTCACTGGCCCGCGGCGGAACGCCCGCGGGAAAAACTCCTCGAACGCGGCGCGGCCAGCCTCAGCGACGCCGAGCTGCTGGCCATCTTCCTGCGCACCGGCGTGGCCGGTTGTAGCGCGGTGGAACTGGCGCGGCGCCTGCTCCACGAGTTCGGCAGCCTGCGCGCGCTGCTGGAGGCGGACCAGGCGAGCTTCAGCAGCCACCTGGGCCTGGGCCGCGCCAAGTACGCCCAGCTGCAGGCGGTGCTGGAGATGGCTCGCCGCCACCTGGCCGAGCAGCTGCGCCGCGATTCCGCCCTGGAGAGCCCGCAGGCGGTGCGCGACTTCCTCAAGGCGCGGCTGCGCCACGAGGCCCACGAGGTGTTCGCCTGCCTGTTCCTCGACGGCCGCCACCGCGTCCTGGCCTTCGAGGTGCTGTTCCACGGCTCCATCGACAGCGCCAGCGTCTACCCGCGCCAGGTGGTCAAACGCGCCCTGGCGCACAACGCCGCGGCGCTGATCCTCAGTCACAACCATCCCTCGGGCATCACCGAGCCGAGCCAGGCCGACCGCAGGCTGACGCAGCGCCTGAAGGATGCCCTGGCGCTGGTGGATGTGCGCGTGCTCGACCACTTCATCGTCGGCGACGGCGAGCCGCTGTCGATGGCGGAGATGGGCTGGGTGTGAGGCTCGCCGTGGGGCCGGTATCGCGCCGGCCCCACGTTGAACGGCGCCTCAGAGGCTGACCTTGGAGAAGTCCTGACGGCCGAACGGGTTCACGGCGTAGCCCTTGACCTCCTTGCGCAGCAGCACCGAGGCCGTGGGGTGCGCCAGCGGCAGCCACAGGGCCTGGTCGTGGATCAGCTGCTGGGCGTCGTGGTAGAGCGCGCTGCGCTTGTCCTGCTCGCTCAGCGCCTTGCCCTGGCTGATCAGGCCATCCAGCTTTGGGTCGCAGAAGCGCGCGAAGTTCAGCCCGGACTTCACGCTGGCGCAGGAGAACTGCGGGGTGAGGAAGTTGTCCGGGTCGCCGTTGTCGCCGGCCCAGCCCATGAACAGCAGGTCGTGCTCGCCGGCCTTGGCGCGGCGGATCAGTTCGCCCCACTCGATCACGCGGATCTCGGCCTGGATGCCGACCTTGCCCAGGTCGGCCTGCAGCAGCTGCGCGCCCAGGCTCGGGTTGGGGTTGAGCAGGCTGCCGCTGGGGCGCGTCCAGATGGTGGTCTTGAAGCCGTCCTTCAGGCCGGCCTTTTCCAGCAGTGCCTTGGCCTGGGCGGGGTCGTGGGGATAGCCGGGGATGTCCTTGGCATAGCTCCAGGTGTTCGGCGGGTAGACGCCCTCGGCGGCAGTGGCGCTGCCCTCGAACACCGACTTCAGGTAGGTCTGGCGGTCGAAGGCGAGGTTGATCGCCTGGCGCACCTCGGGCTTGTCCAGCGGCGGGTGCTGGCTGTTCAGGGCGACGAAGGCGGTCATGAATGCCGGCGTCTGCTCTATGCGCAGGGCCGGGTCCTTGGCCGCGGCCTCGACGTCCAGCGGCTTGGGCGACAGGGCGATCTGGCATTCGCCGCGCTTCAGGCGCTGCAGGCGCACGTTGGCGTCGGGGGTGATGGCGAACAGCAGATTGTCCACCGCCGGCTTGCCGGCGAAGTAGTCCGGGTTGGCGGTGTAGCGGATCTGCGCGTCCTTCTGGAAGCGCTTGAAGACGAAGGGGCCGCTGCCGATGGGCTGGGCGTTGAGCTTCTCCGGGGTGCCGGCCTTCATCAACTGGTCGGCGTACTCGGCGCTATAGATGGAGGCGAAACCCATGCTGAGCATGGGCAGGAAGGTGGCGTCGGGGTGGCTCAGGGTGAAGCGCACCTGGTGTTCGTCGACCTTCTCCAGGCCTTTTATCAGGGCCGGCAGCTGCAGCGACTGGGCGTGGGGGAAGCCGCTCTGCGCCACTTTGTGCCAGGGGGCGGCGGGGTCGAGCATGCGCCGGAAGCTGAACAGCACGTCGTCGGCGCCCAGTTCGCGGCTGGGGTTGAAGTAGTCGGTATGGTGGAACTTCACCCCGCCGCGCAGCTTGAAGTCGTAGGTCAGACCGTCGGCGGAGACCGTCCAGCTCTCGGCCAGGCTTGGCACCACCTTGCCCTGCGCCGCGTCGAACTCCACCAGGCGGTTCATCAGCACGTCGGCCGAGGCGTTGGTGGTGGTCAGGGCATTGAACTGCACGACGTCGAAGCCGTCGGGGCTGGCCTCGGTGCAGACACTGAGGGTGCTGGCGCCGGCCAGGGCGGGGGCGAGCAGCAGGGCGAGGGGAAGCAGACGCATGACGGACTCCGGAAATGGTGGGAAAATGCCCGTCCCGTGGGCTGGGCGCAGTCATGCAAGGCCGTTGTCGGCCTTGAACCGGCTACCCTAGACCAAGCCGCCGCCGGCGACAACGGTGAAAGGCGACGAACGGCAAGGGCGCCGAGCCGCGGCCGCGCTGCGCCGGCATGTGGATAAGCCGCTTGCTCCCTTGCGACACTAAGCGGCTTTCTGATATAAAGCTGCGCTCTTTTCTGGGGCCCTGCCCCGTCGACTCGGAATCGGGTGGCGGTCGGGCAGGTAAGACCCGGGTGGAAACCGAGTATCAACGAGTTCAAGCAGCCAACCCATGCCGGGTTTGGCATGTGGTTTATAGAGGGCTGAGCCATGTCGAGAGTTTGCCAAGTGACCGGTAAGGGTCCGGTTACCGGGAACAACATTTCCCACGCACACAACAAAACCCGCCGCCGTTTCCTGCCGAACCTGCAGCACCACCGTTTCTGGGTTGAGTCCGAGAAGCGCTTCGTACGCCTGCGCGTTTCCGCCAAGGGCATGCGTATCATCGACAAGCGTGGCATCGAGGCCGTCCTGAACGACCTGCGCGCCCGCGGCGAAAAATTCTAAGGAGCTGCAATCATGCGTGAACTGATCCGTCTGGTGTCCAGCGCCGGTACCGGCCACTTCTACACCACCGACAAGAACAAGCGCACCAAGCCTGAGAAGATCGAGATCAAGAAGTTCGATCCGGTCGTTCGCAAGCACGTGATCTACAAGGAAGCCAAGATCAAGTAATTGATCCGGCCCTTGCGAAGAAACCCGCCAATTGGCGGGTTTTTTCATGTCTGGATGGCGGGGGCTTTTGTAGGAGCGAGCTTGCTCGCGAACGGAGTTTGCGGGTGGCGTAGGTGCTGGGGTTAAGAGCGCCCTCTCCCCAACCCTCGGCTGCGCGCCCCGCCCTGAAGGGAGAGGGGGCTGTCCTGAGCGACGTGTCGGTCAGGCGCCATCCTCCCACCCTCGTCATTCCCGCGAACGCGGGAACCCAGCTGCCTTCTTGCTTGGTGTAGCGCGCCGCTCCGAGTCTGCGGAGATTTCTCGTTTCGCCCCCTCGGGCGAGTCCCTTTTGTCAAACGCCACAAAAGGAACCAAAAAGGCTTGCCCCGCATACGGGCCCGACAGAGTCGGGCTACCCTCGCGAATTCCCCCGCCACGGAGGCCCGCCCCGAGGGTACGTCCCTGTAGCCCGCGGGGCTCTCGCGACATCCATGTCGCATGACCTCCTGAGCGGGGGTTTCGCTCGGCCTTCTGAAGGGGCGTTTCGGAGTGCGCGGAGGTTTCTCTGGAAGTCCAAGAGCAAAAGCCAGAGCAGAGCTGCTTTTGCTTTTCGTAGGAGCGAGCTTGCTCGCGAACCCCGCAGTCACTGGGTTCCCGCGTTCGCGGGAATGACGATGTGGGATTAGGTGTTCCAGGCTGACTCCAAACTCCCCACCCACTCCGAACAGCCCCCTCTCCCTTCAGGGCGGGGCGCGCAGCCGAGGGTTGGGGAGAGGGCTCTCTTGAGCCCAACACCCACGTCACCGGTAACCACTGTTCGCGAGCAAGCTCGCTCCTACGAAATGCGAGCACCACGCAGAAACAAAAACGCCGCTTCCCCTCACCGGAAAAGCGGCGTTTTTCGTCAAACAGCTATCAAGCCTTCTGTTCGAAGATCACATAAACCTTGCGGCAAGGCTCCAGCACCTCCCAGGTGCCCTTGAAGCCGGCCGGGATGACGAAGCGATCGCCGGTGCGCACGGTCTTGGCGCCGCCGTCGGCGTCGCGGATCACCGACACGCCCTGGAGGATCTCGCAGTATTCGTGCTCGGTGTAGCTGACGGTCCAGTGGCCGACCGCGCCTTCCCAGATGCCGACGTTGAACTGGCCGCAGGGGCTGCCGTAGTGGTTGCGCACGCTTTGCTCGGGATCGCCCTTGAGGACCTTCTCCGGCGCCGGGCGGTAGTGCTCGGCGGCGGTGCCGGCCTGGGCGAAGTCGACGATCTGCTCGATGTTCATGCTGACTCTCGTTTTATTGTGGGTTGTGCGAGTGCCCCCGCCACTGCGGGCGGGCCCGGACGGAGGCGGAATCGATCGAGTCTATGTTTAATAAAACGAACGTGACAAGGCGTTTTGGCGCCAAAGTGTCAAAAATATTGAAAATTCGCCCATCCCGGTTTAGGGTGGCGGACAGCGTGGCCCTCGCGCCGCCTTGCAGAATTTCTGACAGCGCGCCCATCCCCGGGGCGCCGGGACTTCGATAAGTAATTCAATAAGAGGACAAGTTGTCATGAGTACCCTCACTCGCGCCGACTGGGAAGCTCGCGCCCAGAACCTGAAGATCGAAGGCCGCGCCTTCGTCGACGGCCAGTACGTCGATGCCGCCGATGGCGCCACCTTCGACTGCATCAGCCCGGTGGATGGTCGCTTCCTGGCCAAGGTCGCCAGCTGCGACGCCGCCGACGCCGAGCGCGCCGTGCAGGTTGCCCGTGCCGCCTTCGAGTCCGGCGTGTGGTCGCGCCAGGCGCCGGCCAAGCGCAAGAAGGTCATGATCCGCTTCGCCGAGCTGATGATGCAGCACGCCGAAGAGCTGGCCCTGCTGGAAACCCTGGACATGGGCAAGCCGATCAGCGATGCGCTGAACATCGACGTCGCCAGCGCCGCCAATAGCATCCGCTGGAATGCCGAAGCCATCGACAAGGTCTACGACGAAGTCGCCGCCACCCCGCATGACCAGTTGGGCCTGGTCACCCGCGAAGCCGTGGGCGTGGTCGCCGCCATCGTGCCGTGGAACTTCCCCCTGCTGATGTCCTGCTGGAAGCTCGGCCCGGCCCTGGCCACCGGCAACTCGGTGATCCTCAAGCCCTCCGAGAAGTCGCCGCTGACCGCCATCCGCGTCGCCCAGCTGGCCGTCGAGGCCGGCATCCCGAAAGGCGTGCTGAACATCCTGCCGGGCTTCGGCCACACCGTGGGCAAGGCCTTGGCCCTGCACATGGACGTCGACACCCTGGTGTTCACCGGTTCGACCAAGATCGCCAAGCAACTGATGGTCTACGCCGGCGAGTCGAATATGAAGCGCGTATGGCTGGAAGCCGGCGGCAAGAGCCCGAACATCGTCTTCGCCGACGCGCCTGACCTGAAGGCCGCCGCCGAATCCGCCGCCAGCGCCATCGCCTTCAACCAGGGCGAAGTGTGCACCGCCGGTTCCCGCCTGCTGGTGGAGAAATCCATCAAGGCCGAGTTCCTGCCGCTGGTGGTCGAAGCGCTGAAGGCCTGGAAGCCGGGCAACCCGCTGGACCCGGAAACCAACGTCGGCGCGCTGGTCGACACCACCCAGATGAACAACGTGCTGAGCTACATCCAGGCCGGCCACGACGACGGCGCCAAGCTGGTGGCCGGCGGCAAGCGCACCCTGGAAGAGACCGGCGGCACCTACGTCGAGCCGACCATCTTCGACGGCGTGACCAACGCCATGCGCATCGCCCGTGAGGAAATCTTCGGGCCGGTGCTGTCGGTGATCGAGTTCGAGGACGCCGAGGAAGCCGTGCGCATCGCCAACGACACCCCGTACGGCCTGGCCGCCGCGGTCTGGACCAGCAACCTGTCCAAGGCCCACCTGATCGGCAGGGCCCTGCGCGCCGGCAGCGTGTGGATCAACCAGTACGACGGCGGCGACATGACCGCTCCGTTCGGTGGCTTCAAGCAGTCGGGCAACGGCCGTGACAAGTCGCTGCACGCCTTCGATAAATACACTGAACTGAAGGCCACCTGGATCAAGCTGTAAGCTGTCCAGGCTAGGTCGGCCCCCTCGCCGGGGCCGGCTCTGACAAAGAGCCATACCCGCGGCCGGGTTTCCCTTGGGGAGCCCGGCCGCTTTGCATTGCGCGCTGGGCTCGGCCTCTGGCCCGGAGTGCGCTCCGGATGGAACGGGAGAACGACAATGCGTTGGGGTGCCTATTTCGCTGTCTGCCTGTCGGTCATCAGCATCGGCCTGGCCCTCGGCCTGACCATGCCTCTGGTGTCCTTGCGCCTGGAAAGCTGGGGCTACGGCAGTTTCGCCATCGGCGTGATGGCCGCCACGCCAGCCGTCGGCGTACTGCTCGGCGCGCTCATTTCCGGGCGCCTGGCCGCCCGCCTCGGCACGCCGCGGCTGATGCGCTGGTGTCTGCTCAGCGGGGCCTTTTCCGTCGGCCTGCTGGCGCTGCTGCAGAACTACCCGGTGTGGCTGGTGCTGCGCCTGCTGATCGGTGTGCAACTGACCGTAGTGTTCATCCTCGGCGAAAGCTGGATCAACCAGCTGGCCGTGGAGAAATGGCGCGGCCGCCTGGTGGCCCTGTACGGCACCGGCTATGCGCTGAGCCAACTGTCCGGCCCGGTGCTGCTGACCTTCATCGGCACCGCCGACGACCGCGGCTTCTGGCTGGGCGTCGGCCTGCTGGTGTGCGGTTCGCTGCTGCTCGTCGGTCGCGGTGGCGCGCCCAAGGTAGACCCGCACAGCGCCTCGGGGCGCGGCCTGTTCGCCTTTTGCGCCAAGCTGCCGGCCATCGCCTGGGCGGTGGTGCTGTTCGCCGGTTTCGAGGCGATGATCCTCACCCTGCTGCCGGTCTACGGCGTGCGCCAGGGCTTCACCCAGGCGGTGGCGCTGACCATGGTCACGGTAGTGGTGGTGGGCGACGCGCTGCTGCAGCTGCCCATCGGCTGGCTGGCCGACCGGGTGTCGCGGCAGACGCTGTTCAAGGGCTGCGGCATCGTCCTGCTGCTGAGCAGCCTGGGCATCCCGCTGCTGCTGCACGGGCCGGCGATCTGGCCGGTGCTGGTGCTGTTCGGCGCGAGCGCCGGCGGGTTGTTCACCCTGTCGCTGATCCTCATCGGCGAGCGCTACCGCGACGATGCGCTGGTCCGCGCCAACGCGCACATCGCCCAGCTGTGGGGCATCGGCTGCCTGATCGGGCCGCTGACCACCGGCGCGGTCAGCCAGTGGGTGAGCGGCCATGCGCTGCCGCTGATGATGGCCTTGGGCGCCTTCGGCTTCGTTGTGCTGGTGTGGCGCAAGGGCTTGCCGCCGGCGGAGTTGCAGGGCGATGAGCTGCCGGAGGCTAGCGGGCGTTAGGTTCGGGGCTCATTGCTCTTCGGAGGGGCGAGGGGATGCCTGGTTCTTGCTCGCGAAGGGGGCTTTAGGTGCTGGGTTTAAGAGCGCCCTCTCCCCAACCCTCGGCTGCGCGCCCCGCCCTGAAGGGAGAGGGGGCTGTCCTGAGCGAAGGGAGAATCCTGAGTCATCCTGAAACGCCTAACCCCACCTCGTCATTCCCGCGAACGCGGGAACCCAGGGTTCGCGAGCAAGCTCGCTCCTACGAAAAGCTGGGCAGCGGGCCCT
Source organism: Pseudomonas sp. A6 (assembly GCF_052367875.1). Lineage (NCBI taxonomy): Bacteria > Pseudomonadati > Pseudomonadota > Gammaproteobacteria > Pseudomonadales > Pseudomonadaceae > Pseudomonas > Pseudomonas sp. A6. Next base: position 7,036,439 of record NZ_CP198970.1, on the reverse strand, counting down.
GCCCGCGATTTCGTACGCAGGGCGCGCTCCTACAGCATCCTCTCCAGCCCGATGGCCCCGGCAATCCAGGCGTTGAAGCGACGCCACAGGCTGCCCGGCTCGTGGTGCAGCACGTGCGGATGGCCGTCGCGCTCGTCCACCCAGGTCAGCCGCGGTCGGCTGCCGCTGCGGTCGATGCGCACCTGATAGCTGACACTGGGCGACATCCCGGCCAGCGCCAGCTTGCGCGTCTGCTCCGCCAGTTCCGGGCTGTCGACGATGACGCCGACCTCGGTGTTCCAGATGATCGAGCGCGGGTCGAAGTTGAAGGAGCCGATGAACACCTGGCGCCGGTCGAAGACGATCGCCTTGCTGTGCAGGCTGGCGCTGCTGGAGCCGCGCACCGTCCAGGGCGCGCCGGCCAGGCGCTGGTCCGGCTGGGCGCGCAGTTCGTGGAGCTGCACGCCGTGCTCCAGCAGGGCCATGCGGTAGGGCGCGTAGCCGGCGTGCACGGCGGGCACGTCGGTGGCTTCCAGGGAATTGGTCAGCAGGCGCACGCTGACGCCGTTGTCGGCGCGGCCGGTGAGGTAGGTGACGCCGCTGTCGGTGGGCACGAAGTAGGCCGAGACCAGGATCAACTCCTTCGACACCTGGCGGAACAGCGGTTCGAGCTGGGTGCTCAGCTGCTGCAGCGGGCGGCTCTGGCCGCGGTCCAGGACCTTCAGCGGATCGTCCCAGATGGCGCGGCCCGGGGCCCAGACCAGGTCGTCGAGCCAGGTGTCCAGGTTCGACGAGGCCTCGCGCAGGTGCAGGCGCTGCAGGTAGGCGGAGTGGCGAACCCGGCTCTTCTCCAGGTAGCTGTCCAGGCCGCGCCGGGCGCGTTCGAGGTCGGCGCGCTCGGGTTTGCCCCACAGGTAGTCCTCGATGGGGCGGCTGATGGCGCTATTCCAGTACTGGTCGAAGCTTTGCCCCAGCTCCGTGGCCACTGGTCCGACGCCGAGCAGGTCGAGGTCGCTGAAGTTCATTTCCGCCTTGGCGCCGAAGTACTCGTCGCCCAGGTTGCGCCCGCCGACGATGGCCACGCTGTTGTCGGCCAGCCACAGCTTGTTGTGCATGCGCCGGTGCTGCTCGGCGAGGTTGAACAGGCGCCCGAGGTTGCGCGTGATGCCGGTGCTGCGGCCCAGGTGCAGCGGGTTGAACAGGCGCACCTGGATGTTCGGGTGGGCGGCCAGCACGCCGATCTCGTAATCCCAGCCGTCGCTGCTGGTGTCGTCGATCAGCACGCGCACGCGCACGCCGCGGTCGGCGGCCTTGAGCAGCTCGTGGATGAGCGCGCGGGTGGTGAGGCCGTCGTGGACTATGTAGTACTGGATGTCCAGGCTGCGCTGGGCGGCGCGGATCAGCTCGGCACGGGCGAGGAAGGCGTCGCTGCTGGAGGCCAGCAGGCGGAAGCCGGAGGCGCCGGGGTGCGCCGCCGCGCGCTGCTGCACGGCGTCGCCGAGGGCCGTGCCGCCCGGCGACAGGGCGTGCGAGGGCGTGGGCAGGGGAACGCTGGCGCAACCGCCGAGCAGCAGCAGCGCCAGCAACAGGAAGCGTTGTAGCAAGCGGGAGTCTCCAGGCCGTCCGCCGCAGCGGAACTGCCGGAGATTCTAGCCGCTCAGCGCCTCCTTGAAGCGATACCAGGCCATGCCCAGCGCCAGCAGCGGCGAACGCAGCAGCTTGCCGCCGGGGAAGGTGATGTGCGGGACCTTGGCGAACAGCTCGAAACCGCTGCCCTGCTGCCCGGCGATGGCCTCGGCGAGCAGCTTGCCGGCCAGGTGGGTGGCGTTCACCCCGTGGCCGGAATAGGCCTGGGCGAAATACACGTTGGGCTGGCCGGGCAGGCGGCCGATCTGCGGCAGGCGGTTGGCGCCGATGCCGATCATGCCGCCCCACTGGTAGTCGATGCGCACGTCGGCCAGGTGCGGGAATACCTTGAGCATCTTCGGCTGCATGTAGGCGGCAATGTCCGCCGGGTCGCGCCCGGAATAGTGGCAGGCGCCGCCGAACAGCAGGCGGTTGTCGGCGGAGAGGCGGTAGTAGTCCAGGGCCACGCGCTGGTCGCACACCGCCATGTTCTGCGGCAGCAGCTCGTGGGCGAGGTCCGCCGGCAACGGCTCGGTGGCGATGACGTAGCTGCCGGCCGGCAGCACCTTGCCGTCGAGGTAGTTGTTCAGGCCGTTCTGGTAGGCGTTGCAGCCGATCACCAGGGTCTTGGCGCGCACGCTGCCCTTGGCGGTGCTCACCCGCACTTCGGCTCCGTAGTCGATGTGGGTGACCTGCGAGTCCTCGAACAGGCGCACGCCCAGGGACTGCGCGGCGGCCGCCTCGCCCAGGGCCAGGTTGAGCGGGTGCAGGTGGCCCGAGCCCATGTCCACCATGCCGCCGACGTAGCAGTCGGCGCCGACGATGCTGCGCATTTCCTCCTGCGGGACCAGGCGCAGCTCGTGGGTGTAGCCCAGGCTCTTGAGCTCTTCGTAGTCCTCGCGGAAGCCCTCGACGTCCGCGGCCTTGTTGGCCAGGTCGCAGTAGCCCCAGGTCAGGTCGCAGTCGATGCCGTACTTCTCCACGCGCTGGCGCACGATCTGCACGGCCTCAAGGCCCATCAGCTTGAGCTGGCGCACGCCGTCCTTGCCGACCACCGGCTCGAACTGCTCGACACCATGGCCGACGCCGCGGATCAGTTGGCCGCCGTTGCGCCCGCTGGCGCCCCAGCCGATCTTGTGGGCCTCCAGCAGGACCACCGAGAAGCCGCGCTCGGCCAGCTCGATGGCGGTGTTCAGCCCGGAGAAGCCGCCGCCGATGATGCACACGTCGGCCACTTCCTCGCCGGCCAGGGGAGGGCACTGGATGCGACGGTTGGCGGTCGCGGCGTAGTAGGAAGGGGCGTGCTGGTCGGTGTGCACCGGGAGGCGAACGCGGGCGTTCATGTGCGATATCCTGATTATTGTGTTGTTAAAATTTTACGCAGGATAAACGCCGGCTTCCCGCCACGCCAAGGGGGGAAGCCGTAAAAACTCGACAAACTGTTGCGATCAGTCGGGAATCGGCAGGGTCAGGCTCTCCTTGACCTCTTCCATCACGATGTAGCTCTTCGACTCGCGCACGTGGGGCAGCTTCAGCAGGATGTCGCCGAGCAGCTTGCGGTAGGAGGCCATCTCCGAGATGCGCGCCTTCACCAGGTAGTCGAAGTGGCCGGACACCAGGTGGCACTCCAGCACGTGGGGCAGCTTGAGCACGGCGCGGCGGAAGTCCTCGAAGGTGTCGCCGGACTTGTAGTCCAGGCTGATCTCGACGAACACCAGCAGGCTGGCCTTGAGGTACTGCGGGTTCAGCCGGGCGTTGTAGCCCATGATGATCCCTTCGCGCTCCAGGCGGCGCACCCGCTCAGTGCAGGGGGTGGTGGAGAGGCCGACGCGCTCGCCCAGCTCGGTGAAGGAAATGCGCCCTTCTTCCTGGAGGATGCGCAGGATGTTGCGGTCGATCTTGTCCAGTTCGCGGCGGCTTTGGTGCTGGGTTCTCATGGAGGCTGCTCGGGGGCGGTGCTTATGGTTGGTGATTGTCGCCAAATATAGACGTTAAGCCAGTGGATATCACTGCCCCTTGATCTTCTGCGGGCACGCCGCCAGCCTGTTCCCAGGTCCGCGCCGGATGCGCGGGCCTTCCACTTCGCCGCCGGAGCCTGGCATGCGCTCGACCCGTACCCGAATCCTGCTGTTGCTGGCGCTGCTCATCGCGCTGCTCGCCGTCTGGGCGGGGCAGGCCTGGCAGCGGCTGCTCGCGGAGCAGGGCATCACTGGCCTGGAGTGGCAGGGGCCGGGCATTTCATTGGACGGTCTGACGCTGCAACGGCTGGCCGTAACGCGGGAAAAATCCGCTTCGCGCCTGGAAATCCAGGCCGATCAACTGCGTCTGGGCTGGCCGCGGCGTATCGACGGGCGCTGGCGCCTGGGTGGCCTGGAACTGCAGCGGTTGCATGTGGGTTCCTGGCCCGCCGCCGCGGCGACGGAAGAGGCGGGGGAATGGCCGACGCCCGACCAGGTGGGCCTGTGGCTCGGCCTGCTGCCGCAGCGGACCGTCCTGCAGCACGCCGAGTTCGAACTGCCCTGCGCCGGGCAGCAGCGCTGCACCCTGGTTGGCAGCCTGCACTGGCAGCAGCTGCCCGGCAATGCCGCGTCCCTGGCCGCCGAACTGCAGCAAGGCGGCCAGCGCCTGGCCCTTGACGGCACCCTGCGCCCGGAACAGGACGCCTGGCGGCTGGCACTGAAGGCCGATCTGGATGGCGAATGCCTGGCCGACCTCGACGCCAGCTGGGCGCCGACCGAGCGCCATTGGCGCGGTAGCCTGGCCAGCCCCGGAGTGCCGCCGCTGGACGCCGTGCGCGCCTGGCTGGCGCCCTGGTTGCCGACGCCGACCCTGCCGGTCTCCCTACCCGAGGCTGGGCGCCTGCGCCTGAGCTGGGACAGCACCCTGGGCGGCGATGGCCCCTGGCCGGACTGGCCCGCACTGCGCGACAGCCAGGGCGAACTGGAGCTGGCCATGCAACTGCCGCAGCCCTGGCCGCTACCGGGCCTGGGCGCGTTGCAGGGCGACCTGCAACTGCAGGCGGCCGCGACCACGCCGGGGCAATGGCGGCCGCGGGTGCTGGACGGCGACCTCTACCTGGCCGACCTCTACGGCGACTGGCTGCAGGCGCTGCCGGTGGGCCTGCGCCCGGCCAGCCTGCGCCTGGGCCTGCAACCCGACGACAGCGCCCCCGGCGCGGTACGCCTGGACCTGCGCGGCAAGGGCGCCAGCGACCTGCGCCTGCAAGGCGTGCTGGCGCTGGTGGAGGGCGAAGCCTTGTCCCTGGCCCTGAGCCAGGCCCGTCTGCTGGCCCAGGTGCCGGACCTGCAACTGCCCGGCCTGCGCCTGGGCAAGGCGGCGCTCGACCTGCCGCTGGACGGCGAGATTGGCCAGGCCGCGGCCAGCCTGCGCCTGGGCAAGGGCGCCAAGCTGAGCCTGGGCAGCCTGACCGGGCCCCAGGGGCTGAAGGCCGCCAAGCTCGGCGCGACGACGGACAAGGCCAGCCTGGCGCTGGGCTACGCCGCCGGCCAGCCCTTCAGCCTGGGCTTCGACGGCGCGGTGCAACTGTCGGCTGGCGAGCTGCGCCAGGCGCACCTCAAGCCGCTCGCCTGGAGCTACCAGGGCCAGCTCGGCGCTGGCCTGGCGCAGCAACAGCTCAAGGGCCGGCTGCAGAACAGCGGGGGCCTGGCCGCCGACGTCGAACTGCGCCACCAGGCCGATGGCAGCCTGGAGCTGACGGCGCAACTGCCGGAATTCTTCCTGCGCAGCGGCAACCCGCTGGCGGCCAGCCTGGCCGACTGGCCGGCGCTGCTCAGCCTGAACAACGGCCGCCTGCAGGCCCGCGCGCAATGGCGCCTGCCGCCGGGGCAGGGCGCCCAGCAGCTGGACCTGACGTTGAACGGCCGGGGCCTGGAAGGCGTCTACGACCGCAGCGAGATCCACGGCCTGGACGGCGAGGCGAGGCTGCAACTGCGCGGCTCGCAGCTGACGCTGCAGTTGCCCGGCCTGCGGGTGGAGCAGCTCAACCCCGGCGTGCTGCTCGGGCCCCTGCAGTTCCAGGGCGGCTACAGCGCCAGCCTGGACCAGCCGCTGGCCGGCCGCCTGGACTGGCGCCAGGCCGAGTTGAAGCTGTTCGGCGGCCGCGCCTGGCTGGACGGCGGCACGCTGCAACTGGCCCGCGAAAACCCCGCGCAGAGCCTGCATCTGCAAGGCGTGCTGCTGGAGGAAATCCTCAAGGCCTATCCCGCCGAGGGCCTGGCCGGCAACGGCATCCTCGACGGCGAGCTGCCGCTGCTGCTCGGCCCGGGCGGGCTGCGCATCCAGGGCGGCCAGGTCGCCGCGCGGCAGCCGGGCACCCTGCAGTTCCGCTCGGAGAAGATCCGCGCCCTCGGCCAGAGCAACCCGGCCATGCAACTGGTGGCGACCATGCTCGACGACTTCCGCTACGAGCGCCTGGCCAGCCGCGTGGATTATGCTGAGGGCGGCCGCCTGCTCCTGGCCCTGGCCATCAGCGGCCATAACCCGGCGCTGGAGCAGGGGCGGCCGGTGAACCTCAACGTCAACCTGGAGGAGAACATCCCGGACCTGCTGACCAGCCTGCAGCTGAGCGACCGGGTCAGCGACACCATCCGCAAGCGCGTGCAGGAACGCCTGCGCAACCAGTCACCTGCCGCGCCCTGATCGCAAGGAGAACACCGCATGCGCCCATGCGCACTCATCGCCGTCCTGGCCCTGCTCGGGCTCAGCCAGGGCTGTACGCCAACGGTACAGCTGGCGGCGCCCAAGGAGCCGATCAACATCAACCTCAACGTGAAGATCGAGCACGAGATCTACATCAAGGTCGACAAGGCCCTGGATGGCATCATCAACGAGAACAGCGGTCTGTTCTGAGGAGCTTCTACATGACACTGCGCAGCAAACTCGGCGTCGCCCTGCTGGCCCTTTGCGTCAGCCTGCCGGTCCTGGCCATGAGCCTGGAGCAGGCCATGTCGGCCCTGGGCGGGGCCAAGGCCCAGGGCCTGGTCGGCGAGCAGTCCGACGGCTACCTCGGGGTGGTCAGCAACAGCGGCCAGGCGGCGGACATCGCCGCCCAGATCAACGCCGCGCGCCGCGCCGAGTACCAGAAGGTGGCCGGCCAGAGCGGCGCCAAGCTCGGCGACGTGGAAGCCCTGGCCGGCAAGAAGGCCATGGACCGCACCCCGTCCGGGCAATACATCCAGCTCAATGGCAAGTGGGTACGCAAGTAAGGGGATTTCCCTGGCGCCGCCGCCTGTCGGGCGGCGCCTGCGACCCGGCGTCGCGGCAGCGCTTATTCCTGTCGGCACTGGCCCTGGCGGGAGTAAATCCCGCGTTCGCCAAAGCGCACCGAATTAGTTGCTGAAAACCGCGATCCGACATACTTGCATGGCTATGGATTTTTCAGGTGTTTTTGTGGGTTATCTGGTGGATGCGACTCCGTGAAAGGCGTTTTCACCAAGAATTTCCTTCAATTACCGCCTGTTAAATAGTGATTATTTCTGCGGTCGAATTCCTATACTGCGCGCAACTGACGTTCAAAATAAGAAACGTCGCGTGCCCCACGCGACGTGGGAGGCAGCGATGCGCGTTCTGGTTCTTGGCAGCGGTGTGATCGGCACCGCCAGTGCTTACTATCTGGCCCGTTCCGGTTTCGAAGTGGTGGTGGTCGACCGCCAGCCCGGCCCGGCCCTGGAAACCAGCTTCGCCAACGCCGGCCAGGTTTCCCCCGGCTACGCCTCGCCCTGGGCCGCCCCGGGCATCCCGCTCAAGGCCATGAAGTGGCTGCTGGAGAAGCACGCGCCGCTGGCCATCAAGCTCACCGGCGACCCCAGCCAGTACGCCTGGATGTGGCAGATGCTGCGCAACTGCAACGCCGCCAGCTACGCGGTGAACAAGGAGCGCATGGTGCGCCTGTCCGAGTACAGCCGCGACTGCCTCGACGAACTGCGCACCGAGACCGGCATCGCCTACGAAGGCCGCACCCTGGGTACTACCCAGCTGTTCCGCACCCAGGCCCAACTCGACTCCGCCGCCAAGGACATCGCCGTGCTGGAAAGCTCCGGCGTGCCCTATGAAGTCCTCGACCGCGCCGGCATCGCCCGCGTCGAACCGGCCCTGGCCAAGGTGGCCGACAAGCTGGTCGGCGCCCTGCGCCTGCCCAACGACCAGACCGGCGACTGCCAGATGTTCACCACCAAGCTGGCCGAACTGGCCCAGGGCCTGGGCGTGGAGTTCCGCTTCAACCAGAACATCCAGCGCCTGGACTTCGCCGGCGACCGCATCAACGGCGTGTGGATCGATGGCCAACTGGTCACCGCCGACCACTACGTGCTGGCCCTGGGCAGCTACTCGCCGCAGATGCTCAAGCCGCTGGGCATCAACGCCCCGGTCTACCCGCTCAAGGGCTACTCGCTGACCGTGCCGATCACCAACCCGGACATGGCGCCGACCTCGACCATCCTCGACGAGACCTACAAGGTCGCCATCACCCGTTTCGACCAGCGCATCCGCGTCGGCGGCATGGCCGAGATCGCCGGTTTCGACCTGTCGCTGAACCCGCGCCGCCGCGAAACCCTGGAAATGATCACCACCGACCTCTACCCCGAGGGCGGCGACGTCAGCCAGGCGACCTTCTGGACCGGCCTGCGCCCGGCCACCCCGGACGGCACCCCGATCGTCGGCGGCACCCGCTACCGCAACCTGTACCTGAACACCGGCCACGGCACCCTGGGCTGGACCATGGCCTGCGGCTCGGGCCGCTACCTGGCCGACCTGATGGCGAAGAAGCGCCCGCAGATCAGCACCGACGGCCTGGACATTTCCCGCTACAGCAACGCCTCGGAGGCTCAGAATGGCCATCCAGCGCCTGCACACTAATGGCCGCATGAGCCAGATCGTCGTCCACAACGGCACCGTCTACCTGGCGGGCCAGGTGGGCGACGACATGGCTGCCGGCGTCGAACAGCAGACCCGCGAAGTCCTGGCCAGCATCGAGCGCCTGCTCGAAGAGGCCGGCACCGACAAGACGCGCATCCTCTCGGTGACCATCTACCTGAAGGACATCGACGCGCACTTCGCCGGCATGAACGCCGTCTGGGACCAGTGGCTGCCGCAAGGCACCGCCCCGGCCCGCGCCACCGTGGAAGCCAGGCTCTGCGAGCCGGAGATCCTGGTGGAGATGTCGGTGGTCGCGGCCCTGCCGTAAATCCTTTGCGTGGGGCCTGGTCGGATTGCCAGGCCTTTTTTTGCTTCACGGCCTTCGTTGGCGCGGGTTCGCCCGCGGCTGCGCCGTACCCGAATGACAGAGAGTTCCCGCCATGCGTCCAGCCCGTGCCCTGATCGACCTCCAGGCCCTGCGCCACAACTACCGCCTGGCCCGCGAAGTCAGCGGCGCGCGTGCGCTGGCGGTGGTCAAGGCCGATGCCTACGGCCACGGCGCGGTGCGCTGCGCCAAGGCCCTGGAGGCGGAAGCCGACGGCTTCGCCGTGGCCTGCATCGAAGAGGCCCTGGAGCTGCGCGAAGCCGGCATCCGCGCGCCCATCCTGCTGCTGGAAGGCTTCTTCGAGGCCAGCGAGCTGGAACTGATCGAGCGCCATGACTTCTGGTGCGTGGTGCACTCGGCCTGGCAACTGGAGGCCATCGAGCGCGCCCGCCCGGCCAAGCCGCTGACGCTGTGGCTGAAGATGGACTCGGGCATGCACCGCGTCGGCTTCTTCCCGCAGGACTACGCTGCCGCCCTGGCGCGCCTGCAGGCCCTGCCGCACGTGGCCAAGGTGGTGCTGATGAGCCACTTCGCCCGCGCCGACGAGCTGGACTGTGCGCGCACCGAGGAACAGGTCGCCGCCTTCGAGGCCGTGCGCGCCGGTCTGGGCCAGCCCTACGAGGTCAGCCTGCGCAACTCCCCTGGCATTCTCGGTTGGCCGAGCGTGCCCAGCGACTGGGTGCGCCCGGGCATCATGCTCTACGGCGCCACCCCCTTCGAACAGGCCCAGCCGCTGGCCGACCAGCTGCGCCCGGTGATGACCCTGGAGTCGAAGATCATCGGCGTGCGCGAACTGCCGGCCGGCGAGCCGGTGGGCTACGGCGCGCGCTACGTCGCCGAGCGCTCGGTGCGCGTCGGCGTGGTCGCCATGGGTTACGCCGACGGCTACCCGCGCCACGCGCCAGACGGCACCCCGGTGTTCATCGACGGCCAGGCCAGCCGCATCATTGGCCGGGTGTCCATGGACATGCTCACCGTCGACCTCACCGACCTGCCCGGCGCCGGCCTGGGCAGCCGCGTCGAGCTGTGGGGGCCGAACGTCCCGGCCAGCCAACTCGCCAGCCTGTGCGGCAGCATCCCCTATCAATTGTTCTGCAACCTCAAGCGCGTACCGCGGGTCTACAGCGGCGACTGAGCGACGAACTGCGTAAAGTTTGCGCAGTATCCGAGGCCGATCTGTTGTAAATACTGAACGGTGTTGCCATGATACGGGCACTTCGGAACCCGCTCGCCGCAAGGCGCAGGCGGGTTCCGCCCGTTAGAGCCTGGCAGAACAAGAAATAAGATAAGGAGGACCCCACCCTTGGACGTTGGCGCTCGCCTACAAGCCATCCGTAAACTCAAAGGGCTGTCCCAGCGTGAACTCGCCAAGCGCGCGGGCGTCACCAACAGCACCATCTCGATGATCGAGAAGAACAGCGTGAGTCCGTCGATCAGCTCCCTGAAGAAGGTGCTGGGCGGCATTCCCATGTCCCTGGTGGAATTCTTCTCCCTGGACATCGAGCAGGACAGCAACACCCAGGTGGTCTACAAGGCGGACGAGCTCAGCGACCTGTCCGACGGCGACATCATCATGAAGCTGATCGGCAAGGCCTACCCCAGCCGCGCCATCACGCTGCTCGACGAGACCTACCCGCCAGGCGCCGACACCGGCGACGACATGTACTCCCACGAAGGCGAGGAGACCGGCGTGCTGGTCGAAGGCCGCCTGGAGCTGACCGTCGGCGACGAGGTCTACGTCCTCGAAAGCGGCGACAGCTACTATTTCGACAGCACCCGCCCGCATCGCTTCCGCAACCCCTTCGATGCGCCGGCGAGGCTCATAAGCGCGACGACTCCGGCAAATTTTTAGAGGCGGCTGAGCCGCCTGCGACCGTATGACGCAAGGCCCCCGCGGGCCCTGCAATTGTTTCAGACGCGCGCTCTTCCGTTATACTTGCGGCCGCCCGCGCTAGCTAGACTGCGATGGAAACCGTGCCCGGGCGTACAAGCCACGATGAGGGTAAAAGGGTGAACCTGATAAAGAAAATCCTGGTGGCCCAGGCCGCCGTACTGGCCCTGATGGCCGCTGGCGCCCAAGCCACGACCAATGACGACATCGCCAAGCGCCTGGAACCGGTGGGCAAGGTCTGCGTCCAGGGCAAGGAGTGCGAAGGCGTCGGCGCTGTCGCTTCCGCCGGAGGTGGCGGTGCGCCGCGTTCGGGCGAAGAGATCGTCGGCAAGGTCTGCACCAACTGCCACGGCACTGGCCTGCTGGGTGCGCCCAAGGTCGGCGACAAGGGCGATTGGGACAAGCGCGCCAAGGACCAGGGGGGCCTCGATGGTCTGCTGGCCAAGGCTATTTCCGGCATCAATGCCATGCCGCCGAAAGGCACCTGCGCTGACTGTTCGGACGATGAGCTGAAGGCGGCCATCAAGCATATGTCCGGTCTCTGAGCCACGGGCTGGCGGGAAAAGCCGCTTACGGGCTGATGCTGTCGGCTTAAGAAAGAATGCCGTTTCTCTGGTTGGGGAAACGGCATTTTTCGTATGGGGGTGGGGATAGGGATAGGGATTGGCTTGCGAAGGCTTGGTTTGCGAACTTTGGTCCTGCGCTCCGATCTCCACCCCGTCATTCCCGCGAACGCGGGAACCCAGTTGCCTTGGCTTGGGTGTTTTTGCGCCGCTCCGAGTTTGCCCTGCCTTCTTGTTTCGCCCCCTCGGGCGAGTCCCTTTTGTCAAACGCCACAAAAGGAACCAAAAAGGCTTGCCCCGCATACGGGCCCGACAGAGCCGGGCTACCCTCGCGAACTCCCCCGCCACGGAGGCCCGCCCCGAGGGTACATCCCTGTAGCCCGCGGGGCTCTCGCGACATCCATGTCGCATGACCTCCTGAGCGCGGGTTTCGCTCGGCCTTCTGAAGGGGCGTTTCGGTGCGCGCGGATGTTTCTCTGGAAATCCAAAAGCCAGAGCAAGAGCGAACGCGCTTTTGCTTTTCGTAGGAGCGAGCTTGCTCGCGAACCCCGCAGTCACTGGGTTCCCGCGTTCGCGGGAATGACGGGGTTGAAGGATAGTGCCCGACTCCAACGCCACTCAGGACAGCCCCCTCTCCCTTCAGGGCGGGGCGCGCAGCCGAGGGCTGGGGAGAGGGTGACGAACTCCCACCCACCCACCTCTGCCAACCCTGACTCCGCTCCCCCTCCCTAACCCTCCCCCGCAAGCGGGAGAGGGGACCGTTCGGCGTGAAGCGGAATCACGAAGCTCCCTGAATCCATATGCAAAACACTGGATTCCCGCATTCGCGGAAATGACGAGGAGGTGTAGGAGTTTCAGGATGACTCCAAATTCCCCACCCACTCCAAACGGCCCCCTCTCCCTACGGGAGAGGGCTGGGGTGAGGGAGCGGAGCCAGGCTTGGCCACCTTCTCTGTCCCACCGCACCACTTAAATGAAAAGACGCCGGAGCCTCCCCGCCAGTTTCCGGTCCAAACTTGGACAGGCAACCACGGAGGATCGCACCTTGGCGCACCGCTGCACCCTCGACGAAGCCGTCGACCATCTGCTGGCCGGACTCGATGGCCCGATCCGCCTGGGCCTGCCGCTGGGCCTGGGCAAGCCCAACCATCTGGTCAACCGTCTCTACCGACGCCTGGGCGAACAGCCGGCGCGCCAGCTGACGCTCTACACCGCACTGTCGCTGGGCCGCCCCCAGGCCGGCAGCGAGCTGCAGCGGCGCTTCCTCGAACCCTTCGTCGAACGCCTGTACGGCGACTACCCGGAGCTCGACTACCTGCGCGACCTGCGCCAGGGCAGCCTGCCGCCGAACGTGCGCGTCGAGGAGTTCTACCTGCAGCCGGGCAGCCTGCTGGACAGCGCGCCGGCGCAGCAGAACTACATCAGCTGCAACTACAGCCACGTTGCCCGCGACCTCGACGCCAAGGGCATCAACGCCGTGGCCCAGCTGGTCGCCCGCGACCCGGCGCGGCCCGGCAGGCTGAGCCTGGCGTGCAACCCGGACATCACCCTCGACCTGCTGCCCATGCTACGCCGCCGCCGCGCGGCCGGTGAGCGCATCCTCTGCATCGGCGTGGTGCACCGTGACCTGCCGTACATGCCGGGCGACGCTGAGATCGACGAAGATATCTTCGACCTGCTGGTGGAACAGCCGGAGGACGCCAGCACGCTGTTCTCCACGCCCTACATGCCGGTGGGCTGGCAGGACCACTGCATCGGCCTGCACGCCAGCGCTTTGGTGCTCGACGGCGGCACCTTGCAGGTGGGCATCGGTGCCATGGGCGATGCGGTGACCTCGGCGCTGCTGCTGCGCCAGCGTGACAACACCGCATACCGCGCGCTGCTCGCCGAACTGGAGATCGCCGAGCGCCACGCGGGGCTGATCGACCGCGAAGGCGGCTTGGGCACCTTCACTCAGGGCCTCTACGGTTGCAGCGAGATGTTCGTGCCGGGCCTGCTGGACCTGGCCGAGGCCGGCGTACTCAAGCGGCAGGTTTACCCACAGGTGGAACAGCCGCGCGCGGACGCCGGCGGTATCTGGTTGCACGCTGGTTTCTTCCTCGGCCCGCAGGCTTTCTACCAGCGCCTGCGCGAACTGCCGGCCGAGCGCCTGGCCGGCATCGGCATGACCGGTATCGGCTTCGTCAACAACCTCTACCGCGACGAGGAACTCAAGCGCCTGCAGCGCCGCGACGCACGCTTCATCAACAGCGCCTTCACCGTCACCCTGCTCGGCGCCGGGGTGGCCGACCAGTTGGAGGACGGCCGCGTGGTCAGTGGCGTCGGCGGCCAGTACAACTTCGTCGCCCAGGCCCACGAGCTGCACGGCGGACGCTCCATCCTGCTGCTGCGTAGCTGGCGCGAGAGCGGCGGCGAGGTCAGCTCGAACATCGTCTGGAGCTACGGCCACACCACCATCCCGCGGCACCTGCGCGACATCGTGGTCACCGAGTACGGCATCGCCGACCTGCGCGGGAAGAACGACGCCGAGGTGATCGAAGCGCTGCTGGCCATCGCCGATTCGCGCTTCCAGGACGGCCTCATCGCCGAGGCCAAGGCGGCGGGCAAGCTGCCGGCGGATTTCGAGCTGGAGCGGCGCCAACGCGACAACCTTCCCGAACGCCTGCAGGCGTTGTGTGTGCAACACCGCGCGGCATTGCCGGAATACCCGCTGGGCTGCGACTTCACCCCGGAGGAGCGCGACCTGCTGCGGGCGCTGACCTGGCTGAAGAGCAAGCTTCGGCTCAGCGAGATCCTCGAACTGGGCAAGGCCACCCTGGATGCGCCGGAGCCGGAAGCCTTCCCGGCGCACCTGCAACGCATGGGCCTGGAACAGCCGGATGGCCTGCGCGAAGAGCTCTACCAGCGCTTGATCCTCGCCGGCCTGCACGCCACCCGGGACGGCTTCGTGTAGGAGCGAGCTTGCTCGCGAACGGATTCCGCAGCGGGGTCGTTCGCGAGCAAGCTCGCTCCTACGAAGAGAATGAAGGGCATGAAAAAGGCGGGAACCCTTGCCGGGCGCCCGCCTTTTTCACAGCGCAGCCTGAGTCAGTCGAGGAACTCGACCTCGCCGCCCGCCAGGGACTTCACCCGGGCCAGGGATTCGACGCGGTAGCCTTCGCTTTCCAGCAGGTTGCGGCCGTCCTGGAAGGACTTCTCGATGACGATGCCCAGGCCGGCGATGCTCGCCCCGGCCTGCTGGATCAGGTCGATCAGCGCCTTGGCGGCGTGGCCGTTGGCGAGGAAGTCGTCGATCACCAGCACGTGGTCGGCGGCGGTCAGGTGCCGCGCGGAGATGGCGATGGTGCTCTCGGTCTGCTTGGTGAAGGAGAACACCTTGGAGATCAGCAGGTCGTTCTTCAGCGTCAGCGACTGGAACTTGCGGGCGAAGATCACCGGGATGCCCAGCTCCAGGCCGGCCATGACCGCCGGGGCGATGCCCGAGGCCTCGATGGTGACGATCTTGGTGATGCCCTGGCCCTTGAAGCGTTCGGCGAACTCGTGGCCGATCTGCTTCATCAGCAGCGGGTCGATCTGGTGGTTGAGGAAGGCGTCTACCTTGAGGACCTGGTCGGACAGGACGATGCCTTCGCTGCGGATTTTGTCTTTGAGGGTGTTCAATTGGGGGCTTCCTGGCGGAGCTGGGGCCGCTGATGAAGCGCGCAATTCTACCTCGTAAGCGCCGGCCTGCGCGACCTTCCGACAAAAGAAGAAGTTGATCGGATGGACAGCTTCGGCTGGCCGTCGCCGTGGCATTCCATTGTAGGAGCGCGCCCTGCGCGCGAATCGCGGGCAGGGCCCGCTCCTACAGGTTGGCGGCGAATTTCCCATCCGTGCCAGCATCGTAGGATGGGTTGAGCGAAGCGATACCCATCGCCACGACCGCATGGGTTTCGCAAGCTCAACCCATCCTACGAAGAGCGCGTCGGCGCGCAGGCTCAGCGCTTGAGCAGCGCGCGGATGTCCGCCAGGGCCGCGTTGCCCTTGGCCGCCTTGACCTCCACCGGGGCGTCTTCCTGGCCTTCCCAGACCAGGTCTTCCGGCGGCAGCTCGTCGAGGAAGCGGCTCGGCGAGCAGTCGATGATCTCGCCGTACTGCTTGCGCTTGGCGGCGAAGGTCATGGCCAGGTTCTTCTTCGCCCGGGTGATGCCGACGTAGGCCAGGCGCCGCTCTTCCTCGATGCTGTCGGCCTCGATGCTGGAGCGGTGGGGGAGGATTTCCTCCTCCACGCCGAGGATGAACACGTAGGGGAATTCCAGGCCCTTGGAGGCGTGCAGAGTCATCATCTGCACGCCGTCGGCGCCTTCCTCTTCCTCCTGCTGGCGTTCGAGCATGTCGCGCAGCACCAGCTTGGCGATGGCCTGCTCGATGGTCATGTCGCCGTCCTCGTCGCGCTCCAGGGTGTTCTTCAGCGCCTCGATGAGGAACCAGACGTTGCCCATGCGGAAGTCGGCGACCTTGTCGCTGGAGGCGTTCTGCCGCAGCCAGTTCTCGTAGTCGATGTCCATTACCATGCTGCGCAGCGCGCCGATCGGGTCGGAGCCCGCGCACTGCTCGCGGACCTTGTCGATGAAGCGCTTGAAGCGCTGCAGGCGCTCGACGAAGCGCGCGTCCAGGTGCTCGGCCAGGCCCAGCTCGCCGCTGGCGGCGAACATCGAGCAGCCGCGCTCGGTGGCGTAGTTGCCGAGCTTCTCCAGGGTCGCCGAGCCGATCTCCCGGCGCGGCACGTTGATCACCCGCAGGAAGGCGTTGTCGTCGTCCGGGTTCACCAGCAGGCGGAAGTAGGACATCAGGTCCTTCACTTCCTGGCGGGCGAAGAAGCTGGTGCCGCCGGACAGGCGATAGGGAATCTGGTGGTGCTGCAGCTTCAGCTCTATCAGCTTGGCCTGGTAGTTGCCGCGGTAGAGGATGGCGAATTCGCTGTAGGGCCGCTGGGTCTTCAGGTGGATGGTGAGGATTTCCATGGCCACCCGCTCGGCCTCGGCTTCCTCGTTGCGGCAGCGGATCACCCGGATCGGGTCGCCTTCGCCCATCTCGCTCCACAACTGCTTCTCGAACACGTGGGGGTTGTTGGCGATGAGCACGTTGGCGCACTTGAGGATGCGGCTGGTGGAGCGGTAGTTCTGCTCCAGCATCACCACCTTCAGCGAGGGGAAGTCGTCCTTGAGCTGCATCAGGTTTTCCGGACGCGCGCCGCGCCAGGCGTAGATCGACTGGTCGTCGTCGCCGACCACGGTGAAGTGCGCGCGCTGCTGCACCAGCAGCTTCACCAGCAGGTACTGGCTGGCGTTGGTGTCCTGGTATTCGTCCACCAGCATGTAGCGCACGCGGTTGCGCCACTTCTCGAGGATGTCCGGGTTGTCCTGGAACAGCTTCACCGGCTGCAGGATCAGGTCGTCGAAGTCCACCGCGTTGTACGCGCGCAGGGTGCGCTGGTAGTGCAGGTAGACCATCGCGGCGGTCTTTTCCTTGGGGTTGCGCGCCTGGGCCAGGGCCTCGTCGGGCAGGATCAGGTCGTTCTTCCAGCCGCCGATCAGGTTCTTGATCTCGTCCAGGCCGTCGTCGCCGGAATACTCCTTCTGCATGATGTCCGTCATCAGCGCCTTCACGTCGCTCTCGTCGAAGATCGAGAAGCCGGGCTTGTAGCCCAGGGCGGCGTATTCCTTGCGGATGATGTTCAGGCCCAGGTTGTGGAAGGTGGAGACGGTCAGGCCCTTGCCTTCGCCGGGGCGCAGCAGGGTGCTGACGCGCTCCTTCATCTCGCGCGCGGCCTTGTTGGTGAAGGTGACGGCGACGATGTACTGGGCGCGGATGCCACACTGCTGGACCAGGTAGGCGATCTTGCGGGTGATCACGCTGGTCTTGCCGGAGCCGGCGCCGGCCAGCACCAGCAGGGGGCCGCCGACGTAGTTCACGGCCTCTTGCTGCCGGGGGTTGAGTCGGGACATGGTTCGGGAAGGGTATCGATGGCGAAGCGGGCGGCTATTCTACCAGCCCCGCCCGGGGCTGCGGAAAAACGGCGATCTGTGACGCCGTCGCGCTTCGCCGTTTTGGATAAATTCATACTTGTATTAGGCTTGTGGCTGCATTAGTTGAAGAAAACTCTGAAGAGTTTCCTTGGTTCCGCTCCGACAGACGGCATCGTCCGGGCGCTGGAACGCCAATCCGGATGGCCGGGGCATGGGATGGCGCCCGGGGCATTCCTTTTCTTTTCATGGGGGTCGCTTGGCTGCGTCGGTCGAGTCCACGCGCCTGCTCCTGCTGGCTGAAACGCCACAGTGGGCCCAGCTGCTGCGCGAGCATCTCGCCGCGCTGGGCAACGCTTATTCGCTGATCACCGCGCCTTCCTGGGAGTCCGCCCGCAGCCTGTTCGACGAGGACGAGGTCGGCCTGGTGCTGGCTACCCCGGGCCGGCTGCCGTCGCGGGACAACTGCCGGCTGCCGATCATCCTGCTGCTGGAGCACGAGCCCGCGCAGACGCCCGCCGGCGTGGCCGACTGGCTGACGCCGCAGCTGAGCAGCGAGGTGCTGCGCCGTTCCCTGCGCTACGCCCGCGAGCGCAGCGGCCTGGAAGCCACCCTGCAGCGCCTGGCCGAGCAGGACCCGCTGACCGGCATCGCCAACCGCCAGGGCTTCCAGACCCTGCTGGCCGCGCAGCTGGAGGAGTTCCAGGGCCGCGGCCTGGCCCTCGGCCACCTCGACCTGGACAACTTCCGCCACGTCAACGACGCTCTCGGCCACCAGGCCGGCGACCGCCTGATCCTGCAGGTGGTGGCGCGCCTGCGCTCGCACCTGGAGCACGGCGACCGCCTGGCGCGCCTGGGCAGCGACGAGTTCGCCCTGCTGCTGGACACCCGCCGCGACCCACGGCGCGCCGAGCGCCTGGCCGAGCGCATCGTCGAAGTGCTGGGCGAGCCCTACTGGGTGGAGGGCGAGAGCCTGCTGCTGGGCTGCAGCCTGGGCCTGGCCCATGCCCGCTCCGGCGATAGCGCCGACGCCCTGATGTGGCACGCGCACATCGCCATGCAGCAGGCCAAGATGCGCCAGGGCTGCACCTTCCACCTCTTCGACGAGCGCATCAACCGCGGCGCGCGCAGCCTGGCCGAACTGGAAAGCGAACTGCGCCGGGCCCTGCGCCGCGACGAACTGGAACTGCACTACCAGCCGCGCCTGGACCTGGAGAGCGACACCATCGTCGGCCTCGAGGCCCTGGTGCGCTGGCGCCACCCCAGCCGCGGGCTGCTCACCCCGGGGGACTTCGTGCCCCTGGCCGAGGAGAGCGGGCTGATCGTGCCGCTGGGCTACTGGGTGATCGCCCGCGCCCTGCGCGACATGCAGTGGCTGCTCGGGCGCGGCCTGCCGCCGCTGCACATGGCCATCAACCTGTCGTTCCGCCAGTTCCAGGACAGCCAACTGCTGCCCACGCTGCAACGGCTGATCGCCGAGCGCGGCGTGGATGCACGCTGGCTGGAATTCGAACTCACCGAAACCGCCGTGATGCGCCGCAGCGAGCAGGTCCTGCAGACCATGCAGACGCTGGGGCAACTGGGCGTGCGCTTCTCCCTGGACGACTTCGGCACCGGCTTCTCCTCCTTCGTCCACCTCAACAGCCTGCCGATCACCCTGCTGAAGATCGACAAGAGCTTCGTCGGCGGCATGTCCGAGCGCGCCGAGAACCGCCAATTGGTGCGGGCCATGATCAACCTGGCGCACAACCTCAACCTGGAGGTGGTCGCCGAGGGCGTGGAAAGCGCCGACCAGCGCCAGTTGCTGCGCCAGTTCGGCTGCGACCAGGTGCAGGGCTACTGGATCAGCCGCCCGCTGCCGTTGCCCGAGCTGGCGCGCTTCCTGGTGTTCGGCGCCGGACGCGCGCTCAGGCAGCAGGACCCGGTCGGCAACTGAAGCCCGGTTCCGCCATCGGCTGCAGCAGCCGCGCGGTGCGTGCCTCGAAGGCCAGGCACAGGCCCAGCGCGGTACACGCCAGCCCCGCCGCCAACCCCCACCAGACGCCGTGCGGGCCCCAGCCGAAGGGGAAGGCCAGCAGCCAGGCCAGCGGCACGCCCGCCAGCCAGTAGCCGGCCAGGCCCACCAGGAAGGTGATGCGGGCATCCTTGAGGCCGCGGATGGCGCCCATGGCGATGCTCTGCAGGCCGTCGAACAGCTCGAACCAGGCGGCGATCGCCAGCAGGCTCACGGCCAGTTGCACCACCGCCTGGTTGGCCGGTTGCTCGAGATCGAGGAACAGGCCGATGACCTGGCGCGGCGCCAGCCAGAACAGCAGGGCGAAGGCGAACATGCACAGCGCGCCGAAGCCGATGCCCACCCGCCCGGCGCGGCGCGCCTCGAGCAGGCGCCCGGCGCCGTAGTGCTGGCCGATGCGGAAGGTCACCGCGTAGGAAATCCCCACCGGCACCATGAAGGCCAGGTACACCGACTGGATGGCGATCTGGTGCGCGGCCAGCGCGGTGGCGCCGATCGCCCCCATGCACAGAGTGGCCACGGTGAACATGCCCGATTCCACCGCGTAGGTGCCGCCGATCGGCAGGCCCAGGCGCAGCGTCTCGGCGATCTCCCGGCGCTGCGGCCGGCCCAGGCCGCGCAGCAGCGGGTAGCCGGCATAGGCCGGGTGCCAGCGCAGGTACAGCGCGAGGATCAGCGGCAGCAGGTTCATGACGATGGCGGTGACCAGGCCGATGCCGGCCAGGCCCAGGCGCGGCAGGCCGAACCAGCCGTCGAGGAAGGCGTAGTTCAGGCCCAGGTTGGCCAGCGCGCCGAGCACGCTGATGGCCATCACCGGGCCGGGCCGCTCGATGGCGCTGGTGAAACCGCGCAGCACCATGAAGGCCAGGTAGCCGGGCAGGGCGAAGAGAATGCTGTGCAGAAAACTCATGGTGCCGTGCACCGTCGCCGGCGCCTGGCCGAGCGCCAGCAGCAGCGCCTCCAGGTTCCACAGCAGGGCGCCGGCGAGCAGCGCCAGGCCCAGGCCGACCCACAGCCCCGCCTGGGTGGCGGCGGCCGCGCCGGCGCTGTCGCGCGCGCCATGCCGGATCGCCACCAGGTTGCCGGTGGCCGCCACCACGCCGCTGCACACGGTGGAGACGAACGCATAGGTGGAGGCGCCCAGGCCCCCGGCGGCCAGGGCGTCGGGGCCGAGCTTGCCCATCATCAGGGTGTCGGTGAAGACCATGGCGACATAGGCCAGCTGGGCGGCGATCAGCGGCCCGGCCAGGCGCAGGATGGCCTGCAGTTCGGTGCGGTAGGGCGTGGGCATGACATGAGTCTGGTTTGGGCGGCGCCTGGCGCCTCCCGGATTGATCGATTCGCCCATTCTGGTGGGGCGTGGGGCCTTCCCACAAAAGGAAAAAAGCGATGCAATACATGAGTCAAACTCATGACTGAAGGCCCGCCATGCCCCGTCGCCTGCCCCCGCTCTATGCCCTGCGCGCCTTCGAGGCGGCCGCCCGGCACGCCTCCTTCACCCGCGCCGCCGAGGAGCTGGCCATCACCCAGAGCGCGGTGAGCCGCCACGTGCGCACCCTGGAGGAGCATTTCGACTGCCAGCTGTTCCAGCGCCAGGGCCGCCAGCTGCGCCTGACCGAGCCGGCGCGCCTGCTGCTGCCAGGCCTGCGCGACGGCTTCGACGCCCTGGAGCGCGCCTGCGCCAGCCTGCACAGCGACGAGGACGTGCTGCGCCTGAAGGCGCCCTCGACCCTGACCATGCGCTGGCTGCTGCCGCGCCTGAGCATCTTCCGCATGGCCAACAGCGATATCGAGGTGCAACTGACCAGCGCCTGGATGGACGTCGACGAGGTGGACTTCGCCCGCGAGCCCTTCGACTGCGCGGTGCTGCTCAGCGCCGGGCGCTTCCCGGCGGAATGGGAGAGCTGCCTGCTGTTCCCCGAGTGGCTGATCCCGGTCGGCGCCCCGCAACTGCTGGACGATGGCCCCTGGGACGTCGAGCGGCTGGCCGCCGCGGAGCTGCTGCACCCCACGCCGGACCGCCGCGACTGGCGCCGCTGGCTGCAGCGCGTGGGCCTGGAGGAGCAGGTGTCGCTCAAGGGCGGCCAGGTGTTCGACACCCTGGAGCTGGGCATAGTCGCGGCCACCCGCGGCTACGGCCTGTCCATCGGCGACCTGGTGATGGTCGCCGAGGATGCCGCCGCCGGCCGCCTGGCCCTGCCCTGGCCCAGCGCGGTAGCCAGCGGCGAGAGCTATTACCTGGTCTGGCCCAAGGCGCGGCGACAGCAGGAGCGCCTGCGTCGTCTGAGGGATTTTCTTCTGGCCGAAGTCAGCGCAATGCGACTGCCGCAGGTTGAAATGCTGGAGTAGCTTGTAGGGCGTTTCAGCGGCCCCTGCGGCCGGAATGCGCATGCGACGCCCGACCGCCTGTCTGGTCCTTTTCCCCCTTGCTACGGTCGTGGCGGAGGGGAAAACGCCCGGCCATCAATGATGGGCCAAAGCCCATGTCGCCGGGCCTTCCCCGCCATTCGCAACCGGGGGAACATTCGATGAAAACCTATGGACTACTGTTCGGCATCCTGCTGCTCGGCGGCCTGGCCAACGACGCCGTGGCCGCCACCGAGCTCAAGCACTGGCCGGAGCCCGCGGCGAAGCGGCTCGACGCGTTGATCGCGGCCAACGCCAACAAGGGCGCCTATGCCGTCTTCGACATGGACAACACCAGCTACCGCTACGACGTCGCCGAGGCGTTGCTGCCGTACCTGGAGAACGAGGGCGTGCTGACCCGCGACAAGCTCGACCCTTCCCTGAAACTGATTCCCTTCAAGGACCTCAAGGACAAGAAGGAAAGCCTCAACAGCTATTACACGCGGCTCTGCGAATTCGATCACCGCGTCTGCTACCCCTGGGCCGCCCAGGCGCTTTCCGGCCTGACCCTGCGCGAACTCAAGGGCCACCTCGACGCCATGATGGCGAGCGGCAAGCCGGTCAAGAGCGACTACTACGACGGCGACACCCTGAGCACCGTGGAGGTGCAGCCGCCGCAGCTGTTCACCGGCCAGCAGGAACTGTTCAAGCGGATGATGGAGCACGGCATCGAGGTCTACATCCTCACCGCCTCCCACGAGGAACTGGTGCGCATGGTCGCCAGCGACCCGAAGTACGGCTACAACGTCAAGCCGGAGAACGTCATCGGCGTCAGCACCCTGTTGAAGGATCGCAAGACCGGCGCGGTGACCACCGCGCGCCGGCAGATCACCGAAGGCAAGTACGATCCCGAGGCCAACCTGGACTTGGAGTTCACCCCCTACCTGTGGACCCCGGGCACCTGGATGGCCGGCAAGACGGCGGCCATCCAGACCTACATCGACCCATGGAAGAAGCCCATCCTGGTCGGCGGCGACTCGCCCAGCAATGACGGCCACATGCTGTTCCACAGCACGGCGGACGACGGCATGCGCCTGTGGGTGAACCGCAAGGCCAAGTACATGGACCAACTCGAAGGCATGATTGAGCAGAACGCCGAGGCTCAGGCCAGGCTCGGCCAGCCGGTGCGCGTCGACAAGAACTGGCTGGTGGTCACGCCCGAGGAGATTCTCTGAGCCAGCGGCGGGCGGCGCCCCCTGCGCTGCCCGCCGCTTCCAGGCATGCCCTGTCGCTCCTGGCCAAGTCCTGGCGCGCAGGCAACGCCCGAGGTCGCGTTCATCGCAGGACTGCAACACGGCTTTGCTAGGGTGAATGCTGGACTAGTCCAGGGAACGGCCCGCGCCGGGTCCTTCCACCCACAAGACCACCTCGGGGGAAACCAGATGAAACCCATGCGCACCCTGCTCGCCGCGCTGCTGCTCGGCGGCCTGGCCAGCAGCGTCTTCGCCGCCACCGAACTCAAGCACTGGCCGGAACCGGCCGCCAAGCAGTTGGACGCCCTGATCGCGGCCAACGCCAACAAGGGCGCCTTCGCGGTCTTCGACATGGACAACACCAGCTACCGCTACGACCTGGAGGAGTCGCTGCTGCCCTTCCTGGAAATGAAAGGCGTGCTGACCCGCGAGAAGCTGGACCCGTCGCTGAAGCTGATCCCCTTCAAGGACGTGGGCGGCCACAAGGAAAGCCTGAACAGCTACTACTACCGCCTCTGCGAGGTCGACGACCTGGTCTGCTACCCCTGGGTCGCCCAGGTGTTCTCCGGCTTCACCCTCAAGGAACTCAAGGGCTACGTCGACGAGCTGATGGCCTATGGCAAGCCGATCCCCAGCACCTACTACGAGGGTGACGCGGTCAAGACCATCGAGATCAACCCGCCGAAGGTCTTCACCGGCCAGCAGGAGCTGTACAACAAGCTGATGGAGAACGGCATCGAGGTCTACGTGATGACCGCCGCCCACGAGGAACTGGTGCGCATGGTCGCCAGCGATCCGAAGTACGGCTACAACGTGAAGCCGCAGAACGTCATCGGCGTCACCACCCTGCTCAAGGACCGCAAGACCGGCGCGCTGACCACCGCGCGCAAGCAGATCGGCGAGGGCAAATACGATCCCAAGGCCAATATGGACCTGGAGATCACCCCCTACCTGTGGACCCCGGCGACCTGGATGGCCGGCAAGCAGGCCGCCATCCTCACCTACATCGACCAGTGGAAGCGCCCCATCCTGGTCGGCGGCGACACCCCCAGCAGCGACGGCTACATGCTGTTCAACGGCACCGCCGAGAACGGCGTCCACCTGTGGATAAACCGCAAGGCCAAGTACATGGACCAGCTCGACGGCATGATCAAGAAGAACGCCGAGGCCCAGGCCAAGCTGGGGCAGCCGGTCACCGCGGACAAGAACTGGGTGATAGTGACGCCGGAGCAGATCCAGTGATCGACCGGATACCGGCCTGCCGGGTGCGCACTTGAAGTTCCTAAGGGTAATCCGTTCGTTGTTGCGGATTTGTCCGATCCATAACGTGGGAATTTCTTCGGAGCACTGCTTGTAGCTTCGCCTGAATGAGACCGGGCGGGTCGTCCGCCCGGTCTGCACTTCAGGAGAAAGCCCATGTTCGCCGGTTCACCAGCCGTTCGTGCCCTGGCCATGGCCGCCATGCTCGGGCCGATCGGCTCTCTGGCTGCCAGCGAGGATTTCAACGCAGCGGCAGTCGGCTCGTATCAGGAGCCCGGCTTCAACAGCAACCGGCAGTTCGCCGACGGCGAGCAGGTGGACAGCATCGACCCCTTCAGCGGGGCGCTGAAGATAGTGACCAGGGACCTGCTCATTCCAGGCAACGGCGGCCTGGATGTCGAGGTGCTGCGCAACTACCAGAGCGTTACCAATCCAGTGGGGCCCTACAGCAACGGCCATATCGAGAGGACGCCGTTCGGTACGGGATGGGACCTGCACTTCGGGCGCCTGTGGGTTTCGGATACCTACAATCGCCTTGTCCAGGCCGACAACAATCGCGGCTGCCAGATCGGGCAGGCGGCCTCCAATCTCAATCCGATACTCGAACTACCCGATGGCTCACGCCACGTCCTGGCCAATGGCGATGGCAGCGATCACGCGTTCATCAGCAAGGCGCGCTGGATCGGTCGCTGCCTTCCCATCAAGCAGAACAAGGGAGATGGTGGCCTGATGGTGTTCTCTCCCGATGGCCGCAAATACGTCTTCGATCTCCTTGGTACTGTCTCGCCTGACAAGCAACTGCGCAGCTACTTCGTCACGCGTATCGAAGATGCCGACGGAAACGCTCTCGACTTCAGCTACAACGTTTCGAAGTCCAACAGGCTGGCCCGGCATCACCTGCTCAAGCGCATCACGGCGACGGATGGGCGCGTAGTCGACTTCAGCTATCACGATGAGAATGGCCCGAGAGCCGTGCTGATGGGCGTTTCCGCCAACGGCGTCAGCATCGGTTATGGCTATGCCGATGCCAACTGGAAGGTCGGGGCCAAGCCCCACTACCTGACCAGCGTGAATTACCCCGACGGCACGCGTTGGACGTACGCCTACAACAACGCGAACTCGTTGGTGGGTACCGTGCCCGGCCGTTTCTCGATGACCGGCATGACCAGCCCGCTTAGCCTGCGTGTCGGCTATGAGTACGGCTTTCAGCAGATGGGCGTCGATCCTGCGGAAAAGCTCAATGTCATACAGCGTCGGATTCTCTCCAATATCCTCGGAGTACAGCCCCGTGACCTGGCCTGGGAGTACCAGTACATCAAGGGCTTCGCTCCCAGGAACGACCAGACCCTCGAGCGGGGGCCACTGCAGTGCATTACCTATGAACACATAGGCACCAATACCATCGCCAACGGCACCCAGGTGTTCTCCTTGTATGGCCAGGAGGGGCGCCTGCTGCGCGAGGACTTCCCCGCCGACGGCGGGTTCGTCGAGCACGTCTACCTGGCAGGTGAGCGCATCGCCTCCCGCATGCAATGCGAGTTCGTAGACGACAACGCCAATGGCGTCTCCAACTGCAAGGAAAAGCGCTACCCGGTGAATGGTCGCCAGAGCACCGTTTTCTGACTACCGGCCAGGGAGAAAGATCATGCACCAATGGATGAAGCTGGCCAGCCTTTGCCTGCTGCTGCTCTGTGGAATGGCCAACGGCAGCGAGGTCTTCGTCACCTACTACCACAACGACCATCTGGGCTCGCCGGTGGCTGCCACCGACGAGACCGGAAATCTGCTCTGGCGCGAGCATTACCGGCCCTATGGCGAACGCCAGGACCGCCCCGGCTACCAAGGCTACGGGACGCTCGGTTTCACCGGCCATGCGCAGAGCCAGGACAGCGGCCTGGTTTACGCCGGAGCCCGTTATTACGACCCGTTGATTGGGCGATTCCTGTCGGTGGATCCGAAGGAGGCCAGTGAAGATGAGCCGGGAAGGCTGAACCGCTACGCCTATGTGCTCAACAATCCCTATAAATATATTGATCCTGATGGGCAATGGGCACATATCGCGGGAGGTGCGTTGGCTGGAGGGTTTGGTGGGGCTACCACTGGATATGCAGCTAAAGGGTGGGGCGGAGTTATTAAAGGGGCTGCCGTAGGAGCTGTAGCGGGGGCGGTAATTTCAGCAGCATTTCAACCGCTTCATTCTTATGCAGCAGGAAGTGCGGTCGCTAGTACGGGATTAACTGTTGTAAGTAACGGTGCTGCTAATGTAGTTGGTCAAATTGCTAATAATGGAATCGATGGCCGAGAATACTTTGACGATTTTAGTGGGGCGTCTATGGTTGGCGCATCTTTAGGTGGAGCTGTTGGGGGGCTAAGCGCCAAAGGAGTAAGTACATTCGGGCCTCAAATAGCACCTAGAGTAATTGGCTCGAAACTCTCTCAAAACACGAAGCCAATTGCTTTAGGGAGCTTGGGGGCTCAAGCTGCTATTGAAGGCACAGCATCTGCCTTGGGTGAATTAGGAGGGAAGAGTGAAAATTGGACCTCTCCGCTGAAAATTCCATCGGGACCTAAGCTCGCAAGAGAACAAGGGAAATGATTTCTCGTAAATTTATCCTGTGGCTGTGTTTACTTTCAGCTCTTACGTGTTTTTTGAACTCTCTACTTGTTCTTATGGGAGGGGTGGTTTATTTGTTTTCTCCTGCTTGGGAAGATGTGATAAATGACTGCTCTGGCCTTGTTGTATGGCCACTATTGTGTGCGGGATTGATATTTGTTTTCCTGGCTTTTCAGATTAAATGTTTAAATTGCAGAAGTCGATTAATCGCTATCGAAAGTGGGCGCCCGTGGCGCCATAACTGGATGAGTGCTCTATATAAAACTCTGCGGAAGCAACCTCTCATCTGCGGCGAGTGTGGATATGAGAATTACTTCAATAGAGGCTAATCAAGTGGCTAATGGTCTAGTGCCTGGGGGCTTGTTTCTAGAAGAGTATATTGATCAATACGTAATGGACTACAGATTTGCGGTTTGGCAATAGCCAGATTTTTTCGATGTCTCCTGAATGTGCTGGGTGCCGGCTTGGCGGTCCATAGCATCTATTCCGAGTACCGTAGGGGGGGGACGTCGTGCAGGTTATAGATAAAGTTGGAGTAGATGTCCATATTCACATCATGCCTGCGAGGCCATGAATCGTGATTGCTATTGATAATTCAGTTTTGACGGCCCGTTTGAATATTCAAAGAGCCCTTCTGGGTGAGGTGTCAGCAAGAGTTCGTGCGATAACATTTTCAATGTCTGAATCATCTTTGGATATAAGGCTCTATTTTGATGGCCCTATAAGCGAAGATGATATTGAGCATGCCTCTTGTGCCGAGTCTGAGGTCATGGCCGATTATGACGAGCGCTATCGGGTCTCGGTACATTGCATTAGATTGGACGTGCCAATCACTATTGGTGATGATGGCGTATGGGTATTTATGCGGCGTGAAGACTAACTAGTTGCAGTAAGCCGGAGTCGAAGTTTTCCTAGGGCTGCTTCTGAATATTTTGGCGTCATACTAAATATAGGGGTAAGCATCAGCTAAAACCCAATGACCGGGATCCGGTTAAATAGCTGAAAGAGTTTGGCGTTTTTGGTTGGCTGGTGTGAAATGAACTAGCATAATAGGATTTACGGTTTGGTAGAAAGAGATAGCTCTCTCCAGTCATTCGACTATCTGCTAATTCTGCGAGGGGTTTGCGCCTTTGCCGTGGTGTTGAGACATTATCCGTTTGAGTTCTATACGGCTCTTGGTACCTCCCGCCTGGAGTGGCTGTTGAGACCCTTCGGCTACATACCGGTCCTTGTTTTTTTCTGTTTGAGTGGGTTTCTGATTACCCAGAATTTTATACTCGGTCGTTATGAGTCGGGTTCTATTTTAAGTGTTTGGGGGTACTACAGAAATAGAGCGTTGAGAGTGTTGCCGTTGTACTATTTTTCTATTCTCGCCTGTGTCTTGATCTATTGGCCAGAGTCATTCTATCGCTGGGGTGAGGTTCTGGCTTTGTTTGGGTTCGTTGGTGCATATAAGATCGATGGTGGCATAATTTTCAATCATGTTTACTGGAGCCTTCCTGTCGAGGTGGCTTTCTTCGTCCTGGCGCCAGTCTTGTTCCTTTTCATGCGTTGGCTCTGCTTGAGCCTTGGTGTACTTGGAGCTTTGCTCTTCATTATTCTTGTATATTTTATATACAGCGCAATTGTATTCTGGGATATTCCTTATGACGATGGCTTTGTAATGAGTCGCGTGATATGGAACCGACTGGCTCACCATGATGTGATTTACAATTTTGAAGTGTTTCTTCTGGGCGGAATTGCGGCCTTTTATGTCAATGGTCAATCTCGGATAGGTATTGTGCGTAGCCAGTTGTTTTTCAAGGTTTCACTGGCATCGTTGATTCTGCTGATGTTCGCGAGAACTGGAGTTGTAGGAGATACTCTGTTTCAGAAAGGCAAGGTTGATGCCTTCACTCTCTACCTTCTCTTGCCATTGCTTGGACTCTGGTTCCTGGGTTTTACGATGCTTTACGCCAAGCCGCAGCTTATCCGTGTGTCGCGGATTGGTTTGTTTTTCCGACGGGCTCTTGAGGCACTGGGGCATTGGTCATATGGAATTTATCTCTTTCATATGCCTGTTCTCTCCGTCGTCGAGAAATTCGACATCCTGTCCGGTAACGTATATCAGAACTCTGTCGTGAGTTTTCTGGCATTGATTTGCGTAATTGTCTTTTCAGCGATGACTTATCGCTTAATAGAAAAACCTGTAATGAGATTCAGGATGCGCTCTGGTCATTTGGCATCGAGTGCGGCATGAGTTTGCTCGGTCATCACGTCCTAGCTCAGCGCCGGGGCTCGGCCAGCTGCCGCAGGCCGCGCTCCAGGCTGGCGGCGGACAGCTCGCCCATGTGGCTGTGGCGCAGGCGGCCGTCGGCGGCGTAGAAGAAGGTGGTCGGCATGCCGTAGGCGCCGGTGGCCTGGCCGAGCTGGTTGCCGAGGTCGAGCAGGACTTCCCTGGGCTTCAGGTTCTGGCTGGCGAGGAAGCTGGTGATGGCTTCGGCCGGTTCTCCCTGGTTGACCAGCACGAAGCGCACGTCCGGACGCGCCTGCTGGGCGGCTGCCAGTACCGGCATCTCGCGCCGGCAGGGCGGGCACCAGGTGGCCCAGAGGTTGACCACCAACGGGCGGCCGTCCAGTTGGCCGAGGCTCACCGGGCGGCCCTGCAGGTCGCTCAGCGCCAGGGCCGGCAGTTGCTGGCCGCGGTCCAGGGCGGAGACCACCGTCTTGCCGCCACCCCAGACGCAGAGGCCGCTCACCAGGGCGATGGCCAGCGGCCGGCGCAGGCTGTTGCGGCGCCAGACCAGCCAGGTGCCGAGCAGGGCCGCGGCGAGGACGCCTGGCCAGGCGAGGAAGCCGCCGTCGCGGATGTCCAGCACGCTCCAGGGTGCCGCCGCGTATTGCCCGGCGTAACGCGCGACGAAGGCCAGGCGCGCCACCAGCAGGCCGGCCAGGAGCATGGCGAACAGCGCCCCCTCGGGGTTGCCGCCACGCCTGCGCCCGGCCAGCCAGCCGCCCAGCAGCGCGGCGAGGAAGCCCAGGTAGAGCAGGGCCTGGGGCATGGGAATGGCGAGCGGGCCGAGGATCAGGCTGGTCATGACGGTCTCCGGGAGGCAGGCCGCGAGTATCGCAGCCCCGTGCCGGTGGGCGGGAGGTGTGCTGTGGATAAATGTTTCGATTGTGCCTTGTCGCCCGGCACGGTATTTCCCTGTAGGAGCGCGCCCTGCGCGCGAATCGCGGGCAGGGCCCGCTCCTACAAAGCGCCGGAGAAACACCGTCGTAGGATGGGTTGAGCGAAGCGATACCCATCACCGCGGCAGCATGGGTTTCGCAGGCTCAACCCATCCTACGAAGAGCACCTTGGTGCAGCCGGCAAGACAGCCACTCCTACGACCGTGCCTCCCCAACACCGTTGCCCAGGCGCTATGCCCCTTCACGCCAGAGCGACATCCTCCCCGGCCTCGGCGTGCAGTTCCTCCACCAGCCGCGTGGCGCAGGCGCCGACCTTGCGCACGGCTTCTTCGATACGTGGCAGGTCGCGGTTGGAGTAGTTCATGCGCAGGCAATTGCGGTACTTGCCGGCGGCCGAGAAGATGCTGCCGGCCGCCACCTGCACGCGCTCGGCCTGCAGTTCGCGGTTCAGCCGCACGCTGTCGAACTGCGGGTGCAGTTCCACCCAGAGCATGAAGCCGCCCTGTGGCCGGGTGGCGCGGGTGCCTTCGGGGAAGTAGCGGGCGATCCAGTCGGTCATCAGGTCGCGGTGGCGCTGGTACTGGGCGCGCATGCGGCGGATGTGCGGCTCGTAGTGGCCGCCGCCGACGAATTCGGCCAGGGCCATCTGCGGCTGCGGTGCGCAGGTGCCGCTGGCGATGTACTTGAGGTGGAGGATGCGGTCCAGGTAGCGCCCCGGCACCACCCAGCCGGTGCGCAGGCCCGGCGCCACGGTCTTGGAGAAGGAGCTGGCCAGCAGCACGCGGTCGTCGCTGTCGAAGGACTTGATGCTGCGCGGCCGCGGGTAGGCATAGGCCAGCTCGCCGTAGACGTCGTCTTCCAGGATGGGCACGTCATAGCGCTGGGCCAGGCTGAGCAGGGCGCGCTTGCGCGCGTCGGGCATGATGTAGCCCAGCGGGTTGTTGCAGTTGGGGGTGAGCAGGATCAGCTTCACCGGCCATTGCTCCATGGCCAGTTCCAGGGCCTCCAGGCTCACCCCGTTGGTCGGGTCGGTGGGGATTTCCAGGGCCTTCAGGCCTTGGGCCTTGAGCGTCTGCATGGCGCCGTGGAAGCTCGGCGAATCGATGGCGACGATGTCGCCCGGCTGGCAGATGGCGCGCAGGGTGATGGCCAGGGCCTCCTGGCAGCCGGTGGTGATGATCGTTTCGCTGGGCGGCACCTGGCAGCCGGAATCCAGCATCAGCCGGGAAATCTGTTCGCGCAGCGCCAGCGAGCCTTGCAGGCCTTCGTAGCCCAGGGCCTGCAGGTCGGTGCGCCGCGCGGCGTTGGCCATGGCGCGCTGCAGCGGCTTGAGCGAGGGGCTGGCGATGTCCGGGGTGCCGCGGCCGAGCTGGACGAAGTCGCCGCCGGGGGCGTGACGCACCTGCTCCAGCACCTGGTCCCACTGCGACACGTCCACCGGCCGTTGCGCCGGCCGGGTCATCGCCGGCATGGCCGGCTGCGGGCGCCGTTCGGGGACGAAGAAGCCGGACTTGGGCCGCGGCTCGACCAGCCCGGCGTCCTCCAGCACCCGGTAGGCCTGTTGCACGGTGCTGATGCTGACGCCGTGCTCTTCGCTCAGTGAGCGCACCGAGGGCAGGCGGGCGCCGGGGCGGTACAGCCCCTGCTCGATGCGCTCGCCGAGGGTGGCGGCCAGTTGTGCGTAGCGTTTCATGACAGATGCCCCGTGCCGCATCGTGGCGGCAAAGACCAGTACAGATCGGGCAAAAATACGCCATTCAGTTGGTTTTTTCCGCTGTCTGTATGGAAAAAATTCCATTTCTTTGAATCTGTAATGCAGGCTGCCCTTTCGCCACTCTATCCACAGGCTTGGAGGAGGAGTGACGACATGAACGGCATGACAGACGTGCGCTTGACCCTGTACCAGCGCGAACTGCTCGGCATCGACGACGGCAGCCTGGCTCCGCGCGGCCCGGCGGAAAGCCGCTGGCGCCAGTTCTGGCGGCGGGTGCGCACGCGCAGGCAACTGCTGGAGCTCAGCGACGAGCAGCTGCGTGATATCGGCATTTCCCGCGAACAGGCGCGCATCGAGGCGCTGCGGCCGTTCTGGCGCTGCTGAGGCTCAGTGCCCGGCGCGGTATTGCAGTGCCTCGGCCAGGTGCGAGCGGGCGATGCGTTCGGCGCCTTCCAGGTCGGCCAGGGTGCGGGCGACCTTGAGGATGCGGTGCAGGGCGCGCAGGGACAGGTCCAGGCGCTCGCCGGCGGTTTCCAGCCAGGCCTGGTCCTGATCGTCCAGCGCACAATTATGGTGCATTGATTTGAGGTCGAGGACGGCGTTCGCGCAACCCTGCCGCGCCAGTTGCCGCTCGCGGGCGCTGGCCACCTGCGCGGCGACCTCGGCGCTGCCCAGGCTGTCGCCCTGGGGCACCAGGCGCGTGCTCTCGCGGCCCACGGTCAGGTGCAGGTCGATGCGGTCCAGCAGCGGGCCGGAGAGCTTGGCGCGGTAGCGCTGGATCTGCTCCGGGGTGCAACGGCAGCGGCCGCTGGGGTCGCCCAGGTAGCCGCAGGGGCACGGATTCATAGCCGCCACCAGTTGGAAGCGCGCCGGGAAGCGCACCCGGCCGTTGGCCCGGGCGATCACGATTTCTCCCCCTTCCAGGGGCTCGCGGAGGACTTCCAGGACCTTGCGGTCGAATTCCGGCAACTCGTCGAGGAACAGCACGCCTTCGTGGGCCAGGGTGATCTCCCCGGGTTGCGGCCGGCTGCCGCCGCCTACCAGCGCGGCAGCCGAGGCGCTGTGGTGCGGCTGGCGGAACGGGCGCTGCGGCCAGTGCGTCAGCGGCCCGCGCCCGGACACGGAGTGGATGGCCGCCACCTGCAATGCCTCGTCTTCACTCAGCGGCGGCAGCAGCCCCGGCAGGCGGCTGGCCAGCAGCGTCTTGCCGGTGCCCGGCGGGCCGCTCAGCAGCAGGTTGTGCGACCCGGCCGCGGCCTGGCCCTGGACCTCGGCGAGATCGGGGTAGGGCGGGGTTTCCCGCAGCAGGCCGCGGGCCTGGTAGGGCGCCAGGGGCGTCTGGCCGGTCAGGTGCGCGGCCAGCTCCAGCAGGTGGCCCACGGCGTAGACGGTCAGGCCGCCGGCCAGGCTTGCTTCCTCGGCATTCTCCTTCGGCACCACCAGGGCGCGGCCGGCGGCGCGTGCCGCCAGGGCGGCCGGTAGCACGCCCTGCACCGGGCGCAGGGCGCCGGACAGGGCCAGTTCACCGAGGCATTCGAGGCCGTCCAGGCTGGCGCCGGCCAACTGGCCGTTGGCGGCGAGCAGGCCCAGGGCGATGGCCAGGTCGAAGCGTCCGCCGTCCTTGGGCAGGTCGGCCGGGGCGAGGTTGAGGGTGATGCGCCGGGCGGGGAATTCGAAGCCGGAATTGAGGATGGCGCTGCGCACGCGGTCCTTGCTTTCCTTGACCGCGGTTTCCGGCAGGCCGACCAGGGTCAGCGACGGCAGGCCGTTGGCCAGGTGCGCCTCGACGGTGACACCGGGAGCCTCGACGCCGACCTGGGCGCGGCTGTGGACGATGGCCAGGGACATGGATGGGGGCAGCCTCTTCCCTCACAAACCGCCAGTCTAGGAGGTCAGGGAAGCCGGGACCATGCTGGAGGCCGCTGTAATGCTGCCGATGTCCTGTGGGAAGTTTCTTGTTGGCCCGGGTTGGTGAACACGAACGGGAAGAAAAGCGGGAGAGGAATCGCTCTCTCCTTTCCCAACCCCTGCGGCTTATTCGGTCTCGGCGGGCGGCGTGAGTCTGGCTTCCAGTTCGGCGACCTTGGCTTCCAGCGCCTCCAGGCGGGCGCGGGTGCGGGCGAGCACCACCATCTGGCTGTCGAACTCGTCGCGGCTGACCAGGTCGAGCTTGCCGAAGGCGCTCTGCAGCAGGACCTTGAACTGCGCCTCCAGCTCGGCGCGGGGCAGCGGCGATTCACCGCCGAAGAGGCGGCTGGCCTGTTGGCCGAGGGCGTCGAGGAAGGCTTTGGGCGGCAGCATGGCGAGGGTTTCCGGTTGGGACTGGGTGGGGAGTCTATCACGCTGCCCGGTGCCGCTGGCGCGGACCGGGCAGCCGCCGCGAGTGCCCCGCGCTAGCGCGGGGGATCGGCCTGGGCCGTGGACAGGTCCGCGAAGACCTTGGCGAACATGGGCGCCAGGAGCCGGCTGCCCGCCGCGTTCAGGTGGTTGTCGTCGGCGTAGTAGGCCTGTCCTTCCCGGCCGCCGTAGCATTGCCCTTCGTCGCACAGGTAGGGAAGCGGATCGAGAATCTGCACGCCGCAGGCTTCGCGGGCGCGGTCCTGCACGCTCCAGACGAAGCCGTTGCGCGCCTCGTAGTCGGCCCGGCTGAGGGTGACTTGCGGCGCCTTCCCCTGGAGCATCTTCCGGCTCATCACATCCGGTACGTCGACGCGCATTTCCGGTATCGGCCGCACCAGGTAGACCGGGCGCTGCCGCGCCAGGGCGCAGGCGTGGTCGATGTAGAGCCGGGCGAACGCCTCGAGCCATTCGCTGCTGGGCTCGTCCACGGGCGAGCTGATGTAGGCCTGCGGCCGGTTCTTGCGGTTCTGGTCGATGCCGTTGTAGCCCAGTGGGTAGACGGAGGTGCGGGTAACGATGATCAGTGGCACCCGGCCGGGCGCGTCGCCGAGTTCGGCCGGCAGCTGCCGGCGCAGGCGGTTGCAGGTGTCCTCCGGGTTGTCGCGCGGGTGCTCGCGGATGTGCAGCCCGGGGACCGGCAGGCAGGCTGGCGCGGCCCGCAGGTAGATGCCCTGGCCGGCGTCGGGCAGCGCGAGTTGCGCGGCGGTGACCACGGAGGCGGCGTGGCTGTCGCCGATGAGCATGGCCTGGATGTCCGGCCCGCCATACACGCAGCCCGCGCCCTTGCTCAGGCACTCCCCGTTGCGCGGCGTGCCCTGCAGAGCCTGTTCCCGCATCGCCAGGATGTCCGCGGGCATCCGTTGCGGGAAGCCTTTCGCCCTGACCACCACCTGCGCCAGGTAGCCGGCGAGGATCATCAGCCCGGCCAGGCCGGCCACGGCGAACGTTCGCCTGCTCGTGCTCAGCCAGCGTCGCGTCGGTCGTTCCACCAGCCGGTAGGAGAGTTCGCCCAGCAATAGCGTCAGCAGCAAGGCTGCGGCGATCCACAGGGGCGTTTGCCGGTGGCCGGCATGGAACAGCCAGGCCACCAGCGGCCAGTGCCACAGGTACAGGGAGTAGGAGCGCGTGCCCAGCCACTGGACGGCGCCATGGGTGCACCACGGCGAGGTTTCCCGCCGGGCCGCCAGCACCATGGCGGTTCCCAATGTCGGCAGCAGTGCCAGTGCGCCGGGCCAGGCGGCGGACTCGTCGAGCAGGAACACCGACGCCCCTATCAGCGCCAGGCCGCCGGCTTCCAGCAGGCGCCGCGCCGTCGCCGGGAGCCCGAGGTTCGAGCAGAGCAGGAAGCACAACCCGCCCAGGAGCATTTCCCAGGCGCGGGCGGGCAGAAGGTAGAAAGCCTTTTGCGGATGGCTGGCGGTCAGCGTGATGCACAGCGCCAGCGAGCAGGAGAACAGCGCCAGGTGCACGCTCACGAGCGTGCCGCGCCGGGGCAGCAGCTTCCAGGCGAGGGCGAGGATGAGCGGCAACGCCAGGTAGAACTGCCATTCGACGGACAGCGACCAGGTGTGCAGCAGCCATTTCGCCTGGCTGGCGCTGTCGAAGTAGCCGGCTTCCTTCAGATACAGGTGATTGGACAGGAAGGCCAGGGACTGTCGGGCGTGCCGGCCGAGGGTCTTGTAGTCGTTCGGTGCCAGCAGCAGCCAGCCGACGGCCAGCACGACCGCGCAGACCACCAGCAACGCCGGAAGGATGCGCCTGGCCCGGGCCCAGTAGAACGCCAGGACGGAGAAGTCGTTGCGTTGCAGGCCCGTGCCGATGATCCCCGCCATGAGGTAGCCGGAGAGCACGAAGAACACGTCCACGCCGACGAATCCGCCGGCCAGTCCGCCGACGTCGAAGTGATAGAGGATGACCGCGACCACCGCCAGGGCGCGCAGGCCGTTGATGTCCTGCCTGAAGTGGTTGGCGGGCGTGGGGGTTGCCTGGCCGGGCCAGGCGCGGCGGCTGGGGAGAAGGCTCATCGCTGGTTGTCCGCAAATCGGCGAAAGATAGGTCTTTCGACTCCTGCGGCGACGCCCGCTCGGATACTGAGGAACTTGCCTTCAGGCTTTCGGAAAATCCCTTCGGATAGATGGCCCTGGTCCAGCGCTGGTCGAGCCTCTTCCCTATGGCGCCGCCCGGATGGCCCTGGTCGGCCCCCGCGTTGGCCGGAAAAAGCAGGGCGCTGCACGATTTTTGCGCAGGCATGGCGGCAGGACTGCCCGGTTCTGGTGCGCGACATGGCACCCGGCCATCGCCCGGCGCGCGGTGTTTTTCGCTAAGCGGCTGAATCGCCGGGCTTTTCGCCGAGCTGGCAAGCTTCCTGCTTTGGGGCTGGCATAGCGTGCACCGATGCAGGTCCGGTGCGGCTGGCGGAGCTGACGAGCGCTTCGCGGGAAGCGGCTGGAAGAGGTCGGAGTGCTGAGGTAGGGCGGCCGGCGCGTTACAAAGCCAGACACTGCGCTTAGACTTGTCCCCGGGTTCGTTTTCCTGGGGCGAGTCCACCAAAACACGGGAGAGAGTTTCATGAAGCTAGTCACAGCCATCATCAAGCCGTTCAAGCTCGACGACGTGCGCGAGTCGCTGTCCGAGATCGGCGTGCAGGGCATCACTGTGACCGAAGTCAAGGGCTTCGGCCGGCAGAAGGGGCACACCGAGCTGTACCGTGGTGCGGAGTACGTCGTCGACTTCCTGCCCAAGGTGAAGATCGACGTGGCCATCGCCGACGACCAGCTGGACCGCGTCATCGAAGCCATCACCAAGGCCGCCAACACCGGCAAGATCGGCGACGGCAAGATTTTCGTCGTGAATCTGGAACAGGCGATCCGCATCCGTACCGGCGAGACCGGTACCGACGCCATCTAAGCCAACCGAACCCCACCGCCCCAGGAGAAACAACAATGACTCTGCGCAAGTTCGCAGGGCTAGGAGCCCTTTTGTCCCTCGCAATGCCTGGCCTGGCCATGGCGGACGAAGCTGCGGCCCCGGTCCTGAACAGTGGTGACACCGCCTGGATGCTGATTTCCAGCGCCCTGGTGCTGATGATGACCATCCCCGGCCTGGCCCTGTTCTACGGCGGCATGGTGCGCGCCAAGAACGTCCTGTCGATCATGATGCAGTGCTTCGCCATCACCGCCCTGATCAGCATCCTGTGGGTCGTCTACGGCTACAGCCTGGCCTTCGACACCGTCGGCATGGAGAAGGGCGTGATCAACTTCGCCTCCTTCGTCGGCGGCTTCGACAAGGCCTTCCTCAGCGGCCTGACCAGCGAAGGCCTGACCTCCGCCGCCGCGCTGTTCCCGGAAAGCGTCTTCGTGATGTTCCAGATGACCTTCGCGATCATCACCCCGGCGCTGATCGTCGGCGCCTTCGCCGAGCGCATGAAGTTCTCCGCGCTGCTGATCTTCACCGGCCTGTGGTTCACCCTGGTCTACGCCCCCATCGCGCACATGGTCTGGAGCGGCGACGGCGGCCTGCTGTGGGACTGGGGCGTGCTGGACTTCGCCGGCGGCACCGTGGTGCACATCAACGCTGGTGTGGCCGGCCTGGTGGCCTGCCTGGTGATGGGCAAGCGCAAGGGCTACCCGACCGCCGCCATGGCTCCGCACAACCTGGGCTACACCCTGGTCGGCGCGGCCCTGCTGTGGGTGGGCTGGTTCGGCTTCAACGCCGGTTCCGCCGCCGCCGCCAACGGCACCGCCGGCATGGCCATGCTGGTGACCCAGATCGCCACCGCCGCCGCTGCCCTGGGCTGGATGTTCGCCGAGTGGATCACCCACGGTAAGCCGAGCGCCCTGGGCATCGCTTCGGGCGTGGTCGCCGGCCTCGTGGCTGTCACCCCGGCCGCCGGCACCTGCGGCCCGATGGGCGCCATCATCCTCGGCCTGGCTGCCGGCGTGATCTGCTTCTTCGCCGCCACCAGCCTGAAGCGCGCCATCGGCTACGACGACTCCCTGGACGCCTTCGGCGTGCACGCCGTCGGCGGCATCGTCGGCGCCCTGCTGACCGGCGTGTTCGCAGCGCCGGCCCTGGGTGGCTTCGGCACCGTCACCGACATTGGCGCCCAACTGTTCATCCAGTTCAAGGGCGTGGCCTTCACCATCGTCTACACCGGGATCGTCAGCTTCGTGATCCTCAAGGTGCTGGACCTGGTCATCGGCCTGCGCGTCACCGAAGAAGAAGAAACCGTGGGCCTGGACCTGGCCCTGCACAACGAGCGCGGCTACAACCTGTAAGGTTCGCGCGAGTTCGACGAAGGGCGCCTACGGGCGCCCTTTGTTTTTTTCTGCGCTTCGCTAGAATGCGCCCGCATCGGTAGCCAATCGGAGGCTTCGCCATGTGGCAGCAGACCCTGATCACCCTGCGCCCGCGGTCGCGCGGTTTCCACCTGGTCACCGACGAGGTGCTGGCGGCATTGCCGGACCTGGCGCGCTGCCGGGTCGGCCTGCTGCACCTGCTGTTGCAGCACACCTCGGCGTCGCTGACGCTGAACGAGAATGCCGACCCCTCGGTACGGCGGGACTTCGAGCGATTCTTCAATCGCCTGGTGCCGCAGGACGAGGGTGGCTACGAGCACGATTACGAAGGGCCGGACGACTTGCCCGCGCACTTCAAGGCCAGCCTGCTGGGCTGCCAGCTGACCCTGCCGGTCAGCGCCGGGAGGCTGGCGCTGGGCACCTGGCAGGGCGTCTACCTGGGCGAGCACCGCGATCACGGCGGGCCGCGCAAGGTGCTGGCGACCCTGCAGGGCGAGGCTCTGTGAATTTTTTCCGGCAGCGTTCGTCAAAGCGCGCGGCTGGGCTATAACTAACCTGCTTTGCAGCACCACGAGGTTGAATAATGAGCGACGAAGAACTGGAACAAGACGAGCTGGAAAGTGGCGACGAGGACGACGGCGAAGAGCTGGCCGCGGCTGACGATGGCGACGCCGAAGGCGAAGCCGACGAGGCCCCGGCTTCCTCTGGTGGCGGCAAGAAAGCCAAGGCAGCCGTAGAGGAAGAGGAACTGCCCTCGGTGGAGGCCAAGCAGAAGGAGCGTGATGCGCTGGCCAAGGCGATGGAGGACTTCCTCTCTCGCGGTGGCAAGGTGCAGGAAATCGAGCCCAACGTGGTCGCCGACCCGCCGAAGAAGCCGGACAGCAAATACGGCAGCCGGCCCATCTGAGGGCGGCGACGTCGTGAAGAGGCTCGCCCTCCCCGGAAGGGGAGCGGCGGGCTTTTTCTTTGTGGTGGCCTGTTGGGGCGGGTCGGTGGGGGGCGTTCCTGCAGGTGCGGCTTTTCGTAGGAGCGAGCTTGCTCGCGAATGGGGTTTGCCGGGGGCGTAGGTGTTGGGGTTAAGAGCGCCCTCTCCCCAGCCCTCTCCCTGAAGGGAGAGGGGGCTGTTCGGAGTGGATGGGGAGTTTGGAGTCAGCCTGGAACGCCTAACCCCACCCTGTCATTCCCGCGGACGCGGGAAACCAGGGTTCGCGAGCAAGCTCGCTCCTACGAAAAGCAAAAGCAAAAGCAAAAGCAAAAGCGCGTTTGCTCTTGGATTTCCAGAGGAATATCCGCGCGCACCGGAGTGCCCCTTCAGAAGGCCGAGCGAAACCCCCGCTCAGGAGGTCATGCGACATGGATGTCGCGAGAGCCCCGCGGGCTACAGGGACGTACCCTCGGGGCGGGCCTCCGTGGCGGGGGAATTCGTGAGGGTAGCCCGGCTCCATCGGGCCCGTATGTTGGGGCAAGCCTTTTTGGTTCCTTTTTGCGGGGGTGGCCTTCCACCGTTTGACAAAAGGGACTCGCCCGAGGGGGCGAAACGAGAGACATCAGCGCACTCGGAGCGGCGCGCTACACCGAGCCCAACCCAAAAGTCTCTGGGTTATTCCCCTTCGGGCCAGCGCAAGCGCTGTTCGCGATGGAGCCGCGTCCCGCGTTCGCGGGAATGACGGGGTTGGGTTGGGTGCAAGAGACCAAAGTTCGCAAACCAAGCCTTAGCCCCATCCCAAATGAAAAAATGCCGTTTCTCCCAGCCAGGGAAACGGTATTTTTTCTTAAGGGAACGACACCGCGCTCCCACGAGGAGCATTTCGATTACAGCCGCGCCAGCACCCCGGGCAGTTCCGCGAGGCTGTGGATGATCGCGCTGGGCGCTTCCTCGCCCTCCCAGGCCTTGCGCGCCGGGTTGAACCAGATGGCCTGCAGGCCGGCGCGACGGGCGCCGGCGATATCGTCGCTGGGGTGGTCGCCGATGTGCACCGCCTGCTGCGGCTCAACGCCAGCGCGCTTGAGCGCTTCCTGGAAGGGCTTCGGGTCGGGCTTGCCGATGCCCAGCTCCTCGGCGCACAGGGCGAACTGGAAGTAGTCGGCCAGCCCCAGGCGGCGCACGTCGGCGTTGCCATTGGTGAGCACGCCGAGGATGAAGCGGTTGGCCAGGGCCTCCAGGGTCGGGTGCACCTCGGGGAACAGGCTGACCTGGTGGCGCGCATGGAGGAAGACCTGGAAGCCGGCCTCGGCCAGGTCCGCCGCTTCCGCCTGTGGATAACCGGCGTCGAGCAGGGCGTGCAGGAGGATGCGCCGGCGCAGCTCGCTCAGGCGGTGCCTGAGCATTGGGTCCTGCTGCATCAGCCGCGCGCGGATCTCCCACAGATGCTCGATGGGCACCGGGCCCAGTTGCGCGGCGTTCGCCGCCAGCCATTCGCGCAGGGTGGCCTCGGCGCTGTTCATCACCGGGGCGACGTCCCAGAGGGTGTCGTCGAGGTCGAAGGTGACCAGCCGGATGCTCATTCCTCGGCTCCTGTATCGGTATCGCGTTTGACGCGCCTGGCCCGCGGGTGGGCGTTGTCGTAGACCTTGGCCAGGTGCTGGAAGTCCAGGTGGGTGTAGATCTGCGTGGTGGCGATGTCGGCGTGGCCGAGCAGTTCCTGCACCGCGCGCAGG
This sequence comes from Pseudomonas sp. A6, assembly GCF_052367875.1. Lineage (NCBI taxonomy): Bacteria > Pseudomonadati > Pseudomonadota > Gammaproteobacteria > Pseudomonadales > Pseudomonadaceae > Pseudomonas > Pseudomonas sp. A6. The sequence goes on along the minus strand of NZ_CP198970.1, from coordinate 6,995,389 downwards.
TCCTGGGAGGATTCCAGGATATGGCTGGCGAAGGAATGCCGCAGCATGTGCGGGTGCAGGTGCTGGCCCAGCTCGCGCACGCCGGCCTGGCGCACCCGCAGCTGCACGGCGCGCGGCGTCAGGCGCTTGCCGCTGTGGCCGACGAACAGCGCGCGGTCGGCCGGGCGGACCATCTCGCGCAGCGGCAGCCAGTCCTCGATGGCCTTGCGCGCGGCGCGCCCCACCGGCAGTTCGCGGACCTTGTTGCCCTTGCCGAGTACCCGCACCAGCCCGGCGGACAGGTCCAGGCCGTCGAGGTCCAGGCCGACCAGCTCGGACAGGCGCAGGCCGGAGGAATAGAACAGCTCCAGCATGGCCTGGTCGCGGCGGGCGATGAAGTCGTCCTCCAGGGCGCCGTCGAGCAGTTGCCCGGCGCGGTCGGCGTCGAGGGTGCGCGGCAGCTTGCGCGCGGCCTTGGGCGCGGCCAGGCCGTCGGCGGGGTTGTGCCGGCAACGGCCCTCGCGGATCAGGTACTGGTAGAGCCCGCGCACCGCCGAGAGCAGCCGCGCCAGGCTGCGGCTGGCCAGGCCCTGGGCGTGCAGGCGGGCGACCTGCGCGCGCAGCTCGCGCACCTGCAGGTCGGCCCAGTCGGCGATGCCGTTCTTCTCGCACAGCGCAACGACCTTGAGCAGGTCGCGCCGGTAGCCGGCGAGGGTATGCGCGGACACCTGGCGCTCGCTGCGCAGGTGTTCGAGGAAGGCATCGATGTCAGCTACAAGCTTCAAGCTTCAAGCTCCAAGTGAAAAGCCCGGCTTCCACCGCGTTGCCTTGCTTGCGGCTTGAAACTTGAGGCTTGCCGCTGCCTGGCTAGCGTACCGACCGCAGCGGCGCGGAGAAGCGCGGCAGGACGCGGGCCAGGACCTCGGCCACGTAGCCGAGGAACAGGGTGCCGAGGGAGCTCTTGTAGTGCTGCGGGTCCGGGCTGCCGATGGCCAGCACGCCGTGCAGGCCTTGGTAGTTCAGCGAGACCACCGCCGCCGAGCCGACGCCCTCGCGCTCGGCTTCGCCGAACAGGAAGGCCAGCTCGTGGGGGCGCAGCACGCCGCAGACGGTCTTGCCGCCGGAGAGCAGGCCGCCGATGGCCTGGTGCGCCTCGGCGCTGCTCACCGAGCGGCCCACCGGCAGGTTGTTGTCGCTGAACAGGATGAAGCTGACGTAGGGCACCTGGAATTCGTGGCGCAGGCTGTCTTCCACGGTGCTGACCACTTCCTCCAGGCTGGTGGCGTCGAGCAGGTCGAGCACCAGGCGGCGGGTCTTGTCGAACAGCCGGTCGTTGTCGCGGGCCACGTCCATCAGTTGCGCCAGGCGATGGCGCATCTCGATGTTGCGTTCGCGCAGCAGGCGCACCTGGCGCTCCACCAGCGAGACGGCGCTGCCGCTCTCGTGGGGGATGCGCATCTCCGGGATCAGCTCGTCGTGCTCGACGAAGAATTCAGGATGCTCGCGCAGGTACTCGGCGACCTGTTCGGCATCCAGCGGCGGGCGGTGTTCCGGGCTGTTCTCGGTCATGGGCGTCTCGGCTTGGCGTCTCGGGTTACAGGCGGACCTGGCCTTCGTACACCCGCACGGCGGGCCCGGTCATCATAACCGGCTGGCCGGGGCCTGCCCACTCGATGTTCAGGCGGCCGCCCGGCAGGTCGATCTGCACCGGCGAGCGCAGCCAGCCCTGGCGGATGCCGGCCACCGCGGCGGCGCAGGCGCCGGTGCCGCAGGCCAGGGTCTCGCCGACGCCGCGCTCCCACACGCGCAGGCGCGCATGGTTGGCGTCGAGCACCTGGAGGAAGCCGATGTTGGCCTTGGCCGGGAAACGCGGGTGCACCTCCAACTGCGGGCCCAGGGTACGCACCGGGGCGCTGTCGACGTCGTCCACCCGCAGCACGCCGTGGGGGTTGCCCATGGAGACGGCGGCCAGCTCGACGGTCTGCCCGTCGACTTCCACGGCGTAGCTGGTGGCTTCGGCGTCGGCGACGAAGGGCACCTGTTCCGGCGCCAGGCGCGGCGCGCCCATGTCCACGGTGACCTGGCCGTCGTTGGCGACGCTGAGCTCGATGATGCCGCCCTTGGTCTCGACGCGGATGGTCTTCTTCATGGTCAGGCGCTTGTCCAGCACGAAGCGGGCGAAGCAGCGCGCGCCGTTGCCGCACTGTTCCACTTCGCTGCCGTCGGCGTTGAAGATGCGGTAGCGGAAGTCGACCTCGGGGCTGCCCGGCGGCTCGACGATCAGCAGCTGGTCGAAGCCGACGCCGGTGTTGCGGTCGCCCCAGGTCTTGACGTGGCGGGGCAGCACGTGGGCGTGCTGGCTGACCAGGTCGAGGACCATGAAGTCATTGCCCAGCCCGTGCATCTTGGTGAAGCGCAGTAGCATGGTTTCGGCCTCACTCCGGCAGCAGGCTTTCGCCGGCGTAAAGCTCCTGGACGGTCTCGCGGCGGCGCACCTCGAAGGCCCGCTCGCCATCCACCAGCACCTCGGCGGCGCGGCCGCGGGTGTTGTAGTTGGAACTCATGACGAAACCATAGGCGCCGGCCGAGCGCACCGCCAGCAGGTCGCCTTCCTCCAGGGCCAGCTCGCGGCCCTTGGCGAGGAAGTCGCCGGTCTCGCAGATGGGGCCGACCAGGTCGTAGGTACGCTTGGCGCCGCTGCGCTCGCGCACCGCGGTGACGTCCATCCAGGCCTGGTACAGCGCCGGGCGGATCAGGTCGTTCATCGCCGCGTCGATGATGGCGAAGTCCTTGTGCGCGGTGTGCTTGAGGTACTCCACGCGGGTCAGCAGCAGGCCGGCGTTGGCCACGATGTAGCGGCCCGGCTCGAACACCAGGGTCAGCGCGCGGCTGCCCAGGCGCTCGCGGATGGCGCGGATGTAGTCGCTGGCCGGCGGCGGGGTTTCGTCGCGGTAGCGCACGCCCAGGCCGCCGCCCAGGTCCAGGTGGCGGATCAGGATGCCGCGCGCGGCCAGGCGGTCGACCAGCGCCAGCAGGCGGTCGAGGGCGTCGAGGAAGGGCTCCAGCTGGGTCAGCTGCGAGCCGATGTGGCAGTCCACGCCTTTCACTTCCAGGTTCGGCAGCTCGGCGGCGCGGGCGTAGATGGCCTCGGCCTCGTCGATGTCGACGCCGAACTTGTTCTCTTTCAGCCCGGTGGAGATGTAGGGGTGGGTCTGGGCGTCCACGTCCGGGTTCACCCGCAGCGACACGGGGGCCTTCACGCCCAGTTCCGCGGCCACTTCCTGCAGGCGCTCCAGCTCCACGGCGGATTCGACGTTGAAGCAGTGCACGCCCACTTGCAGGGCGCGGTGCATGTCGTCGCGGCTCTTGCCGACGCCGGAGAACACCACCTTGGCCGGGTCGCCGCCGGCGGCCAGCACGCGTTCCAGCTCGCCGCGCGAGACGATGTCGAAGCCCGAGCCCAGGCGCGCCAGGACATTCAGCACGGCCAGGTTGGAGTTGGCCTTGACCGCGAAGCAGACCAGGTGCGGCAGGCCCTGCAGGGCGTCGGTATAGGAACGGAACTGCTGCTCGATGTGAGCGCGCGAATAGACGTAGGTGGGCGTGCCGAAGCGCTCGGCTAGCGCCGACAACGCCACGCCTTCCGCGAACAGTTGCCCGTCACGGACGTTGAATGCCTCCATGTGCTGCTCCCTTACAGACCGTAGCGGTCCTTGCTGTGCTTGCTTTGGGCTTGCTGGTCGTCCGGCAGGTACAGCGGGCCTTTCTGGCCGCAGCCGGCGAGCGCGGCGCTGAGCACGGCGAGCGCGACGAAGGGAAGAAGCAGTCGCTTCATGGCGGAATCCTTGTATTCAAAGCGTAATTGGACCGGAGTATACCGGCCCCCCGGCGCCTTGCCTATGCGAGTGGACTCCCGCCCGGCGGGCCTTCCAAAGGGGCTGGCGGGGGCTGCTCGCAGCGCGACGGCGCCTGTTCCAGCGCGAGTACGGCACCTACCTTGACCCCGTCGCGCGGATGGGCGGCGGCGCGCCGGAACAGTCCCGTCCCTTCGGGTTGCGCGGAAAATGTCGCCATGCGTCGTTGCGGGACTTGGCAAGGGGCGACCATTCCCGGCGTCCCGCGCCTAGCCTGACGACATTTTTCGCAGCAACGCGGTTTGCGATCAGCCCCCGCCAGCCCCTAGGATCTGACAGAAAAAACGGAGGACCCATGCAAGCCCCCGTCCCACTCGCCGGTTCCATTTCCATCGCCTACGTGCAGGGCCTGGTGGACCACCTCGAGCGTCGCGGCGTCGCGCCGCAACGGCTGCTGGCCGGCGTCCAGCTCGAGCCGTCGATCCTCGACCAGCGCGAGGCGCGCATCGCCGCCAGCGTCTATGTCGACCTGCTGGAGCTGGGCCTGGCGCTGAGCGGCGACGCCGACCTCGGCCTGCACCTGGGCGAGGCCGTGCGCCCCGGGCACTTCGGCGTGCTCGGCTACCTGCTGATGAGCTGCGCGACCCTCGGCGACGCCCTGCACCGCCAGGCGCGCTATGCGGAGCTGGTGGGCAGCCTGGGCCGCGTCGAGCTGGCCGACGAGCCGCCGCGCGCCGGCCACGAGCCGCTGGTGCGGCACAGCTGGGAGCCTTTGTTGCCACGCCAGCAGCGCCAGCTGGCGGAAGAGACCCTGGCCTGCTGGCTGCGCTTCGGCCACTGGATCAGCGGTTTGGAACAGGCGCCGGTGGAAGTGCGCTTCCGCCATCCGGCGCCGGCCGACACCACTGAGCACCGGCGCATCTTCCGCTGCCCGGTGCTGTTCGGCCAGGCGGACAACGCCCTGGTCTTCCCCCGGCGCCTGCTGGCGCTGCCCCTGGGCCAGGCCGACAGCCAGATCCAGCGCACCCTCGACGCCTACGCCGGGCGCCTGCTGGAAAGCATCCGCCGCGGCGAGGGCGTGCTCGAACGGGCCCGCCAGTGCCTGGCCGAGCGCCTGCCGGAGCAGGCCGTGGACCTGGAGGCCCTGGCCGGCGAGCTGGCCCTAAGCCCGCGCACCCTGCAGCGCCGCCTGCGCGACAGCGGCCTGTCGTTCAGCCGCCTGGTGGACGAGACGCGCCAGCAACTGGTGCTGCACCACCTGCGCGACCCGGCGCTGGAGCTGGCCGATGTCGCCAGCCTGGTCGGCTTCAGCGAGACCGGCTCGCTGGCGCGGGCCTTCCGCCGCTGGACGGGGCAGAGTCTCGGGCAATACCGGCGTACACTGCAGCCTTTGGCAGATTCCTGAGGACAATGCATGAGCAGCATGAGCGAAGCCCGTTTCCACGACCTCGTCGACGAGGTGCAGACCACGGTGGAAGACGCCTTCGATGACAGTGACCTGGACGTGGACCTGGAGAATTCCGGCGGCGTGCTCACCGTGCGCTTCGAGAACGGCAGCCAGTTGATCCTCAGCCGCCAGCCGGCGCTGCGCCAGCTGTGGGTGGCGGCGCGCTCCGGCGGTTTCCACTTCGACTACGACGAGTCCGGCAGCCTGTGGCTGAGCGACAGCACCCGCGAGCCGCTGGGCGCGCTGCTCAACCGGGCGACCCTCGAGCAGGCGGGCGCGGATGTCGAGTTCCCCGGCCTCTGAGGCGCCGGTCCCCTCGCCCTGCTGCCGGCGCTGTTGCCTGGACGAGGGCGATGTCTGCCTGGGCTGCGGCCGCAGCCTGGCGGAGATTCTCGAATGGAACGAGGCCGACGGCATGCGCCGGCGGCAGATAATCGAGGCCGCCCTGGCACGCCGCAAACCGCTGTGGCCGGGCCCCTGACCGGGTGGTCTTGCTTATTCGCGGTACTGTGTTAGTGTCCGCTGAAAACCCCGCCTTGGGCGGGGTTTTTCTTTTTTCGATCCACTGCCAAGGAGTCTGCCGGCCATCATGACCACCGCACCGTCCATCACCGTTACCCGTCTCGACCTGCAACGTCTGGAGCGCCTGCTCGACAGCCTGGAAGAGTACGGTCCCGCCGCCGAAGCGCTGGAAGCCGAGCTGTCCCGCGCCAACGTGGTCGGCCACGACGAGGTGCCGCCGGGCGTGGTGACCATGAATTCCAGCGTGCGCTGCCGCGAGGAAGGCAGCGGCAAGGAATACCTGCTGACCCTGGTCTACCCGGAAGACGCCGGTGGCGAAGGCAAGGTATCCATCCTCGCGCCGGTGGGCACCGCGCTGCTGGGCCTGACCGTCGGCCAGAGCATCGACTGGCCGGCCCCGGGCGGCAAGACCCTCAAGCTGAGCCTGCTGGACATCACTTATCAGCCAGAAGCCGCCGGCGACTACAACCGCTGAACGCCCGCCACGATCTGCTGCGCACCGCCCGGACCGGGTTCAGGCCTCGGCCAGGGCCTGGTTCAGCGCGCTTTCCAGGCGCTGCTTGTAGCGCAGGTAATGGATGCTCTGCAGCGCCGATTCGGCGGCCACCGCCGACAGGTCCAGGTCGGTGATGTAGCAGGGGTAGCGCTCCTGTCCGCGGCGCTGGGCGAGGATGTGCCGGGCCACGGCCTGGAACAGCCCGGCGCCGTACTCCAGTTCGGAAAACTCGCGGTGGTTGCAGTACAGGGTGATGCGCGAACGCTGCCCGGCCCCCGGCTCGACGATCGCCTGGACGTTGTAGTAGGGCCGCTCCTGCGCGCTGGGCGGCGCCTGGCGGCGTTCCACCAGGCGAGCCCGTCCGCGGCCGGCCGGTAGCAATTCGTAATAAATGATTTCCTGCACCGGCTGCGCCTCGCCCAGCGGCAGTTGCGCGCTGCGCCGGTAGAGCATGGCCTGGAGGAAACGCTGCAGCGGCACCAGCAGCGTCTGCTCGTCGTCGCAGGCCTGGCGGCCGTGCCACAGGGAGTTGCGTTCGTCCAGCAGGTAGAGCGTGGCCTGGCCCTCGTCCAGGCGGTAGAACACCTGCAGGCAGCCGGGGCGGCCGAGCGGCAGCAGCAGCGCCAGGTCCTCGCCTTCCAGGGCGTGGCGGTCCAGGTGCAGCGGGCTATAGGCGCCCTGGCGTTCGCCCAGGTGTTCGAGCAGGGCCGGCAGGTCGGCCAGGCTCTGGTGGCTGACCTGGCCCGGCTGCAGGCGCAGCAGGTGGTACTGCTGGCGGATCTGCAGCAGGTAGCGCCCGCCGTTGCCGCTGGCCAGCTGGGCGTAGGCGTCCTGGAACAGTTCCTCGACGCGCTGGGCGATGGCCGCCGCGCGGTTGCGGCAGAAGCAGCGCACCAGCAGGCGCGGCGGCGCGGTGTCGGCGGGCAGGGCGTTGAGGTAGTCGCGCAGGCAGTCGAGCAGCGCGCCGGGGCCGGCGTAGCGGCTGACCAGCAGTTCGTTCCAGCTGTTCAGGGTGACCTGGTCGAGGGTCAGCACCAGGTTGTCGCGCATGCCGGAGTAGCCCAGCGAGTCGGTGCGCCCGCTGGTCATGTGCAGGTTGGCCTGGCTGTGCTGGCGCAGCGGGTCGAGGCCGACGTTCACCAGGATCAGCACGCTGGCCGGGGCGCTGGGGCGCAGCAGGGCGCTTTCGGCCACTTCTTCCAGGGGCATGGGCATGGCCTGCTGCAGGCCGAGCAGCAGGTTGCCCAGTTCGTGTTCGCTCAGGTCGCTGTCGCCGGGCTGCAGCGACAGCCGGGTGCCGCCATCGATCACGCCGTTGCGGTGGCTCCAGGCCAGCAGCTCGATCAGCTCGCGGGCGCGCTTGAGCGGCGCGTAGTCGGCCAGCTCGGCGCCCGTCAGGTTGCCCGGGAACAGCGCCCAGGAACCGCCCTCGGCGGCGTTGCCGGCGGGCAGGCGGGCGAGGGTGAGGAGGTCTTCGCCCAGGTCCGGGGCGATGCCCGGGTTGATGTGCTCGACCTTGCCGGCCTTGCGTTCGAAGGCGGCGTACAGGCGCCGGCCGAGCACGCCCAGGTCGCGCGGGTCGATGCCGCTGGCGGCCTGCTGCTGGCGGGCGAAGCGCGAGAGGAAGCGGTAGCTGTAGGTCAGCTCGTTGACCAGGGCGCGGCGCTCCAGGGTGACCTGGCGCACCTTCCACTGGCTGCGTGAGTCGAGCAGGCCGAGCACGCGCCCGTCCCAGCCCCAGGCGCCGGTCAGGCGCTCCATCAGCAGGCGCTGCCAGCTCTTGCGGCCCTGCTGCGGGCGGCGGCTGAGTTTCTTGCCTACCTTCAGGTACAGGCAGCGGCGCACCAGCTCCAGGCGCTCCTGCTCGCCGCGCGCGAGGAGGTATTCCTCCAGGCGCCGGTAGAGCAGGATGTACGGGTCCAGCTCGTCCAGTTCCAGGCGCCCGGCGTAGACCTCGGCCTTGAAGCGCAGGGCCAGGCAGGCGACCTGCGGGTGCTCGCTGGCGTAGACCTCGCTGAGCAGCAGCTTGAGCACCGCCTTGTAGGGCGAGGTGATGCCCTTGAACAGCTGCCACATGCCCGAGCCGACGAACTCGCCGGGCGGGATGTGCGCCAGGTGGCCGAGGTCGAGGACTTCCTCGTGGCGGATGAAGCGCTTGCTCAGCAGTTGCTCGACGTAGTCGCGATAGCGCCCTTCCTCGTATTCCGGCACCAGCCACCACAGCGGCGTGCGCCCGCCGAGCCAAATGGCGGTGCGGTAGAACTCGTCGAGCAGCAGGTAGTGCTGGCTGGTGCCGCAGTCGTCGGAGGTCAGCCGGGCGTTGCGCGCGCCGCTGACGAAGCCGCGCGGGTCGATGAGGAAGCAGTGCACCTCGGCGCCCTGGCCCGCGGCCCAGCGCTCCAGCAGCTCGCACTTGCGCTGCAGCTCGGCCACCGCGCCGGGCGCGAGCCCCGGGGCGTGGCAGACCCACAGGTCGAGGTCGCTCCGCTCCTCCTGGGCCACCGTGCCCAGGCTGCCCATCAGGAACAGCCCGTGGATCGGCAGGTCGACCTCGCCGCGGCGCGGCTTGTAGCTGAACGAGCGGGTCAGGCGCTGGGCTTCGGCCAGCAGCTCGTCGTCGGGGACGAAGCCGCACAGCCCCGCCGGGGTGGCGCCGGAGACGTAGCCGGGCAGCAGCGGGTGGTTGACGTCCAGCAGCAGCGGCAGCAGGCGCAGCACCAGTTGCTGGCGGCTCGACAGCGCGGCCGTGGCGCGCTCCAGGCGCCCCTGGTTGATCGCCAGGAAGCGCTTGCGCAGGCGCGCCAGGACCTTGCGGTCGATGCCGTCGTCGATGTCCGGACGAATCTCGTGGGTGAAGGTCATGGCCTGCCGCGGTCAGCTATCGGGCGGTTATGGCTGAGTGCCATTACCGCATGATCTGCACTGTATATCGACCGCGGCGGGGCTGTCCTTAAGGAAATGGGGCGGGCCGCCGATGGATGGCGGCCGCGGGGTTCAGGGCTTGAGGATGTTCAGCAGCACCTGGGCGTGTTCGGCGGCGTCCAGCCCCAGGCTGGTCAGGTAGCCGCCGTCGGGCTGGTCGATCAGGCCCTTGGCGTGCAATCGCCCGGCCGCAGAGATGGCCGTCGGGGCCGCGTCATGGTGGATCTTCAGGCCTGCCTGGGTGTTCTCGAGATCGAACAGGGCAAGCAATTCCAGTTCCGCTACCAGCTCTTGGGTGAAGGCCATGGCGACTCCTTGGTGGCGATGTTGCGCCAGTTTAGCCACAGCCACCCCGCGCTCGGCAAGCTCATTCCTCGCCGGGCAGCTGCGGCAATGCGCGCAGGGCCTGCTCGTACCAGGCGCCATCGAAGGCGCGGTCCTCAGCGAGCATCGCCTGGATCTCGTGGGCCAGCACCATGGCCATCATTTCCAGGGCTTCCTCGCGCTCGTAGCCGACCAGGGTCAGCTTGTTGAACACCGCGCGGGCTGCCGCCGGCTCGCCGCCTTCGATCTGGTTCTCGATGGCCTGGATCAGGGTCTCTGCCGCGAAGGATTCTTCGCTGTCGTCGATGTCGCTCATGCCGGGTGGCTCCGTGCGGGCTTGTGCAGCCGGGGGAAGTTGTCCAACCTGCGCTGACCTGGATGGCCGCAGAAGGACGCGGATGCGACATGATCACCTATTACACCCTCGACGGCGACCGTCTGCAGCGCCACACCGGCGAGGTCGGCGCGGCCATGCCGGCGGGCACGCTGTGGATCGACCTGCTGCACCCCACGGAAGAGGAGGAGCGCCTGCTGGAGTCCTTCATCGAGGTGGACGTGCCGACCCGCGAGGAAATGGCCGAGATCGAGGATTCCTCGCGCTTCTACGAGAGCAAGGGCGCGTTGTACATGACCACCGCGGTGGTCAGCGGCATCCGCGAGCACCGGCCGAGCACCGCCGAGGTCACCTGCGTGCTCACCCCGCAGTGGCTGGTGACGGTGCGCTACGCCGACGTGCTGTCGTTCCGCACCTTCGAGACGCGGGTACAGCGCAGCGGCTGCAAGGGCAGCAGCGACCTGCTGTTCGTCAGCCTGATGGACGCGGTGGTCGACCGCATCGCCGACGTGCTGGAGTCGGTGCAGGGCCAGTTGGACACGCTGTCGCGGGACATCTTCACCGACCATGGCGAGCTGCCCCGCTCCCGCGTGCCCAAGACCGACCTGCAGCAGATCGTCAAGCAGTTGGGGCGCACCAACTCGCTGCTGTCCAAGCTCAACGAGAGCCTGCTCAGCGTCAGCCGGCCGCTGGCCTATTTCCGCCAGAGCGGCAATGGCAACGCCTGGATCAGCGAGGAAGCGCGCCTGGGCATGAAGTCGGTGGAGCGCGACGTGCGTTCGCTGGGCGAGTACCAGTCGAAGATGTCCGGCGAGATCACCTTCCTGCTCGACGCCACCCTGGGCCTGATCAACATCGAGCAGAACAGCATCATCAAGGTGTTCTCCATCGCCGCCGTGCTGTTCCTGCCGCCGACCCTGGTGGGCACCGTGTACGGCATGAACTTCCAGCACATGCCGGAACTGGCCTGGGCCAGCGGCTACCCGCTGGCGCTGGTGGCCATGGTGGTCTCGGCGATCATCCCGTACCTCTGGTTCAAGTTCCGCGGCTGGCTGTAGCGTCGCCGGGGCGCGCGGCCTTGATATCGATCAAGATCGCCGTACCCGGCAGCTAGCAGAGTGGGGGGATTGCTCGCCCGAGCCCCATGTCTCACAGGAGGAGACCATGCCGCAGCCCGATGCCAAGAACCCGCCCGTCCTCGCTGCCCTGGAGGCCCCGACGCCGACCCGCGGCGGCGAGGAAATCCGTGCCCAGAGCCACGGCCCGGTCGCCCTGACCGTGGCCATGGCGCCGCGCGGCAGCAACGAGGATTCCGGCTCCGCCGGCCTGCCCTCGTCCTACCCCTACCGCAAACGCCTGCAGCGCAAGGAATACGAGGCGCTCAAGGCGCAGCTGCAGGTGGAACTGCTGAAGGTGCAGAGCTGGGTGAAGGAGACCGGGCAGCGCATCGTGGTGCTCTTCGAGGGCCGCGACGCCGCCGGCAAGGGCGGCACCATCAAGCGCTTCATGGAGCACCTGAACCCGCGTGGCGCGCGGGTGGTCGCCCTGGAAAAGCCCAGCGACGCGGAAAGCGGCCAGTGGTACTTCCAGCGCTACGTCCAGCACCTGCCCACCGCGGGCGAAATGGTCTTCTTCGACCGCTCCTGGTACAACCGCGCCGGCGTCGAGCGGGTGATGGGCTTCTGCACGCCGCGCCAGTACCTGGAGTTCATGCAGCAGACGCCGGAACTGGAGCGCATGCTGGTGCGCAACGGCATCCAGCTGTTCAAGTACTGGTTCTCGGTCAGCCGCGAGGAGCAGCTGCGGCGCTTCGTGTCGCGCCGCGACGACCCGCTCAAGCACTGGAAGCTGTCGCCCATCGACATCCAGTCGCTGGACCGCTGGGACGACTACACCCAGGCCAAGGAGGCGATGTTCTTCCACACCGACACCGCCGACGCGCCCTGGGTGGTGGTCAAGTCCGACGACAAGAAGCGTGCGCGGCTGAACTGCCTGCGCCACTTCCTGCACACGCTGGACTACCCCGGCAAGGACCTGGCCATCGCCCACGCCCCCGACCCGCTGCTGGTGGGGCGTGCGGCCCAGCTGGACCGCGACGAGCTGGCGCGCCCGCATGCCACGCCGCCGCTGCCGCGCCAGGTCGAGGCCAGCGAGAGCGCCCCGGCGGCCTGAGGGGCCGCCGGGCCTGCCTCACTGCGCCTGGCTCAGCTGCATGAGCTGGCCGGCCAGCTCGCGGGCGTGGCGTTCGACGATGATCGGCGCCCAGGGCCGGCCGGAGGCGCTGACCAGGGCGTTGCTCTTGCTGTTCATGTCGCCCAGGGCGGTTTCCAGGTAGTTCCAGCGCATCTGCAGCTTGCCGCTCGCCGCGCCCGGCGGCAGGCGCGAGAGGCTGCGGCTGATCAGCGGCAGCAGCGTCTTCTCGTCCTGGCCGAGGTAGCTCTGCGGCGCCTCGCGGGCGATCTCCAGCACGCCCAGGTAGGAACGCGCCAGGTACTGCACGGAAAGGTATTCGATGCGCACCGGCACCTGCCACAGCGGCAGCTCGTCGGCCGCGGACGGCGGCACGAAGCGCTCGACCTGGCCGAGGAAGTCGCGCAGGGCGCGGCTCAGGTCCGGCAGGTAGGTCCAGGGCAGGTCCTCTTCCTTGGGGCCGTAGGTGGTGCCGGCCTGGATCTGCGCGAGCAGCGCCTGGTGGGCCTTGCGCAGGCCGTCGTCGGCCTTGGCGTAGCTTTTGACCGCCGCGTCCAGGGCGGCCAGGTCGGCCTTCAGCTGGTTGGCGTGGTTCTCCTGGAAGCCTTCGCCGCGCAACAGCATCAGGCTGCCCAGGGCCCGGCAGGCGTCGACCTGCATGGCCTGCAGCTGTTGCTCGTCGCTGGGCAGGTTGGCCCGGGCGGGCAGGGCGAGGAGGGTGAGAATACAGACGAACAGGTACTGCAGGAGGTATTTGCGGTTCATGGCGGGAGTTTCCCTGTTGTTCTTGTTGGCCGCCTGGCCACGCCTTGGCGGGCGTGGGTGGTTTCGCGAACAGCGCCGGCCTTGCCTGGCCGGCCGGTTACCTGCGAGGGGTCACCGTACCGGGGCGCGCTCCCCCTGGCGCCCCGCCCGATGCTCCGGGCCAGCAAAGGCTAGCGCCTGCGCCGGCCGTTGCAACCGATCGAAAGAGTGATTCGCCGACGGCGTCATGCTTCCTCTCCCGCGGCCAGACGCAGGCCGTGGGCGTCGAGAATCTCGATGCCGGCGTAGCTCAGGCGCAGCACGCCGCGGGCTTCCAGCTCCTTGAGCAGGTGGTTGGTGGTCTGCCGCGACAGCCCGAGCATGGCCGCCAGCTGTTCCTGGGGCAGGTGCAGCTCGCGCTGGCTGGCCTGCGCCTCGCCGTAGCTGGCGGCCAGCATCAGCAGGCGCCGGGCCAGGCGCTGGGCGGCCGGCAGCAGGGCCTGTTCCTCCAGCACGGTGAAGGCCAGGCGCAGCTTGTGGCTCATCAGCAGGGCGAAGTCGCGCCAGTACTGCGGCTTTTCGGCGAGCAGCGCGTGCAGCGCCGGCAGCGGCACCTGCAGCAGGGTGGTGGGGCCTTCGGCGTAGGCGTCGTGGGTGCGCGGCTGGCCGTCGAACAGGCAGATCTCGCCGAACCAGTTGGGCGCCTCCACCAGGGCCAGCAGCGCTTCCTTGCCGCTGGCGCCCACCGCGCCGACGCGCATCCTGCCTTCGACCACGCAATACAGCCCGCAGGGGGCGTCGCCGCGGGCGAACAGGCGCTGCCCGGCGGGCAGGCGGCGGACGATGGCGGCCTGGCCGAGGGCTTCGCGCAGTTCGGCGGGCAGGTGCTGGAACCAGCGGCCGGAGGCGATGCGTTGCAGGCAGTCGGCGGTGTCGGGCATGGGCTTTGTCGGCTAGTTGACAGAGTGGTACGGCAGTCCAAGCCATGATGCCAGTACCTTGCCCGAGAACGACAGAACAATGAAAACACTCGTCGACCACCTGGCGCAGTACGCGGCCTACCACCGCGACCGGCGCAACATCCTCAGCCACTTCATCGGCATCCCGATGATCGTCCTGTCCATCGCCGTGCTGCTGTCGCGCCCGGGTCTTGAGGCCGGCGGCCTGCTGCTGGCCCCGGCGACCCTGCTGGCGCTGGCCGCGCTGGCGTTCTACCTGCGCCTGGACCTGCGCTTCGGCGTGCTCATGGGCGTGCTCCTGGCGCTGTCGCTGTGGGCCGGCGCGGTGCTGGCCGCGGGTTCCACCGCCAGCTGGCTGGCCTGGGGCATCGGCCTGTTCGTGGTGGGCTGGTTCATCCAGTTCGTCGGCCACTGGTACGAGGGGCGCAAGCCGGCCTTCGTCGACGACCTGATGGGGCTGGTGGTCGGCCCGCTGTTCGTCGCCGCCGAGGCGGCCTTCCTGCTCGGCCTGCGCGACGAGGTGCGCCGCGCCGTGGAAGAGCGCGCCGGGCCGACCTGCATCCGCGAGCGCAAGGCGGCTGTCTGATCTTCCCTAGCCCGCGCCGGTGAGCCGGCGCAGGATTTCCGCGCTGCGCGCATCGGCGGGGAAGAAGGTTTCCAGCGCCAACTCCGAGAGCGTCACATCCACCGGCGTGCCGAACACCGTGATGGTGCCGATCAGGCTGAGCACGCCCAGCTCGGTGTTCAGTTGCACCGGTATCAGCACCATGTCGCCGCTGGCTTGCTCTTCGTGGGGCGGCGCCGGGTAGAGCGCCAGTTCGTCGCGCAGGGCCTGCAACTGCGGGTCGCCGCTGGCGTCGATGTCCCGCTGCAGGCGCGCCATCACATGCGCCTTCCACGGTCCCAGGTTGAGGATGCTCGGTGCCAGGCCGCGCGGGTGCAGGCTCATGCGCAGCACGTTGCAGGGCGCGGCGAGCAGCTCGGGGGCCACGCCGATGAGGAAGACGCTCACCGCGTGGTTGGAGGCCAGCAGGTTCCAGTGGCGGTCCACCACCATCGCCGGGTTCGGCTCGTGGGCCTTGAGCAACTGGTCGATGGCCTGCCGCGCCACGGTCAGCGCCGGGTCGTCCAGCGCCCGCTCGGAATACACCGGCGCGTAGCCGGCGGCGCCGAGCAGGCGGTTGCGCTCGCGCAGCGGGATGTCCAGCTGTTCGGCCAGGTGCAGGAGCATCTCGCGGCTGGGCAGGGCGCGGCCGGTCTCGACGAAGCTCAGGTGGCGCGTGGAGATGTCCGCGTCGCAGGCCAGGTCGAGCTGGCTGAGGCGGCGGCGCTGGCGCCATTGGCGCAGCAGGGCGCCGACGGGGAGGGTTTGGCTGTCCATGGGAACGAACGATAGACCTCCGTCCGGGGCCCGGCCATTACCTGGCAGGTAATCGACGCTGTGCCCGCCGCGGCGGATTCTTCGGCCAGGCGCCGCGGACCGGCGGCGCTTCGTTCAGGAGGATTCGCCATGACTCTGCTGCAACCGTCCCCGCTGCTCCGCCGTTCCCTGCAACTGGACGCCCTCGCCGGCGGCGCCACCGGCCTGCTGCTGGCGCTGGCCGCCAACCCGCTGAGCGAACTGTTCGGCCTGCCCGCCGTACTGCTGATGGTGGCCGGCATCGTGCTGCTGCCCTTCGCCCTGGTGCTGGCCTGGATGGCCAATAGCGAACTGCTGTCGCGCACCGGCGTCTGGGCGGTGATCGCCGCCAACCTGCTGTGGGTGCTGGAAAGCCTGTTCCTGCTGCTCAGCGGCTGGGTGCAGCCGACCGTGCTGGGCTGCGCCTTCGTCATCGGCCAGGCGCTGGTGGTCGGGGTGCTGGCGGAACTGGAGTTCTTCGGCCTGCGCCGCTCCGCCGTGCTCCATGGCCTGTGAGGCGCGAGGGGCGGCCTTGCGGGGCCGCCCTTCGCTTCAGGCCAGCGCCTCGCGGACGAAGTCCAGGCGGTCCTGGCCGAAGAACATCTCGTCGCCGACGAACATGGTCGGCGCGCCGAACATGCCGCGCTTGATGGCCGCCTCGGTGTTGGCCTTGAGCGCGTCCTTCACTTCCTGGTCCGCCGCCAGCGCCAGCAGCGCCTGCGGGTCGAAGCCGGCCTCGGCCAGCAGCGGGCCCAGCACCGCCGCGTCGCCCAGGTTCAGGGCGTCCACCCACATGCCCTTGAACACGCAGGCCAGCAGCGCCGCGAAGCGTTCCGGCTGGCGCAGCTGCACGCCGGTGGCGGCGCGCATCAGCAGCAGGGTGTTGATCGGGAAGTGCGGATTCATCTTCAGCGGCACACCGTAGCGGCGGGCGAAGCGCTGCATGTCGGTCAGGGTGTAGCGGCCCTTGGCCGGGACGGCGATGGGCGAGACGTTGCCGGTGGCCTGGAACACCCCGCCCAGCAGCACCGGGCGGTAGACCAGCTCGGCGCCGGCTTCGGCGCAGATGCTCGGCAGCTGGGTGTAGGCCAGGTAGGAGGTGGGGCTGCCGAAGTCGAAGTAGAACTCGACGCTTTTGCTCATGGGTGATCCCTCTTTGTTGTCGTTGTGGATTACCAGCGCTCCATCCAGGGCCGCAGGTCCAGCTCGAAGGTCCAGGCGTCGCGCGGCTGGCTGTGCAGGTACCAGTAGTTGTCGGCGATGTGCTCGGGATCGAGGATGCCGCCCTGGTCTTTCTGCGCGTACTTCTCCGGGAAGTTGTCGCGGATGAACTCGGTGTCGATGGCGCCGTCCACCACCACGTGGGCCACGTGCAGGCCCATGGGCCCCAGCTCGCGGGCCATGCTCTGGGCCAGGGCGCGGATGCCGTGCTTGGCTCCGGCGAAGGCGGCGAACCCAGCGGCGCCGCGCAGGCCGGCGGTGGCGCCGGTGAAGAGGAGGGTGCCCCGCTGGCGCGCGACCATGCGCCGGGCCACCGCCTGGCCGGTGAGGAAGCCGGAGAAGCAGGCCATTTCCCAGATCTTGAAGTACTTGCGCGCGGTCTCGTCGAGGATGCTGCAGGGCACGTTGGCGCCGATGTTGAAGACGAAGGCCTCGATGGGGCCGATGTCGCGCTCGATGGTCTCCACCAGTTCCGCCACCTGCTCCTCCTTGCGCGCGTCCGAGGCGAAGCCATGGGCCTCGCCGCCCTCGGCGCGGATGGCGTCGACCAGCGGTTGCAGCTTGTCCGCCGAGCGGCGGGTGACGCAGGCGACGTAGCCCTCGCGGGCGAAGCGGCGGGCGATGGCGCCGCCGGTGGCGTCCCCGGCGCCGATCACCAGCACCACTTTCTTCTCGTTGGGGGAGGCAGCGCTCATGTTCGTTTCCTCTGTTCGTTATGGGTAAACGATCGTTTGGTAAACGAACGTTATGTTATGCTTCCGGCAGCCGTCAAGCCGTTTCCGGAGCCACGCCATGCGCTACTCAGCCAGTCACAAGGAAGAAACCCGCCAGCGCCTGCTGGAGAGCAGCGGCGCCATCGCCAAGCGCGAGGGCTTCGCCAGCGTCGGCGTGGACGCGCTGATGAAGGCGGTGGGGCTGAGCGGCGGGGCCTTCTACAACCACTTTCCGTCCAAGGATGCGCTGTTCGCCGCCATCGTCGAACGCGAACTGACGCGCAGCGCCGAGCGCCTGGGCAAGGCCGGCGACAGCCACGGCCGCGAGCGCCTGGAGCGCTGCCTGCAGCGTTACCTGACGCTGGCCCACGTGCAGAACGTCGACGGCGGCTGCGCCATTCCCGCCCTGGGCGCGGACATCGCCCGCGCCGACGAGCAGGTGCGCGGCACGGTGGAGGCGGCGATGCTCGGGCTGCAGCAGGCCTGGGCGGAGGAGTTGGGGAATGCGGAGGATGCGTGGGCGATGCTTGCACAGTGCGTCGGGGCGTTGTTGCTGGCGCGGATGACGGCGAGTGAGGAGACGCAGCGGGTGATCATCGAGTCGAGCAGGGGGTTCCTGCTGCGGCGGTTGGAAGAGGGGGTGTCTTCGTAGGAGCGAGCTTGCTCGCGAACGGTGCCTCCCGGAAACATCGGTACCAACCGGAACACCGCCCCTCTCCCCAGCCCTCTCCCTGAAGGGAGAGGGGGCCGTTCGGCGTGTGCTGATGTTTCGGCTCTCCCTGATGCTACGCATAAAGCCTGATACCTCCATGAGGCACGGCCTTCGCGCCGGCACGGACTAGTTCTCTCTCCCTGCAAGAGGGGTTGTTTGGTGTGTGCTGATGTTTCGGCTCTTCCTGATGCTACGCATAAAGCCTGATACCTCCATGAGGCACGGCCTTTGCGCCGGCACGGACTAGCCCCCTCTCCCTTCAGGGAGAGGGCTGGGGAGAGGGAGCGGAGTCAATCCAAAGCACCGTAGCCAGAGGGAAACACCGTTCGCGAGCAAGCTCGCTCCTACGAAAAGCCCCCAGGGCCTCAGGGCCTCAGAGCCCGCGCAGGGCCAGGTCCGCACCAAGCAACAACAACCCCCCGAAGAAGCACCGGCGGAAGGCCGTCGGGCTGATGCGGTTGCGCAGCCACTGCCCCAGGTACATCCCTGCCAACGCCGGCAGCAGCGCCAGCAACGACACTCCCAGCACCGATGCATGCAACAGCGAGCCCTGCTGCCCGAGGGTGAGCGCCAGGGCCAGGGTGGAGACGGTGAAGGACAGCCCGAGGGCCTGCACCAGGTCGTCCTTCTCCAGGCCCAGGGCCTGCAGGTAGGGCACCGCGGGGATCACGAAGACGCCGGTGACCGCGGTGACGGCGCCGGTGGCCAGGCCGATCAGCGGCGACAGCCAGGGCTCGTGTGCCGGCGCCACCTGGAAGCGCTTCGCCGACAGCCCGAGCAGCGCGTAGAGGACCAGCGCCACGCCCAGCAGCGGCGTGGCCGCCGGCCAGTGCTCGCCGCCCAGCCACCAACCTACCGCCAGGGTGCCGGCGACGATGCCGGCGAGCATGCCCCACATCCGCCTGAGCAGCCCGAGGAAACGCGGCCCGGCGGCCAGTTGCCAGACGTTGGTGACGGTGGAGGGCACCACCAGGATGGCCGCCGCCTGCATCGGCGGCATCACCAACCCGAGCAGGCCGACCGCCACCGTCGGCAGGCCGAGGCCGACCACGCCCTTGACCAGGCCGGCGAGGAGGAAGGTGAGGACGATCAGGTCCAGGTGCGCGGGCAACGAGTCGAACATGGGCGGGCCTTGCCTAGGCGGTGGAGCTGGGCAGGATACCCGCAAACGAAAAACCCCGCCGCGGCGGGGTTCTTCTTCGACGGGTGGCGGCTCAGATATTGGCCACCTGCTGGTAGGCCTTGGGCTTGAAGTACAACGTCTCGCCGCGGGCCAGGCCGACCAGGCTGTCGTGGTCCTTGACCACCTCGGCCTCGATCAGCTCGTCCTGGCCGTCCACCTTCAGCGTCACCCGGGTGATCGCGCCCAGCGGGCGGATGTCGCGGACTTCCGCCGCGCGGTGCGCTTCCACCGCCTGGCGCGACAGCGAGACCTCGTGCGGGCGGAACAGCACGTGCTCGTCGTTGCCCAGGTGCAGGCGGTTGGAGTCGCCGAGGAAGTGGTAGACGAAGTCGCTGGCCGGGTTCTCGTAGACCTCGCCCGGCGAGCCGATCTGCTCGATCACGCCCTTGTTCATCACCACGATGCGGTCGGCGACTTCCATCGCCTCTTCCTGGTCGTGGGTGACGAACACGCTGGTGAGGTTGATCTCCTCGTGCAGGCGCGCCAGCCAGCGGCGCAGCTCCTTGCGCACCTTGGCGTCGAGGGCGCCGAAGGGTTCGTCCAGCAGCAGGATCTTCGGCTCCACCGCCAGCGCGCGGGCCAGGGCGATGCGCTGGCGCTGGCCGCCGGAGAGCTGTTCCGGGTAGCGGTCGGCGAGCCAGTCCAACTGCACCATGTTCAGCAGTTCGTGGACCTTCTCGGCGATGCGCGCCTCGCTCGGGCGTTCCTTCTTGGCCTTCATGCGCAGGCCGAAGGCGACGTTGTCGAACACCGTCATGTGGCGGAACAGCGCGTAGTGCTGGAACACGAAGCCGACGTTGCGGTCGCGCACGTCGTGCTGCGAGACGTCCTCGCCGTGGAACACGATGTTGCCGGCGTCCGGCGTCTCCAGGCCGGCGATGATCCGCAGCAGGGTGGTCTTGCCGCAGCCGGAGGGGCCGAGCAGGGCCACCAGCTCGCCGCTGTGGATGTCCAGGTTGATGTCGTCGAGCGCCTTGAAGGCGTTGAAGTTCTTGCTGACGTTACGGATTTCGATACTCATGGCTTATTCCTCGTCAGCTTTGACTTTCAATCGGGACAGGCGCGACTCGCTCCACTGCTTGAGCAGCAGGATGACCAGGGCCATCAGCAGCAGCAGGGTGGCGACGCTGAAAGCGGCGACGTGATTGTATTCGTTGTAGAGGATCTCGACGTGCAGCGGCAGGGTGTTGGTGACGCCGCGGATGTGCCCGGAAACCACCGACACCGCGCCGAACTCGCCCATCGCCCGCGCGGTGCACAGCACCACGCCGTAGATCAGGCCCCATTTGATGTTCGGCAGGGTCACGTGCCAGAACATCTGCCAGCCGTTGGCGCCGAGCAGGCGCGCGGCCTCTTCCTCCTGGGTGCCCTGTTCCTGCATCAGCGGGATCAGTTCGCGGGCGACGAAGGGGAAGGTGACGAAGATGGTGGCCAGGACGATGCCGGGCACGGCGAAGACGATCTGGATGTCGTGGTCGCTGAGCCACGGCCCGAAGTAGCCCTGGGCGCCGAACAGCAGCACGTAGATCAGGCCGGCGATCACCGGCGAGACCGAGAACGGCAGGTCGATCAGCGTCACCAGGATGCTCTTGCCGGGGAACTCGAACTTGGTCACGCACCAGGCGGCGGCCACGCCGAACACCAGGTTCAGCGGCACCGAGATGCCCACGGCAATCAGCGTGAGTTTCAGCGCGGCCAAGGCGTCGGGCTCGACGATAGCCTCGAGGAAGGTGCCGAAGCCCTGCTTCAGCGCCTCGCTCAGGACCACGAACAGCGGCATCAGCAGGAACAGGGCGAAGGCCAGCCAGGCCAGGCCGATGAGCGCCCGGCGGCCCCAGGGGTTGCCACGCCGGGCGGCGTTCGCCGCTTGTGCGGTGGAAAGCGTTGCGGAACTCATGGCGCGCTCCTTACGGGGTCTCGATGCGGCGTTGCAGCAGGTTGATCAGCAGCAGCAGGACGAAGGCCACCACCAGCATCAGCACGCCGATGGCGGTGGCGCCGGTGTAGTCGTACTGGTCCAGCTTGACCATGATCAGCAACGGCAGGATCTCGGTCTTCATCGGCATGTTGCCGGCGATGAAGATCACCGAGCCGTACTCGCCGACGCCGCGGGCGAAGGCCAGGGCGAAACCGGTCAGCCAGGCCGGCAGCAGCGCCGGCAGCAGCACGTGGCGGAACACCTGCAGCGGCTTGGCGCCCAGGCAGGCGGCGGCTTCCTCGACCTCGCGGGGGATGTCCGCCAGCACCGGCTGCACCGTGCGCACCACGAAGGGCAGGACCACGAAGGTCAGCGCCAGGGTGATGCCCAGCGGGGTGTAGGCGATCTTGAAGCCCAGCTCGGTGGCGAAGCGGCCGATCATGCCGTTGGGGGCGTAGAGCGCGGTCAGGGCGATGCCGGCCACGGCGGTGGGCAGGGCGAAGGGCAGGTCGATCATGGCGTCGATGATCTTGCGCCCGGGGAACCGGTAGCGCACCAGCACCCAGGCCAGCAGGGTGCCGATCACGCCGTTGATCAGGGCGGCGATCAGCGCGGTGCCGAAGCTCAGCTTGAGCGCGGCGAGCACGCGCGGGGCGGTGATGATGGTCCAGAACTGTTCCCAGGTGAGCTCGGTGGTCTTGAGGAACAGGGCCCCCAGCGGAATCAGCACCAACAGGCTGAGATACACCAGGGTGTAGCCCAGAGTCAGCCCGAAGCCGGGTATGACCGGGGAGATGCGTCGTGACATTGAAACCTCTCGGTTAGCTACAAGCCGAAAGCCACAAGCGGCAAGCGAGCTGTTTGCAGCTTATGGCTCGCCGCTTGTGGCTGCGCGGTTCACTGCGCCTGGTAGATCTTGTCGAAGATGCCACCGTCGTTGAAGAACTTCGGCTGCGCGACCTTCCAGCCGCCGAAGTCCTTGTCGATGGTCACCAGGTCCAGTTTCGGGAACTGGTTGGCGAACTCGGCGGCGACCTTGGCGTTGCGCGGGCGGTAGAAGTTCTGCGCGGCGATGCGCTGGCCTTCCTCGCTGTACAGGTACTTCAGGTATTCCTCGGCGACCTTGCGGGTGCCCTTCTTGTCGACGGTCTTGTCGACCACCGCCACCGGCGGCTCGGCCAGGATGGACAGCGAGGGTACGACGATTTCGAAGTTCTCGCCGCCCTGTTCCTTCTTGGCCAGGAAGGCTTCGTTCTCCCAGGCCAGCAGCACGTCGCCGATGTTGTTGTTGACGAAGGTGATGGTCGAGCCGCGGGCGCCGGTGTCCAGCACGGGCACGTGCTTGTACAGGTCCTTGACGTAGTCCTGGGCCTTGTCGTCGCTACCGTACTGCTTCTTCGCCCAGGCCCAGGCGGCCAGGAAGTTCCAGCGGGCGCCGCCGGAGGTCTTCGGGTTCGGGGTGATGACCTCGACGCCCGGCTTGGTCAGGTCGGCCCAGTCCTTGATGCCCTTGGGGTTACCCTTGCGCACCAGGAACACGATGGTCGAGGTGTAGGGAGTGCTGTTGTCCGGCAGGCGCGCCTGCCAGTCGGCCGGCAGCAGGTTGCCGAGCTTGTGCAGTTCGTCGATGTCGCCGGCCAGGGCCAGGGTCACCACGTCGGCCTTCAGGCCGTCGATGACCGCGCGGGCCTGCTTGCCGGAGCCGCCGTGGGATTGCTGCACGGTCAGGTCGTCGCCGCCCTGGGCCTTCCAGTGCTTGATGAAGGCCGCGTTGTAGGCCTGGTACAGCTCGCGGGTCGGGTCGTAGGAGACGTTCAGCAGTTGGGTGGCCGCGGCCGCGGGGCCGGCGATCAAGGCGCTGGCCAGGGCGGCCAGGGCGAAACGGCGGATGGACATGTGCAGCTCCTGGATACGAATCTTCAGTGTTGTGCTTGTTGGCGTGTTCTTATCGGGGGCGTCGCGGTGGGGCGCATGGGCCCCGGGGTCAGCTCTGGCGGCTGGCGGGCTGCTGCAGGCGGAACTTCTCCTTGCGCTCGATCTGCACCACCTGGCCGTTGTGCACGGTGATCTCGACGGCGCCGAAACGCAGACCGCGCAGGGCGCTCTGCACTTCACGCAGGATGTTGGCTTCGTCCTGGCCTTCCAGGCTACGGAGGGTTGCGCTCATGATCTGGGCTCCTTGGTGGGCTTCGCCGGGCCGTCCCGGATGGGCGGCGCGTGCGGTGTGAGCGCATCTTAGGCAGGAGTCGAATATTCTTAAAAATACTATTTAAGAATTTTTATATTCCACCAGGTTTTAATTCGATTCGGTCGCCGTCGCCCGGGTCCAGGGCAGCTCGTCGGCCGGCTGCGGACGGCCGTACCAGTAGCCCTGGCCGAAGTCGCAGGCGTGGTCGAGGAGGAAGGCCGCCTGGTCCGGGCGCTCGATGCCCTCGGCCACCACGCTCAGGCCCATGCTGCGGGCCAGGGCGATGATGGCGCGGGCGATGGCGGCGTCCTCGGCATCGCCGGGCAGGCCGGCGACGAAGCCCTGGTCGATCTTCAGCTTCTGCACCGGCATGCGTTTCAGGCGCATCAGCGAGGAATAGCCGGTGCCGAAGTCGTCGATCGCCAGTTGCACGCCCAGCGCCCGCAGGCGCTGCAGCAGGGCCACCGACTGGTCGATGTTCTGCATGATGGCGCTCTCGGTCACTTCCAGCTCCAGGTGCCGCGGCTGCAGGCCGCTTTCCTGCAGGGCGCGGGCCACGCGCTGTTCCAGGCCGTCGCGGCCGAACAGGCGGCTGGACAGGTTCACCGCGACGAAATCCAGCGCCACGCCGTCGTCCAGCCACTGGCGCATCTGCCGGCAGGCCTGGTCCAGCACCCAGGCGTCGATGGCGGCGATCAGCCCGCATTCCTCGGCCACCGGGATGAATTCGCAGGGCGGCACCAGGCCGCGCTGCGGGTGCTGCCAGCGCACCAGCGACTCCACCCCGACCACCTGGCCGCTGGCCAGGTCGTGCACCGGCTGGTAGTACACGCGCAGCTCGTCGTGTTCCAGCGCCTGGCGCAGGGCGGCTTCCACCTGCACGTGGGAACGCGCGCGGGCGGTCAGCTCGGGGGTGTAGAAGGCGTACAGGTTGCGCCCGCTGGCCTTGGCCTGGAACAGCGCGGCATCGGCGTGGCGCAGCAGGTGGTCGACGTCGCGGGCATCGTCGGGGAACAGGCTGACGCCCATGCTGGCGGAGATGTAGATCGGCTGGCCCTGCACCTCGAAGGGCGCGTGCATGGCCTCCAGCAGGCGCTGGGCGAGGCTGCTGGCGTGGTGCGGCTGCTGGCTCTCCAGGACCACGGCGAACTCGTCGCCGCCCAGGCGCGCCAGGGAGGCGTGCTCGTCGAGGCAGCCGCGCAGGCGCTCGGCCACCGTCTTGACCAGCTGGTCGCCGGCGCTGTGGCCGAGGCTGTCGTTGACGTGCTTGAAGTGGTCCAGGTCGAGCAGCAGCAGGGCGCCGCTGCCCTGTTCGCGGTCGGCGCGGGCCAGGGCCTGCTCGATGCGCTCGCGCAGCAGCAGGCGGTTGGGCAGCCCGGTGAGCGGGTCGTGGTGGGCGAGGAAGTCCAGCTCGTGCTGCGAGCGCTTGATGCTGCTGAGGTCGGAGAACACCGCGACGTAGTGCGTCAGGCGCCCCTGCTCGTCGTGCACGGCGCAGATGTGCTGCCACTGCGGGTACACCTCGCCGCTCTTGCGCCGGTTCCAGATTTCCCCGCACCACAGGCCTTCGCTGTTCAGGGCCTGCCACATGCGCTGGTAGAAGGCGTCGTCCTGGCGCCCGGACTTGAGCATCGAGGGATTGCGCCCCACCACCTCGTCGGTGCTGTAGCCGGTGATGCGCTGGAATGACGGGTTGACGTGGAGGATCACGCCCTTGTCGTCGGTCACCAGCAGGCCTTCCTGAGTCGCCTCGAACACCGCCGCGGCCTGGCGCAGGTGGTCGTTGGCCTCGCGCTGCTCGGTGACGTCGCGGCTGATGCCGGTCATGCGCAGCGGCTCGCCGTCGTGGCCGCCGCTCAGGCGCGCGCGGGCATGCACCCAGCGGTAGCTGCCGTCGGCGTGGCGCAGGCGATAGGTGCATTCCAGGCGCTGGCTGCGCCGTTGCAGCAGGTCGCGGTGCTGGGCCAGCACGCTGTCGCGGTCGTCCGGGTGCAGCCGCTGTTCCCAGGCCTCGAAGCTGTCGCCCAGTTCCGCCTCGCTCAGGCCGGTCATCCGCGCGTAGCCGGGCGAGTAGAACACCTGGTGGCGCTCGACGTCCCATTCCCAGAGGCCGTCGTCCAGGGCGTCCAGGGCCCGTTCGAAGCGCCGTTCGCTGCTCTCGCGGGCGGCGAAGGTGCGCTGCATCCACTTGAACTGCCGGGCCAGCAGCAGGAACAGCACGCCGGCGCTGATGGCAAAGAAAAGATACTTTTTCGCCACCAGCCAGGGCAGCAGGTCAGCGTCGCCGACCGCCAGGCGCAACAACTGGTCGCTCGTAAGCCCCCATAAGCAGGCGAACAGCAGGTACAGCAAACAGATGCGGAGGGCACTCGGGCGTGGATTCATTATCGCGAGGGGAGCGAGTTATTGGCTGCGCAGTATAGAGGATGGCCATTGGCCCCTGTTCATATCAAAAAGACCGGATGGTTTTCCCGCCACGCTTGGTGATAATGCGAGCTGGCCTGTTTCGCCGGGCCCATCGACCATTGCCGAGGTTCATTATCATTCATGTGGTACAACGGTTTCCTTGATCTGCCGCTGTGGCAGCTGATCGTGGTCACGCTGGTGCTCACCCACATCACCATCGTCAGCGTGACTGTCTACCTGCATCGCTATTCCGCCCACCGCGCCCTCGAGTTGCATCCGGCGCTGCAACACTTCTTCCGTTTCTGGCTGTGGATGACCACCGGGATGAACACCCGCGAGTGGACCGCCATCCATCGCAAGCACCACGCCAAGTGCGAGACCGCCGAGGACCCGCACAGCCCGGTGTACAAGGGCCTGGGCACCGTCCTGCGCAAGGGCGCCGAGCTCTACCGCGAGGAAGCGAAGAACGCCGACACCCTGCGCATCTACGGCAAGAACTGCCCGGACGACTGGCTGGAGCGCAACCTCTACGGCCGCTTCCCGTTGGGCGGCATCGCCCTGATGGTGCTGATCGACGTCGCCCTGTTCGGCGCCCTCGGCCTGACCGTGTGGGCGGTGCAGATGGCCTGGATCCCGTTCTGGGCGGCCGGTGTCATCAATGGCCTGGGCCACGCCGTGGGCTACCGCAACTTCGAATGCCGCGACGCCGCCACCAACCTGGTGCCCTGGGGCATCGTCATCGGCGGCGAGGAGCTGCACAACAACCACCACACCTACCCGAACTCGGCCAAGCTGTCGGTGAAGAAGTGGGAGTTCGACCTGGGCTGGGCCTGGATCAAGCTGTTCTGCTTCCTGCGCCTGGCCAAGGTGGCGCGGGTCGCACCGATCGCCCACCGGGTGGAAGGCAAGGGCAGCCTGGACATGGATACCGCCATGGCCATCCTCAACAACCGCTTCCAGATCATGGCCCAGTACCGCAAGCTGGTGATCGGCCCGCTGGTCAAGCAGGAGCTGGCCAAGGCCGATGCCTCGGTGCGCCACCTGTTTCGCCGCGGCAAGCGCCTGCTCTCGCGCGAGACCAGCCTGCTGGAGGAACGCCACCACGCGCGCATCGAGCGCCTGCTGCAGCACAGCCAGGCGTTGCAGGTGATCTACGAGAAGCGCCTGGCGCTGCAGCAGATCTGGCTGAAGACCAGCGCCAACGGCCACGACATGCTGGCCGCCATCAAGCAGTGGGTGCAAGAGGCCGAGGCCAGTGGCATCCAGTCGCTGCGCGACTTCGCCGAACAGCTGAAGACCTACTCGCTGCGCCCGGCTGTCTGAGTTGGCCTGATAACTGAGATGTGCATCACAAAAAGCCCGCCGTTCGGCGGGCTTTTTCTTTTTTTGTCGAGCGCTTAGCTAATTTTGCGGTCATAGACCTCTCGATTAGTTGTGGGAAGCTGAGACATGGATGACAGGTACAGGGCGCCGCAGGATCTCGACGAAGCGCTGCTGGCATTGCTGCACAGCCGCGCCGAGGTGGAGCGCCTGAAAGAACGCGAGCAACTCTTCAGCGCCCTGCTGGCCAGCGTCAACGCGGTGCTCTGGGCCTTCGACTGGCAGGCCCAGCGCATGGTCTACGTCAGCCCCGCCTACGAGAGCATCTTCGGCCGCTCGGCGGCACTGCTGCTGGCCGACTACAACGAATGGCTCAACGCCATCTACCCCGACGACCTCGACTACGCCGCCAGCAGCCTGCTGCAGGTGCTCGAGCGCGGCGCCGTGGAGCAGCGCGAGTACCGCATCCTGCGCGCCGACGGCGAGGTGCGCTGGCTCAGCGACAAGTGCTTCATCAGCCAGCACAGCGAGGCGGGCCTGCCGCTGATGGTGGTCGGCATCGCCGAGGACATCACCGACAAGAAACACCTGGAAAGCGAGCTGCAGCGCCTGGCCACCACCGACGTGCTGACGCAGAGCAGCAACCGCCGCTACTTCTTCGACAATGCCGAGCAGGCCTTCAACGAATCCAAGCAGGCCGGTGCGGCCCTGGCCTTCCTGCTGCTGGACGTGGACGACTTCAAGAAGGTCAACGACCGCTACGGCCACCAGGTCGGCGACCGCGTGCTGCAGCGCGTGGCCCAGTGCGCCTCCGGGGCGCTGCGCCGCGGCGACCTGTTCGGCCGCATCGGCGGCGAGGAGTTCGCTGTGCTGCTGCCCGGCTGCGACCAGGTGACCGCCCGGCAGATCGGCGAGCGCCTGCAGCGCGAGGTGCAGCGGCTGCGCTTCAAGGAAGACGAGCAGACCTTCGGTATCAGCGTCAGCCAGGGCCTGACCCTGCTGCAGCCCCATGACGAGAACCTCTCGGCGCTCTACGGCCGGGCCGACGCCGCGCTCTACCAGGCCAAGCGCAACGGCAAGGACCGTATCGAACAGGCCTGATCGGCGGCCCGGCCCGGGTTGCTGCCTCTCTTGCGCCCTGCGCGTACCCCTTCCGGGAAATGGACCGGGAAGGGATACGGGCGCATTATTTATTCCAATAAGGAATTACATTTTAATAATTAATTCTTTTTGGATTTATTTCCGATTGCTTATCGTTGCCCCCAGCGTGGCCGCAGGGTCCAGGCAATGAAGTCCGGCGAGCATGGCGACAAACCGCCAGCCAGGCCGGGAAAGGTGGCGGATTTCCGCTGACCAGCGCGCAGCGAAGGACCAGGCTACGGGACGCCAACCCGCGCCAATCCACGTGTCGGGGTGTGCCGGGCCGATTGGCCCGCGGATTGCCATGTCGGGGTGAAGCCTCAGGCTTCGCCCACAAGAACAAGACACGAGCATTCACCATGACGCTGCCATGCCTTTCCGCAAGTTCCTTCCTGCCTGCTTGCCCACGTAGAGACCCCGCCCAGGGGCGACCGATCTGACGACCGCCGTTCGCCTGCCGGCCCGGGCCGTGCCCGGCCGCGTGGCTGTCCGGTGGGATTCGCGCCGCGCGGCGCCTGGCGCTTTGCCGACTTCACACAAGATCAATAAATGGGGATTACCAATGAAGAGTCGTAACATCACGCAATCCACCCTGGCGTTGGCCGTGGCGGCCGCTGCCCTTGGCGCCCATGTTCCGCTGGCCAGCGCCGGCGGCTTCATCGAGGACAGCAAGGCCAGCCTGACCCTGCGCAACTTCTACATCAACAGCGATAACCGCAACGGCACCGCCGAGCCGAGCAAGCAGGAGGAGTGGGGCCAGGGCTTCCTGCTGAACTACACTTCCGGCTTCACCGAAGGCACCGTCGGCTTCGGCGTCGATGCCCTGGGCCTGCTGGGCGTGCGCCTGGACAGCGGCAAGGGCACCCACTACAACCCGACCAGCTCCAGCTTCTCGGGCACCGTGTTCCCCACCGATGGCGACGGCCGCGCGGTGGACGACTTCTCGCACCTGGGGGC
Source organism: Pseudomonas sp. A6 (assembly GCF_052367875.1). NCBI lineage: Bacteria > Pseudomonadati > Pseudomonadota > Gammaproteobacteria > Pseudomonadales > Pseudomonadaceae > Pseudomonas > Pseudomonas sp. A6. The sequence continues at coordinate 6,966,461 of NZ_CP198970.1, read as the reverse complement.
GACCGCCAAGGTGAAGGTTTCTTCCACCGAACTGCGCTACGGCACCCTGCTGCCCAAGCTGCCGGTGGTGACCTACAACGACGGCCGCCTGCTGCCGCAGACCTTCGACGGCGGCCAGATCACCTCCAACGAATTCAAGGACCTGACCCTGATCGGCGGCCAGCTGGAGCACACCAAGGGCCGCAGTTCGAGCAACAACGAGGGCCTGTCCATCGCCGGCGCCAACAACGCGCGCACCGGCGAGTTCGTCAACAAGTTCTACTACGGCGGCGTCGACTACAAGCTGACCAAGGACCTGACGCTGCAGTACTACTACGGCAACCTGCAGGACTTCTACAAACAGCACTTCCTCGGCCTGCAACACAACTGGGCGATCGGCCCGGGCGTGCTCAAGACCGACCTGCGCTACTTCAACAGCAGCGACGACGGCAAGAACAGCCACGACTCGCGCTACTACACCTCCGGCTACTACGGCAACGGCGTGACCAAGGGCGAGGTCGACAACAAGGCCTACAGCGGCCTGTTCACCTACATCGTCAGCGGCCACAGCTTCGGCGTCGGCTACCAGCAGCTCAGCGGCGACAGCGACTTCCCGTTCATCAACAACGGCGACGGCGCCACCGCCTACCTGATCACCGACGTGCAGATCGGCAAGTTCCTGCGCGCCGGTGAGCGTACCTGGCAGGCCCGCTACGGCTACGACTTCGCCCAGGCCGGCCTGCCGGGCCTGACCTTCCAGGCCCTGTACCTGCGCGGCGACAACATCGATACCGCCCGCGGCGACCAGAGCGAGTGGGAGCGCGACATCACCCTGGCCTACGTGATCCCGGACGGCACCTTCAAGGGCCTGGGCTTCACCTGGAAGAACGCCTCGCTGCGCAGCGGCCTGCCGGCCCAGGGCGCCACCCCGGCCCAGCGCGACCAGGACGAGAACCGCCTGATCGTCAGCTACACCCTGCCGCTGTTCTAGGCCTGGGGCTTTCCGTAGGAGCGCGCCGAAGAGGTGACCTGTAGGAGCGGGCCCTGCCCGCGATTTCGCGCGCAGGGCGCGCTCCTACATGTTTTATTGGGTTCCCGCGTTCGCGGGAATGACGCCGGGAAACACGACTCTCACCCCGTCATTCCCGCGAACGCGGGAACCCAGAAAACCGCCTAGAAGCAACAGGCCGCACCGGCGTGCTCTTCGTAGGAGCGAGCTTGCTCGCGAACAGACGCGGTGCCATGCGGTTCGCGAGCAAGCTCGCTCCTACGAGAAGCCATGCTCACCTGTGGATCTTGCGATGGGAGCCTTTTCTTTTGCAGCTACCGGCTCAGCGCTTCTGCGGCGCCGGTTGCTGCTGGGTGATGCAGTGGATGTTGCCGCCGCCCAGGAGGATTTCCCGGCCCGGCACCATCACCACTTCGTGCTCGGGGAACACGCGCTGGAGGATGGCCTTGGCCTCGGCGTCCTTCGGGTCGTCGAAGCTCGGCGCGACGATGCCGCCGTTGACGATCAGGAAGTTCACGTAGGAACCGGCCAGGCGGATCGACGGGTCGCGCTCCTGGCTGCCTTCCACCAGGTCGACGCCGGCGCACTCTTCCTCGGTGGCGTGCAGCGGGCCGGGGATCGGCATCTTGTGCACCACCAGCTGGCGGCCCTTGGCGTCACGCGCCTGCTCCAGCACGCGCATGGCGGCCTGGCAGCGCGGGTAGTTGGGGTCGTTGACGTCGTCGGTCCAGGCCAGCAGGACCTCGCCCGGGCGCACGTAGCAGCAGAAGTTGTCGACGTGGCCGTTGGTCTCGTCGTTGTACAGGCCGTCCGGCAGCCAGATCACGCTGTCCACCGCCAGGTGTTCGCGCAGGACCTGCTCGATCTCCTCGCGGGACAGGTGCGGGTTGCGGTTGCGGTTGAGCAGGCACTCCTCGGTGGTGATCAGGGTGCCTTCGCCATCCACGTGGATGGAGCCGCCCTCGAGCACGAAGCCTTCGGTGCGGTAGCGATCGCAGCGCTCGACCTGGAGGATCTTCGCCGCCACCTGGTCGTCGCGCAGCCAGGGGAAGTACAGGCCGCCGTCGAGGCCGCCCCAGGCGTTGAAGGTCCAGTCCACGCCGCGCACGCCGCTCTGGTCGTCGACCACGAAGGTCGGCCCGGTGTCGCGCACCCAGGCGTCGTCGTTGCTGATCTCGATCACCCGGATGGCGTCGCTCAGGCGCGCGCGGGCGTTCTCGAACTGGGCGGTGGAAACGCAGACGGTGACCGGCTCGAAGCGCGCGATGGCCTCGGCCACGGCGCTGAAGGCGGCCTGCGCCGGCTTGCCGCCCAGGCGCCAGTTGTCCGGGCGCTCGGGCCAGACCATCCAGGTCTGGGTGTGGGGTTCCCATTCCGCCGGCATGCGGAAGCCATCGGCGCGGGGGGTACTGGTCAGAGTGGTCATGGGGTCACCAGATGCGGGCAGCTACGGACGAAGCGGCGGAAGGGATCGCCTCCCGCCGCGCGAGGTCATTCGGAGAGGTTCTCTCCGTCGAGGGTCGCGATCGGCCAGTATAGGTTCGGACGGCGGTCGCGGAACACACCCCAGGCGCTGCGGATCTTCTCCAGCGCGTCCAGATCGAAGCTGTGCAGCAGGATGCCTTCCTCGGTCTCGTTCAGTTCCTGGACCTTCTTGCCGAACGGGTCGGCGATGAAGGAGGAGCCGTAGAAGGTGATGTCGTAGCCGTCCTGCGCTTCCTTGCCGATGCGGTTGGAGGCCACCAGCGGCATCAGGTTGGCGCCGGCATGGCCCTGTTGCACGCGCTGCCAGTGGTCGCGGGAGGTGATGCTGGCGTCGTGCGGCTCGCTGCCGATGGCGGTCGGGTAGAACAGCACCTCGGCGCCCATCAGCGCCATGCTGCGGGCGCACTCGGGGAACCACTGGTCCCAGCAGATGCCGACGCCGATGCGCGCGTAGGCGGTGTCCCAGACCTTGAAGCCGGTGTCGCCGGGGTTGAAGTAGTACTTCTCGTGGTAGCCGGGGCCGTCGGGGATGTGGCTCTTGCGGTACACGCCCAGGTTGCTGCCGTCGGCGTCGATGATGGCGATGCTGTTGAAGCGCGCGCGGCCGGCGCGCTCGAAGAAGCTGATCGGCAGCACGACTTTCAGCTCGGCGGCGACCTTCTGGAAGTGCAGGATCGCCGGGTTCTCTTCCACCGGGGTGGCCAGCTGGGTGTAGTCGGCGTTGGGCTTCTGGCAGAAGTAGGGGGTCTCGAACAGTTCCTGGATCAGGATGATCTGCGCGCCCTGGGCGGCCGCCTGGCGCACCAGCTTCTCGGCGTTGGCGATGTTGGCCTGGACATCCCAGGAGCACGCCATCTGGGTGGCGGCGACGGTGATGGTACGAGTCATGGAACACCTTTTTATTCGGATACTTATCGGCCTTCCGGGTTGGGCGGTGGCCGTGGGGTGCTGCGAGAAGGCGTGAGGTCGACGTCTTCCGCGGCGCTGGGGCGATTTATATCCGATAAAAATCGACTTTTGAAGCGGTGTTTCTCTATCGAGGCATCGAATCCGATAAAAAGACAGATAAATATCGGTATTTGGCCGGGATTGTAGGAGCGAGCTTGCTCGCGAACATCGCGCGTACCAGAGCGTTCGCGAGCAAGCTCGCTCCTACGAAGAGCCCGTGTCGGCTATAGCTGCCGTTTAGGCAGGAAAGGCGGCAGATACAGCGACAGATAGGCATCGAACACCCGCATCCCTTCCTCGGCCAGGCGCGGTTCGATGCGTCCGTGGCGTTGCACCGAGAGGGCGTAGACGCGGTCGCCCAGTTCCATGGCCAGGCTGAACACTTCGATGTCCCGGGGTAGTTCGGGCAGGTGGAAGTGGTGGTCGAACAGGGCCTGCATGGAGCGGCCCAGCTCCATGTCGTGCTGGCGGTCGGCGAGGGTCACCTCGGCCAGGCCGTGGCTGGCGAGGATCAGCTGGCGCGCCGCGGCATCGCCGGCGTAGACGGCGAGCATGCGCTCCTCCACCAGCCGCGAGAGGTCGCGCCAGTCGCGCAGGGCGTCGTGGTCCACCGGCGCCGCCAGGCAGGCGCGGAAGGCGGCGTGGACCTCGCCGGTCAGCGCCTGCAGCAGCGCCGGCACGCTGGGGAAGAAGTGGTAGACCGAGGACGGCGGTATGTCCGCCCGCTCCGCCACGGCGTAGATCGACAGGCCGGCGGTGCCGTCTTCGGCGAGCAGCGCGCGGGCGGCGTCGAGGATGCTGGCGATGCGCGCCTGGCTGCTGGCGCGGGGCTTGCGGGAGCTGGTGGGGGCGGGCATGGGGTTCTCCGAGCATGAGCGGGCTATTGGACGCCAGCTCATGCGTCCGGAGCAAGTTCGCGGCCCCTGGCGCGCGCCGCTGGCCGTCAGTGGTCGGCCAGCAGCTTGTCCCAGGTTTGCTTGAGGACCGGCGCGGTCTTGTCCGGGGCGGTTTCCAGGGCGAACAGGCGGCGCTTGGTCTCCTGGTCCGGGTACAGGCCCGGCTGCTGGCGCAGCTCGGCGTCGAGGAAGGCCGCGGCGTCGACGTTGGCGTTCGGGTAGAGGGTGGCGGCGGTGACCTGGGCGGCGACCTTCGGCTGCAGCATGAAGTCGATGAAGCGCAGGGCCAGGTCCGGATGCTGGGCGCTGCTGGGCACCACCAGGTTGTCGATGAACAGCACCGAGCCCTCCTGCGGCACCATGAAGTGCACCGGCTGCCCGGCGCGGGCCGCATGCAGGGCGTCGCCGACCCAGGCCATGGCCACGCACAGCTTGCCGTCGTTGAGGTCCTGGATGTAGCGCTCGCTGTCGATGTAGCGCAGGTTCGGGCGCAGCGCCTCGAGCACCTGGCCGGCGCGGCGGATCTGCGTCGGCGCGCTGCGGGCGAAGTTGCGCCCCTGGTAGTTCATCAGCACCGAGAAGGTCTCGTCGGGCGCGTCCAGCAGGCTCAGCCCGCAGCTCTTCAGGCGCGCGCTGTATTGCGGGTCGAACAGCAGGCCCCAGCTGTCCGGCACCGGCCCGCCCAGGGCCTTCTCGACCTGCGGCTGGTTCACCGCCAGGCCCACGGCGCCCCACAGGTAGGGCACGGCGTGGCGGTTGTCGGGGTCGACGGCGGCCAGCTTGCTCATCAGCTGCGGGTCGAGGTGGCTGCGGTTGGGCAGGCGGGTGAAGTCCAGCGGCTGGATCAGCTTGTCCTTGATCAGCTGCGGCAGGTCGTTGTGGGAGGGGACGGCGACGTCGATCTTCTCGCCGGAGCGCAGCGCCTGCTTGAGTTCTTCGGCGGTGCTGTAGGTGTGGTACTCGACGCGGACGCCGCTGGCCTTCTCGAAGTCCTTGAGCGCTTCCGGGGCGATGTAGTCGTTCCAGTTGTAGACGCGGATGACGTCCTCGGCCTGGACGAACAGCGGGCAGAGCAGCAGCAACAGCGGGGCGAGCAGGCGTGGCATTGGCATTCTCCCTATGTCAAGGCACAGCATGGACGGCCGGCGGCCATCCCGGGGGCTTGGTTGCAGCGTGGTGCGGCAGAGCAGGGTGCGGCGGCGGGCAAGGCGGTCAGACGGACGCCGGCGCGGGGCCGGCGTCGCCTGGGGTGTTTCTTATACGGTGTGCAGGTACCAGTTGTACTCGAGGTCGGAGATCGAATATTCGAACTCCTGCAACTCGTGCTCCTTGCACGCGACGAAGATGTCGATGTACTCGGGGCTGATGTACTTGTTCATCACGTCGCTGTCGTCCAGCTCGCGCAGGGCGTCGCGCAGGTTGTTCGGCAGGCTCTGCTCCAACTGCTCGTAGGCGTTGCCTTCGATCGGCGCGCCCGGCTCGACCTTGTTGGTCAGGCCGTGGTGGACGCCGGCGAGGACCGCGGCCAGCAGCAGGTAGGGGTTGGCGTCGGCACCGGCCACGCGGTGTTCCAGGCGCACCGCTTCCGGCGCGCCGGTGGGTACGCGCAGCGACACGGTGCGGTTGTCCAGGCCCCAGCTCGGCGCGTTCGGCACGAAGAAGGCCGAGCCGAAGCGGCGGTAGGAGTTGACGTTCGGGCAGAGGAAGGCCATGGAGGCGGGCAGGGTCTCGAGCACACCGCCGATCGCGTGACGCAACGCGGCGTTCTGCTCGGGATCCTCGCTGGCGAAGATGTTCTTGCCGTCCTTGTCCAGCAGCGACACGTGGACGTGCAGACCGTTGCCGGCCTGGCCCGGGTAGGGCTTGGCCATGAAGGTCGAGTCCATCTCGTGGTCGTATGCCACGTTCTTGATCAGGCGCTTGAGCAGCACCGCGTAGTCGCAGGCCTTCAGCGCGTCGTTGACGTGGTGGAGGTTGACCTCGAACTGCGCCGGGGCGCTCTCCTTGACGATGGCGTCGGCCGGGATGCCCTGGGCGCGGGCGCCGTCGATGATGTCCTGCAGGCAGTCGGCGTACTCGTCGAGGTCGTCGATGGAGTAGACCTGCACCGATTGCGGGCGCTTGCCGGAGATCGGCGAACGAGGCGGCTGCGGACGGCCGTTCACGTTCTCCTGGTCGATCAGGTAGAACTCCAGCTCGAAGGCCGCGACTATGCTCAGGCCGATGTCGGTGAACTTCTGGATGACCTGGCGCAGTACCTCACGAGGGTCGGCGAAGAACGGCTCGCCTTCCATTTCATGCATGGTCATCAGCAGTTGCGCGGTCGGACGCTTCTGCCAGGGTTCCATGGCGATGGTGTTGGGGATGGGATAGCAGACACGGTCGGCGTCGCCGATATCCAGGCCCAGGCCGGTGCTTTCAACGGTGGAACCAGTGATGTCGAGGGCGAACAGCGAGGCGGGGAGGTTGATGCCTTTCTCGTAGACTTTCGGCAGGTTGGTGCGCTCGATGCGCTTGCCGCGAACCACGCCATTCATATCTGCAATAAGGAGGTCGACGAACTGGACCTCGGGGTGTTCCTTGAGGAACTCGGTCGCTTCTGAGAGCGGAACGGCACTCGGGGGTACCGACATGGTGCAACACCTTTATTGTTAAAAATATCAATCATGCGGGGGCTAGGTTGTGAGTCAATCCGAAAGGCCTGTTGATGTCAATAGCGCCACTTCCTGCCCGTTGATGGTGCAAGGCGGCCATTTTTGGGGCATTTCGGCTTGTCTCAGGGGCCGTGAAAGCGTGCTGCCATGGGATGTTCAGAGAGGCGTGTGCAATTTTTTACAGGGCTATTGTGTAAAAAAATGAACAGCGCTAAGCTCGGTCGCAACCCATAACACTTACAAACACGGGTGTCCCATGTCTCGCCTGCCGTTAATCGGCGTGACCGCCTGCGTCAGGCAAGTCGGTCATAAACCCAGCCATACCGTCGGTGACAAATACGTCAGTGCCGTGGTGGCCGGGGCCAATGGTCTACCGCTGATCATTCCAGCCCTGGGCGAATCGCTTGACCAGGACACCTTGCTCTCCAGCCTCGATGGGCTGCTGTTCACCGGATCACCGTCGAACGTCGAGCCCCATCATTATAGTGGCCCCGAGAGCGATGCAGGCACTTTGCATGACATCGCCCGTGACGCTACTACACTGCCGCTCATTCGCGCTGCGATCGCCGCCGGCGTGCCGTTGCTCGGCATCTGCCGCGGGTTCCAGGAGATCAACGTGGCTCTAGGCGGCACGCTGCACCAGAAGGTGCACGAAACTCCAGGCTTCATGGACCACCGCGAGCCGGCCAACCAGCCGGTCGAGGTGCAGTACGCCCCGCGCCACGTCGTCGACGTGCAGCCGGGCGGCATTCTCGCCGGCATCGGCTTGCCGGCGCAGATCCAGGTCAATTCCATTCATGGCCAAGGCGTTGCACGTCTGGCGCCGGGCCTTCGCGTAGAAGCACTGGCGCCTGACGGGTTGGTCGAGGCCTTCTCCGTAGAAGGCGCCACGGCCTTCGCCCTCGGTGTGCAGTGGCACCCGGAGTGGCAGGTCCGATCCAATCCCAACTATCTCGCCATCTTCCAGGCATTCGGCAAAGCCTGCAGCAAGAGGGCGGGGCAACGTTGAGTCCGGCGGTTGGGGCCGGGCTCTCAAAACCCTGAGGTCTTTATGACTACCAAGTTAGACCAGCTGACCAGCTGGCTGAAGGAACGCAAGATCACCGAAGTGGAATGTCTGATCGCCGACCTGACCGGGATTGCCCGGGGCAAGATCGCGCCGACCAACAAGTTCCTCAACGAGAAGGGCATGCGCCTGCCGGAGTCCGTGCTCCTGCAGACCGTGACCGGTGATTACGTCGAGGACGACATCTACTACGACCTGCTGGACCCGGCCGACATCGATATGGTCTGCCGCCCGGACGAGAATGCCGTGTTCCTCGTCCCCTGGGCCATCGAGCCCACCGCGATGGTCATCCACGACACCTACGACAAGCTCGGCAACCCCATCGAGCTGTCGCCGCGCAACATCTTGAAGCGCGTGCTCAAGCTCTACGCCGACAAGGGCTGGAAGCCGATCGTGGCGCCGGAGATGGAGTTCTACCTGACCAAGCGCAGCGACGACCCCGACTACCCGCTGCAGGCCCCCGTGGGCCGTTCCGGGCGCCAGGAAACCGGCCGCCAGTCCTTCTCCATCGACGCAGCGAACGAATTCGACCCGCTGTTCGAGGACATGTACGACTGGTGCGAGGCCCAGGGCCTGGACCTGGATACGCTGATCCACGAGGAAGGCACCGCGCAGATGGAAATCAACTTCCGTCACGGCGACGCCCTGGACCTGGCCGACCAGATCCTGGTGTTCAAGCGCACCATGCGCGAGGCCGCGCTCAAGCACAACGTGGCCGCGACCTTCATGGCCAAGCCGATGACCGGCGAGCCGGGCAGCGCCATGCACCTGCACCAGAGCATCGTCGACCTCAAGACCGGCAAGAACATCTTCTCCAATGCCGACGGCACCATGAGCGAGCTGTTCCTGCACCACGTCGGCGGCCTGCAGCGCTTCATCCCCGAGGCCCTGCCGCTGTTCGCCCCGAACGTCAACTCGTTCCGCCGCTTCCTGCCCGACACCTCGGCGCCGGTGAACGTCGAGTGGGGCGAGGAGAACCGCACCGTGGGCCTGCGCGTGCCGGACTCCAACCCGGAGAACCGCCGCGTGGAAAACCGCCTGGCCGGCGCCGACGCCAACCCCTACCTGGCCCTGGCCGCCAGCCTGCTGTGCGGCTACATCGGCATGGTCGAAGGCATCAAACCCAGTGCCCAGGTCAAGGGCCGCGGCTACGAGCGACGTAACCTGCGCCTGCCGCTGACCATCGAGGCGGCACTGGAAACCATGGAAGGCAGCAAGACCCTTGAACAGTACCTGGGCAGCAAGTTCATCCGCGCCTACGTCGCGGTGAAACGTGCCGAGCACGAGAACTTCAAGCGGGTGATCAGTTCCTGGGAGCGGGAGTTCCTCCTGCTGTCCGTCTGATCGGCGTGGGGCCCGGCTCTGCCGGCCGGGCCCCGTGTTCATTACAGAGAGGTTTTACCAAAATGACGAAACAGACCAGCGCCCAGACCCAACACTGGCAGGCGCTCAGCCGCGAACACCACCTGGCTCCGTTCACCGACTACAAGCAGCTGAACGAGAAGGGTGCGCGCATCATCACCAAGGCCGAAGGCGTGTACCTGTGGGACAGCGAGGGCAACAAGATCCTCGATGGCATGGCCGGCCTGTGGTGCATGAACGTCGGCTATGGTCGCAAGGAGCTCGCCGAGGTCGCCTACAAGCAGATGCTCGAGCTGCCCTACTACAACCTGTTCTTCCAGACCGCGCACCCGCCGGTGCTGGAGCTGGCCAAGGCCATCGCCGACATCGCCCCCGAAGGCATGAACCACGTGTTCTTCACCGGTTCCGGCTCGGAGTCCAACGACACCGTGCTGCGCATGGTCCGCCACTACTGGAGCATCAAGGGCAAGCCGCAGAAGAAGGTGGTCATCGGCCGCTGGAACGGCTACCACGGCTCCACCGTCGCCGGCGTCAGCCTCGGCGGCATGAAGGCCCTGCACAGCCAGGGCGACCTGCCGATCCCGGGCATCGTGCACATCGCCCAGCCCTACTGGTACGGCGAGGGCGGCGACATGTCGCCGGAAGAGTTCGGCGTCTGGGCCGCCGAGCAGCTGGAGAAGAAGATTCTCGAAGTCGGCGAGGAGAACGTCGCCGCCTTCATCGCCGAGCCGATCCAGGGCGCCGGCGGCGTGATCGTTCCGCCGGACACCTACTGGCCGAAGATCCGCGAAATCCTCGCCAAGTACGAAATCCTGTTCATCGCCGACGAAGTCATCTGCGGCTTCGGCCGTACCGGCGAATGGTTCGGCAGCCAGTACTACGGCAACGCCCCGGACCTGATGCCGATCGCCAAGGGCCTGACTTCCGGCTACATCCCCATGGGCGGCGTAATCGTCCGCGACGAGATCGTCGATACCCTGAATGAGGGTGGCGAGTTCTACCACGGCTTCACTTACTCTGGTCACCCGGTAGCCGCGGCGGTGGCCCTGGAGAACATCCGCATCCTGCGCGAGGAGAAGATCGTCGAGACCGTGAAGGCGGAAACGGCACCCTACTTGCAGAAACGCTGGCAGGAGCTGGCCGACCACCCGCTGGTGGGCGAGGCCCGTGGCGTCGGCATGGTGGGCGCGCTGGAGCTGGTGAAGAACAAGAAGACCCGCGAGCGCTTCGAGAACGGCGTGGGGATGCTGTGCCGCGAGCACTGCTTCCGCAACGGCCTGATCATGCGCGCGGTGGGAGACACTATGATTATTTCGCCGCCGCTGGTCATCACCAAGCCGGAGATCGACGAGTTGATCACCCTGGCGCGCAAGTGCCTCGATCAAACCGCCGCCGTAGCGCTGTCTTGAGTCTTTCACCGGACCTTTGACAGACTGCGCCTGTGCGTTGGCCAGGCTCACCGGGTGGTGAAGGCGGGAAGCCGCCGACGCCACCTGGAACATCAAAAACAATTGGAGCTACCCGCATGTTCAAAACCTTCGGCAAGACCCTGCTCGCCGTGACTCTGGCGGGCGCTGTGGCCGGTATGGCACAGGCCGATGACAAGGTACTGCACGTTTACAACTGGTCCGACTACATCGCCCCGAATACGGTCGACGAGTTCACCAAGGCCACCGGCATCAAGGTCGTCTACGACGTCTACGACAGCAACGAAGTGCTGGAAGCCAAGCTGCTGGCCGGCAAGTCGGGCTACGACGTGGTGGTTCCCTCGAACTCCTTCCTGGCCAAGCAGATCAAGGCCGGCGTCTACCAGCCGCTGGACCGCGACAAGCTGCCGAACTGGAAGAACCTGAACCCGGACATCATGAAGACCCTCGAGGTCAGCGACCCGGGCAACAAGTTCGCCATCCCCTACATGTGGGGCACCATCGGCATCGGCTACAACCCGGACAAGGTCAAGGCCGCGCTGGGCGACGGCGCCCCGGTGGATTCCTGGGACCTGGTATTCAAGCCCGAGAACATCCAGAAGCTGAAGCAGTGCGGCGTGAGCTTCCTCGACTCGCCCACCGAGATGATCCCCGCGGCCCTGCACTACCTGGGCTACAAGCCGGACAGCCAGGATCCCAAGGAAATCAAGGCCGCCGAGGACCTGTTCCTGAAGATCCGTCCGTACATCACCTACTTCCACTCCTCCAAGTACATCTCGGACCTGGCCAACGGCAACATCTGCGTCGCCATCGGCTACTCCGGCGACATCTACCAGGCCAAGTCCCGCGCCGTGGAAGCCAAGAACAACGTGAAGGTGGCCTACCACATTCCGAAGGAAGGCGCCGGCGCCTTCTTCGACACCGTGGCCATTCCGAAGGACGCCGAGAACCCCGAAAGCGCCCTGAAGTGGATCAACTTCCTGCTCGAGCCGAAGGTGATCGCCGAGATCTCCGACACCGTTTCCTACCCCAACGCCAACTCCGCGGCCACGCCGCTGGTGAACGAGGAAATCCGTAACGACCCGGGCATCTACCCGAGCGACGCGGTCATGAAGAAGCTGTACGCCTTCCCGGACCTGCCGGCGAAGGTCCAGCGCCTGATGACCCGCAGCTGGACCACCATCAAGTCCGGCAAGTGACGGCCCGGCCCGGTCGTTCGTCGCGAACGGCCGGGCGGGTGCAGGGCGGTGGAGGGGCGGTCGCAGGCCCGCCACCGTTCTGCAGGCACGGATCATCTGCAGTGGGATGACCGCTGGTTGCAGCTAGGGCTGCAGAAGCGCTCGCGCGCGCCACGGAAGGCCCGGACAAGCTGTAAACGCCAACACCAAGAAGCTTCATGACAACAGAGAGGACCGACGTGTGCGCATTCCCTTCCGCAATACCCTGATCGCTGCCATCTCGACCTTGGGCCTGGGCGCCGCCGTGGCGCAGGCCCAGCCGACCGTCCACGTGTACAACTGGAGCGACTACATCGGCGAGACCACCCTGGCCGATTTCGAGAAGGAAACCGGCATCAAGCCGGTGTACGACGTCTTCGATTCCAACGAAACCCTCGAGGGCAAGCTGCTGGCCGGCCGCACCGGCTACGACATCGTGGTGCCGTCCAACCACTTCCTCGGCCGCCAGATCAAGGCCGGCGCCTTCCAGAAGCTGGACAAGAGCCAGCTGCCGAACTGGAAGAACCTCGACCCGCACCTGATGAAGCAGCTCGAGGCCAACGACCCGGGCAACCTCTACGGCGTGCCCTACCTGTGGGGCACCAACGGCATCGGCTACAACGTCGACAAGGTCAAGGCCGTGCTCGGCGTCGACAAGATCGATTCCTGGGCCGTGCTCTTCGAGCCCGAGAACATGAAGAAGCTCAGCCAGTGCGGCGTCGCCTTCCTCGATTCGGGCGACGAAATGATGCCGGCCGTGCTCAAATACCTGGGCCTGGACCCCAACAGCACCAACCCGGCCGACTACGAGAAGGCCGAGGCCAAGCTGATGGCGGTTCGCCCGTACGTCACCTACTTCCATTCCTCCAAGTACATCTCGGACCTGGCCAACGGCAACATCTGCGTCGCCGCCGGGTTCTCCGGCGACGTGTTCCAGGCGGCCAACCGCGCCAAGGAAGCCGGCAAGGGCATCAACATCGCCTATGCGATTCCGAAGGAAGGTGCCAACCTGTGGTTCGACATCCTCGCCATTCCGAAGGATGCGTCGAACCCGAAAGAGGCCCACGCCTTCATCAACTACCTGCTCAAGCCCGAGGTGATCGCCAAGGTCAGCGATTACGTCGGTTACGCCAACCCGAACCCCAAGGCTGGCGAATTCATGGATGAGTCCGTGCGCGACAATCCCGAGGTCTACCCACCTCAGGAAGTGCTCGACAAGCTCTTCGTGCAGCACGAGCTGCCGCCGAAGATCCTGCGCCTCATGACCCGTTCCTGGACCAAGATCAAGTCCGGTAAGTAATCCAAGTACGCCCGGCCGCGGGGGCCGGGCGTCCAAAAAGTTGGGAGTTGTGGTAATGGCTATAGCCTCCGGTGCCTACAAGAAAGCCCTCGCGGGCGACCAGCAGCCCAAAGAGGTGTTGGTAAAAATCGACCGGGTCACCAAGCAGTTCGACGAAACCCTTGCGGTGGACAGTGTTTCCCTGACCATCAAGAAGGGCGAAATCTTCGCATTGCTCGGCGGTTCCGGTTCCGGTAAATCCACCCTGTTGCGCATGCTGGCCGGCTTCGAGCGGCCGACCGAAGGTCGCATCTTCCTGGATGGCCAGGACATCACCGACCTGCCGCCCTACGAGCGGCCGATCAACATGATGTTCCAGTCCTACGCGTTGTTCCCGCACATGTCGGTTGCGCAGAACATCGCCTTCGGCCTGAAGCAGGACGGCCTGCCCAAGGCCGAGATCGACAAGATCGTCGAGGAAATGCTCAAGCTGGTGCAGATGACCCAGTACGCCAAGCGCAAGCCGCACCAGCTCTCCGGCGGCCAGCGCCAGCGCGTGGCCCTGGCCCGTTCGCTGGCCAAGCGGCCGAAGCTGCTGCTGCTCGACGAGCCCATGGGCGCCCTGGACAAGAAGCTGCGCTCGCAGATGCAGCTGGAACTGGTGGAGATCATCGAGCGCGTGGGCGTGACCTGCGTGATGGTGACCCACGACCAGGAAGAGGCCATGACCATGGCCCAGCGCATCGCCATCATGCACCTGGGCTGCATCGAGCAGATCGGCAGCCCGATGGACATCTACGAGACCCCGGCCAGCCGCCTGATCTGCGAGTTCATCGGCAACGTCAACATGTTCGACGGCCAACTGGTCGAGGACGTGCAGGACCACGCGGTGATCGCCTGCCCGCAGCTGGAAAACCCGATCTACATCGGCCACGGCATCAGCACCCGCGCCGAAGACAAGCGCATCACCTACGCGCTGCGTCCGGAGAAGGTCATGGTCAGCGCGCAGAAGCCGGAAAACCTCGAGCACGAAGGCTTCAACTGGGCCCAGGGCACCGTCTACGACATCGCCTACCTCGGCGGCCACTCGGTGTACTACATCAAGCTGGCCTCGGGAATGATCGTCCAGGCCTTCATGGCCAACGCCGAGCGCCACGTGGCCCGCCCGACCTGGGACCAGCCGGTGTACATCAGCTGGTACGACGACAGCGGTGTGGTGCTGCAATCATGAACATCAGCAAATCGCTCATGAAGCGCCTGCCGCGTGGCCGGCACGCCGTGATCGGTGTGCCGTTCATCTGGCTGTTCCTGTTCTTCCTGCTGCCCTTCGCCATCGTGCTGAAGATCAGCCTGGCGGCAGCGGACGTGGCCATTCCGCCGTACACCGAAGTGTTCCAGTACGCCGACCAGACCCTGCAACTGGTGCTGAACCTCGGCAACTACCTGATGCTGACTGACGACCCGCTCTACATCGACGCCTACCTGGGCTCGCTGAAGATGGCGGCGATCAGCACCTTCCTGTGCCTGCTGATCGGCTACCCGATGGCCTACGCCATCGCCCGCGCCAGCAAGGAAATGCAGACCGTGCTGCTGCTGCTGATCATGATGCCGACCTGGACGGCGATCCTGATCCGCGTGTACGCCTGGATGGGCATCCTGTCCAACAACGGCCTGCTCAACGGCTTCCTGATGTGGCTGGGGGTGATCAACGAACCGCTGACCATCCTCAACACCAACCTGGCGGTGTACATCGGTATCGTCTACTCGTACCTGCCGTTCATGGTGATGCCGCTGTACGCCAACCTGGTGAAGCACGACATGAGCCTGCTGGAGGCCGCCTCCGACCTGGGCGCGCGCAACTTCACCAGCTTCTGGAAGATCACCGTGCCGCTGTCGAAGAACGGCATCATCGCCGGCTGCATGCTGGTGTTCATCCCGGCGGTGGGTGAGTTCGTCATCCCGGAACTGCTCGGCGGCCCCGAGACGCTGATGATCGGCAAGGTGCTGTGGCAGGAGTTCTTCAACAACCGTGACTGGCCGGTGGCGTCCGCCCTGGCGGTGGTCATGCTGGCGATCCTCATCGTGCCCATCATCCTGTTCAACAAGAACCAGGCGAAAGAACTGGAGGGCAAGGTATGAACAAGCGTTGGTCCTTCTCCAACATCATGCTGATCGTCGGCCTGCTGTTCATCTACGTGCCGATGGTCATCCTGGTCATCTACTCGTTCAACGGCTCCAAGCTGGTGACCGTGTGGGGCGGCTGGTCGGTGAAGTGGTACGTCGGCCTGCTGGACAACACCCAGCTGATCAGCTCGGTGTTCCGCTCCCTGGAAATCGCCGTGTACACGGCGGTCTCCTCGGTGATCCTGGGCACCCTGGCGGCCTTCGTGCTGACGCGCATCCCGCGTTTCCGCGGCCGCACGCTGTTCGGCGGCATGGTCACCGCGCCGCTGGTCATGCCCGAGGTGATCACCGGCCTGTCGCTGCTGCTGCTGTTCGTGGCCATGGCCCAGCTGATCGGCTGGCCGCAGGAGCGCGGCATCGTCACCATCTGGATCGCCCACACCAGCTTCTGCTCGTCCTACGTGGCGGTGGTGGTGTCGGCGCGCCTGCGTGAACTGGACCTGTCCATCGAGGAAGCGGCCATGGACCTGGGCGCCAAGCCCTGGAAAGTGTTCCTGCTGATCACCATCCCGATGATCGCGCCTTCGCTGGCGGCCGGCGGCATGATGTCCTTCGCCCTGTCGCTGGACGACCTGGTGCTGGCCAGCTTCGTCTCCGGCCCCGGTTCCACCACCCTGCCGATGGAAGTGTTCTCCGCCGTGCGCCTGGGCGTGAAGCCGGAGATCAACGCGGTGGCCAGCCTGATTCTGCTGACCGTCTCGCTGTTCACCTTCTTCGCCTGGTACTTCACACGCCAGGCCGAGGAGCGTCGCAAGCGTGCCGTCCAGGAGGCCATGGAAGCCACGGCCACCGACTGGCAGAAAGGTTCGCCGGCCACCGTCTGACGTCGTCTTGTCGGCCGGCTGCAGCCGGTGCCTGCGAAAACCATGGGCCACCTTCGGGTGGCCCATGTTTTTGGGGGAGGCGGGCATATGCCGTAGGGCAAGAAGAGTCGGTCTTCTCAGAAGAATCTGACAGCTAATCGCCGCAACTTCCCTGCATTTGCCAACTACTATTCAGTGTGTCCGTTGGCGGTTGCCGGCTATTCCCCGCAGCTTGGTCGGCCTCCGTGATCCCGGGCAATTTGCCAGTGCTTTCCACAGCACCCAGGCGGGAGGTGGCGCCCAATACAACACCCCAATAGTTATCCCTAGGGGGAATAACGCGCCAGGGAGCTTCGGCGCCTCCCGCAGTCCCTTCTCACGGAAACGACGAACCCCGCATCATGCGGGGTTCGTCGTTTCTGGCGCGGCCTAGCGGGCCTGCGGCACCAGCCTGAGCAGTCCGTGGCTGTTGGCGGCGACCTCGTCGGGCGCGAAATGCTCGGCGTGGTAGCGGCCTTCGACGTAGTCCTCGGCCTGGTCCTTGTAGTGCGCATCGAAGAGCACGCCGCTCTGGCCCACCGGGTTGATGCCCAGGGCGTGGGTCGGGTCGGCGAAGTCCACCAGGCGCCGCGTCGAGGGCCCGTAGGTGACGGTCCAGGGCGCCGGGCCGATGGGCGCCGAGAGGTTGTTGGGCACCTCGTGGCCGCCCGGCGCGGCGAAGGGGCCGATGTTGAACAGGCGGTCCAGCGGCTTCTGCATGCCCAGCGGGTGCACGTGGGTGAGGGTGTGCGCCGCGCCCCATTTCCAATTGGCCGGGTCCTGGCCGAAGGTGTCGCGCAGGTGCTTCAGGCTGGCCTGCCAGGCGGCCTTGACGATGTCCGCGCGGCTTTCCTTCTGTGCCGTGGCGCGGTCGTCCCACCAGGGCGAGGCGTCGTCGGCGGCCAGCCGCGGCAGGGCGCTATCTATCGCCCGGGTGCTCAGCAGGGTGTTGAAGAAGGCATCGCCCATTTCGTCGTGCATGGCGCCGTAGGCCAGCTGGTAGAGGAACTGGCTGAACAGGGTGGCGGCCAGCGAATCCAGCGGGTAGTCGCCCTTCCAGGCCGCCAGTTGCTCCACCAGCGCCTTCTCCTGCTCGCCGGCCGCGGCCTGGCGCAGGCTCGGCAGCAGCGGCGCCAGGGTGCGCGGGCCGTAGTCGGTGCCGGTGTCCAGCTGCAGCGCCTGGCTGTTCTGCAGGTCCCACTTCACCGAGGCGTCGGCCAGGTGCTGGTCCAGGCGCTGGCCGCGGTCGGCCAGGTTGTAGTAGCCGGGCACCGGCCGGCCATTGGCGGGCACCGGCTGGAAGTTGGCCGAGACGATGTAGCCGCGCGCCGGGTTCTCTTCATGGGGGTTCTCGACGAAGGGGTAGAAGCCGTCCTTGTCCGCCGCGGCGGTGCTGCCGTCGAGGATGAAGTTCGGATCGACGCCGGCCGGGCGCTTCGGCAGTTGCGCCGAGGCCCACCAGGCGATGTCGCCGCGGGCGTTGGCCCAGACCACGTTGAGCCCCGGCGCGTGGATCTGCGCGGCGGCGGCGCGGGCCTTGTCCAGGGTGTCGGCGCGGTCGAGGTGGTAGAAGGCGTCCAGCAGCGGGTTCTCGGTCTGCAGGAAGCCCCACCACATGGCGATGGGCGTCTTGCCCGAGGCGGCGCCCAGGGCGTCGTTGACGATCGGCCCGTGGGGCGAGCTGCGCAGCACCAGCTTGACCGGCGCCTGGCCCTTCACCGCGATGCTCTGTTCCTCGCGCGCGAGGTCCACCCACTGGCCGTGGTACCAGACCTGCTCGGGGTTGGCCGGGTTGGTCTTCTCGGCCACCAGGTCCATGTCGTCGTTCTGGAACATGGTCAGGCTCCAGCCGAAGTCCTTGTTGTGGCCGAGCATGGCGAATGGCACCAGGGCCTGGTGGTGGCCGTAGAGTTCGAAGCCGGGGGCGCTGAGCTGCGCCTCGTACCACACCGAGGGCGCGGCGAAGCGGATGTGCGGGTCGCCCGCCAGCAGTGGCCGGCCACTGCGCGTGCGGCTGCCGGAAACCACCCAGGCGTTGCTGCCCTCATACTGCGGCAGGCCGGCGGCTTCCAGGGCCTGCTGGCTGATCTGCGCCAGGGCGCCGAGGTCCTTCCAGTCGCCGGCGGCCAGCGCGGTGGGGCGCTGCAGCACGCCCTCCGGGTGCCAGGCCAGGTCGAAGGCCTTCAGGTAGTCGGCGCCCAGGTCGTCGCGGATGTAGGTGAGCACCGGCTCGGTGCGCAGGGCCACGGCGAAGCTGTAGGCCAGGTAGCCGGACACGGCGAGGGTGTCCTCCACCGTGAAGGGCCGCTTGGGAATGCCCAGCACGTCGAATTCCAGCGGCTTCGGGTGGCTGGCCTGGTACTGGTTGATGCCGTCCAGGTAGGCCTGCAGGGCCTTCCAGGCGGGCGACTGCTTGTCTTGGCGGGCGGCGTACTCGGCGGCATGGTCGCGCAGGCGCAGGGTGCGGAACAGGCGGTCGGTGTCCACCAGCTTGGGCCCCAGCACCTCGGCCAGCTCGCCCTTGGCCAGGCGGCGCAGCATCTCCATCTGGAACAGCCGGTCCTGGGCGTGCACGTAGCCCAGGGCGCGGTACAGGTCGCTTTCGTTCTGCGCACGGATGTGCGGCACGCCACGCTCGTCGTAGCGCACCTCGACCTCGGCCTGCAGGCCGGGCAGCCCGGCCAGGCCGTCGCGGGTCGGCTGCTTGCCATGCAGGTACCAGGCGCCCCCGGCGGCAGCGGCCGCCACCAGCACGGCAAGAACGGTCAACGTACGTTTCATGTAGCGGCTCTCCTTGTTGTTCTGGGCGGATTCTGCGCATTCGCGCCGGGCGCTTTCATTGACCAAACGCGCGCAAGCTGAAAGTCTTTGGTCAAAAGGAGGCCACATGTCCCTCTCCAGCGCGCCACTCACCCATTCGGCCACCCTGCGCCGCCTGCTCTACGAGGCGCTTACCAACCTGGGGTTGGAGCCGGCGTGCATCTACCGCCAGGCGCTGCGGCGCGTGCGCCTGGCGCCGGTGAGCGCCGACGGCCGCCTGCTGCACGACGAGGTGCCGCTGTTCTGGGCGGCGCTGCCGGAGCTGAGCGGTGACGTGGACATCGGCCTGCACCTGGCCGAGGCGATGAAGCCGCGCCTGCTCGATGTGGTCGGCTATCTGCTGCTGGCCAGCCGCGACCTGGAGCAGGCGCTGCACAGCTTCCTGCGCTTCCAGCACATCCTCTCCGGCGGCCTGGCCGCGCAGTTGCGCGAGGAGGGCGAGCAGGCGCGGCTGGTCCTCGACATCCACTACCGCGACTGCCCGCCGCTGCGCCAGCAGATGGAATGCCTGCTGCTGCTGTTCATCAAGTTGCTGAAGGCGGTCAGCGACGACGAGTTCGCCTGTTCCGCCATCGAGTTCCGTCATGCCGCGCCACGGCGCCTGGCCGAGCACCGCCGGCTGTTCGGGCTGACGCCGCGGTTCGCCTGCGCACACGACGCCCTGCTGTTCCCGCGCGCCCTGCTGCGGCGACCGTCGCGCACGGCCAACGCCGCCTTGCACGGCGTGCTCACCCGCTATGCGGAGGAAGAACTGCAGCGCCTGCAGGAGAACGACCTGCTCAACCGCCTGCGCTACCTGCTGGCCCACCGTCTGGGCCGCGAACCCTGCACCCTGCAGGCCTGCGCCGAGCTGCTGGGCCTGCCGGCCAGCGCCTTGCAGCGCAGCCTGGCCGGGCAGGGCAGCGGCTTTCGCGAACTGCACGAGGAAGTGCGCCGCCAGCGCGCCACCGAGCTGCTGGTCGAAGGCGTGGCCATCCGCGAAGTGGCGCGAACCTGCGGTTTCGCCGAGCTGTCGCCGTTCTATCGCGCCTTCCGGCGCTGGTTCGGGGTGCCGCCGGAGGTGTACCGGCGGCGTTTGCGGGAGATGGCGCAGGCGCACTGAGGCGCCCCGCGCCGGGCTCATTCGGCCAGCGGGATCTCGCTGGCCATGTCCAGCAGGGCCATGGCGTCGAGCTGCGTCTCGATCTGCAGGAAGCGCATGGCGCGGGTCGGCGAGACGGCCTTGGCCATGCGCGCGATGTAGCGGTTGCGCAGGTCCAGGCGCAGCTGCTGGAGCTTCTCGGCGCGCTTGAGCAGGGCGCTGGCGTCTTTGTCGGAGACCTTGCCGGTGTTGTAGGACTTGGCGTAGTCGAGGATCAGCGCCAGGTGCTGCTTGCTCAGCTTCTCGGCCTCGCTGCGGTAGGTGTTGTAGATCGGCCAGAATGCCTCGCCTTCCTTGCCGGTGAGGTTCATGTT
Organism: Pseudomonas sp. A6; assembly: GCF_052367875.1. NCBI lineage: Bacteria > Pseudomonadati > Pseudomonadota > Gammaproteobacteria > Pseudomonadales > Pseudomonadaceae > Pseudomonas > Pseudomonas sp. A6. The sequence continues at coordinate 6,945,838 of NZ_CP198970.1, read as the reverse complement.
GGCTTCGACGATGCGTTTGCGCTTGTAGTCGATGTCGGCCAGGCGGTTGTCGATCTCCGCCTTGTGCTCGGACATCACCTGGTCGGGGCTGGGCGCCTGGTCGTCGGCGCTGGCCAGCAGCGGCAGGCTGAGCAGGGCGCACAGGGCGAGGGTGGGGCGTAGCGGCATGGGAGGCTCCTTGTAGTCGCGCGCCGGCCCTTCATGGGCCGGCTCCGGCTAGTGTAGATGCTGGCGCCCGGCTGTCCGCCCGCCAGGGGCAATAGCAGCCCTGGGCGAGGCTCTGGGTGGCCTGCACCGGGCGGCCGTCGATCAGCGCCTGCAGCACCGGTTCGATGAAGCTGTTGGCCGAGCTGCACACCGCGCCCTCGCTGTAGGGGCCGAAATAGGCCAGGCGGCCCTGGCGGTCCCAGATGGCCACCGCCGGGCTCGCCGGCAGCGCCTCGGCGCCAGGCGGCGTGGCCAATGGCCGCAGGGCCTGGAGGGTGGCGGGCAACTGGCCGTGGCTGCCGGGCTTCTGCACGGCGAAGAACTGCACGCCAAGCGGGGCGAAGCGCGCCAGCAACTCGGCGAGGTGCTGCTGGTTGCCGACGTTGCACGGGCAGGCCGGGTCCCAGAAATGCACCAGGCGGATGGCGCCGGGGCCGGCCAGTTCGGCCGGCAGCTGCAGGCCGGCGCCGCTGAACAGCGTCGGCTGGGCGTCGAAGGGGCGGATGTAGCGCTGCTGGAACCATTGGTAGGCGCCCAGCAGCATGGCGGCGAGCAGCGCGGCGAGGCAGGCGAGGATGAGCGTGCGGCGGGCAGGCATGGCGAATCCCGGTAAGATAGCCCCCAAGAGTGCCATGCCGTCGCTTGTGGCAGAACCGCCTGGATGCCGCCGGGCGCTCGTCCCAGCGTCACCGGAAACCGCGGAAAACCCCGATGCCAGAAGCCTTCCAGCCCGATCTGCTGCGCCAGCGCCTGCGACCCCTGACCGCAGCCGAACGCGACGCCCAGGTCCTCGCCTACCAGTCCTTCTACGGGCTCGACCTGGCGGCCCGCTACCCGGGCCTGGAAAGCCGCCTGGGCTACTTCGAGTGCGCCGGCTACCGCATCGCCGCGCAGCTGTGGCGCCCGCCCCTGGCCCGCGGCAGCCTGCTGCTGCTGCACGGCTACTACGACCACATGGGGCTCTATGGCCACGTCATCGACTGGGCGCTGGACCTGGGCCTGGCGGTGATCGCCTGCGACCTGCCGGGCCACGGCCTGTCCAACGGCGCGGCGGCCAGCATCAACGACTTCGCCGAGTACCAGGCGGTGCTTGCCGGCCTGCTGGACGCGGCGGCGCAGCTGGACCTGCCGCAGCCCTGGCACCTTTTCGGGCAGAGCACCGGCGGCGCCATCCTGCTGGACTACCTGCTCACCGGCGCGCCGCGCCCGGAGCTGGGCCACACCCTGTTGCTGGCGCCGCTGGTGCGGCCGCGCGCCTGGGGCTGGTCGAAGCTCAGCTACCAACTGCTGCGGCCCTTCGTCGACTCCATCCCGCGCAAGTTCACCGACAACTCCAACGACGCCGGCTTCCTCGCCTTCCTCCGCGATCGCGACCCGCTGCAGCCGCGCATCCTGCCCACCGCCTGGGTGGGCGCGCTGGCGCGCTGGATTCCGCACATCGAGGGCGCGCCGCCCAGCGCGCGCAACCTGCTGGTGGTGCAGGGCGACGCCGACGAGACGGTGGACTGGCGCTACAACCTGAGGGTGCTGGAGGAGAAGTTCGAGCGCATCGAATGCCTGCTGCTCACCGGCGCGCGGCACCACCTGGCCAATGAGAGCGAGGCGCTGCGTCGGCGCTACTTCGATTTCCTCGGCGAGCGCCTGAGCTAGTTCGAAGGGGCGGAGGCCAGCCCGGCCTTCACTGCGGCCAGGGCTGCCTGGTAGTAGGCCTGGCCGGCGGGCGACTCGGCGAAGTCGGCGAACTGCTGCAGCTCGGCGTCGGAGAGCCCGCGGTAGACGTACAGCAGGGTGTTGTCGAGGTCGGCGCCGATCTGCTGCACGACGTTCTGCCGCTGCCCTTCGAGCAGCCCCTGGCCCTGGCCGAGCAGGCCGGGGAGCATCTGGCTGAGGCTGTCGGCGGCCACGCTGGCCAGCGCCATGCTGACCTCGGCACCGGCCTCGCTGGCCGGCAGGGCCCGGCTCAGGCGCTGGGCCAGCTGCTGGCGCTGCGGCGTGGCCTGCTGGCGCGGCAGGCCGTTGGCGTACTGGGCGAGCTGGTCGCTGCGGGTGGCGAGGGTTTCCGCGGCGGCGATCTTGCGCCCCAGGGGTGATTCGAAGAAGGCCAGCGCCGGGCCGCTGTCCGCCAGGCTCCGGCGCAGGCCGGCCAGCGCCCGGGCGTCGATCTGCGCCGGGGCGAAGCGCTGGTCGCTGTTGTTCACCAGGGCCTGGTACAGCGCCGGCGGCAGGTTGGCCTGGTAGCGCTTCTGCGCGGCGTGCAGGGCATCGTTGAAGTGCGCGCGTTGTTCCGGCCAGCCGGCGGCCTGGTAGAGGCGCTGATAATCGTCGGCCAGTACGGGTAGGCCCAGCATCAGCAGGGCAAGGGCAAGCAGTGCACGCAAATCGGGTCCTCCTGGCGGCAGTGGCCATCCGCCGCGGCTATTGTCGGCAAGCCCGGCCCCGCTTGTCGAGGCGCTTGTCGCCGGCGTTACAATAGCGCATGAACCCGCACGCCGATTCCTCCCCCCTGCAAAACGCCGTCGACGACCTGGCCGAACGCGGCTGGTCGCTGCAACGCGACTTCCTGCCCGCGGACCTGATCGCCGCCCTGGCCGCGGAGTGCCGCAACCGCGCTGCCGCCGGCGAGCTGGCCTCGGCCTCGGTGGGGCGCGGCGCCGGCCAGGCGGTGCGCGAGGGCATCCGCGGCGACCGCATCCAGTGGCTGGAACCGGGGCAGGCCGAGGCCTGCGACCGCTACCTGGAGCTGATGGATGAACTGCGCGTGGCGCTCAACCGCGCGCTGTTCCTGGGCCTGGAAGATTTCGAGTGCCACTTCGCCCTGTACCCGCCGGGCGCCTTCTACCAGAAACACCTGGACCGCTTCCGCGACGATGACCGGCGCTGCGTGTCGGCGGTGCTCTACCTCAACGACGATTGGCTACCCGAGCACGCCGGCGAACTGCGCTTGTATTTCGCCGACGGCAGCCACGACGATGTGCCGCCGCTGGGGGGCAGCCTGGTGCTATTCCTTTCCGGCGAGTTTCCCCACGAGGTGCTGCCGGCCCACCGCGAACGCCTGTCGCTGACCGGCTGGTTCCGCCGCCGCGGCGATGCCCCGCTCTAGGGCTCAGTGGCCCCAGACGCGGATGGTGCCGCTGATGTCCTGGATGTCGCGCACCTCCAGGCTGCCCAGGCGGCTTTCACCGACGTAGAGGTCGCCGGCCACGCGAACGCGGATGGTCTGCGCCGGCAGGCCGCCGTCATTGAGCTGCTTGTTGATGGTGGTCAGGTCCGGCAGGGTCAGCGCCAACTGCTGCTGGCCGTTGCTGCCCTGGACCACGTCGACCTGCAGGGTCGGCAGCTCGACGCCGAAGATCGGCAGGCTCAGGCCCAGCTGCGCCGCGCCCAGGGGCAGCGCGCCGCCACGGCCGTCCGGGCAGACCGCGGCGCTGGTGCAGCCGTTGTCGATCTTCAGGTTGCGCAGCGAGACGCTGCCGCCGTCGTCGACCCAGGCGGCCTTGCCGATGCTGGCCATGACGTCGGCGCGGATGCTCAGGCCCTCCTGGCCAGTGATGCGGCCGAGGTTTTCGTTGTCCAGCGGTTCGAGCGCGGCCTGGCTGGCGCCGGCAGCGCACAGCAGCAGGCCGCCGATCAGGTGCGGCAGGCTGAGAGGCTTGAGCATGGTGGCGGTTCCCTCGCGGTGGGCGATATGGCGAGGCAGTCTGCGCGCGATGCGCCAGGCCCGCCATGCCGGCGCGGCAGTTCCAGCCGAAGGATGGGCCCGACCATCGGAGGGTGGCCGCCATCGGTTGCCAGGTGACCGGGTCCAATGTGCGGGCTAGTCTGTTGCGATCGAAAAGGGAGTGTTTCGCCCATGCAGAAGATTCTCGTCAGCCGCTGCCTGCTGGGCCACCGGGTGCGCTACGACGGTGGCAGCCACGGCCCCTTCGACCTGCTGGAACGCTGGCAGGCCCAGGGCCGGGTAGTGGCGCTGTGCCCGGAAGTGGCCGGCGGCCTGCCCACGCCGCGCGCGCCGGCGGAGATTCCCGGCGGCCGCGGCGCCCTGGTGCTGGAAGGCCAGGCGCCGGTGGTGACGGTGGACGGCGCGGACGTCACCCGCGCCTTCGTCCGCGGCGCCGAACAGGCCATGGCGCTGGTCGACCGTCACGGCATCCGCCTGGCCATCCTCAAGGCGCGCAGCCCCTCCTGCGGCAACCGCGAGAACTACGACGGCAGCTTCTCCGGCCTGCGCGTGCCCGGCGAGGGCGTCACCGCGGCGGCGCTCAAGCGCATGGGCGTGCTGGTGTTCAGCGAGGAGGAGCTGGACGCCGCGGCGGTCTGCCTGGCCGGCCTGGAAGCCGGCGGCTGAGTTCGTTGTGATAGCCTGCGGGGCTCGGCGTAGAGCCTTCCGACAGCCCTTGTAGCATTCTTTCCCTTGAGCCGTCGGCGTGGCGACCTATGCTGAAGAGTCCCGCCGGAGGTTCGCTGCAGCGTGCCGGGCCTCCCCACCCCGCTCATAAGGAGAACTCCATGAAGCTCACGTTGCCTTGCCTCGGCCTCGCCGGCCTGCTGCTCGCCGCCTCCACCGCCGCGCTGGCGGCCGGCATGCCGCGTACCCCGGCGCCCGAGGGGGCCAAGGTGTATTTCATCGAACCGAAGGACGGCGCCACCGTCGGCCAGACCTTCACCGTCAAGTTCGGCCTGGAAGGCATGGGCGTGGCCCCGGCCGGCGTCGACTCGCCGAGCACCGGGCACCACCACCTGCTGGTGGACCTCAAGGAGCAGCCGGCCATGGACATGCCGCTGCCGATGACCGACAACATCCGCCACTTCGGCAAGGGCCAGACGGAAACCAAGATCACCCTGCCGCCGGGCAAGCACACCCTGCAACTGCTGCTGGGCGACAAGAACCACGTGCCCTTCGAGCCGAACGTGGAATCGAAGCAGATCACCGTCAACGTGAAGTGATGGTTGGCTCTAGGGCCGGCAAGATCGGGCTGATATGTCCGTAGGAGCGGATTCATCCGCGATGCTCTTGAGCAGCGGATAACCTATCGCGGACGGAGTCCGGCAATGCACCACGTAGGATGGGTTGAGCGAAGCGATACCCATCACCGTCCCGCATGGGTTTCGCAAGCTCAACCCATCCTACGAAAAGCGCCTTGGCATAGCCTGTAAGGCCATTGCTCCTGCCGCAGAAACGAAAAAAGGAGGCCGAAGCCTCCTTTTTTCTTGCCGCCGAGCGGTCCTTAGAACAGGACGCGGCTGCGGATGGTGCCGTTGACGTGCTGCAGCTTCTCCAGCGCCAGGTCCGAGTACTCGGCGTCGACGTCGATCACCACGTAGCCGACCTTCTCGTTGGTCTGCAGGTACTGGCCGGAGATGTTGATGCCGTTGTCGGCGAACACCTTGTTGATTTCGCTCATCACGCCCGGGATGTTGGCGTGGATGTGCAGCAGGCGGTGCTTGCCCGGGTGCGACGGCAGGGCGACTTCGGGGAAGTTGACCGAGGACACCGAGGTGCCGTTGTCGCTGTACTTGACCAGCTTCTCGGCCACTTCCAGGCCGATGTTGGCCTGGGCCTCGGCGGTGGAGCCGCCGATGTGCGGGGTCAGGATCACGCGGTCCAGGCCACGCAGCGGGCTTTCGAACTCTTCGTCGTTGGACTTGGGCTCGACCGGGAACACGTCGATGGCGGCGCCGATCAGGTGCTCGTCCTTGATGGCGTTGGCCAGGTGGTCCAGCTCGACCACGGTGCCGCGCGCGGCGTTGATCAGGATGCCGCCCTTCTTCATGGCGCGGATTTCCTTCTCGCCGATCATCCACTGGGTGGACGGCAGTTCCGGCACGTGCAGCGAGACGATGTCGCACAGGCCCAGCAGCTCGTGCAGCGAGCCGATCTGCTGCGCGTTGCCCAGCGGCAGCTTGGTCACCACGTCGTAGAAGAACACCTGCATGCCCAGGGCTTCGGCCAGGACCGAGAGCTGGGTGCCGATGGAGCCGTAGCCAACGATGCCCAGCTTCTTGCCACGGATCTCGAAGGAGTTGGCCGCCGACTTGATCCAGCCGCCGCGGTGGCAGGAGGCGTTCTTCTCCGGGATGCCGCGCAGCAGCAGGATGGCTTCGGCCAGCACCAGCTCGGCGACCGAGCGGGTGTTGGAGTAGGGCGCGTTGAACACCGCGATGCCGCGTTCGCGGGCGGCGTTCAGGTTGACCTGGTTGGTGCCGATGCAGAAGCAGCCCACCGCGATCAGCTTCTTGGCGCAGTCGAAGACTTCCTCGGTGAGCTGGGTGCGGGAGCGAATGCCGATGAAGTGGGCGTCGGCGATCTTTTCCTTCAGCTCGTCGCCGGACAGCGCGGTCTTGAGGTACTCGATGTTGGTGTAGCCGGCGGCCTTGAGGGTATCAACGGCATTCTGGTGCACGCCTTCCAGGAGAAGGAATTTGATCTTGCTCTTGTCGAGAGAAGTCTTGCTCATCTGCTTGAACCTGTAGTCCCGGGATAATGGCTAGAAAATGAACAGCTCTGGCCGAACCGGCCGGTGCCGCAGCTCGGCGCCAGGTGGCGAACTGCGTGGGGTGCGTATGCTAGCATGTTCTCCCTTTTCCTTGTCCGGTTGCGACCTGAGCTGTTCTCAGGACGACCATGAACCATTTGAGAGTTCCCTCGATGACCCGCGAAGCCCTGATCGAATCGCTCAAGCCCCTGCTGGAGCCCGGCAAGCTGCTGACCGATGCCGATTCCCTGGATGCCTATGGCAAGGACTGGACCAAGCACTTCGCCCCGGCGCCGCTGGCCATCGCCTTCCCCAAGAGCATCGAGCAGGTGCAGGCCGTGGTGCGCTGGGCCAACGAGCACAAGGTCGGCCTGGTGCCTTCGGGCGGCCGTACCGGGCTCTCCGCCGCCGCCGTCGCCGCCAACGGCGAGGTGGTGGTGTCGTTCGACTACATGAACAGGATCCTCGACTTCAACGCCTTCGACCGCACCGTGGTGTGCCAGCCGGGCGTGGTGACCAAGCAGCTGCAGCTGTTCGCCGAGGAGCAGGGCCTGTACTACCCGGTGGACTTCGCTTCCTCCGGTTCCAGCCAGATTGGCGGCAACATCGGCACCAATGCCGGCGGGATCAAGGTGATTCGCTACGGCATGACGCGCAACTGGGTGGCCGGCATGAAGGTGGTCACCGGCAAGGGCGACCTGCTGGAGCTGAACAAGGACCTGATCAAGAACGCCACCGGCTACGACCTGCGCCAGCTGTTCATCGGCGCCGAAGGCACCCTGGGCTTCGTGGTCGAGGCCACCATGCGCCTGGAGCGCACGCCGAAGAACCTCACCGCGATGGTCCTCGGCACCCCCGACTTCGACTCGATCATGCCGGTGCTGCACGCCTTCCAGAGCAAGCTCGACCTGACCGCCTTCGAATTCTTCTCCGACAAGGCCCTGGCCAAGGTCCTGGCCCGCGGCGACGTGCCGCCGGCCTTCGAGACCGACTGCCCGTTCTACGCCCTGCTGGAGTTCGAGGCCAGCACCGAGGAAGTGGCCAACGAAGCCCTGGCCACCTTCGAGCACTGCGTCGAGCAGGGCTGGGTGCTGGATGGCGTGATGAGCCAGAGCGAGCAGCAGCTGCAGAACCTGTGGAAGCTGCGCGAGTACATCTCCGAGACCATCTCGCACTGGACGCCGTACAAGAACGACATCTCCGTCACCGTCAGCAAGGTCCCTGCCTTCCTCAAGGACATCGACGCCATCGTCGAAGCCAACTACCCGGACTTCGAAGTGGTCTGGTTCGGCCACATCGGCGACGGCAACCTGCACCTGAACATCTTGAAGCCCGAAAACCTGTCCAAGGACGAGTTCTTCGCCAAGTGCGCCACGGTCAACAAGTGGGTGTTCGAGACCGTGGAGAAGTACAACGGCTCCATCTCCGCCGAGCACGGCGTGGGCATGACCAAGCGCGACTACCTGGGTTACTCTCGCTCCGAAGCCGAGATCGGCTACATGAAGGCGGTCAAGGCGGTGTTCGATCCCAACGGGATCATGAACCCCGGCAAGATCTTCGCCGAGTAAGCCAGTCATCCCAGAAGGGCCGGTTCACCGGCCCTTCTCATGTTCGGGGCCGACGGAACGGCCGGTAGCGCCCGCGGGAGGCGGGCACCGCGCAGCGCCACGAGCGCCGCGGGGCATCCCATTCATCCGTCCAGGAGTCGGTCATGAGTTACCAGCATCAGTACGTCGACGGCACCCGCATCCACTTCCCGCTGGGCAAGGTGGTCTGCGTCGGGCGCAACTACGCCGAGCACGCCAAGGAGCTGAACAACCCGGTGCCCACCGAGCCGCTGCTGTTCATCAAGCCCGGCTCCTGCACCGTGCCGGCCGAGGGCGGCTTCGCCATCCCCGAGGGTCGTGGCGACGTGCACTACGAAGCGGAGATCGCCGTGCTGATCGGCAAACCGCTGTCGCGCACGCCCAGCCGCGAGGAAGTGCTGGACGCCATTTCCGGCTACGCCCCGGCGCTGGACCTGACCCTGCGCGACGTGCAGGCCAAGCTCAAGGAAAAGGGCCTGCCCTGGGAGCTGGCCAAGTCCTTCGACGGCGCCTTCGTGCTGGCGCCCTTCGTCAGCGCCGACCGCTTCCCCGACCCGGCCGACATCGGCATCCGCCTGAGCATCGATGGCGAAGTGCGCCAGGACGGCAACAGCCGCGACATGCTCAACCCGATCGTGCCGCTGATCCAGCACATCTGCGGGCACTTCTCGCTGCAGCCGGGCGACGTGGTCTCCACCGGCACGCCGGTGGGCGTCGGCCCGCTCAAGCGCGGCAGCGAGCTGGTGCTGGAACTTCCCGGCGCCAGCCGGTTCGAAAGCCGCGTCCTCTGAGCCGTACCCCGCCAAAGGCCGCCTTCCGTGCGGCCTTCGCTTTCTGCGGGGCGTTCCCAATCCAGACAACAAGAACTCCCCGATGACCCAGGTCCGATCCTCCCGTCTTCTGCGCTGGCTGCTGCTGGCCTTGCTCTTCGCCGCCGTGGTGCTGGTGGTGCTGGCCAAGCTGTTCCACTGGGACGACCGCGCCCGCCTGTGGTGGCAGGAGGAGAACACCAGCGCGCAGGCGCGCGCCGACAGCGTCTGGCTGCCCGGCTACCGCGCGGTGATCCAGGGCAAGGCGCTCAAGGGCGGCCTGGAAGGCCAGGAAACCTCCGACCTGGCCTACAACCCGGTGACCCGCACGCTGTTCACCGTGACCGGCAAGAAGCCGCTGCTCGGCGAGCTGTCGCTGGACGGCGAGGTGCTGCGGGTGATCCCGCTGCTGGGCCTGGAGAACCCCGAAGGCGTGGCGGTGCTGCCCAACGGCAACGTCGCGGTGACCGACGAGCGGCAGAACTCCCTGACCATCTTCCACGTCGACCCGCAGACCCACGAGCTGAGCACCGCCAAGCTGGCCAGCTTCGACCTGGGCAACCTCGGCGAAAAGAGCAACAAGGGCTTCGAGGGCATCGCCTGGGACCCGGCGCAGAAACGCCTGCTGCTGGGCCGCGAGCGCGACCCCATGACCCTCTTCAGCTGGGCCAGCGACGGCAGCCCGGGCCTGACCGGCAGCATGCGGCCGCTGCCCAGCGAACAGCTGTACATGCGCAACGTCTCGGCGCTCAGCGTCGACCCGCGCACCGGCCACACCCTGGTGCTGTCGGCGGAGTCGCACCTGCTGCTGGAGCTGGACGAGAACGGCGAGCCGGTCAGTTTCATCAGCCTGCTCGGCGGACTCAACGGCCTGCATGACAAGATCCCGCGCGCCGAGGGCGTGGCCATCGACGAGCAGGGCACCATCTACATGGTCAGCGAGCCGGAACTGTTCTACGTATTCCGCAAGCTCAAGGACGACGGCAAGGGCGGTTAAGCCTGGATTAAGGGCGGATTCAGGCTGGTTTCAGGCTGTTTGGCTAATCTGATTTCAACGAAAACAGCCAGGAGGCTACTTCATGAAATCCATTCGTCTTCCCCTGATCGCCGCCATCGCCCTGTTCTCCGGCGCCACCTTCGCCGCCGGCTACACCGGCCCGGGCAGCGACGTCGCCAAACCCGCGGCGACCGGCCCGGTGAACACCGTGAAAGCCGCCCAGGCCGCCGCCGACGACGCCCCGGCCGTGCTGGAAGGCGTGATCACCAAGCGCCTGCACGGCGAGCACTACGAGTTCAAGGACGCCACCGGCAGCATGCAGGTGGAGATCGACCACGAGGACTGGCCGCAGGGCGTGGATGTCTCCGACAAGACCAAGGTGCGCCTGACCGGCGAGGTCGACCATGACCGCAAAGGCGTGGAGATCGATGTGGATCGCGTGGACGTCCTGCAGTAACGAGACGCATATGAAAAGGCCGCGCCGGGAGTGATCCTGGCGCGGCCTTTTTGCATTCGGCTTTTCGTAGGAGCGAGCTTGCTCGCGAACGGTGCTTGCTCGGGACTTCGGGTGTTGGGCTGTAGAGCGCCCTCTCCCTAACCCTCTCCCTGAAGGGAGAGGGGACCGTTGGGCAGGGTTGGGTGTTCTGGAGTCAGCCGGCAGCGCCGTTGGTTTCCGACTGGAACCATTCCCTCTCTCGGCACGGACAAGCCCCCTCTCCCTTCAGGGAGAGGGGGCCGTTGGGCAGGGTTGGGTGTTCTGGAGTCAGCCGGCAGCGCCATTGGTTTCCGACTGGAACCATTCCTTCTCTCGGCACGGACAAGCCCCCTCTCCCTTCAGGGAGAGGGCTGGGGAGAGGGAGCGGAGTCAACCCCGCGCGCCAGAGCCACCGGGAGACGCTACAGGGAATGGCGCTCAACCGACACTCTCAAACCCCTGCAACACATTCACCGCATTGACCCCGATCTCCTCCACCGCATACCCCCCCTCCATGACGAACAACGTCGGCAGCCCCAGCTTCCCGATGGCCTCCCCCATACGCAGGTAATCCGGACTATCCAGCTTGAACTGCGAAATCGGATCCTCCTTGAAGGTATCCACCCCCAGGGAAACCACCAGCACATCCGGCCCGTACGCCGCGATCTGGCGGATCGCCGCCTGCAGCGCCAGGCTCCACACCGACCAGTCGCTGCCCGAGGCCAGCGGGTAGTTGAAGTTGAAGCCTTCGCCCACCCCCCGGCCCTTTTCGTCGGCGTAGCCGAGGAAGTAGGGGTATTCGAAGCGCGGGTCGCCGTGGATCGAGGTGAAGAGCACGTCGGCGCGCTCGTAGAAGATGTCCTGGGTGCCGTTGCCGTGGTGGTAGTCCACGTCGAGGATGGCCACCCGCGCCGCGCCCTGGTCGAGGATGGCCTGGGTGGCGATGGCGGCGTTGTTGAAGAAGCAGTAGCCGCCCATGTAGTCGGCCGAGGCGTGGTGGCCCGGCGGGCGGCACAGGCTGAACACCGAGCGGGCGCCCTTGGCCAGTTCGGCCTGGCCGGTCAGGGCCACGTTCGCCGAGCTGGTGATGGCCTGCCAGGTGCCGGCGGTGATCGGCGCGCCGGCGTCGAAGCTGTAGTAGCCCAGGCGCCCGTCGATGCTGTCGGGCTCCTTCTGCAGCAGGCGGCGGGTCGGCCAGGCGATGGGCAGCATGTCGTGGGTTCTGCCGGTGGCCAGCCAGTCGCGCCAGGCGTGCTGGAGGAAGTTGACGAAACCCTCGGTGTGGATGCGCCGGATCGGCTCCAGGCCGAAGTCGCGCGGGGCCTGGATCTCGCCCAGGCCCACCGCCTTGACGCGGTCCAGGACCATGTCGGCGCGGCTGGGCTTCTCGAAGCAGGGGGTGAACTGGCCGCCGATCAGCTCATGCTGGCCGTGGTGCAAGCGATGGTCGTCGGTGTAGATCGTCAACATCATGCACTCCTGGGGGCGCCCGGCGGCGCCCGGTGGGTCCGTGGGGTATCAGGCGTTTTCCTCGAAGCTCACGCTCGGCGCCTTGCGGCGGAAGCCGCCGGTGTGCAGCGCCAGGTAGACGAAGCCGACGGCGAACCAGCTCAGGCCGACGATCAGCGTCAGCTGCGACAGGCTGGTCCACAGCCAGAGGGTCAGGCACAGGCCGACGAAGGGCACCAGGCCGTAGCGCAGCAGGTCGGCCGGCGCGCGGCGTCCTTCGACGCCCAGGTAGGTGCGGATCACCGCCAGGTTGACCACCGAGAAGGCCACCAGGGCGCCGAAGCTGATCATCGAGGCCAGGGTGGTCAGGTCCAGCACCAGGGCCAGCAGGGAGATGGCCGAGACCACCAGGATCGCCACCACCGGCGTCTGGAAGCGCGCGTGCAGGGTGCCGAACAGGCTGCGCGGGAGGATGCCGTCGCGGCCCATGGTGAACAGGATGCGCGACACCGAGGCCTGGGAGGCCAGCGCCGAGCCGATGCAGCCGGCGATGTAGGCGGCGGTGAAGAAGTTGCCGAGGAACTGGCCGCCGGCCTTGAGCATCACCTCGTTGGCCGCCGAGTCGGCGTTCTCGAACACGCTGCCGGGGAACACCAGCTGGCTGATGATCGCCAGCAGGGTGAACATCAGGCCGGCCAGCACCGTGGTGATGATGATCGCCCGCGGAATGTCGCGGCGCGCGTCACGGGTTTCCTCGGCCATGGTGGAGACCGCGTCGAAGCCCAGGAACGACAGGCACAGCACCGCGGCGCCGGCCATCAGCGGGGCGAAGCCGGGCTTGCTGCCGTCGCCGACGAAGGGCGCGGCCAGGTCCAGCGCCGGGGCGCCGGCCAGGCTCTTCAGCGACATGCCGACGAACACCACGATGAACACCAGCTGGGCGCCGACGATGGCGTTGCTCATGCCGGCCACCTGGCTGATGCCCACCACGTTGAGCACGGTGACCAGGGCGATGGAGGCGACCACGAAGACCCAGGCGGGAATCTCCGGGAAGGCGATGTTCATGAACAGGCCGATCAGCAGGTAGTTGATCATCGGCAGGAACAGGTAGTCGAGCAGCAGCGACCAGCCGGACAGGAAGCCCACCGCCGGGCCGAAGCTCAGGCTGGTGTAGGAATAGGCGGAGCCGGCGATCGGGTACTTGCGCACCATGAAGCTGTAGGAGGCGGCGGTGAACAGCATCGCCAGCAGGGTGATCAGGTAGGCGCTGGCGGTGCGTCCGCCGGTCATCTCGGTGACCACGCCGTAGGTGGTGAACATGGTCAGCGGGACCATGTAGACCAGGCCGAAGAAGACCAGGGCGGGCAGCCCCAGGATGCGTTTGAGGCGGGCGTCCGCCTGGGCTTGGGGGGCGTTGCCGGTGCTGGCGCTCATGCGGGCGCCTTGTTCGATGGCCATCGATGTTTCCTCGCGAATTCTTGTCGTTGTTGCGCTGGCGCGGGGCGCCGCTGGCGGCCGCGCGGAGGGAGCGGGGCGGTCAGCCGCAGCGCTGCCGGCGGGCGTAACGGGCGAGGAAGGGGTGGGCGCGGTGACGGCCGCGAACCGGGGTGGAGCAAGGGCTGGTCATGAGCGTTCTCGGGGCATTGTTCTTGTGGATGCTCGCTGGCGGCGCTCCCTGGATACCGGCGCGGCGCGTGCTGCGGCGGTGATCGCGGCCCTGGCGGCCATTCCCTGGGCGAGTACCCGGACTTTAGGCCGCCGCGCCGCCCCGCAGAACCCTGTAAAGGGTCAAAAAGGGATCGAAGTGGCCAGATTGACTGTCAGGCCCGGCGGCGGGCGCCCGTCCCGCCGCAGGCCCGGCCGGTCATTTCTTCAGCTTGGTCCAGACCTTGGCGCGCAACGACAGGGACTTCGGCGAACACAGCTGGAAGGGCTTCAGGCGGTCGATCTTGTCTTCCGGGGTGTTGATCGCCGGGTCGTCGAACAGCTCCTTGTCCATGAACTTCTCGGAACCGGTGATGGCGTTGTTGTACTTGGCGAAGTTGGAGGCGGCGGCGATGTTCTCCGGCTGCATCATCCAGTTGAGGAAGACGTGGGCTTCCTTGATGTTGGTGGCGTCCTTGGGAATGGCCAGGTTATCGATGAACAGCCGCACGCCTTCCTTCGGATAGACGTAGACCAGGCTGGCGCGCTGGGCGTGGGCGCGGTGGAAGGCGCCGTTCCACTGCTGGTGCATGTACACCTCGCCGGCGGCCATGCGCTCGATGGTGCCGTCGCTGTTGTACATGGCCAGCAGCGGCTTCTGCTTGAGCAGCAGGTCGAGGACCTTCTCGGCCTCCTTCGGGTCCTCGGTGCACTCGTTCACGCCGAGGTAATAGGTGGCCGGGGCCCACAGCTCCTCGATGGAGTTGAGCGCCACCACCTTGCCCTTGAACGCCTCCGGCGGTTCGAAGAACGGCTTCCAGCTCTCGTCGAACTTGCCGCCCGGGGCCTTGGCGCTGTCGTAGCTGTAGCCGGTGCTGCCCCACAGGTAGGGCACGGTGTAGTCGTGGCCGGGGTCGTAGGAGAGGGTCTTGAACTTGTCCTTGAGGTTGGCCAGGTTCGGCAGCTGCGACTTGTCCAGCTTCTGCAGCAGGCCTTCCTTGACGAAGATTTCGATGAAGCTGTCCGAGGGCACCACCACGTCGTAGGCGCCGCCGCCGGCCTTGAGCTTGGCCAGCAGCGTCTCGTTGCTGTCGTAGGAGTCGAGGGTGGCGTGGATGCCGGTGTCCTTCTCGAACTTCTTCAGCAGCTCCGGCGGGAAGTAGTCCGACCAGTTGGCGAAGTGCAGTGTGCCGTCGGCGTGGGCCTGGCTGGCCAGGGTCAGGCCCGCCAGGGCGGCGGCCTTGAGGGCCAGGGGAAGGCGGCGGATGGTCATCGGTGAAGCTCCTGTGCGAATGGTTTTTATCGGGAGGCAGTCAACGCCGGCGCTGGCCGACGTAGTACGACAACGCAACGAACGCGATGGAAATCAGCAGGATGATCGACGAGATCGCGTTGATCTTCGGCGATATCCCCATTCTTATGGAACTGAAGATGTACACCGGCAGGGTGGTGGCCCCGGCGCCGGCGACGAAGTAGGTGATGACGAAGTCGTCCATCGAGATGATGAACGCCAGCATCGCCCCGGAGAGGATGCCGGGCATCAGCAGCGGGCAGGTCACCTTCCAGAAGGCCTTCCACGGCGAGGCGTAGAGGTCCGCCGCGGCTTCCGCCAGGCGCGGGTCCATGCCCTCCAGGCGGGCGCGGATCGGCAGGTAGGCGAAGGGGATGCAGAACACCACGTGGGCGATGAGGATGGTGAACAGCGACAGCTTCAGGCCGATGAAGGCGAAGAACATCAGCGTGGCCACCGCCACCACTATCTCCGGCACCAGCAGCGGCAGGCCGAGCACGCCGTTCATCAGGCTCTGCCCGCGGAAGGCGCGGCCGCGCATGCCCAGCGCCGCCAGGGTGGCGAGCAGGGTGGCGAAGATTGTGGCCAGGCTGGCCACTATCAGCGAGTTCTTCGCCGCGCGGACGATCTCCGGGTCGTTGGCCACCACCGCGTACCACTTGAAGCTGAAGCTCTCCCAGAGCGTTGCCGACTGGCCGCTGTTGAAGCTCAGCACCACCAGCACCAGGATCGGCACGTAGAGGAAGGCGAAGAACAGCCAGGCGGCCGGGCGCACGCCGGCGAAGCGCCACAGCGGGTTCAGCGAATTCATGGGTGACCTCCGGCGGCGCCCTGCCTGAAGCGCATGCTGTAGACCAGCATGGCGGCGAGGACGAAGGCGAGCAGGGCGAAGGACAGCGCCGCGCCGAACGGCCAGTTGTGCGCCGTGCCGAACTGCAGCTGGATCAGGTTGCCGATCATCAGTGACTTACCGCCGCCGAGCAGCTCGGGAATGATGTAGTTGCCCAGCGAGGGGATGAACACCAGGATGCAGCCGGCGACGATGCCGGGCATCGCCAGCGGGATGATGATCCGCTTGAGCGCCTTCCAGCGGTTGGCGCCGAGGTCGAAGGCGGCTTCCACCAGGCGCCAGTCCATCTTCTCCAGGCTGGTGTAGATGGGCAGCACCATGAACGGCAGGTAGGTGTAGAGCAGGCCGATGATCACCGCGTTGTCGGTGTACAGCAGGCCGATGGCGGCGTCGCTGAAGCCCAGCTTGTGCAGGCCCTCGTCGATCAGCCCGCCGTTGCGCAGCAGCAGGATCCAGGCGTAAACGCGCACCAGCAGGTTGGTCCAGAACGGCACCGTGACCAGGAACAGCAGCATGTTGCGCCGGCGCTCGTCCTGCAGCGCCAGGTACAGCGCGGTGGGGAAGCCGATCAGCAGGCAGCCGGCGGTGGTCAGGATGGACAGCCAGAAGGAGCGCTGGAAGATGCCCAGGTAGTCGGTGTTGAACACCAGGGCGTCGTCCAGGTCGCGTTCCCAGAGGAAGTTGATGTACGCCTCCAGGGTGTGCTGGCCCCATTTCACGCCGCCGTAGTCGCCGGGCGCCTGGACGGACACGGCGAACATGATGCCCAGCGGCAGCACCAGGAACACCAGCAGCACCAGCATGGCCGGGGTGGTCAGCGCCAGCCGGGCGCGCAGGCTCTTGCGCTCGGCTTGCAGGCGCAGCGTGCTCATTCGGCCAGCACCCGGATGGCGTCGCCGGGCACCCGCACGCGCACCCGCGCGCCGGGCTCGTGGGCGCCCACCGCGCCCTGGCGGTTCTGCTGGCGCACGCGGAAGCCGGGGGCGCCTGCGACCTTCAGGTGGTAGACGGTGTCGGTGCCGACGTAGACCACGGTTTCCACCACGCCTTCCAATTCACCGTCCTGGGCCAGCTCGGTGCGTTCCGGGCGGATCGCCAGAGTCACCTTGCCCGGCAGCGTGGTGGCGGCGGCCAGGCGCTGGCCGTCGGCGAGCACCACGCCGTCGCCGTTGGCCTCGGCCTCGAGGAAGTTGGTCTCGCCGATGAAGTCGGCCACCCAGCGGTTGGCCGGGGCGTCGTAGATTTCGGTGGGGGTGCCGATCTGCAGGACCTGGCCCTTGTTCATCACCGCGATGCGGTCGGACATGGTCAGGGCTTCTTCCTGGTCGTGGGTGACGAAGATGAAGGTGATGCCGGTCTCGTGCTGCAGGCGCTTGAGTTCGATCTGCATTTCCTTGCGCAGCTTCAGGTCCAGCGCCGAGAGCGACTCGTCCAGCAGCAGCACCTTGGGCCGGCTGGCCAGCGCGCGGGCCAGGGCGATGCGCTGCTGCTGGCCGCCGGAGAGCTGGTCGGCGCGCCGCGAGCCGACGTCGGGCAGGCGCACCAG
Organism: Pseudomonas sp. A6; assembly: GCF_052367875.1. Lineage (NCBI taxonomy): Bacteria > Pseudomonadati > Pseudomonadota > Gammaproteobacteria > Pseudomonadales > Pseudomonadaceae > Pseudomonas > Pseudomonas sp. A6. Next base: position 6,928,511 of record NZ_CP198970.1, on the reverse strand, counting down.
TTCGAGCATGGCTTTCACCGTGGCCTCGGTCTCGGCCTTGGGCTTGCCCTGCATCTCTAGGCCGAAGGCGATGTTCTGCGCCACGGTCATGTGCGGGAACAGCGCGTAGCTCTGGAACACGGTGTTGACCGGGCGGCGGAATGGCGGGAGGCCCTGCATGGGCTCGCCGTAGAGGCGGATGCTGCCGGAGGTGGGTTGTTCGAAGCCGGCGATGAGCCGCAGGAGGGTGGTCTTGCCGCAGCCCGAGGGGCCGAGGAGGGTGAAGAATTCGTTGGCGCGGATGTCCAGGGACACGTCGTCCAGGGCCTTGAGGCCTTGGCCGGGGGTACCGAATTCCATGCCGATTCGCTCGATGGCAATCGCGCTGGTCATGCTTCAATACCATGCAGTTAAGCAGTTGTTATTGTTTGCGGTTTTACGGCTCTGGCGGCCGCTTCACCTAGCTGCGGCTTGATAATGGCCCTCCTTTTCGCAGCGGCAGAACGATAGAACAGGCCAATAAGGGATAAATCAGGCCAAGTTGAAGGGCCGTTTTCACCAGCCTGGCCGGCTCTTCGCAGGAGCGGGCTTGCTCGCGATAGCCGGAGGTTCCGGCGCGTTTCGCGGATGGGATTCGCTCCTACGATGCGCCCACCGTCGACCCCTCCTGTAGGAGCGGGCCCTGCCCGCGATTTCGCGCGCAGGGCGCGCTCCTACAAGGAGCACGGGTGTTGAGGATGGTGTAGGAGCGGATCTCATCCGCGATCCGGCCGCCAGGCCGGCTCGGGCTCAACCGCGATACAGGCTCGGGCTCGCCCCGCTCCAGCGCTGGAAGGCATGGCGGAAGCTGGCCGTCTCGCTGTAGCCGAGCCGTTCGGCGATCAGATAGATGGGCAGGTCGGTGTCCTTGAGCAGTTGCCGGGCCTTGTCGTAGCGCACTTCGTCCAGCACCTGCTGGTAACTGGTGTTGTGCTGCTGCAGGTGCCGGCGCAGGGTGCGGCTGGAGCGGTGCAGGTGGCGCGCCACCTCGTCCAGGCCGCGGGCTTCCTGCAGGTGGTTGGCGAGGTGGCGGCGGATCAGTTCGAGGATGTCGTCGCGCCCGCTCATGGCCGCGCTCAGGCGCTGGCATTGCTGCAGGCCGTTGTGGCAGCTGACCGGGTCGGCCAGCGGCAGCGCGCGGTCGAGCAGCGCCGGGCCCAGGCACAGGGCGCTGGTGGCGGCGCCGAACTCCACCGGGCAGCCCAGGCGCTCGGTGTAGGTGCTGGCATGCAGCGGCGGGCGGTAGGCCAGCAGCAGGCGCCGCGGGCGCACCGATTCGCCGAGCAGGTCGCGCACCACGGTGAGCAGCGAGGTCAGGCACAGCTCGGTGTTGAACACCGTCAGTTCCGGCGCGTAGCGGTAGCCCTCGGCGCTCAGCCAGACCTCGTCGCCGTGGTCCTGCAGGGCCAGGCGGAAGTAGGTGCCGAGCAGGTCGGGGTGGGCCAGGGCCAGTTGCAGGGCGTCGCGCAGGGTGCGGCTGGCCAGCATGCTGTAGCCGAGCATGCCGTAGGCCGAAACGTGCATGCGCAGGCCCAGGTAGAGGCCCAGGGCCGGGTCCTGGTAGCAGCTCAGGGCATTGGCGAATACCCGCAGTTCCTGGGCATGGCTGACGAATTTCTCCGGCGTCAGCAGGTCCGCCTCGGCGATGCCGCTGCCCTCCAGCAGCCGGCCGCGGGGGATGCCGGCCTGGCTCAGCACCTCGGTGGCCAGCACCACGGTGTGCAGGGTGGTCAGGGTACGCTGCTCGGGAAGCTGGACGGCGCTCATCGGAACTCCTTGCGGGGCGGCGAGGACACGGGATTACGCTAGCCTGACTTTAGCCTCGAGGAATTTTCCTGCACGGGGATTAAGCCTGGCTTCAGCGGCCTTGTGCTATTACGGCGTGCCCCCATCGACATGGACCTGCGATGTTCCGTTTCCTCACCTTGCGCCGCTGCCTGGCGGCGCTGCTGATCCTCCTCCTGCTCGCCCTGGCCTGGCTCGGCCAGCAGTTCCGCGTCTACGAACGCGCCTGGTTCGCCGTGCGCGAATGGCACCATGCGGAAAACTGGCGCGAACGCTCGATCTGGCTGCCCGACTACCGCGTCGAGATCGAGGCGCAGCCCATCGAGGGCCTGGACGACGACGTCTCGGCGCTGACCTACGATCCCGAGCGGCGCAGCCTGTTCACTGTCACCAACCAGCCGGCGCAGATCGTCGAGCTGTCCCTGGACGGCAAGGTGCTGCGCAAGATCACCCTGCACGATTTCGGCGACACCGAGGCCATCGAATACATCGGCCCCGGCCTCTACGTGCTCAGCGACGAGCGCCGCCAGCGCCTGTTCAAGGTGCGCCTGGACAACGGCACCCGCGAGCTGGATGCCGAACAGGCGCAACAGCTGTCCCTGGGCCTGGGGCCGATGGGCAACAAGGGCTTCGAGGGGCTGGCCTACGACTCGGTCGGCCAGCGCCTGTTCGTCGCCAAGGAACGCGACCCGGTGCGCATCTACGAGGTCCACGGCTTCCCCCACACGCAGCCCGACAAGCCCTTCGCCGTGCACGTGCTGGACGACCTCAAGCGCGACCGCCGGCTGTTCGTCCGCGACCTTTCCAGCCTGCAGTACGACGAGGGCAGCGGCCACCTGCTGGCGCTGTCGGACGAGTCGCGCCTGGTGCTGGAACTGGACGTCGACGGCGAGCCCATCAGCAGCCTGTCGCTGCTGCGCGGCATGCAGGGGCTCAAGCGCAGCGTGCCGCAGGCCGAGGGCCTGGCCATGGACGAGGCGGGCACGCTGTACCTGGTCAGCGAGCCCAACCTGTTCTACGTGTTCCGCAAGGCGCCGGGCGTGGAGTCCGAGTAACAAAAGGCTTACATTGTCGCCCCACCTGTTGTCCCGCCCCTGGAGCGACCTTGAACATCATCCGCGAAGCCCTGATCAACCGCCGCCTGAACAAGGCGCTGAGCGAACACGGCTGCCGCCTGGCCGGCGGGATCAAGTCGCTGCGCGACGGCGCGCGCCTGACCCTGGAGCCGGGGGTGAAGCTGGGCAAGGCGAAGATCTACTCGCGCGAGCTGGAGATAGGCGCGCACACCGATGCCGTCAGCGGCTGCGAGTTCCTCGACGTGGCGCGGATCGGCCGCTACTGCTCGATCGCCACCGGCGTGGTGATCGGCCAGGGGCGCCACTCCCACCCCGTCGACTGGCTGACCACGCACAACTTCCCGGTCAACCCCAAGCTGGTTCGCCGGCCCCTGGTGCGCGAAGCGCCGTGGCGGCCGGCCTCGCTAGGGCATGACGTGTGGATCGGCCGCGACGTGCTGATCCTCGACGGCGTTAACGTGGGCACCGGGGCCGTGATTGGCGCGCAATCCCTGGTGAATGCCGACGTGCCGCCCTACGCGATCGTGGCCGGGACGCCGGCGCGGGTGATCCGCTACCGCTTCCCGCCGGAAGTGATCGAGCGCCTGCTGGCCAGCCGCTGGTGGGAACTGCCGCTGGAAGTGCTGGGGGAGTTGCCGCTGGACGATCCCGAGGCCTGCCTGGCGCAGCTGGAGCGCCAGGCGCCGCCCGCCGCGCCACGGCCGCGGCGCCTGCGGATCGACTCCAAGCCCTGGGGCGTGGCGCTGCTGGCCGACTGAGGCGGCTCAGCTGTCGTCGCTGATCCCGGCGTCCGGCGCGTAGCGCTTCACCGAGGCGACGCCGTTCTCGGCGTTGGCCTGGCTGGCGTACATCTGGCTCTGCCCGACTACCTGGCCATTGCTGGCCTTGAGCACGAAGTAGTGCTTGCCGTTGCTCGCTTCCTTCAGCTCGAAGGCGCCGTCGCGCTGCGAGTTCCTGCGCACCGACTCGATGCCTTCGATGGCCGAGGTCTTGGCCCGGTACAGCTCGCTGCTGAGCACGACCTCGCCGTTGCTGGCGTGCAGGGTGAAATGGAACTGGCCGTCGCTGGCCTTCTTCAGATGGTATTTTGCGGACATGGCGGCCTCCGGCGCGTTGCGCGAACAGCCTAAGCCTAGTCGTTGCCGGGCGCCCGTCCATGGGCGCGAATAGGTCAGGCCTTGAGCGTCTTCACGCCCTCGGCGGTGCCGAGCAGCAGCAGGTCGGCCGGGCGCGCGGCGAACAGGCCCACGGTGACCACGCCGACGATGTTGTTGATCTTCTCTTCCAGGGCCACCGGGCTGTCGATGCGCAGGTTGTGCACGTCGAGGATGATGTTGCCGTTGTCGGTCAGCACGCCGTCGCGGTAGACCGGGTCGCCGCCCAGCTTGACCAGTTGGCGGGCCACGTGGCTGCGGGCCATGGGGATGACTTCCACCGGCAGCGGGAAGGCGCCGAGCAGGGGCACCAGCTTGCTCTGGTCGGCGATGCAGATGAACTGCTTGGCCACGGCCGCGACTATCTTCTCGCGGGTCAGCGCGGCGCCGCCGCCCTTGATCAGCTCCAGGCGCTCGTTGCTCTCGTCGGCGCCGTCGACGTAGAACTCCAGCTCGCCGACGCTGTTCAGGTCGTAGACCGGGATGCCGTGGCCCTTTAGGCGCTGCGCGGTGGCCTCGGAGCTGGCCACGGCGCCGTCGAACTCGGCCTTGTGCCTGGCCAGCAGGTCGATGAAGAAGTTGGCGGTGGAGCCGGTGCCGACGCCGACGATGCTCTTGCTGTCGAGGTGCGGGAGGATGTGGTCGACGGCGGCCTGGGCCACGGCCTGCTTGAGCTGGTCCTGGTTCATCTGGGGGTTCCGGCAAAGAGGGCTTGGGGCGCGGATTATAGCGGGGCCGCCGGGCGAATGTGGATTCGCCGCTCCCGGCGGCGGCCGACTGGAGTAGACTGCCGGCTTTGTGCCCCGTCCCTGCGAAGCCCGCCCCGATGCTCGAACAGTACGTCAAGAAGATCCTCACCTCGCGCGTCTACGACGTCGCCGAGGAAACGCCCCTGCAACCGGCCCGCCGCCTCTCCGAGCGCCTGGACAACCAGGTGCTGCTCAAGCGCGAGGACCTGCAGCCGGTGTTCTCCTTCAAGATCCGCGGCGCCTACAACAAGCTGGCGCAGCTGAGCCGCGAGGAACTGGCGCGCGGCGTGGTCACCGCCTCGGCCGGCAACCACGCCCAGGGCGTGGCCCTGGCGGCGAAGGAACTGGGGGTGAAGGCGACCATCGTCATGCCGCGCACCACGCCCGAGCTGAAGGTCCAGGGCGTGCGCGCCCGCGGCGGCAAGGCGGTGCTGCACGGCGACGCCTTCCCCGAGGCGCTGGCGTATTCGCTGAAGCTGGTGGAAGAGAAGGGCTACGTCTACATCCACCCCTATGACGATCCGGACGTGATCGCCGGCCAGGGCACCGTGGCCATGGAGATCCTCCGCCAGCACCCGGGCCGCCTGGACGCCATCTTCGTGCCGGTGGGCGGCGGCGGGCTGATCGCCGGCATCGCCGCCTATGTGAAGTACCTGCGCCCGGAGGTCAAGGTCATCGGCGTCGAGCCGGACGACTCCAACTGCCTGCAGGCCGCCATGGCCGCCGGCGAGCGCGTGGTGCTGAGCCAGGTCGGGCTGTTCGCCGACGGCGTGGCGGTGGCGCAGATCGGCCAGCACACCTTCGACATCTGCAAGCGGTACGTGGATGAAGTCATCACCGTCAGCACCGACGAAATCTGCGCGGCGATCAAGGACATCTACGACGACACCCGCTCCATCACCGAGCCCGCCGGCGCCCTGGCGGTGGCCGGGATCAAGAAGTACGTCGAGCGCGACAACGCCCGCGGGCAGACACTGGTGGCCATCGACTCCGGCGCCAACATCAACTTCGACCGCCTGCGCCACGTGGCCGAGCGCGCCGAGCTGGGCGAGAAGCGCGAAGCCATCATCGCCGTGACCATCCCCGAGCGCCCGGGCAGCTTCAAGGCCTTCTGCGAGGCCATCGGCAAGCGCCAGATCACCGAGTTCAACTACCGCTACAACACCGACAGCGAAGCGCACATCTTCGTCGGCGTGCAGACCCACCCGGACAGCGACCCGCGCGCGGTGCTGGTCGAGCAGCTGCGCGAGCAGGGCTTCCCGGTGCTGGACCTGACCGACAACGAACTGGCCAAGCTGCACATCCGCCACATGGTCGGCGGCCATTCGCCGCGGGTCAGCGACGAGCAGGTGTTCCGCTTCGAGTTCCCCGAGCGCCCCGGCGCGCTGTTCAACTTCCTCAACAAGCTCGGCGGGCGCTGGAACATCACCATGTTCCACTACCGCAACCACGGCGCCGCCGACGGCCGCGTGGTCGCCGGCCTGCAGGTGCCGGAGGAGGAGCGCCACCTGGTGGTGCAGGCGCTGGAAGAGATCGGCTACCCGTACTGGGACGAGAGCGACAACCCGGCGTACAGGCTGTTCCTGGGTTGACGCCACGGCCGGCGGGGAACGCCGGGGCAGCGCCCGCTGTCCCAGTTCGACCCGCCGGCCGGCAGCGCTGCTAGGCTGAGGGAACAGCCACGAATCGCGACAGGGACCGCCCGCATGGAAACCTACCAGACCCTCAAGATCCTCCACGGCGTCGCCGTGGCCGTGCCGCTGCTGGCCATCGCCGGCCTCGCCTGGTACGGCTGGCGCAGCTGGCGCGGCGGGGATGCCGGCGCGCTGGCCAAGGCGCTGCTGCGCATCGGCCTGGCGGCCTGGGTGCTGGTGGCCGGCAGCGTCGTCAGCCTGCCGCTGACCGGCTGGCAGATGGTCCACCGCGCCGGCTTCCCGCTGGGGCAGACCTGGCTGCTGGCCAGCGCCTGCCTGCTGATCCTGGTGGCGATCTTCTGGCTGCTGTTCACCAGCCGCCTGTGGCGCATCCGCGCCCTGGCGGTGAGCGCCCGCGACAGCGACGAGCCGCTGGCCGAGCGCGTGGTGCGCGAGCTGCGCTTCGGCGCGTCGTTCTTCGCCCTGGCCCTGCTCAGCTGGCTGGCGATACTGGCGCTGATGCTGGCCAAGCCGCTGTGAATTCGATGGCGATGGAGCGCCGATGAGTCCCTACCTGCTGCTCAAGACCCTGCACATCCTGACCGCCACCCTGCTGTTCGGCACCGGCCTGGGCTCGGCCTACTACGCCTGGCGGGCCTGGCGCAGCGGGCAGTTGCAGGTCATCGCCACGACCTTCCGCCACCTGGTCAGCGCCGACTGGCTGTTCATCGCCACCAGCGCCGTGTTCCAGCCGCTCAGCGGCCTGGGCCTGGCGTACTGGGCCGGCTGGCCGCTGGCCCAGGGCTGGCTGCTGTGGAGCCTGGGGCTGTACGTGTTCGCCGGGCTCTGCTGGCTGCCGGTGGTGTGGCTGCAGATTCGCGTGCGCGACCTGGCCGAGGCGGCGACGGCGGCGGGAACCGCGTTGCCGCCGCAAGCCTTCTTCTATATGCGCTGGTGGTTCGCCTTGGGCTGGCCGGCGTTCCTGGCCTTCCTGGCGATCTTCTGGCTGATGGTCAACAAGCCGCTGTGAGGCGCCTCAGTCGCGCAGGCTGAGCACCGGCCAGCCGCGCTCCTGGGCGGTGGTGCGCAGGACCTCGTCCGGGTCGACCGCCACCGGGTGGGCCACCACTTCCAGCAGCGGCAGGTCGTTGCGCGAGTCGCTGTAGAAGTAGCTGCCGTCCAGGCTCATGCCGGTTTCCTGCAGCCAGCGCTGCAGGCGGGTCACCTTGCCGCCCTGGAAGCAGGGCACGTCGAAGGTGCGGCCGGTGTAGAGGCCGTCGCGCATCTCGCACTCGGTGGCGATCAGCGTTTCCACGCCCAGGCGCTCGGCGATGGGGCCGGTGACGAAGCGGTTGGTGGCGGTGATGATCACCAGGCGGTCGCCGGCGGCGCGGTGCTCGGCCAGCAGGGCTTCGCCGCGGGGCAGGATGATCGGCTCGATGACCTCCTCCATGAACTGGCGATGCCAGATGGCCAGCTGCTCCAGGCTGTTGCGGCCGAGGATCGCCTGGGTGAAGGCCTGGTAGGCGAACACGTCCAGGGTGCCAGCCTGGTAGTCGGTATAGAAGGCATCGTTGCGCGCCTGGTACTCGCCGGCGTCGACCAGGCCGCGCTGGCACAGCCACTCGCCCCAGCTGTGGTCGCTGTCGCCGGCCAGCAGAGTGTTGTCGAGGTCGAAAAGGGCCAGACGCGCCATGGTTCACCATTAATTGCGAAAGCGGAAAAGTCGCCTAGAGTAACGGCTTTTGCCGGCCCTGCCCATGCGCGCCAAGCCTCGCGTTGCCGCTGTCACAGGCTTTGTGGAACAATGCGGGCACACGCGTTTTCGAGGATGTACCGCCGTGATCGATCCCGATGGTTTTCGCCCCAATGTCGGCATCATCCTCTCCAACGAGGCCGGTCAGGTTCTGTGGGCGCGGCGCATCAACCAGGAGGCCTGGCAGTTCCCGCAGGGCGGCATCAACGCCCGGGAAACTCCTGAAGAGGCGCTGTTCCGCGAGTTGAACGAGGAAGTCGGCCTGGAGGAGCAGGATGTGCGCATTCTCGCCTGCACCCGCGGCTGGTTGCGCTATCGTCTGCCGCAGCGGCTGGTGCGTACCAACAGCCAGCCGCTGTGCATCGGCCAGAAACAGAAGTGGTTCCTGCTGCGCCTCACCGGCGACGAGAACCGGGTACGCATGGATGTGACCGGCAAGCCGGAATTCGATGGCTGGCGCTGGGTGAGTTACTGGTATCCCCTGGGGCAGGTGGTGACCTTCAAGCGCGAGGTCTACCGGCGCGCCCTGAAGGAACTGGCGCCGCGCCTTCTGGCGCGGGACTGAAGAGGAGATAAGGCCCTGAGCATGCTCAACACGCTGCGCAAGATCGTCCAGGAAGTGAACGCCGCCAAGGACCTGAGGGCGGCGCTGGGCATCATCGTGCAGCGGGTCAAGGAAGCCATGGGCACCCAGGTGTGCTCGGTCTATCTGCTCGACGCCGAGACCAACCGCTTCGTCCTGATGGCCACCGAGGGCCTGAACAAGCGCTCCATCGGCAAGGTCAGCATGGCCCCCAACGAGGGCCTGGTGGGCCTGGTCGGCACCCGCGAGGAGCCGCTGAACCTGGAGAACGCCTCCGAGCACCCGCGCTACCGCTACTTCGCTGAGACCGGCGAGGAACGCTACGCCTCCTTCCTCGGCGCCCCGATCATCCACCACCGCCGGGTGATGGGCGTGCTGGTGGTGCAGCAGAAGGAAAAGCGCCAGTTCGACGAAGGCGAGGAAGCCTTCCTGGTGACCATGAGCGCGCAGCTGGCCGGGGTCATCGCCCATGCCGAGGCCACCGGTTCGATCCGCGGCCTGGGCAAGCTCGGCAAGGGCATCCAGGAAGCCAAGTTCGTCGGCGTGCCCGGCGCCCCCGGCGTGGCCGTGGGCAAGGCCGTGGTGGTGCTGCCGCCGGCCGACCTGGAAGTGGTCCCGGACAAGCCCATCGACGACGTCGAGGCCGAGGTCGAGCTGTTCAAGCAGGCCCTGGAAGCCGTCCGCGAAGACATGCGCAACCTCTCCAGCAAGCTGGCCACCCAGCTGCGCAAGGAAGAGCGCGCGCTGTTCGACGTCTACCTGATGATGCTCGACGACGCCTCCATCGGCCAGGAGGTCAAGCGCATCATCCGCTCTGGCCAGTGGGCCCAGGGCGCCCTGCGCCAGGTAGTGATGGAACACGTCGCACGCTTCGAGCTGATGGACGACGCCTACCTGCGCGAGCGCGCCTCCGACGTCAAGGACATCGGCCGGCGCATCCTCGCCTACCTGCAGGAAGAACGTAAGCAGACCCTCACCTACCCGGACCAGACCATCATCGTCAGCGAGGAACTGTCCCCGGCGATGCTCGGCGAGGTGCCCGAAGGCAAGCTGGTGGGGCTGATCTCGGTGCTCGGTTCGGGCAACTCCCACGTGGCCATCCTCGCCCGCGCCATGGGCATCCCCACGGTGATGGGCGCGGTCGACCTGCCATACTCCAAGGTCGACGGCATCGACCTGATCGTCGACGGCTACCATGGCGAGATCTACACCAACCCGTCGCCGCAGTTGGTCAAGCAGTACGGCGAAGTGGTCGCCGAAGAGAAGGAACTGAGCAAGGGCCTGGCCGCGCTGCGCGAGCTGCCCTGCGAGACCCTCGACGGCCACCGCATGCCGCTGTGGGTCAACACCGGCCTGCTGGCCGACGTGGCCCGCGCCCAGGAGCGCGGCGCCGAGGGCGTTGGCCTGTACCGCACGGAAGTGCCGTTCATGATCAACGACCGCTTTCCCAGCGAAAAGGAGCAGCTGGCGATCTACCGCGAGCAGCTCTCGGCCTTCCACCCGCTGCCGGTGACCATGCGCACCCTGGACATCGGCGGCGACAAGGCGCTGTCCTACTTCCCGATCAAGGAAGACAACCCCTTCCTCGGCTGGCGCGGCATCCGCGTCACCCTCGACCACCCTGAAATCTTCCTGGTGCAGACCCGCGCCATGCTCAAGGCCAGCGAGGGCCTGAACAACCTGCGCATCCTGCTGCCGATGATCTCCGGCACCCACGAGCTGGAAGAGGCGCTGCACCTGATCCACCGCGCCTGGGGCGAGATCCGCGACGAAGGCGTGGACATCCCCATGCCGCCGATCGGCATGATGGTGGAGATCCCCGCGGCGGTGTACCAGACCCGCGAACTGGCGCGCCAGGTGGACTTCCTCTCGGTCGGCTCCAACGACCTGACCCAGTACCTGCTGGCGGTGGACCGCAACAACCCGCGCGTGGCCGACCTCTACGACTACCTGCACCCGGCGGTGCTGCAGGCGCTGAAGAAGGTGGTTGACGACGCCCACGCCGAAGGCAAGCCGGTGAGCATCTGCGGCGAGATGGCCGGCGACCCGGCGGCGGCGGTGCTGCTGATGGCCATGGGCTTCGACTCGCTGTCGATGAACGCCACCAACCTGCCCAAGGTGAAGTGGCTGCTGCGCCAGATCACCCTGGGCAAGGCCCGCGAGCTGCTCGGCCAGCTGATGACCTTCGACAACCCGCAGGTGATCCACAGCTCCCTGCACCTGGCATTGCGCAACCTCGGCCTCGGCCGGGTGATCAACCCGGCGGCGACCGTCCAGGGCTGAGCCTGGAGCGCCGCCCTCCCCGGAGCTGAGTCGTCCCCGGGGCCCTGTACAACCGGCAGCGCCGGGAGAAGGCTTATGGACGAGCAGCAAGCGCTCGCGGGCGACCGCGAAGCCATCGAGAAGACCCTGCGCTATGCCCTGGAGATCGTCAGCGACGGCATCTGGGATTGGGATATCCGCAACGACGACGTCAAGCGCAGCCCCGGCTGGTACCGCATGCTCGGCTACCCCATCGACGGCCTGCCGGAAAACGTCGCCACCTGGCACTCGGTGATCCACCCGGACGACTTCCCCCGCGTCATGCGCAGCTTCCAGGCCTACCTGGACGGCCGGCAGGCGGCCTACGCCGAGGAGTACCGCTGCCTTTGCGCCAATGGCGAATACCTGTGGATAAGGGATCACGGCCGCTTCGTCGAATTCGACGACCAGGGCCGCGCCACACGGATGATCGGCGCCCACCACAACATCCACGAGCGCAAGCTGATCGAGCTGGAACTCAAGCGCCGCAACGAAGAGCTGCACGAACTCAACCGCAACCTGGAACAACTGGTCGAACAACGCACCGAGGCCCTGCGCCAGGCCAACCTGGCCCTGGCCGAACAGGCCGCGGTGGCGGTGCGCCTGAGCGAAACCGACCCGCTGACGCAGATCTTCAACCGGCGCCGCTTCGAAAGCAGCCTGCAGCAGGAATGGCAGCGCCTGCAGCGCCACGACCAGCCGGTCAGCCTGCTGATGTTCGACCTCGACCACTTCAAGCGCATCAACGACCTGCTGGGCCATCCCGTCGGCGACCGCGTGCTGGTGACGGTGACCCAGGCGGTGCGCCAGACCCTGCGCGAAGAAGATTGCTTCGCCCGCTGGGGCGGCGAGGAATTCATCGTGCTGCTGCCGAACACCCCGCTGGCCTCCGCCAGCCGCCTAGCCGAGCGCCTGCGCCTGCACATCCGCGAGGCCTGCACCGACCTGGAACAACCGCTCACCGCCAGCTTCGCTCTGGCCGGCATGCGCCGCGCCGAACCCCTGGAAAACCTGCTGCGCCGCCTGGACGACGCCCTCTACCGGGCCAAGCGCCTGCGCGATGCCATCGAGGTGTGCTAGGCGCAGGAGCGGGCCCTGCCCGCGATTTCGCGGGCAGGGCGCGCTCCTACATGGGATTGGCGCGGTAGGTTGGCCATCGCGGACGGAGTCCGCTCCTACGTCCGTGCTTCCCTGGAACCGTAGGGCGTATAACCGTTCGCGGTTATACGCCGCCGCCTGGGCGCCGGGATGCTTTTCGTAGGAGCGAGCTTGCTCGCGAACGGACTTCGCAGCGGGGTTCGTTCGCGAGCAAGCTCGCTCCTACAAAACCAACCTTCCCCTAGGTGTTGAGCTCCAGGCGCACCTCGCCCAGATGGGCCCCCTCCGGCCCGAAGCTGCGCTCGATGAACTCCCGGCGCCCATCGGCATGCACGCGCAGCACGCTGCTGGCGCGGGTGCCGTAGTTGGCGCTGGCGATGAACACGCTGGACAGCAGGCGCTCGGTAGCCAGGCCGACGCCGGTTTCCGGCAGCCGTTCGTCGCCGGGGCGCTCGTGGTCGCCGAGCAGTCCCAGCAATGCCCCGGGCTCGGCTTCGTCGAGGTGTTCCTCCAGCGCGGCGCGGGCACGCAGCAGCTTGGGCCAGGGCGTGTCCAGCGAAGCGTTGGACAGCCCGTGCAGCCCGGCCGGCAACTCCCGTGGCTCGCCATCGCGGGGATTGAAGTAGCAGAGCTGACGGGCATCGCCGACCAGCAGGTTGAAGCCCGAATACTCGGCGGCGCGGCGCTGCACCTCGGCCAGGTAATCCAGCGGCGCCTGGCACCCGCGCAGGAAGCCGGCCACCAGTTCACCACGGGAGCGCGGCCCCAGCGGTTGGCCCGGATCACGCACGTTGGTCAGCGCCGCGAAGCGCCCGCCAGGCCCCAGGCCCATCCAGGTGCCTCCGGCCTCCAGGTCGCGCCCGGCATACACGCCCGGCGCATCCTCCCACGCCGCCAGCGGCAGGGTGGGGCGGGCATAGAACTCATCGCGGTTGGCCGCGACTATCAGCGGCATGGCGTGTCCGGGGCGCCAGGCAAGGACGATCAGGCACATGGGGCAGGGCCCTGCGGTGGTGGTTCAGGCAGGGTAGGTAACTGGCGGTGGCAACTCAATAGCCGCCGTCGTCCGGGCACGGCGCACGATGAAATTTCTTTCATATTGGTACCGAAAGGCCTGTTCCACCGCGGGCGGCTGCCGTCGCCGGCGCATTTTCGGTACCATGCCGCTTTTGCCACCCGAGGTCTCCATGGAGTTCCTTCTCTACCTGGTGCTGGGTGCCTGCGCAGGCGTGCTGGCCGGGTTGTTCGGCGTCGGCGGTGGCCTGATCATCGTCCCGGTGCTGGTGTTCAGCTTCACCGCCCATGGCTTTCCCGTCGAGGTGCTGACGCAGATGGCGGTGGGCACCTCGCTGGCGACCATCGTCTTCACCTCGGTCAATTCCATCCTCGAACACCATCGCCGCGGCGCGGTGCTCTGGCCGGTGTTCCTGTGGATGACCGTGGGCATCGTCGTCGGCAGCGCCCTGGGCGCGCTGACCGCCTCGGCCATCAAGGGAGCGGTGCTGCAGAAGATCATCGGCGTCTTCGCCGTGCTCATCTCCATCCAGATGACCCTGGGCCTGCAACCCAAGGCCGGCGGCAGCCTGCCGGGCAAGGGCGGGTTGGGCGCGGCCGGCGGCTTCATCGGCTGGGCCTCGGCGATCTTCGGCATCGGTGGCGGCTCGCTGACCGTGCCTTTCCTGTCCTGGCGCGGCGTCTCCATGCAGCAGGCGGTGGCTACGTCCTCGGCCTGCGGTCTGCCCATCGCCATCGCCGGGGCGATTTCTTTCATCATGGTCGGCTGGCACCGGCCCGAGCTGCCGCAGTGGAGCCTCGGCTTCGTCTACCTGCCGGCGCTGGTGGGCATTGCCGTCACCAGCATGTTCTTCGCCCGCATCGGCGCGCGCCTGGCGCACCGCCTGCCGGCCAAGGTGCTCAAGCGCCTGTTCGCTCTGCTGATGTTCTGCATCGGCATGAGTTTCCTGATCAAACCCTAGGAGTAAGCGATGCTGCCCTATCCACAGATCGACCCCGTCGCGGTGTCGCTCGGCCCCCTGAAGATCCACTGGTACGGGCTGATGTACCTGATCGGCATCGGCGGCGCCTGGCTGCTGGCCTCGCGCCGACTGAACCGCTTCGACCCGACCTGGAGCAAGGAAAAGCTCTCCGACCTGGTGTTCTGGGTCGCTTGCGGCGTGGTGCTCGGCGGGCGCCTGGGCTACGTGCTGTTCTACAAGCTGGACTTCTACCTGGCCAACCCGCTGAACCTGTTCAAGGTCTGGGAAGGCGGCATGTCGTTCCACGGCGGGCTGATCGGAGTGATGCTGGCCACCTGGTGGTTCGGCAAGCGCAACGGCAAGAGCTTCTTCCAGCTGATGGACTTCATCGCCCCGCTGGTGCCGATCGGCCTGGGCGCCGGGCGCATCGGCAACTTCATCAACGCCGAGCTGTGGGGCAAGCCCACCGACGTGCCCTGGGCGATGATCTTCCCGCCCTACAGCGACCCGGCGCAGCTGCCGCGCCACCCGTCGCAGCTGTACGAGTTCGGCCTGGAAGGCATAGTGCTGTTCGCCATCCTCTGGATGTTCTCGCGCAAGCCGCGGCCGACCGCCTCGGTGTCGGGCCTGTTCATCCTCTGCTACGGCTGCTTCCGCTTCTTCGTCGAGTTCTTCCGCCTGCCCGACGCCGACCAGGGCGCCGGCGGCAACGGCGGTCCGGGCTACCTGGCCTGGGACTGGCTGACCATGGGCCAACTGCTGTGCGTGCCGATGATCCTCGGCGGCATCGCCCTGATGGTCTGGGCCTACCGCCGCGCGGCGGCGAAGCCGGCGACCAACTGACGGGACGGCGGCTTGTCGTAGAAGCGAGCAAGCCCGCCTGCCTCCTCCGGCAAACGCGACACCCGTAGGATGGGTTGAGCGAAGCGATACCCATCACCACCGCCGCATGGGTTTCGCAAGCTCAACCCATCCTACGGAAAGCACCTCGGTTCAGTGGGCAAGACAGTCGATCCTGTCAGGCCAAGAGCCCCTCAAGCGCGGTCCCAGACCTCGAAGGCATAGGCCGGCGTTTCCGCCGTCGCTTCATGCTCGATGCTCGACGCCAGGTGCCAGCGGCTTTCGTCCACCTCGGGGAAGCGCGCGTCGCCCGCCGGGCTCAGGGCCACGCGGGTCAGGTACAGGCGCTCGGCCACGGGCAGGGCCTCGGCGTAGAGTTGGGCGCCGCCGATCAGCATCAGCTCCTCGGCTTCTTCCTCCCGCGCCCAGGCGTCGGCGCGTTGCAGCGCAGCGTCCAGCGAAGTGAACACCTCGGCGCCTTCCAACTGCAGGCTGGCCTGGCGGCTGACCACCAGGTTGAGCCGGCCGGGTAGCGGGCGGCCGAGGGAGTCCCAGGTCTTGCGGCCCATGATGATCGGCTTGCCCAGGGTCAGCGCCTTGAAGTGCTTGAGGTCGGCCGGCAGGTGCCAGGGCAGGCGGTTGTCGATGCCGATCACGCGGTTCTCGGCGAGGGCGGCGATCATCGCCAGCGGCAGGCGGGAAGGGGCTTGGGACATCGTGGCTCCGGTCATGTGCTCAGGGTGATCCATCGGTGGCAGAGGATACCAGCCGCTGGGCCGGCGCGTCGTTCGCGTAGGGCGGCACGCGCATGAAGAAGGTGCCGTCCTCGTTGACCTGGGTGATGCCGGTGGCCAGCACCTTGCGGTAGTCCTTGAGTCTGAACACCAGCGTCTGGCCGGGCTGCTCGGCCTTGAGCAGCACCTGCGCGTAGGTGATGAGGATCTCGAAGATCTTCAGGTCGCCCGATTGCAGCCAGATGTACGAAGGGCCGGCCAGGGTGGGCGGCTCGAAGCGCGGCGGCGGGCTGCCGGCCGGGCGGGCGAAGCGCAGGTGCAGGCCCTGCGCATCGAGCCAGGCGGCGTCGACCTTGCCGTCGATGCCCACCAGCGGGAACACCCGGTGGTAGTCCAGGCGCATGGCGTTGTCGCGCAGCAGGGCGCCGGGGCGCTGCAGGTCGACCAGCGAATCCAGGTGCAGGCCGACCAGGCTCATGGCGCCGTAGGCCGGCACGCCGAGGACCTTGACCTGGTCCGGCTGGTAGAGGATTTCGTCGCCCTCCAGGCGCACGCTGCCAGCCAGGCGCAGCGGCAGCCAGGGGCCGATGCCCAGGGGCTGCACCTCGCCGCTGACGCGTAGGCGCTCGCCGTCGATGCTCATGCTGAAGTTGCGCAGCATGCTTTGTGGATAAGCCAGGATGCGCTCGTTGAACAGGCCGGCCAGTTGCTGCGGGTCGAGGATCACCTCGCCCTCGGTGACCTGGATGCGCATGTCCTGTGGGCGGTCGAAATCCACCGGCGCGCCGGCCTTCAGCGGCACCAGCCAGCCCTTGAGTTGCGGGCTGTGGAAGCCGATGCCGCCCTCGAAGTACATGTCCACGTTGTGCAGCAGCAGGCCGACGCCGTCCTGGCCGGAATCGCGCACGCCGCCCGGGCGGCTGGCGGCGTGCCCGGCGTCCGGCGGCGTCTGCTGGAACCAGCCCTGGCGCAGCAGCTGCAGCTCCTGCTGCTGGCGGTCGATGGCGCTTTGCGCCTGCGCGAGCAGGGGCAGGGCGAGGAGCAGGGGCAGCAGGCGCTTCATAGGGCTTTCTCCTGCGGGGCGGGCGCCTTCACCGGCGACACCGCGATGTGCACCATGCCGTCCTGGCGCAGGCGGATCTCGCCGTATTGCAACTGGCGGCGGTAGTCGTAGAGGTTGAACAGCAGCGGCTGGCCGGGGCTGAGGCTGGTGAACAGGGCGTAGGCCTTGACCAGGATGGTGCGGGCCATCTTGATGTCGCCGCCCTGGATGAACATGTAGCTCTCCGGCGCCTGCAACTGCGGCCATTGCAGGCTGGCCAGGTCTTCGCCCAGCAGCAGGTCCATGCCGCCGTCGGCCAGCTTCAGGCTGCTCACGGCGAACTCCAGGCGCGGCGGCGGGAACAGGCCGTCGAGGTCGACCAGGATGCGGTTGCCGAGCAGCTGCATGTGTGCGGTGTGCAGCTGCAGCACCTCGGACATCTCGATGGAGGCGGCGCTCAGCGAAGGGGTGACGTCCACGCCGTCGACGAAGATGCGTTGCGGCACCAGCGCCACCTTCAGCGGGCCGGCCTGCTCGATGCCGGTGAGCATCCGCAGCGGCCGCCAGCGGCCCTTGCGCAGCAGCTCGCCGCGCACTTCCTGGCCGTCCTTGCGGGTGGCCAGGACCAGGTTGCGCACCGGCGCGTCGGCGCTGCGCAGCTCGGCGTTGAGCAGGGTGGCGAGGGTGGCGTCGGCGACGAAGATGTCGCCGGCCTGGATGCGCGCGATCATGCTCCTGGGGTCGTCGAGCATCAGCGGCGTGCCCTTGGGGCCGTTGGAGCTCATGCGGATCAGCATGCGGCGGATGAAGAAGCCGATGTCGTCGTGCAGACGGAAGTCGGTGTGGCTTATCCACAGCTTCGACTCGTCACTGTCGGAGGCGCGCTGGCCGACCTTGTCGTCCAGCTGGCGCGGCGGCACCGCCTGCATCAGCGGGGTGTCCGGGCCCCAGTCGGAGGGGCGCACCGGGGGCGTTTCCACGGCCGCCGCGTGGGCGGCGGCCAGCAGGAGCAGGGCGCAGGGCAGGACGCGCGGCATGGCGGGCCTCGTTGTTGTTGTTCTGGTTGGCTTTCGCACCCTATACCCGTGGGCGCGCCGGGTAAGCCCTTCCTTGGTTCGGTCGGCGGGCGCCGGTGTTACCGTTACCCCGGAGAGCTGGCGGGCGGACGCGGCGCAGCACAGCGGTTATGCTTGCGCCCCAGGAACCAGCGCCGGAGACCCCGTGAGCGATACCGCCCCACCTTCCGCCTTCGACCGACTGTGGCTGTGCGAAGCCGTGCGCCTGCGCGAGGAGCAGGCCGGCCCGCTGGAGGACGCCGAGGCCAACCGCCGCGCCATCGCCGCCGGTGGCGAGCTGCCCCGGCGCATCGAGAACCGCTCCCTGTGGCTGGCCGGCCGCGACGAGCTGGACAGCGCCCTGCGCCTGTGGAAACAGGGCGCGCAACTGGCCTTCTACCTGCTGATCTTCCTCGCCCTGCTCAGTGGCGCCGGCCTGGCCCTGGCCGCCCTCGGCGACGGCCAGCGCCCGGTCAACGTGTTCTGGGCCCTGGCCAGCCTGCTCGGCCTGGACCTGCTGATGCTGCTCGGCTGGGCCGCAGGCTTCGCCCTCGGCGGCGGCGAGGCGGCCGGGGCCCTGGGCCGCCTGTGGTTGTGGCTGAGCGGCAAGCTGGCGCGCGATGCCCGCGCCGCGCAACTGGCGCCGGCGCTGCTGGTGCTGCTCGGCCGCCAGCGCCTGACGCGCTGGGCGCTGGGCATGCTGGTCCACGGCCTGTGGCTGCTGGCCTTGGGCGCGGCCATGGTGGTGCTGCTGGCGTTGCTGTCGACGCGGCGCTACGGCTTCGTCTGGGAAACCACCATCCTCGGCGGCGACACCTTCGTTTTCCTCACCCAGGGCCTCGGCGCATTGCCTTCGCTGCTGGGCTTCCCGCTGCCGGACAGCGACCTGGTGCGCGCCAGCGGCGATGCCCTGGTGGCCAGCGAGGCGGCGCGCCACGCCTGGGCCGGCTGGCTGGTGGGCATCCTGCTGGTCTACGGGCTGCTGCCGCGCCTGTTGCTCTGGGCCTTCTGCCTGTGGCGCTGGCGCCGCGGCCGCGCGGCGTTGTGCCTGGACCTCTCGCTGCCCGGTTACAGTCTGCTGCGCGAACGCCTGCTACCCAGCAGCGAGCGCTTGGGCGTCAACGATGCCGCACCGGCCAGCCTGGTCGAGCCGCAGGCGCAGAACCCCGCCGCCAGCGCGGACGGCGCCTTGCTGGTGGCCATCGAACTGGACGACAGCCAGCCCTGGCCGCCGAAGCTGCCGGCCGGCGTGGCCGATGCCGGCGTGCTGGACGATGGCGCGCAACGCCGCCGCCTGCTGGAACAGCTGACCCGCTACCCGCCGGCGCGCCTGGCCATCGCCTGCGACCCACGGCGCTCGCCGGACCGCGGCACCCTGGCGCTGATCGCCGAGCTGTCGCGCTGCGCCGGCGCCACCCGCGTCTGGCTGCTGCAGCCGCCGGTGGGCAGCGGCCTGGACAGCGACCGCCTGGCCGACTGGCATGCCGCCATCGACAAGCTGAACCTGGCGCACAGTGGCGCATCGCCCCTGGCCTGGCTGGAGAGTGGACATGACTGAGCCCCTCAGGCTGGCCGTGGTCGGCCACACCAACGTCGGCAAGACCTCGCTGCTGCGCACTTTGACTCGCGACGTCGGTTTCGGCGAGGTCTCGCACCGTCCCAGCACCACCCGCCACGTCGAGGGCGCGCGCCTGTCGGTGGACGGCGAGTCGCTGCTGGAGCTGTACGATACGCCGGGCCTGGAGGACGCCATCGCCCTGCGCGACTTCCTCGACGCCCTGGAACGCCCCGGCGAGCGCCTGGACGGCCCGGAGAAGCTGCGTCGCTTCCTCGACGGCAGCGAGGCGCGCGGCCGCTTCGAGCAGGAGGCAAAGGTGCTGCGCCAGTTGCAGGCGTCCGACGCCGGGCTCTATGTGATCGACGCCCGCGAGCCGGTGCTGGCCAAGTACCGCGACGAGCTGGCGGTGCTTGCCGGCTGTGCGCGGCCGCTGCTGCCGGTGCTGAACTTCGTCGCCAGCGCCAACCACCGCGAGGAGCAATGGCGCGAGGCCCTGTCGCGCCTGGGCCTGCACGCGCTGGTGCGCTTCGACAGCGTGGCGCCGCCGCTGGACGGCGAACGGCGCCTCTACGAAAGCCTGGCGCTGCTGCTGGAGAAGTCGCGCCCGCAGCTGGAACGGCTGATCCGGGACCACGAGGCCCAGGCCGTGGCACGCCGCGAAGCCGGCGCCAAGCTGATCGCCGAACTGTTGGTGGACGTCGCTGCCTGCCGCGACCTGGTGCCGGGCGATGCCGAGGCCATTCGAAAAGCCACCGAAGCCCTGCGCGACCGTGTGCGCAAGCGCGAGGAAGCCTGCGTGCAGGCCCTGCTGCGCCTCTACGCCTTCCGCAAGGATGATGCCCGCGCTGCCGATCTGCCGCTGCTGGACGGCCGCTGGGGCGATGATCTGTTCAACCCCGAAACCCTGCGCCAGCTCGGCGTGCGCCTGGGCGGCGGAGTCGCTGCCGGTGCCGCGGCTGGCGCGGGCATCGACCTGCTGGTGGGCGGCCTGACCCTGGGCGCCGCCACCGCCCTCGGCGCCCTGGCCGGCGGCGCCTGGCAGACCGTCGGCCACTACGGCCAGCGCCTGCTCGGCAAGCTCAAGGGCCAGCGCGAACTCTCGGTGGACGACAGCGTGCTGCGCCTGCTCGCCCTGCGCCAGCGCCAGTTGCTGGCGGCATTGCAGGCGCGGGGCCATGCGGCCATGGAGGCGATCCGCGTTGCTTCGCCGGAAGACAAGCAATGGCGCGAGGGCAAGCTGCCCGAGGCGCTGCGCAAGGCGCGGGCGCACCCGGAATGGTCGACCTTGAATGGCCGCAAGCGGGTGGACAAGAGCGAACGCCAGGAGCAGGTCGACGCCCTGGCTCAACAGCTATTGGAACGGTAGGGCGTATAACCGTTCGCGGTTATACGCCGTTTGGCCTTGGCCGAAGGGTGTTGCGGCTTTGAACACGAAGCGCCTGTCTCAGGGCGCTGCGGGCTCAGCGACGGAGTTGACTGGTGGGCAAGGTGTAGCGGCGTATAACCGCGAACGGTTATACGCCCTACGTTCAGTCGAGCGCGATCATTTCCACCGAAGCCTGTCCGCCCGCGATGCTCAGGATCGCCAGCGAGATCGGCAGCTTGAAGCGCCGCGGCCCGGCGCTGCCGGGGTTGAGATAGAGCACCCCGTCGCGCACTTCCTGCAGCGGCTTGTGCGAATGCCCGGCCAGCACCACGTCGAAGCCTTCGGCCCGTGGATCGATGGCCAGTTGCTTGAGGTCATGGATCAGGTACAGGCGCAGCCCGCCCAGTTCCAGGCTCAGGGTTTCGGGAATGGCCTCGGTCCAGGCTTCGGTGTCGTTGTTGCCGCGCACCACGTCCAGCGGCGCCAGTTGGCGCAGCGCATCGAGGATCGCCGGCTTGCCGATGTCGCCCAGGTGCAGCAGGCGCTGGCAGCCGCGCAGGGCTTCCAGGGCTTCGGGGCGCAGCAGGTTGTGGGTGTCGGCTATTACGCCGACGCGCAGGGAAGTGCTCATGCATCCAGCATAAACGACGACGCCACCCGAGGGTGGCGTCGTGGCTGGCTCAGTGCGGGGCCCTGGCCGCCGGCGCTTCCGGCAGGAACCAGTTCAGCAGCAGGGCGCAGATACCGCCGGTGGCGACGCCGGACTCCAGCACGTTGCGCAACGCCGCCGGCATGTGCGCGAGGAATTCAGGTACTTGCGACACGCCCAGGCCGAGGGCCAGGCTGACGGCGATGATCAGCAGGGCGCGGCGGTCGAGGTGGGTGCCGGCGAGGATGTTGATGCCCGAGGCGGCCACCGCGCCGAACATCACCATGGCCGCGCCGCCGAGCACCGGCTCGGGCACCGCCTGGATGACCCCGGCGACGCTGGGGAATAGGCCCAGCACCACCAGCATGGCAGCGATCCACAGGCCGATATGGCGGCTGGCCACGCCGGTCAGCTGGATCACCCCGTTGTTCTGCGCGAACACCGAGCTGGGGAAGGTGTTGAAGATGCCCGCCAGCAGCGAGTTGGCGCCATTCACCAGCACTCCGCCCTTGATCCGTTGCATCCACAGCGGGCCTTCCACCGGCTGCTTCGACACCTGGCTGGTGGCGGTGACGTCGCCGATGGCCTCCAGCGAGGTGACCAGGTAGATCACCAGCATGGGGATGAACAGCGCCCAGGAGAAGCTCAGGCCGAAGTGCAGCGGCGTCGGCACCTGGAACAGCGCGGCCTGGTGCATGCCGCTGAAGTCCAGGCGGCCCAGGTAGCCGGCCAGCACGTAGCCCACGGCCAGGGCGATGACGATGGCGCCGCTGCGCATCCACACCACCGGGATGCGGTTGAGCACCACGATGATCGCCAGCACGGTGCCGGACAGCAGCAGGTTCTCGCCATTGGCGAAGGTGCCGTTGCCCATGGCGCTGAAGCCACCGCCCATGCTGATCAGGCCGACCTTGATCAGGGTGAGGCCGATCATCAGCACCACGATGCCGGTCACCAGCGGGGTGATCAGTCGCTTCACGAACGGCAGGATGCGCGACACGCCCATCTCCACGAAGGAGCCGGCCATGACCACGCCGAAGATGGCCGCCATCACCTGCTCCACCGGCGTGCCCTGCTTGACCATCAGCGCCCCGCCGGCGATCAGCGGGCCGACGAAGTTGAAGCTGGTGCCCTGGACGATCAGCAGCCCGGCGCCGAACGGCCCGAAGCGCTTGCACTGGACGAAGGTGGCGATGCCGGAGATGACCAGCGACATAGACACGATCAGGTTGGTGTCGCGGGCGGAAACGCCCAGCGCCTGGCAGATCAGCAGACCGGGGGTGACGATCGGCACGATGATCGCCAGCAGGTGCTGCAGCGCTGCGAGCAGCGCGACGGGCAGGGCGGGACGGTCTTCCAGGCCGTAGACCAGGTCGCGCTGGGCCTTGTCGGCGGTGACGGGGTTCTCGAGGGAGCTCATGGCGGCAGTCCGGGAAAAAGAGCGGGATTTTACGGGGTGGAGGCAGGATCGGACAGTGCCATAGGGCAGGGATTTTTCTTTGGGAGGTGACACTAACTGTCAGTAAATGTCGGTTTTAAGGGCATTATCTGCCGTTATTGGTCACTTGTTTTGGGTGTTGTCCAGATATATCGAAGTCAGCAGAAATTTCAGCTTTGCCTTGAAGAAGTGGACTACATATCGGTCCCATTCATGAGTCATTTAATTAACTTCGCCCATGGTTCTTTGGGCGGACTAAATTCATGATCATGGAGACTGAAATGAAAAGGCGACATACTACACAGAAAGGTTTCACCCTTATTGAGCTAATGATCGTTGTGGCTATCATCGGTATCTTGGCCGCCATTGCGATTCCGCAGTACCAGAACTACACCATACGAGCACGTGTTACCGAGGGGTTGAATTTGGCCACGGCAGCGAAAGTTGCTCTGAGCGAAACATATGCAGCCAATGCCGGTTTGGCGGTCAATGCGTATGCTGGCACCGGTGCACCAACTGCCGCCGCAGCTAACACTGTGAATACTGGGTTTCAGTTCGCCGCTACGCGTGATGTTGCAAGCATAGCGATTGCGGCTGTAAGCGCTGGCGCCGCGACTGCTGGAGATGGTGCCATAACCATTACCTATACTGGGGTTGTCCCTGTCCCGCAAAGCCCCTTGACCTTGACACTTACGCCTGGAACGGGTGCCATTACTGCAGGTGTTCCGGCTGGCACTTTGAATCCAAATTTACCCATAGTTTGGGGCTGTGCTGTAAATGACGTTGCCAATAATAGTTTTGCTCCTGCTAATTGCAGGCTTTAAGTTGGCTTGAGCTATTGGCTGGCGAGGATTTATATGTGCTAGGTTTCTGAGAGTTGTTGCTGTTTGGATGCGGTGTGAGCATTCACGTGGTTTTACTCCTAATAAAACAAAGCCCGGTAATCATGCCGGGCTTTGTTGACGTCGGGAGTTTTTCTCTACAGCTAACTGCTTACCCCTCCAGTAGAGCTTTATTTCGGACAGCCCCTTTGTCAGCACTGGTAGCCAGCAACGCATAAGCCTTCAGCGCAGTACTGACCTTGCGGGCGCGCGGCTGCGCCGGCTTCCAGCCCTTCTTGTCCTGCTCGATGCGGCGGGCGGCCAGTTCTTCATCGCTGACCAGCAGGTTGATGCTGCGGTTGGGGATGTCGATCAGTACCTTGTCGCCGTCCTGCACCAGGCCGATGGCGCCGCCCGCGGCGGCTTCCGGCGAGGCGTGGCCGATGGACAGGCCCGAGGTGCCGCCGGAGAAGCGGCCATCGGTGAGCAGGGCGCACTGTTTGCCCAGGCCCTTGGACTTCAGGTAGCTGGTGGGGTAGAGCATTTCCTGCATGCCCGGGCCGCCTTTCGGGCCTTCGTAGCGGATGATCACGATGTCGCCCGGTTTCACCTCATCGGCGAGGATGCCTTTCACTGCGGCATCCTGGCTTTCGAAGATCTTCGCGCTGCCTTCGAACACGTGGATCGACTCGTCCACACCGGCGGTCTTCACCACGCAGCCGTCGAGGGCGATGTTGCCGTACAGCACGGCCAGGCCGCCTTCGGCGGAGTAGGCGTGCTCGACGCTGCGGATGCAGCCTTCGGCGCGGTCGTCGTCCAGGCTCGGCCAGCGGGTGTTCTGGCTGAACGCGGTCTGGGTGGGGATGCCGGCGGGGCCTGCCTTGAAGAAGGTATGGACGGCTTCGTCACGGGTCTGGGTGATGTCCCACTGGGCGATGGCGTCGGCCATGCTCGGGCTGTGCACGGTCGGTACGTCGGTGTGCAGCAGGCCGCCACGGGCCAGCTCGCCGAGGATGGAGAAGATGCCGCCGGCGCGGTGCACGTCTTCCATGTGGTACTTCTGGATGTTCGGCGCCACCTTGCACAGCTGCGGCACCTTGCGCGACAGGCGATCGATGTCGCGCAGGTCGAAGGCGATCTCCGCCTCCTGCGCTGCGGCCAGCAGGTGCAGGATGGTGTTGGTCGAGCCGCCCATGGCGATGTCCAGGGTCATGGCGTTCTCGAAGGCCTTGAAGCTGGCGACGTTGCGCGGCAGTACGCTGTCGTCGCCTTCGCCGTAGTAGCGCTGGCACAGTTCCACGACCAGGCGTCCGGCACGCAGGAACAGCTGCTCGCGGTCGGCGTGGGTGGCCAGGGTCGAGCCGTTGCCCGGCAGCGACAGGCCCAGGGCCTCGGTCAGGCAGTTCATCGAGTTGGCGGTGAACATGCCGGAGCAGGAGCCGCAGGTGGGGCAGGCGCTGCGCTCGTATTCGGCGACCTTCTCGTCGGAGCAGGAATCGTCCGCCGCGACCACCATGGCGTCGACCAGGTCCAGGCCGTGGCTGGCCAGCTTGGTCTTGCCGGCTTCCATCGGGCCGCCGGAGACGAACACCACCGGGATGTTCAGGCGCAGGGCGGCCATCAGCATGCCGGGGGTGATCTTGTCGCAGTTGGAGATGCAGACGATGGCGTCGGCGCAGTGGGCGTTGACCATGTATTCCACGGAGTCGGCGATGATCTCGCGCGACGGCAGGGAATAGAGCATGCCGTCGTGGCCCATGGCGATGCCGTCGTCCACGGCGATGGTGTTGAACTCCTTGGCCACGCCGCCGGCCTTCTCGATCTCGCGGGCGACCAGCTGGCCGAGGTCCTTCAGGTGCACGTGGCCGGGCACGAACTGGGTGAAGGAGTTGGCGATGGCGATGATCGGCTTCTTGAAGTCTTCGTCCTTCATCCCGGTGGCGCGCCAGAGGGCGCGGGCGCCGGCCATGTTGCGGCCGTGGGTGGAGGTTTTCGAGCGGTAATCGGGCATGACGAGTTCCTGCGGCTAATCAGGCTTCGGTAAGAGTCTTATCGTGAGCGTCGTACGAGGCACATGCAAACGGCAGATGGAGCTGCATGCTCGGAGGGGGCTGCAAGACGGGGCGGGGTCACCGCCCGCGCGGCCGGGGCTCACGGGCCCGCCGGGGGATGTTGGCGAGGGATGTGCAGGATTCTACGCCGGCCGCCGCCGCCAGGGAAAGGCTGGTGGTCGGCAGCTGGAAGCCTGAAGCTGGAAGCAAGGGCAGAGCCCAGAATCCCTTCCAGCTTCCAGCTTCCAGCTTCCAGCTTCCAGCTTCCAGCTTCCAGCTTCCAGCTATCAGCTATTCGGCAGCAGCCGCACAGTCAGACTCTTGATATAGCGGGTCTCGGCGATGGCCGGGTGCACCGGGTGGTCCGGGCCCTGGCCGCCGCGTTCCAGCAGCTGGAGGTTGCGGTCCAGGTGGCGGGCGCTGCCGAGCAGGATGTTCTGCAGGTCGTCCTCGGGCAGGTGCATGGAGCAGGAGGCGCTGACCAGGATGCCGTCCTTGGAGAGCAGGCGCATGGCCTGTTCGTTGAGGCGGCGGTAGGCGGCCTCGCCGTTCTTCAGGTCCTTCTTGCGCTTGATGAAGGCCGGCGGGTCGGCGATGACCACGTCGAAGCGCTCGTCGGCGGCCTTCAGCTCGCGCAGAGCGTCGAACACGTCGCCTTCCACGCAGGCGACCTTGTCGGACAAGCCGTTGAGGGTGGCATTGCGCTCCACGCCGTCGAGGGCGAAGCCGGAGGCGTCCACGCACATCACGTCGCTGGCGCCGAAGGCCGCGGCCTGGATGCCCCAGCCGCCGATGTAGCTGAACAGGTCGAGCACGCGCTTGCCTTTCACGTAGGGCGCCAGGCGCGCGCGGTTCATGCGGTGGTCGTAGAACCAGCCGGTCTTCTGCCCGGCCAGCACCGGGGCCTCGAAGCGCACGCCGTTCTCTTCCAGGGCGACCCACTCGGGCACTTCGCCGTAGGCATTCTCCACGTAGCGCTCCAGGCCTTCGGCATCGCGCGCGCTGGCGTCGTTCTTCCACAGCACGGCGCTAGGCTTGATCACCTGCAGCAGGGCGGCGAGCACGTCGTCGCGGTGCTTCTCCATGGTTGCCGAGGCGAGCTGCACCACCAGTACGTCGCCGAAACGGTCCACCACCAGGCCGGGGAGCAGGTCGGCGTCACCGTAGACCAGGCGGTAGAAGGGCTTGTCGAAGAGGCGCTCGCGCAGGCTCAGGGCGACGTTGAGGCGGTGAACCAGCAGCGACTTGTCGAGAACGTGCTTGGTATCGCGGGAAACCAGGCGTGCGCAGATCAGGTTGTTGGGGCTCAGCGCCACCACGCCCAGCGGCTTGCCGTTGGCCATCTCGAGGATCGCCTGGTCGCCGGCGGCGAAGGCGTTCAGCGGCGTGGCCTGGACATCCACCTCGTTGCTGTAGACCCACAGGTGGCCGGCGCGCAGGCGGCGCTCGGCGTTGGCTTTCAGACGCAAGCTGGGCAGGGTCATGGCGGTGCTCCGGGAAAAAGAGCGAGATTATAACCGCTGGCCGCCGGGGTTGCCGATGCCGCGCGGGCGTGACGAGCAGGCATAAAGTTCGCGCCGCGACTGCCGATACGGTTCTGTCTAAATCGGCAGTTCCAGAAGTCGTCCGTCTGGGTAAACTGTGCGCCCCGTCAACTTTCCCAGACCGTCCCCATGGTCCAAGAACTCTCCGCCGAACAGATCCGCCAGACCCTGCAGGGCATCAGCGTGCCGCCGCAACCGCAGATCATGGTCGACCTGCAGATGGAACAGGTCATGCCCAACCCTGACCTGAAGGCCATCGCCAAGCTCATCAGCCAGGACCCCGGGTTGTCCGGCGCGTTGCTCAAGCTGGTCAACTCGCCGTTCTTCGGCCTGGCCAACCGCATCACCTCGATCCAGCGCGCGGTCAACCTGCTGGGCAGCCGCTCGGTGATCAACCTGATCAACGCCCAGTCGATCAAGGGCGAGATGAGCGACGACACCATCGTCACCCTCAACCGCTTCTGGGACACAGCCCAGGACGTGGCCATGAGCTGCCTGACCCTGGCCAAGCGCATCGGCTACGAGTCGGTGGACGAGGCCTATGCGCTGGGGCTGTTCCACAATTGCGGCATCCCGCTGATGCTCAAGCGCTTCCCGCACTACATGGCGGTGCTGGAGGAGGCCTATGCCAGCGCCAGCGACGAGCGCCGCGTGGTGGACACCGAGAACCGCGTGCTGAACACCAACCACGCCGTGGTCGGCTACTTCACCGCGCGCTCCTGGCGCCTGCCGGAGCACGTCTGCGAGGCCATCGCCAACCACCACAACGCGCTCACGGTGTTCAGCGAGGAAAGCAGCCGCAACACCCAGCTGAAGAACCTGCTGGCGATCCTCAAGATGGCCGAGCACATATGCGGCTCGCACCGCATCCTCGGCAACCAGCCTGAGGACCACGAGTGGGAGAGCATCCGCGCCCTGGTGCTGGATTACGTGGGGCTGACCGAATACGACTTCGAGAACCTGAAGTCGAGCATCCTCGAACTGGGCGTGGGGCAGGGGAGCTATTAGGGATCGCGGATGGGTCCGCTCCTGCGATCGTGCTTCCCCGCAACCGTAGGGCGTATAACCGTTCGCGGTTATACGCCGTTGGCGGGAATACCGAGGCCCTTTAAGAGCGCCCTCTCCCCAACCCTCTCCCGCAAGCGGGAGAGGGGGCTGTCCTGAGCGGCGTGGAGGTCAGGCACCGTCCTCATACCCCCGGGAACCCAGAAAGCAACGTAGGAGCAACTGTCTTGCCGGCTGCGCCGAGGTGCTCTTCGTAGGAGCGAGCTTGCTCGCGAATGAGCCCCGCAGCGGACTGTGTTCGCGAGCAAGCTCGCTCCTACGAAAAGCCGTGCTTCCTGGAAACGTAGGAGCGGGCCCTGCCCGCGATTCGCGCGCAGGGCGCGCAAGAGAGAACCGACCGAAGTGCGCCAAGGCGCGGGACAGCACAATGAAAAAAGCCGGGCATCTGCCCGGCTTTTTCATGACCGCGGCGCCTTAGTCGAGCATGTCGCTGAAGCGCTCGTCCTTCTTGTACACCAGCGGCTGGGCGAAGCCCGGCACGCTCATTTCCTCGGCGCTGATGCGGATGTCGCGGTCGTCGATCATGTCGTTGCCGAAGTTGTAGATGATGTCGAACTGGCCCTTGAGCGCCTGCTCCTCGTAGCGCTGGGCGGCGGCGCGGGTCTGCTCGCGGCGCGCCTGGTAGGCGTCGAAGGCGGCGGCGCCGTGGCGCTTGCGCAGCATCTTCTCGGCCAGGCGCGGGGAGAGCAGCACGCCGGTGGCGTTGTTGCCGCCGAAGCCCTTGGAGTTGATGAAGCAGACGTCCAGGTCGTCGCGGCGGCGGTCCTTGTTGGACAGCGCGATGCGGTCCTTGTGCACGTCGTCGGCGAAGGTCTCGACGGTCTTGATGCCCGGCAGCAGGCCGTACTTGAAGGTGCCCAGGGCGGAGACCAACTGGTCGGCGCTGGCGGTGGCCAGGGAGTGGCCGACGAAGGCCTTGACCGCGGCCACCGGCCAGTCGGCGATGCCGAAGGCCTTGGCCACGCGGTCGAGGATTTCCGACTCGGTGACGCGGTTGGCCGGGGTGCTGGAGCCGTGGGCGTGGACGAAGCTGTGGCGGCGCACGCCTTCCTCGCCGACGATCTGCATGGCGGCGGCCACGGCCTTGGCCATGGTCAGGTAGTTGCCCGGGCCGGGGGCGGAGATGGATTTCTTGAAGCCGTCGGCGTTGATGAAGACGTCGGTCACCGCGCCGTGGATGTCGGCGCCCAGCTCCAGGGCCAGGGCGTCGTCCATCAGCACCACGTACTGGCTGGATTCGGCCAGGGTGAAGCCGCAGTTCTCGCCGAACGGGCGGCTGGCGCGGCGGAAGTCCACGTCCGGACGGCCCTCGATGTTGCGCAGGCCTTCCTCGGTGGCCAGGGCGCTCATGGCCGCGTAGCCCTCGACGATTTCCGAGGTGATCGGCGCTTCGCTGTTGCCCACCACCACCACCCGCGCCTGGCCGGAGGTGATGGCCTCGATACCCTTCTGCAGGTTGTAGAGGAAGGTGGCGCAGGCGCCGGTGACGCTGCCGGTGAGGCCGACGCTGCCCAGCACGTAGGCGTTGATGAAGTCGGTGGGCATGCTGTTGAAGCCCAGCGGCAGCTGCTTGGCGCTGACGCGGTGGCCTTTCAGGCGCGACTGCAGCAGGCCGCCGAAGCCGTTGTCGTCGAGCTGGCTCATGATGCTGCTGGAGAACACGGCGATTTCGTCGGGCTGCACGCGGTCGACGATGCGCTGCCAGTCGATGCCCACCGAGCGGATCGCGTCGGTGGCGCCCACCACGGCCATCTGCAGGCCGCGTGGGTGGAAGCGCGAGGCGTACAGCTCGCCCGGCTCGAAGCCGGTAGGCAGCTGGCCGGCGGACTTCACCGGCATCTCGCGGTAGCTGTCGACCTTGACCTCGACACTGTCGTGCAGGGTCACGCGCACCTGGTTGTCGGCCAGTTCTTCCACCGACCAGTTGGCCGGAAGCGGCTCGGGCAGTTGCTTGCGCGCAGTGGTGAAGCTCAGCGGCTGGGCGCCGTCGGCTTCCAGGGTGAGGTTCTTGTGCCAGTGCGCGGCATCGACATCGAAGTACTGCTTCTCGATGCGGCGGATCAGGGTGGAGCCGAGGATCTGCGCGGCATGCCGCCGTTCGATGGCGGCCAGGTCCAGGCGCGCGCCATCGGCGGCGTCCAGGTAGTGGCCGTCCTCGAACTTCACCAGCTTCATCATCACGGCCAGGCCGGCGAGGGTCTGCTGGCGGGCCTGCTCGTCCAGGGACTCCAGGACGGTGCGACGGAACGCATGGTGGAAGGAACTGCGACCCGCGGCGTTATACCCACCAAAACCAACGATGACCGGTAGTCGAGACATCTCTCGCAAACTCCTTCATATAGGCCCGTCCTGTGCAGGACCGGATGGCGCGACCAGGGTGCACGCGAGGCGCAGGGAGGCGACATCACGGATCAGGGGCACAAGCCCGGCGGCAGCTCTGTGATTGGAATGCTTATGCTGACGAGGATGATGACTGCCGAGTCACGCTTTTGGCCAGGGATTGACGGCGAAAGGCGACGAACTTGCCAGGAAGGAGGGGGTGGAACGGATGCGCGAAGGCGCCGGGAGCCAGCGTGGCTCCCGGGCGGGGTTGCAGAACAGGCTCAGCGGTACTCGATGCCGGGTTTTTTGGTGCTGACGCGGGTGCCGGACTTGCCCTGGGTGATGGCCACGATGTTTTCCAGCGAGCCGATCACCGCGTCCTTGCCGGTGGCGCGGGCGAATTCGGCGGCGGCCTGGACTTTCGGGCCCATGGAGCCGGCGGCGAAGCCGAGGCGTTCCAGTTCGTCCGGGTGGGCCTGGGCGATGGCCTTCTGCGTCGGCTTGCCCCAGTCGATGTAGGCCGCGTCCACGTCGGTGGCGATGATCAGGATGTCGGCGTTCAGTTCCTGGGCCAGCAGCGAGGAGCACAGGTCCTTGTCGATCACCGCCTCGACGCCGGAGAGTTTCTTGCCGGATTCGTCGTACATGGTCGGGATGCCGCCGCCGCCGGCGCAGATGACGATGGTGCCTTTCTCCAGCAGCCATTTCACCGGGCGGATCTCGAAGATGCGCTTGGGCCGCGGGCTGGCCACCACGCGGCGGAACTTGTCGCCGTCCGGGGCGATGCTCCAGCCCTTTTCCTTGGCCAGGGCTTCAGCTTCTTCCTTGGCGTAGACCGGGCCGATCGGCTTGGTCGGCTTCTGGAAGGCCGGGTCCTTGGCGTCCACCTCGACCTGGGTGAGGATGGTGGCGAAGGGCACTTCGAAGGGCAGCAGGTTGCCCATTTCCTGTTCGATCATGTAGCCGATCATGCCTTCGGTCTCGGCGCCGAGGACGTCCAGCGGGTACGGCGTGACCTTGTCGTAGGCGGCGCCCTGCAGGGCCAGCAGGCCCACTTGCGGGCCGTTGCCGTGGGCGATCACCAGTTCGTTGCCAGGCGCCACTTTGGCGATCTGTTCGGCGGCGATCCTTACGTTTTCACGCTGGTTGGCCGCAGTCATGGGTTCGCCACGACGCAGCAGGGCGTTGCCGCCCAATGCGACGACGATACGCATAGTCATTTCCTCCTGAAGCTGAAAACGCCCCCGGGCCGGCAGGCCGGGCCCGGGGTACGCATCCGTCGATCACATGTCGGCGAGGGTCGAAACGAGGATCGCCTTGATGGTGTGCATGCGGTTCTCCGCTTGCTCGAAGGCGATGTTGTACGGGGATTCGAAGACGTCTTCGGTGACTTCGATGCCGTTCTTCAGGTTCGGGTACTGGGCGGCGATCTGCTGGCCGACCTTGGTCTCGCTGTTGTGGAAGGCCGGCAGGCAGTGCATGAATTTCACCCGCGGGTTGCCGGCGGCTTTCATGATGTCCATGTTGACCTGGTAGGGCAGCAGTTCCTTGATGCGCTCGCCCCAGGCTTCCACCGGCTCGCCCATGGAGACCCAGACGTCGGTGTGGATGAAGTCCACGCCCTTGACCGCTTCCTTCGGGTCCTCGGTGAGGGTGATGCGGGCGCCGCTTTCCTCGGCGAATTTCTTGCAGGCGGCGACGTGTTCGTCGCTCGGCCACAGCGCTTTCGGCGCGGCGATGCGCACGTCCATGCCGAGCTTGGCGCCGATCAGCAGCAGGGAGTTGCCCATGTTATTGCGGGCGTCGCCCAGGTAGGCGTAGGCGATGTCGTGCAGCGGCTTGTCGCTGTGCTCGCGCATGGTCAGCACGTCGGCCAGCATCTGCGTCGGGTGGTATTCGTCGGTCAGGCCGTTGAACACCGGGACGCCGGCGTACGTCGCCAGTTCCTCGACGATCTCCTGCTTGAAGCCACGGTACTCGATGGCGTCGTACATGCGGCCGAGCACGCGGGCGGTGTCCTTCATGCTCTCCTTGTGGCCGATCTGCGAGGAGTTGGGGTCGATGTAGGTGACGTTGGCGCCCTGGTCATAGGCGGCGACCTCGAAGGCGCAGCGGGTGCGGGTGGAGGTCTTCTCGAAGATCAGGGCGATGTTGTTGCCCTTGAGGTGTTGCTGCTCGGTGCCGGTGTACTTGGCGCGTTTGAGGTCGCGGGACAGGTCGAGCAGGTAGCGCAACTCGCGGGTGCTGTGGTGCATCAGGCTGAGCAGGTTGCGGTTGTGCATGTTGAAAGCCATGTTCTTTCTCCTTGTGGGATGGGATCGGCCTCGTCAGTACAGCTTGTGGCTGGCGGGGCGGGCGGCCCTGGCTGGGGCCGCCGCGTTGAGTAGG
The DNA here is from genome assembly GCF_052367875.1 of Pseudomonas sp. A6. Classification (NCBI taxonomy): domain Bacteria; kingdom Pseudomonadati; phylum Pseudomonadota; class Gammaproteobacteria; order Pseudomonadales; family Pseudomonadaceae; genus Pseudomonas; species Pseudomonas sp. A6. Next base: position 6,895,508 of record NZ_CP198970.1, on the reverse strand, counting down.
GTGGGCTGTGGCGATCAGTAGTCGACCGGGTCGCGGATGATCGGGCAGGTCATGCAGTGGCCACCGCCACGGCCGCGGCCGAGCTCGCCGGCGCTGATGGTGATGACTTCCACGCCGGCCTTGCGCAGCAGCGTGTTGGTGTAGGTGTTGCGGTCGTAGCCGATGACCACGCCGGGCTCGACGCAGACCACGTTGTTACCGTCGTCCCACTGCTCGCGCTCGGCGGCGAAGCTGTTGCCGCCGGTCTCGACGATGCGCAGTTTCTTCAGGCCCAGGGCCTCGGCGACCACGCTGATGAAGTCCTTCTCCTCGCGCTGCACGTTGATGCCGTAGGGGCTCTTCTCGTCCGGGCGCAGGGTGAAGGCGACGATTTCCTTGACCACTTCCGGGAAGACGGTGACCAGGTCGCGGTCGCAGAAGCTGAACACGGTGTCCAGGTGCATGGCCGCGCGGGATTTCGGCAGGCCGGCGACTATGACCTTCTCGACCGCGCCCTTGGCGAACAGCGACTGGGCGACCTGGCCGATGGCCTGGCGGGAAGTCCGCTCGCCCATGCCGATCAGCACCACGCCATTGCCGATGGGCATGACGTCGCCGCCTTCGAGGGTGGAGGAGCCGTGGTCCTTGTCCGGATCGCCGTACCAGACCTCGAATTCGGCGTTGGTGAATTCCGGGTGGAACTTGTAGATGGCGGTGGTCAGCAGGGTTTCCTGGCGACGCGCCGGCCAGTACATCGGGTTCAGCGTCACGCCGCCGTAGATCCAGCAGGTGGTGTCGCGGGTGAACTGGGTGTTGGGCAGCGGCGGCAGCAGGAAGCTGGAGTGGCCCAGGTAGTCGCGGAACATCTTCAGCGGCTTGGAGCCTTCGGTTTCCGGGATGTCGTCGGCGGTCACGCCACCGATGAGGAATTCGGCCAGTCGTCGCGGCTCGAGGCCTTCCAGCCAGGCGCGCAGTTCGTGGGTCAGGCCCAGGCCGACGCTGTCGGCGGTGATCTTGCGATCGAGGATCCATTTCAGCGCTTCGGGGTTCTGGACGGTCTCGGTCAGCAGGTTGTGCATTTCCAGGACGTCGACGCCGCGCTCGCGCATCTTGGTGACGAAATCGAAGTGGTCGCGCTTGGCCTGGTTTACCCAGATTACGTCGTCGAACAGCAACTCGTCGCAGTTGCTAGGGGTCAGGCGTTGGTGGGCAAGACCGGGCGAGCAGACCATCACTTTGCGCAATTTGCCAGCTTCGGAGTGGACGCCAAGTTTGGTTTTTTCCGTGCTCATGAGTGTCTCCAGTGATGTCACAGAGTAAGGAAGCCGTCGTAGAGGCCGTACGCCGCGATCAGTGCGCCGATCACGACACCTGCGAAGATGAGCTTCTCGACGTTGGTGAAGATCGGTTGGCCGACTTCACGTTTCGCTTTCGCGAAGAGGATGACGCCTGGTGCGTACAGCAGCGCCGACAGCAGCAGGTATTTCAGGCCGCCGGCATAGATCAGCCAGACGGCGTAGATCACCGAGATGCCCGCGATGATCAGGTCCTTGTTGCGCTCGCTCGCGTCCTGCTCGTAGGTCTCGCCGCGCACCGTCAGCAGCAGCGCGTAGGCCGCCGACCAGAAGTACGGGATGAGGATCATCGAGGTGGAGAGCAGCAGCATCTTGGTGTACGGGTCCATGCCGCTGGAGTCGCCCGAGGTGAAGAAGACGATGACCAGGAAGACCTGCACGCAGATGTTGGTCAGCCACAGGGCGTTGGCCGGCACCTGGTTGGCGTTCTCCTTGCGCAGGAACTCCGGCATGGTGTGGTCCTTGGCCGCGGCGAACATGATCTCGGCGCACAGCAGCACCCAGGACAGCAGGGCTCCGAGCAGGGAGATCAACAGGCCGACGCTGATCAGCACCGCGCCCCAGTGGCCGACCACGTGCTCCAGCACCAGCGCCATCGACGGGTTCTGCAGCTTGGCCAGTTCCGGCTGGGTCATCACGCCCATGGACAGCACGTTCACCAGCACCAGCAGCAGCAGCACGGTGATGAAGCCGATGACCGTGGCCTTGCCGACGTCGCTGCGTTTTTCCGCGCGGGAGGAGAAGATGCTCGCGCCCTCGATGCCGATGAACACCCACACGGTGACCAGCATCATGTTGCGCACCTGGTTCATCACGCTGCCCAGGTCGGGATTGCCCAGGCCCCAGATGTCGGTGGTGAAGATGTCCAGCTTGAAGGCGAACAGGCAGATCAGGATGAACAGGAACAGCGGCACTATCTTGGCGATGGTGGTGATGGTGTTGATGAACGCCGCTTCCTTGATCCCGCGCAGCACCAGGAAATGCAGGGCCCATAGCAGCACCGACGCGGCGATGATCGCCGGGATGGTGTCGCCCTTGCCGAAGACCGGGAAGAAGTAGCCCAGGGTGCTGAACAGCAGCATGAAGTAGCCGACGTTGCCCAGCCAGGCGCTGATCCAGTAGCCCCAGGCCGAGGAGAAGCCCATGTAGTCACCGAAACCGGCCTTGGCGTAGGCATACACACCGCCGTCGAGGTTGGGCTTGCGGTTGGCGAGGGTCTGGAAGACGAAGGCCAGGGTCAGCATGCCGACCGCGGTGATGGCCCAACCGATGAGAATGGCGCCGACGTCTGCACTGGCGGCCATGTTTTGCGGGAGAGAGAAGATACCCCCGCCGACCATGGATCCGACGACGAGAGCGGTGAGTGCCCCAAGTCGTAGTTTTTGGCTGCTTTCTTGCGACATTTTCGGAATCTCCCTATAGGAGTTGGAGAGTGTAGTCATTAGGCGCCGACTGTCAGGGAACCCCCCTGACCTATATCAATAGCCTGCTAACAAATGTTTCCAACTGCGCAGCGGTGCCGGTCCGCTTGAATAGGAACGATAGGAGAGGTTTGTCGTTGTCGCCTGATTTAGAGGGGATCCATGTGAAATCTGGATGGCTTTCCGGTGACTTTCGGATTGCCATTGACGGCGTGAATGGATCAGGCCGTTCCGGGGCGTTTCGGAAAAATCTGTCAGAAGTTATTTCGCGACCTGGATGACAGGCAGAAAAAAGCCCGACAGGGTGGTCGGGCTTGCTTCTATATAGGGAGGGTTGCCCGTCCAGGGTCGCTGCACGGGCGGCGCCATCCATGCGGATGTACGCCATGGCCGTTCGGCCGGAGAGACACCGCCGGGCTTGTGGCCCAGTGGGCGCCGTGATCGAACATCACGGCGAGGGAGATACGCGAGGCACCTGGGCGCTGTATCGCAAGCTCCGTGCCAGGCAAGGGGTGCGACGCAATGCCCCATGCCCTCTGGCTTTCAGTCACGCAGGCGCCGCCGGAATCGGCAAGAATCCGCTTATGCGTCGGCTTCTTCGGCGGGATTTCCGCCAGGCGTTTCCGGGATCGCTCTTCCCCGTTACTGCTTGCTGATGTCGCCTTCCTGCTTTGCCCCGCCGAAAGTGAAGAACTTGTAGATCAGGAAAGTGGCGAAGGCCGGAACGGCCAGGGAGATGGCATGGGCCAGGCCGTCGGCGATGTTCTCCAGGCCCGCCTGGCGGAACAGGTAGCGAAAGCCCAGGGCTGCCACCCAGACCACCGGCATGAAGGCGATGTTGACCAGCAGGAACTCCCTGGCCTGGGCTGCTATGGGACGTGGCGAACCGGGAAAGACGAAGCGTCGGTTGAGCAGGAAGGCAACGCTGATCCCGACCAGGTAGGCCAGGAGCACCGCCAGCGAGTAGTTCAGTTCCTTGCTCAGGGCGTAGCGGCTGCACCAGTTTGCCAGCGCCGCGGTGACCCCTACGCCAATGAACGTGAGGAACTGTATGGAGAAGAAGTGCCTGATCATTTCTCCGCCGCCTGCCTGGCCATCTTGCGGCCGAAGTCGATGCTCTCCGAGATGCCGCGATCTTCCGGGTAGTAGTAGGAGGTATCCGCCGCCCACAAACCGCGTACCGGCAGCTCCACCGGCGGCAGGTGCTCCAGGTAGCCCGGGTCGCAGATCGGCTGGGCATAGCGGTAGCGGCTGGCGCGCATCTCCAGGAAGTCGGCGTCGGTGAGCTGCGGGTTGATCTTCTGCAGGTAGCGTTTCACCTTGTCGAGGAAAGCCTGGTCCGGCTCCTGGAACTTGGGATGTTCGCCGGGCATGTAGAAGGGGACGTAGACGATATGCTCGTCCAGCGGCCGCAGGTTGCTGTATTCCACCAGGCCGGGGATGTCCATTTCCGGGTCGTTGGTGTTGAGCCAGAAGTTCTCGGTTACCGCCTTGCGCAGCTTGGCGATCACGCAGACCACGGCGATGTTCTTCACCGAGCGGAAGGCGTCGAGGGTCGCTGTCGGCAGATCCGGCATCAGTCGTGGCACGTAAGGCAGCGGAATGGTGCTGACGACCTTGTCGAAGGTATGCAGCTCGCCACCGGCCTCTACTCCGTTGACCTTGCCGTTCTCGATCACGACCTTGCTTGCCGGCGTGCCCAGGCGGAACTCGCCGCCATGCCGCTGGATGTAGTCGCGCAGGCCATGCAGCAAGGTTTCCGAGCCGCCTTCGAGATAACCCAGCTTCTCCTTGAACAAGTTGTAGCGGGAGCGGCCGATGCGGCGGATGCGGCTCCAGATCCAGGCCGCCGAAAGGTTGTCCGAATAGTCGTAGAACTTGTAGTCGAACAGCCGGCGCCAGAGTACCTCATAGGCTTCGGCACCCACCCAGCGCTTGATCCAGCCGGTCGCCTCGACATGATCCAGCGGACGCCAGTCGTTGCGTTTGGTCGACAGGAAGGCATGCAGGCCGTAGCGGAACTTGGCGATGAAGCTCAGGCCCGAGAATTTCAGCAGGGCGAATGGGTTGCCCCAGGGCTGCACCTTGCCTCGATACCAATAGCCCATCCTGGTTTCCACCCAGCGCATCCTGTCGGCCAGGCCGAGCTCGTCCAGCACCTTGAGGAAGGCGTGGTCGGAGATGCAATGGAAATGGTAGTAGCGCTCGATCGACAGGCCGCCGAAGTCGAAGTGGGCGGTCATGCCGCCGACCCGATCGTCGGCCTCGAAGATCACCGGGCGGTGGCCATCCCTGACCAGTTGGTAGGCGACGGCCAGGCCCATTGGACCTGCGCCGAGCACGGCGATGCGTTGATTGTCCTTCATCAGAATTCCAGTACGACCTTGCTGTAGGTGGGGTGCTTGAAGGTTTCCTCCACGGCCTTGGCGAAAGGCGTGGGGCGGACCTGGAAGATACCCGGCCAATCGATGACTTCAAACTCGTCGCGGGCCACCAGGGCCTTGAGCTGATCGGCGGTGAAGGGCGGGTTCTTGTCGAACAGGGCCCAGATCTTCAGCAGCACGTAGAACAGCCCGTAGGGAATCTTCAGCAGCAGGCACTTGGCGCCGGTGGTGTTGCGAATGGTACGGATGATGTCGATGTAGTCGATCTCTTCCAGACCGGTGATGTTGTACACCTGGCCGGCGATGCGCGACTCGATGCAACTGACGATGATGCTGCTGAAGTCGCCGGCGTAAAGCGGCTGGCGCATGTAGCGGCCGTCGCCGGGGATCGGGAACACCGGCACCTTCTGCATGAAGCGCGACAGCCAGCCCAGGTGCTTGCGGTCGAACCAGCCGAACATCAGAGTCGGGCGTAGTACTACGCAGTTGATCCCGCTCTCGAGAACGATGCGCTCCTGTTCCTTCTTGGTGTTGGTGTAGTGGTCGTCGGCGACCGACTCCACCACGGAGGAGCTGATGTGCACCGTGTAGGGAATTTCGTAGCGCTTGATCAGCCCGAGGATGCGTTCGGTCGAGGTGATGTTGTTGCGCACGAAGGGCTCGGGGTTCGGGTCGCCGATCTGGGCCTGCAGCATGACCACGGTATCCGCCCCCTCGAAGTGTTTTTCCCAGTCGCCGCTCTCGGCGAGGTCGGCGTACTCGATGGTCAGTTCGGGGTGCAGGCTACGCAGGATGTCCAGGTTGGCCCGGTGCTTGTCGAGAATCACCAGGTTGGTGTAGCCGCGCTCCTTGAGCTGGGCGACCAGGTTCTGGCCGACCAGGCCGGCTCCGCCGGGGAGGATGATACGCTTATGGTTCATATTACGTACTCCTTGAATTATGCAATCACCCTGCCCCGTTCCTCAGGGCGTGGAAATCTGCGAAGAAGTCAGTTCGAGGCTTGTACCGAGTCGCTATTGGGTACTCGCAATGCCACGGCAGACCAGGTTTCATTCGTTTGTCCATCATCTGTCAGCGTGACGGTGAAGCTTTCTGGGAGTGATGGTTGGTCGAACTTGAGAATTGTCCACTCTGTTGCTGCTGGCAGATCGGCTCTGTATTCGTCCGCAAAGCCATTAATAATTAGCCGGTGAGTTCCGTTTTCGCTGGCTCGGTAGTAAATGGACTCGCCTTTCTGCAGCTTGAGTACCAGCTTGTTGTTCGTGCTTTTCTGTTGGCTTGCGTAGGTGCCGAGAATTTTATAATCAGAAGAATAAGAGCGGTCGGCATCATATCCGTTCCAACCGGACTGCTGATATATGGCGCGGGTGCTGGCGAATCGGTCTGGTGCAGCGAACCGGGAGGGACGGGCAGTGAATGCATCATCCTGCAGTAGGCCCTCAATATGACATCCGTCTTGCTCGTCGCTTACAATTGTCAGCTTTCCGCGAGAAGCAGACTTGCTGATGTATCCGCTGAAACCAGAGTAGGTTGCTTTCTTGCTCACTACTGCCCGAACATCGCTTCGTGGCATACCGGTCACTGCGCGTCCAACTATTTTACCGTTCCTGTCAATGATACGTACCATGGACGGGGTGCTCTTTTGTTTAGCATTGTAGATCCACCCCTGGATAAATAGGTAATCCACTGTACCTTCCACATCTCTAATCAGGTCGACGTGTCCCTGGCATTGCGATGTTTCGAGTAGCTTGGTTGGAGCTGAGTATCCCTGTTCTTCGTGAGCTCCCCTAATACGCTCATCGCCAAAAATCGAATAGTGCAGATTAGAGGGCTCTATCGCTGCTTTTAATACATAGTCCGCGGAAGGGAAAATCATCTGGATCTGCTTTTGGTCGCGTATTTGCAGTTCTGCTGCTAGTGCAGCGACCAATTTTTCGTGCAAGTCCCCTCTCTTGTTCTGCAGGGCATTGAGCTGTTGGGGGATAAGCGCCAAGGTAACTATCAAAAGGGCTGTCGGGACTACGAAGGCGACCCTATGGTAGAAGTAGCGTACATAAATGATCGCTAGCGTTGCCCACCCCATTACGGCAGGTGTTGTATATCGACTGCTTAAGGCCTGGTCGAGTCCGAAGACTAGACGCCCTCCCGCGGTTCCTAGTGCAGATCCTCCGATGTAAAGAAGATAGATCAGAAGAAATATGATTAGATGGTCGTTACGCCGAAAGCGTAACGTCTGGATGCTGAAATAAATGGCGCTCAGTAGAATGAAAAGGCCGGTCAGGGTAGCAGCCTGGGTTCTTCCTGTCATGAAATAGGCAGGACTGCCAATGTATAGGAGAACGTAGTGCAAAACCCCTAGGGGAGAGTGGGTAAGTGTTTGGCTGAGAGAGCCATGATTGCCAGGCGTGTGGAAGTTGTAGAAGTAGGCAGTAGCTACTACTGCAGATAATATGGAAAGTACGACGCTTTGCCAGCGACGGAAGCCAAATATAAATGAGGTCGCCGCCATTAGAGGCAGAGCAATGACTCCATTGGCCATGGTTCCTGCGCAGAGAACTCCTCCCGTACAGGCTAGCCAGTAATAAAGTCTACCATTTTCTGAGGATATACTGGCCTTGTATAAAAGAAACATTGAGACGAGTGGTGCGAGCTGTGCTGCGAAGAACTGGTTCTGGAAGGCCCAGGTGAAGTTCTCCCACTGCATCCAGGTGAAACAGAGTGCTGTTGTGAACAAAGTAGTGGCTATGCGGGTAGATTTTTCAGATTCTTTAGGGAAACAATCTCGTACGATCAGTGCGAATGTGTAGGCTGCGGCTGCAGCCAATAGATAATTTAAAATAATAAGGGAAGTTGTGTTTCCATTGAATAAGTACATGTCCATCCAGAAAAATAGACGGGCAATGATTATTCGATGCTCGTTATGCAGGGAAAAAATATCTCCCAATGCTCCTGGGTTGCTGAGCTTGTAGGCACTTAGAAAAGGTCCCCACATATCCCAAGTAGGAACTGGCGTGTAAGAGCGGACACCCCCCGCAATTGACAGCGTAATGATGAATATGGTTGCCAACGTCAGGAGTAGGAGGGGAAATTTGATCTGCCGGTAATTCACAGAGACAGCCTCTTGAACACCATGCCCGGGATGCTACGGATGATCAGCATGATCCCCGCCCAGAACGCCGGGGTATAGATACTGTCCTTCTTCTTCTCCACCGCACGGACGATATCGCCAGCCACCCGCTCCGGAGTCGCCACCAGTGCCTTGGGCAGAGGCAGCCCCTGGGTCATCGGGGTATCGACGAAGCCGGGCTTGATGGTCAGTACGTGTACGCCGACCTTGAACAGGCGCGCGCGCAGCCCTTCGCAGAAGGTGGTGACGGCGGCCTTGGCGGTGCCGTAGAGATAGTTCGAGGGCCGGCCACGGTCGCCGGCGACCGAGGAGATCACCGCAATGCTGCCGCTGCGTTGCTGTTCCAGTCGGTTGGCCAGGCGCGTCAGCAGGGCGATCACGCTCAGCCCGTTGCTGGAGAATTCGCGCAGGGCCAGTTCGACATCCTGCTGGCAGGCCGCCTGGTCGGGCAGGGTGCCGTGGGCGATCAGGCTGATGTCGAGGCTGCCCAGGTTGGCGAAGGCGGCGGCCAGCATGGCTTCGTGGGCCTGCAGGTCGTTCATGTCCAGGGCATAGGTCTGCACCTCGCTGGCGCCACGGGCGCGCAGGTCGTCGGCTACCTGGCCGAGTTTCTCTTCGTTGCGCGCCACCAGGAAGAAACGGGCACGCTCGGAGGCCCATTGGCGAGCGCAAGCTGTGGCGATGGCGGAGCTGGCGCCGACGATCAGGATATTCTTCATGCTTGGGTCACGCGTTTCCAGAAGAGAGAGAGAAGGGCCGGGTCGCGCAGTGCTTCGACATGCTGCCAGGCGGGATAGAAGGCGCGGAAGTCGTCACCGGACATGTGCGCATCCTTCGCGGGATAGAGGCGACCGCCCGCTGCCCTGACGATCTGGTCGAGGCGACCGAACAACCCCGATTCCAGGCGCTGGTGCTGGGGAAAGTCCAGGGCCAGGGACACCCCCGGCATCGGGAAGGACATCAGGCCCGGGGAGGGCACGTCGCCGCAGCGCTTCATCACCGCCAGGAAGGAGCCGCTGCCGCTGGCCGCGATGCTGGCCAGTATGTCCGCCATGGCGGATTCGGCGGCAGCCTCCGGAATGACGCACTGGTACTGCTGGAAACCCTTGCGTCCGTAGATGCGATTCCAGTGCAGGATACTGTCCAGCGGGTAGAAGAACGGGTCATAGCTGCCCTGCGCTGCGTGTCGCCCAGGCTTGTGCAGATGGAAATAGGCGTTGTTGAACAGGTTCAGGCTGAGCTTGTTCATCAGGGTGACCGGCGGCGTCAAGGGCACGCTCAGCCGGGGCCGTCCATCGACTTCCAGGGCGCCTTCCCGGGCGTGGTTACCCACCGAGAACACGCCGCGCCCGGTGGAGTGGCCCCTGGCCAGGCAATCTATCCAGGCCACGGTGTACTCGTGGGTCTTGTCGAACTCTTCGGACAGGCTGAAGAACTCGCCCAGGGAGTCGAAGCGCACGGTGATGCTGTCGATGCGGCTGGAGGCGATCGGCATCAGCTGCAACTCGACCCAGGCGATGACGCCGGTCAGGCCGAGGCCGCCGATGCTGGCGCGGAACAGCTCGGGGTTTTCCGTGGTGCTGCATTCCAGCGGGGCGGCCTGGTCCGAGCGGAGCAAGGCGAAGCGGCGCACGTGGCGGCCAAAGGTCCCGCGGACGTGATGGTTCTTGCCGTGCACGTCGTTGGCTAGCGCGCCACCGAGGGTCACGAACTTGGTGCCGGGGGTGACCGGCAGGAACCAGCCGCGGGGGATGGCGACCGCCAGCAGCTCGGCCAGGGTCACCCCTGCCTCCGCCCGAACCACGCCCTGTTCCCAGTCGGCTGCCAGCAACCGGTCCAGTTGGCGTGTCTGCAGCAGTTCGCCACTGGCTGCCAGGCAACTGTCGCCGTAGCTGCGGCCATTGCCATAGGGCAATGTTCCTTTGGCTGCCAGACGCTGGAATAGCGGCGGCAGTTCATCACGCCAGGCGCAGGGGTGCAGTTCCTGGGGGGCGTAAGGGTAGCGTCCCCAGGACGCCAGGTGGCGGGCCATCAGGCGGCCACCCAGAAGATCAGTGCGAAGCACGCGCCGATGAGTAGACTGGTGCGATCCTTGATGGCGAAGACCACAGGGTCGTCGTGCATCAGCCCACGGTGGGTCAGCATCCAGATCCGGGTGATCCAGTAGAGCAGCAGCGGGCAGGCCAGCCAAATCAGCTGTGGATAGTGGTACATCGCCGCCGTGCTGCCATCCTGGATGTAGAGCGCCAGCACCATCACCGACAGGTAGCCCGACGAGGCTCCCAGCGAGGAAACCATCTCCAGGTCATCGGGGTAATAGCCGCGCCCGCGGGTCTTCTGGTTCTTGCCCTTCATCCGGGCATCGCGCAACTCGGCGTAGCGCTTGACCAGCGCCAGGCTGAGGAAGATGAACATCGAGAATGCCAGCATCCAGAAGGTCAGCTTCACCTCGAAGGCAAAGGTGCCGGCAATGATGCGCGAGGTATAGAGCATCGCCAGGACCAGCACATCCACCGCCATTCGGCGTTTCAGCCAGAAGGAGTAGGCCAGTGTCAGCAGGTAGTAGGCCAGAAGCGCGAGGCTGAATTTCCACGGCAACAGCAGCAGGGCGCCGCTGAATCCGGCCAGCAATAGTAGCGGGAACGCGAGCAGGCCGCTCTTGATCGACAACGCGCCACTGGCGAACGGCCGGCGGAATTTGCTCGCGTGGTGACGGTCGTCCTCCAGGTCCAGCAGGTCGTTCAGCACGTAGACGCTCGATGCGCACAGACCGAAGAACAGGAATGCCAGCAACCCATTGAGCAGCAAGTGGGTTTCCAGCAGGCGATGGCTGGCCAGCAAGGGCACGAAAATCAGGGCGTTCTTCGCCCATTGGTGCATGCGCAAGGCTTTGATCCAGGTGCGGGCGACCTGCACCTCATGCTTGAGCTCTTCCTCGACGTTGCCATGGCTGTGAGCGCGCTGGCTGATCTTGCCGCTGGAGTTCACCACATAGGCGCGGCGGGCAGCCTGCCAGACGGGCAGGTCATCACTGGAGTTGCCGGCGTAATCAAAGCCCTGCATGCCGAATTCGGCGACCAAAGCGTCACGTTTGCGGTGGGCCGAGAGGTTGATGTGCTCGTCGGTCGCCAGGACCTGGTCGAACAGGCCGAGGTGTTCGGCGATCTGCTCGGCATAGCTACGATGGCTGGCCGTTGCCAGGACGATGCGATGGCCTTCTTCCTTCTTGCGTTGGATCAGTTCGATGACCGCCTTGTTGTAAGGCAGTACCGAGACGTCCACTGGCGCTACGCCGGCCAGGCGGCTTTTCAGGTTCGCCTTGCCACCGGCCAGCCAGCGTAGAGGCGACAACGCCTTCAGAGGATGGCGCTTGAGAAAGCTCAGGCCGGATTCGAGCAGTAGGTCGCTGTGGATAAGAGTGCCATCAAGATCGACGACCAAGGGGGCTGACACGTACTACTACCTCGATAAGTCCATGAGAAGAGTCCATTGAGCAAAAATGCTTTTACGTTCTTGTAAATCTGCAAGCGCGGATACTAGCTGCTGAGCTGGCGTAGAAAAAGCCGATAACTGACAGAGGGCCCTCAATCGTCTCCTGACGTACCCTCAGGCTGGTTGAACAGCAGCCCATGCTTGCGCAACTTGTCGTGCAGGGTCTTGCGCGGCACACCCAGCGTCTCGGCCAGGCTGCGTAGCGAGCTGTGCTGGTTGGCCATCTCGGCGGCGATCAGCGCGCGTTCGAAGGCCTCTACCTGTTCGTTCAGCGAGCCACCGACCGCCTGGGCGGGGGCGTTGGCCTGGTATTCGTCCAGGCCAAGGTCCAGGCCCAGGGCGAAGCGTTCGGCGACGTTCTGCAGCTCGCGCACATTGCCCGGCCAGCTGTGCCCCAGCAGTTGCGCGCGTTGCGCGGGGGAAAGGGTGCGGGCCGCAATGCCGTGGCGTTGCGCGGCGCGCTCGGCGAAATGCTGGAACAGCAGCAGGATGTCTTCGCCGCGCTCGCGCAGCGGCGGAATGCGCAGGCTGGCGACGTTCAGGCGGTAATAGAGGTCGGCGCGGAAACGCCCGTCGTCGGCGGCCAGGCGCAGGTCTTCCTTGGTCGCGGCGATGATGCGGATGTCCAGCGGAATCAACTGGTTCGAACCCAGCCGCTCGACCACTCGTTCCTGCAGCAGGCGCAGCAGCTTGACCTGGACGTCCAGGCTCATGCTCTCGATCTCGTCGAGGAACAGGGTGCCGCCGTTGGCGAACTCGAACTTGCCGATACGGCGCTTCTGCGCACCGGTGAACGCGCCCTGCTCGTGGCCGAACAGCTCGCTTTCCACCACCGACTCGGCCAGGGCGCCGGCGTTGATGGCGACGAAGGGGCCGTTGCGTCGGTTGGACAGGTCGTGCAGCGCACGGGCCACCACTTCCTTGCCGGAGCCGGTCTCGCCGAGGATCAGCACGTCGGCCTGCAGTCCGGACAAGGCTGCCACCTGCTCCTGCAGGCGCTGCATGCCGGCCGACTGGCCGACCAGGCGCCCTTTCATTTCCTTGCGCTCGGCCAGGGCCATGCGCAGGCTGCGGTTCTCCAGCACCAGGCGACGCACCTCCAGGGCGCGGCGCACGCTATCGAGCAGGGCGTCGCTGGGGAAGGGCTTCTCGAGGAAGTCATAGGCGCCGGCGCGCATGGCCTTGACCGCCAGGGGCACGTCGCCATGCCCGGTGATCAGGATCACCGGCAACTCCGGGTCCTGGGCATGCAACTGTTCCAGCAACTGCAGGCCGTCGACGCCAGGCATGCGGATATCGCTCACCACCACGCCCGGCCAGTCGCGCGCGAGGCTGGCGTCCAGCTCCCGGGCATCGCCCAGGCTGGTGGCGCGGAAGCCAGCGAGGTCGAGTGTCTGGCCCAGCGCCTGGCGCAGGTGCGGGTCATCGTCGATCAGCAGGACCTGGGTATCGGCGGCGAATGCGGCACTGCTCATGCGCGGGTTTCCTCCTGGGGCGTCGGCATCACGCCGGGGACTCCCGGCAACAGGTGCAATTGTACGAGAGCGCCGCCCTCGGGGTGATTGCCCAGTTCCAGGCGGCCGCCGAGGGCGCGTAGCAGGGTGTCGCAAATGGCCAGGCCAAGGCCCAGGCCCTTGGCGCTGGTCTTGGTGGTGAAGAAGGGTTCGCGGGCGTGGGCCAGGGCTTGTTCCGAGAAGCCCGGGCCGTTGTCGCGCAGGTACAGGACGATGCCGTCCGGCTTCTGCTCGGCCGTGAGCCAGAGGCGCCGCGGCGGGGCCTTCTCGCTTAGGGCGTCGAGTGCGTTGGAGAGCAGGTTGGCGAGGATCTGTCGCAGGCGCGTTTCGCCGGCCTGCACCCAGATCGGTGCGTCGGGCAGGTCACGCTGCAACTCGACGTTCATCGCCTGGCGCCGGCTGGCCACCAGGGCCAGGGCATCGTTGATCGCCGGTTGCAGGGCTACGTTCTCCGGCGCACGCCGCGCACCGCGGGCATAGGCCTTGAGATGGGCGATGATCGAGGCCATGCGCTCGGTCAGCGAGCTGATCTGATCGAGATTGCCGCGGGCGTCGTCGAGGCGCTGGTGGTCGAGCAGCACCCTGGCGTTGTCGGCGTAGCTGCGGATGGCGGCGAGCGGCTGGTTGAGCTCGTGGCTGATACTCGCCGACATAGTGCCCAGGGCAGTCAGTTTGCCGGCCTGGACCACTTCGTCCTGGGCGTGCATCAACTCGCGTTGAGCCTGCTCGCGGTCGTGTACCTCCTGCTGCAGACGGGCGTTGGCATCTTCCAGTTCCTGGGTGCGCTCCAGTACGCGCATCTCCAGCTGGCGCTTGGCCTGGGCCTCCAGGGCGATGCGCTCGAGATAGTGACGGCGGCTGATGCTCAGCAGGGCGAGCAACAGCAGCAGGGTCATGAGGGTTGCGCCGCCTATCAGCAGCACGCTGCGTACTGGCCTGTCGATCTGCGCCTTCGGCGTGTAGATGCTCACCGTCCAGCCGGTTTCCGGAAGTTCGCGGCTGAGGCTGATCCAGCGTTTCTCATCGATTCGCAGCGGCTTGGGATCGAGCACCGGATAGGGAATGTTCTCGGCGATCTCACGCCGCTTGGCTGGCGACAGCGGACGGCTGGCATGGAAACGCCAGGCGCTGTTGGAGGAAAGGATGACCACGCCATTGCTGTCGGTGACCAGCAGTTGCTCCGGGGTATTGCCCCAGAGCTGTTCCATGTGTTCCAGGTCCAGCTTGACCACCAGAACGCCCAGCAATCTGTCGGGATCCCGGACTTCGCTGGCGAAGTAGTAGCCGCGCCGGTTGGAGGTGGTGCCGAGGCCGAAGAAGCGCGCCGGTTTACCCTGGATCGCGTCCTTGTAATAAGGGCGGAAGGCGAAGTTGCGGCCGACGAAGCTGTCCGGCTGGTCCCAGTTGGAGGCGGCCTGGGTCTGCCCGTCGGGGCGCATCAGGTAGATGACGTCGGCACCGGTGCGCTGACGGATCTCCGCCAGGCGGGCGTTCGCCGTGTCCCTCGTTTCCAGGTCTTCGGTCTGCCGCAGGGTGGCCCGTAGCGCCGGCAGCTCGCTGAGGATCGGTGGCAGGTCCTCGTAGCGACGCAGCGTGCCGAGCAGGTTGCCGACGTAGAGGTCTAGGGTCTGCTGGTTCTGCTCGGCGAGTTGCTCGTTGTAGTAGCGCTCGGCGAAGTGATGGAGCAACCAAAGCAATGGCCACAGCAGCACCAGGAACGCCAGGGCATAGCGCCACTGGGCCGGAGGCGGGAGCCGAGTAGAGCGTGCCACCTGCGGTTCACTCAGGGGAAGGAGGACAGGCGGCTGCTCGCCAGCGCCAGTTCCAGTAGGCGGAAGAGCGATTCCTCGGCCGGCAGCTCATGGGTGTCGAGTACCAGTTCAGGCGCCTCCGGGGGTTCATAGGGGGAAGAAATACCCGTGAACTCCTGGATGTCGCCGCTGCGCGCCTTGAGGTACAGGCCTTTTGGATCGCGCGATTCGCAGACGGCCAGGGGCGTACTCACGTGGACTTCCTGGAAACTGTGCTCGCCGATGATCTGCCGGGCCATGGCGCGGTCTTCGCGGTAGGGCGAGATGAAAGCGGTGATCACGATCAGCCCCGCATCGTTCATCAGGCGGGCCACTTCGGCGATGCGCCGGATGTTCTCGGCGCGGTCGGCAGGCGTGAAGCCCAGGTTGCGATTCAGCCCGTGACGGACGTTATCACCGTCCAGCACGTAGCAGGGCCGGCCCTGTTCGATCAAGGCATGCTCCAGGGCGAAGGCCAGCGTCGACTTGCCCGCCCCGCTCAGCCCGGTGAGCCAGAGGGTACAGGGACGTTGGCCAAGCAGGTGCTGGCGTCGTTGTGGCGATATGTTGCCCTGCTGCCAAACGATGTTTGCCTTGCTGAATGACACCATTGTTCAATCCCTCCGCAGGTCCTTCGATTTTTCGTTCTTGTTCTGGCAGGCGCCGACTGGAGCGCGGCGGAGGCGTTCTCCGCTATCAATGAGCCCTCAGGTAGTCGGTGATGGTCAGGGTCCGGTTGCGCGAGCTACCCCAGGCATCGAAGTTCCTCAGACGCTTGATCAGCGGCAGGTTATCCCAGTTGCTCGTGCTGGCGAGTTCCACCATTGGCCAGGCGATGTCCTGCGGTTGCAGGCGGAGCTGCAGGCGTTCCTGCAGCGGATAGAAGAATCTGGCGAACGATTCGATGCCACCGCAGATGGCGTTGGACACGCCTTGCAGATCATCGCAGGCATCACGGCCGGCATCGCTGCGAATGCTCACCGGCGTGCCGGGCACCAGCCCGATGACGGAGTCATGCGGCGCGGAGAAGAACAACTCGACGGCAACGCGATTGGTGTAGAGGCGCGAAAGGACGTCCGGGGCAGTGTTCGTTCCGTCGAACAGGGCCCGCATGCTTTGCTGGCCATCGCGCCGACGACGCTCCGGTGTATCCGCCAGGCAGAAATAGTAGCCGTGGGTTTCCAGCGGCAGCAGCGGGCGCACGGCTTGCTCGAATGCTTCCTGGGTCGTGCCGCTCCAACCCACATCCACAAGTGCCACGCGTTGGCCTGCCTTCAGGCCGATCTGCTGCAGGTAACCGAACAGTGCCCGTCGATTCGTCTGGCAAACCTTGAGGATTTCCCATCGATAGGCATACAGGAAGCGGGTCAAGGTCTCCTGCAGTGCGGGGGAAATGATGGTTTCACTGCCCAGGCCGAGGTCGTTCATCACCTCTGCCGCCGGCGCGGTTACGCCAATGCGTTCGAGCAGTTCGCAGGGGGCGAGTCCATCGCTGCCGGACAGCAGGAAGGGCAGGTGGTGAGTGAAGTTCTGCTCGGTGATGGCGGCGAGGGTGAAGGCTATCCGCGAGCCATAGAAGTAATCGTTGCGTGGCAGCGCCAGCTCCGGGCGCAGCCGCGCAACGCGCTCGAGGGCGAATCCGTCACGCGACAGGAACAGAACGTGATCGATCCGGTCACGGCGTGCCTGCTCGCTGATCCACTGGAGGAAACCGACGGTTGCCGGGCCACCATACAGGAAGCCCAGTTCTTCATAGCTGTCCGCGTCGATGGTCCGGCCCTGGGTGTGCAGCAGGCCATGGCCGATCGAAGTGCCTAGGGAAAGACCTTTCTCCCTGGGCTTGCTGCGCAGTGGTTGGTAGTGATAGGCCATCAGGCCCTTCTCCTGCGGTCGGGTCACGTCGCCCAACAGGCTGTCGCCAATGTGCAGGATGCGGTTGGCCGGGAGGTTGAAATGCCGTACGACGTGGTCGAACAGCTCGCCGCTGTCGCGTTTGGTGGCATTGCAGTCGGCCGAAATGAACAGCGGCACCGACTCCAGGCCGTAGGGGCGCAGGGCGTCGAGGAAGAAGTCCGCCGAGAAATACATGTCCGAGGTGATCGCGACGGCCTTGCCGGCAGCCACCAGGCGCTGGAACAGCGGGAACAGGTCCGGGTTGGGCTCGATCAGCTCCAGTTCCAGTTCGTATTCCGCGCGCATCATCGCATGGGCCTGGTCGCCCTCGAAGCAGGCGTAAATGTCCTGCAAGGTGATTTCCTTGCGGCCTGCGGCGAGCATGTTGCGGAAGGCTCCTGCCTGGGCCGCCTGCCGGCGACTGCGGAAGTCCGGCATGGCGTGGCGTTGCGCCAGGATCTCGAAGGCGTCCTCGGGGTCGAGCAGTGGGCGCACGAAGAGGGTGTCGAAGAAATCGAAGGACACAGCCTCGGCCTGTTCCATCAGGCGTTCGAGTTCGCTCAGGTCATAGGACCGCGTGGCTTCTGCAGGGGAGGACGGCATCAGGTTGGCGTGCATCAGGCCGGCACCTCGAAGTTGAGCCCGCTGGGATGCAGATTCGGATTATGGAAGGGGTCGTACTGGAAATACTGCGGATGCTTCTGATAGAGCCGGGCCTGTTCGTTCTGCAGGCGCGCCAGCTTCGCCGGATCGATCTGGTCCAGACCGCGGCTGACGGACTCGTGGTGGACCAGCGAGACGGCCTGGCAGACCACATTGAAGTAGCCGCGCTCGATGCCGCGGAAGCACAGCTCGATATCGTTGTAGGCCACGGGGAACGATTCGTCGAAACCGCCGAGCGCGTCGAACTTGCTGCGTTCCATCATCAGGCAGGCGCCGGTGACCGCCATCCAGTTGTATTCGAGCAGGTTGCGCATGAAGTAGGCTGGTGCCTCGCTGTCATGATGCAGGAAGGCATGCACCGGACCATTGGCCAGGTTCAGAACCCCGGCGTGCTGTATGCCCTTGTTGCCGGGGTACAACAGCTTCGCACCAACGGCTGCGACATGCGGCAGCTGGGCATATCCACCCATGCGCTCGAGCCAGTCCGGACAGAGCACTTCTGTGTCGTCATTGAGGAACAGCAGGATGTCTCCCCGGGAGTGCCGAACGCCCAGGTTGTTCAGCTCGGAGAAATTGAAGGGAGCGTCGTGGCGGATGACCTGGGTGCCTTCCTGCTTCTTCTGGGTTTCCAGGTAGGCCAGTGTCTCGGGTTGCACCGAGCCATTGTCCAGAAGAATGATTTCGTGGTTGGCGTAGGTCGTCTGGCTGCGGATCGAGTCCAGGCAGCGGCGCAGCACTTCGGAATTGTCGCGGCTGGGAATGATGATCGAGATCCGCGGCGTTCCCTGCAGGTGATAGTTGACCCGGAAGTAGCCGGGCACCTGGGTGACGGGCTCCACGTCGCCGGCCAGGCCGCGGCGGCGCAGCGCATCCAGGCGTACCTGGCGCGAGGCTTCGAGGACGTAGGGTTTGGCGGCGATGTCCGAGGCCACCGAGGCGGGAATGATCCGCCAGTGATAGAGCACCTTCGGGATGTGGCTGATCCGCCGGGTATGTTCGGCGACCCGCAGCACGAAGTCCCAGTCCTGGCAGCCATCGAACTGGCTGCGCAGCAACCCGGTCTTTTCCAGCAGGCTCTTGCGCACGCAGGAGGCGTGGCAGGTGAACATGGTGCTCATCATCGTGTCCGGCGACCAGTCCGGCTTGAAGTGCGGCTGGGTGTAGCTGCCATCCTCGGCCAGCTTGTCCTCGTCGCTGTAGATGAAGTCGGGTGCGTCGCGTTCGATGCACAGCGCCATTTCGTAGAGGCAGTCGGCGGTCAGCTCGTCGTCGTGGTCGAGGAACACGATGAAATCGCCGTCGGACGCCTCGATGGCCGCGTTGGTGGCGCCGGAGATGCCCTGGTTCTTTTCCAGGCGCAGCACCTTGATGCGCGGGTCGTCGATGCTCGCGAGGGCAACCTGAATGTCCTCGGCGGGACTCTTGTCGTCCGCCAGGATCAATTGCCAGTGCGGATACCACTGATTGCGCACCGAAGCCAGCAGCTTGTCCAGCAGGTCCAGCGGAGTGTTGTATACCGGCACCACTATCGAGAAGTACGGGCGGCTGCTGATGGATTCGATGCGGGTTTCCAGATCATCCGGTCGAGCGGGGGGGATGTAGCAATAACCACCGGTCTTGGCCAGTTGGTAACGGCCTGCCGCATCCCTGCCCAGGATTGTGGGTACGACCTTCAGCAGGTTGGTAGCCGGCAGTGGCTGTTGCAGCTGCAGCCGGCGATGCTGGCGCGCACGCGCGACGACCCCGCGCAGACCCTCCCGACGTAGCACCTGGAGGCCGCGTTCCAGCAACTTGCGCCAGCCGTGTTGGCGAGCCAGGTGTCGCGCCGCCCGCGCGGCGTTCAGTGCCCTGCGGGACAAGCGCCCGGCCAGGCGGAGCGGGCGGGTGAGGCGCCAACTGGTGGAATTGCGGATTTCATCGAGGCTGTTGTTCAGCATACGAATCAGATGGTCATTATCAGCCAGACGCTGTTGTAACCCATCCGCGTGCAATTGCAGCTTGTCGGCTCGTTGTCTACTTTCCAGCAGCTCTTGCAGAACTTCATTGTGTTGCGAGTTCGCCCGCTCCAACTGCCGGGCGAGACGATTGGCTTGTCCCCCATCAAGCAGATCAATGTCCAAGCGTACGATCAGTTCGCCATATGGCGGCAATTCTGGCAAATATATCTGCGGGTCGTTGTTTTCGGCATACAGTAGCGCTTGGCCGTCGCTGTCCAGCACGATGTCGAGCCCTATGCAAAATGGTTGCGGGGCTGTGGAGTGCTTCCACAGTACCTGACCACTTGTGTTCAGGACTTCCAGTTCATGAATGACCAGCCAACTCGGTCGATCCGAGGGATCCAACCGAAGGCGCCTGATGGACTCCCCTGCTGAGTGAAGGGGAATCTCGACCAATTGGCGCCCTATATGGAGGGGGTGATGGTAGCTGGCCTGCTCATTGAAATCTTGCTTATCGGTAGCGTAATAGAGGCTCGCCAAGGCGGATGGCGTGACGACGAGTGGATCGGTGAGTCGCCAACTGTCCAGTTGCTCGATTGGCTGCCCGGTGACTTGCTGTTGAAAGTCTGCTTCTTGCTGTTGGTAGCGCTCCAGGTCCCCTTCGTCGAGCTGCAGTCCTGTCGCAGCCAGAAGCTCTAGGACCAATGTTGCCCGGGAAATACCTGCATTGCCTTGCGGCGCTTGAAGATTGTTGGCCTGGTTGATCAGTAAGAACAGGCCGCGGCAGAGTAAAAAACCAAGCTCGAGCTTTTTCCTGCTGTGCCATTCGGTATCGAAGAGATGCGTAGTACCTTGTGCGTCGACGACAATGTTGTGCGGCAGCGCATCCATCAGGATGCCAGGAAGCTGGCTCCGAGCTTGTTTCAGATCTACTGAGTCGTGACCGAGGGAAGCAAGGAGTTCCTGGAGCCGGTAAAGAAACTGGCGCAGGTAACCAACGCCTTGCTCGATCGTCCAGTCGGGGGTAGAGATGAGTTCGTTGAACTCCTGGCTCAGCAATTGTCCGCTCCAGTATGGCTCTTCGGCGGTGAAGCTGAGTTGATAGGCGGCTTCGCTGTCGTCAATCGAGGTGCCAAGGCGCTGATTGCGAACACGGATAGCTGCATCGGTACAACGTTGGAACCTGGCTTCTTTACAGTAGGCTTTGCGGCGCTCGGTGCTGTAATGCAGGGCTAGCAGATCACTCGCTACCGCCGGCTGTCCGGACTCGCTCGCCACGACGATAAAGGAGTTGGCCAGATCCATGCCCAATCCATTGGCAAATATCGTTGGCCAACTGCGCGACAGGCTGAAATGAAGTGAGCGGGGTAATTGTGGGTCGGACTGCACTGTTTGCCAGGCGAAGGCTGCTGCATCAAAGTCCGCCGCATTGCAGCCGTGCTCGGTCACGATCGACCTGGGTAGCTTGTAGTCGGGGAAGGGCGCAAGGAATTCGACATTGGGGAAACCGGCCTGACGCATCAGTTCCGATAGCACCTTGCGGCCATGGGTTTGCGGCTGGCCTTTCCTATAGCGTCCCTCGATTCCATACATCGCCAGACCGAGGTGGTCTTCCGGGGCCCCGGCGAAATACTTGAGACCCAACTGGTTTTCGATGGCGACAAAAAGACGTCCCCCGGGGTTTAGCAAGCCTCGGATTCGTTCCAGCATACTCAGGGCAGGGTTCTCCCCAGTGCTGAACATGCTCGCGTATTCGAGGACCCCGATCAGGGTGATGGCATCGAAGCGTTCGTCAGTCTGAAAATCGTCGAAACGTTCGGCCAGTACCGTCACGTTGTCGAGATCACGAGTACGGCTAGCCGCGATTGTGGCGCGTCGCGGGCTGCCTTCCAAGGATAGTATCTGGCCGCCAGCCTCGCCCAGGTAGCGGCTGATGGCCCCGCAGCCTGCGCCAATCTCCAGGACCTTGCCCTTGAGCAGATGTTCGAAGGGACGCAGTACATTGGCTCGTTGAGAGCTGAGATGGTAGAGCGTTTGCCAGTCTTGGCACTGAAGGCGTAATTCGGACGAAAGTACCGACAGGTCAGATGCCGCATGGATAATTCGACCGAGCCGAGTTTCGGCATTGTCCCCGTCGCTATAGGCTATTCCCGCATAGTCCGGACGTCTCCAGATCCCCTGCTCGGCGTCGAACACATAGCCCTTGCTCTCAAGTTGGAACATCAACGAGTACCTGATTCATTTCCATGGTCAGTCCCAGGTCAACGAGTCCCAGGACTGTTTCGGTGGGTGCCACCACCAGGTGTATGGAGTCGTAGCGACGATCATGCGGGACTATGTCCTCGCCCTGTCGTGAAGCTATGCCCAGTGAAAGAAAATAGTCTCCGCAGGCCAGGTGGTTGTGGAATTGCAGGCGCATGCGCAGCACCTGGCCCGGCTGGCCTGAGCCCTGGAACTGATCGCAGCCCAGCAGGAAAGAGTTGCTGCCGCAGAGGGTGACGCCCTCCTTGGTCTTGATGTTGAAGCCTAGGATCGGATTGACCACCAGGTGATTGAAACGGATGGCCACATCCAGCGTGATCTTCGTTCCAGATTCCGCGCTGTGGGAGAAGGCACGTCCATCGGCACGCAGCTCGAAGTCGAGGATGCTTGCGCCACCGTCGCCCCAGCGATATTCGTGGGGGTTGTAGTGCGGCCGGCTGGCGAAGGTGTCTTCGTCGAAGCTGAGCTGCGACTCCTCAGCGGATAGTTGTTGCGCGACAGGTGCCTCGGTAGCGCTGCCCTCGCGCTTTTCTCGCCCGAACAACAAGTCCATGTAACGGTTCATCACCGGCCGCGGCTCGCCGATCATCCGTACCTGATGCGAGTCCAGGAGGATGGCGCGCGAGCAGTGGGTGACCACCTGCTCGCTGGAGTGGGTGACCAGCAGGATGCTGGTGCCGTTCTCCTTCAATTGGCGCAGGCGTTCGAAGCATTTCGCCTGGAAGCGCGCATCCCCGACCGCCAGGGCCTCGTCGACGATCATGATGTCCGGGTCGACTTGCGCCTGCACCGCAAAGGCCAGGCGCAGGGCCATGCCGCTGGAGTAGTTCTTCACCGGCTGGTCGATGAAGTCGCCGATGTCGGCGAAGGCCAGGATGCTGTCGAAGCGCTCGTCCACCTCCTGGCGGCTCAGACCAAGGACCGAGGCGTTCAGGTAGACGTTCTCGCGCCCGCTGAATTCGGGGTTGAAGCCCGAGCCCAGCTCCAGCAGCGCGGCGATGCGGCCATGGGTTTCGACCTCGCCGCTGGTCGGCATCAGGGTGCCGCAAATGATCTGTAGCAGGGTCGACTTGCCGGAACCGTTACGGCCGACGATGCCCACGGTTTCGCCACGGGCAATTTCGAAGTCGATGTCCTTCAGCGCCCAGAATTCCCGGCCATAGTGGGGCGCGGGGCGGCCCAGCAGGCGGTACAGGCGTGGCATGAACGCCTGTTTCAGGCGGTCATGGGGCTTATCGTATGTCGTGAAGCACTTGCTGATACCGCGGACGCGGATCGCCACATCGTCAGAGGACATCCGCGAAACCTCGACGTGTCTTCTGGAACCAGGCATAGCCGAGCCAGGCGGTCAGGCTGGATGCCAGCATGTAGAGCGTCAGACCTCGCCAGGCCGGCAGGCGGCCCCAGATCAGCACATCCCGGGCCTGCTCGATGATGAAGGTCAGCGGGTTGGCCATCATCAATGGGCGCAGGTTTTCCGGCAGCGCGGTGACCGGGAAGAACACCGGGGACAGGAACAGCATGATGGTGGTGAGGATTCCGATTGTCTGGCCCACGTCGCGCAGGTAGACGCCAAGGGAGGCGAGAAACCAGGCCAGGCCCAGGGTGAAGATCATCAGGGGCAGCAGGACCAGCGGCAGGAATACCGATGTCCACTGCAGGGTGCCGGTAATCAGCAGTTTGGCGCCCAGCAGTACGACGACGCTCACCAGGCTGTGGAAGAGCGCGGCGGCCAGGCTGACCACCGGCAGGATCTCCAGCGGGAAGACCACTTTCTTCACGTAGTTGACGTTGCCGAGGATCAGCGTCGGCGCCCGGTTCAGCACTTCGGCGAAGAGGCCGTGCACGATCATCCCCGCGAACAGGATGACGGCGAACTGGCCACGGCTTTCATCTTCGCTGCCACCCCATCGGGCCTTGAATACCACCGAGAACACGAAGGTATACACCGCCAGCATGAACAGCGGATTGAGGAAGGACCACAGCAGCCCCATGACCGAGCCCTTGTAGCGACCCACCACTTCGCGGCGGGTCATTTGCACGATCAACTGTCCATGGGCCCACAGGCTGCGCAGTAGAGACGGCAGGGAAACCGGAGCCGCTGCGTGGGGGTTCATGCGTAGCACTCGGCCTCGGAGAGTGCCTTGCCGACCTGATCCTTGGCCGAGAGCTGCGGGCTGACGCCGGCAAGACGCTCGAGCATCCAGTCCACGCCCACCTCGGCATCGTTCCAGGCCAGGCAGCGCTCATGCTGCGGTGCGTAGTAGTCGGTGGTCTTGTAGAGGAAGTCCGCCGAGTCCGACAGCACCACGAAGCCATGGGCGAAACCTTCCGGTACCCACAGCTGGTGCTTGTTCTCTGCGCTCAGCAGGGCGCCTACCCATTTGCCGAATGTCGGCGAGGAGCGGCGCATGTCCACGGCGACGTCGAAGACTTCGCCGTTGACCACGCGCACCAGTTTCCCCTGGGGATTCTGGAGCTGGTAGTGCAGGCCGCGCAGCACGCCCTTCGAGGAGCGCGAATGGTTGTCCTGGACGAACTTCACCGGGCGGCCGATGGCTTCCTCGAATTGCTGGTGGTTGAAGCTTTCGAAGAAGAAGCCGCGGTCGTCGCCGAAGACCTTGGGTTCGATCAGGACCACTTCCGGGATTGCAAGACGGGTAGCTTTCATCAGTAGACGGTCTCGACCAGCAGGCGTTTCAGGTATTGGCCATAGCCATTCTTGGCCAGCGGGGCGGCCAGGGCTTCGAGCTGCTCGGCGCTGATCCACTTCTGGCGGAAGGCGATCTCTTCCGGGCAGGCGACCTTCAGGCCCTGGCGGTTTTCCAGGGTGGCGATGAAGTGGCTGGCTTCCAGCAGCGAGTCGTGGGTGCCGGTGTCCAGCCAGGCGTAGCCGCGGCCCATGATTTCCACGGAAAGCTTGCCGGCTTCCAGGTAGGCCTTGTTGACATCGGTGATCTCCAGCTCGCCGCGGGCGGAGGGCTTGATGTTCTTGGCGATGTCGATCACCTGGTTGTCGTAGAAGTACAGGCCGGTCACCGCGTAGCTGGACTTCGGCTTGGCCGGCTTTTCCTCGAGGCTGATGGCCTTGCCGTCGGCATTGAACTCGACCACG
The DNA here is from genome assembly GCF_052367875.1 of Pseudomonas sp. A6. Lineage (NCBI taxonomy): Bacteria > Pseudomonadati > Pseudomonadota > Gammaproteobacteria > Pseudomonadales > Pseudomonadaceae > Pseudomonas > Pseudomonas sp. A6. The sequence goes on along the minus strand of NZ_CP198970.1, from coordinate 6,870,576 downwards.
CCGTAACGCTCCGGATCATGCACGTGGTAGGCGAACACGCTGGCGCCGGAGGTACGCTGCATGGCGCTGACCAGCAGTTCCTGGAAGTCGTGGCCGTGGTAGATGTTGTCGCCCAGCACCAGGGCGCAGAGGTCGTTGCCGATGAACTCCTCGCCGATCAGGAACGCCTGGGCCAGGCCGTCCGGGGACGGTTGCACGGCGTACTGCAGGTTCAGGCCCCACTGGCTGCCGTCGCCGAGCAGTTGCTCGAAGCGCGGGGTGTCCTGCGGGGTGGAGATGATCAGGATGTCGCGGATGCCCGCCAGCATCAGGGTGCTGAGCGGGTAGTAGATCATCGGCTTGTCGTAGACCGGCAGCAGCTGCTTGGAGATGGCCAGGGTCGCCGGATGCAGGCGGGTGCCGGAACCCCCGGCGAGGATGATGCCTTTGCGTTTCATATTGCTCCCTGGTCTACCAGTTCCCGGATCATGCGTTGGACATGGTACTCCCAGGTGGGCAGTACCAGGCCGAAGGTGCGTTGCAGCTTGTCGTTGGCCAGGCGCGAGTTGGCCGGGCGTTTCGCCGGCAGCGGATATTCGCTGGTGGCGATGGGGGCGATGCGTTCTGGCGTGGCGCGCAGGCCGGCGCCCAGGTGGATGGCTTCGCCGATGACGAACTGGGCATAGCGGTGCCAACTGGTCTCGCCGCTGGCCACCAGGTGATAGGTGCCGCTGGCGCGTTCGCGCAGGCCGGCATCATGGGCCAGGCGCTGCAGCGCCAGGGCGGTGACGTCGGCGATCAGTTCGGCGCTGGTCGGTGCGCCCACCTGGTCGGCGATGACGCGCAGTTCGTCGCGCTCCTTGGCCAGGCGCAGCATGGTCTTGGCGAAGTTCGCCCCGCGCGCGGCATAGACCCAACTGGTGCGGAAGATCAGGTGGCGGCAGCCGCTCTCGCGGATGGCGAATTCGCCTTCCAGCTTGGTCTGGCCATAGACGCCCAGGGGGCCGGTGGCGGCGTCTTCCTCGAAGGGCGTGTCGCCGCTGCCGTCGAAGACGTAGTCGGTGGAGTAGTGCACCAGCCAGGCATCGATTTCCCGAGCCGCCTGGGCCAGGGTCGCGACAGCCTCGGCATTGATCCGGCGGGCAGCGTCGACGTCGCCTTCGGCCTTGTCCACCGCGGTGTAGGCGCCGGCGTTGACGATCACCTCGGGACGTTCTTCGGCGACCAGCCGGGCCAGCCCCGCGAGGTCGCTCAGGTCGGCCCGTTGCCGGTCACAGATCACCAGTTGCGCCAGGGGCGCGAGGGCGCGCTGGAGTTCCCAGCCGACCTGGCCGTTGGCGCCGAGTAGAAGGATCTTGTTCATGCGTACTGCTTACCTACCCATTCACGGTATGCGCCGCTGGTGACGTTGTTCACCCAGGCCTGGTTGTCCAGGTACCAGCGCACGGTCTTGCGGATGCCGGTCTCGAAGGTTTCCGCCGGTTTCCAGCCCAGCTCGCGTTCGAGGCGGGTGGCGTCGATGGCGTAGCGGCGGTCGTGTCCGGGGCGATCTTTGACGAAGGTGATCTGCTCGCGGTAGCTCCGTCCGTCGGCCCGCGGCTGCTCCTGGTCGAGGATGTCGCACAGGGTATGGACCACGTCGATATTGGCTTTCTCGTTCCAGCCGCCGACGTTGTAGGTTTCGCCCAGCTGGCCGGCTTCCAGCACGCGGCGGATGGCTGCGCAATGATCCTTCACGTACAACCAGTCGCGGACCTGCTGGCCGTCGCCGTAGACCGGCAGCGGCTTGCCGGCCAGGGCGTTGTGGATGACCAGCGGGATCAGCTTCTCGGGGAAGTGATAGGGGCCGTAGTTGTTCGAGCAGTTGGTGGTCAGCACCGGCAGCCCGTAGGTGTGGTGGTAGGCGCGGACCAGGTGGTCGGACGCGGCCTTGGAGGCCGAGTAGGGGCTGTTCGGTTCGTACTTGTTGCTTTCGCGGAAGGCCGGATCGTTCGGACCCAGCGAGCCGTAGACCTCGTCGGTGGAGACGTGGAGGAAGCGGAAGGCGGCTTTGGGCTCGTCGCCAAGGCCATTCCAGTAGGCGCGCACCGCTTCCAGCAGGCGGAAGGTGCCGACGATATTGGTCTGGATGAAGTCTTCCGGGCCGTGGATGGAGCGGTCGACGTGGGATTCAGCGGCGAAGTTCAGTATGGCGCGGGGCTGGTGCTCGGCCAGCAGACGGGAGACCAGTTCGCCATCGCCGATGTCGCCGTGCACGAACACATGCCGCTCGTCGCCGCCCAGGCTGGCCAGGTTCTGGCGGTTGCCGGCGTAGGTCAGCTTGTCGAGGCTGATGACCTTTTCGTCATTGCCTGCCAGCCAGTCGAGAACGAAGTTGGCGCCGATGAAGCCGGCGCTGCCGGTGACGAGAATGGTCATTGCGTTAAATCCTATGGAGGATGGCGGCGGCGGTCAGCCCCAGGGTGCCTAGTGGAGACTGCCTGTGGACGCCGGATTTTCGAATCAGTTGCAGGCGCTTGGGAAGCGCCGACGCTCGAGCCTGCTCGAACAGCTGCAGGGTGAGCTGATGGTCAGGAGTGAGGTAGGGGCGGAAAACCGTCAAGGCGTGCAGATTGGCATCCATCCATTCACGGAAGGTGCCCTTGAACATCTTGCATACCCGCACTGCACGCTCCTGAAGGCTTGCGTTGGAACCGACAAGGTTTCGGCCATGCTGACGATAATCGACCGTCGGCCGTGGATCATAGGACACATGGCCACCACAGCCGGTCACCAGCAGGTAGGTCCACCAGTCGTGGGAAATGATGTGTTCGCCCTTCGGCGTCTGTCGCAACAACTCTCGGGTCGATGCATTGAACAGCATGGTGTTGCCACCCGCGATGCTTTGCACCAGGGCGTTTTCGAAAGTCGGTGGGCGCAGGAACAGGGGCGACAGCCCAATGGGCTTGCCACCGCTGTCGATAAGCTGCGTCCTGGAGCAGAAAAGCGCCGGGCGATCGGCGGGAAGGCCGCGCATCCAATCCAGCCCCATCGCGAGTCGCTCGGGGATCCAGAGGTCATCCTGGTCGCAGAAAGCGAAATAAGGGGCCTGGATTTCTTCCCGGGCCAGCAGGCTCAGGAAGTTCGCCGCGAACCCCTGGCGGGGGCCCTGCACAATGACGAGGCGGTCATCGCCAAGCTGCGCACGGTACTTCGCCAGGATGTCCAATGTCGCATCGCTGGAACCATCGTCGGAGGCATAGATCGTCCAGTCCTTGTGGGTCTGGGCGATCAGGGAGTCGAGCTGTTCGGCGAGAAAGCGTTCGCCGTTGTACGTCGACAGCAGGATGGCCACCTGCTCGGACGCGGAAGGCGAGCTCTGCCCCTTTGGGGGTGATGCAGAGGGCGAAGAAGTCAACACAGGGCCTCCGGCGAATCCATCCGGTTCTTGCGAATCCGCCATCCATGGGGTGCCGGCAGGTGTGGGACAGCTGCCGATCTGGGCGATCTGGTGGAAAAGGCGGCAATTATATGCATCGGACCTGGGGAGTAAACCCGTAAACACACTCTGGCTATTCTAGGCTGCTGGACGGCGGATGGACCTGAAAGGACCCGAAACTCAGCGGCATCTATAAGGCGTAATTAGATTCCACTCAAGGCAAAAAGTTTCTTCGCCGGTACAACCTCGGAGATAGAGCTTTTCCTTGCGGCAAGAACGACTTGGGCCCACCCGAAGGTGAGCCCAAGTCGTCTTGAGAAAGATGGTGCCGGCACCAGGAGTCGAACCCGGGACCTACTGATTACAAGTCAGTTGCTCTACCAGCTGAGCTATACCGGCAAGGAGGGACGCCATTATAGCCACGCGCCGGGCGGTGTAAACCTCTGATTTTCCAGCTTGTGTCCGCTCGCTCAGTGGCCGCTGGCGGCGGCTCCCGGCTTGGCGCCGAAGGGGGGCTTGGCCAGCCAGATGATGGCCAGCAGGGTCAGGAACAGCCAGCCGAGCAGGGTGAAGTATTCCACCGTGGAGAGCATGTAGGCCTGGCCTTCGACGATGCGGTCGAGCATGGCCGCGCCGTGCTGGTTGGCGCCGCCAAGCAGGTCCAGGGCGTCGCGGGTGGCCGGGTCGTAGGTGCTCAGGCTTTCCGTCAGGTGGGCGTGGTGCAGCGTGGCGCGGCGGTCCCAGATCCAGGTGGTGAGGGAGGCCGCGAAGCTGCCGCCCAGGGTGCGCAGGAAGGTGGCCAGGCCCGAGCCGTCGGCGATCTGGTCCGGCGGCAGGTCGGAGAGCAGGATGCTCAGGATGGGCATGAAGAAGAAGGCCACGCCCAGGCCCATGAGGGTCTGCACCAGGGCGATGTGGGCGTAGTCCACCTCGGTGTTGAAGGCGGCGCGCATGAAGCTGGTGACGGACATCACCAGGAACGCCAGGCCGGCGAGGATGCGCAGGTCGAAGTTGTTGGCGTAGCGGCCGACCAGCGGCGAGAGGAACACCGGCAGGATGCCGATGGGCGCCGCGGCCAGGCCCGCCCAGGTGGCGGTGTAGCCCATCTGCGTCTGCAGCCACTGCGGCAGCAGCAGGTTCATGCCGAAGAAGCCGGCGTAGCCGCCCACCAGCGCCAGGGTGCCGAAGGTGAAGTTGCGGTGCACGAACAGGCGCAGGTTGACGATCGGGTGCTTGTCGGTCAGCTCCCAGATGATGAAGGCCGCCAGGGCGATGACCGACACCACGGTGCCGCCGACGATGAAGTTCGACTCGAACCAGTCCAGGTCGTTGCCCTTGTCGAGCACGATCTGCAGGGCGCCCACGCCGAGGACCAGCAGGATCAGCCCCATGTAGTCCATGGGCGCGTGCTTGATCACCACCGGGCGTTTCTTCAGTTGCTGGTAGACCACGAAGGCGGCGAACAGGCCGATCGGCACGTTGATGAAGAAGATCCACGGCCAGCTGTAGCTGTCGGTGATCCAGCCGCCGAGGATGGGCCCGGCGATGGGCGCCACCACCGTGACCATCGCCAGCAGCGCCAGGGCCATGCCGCGCTTGGCCGGCGGGTAGATGGAGATCAGCAGCGTCTGGGTGATCGGGTACAGCGGCCCGGCGACGAAGCCCTGCAGGGCGCGGAAGCCCACCAGCATGCCCATCTGCTGGGCCACGCCGCAGAGGAAGGAGGCGATCACGAAGAGGATGGTGGCGGCGATGAACAGCCGCACCTCGCCGACCTTGCGGCTCAGCCAGCCGGTCAGCGGCAGGGCGATGGCGTTGCTCACCGCGAAGGAGGTGATCACCCAGGTGCCCTGCTCGGCGCTCACCCCCAGGTTGCCGGAGATGGTCGGCAGGGCGACGTTGGCGATGGTGGTGTCCAGCACCTGCATGAAGGTCGCCAGGGACAGGCCGATGGTGGCCATCACCAGGCTGGGCGGGCTGAAGGCGCCGTTGCTGCTGTTCTCGCTCATGATGCTTCCGGGCTCAGCGCGCGGCGGTGCTGCGGCCGCGGCCGTCGGCCATGTTGGCGTGGATCAGCTGCTCGATGAGCTGGTCCGCCGAGGCCAGTTGCTGCTGGTAGACGTCGGTGGAGAACAGCGCTTCCTTCGGCGGCTGCTGCGACAGGGCCGGGCCGCTCTGGTCGTGCAGGTCGACGTTGACGTCCATCGACAGGCCGATGCGTAGCGGATGCTCGTCCAGTTGCCTGGCGTCGACGCGGATGCGCACGGGCACGCGCTGGACGATCTTGATCCAGTTGCCGGTGGCGTTCTGCGCCGGCAGCAGGGAGAAGGCGCTGCCGGTGCCGACGCCCAGGCTTTCCACGCTGCCCTGGTACTTGACCGAGCTGCCGTAGAGGTCGGAACGGATCTCCACCGGCTGGCCGATGCGCATGTGCTGCAGCTGGGTTTCCTTGAAGTTGGCGTCGATCCACACCTGGTCCAGGGGGATCACCGCCATCAGCGCGGTGCCCGGTTGCACGCGCTGGCCGACCTGCACGGTGCGCTTGGCCACGTAGCCGGTCACCGGCGCGACTATCACCGCGCGGGCGTCGTCCAGGTAGGCCTGGCGCAGCTTGGCGGCGGCCGCCTTGACGTCGGGGTGGGAGGCAACGACGGTGTCGTCCACCAGCGCGCGGTTGGTGTCCAGCTGCTGCTCGGAGCTGGTCAGGGCGTTGCGCGCGGTATCCAGGGCGTCACGGGCGTGGGCCAGCTCCTCGCGGGAGATGGCGCCGTCGTCGGCCAGGTGTTGGCGGCGCTTGAAGTCGGCCTCGGCCTTGGCCAGGGCGACCTTCTTCGCGGCGACGTCGGCCTTGTAGCCGTCGACGTTGCTGAACAGCCCGCGCACCTGGCGCACGGTGCGCGCCAGGTTGGCTTCGGCCTGCTGCAGGGCCACGTCGGCGTCGCTGGGGTCGAACTTCACCAGGACCTGGCCCTTGTGCACCAGGTTGCCGTCGTCGGCGCCGATGCTGACCACGGTGCCGGTGATCTGCGGGGTGATCTGCACCACGTTGCCGTTGACGTAGGCATCGTCGGTGTCTTCGTGCCAGCGCCCGTAGAGGAACTCCCAGAGCGCCGCGGCGATGCCGGCGAGGATGACGACGACCAGCAGGATCAGCAGCCAGCGCTTGCGCTGGGGGTTGCCGCCGGTGGTTTCTTGGGTATCGGTGGTCATGGCGGTTGCCTCTTAGTGCACGGCGGCTGCGCCCGCCTGGGCGAGCGGGGCGGAAGACGGGGGAACGGAGTCGGCCTGGAAGCCACCGCCCAGGGCTTGCACCAGCTGGACGGAGAGGTCGATGCGCTGGGCTTCCAGGTTGGCCAGCTGGCGCTCGGCGAGCAGCAGTTGTTGCTGCACGCTGAGGGCGTCGAGGTAGTTGCCGACGCCTTCGCCATAGCGGCGCATGGCCAGTTCGAAGTTGGACTTGGCGATGTCGCGGGCCTCGCGCTGGTCGACCAGTTGCTGCTCCAGCGAGTGCAACTGGCCGAGGTCGTCGCTGACCTCGCCCAGGGCGCCGACCAGGGTTTTGTTGTACTGCGCCACGGCGAGGTCGTAGTCCGCGTCCTTGCCGGCCAGGTTGGCGCGCAGGCGGCCGCCGTCGAACAGCGGCAGGGAGATGGCCGGGGCGACCTGGAAGAAGCGGCTCGGCGCCTCCAGCAGGTCGCTGGTGTGCATGCTGGCCAGGCCGATCATCGCGCCCAGGTTGAGGTTCGGGTAGAACTGCGTCTTCGCCGCCTGGATGTCCTTGCCCGCGGCCTCGACGCGCCAGCGCGCGGCGACTATGTCCGGGCGGCGGCCGAGCAGTTCCGCCGGCAGGTCGGGCGGCAGGCTCAGAGCGTCGGTCTTGAGCGGTTGCGGGCGCTGCAGGTCGAGGCCGCGGTCCGGTCCCTGGCCGAGCAGCACGGCCAGGGCGATACGGTCGCTGGCGATCTGCTGTTCGGCGGCGGCCAGCTGCTGGCGGGCGCTGGCCACCTGGGTTTGCGTCTGCTGCAACTGCACCTTGCTGTCCAGGCCGGCGTCCATGCGCTTGCGGCTGAGCTCGAACAGGCGCTGCGAACGCTCCAGCTCATCGCGGGACAGGTCGCGCACGGCGAAGGCGTGGCCCAGCTCGCTATAGGCGCGGGCGACGTTGGCCGAGAGGGTGATGGCCGCGGCCTGGCGGTCCACCTCGGCGGCGTTGGCCTGGCCGAGGGCGGCTTCCCAGGCGGCGCGCTGGCCGCCCCAGAGGTCGAAATCGTAGTTGAAGCCCAGGGACAGGTACTTCACCGCCGAATAATGCCCGCCCGTTGGCGCGGGGAGCACGCTGGTGGGCGCGCGGATGCCCGCATAGCTGGCCTTGCCATTGAGCGTGGGCATGCGCTCGGCATCGGCGGCGTTGGCTGCGGCGGCGGCCTGGCGAGCGCGGGCGTCGGCGATCTGCAGGTCCGGCGTGCCTTTCAGGGCCTCGTCGATCAGGCTGTCGAGCTGGGCGTCGCCCAGGCTGCTCCACCAATTCCGGCGGGGCCAGGCGGCGCTGGACAGCGGTGTGCCGTCGAGGCTGCGGCCGGCCTGCAGCGAGGCGCTGTCGAGCGCCTTGCCGCTGGGCGCCAGGCCCGAGGAGCTGACGCAGCCGGCCAGCGCCACGGCGCTGGCCAGCAGGGTAGCGGCGGGTAAGCGGAATGCACGCATGGCCTACTTCTCCTGGGTCGTGCCGGGTGCGACGCCATGGCTGGCGAGGATCTTGTCCAGCAGCCGGGTGAGAGTCAGCAGTTCCTCGGGGTTGAGGCAGCCGACCAGTTCGTTCATCGCCCGCACGGCGATCTGTGGCGCCTGGGCGTTCACCGCCTCGCCGGCGGGGCTGAGCTGCAGGCGCACGCTGCGCCGGTCGTTGGGGCAGGGCTGGCGCAGCAGCAGGTCCTTCTTCGCCAGGCGATCGAGCATGCGCGTCATCGAGCCGCTGTCGATGGACAGCTCGCGGCATAGCTCGCCCGGGGTGTTGGCGCGGTTCTGGCCGATAAAGAACAGCACCTTGAATTGCGCGGCGGTGATGTCCAGGTGGATCAGGTGCTTGTCCAGCAGGCGGTCCTTGAGGATGGCCGCCAGCCCCAGCAACTGGCCGATCGAGCCCCTGAACGGGAAGTCCGTGACGCGGTAGTGATCCATGGCAAGGCTAATAACTGTCTAGGCAGGTAATGTGTTTCGAAATAATACTGCCTAGGCAGCTAATGACAAATAGCAGATTGTTGCAAATGGGCAACAATCCGTTCCTGAAAGCACTATGCGAGCGTTCCGCGAAACAGGATGTGCCCGCTCGGTGTGCGACGCGGCCTCGGCAGCAGTGCTTATGCACAATGCCGGGGCATGGCTTGGCGGCTACTGCTAAAAAAGCCTCAGCGCTTTTCAGGTTTTTCTTAAAGCTATGTTTTTAAAAGAAATTATCTGATCTGTTCAAAATTCGAACAGAGCCGCGCCGGCGGGCCAGCAGCGGGCCGCATGGGCGATTTTCCCGATGTTCTCAACAGAGTTATCCACAGGTTCTGTGGGCTTCTCTCTGGAACTCTCGTACTAGACGTGTTCGGCGAGGATGAGCAGGTTTCGCGGCGTGACCTGGCTGGCGCAGAAGCGCCCCAGGCGTACCCGGTAGCCCTGTTCGACGAGGAACAGCGCGCGGTCGAGCAGCAGCCAGAGTTCCAGCGGGCGGCGGAACAGGCCGCGCACCAGTTCGAGATTGCGCACTTCGGCCAGGCGCCGCCAGCCTTGGGCCTCCAGCGCGCTCCAGTCGCGCTCGGCGGGGCGGGGCAGGCCCTTGAGCGCGGCCAGGTCGCGGCAGTAGTCGGCGAAGGGTTTGTGCAGCCAGTCCACGGGCACCGAGGGTACCGGCAGGTAGCTGTCCTCGCCGCGCAGTTCGCGCTGCAGCAGGTCGAAGGCCAGGCGCCGGGCCATGGAGTTGTCGCGCTGGCGCCGTATCCGGGCGCCGGCGGTGACCGTCTCGGCGAGCGGCAGGCGCAGGTCGTCCTGATCCAGCTTCAGGCGGGAAGCACCCGCGGCTGTGGATAACGGCTGGTAGTGCTCGCTGGCGATGCGGTTGTAGCAGCAGGGCGCCACCGCCAGTTGCCGGCAGCGCTTACTTGCCGCCAGGCGCAGCAACTGGACGTGCAGGTCGCCGCAGGCGTGCAGGGCCACGGCGGTCTGGCCGGGTTGCAGATAGCGGACGGCGCCTTCGGCGAGCACGTCCTGCTCGACGTGCATGGCGCGCAGGCCCAGGCGGTCGCTCAGGCGCTGGCCTTCGCCGACCAGGGCGAGGTCGCGCTCCAGGCTCAGCAGCGGCTGCCCGCCGTGGGCCAGCAGGCGGCCCAGGTGGCCCTTGCCGGCGCACCAGTCCAGCCACTGCACGGAGGGCGTGGCGAACTCCAGGCGGCTGGCGAAGGCCTCGATCTGCTGCCACTTGCGCCCGGGCACGTCGACCTGGAACTGCGTCGGCAGCCTGGGCAGCGGGTGGGACGGCAGGTCCTCGACTTCGCTCAGTTGCGCGGCGCGGCTCGCCAGCTCCGGGAAGGGCGCCGGCGCGGGCAGGCGTTCGGGCTGGTTGTGCGCGGCGTCGGCCTGTTCCAGATCGCGCCCGCGCAGCCAGGTGGCCAGTTCCCGGTGTTCGGCTTCCCAGGGCAGTTCCAGCAGGGTGAAGGGCTTGGGCCGCCACAGCCCCTGGTGGGCGAGCAGGAAGGCGTCCAGGGCCTGGAAGCGCTGGAGCAGGACGTCGTCGGTGAGGCGGTTGGCCACGGCGGTGCGCTGGGGATGAGTGGCGGGGCGGCGATTATAGCGGCCCCGCCACATCCGGGAAGCGCCGGTCAGCGCCCCTGCATGGAGTCCACCCGCAGCCAGCGCTCGGCGAGGCGGAACAGGCGGGTGAGGACCAGGGTGATGACCAGGTAGAACACCCCGGCGAGGCAGAAGAACAGCATGGCCTCGTAGGTGCGGGCGATGATGGTGCGGGTCATGCCCATGATGTCGAACAGCGTCACGGTGTAGACCACGGCGCTGGCCTTGAGCATGAGGATCACCTCGTTGCTGTAGGCCGGCAGGGCGATGCGCGCGGCGCGCGGCAGGATGATGTGCAGCAGTGCCTGGCGGCGCGACATGCCCAGGGCCCGCGCGGCTTCCACTTCACCCACCGGGATGGCGTGGATGGCGCCGCGGAGGATCTCGGCGATGTAGGCCGCGGTGTGCAGCGTCATGGTCAGCAGCGCGCACCAGTACGGGTCGCGCAGGTAGGGCCAGAGCGGCCCCTGGCGCACCGACTCGAACTGCGCCAGGCCGTAGTAGACGATGAACAGCTGCAGCAGCAGCGGGGTGCCGCGGAAGAAGAAGATGTAGGTGTAGGGCAGCGCGCGCACGTACCAGTGCCGCGAGGCGCGGGCGATGCCCAGCGGCACGGCCAGGGCCAGGCCGGCGACCACGGCGAAGGCCAGCAGCTCGAGGGTCAGCCCGGCGCCCTGGAGCATCTTCGGCAGCCACTTGAGGATCAGCTCCATGTCGGTCATAGCTCGTTCCTCACGAAACCGCGGCCGGCGCGGCGCTCCAGGAAGTGCAGGGCGGCCATGACGAATACGGTCAGGCCCAGGTAGATCAGCGCGGCGGTCATGTAGAAGGTGAAGGGCTCTTTGGTCGCGTTGGAGGCGACCTGGGCCTTGCGCATGATCTCGTCGAGGGTGATCAGCGAGACCAGGGCGGTGTCCTTGAGCAGGATCAGGTACAGGTTGCCCAGGCCCGGCAGGGCCACGCGCCACACCTGCGGCAGGACGATGCGCCAGAAGATCCGCGGGGCGGACAGGCCCAGCGCCTGGCCGGCCTCGCGGTGGCCCTTGGGCACGGCCAGCAGGGCGCCGCGGAAGACTTCGGTGGCGTAGGCGCCGAAGCACAGGCCCAGGGCGCAGGTGCCGGCGGCGAAGGGGCTCAGGGCCAGGTCGGGCTTGCCGAACAGGTCGCCCACGGCGTTCAGCCCGGCCACGGTGCCGAAATAGATCATCAGCACCCAGAGGGTTTCCGGCACGCCGCGCACCAGGGTGGTGTAGGCGCCGCCGAGCATGCGCAGCAAGGCATTCTTCGAGGTCTTGGCGATGGCGCCGAGCAGCCCGAGGATCAGGCCGAGGCAGACCGCGGCCAGGGACAGCTTGAGCGTCATCAGGGTGCCGGCCGCCAGCTGCGGGCCGAAACCGTGCAGGTCGAAAATCATGGGGATCGCGCCTGAAGGGGCGCGCCCTGGGTCACAGGGCGCGCCGGGCTGGCATCAGTAGATGCTGAAGGGGAAGTACTTCTCGTTGATCTTCTTGTAGGTGCCGTCGTCGACGATTTCCTTCAGGGCGGCGTTCAGCTTGTCACGCAGCGGGTCGCCCTTGCGCACGGCGATGCCGATCTTGTCGTTGTCGAACACCGGCTCGCCCTTGAACTCGAAGTCCTTGCCGGCGTCGCTCTTGAGCCAGTCGTACTGCACGAACTTGTCGGCCAGCACGCCGTCCAGGCGGCCCGAGGACAGGTCCAGGTAGGCGTTTTCCTGGGTGTCGTAGAGCTTGATGGTGACGGTGTCGGACATGTTGTCCTCAAGCCAGGTGCCGGCGATGGTCGCGCGCTGGGCACCGATCACCTTGCCCTTCAGGTAGCCCTTGTCGGTCTTGAAGTCCACCGACCTGGGCGCCACGAACTGCAGCTTGTTGGTGTAGTAGGGGTTGGTGAAGTCCACCGCCTGCTTGCGCTCGTCGGTGATCGACATGGAGGCGACGATGAAGTCGAACTTCTTGGCGTTCAGCGCCGGGATGATGCCGTCCCAGTCGGAGGTGACCACCTCGCACTCGACCTTCATCTTGGCGCACAGGGCCTTGCCGACGTCGAGGTCGAAGCCGACCACCTGGCCGCTGGCGTCGATGCCGTTGAAGGGCGGGTAGGCGCCTTCGGTGCCGATGCGCAGCTTCTCGGCGGCGACCGCGTGGGCGCCGAAGGCCAGGGTGGCGGCAGCGGCCAGAAGGATCTTCTTATAGTTCTTCATGCAAAGTTGCTCCGTTAGCGGTGGCTGGACATGAACTGCTTGCAGCGCGCGGACTGTGGGTTCCCGAAGACCTGCTCGGGGGAACCCTGTTCCTCGACCAGGCCCTGGTGGAGGAATACCACCTCGCTGGAAACCTGGCGGGCGAAATTCATTTCGTGGGTGACCAGCAGCATGGTGCGGCCTTCCTCGGCCAGCGCGCGGATCACGTTGAGCACTTCCTGGACCATTTCCGGGTCCAGCGCCGAGGTGGGCTCGTCGAACAGTATCACCTTGGGCTGCATGGCCAGGGTGCGGGCAATGGCCGCACGCTGCTGCTGGCCGCCGGAGAGCTGCGCGGGGAAGCTGTGGCGCTTGTCGGCGATGCCGACCTTGGCCAGCAGGGCCTCGGCGATCTCGATGGCTTCGGCGCGGCTCTTGCCCAGCACGCGGCGCGGCGCCTCGATGATGTTGTCGAGGATGCTCATGTGCGGCCAGAGGTTGAAGTTCTGGAAGACGAAGCCCAGTTCGCTGCGCAGCCGGTTGATCTGGCGGTTGTCGGCGGCGACCAGCGCCCCGTCCTTGGCCTTCTTCAGCTTCAGCTCTTCGCCGGCGACGATGATCTGGCCCTGGTGCGGGTTTTCCAGCAGGTTGATGCAGCGCAGGAAGGTCGACTTGCCGGAGCCCGAGGAGCCGAGAATGGAGATCACGTCGCCTTCGCGGGCGGTCAGGGAAATGCCCTTGAGCACTTCCAGGTCGCCGTAACGCTTGTGCAGGTTACGGATTTCCAGTGCGGGTATGGCCTCGGCCATTGGGGGCTCCTCTATTGTTGTTCGGATGCTTCGCGGCGCGCCGCGGCAGGGGGTAGGGCCTTCCTGGCGAACGCAAGCTATCACGCGACCCGGGGGGCGCCAAGCGTCCGGGGGCCGCGCCGGGCCTGGATGGTGGCATCTTGTCGCATTGCCGCAGTGCCTTGTCGCCTGGGCTGAACACCGGGGTGCCGGAAGCCTGGCGAGGGGGCTGGCGAAACGAGGGGCGCGATAGTGCCAGCTTCGCCGGCGGGGGAAAAGACCGCAGGCCCCGACGTTGGTCGGGGCCCGGGTTCACTGGGTGATCTGCTGCTCGCCGCGGGTGTTGTCGCGGCTCTCTTCGTCGATCTGGTCGAGCTGGCCGGCCATCAGCGCCGGGCGACCGCCGATGCGCGGGCCGGGCAGCACGCTGCCGCCGGCCAGGCGGGTGGGATGCTCGCTGGCGTCGATGGTGGATTTGCGCGGCTGCGTCTGCACGTGGAAATCGGTGATCTCGATGATGCCCTTGCCTTCGGCCAGCAGGTGGAAGGAGAAGGCCTTGCGCGCCCGCTCGTTGTCGAAGCCGAAGGTCACCTCCAGCGGCTTGTCGCGGGTCAGCCGCGGGAACTCGGGGATCGCCAGGTCCACCGGGCGCTCGAACTCGCGGGTCTTCAGCTGCACCTTGGCCCCGGCCTTGTCCATCTGCAGCGCGCGGATCTTCAGGTTCACCGTGGTGTGGCTGTCGGCCGGGAACTCCAGGTACTGGGCGCCGATCAGGTTGTCGGTGTACTCGTTGGTGACCTGCGGCTTGATGCGGATCTTCTCCTGGGTGGCGAACTGGTATTCGCCGCCCGGGCCGCTGCCGGTCACCGAGTGGTCGAGGATGCCGGCGCGGGCGGCGACCAGGCGCGCGTCGCGGCCGCTGAAGCGCCCGACGAACTGGGCGCTGTCGGCGATGAAGCCATCGCTCTTGTAGCGCCGGCAGACCTGCTGGAAGTCGCACTCGGTGAAGGTCTGCCTGCCGTCGTGGAAACGCAGCATGCCGTTGGTGAAGGAGACCATCTCGCGGCCCTTGTCGTACTCGCGGAACAGCGAGCGGCCGGAAACGTCCTTCGGCGGGGTGAAGCCGAAGTAGTCGAGGATCGAGGCGTCCATGTCGACGTGGCCGTAGACGCCGCTCTTCACCGGCGGCAGCGCCGCCTGCTCGGGGGCCAGCACCAGGTTCAGGCCCCAGGACGAGGCCAGGCGCACGTTGTCGATGCCGTGGGATTCGTCGGAGGTGACGATCACCAGGGTGTCCTTGAGCACGCCCTGTTTTTCCAGGCCGGCGAGGAAGGCGTCGACCGCGTCATCCAGGTAGCCGACTGCGGCCTGGCGCGGGGTGGGGTACCTGGCCAGGTATTCCGGGGTGGCCGAGTAGGGCTGGTGGGTGCCGACGGTGAGCAGGGTCAGCATCCACGGCTTCTTGTCCTTGCGCAGCTGGCCGACGTAGTCCAGCGCGCCCTCGAAGAAGGCCTTGTCGTCCATGCCCCAGGCGAACTCCAGGTAGGGCTTCTTCTTGAACCAGTCGCGGCCGAGGGTCTTGTCGAAGCCCATGGCCGGCATCACCTTGTCCTTGGCCATGAAGCGCAGGCCGGCGCCCTGCAGGAAGTGGGTGCTGAAGCCGTGCTGGCGCAGCTGCGCCGGCAGGCACTCGGCGGCGCGGCCGGGGTTGGACAGCAGCTCGACGCCCTTGGGCGTGCCGTTGTCCAGCTTGCTGTAGTCGCCGCAGAGCAGGGCGTAGAGGCCGCGGATGGTCTGGTGGCTGTGCACCACGTAGTCCGGGGTGGTCATCGAGCGTTCGGCCCAGGCGCTGAGCCTGGGCATCATGGATTCTTCGTAGCTGCTGCTCAGCGCCGCGCGGTTGGTCGCCACGTAGGCGCCGGGGATGCCTTCCATGGTGATGATCAGCACGTTCTTCGCCGTGCCGGGGCCGGACAGCAGCGGGGTGCCGGAGAGGTCGAGCTGGGTCAGCCCGGTGACGTCCGGCGGGGTGTCGCCCTGGTCGCCGGCCAGCCAGTCCTCGGCGGCGAGCTGGCCCTGGCTGGCGACGCCGGCCAGCAGGCGGTGCGGCAGGTTGAACTGCTTCCACACGTCGACGTCGTTGGGGATCACGTACTGTAGGCCGAAGTGGGCGCCCAGCAGGGCCACCGGCACGCTATAGGCGAAGCGCGACAGGCGCTGTTCGCGGCGGCGCCACAGCACTGCGCAGAGCACGATGGCGCCGAGCAGCGCGCCGGCCAGCCAAGGGTGGGCGATGCCGCCGCCCTGGGTGGAGTTGCCGACGAAGGTCGGGTCGGCCATGAAGTGCAGGTCGCTGGGATCGGGCATGCGGCCCACGGCGCTGACCAGCTCGGCGTTACCGATCGTCATCAGCGCCCACAGCAGCATGATCGGCAGGGCTACGAACAGGCGCAGGCGGTGCAGCAACAGGACCAGCAGGCTGCCGATGGCCAGATCCGAAAGGTAGCCATAGAGGTTGCCCCAGCCAAAGGCATGGCGGCTGGCCAGCGGGATCGCCAGGAACAGGATGGCAAGCGTCGCGAGGTTGCCGCGTTGTTGCCACCAGCGTTTTAGAGGATGCACGAGCACTCCCTTTTCAGGCATCGAAGGGCCTGAAAGTATCCCATCCATCGGGCGGAAATCATCCGGAATGTCATCATTCTGAAAAAACGTTGTGCTACGCGCCAGTAGACAACGGAAATCAGGGGAGTTTCGCCGGGCGGGCGACCAGTGGCGAAAGCGTGGCCGTGATCGGCTGAAGGCGGGAATGTAAAAGGCCCCTGGTTCTGGTGAACGCAGGGGCCTTTCGGAGTCTTGGTGCCAGGGACGGAATCGAATGGTCGCCTGCAGGCCTTATCATTGCTGGTTTTAACGGTTTCCTGTTTTCTTTCTACTCACAAATCTACTCACGTTTGTGCGAGTGGCATGGATTGGCGGCAAGCCCCATTGAACCTTACCGGCAAGGTTAAGTTAACGAATTCAAACGATATTCAAATGCCGCTCAAGCCCAGACGCTACGCTGGCTTCAGGTTGGTCGTTAACTCCATTTGCTGATTAACGCCGAGGTTAACCGGGGCTCAAAAGGGGGATTTAATCTGCGGATGGGGGTGCGGGCGGTTTCCTCCGGGGGCCTTCTGAAAAATCTCCCATCCCCCCCCGGTCATCAGCCGTGCAGATCCTTCATCGTCTTCTTCGCATGGCATCCATCAGGGCCAGCGCAAAGCACCTGGCAGTTGTCGTCGGTGTCGGCACCACCTTGGAACAACGGCACCTTGTGATCGAGCTCGAATCCTGCAGGGAAGTCGCAGAGCTTGCCGCAATTAGCGCAGCACGGGTCTTTGGACCATACACGCAGGCGGCGGTCCTGGAGCTTCCTGCCAGTCATCCTGCGCTCCTTGGCGGTGGGAAGCGGACGGAGCTCACGGCCTTTGAATTCCTGCAGGCGCGGCTTCAGTGTCCGGAGTCTGGCCATCAGCTGTACCTCCCGGCCGCATCGACTGCGCGAGCGATCTGGCGCCCGATCTTCGCTCCGCTCACCTTCTGCTCTTTGGATGATCCACCAGCAGGCAAGGTAACGGTGACGTTGATATTGCGGTCGCCGTGGCTGGTGTTATTCGTTGTTTGGGACATTCCTTCTTGTACCCTGCTCAAGGTCTTGTCGAGCTTTGCGCTGGTAGCCGAAGTGACGACGCGCTCGCCCTTCTGTAGGAGCCAGGTGCCAGTCTCAGGTACGGCGTCGATACCGTCGTGGGCCATACCGATAGCGGCGATGTTCCCGACTATGCTGGCTGTCTCTGCCGCTACCGTGGCCATCGCTGCCAGGTTCAGGGGGAAAGGATTCGCGGCAGCCAAGGCGATACCCTCCTGAATGGCGACGGCAGCTCGGGCAATGGCGATGCCCTTCTCTACGGCGAACATTGCCTTGTAGATCCCTGAGGATTCGCCAGCATAGGACTTGGCCATTTCTGCCAGGCTGCCGAAGGTACTCTCCGCAGCTGATATCTGGACGAGTTGGCGGTTCCTTTCGATGTTCGCCAATGCGTCTTCGTGCTGGCGCTTCAGATCAAGCTCCTTGGCATCCCACTCGGCATTGAGGTCGGCGCGCGCTTCACGATTTTTATCCAGCATTTCGAGCTGTTGTTCGTACCATTTCTCCAGCTCTTCCTGTGCCTTGTCCACCTTCATCAGTTCCCCGGCCGGACCGGCAACCGAGGCATCCACGCCGCCGAAATCGGGGGCTTTCGTGAAGGCCGCATTTACTGCCCGAGCTGCTTGAGTGTGTCGCTCGGAATCGCTGAGGTCGGGCATCGCGTCGATGATCTTCAGCCGCTCCTTGAGCTGGTCATTGAGCTTCTCCTCCTCGGTGCGCAGATCGGCGACCAGGCTCTTGTAATCCTCCTGTTCCTTGGCGTGCTTCTCGAAGGCGGCGACGGTATCCAGATAGGCCTTGGCCTGGCTGACCTGGGCCTCGGTCGCGCCATCCAGGGCTAGCTTGTAGATCGTCTGCTGATCGGCCGTCATGCCCAGAGTTGCGGCCTGGAGCTTCAGCGCCTCAATCTGGGCGTTGATGGCGTCCGCTGCTTGCTTTGCTGCCAGGGCCTGATTGGCGGCGTTCTGGTCGAACACGATGCCGGCGTTGGTGCCATTCTTCTGCAGCAGTTCCATCAGCTCGGCAATCTCCTTGACCTTGTTGCTCGGCTGATTGGAAATCGGTGTGTTGAAGCTGGTGATCAGATCGGCATAACCGTTGGCCAGACCGTCGAACTTCACACCGGCATCGGTCAGAACCTTCTCGATCTCGTCGAAGTTCTGCCACGTTCGATAGAAGCGCGCCGGCGGCACGAACTTCTCCCAATAGGACGAGCCTTTCATCGAGGCGTCATCCAGGTCGGAGAGTGTTTTCAGGCCGGTGTAAAGCATGTGAACGCCAGCTACGGCGCCGACCGCCCCCTTGGCCAAGGTGGTGAAGCTCGCGGCCAGGTCATCTGAGACGGAGCGGCTTAGCGTGCCGTTGATGGCGGTGTCGCTCAGCTTGCCAGCGAAGTTGGAGAGGACCGGCAGCAGGGCCTTCTCGATCTGATTCTTCATGCCGGCCGAGCTCTTCTCGATGAGCCAGATGGCAGCATTCAGTTCGTTGGCCGACTTAATCGTGTCGTTGTCGAGAACGGCGCCAGCAGCAGAGGCGGTGTCGGCCAGGGTCTTGAAGCCGGCAGCGTTGTTCTTCAGTAGGGGCAGGAGCGCAGTGGCGTCACTCGCAATTGCCTCCAGGTAGAAGGTCATGTCCTGCTGACTGGCGCCAGCCTTCTCCAGGCTGGACACGTACAGGCCCAGGGCCTGGGGGCCAGAGAGCTTGCGGAACTCATCGGCGGTAACGCCAACCTTGGGTGCCACATTGTCGAAGAAGTCCTTCAGCGCGCCGCCGCCGGTCTGCAGGAAGTCGCCGACCTTATCGTTCACATCCTTGAAGATGTCGGCGAGCTTGTCCTGCTCGACGCCCATCGTCTCGGCGGCCAGGGCGTACTTCTGGAATTCCGTAGTACTGGCATTGGCTACCTGGGAGAGCCGCGTTATCTCGGCCGCGGATTTGACGGTGCTCAGCGTCAGCGCGGTGAGGCTGCCTGCCGCGGCAACGGTGAAACCGCCGATGGCCTTGCCGGCCGCTTCGGCGTTCTTCCTGATGTTCTGCATGCGCTGCTGGGCGTCGCGCTCTGCCTTGCTCAGGGGGCCGGTGAAGCCGCCAGTCTTGGCAATGAGGTCAAGCGTGAGTTGTCCGAGGGATCGGCTGGCCATTGGGGCCTCCTATTGGGCGAGCTTGTCGATAGCCTTGTTCAGCTCGACGGCCATGGTTTCGGTGACGTTCTCGGTGTTCTCTTCAAGGGCCGGGCGCATGAAGGGCTGGGCGGCCTGGTGCTCGGTGCCGAACTCCATGAACCGCCAGTACCAGGTGTCGCCACCCGGGTTTTCCTTCAGGTTCTTCTTGCCGATCAGGCCGCCTGCCTTGGCATTCTGAGCGCCGCCCAGGACGCCTACCCGCATGACCACGCCGCCCACGGCCTTGCTGCGCCGGCTGGACTCCTGGACAACGATGTTCTTGGCGATGTTCTCGGCAGTCTTGGGGTTGTCGGTGGGTTTGACGCGAGCCTTGGCGTCATCCCTGACGATGTTCATGGCCTTGCGCGCTGCGCGCCGAAGGTAGGTGCGCTCCAGCTTTGGCCCCAGCTCGCGGAGCTTCTTCATGATCTCGTCGAGGCCTTTGAGATCCACTTCGAATGCGTCAGCCATGGTTTTCTCCAGCTGCGATCTTGAGGGCAATCTCCGAAGCCTTGGCGAAGGCCTCGCGCAGATCGTCGAAAGTGCCGTAGTCGTCAATGTCATCTTCGGCGAACCACACTCGAGCCCCGTGAAGGGCCAGGCGCTGGAAGGTGCGGCCGTCAAGCCAATCGGCGTGCTGATTGATGATTCGCCCAAGGGCATCGAGCACTTCCTGCTTGTTTTCGAAGTTGCTCATCGGTTGGACTCCACATTGGCCAAGAGCTCGGTCAGGAGCTTGATATCGCCTTCCAGGTGCTCGATGCGCTCCAGGGCCTTGATCAGTTGGCCGCCAAGGATCGCAGCCGTAGCCAGGCTAAAGGCTTCCTTCGTTCCATCCTTGGCGGCCTCTTGGGCCTTGGCGATGATCCTCTTCATGAGCTCTTCAGCTCGGGCGCCGGGATCACTCATCACGCACCCCATGCAACGTCGGTCAGGAGAGCAACGCTGTTCTCGCGCTGGACTTCCCAGTTGGCGTTTACGGTTGCCATGAAGGCGACCGTGTTGGTCTGCCAGAGGCTCACCATCTCCGATGGGGAGGTGGGCGTATCGCTCATCGCGAGGCTGGCGTGCTGAGCCTCAATGATGGAGATGCCGTCGGCGTCGTAGGCAATGCCGCTTGGGTCGATAAGTGCGAGCTGGCCGCCGCTGGAATCGCGCGGGGAGGCGCGGGAGATCAGCAGGGGAATGCCCAGGATGGAGCCACCGCGGGCGCCGACATCGGGGAACATCAGGGCGCCGGACGTGTTGCGGTGAAGCGCCATGTTGGCGGCGGTTACGGAATCGGTGACGAAAAAGGCTGCTCCGATGTCGCCGCCGAACAGGCCAACCAAGGTGGCGATATCCGCCGCCGCATCGCTGGTGGCGGGCGCGGCCGGGGCGCCATAGGTGATGGCGGCAGGCATCTCATCAGGGATACCGGCGTTGCTGGCGTCGATAAGGGCGAAATCCAGCGTGTCGATTACCGCGCGCTCCATGTCGCGCTGCAGACCTTTCTCGACCAGGTTGCCGCCCAGCGTGATGGCCTCGCCCGTCGCGCAGATGATTGCGCAGACCTTCAGCGGATCGATGGTGGCACCTTCGACAGACGGCTTGCTGATCGGGACAGGCTTGCCTTGCGGAACCCAGTAGGCCGTCGCGCCGCCCACCATCTTCAGCATCCGCGTACGGAAGGGAGTGCGGCGGAGCCCGACGAGTCGACCCAGAAGTGAGCGCTCAGTTACCAGGCCCAGGAACTCCTGCGCGGGCTCGCTGATATCGCTGCTCAGAATGGCGCCAACTGCCGCCTTGGCGATGCTTTCGCCCTGGTATGCGCCCCAGCGCGCTTGCGCACCGGCGATCATGCTTTCCTCGCTGGCGCTGCGCATCGTGGCCCGAAGGATCAGGGAGCGAATGAAGGTTTGGCCTTTCGGCACGATGGAAACTTGGGTCATCAGAATCTCCAGGTGATTTGACTCTGGAGATATGGTCCGCTCCATGGACCGGATGAACGAGGTAGGTTCGGGATGGTTCGGGAACTAACGGGAAGTGATGTACGCCGCGATGTCCATGATTTCGTAGTAGGGGCGGCCGTTCAGGTACCGGGAAGGCTGGAGCCCATCAGAGCCTTTCCAATTGGCGAGGGTCTTCCCCTTGAGGCCCATGTACGCAGCCACGTCCGTGCGACGAAGGCAGTCGCCCAGCAGGATCGCCACCCGGTTGTCACCACACCACGCGCGAATGGCCTCGGCCTGTTCATCCACAGGATCAGCAGGCAGCGGCTGGCCGCAGGTTGGGCAGTTGCAAGTCATCAGCAAGCCCTCCCATTGAACAGCCATGGTAGATACCCGGAATCCCGGGGATTTAAATCCCTCTGATCAGAGGGATTTAAAGGTGAGGTGGGGTCACTTTTGACGCCGGATTTTCCGGTATCAGCCATCGTCACCAGGCGTACACGTTTCGTGCTGGTAAAGCCGGGATTCCGACCTTTAGGAAAAGGGGAGGATCTGCCCACTTTCCAATCCGGGGCGGAAACCCAGGAGAAACCCAGCCGGTTAGCACTGGGTTCCAAGTTCCGTTTGAAACGGCAATTGGCCCTTCCGCATTTCAAATGCCGATGGCCCTTTCGGATTTCAGATCCGAGTCGGACAGGTTGGTCTGTCTCGGAGACAGGTTTCGCCGTTTGAAACGGAGCAACCCCACTGTGGCGAAAACGCCTCACTGAGACCAAATCGCCACACTGGGCCGCTCCCTGTGGACGCTTCACTGCCCGCGTTTCAAACGCCACCATTGGGCTAACACCAGATCTGGCGTTTGCTAACTCTTCCAGCCAGCAGAATTGGCGCCCAAATTTGCGCACCGTGATGGCCGCGCGCACTTCTGAGCCCTCTTTGGAGCCCTTTCCAAGGGCAGTAGATTGGAGATGGCCAGGGCTACGCCCTGGTATATCTAAGAAGGAGTCCAGAAACTGGACTAAGTGAAACCCCTCCATGCGTCCAGTTTCTGGACCGATGAGCGTGTTTTTCATGGATCAGCAGGCCTCCATGAGTCCATTTTCTGGACGCAGTGCGTCCATTTTCTGGACTGGGTTTTTTGCTCTTTCGAGGCTGAATTTCCGCGGCGGGGTGGTGGTCGGCGACACCTCGATCTTTCCTTCGCACGGATCGATAGGACGCCAGGTGATCGCGTACAGCGCGCAGCAGCCACCAGGCTTGATGAACCTGCCTTCCCGGGTGCGCACGATCAGATCGCGCTCCTGGAGCTCTTCCAGGGCCTTGGCGAGGGTGGTGCGGCTGTTCATGCCCCACTGCTTGGCCTGAGTGAACGATGCGCTGAGATCGCCGTTGTTCGCGCCGCGGTACTGCCGGAGCAAGCCCAGCAGTACCTTGAGCGCTCCACCCGAAAGAGACCGGAAATCTTCGCTGTCCATCACAACGTGGGGCAGGGCAGCGAAGTTTCCAGACTCCCGGCGGCCTTTCGACCTGGCGAGAGAGCGAGCCATCAGTCGAACTCGTCCGGGTCAAATGGCTGCGCTCCATCACGCAAGGCGCGCATCCCAACAATCGCTAATGCGGCGATGCCATTAGCAAAGCCGTCCTCAACGCCGTGTCCGCAAACCTTCCAGGTCGGAGAGCTGAAAGCGCTCCTAATGACAAGAAAGGCTTCATGCTCATTGCCCTTCTGCAGCATTTGCAGCTCACGAACCAGGGTAAGGCCATGTGCGAAATCGATGTTCCATTGATCGACTTTGGGCTCAGTGCGGGCGGGGCTCCAAAAATTGAAGCGCTTGTAAGGGCCATCCTCGTAGGTGGATACAAAGCTCAGTTCATGGAACTTGCGTAGGGTCTTGCACCGGGGCAGCTTGGTGATTGGGGCGGTCATTTCCCACCTCCCAGCACGATGCCGCACAGCTTGATCTCTTGGCGAAGGCTGCAAATGCGGGCGGCCAGGTCGCGATCGATGGCGCGCAAGGCAGGCTCGGCCTGGTAGCGCAGGATGTGTTCCAGCTCATCGGCATACCTGAGAAGGTTCTGGACTACCGCGCTGCGCTGGTCATCCGCGACGTGTTTCGCTTCGGCTTTCGCGGGGAGGTTACGCATGGCTCACCTCCTGAGCTTCCAGAGCGGCGGCAATCTCTTCGCAGGCATCTGCCCAGGCATCCCCTTCCAGGTTCTCCAGCCAGTCGCAGGCGTTGGGCTGGGCTTCAAGGGCGCGCTGGATAGCGCGGTGGTGGTTGTAGCGGTTGAGTCGAACAGCGAGGGAGGAATTGCTGCGGAGGGCGGCAAGGGCCATTGCCCGGTGGGCGGCGGCGCGTACTTTAGACGGATTGCGGGTGATCATGGGCGAAGCTCCAATGTGGAGCTGCCACCGCTCGCGGCCAAGCGAGTTGGGGAGGCAGCTGTGCGCAGGTTGGCCGACCGGGTTGGAGCATCCCGGCACACCCGAAGGTGTCCCACGCACAGCCGCCATAACACGAATCTGCGGGCACAAAAAAAGCGCCTGCAGGAGTGCAAAGGACGCTTGTGCGTCTCCAATACTCGACCGGCCAAGGTCGGTCACGGGATTTACCGTGACGACCTCACGATAACGGGCGGAAGGGCTGAGCGCAAGAGTCATGCTGCGCGCCTCCGATCGTTGGCCATCATCGCCAGCGCACGCTGGGCACGCTTGAGCTGGGATGCGGGGATGCTGTAGCGGATGACGTCGCAGTCCTTGCCCCAGCGGGTGGGCACGCGCTCAGGCTGGCGCTGGAACTCGATGCCCCAGTTGTGGGCCAGGGCGCTGATGGTGGAGTTGAGGCAGTGGTCGCCGATGCGCTCGGCCTCGAAGCGATTGAGGGAGCCGCCGGCCACCAGGAAGGCGAGCACGCGGCTCAGCTTGGTGGGAGCGTTGGCGACTGTGATAGTATTACGTTGCGAATTTTGAGGGCTGGCCTGTTGGTCGGCCTTTTTTTTGTCCATTAGGCGGCCACCCCGCGAGCTTCAGCGATGCGCTGTTCGCACCAGGAAACCACCTCGGACTCGATCCAGGCGGCGTGACCTTCGGATAGTTTGATTTGGGCAGGGAAGGTGCCCAGCTTGATGCGCTTGTAGATCTCCGCGCGGCAGAGGCTGGTCATTGCCTCAACCTCTTTTCGGCGGATAAAGCGGGGGGATACTTGCGTAGCCATCTTCGCCTCCATTGGCGTGTTGAAGATGGCTGAATCTTTCTAGAGACGGGTATTAATAAAAATTCCCCAGACGCTACGGATAACCCCTTATCCGTAGCACTTAATGGGTTAAACGTAACGTCTTTAGGGGTTCTTTCTTCGTCCGCCCTGCTTAGCGTAATCGGGGGCTACAGGCCTTATCCAGGATTTGATTCGCTCAATATCGTCCGGCAAGTCATCAAATCCATCGTCGACCAAGCGCCTCTTTACCGCATGCGCCATCTCAGTAATTCTGATTGCTTTGGCGGAGTCAGCATCCCAATCTTGTTTCGCAATTGCTCTAGCTCTAGCAATCACTTGCTGCTTTGATTCATTCCTCTTCGCCAGAGCGCCAACAGTGGCAACCTCCTTTTCTATCGCCGAGCTTGCAATTTGATTGCTGTGATAGCACAGGGCAAGAATAAGGTTCTCTATGGCGTCGTGCATTCCCTTCGCAGCATCTGGAAACTTGTCGGCCAGTTCTTTGAATGCTTCGAAGCTAGTAACAATCAGATCCTTTCCGTAATCATCATTTGAACTTATGAATAGACAGATTTCCGTCATGCGCTGAAGTTGCTGATAGCTAAGTCCAGCTTCTTTATCAATATCCCCAAGTTCGTCAATAAATTTATCCATTGGCTCGCCGAACTTGCGGTGAGTTGGCGTGAACCGTTCGTCCATCAAGATGCCCTCCTGATTGCCTGGATGTTTGCTCCGGAACATAGCGCATCGATCTCATCCGCCCAGGCTTGCATCATTCCCCGGCGCTGCTCCAGGTAGCTGGCATGGTTGTAGGTGTCGCGGATCTCGTCCTTGTCGCCGTGGGCCAACTGTCGTTCGATCCAATCGCGGTTGTAGCCGCGGCTGTTCAGTTCGGTGCTGAGTAGGTGGCGGAAGCCGTGGCCAGTCTGACGGCCCTCGTAGCCGAGGTTTCGCAGCGCCTTGTTGATGGTGTTCTCGCTCAGCGGGCGACCGGGGTTTGCCTTGCCGGCAAAGGCGAGGTCATACCGGCCGGTGATCTTCTGCAGGTCGCGCAGCAGGTCCACGGCCTGGGTGGGTAGCGGGACGATGTGCGGGCGCCTGGCCTTCATCCTGGCCGCTGGGATGGTCCAGGTGGCGGTGTCCAGATCGAACTCATTCCAAGGTGCCTGGCGCAGCTCGCCAGGGCGCACGCCGGTCAGCACCAGCAGGCGAATGGCTATCTTGGTGGGCTGGTCGCACCTGGCCCCGGCCAGCCTCTCCAGCAGTTCGGGGAGCTCCGACAGCGGGACGTGAGGGTGGTGCTTCACCTGGGGTGCGTGCGCAGCCACCACGTCGAGGTCGGTGGCCGGGTTGGAGGTGGCCACCCCCTTGGCCAGGCCGAAGCGGAATATCTGGTTGAGCCACTGCCGGATCTTGCCGGCGGCGTTCAGGGTTCCGCGGGCTTCGACCTTGCGTACCAGGTCCACCAGATCGGGCCGGGTGATCTCGGCCACCGGACGCTTGCCGATGCCAGGGATGATGTCGTTGTCCAGATACAGGCGCGCCTTGTAGGCGGTGGCGTGCGCCCATCGAGGGGCGCTGTAGGCGTACCACTCGTTGGCCAGTTTCTCGAAGGTGTACGCCTCGGCCTCTCTGGCGCGTTTCTCGGCCTGTTTGTGCTTGGACGGATCTACCCCAGCGGCAACCTGTGATCGTGCAACGTCGCGCAATTCTCGGGCCTTGGCGAGCGTGACGGCCGGGTAGGAACCCAGGCTGATCATCTTAGGCTTACCGGCGAAGCGATAGCGGAAGCGCCAGAGCTTGCTGCCGGTGGGAGGGATTTCGAGGCTCAGGCCAAGGGTGTCGGAGAGGCGATAGAGCTTCTCGCGGGGCTTGGCGGTACGGGCTGCGGAGTCGGTGAGAGGCACGGATATCCCCGGAAAGCCACGCCGGGCGCTGGATAGGCATCCGGGTGTGAGTAGAAATTCATGACCGAACTGCGTCTACTCACGAATCTACTCACAAAGATTGGAGCTTGCAACGGAACGCTGGGGAATGCTGGAAACAAAAAAACCGGCTCAGAGGCCGGTTTTCTTGGGGTTCCGAGACTGCTGGAGAACTCTCGGGACCGGTATGTGGTGCCCAGGGACGGAATCGAACCGCCGACACGGGGATTTTCAATCCCCTGCTCTACCAACTGAGCTACCTGGGCAACGTGGCGCGCATTAAAAGGGTTTTCCGAAAGGGTGTCAAGCGTGCCGCGAAAAAATTTTCAGTTAATACCGGAGCTTACGCGCTCGGCGGGACGTAGCCGTCGGCCTGGGCGTATTCCTCGCCGGAGAGGAACTTGTCCATCTCGCCCTGGAGGAACTTGCGGTCTTCGGCGTTCATCATGTTCAGCCGGCGCTCGTTGATCAACATGGTCTGGTGCTTCTGCCACTCGTCCCAGGCCTGCCTCGACACGTGCTCGTAGATGTCCTGGCCCTTGGCGCCGGGGTAGGGCGGGCGATCGAGGCCGGGCAGCTCTTCTTTGTACTTGCGGCACATCACCATTCGGCTCATGTCATCTCTCCTGCATTCAACGCGTCGGCTGCCCGCTTGAGCAGCTTCTTGACCGGGGCCGCGAGACCGAGCCGCGGCGGGGTGGCCAGGTTATACCAGAGCCAGTCGCCCTCGGCCACGCCGCCGGCTGCGTCTTCCACGCGCACCAGCCAGGGCTCGATGGCCAGCTGGAAGTGGCTGAAGGTATGGGTCAGGCCGGGCAGTTCGTGGCGCTGCCCCAGGCGCAGGGCGTGCTGCGCGGCGAGCGGGTCGAGCTGGGCGAGGTCGTCCAGTTCCGGGAAGCTCCACAGGCCGCCCCACAGGCCGGTGGACGGGCGGCGGTAGAGCAGGATGGCGCCTTCGCGGTTGGCCAGGATCGGCATCAGCGTGCGCCGCTGCGGCAGCTCCTTGCGTGGCTTGGGCACCGGGTAGGCGCTTTCGCGGCCGAGCAGGTGGGCGCGGCAGCCCTCGCTCAGTGGGCACAGCAGGCAGCTGGGCTTGCTGCGGGTGCAGAGGGTGGCGCCCAGGTCCATCATCGCCTGGGTGTAGTGGTTGACCCGCGCGTGCGGGGTGAAGCGTTCCGCCGCTTCCCACAGCTGCTTCGCCACCCTGGGTTCGCCCGGGTAGCCGTCGCAGGCCAGGTAGCGGGCCAGCACGCGCTTGACGTTGCCGTCGAGGATGGGCGCGCGCAGGCCCATGGAGATGCTGGCGATGGCCCCGGCGGTGGAGCGGCCGATGCCGGGCAGCTCGGTGAGCTGCTCGACGTCGCGGGGGAACTCGCCGGCGTGGCGCTCCATCACCAGCTTCGCGGTCTTCTGCAGGTTGCGCGCGCGGGTGTAGTAGCCCAGCCCGGTCCACAGGTGCAGGACTTCGTCCTCGGGCGCGGCGGCCAGGTCGGCGACCGTGGGCAGCGCCGCCATGAAGCGGTCGAAGTAGCCCAGCACGGTGCTCACCTGGGTCTGCTGCAGCATGATTTCCGACACCCACACCCGGTAGGGGTTGATGTCGCGCTGCCAGGGCAGGTCATGGCGGCCGTGGCGGTCGTACCAGTCGAGGACCGCGGTATTGAAGCGTTCGGGGGTCATTTCTTCTTCAGCAGGTTCTTCAGGGCGTCCTTCAGGTCGGGGCTGACCTTGTCGCCGAATTTCTCTTCGAGTTTCTCGTTCAGGCGCTGGCCGGCCAGTTGCCCGGCGATCTTGCCGATGCCGTCCTGGTCCAGGCGGCAGGCCTTGGCGCCCAGTTCCAGCGGGCCGCGGCAGCGCAGCGGCCATTCGATGCCGACGTAGCGCTTGTTCACCTCGCAGGCCGGGTCGGGCATGTCGCTCTTGTCGCCTTCGATGATCACGCCGACGCGGTAGTCCATGCCCAGCACGCGCAGGTCCAGGTCGCCGTCGCCCTTCACCGTCAGGCCGGGCACCGCGACGCGCAGGTCGGGGTTGCTGGCCACGCCGTTGTGGAAGGTCAGGCTGCCGTTGAGCTCGCGGAAGGGCGTGTCCTTGCCGCCGTGCTCGGCGCTCAGGCTCTTCCGGTTGAGGGTGGCGATGCCGCGGCACAGCTGCTCTTCCAGGTTGGCGTTGAGCAGCACGCCCTTGCTCAGCTTGAAGTTGGCCTTGCCGTTGAGGTTGTCGATCCAGGCCTTCTGGCTGTTGCCCTGGGTGGTGATGTCCGCGTCCAGGTTCAGCAGGCCGGTGACCGGCGGCTTGTGGCCCTGGGCCTGGAGGAGTTTTTCCACCGGCACGCCTTCGATGTGCTTCTGCGCCGCCAGCAGCGCCACGTCCTGGCGCACGTCGAGGCTGGCCTTGGCGTTGAAGCGGCCGTCGTAGAGTTCGCCGCGCATGTCGTCGAGGCTGAACTGGCCGTTCTGCCCGCGCAGCTTGAGCACGGCGTTCTCGATCGGCAGCTTGTCGAGGGTGAGCTGGCCGAGGTTCAGGTTGAGGTCCAGGTCCAGCGTGCGCAGCTTGGCCAGCGGCAGCAGCGGCGCATCGCTCCAGGCCTGCTGGGTGGGGGCGTTGGGCAGCGGGCTGTCGCCCTTGCCGGTGGCGCTGGCGACGGTGGCGTCGACTTCCGCCTTGCGGCTGGCGCTGGCCGCCTCGGCGCCTTTGGCGGCCTTGGCCGGCAGGTAGCGGTCGAGGTTCAGCTTGTCGCCGCTGAGCTGGGCGCGCACGGCCTGTTTGGCGATGTCGGCCAGGCCCAGGCTGCCGCTGAAGCTGCTGTCGTCGAGCTTGAGTTGGATGTCGCTGAGGTTGACGGCGTTGCGGCTGCCGTCCAGGCGCGCGGCCAGTTCCAGCTTGGTCAGGGTGTTGCCGTCGGCCATCTCCGGCAGCTTCTGGCCGAGGCCTTCGAGGAATTCGCGCAGGTTGAACGGGGCGATGGACAGGCCGCCGTTGAACTGCGGCTCCTTGTCGAGGTTGCGCGCCTTCAGCTCGCCGAGGGCGCGCAGCTGGTTGATCGACAGTTTCAGACCGTTCCATTCGGCGACCTGTGCGGCCTGGTCGAGCAGCAGCTGGCCCTGGGCGGAGAAGGTCGCGGTGCGGCCCTGCAACTGGTCGCCGGCCAGTTCGCCGGAGAGCTTGGCGTCTTCCAACTGGTAGCGCTTGAGCGCGCGGTCGAAGCGCAGGTTGCCGGTCAGCTCGGTCTTGGCGCGGGTCACCGGCTGGTTGGTGCCCAGGTAGGCGTTGAGCTTGAAGGGGATGCTGCTACCTTCGCGGATGGCGCCGGTGTTCAGGTCCAGGCCTTCGACGGTGTACTGCTTGCCGCTCTGCTCGTCGCTGTAGTCGATGCGCGCGCCGCTGACGTTGAGGCTGTCGATGTCCAGCTTCATCGGCGTGGAAGCGCTCTCGGCCGGCGCCTTGGGCGCTTCGGCGGGTGCGCTGGCCTGGCCAACTGGCGTGGCAGGGGTGGCGCCGGTGGGCTGGGCCGGCTTGCCGATGTCTTCCCAGTTGCCCTTGCCGGCCTTGTCGCGGTTCAGCGTGAGGGTCAGGCCCTGCACGCGGATGTCGCTCATCTGCACCTCGCGGCGCAGCAGCGGCAGCACCCGCACCGACAGGCCGAGCAGCTGCAGGTCGGCGAACGGCTTGTCCGGGCTGCGCACGCTGGCCACGCTGGTGTCGTGCAGTTCCAGGCCGAGCCAGGGGAACAGGCTCCAGCCGATGTCGCCGCGCAGGTCCAGCTCCAGGTTGGCCTTGTCGCGGGCGAGCTGGCGGATCTCGTCCTTGTAGTCGTTGGGGTCGAAGAAATGGGTGAGGATGAAGCCGGCGGCGACTACCAGTAGCAGCAGGGCGAGGACGGCTATGCCCAGGATCTTGCCGAACGCTTTCATGGACGGGTCCTTGTTCTGGCGGCGGGTGAATTGGCGGGAGTATATCAATGCGCCCGCCCGCTTCAGCAGGCGGCGGCGACGCGTTCGGCGATGGCCAGGCTGGCGGTGAGCCCCGGCGACTCGATCCCGAACAGGTTGACCAGGCCCGGCAGGCCGTGGTCCACGGCGGTTTGGATGACGAAGTCGGAGGCGGGTTCCCCGGCGCCGCTCAGTTTAGGACGAATCCCGGCGTAGCCGGCCTGCAGGCGTTCGGCGTCCAGGCCCGGGAAGTAGCGGCGGATGGCCTGGGCGAAGGGCTCGCGCAGCGCTTCGTCGACCAGATAGTCGATGGTTTCCAGGTAACGCACGTCCGGGCCGAAGCGCAGCTGGCCGCCGAGGTCGAGGGTGGCGTGCACGCCCAGGCCGGCGGTGTTGGCCTCGGGCATCGGGTAGATCAGGTGGCTGAACGGCGAGCGGCCGCCGTAGGTGAAGTAGCGGCCCTGGCACAGGTGCAGCGGCGGCACGCCTTCCAGGCCTTCGGTGCGGGCGGCCAGTTGCTGGGCGAACAGGCCGCCGGCGTTGACCACCTGTTCGGCCTGGATGCTGAACGGCTCGCCGACGCTGACGCCTTCGGCGATCCAGCCGTCGGCGGCGCGACGCAGGCTGTCGATGCGGGTGTCCAGCACCAGCTGCGCGCCCTGGATTTGCGCGGCGTGCTGCAGCGACAGCATGTAGGCGTGGCTGTCGATGATCCCGGTGCTCGGCGAGAGCAGGGCGGCCACGCCGCGCACCGCCGGCTCCAGCGCGTGCAGCTGGGTGGTGTCCAGCGGCTGCAGGTCGTGTACGCCGCTGGCTTCGGCATTGGCGGCGAGGGCTTCCAGCTTGCCCAGTTCGGCGTCTTCCACGGCCACCAGCAGCTTGCCGATGCGGCTGTGCGCCACGTCGTGGCTGGCGCACCAGGCGTACAGGCGCTCGCGGCCTTCCAGGCAGAGCTCGGCCTTGAGCGAGCCGGGCGGGTAGTAGAGGCCGGCGTGGATGACCTCGGAGTTGCGGCTGGAGGTGTGGCTGCCGATCAGCCGCTCGGCTTCGACGATCAGCACGCTGCGCCCAGCGGCGGCCAGGCGCGCGGCGCAGGCCAGGCCGACCGCGCCGGCGCCTATGACCAGGATGTCGATGTCGTTCATGCGTCCTCGCTGGCTCTGTGCAGCACTGCGGCGATGGCGGCGCGGGCCTGCGGGCTGTTCTTCCAGCAACTGCTGCCGGTCAGCGCGGCGCCGGCGCTGAGAATGCTCTGCGCATCGCTTTCGCGCAGCTTGCCGAAGCTGTCCAGGCCCATCTGTTCCAGGCGTTGCAGGACCGTCGGGCCGACGCCCTTGAGCGCGAGCAGCGCCGCGCGTTCACGTTCTTCGAAAGGCATGCGTGCTCCTCGTGATCATGCGCTGCGTCCCAGGCTGGCAGGGCTCAGGCCGGCTCCAGGGCCAGGCCGAGGTGTTCGGCCAGTGCGGCCGCTTCCGCCTGCCCGGCCGGGGCCTGCAGGCGCAGCGGGCAGCCGGCGAGCAGCGCCTGGCGCTGGGTTTCCTCCAGCAGCCGGCGGGCCACGCCGCGGCCGCGGGTGACGCGGCGCACGCACAGGCGCGAGAGGCGCCAGGCGTCGGCGTCGCGCTGCAGCCAGGCGGCGCCCAGCAGGCGGTCGTTGAAGCGCCCGGTCAGCAGCGTGCCCGCGGCCAGCGCGGCGTCCACCAGGGCCTCGCCGTCGGCGAAGGGCGCGAGCAGCCAGGCCGGCGCCTCGGCGTAGAGCCGGGCCAGGTCCTGGCGGTCCTGGGCGGAGGGCTGGGCAAGGTGTTCGACGATCACGGGCATGGCGGCATCCTCGGCGGGGACGCGCAGTTTACGGACAAGCGGCGCCCCGCGGCCAGCGCCGCCGACCGTCGCCCGTAGCCCTGCGGGGCCCGCCGCGCCTATAATGCGGGCCCTCTTATAATTAAGTGCAGTGTTAGCTGTGGAGCTGGTGATGGCCGAACGCAAGGCAACCGTCGCGCGCGACACCCTGGAAACCCAGATCAAGGTGTCCATCGACCTGGATGGCACGGGCAAGGCCCGCTTCGATACCGGGGTGCCCTTCCTCGAGCACATGATGGACCAGATCGCCCGCCATGGCCTGATCGACCTGGACATCGAGTGCAAGGGCGACCTGCACATCGACGACCACCACACCGTCGAAGACATCGGCATCACCCTCGGCCAGGCCTTCGCCAAGGCTATCGGCGACAAGAAGGGCATCCGCCGCTACGGCCATGCCTACGTGCCGCTGGACGAGGCGCTGTCGCGCGTGGTGATCGACTTCTCCGGCCGCCCCGGCCTGCAGATGCACGTGCCCTTCACCCGCGCCAGCGTCGGCGGCTTCGACGTCGACCTGTTCATGGAGTTCTTCCAGGGCTTCGTCAACCACGCCCAGGTGACCCTGCACATCGACAACCTGCGCGGGCACAACACCCACCACCAGATCGAGACGGTGTTCAAGGCCTTCGGCCGCGCCCTGCGCATGGCCATCGAGCTGGACGAGCGCATGGCCGGGCAGATGCCGTCGACCAAGGGGTGCCTGTAATGCAGACGGTCGCCGTCATCGACTACGGCATGGGCAACCTGCACTCGGTGTCCAAGGCGCTGGAGCGCGTGGGCGCCGGCCGCGTGCTGGTGACCAGCGACGCCGCGGTGATCCGCGAGGCCGACCGCGTGGTGTTCCCCGGCGTGGGCGCCATCCGCGACTGCATGGCCGAGATCAGGCGCCTGGGCTTCGACGAACTGGTGCGTGAAGTCAGCCAGGACCGCCCCTTCCTCGGCATCTGCGTCGGCATGCAGGCGCTGCTGGAACACAGCGAGGAGAACGGCGGCGTCGACTGCATCGGCCTGTTCCCCGGCCAGGTGCGCTTCTTCGGCAAGGACCTGTACGAGGACGGCGAGCACCTGAAGGTGCCGCACATGGGCTGGAACCAGGTCAAACAGAGTCTCGACCACCCGCTGTGGCACGAGATCCCCGACGAAGCGCGCTTCTACTTCGTGCACAGTTACTACATCGAGGCGGGCAACCCGCGCCAGGTCGCCGGCCGCGGCCACTATGGCCGCGACTTCGCCGCCGCGCTGGCCGAGGGCCCGCGCTTCGCCGTGCAGTTCCACCCGGAGAAGAGCCACACCCACGGCCTGCAGCTGCTGCAGAACTTCGCCGCCTGGGACGGCCGCTGGTGAAGACGGCGCTGCGCGCGAGGCTGGAAGCCGAAGGTTGAACGATGTGCGAGGCGCTTTTTCGTCCAGCCTCTAGCCTTCAGCGAAATTATTTTGTCGATCTTTCAGGAAGCATCCGAATGTTGATCATCCCCGCAATCGATCTGAAGGACGGCGCCTGCGTGCGCCTGCGCCAGGGCCTGATGGAAGACGCCACCGTCTTCTCCGACGACCCGGTGGCCATGGCCGCCAAATGGGTGGACGGTGGCTGCCGCCGCCTGCACCTGGTGGACCTCAACGGCGCCTTCGAAGGCAAGCCGGTGAACGGCGAGGTGGTCACCGCCATCGCCAGGCGCTACCCGAACCTGCCGATCCAGATCGGCGGCGGCATCCGCTCGCTGGAGACCATCGAGCACTACGTGCGCGCCGGCGTCAGCTACGTGATCATCGGCACCAAGGCGGTGAAGCAGCCGGAATTCGTCGGCGAAGCCTGCCGCGCCTTCCCCGGCAAGGTGATCGTCGGCCTGGACGCGAAGGACGGCTTCGTCGCCACCGACGGCTGGGCCGAGGTCAGCGAAGTGCAGGTGATCGACCTGGCCAAGCGCTTCGAGGCCGACGGCGTCTCCGCCATCGTCTACACCGACATCTCCAAGGACGGCATGATGCAGGGCTGCAACGTCGAAGCCACCGCTGCCCTGGCCAACGCCACGCGCATCCCGGTGATCGCCTCCGGCGGCATCCACAACCTGGGCGACATCCAGAAGCTGCTGGACGCGCGCACCCCGGGCATCATCGGCGCCATCACCGGCCGGGCGATCTACGAGGGTACCCTCGATGTCGCCGAGGCCCAGGCGCTGTGCGATCGGCAGGCAAAAGACGAATAAAAGCGCTGGAGGCTGAAGGCTGGACGTGACCGAGTCGCTTTTTCGTTCAGCCTCCAGCCTTCAGCCTCCCGCGAATTTCAAGATTGGGAGACACCAGAATGGCCCTCGCTAAGCGCATCATCCCTTGCCTCGACGTGGACAACGGCCGCGTGGTCAAGGGCGTCAAGTTCGAGAACATCCGCGACGCCGGTGACCCGGTGGAGATCGCCCGCCGCTACGACGAGCAGGGCGCCGACGAGATCACCTTCCTCGACATCACCGCCAGCGTCGATGGCCGCGACACCACGCTGCACACCGTCGAGCGCATGGCCAGCCAGGTGTTCATCCCGCTGACCGTCGGCGGCGGCGTGCGCACCGTGCAGGACATCCGCAACCTGCTCAACGCCGGCGCGGACAAGGTCTCGATCAACACCGCCGCGGTGTTCACTCCGGAGTTCGTCGGCGAAGCCGCCGCGCGCTTCGGCTCGCAGTGCATCGTGGTTGCCATCGACGCCAAGAAGGTCTCGGCGCCGGGCGAAACCCCGCGCTGGGAAATCTTCACCCACGGCGGACGCAAGCCCACCGGGCTGGACGCGGTGGAGTGGGCGAAAAAGATGGAAGGCCTGGGCGCCGGCGAAATCCTCCTGACCAGCATGGACCAGGACGGCGTGAAGAGCGGCTACGACCTGGGCGTGACCCGCGCCATCAGCGAGGCGGTGAACGTGCCGGTGATCGCTTCCGGCGGCGTCGGCAACCTGGAGCACCTGGCGGCCGGCATCCTCGAAGGCAAGGCCGACGCGGTGCTGGCGGCGAGCATCTTCCACTTCGGCGAGTACAGCGTGCCGGAGGCCAAGGCCTACCTGGCCAGCCGCGGCATCGTGGTGCGCTGAAGGGCGCGCCGCACTGCCGGCGTGCAGCTTGCGACAGGGCCCGGCCCGCTCATGGCGGCCGGGCCTTGTGCTTTCTGGCGATGTTTCCTACAAGGCGTGACACGGTCTGAAAGATGCAAGGCCGAATGATGGCAAACTTGCGGTAAGCTCTGCGCCTTCGCTTACAACCAGGAATGTTCTGCGATGCTGAAACGCCTCCTGCTGGCCAGCTCCTTGCTGTTGGCTGGCACAGCGCATGCGGAAATTTCTCCGGACTACAGCATGGTCCTGCTGACGGAGAACTTCCCACCCTACAACATGGCCATCAACGGCAAGAACTTCGCCCAGGAAGACAACATCGACGGCATCGCCGTGGACATCGTCCGGGAGATGTACAAGCGCGCTGGCATCAAATACAGCATGACCCTGCGCTTCCCCTGGGAGCGCATCTACAAGCTGGCGCTGGAGAAGCCGGACTACGGCGTCTTCGTCACCGCGCGGCTGCCAGAGCGGGAAAGCGCCTTCAAGTGGGTCGGCCCCATCGGACCGGACGACTGGGTGCTGCTGGCCCGCGGCGACAGCCCCATCGCCCTGAAGAGCCTGGACGAGGCGAAGAAGTACCGGGTGGGCGCCTACAAGGGCGACGCCATGGCCGAGTACCTCGCCGATCACGGCTTCGAGCCGGCGCTGGTGCTGCGCGACCAGGAGAACGCCGGCAAGCTGCAGAAGGGCGAGATCGATCTCTGGGCCAGCGGCGACCCGGCCGGGCGCTACCTGGCCAAGCAGGTCGGCGTCAGCGGCCTGAAGACGGTGCTGCGCTTCAACAGCGACCAGTTGTACCTGGCGCTGAACAAGGAAACCCCCGACGAAGTGGTGCAGAAGCTGCAGGCCGCGCTGGACAAGATGCGCGCCGAAGGCTTCGTCGACGATGTACTGAACAGCTACCTGTGATCCGCCGGCGCCGCTCGAGGGGAGCGGCGCCGCGCTGCGTTGCCGGCCACGGCCGGAGCTGTGCCAGGGATGGTGTACAGGACGGGAATCGCGTCCACGATGCAGGGATGCCGCTAGCCATAACGATAACCAAGCGAGCGGTATGACCATGCTGAAACTCAAGACCTGCGGGCTGTTCATCGGCCTGCTGCTGGGGGCCGCCACGGCCCGCGCCGACTTGCCCGCCGACTACAAGGTGGTGCTGCTGACGGAGAACTTCCCGCCGTTCAACATGGCGGTGGACGACAAGAACTTCGCCCGCGACGAAGGCATCGACGGCATCAGCGCGGACATCGTCCGCGAGATGTTCAAGCGCGCCGGCATCGGCTACACCCTCAGCCTGCGCTTCCCCTGGGACCGGCTGTACAAGCTGACCCTGGACCGCGCCGGCTACGGCCTGTTCTCCACCACCTATACCCCCGAGCGGGTGCCGCTGTTCAAGTGGGTGGGCCCGCTGGCGAAGACCGGCTGGGTGGTGCTGGCCCCGCCGGGCAGCAAGATCACCGCGCTGAAGGACGTCAAGGAGGCCGGCAAGTACAAGCTCGGCGCCTACAAGAATGACGCCGTCAGCCAGGCGCTGGAGAGCCAGGGCATCCCGGTGATCAACGCCCTGCGTGACCAGGAGAACGTGAAGAAGCTGATGACCGGGCAGATCGACCTCTGGGCCACCACCGACCCGGTGGGCCGCTACCTGGCCAAGCAGGAGGGCGTCAGCGGCCTGCAGACGGTGCTGCGCTTCAACGAGGCGCAGCTGTACCTGGCGCTGAACAAGGACACCCCGGACGAGGTGGTCGAGCGCCTGCAGAAGGCCCTGGACCAGATGCGCGCCGAGGGGTATGTGGACGAGGTTACCAACAATTACCTCTGAGGCCGGATCGCGGACAGAGTCCGCTCCTGCGCCCGCGCTACGGTTCTGAGGATGCACGATTGTAGGAGCGGGCCCTGCCCGCGATCGCGCGCAGGGCGCGCTCCTACAGGTGTTGGCGAAGCTGTCCTGCAGGCTGCACCGGGGTGCTCTTCGTAGGAGCGAGCTCGCTCGCGAACCGCATGGCAGCGCGTTTGTTCGCGAGCAAGCTCGCTCCTGCGAAAAGCCGGGCCCTCCTGCAACGTAGGAGCGGACTCCGTCCGCGATTCTGTCGGCAAAGCCGGGCACGGCGATGGGTATCGCTTCGCTCCACCCATCCTACAAAGCGCCTGGGTGCGGCCGGCGAGCGGGTGGCTCAGCGGTAGACGCCATCCTTGCCATGCGCCGCCATGGCGCGGTTGCCGCGTTCGGCGATCAGCAGGTCGGGCTTCACCAGTTCGATGCCCGCCGCCTTCAGCTTCGGCAGTTCGCGCAGCAGCACCCGCAGGGTGGCCGGGCGCGGGTGGCCGATCAGCAGCGCCGAGCCCTGCTTGCGCGCCAGGGCCACGCCGCTCTGCAACTGGCGGGCGATGCTGTCTTCATCCGGCTGGTCGTCGAGGAATACGTCGCGGGACAGGCTGGCCAGGCCGCGCTTCTGTGCTTCAGCGGCGGCCACGGTGGCGGCGCTGGTGCGGCTGTCGAGGAAGAACAGGTGGCGTTCCTGCAGGGTGCCCATCAGCAGGTCCATGCCGGCGCGGTCGGCGGTCATGCGGCTGCCTTCGTGGTTGTTCACGCCTTGCACGTAGGGCACCGCGGCCAGCGCCGCGTCCAGGCGGCGGGCGAGCTCCGCCTGTGGCAGGCCGGGGCGCCAGGCGTAGGGGCCGCCGGCCGGGTCCATCGGCAGGTGCAGGATCAGGGTACGCCCGCGCTGGTGGGCTTCGCGGGCCAGTTCGGCGGCGTGCGGGGTGTCCGGCATGATCGCCAGGGCCACTGCCGCCGGTAGTTCGAACACCTGGCGGTCGCGTGCCAGGTTCTGCCCGAGGTCGTCGATCACCACGCTCAGCAGCGGCTTGGCCTGTGCCTGGCCGAACAGGGCGGCCAGGCACAGGCCGAACAGCAGCCGTGCCCGGCGCACCGGTCAGTTGCCGCGGCTGACGCTGAGCCCCTTCAGCAGGCTGAGGGCCTGGCTCAGCTGGAAGTCGCTGTCCTGCGGGGCGGCCTGGGGTGCCTTGCCCGACTGCGTCGGACGGTCCTTGCCGCCGTTGCCGTTGGCCAGGTGGCCCTGCAGGTCGGCTTCCTTGAAGCCTTCGAAGTCGCTCTGCTCGCGGGTCACCTTGGCGCGTTCCACCTCGATGTCCGGGACTATGCCCTGGGCCTGGATGGAGCGGCCGTTGGGGGTGTAGTAGAGCGCGGTGGTCAGCTTCAGGGCGCGGTCGTTGTTCAGCGGCAGCACGGTCTGCACCGAGCCCTTGCCGAAGCTGTCTGTGCCCATGAGGATGGCGCGTTTCTGGTCCTGCAGGGCGCCGGAAACGATTTCCGCCGCCGAGGCGGTGCCGCCGTTGATCAGCACCACCAGCTGCACGCCCTCGCTGGGGTCGGCCGGGTCGGCGGAGAAGCGCAGCTCGGAGTTGGCGATGCGGCCCTTGGTGTAGACGATCAGGCCCTTGGTGAGGAAGGCGTCGGCCACTTCCACCGCGGACTGCAGCACGCCGCCGGGGTTGTTGCGCAGGTCCAGGACCAGGCCCTTGAGCTTGCCCTTGTTGTCCTTCTTCAGCTGCGCCAGGGCCTTGACCACCTCGTCGCCGGTGTTGACCTGGAACTGGGTGATGCGCAGGTAGCCGTAGTTCGGCTCCAGCAGCTGGGTCTTGACGCTCTTGACCTTGATGATGGCGCGCTTGAGGGTGACGTCGAACGGCCGGCCGCCGCTGCGCACGATGGTCAGGGTGATGGACGAGCCGGGCTTGCCGCGCATGCTGTCCACCGCCTCGTTCATCGACTGGCCCTTGGTCGGCTTGCCGTCGATCTGCACGATCAGGTCGCCGGGCTGGATGCCGGCCGCGGCCGCCGGGGTGTCGTCGATCGGCGAGACCACCTTGATGAAGCCGTCCTCGGTGCCCACCTCGATGCCCAGGCCGCCGAACTCGCCGCTGGTGCTTTCCTGCAGCTCGGCGAATTCTTCCGGGTCCAGGTAGGCCGAATGCGGGTCGAGGTTGCTGAGCATGCCCTTGATGGCGTTCTCCAGCAGGGTCTTGTCGTCCACCGGCTCGACGTAGGCGGCCTTCACCCGGTCCAGGACCTCGGCGAAGGTCCGCAGTTCGTCCAGCGGCAGCGGCGCCTCCTTGCCGCTGGCCGCAGCGGACGCGGCGGGCGGTGTCTCGGCGGCCTGGGCCGCCCCGATACCGAGCAGCAGGGCCAGGGTGATGAGACGGAAGCGATGCGACATGTTTGGCTCCTAAGGCGTGTCCGCTGCTTATCCTTGCGTGCGGCACCAGGTAGTGGGGTCCGTCGGGCGGCCCTGATGACGAATGGCGAAATACACCGCCGGAGTGTCCTGCCCGCCGCTGGTGCCGACGGTAGCGATGGGATCCCCGGCCTTGACCGTGTCCCCGGCGCCTTTCAGAAGACTCTGATTATGACCATAAAGGCTCAGGTATCCACCACCGTGGTCGAGGATAACCAGTAGCCCGGCGCCGCGCAGCCAGTCGGCGAACACCACCCGTCCACCATGCACGGCGCGTACCGTGGCGCCTGCGCTGGCGCCGATCAGCACGCCATCCCAGGTGGCGCGCGGGTCGTCGCCGCGCGGGCTGCCGAAGCGCGCCAGGATGCGGCCGTTGACCGGCCAGGGCAGTTTGCCGCGGGTGGCGTCGAAGGCGCCGCCGAAGCCGGCGCCGCTGGACACCAGCGGGCCGCTGTAGTCCGCGCGGGCCTTGGGCTTCGCGCTGCTGTCGCTGCTGGCCATCTCGCGTTCGCGGCGGGCGCGCTCGCGTTCGGCGGCCAGGGCGCGCTGGCGCGCTTCCTCGGCTTCGCGGGCCTGGCGGGCCAGGGTTTCCTCGATGGTCTTGAGCACCTTGTTCAGCTCGGCCTGGGCCTGCTGGCGGTCCTGCAGCTTGCGGTTGCTGTCGCTGTAGTCGCTGTTGAGCTTGGCCAGGGCTTCCTGGCGCTGCTTGCGCGCCTCGGCCAGTTCCTGGCGGCGGGCCTCGAGGTCCTGCTGCTGGGCCAGTTGCTGGCTCTTCTGCGCGGTGATGTCGCGCTCGACGTTTTCCAGCTGGCGCAGGGTCTCGTTGAAGGCGTTGAGCTGTTCCAGGCGCGCGCGGTTGATGTACTCGTAGTAGGTGAGGGTGCGGCTGAACTTCTCGGGATGTTCCTGGTTCAGCAGCAGCTTGAGGTATTCCTCGCGGCCGCTCTGGTACGCGGCGCGGGCCTGGATGCCGATCAGCCGTTGCTGTTCAAGGCGCGCGCCCTGGAGTTTTTTTTTCTCCTCGTCCAGGCGCTGGAGCTCCTTTTCGCTCTTCTCCAGTTCCTCCTGCAGCGTCTTGACCTGCTTCTCCAAGTCGCCCATCTGCGTCTCGGTGGACTTGAGCTGTTTCTGCACCCCGGATTTCTCTTCCTGGATGCCGCTGAGGGTCTTCTTCAGCTCGGCGATGTCTTTCTGCGTCCGCTCGATCTGCTTCTGGGTGTCGGCGCGATCGTCGGCGACGGCCGCCAGCGGGCTCAGCAGGCAGATCAGCAGCAGGGAGGAGAGGGCGCGATGC
Organism: Pseudomonas sp. A6; assembly: GCF_052367875.1. NCBI lineage: Bacteria > Pseudomonadati > Pseudomonadota > Gammaproteobacteria > Pseudomonadales > Pseudomonadaceae > Pseudomonas > Pseudomonas sp. A6. The sequence continues at coordinate 6,830,009 of NZ_CP198970.1, read as the reverse complement.
ATGGGGTGGCGGGCACCTGGAGGCGAGGTCGGCCTAGTATGCATAAAAAAATCGTTACAAGCCGCAAGCGGCGCGTGAAAAGCATCACGCCGCCTGCAGCTCGCGAAGGTTACTCCAGGGTGACGATGGATTTGCCGGTCATCTCGGCCGGCACCGGCAGGCCCATCAGCGTCAGCATGGTCGGCGCCACGTCGGCCAGCACGCCGCCTTCGCGGATGCTCAGCTTGCGCTTGCCGACGTAGATGAAGGGCACCGGCTCGCAGGTGTGCGCGGTGTGCGCCTGGCCGGTGCTCTCGTCTTCCATCTGCTCGACGTTGCCGTGGTCGGCGGTGATCAGGGCTTCGCCGCCGACCTTGTCCAGCGCCGCGGCGATGCGCCCGACGCAGGTGTCCAGGCATTCCACGGCCTTGACCGCGGCCTCGAACACGCCGGTGTGGCCGACCATGTCGCCGTTGGCGTAGTTGACCACGATGACGTCGTAGCGCTGGTTTTCGATGGCCTCGACGATCCTGTCGGTGACTTCCGGCGCGCTCATTTCCGGCTGCAGGTCATAGGTGGCGACCTTCGGCGAGGGGATGAGGATGCGTTCTTCGCCCTCGAACGGCTCTTCGCGGCCGCCGGAGAAGAAGAAGGTGACGTGGGCGTACTTCTCGGTCTCGGCGATGCGCAGCTGGGTCTTGCCGTTCTTCGCCAGGTATTCGCCGAGGACGTTGTCCAGCGACTCGGGCTTGAACGCGCTGGGCGCCGGGATGTTCGCCGAGTACTGGGTGAGCATCACGTACTCGGCCAGGTGCAGTTCACGCTGGCGCGGGAATTCCTTGAAGCCCGGCTCGACGAAGGCGCGCGACAGCTCGCGGGCGCGGTCGGCGCGGAAGTTCATGAAGACCACGGCGTCGCCGTCCTCCACGCGCACCTGTGCGCCGATGCGGGTGGCCTTGACGAACTCGTCGCTCTCGCCGCGCTCGTAGGCGGCGTGCAGCGCGGCCACGGCGTTGTCGGCGGTGAATTCGGCGGCGCCTTCGGTGATCAGGTTGTAGGCGGCTTCGACGCGGTCCCAGCGGTTGTCGCGGTCCATGGCGAAGTAGCGGCCGATGATGCTGGCGGTGCGGCCCTTGCCGATGCGGGCGAAGGCATCGTCGACCAGCTTCAGCGATGGCTCGGCGCTCTTGGGCGGGGTGTCGCGGCCGTCGAGGAAGGCGTGCAGGTAGATTTTCTGCGCGCCACGCTGGGCGGCCAGTTCGGCCATGGCGATCAGGTGGTCCTGGTGGCTGTGCACGCCGCCGTCGGAAAGCAGGCCGAGGATGTGCACGGCCTTGCCGGCGCCCACCGCCTTGTCCACCGCGCCGGTCAGCACCGGGTTGTCGAAGAACTCGCCGTCGCGGATGGCCTTGGTCACGCGGGTGAAGTCCTGGTAGACGACGCGCCCGGCGCCGAGGTTCATGTGGCCGACCTCGGAGTTGCCCATCTGCCCGTCCGGCAGGCCCACGTCCATGCCCGAGCCGGAGATCAGGCCGTGCGGCTGGGTGGCCAGCAGGCGGTCGAGGTTCGGCTTCTTCGCGGCGAAGATGGCGTTGTACTCGGGGCTGTCGCTATGGCCGAAGCCGTCCAGGATGATCAGGACCAGGGGTTTGGGCGATGCAGTCATAGGTGCGGCTCTTTCCAAAACGGGGGTCAGAAAAGGATCGGCATTTTACCGTCTGGGGGCGACGGGCGCCATGATTCGCAGGGTTCAGCCGTCAGGAGGGCGCGTGTATACTGGCCGGCATTTTTACCTGTGGATGCCTTGCGCCATGTCGTCGTTCCTTCCCCGTCTGATCGAATTCGCCACCCATCACTACCTGCTGGTCGGCGCCCTGGTGGTGCTCCTGGTCCTGCTCGCGCTGCACGAGCTGAACAAGGCCGGCCGCGCGCTGTCGACCCGCGAGCTGACCGCGCTGGTCAATGCCGAGCAGGGTGTCGTACTGGACATCCGCCCGAGCAAGGAGTTCTCCGGCGGCCACATCTCCGGTTCGCTGAACATCCCCGCCGACAAGCTGAACAGCCGCATGAGCGAGCTGGACAAGCACAAGGCCAAGACCATCATCGTGGTCGACGCCATGGGCCAGCATTCGGGCACCTGGTGCGGCGTGCTGAAGAAGGCCGGCTACAACGTGGCCAAGCTGGGCGGTGGCATCGGCAGCTGGCGCGGCGACAACCTGCCCCTGGTGAAGTGAGATGCAGGCGGTTCTGATATACACCACGGCCTGGTGCCCCTACTGTATCCGCGCCAAGGCGCTGCTGGACAAGAAGGGCGTGGCCTACGAGGAGATCGGCGTGGACGGCAAGCCCGACCTGCGCGCCGAAATGAGCCGCAAGGCCGGCCGTACCTCGGTACCGCAAATCTGGATCGGCAGCACCCACGTCGGCGGCTGCGACGATCTGTACGCGCTGGAGCGCGCGGGCAAGCTGGATGCGCTGCTGTCGGCGTGATCCCCTTATTACTGCAAACGAGCCATAAGAAGGTCCTGAAATGACTGAGCAATCTAGCAACGGCGCCAACGAGCAAGAAAACGGCCCGCAGTTCTCCCTGCAGCGCATCTACATCCGCGACCTGTCCTTCGAAGCGCCGAAGGCTCCGGAAATCTTCCGCCAGGAATGGCAGCCGGCGATCAGCATGGACCTGAACACCCGCCAGAAGCAGCTCGACGGCGACTTCTACGAAGTGGTGCTGACCGTTTCGGTGACCGTGAAGAACAAGGACGACGTGGCCTTCATCGTCGAAGTGCAGCAGGCCGGCATCTTCCTGATCAAGGGCCTGGACGCTTCCAGCATGAGCCACACCCTGGGCGCCTTCTGCCCGAACATCCTCTTCCCCTACGCCCGCGAAGCCCTGGACAGCCTGGTGGTGCGCGGCTCGTTCCCGGCGCTGATGCTCTCGCCGGTGAACTTCGACGCCCTGTACGCCCAGGAAATCGCCCGCCTGCAGGCTTCCGGCGAGATTCCTTCGGTCCAGTAAGGTCCGTCGTAGCGAAGAAAGGCGCCCAAGGGCGCCTTTTCTTTTGCCTGGCGTAGGGCGGTTCTTCCGCGCGTCTATTGGGTTCCCGCGTTCGCGGGAACCCAGAAAACAATGTAGGAGCGGGCTCTGCCCGCGATTCGCGCGCAGGGCGCGCTCCTACAATTACCGGCTGGCTGTTCTTTTCGTAGGAGCGAGCTTGCTCGCGAACCGCATGGCACCGCGTTTGTTCGCGAGCAAGAACTAGGCGTCCCCCTCGCTCCTACGAAGAGCATCGCTGCGCGTTCAAATTTGGTGCGCGTGCACTAGCAAGGCGCCTTCTCGGCCAGCCTGTGCGGGCATTTCGGCCATGCCTTTTCTGCCTGGACGTTCACCGGGGCGTTCGCTGAAAGCCCCATGAATACTGGCCTGCATGGCTGTGCCGTGTGGGAAATACGACCTGTCGGCAAAACTGGCACAGCCCCTGCAATAGTCCCAATAACGATTTCGGGGGCCTCGGTACAGGCAGGCTGGGGAAACCCCACTTTTACACAAGGCGCGCCGCCGCGGCCCGATGCGGTGGAAGGCGTGAACGGTTCGGGGGTCCTGGTACAGGCAGGCCGGGGAAACCCCCTTTTTACACCGGAGGTTCGCGATGCGGCCTCCGCCCCTTTCGGGGCCCTCGGTTCAGGCAGGCCGGGGAATCCCCTTCTTTCTTCCCGAGGGTGGCCGCCGGCCCCCTCAGCGCAATTGCGGATGAACCCGCAGCACCCAGTCCCCGTCCTTCTCCTCGCTGTCCCAGCTACCGCCCAGGTGGCGGGTGGAGAGCAGGGTTATCCACAGTTCTCCCTCCCGGGTTTCCACGCGCCAGCGCAAGGGTTGGCCGTCCAGGCGCATCTGGCCCTCGGCGGCCGCGCCCGCTGCCCGCACGCGCAGCGCCAGGGCGCCCTCGATCTGCCCGGCCTCGACCCTGGCGTTCTGGTCGAAACGCAGCAGCAGGACGCCGTCCTGTGCCTGGACGGCGAGCAGATGCGGCTCGCCCGGCGTGGGCCCGGTGAGGCGGCCGAGCATCAGGCCGATCATCAGACCGCCGATGGCCAGCGCCGAAAACACCCGCAGCCACGGCCGGGGCCGCACATCCGCCGCCGCGGGAGTAGAATGCCGGCCGTCCTCAGGCCCGGAGCGCTGCATGTTCCACGTCATCCTCTTCCAACCGGAAATTCCACCCAATACCGGCAACATTATCAGGCTCTGCGCCAATTCCGGCTGCAGCCTGCACCTGATCGAGCCGCTGGGCTTCGAACTGGACGACAAGCGCCTGCGCCGGGCCGGGCTGGATTATCACGAATATGCCCCGGTGCAGCGCTATGCGAGCCTGGAGGAATGCCTGGAGAAGCTCGGCCACCCGCGCCTGTTCGCCTTCACCACCAAGGGCTCCCACGCCTTCCACGAAGTGGCCTACCAGCGTGGCGACGCCTTTCTGTTCGGCCCGGAAAGCCGTGGCTTGCCGGAAGAGGTGCGCAGCGCCTTGCCGCCGGAGCAGCGCCTGCGCCTGCCGATGCGCCCGGATAGCCGCAGCCTGAACCTGTCCAACACGGTCGCCGTGACTGTCTATGAAGCCTGGCGTCAACTCGGCTTCGCCATGGACTGAGCAGCGATTGATCGATCCGGCGCAGGGCCCGTGGGGCCTGCGCCGCAGCCATTCATCCCAAGGTTGTCCACAGGTGGGCGCACAGCGGTTGTGGGCAACGTGGGAAATCCTGCACAGAATTCAGTCGGGGCTGTGAGGGGCGCGGGGCCTGGGCTGCGGGGGGATCGATCCCCGGACTGTGCACAGGGTTATCCACAGTTTGTGTGGATAGAGCATCGCGGACGGAGTCCGCTCCTACGGTTCCAGGAAGCACGGGCGTAGGAGCGGACTCCGTCCGCGATTGGCTCGCTCTCTGCCAGGCCTACCATATGTGGCTGTGGATAACCCTGTTCCCCGCGTGAGGACGAAAAAGGGGCCCGAAGGCCCCTTGCGAAAGGCGCTGACGTTTCAGTCGTCGCCTTCGTCGTCCGGGCCGTCCACTTTCATGCCCAGTTCCTTGATCTTGCGCGTCAAGGTATTCCTTCCCCAGCCCAGCAGCACGGCGGCGTCGCGGCGGCGGCCGGCGGTGTGCTTCAGGGCGGTCTCGATCATGATCCGCTCGAAGGCCGGCACGGCGCTGTCCAGCAGGCTCGACTGGCCGCGGCCCAGGGCCTGGTCGGCCCACTGGCGCAAGGCCTGCTCCCAGTTGGCCGCCGGCAGGCTGTCCTGGGGCTGGGTCAGCAGCTCCGGCGGCAGGTCGTCGATGTGTACCTCGCGGCCGGAGGCCATCACCGTGATCCAGCGGCAGGTGTTCTCCAGCTGGCGCACGTTGCCCGGCCAGCCGAGGTTCTTCAGGTAGTCCTCGGTCTCGGGCTTGAGCAGCTTGGGCTCCACCGCCAGCTCTTGCGCGGCGCGGGCGAGGAAGTGCCGGGCCAGCGCCGGGATGTCCTCGCGGCGGTCGGCCAGGCGCGGGATGTGGATGCGGATGACGTTCAGGCGGTGGAACAGGTCCTCGCGGAACTTGCCCTCGCGCACCAGGTTTTCCAGGTTCTGGTGCGTCGCGGCGATGATGCGCACGTCGACCTTCACCGGGGTGTGGCCGCCGACGCGGTAGAACTCGCCGTCGGCCAGCACGCGCAGCAGGCGCGTCTGGGTGTCGGCCGGCATGTCGCCGATCTCGTCGAGGAACAGGGTGCCGCCGTCGGCCTGCTCGAAGCGCCCGCGGCGTTGCGCGGCGGCGCCGGTGAAGGCGCCCTTCTCGTGGCCGAACAGCTCGGACTCCATCAGGTCCTTGGGGATCGCCGCCATGTTCAGCGCGATGAACGGCTCGGCCGCGCGCGGGCTGTGGCGGTGCAGGGCGTGGGCGACCAGTTCCTTGCCGGTGCCCGACTCGCCGTTGATCAGCACGGTGATGTTGGAATGGCTGAGGCGGCCGATGGCGCGGAACACCTCCTGCATCGCCGGCGCCTCGCCGATGATCTCCGGGGTGCGCGCCTGGTTGGCCGGCGCCTCCAGGCCTTGCTGCTCCTGGGCGTGCTGGTTGGCGCGCTTGACCAGGGACACGGCCTCGTCGACGTCGAACGGCTTGGGCAGGTATTCGAAGGCGCCGCCCTGGTAGGAGGCCACCGCGCTGTCCAGGTCCGAATGCGCGGTCATGATGATCACCGGCAGGCGCGGGTGCAGCTCGCGGATCTGCGCCAGCAGGTCGAGGCCGCTGGAGCCGGGCATGCGGATGTCCGAGATGATCACGTCCGGCTGCTGCCGGCCGAGGCGGTGGATGACGCTGTCGGCGTTCTCGAAGCTGACGGTGGTCATGCCTTCCTGTTGCAGGGCTTTTTCCAGTACCCAGCGGATGGAGCGGTCGTCGTCGACGATCCAGACGGTCTCTGAACGGCTCATGGGTGGTGCACTCCTTGTTCCAGGGGCAGGAACAGACTGAATACGGTGTGGCCGGGGTGGCTCTCGCATTCGACCAGCCCCTGGTGCTGGCTGATGATGTTCTGGGTGATGGCCAGGCCCAGCCCGGTGCCGTCCGGGCGGCCGCTGACCATGGGGTAGAAGATGGTGTCCTGCAGCTCGGCCGGGATGCCCGGGCCGTTGTCGATGATTTCCACCTTGCACACCAGGCGGTGGCGCGTGTGGCCGATGGTGAACTGGCGCAGGGTGCGGGTGCGCAGGGTGATGCGGCCCAGGCGCAATTCGTTGTGCGCGGTGACGGCCTGCATGGCGTTGCGCACGATGTTGAGCACCGCCTGGATCATCTGCTCGCGGTCGAGCAGCAGGTCGGGAATGCTCGGGTCGTAGTCGCGGATCAGCGGGATGCTGCCCTGGGTCTCGGCGCCCACCAGGCTGCAGACGTGCTCCAGCACCTCGTGGATGTTGGTTACCCGCAGTTGCGGCAGCTTGTTCGAGCCGAGCATGCGGTCCACCAGGTTCCGCAGGCGGTCGGCTTCCTCGATGATGACGTTGGTGTAGTCCTTGAGCGCTTCGTCCGGCAGCTCGCGGGACAGCAGCTGGGCCGCGCCGCGGATGCCGCCCAGGGGGTTCTTGATCTCGTGGGCCAGGCCGCGCACCAGCAGCTTGGTGGTCTCCTGCTTGGACAGCTGGGCCTCTTCCTTGGTGATGCGCATCAGCCGGTCGCGCGGGTGCACTTCCAGCAGCAGCAGGGTCTCGCGGCGGTTGAGGATGGGCGTCACCGCGTAGTCGACGGTGATGCTCTGGCCGGTGAGCGAGGTCAGCGTGGCTTCGCGCTTGGTGAACGGGTGCGCTTCCTCCACCGCCTGGCGCAGCGACTGCAGGGCCTCCTGGGATTCGGTGAACAGCTCGCTGATGAACTGCCCGTGGCTACGTTGGCCGCTGACCGCCAGGAGCATCTCGGCGGCCGGGTTCATGTACTCCAGGCGCAGTTCGGCGTTGAGCAGGATCACCGCCGTTGTGAGGTTGTCGAGCAACAGTCTGAGCTGGGTTTCTGTAGGCATGGCGGACAAGCGTTCCAAGGTTGGGCAGGAAAATGCAAAAAGCAAACCAAGCCCCGAAAAGACGCGCCAGGCCGCGATCTGCGCCGACTCGTGGCATTTCCTCAAGGAAAACGGGCCGTCAGCGTGACCCGAAATGGGGAGAGTATAGAAAGTGGTGCAGGCGCGCGCACCAATGTGGTGCGCATCTTCAGGGAAGGCTTCTTAAGAGGGCGTGCGAAAATTCGCTGGGTTCAGGGGCGCGATGCCAGGGCGGGCCGCTCGCCGGCGTCGCTTTCGGCGACCGATACGCGCTTCATGTGGAACGGCTGGTTGGGCGTCTGTTCCAGGGTCTGGCCGCGCTGGTCGAGGATCTCCACCGACAGCTGGTGAGTGCCGCGATCGAGGTTGTGCAGGGGGAACACCGGGCTGCGGCTTGGCTCGCCCACCGGAACGCCGTCGAGGAACAGCCGGTAGCTGTGCCCGGGCAGCAGGTTGGGGTCGCTGGAGACGGTGACGATCAGCTCGCCGTTGTTGGCGCGGACGGTGGCGTCGGGCTCGGGCACCAGGATGCGCAGCACCTGGTATTGCGGCGGTTGCGGCGGCAGGGCCGAGGCGGCGGGCGCGTACAGTGGCGGGGGCATGTTCGGCATGCCGTTGGGCGGCGCCAGGTTCAGGCGCTGGGCGTTGCTGCGCTTGGGCTGGTCGGTGAAGACGCGGTTGCCGTCCTTGTCGATGTAGGTATAGACCTCGGCGCTGACCTGGAACGCCGCCAGCAGAAGCAGGCCGAGCAGCAGCGGGCGTTTCATCAGTTGCCGCTCCTCGGCATGGGCCTGACGCGCGCCGGGCTGTTGGTGCTGATGCGCTGCAGGGTGAAGCTGACCGGCGCACTGGATTGCAGCACGCGGTCGCCCTGCACCACGTCCACCGAGAGGCTGTGGTCGCCGCGTTCGAGGTTGTTCAGGCTGAAGCGCGTGGAGCTGCTGGGCGCGCCGTAGGGCTGGCCGTCCAGGCGCAGTTGCAGGCGGTCGCCCATGGCCAGTTGCGGCTGGATGGCCACCTCGATGTCGAAGTTGCCGTTGTTGGCGCGCAGGGCCTCCTCGTCGGGCAGCCCGGTGATGGCCAGGATGGCGTAGCGGGCCTGGCGCTGCTCGCCATCGCCACTGCCCATGGGCGCGCCGGGCGGCTGCGCGCCCACGGTGTTGGTCGGCGGCAGTTCCACCGGCTTGGCGCTCACGCCGCTGGGCGGCTGGTTGGTGAACACCGTCTTGCCGTTGGCGTCGGTGTACTTGTAGATCTGCGCGCTGGCCGGCACGGCCAGGGCGAGCAGCAGGCAGAGGACTGGCACGCGCATGCGTGATCTCCCGGAAGACAATGGGCTAAGCCTTGCATCGGCGCCGACGGGTGGCAAGTGAAACGCCATCACGCCGCCGGGTTTGCGCGGGAGTTAACAGTGCGCAGCCGACGGAGTGCTGCTGCTTTTGTCGAACTTATTTGATATCTAGCGTGGTTTCGTTGTTGATCTCTGCGTTTTCTGACAAATGTCAAGGGTATTTCCCGGGGCATGGCTTGAGATAGGCGCACCGAATCGTACGCGCGCCCCTTCGCCGGGGCGCCCGGAGTGAACGCCATGTCCATCCCTTCGCCACGCCGCCTGCGGGCCGGCCCCTTCAGCGGGAGGCGCCGAGCATGACCCTCCTGCTGCCGCTGTTCATTGCCCTGCTGCTGGTGGCCTTGCCGCGCCTGTTGCCGCTGCCCGTCGTCAGCACCGCCAGCGTGCCGGCCGGCGCCGCCGCGGCCACCTGGCACGCCTGCGAACTGCCCGAGCCGCCGTCGTTGCCGAAGCCGCAGGCCAGCACGGCGCCGAACAACCTGCTATACCTGCCGCTGGGCCTGCACCCGGCCGATCGCTGCCTGCACGGGCCATTGGTGGTGGAGGGGCTGGTGCGCATCCGCCCGCCGCTGCAGTTCTGGCGCATCTGTGCGGGCGAGATCCGCTTCGGCGACTGTTCGCGCACGCCGACCGGGATCGTCGCTGCCGGCAGCGGCCGGCGCCAGGTCGAGGAGGGCGAGTACCGCGTGGCCGCCGGCGGCTGCCTGGAGGGCGACCTGCTGGTGCGCGGCGACCTGTACCTCGGCCGCTATTCCCGCGTGCTCGGCTCGGTGCGGGTCGAGGGTGGCGTGTGGATGGACGAAGGCGCGGAAGTGGCCGGCGCCATTCTGGCCCGGGGGTCGGTGCGCGTCGGCCGCCGTTCGCGCGTCGCCGGGCCGCTGAGCGCCGGGCGCAGCGTCAGCCTGGGGCGCGATTGCGTGGTCGGCGCGCAGGGCTCGCCGACCAGCATCAACGCCGAGCGGGTGCGGATCAACGAGGGCTGCAAGGTCTATGGCCAGGTGACGGCCGAGAAGGGCGCCCAGGTCAACGCCCGGGCCGGCGCCGAGGCCCCGCGCGAGCCGGTCTGAACCGCGCCGGCGGCCTCAGATGCCGCCGTCGGCGGGCTCGGCGTGGCCTTGCGGGCCGTCTTCCTCGCGCGGCTTGCGCATGCGTGAGAGCTGCACGTTCAGGCGCGGCATGGCCAGTTCCAGCCCGGCCTTGTCCAGCTTCTGGCGCAGGCGCAGGTTGAAGGCGCGCTGCACTTCCCACTGGCGGATCGGCGCGGTCTTGAAGCGGAAGCGCAGGATCGCCTGGCCGTTGTCGAAGCTCTCGACGCCCTGCATTTCCAGCGGCGACCAGATCGCCCGGTTGATGCTGCGGTCGTTGCGCAGCTCGCCGGCCACATCCTTCACCAGCGCCAGGGCGTCGTCGATCGGCATGCTCGCCGGCACCGGCCAGCGGAACATGGCGTAGCCGAACTGCCGCGAGTAGTTCTTGATGCTCTTGATCTCGCTGAACGGGATGGTGTGCACCACGCCGTCCAGGTCGCGCAGGCGCACGGTGCGGATGGTCAGGCCCTCGACCGTGCCCAGGTGGCCGCCGACGTCGACGTAGTCGTCGATCGACAGCGAGTCCTCGATGATGATGAACAGCCCGGTGATCAGGTCGGCCACCAGCGACTGCGCGCCGAAGCCGATGGCCAGGCCGATGACGCCGGCGCCGGCCAGCAGCGGCGTGACGTTCATGCCCATGTTGGCCAGCGCGACTATCAGCGCGATCACCGCGATGGTGATGAACAGCACGTTGCGGATCAGCGGCAGCATGGTCAGCGCGCGGGTGTTGGCGCGGTTCTTCCCGCCCAGGCCGAGGCTGTGCTGCACCGCGGTGTCGGTGAGGATCCAGATCAGCCAGGCCACCAGCAGGGTGCTGCCGAAGCTGATCAGCTTGAGGCTGATCTGCGAGCCGTCGCCCTCGGCGAAGCCGATCAGCGACATGCCCCAGACGCGCAGGCCCACTTCCAGGAACACCAGCAGGGTGGCCAGGTGCAGCAGGGTGTAGCCGAAGTTCTGCAACTGCTCGATGTAGGGCGCGCTGCGCCGGCTGCTGCGTTGCGCCGAGCGCAGGTGGGCACGGCGGATCAGGCCGTTGACGGTCATCGCCACCACCGCGATCAGCGCGCACAGCAGGGCCCGGCGCAGGGCGTAGCTGCTGTCGCCGGCGGTGACCACGGTGGCGAACAGCGAGATGCCCACCAGCAGCAGGACCGGCACGTACCACAGCGAGCCGACCAGCTCCACCAGTTCGTGCAGGCTGCGGCGCTTGAGGCGGCGCTCCAGCGGCTGGTTGCGGATCAGGTGGGCGATGGGCCGGCGGAACTGCAGGACGAACAGGGCGGTGAACAGCGCGGCGCAGATGTTCGCCAGCGAGCCCACGGTCAGGGCGGTGTTCTGCCCGAGGCTGTCGGTCACCCGCGGGTCGTGCATCACCTCGCCGAGGGCTGCCAGGCTGCCGATCAGCCACAGCGGACGGAAGGCGCGGCGCCGCAGGATGTCCAGGGCGCGCGTGCGGTGCGGGCCGCCGAGCAGCGACAGGGAGATCACGCAGAGCGCGGAGAACAGCGTGCCGCACACCAGCACGTAGGCGATCACCATGGCCAGCAGCTTGCCCAGGGAGCTGGGCAGCACCACGGAGAGGTACACGGTGATCAGGAAGGCCACCAGCCAGGGCCCCAGCTTGCGCAGGGCGAACAGCAGCAGGTCGCGGGTCTTGGGGTGCTGCGGCAGCTCGTCGGCCAGGCCGAAGCGCTCGCGCATGCGTCGCGCCAGCCAGCGCAGGCCCAGGGCCAGGCAGGCCCAGAGGAGGATCACCAGGGAGAAGTCGAGGATCATCCCCGGCCATTCCTGCCAGGACGGCGTGCGCTCCTGCAGCTCCACGCCGGCCTGCTGGAACAGGCCGCTCCAGCGCAGCGTCGGGCTGTTGGCGCCTTCGAAGCGTTTCTCCAGGCTGCCCAGGGTGTCGCCGAGCAGGCCGAGCACGCCGCTCTGGTCCTCCGCGCCCTTCTTGGTGGCGTCGCGCAGCTGCTTGAGCTTCTTCAGCAGGTCGCTGCGCTGCTGGTCGTTCTCCAGAGTCTTGATCACCTGGTCCAGCGACTGCTGCAACTGGGCGTCGCTGACCTTGGCATCGCTCCCGGTCACGCCGGGGATGCTCGGCAGCGCGGCGGACGCCGGCCCGGCGAGGAGCAGGCCCAGGCTGAGGCAGCACAGCAGCAGGAAGCGGCGAAGAAGATCGGTCACGAATGGCACTCCGGAGCAGGGCGAAACTCGCCACATCATACAGATGCCGGGGGCTGAGCCGAATTGGAGGGGAGGTGCTCGCTTTGTAGGAGCGAGCTTGCTCGCGAACGGTGTCCTGTCGTTGGGGGCGGTGTGCATCCTCAAGAGCGCCCTCTCCCTAACCCTCTCCCTGAAGGGAGAGGGGACCGTTCGGAGTGCGCTGATGTTTTGGTGTTAGCCGGCTTGCACCGATTAGCCGGCTGACACCAAGTCCTTTCTCGGCACGGACAAGCCCCCTCTCCCTTCAGGGAGAGGGCTGGGGAGAGGGGGCGGAGGTCGGTCTGATGCCAGCGTATCCGGCAAACACCGTTCTCGAGCAAGCTCGCTCCTACGAAAAGCAGCAACCCTGCGCACGCCCAATAAAACACACCCAATAAAAAAGGCCTCCCGAAGGAGGCCTTAATGTTGCCGCTACTTATAGGTATTCGTGGATCAGACGCTGTAGTACAGGTCGTATTCCAGCGGGTGCACGAAGGTGCGCACCTTGATTTCTTCCTCGGACTTCAGCTCGATGTAGGCGTCGATGAACTCGTCGGTGAACACGCCGCCCTTGGTCAGGAACGCGCGGCCCTTGTCGAGTTCTTCCAGCGCCTCTTTCAGGCTGCCGCAAACCTGCGGGATTTCCTTCGCCTCTTCCGGCGGCAGGTCGTACAGGTTCTTGTCGGCGGCATCGCCGGGGTGGATCTTGTTCTGGATGCCGTCCAGGCCGGCCATCAGCAGCGCGGCGAAGGCCAGGTAGGGGTTGGCCGCCGGGTCCGGGAAGCGCGCTTCGATGCGGCGGGCTTTCGGGCTGGAGACGTACGGGATACGGATCGAGGCGGAACGGTTGCGGGCCGAGTAGGCCAGCATGACCGGTGCTTCGAAGCCCGGGACCAGACGCTTGTAGGAGTTGGTCGACGGGTTGGTGAAGCCGTTCAGGGCCTTGCCGTGCTTGATGATGCCGCCGATGAAGTACAGGGCGGTGTCGGACAGGCCGGCATAGCCTTCGCCAGCGAAGGTGTTCTTGCCATCCTTGGAGATGGACATGTGCACGTGCATGCCCGAGCCGTTGTCGCCGTACAGCGGCTTCGGCATGAAGGTCACGGTCTTGCCGTAGGCGTCGGCGACGTTGTGCACGCAGTACTTCAGGGTCTGGACTTCGTCGGCTTTGGCCACCAGGGTGTTGAACTTCACACCGATTTCGTTCTGGCCGGCGGTGGCGACTTCGTGGTGGTGAACTTCGACCACCAGGCCCATCTCTTCCAGGGCGTTGCACATAGCGGTACGGATTTCGTGGTCGTGGTCGACCGGCGGTACCGGGAAGTAGCCGCCCTTCACGCCCGGACGGTGGCCCTTGTTGCCCGACTCGATGTCGGCGTCGGTGTTCCAGGAAGCCTGCTCGGAGAAGATCTTGAACATCGAGCCGGAGATGTCGGACTTGAACTTCACTTCGTCGAAGATGAAGAACTCCGGCTCCGGGCCGACGAAGACGGTATCGCCGATGCCGGTGGACTTCAGGTATTCCTCGGCGCGCTTGGCGATGTTGCGCGGGTCGCGCTCGTAGCCTTGCATGGTGCTCGGCTCGATGATGTCGCACACCAGGATCAGGGTCGGCTCTTCGGTGAACGGGTCCAGCACGGCGGTGCTGTCGTCCGGCAGCAGGATCATGTCGGAGGCTTCGATGCCTTTCCAGCCGGCGATGGAGGAGCCGTCGAACATCTTGCCGGCTTCGAAGAAGTCATCGTCCAGCGCGTCGCGGGCCGGCATGGTGACGTGCTGCTGCTTGCCTTTGGTATCGGTGAAGCGCAGGTCTACCCACTTCACGTCATGGTCTTTGATCAGTTGGTGCGACTTGTACGACATGCTGTCCTCCAGGAGGGATTAGAGCTGGGAGCTTTCTGTGCCCCAGTATCGGGTGATGCCGGCCGGAATACTCCGCCAGGGCAACCTGCCTCACAAGAGAGCAAGTAGCGTGCCAGTGCCCGATTTTGGACAGAGCCCCGCGCTACAGGGCTTTGCGTACGGTAGCTGGCGCGAATGACGGAATTGTTGCACCGATTTGGTGCTACGCAATGGTGCGTGCATCCATTTTGGTGCACCAAAAAGAATCTGCGCTCGACTGCTCAAGTCTTGAGCAATTTCAGGTATAATTCCGCCCCTTTTTTTCGTCCCTTCGGGCTCGTGCCTTTTCTCGCATGAAACTCATCGTCAAGGTCTTCCAGGAAATCACCATCAAGAGCCGGCCGGTGCGCAAGCGCTTCATCCGCCAGCTCGCGAAGAACATCCGCACCGTGCTGCGCGACCTGGACCCGGCGCTGCTGGTCGAGGGCGAGTGGGACAATCTTGAAGTGGAAACCCGGGTGACCGACGCCAAGGCGCTGCGCGAGATGATCGAGCGCCTGAGCTGCGTGCCGGGCATCGGCCACTTCCTGGAAGTGCACGAATACCCGCTGGGCGACTTCGACGACATCCTCGAGAAGTGCAAGCAGCACTTCGGCCACCTGCTGCCGGGCAAGGTCTTCTCCATGCGCTGCAAGCGCGCCGGCAAGCACGCCTTCACCTCCATAGACGTGGAACGCTACGTCGGCGGCGGCCTGCGCCAGCACTGCGGCGCGGCCGGGGTATCGCTGAAGAACCCGGAAGTGCAGGTGCGCGTGGAAATCCGCCACGACCGCCTGTACGTCATCCACGCCCAGCACGAGGGCCTGGGCGGCTACCCGCTGGGCGCCCTGGAACAGGTGCTGGTGCTGATGTCCGGCGGCTTCGACTCCACCGTGGCGGCCTACCAGATGATGCGCCGCGGGCTGATCAGCCACTTCGTGTTCTTCAACCTCGGCGGCCGCGCCCACGAGCTGGGCGTGATGGAAGTGGCCCACTACCTGTGGGAGAAGTTCGGCCGCTCGCAGCGCGTGCTGTTCGTCAGCGTGCCCTTCGAGGAAGTGGTCGGCGAGATTCTCACCAAGGTCGACGACAGCTACATGGGCGTGACCCTCAAGCGCATGATGCTGCGCGCCGCCAGCCGCGTGGCCGAGCGCCTGGAGCTGCACGCGCTGGTCACCGGCGAGTCGATCTCCCAGGTGTCCAGCCAGACGCTGCCGAACCTCTCGGTGATCGACCGGGTGACCGACACCCTGGTGCTGCGCCCGCTGATCGTCAGCCACAAGCAGGACATCATCGACACCGCGACGAAGATCGGCACCGCCGAGTTCGCCAAGCACATGCCCGAGTACTGCGGCGTGATCTCGGTGAACCCGACCACCCAGGCCAAGCCCTACCGCGTCGAGCACGAAGAGACCAAGTTCGACATGGCCGTGCTCGACCGCGCCCTGGAGCGCGCCACCCAGATGACCGTCGACCGCGTCATCGACGAGCTGGGCAAGGACCTGCCGGTGGAAATGGTCGGCGAAGTGCTCCCCGGCCAGATCGTGGTCGACATCCGCCACCCCGACGCCCTGGAAGATGAACCCCTGGTGCTGGAAGGCATCGAAGTGCTGGCCATGCCGTTCTACGCGATCAACAGCAAGTTCAAGGAACTGGACCCCAACCGCCAGTACCTCCTGTACTGCGACAAGGGCGTGATGAGCCGCCTGCACGCCCACCACCTGGTCAACGAAGGGCACACCAATGTGCGGGTCTATCGACCTGCAGGCGACAGGCCGCAGGCGGCAGGCGGCAGGCAGTGATAGGCGCCCGACCGACCCGCAATGCGGTGGAGCCGCAGCAACTGCGGCCTCCCGACCCTGTAACCGGATTTGCACAAATCGCCTGCAGCCTGACGCCTGCAGCCTGAAGCTTTCTTTATCGAGACAGACACCGTGATCGAAAATCTCCGCAACATCGCCATCATCGCCCACGTCGACCATGGCAAGACCACCCTGGTGGACAAGCTGCTGAAGCTGTCCGGCACCCTCGACCGCAAAGAAGCGGAGTCCGAGCGCGTGATGGACTCCAACGACCAGGAAAAGGAACGCGGCATCACCATCCTGGCGAAGAACACCGCGATCAAGTGGAACGGCTACAACATCAACATCGTCGACACCCCCGGCCACGCCGACTTCGGTGGCGAGGTGGAGCGCGTGATGAGCATGGTCGACTCCGTGCTGCTGGTGGTCGACGCCCAGGACGGCCCCATGCCGCAGACCCGCTTCGTGACCCAGAAGGCCTTCAAGGCCGGCCTGCGCCCGATCGTCGTGGTCAACAAGATCGACCGCCCCGGCGCGCGTCCGGACTGGGTCATCGACCAGATCTTCGACCTGTTCGACAACCTCGGCGCCACCGATGAGCAGCTCGACTTCCCGATCGTCTACGCCAGCGCCCTGAACGGCATCGCCGGCATGGACCACGAGAAGATGGACGACAACATGGACGCCCTGTTCCAGGCGATCATCGACCACGTCCCGGCCCCGGTGGTCGACGTCGACGGCCCGTTCCAGATGCAGATCTCGCAGCTGGACTACAACAGCTTCCTCGGCGTGATCGGCATCGGCCGCATCACCCGCGGCAAGGTCAAGTCCAACACCCCGGTGGTGGCGGTCAGCGACGACGGCAGCAAGCGCAACGGCCGCATCCTGAAGATCATGGGCCACTCCGGCCTGCAGCGCGTCGAAGTGCCGGAAGCCGAAGCCGGCGACATCGTCTGCGTCTCGGGCATGGAAGAACTGTTCATCTCCGACACCTTGTGCGATCCGCAGAACGTCGAGGCCCTGCCGCCGCTGACCGTCGACCAGCCGACCGTGAGCATGACCTTCCAGGTCAACGACTCGCCGTTCGCCGGCAAGGAAGGCAAGTTCGTCACCAGCCGCAACATCAAGGAGCGCCTGGAGAAGGAACTGCTGCACAACGTGGCCCTGCGCGTCGAGCAAGGCGACAGCCCGGAGAAATTCAAGGTCTCCGGCCGTGGCGAGCTGCACCTGTCCGTGCTGATCGAAACCATGCGCCGCGAAGGCTTCGAGATGGCCGTGGGCCGTCCGGAAGTGGTGATTATCGAGAACGAGGCCGGCGAGAAGCAGGAGCCCTACGAGAACGTCACCATCGACATCGAAGAGCAGCACCAGGGCTCGGTGATGGAACAGATGGGCCTGCGCAAGGGCGATCTGAGCAACATGATCCCCGACGGCAAGGGCCGCGTGCGCCTGGAATACACCATCCCGGCGCGCGGCCTGATCGGCTTCCGCAACAACTTCCTGACCCTGACCTCGGGCACCGGCATCCTGACCTCGACCTTCAGCCACTACGGCCCGATCAAGGCCGGCGAAGTCAGCAACCGCCAGAACGGCGTGCTGGTCTCCATGGCCACCGGCACCGCGCTGACCTACTCGCTGGAAACCCTGCAGAGCCGCGGCAAGCTGTTCCTCGGCCCGGGCGACGAGATCTACGAAGGCCAACTGGCCGGCATCAACAGCCGCGACAACGACCTGGTGATCAACCCCACCAAGGGCAAGAAGCTCGACAACATGCGCGCGTCCGGCAAGGACGAAGTCATCGCCCTGGTTCCGCCGATCCGCTTCACCCTGGAGCAGGCGCTGGAATTCATCGCCGACGACGAGCTGGTGGAAGTGACGCCGAAGTCCATCCGCCTGCGCAAGAAACTGCTGAACGAGAACGACCGCAAGCGCTACGAACGCGCCAAGGTCTGATCCCGACCGCAGCATGAAGAAGGCCCCGCCGGAGCGATCCGGCGGGGCCTTTTTCATTTTTCCGTGGCGCCTGCCCGGCTTGCGATGCGCATCCTGAAATGCTCGTCCGGCTCGCTCACGCAGCGCCGGCAAGCCTTGCACTGAAACATCCGCTTGCCCTGGTGCCGGCCGTCGACGAAGCCCATGCGGAAAAAGTGCTCGTGGTTACCGCAGCGTGGGCATTTCAGGGCGGGCAGTTCGGGCCGCATGCCCAGCTTGACCTTCGCCTCCCATTCGCCGCTGGGGTCGAGCCTCAGCAGCCACTGGCGGAACGCCCTGACCCAGCGGGACAGCATCCTGTGCGACACCCCCAGCCGTTCGCTGGCATTGGCTATCGAGCGTTGTTGCGACAGCAGGGGCAGGAACGCCTCCAGCTTGTCGCAGCGCAGGAAGCTCTGCAGCGCCGTACCGGTACGCCGGTTGAAGCCCTTGCCGCAGTGCCGGCAATTGAAATAGGGAATGCCGTTCGGCGGCCTGCCCCGGTAGCGCAACACCACCTGGTGGCTACCGCAGTGATGGCAGGGCGGCGGTGTTGGGTCCTTGGACAGGACTTCGTCGATGTGCCGTTGCAGGAAGGCGGTCAGTGCGGGGTCTTCGTGCCGGGGGATGTCCTGGCCACGGTCGAGGATGGGCAAGGCGTGGTCGAGTTGGCGGCGGGGCATGGGGCGGGCTTTGCGTGACATCGGAGCGCTATTTGAGCTGCGGCGCCGGCACCTTGTGAATGTGCTCCGTGGGTGACTGGGCATAGTTCGGAAAAGGCCTACGCAAGGAGGCTGGAACTCCTCAAGGCCCCATGCCGAGTAGGGGAATAGAGTCCGCCGGGTCAACGATTACCCCGCGCGAGCCCCCCGATATGGACATCCGCCGCCCCCTCTATCAAGCCATCGCCAGCGCCCTGGCCGGCATCCTGTTCCTCGAGCCCATAATCGCGACCGCCGCCCAGTTGGCGGTGGATGCGGCCGCCGGTGGCAACACGCAGATCGGCGCGGCGGGCAACGGCGTGCCCATCGTCAACATCGCCACGCCCAATGGCAGCGGCCTCTCGCACAATAAATTCAGCGACTACAACGTCGGCCAGCAGGGCCTGATCCTCAACAACGCCACCGGCAAGACCCAGGGCACCCAACTGGGCGGGATCATCATTGGCAACCCCAATCTCAAGGGCCAGGCGGCGCAGAAGATCCTCAACGAAGTCACCGGCGGCAGCCCCTCGCAACTCAAGGGCTACACCGAAGTGGCCGGGCAGGGCGCCCACGTCATAGTCGCGAACCCCCACGGCATCACCTGCAACGGCTGCGGCTTCATCAACACCCCGCGCGCCACCCTCAGCACCGGCAAGCCGATCCTGGCCGGCGAACGCCTGCAGGGTTACGACGTCGACGGCGGCGAAATCGCCATCGAAGGCGCCGGGCTCAATGCCAGCAACCTCGACCAGTTCGAGCTGATCACCCGCAGCGCCAAGCTCAACGCCGACCTGTACGCCAGGCAGCTCACCGTGGTGGCCGGCCGCAACACAGTGGACGCGCAAACCCTGGCCGCCACCGCCAAGCCCGACGACGGCAGCGCCAAGCCGCAACTGGCCATCGACAGTTCCGCCCTCGGCGGCATGTACGCCAACACCATCCGCCTGGTGGGCACCGAACAGGGCGTGGGCGTGAAACTGGCCGGCAACATGGCGGCCAGCGCCGGCGACATCCGCATTGATGCCAACGGCAGGCTGGAATTGGCCCAGGTGGCGGCCAGCGGGGACCTGGCTCTGAAGGGCCAGGACGTGGCACTGAACGGCCCGGCCTATGCCGGGGGCAGTGCCAGCGTGCAGGCCAGCGGGGCGCTGAGCAATGCGCAGAGCCTGGCGGCGGGCTCGGCCATCGAACTGAAGGCGAACCAGCTCAGCAACAGCGGCGTGATCGAGGCCGGCGTCAATGCCGACAACAGTCGCAATGCCCGCGGCGACGTGGCGATCGATGCGCAGAACCTGCGCAACAGCGGCAGCCTGATCGCCACGCGCCAGCTGCGGGCCCGCGCCGCCGTGCTCGACAACCGCAACGGCCAGATCGGCGGCCAGCATATCCACATCAGCGGCGGCGCCCTGGACAACCGCCTCGGCCTGTTCGCCGCCGAGCAGAGCTTGCGCCTGGACCTGGCCAGCCTCGACAACAGCGGCCAGGGCACCCTCACCAGCCGCGGCACCCTGCACGCCAGCCTCGCCGGCAAGCTGGACAACAGCGCCGACGGCCTCATCCACAGCGCCGGCAATCTCACGCTGGCGGCGCAGCACATCGACAGCAGCCGGGGCGAAATCTCCACCCAGGCCGATGCCGACATCCGCACCCGGCAACTGAGCTTGCGCGGCGGGCGCCTGCTGGGCAACGGCGCGCTCGGCCTCGACCTGCAGGGCGGCGACCTGGACAACAGCCAGGGCGGGCTGCTCAGCGCCGGCACCCTGCGCTTCAAGCAACTGGGCACGGTGGATAACCGTGGCGGCGAAATCTCCAGTCAACAGAGCTTCGCCCTCGGCGCCCGGCTGCTGGACAACCGCGACAGCGGCCGCATCATCAGCGCCGGACGGCTCGACCTGCAGGCCGACCGGCTGCTCAACGCCAGCCTGGGCCTGCTGTCCGGCTGGCAGGGGCTGAGCGTCGGCGGCGGCAGCCTGGACAACAGCCAGGGCGGCACCCTCTCCAGCAAGGCCGGCGCGCTCGCCGTCAGCCTCGCCGGCGCACTGAACAACGCCAGCCAGGGCGCCCTGGTCAGCCAGGGGGACCAGCGGATCAGCGCGGCCAGCCTGGACAACCGCGGCGGCATCGTCTCCGCCGAGGGCAACGTCGAGCTCGCCATCGCCGACACCCTCGACAACCGCGACGCCGGCCTGATCGACGCCCAGCGCCGGCTCGACTTCAGCCACGCCGCCACCCGGTTGCTCAACCAGGGTGGGCAGGTCAGCGCCGGCAGCCTGCTGCTCAAGGGCCGCAGCCTGGACAACAGCGGTGGCCAACTGCTCAGCCAGGGGGCCCTGGAGGCGACGTTGAGCGGCGCGCTCATCAACGCCAACAACGCCCGCCTGAGCAGCGGCGCCGGCCTGCTGCTCAAGGCCGCCAGCCTGGACAACCGTGGCGGCCAGCTGTCCAGCCAGTCCACCCTCGAGCTGATCCTCGGCCAGGGCGGCCTGGACAACCGCGACCGCGGCACCCTGGCCAGCCAGGGCGCGTTGCGCATCGAGGCGCTCGGCGGCCGCCTGCTCAACGGCAACGACGGCCTCGTCCACAGCGGCGACAGCCTCAGCCTGCGCGCCGCCGGCCTCGACAACCAGCAGGGGCAGGTTTCCAGCCAGGGCGACGCCAACCTCGCCCTGAGCGGTGCGTTGAACAATGCCAGGGGCCGCATCCAGAGCGACGGCGGCAGGCTCGACCTGGGCGCCGCGAGCATCGACAACAGCGGCGGCGTCCTTAATGCCGCCCTGGGCCTGCTCAGGATCGTCACCGGCTACTTCGGCAACGATGCCGGCGTGGCCCAGGGCGTGGACCTGGACGCCAGGGCCAGCGGCGGTATCGGCAATGGACAAGGGCATCTCGCCGCCACCGCCGGCCAGGCCAAGATCGACACCGGCGGCGCAGCCCTGGACAACCGCGACGGTGGTCTCTACGCGGGCAACCAGCTGACCCTCGCCGCCGGCGACTTCCTCAACGGCAACGGCAAGGTCGGCGCGAAAGGCATCGACTTCAGCCTGCGGGGCGCCCTGAACAACGACGGCGGCCTGATCGAAGCCGGCGACTGGCTGAGCCTCGACGCCGCCAGCCTGAGCAACGCCCAGGGCCGCCTGCGCGCCCTGGGCCAGAGCGGCAGCACGCGGATCGCCACCCGCGGCCTGCTCGACAATCGCCAGGGCACCCTGGAAACCGCCGCCGACACCCTGCAACTGAGCGGCGGCGCCCTGCACAACGCCGGCGGCACCGTGTTGCACGCCGGCAACGGCCAGTTCCTCGTCGACCTGGGGCAACTCGGCCAGGCCGGCGGCCACTTCATCACCCAGGCCGCGCTGGACATCGACGCGCCGGACTGGACCCTGAACAGCAGCCTGCAGGCCCGCCAGCTCACCCTCAATGTCGACCGCCTGCAGCTCGGCAGCGACGGCCAGCTGCTGGCCGTGCAGGGCCTTGACGGCAGCGGCGGCCACTGGCGCAACGACGGGCTGATCGCCAGCGACGCCGGCCTGAGCCTGAACCTGAGCGGCACCTACGGTGGCGCCGGGCGCCTCACCAGCCTGGGCGACCTGAGCCTGGCGGCGAGGCGGATCGAACTCGGCGCCGCCGCCAGCATCGCCGGCGGCAGCGCGGCCAGCGTCGACGCCAACGGCCTGAGCAACCACGGCCGCATCAGCTCTGCCGGCGACCTCGGCGTACGCGTCGCCAGCTTCGACAACTTCGGCAGCCTCGGCAGCGCCGCCGGGCTGCGCGTGGAGGCCGGCAACCTGCTCAACCAGGGCGGGCTGCTGTTCAGCGGCGGCGACATGGCGTTGCGGGTCGGCACCCTCAGCAACCGCGCCGGCGACCTCTACAGCCTCGGCAACCTGCACATCGCCGCCAACGACCAGAACGGCTGGGCGGCCAAGGTCGAGAACGTCTCCGGCAGCATCGAGAGCGCCGGCGCCCTGACCCTGCTGGCGCAGGACTTCGACAACCGCCGTGGCGACGACTTCCGCATCGGCCAGCGCATCGTCGCCGGCAACATCCGCATGTACGCCGACGACATGTGCGACGGCAAGGGCTGCGAATTCCGGTTCCAGTCCTGGGAGCGCTACGAGGACGTCATCACCCAGGACTCGCCCCAGGCGACGATCACCGCCGGCGGCGACTTCGTCTTCCGCGGCGGCGCCTTCGCCAACCTCTACAGCAGCATCGCCTCGGGCGGCGACATCGACATCCAGGCCGCCCGCTTCCGCAACCAGGGCGCGGCCGGCGGCGTGGAGCGGCACCTGGACGGTGCCTTCTACACCCGCACCGACGCCTACTACTGGACGTTCCGCAGCAACCAGGAACTCTACAACCGCTACAACGACCCCAACTCGCCGGACTACGACCCCGGCGCCCTGAGCCGCCAGCAGGTGCTGGAGTCCGGCGGCTACCCGGAACACAACTTCCACAACCTCATGATCTCCGAGGTGCAGGTGTCCGGCGCCCCGGCGGCCAGCGCGGTGATCCAGGCCGCGGGCAACGTCAGCATCATCGCCAGCGAGCAATTCGACAACAGCGTGGTGCGCCGCGACGCCGGCGCCCAGAGCATCGACCCGCGCGACGTGAGCACGGCCACCGGCGCCGCCACCGGCCAGTTCGCCATCACCTCGCAGCTGCCGCCGGACCTGGCGCAGCAGCAGGTCAACCCACTGGAACTTCCCGGCTTCAGCCTGCCCAGCGGCGGCAACGGCCTGTTCCGCCTCAGCGGCGAGGACGGCAGCGCCGGCGCCCGGAACGGGCCCGATCTCGCCGGCCTCGGCCAGGGGCTTTCCCGCGTCCAGGGCGTGCCGGGCAACGCCGCGCCCGGCAACAGCCACAAGTACCTGATCGAGACCAATCCCGAGCTGACCAGCCTGAAGAGCTTCCTCGGCTCCGACTACCTGCTGGGCCTGCTCGGCTACGACCCGGACCAGGCGCAGAAGCGCCTGGGCGACGGCCTCTACGAGCAGCGCCTGATCCAGCAGGCGCTGGTGGCCCGCACCGGCCAGCGCTTCATCGACGGCATGGCCAGCGACGAGGCGCTGTTCAAGTACCTGATGGACAACGCCATCGCCTACAAGGACAGCCTCAACCTGACGGTCGGCGTGGGCCTGACCGCCGAACAGGTGGCGGCGCTGACCCACGACATCGTCTGGCTGGAAGAGGCCGTGGTGAACGGCGAGAAGGTACTGGTGCCGGTGCTCTACCTGGCCCAGGCCGACAACCGCCTGGCGCCCAACGGCGCGCTGATCCAGGGCCAGAACCTGAGCCTGATCAGCGGTGGTGCACTGAACAACGCCGGCACCCTGCGCGCCAGCGGCGACCTCGGCGCCAGCGCGGCGAACATCGGCAACAGCGGCCTGATCGAAGCGGGCAAGCGCCTCGACCTGCTGGCCACCGAGAGCATCCGCAACACCGCCGGCGGCATCCTCAAGGGGCGCGACGTCAGCCTCACCGCGCTGACCGGCGACGTGATCAACGAACGCAGCATCACCACCCTCGACCTGAGCGCCGGCAACGACCGCATCCACAAGGAAATCGCCAACGCCGCCGCCCGCATCGAAGCCAGCGGCGACCTGGCGATCAACGCCGGGCGCGACCTGCTCAACGTCGGCAGCGCAATCCAGGCCGGTGGCGACGCCCACCTGCAGGCCGGGCGCGACCTGCGCCTGGAGGCCGCCGGGGAAACCGACAGCGCCGATTTCCACAGCCAGCGCATGCAGGGCAGCCTCGCCAGCACCACCCAGCACGCCAGCGAAATCAGCGTCGGCGGCAACCTCGATGCCAGCGCCGGCCGCGACCTCACGGTCATCGCCAGCGACATCGACGCCAAGGGCGACATCGCCCTGGGCGCCGGCCGCGACGTCACCCTCGCCTCGGCGGCGAACGAAGACCATAGCCAGACGAAGTACAAGGGCGGCGGCAAGAAGGTCGAGCAGCAGGACGACCAGGTGCGGCAGCAGGGCGCCAGCCTGAGCGCGGGCGGGGATGTGGTCGTCAGCGCGGGGCAGAACCTCACCCTGGTGGCCAGCCAGATCAGCGCGGGCAACGAAGCCTACCTGGTGGCCGGCGACAAGCTGGAACTGCTGGCGGGCTACGACAGCGACTACGCCCTGTACAGCGAGGAGAAAAAGGGCGGCTTCGGCAGCAAGAAGACCCAGCGCGACGAAGTCACCGACGTGAAGGCGGTGGGCAGCCAGATCAGCGCCGGCGCCGACATCACCCTGCTCAGCGGCGGCGACCAGAAATACCAGGGCGCGAAGCTCGAAAGCGGCAACGACATCACCATCCTCAGCGGCGGCTCGGTGACCTTCGAAGCGGTCAAGGACCTGCACCAGGAAAGCCACGAAAAGAGCAAGGGCAACCTCGCCTGGCAGTCCGCCAAGGGCAAGGGCCAGACCGACGAAACCCTGCGCCAGAGCCAACTGATCGCCCAGGGCGAACTGGCGATCAAGGCCGTGGAAGGCCTGAAGATCGATATCAAGCACATCGACCAGCAGAGCGTCGGGCAGACCATCGACGCCATGGTGCAGGCCGATCCGAATCTGGCTTGGTTGAAGGAGGCCGAACAGCGCGGGGACGTGGACTGGAACCGCGTCAAGGAGGTGCACGACTCCTTCAGCTACAGCAACTCGGGCATTGGTACTGGAGCTGCAATTGCCATTGCCATCATCGTTGCTGCTGCAACTTACGGCGCTGCGACCGGCGCAATGGGTTCGGCCGCAGGAGCTGGGGCCGGTTCTGGAACTACGATGGCGGCTGCAGGTAGTGCCGCCATGGTTGAGGCTGGTGCTGCAGTTGGCACTGCTGCCGCAGGTTGGGGGAACGCCATGGCAGCGACTGCTATTTCTTCTGTCGCTGGAACTGGGGCTGCCAGTTTTGTTGGGAACAAGGGCGATCTGGGGCAAACACTCAAGGACATCACCAGTGAGGACAGCCTGAAAGGTTTTGCCGCTGCGGCACTCATCGCAGGATTCGGCGCTGGCTATACGGAGGGCTGGGGTAGGGAGTTGACTGCCGAGGGGAACTACAAACTGATCAGCTATGGAGATCGGATCAAGGCTTATGCTGCCAATACTGCACTAAAAGGCATCCTTAATGGGAGCGACAAGGATACGTGGCTGAGTATTGCTGCTACAGGGGCGCTGATGGAGTTATACCAATATTCGGTTGGACGAGCTCCGGACGTTAGGCCAGGCGTGGACAGGGAGAATCCAAAATTTGAATCTTTAGATGGTGGCTTTGTGCCGCAGGTGTACTTTGATGGTGGGATGCGAGAAGGTAAAAATATAGGATTGAATTGGCCGACACTTGAAGCTTGCAGTGCGGTTTACTCAGTGTGTCATGGAACCTTTGTTAGTGACTCTTTAAATTCTGTCCCCGGCTTTAACGCTTTTGCGACATTACATGATGGATGGATGATAAATCTTGAGGCAATGAAAGGGGCGGATATGTCTATTTTAGAAAATATTGGAAGTATGCCGCCGGCTATTATTGTTAATTATGGGGCTATTTACTATAAATATAAGGAGTTGGTTGAGTTGGCTAGGAGGGGAGATGAGAAGTAAATTTTGGATTTTGTTTTTTTTCTTTTTCATTCTTGGGTGTTCTACTCGCTCCATGTGGGTTGATGGGATGAATGGAATGGTGGGAGAGTCTTATTACAGGCACTATAACTATTTTTGGTCTCCTTCGAATAAGAATAAGAGTTTCGATAGAGTTGAGGTTGAGGGGGGAGGGAGAAGATACTATATAACTTGGCATGGAGAGTGTAAGTACTCCATTTATGTGGAGAGGGATGGTTTAATAAGGTCATGGAGATATGAAACTAATAATATGGAGTCTTGCTATGTTCCGATGTATTGATCTTGCTTGTCCGGGAACATGTAATTGAGTAATGGTTAGCAATTCTGAGAGTGCTGTTCAAGAAGTAACTGGGTTGTCAACTATTTGTGGTTTGCTGTTCTGTTTGTGCGGATGTGGTCCGTCAAACTATTACTGGGCTGAGGGGATGGATAGATTTGTTGGGTAGAGAGTTGATTCTGGGTTAGGTCGGTGCTTGGATGGTTGTACTGGCTCTTTTGGGTCGCCAGCAAATCACAATAGACAGTTTAGTGAGATCGTCTCTGAAGAGGAGGGGTGAGCAGTATTATTTTGATTAATAGGCTCGGCGGCGGAGTTAAGATAAGCTTATTATTCATGCTTTCGATGTTTATGTTTGTCTTGAGCGGGCTGGTGGCGAACACTGCTCTCGATGGGGCGATAAGGATAGCCTTGCAATGTATTTTTCTGTCTAATGTATTTGCTTATTTATATGATATGACAATGTATGGTCCTCATCTGTACATGAGATTCTCCGGCGATGCAGGCTCCGATCAGATCGGACGATTTGTGTTCATGTTGGTTTGTATGTTTTTGGGTGTGGTTTGTGCCATTTATTAATGGTTTTGAGATGAGTATTACCCTTCTGGAATTGAGGGCGAAAGGGGACGGATTTATTTCTCCTGCTCTAAAGCTGACTGGTTATGTAGGGTTGGAGTGTAGTAGGTGATTTTCTGTTTTTTCGATTTTCTCACCTAGGTCTTATCAATAGGTGGGCTTAGGATAACGGGTGTAAATTTTCTATCTCTGGTTCTTGAGGAGAGATCCTTGGATGAGATTTTTGAGACTTTTGAAGAAGTATAGATTAGCTGTACTTGCTCTGTTGGTTTTGGGCGGTATCGGAAATTCTTTAAGGTTTATTGGTGAATGGAATAGCTTTGGGGTGGTCGTAACTGGTCAGGCTTTTTTTGGCTGGGGGTTTTACTGCTATTTAGCAGATAGAGTTATTTATCTGGCGCCTGGAGGGGCAATCGAAAAGGATCATCCAAAGGAAGTTAGGTTTCTGGTGGGGGTGTTCGCCCTTGGTGTGTACTTATTAATGTTTGCGTTTAATGGCTATGACAGGGATTGGTGGTAAGTGCCGGGAAGGGTGTTTATTATTATTTTATAGTGTTGATTGATGAGGTGAAAAGGGGCGGATTTATTTTTCTACTCTAAAGCTAGTTGGCTGGGTAGGATTGGAGTGCAGGAAATAAATATTTCCCATTTTTATTGTAGGTATTATGGGGCTTGGGATGAAAAAGCTAAAAATGAAAGAAATGTATTTAAATGAAGTTTCTGGCGTTTATGTATAAGTATAGAATCGTTGCTGTTGCTGCTATGGCGGGGTGCAGCGGATTGAACTCGTTAAGATTTATAGGTGAGTGGAGTAATTTCTGGAGTGTTGTTGCTACTCAGTGCCTATTTGGTCGAGGGTTTTACTGTTATATCGCAGGTAAGCCTATTTATTATGGTCCTCAAGGAATGATTGAGGTTGACCATCCAAGATCCATAAGGTTTTTGGCTGGAATTGGTGCGTTATCTATTTATCTATTGATGTTCGCATTTAATGGCTACGGCAGTGAGTGGTGGTAAGTGTAAGGGAGAATGTTAATTTCTGCTTTATAAGGCTGGCGGGTTGATTTTGGTATGTTAAATGAGCTGTCCTTGCTTGAGATTTTAGTAAGTTTTTAGGTGTGGTTGTGACGGGGCTTGGGGATTTGGTGTCGGGTGGGTGAGAACTATATAAATGGCTTGGCTTGATTTTCTTTATAAGTATAGGCTGGTTATTCTTTTTCTTATGCTGGCAAGTAGTGGGGTGAATTCTCTGAGGTTTATCGGGGAATGGAAAAATTTTTGGGCTGTTATCACGGTTCAGGCGTTTTGGGGTCAGGGGTTTTATTGTTACATTGCGGTCAGGACTATTCGTTTGGCCCCAGGTGGTATCAAGAAATACTATCCGGGAGCGGTTAGGTTATTAGTTGGTGTGGGGGCGCTTTTTATGTATTTATTGATGTTTGCGTTTAATGGCTATGACAGGGGTTTGTGGTAAGTGCCGGGAAGGGTGTTTGTTATTTTTTTGTGGTGTTGGTTGATGAGGCGAGAAGGGGCGGATTTATTTTTCCTGTTCTAAAGCCGACTGCCTGGGCAGGATTGGAGTGCAGGAGAAAACCCTCCTTCGTTAGAGTCCGATCGAGTCTTTCAGATGGCCTTCCAGGCGGCATTCAGGGTAAAGTTTTTGGCCTTTTGCCATCACTGCCGAGTCGATCTTTCGACGCGCCGGCATTGGCAAGGGCAGGCACTGCCGTTGCCTCTGGAAGAAAGGGCGGCGGCTACAACCATATGGAAAGGGAGAAGTCGTTGTGAGAATGCTCAAACTGCTTGCGCTGGCCAGCATCGCGCTTATCTATGGCTGCGCCTCGGCGCCGTCGATGGAGAAAATGCAGGCGGAAGTTGCCGGGTACGAGTTGCCCAAGGCTGCCACTGCCGACCAGGGGCTGGTCTATGTGGTGCGGCCGAGTAACGCCGGTGGCCTGGTGCGCTTCAACGTGTTCCTGGATGACCGCGAAGACGCCTCGGAGATGGGCTACAACCGTGGCAATCAGTACATCTATTTCTACGTCGAGCCAGGCAAGCACACCATCAGTTCCAAGGCGGAAAACTGGGCGGACCTGTCTTTCGAGGTGCGGGCCGGCGAAGTGGTGTTCATCAAGCAGGAAGTGGAAGTCGGGATGCTGATGGCGCGCAACAGCCTGGTGCTGCTTGGCGATACCGAGGGCCGTTACCTGGTCAAGGATGCGAGCTTGGGTAGCGTGGCCAAGGAACGTAAATGACCAGCAGGGAGCAGAGAGGCGGATTCAGCTTTCTGCTCTAGATCCGAAACTGCGCGGGTCGCGGAGCGAAGCGTCATCCGGCAACGGCGGATAACGCTTCGCGTTATGCGCCCTACGGTCGGGTGCGTTGCTCGGCGGCGGCGTACAGCCGCTCGGCATCGGCCGCCAGGTATTCCAGCGCGCTGAAGGTGCCGTCCAGCACTTCCTCGGTGGGCGCGCCCAGGTCCGGCGCGCCGGCCAGCAGGCGCAGCAGGTTGATCAGGGCCGCCTGGCGGGATTGCGCGGCGTCGTAGAGCTCCGAATCGAATGGGTTTCCGCTTCCTGACGCCAATCAGGGAGGGCGGACCGTACAGGTTGGCGTACCGGGACAAGGGAACCGGCGCATCCGAAGATGCCCCGCACGGCCCGCCCATAACGCGGGTGCAGCCATGCCAGGCGCCAAGCATCAGGGGGCTGCTCTGGGGCCGTCAATCGGCGGCGGCGAGAAAGAGGGGGAGAAGTCGTATCGGCTGTGGATACATGCCTCGAAAACGGGACGCTTTACTGCCTTTGTCGATCTTTCCGAGCCCGACTCTCTCGCCCAGCCGATACTTCCGGCGCCTGCCGTTCCTTTTGCTTTGTCTGTGGCTGGCGGCCTGGCGCTGGCGTCATATCCTGTGGAATCAGGGTGCCTGCGCCGCGTGGGGCGATATACTCGGAGCCTTGCGCGCCGCTGGATGGGTGCGTTTCCCTTCAAGGATGTGAATGCATGCAATGGATCTTCATGCTGATCGGCCTGGTGCTGGGCACCGCCTGGGACGAGTCAATCGCCGATGGCCTGGTGGGCGCCGGGCTGGGGCTGCTGTTCGGCCAGGCGCTGGCGCTGCATGGCCTGCAGCGGCAGAACGCCGTGCTGCGCCGGCAGTTGGAGCAGTTCGCCGAGCGGTTCGAGGCGGGTACCGAGGCGTTGTACCAGCGCCTGCTGCGCCTGGAGCAGGGCGGGGCCGTAGCGCCTGTGCCGCCCGCCGAGCCGGCGGAGCCCGTCGTTGCGCCGGAAGCCGTCGCCGAGCCTGAGCCGGAGCTGGAATGGGAGATCGAGCTGCCCGCAGCGCAGGCGCCTGCCGCGACCAGCGCTGCGCCTGACTGGTCGTTGCAGCCCCAGGAGCCGCCGCCAGCCCCGATCCCGCCCGCCGTCGAAGCCCCCGCGGCGCGCGAAGCCTCGGCCTGGGAGGCCGAACCGGCCGCTCCATCCGGCCCGTCCTGGTTCGACCGTGCCTTCGGTGCCGCGCGCGACTGGCTGTTCGGCGGCAATACCGTGCTGCGCGTCGGCGTGCTGCTGCTGTTCCTCGGCCTGGCCTTCCTGCTGCGTTACGCCTCCGAGCGCGTGGTCGTTCCCGTCGAGCTGCGCTACATGGGCGTGGCCGCCGCCGCCATCGCCCTGCTGGCCCTGGGCTGGTGGCTGCGGCATAAGCGCGCGACCTACGGCCTGTTGTTGCAGGGCACCGGCATCGCGGTGCTGTACCTGACGGTGTTCGCCGCCATGCGCCTGCATCCGCTGCTGACGCCGGGCCAGGCCCTTGGCCTGCTGGTGGCGGTGACGGTGTTCTCCGCCGTGCTGGCGGTGCTGCAGGACGCCCTCGGCCTTGCCGCCGCGGCGGCCCTGGGCGGTTTCGCCGCGCCCATCCTGACTTCCACCGGCGCCGGCAACCACGTCGCCCTGTTCAGCTACTTCGCCCTGCTCAACGCCGGCATCTTTGCCATCGCCTGGTTCCGCGCCTGGCGCCTGCTCAACCTGATCGGCTTCTTCGGCACCTTCGGCATCGGTTTCGCCTGGGGGCTGCGCTCCTACACGCCGGAGCTGTTCGCCAGCACCGAGCCCTTCCTGCTGCTGTTCTTCCTGATGTACGTGGCCATCGGCCTGCTCTTCGCCCGCCGCCGCCTGCGCGAGGCCGCAGGCCTGGAGGAGGGCGCCGGGCGCGACGAGACGCTGCGCTGGTCGCTGCGGCAGACCGACTACGTCGACGGCACCGTGCTGTTCGGCGCGCCGCTGATCGGCTTCGGCCTGCAATACGCGTTGATCCGCCACCTGGAATTCGGCCCGGCGTTCAGCGCGCTGGCGCTGGGGCTGTTCTACATGGGCCTGGCGCGCCTGCTGGCCGGGCGCACCGCCGGCCGCGCCCTGCTGCTGGTGGAAGCCTGCCTGGCGCTGGGCGTGGTGTTCGGCAGCCTGGCCATCCCGCTGGGCCTGGACGCGCGCTGGACCTCGGCGGCCTGGGCCGTGGAGGGCGCCGGCATCTACTGGCTGGGCCTGCGCCAGGGACGGCGGCTGGCGCGGATGTTCGCGCTGCTGCTGCAGGTGGGCGCGGCCATCGCCTTTCTGATGGGCCTGCAGCCGGGTGTGGAGAAGTTGCTGGATGGTGCGCCGCTGGGCGCGCTGATGCTCGGCGTGGCGCTGTTGTTCAGCTACTGGCAGCTACGCCGCCACGGCGATGCCGGTCTCTGGCCCTGGGAGCCGCGCTGCCAGCCGCTGCTGGCGGCCTGCGGCCTGGCCTTCCTCTACCTGATCGCGCCGCTGTGCTTTGCCGTGCCGGGCACCGCCATGGCCTGGGCGCTGGCTGGTCTGGCCACGGTGTTCGCCGCGCTGCGCCTGGGCTCGCGGACCTTCCTGTTCTGCGCCTTCGCCGTGCAGTTGCTCGGCGGCGCGCTGTTCCTCGCCGACCTGCGGGCGGCCGACGGCGGCGCCGGGGTGCTCGGCAGCGGCTGGACCGGCCTGTTCGGCGCCAGCCTGATCGGCCTGGCGCTGATCGCCGGGATGATCCTCGCCGCGCGCGACCCGCTGGTGCGCGACGACCGCCGGCTGATGCTCGGCCTCAGCGCGGTGCTGCTGGCCGGCCTGGCCTTCGTCAACCTGGCGGTATTGTTCGTCCTGCCCTGGCGCAGCGCCGCGGCGGTATGGGCCGGCAGCGGCCTGCTGATCCTCTGGCTGAGCCTGGTCTTGCAGCAGCGCGCGAGCTTCGTGTTCGGCCTGCTGCTGCAGGTGCTGGGCGGCGCGGCGCTGTTGTTCGGTGGCTCGTCATTGTTCGCCGGGCTCTCCGGCGAGGGCCTGGCGCCGCTGGCCCACAGCGGCTTCTGGTGCCCGGCGGTGCTCGCCCTGGCGGCGCTGGTCGGCGCCTGGCGCCTGCACCGGGCGGGGCAGGGCGGGCAGGCGCTGCAACTGGGGGCGCTGACCCTGGAGCGGCTGTCACAGTTGCTGCTGGCCTGGGGCGCGGGCTGGTGGGCGCTGACCGCGTTGTGTGAGATCGCCCGCTTCGTCCCGGCGCCGCGGCGCGAGCACGTCGCCCTGCTGGTGGCGGCCGTCAGCGTGGTGCTCTGGGCCTTCGTCGCCCGCCGCGAGCAGTGGCGGGCCCTGGCGCTCGCCTGCCTGGCCCTGGCGCCGGCGGGTGTGCTGGCGCTGGCCAGTGCCTGGCAGCCGGAATACCAGCCGTTGGGCGAATGGGGCTGGCTGGGCTGGGGCGCGCTGTTCGTGGCGCACTTCTGGTCGCTCAGGCGCCTGGAACCGCTGCTGCCGGCGCTGCCCCTGCGCGGCGCCCACGTGCTCGGCTGCTGGCTGTTGCTCGCGGTGCTGGCGCTGCAGCTGCGCTACCTGTTCCTCGCCCTGGCCGAGCACTACAACGCCTGGCGCTGGCTGGGCTGGGCGCTGGTGCCGAGCCTCTACCTGATCCTCATGGGCGCGCGCCGCACGCTGCCCTGGCCGGTGGCGGCCTTCCCCCGCGAATACCGCGCCCTGGCCGCGGCGCCGGTGGCGCTGGCGCTGCTCGGCTGGTTCTGGCTGGTCAACCTGGTCAGCGACGGCGCGGCGCAACCGTTGCCCTACCTGCCGCTGCTCAACCCGCTGGAGCTGGGCATGCTGATCGTGCTGGCGGCGGTCTTCCAGTGGAGCCGCGAGGGCCTGCCGCAACTGGGCCTTGCCGGCGAACAGGTGCGCTTGCCGGCCCAGGCGCTGCTGGGCGCCTCGCTGTTCGCCCTGCTGACCTTGGCCGTGTGCCGTACCGCGCACCACTGGGGCGGCGTTCCCTTCGCCCTGGAGCCGCTGCGCGAGTCGATGCTGGTGCAGGCCGGGCTATCCATCGTCTGGACGCTGATCGCCCTGGGCCTGATGGTCGGCGGCCACCTGCGCGGGCGGCGCGACCTGTGGATGGTCGGCGCGGCGCTGATCGGCGTGGTGGTGGTCAAGCTGTTCTTCGTCGAGCTGGGCAACAGCGGCAGCCTGGAACGCATCGTTTCCTTCATCGGCGTCGGCGTGCTGCTGCTGGTCGTCGGCTATTTCGCCCCGCTGCCGCCGCACCGGGTGGCAGGGCAACAGGAGCAACCCCCCGCATGAAGCTGGCTTCCCTCATCCTCTGCCTGGCCGCCGGGCTGGCCCAGGCCGCGGAAACCCCCGCCGACTACCCGCAGCAGGTGCCCCTGCGCCTGCAGGGCGAAGGCCCCTGGTACCGCCTGCAACTGCCGATGAGCGTGCAACTGGCCGCCGCCCATGCCGACCTGCGCGACCTGCGGGTGTTCGACAAGGAGGGCGAGGCGCTGCCCTACGCGCTGAGCGCGGCGGCGGCGCAGGGCAGCAGCACCGCCCATGAGGCCGCGGCCCGGCTGTTCCCGCTGTACGGCGCCGAGGCCGACCCCGGCCGCCAGGCCGGCCTGCGCATCCAGCGCAGCACCACCGGCACCCTGGTGGAAGTGCTGCCCGATGCGGCGCCCGCGCCAACGGGCGAGCGGCGCAGCGGCTGGCTGCTGGACGCCGGCGACGCCGACTTCCCCTTCGAGCGCCTGGCCCTGGACTGGAGCAGCGAGGCCGAGGGCTTCCAGCATTTCCGCATCGAGGCCAGCGACGACCTGCAGCACTGGCGCAACTGGGGCGACGGCCAGCTCGCCCGCCTGAGTTTCAACGGCGAGCGCATGGACGTCAGCGAGGTGGCCCTGCCCGGGCAGAAGGCGCGCTACCTGCGCCTGTCGTGGCCGGCCGGCAACGCGGCGGTGACGCTCAAGGGCGCGCGCCTGCTGGGCCGCACCGACCAGGCCGCGAGCACGCCGCTGGTGTGGTCCGAGCCCATCGCCGGGCGCCGCGAGGCGGACGGCAGCTACCGCTGGGACCTGCCCCAGGCGCTGCCGCTGGAGCGGGTGCGCTTCGAGCTGGGCGCGGCGGCGCAGCACCTGATGGCGCCGGTGGCGCTGTCCGCGCGCAACGCAACGGGGCAGGGCAGCCGCGAGGACTGGTACCAGCTGGCCCGCGGGGTGCTCTATGACCTGCCGGTGGACGGCCGCCAGGTGCGCCAGGACGAACTGCTGCTGGCCGGCCAGCCGGTGCGCCAGCTGCGCCTGGTCACCGACGCGCGCGGCACCGGCCTGGGCGACACGGCGCCGAACCTGCGGGTGGCCATGCGCGCCCGCGAGCTGGTGTTCCTGGTGCGCGGCAGCGCGCCTTACCAACTGGCCCTGGGCAAGCGCGACGCCACCTCCGCCAGCCTGCCGCTGAGCGTGCTGATCCCCGGCTACCAGCCGGACAAGCCGGCCCAGGTCGGCCAGGCCAGCCTGGACGGTGCCCTGCAGGCCGCTCCGGCGGAAGTCGCCCTCGCCGGCGACGGCAGTTGGAAGCGCATCGGCCTGTGGGCCGTATTGCTGGGCGGGGTGCTGCTGCTGCTGGGCGGCATGGCCTTCAGCCTGTTGCGCGGGCAGCGCGCCGGCCAATGAGCAAATACCGGGAAATGGAGAAATTACGCCAGCTTATGTAGGGAAATGCGTCAAGAACGCTACTCTGCGCGATTGTTCTGATACTGTTAACGGCGTTGCACTCTACCTATAAGAAAAAGCATGGAGTCAGCCGCATGATCAAACAGGTGCTTTCACCCCTGGCCGCCGCCTGCCTGCTCGGCATCGCCGGTCAGGCCCTGGCGTCACCCTCCCCGTATTCGACCCTGGTGGTGTTCGGCGACAGCCTCAGCGACGCCGGCCAGTTCCCCGACGCCGACGGCCCCGCCGGCGCCTCCACCCGCTTCACCAACCGCGTGGGCCCGACCTATCTGGACGGCAGCGGCGAGGTCTTCGGGCCCACCGCGGCGATGATCCTCGGCGGCAAGCTGGGCGTCGCCGCCGGCGACCTCGGCCCCTCGACCTCGCTGGTGAACGCCGCCGAAGGCCTGCCGGACGGCAACAACTGGGCGGTGGGCGGCTACCGCACCGACCAGATCTACGACTCCATCACCGCCGCCGGCGGCTCGGTGGTCAGCGCCAACGGCCAGACGCGCACCCGCGACGGCTACCTGGTCGGCCGCCTCGCCGACCCCAACGCGCTCTACTACCTCACCGGCGGCGGCAACGACTTCCTGCAGTTCCGCATCACCGACGATCCCTCCGCCCGCGCCGCCGCCGGGCGCCTGGTGGACAGCGCCCAGGCCCTGAGCCAGGCCGGCGCCCGCTACATCATGGTCTGGCTGCTGCCCGACCTGGGCCTTACCCCGGCCACCAACGGCACCGTCCTGCAGAGCTTCGGCACCCAGCTCAGCGGCATTTTCAACGAGGAGCTGGTCAGCCAGTTGGCCAGCAGCGGCGCCAACGTGATCCCGCTGAACATCCCGCTGATGCTCCAGGAAGTGCTGGCCGATCCCGGCGCCTATGGCCTGGCCACCGGACAGAACCTGGTGGGCACCTGCTTCAGTGGCAACAGCTGCCCGGAAAACCCGGTCTACGGCCGCCACGGCAGCAGCCCCGACCCGACCAAGCTGATCTTCAACGATGGCGTGCACCCGACCATCGCCGGCCAGACGCTGATCGCCGATTACGCCTACTCGGTGCTGTCCGCGCCCTGGGAGGCCACCCTGCTGCCGGAAATGGCCCACGGCACCCTGCGCGCCTACCAGGACGAGCTGCGCAGCCAGTGGCTGGCCGACTGGGAGAACTGGCAGGGCGTCGGCCAGTGGCGTGGCTTCGTCACCGGCGGCGGCCAGCACCTGGAGTACGACGACCAGGACAGCGCCGCCAGCGGCGATGGTTTCGGCTACAACCTGACCCTGGGCGGCTCGCTGCGCCTGGACGACGCCTGGCGCGCCGGTATCGCCGCCGGTTTCTACCGGCAGAAACTGGAGGCCGGCGCCGAGGATTCCGACTACAAGCTCAACAGCTACCTGGGCAGCCTCTTCGTGCAGTACCAGCAGGATCGCTGGTGGGGCGATGCCGCGGTGACCGGCGGCTACCTCGACTACGACGAGGCCAACCGCAAGTTCGCCATCGGCCCGCGCACCGTCGAGGAGAAGGGCGACACCAATGGCAACCTGCTCGCCTTCAGCGGGCGGATCGGCTACGACATCGCCCAGGGCGGCGAGGCCTGGCACCTGTCGCCCTTCGTCAGCGCCGACTGGGCGCGGGTGAAGGTGGACGGTTACGACGAGGGCAACGCTTCCACCTCGCTGTCGTTCGACGAGCAGAAGCGCTACTCCCGCCGTCTCGGCGCGGGCCTGCAGGGCAAGTACGCGCTCAGCGAGCAGACCCAACTGTTCGGCGAAGTCGCGGTGGAGCGTGAATACGCCGACGACACCCAGAACATCGGGATGGCCTTCACCAGCCTGCCGGCCAACGGCTTCACCCTGCAGGGCTACACCCCGCAGAGCCACCTGCAGCGCGCGACCCTGGGCTTCGCCCGGAAGCTGACCCCGGAACTCTCGCTGCGTGGTGGCTACAGCGCGCACCGCAGCGACGACGACCTGCAGCAGGGCGTGAGCCTGGCCCTGAGCCTGGACTTCTAAGCCCGGTACGCCAGCAAGCCGCCGCGACTGACGGCCGCAGCGACGAGGGAACCGACCACCGGCGGCGCGCTCCAACCTCAGGACGGACGCGCCGTACGGGAGGCGGCGTGGCCGATTCCACGCTAGAATGCGCGCAGTTTTTTTCCTACCTCTCCCCCGGAGCCCTTCCATGTCCCGCGTTACCCTCAGCCGCTACCTCATCGAGCAGACCCGCAGCCACAACACCCCGGCCGACCTGCGCTTCCTCATCGAGGTGGTGGCGCGTGCGTGCAAGGAAATCAGCCATGCCGTGTCCAAGGGCGCCCTGGGCGGCGTGCTGGGCAGCATGGGCACCGAGAACGTGCAGGGCGAGGTGCAGAAGAAGCTGGACGTGATGTCCAACGAAATCCTCCTGGAAGCCAACGAGTGGGGCGGCCACCTGGCCGGCATGGCCTCCGAGGAGATGGACAACGCCTACCAGATCCCCGGCAAGTACCCCAAGGGCGCCTACCTGCTGGTGTTCGACCCGCTGGACGGCTCCAGCAACATCGACGTCAACGTCTCGGTCGGCACCATCTTCTCGGTGCTGCGCTGCCCCGAGCAGCACCTGAGCCAGAACGACAGCCTCAACGAGCAGGCCTTCCTCCAGCCGGGCACCAGGCAGGTCGCCGCCGGCTACGCCATCTACGGCCCGCAGACCATGCTGATGCTGACCCTCGGCGACGGCGTCAAGGGCTTCACCCTGGACCGCGAGCTGGGCAGCTTCGTGCTCACCCACGACAACATCCGCGTGCCGGACAGCACCGCCGAGTTCGCCATCAACATGTCCAACCAGCGCCACTGGGAAGCCCCGGTGCAGCGCTACGTCAGCGAACTGCTGGCCGGCAAGGAAGGCCCGCTGGGCAAGAACTACAACATGCGCTGGATCGCCTCCATGGTGGCCGACGTGCACCGCATCCTGACCCGCGGCGGCATCTTCATGTACCCGCGCGATGCCCGTGAGCCGGAGAAGCCCGGCAAGCTGCGGCTGATGTACGAGGCCAACCCGATGTCCTTCATCATCGAGCAGGCCGGCGGCGCCGCCACCAACGGCACCCAGCGCATCCTCGACATCCAGCCGGATTCGCTGCACCAGCGCGTGGCCGTGTTCCTCGGTTCGAAGGAAGAGGTCGAGCGCGTCACCGGCTACCACCAGGCCTGATGAGCGCGGCACCCGCCTGGCAGGCGTTGCTCGACTGGTGGTTCGGCGACGCCCTGCGCGCCAGCGACGTCGCCGCCCAGCGCAACGGCCTGTGGTTCGGCAAGAGCGCCTGCGAGGACATGGCCTCGGACAACCGCTTCGGCGGCCTGGTGCGCCAGGCCCTGGACGGCGGGCTGGCCGACTGGGCCGGCTCGGCCCAGGGCTGGCTGGCGCTGATCCTGCTGCTGGACCAGTTGCCGCGGATGATCTTCCGCGACACGCCGCGCGCCTATGACGGCGACGCCCGCGCCCAGGCGCTGGTGCGCCGCGGTCTTGCGGCCGGGCTGGACCGCCAGTTGCAGCCCATCGAGCGGGTCTTCGTCTACCTGGTGCTTGAGCACGCCGAGGACCTGGCACAGCAGGAACAGGCGGTGCAGCATTTCGCCGAACTGCACGAGCAGGCCGCCGAGGACGACAAGGCGCTGTTCGCCGATTTCCTCGACTACGCCGAGCGCCACCGCGTCGTGGTCGCGCGCTTCGGCCGCTTCCCCCATCGCAACGCCATCCTTGGCCGCGAATCCAGCGCCGAGGAAGTCGCCTTCCTCAAGGAACCCGGCTCGCGTTTCTGACTCCAAGGGTGCGTTTCGCGTGGCCTGTGCCACGCTTGTCCAATGGACCATCCGACAATGGAGTTGCCCATGTCCTTCCGCCGTATCGCCCTGATCGCCGTCTGCATCGCCATGGCCGCCTGCAGCAAGCTCAACCAGGAAAACTATTCCAGGCTCAAGGCCGGCATGGACAAGGCCGAGGTGGAGGCCCTGCTCGGCAAGCCGACCGAGTGCTCCGGCGCGCTGGGCGTGTCCAGCTGCACCTGGGGCGACGACAAGACCTTCATCAGCGTGCAGTACGCCGGCGACAAGGTGCTGATGTTCTCCGGCCAGGGCCTGAAGTGAGATGAACGCCGCGCTGCGGGTGCTCGCCGCCGTCGCGCTGGCCGGCATCGGCGGCTGCGCCGGGCACGCCGAGGAGCGGCCGCAAACGATGCAGGTCGACCCGCAGCGCTACGCCGGCACCTGGTACGAGCTGGCGCGCAAGCCGATGTTCTTCCAGCGCGCCTGCCTGCAGTCCGAGGCCCACTACCACGTGCGCGCCGATGGCAGCATCGGCCTGCTCAACCGCTGCCGCACCGCCGACGGCAACTGGAAGCAGGTGACCGGCACGGCCACCCCGCAGACGCCGGGCAGCACCGATGCCTTCTGGGTGCGCTTCGATAACTGGGCGTCGCGGCTGCTCCCCGGCGTGGTGCGCGGCGACTACCAGGTGCTCTACGTCGACGAGGACTACCAGACCGCGCTGGTCGGCAACCGCGATCGCGACCACCTGTGGCTGCTGGCGCGGCAGACCAGCCTGCCCGCGGCGACGTTGCGTCGTTTGTTGGCCGAGGCCAATCGCAAGGGGTATGACACGAGCGATCTGATCTGGCGGAGTAAGGACAGCGCGATCGCGGGGAATTGAGGGACGGTGCCTGCCGGTAACGTAGGTGCGCTACTTTACCTCCGCTCCCTCTCCCTAACCCTCTCCCTGAAGGGAGAGGGGACCGTTGGGCAGGGTTGGGGATTCTGGAGTCAGCCGGCAGCTCCGGTGGTTTCCAGCTGAAACCATTTCTTCTCTCGGCACGGACTAGCCCCCTCTCCCTTCAGGGAGAGGGTTAGGGAGAGGGAAAAGGGCTTGCCCCGGAGATGAATCTGCCGGCAAACACCACAATCAACGAAAGCCAGGCGTAGGGCGAATAACGCTCCGCGTTATCCGCCGTTTGACCTCGGCCCCAGGCTGCTCGGTGCCGAGCACGGAGCGCCCTACCCCAACAACTCCCGCAACACCCCCGCGAACTCCCCGGCGCTCTGCTCTTCCAGCGCATGCCGGCGCTCCCGCACCACCCACTGCCCGTTGACCATCACATCGCGCACCTGGCGGTCGCCGCCGGCGAACAGCCAGCGGTTGAGCAGGGTCTCGGGCTTGGCCGTAGCCAGGTAGGGATCGTTGCCGTCGAGCACCAGCAGGTCGGCGCGGCGGCCCGCGGCCAGTTCGCCCACCGGCTGGCCCAGGGCCTGGGCGCCGCCCACAAGGGCAGCTTCGTAGAGCGTCTGGCCGATGTTGGGCTGGTCGCTGCGGTACAGGCGGTTGCGCTTCTGGTCGCGCAGGCGCTGGCCGTATTCCAGCCAGCGCAGTTCCTCCACCACGCTCAGCGACACGTGGCTGTCCGAGCCGATGCCCAGGCGCCCGCCGCGGGCCAGGTAGTCCACCGCCGGGAAGATGCCGTCGCCGAGGTTGGCCTCGGTGGTCAGGCACAGGCCGGCCACCGCGCCGCTGGCAGCCATGGCGGCGACTTCGTCGGGCTCGGCGTGGGTGGCGTGGACCAGGCACCAGCGCTCGTCCACCTCGATGTTGTCGTACAGCCACTGCAGCGGCCGGCGCTGGCTCCAGGCCAGGCAGTCGTCGACTTCCTTCTGCTGTTCGGCGATGTGGATGTGGATGGGCCCTTCGCTGCTGTCGGACTCCAGCACCTCGGTGATCTGCTGCGGCGTCACCGCGCGCAGCGAGTGGAAGCACAGGCCGATGCGCTGCGCCGGTTGCGCCGCCAGGCGCGGCTGCAGGCCGTGGATCAGTTCGAGGTAGGCGTCGGTGCCGTTGATGAAGCGGCGCTGGCCTTCGCTGGGCGGCTGGCCGCCGAAGCCGGAATGGCTGTACAGCACCGGCAGCAGCGTCAGGCCGATGCCGGCCTCGCGCGCGGCCTGGCTGACGCGCAGCGCCAGCTCGGCCGGCTCGGCGTAGCGCTGGCCGCCCAGGTCGTGGTGCACGTAGTGGAATTCGGCGACGCCGGTGTAGCCGGCCTTGAGCATCTCGATGTACAGCTGGCGGGCGATGACCTGCAACTGCTCCGGGGTGATGCGGCCGACCAGTCGGTACATCAGCTCGCGCCAGGTCCAGAAGCTGTCGTTGGGGTTGCCGGCCACCTCGGCCAGGCCCGCCATGGCGCGCTGGAAGGCGTGCGAGTGCAGGTTGGGCATGCCCGGCAGCACCGGCCCGCGCAGGCGCTCGGCGCCTTCGGCGCTGGCGTTGGCCTCGACCCGCGTCAGCAGGCCGTCGGCGGCAACCTCGAAACGGACATCGCGGGCCCAGCCGCTGGGGAGCAGGGCGTGTTCGGCGAACAGGGCAGGCATGCTGGGGTCCTCGCAGGGCTCTTCGAATTTGTATATACATATACAGACGTTTAGGATGGCCGTAAACTACGAGACGTGCCCGGCGGTCGCCGCGGGACTTGTATGCACCGGTCGATTCCGGTACATGCCGGAGGACAAGAGCGCATCGCGCCGCTGCCTTCCCGCCACTGCCCACCGTCGCCCCGACAAGGAGTACCCCCGTGCCCGCATCGTCCACGCCCACCCCGCCCGCGGAGGGCTCCTCGCTGGCCTCGCAGATGGGCGATCTGCCCGCCCCGCTGTACGCGCGGGTGAAGCAGATGATCATCCAGCAGATCCAGTCCGGCGCCTGGCCGCCGCACCACCGGGTGCCCTCGGAGAGCGAGCTGGTCAGCGAGCTGGGCGTCAGCCGCATGACCATCAACCGCGCCCTGCGCGAGCTGACCAACGACGGCCTGCTGGTGCGCATGCAGGGTGTCGGCACCTTCGTCGCCGAACCCAAGGGCCAGTCGGCGCTGTTCCAGGTGCAGAACATAGCCGAGGAAATCGAGGCGCGCGGCCATCGCCACCATTGCGTGGT
The DNA here is from genome assembly GCF_052367875.1 of Pseudomonas sp. A6. Lineage (NCBI taxonomy): Bacteria > Pseudomonadati > Pseudomonadota > Gammaproteobacteria > Pseudomonadales > Pseudomonadaceae > Pseudomonas > Pseudomonas sp. A6. Next base: position 6,788,041 of record NZ_CP198970.1, on the reverse strand, counting down.
GGTGCGCCTGGAAGAGGAGAAGGCCAGCGCCGAGCGAGCCCTGACGCTGGACGTGCGCGAAGGCCAGCGGGTGTTCCATTCGCTGATCGTGCACTTCGAGAACGACGTGCCGGTGCAGATCGAGGACCGCTACGTCAATGCCGCCGTGGCCCCCGACTACCTCAAGCAGGACTTCAGCGGGCAGACGCCGTTCGCCTACCTCACCCAGGTGGCGCCGCTCAGCGAGGGCGAGCACGTGGTCGAGGCGGTGCTGCCCGATGCCGAGGAATGCAGGCTGCTGAACATCGACCGCCACGAGCCCTGCCTGATGATCCGCCGACGCACCTGGTCGGGGCGCAACACCGTGACCAGCGCGCGCCTGCTCTACCCGGGCTCGCGCTATCGCCTGGAAGGACGCTTCTCTTCATGAACCATCGCCTGCTGCGGGCCGCCGACTACCCGGTGATGCCCTGGAAGAACGGCGCGGGCAGCACCCGCGAAATCCTCCGCGACGCCGGCGACGGCCTGGAGGGCTTCGGCTGGCGTCTGTCGATCGCTGACGTCGGCGCGCCGGGGCCGTTCTCCGCCTTCAGCGGTTACCAGCGGGTGATCACCGTGCTGGAAGGCGAGGGCATGCGCCTGACCGTCGATGGCGAGCCGTCCCGCGAGCTGCGCGCCCTGGACGCCTTCGCCTTCGATGGCGCCAGCGCGGTGGACTGCGAGCTGCTCGGCGGCGCCATCCGCGACTTCAACCTGATCTATGCGCCCGCGCGTTACCGCGCGCGGCTGCAGTGGCTGCGGGTGGGCGGTGAGGCGCACTTCTTCAGCAGCGCTTCGACCGTGCTGCTGTTCAGTGCGGGCGAGGGGGTTCACGTCAGCCAGGATGGCGGGGCCGCTGCTGTGCTGGGGCTGCATGACACGCTGCTTGCCGAGGGCGAGGAGCGGCTGCGGGAGTGGCGGCTGAGCGTGGCGGGAAGTGCCGACATCTGCGTGATCGAACTCGAATCACGCTGAGGGAAAAGACTGCCGGGGGAGCCCTTTTTCGTTAGTGGGAGAAGCGCCTTGCAGGTGCTTTCGCGGGCATGGCCCAGCAAACACGACACCCCGTAGGATGGGTTGAGCCTGCGATACCCATCGCGCCATGGTGATGGGTATCGCTTCGCTCAACCCATCCTACGAAGAGCACCTCGGCAAGGCGGTGTAGGCGCGGGCCACGTCTGCGGTGGCGTAGAACGCCAACGTCGTCCGATCAGCCGTACAGCCGCGGGTAATCCAGCCAGCGGCTGAGCGTGCCTTCCTCCACCCAGGCGCGGGCCGCGGCGATGTCCGGGGCGAAGTAGCGGTCCTGCTCGTAGGCCGGGACCTGGGCGCGGATCATCTTCAGCACTTCCTGCAGCTGCGGCGAGCTTTGCAGCGGCGCGTGGAATTCCACGCCCTGGGCGGCGGCCAGCAGCTCGATGGCGACCACCGCCGAGCTGTTGCCGGCCATGTCCTGCAGGCGGCGCGCGGCGAAGGTGGCCATGGACACGTGGTCTTCCTGGTTGGCCGAGGTCGGCAGGCTGTCCACCGAGGCCGGGTGGGCCAGGGTCTTGTTTTCCGAGGCCAGGGCCGCCGAGGTCACCTGGGCGATCATGAAGCCGGAGTTGAGCCCGCCTTCCTTGACCAGGAACGCCGGCAGGCCGGACAGCGCCGGGTCCACCAGCTGGGCGATGCGCCGTTCCGACAGGGCGCCGATCTCGGCAATGACCAGGGCCAGCACGTCGGCCGCCATGGCCACCGGCTCGGCGTGGAAGTTGCCGCCGGAGAGCACGTCGCCGTCGGCGCTGAACACCAGCGGGTTGTCCGACACCGCGTTGGCCTCGCGCAGGAACACGCCGGCGGCGAAGCGCAGGTGGTCGAGGCAGGCGCCCATCACCTGGGGCTGGCAGCGCAGCGAGTAGGGGTCCTGCACGCGCTTGCAGTCGATGTGCGACTGGTTGATCTGGCTGTCGTGCAGCAGCTCGCGGTAGAAGGCCGCCACGTCGATCTGCCCGGGCTGGCCGCGGACCGCCTGGATGCGCGCGTCGAAGGGCACGTAGGAGCCCTTGAGCGCTTCCACCGTCAGGCTGCCGGCGACCACCGCCGAGACGAACAGCTTCTCCGCCGCGAACAGCCCGCGCAGGGCCAGGGCGGTGGACACCTGGGTGCCGTTGATCAGCGCCAGGCCCTCCTTGGGCCCCAGCACCAGCGGCTGGCAGCCGGCGATGGCCAGGCCTTCGCTGGCCTCCATGACGCGGCCCTGGTGGCGCACCTGGCCGACGCCGAGGAGCGCCGAGGACATGTGCGCCAGCGGCGCCAGGTCGCCGGAGGCGCCCACCGAGCCCTGGGACGGGATGCACGGGTAGACGCGCGCCTGGTAGAGCTTGAGCAGGGTATCGATGACCGCCATGCCCACGCCGGAGAAGCCGCGGGCCAGGGAGCCGATCTTCAGCGCCATGATCAGCGCCACGCTGGCGTCGTCCAGCAACGGGCCGGTGCCGGTGCAGTGCGAGAGGATCAGGTTGCGCTGCAGGGTGACCAGCGAATCCTCGGGGATGGAGGTGCGCGCCAGCAGGCCGAAGCCGGTGTTGATGCCATACACGGTGCGCTGGTTGGCGATGATCTGGCTGACCGTGCGGGCGCTGTTCTCGATGTTCGCGCGGCAGGCTTCATCCAGTTGCAGCGCGGGTTGCCGCTGGTGGATGGCGCGCAGTTGGTCGAGGGAAAACTGGCCGGGGGTGATCTGCAGGGTTTCGGACATGACGGCTCCCGTGTTCCGGAGTGTTACCGCACTCGGCGGCGAGACTATCTATTCCTGTATATACAAGTATGAGCAATAAGCGAGCCATTCTGTCGGACCGGATTGCGCCGACGCCATGCCTGCGCGCGAGAGCGGGGCGCGGCGTCCCCCGCTGGGAAATAAGGAAGGGTAGCGGCACCCCCTGTAAATGAGGCGAGCTGTAACGGCGAGGCGTTACCGGATGCTACGAAATGGAGCAGGCGATCACCGTTCTGGTGCGCGTGCCCGCCAGATGTAGCTGCCTTCCTGGACCCGCTCCGCTGTACGAAGTCTTCTATTAATCCTTTTTAAATCAATCGGTTGAGTTCTATTTCCACCGCGCCCGAAACGCCCGGCGGGGGACTTGGCCTTTCCTTTGCTTATACTTGTATGTACAAGCATATACGTGACAGGCGGCACCGCTTCCTGCACCGATGCCCAACCCGAATCCCGTTGCCGGAAGCCGAGCGCCCCGGCTTTCGCATCCGAGCCCAAGACTGCCTTGAAGGAGCCTGCCGTGACCGAATCCAGCAAATTCCGCGACGTCGAAATCCGCGCCCCGCGCGGCACCCAGCTGAACGCCAAGAGCTGGCTGACCGAAGCCCCGCTGCGCATGCTGATGAACAACCTCGACCCGGAAGTCGCGGAGAACCCCAAGGAACTGGTGGTGTACGGCGGCATCGGCCGCGCCGCGCGCAACTGGGAGTGCTACGACAGGATCGTCGCCACCCTCAAGGAACTGAACGACGACGAGACCCTGCTGGTGCAGTCCGGCAAGCCGGTCGGCGTGTTCAAGACCCACGCCAACGCCCCGCGCGTGCTGATCGCCAACTCCAACCTGGTGCCGCACTGGGCCACCTGGGAACACTTCAACGAACTGGACGCCAAGGGCCTGGCCATGTACGGCCAGATGACCGCCGGCAGCTGGATCTACATCGGCAGCCAGGGCATCGTCCAGGGCACCTACGAAACCTTCGTCGAGGCCGGCCGCCAGCACTACGCCGGCAACCTCAAGGGCCGCTGGGTGCTGACCGCGGGCCTGGGCGGCATGGGCGGCGCCCAGCCGCTGGCCGCGACCCTGGCCGGCGCCTGCTCGCTGAACATCGAGTGCCAGCAGAGCCGCATCGACTTCCGCCTGCGCAGCCGCTACGTCGACGAACAGGCCAAGGACCTGGACGACGCCCTGGCGCGCATCGCCAAGTACACTGCCGAAGGCAAGGCCATCTCCATCGCCCTGCTGGGCAACGCCGCCGAAATCCTTCCGGAACTGGTGCGCCGCGGCGTGCGCCCGGACATGGTCACCGACCAGACCAGCGCCCACGACCCGCTCAACGGTTACCTGCCGATCGGCTGGACCTGGGAGCAGTACCGCGACCGCGCGCAGACCGAGCCGGCCGCCGTGGTCAAGGCCGCCAAGCAGTCCATGGCCGTGCACGTGAAGGCCATGCTGGAGTTCCAGAAGCAGGGCGTGCCGACCTTCGACTACGGCAACAATATCCGCCAGATGGCCAAGGAAGAGGGCGTGGCCAACGCCTTCGACTTCCCCGGCTTCGTCCCGGCCTACATCCGCCCGCTGTTCTGCCGCGGCATCGGCCCGTTCCGCTGGGCCGCGCTGTCGGGCGACGCCGAGGACATCTACAAGACCGACGCCAAGGTCAAGGAACTGATCCCCGACGACGCCCACCTGCACCGCTGGCTGGACATGGCCAAGGAGCGCATCAGCTTCCAGGGCCTGCCGGCGCGCATCTGTTGGGTCGGCCTGGGCCAGCGCGCCAAGCTCGGCCTGGCGTTCAACGAGATGGTCCGCAGCGGCGAGCTGAAGGCGCCGATCGTGATTGGCCGCGACCACCTGGACTCCGGCTCGGTGGCCAGCCCGAACCGCGAGACCGAAGCCATGCAGGACGGCTCCGACGCCGTGTCCGACTGGCCGCTGCTCAACGCCCTGCTGAACACCGCCAGCGGCGCCACCTGGGTGTCGCTGCACCACGGCGGCGGCGTGGGCATGGGCTTCTCGCAGCATTCGGGGATGGTGATCGTCTGCGACGGCACCGACGAAGCCGCCGCGCGCATCGCCCGCGTGCTGACCAACGACCCGGGCACCGGCGTGATGCGCCATGCCGACGCCGGCTATCAGATCGCCATCGACTGCGCCAAGGAACAGGGCCTGAACCTGCCGATGATCACCGGCAAGTGAGGCACAGGGGCGGCCCCGCCGCCCCGGGCCAGGGAGGAACCGCCGCGCGGGTGGGGGCGCGGCGGTCGGGCCGAGCGGAATCCGTCCTCTGACACAACAAGAACCCCGGCCCGGCGCCGGGGTGGAGAAGAAAAGCGATGTCCCAGGCCAGTGAGAACTCCAGCAAGCCGCTGATCGAGCGGCGCTCGATCAACTACATCCCCGAGGCCGAGCGCCACGGCAAGCTCTACAGCCAGTTCACCCTGTGGCTGGGCGCCAACCTGCAGATCACCGCCATCGTCACCGGGGCCCTGGCCGTGGTGCTGGGCGGCGACGTGTTCTGGTCGCTGATCGGCCTGCTCATCGGCCAGTTGCTCGGCGGCGGGGTCATGGCCCTGCACGCGGCCCAGGGGCCCAAGCTGGGCCTGCCGCAGATGATCTCCAGCCGGGTGCAGTTCGGCGTCTACGGCGCGGCCATCCCGATCGTGCTGGTGTGCCTCATGTACCTGGGCTTCACCGCCACCGGCACGGTGCTTTCCGGGCAGGCGCTGGGCCAGCTGTTCGGCGTCAGCGACAGCGCCGGCATCCTGATCTTCGCCAGCGTCATCGTCCTGGCGACCGTGCTCGGCTACCGGGTGATCCACTTCATCGGCCGCCTCGCCAGCATCATCGGGGTGATCGCCTTCGTCTACCTGTTCAGCCGCTTGATGACCCAGACCGACGTCGGCGCGCTGCTGCAGATCCGTCATTTCAGCTGGAGCAGCTTCCTGCTCGCGGTGTCCCTGGCCGCTTCCTGGCAGATCGCCTTCGGCCCCTACGTGGCCGACTACTCGCGCTACCTGCCGAGCAGGACCTCGTCGGTGAAGACCTTCCTCGCCGTCGGCGCCGGTTCGGTGATCGGCGCGCAGGTGGCGATGGTCCTCGGGGTGTTCGCCGCGGCCATGGCCAACGGCCAGTTCGCCGGCCGCGAGGTCGCCTACATCGTCGGCCTGGGCGGCAGCGGCGCCACCGCGGCGCTGCTGTACTTCAGCATCGCCTTCGGCAAGGTGACCATCTCCACGCTGAACTCCTACGGCAGCTTCATGTGCATCGCCACCATCATCAGCGGCTTCCGCGGCCACGTCGAAGTCACGCCCCGGCAGCGCCTGGTGTTCGTGCTGCTGATCGTTGGCGCCGCGACCCTGGTCGCGCTGCTCGGCCAGCATTCGTTCCTCGGCGCGTTCAAGTCCTTCATCCTGTTCCTGCTGGCCTTCTTCACCCCGTGGAGCGCGGTCAACCTGGTGGACTACTACCTGATCACCCGCGAGCGCTACGACGTGCCGGCGTTGGCCGACCCGGACGGCCGCTACGGCCGCTGGAACCTGCCGGGGATCAGCGTGTACGTGATCGGCGTGCTGGTTCAGCTGCCGTTCATCTCCACCAAGTTCTACACCGGCCCGCTGGTGGACTACCTGGGCGGCGTGGACATCTCCTGGATCATCGGTCTGGTGGTGCCCGCCGTTCTCTATTACCTGGTCGCCCGGCGCAGCAGCCGGGCGGTGCCGGACCGGCTGATCCTGCCGGCCCGTACCTGAACCGGCCCGGCCGCGCCCCGCACGGGCGCGGCCCTTGTACTGCCCAACTCCCTTTCCACGTTTAGGAGCATCAGATGAACAATTCCAAGAAGACGCTGCTGGGCCTGATCCTTTCCGCCGGGTTGCTGGGTTCCATGGCATCGGCCCAGGCGGAGGGCTGGTGCGAGAGCGGCAAGCCGGTGAAGTTCGCCGGGCTGAACTGGGAGAGCGGCATGCTGCTCACCGACGTCATGCAGTTCATCCTGAAGAACGGCTACGGCTGCGAGACCGACAGCCTGCCGGGGAACTCCATCACCATGGAGCAGGCCCTGGCCAACAATGACATCCAGATCTTCAGCGAAGAGTGGATCGGCCGCAGCGACGCCTGGAACAAGGCCGCCGCCGCCAACAAGGTGGTCGGCGTGGGCGCGCCCATCGTCGGCGCCACCGAGGGCTGGTACGTGCCGCGCTTCGTGATCGAGGGCGACAAGGCCCGCGGCATCGAGGCCAAGGCGCCGAACCTCAAGGCGGTCACCGACCTGGGCCAGTACTCCGAGCTGTTCCGCGACCCGGAAGAGCCGGGCAAGGGCCGCTTCTACAACTGCCCGGCCGGCTGGACCTGCGAGTTGGAGAACTCCGAGATGCTCAAGAAGTACGGCCTGGAGGCCAAGTACACCAACTTCCGCCCGGGCACCGGCCCGGCGCTGGATGCCGCGGTGCTGTCCAGCTACAAGCGCAAGGAGCCGATCCTCTTCTACTACTGGTCGCCGACGCCGCTGATGGGCCAGGCCGACCTGGTCAAGCTGGACGAGCCGGGGGTGAACAAGGACGTGAAGATCCAGGTCGGCCTGTCGCGCAGCTTCCATGACCAGGCGCCGGAACTGGTCGCGGTGCTGGAGAAGGTCAACCTGCCCATCGACCTGCTGAACCAGAACCTGGCGAAGATGGCCAAGGAAAAACTGTCCTCCGAACAACTGGCCAAGGCTTTCCTCAAGGAGCACCCTGAGGTGTGGACCGCCTGGGTCAGCGAGGACGCCGCGAAGAAGATCCAGGCCGCGCTCTGACGCTGCCCGAGCCGGGGAGGCCAGGCCTCCCCGGCGATGCCTAATCCTTGCGAGTACGAGCCATGTTCCCTGAACGCTTCACCTTCTCCATCGCCGACGTGGTCAACGGCTGGGTCGACGCCCTGGTGACCAACTACGGCGACGTCTTCCGGCACATTTCCGACACCCTGCTGTGGGCCATCGTCAACCTCGAAAGCCTGCTGCGCGCCACGCCCTGGTGGCTGATGCTGGCCATCGTCGCCGGCATCGCCTGGCACGCCACCCGGCGCCTGGTGCCGACCCTGGTGATCACCGGCCTGCTGTTCCTGGTCGGCGCGGTGGGCCTGTGGGACAAGCTCATGCAGACCCTGGCGCTGATGATGGTGGCCACCATCATTTCGGTGCTGATCGGCATCCCCCTGGGCATCCTCGCCGCCCGCAGCGACCGCCTGCGCGCCATCCTGCTGCCGCTGCTGGACATCATGCAGACCATGCCCAGCTTCGTGTACCTGATCCCGGTGTTGATGCTGTTCGGCCTGGGCAAGGTGCCGGCGATCTTCGCCACCGTGATCTACGCCGCGCCGCCGCTGATCCGCCTCACCGACCTGGGCATCCGCCAGGTCGACCGCGAGGTGATGGAAGCGGTCACCGCCTTCGGCGCCAACCGCCGCCAGCAGCTGTTCGGCGTGCAGCTGCCGCTGGCCCTGCCGAGCATCATGGCGGGCATCAACCAGACCACCATGATGGCCCTGTCGATGGTGGTGATCGCCTCGATGATCGGCGCCCGCGGCCTGGGCGAGGACGTGCTGGTGGGCATCCAGACGCTCAATGTCGGCAAGGGCCTGGAGGCCGGTCTTGCGATCGTCATCCTCGCCGTGGTCATCGACCGCATCACCCAGGCCTACGGCCGCTCGCGTCACCACGAGGCCAGCAAATGAGCAAGATCCAGGTCAAGAACGTCTACAAGATCTTCGGTGCCCGCGCCGACGCCGCGCTGGCGATGATCCGCCAGGGCAAGAGCAAGGCCGAGGTGCTGGCCGCCACCGACTGCGTGGTCGGGGTGAACGACCTGTCGCTGTCCATCGAGGCCGGTGAAATCTTCGTGATCATGGGCCTGTCCGGCTCCGGCAAGTCGACCCTGGTGCGCCACTTCAACCGCCTGATCGACCCCACCAGCGGCGAGATCCTGGTCGACGGCGAAGACATCCTGCGCTACGACTCGCGCCAGCTGGAGAACTTCCGCCGGCGCAAGATCAGCATGGTGTTCCAGAGCTTCGGCCTGCTGCCGCACAAGAGCGTGCTCGACAACGTCGCCTACGGCCTCAAGGTCCGCGGCGAGAGCAAGGCGCTGTGCCAGGAGCGCGCGCTGCACTGGATCGCCACCGTGGGCCTGAAGGGCTACGAGAAGTCCTACCCGCACCAGCTCTCCGGCGGCATGCGCCAGCGCGTCGGCCTGGCCCGCGCGCTGGCCGCCGATACCGACGTGATCCTCATGGACGAGGCGTTCAGCGCCCTCGACCCGCTGATCCGCGCGGACATGCAGGACCAACTGCTGGAACTGCAGAAGACCCTGCACAAGACCATCGTCTTCATCACCCACGACCTCGACGAGGCGGTGCGCATCGGCAACCGCATCGCCATCCTCAAGGACGGCCAGCTGATCCAGGTCGGCGCCCCGCGGGAAATCCTCCATCAGCCGGCCGACGAGTACGTCGACCGCTTCGTCCAGCGCCGCGTGGCCAACCTGTAGTCCGGGAGTTTCGATGTCCTCCGCTTCCATCATCACCTTCGGCGACGCGCCCCTGCACTGGCAGGACGTGGTCGCCGTGGCCCGCCATGGCGCGCGCCTGGAGCTTTCGGCGGCGGCCTGGGCGCGCATCGACAACGCCCGCGGCATCGTCGAGCGCATCGTCGAACGCGGCGAGCGCGCCTACGGCATCAGCACCGGCCTGGGGGCCCTGTGCAACGTGGTACTCGAAGGCGAGCAACTGGCCCAGCTGTCGCACAACACCCTGCTCAGCCACGCCTGCGGCGTCGGCGAAGCGCTGAAGGACGAGCAGACGCGCGCGATCATCTGCGTCGCCATCGCCAACTACAGCCTCGGCAAGTCCGGCCTGCACCGCCGCGTGGTGCAGGCGCTGCTGGAACTGCTCAACCGCGGCATCACTCCGCGCGTGCCGGCCCAGGGCTCGGTGGGCTACCTGACGCACATGGCCCACGTCGGCGTGGCCCTGCTGGGCGTCGGCGAGGTGAGCTACCAGGGGCGCATTGTCAGCGCCGCCGAAGCGCTGGGCGCCGAGGGCCTGGCGCCGGTGGAGCTGGGCGCCAAGGACGGGCTCAGCCTGGTCAACGGCACGCCCTGCATGACCGGCCTGTGCTGCCTGGCCCTGGAAGACGCGACGCGCCTGGCGCACTGGGCCGACGTCATCGGCGCCATGAGCTTCGAGGCCCTGCGCGGGCAGACCGACGCCTTCGACGCGGAAATCCTCGCGCTCAAGCCGCACCCCGGCGCGCAGCTGGTGGGCGAGAACCTGCGCGCGCTGCTCGACGGCAGCGAAGTGCTCGCCAGCAGCCGCGGCATCCGCACCCAGGACGCCCTGAGCATGCGCTCCATGCCGCAGATCCACGGCGCTTGCCGCGACCAGCTGGCCCACGCCGCGCGCCAGGTGGAGATCGAACTCAATTCGGCCAACGACAACCCGCTGGTGCTGGGCACGCCCGAGCACTACCGGGTGGTGTCCCAGGCCAACCCCCACGGCGAATCCGTGGCCATGGCCGCCGACCTGCTGTGCATCGCCGTGGCCGAGCTGGGCGGCGTCGCCGAGCGCCGCCTGGACCGCCTGATCAACCCGCTGGTCAGCGGCCTGCCGGCGTTCCTGGTGAGCCAGCCGGGGGTCAACTCGGGGATGATGATCGTGCAGTACGTGGCCGCCGCCCTGGCCGGCGAGAACCGCCAACTGGCGCAGCCGGCGGTGGTCGACAACTACGTCACCTCCGGCCTGCAGGAAGACCACCTGAGCCTGGGCACCAGCGCCGCGCTCAAGCTCGGCCGCTGCATCGGCAACTGCCAGCAGATTCTCGCCATCGAATACCTGCTGGCCGCCCAGGCCTTCGAATTCCTCAAGGAACAACGCTTCGGCGCCGGCACCCAGCGTGCCTGGGAGCTGCTGCGCGAGCAGGTGCCGGCCTACGACGCCGACCGCTGGCTGGCCCCGGACATCGCCCGCGCCGCCGCGCTGCTGGCCGACCGCCGGGCGCTGCAGAACGTCGGCGCGAGCATCGGGAGACTGCAATGAAACAGCTCTGGCACAACTGCCACGCCGCCACCATGGCCGGCGGCAAGTACTCGATTATCGAGGACGCGGCGATTCTTACCGAGGGCGTGCGCATCCACTGGATCGGTCCCCACGCCGAACTGCCGCTGCACGAGGTGCAGCGCAGCCATGACCTGGGCGGCGCCTGGCTGACCCCAGGGCTGATCGACTGCCACACCCACCTGGTGTTCGGTGGCGATCGTAGCGCCGAATTCGAGCTGCGCCTGCAGGGCGCCAGCTATGCGGAGATCGCGGCGGCCGGCGGCGGCATCGCCAGCACCGTGCGCGCCACCCGCGAGGCCAGCGAGGAAGAACTGCTGGCCAGCGCCATCAAGCGCGCGCGGCCGCTGCTGGCTGATGGGGTGACCGTACTGGAAGTGAAATCCGGCTACGGCCTGGACCTCGCCAGCGAGCGCAAGATGCTGCGCGTGGCGCGGCGCCTGGGCGAGGTGCTGCCGGTGACGGTGCGCGCCACCTGCCTGTCGGCCCACGCCCTGCCGCCGGAATACGCCAATCGTGCCGACGACTACATCGAGCTGATCTGCACGGAAATCCTCCCGGCGCTGACGCAGGAAGGGCTGGTGGACGCGGTGGACGCCTTCTGCGAGCACCTGGCGTTCTCCCCGGCGCAGGTCGAGCGGGTGTTCCAGGCCGCCAAGGCGCTGGGGCTGCCGGTGAAGCTGCACGCCGAGCAGCTGTCCTCGCTGCATGGCTCCAGCCTGGCCGCGCGCTACCAGGCGCTGTCCGCCGACCACCTGGAATTCATGACCGAGGAAGACGCCATCGCCATGGCCAGGGCCGGCACCGTCGCGGTGCTGCTGCCGGGCGCCTTCTTCGTCCTGCGCGAAACCCAACTGCCGCCGATGGAGGCCCTGCGCAAGCACGGCGTGGCCATCGCCCTGGCCAGCGACCTCAACCCCGGCACCTCGCCGGCGCTGTCGCTGCGCCTGATGCTGAACATGGGCTGCACCGCCTTCCGCCTGACCCCGGAAGAAGCGCTGGCCGGCGTCACCCTGCACGCCGCTCGCGCCCTGGGCCTGGAAGCCGACCACGGCAGCCTGGAGGCGGGCAAGCTCGCCGACTTCGTCGCCTGGGACATCCAGCGCCCGGCCGAGCTGGCCTACTGGCTCGGCGGCGACCTGCCCAAGCGCATCATCCGTCACGCAGAGGAAGTCTCCTGTGGATAACGTACTGAGCTTCAGCCGCGGCCGCGTACCGCTGCTGGTGAGCATGCCGCACCCCGGCACCCGCCTGACCCCGGCCGTGGAAGCCGGACTGGTGGACGAGGCGAAGGAACTGGCCGACACCGACTGGCACATCCCGCGCCTGTACGACTTCGCCCGCGAGCTGGGCGCCAGCACCCTGGCGGCGAACTACTCGCGCTACGTCATCGACCTGAATCGTCCGGCCGACGACAAGCCGCTGTACAGCACCGCCACCACCGGCCTGTACCCGGACACCCTGTTCGACGGCCGTCCGCTGTTCCACGAAGGCCAGGCGCCCTCGGCCGAGGAGCGTGCGCGTTACCTGGCGGAAGTCTGGGCGCCGTACCACCAAACCCTGGCCGAGGAACTGGCGCGGCTGAAGGCCGAATTCGGCTACGCCCTGCTGTGGGACGCGCACTCGATCCGCTCGCACATCCCGCACCTGTTCGACGGCCGCCTGCCGGACTTCAACATCGGCACCAACTCCGGCAACAGCTGCCCGGCGGACCTCGCCGAGCGCCTGCAGGCGGTGTGCGCCGAAGCCGAGGGCTACAGCCACGTGCTCAACGGGCGCTTCAAGGGCGGCCACATCACCCGCCACTACGGCCAGCCCGAGCAGCACGTGCACGCGGTGCAGCTGGAACTCGCGCAGTGCAACTACATGGATGAACAGGCGCCCTTCGCCTACCGCGAAGACCTGGCCGGCCCGACCGCCGAGGTGCTGCGGAAGATGCTGGAGACCTTCCTGGCCTGGGGCCGGGAGCGTTACGGCCGTTGACGAAGCGCCCGCGCACGGTGCTTGCCGAGATGCTTTTCGTAGGATGGGTGTAGGAGCGGGCCCTGCCCGCGAAATCGCGCGCAGGGCGCGCTCCTACATGGGGACGATGTGGGTGGGGCAGCGTAGGAGCGGATCTCATCCGCGAACCGCGCCGGTTCGTCCGGCTATCGCGGACAAGGTCCGCTCCTACGGGGGGAGGAATACCGTGCTTCCCGACAACCTGTAGGAGCGGGCTCTGCCCGCGAATCGCGCGCAGGGCGCGCTCCTACATGGGGACGATGTGGGTGGGGCGGCGTAGGAGCGGATCTCATCCGCGAATCGCGCCGGTTCGTCCGGCTATCGCGGACAAGGTCCGCTCCTTGTATGTCGACGACCCGCCATAACGGCGGGTAGTCTCCGGCTGATCACCGGAAGGAAGACCAGGAAGACGTGTCCGCTCCTAGGCTACGAGCCTGCACTGTAGATAGTCTCCTGCCTTCCCAATCCACTCGTGAGTCCGAACGGTATCTGGAGCCCCACCCCGGTGGTAGCTCGTATAGGCAAGGTTGGATGGAGTGGAGTGCTGATGATGTAAAGCTGTAAGAGGTAGCAGGAGTTATGGCCATCGTAGTTGGCGTGGATATCGCCAAGAAAACTTTCGACATTGCGGTTCTGCAGAGCAATGGCAAATACCGCACCAAAGGCAATCTGAGCAACGATCAGTCGGGCTTCAGCGTCTTTGACCAGTGGCTGCAAAAACATGCCGAGCCAGGGGCGTGGGTGGTGATGGAAGCCACCAACATCTATCACGAAGCTCTGGGCGATTATCTGTTGGCCCGGGGATATCGTGTCTGCGTGATGAATCCGGCACGTATCGCCAGCTATGCGCAAAGCCAGTTGCAACGGGTCAAGACCGACAAGGTCGACGCCAAGTTGATCGCCCTCTACGGCGCTCGGCATGCCGAGGATCTCCAGCTCTGGCAGCCGGACCCGGTGAGCGTGCGGCAACTCCGTGCGCTGGTACGGCGCTACGAAGAGCTCAAGGAGCTGTTCCAGATGGAAATCAACCGCCTGGAAACCGCCAAGAGCGACGTGGTGAAAGAGTCGATCCTGTCGGTCTCGGCCCATCTGGAACAGCAGATTGAACAGACGCTGGAAGCGATTCGCCAACATATCGACAACGATCCTGACTTGCGGGGCAAGCGCGATCTGCTGACGAGTATCGAGGGTATCAGCGACAAAACTGCAGCCCTGTTGCTGGCCGAACTTGGATCAATCAGCCGCTTCGAGAGTGCCCGGGCGGTCGTGGCTTTTGCAGGACTCAATCCGAGGCTCAGGGAATCCGGCCAACACAAGGGCCAGGTGAGGATCTCAAAGATCGGCTCACGCCTCTTGCGGGCAGGCCTGTTCATGCCAGCCATCTGTGCCATGAGCCATAACCAGGCGATACGGGCACTGCGTTTACGGCTCGAGGAGAAAGGCAAAGCGGGTAAACAGATCATCTGTGCTGCCATGCGCAAGCTGCTGCAGATCGCCTATGGCGTCCTCAAGTCGGGCCAGCCATACAATGTGGAACTGGCCCTTGCTCGAGGCTAGGTGACACGGTATCTACGGGGGAGGAATACCGTGCTTTCCGACAACCTGTAGGAGCGGGCCCTGCCCGCGATATCGCGCGCAGGGCGCGCTCCTACATGGGGACGATGTGGGTGGGGCAGCGTAGGAGCGGATCTCATCCGCGAACCGCGCCGGTTCGTCCGGCTATCGCGGACAAGGTCCGCTCCTACGGGGGGAGGAATACCGTGCTTCCCGACAACCTGTAGGAGCGGGCCCTGCCCGCGAATCGCGCGCAGGGCGCGCTCCTACAGGGGAATGGTGTGGGTGCTTTTTTGTAGGAGCGAGCTTGCTCGCGAATGAGCCCCGCAGCGGAGTCTGTTCGCGAGCAAGCTCGCTCCTACGAAGAGCACCTCGGCGCGGGGCGCGCGGTCATTCCCAATCCAGCCGCGCCAGCTTCCACTCGCCGTCTTCCAGCCACCACTCCAGCTTCACGTCATACAGCCGCGCGCTGTCGGGGATCAGCCCCTCGGCGCCGGTCAGGCCGACCTTGGCCTCGGTGTAGCCGCGGCGCGAGACCGCCGGGTCGATCCAGCTGTTCTTCGCCGGGGCGAGCACGCCGATCTTCTGGTGGCGGAGGAACAGCACCGCCATGGTGCGCCGGGCCCAGTCGCGGTCGTTGACCTGCTGGGCGCGGAAGTCGTCGGCCAGTTGGTCGAGCACGGCGCCGGTCTTCTTCGCTTCGATGTTCGCCTGCAGTTGCTGCACGGCGGCTTCCAGGGCGGCCTGCGGGTCGTCCTTGCCGCAGCCGGCGAGCAGGGCGAGGCACAGCAGCAGGGGCAGGGCGAGGGGCCTGGCCAGCATGTCGAACTCCTTTTCGGGATGAAGGGGAGCCCGGCACCGTAGCGCAGATGCGCGCCGCGCGGCCACGCCGGGAGTGTTTCCAAAGTTCGCCGTTCAGCGCGCCAGGAGGAACTGCCCGGGGTCGATGAAGAACATCTTCTTCCAGCCCTGGGTTTCGTCGGTGGCGGCCCAGGGCCGCGGCAGCAGCGACAGCACCGCGTAGTGCAGGTGCGGCGGCTTGCCGGCGGCGTTGCCCGAGCTGCCCACCGCGCCGACCACCTGGCCGCGGCCCACCGGTTGCAGCGGCGCCACGTTCCAGGCCTGCAGGTGCGCCAGGTAGTGCAGGCGCCATTTCGGCCCGAGGATCAGCACCACCTTGCCGCCCAGGCCGATCTCGCCGCGGTACAGCACCAGCCCCGGCACCGGCGACAGCGCCGGGGCGCCGGCGTCGGCGAAGATGTCGATGCCCTTGTGCACCCCGGAAATGCCCCAGGGCTCGTACCAGAACGAACGGCGGTTCCAGTCGCGCTGGCTGGCGCCCTGCACCGGAATGACCGGGCGCTCCGGCAACAACATCGGCAGGACCAGCAGCGCCGCGAGGGGCAGGAGCCAGCGGCGTTTCACACCTGCAGGCCCAGGTGGCGGATCAGCGGCGCCGGCGCGGCCAGGCGTTCCCAGACGTCGTCGAGCAGCTCGGCGGGGTAGAAGGAGGGCAGGGCGGTCAGGTCGGCGCGCGGCACCCAGGCCACCTCGTGGATGGCGAACTCGTCGCCGCCCAGGCCGCGCAGGTTGTCCAGGCTCAGGTCGCCGCGCCAGGCGTCGACGCGATAGAACAGCTCCATGTGGAAGCGCCCGGCCAGCGGCTCGGCGAATTCGCGGACGTACACCAGCGGCCCGACCTCCACCTCCAGCCCGGTTTCCTCGCGGCATTCGCGCTTCACGGTGTCGCGCGTCGATCGGTCGCTGTGCGACTCGAAGCCGCCGCCCGGGGGAATCCAGTAGACGTCGCCGTCGACCTCGTGGCGCACCAGCAGGATGCTCTGCTCGCGGACCAGCAGGCCGGCGGCGCGGATGCGGTGTTGCAGTGGGTTCATCGCCAGTCGAGCCTCGCCAGCTTCCAGGTGTCACCCTCGCATCGCCATTCCAGGCTTACGCTGTAGGGGCGGTTGCGCCTGCGCTCGGGCAGCAGGTCGTCGCCGCCGGTCAGCGCCAGTTCCGCCCGGGTATGGCCGACGTCGGCGTAGTTGCGGTCGACGCGGCTGCTGCGCCCCAGGGTGATGAAGCGCACCCGCGGCTGCTGGACGAACACCTGCGCCAGGGTCCGGCGCACCCAGTCGCGGTCGTACTCGCCCTGGGCGCGGAAATCCTCGTGCAACTGCGCCAGCACGGCGCTGGTGGCGCGCTCGTCGAGGTTGCGCTGCAGCTGGCGCACCGCGTCGTTCAACTGGTCCTGGGGGGAGTCGCTGCTGCATCCGCCCAGCAGACAAATGACGCACAGCAGGCAAAGATACAACTTCCTCGGCATCCCGAGTGAACTCCTTTATCGGTTTTGCGCGGGCACAGGTATCATGCCCGACACGCAAGGGATGGTATCCGGTCGAGGGACGGACCGTACGTAAAGATTCAGGAGTGCGCCATGCAGCTTTTGTATCCGGAAATCAAGCCTTACGCCCGGCACCAGCTGGCCGTCGATGAACCGCACCTCCTTTATGTGGATGAAAGCGGCATACCGGACGGTCTGCCGGTGCTTTTCGTGCACGGCGGCCCGGGTGCCGGTTGCGACGCCCTGTCCAGGCGCTTCTTCGACCCCAACCTGTACCGCATCGTCACCTTCGACCAGCGCGGCTGCGGGCGCTCCACGCCCTTCGCCAGCCTGGACGACAACACCACCTGGCACCTGGTGGCCGACATGGAGCGCATCCGCCAGCACCTGGGCATCGAGAAGTGGGTGCTGTTCGGCGGCTCCTGGGGCTCGACGCTGTCGCTGGCCTACGCCCAGGCGCACCCCGAGCGCGTCCACGCGCTGATCCTGCGCGGCATCTTCCTGTGCCGCCCGCAGGATCTGCGCTGGTTCTACCAGGAGGGCGCCAGCCAACTGTTCCCCGACTACTGGGAGGACTACCTGGCGCCGATCCCGGCGGACGAGCGCGGCGACCTCATGCAGGCCTTCCGCAAGCGCCTGGTGGGCAGCGACCAGATCGCCCAGATGCACGCCGCGCGCGCCTGGTCCACCTGGGAAGGGCGCACCGCGACGCTGCGGCCCAACCCGGCGGTGGTCGACCGCTTCAGCGACCCGCACCGCGCGCTGTCCATCGCCCGCATCGAGAACCACTACTTCGTCAACGCCGCCTTCCTCGAGCCGGACCAGCTGCTGCGCGACATGCACCGTATCGCCCACCTGCCCGGCGTCATCGTGCACGGCCGCTACGACGTGGTCTGCCCGCTGGACAACGCCTGGGCGCTGCACAAGGCCTGGCCGAACAGCGAACTGCAGATCGTCCGCGACGCCGGCCATGCGGCCAGCGAGCCGGGCATCGCCGATGCCCTGGTGCGCGCCACCAACGAAATCGGCCGGCGCCTGCTCAACCTCCCCCCGGAGGCCGAATGAAGGCGCTGATCCAGCGCGTGAGCGCCGCGCGGGTGGAAGTCGACGGGGAAATCGTCGGCGCCATCGACCAGGGCCTGCTGGCGCTGGTCGGCGTGGAGCCCGAGGACGATGAGGCGAGCACCCAGCGGCTGCTGCACAAGCTGCTTAACTATCGAGTGTTCGCCGATATTGAAGGTAAGATGAACCTTTCTCTGGGCGATGTCGGCGGCGGTCTGCTGCTGGTCTCGCAGTTCACCCTGGCCGCCGACACCCGCAAGGGTCTGCGGCCGAGTTTTTCCAGCGCGGCGCCGCCGGCCCGGGGCGCAGAACTGTTCGAACATCTCGTGGATCAGGCACGAGCCCGTCATCCGCTGGTCGCTACCGGCCGGTTCGGCGCCAACATGCAGGTCCACCTGGTCAACGACGGGCCGGTGACCTTTCTTCTGGAGGCTTGAGCAGGCGGCAGTCCGTAACCGGGCCGCAGGATGATGGCAACTCGCATGCAACTAGAACAATGGCTCCCCGGGAGCCCAGGCCACAAGGCCGGGCAAGGGTTCTTCGCGATCGCGGGGAATCATTCGGGCTCACCGGGGTCGGAATTCAATCGCCGGCACTTTGGCATTGCCAGGGCCGGCCTTGGTTTTTTCAAGTTCACGGACGAGGGGGACTCGTGATTTTTCGTTCCGTTCAACACACCGCTTCCCGTAATTTCCTGCGCGACCTGATGCTGGTCGGCTCCGCTTTCCTGGCCCTGGGCGCCTCTCACGCCTGGGCTTTCACCATCGATGACGTCGCCGGCGAGGCGAAGAAACTGGCCAGCGAGAAGTACAGCGCGCCGGCCAGCAACCTGCCGTCGGTATTCAGCGAAATGAAGTTCGCCGACTACCAGCAGATCCGCTTCCGCATGGACAAGGCCTATTGGGCCGACGAGAAGGAGCCGTTCAAGCTCAGCTTCTATCACCAGGGCATGCACTTCGACACCCCGGTGAAGATCAACGAGGTGACGGCCACCAGCGTCAAGGAGATCAAGTACGATCCCGCGCGTTTCGACTTCGGAACCCTGCAGTTCGACGCCAATGCCACCAAGGACCTCGGCTACGCCGGGTTCCGCGTGCTCTACCCGATCAACAAGGCCGACAAGCTCGACGAGATCGCCACCTTCCTCGGCGCCAGCTACTTCCGCGTGGTCGGCAAGGGCCACGTCTACGGCCTCTCCGCCCGCGGCCTGGCGCTGGACACCGCGCTGCCCTCCGGCGAGGAGTTCCCGCGCTTCCGCGAGTTCTGGATCGAGAAGCCCAAGCCCCAGGACAAGCACCTGGTGATCTACGCCCTGCTGGACTCGCCGCGCGCCACCGGCGCCTACCGCCTGGTCCTGCGTCCGGGCAAGGACACCGTGGTCGACGTGCAGGCCAAGGTGTTCCTGCGCGACAAGGTCACCAAGCTCGGCATGGCGCCGCTGACCAGCATGTTCCTGTTCGGCTCCAACCAGCCCTCGGAGCAGCACAACTTCCGTCCGGAGCTGCATGACTCCACCGGCCTGCAGATCCATGCCGGCAACGACGAGTGGATCTGGCGCCCGCTGAACAACCCGAAACACCTGTCGGTGAGCAGCTACGCGGTGGAGAACCCGAAAGGCTTCGGCCTGCTCCAGCGCGGCCGCGAGTTCAGCCGCTACGAAGACCTGGACGACCGCTACGACCTGCGCCCGAGCCTGTGGATCGAGCCGCGCGGCGACTGGGGCAAGGGCAGCGTCGAATTGGTCGAGATCCCCACCCCGGACGAGACCAACGACAACATCGTCGCCTTCTTCAACCCGGAGAAGCGTCCTGAGTCCGGCCAGCCGCTGGAATACGCCTACCGCATGCACTGGACCATGGACGAGGACGCCCTGCATTCGCAGAAGGTCGCCCAGGTCAAGCAGACCCTGCGCTCGGTGGGTGACGTCAAGCAGGCCAACCTGATCCGCCAGCCCGACGGCAGTACCGCCCTGGTGGTGGACTTCGAGGGCGCCAACCTCAAGGTCCTGCCGGCCGACGCCGCGGTGACCACCCAGGTGAGCACCGACGACAACGCCGAGGTCAAGGAAAACAACCTGCGCTACAACCCTGTGACCCAGGGCTGGCGCCTGACCCTTCGGATCAAGGTGAAGGATCCGAAGAAGCCGACCGAAATGCGTGCGGCCCTGGTCAAAGATGGACAGACCCTGTCCGAAACCTGGAGCTACCAGCTGCCTGCCGATGAATAACACGACCACCCACAAGGCTCCGCTGGGCGAATACCTCGAGCACCTTCCGCTGACCGCGGAAGGGCGCGAGCGCCTGGCGCGCAGCGCTTCCTTCAGTGACCTGCACCAGCGCCTGGCGGAGGAGGCCGGCACCGCGCCGGCCGCCACCGACGATGCGGCGCTGGGCTCCATCGGCCCGCGCCTGCTGCTCGGCTACGGCCAGGAGCTGCAGGAAACCGGCATGCTCGGCCTGGACGACAACGGCCGCGCTTACCTCAAGGCGGCGCCGCCGATCCAGCGTACCAAGGTGCTCCCCGAGCCCTGGCGGACCAACGTGCTGGTGCGCGGCTGGCGCCGCCTGCTCGGCCGCGGCAACCCGTCCAAGCCCGCGCGCGACCTGCCCAAGGCGCGCTGGCAGCGGGTCGGCTCGCTGCGCCGGATGATCCTGCTGTTGCTGATGCTCGGCCAGACCAGCATCGCCACCTACTACATGAAGGGCATCCTGCCGTACCAGGGTTGGGCGCTGATCGACCTGGAAGAGATCAACCGCCAGACCTGGCTGCAGACCCTGCAGCAGGTGCTGCCGTACCTGATCCAGTTCGGCGTGCTGCTGCTCTTCGCCATCCTCTTCTGCTGGGTCTCGGCCGGTTTCTGGACCGCGCTGATGGGCTTCTGGGAGCTGCTCAGCGGCCGCGACCGCTACCGCATCTCCGGCAGCAGCGCCGGCAACGAGCCGATCGCGCCCGACGCGCGCACCGCCATCGTCATGCCGATCTGCAACGAGGACGTGCCGCGGGTCTTCGCCGGCCTGCGCGCCACCTTCGAGTCGGTGGCGGCCAGCGGCGAGCTGGACCACTTCGACTTCTTCGTCCTCAGCGACACCTACCAGGCCGACATCGCCGTGGCCGAGGAGCAGGCCTGGATCGAGCTGTGCCAGGAGACCAAGGGCTTCGGCAAGCTGTTCTACCGCCGCCGCCGTCGCCGGGTGAAGCGCAAGAGCGGCAACATCGACGACTTCTGCCGGCGCTGGGGCAGCCAGTACAAGTACATGGTGGTGATGGACGCCGACAGCGTGATGAGCGGCGACTGCCTGGCCAAGCTGGTGCGGCTGATGGAAGCCAACCCGGAGGCGGGCATCATCCAGACCGCGCCCAAGGCCTCGGGCATGGACACCCTCTATGCACGCATGCAGCAGTTCGCCACCCGCGTGTACGGCCCGCTGTTCACCGCCGGCCTGCACTTCTGGCAGCTGGGCGAGTCGCACTACTGGGGGCACAACGCGATCATCCGGGTGAAACCCTTCATCGAGCACTGCGCCCTGGCGCCGCTGCCGGGCAAGGGCTCGTTCTCCGGGGCCATCCTCTCCCACGACTTCGTCGAGGCCGCGCTGATGCGCCGCGCCGGCTGGGGCGTGTGGATCGCCTACGACCTGGAGGGCAGCTACGAGGAACTGCCGCCGAACCTGCTGGACGAGCTCAAGCGCGACCGCCGCTGGTGCCACGGCAACCTGATGAACTTCCGCCTGTTCCTGGTCAAGGGCATGCACCCGGTGCACCGCGCGGTGTTCCTCACCGGGGTGATGTCCTACCTGTCGGCGCCGCTGTGGTTCTTCTTCCTGGTGCTGTCCACCGCGCTGCTGGCGGTGCACCAGCTGATGGAGCCGCAGTACTTCCTGGAGCCGCGCCAGCTGTTCCCGATCTGGCCGCAGTGGCACCCGGAGAAGGCCATCGCGCTGTTCTCCACCACCCTGACCCTGCTGTTCCTGCCCAAGCTGCTCAGCGTCATGCTGATCTGGGCCAAGGGCGCCAAGGCCTTCGGTGGCGTGATCAAGGTCACCCTGAGCATGCTCCTGGAGATGCTCTTCTCGGTGCTGCTGGCGCCGGTGCGCATGCTCTTCCACACCCGCTTCGTGCTGGCCGCGTTCCTCGGCTGGGAAGCGCAGTGGAAGTCGCCGCAGCGTGACGACGACGCCACGCCCTGGAGCGAGGCGCTGCGCCGCCACGGCATGCAGACCCTGCTGGGCCTGGCCTGGGCGCTGCTGGTGGTGTGGCTGAACCCGCGCTTCCTGTGGTGGCTGTCGCCCATCGTCGGTTCGCTGATGCTGTCCATCCCGGTGTCGGTGATCACCAGCCGCGTCAACCTGGGCCTGGCCTCGCGCGACGAGAAGCTGTTCCTCATCCCCGAGGAATACGACACCCCGCGCGAGCTGCGCTCCACCGACGAGTACACCTACCAGAACCGCTGGCAGGCGCTGAAGGACGGCTTCGTCCGCAGCGTTTCCGACCCGCTGCTCAACGCCCTGGCCTGCGCCATGGGCACCGCGCGCCACGCGCGCTCCGAGGCCATCGAGGCGGCGCGCCAGCGGCGCGTGCAGCAGGCCCTGGAAGGCGGTCCGCAGGCCGTCGCCGGCGAGGCCCGCCTGGCCCTGCTGAGCGACCCGGTGGCGCTGTCGCGCCTGCACCTGCAGGTGTGGGAAGGCGGCCATGAGAACTGGCTGGAGCCCTGGCGCAAGTCCGTGCAGGCCGACGCGCACAGCCCGGCGCTGCCGCTGGCGCCGCCGGCCGGCGCCGGCGTGGGCCTGCCGGCCGCGCAGTCCTGACCGCGAGCCGCTCCCCGTCACCAGGCGGGGAGTGGCAACGCCTTGCAACGGTTTTCCCGGCGCTTTACTGCTGCTAACCTGCGCCATCGATCCAGAAAGACTCCCGACGGACGGCGACAGAGGGTAGGATTCGCACCCTTCAGCGCCCGGCGAGGCTTCGCGCGGCATAAAGACCGCAGCTGGATGCCGTGCCGACGTGCGCACGACTCAATTTCGACTGTCTGGGAGTGTGGGGAATGAAAAAGTATCTGGCATCGCTGCTGCTGGGCGTCTGCGCCCTGGCCGGCGTGGGCGCGGCACAGGCCGGCGCGGTGGATGACGCGGTCAAGCGCGGCAGCCTGCGGGTGGGCATGGACCCGACCTACATGCCGTTCGAGATGACCAACAAGCGTGGCCAGATCGTCGGCTTCGAGGTCGACCTGCTCAAGGCCATGGCCAAGGCCATGGGCGTCAAGCTGGAGCTGGTCTCCACCAGCTACGACGGCATCATCCCGGCGCTGCTGACCGACAAGTTCGACATGATCGGCTCGGGCATGACCCTGACCCAGGAGCGCAACCTGCGGGTCAACTTCTCCGATCCCTTCATCGTGGTCGGCCAGACCCTGCTGATCCGCAAGGAGCTGGAAGGCGCCATCAAGTCCTACAAGGACCTGAACGACGCCAAGTACCGCATCACCTCGAAGATCGGCACCACCGGCGAGTTCGTCGCCAAGAAGCAGCTGTCCAAGGCCCAGTACCACGGCTTCGACAACGAGCCCGAGGCGGTCATGGACGTGGTCAACGGCAAGGCCGACGCCTTCATCTACGACTCGCCCTACAACGTGGTCGCGGTCGGCAAGTTCGGCGCCGGCAAGCTGGTGTTCCTCGACCAGCCGTTCACCTACGAACCGCTGGCCTTCGGCCTGAAGAAGGGCGACTACGACTCGATCAACTGGATCAACAACTTCCTCAAGCAGATCCACGAGGACGGGACCTACGATCGTCTGCACGACAAGTGGTTCAAGAGCACCGACTGGCTGAAGGACATGGAATAATCCGCGTCCGACGCTGTTCGACCCGACGCGCAGGCCCTGGCCTGCGCGTTCGCATTTTCACGGTAAAGATACGTGACTAGAAGCAAACGCCCCACCTGGCCCTGGCATGGGCTGACCGCGCTGATCCTCCTGCTGATCGGCCTGGCCATCTGGTATTCCACCTCGCTGATTTCCTACGAGTGGCGCTGGAACCGCGTTCCCCAGTACTTCGCCTACCAGGCGGAGGAACCGCAACGTGCGGACGCCGTCTCGCGGGTGGAGAAGATCGAGGATTCCGGCCGCGAGGCCCGCGTCACCCTGGTCGACGACGACGGCAGGCAGCAGGTGCTGAACGTGGCCGGCGACAGCCTGCAGTTCTCCGAGAACGACGACGTCGGCGAAGGCGACGTGGTCGGCGTGCAGCGCCACTGGGCCGCCGGCCCGCTGGCCTGGGGCCTGTGGACCACGCTGTGGATCTCCTTCGTCTCCGGCGCGATCGGCCTGGCCATCGGCCTGTTCACCGGCCTCTGCCGGCTGTCGAAGAACCCCACGCTGCACGACCTCTCGACGCTCTACGTCGAGCTGGTGCGCGGCACGCCGCTGCTGGTGCAGATCTTCATCTTCTACTTCTTCATCGGCACCGTGCTCAACCTGTCCCGCGAGTTCGCCGGGGTGGCGGCGCTGGCGCTGTTCACCGGCGCCTACGTGGCCGAGATCGTCCGCGCCGGCGTGCAGTCCATCGCCCGCGGCCAGGACGAGGCGGCGCGCTCCCTGGGCCTGAGCGCGGCGCAGTCGATGCGCCACGTGATCCTGCCGCAGGCCTTCAAGCGCGTGCTGCCGCCGCTGGCCGGGCAGTTCATCAGCCTGGTCAAGGACACCTCGCTGGTCTCGGTGATCGCCATCACCGAACTGACCAAGAGCGGCCGCGAGGCCATCACCACCTCGTTCTCCACCTTCGAGATCTGGTTCTGCGTGGCCGCGCTCTACCTCGTCATCAACCTGCCGCTGTCGCATATGGCGAGCCGGCTGGAACGGAGGCTCGGACAAAGTGATTGAAGTCCGCAACCTGACCAAGGTGTTCGACACCCGCGGCCACGTGGTGCGCGCGGTGGACGACGTGACCACCCGCGTGGACAGGGGCGAGGTGGTGGTGGTGATCGGGCCCTCCGGCTCGGGCAAGTCCACCTTCCTGCGCTGCCTCAACGGCCTGGAGGAGTTCGACTCCGGCTCGGTGAGCATCGACGGCGTCGACCTGGCCAACCCGAAGACCGACATCAACGCCTACCGCCGCGAAGTCGGCATGGTGTTCCAGCACTTCAACCTGTTCCCGCACATGACCGTGCTGGAGAACCTGTGCCTGGCGCAGAAAGTGGTGCGCAAGCGCGGCAAGGCCGAGCGCGAGGAAAAGGCGAAGGCACTGCTGGCCAAGGTCGGCATCGGCCAGAAGGCCAACGAATACCCCTCGCGCCTGTCCGGCGGCCAGCAACAGCGCGTGGCCATCGCCCGCGCGCTGTGCATGGAGCCGAAGGTGATGCTGTTCGACGAGCCGACCTCGGCGCTCGACCCGGAGATGGTCGGCGAGGTGCTCGACGTGATGAAGGCCCTGGCGCTGGAAGGCATGACCATGGTCTGCGTCACCCACGAGATGGGCTTCGCCCGCGAAGTGGCCGACCGCGTGCTGTTCTTCGACCACGGCAAGCTGCTGGAAGACGCGCCGCCGGCGCAGTTCTTCGAACAGCCGGCCGATCCACGGGCGCAGAGCTTTTTGCGGCAGGTGCTTTGAGTGCTTGGTGAATGACACGAAGCCGCCCTTTGGGGCGGCTTTTTTGTTGCCTGTAGGAGCGAGCTTGCTCGCGAATGGGGTTCGCGACAGGAGTTTGCGAAGAGCACCCTCTCCCTGAAGGGAGAGGGGGATAGTCCGTGCCGAGAGAGGTTTGGCGCCAATCGGCAACTTCGTAGCAGCCGGCTGACGCCGAAATACCCGAGTACACCGAACGGTCCCCTCTCCCTTCAGGGAGAGGGTTAGGGAGAGGGTGCGGAGTGGAGCCGACACGCCGTCGCCAAAGGGCAACACGGTTCGCGAGCAAGCTCGCTCCTACAGGAGCAGGCCCTGCGCACAGCCAAGAAAAAACCGCCCCAAGGGGCGGTTTCTTCAACAACTGGCACTCAACGGTTACGCGTCAGCAGCGCCGGGCGTTCGCCCTTTTCGCGGCGCGGTTCCAGCTCTTCCAACTGCTCCGCAGTGGGGAAGCGGTCGCCGCGGACCAGGTCGCGCTTGTTGATCACCACCGGCTGGCGGGTCGGCTTGGCGGCGCCGTACTCGCTCGGCTCGCGCAGCGGCGCGTCGCTCATCAGCGAGGGTTGGCCCTTGCCGCCGCGCTTGCGGGCGGCGCGCTGCTTGCCCTGGGCGTTGCCGCCCTGGCCGCCGCGGGCCTGGCCGTTGGCGTTCTTGCCGCGGGCGCCCTGGCCACCCTGGCCGCTGCCTTTCTGGCCCGGCTTGCCCTGCTTCTGGCCTTGACCTTGGCCTTGGCCCTGAGCCTGGCCCTGGCCGCGGGCACGCTGGCCCTGGGGCGCCTGGCCCTGGGGCTGGCCGCCGCGACGGCGCTGGCCGCGTTGCACGTCCTTGTCCGGGAAGGGGCTGACGTAGTCGGCGCGGTTGCCGAAGTTGTCGTAGTCGTCGTCGAGGAACTCCTCGGGATCGCGGTTCTGACCCTGCGCCGCCGGCTTGGGCTGCCTGGGCTGCCTGGGCTGGGCGTCGCCGCGCGGGGCCTGCTGGGCCTGCTGCTCGCCCTGGGCCTGGGCATCGCCCTTCTTCTTGCCGCGGCCGCCACGGCGGCGGCGCTTGCCGGCCGGCTTGTCGCCCTGCTCGGCGCCGTCTTCGGCCTGGGCCTCGGCGGCAGCTTGTACCTGCTGCGGCTCCTTGTCCCTGGGCTTGCGCTCGCGCTTGGCCTTGTCCTTGCGCGGCTGGCGCTGGGGCTGTTCCTTGGGCTCGGGCAGGGCCACTTCCGGCAGTGCCACCTCGGGGTCGAAGCCCTGGGTGTCGCCAGCGGGGATCTGCTGCCTGGTCAGGCGCTCGATGGCCTTGAGCAGCTTCTCCTCGTCCGGGGCCACCAGCGAGATGGCTTCGCCGCTGCGCCCGGCGCGGCCGGTGCGGCCGATGCGGTGGACGTAGTCTTCCTCGACGTTGGGCAGCTCGTAGTTGACCACGTGGGGCAACTGGTCGATGTCCAGGCCGCGGGCGGCGATGTCGGTGGCCACCAGGATGCGCACATCGTTGGTCTTGAAGTCGGCCAGGGCCTTGGTGCGCGCGTTCTGGCTCTTGTTGCCGTGGATCGCGGCGGCCGGCAGGCCGTGCTTGCTCAGGTACTCGGCGAGGCGGTTGGCGCCGTGCTTGGTGCGGGTGAAGACCAGCACCTGCTCCCAGGCGCCCACGGTCACCAGGTGCGCCAGCAGGGCGCGCTTCTGTACCGAGGGGATGCGGAACACGCGCTGCTCGATGCGCTCGACGGTGGTGTTCGGCGGGGTGACCTCGATGCGCTCGGGGTTGTGCAGCAGCTTGTTGGCGAGGTCGGTGATGTCTTTCGAGAAGGTCGCCGAGAACAGCAGGTTCTGGCGCTTGGGCGGCAGCTTGGCGAGGACCTTCTTGACGTCGTGGATGAAGCCCATGTCGAGCATGCGGTCGGCTTCGTCGAGGACCAGGATCTCCACGCGGGAGAGGTCGACGCTGCCCTGGCCGATCAGGTCGAGCAGGCGGCCGGGGCAGGCCACCAGCACGTCGACGCCCTTGGACATGGCCTGGACCTGGGGATTCATGCCGACGCCGCCGAAGATGCA
This sequence comes from Pseudomonas sp. A6, assembly GCF_052367875.1. Taxonomy (NCBI): domain Bacteria; kingdom Pseudomonadati; phylum Pseudomonadota; class Gammaproteobacteria; order Pseudomonadales; family Pseudomonadaceae; genus Pseudomonas; species Pseudomonas sp. A6. Next base: position 6,760,569 of record NZ_CP198970.1, on the reverse strand, counting down.
GGCGCTCTTCAGGGGCAGGTCGCGGGCATAGACCTTGAAGCTGTCGTGGACCTGGGCGGCCAGTTCGCGGGTCGGCGTCAGCACCAGCACGCGCGCCTGGCGCGGGCCGTGGCGGTGTTCACGGTCGGGATGGCCTTCGGGGAACAGCCGCTCGAGCACCGGAAGGGCGAAGCCACCGGTCTTGCCGGTGCCGGTCTGGGCCGCGACCATCAGGTCGCGACCTTGCAATACGGCGGGAATCGCCCGCTCCTGGACAGGGGTGGGCTGGCTGTAGCCCGCCGCCTCTACTGCGCGGGCCAGCGCCTCGGAGAGACCGAGGGAGGAAAAGGACATGCGGGGTATTCCTATATGAGCCGGCGGCTGGCCGGCGAATGTGAAGTCACCAAGTTCTTCGAACTCCTCTGTACCCTCGTTCCCGTGGCGGGAAGAGGGACGGCGCGGGGCGCTGCGTATGCACCCAGGGCCGAGCTACTGGCAGGGGCCCTCGCGGGCTCCTCCGGGGGCCGACGGCAAGGGCCGCCGGCCTGGGGTTGCGCCCGGCCCCGGAAGGGCAGAGGCGCTGCCAGCGCCGGCCTGCCGTTCAGAGCAGGTCCTGCTGGCGTAGGTGCCGGCGTATCGCCTCGAGCCTTGGGCCGAGGAGATGGCGCAACACCTTGTGGTTCAGCCATTCACCGAGCTGCTCTTGCACCGGCTGGTCGGGATGGCGCGCGATGACATTGGTCACGGCCTTTTCCCACCAGACGGGGCCGCAGGCCCGGTCGAACTCGTTGTCGTAGTCGTGGCACCCGTAGAACAGCTCCAGGCTGAACTGGCGCATCGGGGCCGGCAACGGCAGTGTTCTCAGCTTGTACAGCAGGCGCGCGGCCCGTGGTGGACGCGGCAGGCGGTCGGTCACCAGTTGGGTGTCGTCGAGAGCCAGGGGGCTGAGAAGGGACGTTCGGTGCTTGTGCAGCCAGGCCTGGACTTTCGCCCGGAACAACTGCTTGCGGCTCCAATAATGGTGGATGAGGTCGGTACAACCGACGGGTTCCAGTTGTCTGTAGGCCGCAATCGCCAGAACGAACTCTTCAAGATTATAGGCTGCGCGGGCAATTGGGTAGAGGTCATCCATCAATTCCAACGAACGGTCGAGTACGAGGGCGTCTTCGCGGGTCAGTCCGATCACCCCGGAATTGATCAGCGGTGTCCGTTCGTCGGCCAGTCCGCGGGCCTTCAGGGGCTCGATCAGCTGGCGGTAGACGGGCGCCGGCGAGTCGCCCAGGCGCTGGTTGACGGCGTTGCACAGCAGGGCGCCGGGCCGCACGCGGGCGAGCAGATGGGCGGGCGAGGCGTGGAAGAAGGTGTCGGTATCGATCAGCACGGCGGCCGGCAGTTCGTCGAGCGCCTGGCGCAGGGCCACGTGCTTGGCGCGGAAATGGTAGCCGTGGGGCCCGTACCAGCCGGCCAGGGTGCCTGCGTCGATGTGGCGCACCCGCACCGGCAGCCCGGCGTAGGGGGCGCCGTCATCGGTGACGACCTGGATGTCCAGGCGCAGCTGCGGTGTTTCCCGTGCCCGGGCGATGGCGCTGGCGATGCTGAACAGGGCTTCCTGATGGTAGGTCTGGCGACCGTACACGAGGTAGATCAGAGAGGGGGCATGTGCCATGCCATGTGCAACCTCTAGCGTCCTGGCCGGTGAACCGCCGCCCGTTGCGGGCGGCGGAGCACCGTTGCGCTAGCGGGGCAGCTTCAGGTTTTTCCACAGTGCCAGGCTGGGGTCGGCCTGGTTCAGCGTGTAGAAATGCAGCCCGGGGGCGCCGCCGTCCAGCAGACGTTCGCACATCTCGGTGATCACCTGCTCGCCGAAGGACTGGATGCTGGCGATGTCGTCGCCATAGGCTTCCAGCTGCTTGCGGATCCAGCGGGGGATTTCGGCGCCACAGGCGTCCGAGAAACGCGCCAGCTTGGAGTAGTTGGTGATCGGCATGATGCCCGGGACGATCGGGATGTCGACGCCCAACTTCTGTGCACGCTCGACGAAGTGGAAATAGCTGTCGGCGTTGAAGAAATACTGCGTGATTGCACTGTCAGCACCGGCCTTGACCTTGCGTACGAAATTGGCCAGATCGTGCTCGGAATTGCGTGCCTGCGGATGTACTTCCGGGTAGGCAGCGACCTCGATGTGGAAGTGGTCGCCGGTCTCGGCGCGGATGAACTCCACCAGTTCGTTGGCGTAGCGCAGCTCGCCGCTGGCCATGCCCATGCCCGAGGGCAGGTCGCCGCGCAGGGCGACGATGCGGCGGATGCCGGCGTCCTTGTAGTGGGCGAGCAGGGCGCGCAGTTCGGCCTTGGTGTCGCCGACGCAGGACAGGTGCGGCGCGGTGGGGACGTTCACCTCGCCGTCCAGCTGCAGGACGGTGACCAGGGTACGGTCGCGGGTGGAACCACCGGCACCGTAGGTGCAGGAGAAGAAGTCCGGCTTGTAGCCGGCCAGCTGGCGCGCGGTGGCCAGCAGTTTTTCATGCCCGGCTTCGGTCTTGGCGGGGAAGAACTCGAAGCTGAAGCGGCGATCGGATGTCGTCATGGAACAGATCCGCAAGAGGCTGTCGGGACGTGATCGCTGAAGGCTGAAGGCTGAAGGCTGAACGAAAAGGCAGATCGGTGCGCTTTTTCGTCCAGCCTCCAGCCTCCGGCTTCCAGCGGCTTTTTAGTAGCGGTAAGTATCCGGCTTGAACGGACCTTCGACGGTCACGCCGATGTACTCGGCCTGTTTCGGCGTCAGTTGGGTGACCACGCCGCCGAAGCCGCGGACCATCTCCAGGGCGACCTCCTCGTCGAGCTTCTTCGGCAGCACTTCGACGCTCAGGCGCTTGGCCTTCTCGGCGGCCGGCTGGTCGGCGAACTTGCGCTCGAACAGGTGGATCTGCGCCAGCACCTGGTTGGCGAAGGAACCGTCCATGATGCGGCTCGGGTGGCCGGTGGCGTTGCCCAGGTTCACCAGGCGGCCCTCGGCGAGCAGGATCAGGTAGTCGTCGTTGTGCGGATCGAAGCCGTCGTTGCCGGTGCGGTGGATCTTGTGCACCTGCGGCTTGACCTCTTCCCAGGCCCAGGTCTTGCGCATGAAGGCGGTGTCGATCTCGTTGTCGAAGTGGCCGATGTTGCAGACCACGGCGCGCTTCTTCAGGGCCTTGAGCATGCCGGCGTCGCAGACGTTGACGTTGCCGGTGGTGGTGACGATCAGGTCGATCTTGCCCAGCAGGGCGGCGTCGACGCTGGCCTCGGTGCCGTCGTTCAGGCCGTTCTTGTACGGCGAGACGACTTCGAAGCCGTCCATGCAGGCCTGCATGGCGCAGATCGGGTCGACTTCCGAGACCTTGACGATCATGCCTTCCTGGCGCAGCGACTGCGCCGAGCCCTTGCCCACGTCGCCGTAGCCGATCACCAGCGCCTGCTTGCCCGACAGCAGGTGGTCGGTGCCGCGCTTGATGGCGTCGTTGAGGCTGTGGCGGCAGCCGTACTTGTTGTCGTTCTTGCTCTTGGTCACCGAGTCGTTGACGTTGATCGCCGGGACTTTCAGGGTGCCGGCCTTGAGCATGTCGAGCAGGCGGTGCACGCCGGTGGTGGTCTCTTCGGTGATGCCGTGGATCTTCTCCAGCATTGCCGGGTATTTCTTGTGCAGGATCTCGGTCAGGTCACCGCCGTCGTCCAGCACCATGTTGGCGTCCCACGGCTGGCCGTCCTTGAGGATGGTCTGCTCGATGCACCACTCGTATTCCTGCTCGGTCTCGCCCTTCCAGGCGAACACCGGGATGCCGGCGGCGGCGATGGCGGCGGCGGCCTGGTCCTGGGTGGAGAAGATGTTGCAGGACGACCAGCGCACTTCGGCGCCGAGGGCGACCAGGGTCTCGATGAGCACGCCGGTCTGGATGGTCATGTGGATGCAGCCGAGGATCTTGGCGCCCTTGAGCGGCTGGCTGGCGGCGTACTTGCGGCGCAGGCCCATCAGTGCCGGCATCTCGGACTCGGCGATGATCAGCTCGCGGCGGCCCCAGGCGGCCAGGGAAATGTCGGCGACTTTATAGTCGGTGAAACCGGCAGGCGTCATGACAGCGCTCATGCGTAACTCTCCATTCGTTGTCTGCGAATGGGCGCCGTTGATGCGTTAACGGCCGGCGGACGCCGACCGGGACGCGCCCCGTCCGAGCCTGACAAGCCTTGGCTTGCTGCAGCGCCCCTCGGAACGGGTGGCGGGAACGGCCGGAGCGGAGCCGGCCGGTGAAGCCTGCGGATTATAGCGATGCCGGGCGGCAAGCCAAAGGTTTTCCGTCGTCCGCCGGGCCCGCCCGCGCCGCGCCAGGGGCCGTGAATACCCTGGCGCGGCGGCGCGCGGGTTCAGATCACGCCCTGCTCGCGCAGCTTGCCGATGGCGGCGGCGTCCAGGCCGAGCACGCTTTCGAGGATCTGCTCGGTGTGCTGGCCGAGGGTCGGCGGGGCGTTGCGGTACTCGACGGGGGTCTGCGACAGGCGGATCGGGCTGGCCACCTGGGGCACGGTCCCGGCCAGCGGGTGCGGCAGGTCCACACGCAGGCCGCGAGCGATCACCTGCGGGTCGGCGAACACCTGGGCCAGGTCGTTGATCGGCCCGCAGGGCACGCCGGCCTGCTCCAGCGCGGTGATCCATTCGGCCGTGGTGCGCATCACCGTGGCCTGGCGGATCAGCGGGATCAGCACGTCGCGGTGGGCGACCCGCGCCTTGTTGCTGGCGAAGCGTTCGTCGTCGGCCCATTCCGGGTGCCCGGCCAGTTCGCAGAACTTGCGGAACTGCCCGTCGTTGCCGACCGTGAGGATCATGTCGCCGTCGGCGGTGGGGAAGTCCTGGTAGGGCACGATGTTCGGGTGGGCGTTGCCCAGCCGGCGCGGCGGGATGCCGGTGGTCAGGTAGTTCAGCGTCTGGTTGGCCAGGCAGGCCACCTGCACGTCGAGCAGGGCCATGTCGATGTGCTGGCCGATGCCGCTGACGTCGCGGTGGGCGAGGGCGGCGAGGATGGCGGTGGACGAATACAGGCCGGTGAGGATGTCGGTCAGCGCCACGCCGACTTTCACCGGGCCGGCGCCTTCCTCGGCGTCGGAGCGGCCGGTGATGCTCATCAGGCCGCCCAGGCCCTGGATCATGAAGTCGTAGCCGGCGCGCTTGGCGTAGGGGCCGGTCTGGCCGAAGCCGGTGATGGAGCAGTAGATCAGCTTCGGGTTGAGCTGCTTGAGCGACTCGTAGTCCAGCCCGTAGCTCTTCAGCCCGCCGACCTTGAAGTTCTCCAGCACGATGTCGGCCTTGGCCGCCAGCTCGCGCACCAGGCGCTGGCCTTCGGGCTGGGTGAAGTCGATGGTGAGGGATTTCTTGTTGCGGTTGGCCGACAGGTAGTAGGCCGCCTCGCTGGTGTCGCGGCCCTCGGCGTCCTTGAGGAACGGCGGGCCCCAGGCGCGGGTGTCGTCGCCGCTGCCGGGGCGTTCGATCTTGATCACTTCGGCGCCGAGGTCGGCGAGGATCTGCCCGGCCCAGGGGCCGGCCAGGACACGGGAAAGGTCGAGAACGCGGATATGGGACAGGGCGCCGGACATAGAAGCTCCTGGGCTGCAGGCCACAGGCTGCAGGCGGAGCGCTCTTGCCTGCCGCCTGAAGCCGCTTTTTTTAGAAGAAAGCCTGGATCCCGGTCTGGGCGCGGCCGAGGATCAGCGCGTGGACGTCGTGGGTACCTTCATAGGTGTTCACCACTTCCAGGTTGACCAGGTGGCGGGCCACGCCGAACTCGTCGGAGATGCCGTTGCCGCCGAGCATGTCGCGGGCCATGCGGGCGATGTCCAGGGCCTTGCCGCAGCTGTTGCGCTTCATGATCGAGGTGATTTCCACCGCGGCGGTGCCTTCGTCTTTCATCCGGCCCAGGCGCAGGCAGCCTTGCAGGGCCAGGGTGATTTCGGTCTGCATGTCGGCCAGCTTCTTCTGGATCAGCTGGTTGGCGGCCAGCGGGCGGCCGAACTGCTTGCGGTCCAGGGTGTACTGGCGGGCGGTGTGCCAGCAGGCCTCGGCGGCGCCCAGGGCGCCCCAGGAGATGCCGTAGCGCGCCGAGTTCAGGCAGGTGAACGGGCCGCGCAGGCCGCGCACTTCGGGGAAGGCGTTCTCTTCGGGGACGAACACGTTGTCCATCACGATCTCGCCGGTGATGGAGGCGCGCAGGCCGACCTTGCCGTGGATGGCCGGGGCGGACAGGCCTTCCCAGCCTTTCTCCAGGACGAAGCCGCGGATCTGGCCTTCGTCGTCCTTGGCCCAGACCACGAAGACGTCGGCGATCGGGCTATTGGTGATCCACATCTTGGCGCCGGACAGGCGGTAGCCGCCGTCGACCTTCCTGGCGCGGGTGATCATCGAGCCCGGGTCGGAACCGTGGTTCGGCTCGGTCAGGCCGAAGCAGCCGATGTATTCGCCGCTGGCCAGTTTCGGCAGGTACTTCTGCTTGGTGGCTTCGTTGCCGAACTCGTAGATCGGCACCATGACCAGGGACGACTGCACGCTCATCATCGAGCGGTAGCCGGAGTCGACGCGCTCGACCTCGCGGGCGATCAGGCCGTAGCACACGTAGTTCAGGCCGCTGCCGCCGTACTCGGCGGGGATGGTCGCGCCGAGCAGGCCGGTCTCGCCCATCTCGCGGAAGATCGCCGGGTCGGTCTGCTCGTGGCGGAAGGCCTCCAGCACGCGCGGGGCCAGCTTGTCCTGGGCGAACTGCTGGGCGCTGTCGCGAACCATGCGCTCTTCTTCGGTGAGTTGCTGATCCAGCAGCAGCGGGTCTTCCCAGTTGAAGCTTGCTTTGGTGGCCATCGGGTTACCTCGGGGCAGTGACAGGGTGTCCGACCAGTTTAGGCGGACGCAGTGCGGTCGATCCTAGTCAGCCGCCGACCGGTGCGGCAACCGACTAATTCGCACGCTGTTGTGCTATTTTCTCACTCCGTGATCGCCCGGGCCCCATGAAACGAATGTTTGAATGGCCTGTTTCCCGGGCTTCGCGGATCACGAGATTCCCAAGAGGCATTCGATGCGGCGCAAGATCCCCACCACCGCGGCGCTGGTCAGCTTCGAGTCGGCGGCGCGCCATGAAAGCTTCACCAAGGCCGCCGAGGAACTGTCGCTGACGCAGAGCGCCATCTGCCGGCAGATCGCCGGGCTGGAGGCGTTCCTCGGCGTCGAGCTGTTCCGCCGCTCGCGTCGCGGCGTCAAGCTCACCGAGGCGGGGCTGGGCTACAGCCGGCGCATCGCCGCGCGGCTGGACGCGGTGGAGCGCGACACCCTGGCGGTGATGGGTCAGCAGGGCGGCGGCAGCATCGAGCTGGCGGTGGTGCCGACCTTCGCCACCCAGTGGCTGCTGCCGCGGCTCAAGGCCTTCAAGGGGCTGTACCCGGAAGTCACGGTGAACCTGACCAACCGCACCCGGCCCTTCCTCTTCGCCGACACCGACTTCGACTGCGCGCTGTACTTCGGCGACGGCGCCTGGTCCGGCACGGTGAAGCACTTCCTCATGCGCGAGAACCCGGTGCCGGTGTGCAGCCCCGAGCTGCTCGAAGGCCGCGCCAGCTTCGGCGCCGAAGAGATCGCCGCGCTGCCGCTGATGCAGCAGACCACCCGGCCCTACGCCTGGCGCCAGTGGTTCGGCTCCCTGGGCATGAGCGTCGCCCACGACATGAGCGGCACCCGCTACGAGTTGTTCTCCATGCTCGCCCAGGCGGCCATGCTCGGCATGGGCGTGGCGCTGATCCCGCCGATGCTGATCCAGCGCGAGCTGGCCGAGGGCCGGCTGATCGTGGCGATGCAACATGCCTATTTGAGCGAACACGCCTATTACCTGATGATTCCCGAGCGCAAGGTGGAGTCCGCCATCGTCCGCGCCTTCCGCGACTGGCTGGTGGAACAGGCGCGCATCTACCGCGAGGAAGCCGGCCTGGGCTGATCCGGGCCGGGCGAGAAGCGGCGATCCGCGCGATAATTGCGCAGCCGGCGGGGCTCGACCCGTCAACTTGCCGACAAGGCATCGCGCTCACGAGGCGCAACCAGCAAGGAGTTCCCATGAATTTCCACACCCGCAAATGGGTAAAACCCGAAGACCTCAACCCCAACGGCTCGCTGTTCGGCGGCAGCCTGTTGAAGTGGATAGACGAAGAAGCGGCCATCTACGCCATCGTCCAGCTGGGCAACCAGCGCGTGGTCACCAAGTTCATCTCCGAGATCAACTTCGTCAGCTCGGCGCGCACCGGCGACATCATCGAGATGGGCATCACCGCCACCGATTTCGGCCGCACCTCGATCACCCTGACCTGCCACGTGCGCAACAAGATCACCCGCAAGAGCATCCTCACCATCGACAAGATGGTCTTCGTCAACATGGGCCCGGACGGCCTGCCGGCGCCCCACGGCAAGACCGAGATCACCTACATCAAGGACCAGTTCAAGGACGACGACATCAACAGCGAGGCCTGAACCGGGGCCTGCCTCCGGGCCCGCAGCGACGCCGGAGGCTTTGCATCCGCGCGGTTTCGTGTGAGCCTGTGCCCGCCCACGGCGGGTGCGGGCCAAGGCTCCCCCGTCGTACCACCACAGAAAAAGACCGGGGAGACACCATGCAAGCGCCCATCGCATCCACGCTGCGCCGCCTCGTCGCGGCCACCTGCTGCGCCGTCCTGCTGGGCGGCGCCGCCCAGGCCGCCGAGCCCAAGGCCGACCTCAAGCCCGAGGCCGGCACCTTCAAGATGGGCATGCAGCCCTGGCTGGGCTACGGCCAGTGGTACGTCGCCGAACAGGCCGGGGCCTTCAAGGCCAACGGCCTGGACAAGGTCGAGCTGGTCAACTTCACCGAAGACAAGGACATGAACGCCGCCCTGGCCAGCGGCCAGATCGACGGTGGCAACCTCGCCACCCACACCGCCATGGCCATGGTCGCCGCCGGCCTGCCGGTGAAGATCGTCCTGCTGCTGGACCAGAGCACCAGCGCCGATGCGCTGATCGTCGACCCCTCGATCAAGACGCTGAAGGACCTCAAGGGCAAGCAGGTCGCCTATGAAGAGGGCACCACCAGCGACATCCTCCTGCACAGCGCGCTGCGCAAGGCCGGCCTGAGCCTGGCCGACGTGCAGCCGGTGCCGATGCCGGCGGCCAACGCCGGTTCCGCGCTGATCGCCGGCCAGGTGCCGGCGGCGGTGACCTACGAGCCGTATCTGAGCGCCGCCAGGCAGCAGAACCCGAAAGTGAACCTGCTGTACAAGGGCTCGGACGACCCGGGCATCATCAGCGACGTGTTCGTGGTCCGCGACGAGGTGCTCAAGCAGCGCCCCGGCCAGGTGCTGGCCCTGCTCAAGAGCTGGGAAGCCGGCCTGAAGCACTACCAGGCCCACACCGCCGAAGGCCGCGCGGCCATCGCCAAGGGCGTCGGCGCCGAGCCGGCGGAGCTGCAGAGCGCCTTCGACGGCGTGCGCTTCTATTCCCTGGGCGAGAACAAGACCGAGCTGAAGGGCGCCTTCGTCAAGGACTCCTTCGCGCACATCCAGAAGGCCGCCAGCGAAGCCGGCATCATCCAGCAGCCGGTGACCCCGGAGCAGGCCGTCGACGCGCGCTTCGCCGAGGCGCTCTGACGCACCCCGCGCGCCGGCTCCGGGCCGGCGCGCTTTCCCCGTTACCCCGAGCCTCGCATGAACGCCCGTAAACCCTCCCCGCTGTTCGTCATCGGCAAGCCGCTGGCGCGCACCCACCTGCTGCTGATCGGCGGCGGCGTGTTCGTCCTGCTGGCCCTGGCCTGGTGGCTGGCCGGCGCCAGCGGCGCGGTGCCGAAAATCTTCCTGCCGGCGCCCGGCGACGTCTGGGCGCGCATGCTCAGGCTGGCCGCCGACGGCACCCTGTGGGCCGACCTGAAGGTCAGCGTCTACCGCATCCTGGTGGCCTTCGCGATTTCCTCGGCGATGTCCATCGTCATCGGCGTGTTCGCCGGCTGCTACGGCTTCTGGAAGGCCGCCACCGAGCCGCTGGTGGACTTCGTGCGCTACATGCCGGTGGTGGCCTTCGTGCCGCTGAGCATCCTCTGGGCCGGCACCAGCGATTTCCAGAAATTCCTCATCATCTGGATCGGCACCTTCTTCCAGCAGGTGCTGATGGTGATGGACGCCATCAAGCGCGTGCCGCCGGACTTCGTCGGCCTCGGCCGGACCCTGGGCATGCCGGATAGGCGCATTCTCCTGAAGATCGTCCTGCCCAGCGCCCTGCCGGGCATCTGGGACGCCCTGCGCATCAGCCTCGGCTGGGCCTGGACCTGGCTGGTGCTGGCCGAGCTGGTGGCCGCCACTTCGGGCCTGGGCTACCGCATCGTGGTGTCGCAGCGCTTCTTCCAGACCGACACCATCATCGGTTACATCCTGCTGCTCGGCCTGCTGGGGCTGGTCACCGACCAGGCCATGCGCGCCGCCGAGCGCGTCCTGTTCCGCTACAACCGGAGGCGCGGCTGATGGCGACCCTGGAGATTTCCGGCCTGAACAAGAGCTTCGCGGTCGGCAGAGAGCGCCGCGAGGTGCTGCGCAACATCGACCTGACCCTGGCGGACAACGAGTTCGTCTCCATCGTCGGCACCTCCGGCTGCGGCAAGAGCACCCTGCTGTCCATCGCCGCGGGGCTTGAGGACTTCGACAGCGGCAGCGTCAAGGTCGACGGCGTGCCCATCGCCGGCCCCGGCCTGGACCGCGGCGTGGTGTTCCAGGCCTACACCCTGCTGCCCTGGCTGACCGCGCGGCAGAACGTCGAGTTCGCCCTCAAGGCCGCCGGCCGCTCCCGCGCCGAGTGCCGCGAGATCGCCGCCGAGCACCTGCAGCTGGTGAAGCTGGAGAAGTTCGCCGACGCCTATCCCACCGAGCTGTCCGGCGGCATGAAGCAGCGCGTGGCGATCGCCCGGGCGTTGTCCTACCGGCCGAAGATCCTGCTGATGGACGAGCCCTTCGGCGCCCTGGACGCCATGACCCGCCACCAGATGCAGGAGCTGCTCACGCGCATCTGGGAGACGCACCGGCTGACGGTGATGTTCGTCACCCACGACGTCGAGGAGGCGGTCTACCTGTCCGACCGCATCGTGGTCATGGGCCTGGGCCCGGGGCGGATCAAGACTACCTTCGACGTGAAGCTGCCGCGCCCGCGCCGCGAGGAGATGGCCGGCAGCGCAGAGTTCATCGAACTGCAGCGCCAGGTGCTGCGCTTGATCCGCGAGGAAGAGGCCGGCGCCGCGGTGCTCTGAGGCTCACCAGCGACCGGAGGCCCCGCCACCGCCGCTGGAACCCCCGCCACCGCCGAAGCCGCCGCCACCCCGGCCACCGAAGCCGCCACCGCCGAAACCGCCGCCGCGCCCGCCACGGAAGAAGCCGGCCGGCAGCAGGAAGAAGGGGTAGGCGATGAGGGCGAAGACGAAGGCGCTGACGCCGTTGTTGACCAGCGCGGCGAAGCTGAAGGTCAGCACCAGGCTGAGCACGCCGGCCAACACCCCGACGATCACGCTGCACACCACATAGCGGCCGAAGCTGCGCTGGCGCATGAACGGCAGCGGCAGCAGGCGCCCCAGCAGCGGCACGCCGGCCAGCAGGGCGAACAGCGGCAGCAGGCTGCCGGCCGGCAGGCCCAGGTCGTCGCTCTGCGCGGCCTGCTGGGGTTCGGGCAGCGCCTCGCCGTCGATCAGCTTCTCCAGGCTGTCCACCCCGGCCTGCACGCCGCCGGCGAAGTCGCCTTCGCGAAAGTGCGGGACTATCTGCTCGCGGATGATGCGCCCGGCCAGCACGTCGGTGACGGCGCCTTCCAGGCCGTAGCCGACCTCGATGCGCAGGGCGCGGTCGTCCTTGGCCACCACCAGCAGCACGCCGTCGTCCACGCCCTTGCGGCCCAGCTTCCACTGCTCGAAGGCGCGCACCGCGTACTGCTCGATGCTCTCCTCGCCGGTGCTGGGGATCATCAGCACCGCCAGTTGCGCGCCCTTGCGCTGCTCCAGCGCCGCCAACTGCTGCTCCAGCCGCTCGCGCTGCTGGGCATCGAGGGTGGCGGTGAGGTCGGTGACCCGCGCGCTCAGCTGCGGCACGGCCACCTCGGCCTGCGCCAGGCCCGCGCAGCACAGCAGGGCCAGCGCCAGCAGCCAGGCGCGCATGCTCATTGCGCCGGTTGCGGCTGCGGCGTGCCGAAATCGACCTTGGGCGCGGTGGAGATGGCCGCCTCGTTCTCCACGCTGAAGTTGGCCTTGGGCTGGTAGCCGAAGATCTTCGCGGTGATCACCTGCGGGAACTGGCGGATCAGCACGTTGTAGTCCTGCACCGCCTTGACGTAGCGGCCGCGGGCCACGGTGATGCGGTTCTCGGTGCCTTCGAGCTGCGTCAGCAGGTCCTTGAACAGGTCGTCGGCCTTGAGCTGTGGATAATTCTCGGTGACCACCAGCAGCCGCGAGAGCGCCGAGCTGAGTTCGCCCTGGGCCTGCTGGAAGCGCTGCATGGCCGCCGCGTCGCCGAGCTGGTCGGCGTTGAGGGTGGTGCTGCCGACCCTGGCCCGGGCCTCGGTGACCTGGGTGAGCACGGCGGCCTCGTGGGCGGCATAGCCCTTCACGGTGTTGACCAGGTTGGGCACCAGGTCGGCGCGCCGCTGGTACTGGTTGAGCACTTCGGACCAGGCCGCCTTGACCTGCTCGTCGCCGGCCTGCATGGCGTTGTAGCCGCAGCCGGTGAGCAGGGAGACGAGGACGTAGCAGCACAGGAACTTGAGCATTCGGGGCATGGCAGGGGACTCTGGCGATCGCGAAACCCCCAGTCTAGACCAGTCACGCCCCTCGGTGCGGAGCCGCATACGCACTTCAGGCCTTTCCGAGGCTTGCCGGGCATGGGGGGCGAGGCGCTAGAATCGCAACTGGTCTATACCAGGAAGCCCCGCCTTGTTCGCCACCGCTCTGGTGCTGCTCGCCGCCGTGCTCCACGCGGCCTGGAACACCCTCGTCAAATTCAGCGCCGATCGCCTGCTGGTGGTGGCCTGCATGGACCTCGTCGGTCTGCTCGTGGCCCTCGCCCTGCTGCCCTGGATCAGCTTGCCGCCGGCCGAGGTCTGGCCCTGGCTGGGCAGCGCCGTGGCCCTGCAGCTGGTCTACCGGGTGTTGCTGATCCAGGCCTACAAGGTCGGCGATCTCGGCCTGGTCTACCCGCTGATGCGTGGCCTGTCGCCGTTGGTAGTGCTGGCGCTGACGCTGCTGGTGGGCGGCGAGCAGCTCAGCGACCGGCAGGTCCTCGGCATCCTGCTGATCCCGCTGGGCATGCTGTTCCTGCTCAAGGGCGGCGGCGGATCGCGGCTGCCCTGGATCGCCTTCCCCGTGGTGCTGCTGATGGGCCTGTGCATCGGCAGCTACACCTGGACCGACGGCCACGCGCTGAAGCGCTGGCCGCAACCGCTGGACTACCTGGTGTGGCTGACGCTGCTCTCCGGCGTGCCTTTCCCGCTGCTCGCCCTGAGCGCTCGCACCCGCGCTTTCGCGCGCTTCTGGCAGACGCAGTGGAAGCTCGGCCTGTGCGTCGGCATCTGCGTGATGGCCAGCTACGGCCTGGTGCTCTGGGCCATGCAGCTGGGCTCGGTGGCCGAGGCCGCGGCGCTGCGCGAGACCAGCGTGGTGCTGGTGGTGCTGTTCGGCATGCGCTTCCTCAAGGAGCCCTTCGGCCTGCCGCGCCTGCTGGCTTGCAGCCTGGTGCTGGCGGGGATGCTGGTGATGAAGCTCTGAGATTGGTGAACAGGCCGCGAGATTGGCCGCTTTGGCGCACGTATCCGCCTGACGGCCACTGACGTTCGCCTATGCTTGGCGGCAACCTGCCACCTTCCCAGCCGACGAGACCTCCGTTCATGCCCATCGCCTTCTGGTGCATCCTGATCGCATTCTTCCTGCCCTACCTGGGCACCAGCATCGCCAAGTTCACCGGCGGCGGCTTCGGCCCCCGGCAGAACCACGACCCGCGCACCTTCCTGGCCGGCCTGGAGGGCTACCGCAAGCGCGCCAACGCCTTCCAGCTGAACAGCTTCGAGGTCACCCCGGCCTTCGCCATCGCCGTGCTGGTGGCCTACGTGGTGGGCAATGCCGAGCCGGCGACCCTCGATACCCTGGCCATTGCCTGGCTCACCAGCCGCCTGCTCTACCTGATCTTCTACCTCGCCGACCTGGCGCTGCTGCGTTCGCTGGTGTGGTTCGTCGGCATGGCGCTGATCGCTGCCTTCTTTGTAGTCTCCGCCTGAACCGCAGCTGAACGGTTCGCGCATCGCTGCGGCGGATGGCCGCAGGCGGGCGCGCGGGCTCTGGATCAATGCCGGGCAGCGGCGGATAATCCGCCGCTCCCGTGTCTGGCCTGTCCTACAAGAGTCCGCTCATGAAGCTGAAGACCCTGCTCGTCCTGCTGTTGGCCGGTGCCGCCCTGGCCGGTTGCCACCGCCTCGATCCGAATTCCCCGCTGGCCAAGCGCCAGGCGATCTTCAAGCAGATGCTCCACGCCAGCGAGGACATGGGCGGCATGCTGCGCGGCCGCGTCGTCTTCGACGCCGAGAAATTCCGCGCCGACTCGGTCAAGCTCAACGAGCTGGCCAGCCAGCCCTGGCAGTACTTCCCCACCAGCAAGCCGACCGACGAGGGCGGCGACAGCCGCGCCAGGGACGAGCTGTGGCAGCGCCAACTGGAGTTCCAGGCCGACGCCAAGACCTTCCAGCAGGCCGCCGCCGCGCTGGAGGCCAACACCCGCCAGGCCACCCCGACCACCGATGGCGTGCGCAAGGACCTGGCCGCGGTGGAAGATGCCTGCGAGGCTTGCCACAAGAAATTCCGGGCGCTTTGACGGGCGCTCCGCTTTTTGTAGGAGCGGATCTCATCCGCGAATCGCGCCGGAGATGACGGCTATCGCGGAGAAGCTCCGCTCCTACGGTCTAGGCCGGCGCGGCTTCTCGTAGGATGGCGTTGAGCGAAGCGATACCCATCAGCGCAACCGCATGGGTTTCGCAGGGGCTCAACCCATCCTACGGGACTGGTGGCCGCCGGCATGGACGCCCACCCGATGCGCGCCGACGTCTTCGCCTACGCCCCACGCGATTAAGGCACACCCCCGTAGGAGCGGGCCCTGCCCGCGATTCGCGCGCAGGGCGCGCTCCTACAGGTAGCCAGCCAGGCAACCAGCCCTGCTCTCACTCCTCCAACTCCCGCTTCGCCTGCTCCAGCTCCGCGCGGGCCCCGGCCAGCTTGTCCTTGCGCTTCTCGATCTTCTCCGCATCGCCCTTGTTCATGGCCTTGCGCAGGTCGCTTTCGCGCTGGCTGACTTCGCGCTCGGCGTCCAGCACGCGCTGGGTGCGCTTTTGCGTCAGGCTGCCGTCGGTGCAGTAGGTGCGGGCTTTCTCCAGGGCGGTTTCCAGGCCGGCGATGGCGCCCTTGTCGCCGCGGGCGCGGGCTTCTTCCAGCTTGCCGGCGATGGCCGCCTGCTTGGCGGCGCAGCCGCTCAGGGGCTGCTCGGGTTGCGCGGCGAAGGCGCCGGTGCAGAGCAGTGCGGCGAGGGTGAGGGTAATGGATCGGAACATTCTCGGGTCCTGCGTTACCAAATGAGATATCGATGCTGACGAACGTCTAGAGTTTGCCATTAAGCGCGCGCGTGGGGGTTGCCCCATGGCAGTCCGCGGCCTGGTCGATCCATTGAACGCGCTCCGTCGGGCGGAGCGGGGGAGGCTGGATGCGTATCGCGATTCGCCTGGTTCAGGCGCTGATCCTGCTGTTGCTGGCGGCCCTGCTGGTGGGCGCCTGGTACCTGCTGCCCGGCGAGCAGTTGCGCCCGCCGATGCTCACCGGGGTGAGCGAGGACAGCTCCCTGCGCGCCGGCGGCCTGCGCCGTGGCTACGTGCTCTACGTGCCGCCCAACCTGGCGCCGAACCCGGCGCTGCTGGTGGTGCTGCACGCCTCGCGCAGCAACGGCCAACTGATGCGCCGCGACAGCGGCTTCGGCTTCGACGCCCTGGCCGACCGCGACGGCTTCCTGGTGCTCTACCCCGACGGCTTCGAGGGCCACTGGAACGACTGCCGCAAGGTGGCCAGCTACAGCGCGCGCACCCGCAACATCGACGACGTGGCCTTCCTCACCCGGCTGGTGCGGCGGATCCAGCGCGAACGCCAGGTGGACCCGCAGCGGGTGTTCTTCGCCGGCTACTCCAACGGCGGGCAGATGGCCCTGCGCATGGCCGCGGAGTCCGAACTGCCGCTGGCCGGCATCGCCCTGGTGGCGGCCAGCCTGCCGAGCGCGGCGAACAATGCTTGCAGCGAGTCGCAGCGGGCGGTGGCGGCGCTGCTGATGAACGGCACGCGCGACCCGATCAACCCCTACGGTGGCGGGCGGGTGAAGCTGTTCGGCTTCGGCGACCGCGGCGAGGTGCTCTCCAGCGAGGCTTCGGCCGGTGAGCTGGCGCGGCGCAACGGCATCAGCGCGCCGGCGCAGCGCGAGCCGCTGACGCGCCCCGGCCCGGTCTGGTCGGAGCGCTGGCAATGGCAGGGCGAGGGAATGCTGCCGGTGGAACTGGTGAGCGTGCACGGCGGCGGCCATCTGTTGTCGCAGCCGGGCTATCGGCCGCCGCGCCTGTTCGGCATCGCCGACCCCGAACTGGACGGGCCGGCGGAGATCTGGCGCTTCTTCAAGCAGTTGCCGGTGGCTCAGACTTCCACGGTGCCGTAGGCGTCGAAGCCGCCCTTCTCGCCCGGGTAGCCGCCCGGGTTGGCCACCACGCGGGCGCGGCCGATGCGGTAGTCCAGGGCATCGTGCACGTGGCCGTGCAGCCACAGGTCGCACTGTTGCACCAAGTGCTCCAGGTCCGAGGCGAAGGCCGGCGATAGGCTGTCGCCGACGTATTGCGGCGGAATGGAGCGGGCGCTGGGCGCATGGTGGGTGACCACCACGGTCGGCCCGGCGAAGGGCTCGGCCAGCTGCGCCGCCAGCCAGTCCCGCGAGGCCTCGAACAGCTGCTGGCTGAGCGCCGGGGTGAAGGGCGCGGTGAACCAGTCGATGCAGCTGAAGTCGGGCATCAGGCGCAGCGCGCGCTGTAGCGTCAGCGGCAGGGTTTCCTCGCCGTAGAGCAGAAAGTCCGTCCACAGGGTGGCGCCGAGGATGCGCACGCCGTCGATGATCACCGCGTCGTTCTCCAGGAAGTGGATGTCCAGGGCGCGGGCCAGGTTGCGCATGGCCTGGGTCAGCTCGGGCAGGTCGGAATGGTAGAACTCGTGGTTGCCGGCGACGTAGACCACCGGCGTGTCGGGGAAGGCCTCGCGGGCCCAGTGCAGGCCCTGCAGGTGCTCATGGATGTCGCCGGCCAGCACCACCAGGTCGGCGTCCACCGCGGGCAGCTCGCGGCGGCCGCCGAAGTGCTCGTGGTGCAGGTCGGAAAGGACGCGGATACGCATGCGGGTTGTCTCCTGGCCAGGTCCGGCATTGTGCGGCACGCCCGCGGCCTTGCCCAGCGCTTGACCTGGATCATGGCAAGGCCGAACAGCGGAAAATTCCCCTATGAACTTCAGGGATGATTAAGGCCGCGCGCCCAGTCTCGGACCAGGCTCGCAATCAGGGAGGCCACATGAAGTTCATAGGAATCGTCATCGCCACCGTGTTGGCGGCGTTTGGTCTGGCGCTCGTGCTCGATCCGCCCGCCACCTTCGATATCTGGGTCCTGCGCAAGCAGGCCATCCTGCTGAGCGGCGTCGTCGCCTTCGCGCTGATGTCGCTGATCATGCTCCTGGCGGTGCGCCCGGCCTGGCTGGAGCGGCCGCTGGGCGGGCTCGACCGCATGTACCGGGTGCACCGCTGGGCGGGCATCCTGGCCATCAGCCTGGGCCTGCTGCACTACCTGCTGGAACTGGGCGGGCCGCTGCTGGCGAAGTTCGTCGCCAAGCCAGCGAAGGGGCCGCGGGTGGAGACCTTCCTCGAGCTCTTCCGCGGCTCGGCCAAGGAGCTGGGCGAGTGGTCGGCCTGGCTGCTCGCCGCCATGCTGGTGCTGACGCTCTGGCAGCGCTTCCCCTACCACCTGTGGCGCTACGTGCACAAAGCGCTGGCGCTGGTCTACCTGGTGCTGGCCTTCCATGGCGTGGTGCTGGCGCCGGCCGGCTACTGGGCGCAGCCGCTCGGCTGGCTGCTGGCGCTGTGCGCGGCGCTGGGCTCGGTGTGCGCGCTGATCGCCCTGAGCGGGCGCATCGGTCGGCGGCGCACGTACCAGGGCGTGGTGGCGGCGGTGGCGCGGCCCGGCGAGCGCATGCTGGAGGTCACCTGCCGGCTCGGCCGCAACTGGCGGCACAAGGCCGGGCAGTTCGCCTTCCTCACCTGCGACCGCCTGGAGGGGCAGCATCCCTTCAGCATTTCCAGCGCCGACCAGGGCAATGGCGAGGTGCGCTTCAGCATCAAGGCCCTGGGCGACTACACCCGGCGCCTGCAGGATGCCCTGGCGCCGGGAGATGCGGTGAAGGTCGAGGGGCCCTATGGCTGCTTCGACTTCCGCCGCGGCGGCGAGCGCCAGGTGTGGATCGCCGGCGGCATCGGCATCACGCCCTTCCTGGCCTGGCTGGAGGCGCTGCAGCAGCATCCGGCCGATGCGCCGGAAGTGGAGCTGCACTACTGCGTGCGCAGCCCCGCCGATGCCATCTACGCGGGGCGCCTGCGCGAGCTGTGCGACGGCCTGTCCAGCGTGGCGCTGAAGGTCCACTACAGCGCCGAGGAGGGCTACCTGCGCGGCGACGACCTGAGCATGGCGCCGGACGCCGACGGCCGCTGGCCGAGCCTGTGGTTCTGCGGCCCGCAGGGCCTGGCCGACCTGCTGCGGCGCGACCTCGGCCGGCGCGGCATGCCGGCGCGCAATTTCCACCAGGAAGCCTTCCGCCTGCGCTGAGGGCTCAGAAGCCGGCTACCCCGGCCGCGGCGAGTTGCGCGCCCAGGCGCTGCACCTCGTGGTCGGCAAAGAAGGCTTGCAACTGCCGGGCCCGGACTGGCCCGACACCCGGCAGCTGGCGCCAGTCGCTGGCCTGCCGGGCGCTCAGCTCGGCCCAGTCCGCGGTGGCCGGCAGGCTGTCGACCTGGGGTACGCCCAGCGCCCGCAGCCAACGCTGGAAGGGACGTTGCCGCGCGGCGCGAAACTGGGCGTGCAGGCGTTCGCCACTGTGCTCGGCGAAGCCCGGCAGTTGGCGCAGGGCTTCCGGCGGCAATTCCAGCCAGTCGAGCAGGCCGGCAATCTGGCCGGCTTCCAGCAACGTCTGCCAAGTCCCAGGCCCCACGCCTTCCAGGGCCAAACCCTGTTCTTCGCCCAGCCAGGCGAGGCGGGCGAGGAACTGTTCCTCGCAGCCGGGCGTTGCCCGCCAGCAGCTGAGCGCGTGGTAGCGCCCGGACTCCGGGGGCTCTACCGCAAGGCGCTGCGGCGAGCGCCAGACCACGCTTTCCACGCGAGGAATGGTCAGGCCGGCCAGCGCGATGGCCACCTGGTCGCCGGGGCGGATGTCCAGGGCCTGCCAGCGCCGCGTCGAGCCGAGGCTGACCTGGGCGATGCGGCGGTCGTCCAGCGTTACCGGCTGCAGCTCCAGCAGCGGCGTCACCCGTCCGGTGCGGCCGATGCGGAAATGTACCCGGCGCACCTCGGCCAGGGCCTGGCGGTAGGGGTATTTCCAGGCCAGCGCCCAGCTGGCACTGCCGGCCTGCCAGGCCTTCGCGGCGGGGCGCGAGCCCTGGCGGACGACGATGCCGTCGCTGGCGAAGGGCAGGGGGCTGCGGTACCAGTGCTCGCGCTGGCGCTGGGCGTCCTCGAAGCCCGCCACCGACAGCGTCAGGGCTGCGCTATCCGCAAGGCCCAGCGCCTTCAGGCGCTCCAGGCGCTGCGCCATGCTTTGGGGGCCGTGCGGCAACTCCCAGACGAACAGGCCGACCTGCGAAACCTGTTTGCCCGGCTCGCTGCGCGCCATCAGCCCGGCGACCTTGCCGCGGGCGCCGAGGCCGCCCCTTTGCGCCTGCACGTGGCCCGGCAGGCGCCAGTAGAGTTCGCCCTGCAACACCAGCCGGCCCGCGGCGGGCAGACGTTGCGGCACGGCCGGCAGGCGGCGGGCGTTGGCGGTCCAGTCCTGGCCGTGGAGTCCATCGCCGCGGCTGATGGCCTGGACCAGTTCACCGTCCTGGTAGACCAGCGTCACGGCCACGCCATCGACCTTGGGCTGCACCCAGAGGTCCTCGCGCCCGGCCATCCACTGGCGGACTTCGTTGGCGTCGGCGGCCTTGTCCAGGCCGGTATGGGCCGCGGGGTGACGCAGCTTGCCGCGGCTGGCCGGCAGCGGCGGGGTCGGCTCGACGGCGAGCTGTGGGTAACAACCGCGCCAAAGGCTGAAGCGTTGCCGGGCCTGGTCGTAGAGTTCGTCGGCGATCGGGCTTTCGCCGCGCAGGTGGTAGGCGTGGTCCCAGGTTTCCAGTTGCTGGCGCAGGCCCAGCAGTTCTTCGCGGGCGCGCTGTTCAGGCCAGTCGGGGCAGGCCAGGGAGAGGGGAGGGAGGAGCAGCAGGGCTGAGGCGAGCAGGGCTTTCATCGGCGGGCTTCCTTGCGCCTGGAGGGGGTTCCAGGCTAGGTGCGCCGCCGCCGCGAAGGGGCCGGGTGGAGTGTGGGAGGTTTCCGGGATGTGGCGTTATCGCGAACAGGATTCAGGGAGCGTCGTGATTTCACTTCACGCCAAGCGGTGAATCCAATCGCGGACAGAGTCCGCTCCTACGTCCAAGCTTCCCTGAATCGTAGGAGCAACTGTCTCACCGACTGCGCCGAGCTGCTTTTCGTAGGATGGGTTGAGCTTGCGAAACCCATGCGGTTGCGCTGATGGGTATCGCTTCGCTCAACCCATCCTACGAAAAGCCATGCTCGCTCATGCGGTAGGAGACTCTGTCCGCGATGGGATTGAGGTCGGAGCGAAGAACAGGATGCGTGCGCGAAGCCATGGCCCACCCCATACGAAAAATGCCGTTTCCCCCAGACAGAGAAACGGCATTCTTTCTTACCGTGAACGGCCCACCGGAGTGGGGCTATTCCGTCGGGCGAACCTTACAGGCCAGCCGCGTCACGCAGGGCGGCAGCCTTGTCGGTGCGCTCCCAGGTGAAGGCGGTGAAGGTATCGTCACCGTAGGTCAGCTCATACGGATTGCGACCGAAGTGACCATAGGCCGCAGTCGGCTGGTACATCGGGTGCAGCAGGTCGAGCATCTTGGTGATCGCGTACGGACGCAGGTCGAAGTGCTCGCGGACCAGTTGGACGATCTTCTCGTCGCTGATCTTGCCGGTGCCGAAGGTGTTCACCGAGATGGAGGTCGGCTGGGCCACGCCGATGGCGTAGGACACCTGGATCTCGCAACGCTCGGCCAGGCCGGCGGCAACGATGTTCTTGGCCACGTAGCGGCCGGCGTAGGCAGCCGAACGGTCGACCTTGGACGGGTCCTTGCCGGAGAAGGCGCCGCCGCCGTGGCGGGCCATGCCGCCGTAGGAGTCGACGATGATCTTGCGCCCGGTCAGGCCGCAGTCGCCCACCGGGCCGCCGATGACGAAGTTGCCGGTCGGGTTGATGTGGAACTGGGTGTCCTTGTGCAGCAGCTCGGCCGGCAGCACGTGCTTGATGATCAGTTCCATCACGCCTTCGCGCAGGTCGGCGTAGGAGACGTCCGGGTTGTGCTGAGTGGACAGCACGATGGCGTCGATGCCGACCACCTTGCCGCCTTCGTAGCGGCAGGTGACCTGGCTCTTGGCGTCCGGGCGCAGCCACGGCAGCAGGCCGGACTTGCGCGCCTCGGCCTGGCGCTCGACCAGGCGGTGGGAGAAGCAGATCGGCGCCGGCATCAGCACGTCGGTCTCGTTGCTGGCGTAGCCGAACATCAGGCCCTGGTCGCCGGCGCCCTGGTCTTCGGGCTTGGCGCGGTCGACGCCCTGGTTGATGTCCACCGACTGCTTGCCGATGATGTTCAGCACGCCGCAGGTGGCGCCGTCGAAGCCGACGTCGGAGCTGTTGTAGCCGATGTCGATGATGACCTTGCGCACCAGGTCTTCGAGGTCGACCCAGGCCGAGGTGGTGACTTCGCCGGCGATGATGGCGACGCCGGTCTTCACCAGGGTCTCGCAGGCCACGCGGGCGTACTTGTCCTTGGCGATGATGGCGTCCAGCACCGCGTCGGAGATCTGGTCGGCGATCTTGTCCGGATGGCCTTCGGATACGGATTCGGAGGTGAAAATCGAGTATTCGCTCATCTAACGGTTCCTGTCTTTACCGGTGGGTGAGGACGCTTCGCGAATCCGGCTTGGCGAAATGCCGCACCTGGATCTGAAAGCCATTACGTAAACCAATGTACAAGCTCTCGCCGGGGGCGAGCCCCGCGGCATCGGCCCAAAGGGCCAGGTCTTCCTGTTCGAACCCCAGCCAGAGGTCCCCGCAGGCTTCGCGGGCCCAGCTCTGGTCGTGGCTGCACAGTTCGGTCACCAGCAGGCTGCCGCCCGGCTTCACCAGGCGCGCCAGCTGGCGCAGGGCCTCGGCGGGCGCCGCGAAATGGTGCAGCACCATGTTCAGCACCACGCAGTCGGCCGGTTCGGCGGCGTCCTGCAGAGCGTCGGCCAGGTCCAGCCGCACGTTCGTCAGCCCTGCCTCCAGGCAGCGCCGGCGGGCCAGGTCGAGCATGGCCACGCTGTTGTCCAGCGCGGTCACCCGCGCGAAACGCCGGGCCAGCTCGGGGAGGAATCCGCCGTCGCCGGGGCCGACTTCCAGCGCCGTGGCGCCGGGGGCGAAGCTCAGTGCGTCGAGCAGCGCCAGAACACTTTCACGGTATTGCGGCAGCCCTGCGATCAGGTCCTGCGTGGCCTGGAACTTCTCTGCGCTGCGGGCGAAGTAGTCGCGGCTCACCGCGGCGCGCTGGGCATGCACCGCGGCGACGCGGGCGTCCACCTCGGGCGGCAGCGCCAGCTCGTCCACTTCCGCCAGCAGCGCCCCGTGCAGCTTGCCGCCGAGGTTGTCGGCCTGGGGCAGGGCGCGGCGGTAGAAGATCGCGTTGCCTTCGCGGCGCGTCGCCACCAGGCCGGCCTGGGCCAGCACCTTCAGGTGGTGGCTCATGCCCGACTGGCGGATGGCGAAGATCTGCGCCAGCTCCAGCACGCCGAACGAATCGTTGGCCAGCACCCGCAGCACGTTCAGTCGCAGCGGGTCGCCGCCGGCCTTGCACAACGCGGCCAGCTCGTCGCAGGCATCGTGGCGGATCAGGGGCATGCGCAGGCTCATAGGGGGCGGAGTCTAGAGGCCTGGGGCGATGGTGGCAACGGCTGTATCAAAAAGTTTTGATATTGGAGACGGAAGGTAGCGACAAGCTGTAAGCGGCAAGCCGCAAGCAAGGGCGGGGAGGGCGCGCGGGCCAAACGCAGGAGTTTGCAGTTTGAAGCTTGGAGCTTGTGGCTTGCCGCTTCGGAACCGGCCGCCCGATTGTCATTGCCCCGCGATGGCCGGCTGGGCGAAAATGGCCGCCTTTTTTCATCCCTTCGATCAATCGAAGCAGCCCCCGCAGGAGATTCAGCGATGCCCAGCCGTCGTGAGCGAGCCAATGCCATCCGCGCACTGAGCATGGATGCCGTGCAGAAAGCCAACAGCGGCCACCCAGGCGCCCCCATGGGGATGGCGGACATCGCCGAAGTGCTCTGGCGCGACTACCTCAAGCACAACCCGGGTAACCCGCAGTGGGCCGACCGCGACCGCTTCGTGCTGTCCAACGGCCACGGCTCGATGCTGATCTACTCGCTGCTGCACCTGACCGGCTACGACCTGGGCATCGAGGACCTGAAGAACTTCCGCCAGCTCAACTCGCGCACCCCGGGCCACCCGGAGTACGGCTACACCGCCGGCGTCGAGACCACCACCGGCCCGCTCGGCCAGGGCATCGCCAACGCCGTGGGCATGGCCCTGGCGGAGAAGGTGCTGGCCGCGCAGTTCAACCGCGAAGGCCACGGCATCGTTGACCACTACACCTACGCCTTCCTCGGCGATGGCTGCATGATGGAAGGCATCTCCCACGAGGTCGCCTCCCTGGCCGGCACCCTGCGCCTGAACAAGCTGATCGCCTTCTACGACGACAACGGCATCTCCATCGACGGCGAGGTCCACGGCTGGTTCACCGACGACACCCCGAAGCGCTTCGAGGCCTACGGCTGGCAGGTGATCCGCAACGTCGACGGCCATGACGCCGACGAGATCAGGACCGCCATCGAGACCGCGCGCAAGAGCGACGCCCCGACGCTGATCTGCTGCAAGACCATCATCGGCTTCGGCTCGCCCAACAAGCAGGGCAAGGAAGAAAGCCACGGCGCCGCCCTGGGCGTCGACGAAGTGGCCGCCACCCGCGCTGCGCTGGGCTGGAACCACGCGCCGTTCGAAATCCCCACCGAGATCTATGCCGAGTGGAGCGCCAAGGAAACCGGCGCCGCCCGCGAGGCCGAGTGGAACCAGCGCTTCGCCGCCTACCAGGCCACGCACCCGGAACTGGCCGCCGAGTTCCAGCGCCGCGTCAAGGGCGAGCTGCCGGCCGACTTCGCCGAGCAGGCTGCGGCCTACGTTGCCGAAGTCGCCGCCAAGGGCGAGACCATCGCCAGCCGCAAGGCCAGCCAGAACGCGCTGAACGCCTTCGGCCCGCTGCTGCCGGAACTGCTCGGCGGCTCCGCCGACCTGGCCGGTTCCAACCTGACCCTGTGGAAGGGCTGCAAGGGCGTGACCCCCACCGACGCCTCGGGCAACTACGTGTTCTACGGCGTGCGCGAGTTCGGCATGAGCGCCATCATGAACGGCGTGGCCCTGCACGGCGGCTTCATCCCCTACGGCGCGACCTTCCTGATCTTCATGGAGTACGCCCGCAACGCCGTGCGCATGTCCGCCCTGATGAAGCAGCGCGTGCTCTACGTGTTCACCCACGACTCCATCGGCCTGGGCGAGGACGGCCCGACCCACCAGCCCATCGAGCAACTGGCCAGCCTGCGCCTGACGCCGAACCTGGACACCTGGCGCCCGGCCGACGCGGTCGAGTCCGCGGTGGCCTGGAAGTACGCCATCGAGCGCAACGACGGCCCCTCGGCGCTGATCTTCAGCCGCCAGAACCTGCCGCACCAGGCGCGCGACGCCGAGCAACTGGCCAACGTCGCCCGCGGCGGCTACGTGCTCAAGGACTGCGCCGGCGAGCCGGAGCTGATCCTGATCGCCACCGGCTCGGAAGTCGGCCTGGCCGTGCAGGCCTATGACAAGCTCAGCGCCGAAGGCCGCCAGGTGCGCGTGGTCTCCATGCCCTCCACCAGCGTCTTCGAGCAGCAGGACGCCGGCTACAAGCAGGCCGTGCTGCCGGTACAGGTCGGCGCGCGCATCGCCATCGAGGCCGCCCACGCCGACTACTGGTACAAGTACGTGGGCCTGGAAGGCCGCGTGATCGGCATGACCACCTTCGGCGAGTCGGCCCCGGCGCCGGCGCTGTTCGAGCACTTCGGCTTCACCGTCGAAAACGTGCTCGCGGTTGCCGAAGAACTCCTGGAAGACTGAAAAGACGCTGGAGGCTGGAGGCTGAAGGCTGGACGACAAGCGGCGCCGAGCTGCTGTTTCGTCCAGCCTCCAGCCTCCAGCTTTCGAGCGGCTTGTGATTAGGCAGGCCCGAATGCCCCGGAATCCGTCCTACCGTGTCGCCCTCAATGGCTACGGCCGCATCGGCCGCTGCGTGTTCCGCGCCCTGCACGAGCGCGGCGCGAAGGCCGGCTTTTCCATCGTCGCGCTGAACGACCTGGCCGACCTGCCGAGCCTGGAATACCTGACCCGCTTCGACTCCACCCACGGCCGCTTCCCCGGCGAGGTGAGCGTGGCCGACGGCTGCCTGCACGTCGGCGGTGACTGCGTGAAGGTGCTGCGCCAGGCCGAGCCCGAGGCCATCGACTGGGCGGCGCTGGACCTCGACCTGGTGCTGGAATGCTCCGGCGTCTACCACAGCCGCGCCGATGGCCAGCGCTTCCTTGCCGCCGGCGCGCCGCGGGTGCTGTTCTCCCAACCCATGGCCAGCGAGGCCGACGTCGACGCCACCGTGGTCTTCGGCATCAACCAGCAGCAACTGTCCGGCGCCGAGAAGCTGGTCTCCAACGCTTCCTGCACCACCAACTGCAGCGTGCCGCTGCTCAAGCTGCTGAACGAGGCCGTGGGCATCGAGTACGTCTCGATCACCACCATCCACTCGGCGATGAACGACCAGCCGGTAATCGACGCCTACCACCACGAGGACCTGCGCCGCACGCGCTCGGCCTTCCAGTCGGTGATCCCGGTGTCGACGGGGCTGGCGCGGGGCATCGAGCGCCTGCTCCCGGAACTTGCCGGGCGAATCCAGGCCAAAGCCATCCGGGTGCCGACGGTGAACGTCTCGGCCCTGGACATCACCCTGCAGGTTTCCCGCGACACTTCCGCTGCGGAGATCAACAGGGTGCTGCGCGAGGCCGCCGGCAGCGGGCCGCTCAAGGGCCTGCTGGACTACACCGAGCTGCCCCACGCCAGTTGCGACTTCAACCACGACCCGCACTCGGCGATCGTCGACGGCAGCCAGACCCGCGTTTCCGGGCCGCGCCTGGTGAACCTGCTGGCCTGGTTCGACAACGAGTGGGGCTTCGCCAACCGCATGCTCGACACCGCGGGGCACTTCCTGCGGGTCGCCGCCAGTGAACGTTAAACAACCAGCCCAGACAGGACTGATGTCATGACCGTTTTGAAGATGACCGACCTCGACCTCCAAGGTAAGCGCGTGCTGATCCGCGAGGACCTCAACGTGCCGGTGAAGGACGGCGTGGTGAAGAGCGACGCCCGCATCCTGGCCTCGCTGCCCACCATCAAGCTGGCCCTGGAGAAGGGCGCGGCGGTGATGGTCTGCTCGCACCTGGGCCGCCCCACCGAGGGCGAGTTCTCCGAGGAGAACAGCCTCAAGCCGGTCGCCGACTACCTGAGCAAGGCCCTGGGCCGCGATGTGCCGCTGGTGCGCGACTACCTCGACGGTGTCGAGGTCAAGCCGGGCGAGCTGGTGCTGTTCGAGAACGTGCGCTTCAACAAGGGCGAGAAGAAGAACGCCGACGAGCTGGCGCAGAAGTACGCCGCGCTGTGCGACGTCTTCGTCATGGACGCCTTCGGCACCGCCCACCGCGCCGAGGGCTCGACCCACGGCGTGGCCAAGTTCGCCAAGGTCGCCGCGGCCGGCCCACTGCTGGCCGCCGAGCTGGACGCCCTGGGCAAGGCCCTGGGCAACCCGGCGCGGCCGATGGCGGCCATCGTCGCCGGCTCCAAGGTTTCCACCAAGCTCGACGTGCTCAACAGCCTGGCGCAGATCTGCGACCAGCTGATCGTCGGCGGCGGCATCGCCAACACCTTCCTCGCCGCGGCCGGCTACAAGGTCGGCAAGTCGCTGTACGAGGCCGACCTGGTCGACACCGCCAAGGCCATCGCGGCCAAGGTCAGCGTGCCGCTGCCGGTCGACGTCGTCGTGGCCAAGGAATTCGCCGAAAGCGCCGCCGCCACCGTCAAGGCCATCGCCGACGTCGCCGACGACGACATGATCCTCGACATCGGCCCGCAGACCGCCGCGCAGTTCGCCGAGCTGCTGAAGTCGTCGAAGACCATCCTGTGGAACGGCCCGGTGGGCGTCTTCGAGTTCGACCAGTTCGGCGAAGGCACCAGGACCCTGGCCCTGGCCATCGCCGAGAGCCCGGCATTCTCCATCGCCGGCGGCGGCGACACCCTGGCGGCCATCGACAAATATGGCATTGGCGAGCGGATCTCCTACATTTCCACCGGTGGCGGCGCCTTCCTCGAGTTCGTCGAAGGCAAGGTCCTGCCGGCCGTGGAAGTGCTGGAGCAGCGCGCCAAGCAGTAAGCCTGGCGGCGTCCGCCCCCAACCGACAAGCCGGTGAAATGCCCCTGAACCGGGGCGTTGGGGCGGCGCGGGGCTGAATGGACATACGGCATCGCCGTGAGAGGGAGAATTGCCCGATGAAGCGTTACCTCGCCGCCCTGGCCCTGGGCGCCCTGCTGGCCGGTTGTTCCAGCCACCCTGCGGGAAGCGGCGCCGGCACCGCCAAAGGCGGCTGGAACCACTGGACCTGCGACAGCGGCGCCGTGGTGATCTGGCGCTACGTCGAAGGCGCCCGCTCGTCGGTGGTGGACCTGCGCCTGGGCGAGGACGACGTCGTCCATCACCTGGAGGAGGAACCCGGCGGGTCCGGTGCTTTCTATAGCGATGGACTGGTCGGTTTCAGCGTCACCGGCGACCAGGGGCTGATCTACTGGGTGGAAAGCAACGACCTGATCGGCCGCGGCTGCCGCGCACGCTAGCACCGCGCGGCGCAACAGACTTGAATGCGGCCTGCCCCTGCGGCAGGCTGTCGAACCATAGAACGAGCCCAACTTCCTGGGAGAAGTGAAAACATGGCACTCATCAGCATGCGCCAAATGCTGGACCACGCCGCCGAGTTCGGCTACGGCGTCCCGGCTTTCAACGTCAACAACCTCGAGCAGATGCGCGCCATCATGGAAGCGGCCGACAAGACCGACTCCCCGGTGATCGTGCAGGCCTCGGCCGGCGCCCGCAAATACGCCGGCGCGCCCTTCCTGCGCCACCTGATCCTGGCGGCCATCGAAGAATTCCCGCACATCCCGGTGTGCATGCACCAGGACCACGGCACCAGCCCTGACGTGTGCCAGCGCTCCATCCAGCTGGGCTTCAGCTCGGTGATGATGGACGGCTCGCTGAAGGAAGACGGCAAGACCCCGGCCGACTACGAATACAACGTCCGCGTGACCCAGCAGACCGTGGCCTTCGCCCATGCCTGCGGCGTGTCCGTGGAAGGTGAGCTGGGCTGCCTGGGCTCCCTGGAAACCGGCATGGCCGGCGAGGAAGACGGCGTCGGCGCCGAAGGCGTGCTGGACCACAGCCAACTGCTGACCGACCCGGAAGAAGCCGCCGACTTCGTCAAGAAAACCAAGGTCGATGCCCTGGCCATCGCCATCGGCACCAGCCACGGCGCCTACAAGTTCACCAAGCCGCCGACCGGCGACATCCTCGCCATCGACCGCATCAAGGCGATCCACGCGCGCATCCCGGGCACCCACCTGGTGATGCACGGCTCCTCTTCGGTGCCGCAGGACTGGCTGGCGATCATCAACGAATTCGGCGGCGAAATCCCGGAAACCTACGGCGTTCCGGTGGAAGAAATCGTCGAAGGCATCAAGTACGGCGTGCGCAAGGTGAACATCGACACCGACCTGCGCCTGGCCTCCACCGGCGCCATCCGTCGCTTCCTGGCGCAGAACAAGAGCGAGTTCGACCCGCGCAAGTACTTCGCCAAGACCATCGAAGCCATGCGCGACGTGTGCATCGCCCGCTACGAAGCCTTCGGCACCGCCGGCCACGCCTCCAAGATCAAGCCGATCTCCCTGGAAGGCATGTTCCAGCGCTACGCCAAGGGCGAGCTGGAGCCGAAGATCAACTGATCCGGCCCCGCCCCTGAAGAGCCCCGCCCTGGCGGGGCTCTTTCGTATCCACGCCAGACACAGAGGCTGCCATGCGTCGGCTCATCCCCCTGCTGATGTTCCTGCTCGCCGGCTGCGCCGCGCAGCCGCCCGGCACGCCCGCACCCGCCGCAGCCCCTGCGCCGCGAGCGCCGGCGGTCGACCTGCCGGCGGATGCGCAGAACTGCCTGAGCCACACCGAGTGCACGTTGAAGACCTCGCGCTCGCTACTGTTCGTCTTCGACTACGCCGCGGCCGGCGCGCCCCTGGTGGTCAGCGAAGGCCGCCTGCTGAGCACCCCGGAGAAGGCGCCAAGCAAGGGCTGGCCGGCATTGCGCATCCAGCTCGCCGAGCCCGACGGCGGGCGCTTCGAGTTCCACAGCCAGTGCCGGCAGAAGCGCTGCCGGATCAGCGAGGCCAGGCTGCTCGCCTGCTACCGCGACTACCTGGAAGGCAAGGCCTGCCGCCTGCGCTGAGTGTGCTATACCGGAGGGCGATCCCCTACAGGAGAGCCGTTCCATGGACAGCGTCCACGCCAGCGCCCAGCAGGGCTTCGGCCAGGAGGCCGAGACCTACGCCCACGGGCGTCCCGAATATCCCGACGAGCTGCTCGGCTGGCTCGACGGCAGCCTCGGCATCCATGCCGGCAGCAAGGTGGTCGACCTTGGGGCCGGCACCGGCAAGTTCACCCGCCTGCTGCTGCGCACCGGCGCCGAGGTGGCCGCCATCGAGCCGGTGGCGGCCATGCGCGAGCGCCTGCACCAGGAACTGCCCGACGTGCGCGTGCTGGAAGGCACGGCCCGGGGCATGCCGCTGGCCGACGCCAGCCTGGATGCGGTGCTCTGCGCCCAGGCCTTTCACTGGTTCGCCAACCCCGAGGCGCTGCGCGAGATCCACCGCGTGCTGCGCCCGCGCGGCCACCTGGGGCTGGTATGGAACGTCCGCGACGAGCGGGTGGATTGGGTCGCCGAACTGACCCACATAGTCGCGCCCTACGAGGGCAGCACTCCGCGCTTCCACACCGGCGAATGGCGCCGGGCCTTCGCCGGCGCGCCCTTCGGCCCGCTGCAGCTGCGCGAGTTCAGCTACCGCCACGTCGGCCCGGCGGAGCAGGTGATAGTGGCGCGGACAATGTCGATCAGCTTCATCGCCGCGCTGCCGGCGGAACAGAAGGCGCGGGTCGAGCAGCGTCTGCGCGAGCTGATCGCCACCCACCCGGCGCTCAAGGACCAGGCCGAGGTGGCCTTCCCCTACCGCACCGAGGCCTATTCGGCGGTGGTGCTGGACTGAGCCTGCGAAGGGGCGCGCGGATCGGCTAGACTGCGCGCCCCGTCACCGCGAACCGACCTTCATGCAACCGCTCCGCTACCTCCAGGCCTACCCGCAACAGCTGCAGGACCAGGTCCGCCAGTTGATCGCCGAGGACCGCCTGGGCGAGTACCTGCAGCGCCGCTACCCCGGGCGCCACGAGGTGCAGAGCGACAAGGCGCTGTACGCCTACGCCATGCAGCTCAAGCAGGAGCATATGCGCAACGCCCCGGCGGTGGACAAGGTGCTCTACGACAGCAAGCTGGACGTGGTGCAGCGCGCCCTGGGGCTGAACACCGCGATCTCGCGGGTGCAGGGCGGCAAGCTGAAGGCGAAGAAGGAAATCCGCGTGGCCTCGCTGTTCAAGGACGCGGCGCCGGAATTCCTCAGGATGATCCTGGTGCACGAACTGGCGCACCTGCGCGAGCGCGACCACAACAAGGCCTTCTACCAGCTCTGCGAATACATGCTGCCGGGCTATCACCAGTTGGAATTCGACCTGCGCGTCTACCTGACCTGGCGCGAACTGGGCTGAACTCCCGGCGCCTAGACTGGGTTGCCGCGGGAAGCTCCCGGCGATCGGATGGGGTTCGACCGCGCAGGAGCCTTCCCCCGCCGCATCCGGAGAGTAATCAAAAGACTTGGCATATTGCCATCAGTCTTTTCGGAATTTTTTCCCATTTGGGGGAAAAATCGTCGCGGACGTAGGGCGCGCCATTCCCATGTAGGAGCAACTGTCTCACCGACTGCGCCGAGCTGCTTTTCGTAGGATGGTGTTGAGCGAAGCGATACCCATCACCGCAACCGCATGGGTTTCGCAAGCTCAACCCATCCTACGAAAAGCCACGTTCGCTCATGCCGTAGGAGCGGATTCATCCGCGATCCGTTCCACGAAAAACGCCGTCCCCCTCAGGAGAACGGCGTTCCCGTAAAACCAGCGCTCGCGATCAGAACAGATCCATCGGCGCGCCTTCGTCGGCCGGCAGCGGCGTGCCCGGCGCGCCGCTGCCCAGTTCGCTCATGGGCGGCGGGGTGTCTTCGCTCTTGAACAGCTCGAAGTAGGCGCCCGGCGTGCCCGGCGGCGCGGCGCGGCCGCTGAGCGGGTCGATGCGCAGGCTGACCAGGCCGGAGGGCTCGGGCAGCGTGTGCGAGGGCTTGTCCTTGAGCGCCGCGCCCATGTAGCGCATCCAGATCGGCAGCGCCACGTTGCCGCCGAACTCGCGGCGGCCGAGGCTTTCCGGCTGGTCGAAGCCGACCCACACGGTGGTCATGTAGTCGGCGTTGAAGCCGGAGAACCAGGCGTCCTTGGAGTCGTTGGTGGTGCCGGTCTTGCCCGCCAGGTCGTCGCGCTTGAGGGCCAGGGCGCGGCGGCCGGTGCCGCGCTTGATCACGTCCTGCAGCATGCTGGTCATGATGTAGGCGGTGCGGGCGTCGATGATGCGCTCGGCCGGCGTCGGCTCGATGGTGGTCCTGGCGTGGGCCGGGTCGTCATCCTCCACCGGTGCGGCGACGGGCTGCACGGCCTCCTTGTCGGCGACCTGCGGGTTGTCCTCCACCGGCACGCTGGGCGGGTTGGCCTGGTACAGCACCTGGCCGTCGCGGCTTTCGATGCGGTCGACCACGTAGGGGCTGATCTTGTAGCCGCCGTTGGCGAAGGTGCTCCAGGCGCCGGCGATCTCCAGGGGCGTCAGGGTCGCGGTGCCCAGCGCCATGGACAGGTTCGGCGGCAGCTCCTGGACATCGAAGCCGAAGCGGCTGATGTACTGGCGCGCGCGCTCCACGCCCAGGGCCTGCAGGGTGCGGATCGAGACCATGTTGCGCGACTTGTACAGCGCCTCGCGCAGGGGGATGGGGCCGAGGAAGGTGTTGGTGTCGTTCTTCGGCCGCCAGACCTTGTCCAGGTACTCGTCGACGAACACGATGGGCGCATCGTTGACCAGGCTGGCGGCGGTGAAGCCGTTGTCCAGCGCGCAGCTGTAGATGAACGGCTTGAAGCTGGAGCCGGGCTGGCGCTTGGCCTGGACGGCGCGGTTGTAGCTGCTCTGCTCGAAGGAGAAGCCGCCGACCAGGGCCATGATGGCGCCGTTGTCCGGGTTCAGCGAGACCAGCGCGCTCTGCGCCGCCGGCACCTGGGTCAGGCGCAGGGCGCCGTCGTCCTTGCGCTGCACGCGGACCAGGTCGCCGGGCTGCAGCACGTCGCCGGGCTGGCGCGGCGCCGGGCCCATGCTGTTGCTGCTGAGGAA
The DNA here is from genome assembly GCF_052367875.1 of Pseudomonas sp. A6. Classification (NCBI taxonomy): domain Bacteria; kingdom Pseudomonadati; phylum Pseudomonadota; class Gammaproteobacteria; order Pseudomonadales; family Pseudomonadaceae; genus Pseudomonas; species Pseudomonas sp. A6. The sequence goes on along the minus strand of NZ_CP198970.1, from coordinate 6,727,421 downwards.
GGGGCGGGCCCACTTCATGTTGTCCCAGCTGATGGTGTCGTCCTTGCCGTCACGGGTGACGACCATCACGCCGCTCTTCTCCACGCGGGTGACGATGGCCGGCTCCAGGCCGCCGATCGGGCGCTGCTGGGCCACCGCCAGGCGCCAGGCGTCCAGAGACTTGCCCGGCATGCGCGCCTCGGGGCCGCGGTAGCCGTGGCGCTGGTCGTATTCCTGGAGGCCTTCGCGCAGGGCGTCGTTGGCGTACTGCTGCAGGTCGCTGTGCACCGTGGTGTAGACCCGGTAGCCCTCGGTGTAGGCATTGCCGCCGTAGCGGCCGACCATATCGGCGCGGGCCATCTCGGCGATGTATGGGGCCGCCAGTTCCGGGCTCGCCACGTGGTAGGAAGCGCCCACCGGCTCGGCGACGGCTTCCTGGTAGCGGGCCTGGTCGATGAAGCCGAGCTTGTTCATCCGCTCGAGGATCCAGTTGCGCCGCTCCATGCTGCGCGCCACGTTGGCCAGCGGGTTGTAGCGCGAGGGCGCCTTGGGCAGGCCGGCGATCATCGCCATCTGCGCCAGGCTCAGTTCCTTGATCGACTTGCCGTAGTACACCTGGGCGGCGGCCTCGATGCCGTAGGCGCGGTTGCCGAGGTAGATCTTGTTGACGTACAGCTCGAGGATCTCGTCCTTGGTCAGCTCGCGCTCGATCTGTAGGGCCAGGAGGATCTCGGTGATCTTGCGCGAGAAGCTGCGCTCGTTGGTGAGGAAGTAGTTCTTCGCCACCTGCATGGTGATGGTGCTGCCGCCGGTCTGGATGTGACCGGTCGACAATAATTGCGCGGCAGCGCGCATAAGGCTCTTCACGTCCACGCCATAATGATTGGCGAAATTGTCGTCCTCGGCCGACAGAAGGGCGTGAATGAAATCCGGCGGGATGTCAGCGAAACGGATAGGCGTGCGGCGCATCTCGCCGAACTCTGCTATCAATTTGTTATCACTGCTGTAAACCCGCAACGGAATCTGCAGCTGCACGTTGCGCAGGGCGTCGACCGAAGGCAGGCTGGGGCTCAGGTACAGGTAGGCGCCACTTAAACCGAGCAGCACTCCACAAAAAAGGGTGACGCAAGTCCACCACAGAAACTTCAGCAGGCGCATTGGCAGGTCTTGGATTTCCAGGGAAAAGAGAGAGTTAAGCGAAAGGCGCGGCAAAAAGGGAAAAGCTGATCACATTATAAGCAGTTTTTTTGCCGGCGAGCTATTTGCGCGGGTGTCAAGTCTGGTATCTAATGTCAAAAAACATAAATCGTCCGTAAGTCTCGGATGCTGATAGGAAATCAGTCGTGCTAGGGCTCTTCACTAAGAAAGCGAACACACTGCTGGGGATCGACATCAGTTCGACTTCGGTCAAACTCCTCGAGTTGAGCCGTTCGGGCGGGCGCTACAAGGTAGAGGCCTACGCCGTAGAGCCGCTCCCGCCGAACTCGGTGGTCGAGAAAAACATCGCCGAACTGGAGGGGGTCGGCCAGGCGCTGTCGCGGGTGGTCGCCAAGGCGCGCACCGGCGTGAAGACGGCTGCCGTGGCGGTCGCCGGCTCGGCGGTCATCACCAAGACCATCGAGATGGACGGCGGGCTTTCCGAAGACGAGCTGGAGAACCAGCTCAAGATCGAGGCCGACCAGTACATTCCCTATCCCCTGGAGGAAGTCGCCATCGACTTCGAGGTCCAGGGTGTATCCGCGCGCAACGCCGAACGCGTCGACGTGCTGCTGGCGGCCTGCCGCAAGGAGAACGTCGAGGTGCGCGAGGCCGCGCTGGCCCTGGCCGGGCTCACCGCCAAGGTGGTGGACGTCGAGGCCTATGCGCTGGAGCGCGCCTTCGGCCTGCTCGGTGACCAGCTGGGCGGCAACGCCGACGAGCTGACCGTCGCGGTGGTCGACATCGGCGCCACCATGACCACCCTCAGCGTCCTCCACCACGGCCGCACCATCTATACCCGCGAGCAGCTGTTCGGCGGACGCCAGCTCACCGAGGAGATCCAGCGCCGCTACGGCCTGTCGGTGGAGGAAGCCGGCCTTGCCAAGAAGCAGGGCGGTCTTCCGGATGACTACGACAGCGAAGTGTTGCAACCGTTCAAGGATGCGGTGGTGCAGCAGGTTTCGCGTTCGCTGCAGTTCTTCTTCGCCGCGGGCCAGTTCAACGACGTCGACTACATCCTGCTCGCCGGCGGCACGGCTTCCATTCCCGACCTGGACCGGCTCATCCAGCAGAAGATCGGCACCCCGACGCTGGTGGCCAACCCCTTCGCCGACATGGTGCTGAGCAACAAGGTGAATGCCGGGGCGCTGGCCAGTGACGCGCCGGCGCTGATGATTGCCTGCGGTCTGGCGATGAGGAGTTTCGACTGATGGCGCGCATCAACCTACTGCCATGGCGGGAGCAGCTGCGCGAGGAGCGCAAGCAGCGCTTCCTGGTCGCCCTGGGCGGCGTGCTGCTGGTCTCCGGCGGCCTGGTGTTCCTCGGTGACCAGTACTTCAGCTCGGCGATCGAGAACCAGAGCGCGCGCAACGACTTCCTGCGCAAGGAAATCGCCGTGCTGGACGCCCGCATCAAGGAGATCAGCGAGCTGAAGACGCGCCGTCAGCAACTGCTGGAGCGGATGAAGATCATCCAGGACCTGCAGGGCAACCGGCCGATCATCGGGCGCGTCTTCGACCAACTGGTGCGCACCCTGCCCGATGGCGTGTACTACACCGGCCTGAAAATGAACGGCCACACCATCGCCATCGCCGGCGCCGCCGAGTCCAACAACCGCGTGTCCAACCTGATGCGCAACCTGGACGCCTCCGACTGGCTGACCTCGCCCAACCTCACTGAGGTCAAGGCGGTCACCCAGGGCGCCGTCGACCAGGCCAACACCTTCCAGCTCACCGTGCAGCAGACGCAGCCCGGCGAGAAGGTCAAGGAACAGGAGAAGAAGACAGTCGCGCAAGGAGCCAAGAAATGAGTCTGGCCGATTCCCTGCAAAGCCTGCGCAAGATCGATATCAACGAGCTGGACTTCAACAACGTCGGTTCCTGGCCCGCCGCGGCCAAGGTGATCGCCGGCGCGCTGCTGATGGTGCTGGTGCTGGTGCTCGGCTACCAGTTCCACCTCAAGGACCTGCAAGGCGAGCTGGACCAGCGCCGGGCCGAGGAAGAGACGCTCAAGCAGCAGTTCGGCACCAAGGCCTTCCAGGCGGCCAACCTGGAAGCCTACAAGAACCAGATGAAGGAGATGGAAGAGTCCTTCGGCGCGCTGCTGCGCCAGCTGCCCAGCGACACCGAGGTGCCCGGGCTGCTCGAGGACATCACCCGCACCGGCCTGGGCAGCGGCCTGGAGTTCGAGGAAATCAAGCTGCTGCCGGAAGTCACCCAGCAGTTCTACATCGAGCTGCCGATACAGATCAGCGTGGTCGGCGGCTACCACGACCTGGCGACCTTCGTCAGCGGCGTGGCCAGCCTGCCGCGGATCGTCACCCTGCACGACTTCGAGATCAAACCCGTGAGTGCGGACAGTACCACCAAGCTGCGCATGACCATCGTGGCCAAGACCTACCGCTACAACGACAAAGGCGTGCAGGCCAAGCCGGCGGCCAACAAGGCGGGGGCGAAGAAATGAACAAGCGCCTGATGCTGTGTGGCCTGTTGCTGCTGAGTCTGAATGGTTGCGGTTCGGGTGGCGATTTCGCCGACCTGCAGGCGTACATGGACGAGGTCCGTGCGCGGCCCAAGGGCGCCATCGAGCCGCTGCCCAAGTTCCAGCCCTACGAGGCCTTCACCTACAACGCCTCGTCCCTGCGCAGCCCGTTCCAGCCGCCGGTGAAGATCGACCTGGCGATCAAGCAGAAGGGCTCCAAGGTGGTCAAGCCCGACGAAACGCGGGTCAAGCAGTTCCTGGAGGGTTTCAACATCGAGACCTTCGAGATGGTGGGGACACTGTCCAACCAGGAGGGTACGTTCGCCCTGGTCCGCGGTGCAGGAGGGGTGCACCGGGTCAAGGTGGGGGATTATCTGGGGCGCAACGATGGGAAGATCGTTTCCATCAGCGAAGGCAAGATCGATGTAGTCGAGATCGTTCCTGACGGTGAGGGTGGCTGGCTCGAGCGTCCGCGCAGCCTGACTCTCAAGGAGCGCTCCTAAGGGCGGGGATGACCATGGATAACAAACTGCTGTCTGCACGACGGATACAGACGACGATGAACAGAACTATGACCCGCCTGGGCTTTGCCCTGTTGGCCGGCCTTTTCGCGCCGAGCCTGCTCGCCGCCAACCTGCAGCGCGTCGATGTGGCCTCGCTGCCGGGGGATCGCGTGGAGCTCAAGCTGGGCTTCGACGAGCCGGTGGCCGCGCCGCGTGGCTACACCATCGAGCAGCCGGCGCGCATCGCCCTGGACCTGCCGGGCGTGCAGAACAAACTGGGCAGCAAGAACCGCGAGCTGGGCGTGGGCAACGCGCGCAGCCTGACCGTGGTCGAGGCCAAGGACCGCACCCGCCTGATCATCAACCTGACCACCCTGGTGCCGTATTCCACCCGCGCCCAGGGCAACGACCTGATCATCCTGGTCGGCCAGGGTGGTGGCGCGCCCGCGGCGGCGGCCAGCTCCGCGCCGAGCGCGGCCCCGGCCTATGCCGCGGCGCCTCGCCCGGCGCAGCCCAAGCCCTACGTGCCGGTGGGCAAGGCGATCCGCAACATCGACTTCCAGCGTGGCGAGCAGGGCGAGGGCAACGTGGTCATCGACCTGTCCGACCCGAGCGTCAGCCCGGACATCCAGGAGCAGGGCGGCAAGATCCGCCTGGACTTCCCGCGCACCCAGCTGCCCGACAGCCTGCGCGTGCGCCTGGACGTGAAGGACTTCGCCACTCCGGTGCAGTTCGTCAACGCCTCGGCGGCCGGCGACAAGGCCAGCATCGTCATCGAGCCCAGCGGCCTGTACGACTACCTGGTGTTCCAGACCGACAACCGCATGACCGTCAGCATCAAGCCGATGACCAGCAACGAGGCCGAGAAGCGCAAGAAGGACAGCTTCGCCTACACCGGCGAGAAACTGTCGCTGAACTTCCAGGACATCGACGTGCGCTCGGTGCTGCAGCTGATCGCCGACTTCACCGACCTCAACCTGGTGGCCTCCGACACCGTGCAGGGCAACATCACCCTGCGCCTGCAGAACGTGCCCTGGGACCAGGCGCTGGACCTGGTGCTCAAGACCAAGGGCCTGGACAAGCGCAAGGTCGGCAACGTCCTGCTGGTGGCGCCGGCCGACGAGATCGCCGCGCGTGAGCGCCAGGAGCTGGAAGCGCAGAAGCAGATCGCCGAACTGGCGCCCCTGCGTCGCGAACTGATCCAGGTGAACTACGCCAAGGCTTCCGACATCGCCAAGCTGTTCCAGTCCGTGACCGGCACCAGTTCCGGCCCGGGCGCCCAGCCTGCCGCCGGCACCGACAACCGTGGCTCCATCACCGTCGACGACCGCACCAACGCCATCATCGCCTACCAGACCCAGGACCGCCTGGACGAGCTGCGCCGCATCGTATCGCAGCTGGACATCCCGGTACGCCAGGTGATGATCGAGGCGCGCATCGTCGAGGCCAGCGTCGACTACACCAAGGAGCTGGGGGTGCAATGGGGTGGTTCGCTGAGCAATCGCGGCAACTTCAACATCACCGGTGGCGCCAACAGCACGAGCAATACCTTCGTTGACCTGGGCGTGACCACCGCGACGCCGACCTCCGGCATCGGCATCGGCTTCGTCACCGACAACACCACCCTGGACCTGCAGCTCAACGCCATGGAGAAGACCGGCAACGGCGAGGTGGTGTCGCAGCCGAAGGTGGTCACCTCGGACAAGGAAACCGCGAAGATCCTCAAGGGCTCGGAGATTCCCTACCAGGAAGCCAGCTCCAGCGGCGCCACCTCGGTGTCCTTCAAGGAGGCCGCGCTGTCCCTGGAGGTCACCCCGCAGATCACCCCGGACAACCGCATCATCATGCAGGTCAAGGTGAACAAGGACGAGCCCGACTACCAGAACGCGCTGCTCGGCGTGCCGCCGATCAAGAAGAACGAGGTCAACGCCAAGGTGCTGGTCAACGACGGTGAAACCATCGTCATCGGCGGGGTGTTCTCCAACACCCAGACCAAGACCACCTCCAAGGTCCCGTTCCTCGGCGACGTACCGGTCGTCGGCCGCCTGTTCAAGAACGACTATGTGACGGACACCAAGAACGAGCTTCTGGTTTTCCTCACTCCCCGGATCATGAATAATCAGGCCATTGCCATCGATCGTTGATCAATGCCGTGCCCAATTTGATTCTGGTAGGCCCGATGGGTGCTGGAAAGAGCACCATCGGGCGTCTTCTTGCCAAAGAGCTGCACCTCGACTTCAAGGACTCCGACAAGGAGATCGAACAGCGCTGCGGAGCCAACATCCCCTGGATCTTCGACGTCGAGGGGGAGGCCGGCTTTCGTGAGCGGGAAACCGCCATGCTCGCCGAACTCTGCGACGGCGACGGCGTGGTGATCGCCACCGGCGGCGGCGCCGTGCTGCGCGAGGCCAACCGCGCCGCGCTCAAGGCCGGCGGCAAGGTGGTCTACCTGCACGCCTCGGTCGACCAGCAGATCGCCCGCACCGCCCGCGACCGGAACCGGCCGCTGCTGCAGAAGCCCAACCCGGGGCAGATCCTGCGCGACCTCATGGCCCTGCGCGATCCGCTGTACCGGGAGATCGCCGACGTGGTGGTGGAAACCGACGAGCGGCCACCGCGCCTGGTGGTGCTGGAGATACTCGATCGCCTGCGCAGGCTGGAGCGCCATTAAAGGGCGCGCGGTTCTGCGTTATCCTAGTGCCCTTTCCTGTCTGGGGGCTTCATGCGCACACTCACTGTCGATCTCGGCGACCGCAGCTACCCGATCCACATCGGCGAAGGGCTGCTGGATGATCCGCGTCATTTCGCGCCGCATATCCGTGGGCGGCAGGTCGCCATCGTCACCAACGAGACAATCGCACCGCTGTACCTGGCGCGCCTGCAGAAGACGCTGGCCGACTACGCGCAGATCGCCGTGGTCCTGCCCGATGGCGAAGCCTACAAGCAGTGGGAAACCCTGCAGCTGATCTTCGATGCCCTGCTGCAGGCGCGGCATGACCGCAAGACCACCCTGATCGCCCTCGGCGGCGGCGTGGTCGGCGACATGACCGGCTTCGCTGCGGCCTGCTACCAGCGCGGCGTCGATTTCATCCAGGTGCCGACCACCCTGCTGTCCCAGGTGGATTCCTCGGTGGGCGGCAAGACCGGTATCAACCACCCGCTGGGCAAGAACATGATCGGCGCCTTCTACCAGCCGCAGGCGGTGGTGATCGATGCCGCCTCGCTGCGCACGCTGCCGGAGCGCGAGCTGTCCGCCGGCCTGGCGGAAGTGATCAAGTACGGCCTGATCTGCGACGAGCCTTTCCTAGCCTGGCTGGAAGACAACGTCGACGCGCTGCTGGCGCTCGACTCCACCGCCCTGGCCGAAGCCATCGAGCGCTCCTGCGCGGCCAAGGCCCGGGTGGTGGGCGCCGACGAACGGGAATCCGGGGTGCGCGCCACCCTGAACCTCGGCCACACCTTTGGTCATGCCATCGAGACCCACATGGGCTATGGCGTCTGGCTGCACGGCGAAGCCGTGGGTGCGGGAACCGTGATGGCACTGCAGATGTCGCATCTGTTGGGCTGGCTGACCGCCGCCGAGCGCGACCGTGGCGTGCGCCTGCTGCAGCGGGCGAAACTGCCGGTGGTGCCGCCGAAGGAAATGAGCGCCGGGGACTTCCTCGAGCACATGGCGGTGGACAAGAAGGTGCTCGACGGCCGTCTGCGCCTCGTATTGCTGAAAGGGCTGGGGGATGCGGTGGTCACTGCGGACTTCCCTCGTGAGATTCTGGAAGAAACCCTGCGTACTGATTACCAGGCCCTGGTCGATCAGTTAGGAGAACATTGAGGTCCCATGTCCAGCTTGCATGCCGATGAGGCCTTCCTGGCCCACTACCAGTTCAGCCACGATCCCTTCGCTCCGCGGGTTCCTGGCTTCAAGTTCTTCCCGGCACAGCGCAAGCCGGTGCTGGGCCAACTGCACCACCTGGCGCGCTACAGCCACCTGCTGCTGGCGGTGACCGGCCCCCTGGGCAGCGGCAAGACGCTGCTGCGCCAGGCCCTGGTGGCCAGCACCAACAAGGATGCGGTGTCCAGCGTGGTGATCTCCGGCCGTTCGGCGGCCGACGAAGCCACCCTGATGCGCCAGCTGGCCCAGGGCCTTGGCATCACCCAGGTGAGCATCGAGGCCATCCTGGCCAAGGTCGCCCAGCTGGCGATCACCGGGCAGGACGTCTACCTGCTGGTGGACGATGCCGAGCAACTGCGTGACGGCGCCCTGGAAGTGCTGCTGTTGCTGGCCGCCGGCAACAGCGAGGCGCGCCTGCACGTGTTCCTGTTCGGCGAGCCCGAGCTGCTGTCGCGGCTGGAGGCGCTGTCCGAGGGCGAGGAGCGCTTCCACGCCATCGAACTGCAGCCCTACAGCGAGGAAGAAACCCGCGAATACCTGGCGCAGCGCCTGGAAGGCGCAGGGCAGGGCGCGGAGCTGATTTCCGACGACCTGCTGGCCGATATCCACGAGCAGTCCGGCGGCTGGCCGGGCTCGATCAACCAGGTGGCCCGCGACGCCCTGATCGAGGCGATGCTGGCCGACCGTGGCGGCGCCCGCAAGGCCGCTCCTGGCGCCAGCCTGCGCCTGCCGAAGAAACATCTGCTGATCCTCGGCGTGGTCGCCATCGGCGTTGTCGCGGCCTGGTTCATGCAGGGCCGCACCAGCAAGCCGGATAGCGCCGCCACCCAGGCTTCCGCGCAGTTGCCGATGGGTTCCGCCGCGCAGCCGGGCGCCGCCCAGGCGCCGGCCTCGGGCTCCGGCCCCTCGGTGGAGTTCGCCGGTTCCAACCAGCCGGTGCCGCTGCCGCTGGTGGGCGAGGCCCAGCCGGTCATCCGCGAGCCCATGGCCCAGGCCGGTGGCCAGGAAGACGCTGACGAAGGCGCCATGCCCGCGCCCGGCGTGCCGCCGACCGTGACCACCTCTGCACCGCCGCTCGCGCCGCTGGCCGGAAAGAGCGCGCCGCAACCGCTGAATCCGGTGCCGTCGGCGCCGAGCGTGGCGAGCGCTCCGGCGCAGCCGGTGGTTTCGACGCCTGCCCCGGCCCCGGTCAGCAAACCGGTGGCCAAGGCCGAGCCGGTGAAACCGGTCGCCAAGCCCGCGGCCAAGCCGGCAGAACCCAAGGCCGTGGCCAAGGCTGCGCCGAGCAAGCCTGCGGCCCCGGCCAAGGCCAGCGCCGCCGCCGGTGGTGCCGGTAGCCAGTGGTATCGCTCGCAGCCCGCGGGGAATTATGCTGTGCAGGTGCTGGGCACTGGCTCCGAGGCCAGCGCCAAGGCCTACATCAGCAAGCAGGGCGGCGGCGAGTACCGCTACTTCCGCAAGACCCTGCAGGGCAAGCCCTTCTACGTGGTGACCTACGGCAGCTTCCCCAGCCGCGCCGCCGCCGTGGCCGCGGTGAAGAGCCTGTCGGCCAAGGCCCAGGGCGGCAAACCCTGGCCGCGCACCTTCGCCAGCATCCAGCAGGAAATCGCCAGCGCCCACTGACGCGCTGTCGCAAAAATGAAAACCCGCCAGTCACAAGCACGACTGGCGGGTTTTTTCTTTCAGGAATGCGACATCCAATTTCAGCCTCTCGCCAAAAATTTGTGAGGCGCCTTGTACCTATGTACAATGGCCTCCCTTTGCCTGTCGGAAACTTGCCGCTTGAGCGAGAAGACAGGCGAAGTCGCTGAATTAAAAAAGTTTTGCCGGTGAGAGTTCCCTATGAAAGCAGGTCTGTACCATCCTGAGACGTTCAAGGATAACTGCGGATTCGGCCTGATCGCCCATATGCAGGGCGAGCCAAGCCATGAACTTCTGCAAACCGCCATCGAAGCACTGACCTGCATGACCCACCGAGGTGGGATCAACGCGGACGGGAAGACCGGGGACGGCTGTGGGCTGCTGATCCAGAAGCCCGACGAGTTCCTGCGGGCGGTGGCCAAGGCCGAGTTCGCGACCGATCTGCCCGCCCAATACGCGGTGGGCATGGTCTTCTTCAACCAGGACCCGGTGAAGGCCGAGGCCGCTCGCGCGAACATGAATCGCGAGATCGAGGCCGAAGGTCTGCAGCTGGTCGGCTGGCGCAAGGTGCCGATCGACACCAGCGTGCTCGGCCGCCTGGCCCTGGAGCGCCTGCCGCAGATCGAGCAGGTGTTCGTCGGCGGCGAAGGCCTGTCCGACCAGGACTTCGCCGTGAAGCTGTTCTGCGCCCGTCGGCGCTCCTCGGTGGCCAACGCCGCCGACGCCGACCATTACGTCTGCAGCTTCTCGCACAAGACCATGATCTATAAGGGCCTGATGATGCCGGCGGACCTCGCCGCCTTCTATCCGGACCTTTCCGACGAGCGCCTGAAGACCGCCATCTGCGTCTTCCACCAGCGCTTCTCCACCAACACCCTGCCGAAGTGGCCGCTGGCCCAGCCGTTCCGCCTGCTGGCGCACAACGGCGAGATCAACACCATCACCGGCAACCGCAACTGGGCCCAGGCCCGGCGCAGCAAGTTCGTCAACGAGTTCATGCCGAACCTCGACGAGCTCGGTCCGCTGGTCAACCGCGTGGGTTCGGACTCCTCGAGCATGGACAACATGCTCGAGCTGATGGTCACCGGCGGCATGGACATGTTCCGCGGCCTGCGCATGATCATTCCGCCGGCCTGGCAGAACGTCGAGACCATGGACGCCGACCTGCGCGCGTTCTATGAATTCAACTCGCTGCACATGGAGCCGTGGGACGGCCCCGCCGGCGTGGTGCTGACCGACGGCCGCTACGCCGTCTGCCTGCTCGACCGCAACGGCCTGCGCCCGGCGCGCTGGGTCACCACCAGGAACGGCTACATCACCCTGGCCTCGGAAATCGGCGTCTGGGACTACAAGGCCGAGGACGTGCTGGCCAAGGGCCGCGTCGGCCCGGGGCAGATCCTCGCGGTGGATACCGAGACCGGCCAGCTGCTGCAGACCGAGGACATCGACAACCGCCTGAAGTCGCGCCACCCGTACAAGCAGTGGCTGCGCCAGCGCGCGTTGCGCATCCAGGCGACCCTGGAAGACGACCAGGGCGTGGCCAGCTACGACAGCGACCAGCTCAAGCAGTACATGAAGATGTTCCAGGTCACCTTCGAGGAGCGTGACCAGGTGCTGCGCCCGCTGGCCGAGCAGGGCCAGGAAGCGGTCGGCTCGATGGGCGACGATACCCCGATGGCGGTGCTGTCCAAGCGCATCCGCTCGCCCTACGACTACTTCCGCCAGGTCTTCGCGCAGGTCACCAACCCGCCGATCGACCCGCTGCGCGAAGCGATCGTGATGTCCCTGGAGACCTGCCTGGGCGTCGAGCAGAATATCTTCGAAGAGTCGCCGCACCACGCCAACCAGGCCATCCTGACCACCCCGGTGATCTCCCCGGCGAAGTGGCGCAGCCTGATGAACCTGGAGCGCCCGGGCTTCGACCGCCACCACATCGACCTGAACTACGATGAGTCGGTCGGCCTGGAAGCGGCCGTGCGCAACATCGCCGACCAGGCCGAGGAAGCCGTGCGCGCCGGCAAGGTGCTGCTGGTGCTCTCCGACCGCCACATCGCCCCCGGCAAGCTGCCGGTGCACGCGGCTCTGGCCGTCGGCGCCGTGCACCACCGCCTGGTGCAGACCGGCCTGCGCTGCGACTCGAACATCCTGGTGGAGACCGCCACCGCCCGCGACCCGCACCACTTCGCGGTGCTGGTGGGCTTCGGTGCCTCGGCGGTCTACCCGTTCCTCGCCTACGAGGTGCTGGCCGACCTGATCCGCACCGGCGAAGTGCTGGGCGACCTCTACGAGGTGTTCAAGTACTACCGCAAGGGCATCTCCAAGGGCCTGATGAAGATCCTGTCGAAGATGGGCATCTCCACCATCGCCTCCTACCGCGGCGCCCAGCTGTTCGAAGCCATCGGCCTGGCCGACGAGGTCACCGGCCTGTGCTTCCCGGGCGTGCCCAGCCGCATCCAGGGCGCGCGCTTCCTCGACATCGAGAACGAGCAGAAGCTGCTGGCCGGTGAGGCCTGGAACAACCGCAAGGCGATCCAGCAGGGCGGCCTGCTGAAGTTCGTCTACGGCGGCGAGTACCACGCATACAACCCGGACGTGGTCAACACCCTGCAGGCTGCCGTGCAGCAGGGCGACTACGAGAAATTCAAGGAATACACCGCGCTGGTGGACAAGCGCCCGGTGTCGATGCTCCGCGACCTGCTGCAGGTGAAGACTGCCGCGCAGCCGCTGAGCCTCGACGAAATCGAGCCGCTGGAGTCGATCTTCAAGCGCTTCGACGCCGCCGGCATCTCCCTCGGCGCGTTGTCGCCGGAAGCCCACGAGGCGCTGGCCGAAGCCATGAACCGCCTCGGCGGGCGCTCCAACTCCGGTGAGGGCGGCGAGGACCCGGCGCGCTACGGCACGCTGAAGAGCTCGAAGATCAAGCAGGTGGCCACCGGCCGCTTCGGCGTGACCCCGGAATACCTGGTCAACGCCGAGGTCCTGCAGATCAAGGTGGCCCAGGGCGCCAAGCCCGGCGAGGGCGGCCAGCTGCCCGGCGGCAAGGTCAACGGCCTGATCGCCCGCCTGCGCTACGCGGTGCCCGGCGTGACGCTGATCTCGCCGCCGCCGCATCACGACATCTACTCCATCGAGGACCTGGCGCAGCTGATCTTCGACCTCAAGCAAGTCAACCCGCAGGCGCTGGTGTCGGTGAAGCTGGTCTCCGAGCCGGGCGTGGGCACCATCGCCGCCGGCGTGGCCAAGGCCTATGCCGACCTGATCACCATCTCCGGCTACGACGGCGGTACCGGCGCATCGCCGATCACCTCCATCAAGTACGCCGGTTCGCCTTGGGAGTTGGGCCTCGCCGAGGCGCACCAGACCCTGCGCGGCAACGACCTGCGCGGCAAGGTCCGCGTGCAGACCGACGGCGGCCTGAAGACTGGTCTGGATGTGATCAAGGCGGCCATCCTCGGCGCCGAGAGCTTCGGCTTCGGCACCGCGCCGATGATCGCCCTGGGCTGCAAGTACCTGCGCATCTGCCACCTGAACAACTGCGCCACCGGCGTGGCCACCCAGAACGACAAGCTGCGCAAGGACCACTTCATCGGCACGGTCGAGATGGTGACGAATTTCTTCACCTTCATCGCCAGCGAGACCCGCGAATGGCTGGCCAAGCTGGGCGTGCGCAGCCTCGCCGAGCTGATCGGCCGTACCGACCTGCTGGAAATCCTGCCCGGCGAAACCGCCAAGCAGGGCAACCTCGACCTCACCCCATTGCTGGGCAGCGACCTGATCCCGGCCGAGAAGCCGCAGTTCTGTGAAGTCGAGAAGAACCCGCCGTTCGACCAGGGCCTGCTGGCCGAGAAGATGGTCGAGCTGGCCCGCGGCGCCATCGAAGGCGCCAAGGGCGGCGAGTACGAGCTGGACATCTGCAACTGCGACCGTTCCATCGGCGCGCGCGTGTCCGGCGAGATCGCCCGGGTGCACGGCAACCAGGGCATGGCCAAGGCGCCGATCACCTTCCGCTTCAAGGGCACCGCGGGGCAGAGCTTCGGCGTGTGGAACGCCGGCGGCCTGCACCTGTACCTGGAAGGCGACGCCAACGACTACGTGGGCAAGGGCATGACCGGCGGCAAGCTGGTGGTGACCCCGCCCAAGGGCAGCCCGTTCAAGACCCAGGAGTCGGCCATCGTCGGCAACACCTGCCTGTACGGCGCCACCGGCGGCAAGCTGTTCGCCGCCGGCACCGCGGGCGAGCGTTTCGGCGTGCGCAACTCCGGCGCCCACGCCGTGGTCGAGGGCACCGGTGACCACTGCTGCGAGTACATGACCGGCGGTTTCGTCTGCGTACTGGGCAAGACCGGCTACAACTTCGGCTCCGGCATGACCGGGGGCTTCGCCTACGTCCTGGACATGGACAACACCTTCGTCGACCGCGTGAACCATGAGCTGGTGGAAATCCAGCGGATCAGCGGCGAGGCGATGGAGGCCCAGCGCAGCCACCTGCGCAAGGTCCTGGTGGAATATGTCGAGGAAACGGCGAGCGAGTGGGGTGCGAACCTGCTGGAGAACCTCGACGACTACCTGCGTCGGTTCTGGCTGGTGAAACCGAAGGCCGCGAGCCTCGGTTCCCTGCTGACCAGCACCCGTGCCAACCCGCAATAAGCGCCTGAAGTCTGAAGAGGTCTTGAAATGTCTGAACGTCTCAACAATGACTTCCAGTTCATCGAAGTCGGGCGCAAGGATCCGAAGAAGAAACTGCTGCGCCAGCGCAAGCGCGAGTTCGTGGAAATCTACGACCTGTTCAAGCCGCAGCAGGCGGCTGACCAGGCCCATCGCTGCCTGGGCTGCGGCAACCCGTACTGCGAGTGGAAGTGCCCGGTCCACAACTTCATCCCCAACTGGCTGAAGCTGGTTTCCGAAGGCAACATCCTGGCCGCCGCCGAGTTGTCGCACCAGACCAACACCCTGCCGGAAGTCTGCGGCCGGGTGTGCCCGCAGGATCGCCTCTGCGAGGGTGCCTGCACCCTCAACGACGGTTTCGGCGCGGTGACCATCGGCTCGGTGGAGAAATACATCACCGACACCGCCTTCGCCATGGGCTGGCGCCCGGACATGTCCAAGGTCAAGCCCACCGGCAAGCGCGTCGCGGTGATCGGCGCCGGCCCGGCCGGCCTGGGCTGCGCCGACGTGCTGGTGCGCAACGGCGTGACCCCGGTGGTGTTCGACCGCAACCCGGAAATCGGCGGCCTGCTGACCTTCGGCATCCCCGAGTTCAAGCTGGAAAAGCACGTGCTGTCGCGCCGCCGCGAAGTCTTCACCGGCATGGGCATCGAGTTCCGCCTGAACACTGAGATCGGCAAGGACGTGACCATGGAGCAGCTGCTCGATGAGTACGATGCCGTGTTCATGGGCATGGGCACCTACACCTACATGAAGGGTGGCTTCCCCGGCGAGGACCTGCCCGGCGTGCACGATGCGCTGGACTTCCTGATCGCCAACGTGAACCGCAACCTCGGCTTCGAGAAGTCCCCCGAGGACTTCGTCGACATGAAGGGCAAGCGCGTGGTGGTCCTGGGCGGCGGCGACACCGCGATGGACTGCAACCGCACCTCCATCCGTCAGGGCGCCAAGAGCGTGACCTGCGCCTACCGCCGCGACGAAGAGAACATGCCCGGTTCGCGCAAAGAGGTGAAGAACGCCAAGGAAGAGGGCGTGAAGTTCCTCTTCAACCGCCAGCCCATCGCCATCGTCGGCGAGGACAAGGTGGAAGGCGTGAAGGTGGTCGAGACCCGTCTCGGCGAACCGGACGCCCGTGGCCGCCGCAGCCCCGAGCCGATCCCGGGCTCCGAGGAGATCATCCCGGCCGAAGCCGTGCTGATCGCCTTCGGCTTCCGCCCGAGCCCGGCGCCCTGGTTCGAGCAGCACCAGGTCGAGATCGACAGCCAGGGCCGCGTCATCGCCCCGGCCGCCGCGCAGTTCAAGCACCAGACCAGCAACCCGAAGATCTTCGCCGGCGGCGACATGGTCCGCGGTTCCGACCTGGTGGTGACGGCGATCTTCGAAGGGCGCACGGCCGCCGAAGGCATCCTCGACTACCTCGGCGTCTGACACCTGCTCTTGTAGGAGCGAGCTTGCTCGCGAACCCTAGCCCCGCTGCAGGGGTTTGTTCGCGAGCAAGCTCGCTCCTACGAAGAGCAGAAGCACCAGCGCTGCGGCAGAATGCCGCGATGGACAAAAGGCACGGCCCCCGCCGTGCCTTTTGCTTTGGGCTTTGCGAAAATGCCCGCACTTTTTTGCCGGATGCCGCCATGACTGCCCTGAAGAACGATCGCTTCCTCCGTGCCCTGCTCAAGCAGCCCGTCGACGTTACCCCCGTGTGGATGATGCGCCAGGCCGGCCGCTATCTCCCGGAATACCGCGCCACCCGCGCCAAGGCCGGGGACTTCATGAGCCTGTGCATGAACCCGCAACTGGCTTGCGAGGTGACCCTGCAGCCGCTGGACCGCTACCCGCAGCTGGACGCGGCGATCCTCTTCTCCGACATCCTCACCATCCCCGACGCCATGGGCCAGGGTCTGTTCTTCGAGAGCGGCGAGGGCCCGCGCTTCAAGAAGGTGGTCTCCAGCCTGGCCGACATCGAGGCGCTGCCGATCCCCGATCCGGAGAAGGACCTGGGCTACGTCATGGACGCCGTGCGCACCATCCGCCGCGAACTGAACGGCCGGGTGCCGCTGATCGGTTTCTCCGGCAGCCCCTGGACCCTCGCCACCTACATGGTCGAAGGCGGCTCCAGCAGGGACTTCCGCAAGTCCAAGGCGATGCTCTACGACAACCCGCAGGCCATGCACGCGCTGCTCGACAAGCTGGCGCAGTCGGTCACCAGCTACCTCAACGGGCAGATCCGCGCCGGCGCCCAGGCCGTGCAGATCTTCGACTCCTGGGGCGGCAGCCTCTCGGCGGCGGCGTACCAGGAGTTCTCCCTGGCCTACATGAAGAAGATCGTCGACGGCCTGATCCGCGAGCACGACGGCCGCCAGGTGCCGGTGATCCTCTTCACCAAGGGTGGCGGCCTGTGGCTGGAATCCATGGCCGACACCGGCGCCGAAGCGCTGGGCCTGGACTGGACCTGCGACATCGGCAGCGCCCGCGCCCGCGTCGGCGACAAGGTGGCGCTGCAGGGCAACATGGACCCGTCGGTGCTCTACGCCAACCCGGAAGCCATCCGCCGCGAAGTGGCGCGCATCCTCGGCGCCTACGGCCAGGGCAGCGGCCACGTGTTCAACCTCGGCCACGGCATCACCCCGGAAGTCGACCCGGCCCATGCCGGCGTCTTCTTCGAGGCGGTGCACGAGCTGTCGGCGCAGTATCACTGACGCTTCGCCCTGCGGGCATGGTCGGAAAATTCGGTGCCAGCCTGTAGGAGCGGGCCCTGCCCGCGATTCGCGCGCAGGGCGCGCTCCTACAAAACATGCACCCAACGAAAAAGCCCCGCCAATGGCGGGGCTTTTTCATGGGCGCTGCGTCAGGCGGCGTCGGCCGCGTAGCCTGTGGCGCGTTGGGCCTTGCGACGGTTCGAGACCAACAGGCCGGAGCACACCACCACGATGGTCAGCAGGGCGGTGGCGACCACCTCCATGCGGTGGTCCGGGCGGATCATCATGATCACCAGCGCGGCGCTGATGAAGATGATCACCGCCCAGGTCAGCCAGGGGAACAGCCACATCTTCAGCGTCAGTTGGTGGCCCTGGGCGAGCAGCTTCTTGCGCATGTTCAGCTGCGAAATGGCGATCACCAGGTACACCAGCAGGGCGATGGCGCCGGAGCTGGCCAGCAGGAAGTTGAACACTTCGGCCGGGGCCAGGTAGTTGGCGAAGGTGCACAGGAAGGCCATGGCGGTGGACAGCAGCACGGCGTACACCGGGGTGCGGCTGGCGCTGGTCACCTGGGCGATGCGCGGGGCGTCGCCGCGCTTGCTCAGCGAGTACATCATCCGCGAGGCGGTGTAGAGCGCCGAATTCAGGCAGCTGGTCACCGAGACCAGGACGATGATGTCGACGATCAGCTTGGCGTAGGGCACGTGCAGGTGCTCCAGCACGGTCTGGTAGGAGCCCATGCTCACCAGGCGCGGGTCGTTCCACGGCACCAGGCAGACCACGATCAGGATCGACAGCAGGTAGAACAGCGCGATACGCCAGATCACCGAGTTGGTGGCGCGGGTGATCTGCTGCGCCGGGTCCTTGGACTCGGTGGCGGCGATGGTGACGATCTCCGAGCCCATGAAGGAGAACATGGTGGTCAGCAGGGCCGCCAGCACGGCGCCCCAGCCCTTGGGCAGGAAGCCGCCCTCGGCGTACAGGTGGCTGATGCCGCTGACCTCGGGGTTCAGCGAGACGCCGAAGATGGCCGCGCAACCCATGACCAGGAAGGCGATGATCGAGCCGACCTTGATCAGCGCCAGCCAGAACTCGAACTCACCGTAGTTCTTCACGCTGAACAGGTTGGTCACGGTCAGCGCCGCGGTGATCACGAAGGCCAGGACCCAGATCGGCGCGCCGGGGATCCAGGCGTGGATGATGGCGGCGGCGGCGTTGGCCTCCAGCGGGATCACCAGCACCCAGAACCACCAGTACAGCCAGCCGATGGTGAACCCGGCCCAGTGGCCGATGGCGCGGTCGGCGTAGGTGGAGAAGGAACCGCTGTCCGGCTGCGCGACGGCCATTTCGGCCAGCATGCGCATGACCAGGACCACCAGCAGGCCGGCGGCCAGGTAGGAAACCATGACGCCCGGGCCGGCTTCGGCGATGGCGTGGCCGGAGCCGACGAAGAGGCCGGCGCCGATGGCCCCGGCGATGGACAACATGGTGACGTGACGGTTCTTCAGGCCCTGGGCCAGACCGGCGGATGGGGTACTGCTCATGCGTTACCTACAGCGAGAAAAGGAAGGAAATGCGTCCTGCGCAGCCGAAGCCGTTTTGATAATCCAACGAGGTGTTCCTTTTCCTGAACGCAAGATGCGCGCCACATTTTGTTACGACCTTGGTCGTAGGCGCGAAAGATTTGGGTAGAAGCGCCACGACGCCCCGGGATAGGGGCGTCGCGATCATGGGAATGTCATATCCGGAGGCGACACTGGCATATCTGTCGCCGACAGAACCAAAGCTGAGTGTGTAGAAACTACTCAGCTATGCGAAGTGCTCAGCGCGGGAAGGGTGCGCGGTAACACTGCCAGGCGCGCCAGGTGCAGGGCCACCAGCACGGCGATGCTCAGCAGCGCGGCGATGAACAGGCCGACGCCGGTCCAGCCGAAGTGGTGCCAGAACACCCCGCCGGTGGTGCCGGCCACGCTGGAGCCCAGGTAGTAGCTGAACAGGTACAGCGACGAGGCCTGGCCCTTGGCCTTGAGCGCGCGGCGGCCGATCCAGCTGCTGGCCACCGAGTGCGCGGCGAAGAAGCCGAAGGTGAACAGCAGCATGCCCGCGACTATCAGCGGCAGCGCCGGCAGCAGGGTCAGCAGCAGGCCGCTGAGCATCAGCACTATCACCGCCCAGAGCACCTTGCGCCGGCCCAGGCGGTCGGCCAGCGAGCCGACCCAGGCGGAGCTGTAGATGCCCACCAGGTATACCAGCGAGAGCACGCCGACCACGGCCTGGCTGAGGTGGTACGGATCGGCCAGCAGGCGGTAGCCGATGTAGTTGAACAGGGTGACGAAGGCGCCCATCAGCAGGAAGCCCTCGAGGAACAGCCAGGGCAGGCCGGCATCGCGCAGGTGCGAGGCGAAGCCGTCGGCCAGTTGCCGGAGGTTCAGCGGGGTGGGGCGGAAGTTGCGCGATTCGGGGAGGATGCGCCAGAACACCACGGCCGCCACCAGGGCCAGGCCGCCGAGGATGGCGATGGCCGCGTGCCAGGACATGAAGTCCACCAGCACGCCGGTGATCAGCCGCCCGCTCATGCCGCCGATGGCGTTGCCGCCGATGTACAGCCCCATGGATAGGCCGATGTGCTGTGGGTGGATCTCCTCGCTCAGGTAGGTCATGCCCACCGCCGCCAGGCCGCTGAGCGACAGCCCGACCAGCGCGCGCATGGCCAGCACCCCGTGCCAGGTCGGCATCACCGCGCTGGCCAGGGTGAAGAGGGCGGCGAAGGCCAGCGAGGCGACCATGATCGGCTTGCGCCCGATGGCGTCGGAAATCGGCCCGGTGACCAGCAGGCCGAGGGCCATCATGATGGTCGCGATGGACAGCACCAGGCTGCTCTGCGCGGCGCTGAGGGCGAAGGTCTGCGACAGCACCGGCATCATCGGCTGCACGCAGTAGAGCAGGGCGAAGGTGGCGAAGCCGCCGGAGAACAGCGCAAGCGAGGTGCGCATGAAGGCCGGGGTGCCTTTCTCGATGTAGCTCTCGATGTCGTTCACGGCGCCGGCCAGCGCCTGGTTGGCCGCCTCGGCGGCCTGCAGCAAGGCGGGTTCGGAATCCGACGAAGCCCGCACGGCAGAGTGACTCACAACTCACCTCGATTCTGGAAAGGGGTGTGCCTCGCGGCGAGCGAAATCGGCCCGCGCAGCCAGGCTGGCAGAAAGTGGAAAGTCGTTATTGGGCTTGTGTGACAAGGATAAGGAAGGGCTTTTATTATTTCCAATATATTGATCGACACGTTTGATATGTAATTCGACTCATTCGGAGTTCCCATGGAGCTGCGCCACCTGCGTTACTTCATCGCCGTCGCCGAGGAACTGCATTTCGGCCGCGCCGCCGAGGCCCTGGGCATCTCCCAGCCGCCGCTGAGCCAGCAGATCCAGGCGCTGGAGGAGGAGATAGGCGCGCGCCTGCTGGAGCGCACCAACCGCCGGGTGGCGCTGACCGAAGCCGGCCGGCTGTTCCTCGACGAGGCCCGCCAGGTGTTGGCCCAGGTCGACCGCGCGGTGCTCCTGGCGCGCCGCGCGCACCAGGGCGAACTGGGCGAGCTGCGCATCGGCTTCACCGCCTCGGCGCCCTTCACCTCGGCCATCCCGCGCAGCATCCACGCCTTCCGCCAGGCCTACCCGGAAGTGCACCTGGACCTGCAGGAGATGAGCAGCCGGCAGATCGTCGAAGCGCTGCAGGAAGAGCGCCTGCAGGTCGGGGTGATCCGCTCCTTCCAACTGCCGGCCTCGCTGGAGGCGGTGGAGCTGTTCAGCGAACCGCTGGTGGCGGTGCTGCGCGCCGACCACCCGCTGGCCCGCGATTCGCTGGAGGGCCTGGAACTGGCGGCGCTGGCCGAGGAGCCCTTCGTGTTCTTCCCGCGCAGCTACGGCACCGGGCTGTACGACCAGTTGCAGGCGCTGGCCCGGCAAGCCGGCTTCACCCCGCGCATCAGCCAGGAGGCCGGCGAGGCCATGACCATCATCGGCCTGGTGGCGGCGGGCCTGGGGGTTTCCATGCTGCCCGGCTCGTTCCGCCGCACGCGGGTGGACGGGGTGGTCTACCGCACCCTGCTGGACCCTGGCGCGACCAGCTCGGTGTGGCTGGTGCGGCGGCGCAGCGAGACCTCGCCGGCGGCGCTGGCCTTCATCGAACTGGTCACCCGAGGCGCGGCGGGTTAGACGCCGCCCGGCGGCATGCGCAAGTGCTCGCCCTTGTCATGGGCATTGCATAGAATCCGGTGTCACTTGAACGGCTTGGAGGGGTGCTCATGCGTCGCGTGGTTTTCAATCAGAAGGGCGGGGTCGGCAAGTCGAGCATTGCCTGCAACCTGGCCGCCGTGAGCGCCGCCGAGGGCTACCGCACGCTGCTGGTGGACCTGGACGCCCAGGGCAATTCCACCCACTACCTCACCGGCCTGACCGGCGACGACGTGCCCATGGGCATCGCCGATTTCTTCAAGCAGAGCCTCTCCAGCGGCCCCTTCGCCCGCAAGGGCAAGGTGGACATCTACGAGACGCCGTTCGAAAACCTCCATGTGGTGACCGCCACCGCCGAGTTGGCCGACCTGCAGCCCAAGCTCGAGGCCAAGCACAAGATCAACAAGCTGCGCAAACTGCTCGACGAGCTGGCCGAGGACTACGACCGCATCTACCTGGACACCCCGCCGGCGCTGAACTTCTACACGGTATCCGCGCTGATCGCCGCCGACCGCTGCCTGATCCCCTTCGACTGCGACAGTTTTTCCCGCCAGGCGCTGTACGGCCTGCTGCGCGAGATCGAGGAGCTGAAGGAGGACCACAACGAGGACCTGGAAGTGGAGGGCATCGTGGTCAACCAGTTCCAGCCGCGCGCCAGCCTGCCACAGCAACTGCTCGACGAGCTGGTGGAAGAGGAAATGCCGGTGCTGCCGGTGTACCTGATGAGCTCGGTAAAGATGCGCGAGTCGCACCAGGCCTGCACCCCGCTGATCTACCTCGACCCCCGCCACAAGCTGACCCAGCAGTTCGTCGAACTGCACGGTCTGCTTGAAGCCTGAAGCTTGCAGCTTGCAGCTGCTCTATTCAGGCACTGACCAGCAGGTCGCAAGGCGGCCGGCGCAGGTAGTAGCGCGCCGTGCTGCCCAGAAGGGCCTGTTGCAGCGCGCCGCGCCCGCGGCTGCCGAGCACCAGTAGCTGCGGCTGCCAGTCGGCCAGGCTGTGGTCCAGCGCTTCGCGAACCCCCATCGAACTCACCAGGCACTCGAGTTGCGGCAGCGGGCCGCCCACCTGCTGGCTCTCGTCGTGCATCAGCTGTTCCAGCAGTTGGCGTTGCTCGTCCAGGCGTTCGCGCAGCCGGCCGGGGTCGTTGCCGGCGTCGTAGGCATGCAGGGCCAGCAGTTCGCCGCCCGGCGCCAGCCAGGCGCAGGCGCTGCGCCAGGCGTGGCAGGCGCCGACGGAGAAGTCCAGGGCGCTGAGCGCCCGCTGGTAGGGGCGCAGCTGCGAGTCGGTCACCAGCAGGGCAGGCACCCGGCTGCAGCGCAGGATCTGCTCCAGGGTGGTGCCGTCGAAACGCTCCACCAGGGCCTGGCGGTGGGTGCCGGTGACCAGCAGGTCCGCCTGTAGCTCCTGCGCCGTGGCGGCTATCACGTTGGCCGGGCGGCCCTCGGCGACCAGCGGCTGGTAGTGTTCCAGGCCGGCGCTGCGGGCGCTGTCCTGCAGCGCGGCGACGGCGCTCTGCCGGGCCTTGGCCAGCAGCGGTGCGCCGAGGGGTTGTTCGATGACGTGCAGCAGGCTGACGCGGGCGCCGTGCTCGGCGGCCAGTTGCGCGGCGCGGCGCACGGCGACGTCGGCTTCGACGCTGAGGTCGTGGGCGACCAGGATGTGCTTGGGCATGGTGGGATCCTCCGGCGGTCCCACCACTCTGGCCCAGCCACGCGAGCGCATGTTGACGCAGCGCAAGGGCCGCGGATCAACGGCTGCGCAGCTGATAGACGGCGTGGCTCTCGGCGACCACTTCGCCATGTTCGTCCTTCAGTTGCAGGTCCAGCACGTACTCGGCCTTGCCGTTGAGCGTGGCCTCCTCGGCGATGCGGGCGATCTCGGCGTCGCTCAGGCGGGCCTCGACCCAGACGTCGCTGGTGGCGGGGCGGCGGAAGCGCAGGCCGGCTTCCCTGACGATGGGGTAGAAGTTGTGGCTCTCGAAGCAGGTCAGGCGCAGGACCCCGCCCGGCAATTCGGCCAGGGTGAAGAGGGCGGCGGCGTACATGGTGCCCAGGTGGTTCTCGTTGCCCTTCAGGGGCATGCGCAGGCGCACGTGGCCGCGCTCGAGGATTTCGGCCTTGAGCCCGGTGCGCTTGACGAAGGCGATGTGCTCTTCGGTCATCTGGCGGACGAATTCTTCGGGAAAGAGCATGGGGTGGTCTCGCTGTGCTGGGGTCACAGCAAGCCTAGCCCGGCCGTCGGCGCGGGCAATGACCGCTTCGCTCAGGTGCGCTGACCGAAGCGGTCGCGGCGCCTCACAGGCCCTGGCGGGCCAGCCAGTCGAGCAGCTGCGGCAGCGGCAGGGCGCCGCTCTGGCGCGCCACTTCGCGGCCGTCCTTGAAGAGGATCAGGCTGGGGATGGAACGGATGCCCAGTTGCCCGGCCAGGCGCTGGTTGGCTTCGCTGTCCAGCTTGGCCAGGCGGCAGCGTCCGGAAAGCCGCGCGGCGGCCTGCTCGAAGGTCGGCGCGAAGGCCTTGCACGGGCCGCACCAGTCGGCCCAGACGTCCAGCAGCAGCGGCAGGTCGCCCTTGAGCTGGGCGGCGAAGCCGGCCTCGTCGACGGCGAAGGGCTTGCCCGGCAGCACCTCGTGCTTGCAGCGCCCGCAGCGCGGATGGTCGCCCAGGCGTTCGGCCGGCAGGCGGTTGAGGCCGCCGCAGTGGGGGCAGGGAATCAGCAGGGGGTCGGTCATGGCGCGGCTCCGGAAGGGGATTCCCCCAATCTGGAGCCGCGCCCGGCGGATATCAAGCCGCGGCGGCGGCCAGGGCCTGTTCGAGGTCGGCGATGATGTCGTCGCTGTGCTCGATGCCGATGGACAGCCGCACCATGTCCTGGCTCACCCCGGCGCGGGCCAGTTCCTCGGCGTTGAGCTGGCGATGGGTGGTGCTGGCCGGGTGGCAGGCCAGGGACTTGGCGTCGCCGATGTTGACCAGGCGCACCACCAGCTTCAGCGCGTCGATGAAGCGCGCGCCAGCCTCGGCGCCGCCCTGGATGCCGAAGGACAGGATCGAGGCCGGCTTGCCGCCCATGTAGCGCTTGGCCAGGGCATGCTCGGGGTGCTCCGGCAGGCCGGCGTATTTCACCCAGGCCACCTGCGGGTGCTGTTCCAGGTAGTGGGCGACCTTCAGCGCGTTGTCGCAGTGGCGTTCCATGCGCAGGGCCAGGGTCTCCAGGCCCTGGAGGATGAGGAAGGCGTTGAACGGCGACAGCGCCGCGCCGGTGTTGCGCAGCGGCACCACGCGGCAGCGGCCGATGAACGCGGCCGGGCCGAAGGCTTCGGTGTAGGTCACGCCGTGGTAGGACGGGTCCGGGGTGTTGAGCAGCGGGAAGCGCTCCTTGTGCTGCGCCCAGGGGAACTTGCCGGAATCGACCACGATGCCGCCGATGCTGGTGCCGTGGCCGCCGATGTACTTGGTCAGCGAGTGCACCACGATGTCCGCGCCGTGCTCGAAGGGCCGGCAGAGGATCGGTGTGGCCACGGTGTTGTCGACGATCAGCGGTACGCCGTGGCGGTGCGCGGCGTCGGCCAGGGCCTGGAGGTCGACGATGTTGCCCGCCGGGTTGCCGATGGACTCGCAGAACACCGCCTTGGTGCGCTCGTCGATCAGCGCTTCCAGGGCGGCCACGTCGTCGTGGGGGGCGAAGCGCGTCTGGATGCCGAAGCGCGGCAGGGTGTGGGCCAGCAGGTTGTAGGTGCCGCCGTAGAGCTTGGCCACCGAGACGATGTTGTCGCCGGCCTCGGCCACCGTCTGGATGGCGTAGGTGATGGCGGCCATGCCCGAGGCCACGGCCAGCGCGCCCACGCCGCCTTCCAGGGCGGCGACGCGCTGCTCCAGCACGTCGTTGGTGGGGTTCATGATGCGCGTGTAGATGTTGCCGGCCACCTTCAGGTCGAACAGGTCGGCGCCATGCTGGGTGTCGTCGAAGGCGTAGGAGGTGGTCTGGTAGATCGGCACGGCCACCGCCTTGGTGGTCGGGTCGGGGCTGTAGCCGGCGTGGATCGCCAGGGTTTCCAGTTTCATTGTTCGAGCATCCTTGGTGGGCAGAAAGCCCTGAGGATGCGAGCGGCGCCCCGACCGGTCAATGACCGGGAGCAATGCCCGCGGGGCGGCGCCAGAACGATTTCGCCTGAGCTTATAACCGCCTCAGGAGGAGCAACTGATCTCCAGGTGCCGGCCCCAGTCCGGCGGGCGGCGGGTGAAGGCTTCGCGTCCGGGCTGTTCTTCGAAGGGCTTGCTGAGCGTCTCGTGCAGCTCGCGCACCACTGAGTAGTCGCCCTGTTCGGCGGCGGCGATGGCTTCCTGGGCCAGGTAGTTGCGCAGCACGTACAGCGGGTTCACCGCGTGCATGCGGGCGCGGCGCTCGTCCTGGCTGCCGCCTTCGTGTTCGGCGCGGGCGCGGTAGTCGGCGGCCCAGGCGTCGAAGCCGGCGAGGTCGACGAAGTCTTCGCGGACCTGCGCCAGCGCCTGTTCCGGCGCCTGCTCGCCGAGGCGGCGGAAGAACAGGCTGTAGTCCACCGCGCCACTCTGCATGGCCTGCAGCAGGCGCTGCACCAGGTCCAGATCGCCGTCCTCCGCGGTGGTGAAGCCCAGGCGGCGGCGCATCAGGTCCAGGTAGTGGGCCTGGTACAGCGGCAGGAACAGGCCGAGGGCCTCGCGCAGTTCGTCCACCTCGACGAAGGGCGTCAGCGCCTGGGCCAGGGCCGCCAGGTTCCAGTGGGCGATGGGCACCTGGTTGTTGAAGCTGTAGCGCCCGGCGTCGTCGGAGTGGTTGCAGATGTGCTTGGCGTCGAAGTCGTCGAGGAAGGCGTAGGGGCCGTAGTCGAAGGTGATGCCGAGGATCGACATGTTGTCGGTGTTCATCACCCCGTGGCAGAAGCCGTAGGCCTGCCAGTGGGCGATGAGTTCGGCGTTGCTTTCCACCACTGCGCGGAAGAACGCGGCATAGGGCTGCGGCTGCTCCAGGCACTCGGGGAAGTGGTTGGCCAGGACGAAGTCGCCCAGCTCCTTCAGCTTGTCGTGCTGCTGGGTGTAGTAGAAGTACTCGAAGTGGCCGAAGCGCACGTGGCTGGGCGCCAGGCGCAGCAGCATGGCGGCGCTTTCCCTGGTCTCGCGCCATACCGGGGTGTCCGAGCCGGTGACGCAAAGCGCGCGGCTGCTGGGGATGCCCAGGGCGTGCAGGTATTCGCTGGCGAGGAATTCGCGGATCGAGCTGCGCAGTACCGCGCGGCCGTCGCCCATGCGTGAGTAGGGCGTCTGCCCGGCGCCTTTCAGGTGCAGGTCCCAGTGCTGGCCGGCGTCATTGACCACCTCGCCCAGCAGCAGGCCGCGGCCGTCGCCCAGACGCGGGTTGTAGGCGCCGAACTGGTGGCCGGAGTAGACCATCGCCCGCGGCTCGGCCTCGGACCAGAGCTTGTGCCCGGAGAAGATTTCGGCGAATACCGGTTCCCCGGCCACCGCCGGGTCGAGGTCGAGCAGCGCCATCGCGGCGGGGCTGGCCACCACCAGGCGCGGCTCGGCGATGGGGTCGGGCAGGACTTCGGTGGAGAAGGCGTCGCCCAGGCGGGCGAAGCGGTTGTCGAAGGTCAGTTCGTCGAGCTGTTTCAAGGTCACAGGCGGGCTCCGGTAAGTCCGAGCATTGTGCTCGGACTTGTCCGGAGCCGTCCAGACTCAGGGCTTGCTGCCGGGCGGCAGCGGCGGGTCCTGGTCCTTCAGCGGCGCGCCGGGCAGCGCCAGGGGCAGCTGGGTGACGTTCTGCGCCAGGTGGATTTCCTTGCCCTCGCCGTTCTTGACGAACACGTCCAGCTGGTTGAAGGCCATGTCCACGCCGTGCTCGCGGAAGCTCAGGGCGATGGCGGTGAGCAGTTCGTCCACCGCCGGGTTGCGGTCGCCCAGTTCGCGCACGTGGAAGCGCAGCTCGTAGTCGAAGGTGCTGGCGCTGATGGCCAGGAAGTACAGCGATGGCGCCGGGTCGTTGAGTACCCGTGGGTTGGCGCGCGCGGCTTCGAGCATGAGCTTGCGCGCCAGGGCCAGGTCGCTCTCGTAGGCCAGGCCGATCTTGATGGTCACGCGGGTCACGGTGTCGCTCAGCGACCAGTTGATCAGCTGCCCGGTGATGAAGGTCTGGTTGGGGACGATGATTTCCTTGCGGTCGAAGTCGGTGATGGTGGTGGCGCGGATGCGGATGCGGCTGACGGTGCCGGACAGGTTGCCGATGGTCACGGTGTCGCCGATGCGCACCGGGCGCTCGAAGAGGATGATCAGGCCGGAGACGAAGTTGGAGAAGATCGCCTGCAGGCCGAAGCCCAGGCCCACCGAGAGGGCGGCCACCAGCCACTGCAGCTTGTCCCAGCTGACGCCCAGGGTGGACAGCGCGCTGACGATGCCGACGCCGCTGATGGCGTAGGACAGCAGGGTGGTGATGGCGTAGGCGCTGCCCTGGGCCAGGGTCAGGCGCTGCAGCACCAGCACTTCCAGCAGGCCCGGCAGGTTGCGCGCCAGGGCCACGGTCACCGCGGCGATGACCAGCGCCATGAGCACGTCGCCGAGGCTGATCGGCAGGCTGGTGGCGCTGTCGCCGCTGCCGCCGGTGTACTGGTAGAGGGTGACGTTGTCCAGGTAGGCGGCGACGCTGATCAGGTCGGCCCAGACCCAGTACAGCGCCACCACGAAGCCGATCAGCAGGCCCAGGCGGATCAGGCGCAGGGACTGCTCGTTGATCTGCTCGATGCCCAGGGTCGGCTCTTCCGCGGTCTCGTTGCCGTCGGCGCCTTCCTTCGGCGGGTTCTGCCGCTTGGCCTGGGCGCGCTGGTAGGCCAGGCGCCGCGCCGCAACGCTGAGGCCGCGGACGAAGGTGGCCTCGATCACCACCCAGACCATGAGCAGGAACAGGGTGTCGATCAGTCGGTCGCTCAGGCGCAGGGCTGTGTAGTAGTAGCCGAAGCACACGGCGACGAAGAGCATCACCGGCAGCGCGGTGAAGAGCACGCCGACCACCATCTTCACC
The DNA here is from genome assembly GCF_052367875.1 of Pseudomonas sp. A6. Lineage (NCBI taxonomy): Bacteria > Pseudomonadati > Pseudomonadota > Gammaproteobacteria > Pseudomonadales > Pseudomonadaceae > Pseudomonas > Pseudomonas sp. A6. The sequence goes on along the minus strand of NZ_CP198970.1, from coordinate 6,699,105 downwards.
ACCGACGGCCGGCTGGTGCTGGGGCTGGCGAAGAGCATGCGCGCCATCAGCCAGGTCATCACCGCGAAGCCGCTGAGCACCACGGCGATGCCGATGACGTCGTCGGCCAGGCTGCCGGGTTGGCGCTCGGCCACCGTGACCACCGCGGCCAGGGCCATGACCACCACGCCGAGGCGGCGGATCAGCTTGCTGCTGAAGCGCACCTGGGCCTGGCTCCAGTGGAAGTGCCGCTCGGCGATGCCGCCGGGGCTGAGGATGCGGTGCGCGGCGTAGAACACCAGCCAGACCTCGGCCATCTGCAGCAGCGCGGCGCCCAGGGTGGCGTTCTGCCCGCGGGCGTCGAGCATCAGGGCCAGGCCGGCGATGGCCAGAGTCAGGGTGCCGGGCAGCGCCAGCAGCAGCGCCAGCAGCAGGGCCAGCGGCGTGTGCGCCTGGCTGTCGCGCTTGAAGTGGCCGATGTCGTCGTTGATCGAGGCGAGCTTGTCGTAGAGGTAGCGGCGTTTCCACAGCAGCCCGGCGATCAGCAGCAACAGCGGCAGGAACAGCAGCGGGCGGTCGATCAGGCCCTCGCCCACCTCGACCACCGCCGAGCCCCAGGGCACCTCGGAGAGCTGGTGCTGCAGCAGCGTCGGGGTCATCTTGAACCAGGACAGGTCCAGCGGGCGGTTGCTGGGAATCCAGAACATCTGCTCGTCGAGGGTGGCGCGCAGGTTGTCGCTGGTGTCCTTGAGCTGCTTCTGGTTCAGCTGCAGGGTGATGGCCTCGTTGAGCACGGCGTTGAGCTCGTGGTTGAGGCGCTCCATCAGCTCGCTGCGGGTGTCCGCCAGGGTGGACAGATCCTTGCGCAGCTGCGGAGTCACGGCTTCCTGGGGCTGCTGGGCGAGCAGGTCGTCGATGTACTGCTGCGGGTTGGCCAGTTCGTCGCGCTTCTGGTTCAGCTCGAACTGGTACAGGCGCAGGTCGGCGATCTCGTCGGCCAGTTCCTGGTCGGTCTTGATCTTCGGCAGCGACTGCTTCTGCTGGTAGAGCACCTTGGACAGCAGCAGGCTGCCGCGCAGCACGTTGATCTGCTGGTCGAGGGTCTGGTCCAGCTGGGTCAGGCTGTCCAGGTGCTGCTTGGCCTCGAGGTTGCGCCGCGTCAGCTCGTTGAGGCGGTCGGTGGTGCGCAGCAGGTAGTCGGACAGGCGCAGGTTCTCGGCGTTCTCCTGGCTCAGCAGGCTGTCGCTGCCGGCGCCCTGGCTGCCGTCGCGGGCCAGTTCGGCGACGGTCTTCTCCGACTGCTCGCGGCGCATGCCGCTGATCATGGTCTGCAGTTCGAGGGTCTCGCGCTCTGCGCGGGCGACCTGTTCGCCCAGCAGGTCCTGCTGGCTGCTGGCCAGGTCCTGCAACAGGTTGTTGCCGGCCAGTTGCTGGCGCAGCAGCTGGATCTGCGCGTTGAGCGCGACCTGTTCGGCGAGCAGTTCGTTGCGCCGCTCGGGGGCCAGCGCCTTGCCGGTCTCCTTGCCGGCCTTGAGGATGTTGCCGATCTCCAGCAGGCGCGCCTGGGCGTTGCTGATGTCGGACTGGGCGCGTTCCGGGCGGGTCTGCGCGGTGATGTACTGGCTCTTCGCCTCGGTCAGCTGCTTCTGCCAGTCGGCCAACTGGGTGGAGCGGTCGTTGAGCAGCATTTCCAGGCGGCTGACGTTCTCTCCGGCGTAGCGCTGGGCCGCCGGCTTCTCGCTGCTGCCCTTCAGGCGCGCCAGGGCGCGCTGGTTCTCGAGGATCTGCCGGGGAGCGTCGGTCAGGCTGGCCTTCAGCTCGGCCAACTGCTTCTCGCTGTCGTCGCGGGCGCCGAGCAGCTTCAGGGTGCGCTCGAGGCTGGCCTTGGTGGCCTTGGCATCGGCGTCGGCGAGCTTGCGCTCGGCCAGGCCGTCGAGGCTTTGCTGGACGGCTTCGGCGGACGGTGGCTGGTTGCTGTCCTCGGCGTGCGCGGGCAGGACGGCGAGGCAGCCGCCGAGCAGGGCGGCGGCGAGCAGGGTGCGCAGGGATTGCATGGTCGCGATCAGCGGCTCTCGGTAGGTTGCAGTGAGGGTAGTGCGCCCGGTGCGGCGCCGGCAAGGCACGGCCGACGCACCGCCGCGGAGGGGGCGTGGGCTGGCTTGGCTAGCGTCCGTGGAGGTGGTCTGTCAGAGGAACAACCCGGGGCCCGGGCGACCTTCGGGGAATTTGACCCCCACCTTGCGGATCTTGTTCCCGTCCAGGGCGGCCACGGTCCAGGTCAGGCCGTTCCACTCCACCTGGTCGCCGATGATCGCCTGGCCGCCGATCTGCTGGGCGATGAAGCGGCCGAGGTTCTGCTCGCCATCGACGCCGTCGAGCTTGAGGCCGTAGAGCGAGGCCACCGCCGAGAGCTGGGCGTCGCCCTCCAGCACGAAGTCGCCGAAGAAGCGCGCGCCCAGGCCGCGGTCCGGGGCCTGGCTGAACAGCTTGCCGAGGGCCGGCAGGTCGTGCTCGTGGCCGATCACGCAGAGGATGTCGTCGGCCTCGAGGATGGTGCTGCCGGAGGGGTGCAGCAGCTGGGTGCCGCGGAACAGCGCGGCGATGCGGGTGCCCTCGGGCATCTTCAGCTCGCGCAGGGCCGCGCCTATGCACCACTTTTCCTTGCTCAGGTGGTAGACGAACAACTCCCACTCGCTGGTCGGGTGCACTTCCAGGCCGGCGCGGGAGATCGGCGCCGGGTCCGGCGGCACCACCACGCGCAATAGCTTGGCGGCCCAGGGCAGGCTGGTGCCCTGCACCAGCAGCGAGATCAGCACGATGAAGAAGGCCACGTTGAAGAACAGCTGGGCGTTGGGCAGCCCGGCCATCAGCGGGAACACCGCGAGGATGATCGGCACCGCGCCGCGCAGGCCGACCCAGGCGATGAACACCTTCTCGCGGCCATGGAAGGCGCGGAACGGCGCCAGGCCCACCAGCACCGACAGCGGCCGGGCGAAGAGGATCATCCACAGCGCCAGGCCCAGGGCCGGCAGGGCGATGGGCCAGAGGTCGTGGGGCGTGACCAGCAGGCCGAGGACCAGGAACATGCCGATCTGCGCCAGCCAGGCCATGCCGTCGAGCATGTGCAGGATGCCGTGGCGCGAGCGGATCGGCTGGTTGCCCAGCACCAGGCCGCACAGGTAGATGGCCAGGATGCCGCTGCCGTGCACGGCGTTGGACAGGGCGAAGATCAGCAGGCCGCCGCTGATCGCCAGCAGCGGGTAGAGGCCGCTGGCCAGCTGCATGCGGTTGATCATCTGCAGCAGCAGCCAGCCGCCGCCCAGGCCGAGCACGGCGCCGATGCCGAACTCGCGCAGGAAGTGGGCGAAGAAACTCCAGCTCATCTCGCTCTGGCCGTGGGCGAGCATGTCGATCAGGGTGACGGTGAGGAACACCGCCATGGGGTCGTTGCTGCCCGACTCGATTTCCAGGCTGGCGGTGACCCGTTCGTTCAGGCCCTTGCCGCCGAGCAGGGAGAACACCGCCGCGGCGTCGGTGGAGCCGACGATGGCGCCGATCAGCAGGCCTTCCATCCAGCTCAGCTTGAACAGCCAGGCGGCGGCCAGGCCGGTGAGCCCGGCGGTGATCAGCACGCCCACCGTGGCCAGCGACAAGGCCGGCCAGAGCGCCACGCGGAAGCTCGCCACGCGGGTGCGCAGGCCGCCGTCGAGGAGGATCACCGCCAGCGCCAGGTTGCCCACCAGGTAGGCCATGGGGTAGTTGGAGAAGCCGATGCCGCCGGGGCCGTCGGTGCCGGCGACCATGCCCACGGCGAGGAAGATGACCAGGATCGGGATGCCCAGGCGCGAGGACAGCGAGCTGACCAGGATGCTCATGCCCACCAGCACCGCGCCCACCAGGAAATAGGTGTTGATCGAGACGGCATCCAAGGCGGCGGATCTCCTGGCGGGGCGAGGGGGGGAAGCGGCGGCGTTGACGGGAAGGATGCAGGCCGCATGCCAAGGGATTCTAACCTGCGGATTTGCAAGGCTGTCAAAGGCTAATTGCAGTGCCTTTCAGCGAGCTTTCAGGGGGCCTTTCATCGATGCCGGATCCCCCTGTAGGAGCGAGCTTGCTCGCGAACCGCCGAAGGTTCCAGGATGACGCCTGGCTTCCCGCGCATGCCGATCGGCCCCCTCTCCCTTCAGGGAGAGGGTTGGGGAGAGGGGAGGAGCCCAACCCGGCACACCGTTGCAACCGGGATACTCCGTTCGCGAGCAAGCTCGCTCCTACGAAAGCCAGCCTGTCGCCAGGGTTTGGCCCATAAAAAAGCCCCGGACGTGACCGGGGCTGGAAGGGGCAGGCGGGACTAGAACCAGGCGTCCCGCATGCTGGAACAGGTGTCGTCGCGGCTTTCCAGCAGGGCCAGCTCGTGGTGGCAGGACGGCACTTCCCAGGTCAGGAAGTAGCGCGCCGCCTGCAGCTTGCCGCGGTAGAAGTCCTCGTCGGCGGCGTTTCCGGCTGCGAGGCCTTCCTCGGCGCGGATCGCCTGTTCCAGCCAGCGCCAGCCGATGACGGTGTGGCCGAACGCCTTCAGGTACAGCGCCGAGTTGGCCAGGCCCTGGGCGACCTTGCCCTGCATCAGGTCGCCGAGCAGCGCCAGGGTCACTTCCGACAGGCGCGCCAGCAGTTGCTCCAGCGGCTGGCGCAGGGCGTCCAGCGACGGGTACGTCCGGGCGCGTTCGCAGGCCTGGTGGATCAGGCGCGTCAGCTGCTTGAGGCCGGCGCCGCCGTTCTGGCTGAGCTTGCGGCCCAGCAGGTCCAGCGACTGGATGCCGTGGGTGCCTTCGTGGATGGGGTTCAGGCGGTTGTCGCGGTAGTACTGCTCCACCGGATATTCGCGGGTGTAGCCGTGGCCGCCGAGGATCTGGATGGCCAGCTCGTTGGCCTTCAGGCAGAACTCCGAGGGCCAGGACTTGACGATCGGGGTGAGCAGGTCGAGCAACTCGTGGGCCTGCTTGCGCGCTTCCTCGGTGGGCAGCGTCTCGCAGTCGTCCACCAGGCGCGCGGCGTACAGGCCGAGATCGAAGGCGCCCTCGACGTAGGCCTTCTGCGTCAGCAGCATGCGCTTGACGTCGGCGTGCTCGATGATCGAGACCTGCGCCGAGGTCGGGTCCTTGGCGTCCACCGGGCGGCCCTGGGGACGCTCGCGGGCATATTCCAGGGAGTACAGGTAGCCGGCGTAGCCGAGCATGATGGCGCCCATGCCGACGCCGATGCGCGCCTCGTTCATCATCTGGAACATGTAGGCCAGGCCGTGGTGCGGCTTGCCCACCAGGTAGCCGACGCAGTCGCCGTTGTCGCCGAAGTTCAGCGCGGTGGAGGTGGTGCCGCGCCAGCCCATCTTGTGGAACAGCCCGGCCAGGGCCACGTCGTTGCGCTTGCCGAGGCTGCCGTCCGGGTTCACCAGGAACTTGGGCACGATGAACAGCGAGATGCCCTTCACCCCGGGCGGCGCATCCGGCAGCTTGGCCAGCACCATGTGGACTATGTTTTCCGAAAGCGGGTGGTCGCCGCCGGAGATGAAGATCTTGTTGCCGCGGATGCGGTAGCTGCCGTCGGCGTGCGGTTCGGCGCGGGTGCGGATGTCGGCCAGGGACGAGCCGGCGTGGGGCTCGGTCAGGGCCATGGTGCCGAAGAAGCGGCCTTCGATCATCGGCTGCAGGAACAGGCGCTTCTGCTCCTCGTCGCCGAAGGACTCGATCAGGTGGCTGGAGCCCATGCTCAGCATCGGGTAGGACGAAGTGGCGATGTTGGCCGACTGGAAGTGCGCGAAGCAGGCGCGCGACAGCAGGTGCGGCAACTGCATGCCACCCTGTTCGAAGCTGCGCGAGGCATTCTGGAAGCCGGCTTCGTTGAAGGCGTCCACCGCCGGCTTGACCTCGGGGATCAGCACCGCGGCGCCGTCCACGTACTGCGGCTCGTGCTCGTCGTTCTTGCGGTTGTGCGGGGCGAACAGCTCCTCGGCGATGCCGCGGGCGGTGGCCAGGGCGGCGTCGAAGGTCTCGCGGTTGTGGTCGGCGAAACGTTCGCGCTGGGTCAGGGCCTCGGCGTCGAGCACTTCGTAGAGCTCGAAGGCGAGGTTGCGGGAGCTGAGCAGGGTCTCGGACATGGTCGGCCTCCAGGGGAATGGCCGCAGTCTAGTCTGGTGAATGAAGCAGGCACAGCAACATCCATGAGCGTGATAAAGGCCTAAAACAATGCCGGTGCAGCTAAACTGCACGCCCCCAAGGAGTCTGCCGTCCATGAACTACCGCCACGCCTACCACGCCGGCAACCACGCCGACGTCCTCAAGCACCTGGTCCTGTCGCGGATCTTCGCCCTGATGGTGCGCAAGGACACGCCCTTCGCCTTCCTCGACAGCCATTCGGGCATCGGCCTGTACGACCTGCAGGGCGACGAGGCCAGCCGCACCGGCGAGTGGGAAGCGGGCATCGGCCGCCTGTGGCAGCTCGACGAGGTGCCGGAGCTGGCGGCGGACTATATGGAAGTGGTGCGCGCGCTGAACCCCGATGGCGAGCTGCAGTACTACCCCGGCTCGCCCGAGCTGGCGCGGCGCCTGACGCGCTCCCAGGACCGCGTGCACCTGAACGAGCTGCACCCGGAGGACGGCCGCCTGCTCAAGGCCAACATGGGCGGCGAGCGGCGCATCGCCGTGCACCAGAACGACGGCTGGCTGCTGCCGCGGGCGCTGCTGCCGGTGCAGGAAAAACGCGGGGTGCTGCTGATCGACCCGCCCTTCGAGGAGGCCGACGAGCTGGAACGCTGTGTCATCGCGCTGGAAGAGGCCATCGGGCGCATGCGCCAGACGGTGGTGGCGATCTGGTACCCGATCAAGGACGAGCGCCAGCTCAAGCGCTTCTACCAGGGCCTGGAACGCAGCAAGGCGCCCAAGCTGCTGCGCGTCGAACTGCTGGTGCACCCGGCGGACAGCGCCGACCGCCTCAACGGCTCCGGCCTGGCCATCGCCAACCCGCCGTGGCCGCTGGAGGAAGAACTGCGCGAGCTGCTCCCCTGGCTGGCCGAGGTGCTGGCGCAGAGCGAGGGTGGCTGGCGGCTGGATTGGCTGGTCGAGGAAGGACGCTCTTCGTAGGAGCAACTATCTTGCCCGCTGCGCCAGGGTGCTTTTCGTAGGATGGGGTGAGCCTTGGCGAAACCCATGCGGTGGCGGCGATGGGTATCGCTTCGCTCAACGCCATCCTACGACGGCTCGCGAGCAGGGGCCGTTCGCGCCACCGGGGCGTCCGGCGTGGCTGGGGATCCAATCGCGGACAGAGTCCGCTCCTACGCCCGTGCTTCCCTGCAACCGTAGGAGCGGACTCCGTCCGCGATCCGGCCGCCAGGCCGGTACCATGCCCCGCCGAGCGCCGGCGTCTGCCGGCGCCATCGCGGATGAATCCGCTCCTACGGGTCGCGTTATGCCGGCAGGCACACGCCGGTGCCGCGCAGGCCGCAGTAGCCGTTGGGGTTCTTCGCCAGGTATTGCTGGTGGTAGGCCTCGGCGTAGTAGAACGGCGGCACTTCGCGGATTTCGGTGGTGATCTCGCCGTAGCCGCCGGCGTTCAGCTCCTTCTGGAAGGCGGCGCGGCTGGCTTCCACCGCGGCTTTCTGCGCCTGGTCGTACCAGTAGATGGCCGAACGGTACTGGGTGCCGGTGTCGTTGCCCTGGCGCATGCCCTGGGTCGGGTCGTGGGATTCCCAGAACACCTTGAGCAACTGCTCCAGGCTGGTCTGCTGTGGATCGAACACCACCAGCACCACCTCGCTGTGCCCGGTCAGGCCGGAGCAGACTTCGTCGTAGGTGGGGTTGGGCGTCAGACCGCCGGCGTAGCCCACGGCGGTGACCCATACCCCCGGCTGCTGCCAGAAGCGCCGCTCGGCGCCCCAGAAGCAACCCAGGCCGAGGACGATCTGCTGCAGGCCGCCGGGGAACGGCGGGCACAGCGGATGGCCGTTGACGTAGTGGGTTTCCGGCACCGGCATCGGCGCTTCACGGCCGGGCAGGGCCTGGGCCTGGGTGGGCAGTTCCTGCTTGTGCACGAGTATCTGCGAGCGAAGAGTCATGGCCTGGGTCTCCTTTGTCTGGGTGGCGATAGACGCGCGAAGACCCTGGAGATTACAGCCTTTGTCGGAGCTTTGGAGCTTTTCAGTCGCCGCGGCAGGGGTAGCGCTGCAGGCTGCTGGCGAGCTGGGCGCCGGGGATCGGCTTGTCGAACAGGTAGCCCTGGCCGATGTCGCAGCGGTTGCGCCGCAGGAAGGCCAGCTGGGCGGCGGTCTCGACGCCTTCGGCGACCACCTGCAGCTTGAGGTTGTGGGCCATGGCGATCACCGCCGAGGTGATTTCCATGTCGTCCTGGTTGTCGGGGATGTCCTTGATGAAGCTGCGGTCGATCTTGATCACGTCGATGGGGAATTTCTTCAGGTAGCTCAGCGACGAGTAGCCGGTGCCGAAGTCGTCCATGGCCAGGGTCAGGCCCAGTTGCTTGAGGCGTTCGAGCTGCTGCTTGGTGTCGGCGGTGGCGTCCAGCAGCAGGCTTTCGGTCAGCTCCAGCTCCAGGCGCCCGGCCGGCACCTGTTCCTCGTGGAGGATGGCGGCGATGGAGCCGACCAGGTCGGGGTCGCTGAACTGCTTGGGCGACAGGTTGATGGCGATGTTCAGGTCGCCCAGGCCGTTTTCCGCCAGCTCGCGGCCCATGCGGCAGGCCTCGCGGATCACCCACTTGCCGATGGGGATGATCAGCCCGGTTTCCTCGGCCACGCTGATGAACTGGTCCGGGCGGATCATGCCCTTCTCCGGGTGCTGCCAGCGCAGCAGCGCCTCCAGGCCGAGCAACTGGCCGCTGCGCAGGCACAGCTTGGGCTGGTAGTGCACCGCCAGTTCGTTCTGCACCAGGGCGCGGCGCAGGTTGTTCTCGACGAACAGCTTGTGGCTGGCCTCGGCGGTCATTTCCTCGGTGAAGGTCTGCAGCTGGTGCTTGCCGTTGGCCTTGGCCTTGTGCAGGGCGAGGCCGGCGTTCTTCATCAGCGTCTGCGGGTCATGGCCGTGCTGCGGCGCGTAGGCCAGGCCGATGGAGCCGGTGATGTTGATCAGCTGGTTGTCGACGAACAGCGGCTTGTCGAGCACGTCGAGAATCTGCGCCGCCACCCGCTCGCCGCGGCCGGGGCTGGATTCCTCCAGCAGCACGGCGAATTCGTTGCTGGCGAAGCGCGCCAGGGTGGTGCCGTCCACCAGGCTGCTGCGCAGGCGCCGGGCGAGGCTGGCGAGGAGCTTGTCGCCGGTCTGGTGGCCGAGGCTGTCGTTGATCCGCTTGAAGTTGTCGATGTCCACCAGCAGCAGGCCCAGGGGCGGGCCGGAGCCAGCGCGCAGACGCTCTTCCAGCACGTTGATGAAGTAGTGCCGGTTGGCCAGGCCCGTGAGGTTATCGCGGTAGGCGAGCTTCTCGATGTGCTGCTGGGCCAGCTTGCTCTGGGTGATGTCTTCGTAGATGCCGATGTAGTGGGTCAGCTCGCCGTCGTCGGCGTAGACCTTGGACAGCGACAGCTGCCCCCAGTAGGGCTCGAGGTTCTTGCGCCGGCTGCGGAACTCGCCCTGCCAGCTGTTCTGGTTGACCAGGGTGGAGCGCGCGTCGAACAGCAGCTCGCTGAGGTTGGCCAGGGCCGGCACCTCGGCCAGGCGGCGGCCGCGCACTTCGTCGGCGCCGTACTGGGTGATGGCGGTGAAGCTGGGGTTGACGTATTCGATGACGCCGTCGCGGTCGATCAGCAGGAAGGCGCTGGCGCTCTGCTCGACGGCGCGCTGGAACAGGTGCAGGGCGCTGGAGGCGCTGCGCCGCTCGTGGTTCATCAGGACCTGGGCGTACTGGTCGGCCAGCTCGCCGGCGAAGGCGATCTCGTCGCTCTGCCACAGGCGCACCTCGCCGATGTGCTCCAGGCAGAGCACGCCGACCACCTCGCCGCCGACGCGGATGGTGGCGTCGAGCATGGCGCTGATGCCTTGCGGGCGCAGGTAGGCCTCGGCCAGTTCGCGGGTGCGCGGGTCCTGCAGGACGTTGTGGGCGTCGATGGCGCGGCCGCTGTTGATGGCGTCCAGGTAGTTGGGGTAGCGGCTGGCGTCGAAGCCGCGCGGCAGTTCGAACTGGTCGATGTCGCGGCGGTAGACGGCGATCGGCTCCATGTGGTCGTCGGCGGTCAGCCGCCAGATGCCGGCGCGGGCCACGTCGTAGGCCTCGCTGGCGGCCTGGGCGATCAGCTGCGCGGCCTCCAGCAGCGGGTCGCTGGACTGGTAGCGGTGCCGCGCCAGGCGCACGATCAGGTTCTGCTGGGCGCGCGAGCGCACCAGGTGCTGCAGGTGTTCGTCCTGGGAGCGCTGGTACATCTCCAGGGACATCTGCAGGCGCAGGTTCTGTTCCGCCAGCTCGCCCTGGGTTTCCTGGCGGGCGCCTTCCTCGTCCTGCAGCAGGTAGCCGTGGAGCAGTTGGCGGCCGCGTTGCTGGAAGGCCTCGCCGACTTCCAGCAGGTTCAGCACGCCGCGGGGCGTGTGCAGGGCGTAGCGCACCTGGTAGTGGGCGTGCTCCACCAGTTGCTGCTGGATCTGTTCGTGCAGGCGGTGCCGCGCCTCGGGCTCCATCAGGCTGGCGTAGGGGGCGTCGAGCAGGCCGCAGAGTTCGGCGGCGGGCACGCCGAAGGCGCGCTCGCAGGCCGGGTCGAGGAACAGCAGGGTCCAGCTCGGTTCATTCAACCGCTCGAAGCGCAGCAGCCCCAGCCGCGAAGGGATGGGGAGCTGGGTGACAGCCTCGACCGCCGGGCGATTGGCGGTATCGGGATGACTCTTCATGCTCGGCGGTTTTCCACTACTGGGCGAGGTACTTTGCCTCGGCCGACTTCTGTTGGGCGAAGGCAAGGGTGCATGATGCGGTTTTGTCTGACAAGCAATGCCTGTATCGGCGGGACCGGGAGGATTTTGAGCGGCATGCGGGGTGCCGTTGATCGGAGAATGCCATGGGTAATGGCTGTTTGCCATTATGGCGGCCGGCGCGAATAAAAAAAGCCCCGTCATCCGACAGGGCTGGAGAGAACGAGCGTGGCGTGCTCGTTGGTAGAAAGCGATCGGCCCCCTGTAAAGGGGGCCGATGCGGTTACAGCAGCAGGGTGCGGATGTCGCCGAGCAGCTCGCCCAGGCGCTTGGTGAAGCGCGCGGCGGCGGCGCCGTTGATCACCCGGTGATCGTAGGACAGCGACAGCGGCAGCATCAGGCGCGGCTGGAAGGCCTTGCCGTCCCAGACCGGCTGCATGGTCGCCTTGCTCACACCCAGGATCGCCACTTCCGGCGCATTGACGATCGGCGTGAAGCCGGTGCCGCCGATGTGGCCGAGGCTGGAGATGGTGAAGCAGGCGCCCTGCATGGCGTCGGCCGAGAGCTTCTTGGTGCGCGCCTTTTCCGCCAGTTCGGCGGCTTCGGCGGCCAGCTGCAGCAGGCTTTTCTGGTCGACGTCGCGGATCACCGGCACCAGCAAGCCGTCCGGGGTGTCCACGGCGAAGCCGATGTGCACGTACTTCTTGCGGATCAGCGCCTTGCCGCTGGGGGCCAGGGAGCTGTTGAAGTCCGGCAGTTCCTTGAGCAGGTGGGCGCAGGCCTTGAGCAGGATCGGCAGCACGGTCAGCTTGACGCCGGCCTTCTCGGCAGCGGCCTTCTGCGCGACGCGGAAGGCTTCCATGTCGGTGATGTCCGACTGGTCGAACTGGGTCACGTGGGGCACGTTCAGCCAGCTGCGGTGCAGGTTGGCGGCGCCGACCTGCATCAGGCGGGTCATGGCCACTTCTTCCACTTCGCCGAACTTGCTGAAGTCGACTTCCGGGATCGGCGGGATGCCCGCGCCACCGCTGGCGCCGCCGGCCGGGGCCGACTTGGCGCGCTGCAGCTGTTCCTTGACGAACAGTTGCACGTCTTCCTTGAGGATGCGGCCTTTCGGACCGGTGGCCTTCACTTCGGCCAGCTCGACGCCGAACTCGCGGGCCAGCATGCGCACGGCCGGGCCGGCATGCACCTTGGCGCCGTCGCGGCTGGGCGCGCCGACCGGGGCCGGGGTTTCGGCCTTGGCGGCCGGAGCCGGAGCAGTGGCAGCCGGAGCGGCCGGTGCAGCAGCCGGAGCCGGCGCGGCGGCCGGTTGTTCGGCGGCGGCCGGGGCAGCGGCGCCCGCGACCTTGAGCTTGAGGATCAGGTCGCTGGTGCCGACTTCGTCACCGACCTTGATCGACACGCTTTCCACCACGCCGGCGGCCGGCGAGGGGATTTCCATGCTGGCCTTGTCCGATTCCAGGGTGATCAGCGACTGGTCGGCCTCGACCGTGTCGCCGGCTTTCACCATGACCTCGATGACGTTGGCCTTGCCCGCCGAGCCGATGTCCGGGACGGCGATGTCCTGGACGCTGGCCGCTGCCGCCGGGGCGGCGACAGGCGCGGCTGCGGCGGCCGGGGCAGGAACCTCGGCCTTGGGTGCTTCGGCGGCAGGGGTAGGCGCTGCGGCCGGAGCCTCGGCTGCGCCACCCTCGACTTCCAGCTCGAGAATCTCGTCGCCTTCCTTCAGGGTGTCGCCCACCTTGACCTTCAGGCTCTTCACCACGCCAGCCTTGGGCGAGGGGATTTCCATGCTGGCCTTGTCGGATTCCAGGGTCAGCAGGCTCTGGTCGGCCTCGACCTTGTCGCCGACCTTGACCAGCAGTTCGATGACTTCACCCTGACCGTTGCCGATGTCGGGTACGCGGATCAGCTCACTCACAATGCGTCTCCTCAGCAGTCCAGCGGGTTGCGTTTGTCCGGATCGATACCGAACTTGGCGATGGCCTCGGCCACCACCTTGGCATCGATGTCGCCACGGTCGGCCAGGGCTTCCAGCGCGGCCAGAACGACCCAGCGGCGGTCCACTTCGAAGAAGTCACGCAGCTTGCGACGGCTGTCGCTGCGGCCGAAACCGTCGGTACCCAGGACCTTGTACTCCTTGCTCGGCACCCACTGGCGGATCTGCTCGGCGTACAGCTTCATGTAGTCGGTGGAGGCGATGACCGGGCCCTTGCGGCCGCCCAGGCATTCCTCGACGTAGCTCAGCTTGGGCTTCTGGCCCGGGTGCAGGCGGTTGAAGCGTTCCACGGCCAGGCCGTCGCGGCGCAGTTCGTTGAAGCTGGGCACCGACCAGACGTCGGCGCCGATGCCGAAGTCCTCGCGGAGGATCTTCGCCGCGGCTTCCACTTCGCGCAGGATGGTGCCCGAGCCCAGCAGTTGCACGTGGTGAGCGGCGTCCTTCTTGTCCTCGTCGAGGAGGTACATGCCCTTGATGATGCCTTCCTCCACGCCCTTGGGCATGGCCGGCTGGACGTAGTTCTCGTTCATCACGGTGATGTAGTAGAAGATGTCCTGCTGCTCTTCGATCATCTGCCGCGAGCCTTCGCGGATGATCACCGCCAGCTCGTAGGCGTAGGTCGGATCGTAGGTGCGGCAGTTCGGGATGGTCCCGGCGAGGATGTGGCTGTGGCCGTCCTCGTGCTGCAGGCCTTCGCCGTTCAGGGTGGTGCGGCCGGCGGTGCCGCCGACCAGGAAGCCGTGGGCGCGGCTGTCGCCGGCGGCCCAGGCCAGGTCGCCGATACGCTGGAAGCCGAACATCGAATAGAAGATGTAGAACGGCAGCATCGGCTGGTTGTGGGTGGAGTACGAGGTGCCGGCGGCGATCCAGCTGGACATGGCGCCGGCCTCGTTGATGCCTTCCTCGAGGATCTGGCCCTTCTTGTCCTCGCGGTAGAACATCACCTGGTCCTTATCCACCGGCTCGTACAGCTGGCCGACGGAGGAGTAGATGCCGAGCTGGCGGAACATGCCTTCCATGCCGAAGGTACGCGCCTCGTCAGGCACGATCGGCACGATGCGCGGGCCGAGTTCCTTGTCCTTGACCAGCTGCGAGATGATCCGCACGAAGGCCATGGTGGTGGAGATTTCGCGGTCGCCCGAGCCGTCGAGGATGGCCTTGAGGGTTTCCAGCGGGGGAACCGGGACCTGGAAGCTCTTCTCGCGGCGCACCGGCATCACGCCACCCAGGGCGGCGCGGCGCTCGGCCAGGTACTTGGCCTCGGCGCTGCCTTCTTCGGGGCGGTAGAACGGCAGGTTTTCCAGGTCGGCATCCTTGATCGGGATGTCGAACTTGTCGCGGAACGACTTCAGGCTCTCGACGTCGACCTTCTTGACGTTGTGCGCGATGTTCTTCGCTTCGCCCGAGCCGGTGCCATAGCCCTTGATGGTCTTGGCCAGGATGACGGTCGGCTGGCCCTTGTGGTTGACCGCCTGGTGGTAGGCCGCATAGACCTTGTAGGGGTCGTGGCCGCCACGGTTGAGCTTCCAGACTTCCTCGTCGGAGAGGTCCTTGACCATCTCCAGCAGCTCCGGACGCGCACCGAAGAAGTGCTCGCGCACGTAGGCGCCGTCTTTCGCCTTGTAGTTCTGGTATTCGCCGTCGATGACTTCATCCATGCGCGCCTGCAGCAGGCCGGCGGTGTCCTTGGCGAACAGCGGGTCCCAGAAGCGGCCCCAGATGACCTTGTTGACGTTCCACTCGGCGCCGCGGAACACGCCTTCGAGTTCCTGGATGATCTTGCCGTTGCCGCGCACCGGGCCGTCGAGGCGCTGCAGGTTGCAGTTGATGACGAAGATCAGGTTGTCCAGCTTCTCGCGGCCGGCCAGGGAGATGGCGCCCAGGGATTCGGGCTCGTCGCACTCGCCGTCGCCCATGAAGCACCAGACCTTCTGCTTGCCGGCGGGGATGAAGCCGCGGCTCTCCAGGTACTTCATGAAACGCGCCTGGTAGATCGCCTGGATCGGGCCCAGGCCCATGGATACGGTGGGGAACTGCCAGAAGTCCGGCATCAGCCAGGGGTGCGGGTAGGAGGACAGGCCGTGGCCATCCACTTCCTGGCGGAAGTTGTTCAGCTGGTCTTCGCTGATGCGGCCTTCGAGGAAGGCGCGGGCGTACACGCCGGGGGAGGCGTGGCCCTGGAAGAACACCAGGTCGCCGCCGTGTTCGTCGGTCGGGGCCTGGAAGAAGTAGTTGAAGCCGATGTCGTAGAGCGTCGCCGAGGAAGCGAAGGAGGAGATGTGGCCGCCCAGATCCGGGTCGTGCTTGTTCGCCTTCATCACCATGGCCAGCGCGTTCCAGCGGACCAGCGAGCGAATGCGGCGTTCCATGAACAGGTCGCCGGGCATGCGTGCTTCGTGGGTCACTGGGATGGTGTTGCGGTAGGGCGTGGTGATGGCGTAGGGCAGTTGGGTGCCGGACCGGCTGGCCAGCTCGCCCATGCGGGTCATCAGGTAGTGGGCGCGGTCTTCACCTTCACGGTCCAGGACCGATTCCAGGGCGTCCAGCCATTCCTGGGTTTCGACGGGATCAAGGTCTTGCATGGCTTGCTCCAGGGCGGAAAGGCTTCCAGAATCGAAAGCCAGTAGATCGTTGCCGATAGCAGCGCCGGCCTCGTGGGCGACGCCGCGAATTCTTGGAAGTGCACCGGGGGTGGTTCCGGCGGGTTGTAGTTTTACTACAAAACGCGACTGGATACAGCCCTTGGGCGAAAAAAGTTAGTAGTAAAACTACAGGCGCCCGAATGGCGGGGCTTCCGCGGGGTTGCCGTTCATCAGGATCGATGCATGACTCTGCCGTCCCGGGCCGCCTTGCCGGCCACCTTGAAGCCCCTCGCCGAGCGCGCGGGGCAGACCTTCAGCACCGCCGTAGCCGATCTTCCCGCCGAAAACGCCGCCCTTTATGAGCAGTGGTCCGCCGAGCGCCACGCCGACTTCGCCCAGGTCTGCGCCGCCAGCGACTTCGTCGCCGAGCAGGCGGCGCGCGATGCCGCGGCCTTCCTCGAGCTGGTGGCCAGCGGCCAGCTGGACCGGCCGCTGGAGCGCGGCGAGATGCGCGCGCAACTGGAGGCGCTGCTGGCCGACTGCGCCGACGAGGACGAGTTGGGCCGCCGCCTGCGCCGCTTCCGCCGACGCCAGCAGATACGCATCGTCTGGCGCGACCTGACCCGCGTCAGCGACCTGGCCGGCACCTGCCGCGACCTGTCGGACCTCGCCGACAACGGCATCGACCTGGCCTACCGCTGGCTCTACGAAAGGCACTGCCAGCAGTTCGGCACGCCCATCGGCAACCGCTCCGGCCTGCCGCAGCAATTGGTGGTGCTGGGCATGGGCAAGCTGGGCGCCGGTGAGCTGAACCTGTCCTCGGACATCGACCTGATCTTCGGCTACCCCGAGGGCGGCGAGACCCAGGGCGCCCGCCGCGCCCTGGACAATCAGGAGTTCTTCACCCGCCTGGGGCAGAAGCTGATCAAGGCGCTGGACGCCATCACCGTCGAAGGCTTCGTCTTCCGCGTCGACATGCGCCTGCGCCCCTACGGCTCCAGCGGCCCGCTGGTGCACAGCTTCGCCGCGCTGGAGCAGTACTACCAGGACCAGGGCCGCGACTGGGAGCGCTACGCGATGATCAAGGCGCGGGTGGTCGGCGGCGACCAGGACGCCGGCCAGCGCCTGCTGGAGCTGCTGCGGCCGTTCGTCTACCGGCGCTACCTGGACTTCTCGGCCATCGAAGCGCTGCGCAACATGAAGCAGCTGATCCAGCAGGAGGTGCGGCGCAAGGGCATGAGCGAGAACATCAAGCTCGGCGCCGGCGGCATCCGCGAGGTGGAGTTCATCGCCCAGGCCTTCCAGCTGATCCACGGCGGCCGCGACCTGAGCCTGCAGCAGCGGCCGCTGCTGCGGGTGCTGGCGACCCTCGAAGGGCAGGGCTACCTGCCGCCGGCGGTGGTCGCCGAGCTGCGCGAGGGCTACCAGTTCCTGCGCTACGCCGAGCACGCCCTGCAGGCCATCGACGACCGGCAGACGCAGATGCTGCCGGAGGACGAGCTGTCGCGCATCCGCGTCGCCTTCATCATGGGCTTCGCCAACTGGTCCGCGTTCCACGAGGCGATCAACCACTGGCGCGAGCGCGTCGACTGGCACTTCCGCCAGGTAATCGCCGACCCCGACGAGGACGAGGGCGGCGAGAGCGAAGGCGCCACGCCCGGTGCCGAGTGGCTGCCGCTGTGGGAGGAGCAGGTGGACGAGGAATCCGCCTGCCGGCAGCTGGCCGACGCCGGTTTCGCCGAGCCGGCGGCGGCCTTCAAGCGGCTCATCGACCTGCGCCACGGCAACCAGGTGCGGGCCATGCAGCGCCTGGGCCGCGAGCGCCTGGACGCCTTCGTCCCGCGGCTGTTGAACATGCTCGCCGAGCACGAGAAGCCGGACCTGACCCTGGAGCGCGTGCTGCCCCTGGTGGAGGCGGTGGCGCGGCGCTCGGCCTACCTGGTGCTGCTCACCGAGAACCCCGGCGCCCTGGAGCGCCTGCTGACGCTGTGCGCGGCCAGCCCGATGGTGGCCGAGCAGATCGCCAAGTTCCCCATCCTGCTGGACGAACTGCTTAATGAAGGACGTCTGCTCAGCCCGCCGCAGGCGCCGGAGCTGATCGCCGAGCTGCGCGAGCGGCTGATGCGCATCCCCGAGGATGACCTCGAACAGCAGATGGAGACCCTCCGTCACTTCAAGCTGGCCCACGGCCTGCGCGTGGTGGCCTCGGAGATCGCCGGCACCCTGCCGCTGATGAAGGTCAGCGACTACCTGACCTGGCTCGCCGAGGCCATCCTCGAACAGGTCCTGGCCCTGGCCTGGCACCAGCTGGTGCAGCGCCACGGCCGGCCGCTGCGCGCCGACGGCACGCCCTGCGACACCGACTTCATCATCGTCGGCTACGGCAAGGTCGGCGGCCTGGAGCTGGGCCACGGCTCGGACCTGGACCTGGTGTTCATCCACGACGGCGACCCGCAGCGCGAGACCGACGGCGCCAAGCCCATCGACGGTTCGCAGTTCTTCACCCGCCTGGGGCAGAAGATCATCCACTTCCTGACTACGCAGACCACTTCCGGCGCGCTCTACGAGGTGGACATGCGCCTGCGCCCCAGCGGCGCCGCCGGCCTGCTGGTGAGTTCGCTGGCGGCCTTCCAGGCCTACCAGCAGAACGAGGCCTGGACCTGGGAGCACCAGGCCCTGGTGCGCGCCCGCGTGCTGGCCGGCAGTGCGCGGGTGGCCGAAGCCTTCGAGGGCATCCGCGCCGCGGTGGTCGGGCAGCACCGCGACCTGGCCGAGCTGCGCCGGGAAGTCAGCGAGATGCGCGCGAAGATGCGCGACAACCTGGGCACCCCCGCGACCGCCGCCGGCACCGCGCCGAATGCCTTCGAAGCCGCGGCGCCCTTCGATCTCAAGCAGGATGCCGGTGGTATCGTCGATATCGAATTTATGGTGCAATATGCGGCCCTTGCCTGGTCGTGGCAGCACCCGGAGTTGCTGCAGTTCACCGACAACATCCGCATCCTGGAAGGGTTGGAGCGGGCTGGCCTGATCGCCAGCGAGGACGTCCGTTTCCTGCAGGAGGCCTACAAGGCCTATCGCGCAGCCGCGCACCGTCTGGCGCTGCAGAAACAGCCAGGGGTAGTGGGCGGCGACCGTTTCCATGAAGAACGCCGCGGAGTGATGCGGATCTGGCGCGAGCTCGAGCTCGCCTGATCCCGGGCAGTACGCACAGGTCGCCGGCGGGGCTGGGTTCCGCGGCGACCGGACGACGAATTTCTGTGAGGAGCTGGCAAATATGTCGATGGCCGATCGTGATGGCGTGATCTGGTATGACGGCGAACTGGTGCAGTGGCGCGACGCGACCACCCACGTTCTGACCCACACCCTGCACTACGGCATGGGCGTGTTCGAGGGCGTGCGCGCCTACAACACCCCGCAGGGCACCGCGATCTTCCGCCTGCAGGCCCACACCGACCGTCTCTTCGACTCGGCGCACATCATGAACATGAAGATGCCGTTCACCAAGGAAGAGATCAACGAAGCGACCCGCGCCGCGGTCCGCGAGAACAACCTGGAAAGCGCCTACATCCGCCCGATGGTGTTCTACGGAAGCGAAGGCATGGGCCTGCGCGCCGCCGGCCTGAAGGTCCACGTGATCGTCGCCGCCTGGCACTGGGGCGCCTACATGGGCGACGACGCCCTGGAGCAGGGCATCAAGGTGCGCACCAGCTCCTTCACCCGCCACCACGTGAACATCTCCATGACCCGCGCCAAGTCCAACGGCGCCTACATCAACTCGATGCTGGCCCTGCAGGAAGCCATCTCCGGCGGCGCCGACGAGGCCATGATGCTGGACCCCGAAGGCTACGTGGCCGAAGGCTCGGGCGAGAACATCTTCATCATCAAGGACGGCGTGATCTACACCCCGGAAGTCACCGCCTGCCTGAACGGCATCACCCGCAACACCGTGCTGACCCTGGCCGACGAGCTGGGCATCAAGGTGGTGGAGAAGCGCATCACCCGCGACGAGGTGTACATCGCCGACGAGGCCTTCTTCACCGGCACCGCCGCCGAAGTCACCCCGATCCGCGAGGTGGACGGCCGGCAGATCGGCATCGGCCGCCGCGGCCCGGTGACCGAGCGACTGCAGAAGGCCTACTTCGACCTGGTCACCGGCAAGACCAGCGCCCATCCGGAGTGGCGCACACTGGTCAAATAAACGGCCTGAGGCCGCAGGCTCCAGGCTGCAGGCGTTCTGCCTTGTACCTGCAGCCTGCCGCCTATAGCCTGCAGCCCATATGAACATTCTGATCGTAGGTCCCTCCTGGGTCGGCGACATGGTGATGGCGCAGACGCTCTTCGAGTGCCTGAAGCGCGAACACCCCGACTGCCAGATCGACGTGCTGGCGCCCGACTGGAGCCGGCCGATCCTCGAACGCATGCCCGAAGTGCGCCAGGCCCTGAGCTTCCCGCTCGGCCACGGCGTGCTCGACATCGCCGCGCGCCGGCGCATCGGCAAGTCCCTGGCCGGCCAGTACGACCAGGCCATCCTCCTGCCCAACTCGCTCAAGTCCGCGCTGGTGCCGTTCTTCGCCGGCATCGCCAGGCGCACCGGCTGGAAGGGCGAGATGCGCTACGGCCTGCTCAACGACGTGCGCAAGCTCGACAAGGCGCGCTACCCGCTGATGATCGAGCGCTTCATGGCCCTGGCCTACCCGCCGGGCGCCGAGCTGCCCAAGCCCTACCCGCAGCCGCGCCTGGCCATCGACCCGGCCAGCCGCGACGCGGCCCTGGCCAAGTTCGGCCTGAGCCTGGACCGTCCGGTGCTGGCGCTGTGCCCCGGCGCCGAGTTCGGCGAGGCCAAGCGCTGGCCGGCGGAGTTCTATGCCAAGGTCGCCGAGGCGAAGATCCGCGCCGGCTGGCAGGTGTGGATATTCGGCTCGAAGAACGACCACCCCGGCGGCGAGGACATCCGCTCGCGGCTGATCCCCGGCCTGCGCGAGGAGTCGGTGAACCTCGCCGGCGGAACCGCCCTGGCCGAGGCCATCGACCTGATGTCCTGCGCCTCCGCCGTGGTCAGCAACGACTCCGGCCTGATGCACGTGGCCGCCGCGCTGAACCGCCCGCTGGTGGCGGTCTACGGCTCCACCTCGCCGCAGTTCACCCCGCCGCTGGCCGATGCCGTGGAAATCGTCCGCCTGGGCCTGGAATGCAGCCCCTGCTTCGACCGTGTGTGCCGCTTCGGCCACTACAACTGCCTGCGCGAGCTGCCGCCGTCGATGGTGCTGCAGGCGCTCGACCGCCTGGTCGCGGACCCGGTCGACGTCGAATGAGGGTGCTGCTGATCAAGACGTCGTCCCTGGGCGACGTCATCCATACCCTGCCGGCGCTCACCGACGCCGCCCGGGCCATCCCCGGCATCCAGTTCGACTGGGTGGTCGAGGAAGGCTTCGCCGAGATCCCTGCCTGGCACCCGGCGGTGGCCCAGGTCATCCCGGTGGCCATCCGGCGCTGGCGCAAGAACCTCTGGCAGACCCTGAAGAACGGCGAGTGGCGGCGTTTCAAGAAGCGCCTGCGCGAGGTCGACTACGACCTGGTGATCGACGCCCAGGGTCTGCTCAAGAGCGCCTGGCTGACGCGCTACGCGAAGAAGGTGCCGGTCGCCGGACTGGACAGGGAATCCGCGCGCGAGCCGGCGGCCAGCCGCTTCTACGACCGCGGCTACCCGGTCGCCTGGGGCCAGCATGCGGTGGAGCGCGTGCGCCAGCTGTTCGCCCAGGCGCTGGACTACCCGCTGCCGGCGGGCGTCGGCGACTACGGCCTGGACCGCGGCCTGCTGATCGACGGGAGCGCCGGCGAGCCCTACCTGGTGTTCCTGCACGGCACCACCTGGGTCACCAAGCACTGGCCCGAGGCCTACTGGCGCGAGCTGGCCGAACGCATGGGCGAGCGCGGCTGGTCGGTGCGCCTGCCCTGGGGCAACGACAACGAGCGCCAGCGCGCCGAGCGCATCGCCCAGGGCTTGGAAAACACCTCGGTGCTCCCCAGGTTATCCCTCGCAGGCATGGCCAAGGTCCTGGCCGGCGCTTCCGCCTGCGTGGCGGTGGACACCGGGCTCGGACACCTGGCTGCCGCCCTGGACGTGCCGACGCTGTCGCTGTTCGGCCCGACCAACCCCGGGCTGACCGGCGCCTACGGGCGTTCCCAGGTGCACCTGGCCAGCGACTGGCCCTGCGCACCCTGCCTGCAGAAGACCTGCACCTACCAGCCGACGGCCGAAGACAAGCGCCAGTTCGACCTGCGGCAAGAGCAGCCCCTGTGCTTCACGCGCCTGAACCCGCAGCGCGTGGCGCTGCAACTGGAGGCGCTGCTGCTGGCCCCGGAGACGCTTCGATGAAACTGGCTTTCGTCCTGTACAAGTACTTCCCGTTCGGCGGGTTGCAGCGCGATTTCATGCGCATCGCCCTGGAATGCCAGAAGCGCGGCCATTCCATCCGCGTCTACACGCCGATCTGGGAAGGCGAGGTGCCGCCCGGCTTCGACGTGCGCGTGGCGCCGGTCAAGGCGCTGTTCAACCACCGCCGCAACGAGAAATTCAGCGCCTGGCTGGCCGCCGACCTGGCGCGCGACCCGGTGGACCGGGTGATCGGCTTCAACAAGATGCCGGGCCTCGACGTCTACTACGCCGCCGACGGCTGCTTCGAAGACAAGGCGCAGACCCTGCGCAACCCCATCTACCGCCGCTGGGGCCGCTACAAGCACTTCGCCGACTACGAGCGGGCGGTGTTCGCCCCCGAGTCGAAGACCGAGGTGCTGATGATCTCCGAGGTGCAGCAGCCGCTGTTCATCAAGCACTACCGCACCCCGATCGAGCGCTTCCACCTGCTGCCCCCGGGCATCGCCCTGGACCGCCGCGCGCCGGCCAACGCCGCGGAAATCCGCGCCGACTTCCGCCGCGAATTCAAGCTGGCCGACGACGACCTGCTGCTGGTGCAGATCGGCTCGGGCTTCAAGACCAAGGGCCTGGACCGCAGCCTCAAGGCCCTGGCGGCGCTGCCGCGGGACCTGCGCAAGCGCACCCGGCTGATCGCCATCGGCCAGGACGACCCCAAGCCCTTCCTGCTACAGGTCAAGGCCCTGGGCCTGTCGGACCACGTGCAGATCCTCAAGGGCCGCAGCGACATCCCGCGCTTTTTGCTCGGCGCCGACCTGCTGATCCACCCGGCGTACAACGAGAACACCGGCACCGTGCTGCTGGAGGCGGTGGTCGCCGGGCTGCCGGTGCTGGTCACCGACGTCTGCGGCTACGCCCACTACATAGCCGAGGCCGATGCCGGCCGCGTGGTGCCGTCGCCCTTCGAGCAGGACGCTTTCAACCGCATGCTGGCGGAGATGCTCCGGGACGACGCGGCGCGCGCCGCCTGGTCGCGCAACGGCCTGGCCTTCGCCGACACGGCGGACCTGTACTCCATGCCGCAGCACGCCGCGGACGTGATCCTGCAGGAGCGCCCATGAACATCCCTCTCCCCGGCTTCCCCGGGCTCCCTGTAGGAGCGAGCTTGCTCGCGAACCTGTCCAGCGCAAAAGCGTTCGCGAGCAAGCTCGCTCCTACGAAAGGCGGGCGCCCATGAAGCTTGAGCTGCGCGAGCCGTTCAGGAGCCTATGGGCCGGCAAGGACCCCTTCGTCGAGGTCGAGCGCCTGCAGGGCAAGGTCTACCGCGAGCTGGAAGGCCGCCGCACCCTGCGCACCGAGGTCGACGGCCGCGGCTACTTCGTCAAGATCCACCGCGGCATCGGCTGGGGCGAAATCTTCAAGAACCTGCTCAGCGCCAAGCTCCCGGTGCTCGGCGCCGGCCAGGAACAGCGCGCCCTGGAGCGCCTGCACCAGGCGGGCGTGGCGACCATGACCGCGGTGGCCTACGGCGAGCGCGGCAGCGACCCGGCGCGCCAGCATTCCTTCATCGTCACCGAGGAGCTGGCGCCCACCATCGACCTCGAACAGCTGTCGCTGAACTGGCTGCGCGAGCCGCCGGCGCCGCGCTTCAAGCGCGCGCTGATCGACGAAGTGGCGAAGATGGTCGGCACCATGCACCGCGCCGGGGTGAACCATCGCGACTGCTACATCTGCCACTTCCTGCTGCACACCGATCGCCCGCCGACGCCCGACGACCTGCGCCTGTCGGTGATCGACCTGCACCGCGCCCAGACCCGCGCCGCCACGCCGCGGCGCTGGCGCGACAAGGACCTGGCCGCGCTGTACTTCTCGGCGCTGGACATCGGCCTGACGCAACGCGACAAGCTACGCTTCCTGCGCGGTTACTTCCGCAAGCCCCTGCGCGACATCCTCCGCGAGGAGGCCGCTCTGCTCGCCTGGATGGAGCGCAAGGCCGCCAAACTCTACGATCGCAAGCAGCGCTACGGAGACCTGCTCTGATGTCGGGCTGGACCCTGGAACCCGCCTACCGCCACCTGTCCGCCGACTTCGGCAGCCTGGACGCGGTATTCGCCCTGCAGGGCGAGCGCCTGACCAAGGACCCCAAGTCCGAAGTGATCCGCGTCGAGCGCGACGGCGTGCGCTACTACGTCAAGCGCTACAACAGCGCCGGCAAGGGTTACCACCGCTACCTGGCGCGGCCGCGGATCAAGGCCGAGTGGCAGAACCTCAAGCAGTTCGCCAAGTGGGGCATCCCCACCGCCGAGGTGGTGGCCTGGGGCCTGGAGCGCAAGCACGGCGCCTTCGTCCGCGGCGCCATGGTCACCCGCGAAGTGCCGGGCACCGAGGACCTGGCCGCGCTGGCCCGGCGCGACGACTCGCGCCTGCGCGACCGCGCCTGGGTCGACCACGTCAGCCGGCAACTGGCCGCTCATACCCGGCTGATGCATGACCACCACTTCACCCACAACGACCTGAAGTGGCGCAACATCCTGGTCGACGCCGCCGGCACCGTGTATTTCATCGACTGCCCGATCGGCAACTACTGGGTCAGTTTCATGCTGCGCCACCGCGTGACCAAGGACCTGGCGACCCTGGACAAGGTGGCCAAGTACCACCTTTCCGCCACCCAGCGCCTGCGCTTCTACCTGCAGTACCGCCGGCGCGAGCGGCTGAACGCCTCGGACAAGGTCCGCGTGCGGCGCATCGCCCATTTCTACGAGGGACGCGAGTGAACGACTTCATCGCCGACGACGACCGCGAGCGCCTGCACAGCCAGGGCCTGGCCGACTTCGACGCGCTCTGGACGCTGCCGCTGGAGGCGGTGGACGAGCCCAACACCGAGCGCGGCGGCATGAGCTGCGTGTTCCGCCTGGAGCTGGAAGGCGGCACCTACTACCTCAAGCGGCAGAGCAACCACCTCACGCGCAGCCTGCTGCGCCCGGGCGGCGAGCCGACCTTCGCCCGCGAGTTCCGCAACATCCAGCGCTACCAGCAACTGGGCATCCCGGCGTTGCAGGCGGCCTTCTTCGGCGAACGCCGCGAGGGCGGCGAGCGCCGCGCCATCCTGGTGACCCGCGCGCTGGACGGCTGGCGCGACCTGGACGCCTGGCTGAAGGACTGGTCCGGCCTGCCGGCGGAGCGCCGCCAGGCCATCCTGCACGCCTGCGGCATGCTCGCCCGGCGCCTGCACGAGGCCGGGCAGATGCACGGCTGCTTCTATCCCAAGCACATCTTCCTGCGGGAGGCCGAGGACGGCTTCCAGGCCTGCCTGATCGACCTGGAGAAGACCCGCCCGCTGTGGTTCGGCCTGCGCGACCGCGTCAAGGACCTGGAGCCGCTGCTGCGCCGCGCGCCTGACTGGAGCGAGGTGGACGTGCGCCAACTGCTCGCCGCCTACTTGGGTAGCGCGGCCAGCGGCGCCGAGGTGGACCACTGGTACAAGCGCCTGGGCGCGCGCCGGCGCAAGAAGGAGAAACGCGGGTGAGGCTGGGCGAGATGCGAAACGCCGGGCGCCAGCCGACGCTGCCGCTGCGACTGGAACTGGCCGATGGCGCCGGCCCCGCCGAACTGCGCCTGGACAGCCTGCTGCGCGTGTTGCCGGGCCGGCGCTACGTCGGCGCAGGCAACTGGCGCGGGCGCCAGGTGCTGGCCAAGCTGCTGGTCGGCGGCAAGGCCGCGCGGCACTTCCAGCGCGAGCTGGCCGGCGTGCGCCTGCTCGCCGAACAGGGCCTGACCACGCCGCTGCTGCTGGCCGACGGCCTGCGCGAAGGCGAGGGCGGTTGGCTGCTCTTCGAATTCCTCGACGACGCCCACAGCCTGGGCGACGCCTGGCGCGCGGTGGAAGCCGAGCCGGCGCTGTCCGACGCCCAGCAGGCGGTGCTCGGCGAGGCCCTGGCGGCCATCGCCGAACTGCACGCCAAGGGCCTCTGGCAGGAAGACCTGCACCTGGACAACCTGCTGCGCCACGACGGCCGCCTGTACCTGATCGACGGCGCCGGCATCCGCGCCGAAACGCCCGGCCAGCCGCTGTCGCGCAAGCACGTGCTGGAAAACCTCGGGGTGTTCTTCGCCCAGTTGCCGGCCAGCCTCGACCCCTTCCTCGAAGAGCTGCTGGTGCACTACCTGCTGGTCAACGGCGAGCATGCCCTGCCGCTGGAGGCCCTGCAGAAGGAAATCGCCCGGGTGCGCCGCTGGCGCGTGGCCGACCTGCTGAAGAAGATCGGCCGCGACTGCAGCCTGTTCAGCGTGCGCCGCGGCGCCTTCGGCCTGCGCGCGGTGCGCCGCGAAGAGGAAGCCGGCCTGACGCCGCTGCTGGCCGAGCCGGACGCTTTCATTGACCGGGGGCATGTCTACAAGACCGGCGGTGCCGCTACCGTGGCGAAAGTGGAGCTGGATGGCCGCCCACTGGTAGTTAAGCGTTACAACATCAAGAACCTGCTGCACTGGCTCAAGCGCTTCTGGCGCCCCAGCCGCGCCTGGGCCTCCTGGCGCGAGGGCAACCGCCTGGAAGCCCTCGGCATCGCCACCGCGAAACCCCTGGCGGTGCTAGAGCGGCGCTGGCTGTGGCTGCGCGGGCCGGCCTTCCTGATTACCGATTACCTGGCCGGGCAGGATATAATTGCCCGTTTCAAACCCCACCTGGACGATCCGGATGGGGCCGGCATGCCGCCGGAGGCCGAACTCAAGGCCCTGGACAGCCTGTTCGCGGCGCTGCGGCGCGAGCGCATCAGCCACGGCGACCTCAAGGGCCACAACCTGTTCTGGCAGGGGGAGGGCGATGCGGGGCGCTGGGCGCTGATCGACCTCGATGCCATGCACAAGCACCACGGCCAGGCGGGTTTCGAGCGCGCCTACGCCCGCGACCGCGCACGTTTCCTGCGCAACTGGCCGCAGGGCAGCGCGTTGCACCGGTTGCTGGATGAACGAATACCTAAAGGCGGCTGAAGGCTGGAGGCTGAAAGACAGGAGCCCGGAGGCGGGTAGGTTGTTTTTGGCTTCCAGTTTCAAACTTCCGGCTTCGAGCTGCTTCTAAGAGAATTTATCCCGGTTTCAAGCCCGAGGCTTGATGCTGGAAGACGAAAGCCCCCAGGGGCTATGACGAACATCGCTGTTGCTTCAAGCTTCCGGCTTCAAGCTTCCAGCTGCTTTCAAAGAGGCTCTTACCCGTGTCATTGACCATCCTCGGCCTGTCCGGCGCCGTAAGCCATGACCCTTCCGCCGCCCTGTACATCGACGGCAAGCTGGTCGCGGCGGTCGAAGAAGAGCGCTTCGTCCGCGACAAGCACGCGAAGAACCGCATGCCCTACGAGTCGGCCAAGTTCTGCCTGGAGCAGGCCGGCATCAAGCCCGCCGACGTCGACGTGGTGGCCATTCCCTTCGCCCCCATCAGCCTGTTCGGCAAGGCCCGCTGGCACTACGCCAAGCGCTACGCCTACGCCCCGGACCGCGCGCTGGACGCCATCCTGCTCGGCAACCGCCGCTACAAGCGCTACTACAAGCGCATCCAGTGGTGCCTGCAGCAACTGGGCTTCGACCTGAAGAAGGTCAAGATCCAGCCGGTGGAGCACCACCTGGCCCACGCCTCCAGCGCCTACCACTGCTCCGGCTTCAAGGAGAAGACCGCGATCCTCGGGATCGACGGCAAGGGCGAGTACGCCACCACCTTCTTCGGCTACGGCGAGAACGGCAAGATCCACAAGATCAAGGAGTTCTACGACCCGGACTCCCTCGGCGGCCTGTACGGCGCGATCACCGAGTACCTCGGCTTCGACATGCTCGACGGCGAGTTCAAGGTCATGGGCATGGCGCCCTACGGCGACGCCAGCAAGTACGATTTCTCGCGCCTGGCCAAGTTCGAGAACGGCGAGCTGATCATCAACACCGAGTACGCCAACGTCATCGGCTTCCGCCGCTACAAGGAAAAGGGCAAGGGCTACTACTTCTCGCCCAAGCTGATCGAGTGGCTGGGCCCGAAACGCGAAGGCGACATCGCCGACGACCCATACATCCACTACGCCGCCAGCATCCAGGCGCTGTTCGAGAAGCTGGCGCTGGAGATGATGGACTACTACCTGGGCGACATCCTCCGCGAAACCGGCAAGATCGCCTTCGCCGGCGGCTGCGCGCTGAACGTCAAGCTGAACCAGAAGATCATCTCGCGTCCGGAAGTGAAGGAGCTGTACGTGCAGCCCGCTTCCAGCGATGCCGGCACCGCGGTCGGCGCCGCCGCCTACGTTTCCTGGGAGCGCGGCGTGCCGGTGGAGAAGATGGAACACGTCTACCTCGGCCCGGAATACAGCAACGAAGACGTCATCGCCGCCTGCGCCCGCCACGCGTCCAAGCCGGCCTGGCGCAAGATCGACAACGTGCCCGAGCTGATCGGCAAGGTGCTGGCCGACGGCAACCCGGTGGCCTGGTTCCAGGGCCGCATGGAATTCGGTCCGCGCGCCCTCGGCGGCCGCTCCATCCTCGGCTGCCCGAGCGTGCCGGGCGTGGCCGACCGCATCAACGCGCAGATCAAGTTCCGCGAGCGCTGGCGGCCCTTCTGCCCGTCGATGCTGGATACCGTCGGCCCGCAGATGTTCAAGATCGACCACCCTGCGCCGTTCATGACTTTCACCTTCGAGGTCAACGAAGAGTGGAAGACCCGCGTGCCGGAAGTCGTCCACGAGGACGGCACCTCCCGCGCCCAGGTGCTCAAGCGCGAGTTCAACCCGCGCTACTACGACCTGATGAAGGAGCTGGAGAAACTCACCGGCAACGGCGTGGCGCTGAACACTTCGCTGAACCGCCGTGGCGAGCCGATGATCTGCTCGCCGACCGACGCGCTGAACATGTTCTACGGTTCGGACCTGCAATACCTGATCATGCAGGACATCCTGGTGGTCAAGGAAGGCGCGGCGGCCTATGACTCGCTCGGCTGAACCGCGGGTCCTGCAGTTCTGCCACGGCTATGACGGGCCCTTCCTGGATTGCGCCCGTCAGTACGCCAGCCTGTTCGCCGGCACCGGCTACCGGGTGACCACGGTGTTCCTCACCGGCGCGCCCGATGCCGAGGTGGCCGCCGGCTGCGCCAGCGACGAGGTGCTGTTCCTCGACTACAGCTCGAAGGACGTGCGCGGCCTCAAGCTGCGCGCCATCCGCGACCTGCGCGAGATCGCCCGCTCGCGGGACTTCCGCTTCTGCATCGCCCACCGCTTCAAGCCCACCTGGGTCGCCATGCTGGCCACGCGCCTGCCGGTGATCGGCGTGCACCACGGCTTCGGCGACTACCGCCGGCTCGGCCGCAAGCTGTTCGCCAAGCTGTTCGCCAAGCGCCTGAGCCTGCTGGCGGTGTCCAACGCCGTGCGCGACGAACTGCGCCAGTGCCTGCCGGCCTGGCCGGCGGAGCGCATCGAGACGCTGTACAACCGCGTCGACGTCGACGCCCTGCAGGCCGAGCAGGTGGAGCGCTACCCGGCGCGCCAGCACCTGCGCCTGGCGGACAACGCCTGGGTGGTCGGCAACGTCGGCCGCCTGCACCCGGACAAGGACCAGGCCACGCTGCTGCGCGGTTTCGCCGAGGCCCTGCCGCAGCTGCCGCCGAACGCGCTGCTGGCGATCCTCGGCAAGGGCCGCCTGGAGGAAGACCTCAAGGCGCTGGCCCGCGAGCTTGGCATCGCCGAGCGCGTGCTGTTCCTCGGCCAGGTGCCGGACGCGCGGCGCTACTTCAAGGCCTTCGACGTGTTCGCTCTGAGTTCCGACCACGAGCCCTTCGGCATGGTCCTGCTGGAGGCCATGGCCGCCGGCGTGCCGCTGATCTCCACCGCCGGCGGCGGCGCCGGCGAAATCGTCGAGGGCCTGGGCATCCTCTTCCCGCTGCGCGACGACGCGGCCCTGGCCCAGGGCCTGGGGCATCTGGCGGCGCTCGACCGGCAGCAGCGCGAGGCCTGCGCCCGGCTGATGGACGAGCGCCTGCACACGCGCTTCTCCGACGAGGCCGTGCGCCAGGAGTTCTGGAGCCTGCCGATGGTCCGTGCGCTGACGCGTGGCGTTTCCGAATGACGGCCGCGGCCGCCAAGGGTGAATCTTGAAAGTCCTGTTCCTGGTCCAGAAAGAACAACGCGCCATTCTCGACCGCCTCTACGACGGCATCGCCGAGCACTGCGACTGCGACCTGCGCTGGCTGAGCAGCGACGAGCAGGCCAACCTGCGCCGCTACTTCCGCGAGCAGGTCGACGTCTCGCGCTACGACCGCATCCTGTTCTTCCTGCGCTTCAAGAAGGAAATGCGCCAGGCTTCCTTCATCGCCAGCGTGCCGAACTTGGTGATCCTCGAGCACGACGCCTACCAGAACTACATCCCCTGCAAGTACACCGGCAAGTTCAGCGCCCACTACCGGCGCATGCCCTGGGCGCGGGTGATCAGCTCCGGCGCGGTGGTCGCCCGGCGCCTGCGCGAGGAGGGCTTCGACGCCGTCTTCGTGCCCAAGGGCTACGACCAGGACCTGCTCCACGACCTGGGCCGCGAGCGCGACATCGAACTGGCCTTCGTCGGCAGCACCGGCAGCGTCGCCTACAGCGGGCGCAAGGCGCTGCTGGACGAGCTGGGCAAGGTGGAGAACCTGCTGGTCACCAAGACCAACTCCGGCGAGGACTACCTGAACACGCTCAACCGCATCCGCTTCTTCGTCAGCGCGGACGTCGGCATGGGCGAGTACATGATCAAGAACTTCGAGGCCATGGCCTGCGGCTGCGTGCTTTTCGCCTACGACCAAGGCGAGGAGGAAAACCGCGCGCTGGGCCTGGCGGACATGCACAACGTGGTGTTCTACCGCGACATCCCCGAGCTGCGCCGCAAGCTGCAGGTGCTGCGCGAGGACCCCGCCCTGGCCGCGCGCATCGCCGCGCAGGGCCGCCAACTGGCCGAGGAAGGCTTCGGTTTCAGCCAGATCGGGGCGCGCATCGTCGAGGCGATGACGCCACCCTTGCGCCCACGTCCGCAACCGGGCAGGCTGGAGCGATTACGCCGGGCTCTGGGAATTTGAACATTCATGCGCCGAAGCTTTCGTGGCGGCCATCGGGGCCGGAGGTGGTCGTGCCCAGGCCGCTGATCTCCGTGCTGGTTCCCTGTTACAACCGCGAACGCTACATCGAGGAGGCCCTGCTGAGCATCCTCGAGCAGGATTATCCGAATTTCGAGCTGATCGTCGTCGACGACGGCTCCCAGGATGCCAGCGCCGAAAAGATCGAGGCCCTGCGCCAGCGCTACGGCTTCCAGTTCTACCGGCAAGCCAACCAGGGCGTCAGCGCCGCGCTGAACACGGCCCTGAGCCATGCCCGCGGCGAGTTCATCGCCACGCCCGATTCCGATGACGTCATGCTGCCGGGCCGCCTGTCGCTGCAGGCCGCCTACCTCGAGGCGCATCCCCAGGTGGGCTGCGTCGGGGCGCGGGTGGTCTACGTCGACTCCGAAGGGCGGCGGCTGAAGACCGAGGAGGGCAAGTCGCTGCGCAGCTACAGCTTCGCCGAGCTGCTGTCCCGCGCCCACGCCATCGGCGCCCCCGTGGCCATGTATCGACGCGAGGCGCTGGACCGTGCCGGGGGCTATGACCCGGCGATCCGCATCCAGGATTTCCAGATCACCCTGAAGATCGCCCACCTGGGCTATCGCACGGATGTGCTGCCGGACCTGGTGACGCTCTACCGCAGGCATGCGGGCAACATGTCCAAGACCGCCTACCAGTGCCAGCTCGACTACGACCTGATGGCCATCGCCCCCTACCGTGGCCATCCCTGCTACTCGCAGGGCCTGACCTGCGTGATCAACAAGGCGCTCAAGTACTCGGTGGTATCGGACAAGGCCTATGCCCTGCGGCTTCTTCTGCGGCTGCCGCCATGGCGCTGGAATCGCGTGACCTGGCGTCGCCTGCGTCACCTCATGTTCAAGTTCCACGAGGGATGAGTGCGTCCGGGATGAAGTCGATGTTGTTGCAAGCGTGGCAGACCTGGCGGCCCGCGATGAGTCAAGGCGGTGTACCAATCGCCCGCAGGGACCGGGTGGCCGAGGCGATGCTGGGGTTCGGCGTGTTCTGGACCATCGCCGGGGTGTTGCTGACGCCGACCATGAAGTTCTACTACACCATGGTGGCGCTGTTCGTGTACCTGCCGGCGCTCTGGCTGGTAATCGCCCGCCGCGCCGAACTGGGGCGGCTGATCGCCGAACGCAGGGAAATGTGGTTGTTCCTGGCGCTGTTCGCCTGGGCCAACCTCTCGCTGTTGTGGGCCGTCGGCGATTTCGACCGATTGTCGCGGGTCAAGCAGTCGAGCCTCTTCGTATTGTTGGTCTGTGGCTGGCTGCTCTGGGCCCGGGCCAGCGAGCCACGCCTGCGCGGCACCCTGGTGCTGCTCGGTGTCCTCAACAGCCTCTACAGCCTGGCCGCGCTGCTCTGGGCGCCGGCTTATGCGCCCGAGCGCCTGAACGGCTTCGGAGGCTTCCTCGACAACCCCAACGCGGCCGCCTACGCCACGGGCTTCCTGCTGGTGATGGCGTTGCCGCTGCGTCCGACGAGGCGCGGCTGGTGGCTGGCCTGGCTGCTGTTGCAGCTCCCCCCGCTGGTCTATGTCGCCCTGTGCGGCAGCCGCGGTGCGCTCCTGGCGCTGATGGCCACGGCAGTGTTCTGCCTGGTGTTGCTGCCGGGCTGGCGCAAGCGCCTGGCTGCCCTGTCGGCCCTGGCCGGCGGCATCGCGCTGTTCTGCCTGGAGCCGAGCCTGATGGCAAGGGGGGATTCGGAGCGGCTGGAGCTGTTGCGCAGCGCCTTGCCGATCCTGCGCGAGCATTTCTGGAACGGCGTGGGCTACGGCACCACCTACGAGGTCCAGGGCTGGGCCGGCGGCTACCATGGCAGCGCCCACAATTTCCTGCTGCACACCGCCCTGCAGTATGGGATTCCGGCGCTGCTCGTCTGGCTGGTGCTCTGGGCGATGCTGGGCCTGCGGGCCTGGCGCAGCCGCCATACGCAACTGGGCCTGGCGTTGCTGCTGCTGTGGGTCTATGCCAGCGTGGCCATGCAGTTCGACGTATTCAGCCTGTGGGAGCGCACCCGCGCCATGTGGCTGATGCCCTGGGCGGTGTTCCTGCTCGGCCTGAGCCTGAAGCGCCCGGCCGGGCAGGCCGGCGGCGAACTCAACCGGCGTTGAGGATGCCCCGCAGTTCGCGGGCGTCCCAGCGTACCGTGCCGTGGCGCAGGTAGCCCTCGCTCAGCTCGCCGCCCTCATCCGCCAGCAACCACTGCCGATCCTCCGCATAGCGCAGCATGTGCGCGAAGTTGCGCTTGCGCTGGGCGCGGCCGAGGGCGCGGCGCTGGGTCTTCATGTCGGCGATGTCGATCAGCCCCAATTCGCCCTGCGGGGTCTGCACCACGTTGCCCAGGTGCAGCGAACGGAAGTACACGCCGCGCTCGTGCAGCCGGGCGATCAGCTCGCCCAGGCGCTCGCGCAGGGCGCTGTCGGCCTGGCCGGCGGCGATCAACTGGCGCAGCGTCTGGCCCGGCAGCGGGCGGTAGTGCACCAGGTCGCGGGCGATGCCGGGCACGCGGTAGACGCCGATCACCTCGGGGCAGGGAATGCCCAGCCGCTGCAGCGCCCGGGCGTTGTCGGCGAAGCGCTGGGCGTAAGGGTAGAGCGCCGCCGAGGAGATCAGCCGCTTGCGCCGGAACAGCTTGACGAAGTTGCCGTCGGGCAGGCGCATGACCTTGTCGCCGTGCTTGTCGGCTTCCAGCACGGTGGCGCCGGCGCGAAGCGATTCGTAGGCGGATAGGTCGAGCTCTTGCATACCGGCTTCCTGGACGGGGGCCGGCTATAGTAGCCCAGGCGCCGGGCAAACGAGAGGCCTGTGTTATAATCGCCGGCCTTTTCAGCGTGCGATTCTTTCATGACCGGCAAAGACACCGCAGAGCCCTCGAGCCTGAAGATCTACTTCCGCCTGCTCACCTACGTGCGGCCCTATTGGGGCATGTTCGCCCTGAGCATCGTCGGCTTCCTGATCTTCGCCGC
The DNA here is from genome assembly GCF_052367875.1 of Pseudomonas sp. A6. Lineage (NCBI taxonomy): Bacteria > Pseudomonadati > Pseudomonadota > Gammaproteobacteria > Pseudomonadales > Pseudomonadaceae > Pseudomonas > Pseudomonas sp. A6. The sequence goes on along the minus strand of NZ_CP198970.1, from coordinate 6,665,203 downwards.
CACCCAGCCGATGCTGGCCGGCATCCTCAAGTATTTCGTCGACGGCCTGACGCACCCGGACGCCAAGCTGTTCCCCAACGCGCCCTGGCCCTGGCTGCGCGACCTCTCGCTGCTCTACGCGGTGCCGCTGCTGGTGGTGATGATCGCGGTGTGGCAGGGCATCGGCTCCTTCCTCGGCAACTACTACATCGCCCGCGTCTCCCTGGGCCTGGTGCACGACCTGCGGGTGGCGCTGTTCAACAACCTGCTGACGCTGCCCAACCGCTACTTCGACAGCCACAACTCCGGGCACCTGATCTCGCGCATCACCTTCAACGTGACCATGGTCACCGGCGCCGCCACCGACGCCATCAAGGTGGTGATCCGCGAAGGCATGACCGTGGTCTTCCTGTTCCTCTCGCTGCTGTACATGAACTGGAAGCTGACCCTGGTGATGGTCGCCATCCTGCCGGTCATCGCCGTGATGGTGACCAGCGCCAGCCGCAAGTTCCGCAAGCAGAGCAAGAAGATCCAGGTGGCCATGGGCGACGTGACCCACGTTTCCTCCGAGACCATCCAGGGCTACCGCGTGGTGCGCAGCTTCGGCGGCGAGGCCTACGAGCGCGAGCGCTTCCTGCAGGTGAGCCACGAGAACACCAGCAAGAACCTGCGCATGAACAAGACCTCGGCGATCTACACGCCGATGCTGCAACTGGTGATCTACAGCGCCATGGCGGTGCTGCTGTACCTGGTGCTGCTGCTGCGCGGCGACGCCACCGTCGGCGACCTGGTGGCCTACATCTCCATGGCCGGCCTGCTGCCCAAGCCGATCCGCCAGCTTTCCGAGGTCAGCTCCACCATCCAGAAGGGCGTGGCCGGCGCCGAGAGCATCTTCGAGCAGCTCGACGAGCAGCCCGAGGTGGACCATGGCAGCGTGGAGAAGGAGCGCGTGCAGGGCCGCCTGGAAGTGAAGAACCTCAGCTTCACCTACCCGGGCACCGACAAGCGCGTGCTCAATGACCTCAACTTCAGCGTCGAGCCGGGGCAGATGGTCGCCCTGGTCGGCCGCTCCGGCAGCGGCAAGTCGACCCTGGCCAACCTCATCCCGCGCTTCTACGACCACAGCGAGGGCAAGATCCTCCTCGATGGCGTGGACGTCGACGACTACCGCCTGCGCAACCTGCGCAAGCACATCTCGCTGGTCACCCAGCAGGTCAACCTGTTCAACGACAGCGTGCTCAACAACATCGCCTACGGCGACCTCGCCAGCAAGCCGCGCAGCGCGGTGGAGAAGGCCGCCGAGGATGCCTTCGCCCGCGAGTTCATCGACCGCCTGGCCGAAGGCTTCGACACCGAGGTGGGCGAGAACGGCGTGATGCTCTCCGGCGGCCAGCGCCAGCGCCTGGCCATCGCCCGCGCGCTGCTCAAGGACGCCCCGGTGCTGATCCTCGACGAGGCCACCTCGGCGCTGGACACCGAGTCCGAGCGGCACATCCAGGCCGCCCTGGAGAAGGTCATGGAGGGCCGCACCACCCTGGTGATCGCCCACCGCCTGAGCACCATCGAGCGCGCCGACCTGATCCTGGTGATGGACCAGGGCCACATCGTCGAGCGCGGCACCCACGACGAGCTGATCGCCCTCAACGGCTACTACGCGCGCCTGCACGCCAGGCAGTTCGCCGACGAGCCGGCCGAGGACGGCGTCGGCGAGTCGGTCTGAATGGCCCTGCTCGATCGCCTGCGCTGCTTCCGCGAGCGCGGCTGGACGACCATCGACGCCGCGGCCTACGCCGAGGCCTGGCAACGCTTCGGCGGCAGCGTGGCCACCCACCCGCAGGTGGTGGAGCGCCTGGCCGGCCTGGCCGGCATCCCGGTGCGCTACCTGGGCTGGGTCGCCGACGGCCAGCTGCGCGCCGCCATCCCCACCTGGGGCCGGCATCTGGCGCTGTCCAAGGACGTGCTCAAGCGCGAAGGCAAGAAGGCGCTGTTCGACCTGGGCAATGCCGAGGTCATCCTGCCGGTTGCCGAGGACGCGCGGATCGCCCTGCGCCACCGGGTGCGCTACCTGTCCGAGTTGAACCAGCAGCAGGTGACCGACGCCCGCCGGCAAGATGAAGAGCTGGCGCTGAACCGCGCGCCGGCGGACTTCTCGAAGAAATTCCGCTACAACCAGCGCCGCGAACTGCGCCTGCTGGAAGAGGCGGGCGGCGTGCTGCAGCCGATGGACGAGCTGAGCCCGGCCGAACAGGCGCGCATCTACGCCGAACTGTTCCAGCGCCGCTGGGGCTTCGAGGTGCCGGGCAAGGCGCGCCTGGCCGAGGTGCTGGAGTTGATGCGCGAATTCATGCGCGGCTCGCTGGTGCGCCTGGACGGCGAGCCGGTGGCGATCCAGATTCTCTACCGCGTCGAGTCGCCGAAGTGGATCAGCGTCGAGTACATCAACGGCGGCGTGGCCCCGGAGAACCGCGAGTTCAGCCCCGGCAGCGTGCTCACCCACGTCAACACCCAGCAGGCCTGGGCCGAGGCCGAGGCGCTGGGCAAGCCGCTACGCTATTCCTTCGGCCGCGCCGACCGCGAATACAAGGACCGCTGGTGCCACCGGGTGCCGGTGTTCCAGGTGTAAATGCTCGAAATGCTCTTCGTAGGAGCGAGCTTGCTCGCGAACAGATTCCGCAGCGGACTCATTCGCGAGCAAGCTCGCTCCTACATCTACAAGGCAATACGTCCCCTCCCCGGAGAACGCCCATGAGCGCCCGCAAGCAGCAACTGCTCAAGGCCCACCGCCGCAAGAAGCGCCTGGTGCTGCTCGTCGCGCTGCTGGCGCTGGTCGCCCTCGGCGTATTCGCCCCCTGGTGGAGCGTACCCCTGGCCGTGCTGCTGGGCTGGCTGGCCCACGAGGCCTGGTTCGCCGACCACCTGTTCTACTCGCCGCGCGACGACTACCGCTACGACTTCCCGGAAGGCCAGCTGAGCCTGCCGGCCTCCCTCGGCCCGCACGGCCTGCACGTTGCCACCGATGCGCTGCCCGCGGACCACGAGACGCTGCTGCTGCAGATCCGCGTCAAGGCCAACTGGCTGGGGCGCTGGCTCGACCCGCAGGTGCTGATCGAAGGCAGCGAGGGTGTCGACCGCCAGGACTTCGAGCGCGGCGTGAACGGCGTGCGCTACCTCAACCTGTCCGGCCAGGGTGCGGCCCTACGCAGTGGGCACCTGCGCATCCGCGGCCGCCACTGCCGCCTCGACAGCCAGGGCACCCTGCACGCCTTCCACAACCCGGACTACGCCGAACGCCGGCTGATGGTCATCGCGCCCCACGCCGACGACGCCGAACTGGCCGCCTTCGGCCTGTACAGCCGCGCCGCCGAGGTCAGCATCGTCACCCTCACCCAGGGCGAGATCGAGGCCGAGCACTACCAGCGCCTGGGCCTGGACAAGGCCGCCGCGGCGCGCCTGAAGGGCCGCCTGCGCACCTGGGACAGCCTGGCCGTGCCGCTGTGGGGCGGGGTGCCGGCCAGCCGCTGCGTGCAACTGGGCTACTACTGCCTGCAACTGCCGGCGATGTGCGGCGAACCGGACAAGGGCTTCGGCTCGCGGGAGTCCGGCGAGAGCGACATCCGCGACCTGCGCCGGCATAACCCGCTGCAGCTGCCGGCCGACGCCGACGGCGTGCCCAGCTGGAACAACCTTGTGGCTGACCTCGCGGCGCTACTGGAGCACTTCCGCCCCGAGGTGCTGGTCACCCCGCACCCGCAGCTGGACCCCCACGCCGACCACGTGCACGCCACGCGCGCGCTGTGCGAGGCGATCGAGCGCAGCGCCTGGAAGCCGCAGACCCTGCTGTTCTACGCCAACCACCTGCACGACAACGACCGCTGGCCCATGGGCCCGGCCGAAGGCGGCGTGGCCCTGCCGCCGTGCATCGAGCCGCTGCCGGCCGACGCCCTGTGGAGCCCGACGCTGGACGCCGCCATGCGCCTCGACAAGGCCCAGGCCCTGGCCATGCAGCACGACCTGACAGTCCCTTTGCCGGCCAAGAAACGCCTGCGCCGGCTGATCCAGCGGGCCCTGGCCGGGCGCCGCTGGCCGGCCTTCGGCGAGGACGAATTCTTCCGCAAGGCGGTGCGTCGCCACGAGCTGTTCTGGGTGCGTCCGCTGCGCTGAACGACCGGCGTCCGGCGCGAGGCCGGGCGAGCGGCTATGGTATTATCCGCGGCGATTTCGACCTGCGGAGTTCCCATGAAACTGACCATGCCCCGTTTCGATCAGGCCCCTGTGCTGGTGGTCGGCGACGTGATGCTCGACCGCTACTGGCACGGCGCGACCTCGCGCATCTCGCCCGAGGCTCCGGTGCCGGTGGTGCGGGTCGAGCAGCATGAGGACCGCCCCGGCGGCGCGGCCAACGTCGCGCTGAACCTGGCCGCCCTGGGCGCCCCGGCCTTCCTGGTCGGCGTCACCGGCGAGGACGAGGCCGCCGCCAGCCTGGCCGACAGCCTCGGCGCGGTGGGCGTGACCACCCGCTTCCAGCGCATCGCCGGGCAGCCGACCATCGTCAAGCTGCGCGTCATGAGCCGGCATCAACAGTTGTTGCGGGTGGACTTCGAGGAACCCTTCAGGACCGACGCCGAGGCCCTGGCCCGCGAGACCGAGGCGCTGCTGGACCAGGTCCGCGTGCTGGTGCTGTCGGACTACGGCAAGGGCGCGCTGAAGAACCACCAGGCGCTGATCCAGGCCGCGCGCAAGCGCAACATCCCGGTGCTGGCCGACCCCAAGGGCAAGGACTTCTCCATCTACCGCGGCGCCAGCCTGATCACCCCGAACCTCTCCGAATTCGAAGCCATCGTCGGCCGCTGCCAGGATGAGAACGAACTGGTGGCCAAGGGCCTGAAGCTGCTCGGCGACCTGGACCTGGGCGCCCTGCTGGTGACCCGCGGCGAGCACGGCATGACCCTGCTGCGCCCCGGCCACCCGGCGCTGCACCTGCCGGCCCGCGCCCGCGAGGTGTTCGACGTCACCGGCGCCGGCGACACCGTGATCTCCACCCTGGCCGGCGCCCTGGCCGCCGGCGAGGACCTGCCGCAGGCCGTGGCCCTGGCCAACCTGGCCGCCGGCATCGTGGTCGGTAAGCTCGGCACCGCGGCCATCAGCGCCCCCGAACTGCGCCGCGCGGTGCAGCGCGAGCAGGGCTCCGAGCGCGGCGTGCTGGGCCTGGAGCAACTGCTGCTGGCCATCGAGGACGCCCGCGCCCACGGCGAGAAGATCGTCTTCACCAACGGCTGCTTCGACATCCTCCACGCCGGCCATGTCAGTTACCTGGAACAGGCCCGCGCCCAGGGCGACCGGCTGATCGTGGCGGTCAACGACGACGCCTCGGTCTGTCGTCTGAAAGGCCCGGGCCGGCCGATCAACAGCGTCGACCGACGCATGGCGGTGCTCGCCGGCCTCGGCGCGGTGGATTGGGTGGTGAGCTTCAGCGAAGACACCCCCGAACGCCTGCTCGCCCAGGTGCGCCCGGACGTGCTGGTCAAGGGCGGCGACTACTCCGTCGACCAGGTGGTCGGCGCCGACATAGTCGCCGGCTACGGCGGCGAAGTGCGCGTGCTCGGCCTGGTGCCGAACAGCTCCACCACCGCCATCGTCGAAAAGATCCGCCAGAAGCGCTGACGCCGATATCCCATGGACGTAGGGCGTATAACCGTTCGCGGTTATACGCCGCCTGACCTCGGCTGACCCCTGCTCGCTGCCAAACTCGAAGCGCCCCTCACCAGCCGCGCCAGGCTCAGGCGCTCCGGCCGACCTCCATATTGGACCCCAGAGTGCTCCGGGCTCGACCTCGGAGCCGCCGATGTGCCTGGGTGTAACGGCGTACAACCGCGAACGGTTGTACGCCCTACGTTCCCAGTGACCGCCGTGCCAGCGCGTCCCGGCAAAGCGGTCATGGTCCCCCCGCCGCTTCCCGGCGCATGATCCCGGCATCCCATCCCCGCGTGGAGCGAGATGCCATGACCACCGACGTGCAGGGCCGCGCCCTGGCCGTGCTCAACCGGGTGGCCCAGGCCGATTGGCCGGACCGCCTGAAACTGCGCAAACCCTTCGAGAAACTGCTCTACACCGGCAGCCGCACCGGCTTCCGCATGGCCAGCCAGCGCGCTGCCAAGCAGCTCAAGACGCCGCGCAAGGTCGACCCGGACGGGCTCTTCGACCTGTCGCTGTCCGACGAACAGCAGATGCTGGTGGAAATGCTCGAAGGCTTCGCCGCCGAGGTGCTGCGCCCGGCCGCCCACGATGCCGACGCCAACGCCGGGGTGCCCGCCGAACTGCTCAACCAGGCCCAGGAACTGGGCCTGTCCTACTACGGGGTGAACGAAGTGCACGGCGGCATGGCCGGCGAGCGCACCGTGCTGACCAACGCCCTGATCGCCGAAGCCCTGGCCCGCGGTGACCTGAGCCTGGCCGCCGCGCTGCTGGTGCCGCTGTCGGCGGCCAACTGCATCCGCCGCTGGGCCAGCCCGCAGCAACAGGCGCAGTGGCTGCCGGCGTTCGTCGGCGAGGACGGCCCGCCGCTGATCGGCATCGCCGTCGGCGAGCCACAGCTGCTGGCCGACGCCGCGCAACTGAAGACCCAGGCGCGCAAGCGCGGCCGCCATTACCTGCTGTCCGGCGAGAAGTGCCTGGTGGTACGCGGCCTCGACGCCAGCCAGTTGCTGGTCGCCGCACAGACTGCCGACGGCCCGGCGCTGTTCCTGGTCGATGCCGCCGCCAGGGGCGTGGAACGCCGCCCCGAACCGGCCATGGGCCTGAAGGCCGCCGGCACCGCGCGCATCCGCCTGAAGAGTGTGAAGGTGGCCGCCGAACGGCGCCTGGCCGCGGAGAAATTCGACTACCAGGTCTTCCTCGACCTCAGCGGCCTGGCCTGGTGCGCCCTGGCCCTGGGCACCGCGCAGGCGGCGCTGGACTACGTGAGCGGCTACTGCAACGAGCGCGAGGCCTTCGGCGAGCCCATCAGCCACCGCCAGGGCGTGGCCTTCATGGTCGCCGACATCGCCATCGAGCTGGACGCCATGCGCCTGATGACCTGGCGCGCCTGCGCCCTGGCCGAGCGCGGCCAGCCGTTCCATCGCGAGGCCTACCTCGCACGCCTGCTCTGTGCCGAGAAGGCCATGAAGATCGGCACCGACGCCGTGCAACTGCTCGGCGGCCACGGCTTCACCAAGGAACACCCAGCCGAGCGCTGGTACCGCGACCTGCGCGCCGTGGCCGTGATGGCCGGCGGCCTGCACCTCTGAGGAGCGCCTGCATGTACCTGGAAACCCCGAAGAAATTCCGTGGCCTGGTCAACCAGGCGCACCAGGTGGCGGAAAACTACCTGCGGCCGATCTCACGCAAATACGACAAGGCCGAGCACGCCTACCCCAAGGAACTGGACCTGCTGGCCGCGCTGCTGGACGGCATGAACGCCGGCTCGCCGGACGCCGTGGGCGCCACCTCGGCCAGCAAGCGCAAGGGCGCGGCGGCGGAGGAGGGCGTGAAGAACGGCGGCAACCTTTCCGCTTGCCTGGGCGTGATGGAAATGTGCTGGGGCGATGTCGGCCTGTTGCTGGCCATGCCGCGCCAGGGCCTGGGCAACGCCGCCATCGCCGCGGTGGCCAATGACGAACAGCTCAAGCGCTTCGGCGACACCTGGGCGGCCATGGCCATCACCGAACCGGGCTGCGGCTCGGACTCGGCGGCGATCCGCGCCACGGCGAGCAAGGACGGCGACCACTACGTGCTCAACGGCGAGAAGATCTTCGTCACCTCCGGCGCCCGCGCCGACGCGGTGGTGGTCTGGGCCACCCTGGACCGTGGCCTGGGCCGCGCGGCGATCAAGTCCTTCGTGGTGGAGAAGGGCACCCCCGGCATGACCGTCACCCGCCTGGAGAAGAAACTCGGGATCAAGGCCTCGGATACCGCCTCCATCAGCTTCAGCGATTGCCGGGTGCCGGCGGCGAACCTGCTGGGCAATGCCGAGATCGACGTGCAGAAGGGCTTCGCCGGCGTAATGGAGACCTTCGACAACACCCGCCCGTTGGTGGCCGCCATGGCCGTGGGCGTGGCCAAGGCCTCGCTGGACCGCGCCCGCGAATTGCTGAAGAAGGCCGGGTGCCGTTTCGACTACGCCAAGCCGCTGCTCTCCGTCAGCCATGCCGAGGCGACCCTGTATCGCCTGGAGGCCGAATGGGAAGCGGCGCGCCTGCTGACGCTGAAGGCCGCATGGATGGCCGACAACCGCCAGCCCAACTCCAAGGAGGCCTCTATCGCCAAGGCCAAGGCCGGGCGCGTGGCCAACGAGGTCACCCTGAAATGCGTGGAACTGGCCGGCGCCCTGGGCTACAGCGAGGACGAACTGTTGGAGAAATGGGCGCGGGACTCGAAGATTCTCGACATCTTCGAAGGCACCCAGCAGATCCAACTGCTGATCGTGGCGCGCAGGCTGCTGGGCAAGAGCTCCAGCCAGTTGAAGTGACCGGAGCGCAGGGCCTGCTCCTACGGTTCCAGGGCAGCACGAGCGCCTTGCCGGCAGCGCCGAAATGCTCTTCGTAGGAGCGAGCTTGCTCGCGAACAAACCCCGCTGCGGAATTCGTTCGCGAGCAAGCTCGCTCCTACGAAAAACCGTGCCCGCCTGCAACGTAGGCGCAACTGCCTATTGGGTTCCCGCGTTCGCGGGAATGACGTTGGAAAACACGAATCTTAATCCCGTCATTCCCGCGAACGCGGGACGCGGCTCCATCGCGAACAGCGCTTGCGCTGGCCCGGAGGGGAATAGCCCAGAAAACAACAGAGCGAACCTTGTCTGCGTCAGGCCGTGCGCCGGCCCTTGCCGGAATTGCCGTTGGCCGGCGGCAGGCTGTCGAGCCAGTCGCGGAAGCGGATGCGTTCGTCGCGCACCAGCCAGCCGTCCTGCTCGGCGAAGCTTTCCGAGAGCCAGATGCCGCGGGTCGCGGCCTTCACCAGCTCGCCCTTGCGCAGGGTGAAGAGCGCGTCGGTGGGCTGGCCGTGTTCCAGCGGCAGCAGGTACAGGTCCGGGCGGCGGCGGTCCAGGCGGGCCACCAGGGGGCCGCTTTCCAGGCGCTCGTCGACGTGGAACAGGCTGACGTCGCGCACGTCCTTGGGCAGCTCCATGCGCAGGTCGTAGACCAGCTGCAGCGAGGCGGTGGGCAGGTGCACGTAGGCCTGCGGGCGCTCGAGTAGACGCAGGGCGCCGGCCTGCACCGGGCGCGCGGCGCCGGACAGCGGCGTCAGCGAGAAGTGGCTGGCCTCGCGGTAGCGCAGGGTGCCCTGGTAGGGCGTCGGCAGCCAGGTGTCGCCGAAGCGCCCGCCGAGCCAGCCGTCGGCGGTTTCCACCAGGCATTCCTCGGCGACTTCCTGGATGGCGGTGAGCAGCGGCAGGTTCAGTTCGTGGGACGGCACGTAGCCGGAAATCAGCTTGAGCACGGTGTCGCCGCGGTCGACGCGCTGCTGGCGCACCAGCACCCAGTAGTCGCGGCCCTGCCAGTTGAGCGTCAGGCGCACCGACACGCCCAGGTTGGCCAGCTCGGCGGTGAAGCGCTGGGTATCGGCCACCTCGACCGGGCGGCGGCGCCCCAGGACCTGGGAGAAATTCAGCGGCAGGCCAAGGCCCTGGTAGACCAGGTTGTCGGGGTTGGCCTCGACCAGCAACGGTAGGGTCTTGAAGGCGGTCGGGTCCTTGCGGGCGAGCGTACGGGGCATGGGCGGTCCTCGTCGTACAGGGCGCATCGGGCCGCCTTCAGGGTGGGCGGCCTGGCCGATCGTTCCGGGTTGCCAGTGGCTACGGCGTTGACGGCGAACTTCGAAAACCCTCGATTATTTCGAGGTTAGCCCTGAAAGGCGCTCTGTTTTCGGATGTTTTTCCTGTCAGCGAGCTTTTGGCGGCAATTTTACGTGCCGCGGTTTTTCACCGCGGAGTCTGAGCATGGCACAGGAATGCGCCCTTTGTGTCAACCTTGGGTGACTGCCGATCAACGGTCGTGGCGCCGCCGGATTCGGCCGCCAGGGCTCAGCCGCCGAGGACTTCGGCTGCCAGCGTGACGTTGTGCCGCAGGTGCTGCGGGTTGATGGTGCCGACGATGGCCGCGCCCACCCCGGGGTGGCCGAACACCAGTTCGAAGCTGGCGCGCACGGGGTCCTGGCCCTCGCCCAGGCAGGCGTGGCCGCTGGCCAGAGCCTTCTTCACCAGGATGCCGCGGTGCTGCGCCAGGGCATGGTCGATCACCGCTTTCTCGGCCTGTTCGTTGAGGTTGTAGGTGACCATGGCGCAGTCGCCGCGCTGCAGCGCCAGCAGGCCGCCGTCGACGGTCTTGCCGGAGAAGCCGAAGCCGCGGATCAGGCCTTCCTGCTTGAGCCGTTCGAGGGTCTCGTAGACCTCAGTGTGCCGCAGGACGTGCAGGTCGTTGCCGTCGGAGTGCACCAGCACCAGGTCGACGTAGTCGGTCTCCAGGCGGCGCAGGCTGCGCTCCACCGACAGGCGGGTGTGGGCGGCGCTGAAGTCGAAGCGCGACTGGCCGTTTTCGAATTCCTCGCCGGTCTTGCTGACGATCACCCAGTCCTGGCGCTGGCCGCGCAGCAGCGGGCCGAGGCGTTCCTCGCTGCGGCCATAGGCCGGCGCGGTGTCGATCAGGTTGATGCCCAGCTCGCGGGCCAGCGCCAGCAGGTCGGCGGCCTCGCGGTCGTCGGGGATGCGGAAGCCGCTGGGGTACTTCACGCCCTGGTCGCGGCCCAGCTTGACGGTGCCCAGGCCCAGCGGCGAGACGTTCAGGCCGGTGCGGCCCAGCGGGCGATGCAGTGCGTGCAGGCCACTCATGGCAGCAGCTCCTCCCACACCGGGCGGGCCAGGGGCGGGCGCGGCAGCTCCGGCAACGCCTGCCCGGCGGCGGGGCGGATGCCGTCGCGGTCCAGGGCCTCGAAGACGCGGTCGGCGAAGTTCGGCGCCAGTGCCAGCTTGGTCGGCCAGCCCACCAGCAGGCGGCCCTGGTCGGCGAGGAAGGCGCTGTCCGGGCGCAGCAGGCCGGATTGCGCCGGCTCGGCGCGGTCCACCCGCAGGGTGGCCCAGCGTGCGGCGGAGAGGTCGACCCAGGGCAGCAGCTTGCGCAGCTCGCGCTGGGCCTCGGCGATCTGCTCGGCTTCGCTGCGGGCCACGCCCTCGGCTTCGGCGATGTCGCCGCCCAGGTACCACACCCACTGGCCGTCGGCGGCCGGGTGGGTGGTCACGGTGACCCGCGGCTTGGGCCCGCCGCCGACGCAGTGGGCGTACAGCGGCTTCAGCGTCGGCGCCTTGAGCAGCACCATGTGCAGCGGGCGGCGCTGCATGGCCGGTTGCTCCAGGCCGAGTTCGCGCAGCAGCGCCTCGTTGCCGGCGCCGGCGGCCAGCACCACGCGCTGGGCGCGGATGTCGCGGCCGTCGACGCGCAGGCCGACCAGCTCGTCGCCTTCGCGCAGCGGCTCGATGCGTTCCCCGGCCAGCAGGCCTTCACCGCCCAGCACCGCCAGGTGGGCGACCAGGCTGGGCACGTCAAGCACCAGTTCGGAGAGGCGGTAGGCCTTGCCCTTGAAGGCCTTGTCCTGCAGCGCCGGTGGCAGTTCGTCGCCCTTCACCTGGGCGACGCGGCTGCGCACCGCCTTGCTGGCGAAGAAGCTGGTGAGGTTGCCGGCCAGGCCGCCCGGCGACCACAGGTAGTGGGCGTCGGAGAGCACGCGCACGCCGCGCAGGTCCAGCTCGCCGTCGCCGGCCAGGCACTGGCGCCACAGCGAGGGCATGTCGGCGATGGCTTCCGAGGCGCCGGTCAGCGCGCCGTGCAGGGCGTACTTGGTGCCGCCGTGGATGATCCCCTGCGAGCGCATGCTCTGCACGCCGCCGAGCGCGGCGTTCTCCACCAGCACGGTGGAATAGCCGGCGCGGCGCAGGCGGGCATTCAGCCAGAGGCCGGCGATGCCGCCGCCGACGACGAGGATGTCGGTGCTCAGGGGTTGGGTCATGGAAGGGCGCGCCTCGCGTGAAACGAAGCGCGCAGTATAACCGAGGGGGCTGCGGCTCAGTGGCTGACGCTGCCGGAGAACAGCTGGATCACTACCACGCCGCTGACTATCAGGCCCATGCCCAGCAGCGCCGGGGCGTCGAGTTTCTGCTGGTAGAGCACCAGCGCGGCGACGCTGACCAGCACGATGCCCAGGCCGGCCCAGATGGCGTAGGCGATGCCCACCGGGATGCTGCGCACCACCAGGGTGAGCATCCAGAAGGAGATGGCGTAGCCGACGATCACCAGCAGCAGGGGCAGCGGCGTGGACAGGCCTTTCACCGACTTCAGCGAAGCGGTGGCGATGACTTCGGCGACGATGGCGATGGCGAGATAGAGATAGCCGGGCATATTCAGTCCTCCCCAGGAGCGGCCGGGCGGGCGGCCGATGTTGCGAATAGCGACATTCTAGTGTTCCTGGCGATGGGATAAAGTCATTACCTATCTGCAAAGGAGATAGGCTATGCAGTGGAACCTGGACCAGTTGCGACTCTTCGTCAGCGTTGCCGATCAATCTTCCTTCTCGGCGGCGGCGCGCCAGCTCCAGCGTGTGCAGTCGGCGGTCAGCTCGTCCATCGCGTTGCTGGAGAGCGACCTGGGCGTGAGCCTGTTCGACCGCAGCAGCGGCCGCCAGCCGGTGCTGACCCAGGAGGGCAGGGCGCTGCTCGACGAGGCGCGCGAGGTGCTGCGCCAGTGCCAGCGCCTGGAAAGCCGGGCGATGGCCCTGGTGCGCGGCGAGGAAGCGCGCCTGCGCCTGGCCCAGGACGAGGCCATGCCCTACCAGCCGGTGCTTTCCGGCCTGCAGGCGCTGGCCCGGGCCTTCCCCACCCTGGAAGTGCAACTAGCCAGCGGCGCCCAGGGCGACGTGGCGCGCAAGCTGCTGGAGCGCCGCGCCGACCTCGGCCTGCTGTTCCACCACGAGGGCATGCCGGACGAACTGGAGCGCCAGCACCTGGGCACCATCGAGATGGTCACCGTGTGCGGCGCCGGCCACGTCCTGGCCAGCCTGGACTACGCCGACCGCCGAGAACTGGCGCGGCACCGCCAGTTGCTGATGGCGCCGCAGGACAGCCACTACCCCGGCGGCGAGCAGATCAGCCCGCTGGTGTGGCGCGCCGACAGCTTCTACGCCATGGCCGAACTGCTGATGCGCGACCTCGGCTGGGCCTGGCTGCCGCGCCATGTGGCGCAGTACCCGGCCTACCAGCCGCTGCTGGTGGAGCTGGCCAGCGACTGGACGCCGCCGCCGCTGGTGGTGGAACTGGTCTGGCGCCGCGACGAGCCCCTGGGCCCGGCGGCGCAGTGGCTGGGCGAATGCTTCGCCGAACACCTGAAGGAATAGGACGCACGATTGTAGGAGCGAGCTTGCTCGCGAACGCACTCCGTCGTGGGGATGTTCGCGAGCAAGCTCGCTCCTACGAAGAGCGGCCCGCATGCGCGAACCCCCGGCGTTATTTGCTACTCTCCGCCGCCATGAACCGGACTCTCTATACCCTGCTGTTCCACCTGGGCCTGCCGCTGGTCGCGCTGCGCCTGTTCCTGCGTTCGCGCAAGGCGCCGGCCTATGCCCGGCGCATCGGCGAGCGCTTTGCCTTCGGCCTGCCGGCCATGCAGCCGGGCGGCATCTGGGTGCACGCCGTGTCGGTGGGCGAGAGCATCGCCGCGGCGCCGATGATCCGCGCCCTGCAGCAGCGTTATCCACAGCTGCCGATCACCGTCACCTGCATGACGCCGACCGGCTCCGAGCGCATCCGCGCGCTGTTCGGCGACAGCGTGCAGCACTGCTACCTGCCCTACGACCTGCCCTGGGCCGCGGCGCGCTTCCTCGACCGGGTGAAGCCGCGCCTGGCGGTGATCATGGAAACCGAGCTGTGGCCCAACCACATCCACCAGTGCGCCCGCCGCGGCATCCCGGTGGCGCTGGCCAATGCGCGCCTGTCCGAGCGCTCGGCCCGCGGCTACGCGCGCTTCGAAGGGCTGACGCGGCCGATGCTCGGCGAGATGAGCTGGCTGGCGGTGCAGACCGAGGCCGAGGCCGAGCGCTTCCGCCGCCTGGGCGCGCGCCCGGAGTGCGTGAGCGTGACCGGCTCGATCAAGTTCGACCTGAGCATCGACCCCGAACTGCTCGCCCGCGCCACGGCCCTGCGCCATGACTGGCAGGTCGAGGCCCGGCCGGTGTGGATCGCCGCCAGCACCCATGCCGGGGAAGACGAGATCGTTCTCGCCGCCCACCGCAAGCTGCTGGAAACGCACCCGGACGCCCTGCTGATCCTGGTGCCGCGCCACCCGGAACGCTTCGACGGCATGTTCGAACTGTGCCGTCGCGAGGGCTTCGCCACGCTGCGCCGTTCCGGCGGCGAGCCGGTGCAGGCCGCCACCCAGGTGCTGCTCGGCGACACCATGGGCGAACTGCTGTTCCTCTACGCCCTGGCCGACATCGCCTTCGTCGGCGGCAGCCTGGTGCCCAACGGCGGGCACAACCTGCTGGAGCCGGCGGCGCTGGGCAAGCCGGTGCTGTCCGGGCCAAAGCTGTTCAACTTCCTCGAGATCGCCGCGCAACTGCGCGAGGTCGGCGCCCTGCGCGAGGTGCTGGATGCGCCGACGTTGGCGGTGGCGGTGGGGCAGTTGTGGGACGAGCCGGCGGTGGCGCAGCGCATGGCCGAGGCTGGGTTGGGGGTGCTCAGGGCCAATCAGGGGGCGTTGCGGCGGCTGCTCGACGGTCTGGCGCGGTTGTTGGGGTAGGGCGGATAACGTTCGACGTTATCCGCCGTTTGACCGTGGCCCCAGGCGGCTCCAGGGCTGACCTTGGCGTGGACGGCCCGTACGGTCAGGCGGCGTATAACCGCGAACGGTTATACGCCCTACGCTGAGGATCAGAACGTCGGCGGCGTAATCACCCAGAGCACCACCGCATCCACGTCCCCGGGGTTGCCGTAGCGGTGCGGCTCCTGGCTGGAGTAGCTGAAGCTGTCGCCTTCGTTGAGCAGGAAATACCGCTCGCCCACCCACAGCTCGAAGGTGCCGCTGAGCAGGTAGCCGGCTTCCTCGCCCTCGTGGCTGTAGCTCTGCTGGCTGTAGGTGCCGGGCGGGAAGCGCGAGTGGAGGATTTCCAGCTGGCGGGTGGGCTGCGGGCTGAGCAGTTCGTCGACGATGCCGTCCTCGTAGTGCACGCTGGTACGCGCATTGCGCCGCACCACGTAGCCGGCGTCGGCCGGGTCGGCCTGCACCTCGCTGGCGAAGAACCACTGGATGGTCACGCCCAGGCTGCGGGCGATGTTGAACAGCGCCGGGATCGACGGGTAGGCCAGGTTGCGTTCCAACTGGCTGATGTAGCCGGCGGTGAGCTTGCTCTGCTCGGCCAGCTCGGCCAGGGTCATGCCGCGCCGCTTGCGCAGGCCGCGAATGCGCGTGCCGAGGAACTGCGCTTCGGCGCTGGCGGGGGCTTGCTGCGGGGCTTTCGGGCTCATGCGGCGAGGGTCCTGGCGAGTCGGTCGTGGGGCATTCTAAACAATGCGCCGCGCCTGTGGGTCGCGTAGGGCGTACAACCGTTCGTGGTTGTACGCCGCTACACCTTGCTTGCCGCGGACTTCGTTGCTGGGCTCGGCGTGGGGCGGGGCAGCTTCGGGTTCGGCTCCGAGCGCGCGGTGGCCAAGGTCAGGCGGCGGATAACCGCGAACGGTTATCCGCCCTACGCCCACCCCATCGACTCAGATTGCCCAGGCGGCCTTGAGGCCTTCGTAGATCGCCTCTTCGGCCGTGCGTGGGGCCAGGCAGTCGCCGATGCGGCGGAATTCCACCCGGCCTTCCAGTTCGGCGGCCAGGTCGTCCACCGGCTGGTGGCCCTGGCACAGTACCAGGGTGTCGATGCCTTCGAAGATCATCGGTTCGCCGCTGGCGCTGTGCTGCAGGTAGACGCTGCTGTCGTCGCAGCCGTACAGCCGCGCGTAGGGGGTGATCTCGATGCCCAGGCGGTGCAGTTCGCCGGCCAGGTGGTCGCGCACGTAGAGCGGCAGGTTCTCGCCGGCGTGGGTGCCGTTCACCGCCAGGCGCACCTGGTGGCCGGCGCGCACCAGCTGCTCGGCGATGCCGGGGGCGATCCAGTCGCAGCGCCAGTCGGTGACCAGCACCGAGCGGCCGACCTGCACCTCGCCGCGCAGCACCTGCCAGGCGTCCACCACCTGCAGTTCGCCGCCGCGCTCGAAGGGCGGCCAGTAGGGCCTGGCGCCGGTGGCGACTATCACCAGGTCGGGCTTCTCGGCTTCCACCAGGGCGCGGTCGACGCGGGTGTTGCGCCGCACTTCCACGCCGGCCAGCTGCATTTCGCGCTGCAGGTTGGTGGAGGCGCCGCCGAATTCGGCGCGGCGCGGCAGCAGTTGTGCCAGGTTGACCTGGCCGCCGAGCTGCGCGCCGGCTTCGCAGAGAATCACCTCATGGCCACGCTGGGCTGCCACCGCCGCGGCCTTCATGCCCGCCGGGCCGCCGCCGGCCACCAGCACGCGCTTGCGTTGGGTGGCCGGCTCGATGCGCCCGTACTGCAGCTCGCGGCCGGTTTCCGGGTGCTGGATGCAGGAGATCGGGTAGCCGCGGTGGAAGTGGCCGATGCACGCCTGGTTGCAGGCGATGCAGGCGCGCACGTCCTCGACGTGGCCGGTCTCGGTCTTGTTCGGCATCTGCGGGTCGCAGATCAGCGCGCGGGTCATGCCGCACACGTCGGCCTGGCCGCGGGCGATGATCAGTTCGGCCTCCTGCGGCTGGTTGATGCGCCCGGTGACGAACAGCGGGATGTCCAGGCGCGCCTTGAAGGTCGCCGCGTTGCTGGCCAGGTAGGCGGCCTCGATGGCCATGGGCGGGACGATGTGGATGGCGCCGCCGAGGGAGGCGGAGGTGCCGGCGACTATGTGCACGTAGTCCAGCTCGCCCTGCAGTGCGCGCACGGCCAGCAGCGACTCGTCCTCGGTCAGGCCCTCGGGGTCGCGCTCGTCGGCGGAGATGCGCAGGCCGACGATGAAGTCTTCGGCGGTGGCCGCGCGCACCGCGGCGATCACCTCGCGGGTGAAGCGCAGGCGCGCGTCGAGGTCGCCGTTGTAGCCGTCCGTGCGGCGGTTCACCCGCGGGTTGAGGAACTGCGCCGGCAGGTAGCCGTGACTGGCCACCACCTCCACGCCGTCCAGCCCGGCCTGGTGCAGGCGCCGCGCGGCAGCGGCGTAGCCGGCGACTATCTCGTCGATCATGCGCTGGTCCAGCTCGCGCGGCATGACGCGGAAGCGCTCATTCGGCGAGGCCGAGGCGGAGTAGGCCACCGCCAGCAGGCCGTCGCTGGACTCCATGATCTCGCGCCCGGGGTGGAAGATCTGCGACAGCACCAGGGTGCCCTCGGCATGGCAGGCCTCGGCGACGCGGCGATAGCCGGGGATGCACGCGTCGTCGGTGGCCATCAGCACGTGGGAGGTGTAGCGGGCGCTGTCGTGCACCCCCGCCACCTGCATCACGATCAGCCCCACGCCGCCCTTGGCGCGGGCCTGGTGGTAGGCCACCAGTTGGTCGTTGACCAGGTTGTCGGTGGGCATGGAGGTGTCGTGCCCGGTGGACATGATGCGGTTCTTCAGGCGCTTGCCACGGATTTGCAGCGGGCTGAACAGGTGCGGGAAGGCATGGCTCACGGACGTCGTCCTTTCTTGTTGTTCTGCGGGAGGCTCAGGCGTTGCGGGCCTGCCAGTCGACCGGGTAGAGGGCGTAGAACACACAGGCCTTTTCGCCCTCGTAGGCCAGCGGCGTGCGCTCCGGCACCCAGATCACGTCGCCCGGCGCGGCCTCGATGACGCGCTCGCCCAGGCGCAGGCGGAAGTGGCCTTCCAGCACCACGATCAACTCGTCGTAGAGCACCGTCCACTCGATGGAGCAGCCGTCGAAGCGGGCCAGGCCGGCGCCCATGGTCTGGCTGTCGGCCGGGCCGACCAGGCGGCAGATGGCGGCGTTCTCCGGCGCCTGGCCGGCGTAGGGCTGGAACTGCAGGGCGGACTTCTGGAAGTGGATGACGTCGGACACGGCGGGGCTCCTGGTGGGCGGATGGTCATCTAACGTATTTCCATGGAAATTTACCTTCAGTAAAAAATCAACTTGTTTTTTTAAAAGTGACTGGGTAGTTTCATTTCCACGCCCCGTCGCCGACGAGGCGTGCCCAGCGACGTACTCCACAACAACTACAAGAGGAGATGCGCATGAACCGTACCCCACGGTATCTACCCGCGCCGGCCGCTCCACGCCGCGGCGCCCCTTCGCCTCTGACTGCCAGTCGCCTCCATCCGCGAGTTGTTCCGGTACGCCCAACCCACCTCCGCCGTGCCACCGCGGTGGCCACGGTTCGCATCCACAGAGGGTCCGCTCGATGATTTCGCGCAAGAACGCTTTGCAACCCCTGCTGCTGCTCCTGGGACTCGGTCTCGGCAGCGCCCAGGCGCAGGATTCCATGGTCGTGGTCGGCTATGGCGGCGCCGGGCAGAAGGCCCAGGACGTGGCCTTCTTCCAGCCCTTCGCCAAGGCCAGCGGGGCGCGCCTGACCCAGGCCGAGTACAACGGCGAGATGGCGCGCATCAAGGTGATGACCGACACCGGCCACGCCGACTGGGACGTGGTGCAGATCGAGGGCCCGGACCTGGCGCGCAACTGCGACCTGGGCATGTTCGTGCCGCTGGACTGGAAGCAACTGGGCGGCGCCGACCAACTGGTGCCCAACGCCGCCAAGGAATGCGGCTCGGCCGCGCTGGTGTGGGGCGTGGCCATCGCCTACGACGCCGACAAGCTGAAGACCGCGCCCAGCGGCTGGCAGGACTTCTGGGACCTGAAGAAATTCCCCGGCAAGCGCGGCCTGCGCAAGCGCGCGGTGTACAACCTGGAGTTCGCCCTGATGGCCGACGGCGTCGCCCCGGCGGACGTCTACAAGGTGCTCTCCACCAAGGCCGGCGTCGACCGCGCCTTCGCCAAGCTCGACCAGATCAAGCCATCGATCCAGTGGTGGGAAGCCGGCGCCCAGCCGCCGCAGTGGCTCGCCGCCGGCGACGTGGTGATGACCACCAGCTACACCGGGCGCATCGCCGACGCTCACAAGAGCGGGCGCAACCTCGACCTGGTCTGGCCGGGCGCGCTGTACGGCATGGACTACTGGGCGATCATCAAGGGCTCGCAGCACGTCGACCTGGCCAAGCGCTTCATCGCCTTCGCCAACCAGGCCGACGCCCAGGTCGACTACGTGCACAACATCCCCTACGGCCCGACCAACAAGCAGGCCGCCGAACGCCTGCCGCAGGACCTGGCGCGCTGGGTGCCGACCGCGCCGGCGAACATCAAGGTGGGCCTGGCCATGGACGACGAGTTCTGGGCCGACCATGGCGAGGAGCTGGAAGAGCGCTTCAACGCCTGGGCGGCGCAATAGGTCAAGCTATAGGCTGCAAGCTGCAAGCTGCAAGCTGCAAGCTGCAAGCTGCAAGCAAGAGCGAAGAGCCGGTCCCCTGTAGGAGCGAGCTTGCTCGCGAACCAAACCCGGCACCGTGCCCGCCCGGTTCGCGAGCAAGCTCGCTCCTACGAAGAGCCCCGCACGTGCTCTTCGCCTGTAGCCTGTTGTTCGAACAACAAGAGGAACCCCGGCATGACCATCCCGATGCCTTCCCGTGAAACCTGCTCCGCCGAAGAGTGGAAGCTGCGCGAGGAGTTGGCCGCCTGCTACCGGCTGATCGCCCATTTCCGCATGAGCGACCTGATCTTCACCCACATTTCCCTGCGCCTTCCGGGACCGGAGCACCATTTCCTGATCAACCCCTACGGGCTGATGTTCGACGAGATAACCGCCTCCAGCCTGGTGAAGATCGACCTGGCCGGCAACCCGGTGGCGCCGACGCGCTACAAGGTCAACCCGGCCGGCTTCGTCATCCACAGCGCCATCCACGCCGCCCGCGAGGACGCCCAGTGCGTGCTGCACACCCACACCCGCGCCGGCTGCGCGGTGGCGGCCCAGGCCGCGGGGCTGCTGCCGCTGAACCAGATGTCCATGGAGTTCTACGGGCGCCTGGGCTACCACGACTACGAGGGCATCGCGCTGTCGTTCGACGAGCAGCAGCGCCTGGTGCGCGACCTCGGCGACCACCTGGGGATGATCCTGCGCAACCACGGCCTGCTGACCGTGGGCGCGAGCGTGAAGCAGGCGTTCCTGCGTATGTACTACCTGGAGAAGGCCTGCGACATCCAGATCGCCGCCCAGGCCGGCGGCGAACTGGTGATCCCGCCGGACGCGGTGTGCCGGCGCACCGAGCGCCAGTTCAACGAACCGCACCAGCCGCAGGCCGAGGGCGAACTGAGCGACCCGGACGGCATCGACCTGGCCTGGGAGGCGCTGCTGCGCATGCTGGACCGCATCCAGCCGGACTATAGGAACTGACGTAGGGCGTATAACCGTTCGCGGTTATACGCCGCCTAACCGTGCTGGTCGTTCACTCCAAGGTCGACCTCGAGCGGTCCGCAACTCCGGTCAAACGGCGGATAACGTCGAACGTTATCCGCCCTACGCCCCTGCATGGAAATGGCGTGGGTAGCGGGCCCTGCCCGCGATTTCGCGCGCAGGGCGCGCTCCTACATGGGAATGGTGCGGGTGGCGTGGCGTAGGAGCGGATCTCATCCGCGATCCGCGCCGGGACGTCCGGCTATCGCGGACAAGGTCCGCTCCTACGGGGGAGGAGGAATACCGTGCTCCCCAGCAACCTGTAGGAGCGGGCCCTGCCCGCGATTCGCGCGCAGGGCGTGCTCCTACATGGAAATGGCGTGGGTGGAGCGGTGTAGGAGCGGATCTCATCCGCGATCCGCGCCGGGACGTCCGGCTATCGCGGACAAGGTCCGCTCCTACGGGGGAGGAGGAATACCGTGCTCCCCAGCAACCTGTAGGAGCGGGCCCTGCCCGCGAAATCGCGCGCAGGGCGCGCTCCTACATGGAAATGGTGTGGGGGTGTGGCGTAGGAGCGGACGGAGTCCGCTCCGCAAACAACAAGCCCGGCTTCTGCCGGGCTTGTCGTTCACTGCTGGGTCCGCGCCTTGCTGCTGTTTTCCAGCTGCTGCTCGGCGGCCTTGGCCAGGTCCGGGGGGAGGAAGTCCTTGTCCGGGTTGTAGTCGGCCTTGAGGTAGGTGCCCAGGGCCTGGAGGTCGGCCGGGCTGAGGGTGCCGGCGGTCTGCTTCAGGCGCAGGTTGTCGAGGATGTAGTCGTAGCGGCTGTTGTTGTAGTCGCGCACCGCGCTGTACAGCTGGCGCTGGGCGTCGAGCACGTCGACGATGTTGCGGGTGCCGACCTGGTAGCCGATCTCGGTGGCTTCCAGCGAGCTCTGGTTGGAGATGATCGCCTGGCGCCGCGCCTTCACCGTTTCCACGTCGGTGTTCACCGCGCGGTGCTGGTTGCGCGCGTCCTGCACCACCTGGCGGCGCTGGCTTTCGCGCAGCTGCTCGCTCTGGTTCAGGCGCTGGTACGACTCGCGCACCTGGGAGCTGGTCAGGCCGCCGCTGTAGATCGGGATGTTCAGCTGCACGCCGACGCTGGTCTGGTCCACCCACTTGCCGTAGTGCGGGACGCTGCCGTCGGCGTTGGTGAAGCCCAGCGCGTCGTTGTCGCCCTTCTGGTACTGCACCACCGCGTCCACGGTCGGCAGGTGCCCGGCCTTGCGCTGGCGCAGGGTTTCCTCGGCGGCGGTAACCGCGAAGTTGCTGGCCTGCAGGGCGATGTTCTGTTGCACCGAGGTATCCACCCAGGCCTTGGCGTCGTTCGGCGTCGGCACCACCACCGGCAGCGAGTGGAGGATGCCCTCGATGCCGCTGTAGTCGCGGTTGGTCAGGGTCACCAGGGCCTGGAAGGCGTCTTCCACCGCCTGTTCGGCGACGATCCGGTTGGCCCGCGCGGTGTCGTAGCCGGCCTGGGATTCGAGCACGTCGGTCTTGTCCGACAGGCCGACGTCGAAGCGTTCGTTGGACTGGTCGAGCTGGCGCTTGAAGGCCGCTTCCTCGGCCTTGCTGGCGGCCAGGTTGTCCTGGGCGCGGAGCACGCCGAAGTAGGTCTCGGCGGTCTGCAGGATCAGCCGCTGCTGGGTCGCGGAGAATTCCAGCTGGGCCTGTTCGCTGATGTTTTCCGCGGCCTTGAGCTGGAACCAGCGGTCGGCGCGGAACAGCGGCTGGCTGAGGCTGGCCTGGACCAGCTGGCTGCTGCGGTTGAGGGTGACGTCCGGGGTGTCCAGCGAGGTGCGGCTGGTGCCCAGGCTGCCGCCGGCGTTGATCTGCGGCAGCAGGCCGGAGCGCGCCTGGGGCACGACTTCCTTGCGCGCCAGGTAGTCGGCCTGGGCGGCGGCGAGGTCGGCGTTGTTGTCTACGGCATCCTTGTAGACGCTGATCAGGTCGGTCTTGGTCGGCAGTGGAGCGACGCTCGACGTGGGCTGTGCTGCCCAGACGAAACCTGTGGAGGCGGCCACGGCGACAGCCAGGGAGAGTCTGCGCAGCATTCGTTCGTCCTAGAAAGTGTGCGGGTGGGGCAAGGCTACGGTCGCCCCGATTGGCGGTCAAGGCGCCATCTTCGGGCAATTCGTTGCAGCATTGTAGTTGCCGGGGCGTGACCGCGAAGTCGCATCCGATACTTTCGGCCCGGCGGCATTGGCCAAGCACCGAACTCTTGTTTAGACTGCGGACGTTCTTGTCGGGGTGCCCCATTGCGAGGGGCTGAGATCGGATAGTTCCGGATCCCGTTGAACCTGATCGGGTTAGCACCCGCGTAGGGAACAAGAAGTCCGCGTCCCCAGTGCCTTTCCGGCCGGCCCCAGCCCTCCCTGGACGCGTCCTTTCTCCGCAGTGCCTTGCGGCTCCCGCGTCACCCAGGTTCTCCCGACAATCAACCCAGGAGAGCCAGGATGAGCACCCAGAAGAACAACGTAACCCGCCTTGAACAGCTCGATCGCCAGTCGGCGCAGCCCTTCCCCAATTCGCGCAAGGTCTACCTGACCGGCTCGCGCCCGGACATCCGCGTGCCGGTGCGGGAAATTTCCCTGGCCGACACCCCCACCGCCTTCGGCGGCGAGAAGAACGCCCCGGTGTTCGTCTACGACACCTCCGGCCCCTACACCGACCCCGAAGTGCGCATCGACCTGCGCAAGGGCCTGCCCGATGTGCGCTCGCGCTGGATCGACGAGCGCGGCGACACGGAAATCCTCCCCGGCCTGACCTCCGACTTCGGCCAGGCCCGCCTGGCCGACGCCAGCCTCGACGCCCTGCGCTTCGCCCACGTGCGCACCCCGCGCCGGGCCAAGGCCGGGAAGAACGTCACGCAGATGCACTACGCGCGCCAGGGCATCATCACCCCGGAGATGGAATACATCGCCATCCGCGAGAACATGAAGCTGCAGGAAGCCCGCGCCGCCGGCCTGCTCAAGGACCAGCACCCGGGGCAGAGCTTCGGCGCCAGCATCCCGCAGGAGATCACCGCCGAGTTCGTCCGCGAGGAGATCGCCCGCGGCCGCGCCATCATCCCGGCGAACATCAACCACACGGAACTGGAGCCGATGATCATCGGCCGCAACTTCCTGGTGAAGATCAACGGCAACATCGGCAACAGCGCCCTGGGCTCGTCCATCGAGGAAGAGGTGGAGAAGCTCACCTGGGGCATCCGCTGGGGCGCCGACACGGTGATGGACCTGTCCACCGGCAAGCACATCCACGAGACCCGCGAGTGGATCCTGCGCAACAGCCCGGTGCCGATCGGCACCGTGCCCATCTACCAGGCGCTGGAGAAGGTCGGCGGCATCGCCGAGGACCTGAACTGGGAAATCTTCCGCGACACCCTGATCGAGCAGGCCGAGCAGGGCGTGGACTACTTCACCATCCACGCCGGTGTGCTGCTGCGCTACGTGCCGCTGACCGCCAAGCGCGTCACCGGCATCGTCTCGCGCGGCGGCTCGATCATGGCCAAGTGGTGCCTGGCGCACCACCAGGAGAACTTCCTCTATACGCACTTCGAGGAAATCTGCGAAATCATGAAGGCCTACGACGTCAGCTTCTCGCTGGGCGACGGCCTGCGCCCGGGCTCGGTGGCCGACGCCAACGACGCCGCCCAGTTCGGCGAGCTGGAAACCCTCGGCGAGCTGACCAAGATCGCCTGGAAGCACGACGTGCAGGTGATGATCGAAGGCCCCGGCCACGTGCCCATGCAGCTGATCAAGGAGAACATGGACAAGCAGTTGGAATGCTGCGACGAGGCGCCGTTCTACACCCTCGGCCCGCTGACCACCGACATCGCCCCCGGCTACGACCACATCACCTCGGGCATCGGCGCGGCGATGATCGGCTGGTTCGGCTGCGCCATGCTCTGCTACGTCACGCCCAAGGAGCACCTGGGCCTGCCGAACAAGGATGACGTGAAGACCGGCATCATCACCTACAAGATCGCCGCGCATGCTGCCGATCTCGCGAAAGGTCATCCGGGCGCGCAGATCCGCGACAACGCGCTGTCCAAGGCGCGCTTCGAGTTCCGCTGGGAAGACCAGTTCAACCTCGGCCTGGACCCTGACACCGCGCGCGCCTTCCATGACGAGACGCTGCCGAAGGACTCGGCCAAGGTCGCGCACTTCTGCTCCATGTGCGGGCCGAAGTTCTGCTCGATGAAGATCACCCAGGAAGTCCGCGACTACGCCAAGGAAAACGGCCTGACCGACGAGCAGAAGGCCATCGAGGCCGGCTTCCAGGAACAGGCCGCGCGCTTCAAGGATGAAGGCTCGGTGATCTACAAGCAGGTCTGATCGCTACACCGCGGCACCCGTAGGAGCGAGCTTGCTCGCGAACCGGCCCCGAGCCCGGGCTGTTCGCGAGCAAGCTCGCTCCTACGAAAAGAAGACACATCCCAATAACCCCAGAGCCTTGCGCACATCGTGACCACTCTCACCGCAACCAACTATTCCCCGGCCGTCGCCGTTGGCTCCGCCCAGCGCGTGCTCGGCCTGCGCGACCTGTTCTCCCTGTGGTTCTCCCTCGGCATCGGCCTGATGGTGCTGCAGACCGGCGCGCTGCTGGCGCCCGGCCTGGGCCTGGCCGGCTCGCTGCTGGCGATCTTCCTCGGCACCCTGGTCGGGGTGCTGCTGCTGGCCGCCGCCGGGGTGATCGGCAGCGACACCGGGCTGGCCGCCATGGCCTCGCTCAAGCTCAGCCTCGGCGGCCACGGCGCGGCGCTGCCGGCCGTGCTCAACCTGCTGCAACTGGTGGGCTGGGGCGCCTTCGAGGTGATCGTCATGCGCGACGCCGCCAGCCTGCTGGCCGCGCGCGCCTTCGGCGAGGGCAGCGCCTGGACCAGCCCGGCGCTGTGGACCCTGGTGTTCGGCGCCCTGGCCACCCTGCTGGCGGTCAGCGGGCCGCTGGCCTTCGTCCGCCGCGTGCTGCGCAAGTGGGGCATCTGGCTGCTGCTGGCGGCCTGCATCTGGCTGACCTGGGACCTGCTGCACCGCGCGGACCTCGCGGCCATCTGGGCCCGTGGCGGCGACGGCTCGCTGCCGCTGGCGGTGGGCTTCGACATCGCCATCGCCATGCCGCTGTCCTGGCTGCCGCTGATCGCCGACTACTCGCGCTTCGGCAAGCACGCCGGGCAGGTGTTCGGCGGCGCCGCGCTGGGCTTCTTCATCGGCTGCTTCTGGCTGATGGGCCTGGGCGTGGCCTACACCCTGGCGTTCGCCCAGGGCAGCGACGCCAACGCCCTGCTGCTGGCCCTGGCCGGCGCCGGCATGGGCATCCCGCTGCTGCTGATCCTACTCGACGAGTCGGAAAAGGCCTTCGCCGACATCCACTCGGCGGCGGTTTCCAGCGGCATCCTGGTGCCGCTGAAGGTCGAGCACCTGGCGCTGATCATCGGCGTGCTCTGCACCCTGATCGCCTGGTTCGCGCCGCTTGAGCAGTACCAGAACTTCCTGCTGCTGATCGGCTCGGTGTTCGCCCCGCTGTTCGGCGTGGTGCTGGTCGACCACTTCCTGCTGCGCCGCCGCGCCGCCGCGGAAGTCCGCCCCGGCCTGCGCTGGGGCTCGCTGCTGGCCTGGGCCGGCGGCGTGGTCACCTACCACCTGCTGGCCAACTACGCCCCGGACCTGGGCGCCACCCTGCCGGCGCTGCTGGTGGCCGGGGTGCTGCAACTGGCGCTGGGGCGCATCGGCGCGAAGGGTTGAGCGGCCTGGCGGCCGGATCGCGGATGGAGTCCACTCCTACGTTGCAGGCGGGCATGGCTTCTCGTAGGAGCGAGCTTGCTCGCGAACAAACGCGGTGCCATGCGGTTCGCGAGCAAGCTCGCTCCTACGAAGAGCACTTCTGTGCAGCCTGTAAGACAGCTGCTCCTGCAGGTTGATGCCGAACCCCCGTCCATGCCGGACAGCCCCCTCTCCCGCTTGCGGGAGAGGGAACGAATCCGAAGCACTGCTGCCGCCGGTGAACACCGTTCGCGGACAAGGTCCGCTCCTACGGGCAGCACCATGCCTCTCGGTGATCTGTAGGAGCGGGCCCTGCCCGCGAATCGCGCGCAGGGCGCGCTCCTACATGGGAATCGTGCGATGCCCTACTGCGCCCCACGCCCCGGGAAATAGTACGGCTTGACGATGCCGTTGAGCCGCGGATACGGAATCTTCAGCTCCGGGTGCCCGACCGAGTGCGGGGCGATGCGGTCGATGTCGTACTTCAGCGTCAGCGCGCCGAAGGTCAGGGCGAAGTGCGGGGTCTTCTGGAGCGGCCAGTCCCTGAGGAAGTTCGCGTCCTGTTCCACCAGCTTGTTCTGCACCACCCAGGCCTGGTGGGCCAGGCGCGCGTTCTGCCAGAAGGCCTCTTCCTGGCCGGGCAGCAGCACGTCCTGCAGCGTCAGCACCTTGTGCAGGCGGCGGTCGTAGTTGATGAAGGCGCGCCCCGGCTGGCCGTATTCGCCGCCGGTGAAGACGTAGCTGGACAGCTCGACGATCACCAGGCCGTCATGCTGCTCGCGTATCTTCGCCTGCAGGTAGCTGCTCCAGCCCGGCTTGGCGCTGGCCAGGAAATCCCGCTCGTAGCCGGCGAGGCTGGCCGGGCGCGGGTCGTCCGGGGTGTTGCGGGTGAGGTCGAGCAACTGCGCCTCGATGGCGGCGTCCAGCGCGGGTTCCCCGTCGAAGCTCAGGGTGTCCAGGTTGAACAGCGGGCACTGCTCGCCCTGGCAGCCCGGCTGCAGGTGCTCGAAGGCGGTGTGGCGGGCGCTCAGCGGGTCGCCCAGGCCGGGGCCGAAGAGGCTCTGGCAGCCGCCGAGCATCAGCAGCAGGCCGGTGGCGGCAAGGGTTTTCAGAAAATCCATGGGAGTCCTTCTTTGCGTGTCCGGCGGCGGTTGGCCGCGCGGCTTGGACCGGCGAAGCCGCGCCGGGTTCGCCGCGCCGCCGAGTGTAGCAGTGTCGCGCGGCTCCCCGCCGGGCGGTGGCGGAAAGAGGCTGCACGGGGCACGGCGTCGCGATAGGATGGCGCGAAGTTCAACCGATCGATGAGTGTGTGGGATGGCGGATATCTTCAAGGCGGGTCCGGACGACGTGGAGATCACTCGACGCGAGGAGTGCTTCCGCGGCTTCTATCGCATCGAGCGTCTGCATCTGCGTCATCGCCAGTTCGCCGGCGACATGGGGCCGCTGATCAGCCGCGAGCTGTTCGTCCGCCACGATGCCGTCTGCGTGCTGCCCTACGACCCGCAGCGTGACGAAGTGGTACTGATCGAGCAGTTCCGCGTCGGCGCCCTGGAGGCCGGGGTCAACCCCTGGCTGCTGGAGCTGGTCGCCGGGCTGATCGACAAGGACGAAGAACCTGAAGAGGTCGCCCGCCGCGAAGCCGTGGAAGAAGCCGGCCTGAACCTCGGCGCGCTCTGGCCGATCAGCCAGTACCTGCCTTCGCCCGGCGGCTGCAACGAACTGGTGCACCTGTTCGTCGGCCGTTGCGACAGCAGCCGGGCCTCGGGCATCCACGGCCTGGAGGAGGAGGGCGAGGACATCCGCGTCCACGTGCTGGCCCTCGAGGATGCCCTGCAGGCCGTGCGCGACGGGCGCGTCAACAACGCCGCGAGCATGCTCGCCCTGCAATGGCTGGCGCTGAACCGCGCCGAGGTTCGTGGCCTATGGGTGTGAACCTGCTGCGTGAACGCTACCGCGTCGACCTGGCCGGGCTGCAAGCCACCTGCGAGGCCAACTACCTGCGCCTGATGCGGCTGCTGCCGGACATGCGCGAAGTGCAGTCGCAGCGCCGCGTGGCGCTGAGCGAGGGCGAACGCCTGCTCGGCGTGCTGGCCCTGGAAGTGATCGAGGCCTGCCCCTACACCACCACCCTGCAGGTGCGCCAGGAGCTGGGCCTGCCCTGGCTGCCCGCGCCGCGCCTGGAAGTGCGCGTCTACCATGACGCGCGCATGGCCGAAGTGGTCGGCGCCGAGCAGGCGCGCCGCCTGCTGGCCATCTACCCTTACCCGAACCAGGCCATGCACCAGCCGGACGAGAAGAGCCAGCTCAACCTCTTCCTCGGCGAATGGCTGAGCCACTGCCTGGCCTGCGGCCACGAGCTGGAGCCGGTCCTGCAACGCTGAAAGCGTGGGTGATGGCATTGCGCCATGATAGAATGTCGTTCGTCCGGCCGACGGCGAGCATACTGTGAACTGTGACTCTTTCCCGGTTTGCCCGGCACCGGGGCTGTCACCATACTTCCTTCAACGACGACGCCTCGCCTGACAGGAGAAGGCGCATTGCCTGCGAAAGAATTTTCCTCAAATGAGCCGGTGCTGCTGGTGCAGCTCACTGACAGCCATCTGTTCGCCGAGCACGATGGCCGGCTTCTCGGCATGGATACCGCGGACAGCCTGCAACAGGTGGTGAAGCGCGTCCTCGAGGAGCAGCCGCGGATCGACCTGGTCCTGGCGACGGGTGATATCTCGCAGGACGGTTCCCCGGAGTCGTACAGACGTTTCCTGGATATCTGTTCCAGCATTCAGGCACCGGCCCGCTGGTTCCCCGGCAACCACGACGAGCTGGCGCCCATGCGCGAAGTCTGCGCCGGCAGCGACCTCCTCGACCCGGTGCTCGACCTGGGCGCCTGGCGCATCGTCCTGCTCGATTCCACCATCCCCGGCGCGGTGCCCGGGCAGGTGTCCGCCGAGCAACTGGCGCTGCTGGACGAAGCCCTGCACGACGCGCGTGATCGCCACGTGCTGGTGGCCTTCCACCACCACCCGGTGAGCATCGGCAGCCAGTGGATGGACCGCATCGGCATCCGCAACCCGGACGACCTGTTCGCCGTGCTCGACCGCCACCGACATGTGCGCTGTCTGCTCTGGGGCCACGTGCACCAGGAGATCGACCGCCTGCGCGGCGACGTGCGCCTACTGGCGTCCCCCTCCACCTGCGTGCAGTTCGCCCCGGGCAGCGAGGACTTCGGCGTGGACACCCTGGCGCCGGGCTACCGCTGGCTGCGCCTGCTGCCCGATGGCGGCGTGCAGACCGGCGTGTCGCGGGTCACCGGCATCGATTTCCAGGTGGACTACAGCGTCCAGGGCTACTGACGTGTGCGGCTTGCAGGCAGCGGCTCGCTGCTTGTAGCCTCCCGCACCATGACCGATATCCTCTATATCCACGGCTTCAACAGTTCCCCGGCCTCGCAGAAGGCCCGCCAGCTGATGGCCGTCATGGGCCGCCTGGGCTTGCAGGCGCACCTGCGGGTGCCCGAACTGCACCACCACCCGCGGCAGGCCATGGCCCAGCTGCAGGCGGCCATCGGCGAACTCGACCGGCCCTTGCTGGTCGGCAGTTCCCTGGGCGGCTACTATGCGACCCATCTCGCCGAGCGGCACGGCCTCAAGGCCCTGCTGATCAACCCGGCGGTGCTGCCCCACGGCCGTTTCGACGGCTACCTGGGGCCGCAGAAGAACCATTACAGCGGCGAGGAATGGGTGCTGACCCAGGACCACGTCGACGCCCTGGCGGAACTCGAAGTGCCGCCGCCGGTCGATGCGGCGCGCTACCAGGTGTGGCTGCAGACCGGCGATGAAACCCTCGACTACAAGGTCGCCGCGGTCTTCTACCGGGCCTGCGCCTTGCGCGTCGAGGCCGGCGGCGACCACGGCTTCCAGGGCTTCGCCCGCTGGCTGCCGGCGCTGCTGGCCTTCGCCGGGGTGCCGGCGGGCCTGTGGCGCGACCTCGATTTCACAACTCTTTGAAAAGGGACCCCATGGCCCAGCAGAACGCCTATACCGCAGAAGCCATCGAAGTCCTCTCCGGCCTCGATCCGGTGCGCAAGCGCCCGGGCATGTACACCGACACCACGCGGCCCAACCACCTGGCCCAGGAAGTCATCGACAACTCCGTGGACGAGGCCCTGGCCGGTCACGCCAGGAGCGTGCAGGTGATCCTCCACGAGGACAACTCGCTGGAAGTGATCGACGACGGCCGCGGCATGCCGGTGGACATCCACCCCGAAGAGGGCGTGCCGGGGGTCGAGCTGATCCTCACCAAGCTGCACGCCGGCGGCAAGTTCTCCAACAAGAACTACCAGTTCTCCGGCGGCCTGCACGGCGTGGGCATCTCGGTGGTGAACGCGCTTTCCACTCAGGTGGAAGTGCGCGTCAAGCGTGACGCCAACGAATACCGCATGACCTTCGCCGACGGCTTCAAGGCCAGCGACCTGGAGGTCATCGGCAGCGTCGGCCGGCGCAACACCGGCACCACCGTGCGCTTCTGGCCCGATCCGAAGTATTTCGACTCGCCGAAGTTCTCCGTCAGCCGCCTGAAGCACGTGCTCAAGGCCAAGGCTGTGCTCTGCCCGGGGTTGCTGGTCACTTTCGAGGACAAGAGCAGCGGCGAGCGCGTCGAATGGCACTACGAGGACGGCCTGCGTTCCTACCTGGCCGACTCGGTATCCGAGCTGCCGCGCCTGCCGGAAGAGCCCTTCTGCGGCACCCTGGCCGGCAGCAAGGAGGCGGTGGACTGGGCCCTGCTGTGGCTGCCCGAGGGCGGCGAATCGCTGCAGGAAAGCTACGTCAACCTGATCCCCACGGCCCAGGGCGGCACCCACGTCAACGGCCTGCGTCAGGGCCTGCTGGATGCCATGCGCGAGTTCTGCGAGTTCCGCAACCTGCTGCCGCGCGGCGTCAAGCTGGCCCCGGAAGACGTCTGGGAACGCATCGCCTTCGTCCTCTCGATGAAGCTGCAGGAGCCGCAGTTCTCCGGGCAGACCAAGGAGCGCCTGTCGTCTCGCGAGGCGGCGGCCTTCGTCTCCGGCGTCGTGAAGGACGCCTTCAGCCTCTGGCTCAACGCCAACCCCGAGCTGGGCCTGCAACTGGCGGAGCTGGCCATCAGCAACGCCGGCCGCCGCCTGAAGGCGGGCAAGAAGGTCGAGCGCAAGAAGATCACCCAGGGCCCGGCGCTGCCCGGCAAGCTGGCCGACTGCGCCGGCCAGGACCCGATGCGCGCCGAGCTGTTCCTGGTGGAGGGCGACTCCGCCGGCGGCTCGGCCAAGCAGGCGCGGGACAAGGAGTTCCAGGCGATCATGCCGCTGCGCGGGAAGATCCTGAACACCTGGGAAGTGGACGGCGGCGAAGTCCTGGCCAGCCAGGAAGTGCACGACATCGCCGTGGCCATCGGCGTCGACCCGGGCGCCGCCGACCTGAGCCAGCTGCGCTACGGCAAGATCTGCATCCTTGCCGACGCCGACTCCGACGGCCTGCACATCGCCACCCTGCTGTGCGCGCTGTTCGTCCGCCACTTCCGCCCGCTGGTGGAAGCCGGGCACGTCTACGTGGCCATGCCGCCGCTATACCGCATCGACCTGGGCAAGGAAGTCTTCTACGCCCTGGACGACGCCGAGCGCGACGGCATCCTCGACCGGCTGCTGGCCGAGAAGCGCCGCGGCAAGCCGCAGGTCACCCGCTTCAAGGGCCTGGGCGAGATGAACCCGCCGCAGCTGCGCGAAACCACCATGGACCCGAACACCCGGCGCCTGGTGCAGCTGACCCTGGAAGACGCCGAGGGCACCGTCGAGATCATGGACATGCTGCTGGCCAAGAAACGTGCCGGCGACCGCAAGTCCTGGCTGGAGACCAAGGGCAACCTGGCCGAGGTCCTGGCCTGATGCGCCGCGCGCTGGCCGCCCTGGCGGCCGTGCTCGGCTGCGCCCAGGCCCTGGCGGACGCACCCGCGGTAGGGCAGGGGCCGGCCCTGCAGTTCCTCTCCGAGCACGCCGTGGAAGGCATGCCCGCGGGCAACCTGTCGGGGCTGGCGCTGTGCGGCGGCGAGCTGTGGACGGTATCCGACCGCGACGACGACCGCCTCTACGGCCTGCGCCCGGACGAGACCCCGGGCAGCGTCTGGCAGGCCCGCGCCGAGACCTTCAGCGCGCCCGGGCTGCCCGACAGCGGCCTGTCCTGGGGCGCCCGCGCGCGCACCTGGCTGTATGGCCTGGTGCGCGGCGGGGCCATGGACTTCGAAGGCGTCAGCTGCGACGGCAAGGGCAACCGCTACCTGGTCAGCGAGGCCTATGCCGGCGTGCTGCGGGTGCCGGAGGCCGGCGCCGCGCAATGGCTGGAGCTGCCGCCGACGCTGCTGCGCCAGGCGCGCGCCAGCGGCCTGCTGATGGTCAACAACGCCTACTACGAAGGCCTGGCCATCGACGCCGACGGCAAGCGCCTGTGGCTCGCCGCCGAACGCCAGCGCCGCGGCCTGCTGCGCCTGCGCAACGACAACGGCAGCTGGAAATGCGACGGCGCCTGCGTGCTGCTCAGCGAGGCCGGGACGGCGCTGCCGCCGCCGCAGCTGGAAAGCGACAAGCCGCTGGCCCTGGACTTCTCCGACCTGGCGCTGTACCAGGGCAAGCTGTTCACCCTGGAGCGCCTGGTGCACCAGGTCTGCCGGCGCAACGCCGACAGCGGCGCCGCCGAGCGCTGCTGGTCGTTCGCCGACGGCGCCCTGGCCCCGGAGCGCCGCTACGCCTTGCCCTACGGTGTGGCCGAGGCCCTGGTGATCGACGACAAGGGCGCCTGGATCGGTCTGGACAATGGCGACGCGGCCCGCGCCGACGGCGATGCGCGACCCTACGTGCTGCGCTTCGCCGCCCCGGCGGAGGGCTGGCTGGGTGGCAAATGAACGACGCGCAACCCGGACGCCGCCTCGGCAAGGCCATGATGCTGCTCGCCTGGCTGGCCGGCATCGGCCTGGCCACGCACTTCTTCGGCCTATGGGAAAAGCGCCAGCACAACCCCAACGTCCAGCCGCAGTCGCTGCACGGCGACGGCTACGTGGAGCTGCGCCTGCTGGGCAACCGCCAGGGCCACTACGTGTTCGACGGTCTGATCGACGGTACCCCGGCGACCTTCCTGCTGGACACCGGCGCCAGCGCCGTGGCCGTGCCGGAGGGCCTGGCCCTGCGCCTGCAACTGCAGCGTGGCGCGCCCATCGACCTGGACACCGCCAACGGCCGCACCCGGGGCTGGCGCACGCGCCTGCAACGCCTGGAGCTTGGCGACATCCTGCTACGCGACGTGCCGGCGATCATCGCCCCGGGCATGGGCGGCAACGAGGTGCTGCTCGGCATGAGCGCCCTCAGACAACTCGAATTCTCCCAGCGCGACGGCACCCTGGTGCTGCGCCAGAACACTTCCCCGTGAGGCACGCATGAGCGAAACCCTCGATCTGAGCCTGGAAGGCGTGGAGCGCCGCTCCCTCGCCGAGTTCACCGAACAGGCCTACCTGAACTACTCCATGTACGTGATCATGGACCGCGCCCTGCCGCACATCGGCGACGGCCTGAAGCCCGTGCAGCGGCGCATCGTCTACGCCATGAGCGAACTGGGCCTGGACGCCGACTCCAAGCACAAGAAGTCGGCGCGCACCGTCGGCGACGTGCTCGGCAAGTACCACCCCCACGGCGACTCGGCCTGCTATGAAGCCATGGTGCTGATGGCCCAGCCGTTCTCCTACCGCTACCCGCTGGTGGATGGCCAGGGCAACTGGGGTGCGCCGGACGATCCCAAGTCCTTCGCCGCCATGCGCTACACCGAGGCGCGCCTGTCGCGCTACGCCGAAACCCTGCTCTCCGAGCTGGGCCAGGGCACTGCCGACTGGGTGCCGAACTTCGACGGCACCATGCAGGAGCCGGCAGTGCTGCCGGCGCGGCTGCCGAACCTGCTGCTCAACGGCACCACCGGCATCGCCGTGGGCATGGCCACCGACGTGCCGCCACACAACCTGCGCGAAGTGGCCGCGGCCTGCGTGCGCCTGCTCGACCAGCCGGACGCCGGCGTCGGCGAGCTGCTCGAGCACGTGCAGGGCCCGGACTTCCCCACCGAGGCGGAAATCATCACCCCGCGCGCCGACCTGCAGAAGATCTACGAGACCGGCCGCGGCTCGGTGCGCATGCGCGCCGTGTACCGCGTCGAGGACGGCGACATCGTGGTCACCGCGCTGCCGCACCAGGTCTCCGGGGCCAAGGTGCTGGAGCAGATCGCCGCGCAGATGCAGGCCAAGAAGCTGCCGATGGTCGCCGACCTGCGCGATGAGTCGGACCACGAGCACCCCACCCGCATCGTCATCATCCCGCGCTCCAACCGCGTGGACGCCGACGAGCTGATGACCCACCTGTTCGCCACCACCGACCTGGAAAGCTCGTACCGGGTGAACCTCAACGTCATCGGCCTGGACGGCAAGCCGCAGGTCAAGGACCTGCGCCAGCTGCTCAGCGAATGGCTGACCTACCGCACCGACACCGTGCGCCGCCGCCTGCAGTTCCGCCTGGACAAGGTGGAGAAGCGCCTGCACCTGTTGGAAGGCTTGCTGATCGCCTTCCTCAACCTCGACGAGGTGATCCACATCATCCGCACCGAGGACCAGCCCAAGCCGGTGCTGATGGAGCGCTTCGCCCTCACCGACGTGCAGGCCGACTACATCCTCGACACCCGCCTGCGCCAGCTGGCGCGCCTGGAAGAGATGAAGATCCGCGGCGAGCAGGACGAGCTGGCCAAGGAGCGCGCCAAGCTGCTGGCGATCCTCGGTTCCAACGCCAAGCTGCGCAAGCTGGTGCGCGACGAGCTGATCGCCGACGCCGAGACCTATGGCGACGACCGCCGCTCGCCGATCGTCGAGCGCGCCGAGGCC
Source organism: Pseudomonas sp. A6 (assembly GCF_052367875.1). NCBI lineage: Bacteria > Pseudomonadati > Pseudomonadota > Gammaproteobacteria > Pseudomonadales > Pseudomonadaceae > Pseudomonas > Pseudomonas sp. A6. The sequence goes on along the minus strand of NZ_CP198970.1, from coordinate 6,629,997 downwards.
AAGGCCCTCTCGGAAACCGAGCTGATGCCCACCGAGCCGGTTACCGTGGTGCTCTCCGACAAGGGCTGGGTGCGTTGCGCCAAGGGCCACGACATCGACGCCGAAGGGCTCTCGTACAAGGCCGGCGACACCTTCAAGGCCGCCTCACCGGGGCGCTCGAACCAATACGCGGTGTTCATCGACTCCACCGGGCGCAGCTACTCGCTGGCGGCCCACAGCCTGCCGTCGGCGCGCGGCCAGGGCGAGCCGCTGACCGGCCGCCTGACGCCGCCGCCGGGCGCCAGCTTCGAGCGCGTGCTGCTGCCCGAGGACAGCGCCCTGTACGTGCTGGCCTCGGACGCCGGCTACGGCTTCGTGGTCAAGGGCGAGGACATGCAGGCCAAGAACAAGGCCGGCAAGGCCCTGCTCAGCCTGCCCAATGGCGCCCAGGTCATGGCCCCGCGGCCGGTGGCCGACGTCGAGCAGGACTGGCTGGCGGCGGTGACCACCGAGGGCCGCCTGCTGCTGTTCAAGGTCTCCGACCTGCCGCAGCTGGCCAAAGGCAAGGGCAACAAGATCATCAGCGTGCCGGGCGAGCGCGTGGCCAGTCGCGAGGAATACCTGACCGACCTGGCAGTTCTGCCGCCGGGGGCGACCCTGGTGCTGCAGGCCGGCAAGCGCACCCTGTCGCTGCGCGGCGACGACCTGGAGCACTACAAGGGCGAACGCGGGCGGCGCGGCAACAAGCTGCCGCGTGGCTTCCAGAGGGTCGATGCGCTGCTGGTCGAGTCACTGTCTCAGGACTGAAACGCTCTGCGATACACTCTGCCTCTGGAGCTATGGCGCCGGTTAAGGGATGATAGGTCCCTTTGACGCTGGCGCCATGGCTCCATTGTCGTTTTGGTTTGTGGTTTTTTGTAGCAAGTGACGCCGATCTTCGGCGAATTAACGGTGATTGCACGATGAGCGCCCTGCGCGTCCTCGCATGTCTTTCCCTCGTCGGCCTCCTCGGGCTGACGGGCTGTACGGTGAATCGGCCGACGCAACTGTACCAACTGGATGCCGGTGCGGCCCCGCTGCCGACCCGCGACAACGGTATCGCCGTACTCCTCGGTCCGGTGCAACTGGCCGACTACCTGCAACGTGAGTCCATGGTCCAGCGCCAGGCCGATGGCATCCTCAACCTGTCCACCGAGGCGCGCTGGGCCGGCAGCCTGGAAACCAACGTCAGCCAACTGCTGGTGCGCCAGCTGTCCAGTAGCCTGGACACCACCCGCCTGGCGCTGTTCCCGGAACAGCCGGGGTTCACCCCGCAGGTGCAGGTGATGCTGACCATCACCCGCCTGGATTCCGGCCCGAAGGAGCCGGCGGTGCTGGATGCGCGCTGGCGCCTGCTCGACCAGAAGGGCACGCTGCGCGACAGCCGCGTGTTCCATGAAGAGGAAAAGCACGACGGCAGCCTGCAGGACCAGGTCCGTGCGCAGAGCGAACTGTTGCGCCGCCTCGCCGGGCAACTGGCCCAGGACGTGCGCCCGGTGGCGGTGGCCACCGAGCAGCCGGCCGCTCCGCGCAAGCCGGCGGCGAGCACCGAGCAGGCCGCCAAGCCCAAGGAAGAAGGGCCGAAGATGCCGTTGGTGGTGCCCATCCACAACAACGTCGAAGTCTTCCGCTTCTGATCGGCTGCGGCCCGCGAGGGTTCTCCTCCGCGGGCCGTCTTCATTGACGATTTCTTGACCGCGACGGTGCTAACAAGGCAGCGGTTCTGCCGGCACCGTTGATCGGAATCCCTTCGATCGGCCCCCGGCGGGGGTAAGCCCTTGCCGTCGTCCCTCTCCCTGTCGCCCTCCAGGCTGGCCAGCCTGGGCCCGGCCGCCCGCGCCTGGCTGCTGGGCGCGCTCGCCCTGCTGCTGTTCTGCGCCCAGGCCAAGGGGCGGGCGGTCATCGGCTTCGACTCGCGCTTCGTGCTGTTCGCCCAGGAAATGCTGCGCCACGGGCCGAGCCTGTTTCCCAGCACCTATGGCGAACCCTACCCGGACTACCCGGGCACCTCGACGCTGCTCATCTACCTGCTGTCGCTGCCGTTCGGCCGCGTCGACAGCCTGGCCGCCTGGTTGCCCTCGGCGCTGGCCGCGGCGGCGCTGGTGGTCCTGGTGTACCGCCTGCTGGAGCCGATCTCGCCGCGTTGGGCGCTGCTCGCCGTGGCGCTGTTGCTGCTCACCGCGACCTTCGTCAGCGAGACCCGCGCGGTCTCGCTGGACCAGATGGTCGCGGCACTGGCTCTGGGCGCCTTCTACCTAGCCCATCGCGACCGCGAGCGCCCGCTGCCGTCCTTACTGGCAAAGCTGGGGGCGCTGCTGCTGGGCGGTTTCCTGGTCCGTGGCCCGCTGGGCCTGGTGATTCCCGCCGCAACAGTCTGCGCCTGCTGGCTGGCGGCGCGGGACTGGCGCCGGCTGCTGGTCCTCGGGCCGTTCGCCGCGGCCCTGCTGGTGTTCTGCTGCCTGGCCCTGCTGGGCGCCGCCGAGCTGAGCGGCGGCCCCGGTTTCGTCCGGGAGGTGCTGCAGATGCAGGTCATCGGCCGTTTCGACGGCAGCGCCGGGGCCAGCTCGCCGTTCTATTACTTCCTCAGTGCGCCCGGCAATTACGCCCTGGCCTTCCCCCTGGCGCTGCCGGCACTGTTGCTGCTGCCCGGCGCACGCGGGCGGGGAGAGGCCGAGGGCGCGCGGATACTGCTTTGGGCCTGCGTCCTGGCGGCGCTGCTGGTGATGCTCGGCCTTTCCGTGCCGCAGGCGAAGAAGGCCCGCTACATCCTGGCGGCGGCGCCCTACATGGCGATAGTCGCCGCGTACCCGTTCCGGGTGGCTGGCAGCCGCCTGGCTTCGGCGTTGCGCTGGGTGATGCAGGGTGTCTGGTTGCTCCTGCCCGGGCTGTTGGCGCTGGCACTGGCATTCGCCTGGCGGCGTCTGGCCGGAGCCTTGCAGGGCTACCAGCTCGCCCTGTACGCCACCCTGGCGCTGTTGCTGCTCCTGCAGGGCTCGGCCCTGTGGGTGCTGCGCCACCCGCGGCTGCGGGCGCCGGGGCTGGCCGGCTGCGCCGTGCTGGCGCTGTGGGCTGCCTATATCCTCGCCTTCGAGCCCATGGAGCGAGCGCTGTACGGCACGCGCGCCTTCACCCTGGCCGCTGATGCCGCCATGGCCGCCAAACCGGCGCCGGTGGTCTTCGTTGGCCTGGGCAAGGACGCCAAGGCGATCAAGTACCTGGTCAACCTCGACCACGACCTGACGCCGCGCTTCGTCGATCAGGACAGCCAACTGCAGGGCCTGCGCGGCCCGCTCTACCTGGTGATGTCGGCGGCGCGCTTGCGGGCCCTGCAGCCGTCAGCCCTGGCTGGCCTGAAGCCGCTGGTGGCTGCCGACTTCGACCATGAGCCCCATGTGCTGCTGTACCTGCCCTGAGGCTGCTCGATAGCTCAGGGAGAGACGGGGCCGGCCGCCCGATGGCGGCCGGCAGCGCGGTCAGGAGGTGCGCAGGGCGCGCATGCGGGTGAGCTGGCGTTCCAGCATCGACGGGTAGGGTTCCTTCAGCCATTCCACGCAACTGGCCTCGGCCGGGTTGGCGATGGCGCGGACGCGGGCGCGCTGGCGCACCTGCTCGTCCTCGGCGATGGCGCGCTCGATCAGCAGCAGGTTGCGGCTGTGCTGGCTGAGGTTCAGGGCGTTCTGCACGGCGCCTTCCTGCAGCAGCTCGGCCTGGGCCAGTTCCGCCAGCTCGTCGCCCTGGGTCAGGCCCAGTTGCAGCTGCAGGGTAATGCCGCTGTCCACCACCTCGATCTGCAGGGCGTGGCCGAGGGCGCGCATCAGCTCGCCGCAGCACAGGGCGTGGGTGAGGTAGTCGTCGTCGTCGCGGGCGTGGAAGAGGATCAGGCTACCGCCGTCGCTGAGGGTGAGCAGCTGGCCCTTGTACAGGCGCGCGGCCTGTTCCAGGCAGTCGCGGTAGCGCTCCAGCAGGTCCACCAGGCGGCTGCGCGGCAGGCGCCGCAGCTGTTCCTGGTTGCCCAGTTGCACGGCCAGCACGGCGCAGGGGTTGGGTAGCACCGGCTCGGGTTCTTCCTCGGGCTCTTCGGCGATTTCGGCGGCTTCTTCGGAGAAGTCCTCGGCGAACGCCTCAGCGGCCGCGGGCGTTTCGTCGTGCAGCTCGTCCTCGGCGAAGATGTTCTCGTCGAACTCGTGCTCGTCGCGCGGCAGGTCGAGGCGGGGTTCGCGTTCGTCGTCCGGCTCGCTGGCGATGTCGTCGTCGACGGCCTTCCCGGCGGGTTTCTCCGCGGCTTTCGCCAGGGTCGGCGCGGCCGCCTTGGGCGCGGGCTTGCGCGGCGCGGGAGCGGGCTCGGGGGCCGGCGGCTTCTCCGGCACCAGGCGTGCCTGGAGCTGGCGGGCCAGGTCGCCGATCTCATTCTGCAGGCCGGCGCCGGGGGCGGGGTCGTCCGGGTCGCGCAGCCACACGCGCAACTGCAGCAGCGGGGTGGAGATGTGGCGGCCCAGGCGCAGGCTGAGGGTCAGGGTGAGCAGCAGCAGGATCAGGCTGATCAGGCCCATGCTCTGCAGGCTGACCATCATCGGCTGCTGGAACTGCTCCATGTCCAGGCTGATGCGCAGCTGGCCGGCCATGACCTCCTGGAAGGTGATCTGCGTCGAGTAGACGCCCTCGCTGTCGCCCAGCAGGCCCTGCTTGGGCCGCGAGCCGGCCTCGGCCAGGGTGCGGCCGTCGGCGCTGTAGATGGCGGCGTGGGCCACCAGCGGGTTCTTGGTCAGGTTGCCCAGCAGCACGTTGAGGCTGAGGATGTCGTTGGACACCAGCAGCTCGGTGGCCGAGGCCGCGGTCTGGGTGGTCAGGCTCTGGCCCACGGCGTCGGCCTGCTGGTGCATGGCCTGCTTGAACTGCATGCCCATCACCCAGGCGTAGATCAGCAGCGCCGCCGCCACCAGCAACAGGCTGTGGATGGCGATGCGCAGGGCGATGGGCACCCGGCGCTGGCGCAGGGCGTGGTACAGCAACAGGAAGAAATTGTCGGGCTTGACGGACGTGGGCCGGGTCACAGCGGGCTCGGTCTTCTATGAAGGACAGTCCCGGCAGTATAACGGCGCCCCGGAAACGGGCAAAGCGCCGGTCCGTCCGTGATCCGGCCGGCACGGACGATCCGATCGGCGGTTGTGCCGCCGGCGGGCGAGGCGGCGGCCGAGAAAGGCGCTAGAATGTGCGCTTTTTCCATGGCGGAGACTGCGCCTTGCGCGAAATCGTCCTGATCAACATCACCGGGGAAGACCGCCCCGGCCTCACCGCCGCCATCACCGGCGTGCTGGCCCAGGGCGGGGTGAACATCCTCGACATCGGCCAGGCGGTGATCCACGACACCCTGTCCTTTGGCATCCTGGTGGAGATTCCCGATACCGAGCGGGCCTCCGCGGTCCTCAAGGACGTGCTCTTCACCGCCTACGAGCTCGACCAGCAGGTGCGCTTCACCCCCGTCTCCGAGGCCGACTACCAGCAATGGGTCGGCGGCCAGGGCAAGCCGCGCCAGATCGTCACCCTGCTGACGCGCCGGGTGACCGCCGAGCAGTTGCAGCGGGTCAGCTCGATCACCGCCAAGTACGGGCTGAACATCGACCACATCGACCGCCTGTCCGGGCGCATGCCGCTGGACATGCCGGCCGAGCGCGGCAAGGGCTGCATCGAATTCTCCGTGCGCGGCGAGCCGGCCGACCCGGTGGCCCTGCGCGCCGAGTTCCTCAGCGTGGCCCAGGAGCTGAACGTCGACATCGCCTTCCAGCGCGACTCGCTGTACCGCCGCAACCGCCGCCTGGCGGTGTTCGACATGGACTCGACGCTGATCGAGGCCGAGGTCATCGACGAGCTGGCCAAGGCCGCCGGCGTCGGCGAGCAGGTGTCGGAAATCACCGAGCGCGCCATGCGCGGCGAGCTGGACTTCCGCGCCAGCTTCAAGGAGCGCCTGGCGCTGCTCAAGGGCCTGTCCGAGGACGTGCTCGAGGAAATCGGCGCCTCGCTGCGCCTGACCGAGGGTGCCGAGACGCTGTTCGCCGAGCTCAAGCGCCTGGGCTACAAGACCGCGATCCTCTCCGGCGGCTTCACCTATTTCGCCCACCAGCTGCAGGCGAAGCTGGGCATCGACTACGTCTTCGCCAACGAGCTGGAGATCGTCGACGGCAAGGTCACCGGCGTGGCCATCGAGCCGATCGTCGACGCCCAGCGCAAGGCCGACCTGCTGCGCGAACTGGCGGCGAAGGAAGGCCTGCAGCTGGAGCAGACCATCGCCGTGGGCGACGGCGCCAACGACCTGCCGATGCTCGGCCTGGCCGGCCTGGGCGTGGCCTTCCGCGCCAAGCCGCTGGTCAAGCAGTCGGCCAAGCAGGCCATCTCCACCCTGGGCCTGGACGGCATCCTCTACCTGCTGGGCTTCCGCGACCGCGAGGGCGTGGACGGGCGCTGAGGCGGTGTGGGAATACCGGCCTGTCGGCCGGATCGCGGATGAATCCGCTCCTACGGGAAATGCCGTGCCCATGGCGGTGTCCGCCGCTTCCGGCGGCTCCGGATTGACCTGGATGTTGGCCATGGCCTTGGTGTATCGGCGGATAACCGCGGACGGTTATGCGCCCACCGAGCCCCGCCACGGAGCTTGGTGTCGACCTGTAGGAGCGCGCCCTGGGCGCGATTCGCGGGCAGGGCCCGCTCCTACAAGTGAATCTGTGCGCCGAGGCGCCTTTCGTAGGATGGGTTGAGTTTATGTTCTGCCGGGAGACATGGGTAACAGGTGTCGGGAGACATAGGTAACGCATTTAGGATCACGGAATTGCCGTATCGGGAGATCGAGCGATGCCGTGGAAGGAGTGCACACCTGTGTCCAGTCGATATGAGTTCGTTCTCCTGGCAGAACAGCCTGATGCCAACGTGCGGGAGCTGTGCCGGCGCTTCGAGATCAGTCCGAAAACAGCCTACAAGTGGCTTCGACGCTACCAAGAGCAAGGCGAACCGGGATTGCTGGATAAGTCCCGGCGTCCCTTGAGTTGCCCCCGCCGTAGCAGCGAGGACCTGGAGCACGCTGTCCTGGCCTTGCATGAGGCCTATCCCGCCTGGGGCGGCCGCAAACTGCGCAGCCTGATGTCGGGTGACGAGTCTGCACGTCCGCATCACAGCACGCTCGATGCGATTCTGCGCCGGCATGGCCGGCCGTTGCGTTATGGGGCCGACGCCGGCCCTGCCGCGACATCGCGCTTCGAGCACGAGGCGCCAAACGACCTCTGGCAGATGGACTTCAAGGGGCACTTTGCGCTGTTCGGCCAGCGCCAGCATTGCCATCCATTGACGCTGCTCGATGACCACTCACGCTTTGCCCTGTGCCTGGCGGCCTGTGCTGACGAGCGGCGTGAAACGGTCCGCCAACAACTGATCAGGGTATTCCGGCGCTATGGCCTGCCCCGGCGCATTACCAGCGACAACGGCCCACCCTGGGGCTCAACCCGTCGCGGCGGCCTCTCGGCTCTGGAAGTCTGGTTGATGCGCTTGGGCATCAAGGTCGGACACAGCCGGCCTCACCATCCGCAGACCCAAGGCAAGCTCGAACGCTTCCATCAGACGCTCAAGCGCGAGCTGCTGCACGACGCGCACTTCCGCACCCTGGAGCAATGCCAGGCGGGTATGGACCGCTGGCTGGAACAGTACAATCAGCAACGTCCGCATCAGGCGCTGGGCCAGAAGCCGCCCTTGACGCGTTACCGGAGCAGCCCCAGGCCATACCCGGAAAAGTTGCTGGAAGTGGAGTACGAGCCCGGAGAGCGGGTGCTGACGGTACATACCAAGGGCCAGATTCGCCTCGATGGCCGAATGGTATTCGTCAGCGAAGGTCTGGCGGGTGAGCGAGTCGCCATCCGCCCCGCCAAGGAGGATGGCGTACTCGACATCATTTTCATCAACAAAACGGTCCGGCAGGTCGACCTCAGGCAGCCGGAGTGACCATGGGAAACCGTTACCCATGTGTCCCGACAGGCGTTACCTATGTGTCCCGGCAGAACATTTACGAAACCCATGCGGTCGTGGTGATGGGTATCGCTTCGCTCAACCCATCCTACGTTTGCCGGAAGGCACAGGAGTATAGGCGGATAACCGCGAACGGTTATGCGCCCTACCGATCACCCGCCACGGAGCTTGGTGTCGACCTGTAGGAGCGCGCCCTGCGCGCGATTCGCGGGCAGGGCCCGCTCCTACAAGTGAATCCGTGCGCCGAGGTGCCTTTCGTAGGATGGGTTGAGTTTACGAAACCCATGCGGTCGCAGTGATGGGTATCGCTTCGCTCAACCCATCCTACGGGGGACGTGTTTGAGCGGATCACTCCTCCGAAGAGAAGTCGTAATCCATCGCCTGGCTCGGGCCCTGCAGGTAGCGGCCCTGGATGTAGTTGGCGCCGGCCTGCCAGAGGGTGGCCAGGGCCGTGGCGCTCTCCACCATGGGCACTATGGTCAGCTTGGCCTGGGCGTGCAGGCTGGCCATCAGGGTGCGCAGGTTCTCCTGGTTCTCCGGGCGGCTGAGGTCCTGCACGTAGGAGCCGTCGATCTTCACGAAGTCGACGTTCATGTGCTTGAGCGTGTTGAACGGGTTCAGCGCGCAGCCGAACTGGCCGAGGGCGACCTGGCAGTGCAGCTCGGCGAGGCCCTGGCTCAGCGCCTTGGCCTGCTTGAGGTGGGCCACGGCGTCGGTTTCGCTGACCTGCAGGATCAGCGAGTCGGCCGGCAAGCGCGCGGCCTTCAGCGCCACCGCCAGCCAGGGCAGCAGCCCGGCGTCCTGCAGGCTGGGGCCGGACAGGTGCACGAAGAGCTTGGTGTTGTGGCCCTTGGCGCGGTGCTCGGCGAGCAGCTTGATGGAGTTGAGCAGCACCCAGCGGTCGATGCGCTCGGCCAGGCCGCCGGCCTTGGCCGCGCCGAAGAAGTCGGCGGCGGGCACTTCCTCGCCCTGCGGGTTGAGCAGGCGCAGCAGCACTTCGTACAGCTCGTGGCTGTCGCCGCGCAGGCTGATGATCGGCTGGAACAGCAGGCGGAAGGCATTCTTCTCCAGCGCCTGCTGGATGATCGCCAGCAGGTCGCCGCGGCTGGCGGCGGCGGCCAGTTCGTCGGCCGGGTCGTAGAGCTTGATGCCGTTGCCCTCGGCCTGGGCGATTTCGTCGGCGCAGCGATGGGCGCGGTCGATGACGTCCTGGGCGCGGCTGGTCTTTTCGTCGAGCCCGGCGCAGCCGATCGACAGGGTGACCTGGGCGGTGCGCCCGTGGATGTCGAACAGGTGGCCCTCGACCTTCTTCAGCAGGCTGGCGAACAGGGCCTTGCTCTGTTCCGGCGTCTGGCCGTCGAGCAGCACGCTGAAGGCGTCGTCGCTGAAGCGCGCCAGTTGCGCGCTTTCGGGGAAGTGCTCGCGCAGCAGATGGGCGAGGTCGGCCAGCAGCAGGTCGATGCTGGCGATGCCCAGGCTCAGCTGCAGGTGCTGCGCGCGGTCGAGCAGCAGGTAGGCGAGAGTGGCCGGCTGGCCGGCGGTGACGGCGCGCTCCACGGCGGCATCCATCAGGTCGAGGAAGTAGGCGCGGTTGAACAGGCCGGTGACCAGGTCCTGGCTGCTGACCTCGCGCAGCTTCTCCTGCAGTTCGCTGTTGTCCTGCTCGGCGCGGATCACCACCTGGATGCACGGCTCGCCGTCGTAGGTGGCCGGCGAGAAGCCCATGCGCGCGCGGAAGGTCTGGCCATCGACGCGCACGCCGTCGCACAGCAGTTCGTTGTCGCCCTCGCCGTGCTGGTAGCCCTTGAGGAAATCCTTGAAGGTGGCCTGGTCGGCGGCGGCGATCAGGTCGATCATCGGCAGGCCTTCCAGTTCCTCGGCGTCCTCGTAGCCGAACATCGCGACGTAGGCGCGGTTGGCGTAGATGTGCATGCCGTCGTGGACGTAGGTGATGGCGTCCACCGAGCTGTCCAGCAGCAGCTGGCAGCGCTTTTCCGCCTCGCGCAGGGCGACCTCGGCGGTGCGCCGGGCGCGGCGTTCCTCCAGGGCGGCGAGTTCGCGGTTGGCCACCAGCACCAGGCGCTCGTCCTCGCCCTGGGGCAGGGCGTCCTGGGCGCCCAGGGCCAGGGCCTCGGTGATGCTGTCGGAGTCGTTGCCTTCGACCAGTTGGATGAAGGGGATGTCCTTGGCCTGGCGGCGCAGGCTGGCCAGGGCCTCCTCCGGCGCCAGGGCAGCGCTGTGCGGGGCGGCGATCAGCAGGTCCCAGGTCTGTTGCAGGGCCTCGCCGAGGTCTTCGCTGGAGGTCACGCGGTGGACGCGGGTCGCACGCCCGGCGTTGCGGAACAGGCTGACCAGACGTTCGGCCTCGTTCTGCGAGTCTTCCAGGATCAGCAGGCGGACGGTTTTCTTTTCATTGGCCATGAAGAGCTGCTTATGGCGCGCCGGACGGCAGCCAGGAGGCGACGAATGGAGTGCGGCCGAATCTACAGCGACTTCCAGAGTGAGTCAAAGTCTTCCTCCCCGTGCCCCGTGTGGCCGTTCGCTCCTGTGACGGGCTTATCGTCGGCGCCCTTCGGACGCTCCTGGGTACTGTATTCGAACTGGCTGAAACTGCCGGTGGCGGTGAGCTTGCGTGTCAGGGTGGCGCGGCGTTCCTCGCCATGCAGGTTGATCTGCACGCGGCTGCCTTCCTGGAACGGCAGCCGCGGCGAGATCAGCGTCGCCGGCCGCGAGATGGCGGCGATCTCCGGCAGCAGCAGGGCGCGCAGGTAGTGGCTGCTCTGCTCCGACTTGCGCAGCAGCTGCAGGCCGCAGGGCTGGGCGATGGGGGCGATCAGCTCGATGCCCATCTGCGTGCCGCCGCCGCGGACCTGGCGGATCCAGCGCACCACCGCGATGCTCCAGCCCTGGCCGGGAACGTCCTGGATGCCGAGCAGTTCGCCGGCCTGCAACTGGCTGGGGATTTCCTTCGGCCAGGTCAGGCAGTAGCCGCCGGGGCTGTGGTTGACGATGGGCAGGGCGAAGACCGGGTACTCGTCGCTGGTCGCCGACTCGGCGGCGTCGGCCGAGCCTTGCTCCGCCGTCCGCAGCGGCTGGTATTCGATTTCCTCCAGTGGCATGCCCGGTTGCCAGTCGGTGACCTTTTGCGCATCGAAGGCATTGGCCCAGGCGTCGTTCACTTCCGCCTGGAAGGTCGCCTGCACCGGTTCGGGCAGCTTGAGCAGGTCGGCGAACGGGCGCCGGCCGGACAGGTAGTAGTGCAGCGCGCTCATGCCGATGCAGAGGGTCAGCTGGCCCTGGCCGGAGGTGCGCTGGAAGCTGCGCTCGGCGATGTCGCCCCAGGCGCTGGCCAGGTGCTGCAGCAGGTCGATGCTGATGCGCTCGGCGCCCTTGAGCGGCAGCTTGGCGCGTTGCTCGGCGGGGGCGTCCATGTATTCCTTGATCGCCGCCACCAGGCGCTGCGGGTCCATGCCCAGGCCGTTGTGCAGGTCGCCGGCCTTGTACAGCGAGCGGTAGCGCGGCGGGCCGTCCACCTGCGGGGCGACCACGAACAGGCTGGACGGCAGGTCGGCCTCCTGCAGGCGCACCAGCGCGCCCCAACCCTCCAGGGCTTCGGCCAGTTGGGCGATGCCGGCCTGGCGCATCTGGTTGCAGCGGGCGCAGCCCAGCAGCAGGGCCACCAGGTAGGCCTGTTCGATGGTCAGGGTGTTGCCGTGCTTGGCCAGGTCGTCGCGGACCGCCAGGGCCTGCACGCCCTTGCTGCGCGCCAGTTGGTAGAGCTGGTGCAGCTCCAGCCACAGGCTTTCCGGCACCGGGCAGTAGAGCTGCTGGGCGCGGATCAGCGGGCCGCAGAGGCTGCGGATCGCCCGCTGCAGGGCGAGGGTGAGGATCTGTGCGCGTTCGCGGGTGAAGCGCGGCGCCTCGCGCACCACCACCAGCTTGTAGCCGACGGCCAGGTGGTTCTGCAGGGCCTGGCAGAGGTTGGCGACCTTGCGCGGACGCTCGTCGAGGACGATGGACTGGTTGAGGAAATGGCGTTCGAGGTTGTGGCAGACCGACTGGACTTCCGGGCGGAACAGCTCCAGCAGCTGCAGGCGGGCTTCCACCGGGAGCTTCAGTTGGTTCAGCTCGATCAGGCCCTGGTAGAGCTGGCGCGCGGTCTCGCCGAGGTTGGCCTTGGGCAGGTGGTCCAGCCAGTATTTGATGTCGCGCGCGGTGACGTTGCAGAAGCTCAGGCTTTCCTGCGTCGGTGTGGGAACGCGCAGCAATTGCTGGGGACTCGTATTGTCCATGGTCGGATGAGGTGCTCCACGATCTGGGCCGTTCGCTGGACCGTTGTGCCGGTCTTGGGCGCCGGTTTTTTCCAAACTCTAGCAGTATCCACCTGAGAAGGCAGCCCGTTCCCAGGTTGGGAAGCGGGCCTGCCGTAGGCTTTCGGGTAACAGGCCGGATACAGGCTGCCCGGCCTGCGCCGGCTCACGCCTGGTGGGCGTTGCCCAGCAACTGGCCCATGCGCACTGGGCTGCCGGCGGCCAGTTGTTCGGCCCAGGCGACCTGCTCGGGGCCGAACAGCACGATGGCGGTGGAGCCCAGTTTGAAGCGTCCCAGTTCCGCGCCTTTTTCCAGGTGGATGGGCTGGCGGGCCGCTTCGTCGTAGGCGAAGGCCTTCAGCTCGCGCTTCGGCGGCGTGACCAGGCCGGCCCACACGGTTTCCACCGAGGCGACGATCATCGCGCCCACCAGCACCACGGCCATGGGCCCGCGTTCGGTGTCGAACAGGCAGACCACCCGCTCGTTGCGGGCGAAGAGTTCCGGCACCTGCTCGGCGGTGAGCTGGTTCACCGAGAACAGCCGGCCGGGCACGTAGACCATCTCGCGCAGGGTGCCGGCCAGCGGCATGTGCACGCGGTGGTAGTCCTTCGGCGAGAGGTAGACGGTGGCGAAGCTGCCGCCCATGAAGGGCGCGGCGCGCTCGGCGTCGCCGCCCAGCAGCGCGGTCAGGCTGAAGCTGTGGCCCTTGGCCTGGAAGATGCGCCCATGCTCGATCGGGCCGAGCTGACTGATGGCGCCGTCGGCCGGGCAGAGCACGCCGCCGGGCGTTTCGTCCAGCGGCCGCGCGCCGTCCTTCAGGGCGCGGGTGAAGAAGGCGTTGAAGTGCTCGTAGGCCTGCAGGTCTTCCACCAGCGCCTCGCGCATGTCGACCTGGTAGCGGCGGGCGAACCAGCCGATCAGGCGGTTCTTGAACCAGGCGGCGCGGCATTCGGCCGCGCAGCCGATCAGGCGCGACAGCAGGTGATGCGGCAGCAGGTACTGGCCGAGGATGAACAGACGATCTTTGAACGACATTCCTTAAACCTCTACGGGGGTGTCGGGGTGGTTGCCCCATTCCGACCAGGAGCCGGCGTAGCCCTTGACCCGCGGGTAGCCGAGGGCCTTGGCCACCAGGTAGGTGAAGCCGGAACGGTGGTGGGTCTGGCAGTGGGTGATCACTTCCTTGTCCGGGGTGATGCCCAGGCTTTGGAGGATCTGCGCCATGTCGGTGCGGATGCGCAGGGCGCGGGCCGCGTCCATGCCGGCGGTCCACTCGAAGTTGACCGCGCCGGGGATGTGCCCGCCCTTGGCCGCCAGCACCTTCTGGCCGCTGTATTCGCTGGGGTTGCGCGCGTCCCAGACGGCCAGGTCGGCGGCGCCCAGGCGGCTCTGCAGGTATTCGCGGGTGGCGGTGGGTTCGTCGTGCAGCGTCAGCGGCAGCGGGCCGCCGGCCGGCGCCGGAACCGCCTGGCTCAGCTCACGGCCCTCGGCCAGCCAGGCGTGCAAGCCGCCGTCCAGGTAGTGGTAACGCTGGTGGCCGATGACGTCCAGCAGCCAGATGAAGCGCCCGGCCCAGCCGCCGCCTTCGTCGTCGTACACCACGTACACGGCGTCCGGATTGTGCCCCAGTTCGCCGAACAGCGCTTCCAGGTCGGCCTTGGCCGGCAGCAGGCCGGGCGCCGGCGGCTGGCCCCACTGGGTGCGCGCGGGGGCGACGAAGCGGGCACCGGGCAGGTGGCCCTCGGCGTAGCGCGCCGGGCTGGTCAGGTCGACCAGGATCAGCTCGGGAGCGTCCAGGCGGGTGGCCAGCTCGGCCGGTTCTATCACCAGGGGCAGGTCGGAAAAGGCGGACATGTCGGCATCTCCCTGAGGGCGGGTGCGGGGGACGGGATGGCGTGAGCTGGCGCCCTGGGCTACCCGCGAAACCCCGCAGTTTAACGAAAAAGCGCGGGGCGCTGGCGGGCAATCGCTTCAGGGCGTGTCACTGGGCCGCAGGTGCGCCGAATTGCTGCAGGGCGCGCTCGATGCACTGGCAGGTCTTGTCGAAGGCCTGGCCCTGGACCTCGCCGATGGGGTGGCCGTTGCGGTCGGCGACCACCAGCATCACCACGCGCTGGCCGCGGGCCAGGGAACGCAGCAGCAGGTGGTCGCCGGGCAGCGCCGCCTTCAGGCGGCCGGGCAGCAGCGCGGAGTACTCGGCCATGTTGGCCGGGGTGAGGTGCAGGCGCGCCGGGCGTTCCAGCAGGCGGCGCAGCAGCTGGCTGCTGGCCACCGGCAGTTGCAGGTTCTGCTCCGCGGGGGCCAGGCCGAAGCTGCGGCGGGCCTGCAGCAGGTTTTGCTGGCGGTCGGCGAGCAACAACACGGCGCGGCCCAGGCCGCAGGCGTGCAGGGCTTCGCTGGCGCATTCCAGCAGCGGCACCAGGTTGCCGAACGGGCTGGGCGTGCGCAGCAGTTCGGCGCACAGCCGGCGCCATTGTTCTGGGTTGCCGGCGGCGGGGGCGGGAGCGTTAGCCGCCGTAGGCTCGGATGTGGGCGCGTGGCGCGGCAGCCAGCGTTGGCTGTCCCAGGGCCAGAGCAGCGCCTGGGCCGGGTGCCAGTAACGGGCGTCGGCGTCCTTGCGGGCGCTCTCCACGGCCAGGGCGTGAACCTGCTGCTGCAGCGCCTCCAGCGGTTCCTGCAGATAGAGCGCGGTGAGCCGCTGCCAGCGCAGCATGTGCGGCCCGCCCCAGGACTGGTGCGCGGCCATCGCCAGGCTGTTGGCCAAGAGGATGGTGTTGGCCGGGCGCGTCAGCCAGCGCGCCAGCTCGGGGTCGGCGTCCAGGCGCTGTTGCTGGGCCAGCGGCTCGCTTTCGGCGTGGGCCAGGTGCAGGGCGCGGACCAGCAGTTCGTGGTCCTCGCCGAGCAGGCGCAGCCCCTGGCCGATCCATTCCGGCAGGCGCCAGCGCTCGGCCAGGGCCGCGCACAGCGGCAGCAGGCGCATGCCCAGCAATTCCTGCTCCACCTCGGCGCTGGCGCGGCCTTCGCCGAGCACCTGCTGCTGCCATTCTTCGAGCAGGTCCGGGCGCGCCGTGGCCAGGGCCCAGACCGGCGCCAGGATGAACAGGCTGCCCCAGTGGATTTCCTGCCACAGGCGCGCCAGGCGGCTGGCGAACAGGCCGCTGGCCTGCTGCATGGCGTGGCGGCTGATCAGCAGCATCTGCCCCAGGGCCGGCGGCATCTGCGCGGCGGGCACGCTGGGCAGGCCCTCCAGCAGGGCCGCGGCGCGTACCAGGCCGAGGCGGCTGAGGGCCACTTCCAGGCTTTCCGCCGGGTTGTCCTGGGCCATGCGCGCGCGGTTGGCCTCGCGCAGGATGGCCAGGGCCAGGGTCGGGCTGTCCTGCAGCAGGTCGACGATGTCGCGCAGGGACCGGCGGTTGTCCGCCAGGGCGCGGCGCACGCGCTCGTGCTGTTCGGCGGGTACCGGCAGCGGCAACTCCTCCAGCAACTGGAGCCAGGAGGCGAGGCGCTGCGGGTCGGGTGTCTGGATGGGCATGCTTGGGCCGCCGAACTGGTTTTTACAATTTGCAGCCTATAGTCTTGCGCGGTTTCTCCGATAACAAGAGGGTGGCGCATATTGGCGCTCCCGTCCCGTCCACCGTTCCAGTCGACTCTTCAATGGCAAAAATCATCGGCATCATTGTCCTGCTGGGCAGCGTCCTCGGCGGCTACCTGCTCTCCGGCGGCAAGATCATGGCCATCGTGCAGCCCTTCGAAGTGCTGATCATCGGCGGTGCCGCGCTGGGCGCCTTCCTCCAGGCGAACCCCGGCAGCACCTTCATGACGGTGCTGAAGAAGGCGCCGAAGATGTTCAGCAACCGCTTCACCCACGTCTTCTACCTGGAAGTGCTGGGGATGCTCTACGAGATCCTCAACAAGAGCCGCCGCGAAGGCATGATGGCCATCGAGGCCGACCTCGAGGAACCCGCCTCCAGCCCCATCTTCAGCAAGTACCCGGCGGTGCTGAAGGACGAGCGCATGACCGCCTACATCTGCGACTACCTGCGCATCATGTCCTCCGGCAACATGGCGCCCCACGAGCTGGAAGGCCTGTTCGACATGGAACTGGGCAGCCTCAAGGAAGACTTCGAGCACCCGTCCCACGCCGTGACCCGCGTCGCCGACGCGCTGCCCGGCTTCGGTATCGTCGCCGCGGTGCTCGGCATCGTGATCACCATGGCCCTGCTCGGCCAGGGCAGCCAGGCGGAGATCGGCCACCACGTTGCCGCGGCGCTGGTCGGTACCTTCCTCGGTATCCTCGCCGCCTACGGCTTCGTCGGCCCGCTGTCCAACGCCCTGGAGCACGACGCCAAGGAAGAGCTGAACCTCTACGAGGCGATCAAGGCCTGCCTGGTGGCCTCGGCCTCGGGCATGCCGCCGTCGCTGGCGGTGGAGTTCGGCCGCAAGGTGCTGCTGCCGGCGCACCGTCCGAGCTTCAGCGAGCTGGAACAGGCGGTACGCGGGCGCTAAACGATGGATAACAACCAGCCGATCATCGTCAAGCGCGTCAAGCGCTACGCCGCCGGCCACCACGGCGGCTCCTGGAAGATCGCCTTCGCCGACTTCGCCACGGCGATGATGGCGTTCTTCCTGGTGTTGTGGCTGCTGTCCTCGGCCACCCCCGAGCAGAAGAAGGCGATTTCCGGCTACTTCCAGGACCCCATCGGCTTCACCGAGAGTGCCAGCCCCTACGTGATCGACCTCGGCGGCACGCCGACGCCGGCCCCGGACAAGACCCTCAACCCGCAGATCCAGGCGCAGCCGGAGGCGGACGAGACACGCATCAGCCCGGAGTCGGAGAAGGAGGTCAACCCCGCCGAGGCCGAGCGCCAGGCCGAGCAGATCGAGCACGAGCGCCTGGAGCTGCTGCTGCAGGAACTGCAGAACAAGGTCGACGAGAACCCCACGCTGCGCCGCTTCAAGGACCAGATCCTGTTCGAGATCACCCGCGACGGCCTGCGCATCCAGATCGTCGACGCCGAGAACCGGCCGATGTTCGACCTGGGCAGCGCGCGCCTGCAGCCGTACTTCGAGGACATCCTGCTGGCCATGGCCGAGACCATCAAGCAGGTGCCGAACAAGATCAGCATCAGCGGCCACACCGACGCCAAGCCCTACTCTGGCGACGAGTTCGGCAACTGGGAGCTGTCGGCCAACCGCGCCAACGCCGCGCGCCGCGCCCTGGTGGCCGGCGGCTACCCGGAAGGGCAGATCGCCCGGGTGGTGGGCTACGCCTCGTCGCAGCTGTTCGACCGCAAGAACCCGCTGAACCCGGTGAACCGGCGCATCGACATCATCGTCCTGACCAAGCGCGCGCAACGCGCCATCGAGGGCCAGGACGGCACCGCCGAGGAGCCGGCGGCCAGCCAGCCGGCCGGGGCTACGACGCCCGCTGGTGCCGCGCCGACGCCGCCCCAGGGCGCCGCGCCCGCGTTCCAGCCGCTGCCCGCCGAACAGGTGCGCGAGAAGCTCAACCTGTTCGATGACGGCAAGCTGAAGCTGGACGAGCTGAAGAAGCAGTGAAGGCGGGCCTGGCGCTCCGACAAAGTTGTCGGAGCGCGAGCGCTGATCAGTAATCCGTTTCCGGCAGGCTGGCGAGAATGTGCCGATAACTGGCCATGCGTTGCGGGCTGACGCGGCCTTCCTCCAGCGCCTTGAGCAGCGCGCAGCCCGGTTCGCGGTCGTGCTTGCAGTCGCGGAAGCGGCAGTGCCCGAGCAGGTCGCGGAACTCGATGAAGCCGGCCTCGACGTCGTCGCGGGTGACGTGCCCCAGGCCGAACTCGCGGATGCCGGGGGAGTCGATCAGGTCGCCGCCGGCGGGGAAGTGGAACAGCCGCGCCGTGGTCGTGGTGTGGGTGCCCTTGCCGGTGATCTCCGAGAGGTCGCCGACACGGGTGTCCACCCCCGGCAGCAGGGCGTTGACCAGCGACGACTTGCCCACCCCGGACTGGCCGACGAACACGCTGACGTGATCGTTCAGCGCCGCGCGCAGGGCGTCCATGGCCAGGCCGTTGAAGGCCGAGACCTCCAGCAGCGGGTAGCCCAGGTCGCGGTAGGTGCCCAGCAGGGCGTCGATCTGCTCGGCATTCTGCTCGTCGATCAGGTCGGCCTTGTTCAGCAGCAGCAGCGGCTGGATGCCGGCGTGCTCGGCGGCGATCAGGTAGCGGTCGATCAGGTTGGCGTGGGGTTCCGGGCGCGGGGCGAAGACGATGACGATGCGGTCGACGTTGGCCGCCACCGGCTTGAGCAGGCCGCGCATGTCCGGGCGGCACAGCTCGGAGGTGCGCGGCAACTGCGCGACTATCACGCCGATGCCCTGGTTGCCCGGGCGCCAGACTACGCGGTCGCCGGTCACCAGCGGCGGCAGGTTGGCGCGCAGGTGGCAGCGCAGCACGTCGCCGGCGTGCTCGCCCTCCAGCGCCTCGACTTCCACCTGGACGCCGAAGTGGGCGATCACCAGGCCGTTCTGCTCCGGCCCCAGGTCGCCGCCTTCCAGCTCTTCCAGGGCCCGCGACTCGCGCTTGGCGGCGCGCGCGGCGCGCTCTTCCTGGATCTTTTCGATGCGCCAGCTCTGCCGGCGGGTGAGATGACGCTTGGCCATATGCAATCCACGGGAAAAATCGCCGGCGAGTTTAGCATGCGCATTCGCTCTTCCCGCTAAACTAGAGGGCTTGAGCCTAGGAGCGCACCATGCAGAACCCACAGAACCTGATCTGGATCGACCTGGAGATGACCGGCCTGGACCCGGACCGGGACGTGATCATCGAAATGGCCACCATCGTCACCGACAGCGAGCTGAACATTCTCGCGGAAGGCCCGGTGATCGCCGTGCACCAGAGCGAGGAGACCCTCGCCGGCATGGACGAGTGGAACACCCGCCAGCACGGCCAGTCGGGCCTGACCCAGCGCGTGCGCGAAAGCGACATCGACGCCGCCCAGGCCGAGGCCATGACCCTGGCCTTCCTGGAAAAATGGGTGCCCAAGCGCGCCTCGCCCATCTGCGGCAACAGCATCTGCCAGGACCGCCGCTTCCTCTATAGGTACATGCCGAAGCTGGAAGCCTGGTTCCACTACCGCAACCTCGACGTCTCCACCCTGAAGGAACTGGCGGCGCGCTGGGCTCCGCAGGTGCGGGATGGCTTCAAGAAGGGCAATACCCACCTGGCGCTGGACGACATCCGCGAATCCATCGCCGAGCTGCGCTATTACCGCGAGACCTTCATCAAGGTCTGAGTCGCTGGTTTTTCGTAGGAGCGAGCTTGCTCGCGAACGGGGTTTCCAGGTGGCTGAGGTGTGTCGGTTTGGCTCCGCTCCCTCTCCCTAACCCTCGGCTGCGCGCCCCGCCCTGAAGGGAGAGGGGACCGTTCGGAGTGCTTGGATGCTCTGGAGTTAGCCGGCAACGCCGAAGGTCTCCATTTGAAGCCTTCCTTCTCTCGGCACGGACAAGCCCTCTTTCCCTTCAGGGAGAGGGGATCGTTGGGCAGGGTTGGATGTTTTGCAGTCAGCCGGATATTCCGCTGTGGTGTCCGGCTGAAACCTTGCTTTCAGCCGGCACGGACAAGCCCCCTCTCCCTTCAGGGAGAGGGCTGGGGAGAGGGGCTCTTCAGGACGCGCTCCCAACCCAGCCAGCAGAACCTCTACCGCTCCACCCCATGCCGCCGCAGCGCCCACGCGACGTGCTCGCGCACCAACTCCGACGGAAACTCCCGCCGCGCCTTCAACGCCTCTATCACCGGAATGCTCGACGGCGCATTCCCCAGCCCCACCGCCAGGTTGCGCAGCCACCTTTCATAGCCCGCCCGGCGTAGCGGTGAGCCTTCGGTGCGGCTGAGGAACTCTTCCTCGCTCCAGAGGAACAACTCGGCCAACTCGGCATTGTCCAGCCCGTGGCGCGGCTGGAAGTCGCCCTGCTCGCTGGGCCGGGCGAAGCGGTTCCACGGGCAGACGATCTGGCAGTCGTCGCAGCCGAACACCCGGTTGCCCATGGGCGCGCGCAGTTCCTCGGGGATCGGGCCCTTCAGCTCGATGGTCAGGTAGGAGATGCAGCGCCGCGCGTCCAGCACGTAGGGGCCGACGAAGGCGTTGGTCGGGCAGATGTCCAGGCAGGCGCTGCAGCGCCCGCAGTGTTCGCTGCCGTGGGGTTCGTCCAGGGGCAGCGGCAGGTCGGTGAAGAGTTCGCCGAGGAAGAAGTAGCTGCCGGCCTTGCGGTTGAGCAGCAGGGTGTTCTTGCCGATCCAGCCAAGCCCGGCCTGTTCGCCGATGGCCTTCTCCAGCACCGGCGCGCTGTCGACGAAGGCGCGGTAGCCGAACGGGCCGACCTCCTGCTGGA
Source organism: Pseudomonas sp. A6 (assembly GCF_052367875.1). Taxonomy (NCBI): domain Bacteria; kingdom Pseudomonadati; phylum Pseudomonadota; class Gammaproteobacteria; order Pseudomonadales; family Pseudomonadaceae; genus Pseudomonas; species Pseudomonas sp. A6. The sequence goes on along the minus strand of NZ_CP198970.1, from coordinate 6,609,299 downwards.
TGCGTTCGGCCAGCTGCTGCAGGCGCTTGCGCACCAGCTTGTGGTAGTCGCGGCCCAGGGCGTAGCGCGATACGTAGGCTTTCTCCGGCTCGGCCAGGCGCTGCGCCATGCGCGTGTCGCCGGGCAGGTAGTCCATGCGCAGCGAGACCACCCGCAGGGTGCCGGGCACCAGCTCGTCCGGGCGCCAGCGCTTGCTGCCGTGGGCGCCCATGTAGTCCATCTCGCCGTGGTAGCCGGCGGCCAGCCAGCGCTGCAGGTGCTCGCCGTGGCTGGCCAGGTCCAGCCCGCCGATGCCGACCTGCTGGAAGCCCAGCTCGCGGCCCCAGGCCTTGATGCGCTCGGCGATGGCGCTGTAATCGGATGTGGAATCGTGCATGCGGGGGCGGGAAAGCGGGACCGGGGTAGGTATAATTCTGCCAGACCGCGCCGACCGGCGCCCGATTCCCCGCGGAAACCCGATGAATTCGCACCCTCACGACAGTCTGCCGACCGCGCTGTACAGCGCCCGGCAGGTGCGCGACCTCGACGCGCGCCTGATCGCCGCCGGCACACCCGGCTTCGAACTCATGCAGCGCGCCGCCCACGCGGCCTGGCGTGCCCTGCGCCGGCGCTGGCCGGACGCCGGGCGCCTGACGGTGCTGGCCGGGCACGGCAACAACGCCGGTGATGGCTACCTGGTCGCCGCCCTGGCCCAGCGCGCCGGCTGGAACGTGCGCGTGCTGGCGGTGGGCGATACCGCGCGGCTGGCCGGGGACGCCGCATCCGCCCACGCCGAGGCCCTGGCCGCCGGCGTGACCATCCTGCCCTGGCACGAACACGCCGAACTGCATGGCGTGCTGGTGGATGCGCTGCTCGGCACCGGCCTCGGTGGCGCGGTGCGTGACCCGTATGCGGCGGCCATCGAACGGATCAACGCCAGCGGCCTGCCGGTCCTGGCCATTGACATCCCCTCCGGCCTCAGCGCCGATACCGGCCAGGTGCTGGGCTGCGCGGTGCGCGCCGACCTGACGGTGACCTTCATCGGCCTCAAGTTCGGCCTGTTCACCGGCGAAGGCCCGGACCAGTGCGGCGAGCTGGCCTTCGACAACCTCGACGCCGACCCCGCGCAACTGCCCGAGGAGGCCCAGGCCATGCGCCTGGCGCCCACCAGCCTGGCGCAGCTGGCGCCGCGGCCGAAGGCGGCGCACAAGGGCCTGTTCGGCCACCTGCTGCTGATCGGCGGCGACCACGGCATGGGCGGCGCCACCCTGCTCGCTGGCGAAGCGGCCCTGCGCAGCGGCGCCGGGTTGGTTTCCGTCACCACCCGCGCCGCCCACGTGCCGGCGGCGCTGGCGCGTTGCCCGGAACTGATGACCCGCGGCGTGTCCTCGTCCGCCGAGGTGCTGCGCGCCGCCGAGCGCGCCAGCGTGCTGGTGGTCGGCCCCGGCATCGGCCGCAACGCCTGGGGCCGTTGCCTGGCCAGCGCCGCGGCCAGCCTGGACCTGCCCCAGGTGTGGGACGCCGATGCGCTCAACCTGCTGGCCGAGGGCCAGGTGCAGCGCCCGGCGGGTAGCCTGGTGATCACCCCGCACCCCGCCGAGGCGGCCCGCCTGCTGGGCCGCCCCACCGCCGAGGTGCAGGCCGACCGGGCCGCCGCCGTGCGTGAGCTGGCCAGCCGCTACCAGGCGGTGGCCGTGCTCAAGGGCGTCGGCAGCTTGGTCGCTGCGCCGGACGGCCGCCTGGCGTTGTGCTCCCATGGTCATCCGGCCATGGCCACCGCCGGCCTGGGTGATGTGCTGTCCGGTGTCGTCGGTGCGCTGCTGGCACAGAAACTCGAACCCTTCGACGCCGCCTGCCTGGCCGTCTGGCTGCACGCCCGCGCCGGCGAGCTGCTTGGCGCACAGGGACGGGGGCTCGCGGCCAGCGACCTGATCCCTGCCGTTCGTCAGTTGCTCGAGGAGTTCGCCCCATGCCTGAACTGAAGCTGTTCGCCGATGGCGAGGAGGCCATGTACGCGCTGGGCGCGAGGATCGCCCAGGCTACCGGCGGGCGCGGGGTGATCTACCTGCACGGCGACCTCGGCGCCGGCAAGACCACGCTCTCGCGCGGCATTCTGCGCGGCCTGGGCCATGCCGGGGCGGTGAAGAGCCCGACCTTCACCCTGGTCGAGCCCTACGAGCTGGGCGAGGTGCGCGCCTTCCATTTCGATCTGTACCGCCTGGCCGACCCCGAGGAACTGGAATATCTGGGCATCCGCGATTACTTCGAAGGCGACGCCCTGTGCCTGATCGAGTGGGCCGAAAGGGGCGCGGGCATTTTGCCAAAGGCCGACCTGGACATTACCATTACTCCGCAAGCGGGCGGCCGCATGCTGCGCCTGGAACCGCACGGAGTGCGGGGCGAAGCCTGGTGCGCCGTCCTGGCTACGGGAGCATGAGAAAAAACATGGGTTGGGGGTTGCGCCTTCGGGCGCTGTTGGCCGGGTTGTTCATCCTGCTGGCGCTGGGCGCCGGCGAGGTTCTTGCCGCCGCGCAAATCACGCAGATCAAGAGCGTGCGCCTGTGGCGCGCGCCGGACAACACGCGCCTGGTGTTCGACCTGTCCGGCCCGGTGCAGCACAGCCTGTTCACCCTCAGCGCGCCCAACCGCATCGTCATCGACCTTAGCGGCGCGCAGCTGAGCACCGCGCTGAACCAGCTCAAGCTGAAGAACACCCCGATCACCTCGGTGCGTTCGGCGCAGCGCTCGCCCACCGACCTGCGCCTGGTGCTGGACCTCTCGGCCCAGGTGACGCCCAAGAGTTTCGTCCTGCCGCCCAACCAGCAGTACGGCAACCGCCTGGTGGTGGACCTCTACGACCAGGGCGCGGACATCACCCCCGACGTGCCCGCCACGCCCACGCCGAACCAGCCGGCCACCCCGGTGACGCCGACGCAGCCGGTGGCCAAGGCGCCGGTGCCTGCCGGCGGCAAGCGCGACATCATCATCGCCATCGACGCCGGCCACGGCGGCGAGGACCCGGGCGCTTCCGGCCCGAACGGCCTGCACGAGAAGAACATCACCCTGTCGATCGCCCGCGAACTGCAGCGGCAGATCAACCAGATGAAGGGCTTCCGCGCCGAGCTGACGCGCACCGGCGACTACTTCATCCCGCTGCGCGGGCGCACCGCCATCGCGCGCAAGAAGGGCGCCGACCTGTTCGTCTCCATCCACGCCGACGCCGCGCCCAGCCGCAGCGCCTTCGGAGCCTCGGTGTTCGCCCTCTCCGACCGCGGCGCCACCTCCGAGACCGCGCGCTGGCTGGCCGACAGCGAAAACCGTTCCGACCTGATCGGCGGCGACGGCAGCGTCAGCCTCGACGACAAGGACCACATGCTCGCCGGCGTGCTGCTCGACCTGTCGATGACCGCCACCATGTCCTCCAGCCTGGATGTCGGGCACAAGGTGCTGACCAACGTCGGCCGCGTCACCTCGCTGCACAAGAACCGCGTCGAGCAGGCCGGCTTCATGGTGCTGAAGTCGCCGGACATCCCGTCGATCCTGGTGGAGACCGGCTTCATCTCCAATCCCGGCGAGTCGCAGAAGCTCAACAGCGCCTCGCACCAGCAGGCCCTGGCCCGCTCCATCGCCGCCGGTGTGCGCCAGTACTTCGTGCAGACGCCGCCGCCGGGCACCTACATCGCCTCGCTGCGCGACGGCGGGCAGATTTCCAGCGGGCCGCGCCAGCACGTGGTGCGCGCCGGCGAGAGCCTGTCGATGATCTCCGCGCGCTACGACGTGAGCATGGCCACCCTGCGCAGCACCAACAACCTGAAGACCGATAGCGTGCGCATCGGCCAGGTACTGAACATCCCCGCGACCTCCCTGGCGGCGCAGCAATGAACGAAGCACGCCGCATCCAGCTGCTCAGCCCGCGGCTGGCCAACCAGATCGCCGCCGGCGAGGTGGTCGAGCGCCCGGCCTCGGTGATCAAGGAACTGCTGGAGAACTGCCTGGACGCCGGCGCCCGGCGCGTCGACATCGAGGTGGAGCAGGGCGGCATCAAGCTGCTGCGGGTGCGCGACGACGGCGGCGGCATCCCCGCCGACGACCTGCCGCTGGCCCTGGCGCGCCACGCCACCAGCAAGATCCGCGAGCTGGAAGACCTCGAGGCGGTGATGAGCCTGGGCTTCCGCGGCGAGGCCCTGGCCTCGATCAGCTCGGTATCGCGGCTGACCATGACCTCGCGCACCGCCGACGCCGAGCAGGCCTGGCAGGTGGAGACCGAGGGCCGCGACATGCAGCCGCGGGTACAGCCGGCGGCGCATCCGGTGGGCACCAGCGTCGAGGTCCGCGACCTGTTCTTCAACACCCCGGCGCGGCGCAAGTTCCTGCGCGCCGAGAAGACCGAGTTCGACCACCTGCAGGAAGTCATCAAGCGCCTGGCCCTGGCCCGCTTCGACGTGGCCTTCCACCTGCGCCACAACGGCAAGACCATCTTCAGCCTGCACGAGGCCGCGGACGAGACCGCCCGCGCGCGCCGCGTCGGCGCCGTGTGCGGCCCGGCCTTCCTCGAACAGGCGCTGCCCATCGAGATCGAGCGCAACGGCCTGCACCTGTGGGGCTGGGTCGGCCTGCCGACCTTCTCCCGCAGCCAGCCGGACCTGCAGTACTTCTACGTCAACGGCCGCATGGTGCGCGACAAACTGGTCGCCCACGCGGTGCGCCAGGCCTACCGCGACGTGCTCTACAACGGCCGCCACCCGACCTTCGTGCTGTTCCTGGAGGTCGACCCGGCGACGGTGGACGTCAACGTGCACCCGACCAAGCACGAAGTGCGCTTCCGCGACAGCCGCATGGTCCACGACTTCCTCTACGGCACCCTGCACCGGGCGCTCGCCGAGGTGCGTCCGGACGACCAGCTGGCGCCGCCGGGGGCCACCACCCTGACCGTGCCGCGCCCCACCGGGCAGGCCGCCGGGGAATTCGGCCCGCAGGGCGAGATGAGCCTGTCGGACAAGGTGCTGGAGGCCCCGGCCGCGGCGCGTACCTGGAGCGGCTCGGGCGGTTCCTCCGGTTCCGGCGGCGGCTATTCCTACCAGCCGCCGCGCCAGGACATGCCACCCGCCGCCGAGGCCCAGGGCGCCTACCGCACCTATTTCGCGCCGCTGCCGGAGCAATCCGCGCCCCAGCCGCTCCCCGAGAGCGCCCAGGACGTCCCGCCGCTGGGCTACGCCCTGGCTCAGCTCAAGGGCATCTACATCCTCGCCGAGAATGCCCACGGCCTGGTGCTGGTGGACATGCATGCGGCCCATGAGCGCATCACCTACGAGCGTCTGAAGATCGCCATGGACAGCGAAGGCCTGCGCGGCCAACCGCTGCTGGTGCCCGAATCCCTGGCGGTGAGCGAGCGCGAGGCCGACTGCGCCGAGGAACACGGCGGCTGGTTCAGCCGGCTCGGCTTCGAACTGCAGCGCCTGGGCCCGGAAAGCCTGGCGATCCGCCAGGTTCCCGCGCTGCTCAAGCAGGCCGAGGCGACCCAGCTGGTGCGCGACGTGCTTGCCGACCTGCTGGAATACGGCACCAGCGACCGCATCCAGGCGCATCTCAACGAACTGCTCGGGACCATGGCCTGCCACGGCGCGGTGCGCGCCAACCGGCGCCTGACGCTGCCGGAGATGAACGCCCTGCTGCGCGACATGGAAATCACCGAGCGCAGCGGCCAGTGCAACCACGGCAGGCCCACCTGGACGCAGCTGGGCCTGGACGAGCTGGACAAACTCTTCCTGCGCGGGCGCTGAAATAAAGCCAGCGTTAAGCCAAGTGCAGTAAACTGCGCGCCAATCGATTCAGCGCGCGGTATGCACGCGCCCGTTCTGCCGAAGAGTTGCCGATGTCCTCCCTGCCTCCCGCCATCTTCCTCATGGGCCCGACCGCCGCCGGCAAGACCGACCTGGCGCTGGAACTGGCGCGGCTGCTGCCCATCGAACTGGTCAGCGTCGACTCGGCGCTGGTCTACCGTGGCATGGACATCGGCACGGCCAAGCCCTCGAAGGAAGTCCTGGCCGAATTCCCGCACCGACTGATCGACATCCGTGACCCGGCCGAAAGCTATTCGGCGGCGGAATTCCGCGCCGACGCCCTGGCGGCCATGGCCGAGATCACCGCGGCGGGGCGCATCCCCCTGCTGGTCGGCGGCACCATGTTGTATTTCAAGGCATTGCTGGAAGGCATGGCGGACATGCCCAGCGCCGATCCGGCGGTGCGCGCCGAGCTGGAAGCCTGGGCCGCGGCCGAGGGCTGGGCGGCGCTGCATGCCGAATTGCAGCGGGTCGACCCGGAGTCGGCGGCGCGCATCCACCCCAACGACCCGCAACGCCTGGTCAGGGCGCTGGAAGTGCAACGCGTCAGCGGCTTGTCGATGAGCGACCACCGCCGCCGCCAGGCGGCTGAAAATGCCGGTTCCAGCGCGCCAGGCGCGGCGCAATTACCGTATACTGTGGCGCAACTGGCGATTGCACCTCAGCAGCGCCAGGTACTGCACGCGCGAATCGCACAACGTTTTCGTCAGATGCTGGAACAGGGCTTCATCGCCGAGGTCGAAGCACTTCGCGCGAGAGACGACTTGCACGCCGGGCTGCCATCCATTCGTGCCGTGGGCTACCGACAGGTATGGGAATACCTCGAGGGCAAACTGTCCTACGCTGAGATGGAGGAGCGCGGCGTGATTGCCACCCGGCAACTAGCCAAGCGCCAGTTCACCTGGCTGCGCAGCTGGGGCCATCTACACTGGTTGGACAGTCTGGCAGGCGACAATCTGCCGCGTGCCTTGAAATATCTTGAGGCGGTCTCCATATAGGTTCGAGACCATAATTCAGCCGTCTATCCTTGGGGTTACCGACGGCAACAAGCCATTCGACTACTACTAAATCTATTGATTCCCTAAAGGAGTGCGGCATATGTCAAAAGGGCATTCGCTACAAGACCCTTACCTGAATACCCTGCGAAAAGAACGCGTACCGGTCTCCATCTACCTGGTGAACGGTATCAAGCTGCAAGGTCAGATCGAATCCTTCGACCAGTTCGTGATTTTGCTGAAGAACACTGTCAGCCAGATGGTCTACAAGCACGCCATTTCCACCGTCGTGCCCAGCCGTCCGGTGCGTCTGCCCAGCGGCGATCAACCGGCCGAGCCGGGCAACGCTTGACGGTAGCCCGCCTTGTTCTTTGAGCGCCCGGGTGGTGGGGAACGGGCCATTCTGGTCCATCTGGAAGGTCAGGACCCCGAGGCGCGCGAAGACCCGCAGGAATTCCAGGAGCTGGCCCGTTCGGCGGGCGCGGAGTCGGTGGCATTCGTCAACGTTTCGCGCCATCAGCCGTCGGCCAAGTTCCTGATCGGCAGTGGCAAGGTCGATGAGCTGCGCGACCTGGTGCAAGTCCAGGACGTCGAGCTGATCATCTTCAACCACACCCTGACGCCCAGCCAGGAACGCAACCTCGAGCGCGTCCTCGAATGCCGGGTGCTCGACCGTACCGGTCTGATTCTCGACATCTTCGCCCAGCGCGCCCGCACCCATGAGGGCAAGCTGCAGGTGGAGCTGGCGCAGCTCGAACACATGAGCACGCGCCTGGTGCGCGGCTGGACCCACCTGGAAAGGCAGAAGGGCGGTATCGGCCTGCGTGGCCCAGGTGAAACCCAGCTGGAAACCGACCGCCGCCTGCTGCGCGCACGCATCCGCCAGATCAAGCAGCGCCTGGAGAAGGTCCGCAGCCAGCGTGAGCAGGCCCGTCGTGGCCGGCGCCGGGCGGAAATCCCCTCGGTTTCCCTGGTCGGCTACACCAACGCCGGCAAGTCCACGCTGTTCAACGCCTTGACCACTTCCGAGGTCTACGCGGCCAACCAGCTGTTCGCCACCCTCGATCCGACCCTGCGCCGGCTCGAGCTGGAGGACGTCGGCCCGGTCGTGCTGGCCGATACCGTGGGTTTCATCCGCCACCTGCCGCACAAGCTGGTCGAGGCCTTCCGCGCTACGCTGGAAGAGTCGAGCAACGCCGACCTGCTGCTGCACGTGATCGATGCCCACGAGCCGGAGCGCGACGCGCAGGTGGAACAGGTGCACGCGGTGCTGACCGAGATCGGCGCCAACGAGCTGCCGATGCTCGAGGTGTACAACAAGATCGACCTGCTGCCGGACATGGACGCGCGAATCCAGCGCGACGAGACCGGCAAACCGGTGCGGGTCTGGCTCTCCGCCCGTGACGGGCGCGGGCTGGAACTGTTGGAAAAGGCGGTGGCCGAGCTGCTGGGCGACGACCTGTTCGTCGGCACGCTCTGCCTGCCGCAGCGCCTGGGGCGCCTGCGCGCACAGTTCTTCGAGCTGGGCGCGGTGCAATCCGAGGACCACGACGAGCAGGGACGCGCCGTTTTGCAGGTTCGCCTGCCGCGTGTCGAGTTGAACCGCCTGATCAGCCGCGAGGGATGGCAGCCGGCGGAGTTCATTGCGCAACACACTTTGCAATAAAGCCTGGAACGGTGCTTTTGGCACCGGGCGGGGCATTCGGTAGCATGGGTGGTCGCGCCGCAGGCGCGTTTCGCGTTATTAGATGGAGAGCGCTATGGCTTGGAACGAGCCGGGTGACAACTCGAACAAGAACGATCAGGACCCCTGGGGCGGGCGCCGTGGTGGCGGCCGACAGGGCCCTCCGGATCTCGATGAGGCCTTCCGCAAGCTGCAGGACAGCCTCAATCGCATCTTCGGCGGCAAGAAACCGCGCGGCGGCAGCCCCGTCGGCGGCAAGGGCGGTGGCCTGGGCCTGTTCGGCATCGGCCTGGCCGTGCTCGCCGTGCTCTGGCTGTACAACGCCATCTATGTGGTGGACGAGCAGGAGCAGGCGGTCATCCTGCGCATGGGCAAGTACTACGACACCGTAGGCCCGGGCCTGAACTTCTACTTCCCGCCGATCGACAAGAAGTTCCAGGAGAACGTCACCCGCGAGCGTGCCTACAGCAAGCAGGGGCAGATGCTCACCGAGGACGAGAACATCGTCGAGGTCCCGCTGACCGTGCAGTACAAGGTCAGCAACCTGAAGGACTTCGTGCTCAACGTCGACCAGCCCGAGGTCAGCCTGCAGCACGCCACCGAGAGCGCCCTGCGCCACGTGGCCGGCTCCACCACCATGGACCAGATCCTCACCGAGGGCCGCGAACAGATGGCCACCGAGGTGCGCGATCGCCTGCAGCGTTTCCTGGACACCTACAAGACCGGTATCACCGTGACCCAGGTGAACATCCAGAGCGCCGCCGCCCCGCGCGAGGTGCAGGAAGCCTTCGACGACGTGATCCGCGCCCGCGAAGACGAGCAGCGCGAGAAGAACCAGGCCGAAGCCTACGCTAACGGCGTGGTGCCCGAAGCCCGTGGCCAGGCTCAGCGCATCATCGAGGAAGCCAACGGCTACCGCGACGAGGTGGTGGCCCGCGCCGAGGGTGAGGCCGACCGCTTCAGCAAGCTGGCCGGCGAATACCGCAAGGCGCCGGAAGTCACCCGCGAGCGCCTGTACCTGGATGCCATGCAGGACGTGCTGTCGCAGAGCAGCAAGGTGCTGGTCACCGGTCAGCAGGGGCAGAACAACCTGATCTACCTGCCGCTGGACAAGATGATCGACGGCCGTGGCTCGGCGACCCCGGGCAGTGGCGCGGCGGGTACGACGAGCAGCACGCCGGACATCGGCTCGCGGGTCGCCAGCGACCTGCAGCAACGTGACCTGCGCACCAGGGAGAGCCGCTGATGAGTAACAAATCCCTGATCGCCCTGATCGCCGCCGTGGTGGCTGCCGTGGCGCTGTGGAGCAGCATCTACGTGGTGCAGCAGACCGAGCGCGCGGTGCTGCTGCGTTTCGGCCGCGTGGTCGAGTCGGACGTGCAGCCCGGCCTGCACTTCAAGATTCCGTACGTCAACCAGGTGCGCAAGTTCGACGGCCGCCTGCTGACCCTGGATTCGCCGACCCAGCGCTTCCTCACCCTGGAGAAGAAGGCGGTGATGGTCGACGCCTACGCCAAGTGGCGTGTGGCCGACGCCGAGCGCTTCTATACCGCGACCTCGGGCCTCAAGCAGATCGCCGACGAGCGCCTGTCGCGGCGCCTGGAAGCCGGCCTGCGCGACCAGTTCGGCAAGCGCACCCTGCACGAGGTGGTGTCCGGCGAGCGTGACGCCCTGATGGGCGACATCACCGCGTCGCTCAACCGCATGGCGCAGAAGGAGCTGGGCATCGAGGTCATCGACGTGCGCGTCAAGGCCATCGACCTGCCGAAGGAAGTCAACCGCAGCGTGTTCGAGCGGATGAGCACCGAGCGCGAGCGCGAGGCCCGCGAGCACCGCGCCAAGGGCCGCGAACTGGCCGAGGGTATCCGCGCCGATGCCGACCGCCAGCGCCGCGTGCTGCTGGCCGAGGCCTATCGGCAGTCTGAGGAAACCCGCGGTGAGGGCGACGCCAAGGCGGCTGCCATCTATGCCAAGGCCTACAACCAGGAGCCGGAGTTCTACGCCTTCACCCGTAGCCTCAAGGCCTACCGCGACAGCTTCGCCGACAAGAAGGACGTCCTGGTGCTGAGCCCGGACAACGAGTTCTTCCGTTACCTGGAGAAGTCCAAGCCCTGAGTGGGTTCTCCGGCGGGCGGCAGCGCCCGCCGGAGAAAACGTGTTATCATGGGCCAGCCGGGAAATCCCGGCTTTTTTGCGTCCGCGAGATTTGTGTACAAGGGTCATGTGGCAGGAATTCGGCAAAGCATTCTGTCTATTGCTGGTGCTGGAGGGCATCCTCCCTTTCCTGTATCCGCGTGGCTGGCGTGAGGCCGTCAGCGGGCTCGGTCGCCTCGACGACCGGCGCCTGCGGCTCATCGGGCTGGGCAGCATGCTGCTCGGCACCGGCCTTCTTTACTGGATTCACTAGATGAATTGCCGCCCGGCTGAAAGGGGAGAGGCGACATGGCAACGGTAGACCGCTGGCTGCTGCCAGATGGGATCGAAGAAGTGCTGCCACCTGAGGCGGCGCGTGTGGAAGCAGCCCGCCGTCAGGTGCTGGACCTGTTCCAGCGCTGGGGTTACGAGTTCGTCGTCACCCCGCATATCGAATACCTGGAGTCCCTGCTGACCGGTGCCGGCCAGGACCTGGATCTGCGCACCTTCAAGGTCACCGACCCGGCCTCGGGCCGGCTCATGGGCTTCCGCGCGGACATCACGCCGCAAGTGGCGCGCATGGACGCCCACAGCCTGCGCCGCGAGGGCCCGAACCGCCTGTGCTACGCCGGCAGCGTGCTGCATGCTCGCCCGCGCGCCCTGGCCACCTCGCGCAGCCCGATCCAGCTGGGCGCCGAACTCTATGGCGACGCCAGCCCGGCGAGCGACGTCGAAGTCATCAGCCTGATGCTCGACATGCTGGCCATGGCCGAGGTGCCGGACGTGCACATGGACCTCGGCCACGTCGGTATCTATCGTGGCTTGGCCCGCGCCGCTGACCTGTCCGGCGAAGCCGAGCAGGCTCTGTTCGACGCCCTGCAGCGCAAGGCGGTGGATGAAGTCGCCGCGCTCACCGAAGGCCTGCCGGCCCAGCTCGCCGGCATGCTCCGCGCCCTGGCCGAGCTGTGCGGCAGCCGCGAAGTGCTGGAGCAGGCCGCCGAAGTGCTGGCCGATGCGCCGGCGGTGGTCAAGGCCGCCCTGGCCGACCTGGTCGTCATCGCCGACTCCCTGGCGCAACGCTTCCCGCAGCTGCCGTTGTATTTCGACCTCGGCGAGCTGCGCGGCTACCACTATCACACGGGGGTGGTGTTCGCCGCCTTCGTGCCCGGCGTCGGCGAGTCCATCGCCCAGGGTGGTCGCTACGACCACATCGGCGCCGACTTCGGCCGTGCGCGGCCGGCCACCGGCTTCTCCACCGACCTGAAAACCCTGGTGACCCTGGGCCAGGTGCGGCTGGACGCGCCGGTGCAAGGCATCTGGGCGCCGGCCGAAGGGGCCGGGCTCTGGCAGGCGGTGCAGCAGCTGCGCCGCGACGGGCGGCGCGTGGTTCAGGCGCTGCCCGGGCAGGATGCGGCTTCGGCGCGCGAGGCGGGTTGCGATGCGCAACTGCAGCTGCGCGAAGGCAATTGGCAGGTGGTGCCCTTCTGACCCGTGATCGACGGGCACCGCGAGTTTCCGCCGGCCGAGGCCGGCACCGAATATCCACGATGGGGACAAGTGTTATGGGTAAGAATGTCGTAGTCCTGGGCACCCAGTGGGGTGATGAGGGCAAAGGCAAGATCGTCGACTTGCTCACCGACCAGGCTGCTGCCGTGGTTCGTTACCAGGGCGGCCACAACGCTGGCCACACCCTGGTGATCGACGGCGAGAAGACCGTGCTGCACCTGATTCCGTCGGGCATCCTGCGCGAAGGCGTGCAGTGCCTGATCGGCAACGGCGTGGTGCTGGCGCCCGACGCGCTGCTGCGCGAGATCGCCAAGCTGGAGGAGAAGGGCGTACCGGTGCGCGAGCGTCTGCGCATCAGCCCGTCCTGCCCGCTGATCCTGTCCTTCCACGTCGCCCTCGACCAGGCGCGCGAGCGCGCCCGTGGCGACGCCAAGATCGGCACCACCGGCCGCGGCATCGGCCCGGCCTACGAAGACAAGGTCGCCCGCCGCGGCCTGCGCGTGGCCGACCTGTTCCACCGCGAGCGCTTCGCCGCCAAGCTGGGCGAGCTGCTGGACTACCACAACTTCGTCCTGCAGAACTACTACAAGGAGCCGGCGGTCGACTTCCAGAAGACCCTGGACGAGTGCATGGACTACGCCGAGCAACTGAAGCCGCTGCTGGCCGACGTCACCGGCACCCTGCACGACCTGCGCCGCGCCGAAGAGAACATCATGTTCGAAGGCGCCCAGGGCTCGCTGCTGGACATCGACCACGGCACCTACCCGTTCGTCACCAGCTCCAACACCACCGCTGGCGGCACCGCCACCGGTTCGGGCTTCGGTCCGCTGTACCTGGACTACATCCTGGGCATCACCAAGGCCTACACCACCCGCGTGGGCTCGGGCCCGTTCCCGACCGAGCTGTTCGACGACGTCGGCGCGCACCTGGCCAAGGTCGGCCACGAGTTCGGCGCCACCACCGGCCGTGCCCGTCGCTGCGGCTGGTTCGACGCCGTGATCCTGCGTCGCGCTATCGAGATCAACAGCCTGTCCGGCCTGTGCCTGACCAAGCTGGATGTCCTCGACGGCCTGCAGACCGTGCGCATCTGCACCGGCTACAAGAACGCCGCCGGCGAACTGCTGACCGACGCGCCGACCGACGCCGACAGCTACATCGGCCTGCAGCCGGTGTACGAGGACCTGCCGGGCTGGAGCGAATCCACCGTCGGCGCGAAGACCCTGGAAGCCCTGCCGGCCAACGCCCGCGCCTACATCAAGCGCATCGAGGAGCTGGTCGGTGCGCCCATCGACATCATCTCCACCGGCCCGGACCGCAACGAGACCATTGTCCTGCGCCACCCGTTCGGCTGATCCGTCGCGGCGCTAGCCGCTGCGAAGGGTGTGAAAAGCCGCTTCTCCTGATGGGGAAGCGGCTTTTTCGTTTGGGTGCTCTTCGTAGGAGCGAGCTTGCTTGCGAACGGGCGTCTGCCGATTGCTTCGGTGCGAAGCTGAATTCCTTTCCCTCTCCCCAGCCCTCTCCCTTCAGGGAGAGGGTTAGGGAGAGGGTGCTCTTGGAGGCATCTCCGGCCAATGGCCACTCCAACGGCACGCCCCTTGCTGGCAAATGGCATCGGCGCATCCCGCGCCAGTATTCCGTTACCCGAGGAGGCACTCCGTGTCCGCCGTCCTTTCGCTGTTGCGCAGCCGCCTGCTGCGCCCCGTGTTCATCGCCCTGGGCCTGGCACTGCTGGTGCAGTTGCTGATCGCCCTGTGGCTCACCCGCAGTACCGTGGATCAACTGGTGGCCGACCTGGGCGAACGCCTGGGTGGCCAGTCGCAGCGCCTGGCCGGCGAGCTGGAGCGCGCCGGTGGCGAACTCAGTTCCGGGCTCACCGAGCTGTCCGCGCGAACCCGCGAACGCCTCGGCGCCGCCTTGTCGGCGCGCCTGGAGGAGGAACGCGGCGAAACCCGTCAAAGCCTCGAACAGAGCCTGCGGCAGTCCGCCGACCAGCTTGCCCAACTGCTTGCCGCGGTGGCGCCCAAGGCCATGTGGGACAACGACGTACCGACGCTCTCCGAGTACGCCCGGCGCGCCCAGGCCAACCCCAACGTGCTCTTCGTGGTCTACGACGATGCCCAGGGGCAGCACCTGACGCGTTACCTCAACCGCGAGGACTCGCGCATCCAGGCGCTGCTCGCCAAGGGCCAGGGCGAGCGCGCCCTGGACAAGGTGCTGGAAGCGGCCGCCCACGACGATTCTGTGATCCTTTCCAGCGTGCCCATCAGCCCCAACGGCGTGGTGATCGGTACCGTGCGCCTGGGCATTTCCACCGCCGAGGTGGAAAAGCAGGTGGAAGCCCTGGACAAGCGCTTCTCTGCCCTGATCGCCAGTGGCGACCAACTGGTGGCCGACAGCCTGGCCGGCGCCGCCGCCGACAGCAACAAGGCGCTGACCGCCCGTCTGCAGGCGGCGCAGCAGGCGGCCGCCGAGATGAGTCAGGGTGCACAAGGCGCGGTGGAAGCTTCCGCCGGTAGCCTGCGTTGGCACATCGGTCTGGGGTTGGTGCTGGTCGGCCTGGGCGTACTGCTGGTGCTGGCTTTGGTGCTCGGGCGGCGAGTGGTGAATCGCCTGCGCCTGTTGATCGATGCGCTCAACGACCTGGCGGCCGGGGAGGGCGACCTGACCCGCCGCGTGCGCCTGGATAGCAATGATGAAGTGGGCGAGATGGCGACCGCGGTGAACCGCTTCGTCGACAAGCTGCAGCCCATCGTCCGCGAGGCGGGGCAGGTGGCGCAGCGCACCGGCAGCGAGATCGCCGCCCTGGCCTCGCGCAGCGCCAGCGCTGAGGCGGCCGCCGATCGCCAGCGCAACGAAGTGGCGGGCAGCTTGGAGGCGCTCGCCGGCATGGCCGCCGAAGCCCAGCTGGAAAGCCAGGCCATGCAGGAGGCGCTGGAGCGCGTGGCGTCCATCCGCAAGGCGGCTGACGACAACGCGGCCATCGCCCGGCGCGTCGGCGGCCTCATCGAAACCCTGGAATCCCGCGTGCAGAGCGGCGCCGGGGTGATCGAGAAGCTGGCGCAGCAGAGCGAGCAGATCGAAGTGGTGCTCTCGGTGATCCACGGCATTGCCGAGCAGACCAACCTGCTGGCGCTCAATGCCGCCATCGAGGCGGCCCGTGCCGGCGAGAGCGGCCGCGGTTTCGCCGTGGTGGCCGACGAGGTGCGGGCGCTGGCGAGCAAGACGCAGCAATCCACCGGCGACATCCAGACGCATATCGATGCCTTGCAGCGTGGCGCGCGCGAGGCGGTGGAAGCCATCGGTCAGGCCCGTGAACAGGCGGTGCAGGGGCTGGCCGCGCTGCATGATAGCGAGCGCCTGCAGCGTGAAGTGCAGCGGGCCGTGGAGGAAGTGCATGGCGCCATCGAATCGGCGGCCCATGCCGCCGAGCAGCAGGCGGCCGGTGCGGTCGCGGTGCGCGGGCGCGTCGAGGTGATCCACGCCGAGGCGGGGCGCGCCGCGGAAGCCGTCGCCGCCACCGCCAGCAGCGGGCGCGTGCTGGACGGCCTGGCGGCGCAGCTGCGCGCCAGCCTGGGGCAGTTCAAGGCATGAGGGGAGGGGCCGGGCGACGCGCCCGGCCCGCACCTGCGAACGGCAGAAACGAAAAAGCCGAGCAGTGCTCGGCTTTTTCGCTTGAAGATGGTGCCCAGGAGAAGACTCGAACTTCCACGGTGTTGCCACCGCTAGGACCTGAACCTAGTGCGTCTACCAATTCCGCCACCTGGGCATGCTTTTCAGCATGGGGTGCGATGATCGCTCATCGTCTTGCGGTATTGCAACCTTTCGGTCGCTTCGGCGTCTCAATGTCCGGTTATCAGGGTTCCGAACCGCCGCGATACAGCCAGGGGCTCTATCGTGAAATAAGTGGTGCCCAGGAGAAGACTCGAACTTCCACGGTGTTGCCACCGCTAGGACCTGAACCTAGTGCGTCTACCAATTCCGCCACCTGGGCACTGGATGCGATGATTGCTCATCGTTTCCGTGTTACAACGTCTCAGCGACGCTGTGGGCGCGAACTATACGGAGCCCACTTTGGCTTGTAAACCCCTGATGCGATAAAAAATTTATTCGTGACCAAAGCTGACCGACGGGCGGATTTCGCGCTTCAATAAGCACATGGCACTTACATCTATAGACGACAAGGTGATCTCACCCTGATGGCCGATTGGCAAACCCTCGATCCCGAGGCCGCCCGCGAAGCGGAAAAATACGAAAACCCCATCCCCAGCCGCGAACTCATCCTGGCGCACCTCGCCGAACGCGGCGCGCCCGCGACCCGCGCGCAACTGCTGGAAGAATTCAAGCTCGCCGACGAGGAGTCGGAGGAGGCCCTGCGCCGTCGCCTGCGCGCCATGGAGCGTGACGGCCAGCTTATCTATACCCGTCGCGGCGCCTACGCCCCGGTGGACAAGCTGGACCTGATCCGCGGCCGCATCGCCGGTCACCGCGACGGCTTCGGCTTCCTGATCCCCGACGACGGCAGCGACGACCTGTTCCTCAGCCCGACGCAGATGCGCCTGGTGTTCGACGGCGACCGCGCCCTGGCGCGCGTCTCCGGCTTCGACCGCCGCGGCCGCCGCGAAGGCGCCATCGTCGAAGTCATCGAGCGCGCCCACGAGACACTGGTCGGCCGCTACTTCGAGGAGAGCGGCATCGGCACCGTGGTCGCCGACAACCCGAAGATCCAGCAGGAAGTGCTGATCCCGCCGGGCAAGCACGGCGCGGCCAAGCACAACCAGTTCGTCCAGGTGCGCATCGACCAGTGGCCCAGCGTGCACCGCCAGGCCCAGGGCGAAGTGGTGGAAGTGCTCGGCGACTACATGGCGCCGGGCATGGAGATCGAAGTCGCCCTGCGCAGCTACGATATTCCCCACGTCTGGCCCCAGGGCGTGGAGAAGGAAGCGGCCAAGCTCAAGCCCGAGGTGGCGGACAAGGACAAGGAGAAGCGCGTCGACCTGCGCACCCTGCCGTTCGTGACCATCGACGGCGAGGACGCCCGCGACTTCGACGACGCCGTCTACGCCGAGAAGCGCAAGGGCGGCGGCTGGAAGCTGTACGTCGCCATCGCCGACGTCTCCCACTATGTAAAGGTGGGCTCGGCGCTGGACGAGGAGGCGGCCAAGCGCGGCAACTCGGTGTACTTCCCCGAGCGCGTCATCCCCATGCTGCCGGAAATCCTCTCCAACGGCCTGTGCTCGCTGAACCCGCTGGTCGACCGCCTGGCCATGGTCTGCGAGATGAACCTGTCCAAGGCCGGCAAGATGACCGGCTACCAGTTCTACGAGGCGGTCATCCACTCCCACGCGCGGCTCACCTACACCAAGGTCAGCCAGTACCTGGAGACCCCGGACAGCCCCGAGGCCGCGCGCCTGGCCGAGCAACTGCCGAACGTGGTGCCGCACCTGCGCACCCTCTATGACCTCTATAAGGTGCTGGTCGCCGCCCGCCACGTGCGCGGCGCCATCGACTTCGAGACCCAGGAGACGCGCATCGTCTTCGGCGCCGACCGCAAGATCTCGGAGATCCGCCCGACCCAGCGCAACGACGCGCACAAGCTGATCGAGGAGTGCATGCTGGCGGCCAACGTGGCCACCGCCAAGTTCCTCGAGAAGCTGGAAATCCCCGCGCTGTACCGCGTCCACGACGGCCCGCCGCAGGAGAAGCTGAACAACCTGCGGCAGTTCCTCGGCGAACTGGGCCTGACCCTCTACCGCGGCAAGGGCGAGCCGACTCCCGGCGACTACCAGGCGCTGCTCGAATCCATCCAGGGCCGCCCGGACTTCCAGCTGATCCAGACGGTGATGCTGCGCTCGTTGAGCCAGGCGGTGTACAGCCCGGACAACAACGGCCACTTCGGCCTCAACTACGAGGCCTACACCCACTTCACCTCGCCGATACGCCGCTATCCGGACCTGCTGGTGCACCGCGCCATCCGCAGCGTGGTCCGCTCCAAGCGCGAGACCGACCTGGTGCAGCGCGCCGGCGCCGCCAGCATGCCCAAGGCGCGCATCTACCCGTACGACGAGCCGCGCCTTGAACAGCTCGGCGAGCAGTGCTCGATGACCGAGCGGCGCGCCGACGAGGCCACCCGTGACGTCACCAACTGGCTGAAGTGCGAATACATGCGCGACCGCGTCGGCGAGACCTTCGACGGCGTGATCACCGCGGTCACCGGCTTCGGCATCTTCGTCGAGCTGACCGACATCTATGTCGAGGGCCTGGTGCACGTCACCGCGCTGCCCGGCGACTACTACCACTTCGACGCCGTGCACCACCGCCTGGCCGGCGAGCGCACCGGGCGCAGCTTCCGCCTCGGCGACACCACCCAGGTGGTTGTGGCGAGGGTTGACCTGGACGAGCGCAAGATCGACTTCGAACTGGCCGAAAACGCGCTCAGCGCGCCCATCGGCCGCAAGAAGCGCGGCGACAAGGCCGAGGCGGCCAAGCCCGGCAAGCCTGCCAAGGCCGCCAAGCCGGCCAGGGCCAAGGGCCAGCCGCGCGAGCTGCAGCCGGAAGTGCCGGAGCCGCCGCTGCCCGTGGCGCCGCCGCGCAAGCGCAAGGTCGGCGTGGTCCAGGCGTTGCCCTCGGTGGCGCCGGAGATGCTCGCCAAGGCCGAGGAAATGCTCGGCAACACCGATGTGAACAGAAGCCGCGCGCTGAAGCAGGCGCTGCTCGACGAAGCCAAGGTGGGCGGCAAGCGCCCTGCGGCCAAGGCCCAGGGCAAGCCGGCGAAGAACACCAAGGCCGCTGCGGAGAAACCGCGCAAGCCGTCGAAACAGAAGGCCAAGACCGCCAAGCCGAGCAAGCACCGCAAGGGGCCGTCCAAGCCCAAGGCGGAGGGCGCCCCGGCAGGCAAGCCTAAGGCCAAGCCATGAGCCAGTGGGAAAGGGTCTACGGCGTGCACGCCGTAGAGGCGCTGCTGCGTCATCACCCCAAGCGCGTCAAGCAGCTGTGGCTGGCCGAGGGGCGGCACGACCCGCGGGTCCAGGCGCTGGTGGAACTGGCCGGGCAGACGCGGGTGCCGGTGGGCACCCGTGACCGCAAGGAGCTCGACGAGTGGGCCGAGGGCGTGCACCAGGGCGTGGTCGCCGAGGTCAGCCCTAGCCAGGTGTGGGGCGAGAACATGCTCGAGGAGCTGCTCGAGCGCACTCCGGGGCCGGCCTTGCTGCTGGCCCTGGACGGCGTCACCGACCCGCACAACCTCGGCGCCTGCCTGCGCACCGCCGATGCTGCCGGCGCGCTGGCGGTGATAGTGCCGAAGGACAAGTCGGCGACCCTCAACGCCACCGTGCGCAAGGTCGCCTGCGGCGCCGCCGAAGTGATCCCGCTGGTGGCCGTGACCAACCTCGCGCGCACCCTGGAAAAGCTCCAGCAGCGCGGCCTGTGGGTGGTCGGCACGGCCGGCGAGGCGACCCAGACCCTCTACGAACTGGACCTCACCGGCCCCACCGTGCTGGTCATGGGCGCCGAAGGCAAGGGCATGCGCCGCCTGACCCGCGAGCACTGCGACTACCTGGCCAAGCTGCCCATGGGCGGCAGCGTCAGCAGCCTGAACGTGTCGGTGGCCACCGGTGTGTGCCTGTTCGAGATCGTCCGGCAGCGCCAGGCGAAAAAGGCCTAAGAGCGGCTGCAAGCTGCAAGCTGCAGGCAAGAGCGAAGAGCCAGTCCCGTCCTCCCTGTAGGAGCGAGCTTGCTCGCGAACCAACCTCGGCACCGTGCCCGCCCGGTTCGCGAGCAAGCTCGCTCCTACGAAGAGCCCCGCACATGCTCTTCGCCTGTAGCCTGTAGCTGCTCAAATATTCATCAATTGCCTTGCGCCGCCTTCCCCCCTTCTCTAGAATGTCGCCCCTTGCCGTCCGGGCAGGCGCTTACGCGTCCACCTGTCGGCAAGTCAAAAAGACATTCACTCCTTGCCTGACCGCATCGTCGGCAGGCTGCAACCCGTAAGGAGCATTTATGCGTCATTACGAAATCGTGTTCCTGGTTCACCCGGACCAGAGCGAGCAAGTCGGTGGCATGGTCGAGCGTTACACCAAGGTCATCGAAGAAGACGGTGGCAAGGTTCACCGCCTGGAAGACTGGGGCCGTCGTCAGCTGGCTTACGCCATCAACAACGTGCACAAGGCTCACTACGTTCTGCTGAACGTCGAGTGCAGCGCCAAGGCCCTGGCCGAGCTGGAAGACAACTTCCGCTACAACGACGCCGTCATCCGTAACCTGGTGATCCGTCGCGACGAAGCCGTTACCGGCCAGTCCGAAATGCTGAAGGCCGAAGAGAGCCGCAACGAGCGCCGTGAGCGCCGTGAGCGTCCCGACGCCAACGAAAACGAGTCCGCTGACGGCGAAGACAGCCGCGACAGCGCCGACGAGTAATCCCGGACCAGTATTGAGGAGCCGATAACATGGCACGTTTCTTCCGTCGTCGTAAGTTCTGCCGTTTCACCGCTGAAGGCGTCAAGGAGATCGATTACAAAGATCTCAACACCCTGAAGGCCTACGTTTCCGAAACCGGCAAGATCGTTCCGAGCCGCATCACCGGCACCAAGGCCAAGTACCAGCGTCAGCTGTCGACCGCCATCAAGCGCGCTCGCTACCTGGCCCTGCTTCCCTACACCGACAGCCACGGCCGTTGATCGGGCAGTCGACGTAGCCTTGATGGATAGATCGCATGCGCGCATTGGCTGAATTCGTCATGCGAGGCCGCATGCAGGCGACCCTGGTGGTCGTCGCAGCCGCGGTACTGCAGCCGTTCTTCTGGCTCGGTGCCGCCGCCGGCAGCCTGGTGCTGCTGCGCCGAGGAACCGGCGATGCCATTGGCATCCTGGCCTGGGCGCTGCTCCCGGCCCTGGCCTGGTGGTACCTGGGCGACCCCACGGTCACCCTGGTGATGCTGGGTTCGGCGGTCCTGGCGCAGGTGTTGCGCTCCAGCATGTCCTGGAATCGGGTCATGCTGGCCAGCGTGGTGTTGGGCGTGTTCTACGTGCTGCTGTTGAGCACGGTATCCGCCGGGCTGGTTCAAGGTCTGGCGGAGGCGTTTGGCAAGGTGCTGCCGCAGGTGCTGTCGGAAGCGAAGCTTTCGGCGGACCAGCAGGCCGAGCTGCAAGCGGGGCTGGTGCCGGCCGTTACCGGCCTGCTGGCCGCCTCGCTGCAGGTCATCAGCCTGCTGTGCCTGATGCTGGCGCGCTACTGGCAAGCGGCGTTGTACAACCCGCAAGGGTTCGGCCGCGAGTTCCGCGCGCTGCGCCTGGCGCCGGCGGTGGCCATCGCGCTGCTGCTGGGCGTGCTGGTGGTGCCGCTGCTGGGCCCGCAGTTCGCCGTGGTGGCGCCGTTGTGCGCCGTGCCGCTGCTGTTCGCCGGGCTCGCGCTCGGTCACGGGCTGGTCGCGCTGAAACGCCTGCCGGGGTTCTGGCTGGTGCTGTTGTACGGCCTGGCGCTGATGCTGGGGAATGTGATCTGTCTGGTTGCTGTCGTCGATAGTCTGTTTGATTTTCGTGGTCGCCTGGTACGTCGCCAGGGCTCCACGAACGGTGAAGGTTAAAAGTTAAGAGGTAAGACTCAAATGGAAGTCATCCTGCTGGAAAAGATCGCCAAACTGGGCAACCTGGGCGACAAACTGAACGTCAAGGGCGGCTACGCCCGTAACTACCTGCTGCCGCAGGGCAAGGCCACCGCCGCTACCCCGGCCAACGTCGCTGCTTTCGAAGAGCGCCGCGCCGAGCTGGAAAAGGCCGCTGCCGCCAAGAAGGCCGACGCTGAAGCCCGCGCCGCCCAACTGGCCGAGCTGATCGTCACCATCGGCGCCCACGCCGGCGACGAAGGCAAGCTGTTCGGCTCGATCGGCACCCGCGATATCGCCGAAGCGGTCTCCGCTGCCGGCTACCCGCTGGAAAAGGCCGAAGTGCGCCTGCCCAACGGTGCCCTGCGCACCGTCGGCGAATACGACATCGAAGTGCAACTGCACACCGACGTCGAAGCGACCCTGCACGTGGTCGTCGTCGCCGAGTAAGCGATCCGTCGCTGCGACGCCGTGGACACCTTGCGTGGACGCGGCAGTTCGCTAACATCGGGCACGGTACCGCCTAGCGGTCCGTGCCCTTTGTTTTTCTGCATCCATCCGAGTTTCCTGCGCCGAGCCCCATGAACGACATCACCGTCCCCGAGCAATACGACCTGCAAACGGCCACCCTCAAGGTGCCGCCGCATTCGATCGAAGCCGAACAGGCGGTGCTGGGTGGCCTGATGCTCGATAACAACGCCTGGGAGCGGGTGTCGGACGCGGTGTCCGATGGCGACTTCTACCGCCATGACCACCGCCTGATCTTCCGCGCGGTGTACAAGCTCGCCGAAGGCAACCAGCCGATCGACGTGGTGACCCTCTCCGAGCTGCTGGAGCGCGAAGGCCAGCTGTCGCAGGTCGGCGGCCTGGCCTACCTGGCCGAGCTGGCGAAGAACACCCCCTCGGTGGCGAACATCAAGGCCTACGCGCAGATCATCCGCGAGCGCGCCACCCTGCGCCAACTGATCGGCATCAGCAGCGACATCGCCGACAGCGCCTTCAACCCCGAGGGCCGCAGCGCCAACGAGGTGCTCGACGAAGCCGAGCGGCGCATCTTCGAGATCGCCGAGGCGCGGCCGAAGACCGGCGGCCCGGTGGGCATCGGCGACATCCTGGTGAAGACGATCGACCGGATCGACCACCTGTTCAACACCAACGACGCCTTCACCGGCATCTCCACCGGCTTCACCGATCTCGACGAGAAGACCAGCGGCCTGCAGCCGGCCGACCTGGTCATCGTCGCCGGCCGTCCGTCCATGGGCAAGACCACCTTCGCCATGAACCTGGTGGAGAACGCCGTGCTGCGCACCGACAAGGTGGTGCTGGTGTACTCCCTGGAGATGCCTTCGGACTCGATCGTGATGCGTATGCTTTCGTCCCTGGGCCGCATCGACCAGACCAAGGTGCGTTCGGGGAAGCTGGAGGACGACGACTGGCCGCGCCTGACCTCGGCGGTCAACCTGCTCAACGAGCGCAAGCTGTTCATCGACGACACCGCCGGCATCTCGCCCTCGGAAATGCGCGCGCGCACCCGGCGCCTGGCCCGCGAGCACGGCGAGATCGCCCTGATCATGGTGGACTACCTGCAGCTGATGCAGATCCCCGGTTCCTCCGGCGACAACCGCACCAACGAGATTTCCGAGATCTCCCGCTCGCTCAAGGCCCTGGCCAAGGAATTCAACTGCCCGGTGGTGGCGCTGTCGCAGCTCAACCGCTCCCTGGAACAGCGCCCGAACAAGCGCCCGGTGAACTCCGACCTTCGCGAATCCGGAGCGATCGAGCAGGACGCCGACGTGATCATGTTCGTCTACCGCGACGAGGTGTATCACCCGGAAACCGAGTTCAAGGGCGTGGCCGAAATCATCATCGGCAAGCAGCGTAACGGCCCCATCGGCACCGTGCGCCTGGCCTTCCTCGGCCGCTTCACGCGCTTCGAGAACCTTGCCCCGGGCATGTACAACTTCGAAGACGAATAAAGACGAGCAAGGCTGGAGGCTGTACGTAAGAGCTTGATGCGGAGTGGCCGGGGGTTATGCTGTTTGCCTTCAGCCTTCAGCCTTCAGCCTTCAGCCTTCAGCCTTCAGCCTTCAGCCTTCAGCCTGGACCCCCATGCGCCCCCTTATCGCCCATATCGACCTCTCCGCCATCCAGCACAACTACGCCCTGGCCAAGCGCTGCGCGCCGGGCCGCGAGGCGTTCGCCGTGGTCAAGGCCAACGCCTACGGGCATGGCGTGCGCGAGGTGGTGACCGCGCTGCGTGACGAGGCCGACGGCTTCGCCGTGGCCTGCCTGGAGGAGGCCGCCGAGGTCCGCGCGCTGCACGGCACCGCGCGCATCCTGCTGCTGGAAGGCTGCTTCGAGCCGAGCGAATTCCTGGTGGCGTCGCAATTGCGCCTGGACATCGCCGTGCAGGGCCCGGAGCAACTGGCGACGCTGCTGGCCAGCAACCTGCCGCATCCGCTCAACGTCTGGCTCAAGCTGGATTCGGGCATGCATCGCCTGGGCTTCTCCGCCGAGGCCTTGCGCGCGGTCTTCCCGAGCCTGCGCGGCGCCCCGCAGGTCGCCGAGCTGAACCTGATGAGCCACTTCGCCTGCGCCGACGAGCGCGGCCACACGCTCACCGAAGACCAACTGGAATGCTTCCTCGGCCTGCTCGACCTGGACTTCGACCAGCGCTCGCTGGCCAACTCCGCCGCCGTGCTGAGCATCCCGGCGGCGCACATGGACTGGATCCGTCCCGGCATCATGCTCTACGGCGCCTCGCCCTTCGCCGACCTGGGCGCGGCCGAGATGGGCCTGCGCCCGGCCATGAGCCTGCATGCGCAGGTGATGTCCGTCCGCGAGGTGTCTGTAGGCGAGAGCGTCGGCTACGGCGCCACCTGGGTGGCCGAACGGCCGTCGCGCATCGGCACCGTGAGTTGTGGCTACGCCGACGGCTACCCACGCCACGCGCCCAGCGGCACTCCAGTGTTGGTCGCCGGCCAGCGCGCGCCGCTGGCCGGCCGGGTCTCCATGGACATGCTGGCGGTGGACCTCACCGACCTGCCCGAAGCCACCGTTGGCGCCCCGGTGGAACTCTGGGGCACGCAGCTGGCGGTGGACGAAGTGGCCGCCCACGCCGGCACCATCGGCTACGAGCTGCTGACCAAGGTCACCGCGCGGGTGCCGCGCAAGTACAGCGCCTAGACCAGCCGGTCCGAAGTCTTCAGCGTTTCCAGCCAGAAGTCACCGTTGCCGTCCTCCCCGGCCAGCGCATAGCTGGCCCGGCCGCTGCCCTTGACCTGGTACAGCGCCTGGTCGGCGGCCTTGTACAGCTTGGCGAACTGCAGCGCGTGGCGCGGGTAGATGGCTACGCCGATGCTCGGGGTGATGCTCAGTTCCAGGCGGTCGAACTGCACCGGCCGCGACAGTTCGCTGAGCAGGCGCACGGCGATTTCCCGGGCGTGGCTTTCGGCGTCGGGGCCGGACACCAGCGCGGCGAACTCGTCGCCGCCCAGGCGCGCCACGCAGTCGCTGGAACGCACGCACTGGCGCAGGCGGTGGCCGACGTGCTGGAGCATGAAGTCGCCAGCGTCGTGGCCGTGGGTGTCGTTGATCGGCTTGAAGTGGTCGAGGTCGATCAGCATCAGCGCCAGGCTCTCGCCGTTCTGCTGGGCCTGCTGCAGCGCCTGCTCGGCGTGCTCTACCAGGTAGCGGCGGTTGGGCAGCCCGGTGAGCGGGTCGTTGTGCGCGGCATGGCGCAGCTGGGCCTCGCGTTCGAGCAGCAGGCGGTTGCTCTGCGTCAGCTCGGCGGTGCGCGCCGCCACGGCCTGCGCCAGGTCGTTCTGCGCGCTCTGCAGCAGGGTCATGCGCGCGCTCTTCTCGCGGTTGGCCTGCTCCAGGGCCTGGGCCTTCTCGCGCTTGAGTTCCTGGATGCGCGAGGTCAGGGCGAAGGAGAACAGGATGGACTCCATGGCCACCGACACCGGGAACAGGTAGGCGGTGGTCGGCGACGGCTGCACCACGCCCAGGGCGCGCATCACCGAAATGCTCACGCTGGACAGCACCAGGCCGAAGCCCACCAGGTACAGGCGCGCCGGCAGCGAGCCCTGCAGCGAGCGGGTGATGGCCGCGCCGAGCGCCGCCGGGATGCCGACGAAGGTGGTGGTGGCCAGCACCCAGCCGGCCTCGGAGCGGCCGACGAAGACGTTGAGCAGCACCGAGGCGACGTACAGCAGGCAGTTCAGCGTCAGCATGTGGTGCGCCCAGGGCACGTTGCGGCGGGTCTGCAGCAACGTCTGGGTGAAGCGGGTGACGCACAGGCCCCACAGCGAGGGCAGGGTGATGCGGTTCAGCCACCAGGGCACCGCGTCGCCCGGCCAGAGCAGCTCGAAGGCGTGGCCAGTCATGCCCATGCTGAACAGCAGGGCGAAGCCGGTGGTGAGCACGTACCAGAAGTAGGCGCGGTCGCGCAGGCTGAACAGGATGAACAGGTTGTACAGCAGCAGCGCGGCGATCAGCCCGTAGACGCCGCCGAGGAACAGGTTGGTCTCGGCGCGGTGGTCCTGCAGGTCGTCCTGCGACCAGATGCGCAGCGGGAAGGAGTTGCCGGCCGGGTCCAGGCTGCGCAGGTACAGGCGCAGCGGGCCTTCGCCGGCGGGCAGGTGGAACACCGGGCGGCGGTAGCTGCGGTCGCGGCCCTCGGCGAAGGGCACCGCCTCGCCCGAACGCAGCTCGCGGTAGCCGCCCTGGCCGTCGGGCAGGTACAGGCGCAGGTCGAGCAGGTTCACCGCGTCCACCTCCAGCCACCAGCCGCCGGGTGGGGTGGCCTGGCGTTCCAGGTCCAGGCGCAGCCACCAGGGGTTGGGGCTCTGGCCGACGCTGGTGCGGCCCTTGGCGGGCACGAAGGCGGCGTCCTGCTCGCGTGCCTGTTGCAGGTCCAGGCGTGCGCCCGGGTCTTCCAGCAGCATCAGGCCGTCGTTCAGCCAGCGCCCGCTGGCCCGTTCGTCGAGCACCAGGGGCTGGGCCGCGGCGCTGGCGCAACCGAGCAGGAGGAACAACAGACACCACAGATGACGCACGGTTGACACTCCCTGTTCCCGGCCGCTGTGGCCAAGCCTGTTGAGACGGTGGAGCGAGTATAGCCAGTTGCCACTGCGGCGGCGCCGCCAATCGTCCCCGTCCGGCGGTCGCCCCGCGCCGGGAAAAACCCCAGCGTCCCGGTCGGAATTGTTCACTTTTTGTGCTATATTCCGCGCCCGCGATTTCGCGACCCTATTCCTAGAGATGCCCCCGGTGCCCGTGATGCAAGCCGCCAAGCCGCTGTTCGACTATCCCAAGTTCTGGGCCGAGTGTTTCGGCCCGGCGCCGTTCCTGCCGATGAGCCGGGAAGAGATGGATCAACTGGGCTGGGATTCCTGCGACATCATCATCGTCACCGGCGATGCCTACGTCGACCATCCGTCCTTCGGCATGGCCATCATCGGCCGCCTGCTGGAAGCCCAGGGCTTCCGCGTGGGCATCATCGCCCAGCCCGACTGGCAGTCGAAAGACGACTTCATGAAGCTGGGCAAGCCGAACCTGTTCTTCGGCGTGGCCGCCGGCAACATGGACTCGATGATCAACCGCTACACCGCCGACCGGAAGATCCGCTCCGACGATGCCTACACCCCCGGCGGCAACGCCGGCAAGCGCCCGGACCGCGCCAGCATGGTCTACAGCCAACGCTGCCGCGAGGCGTACAAGGGCGTGCCGATCGTGCTCGGCGGCATCGAGGCCTCGCTGCGTCGCATCGCCCACTACGACTACTGGCAGGACAAGGTCCGCCACTCGATCCTGATGGACGCCAAGGCCGACATCCTGCTGTTCGGCAACGCCGAGCGCGCCGTGGTGGAAGTGGCCCAGCGCCTGTCCGCCGGCGAGCCGATCGAGTCGATCACCGACGTGCGCGGCACCGCCTTCGTCCGTCGCGACACCCCCGAGGGCTGGTTCGAGCTGGACTCCACGCGCATCGACCGCCCGGGCAGGATCGACAAGATCATCAACCCCTACGTCAACACCCAGGACACCGCCGCCTGCGCCATCGAGCAGGACAAGGGCCCGCAGGAAGACCCCAACGAAGCCAAGGTGGTGCAGCTGCTGCCCAACCCGAAGCTGACCCGCGAGCGCACCGTCATCCGCCTGCCGTCCTTCGAGAAGGTGAAGAACGACCCGGTGCTCTACGCCCACGCCAACCGCGTGTTGCACCTGGAGACCAACCCCGGCAACGCCCGGGCCATGGTCCAGCGCCACGGCGAGACCGACGTGTGGTTCAACCCGCCGCCCATCCCGCTGAGCACCGAGGAGATGGACTACGTCTTCGGCCTGCAGTACGCCCGCGTGCCGCACCCGGTCTATGGCGGCGAGAAGATCCCGGCCTACGAGATGATCCGCTTCTCGGTGAACATCATGCGTGGCTGCTTCGGCGGCTGCACCTTCTGCTCGATCACCGAGCACGAAGGGCGGATCATCCAGAACCGCTCGGAAGACTCGATCATCCGCGAGATCGAGGAAATCCGCGACAAGGTGCCGGGCTTCACCGGGGTGATCTCCGACCTCGGCGGGCCGACCGCCAACATGTACCGCATCGCTTGCAAGGACCCGGAGATCGAGAAGCACTGCCGCAAGCCGTCGTGCGTGTTCCCCGGTATCTGCGAGAACCTCAACACCGACCACTCCTCGCTGATCCAGCTGTACCGCCGCGCCCGCGACCTGCCGGGGGTGAAGAAGATCCTCATCGCCTCGGGCCTGCGCTACGACCTGGCGGTGGAGTCGCCGGAGTACGTCCGCGAGCTGGTGACGCACCACGTCGGCGGCTACCTGAAGATCGCCCCGGAGCACACCGAGCAGGGCCCGCTGTCGAAGATGATGAAGCCGGGCATCGGCAGCTACGACCGCTTCAAGCAGATGTTCGAGAAGTTCACCAAGGAGGCGGGCAAGGAACAGTACCTGATCCCGTACTTCATCGCCGCGCACCCGGGCACCACCGACGAGGACATGATGAACCTCGCCCTGTGGCTCAAGCGCAACGGTTTCCGCGCCGACCAGGTGCAGGCCTTCTACCCCTCGCCGATGGCCACCGCCACGGCCATGTACCACTCGGGCAAGAACCCGCTGCGCAAGGTCACCTACAAGAGCGACGCGGTGACCATCGTCAAGGGCGAGCGCCATCGCCGCCTGCACAAGGCCTTCCTGCGCTGGCACGACCCGAACAACTGGCCGATGCTGCGCGAGGCGCTCAAGGACATGGGCCGCGCCGACCTGATCGGCAACGGCAAGCACCAGTTGATCCCCACCCACCAGCCCGACGCCGACGGCAGCTACCAGAGCGCCCGGCGCAAGAACTCCACCCCAGTGGGCAGCAAGAAGGCCGGCAAGCCGCTGCTGACCCAGCACACCGGCCTGCCGCCGCGCGCCAGCGACGGCTCGCGCCCGTGGAACAAGGGCGAGGAGGGCAAGGCCGCGGCCTACGCCAAGGGCAAGAAGCGCACCACCAAGCGCCAGCCGAACCTACCGCGCTGAGCTGTATGACCGATGACGGGGCCGTGAGGCCCCGTTTTCGTTTCCGGGCCTGCTTTCGTAGGAGCGAGCTTGCTCGCGAACAGAGTTTCCCGGTAACGAAGGTATTTCGAGTTGACTCCGCTCCCTCTCCCCAGCCCTCGGCTGCGCGCCCCGCCCTGAAGGGAGAGGGGGCTTGTCCGTGCCGAGAGAGGGAATGGTTTCAGCCGGTAGCTTTCGGCGTTGCCGGCTGACTCCAGGGGCCCCGTTTCTGCCCAATGGTCCCCTCTCCCTTCAGGGAGAGGGTTAGGGAGAGGGGCTCTTCGGAACCCACACCATTCGCGAGCAAGCTCGCTCCTACAGGGAGGCGACTGTGTCCGGGCTATCCATGGAAACATTTTGGCACTATAGTTCCAAAATCATAAAAACAAGACCGGAGACCCCGCCATGCGTCGCGCCGCCCTGTCCCTCCTCAGCCTCGCCGTGCTCCTGGCCGCCTGCGGCGAGCAGGACAAACCCACCGCCGCGGTCAGCGCGGACTTCCAGAAAGACCTGCAGGCCCGGCTGATCAAGGCCAAGCCCGGTGACGTCATCGCGATCCCCGCCGGCACCTACCACCTCGACCGTGGCCTCAGCCTCAAGGTCGACGGCGTGACCCTCCGCGGCGACGGCATGGACAAGACCATCCTCAGCTTCCGCAACCAGAAGGCCGGCGCCGAAGGGCTGCTGGTGGACGCCTCGGACTTCACCATCGAGAACCTGGCCATCGAGGACAGCAAGGGCGACGCGCTCAAGGTGCTGGGCGGCAAGAACATCGTGATCCGCAACGTGCGCACCGAATGGACCAACGGCCCGGCCACCGAGAACGGCGCCTACGGCCTGTACCCGGTGCAGACCGAGAACGTGCTGCTGGAGGGCAACGTGGCCATCGGCGCCTCGGACGCCGGTATCTACGTCGGCCAGTCGCGCAACGTGGTGGTGCGCAACAACCGCGCCGAGCGCAACGTCGCCGGCATCGAGATCGAGAACACCATCGGCGCCGACGTCTACGACAACGTCGCCACCGGCAACACCGGCGGCATCCTCGTCTTCAATATGCCCAACCTGCAGCAGCCGGGGCGCGGCACCCGCGTCTACAACAACGAGGTGCAGGGCAACAACCACGACAACTTCGGCCACAAGGGCACGCCGGTGGCCAGCGTCCCGGCCGGTTCCGGGGTGGTGGTGAACTCCAACGACGACGTGGAAATCTTCGACAACAGGATCGGCGACCACAAGACCGCCAACGTCATCATCAGCAGCTACTACAGCACCAACTACTCGGACAAGGCGACGCAGCCGAACTTCGACCCCTACCCCGAAGGCATCTACATCCACGGCAACACCTTCGGCCCCGGCGGCGACAGCCCCGACCACCTGGAGCTGAAGGCGCTGAAGATCGCCAAGTTCGGCCTCAACGGGCGCCTGCCGGACATCCTCTGGGACGGCTACGTGAACCAGAAGAAACTGGTCGACGGCAAGCTGCCGGAGGAACTGGCCATCTGCATCGACAACGGCGAGGCCGGCATCGTCAACGTCGACGGCCCCAACGGCTACAAGAACATCAGCACCGACATGAGCGGCCACCGCTGCAAGCTCAAGCCGCTGCCGAAGATCGAACAGGCCGGCCTGGGCGAGAAGGGAGGCAAGGCATGACGCGAGCCGCCTGCGCCTGGTTGTCGCTCGCCCTGGCCGTGGCGCTGGCCGGGTGCGGGCAGCAGGCGAAGCCGCGCTACC
The DNA here is from genome assembly GCF_052367875.1 of Pseudomonas sp. A6. Lineage (NCBI taxonomy): Bacteria > Pseudomonadati > Pseudomonadota > Gammaproteobacteria > Pseudomonadales > Pseudomonadaceae > Pseudomonas > Pseudomonas sp. A6. The sequence continues at coordinate 6,578,276 of NZ_CP198970.1, read as the reverse complement.
AGCCCGAGGGCGACGACTACCCGCAGACCTTGAGCGGCTGGGGCATGCTGCACTTGGGCGACGGCCACCTGAAGCCCGCGCCCGAGGTGCTGCCCTACGACCTCAACACCCCGCTGTTCACCGACTACGCGCACAAGCTGCGCACCGTGTGGATGCCCGAGGGGCAGGCGGCGAAATACGCCGAGGACCACTTCGACTACCCGCTGGGCACGGTGCTGACCAAGACCTTCTACTACCCCACCGACGGCAAGGGCCAGTTGCTGGAGAACTCGCAGGACGACCGCGACCCGCAGCAGGGCCTGGACCTGGCCAGGGTGCGCCTGGTCGAGACCCGCGTGCTGGTGAAGCAGAAGGACGGCTGGACGGCGCTGCCCTACGTGTGGGACGCCGAGCAGAAGGAAGCGCACCTGGAACTGGCCGGCGACAGTCAGGCCCTGGAACTGCAGGACGCAGCCGGGCAGAAGGTGGCCTTCACCTACATGGTGCCGGACGCCAACCAGTGCTCCGAATGCCACGCCGAGACCAAAGGCGCCGGCATTGCCCCGCTGGGCCCCAAGGCCCGGCACCTGAACAAGGACTTCGCCTACGCCGAGGGCAGCGACAACCAGCTGCGCCACTGGCAGGCGCGCGGCTTCCTGCAGGGCTTGCCGGCGCTGGCGCAGGTGCCGCAGAACGCCCTCTGGGGCCACCCGCGCGCAGGCGAGAGCCTGGAGAAGCAGGCGCGCAGCTATCTCGACGCCAACTGTGGTCATTGCCACAACCCGAAGGGGGCGGCGCGTACGTCGGGGCTGTATATCGATGCCAGTGCCGAGTTGGGGGTGAACTACGGGTTCTGCAAGCAGCCGGTGGCGGCTGGCAATGGTACTGGTGGGCGTCGCGAGGATATCCATCCGGGGCATCCGGAGCTGTCGGTGCTGACCTACCGTGTCGGCAGTGACAAGCCTGGGGAGATGATGCCGGAGCTGGGGCGGGCGTTGGTGCACAAGGAGGGGTTGGAGGTGCTGGAGCGGTGGATTGCGGGGTTGGCGGGGGGGTGTATTTGAGGCTGGAGTTTTCCTTCGACTTCGGTGCGTGGGGGAGGGGCTCCGTTCCCTCTCCCCAGCCCTCTCCCTGAAGGGAGAGGGGGCTTGTCCGTGCCTGCGGATAAATAGGGTTTCAATCTGCGACTTCGGTTCCGGCTAACGCCATGGTCTGTGTTTCTGCCGAACGGTCCCCTCTCCCTTCAGGGAGAGGGTTAGGGAGAGGGCGCTCTACAGCCCAACACCAAACCCCCCCCGAAATTATTTGACCACCACACCCCAGGCAACCCCCGTTCGCGAGCAACCTCGCCCCAACGAAAGACCACCCAACCTTCTCCCCCCCTGTCACACCCCACCGTCTAGGCTATCCCCAGCCGGCGCCCCATTTCCGTGCACCCCCATGCCCGGCATGCACCCCCGGGCCCCGCGATGGTGCCCGGCGCCCGTGCGCAGCCCGTTCCACGGCCCCTGGCGGCTGGCACGGGACTTGCGCGGAAGCTGTGTCGCCCAGGCCCGCAGGAGGCCCGCCGTGTCGATCCATGTCGCCTTGCAGCACGTCACCCACTACCGCTACGACCGCGCCGTGAACCTCGGCCCGCAACTGGTGCGCCTGCGCCCGGCGCCGCACAGCCGCACGCGTATCCTCGGCTATTCGCTGAAGGTCGCCCCGGGCAAGCACTTCATCAACTGGCAGCAGGACCCGCAGGGCAACTACCTGGCGCGCCTGGTGTTCCCGGAGAAGACCGAGGAACTGCGGGTGGAGGTGGACCTGGTCGCCGAGATGGCGGTGTTCAACCCCTTCGACTTCTTCCTCGAGCCCTACGCCGAGCAGTTCCCCTTCGCCTACGGCGCCGACGAGCGGCGCGAACTGGCGCCCTACCTCGCGCGCCAGCCGGCCAGCCCGCGGTTCGCCGAATACCTCGCCGCGGTGCCACGCGACGCCAGCCCCACCGTGGACTTCCTGGTCGCGCTGAACCAGCGCCTGGCCGGCGACGTGCGCTACCTCATCCGCATGGAGCCCGGCGTGCAGACGCCCGAGCAGACCCTGGAGCTGGCCTCCGGCTCCTGCCGCGATTCGGCCTGGCTGTTGGTCCAGCTGGCGCGCCACCTGGGCCTGGCGGCGCGCTTCGTCTCCGGCTACCTGATCCAGCTCACCGCCGACCAGAAATCCCTGGACGGCCCCAGCGGCACCGAAGTGGACTTCACCGACCTGCACGCCTGGGCCGAGGTCTACCTGCCCGGCGCCGGCTGGGTGGGGCTGGACCCGACCTCCGGGCTGTTCGCCGGCGAGGGCCACATCCCCCTGGCCTGCAGCCCCGAGCCGTCCTCGGCGGCGCCGATCACCGGCGCGCTGGAGGAATGCGAGGTGCAGTTCAGCCACCAGATGCGCGTGGAGCGCGTGTGGGAAGCGCCGCGGGTGACCAAACCCTACAGCGAGGAACAGTGGCAGGCGATCCGCGAACTGGGTTCGCGCATCGACGCCGACCTCGCCGAACAGGACGTGCGCCTGACCATGGGCGGCGAGCCGACCTTCATCGCCATCGACTACCCCGACGACCCCGAGTGGAACACCGCCGCCCTGGGCCCGAACAAGCGCCGCCTGGCCGCCGAGCTGTTCCATCGCCTGCGCCGCCACTACGCGCCCAAGGGCCTGGTGCACTTCGGCCAGGGCAAGTGGTACCCGGGCGAACAACTGCCGCGCTGGTCGTTGAACTGCTTCTGGCGGCGCGACGGCGAGCCGCTGTGGAACAACCCCATGCTCTACGCCGAGGAAGGCCGCAGCTACGGCGCCGACGCCGCCCTGGCCGCGCGCTTCCTGCGCCGCCTGGCCGGGCGCCTGGGGCTGACCGGCGACACCCTGTTCGCCGCCTACGAAGACTGGTTCTACTACCTCTGGCGCGAACGTCGGCTGCCGGCCAACGTCACCCCGGAAGACGCGCGCCTGGACGACCCGCTGGAACGCGATCGCCTGCGCAAGGTGTTCGAGCGCGGCCTGGGCGAAGTGGTCGGCCACGTGCTGCCGCTGGCCCGCAGCGCCGCCGGCGACACCTGGGAAAGTGGCCGCTGGTTCCTGCGCGACGAGCACTGCCGGCTGATCCCCGGCGACTCGGCGCTGGGCTACCGCCTGCCGCTGGACTCGCAGCCCTGGGCCAGCGAGGCCGACTACCCCTACGTCAACCCCGCCGACCCCAGCCAGCCGCGCCCACCGCTGCGCCGCGCCGCGCAACTGCAACAGGTACGCGAGCGTATGCCCGGCGGCCCGGACGCCACGCGCCAGCCGCTGATGCACCAGTCCGCCGGCTGGATCACCCGCACCGCGCTGTGCGCCGAGCCGCGCGAAGGCCGGCTGTACCTGTTCATGCCGCCGCTGGCGGAGCTGGAGGCCTACCTGGAGCTGGTCGCCGCCATCGAGGCCACCGCCGGCGAACTGGGCTGCCCGGTGCTGCTGGAAGGCTACGAGCCGCCGGCCGACCCGCGCCTGACCAACTTCCGCGTCACCCCCGACCCGGGCGTGATCGAAGTGAACATCCACCCCTCGGCGAACTGGGGCGAACTGGTCGAGCGCACCGAATTCCTCTACGAGGCGGCGCGCCAGTCGCGGCTGTCCAGCGAGAAGTTCATGGTCGACGGCCGCCACGTCGGCACCGGCGGCGGCAACCACTTCGTCCTCGGCGGCGCCACCCCGGCGGACTCGCCCTTCCTGCGCCGCCCGGACCTGCTGCGCAGCCTGGTCAGCTACTGGCACAACCACCCCTCGCTGTCCTACCTGTTCTCCGGCCTGTTCATCGGCCCGACCTCCCAGGCGCCGCGGGTGGACGAGGCGCGCAACGACGCGCTCTACGAACTGGAGATCGCCTTCGCGCAGATGCCCGAGCCGGGCGCCGACTGCCCGCCGTGGCTGGTCGACCGCCTGCTGCGCAACCTGCTGGTGGACATCACCGGCAACACCCACCGCGCCGAATTCTGCATCGACAAGCTGTACTCGCCGGACAGCGCCAGCGGCCGCCTCGGCCTGCTGGAACTGCGCGCCTTCGAAATGCCGCCCCACGCGCGCATGAGCCTGGCCCAGCAACTGCTGCTGCGGGCCCTGGTGGCGCGTTTCTGGGCCGAACCCTACACGCCGCCGAAGCTGGTGCGCTGGGGCACCGAGCTGCACGACCGCTTCCTGCTGCCGCACTTCGTCGAGCAGGACTTCGCCGACGTGGTCCACGAACTCAACGCCTTCGGCTACCCGCTGCGCAGCGACTGGTTCGCCCCGCATTTCGAATTCCGCTTCCCGAAATACGGCGACTACGCGGTGAAGGGCATCGACCTGGAACTGCGCCAGGCCCTGGAGCCCTGGCACGTGCTGGGCGAGGAGGGCGCACCCGGCGGCGCCGTGCGCTACGTGGACTCGTCCCTGGAGCGCGTGCAGCTGAAGCTGAGCGGCATGGCCCCGGACCGCTACGTGGTCACCTGCAACGGCCGCCCGGTGCCGCTGCGGCCCACCGGCCAGGTCGGCGAATACGTCGCCGCGGTGCGCTACCGCGCCTGGCAGCCGGCGTCCTGCCTGCAGCCGACCATCGGCGTGCAGGCGCCGCTGGTCTTCGACATCGTCGACACCTGGATGCAGCGCTCCCTCGGCGGCTGCCAGTACCACGTCAGCCACCCCGGCGGGCGCAGCTACGACAGCTTCCCGGTGAACGCCTACGAAGCCGAGAGCCGGCGCCTGGCGCGCTTCTTCCGCCACGGCCACACACCCGGCAAGCTGAACGTGGAGGCGCCGCGCGCCGACGCCGAATTGCCGATGACCCTCGACCTGCGGCGGACATGAGCGCCGCCGCCCGCTAAAGTGAACAGGCCGCCTTGCACGCCGAGTCCCTGATGTCCGAGTTGCTCGCCCACTACCCGCTGTCCGCCACGGCGTACCACGAACTGCTGGACGCCGCGGGCGGCGTGCGCCCGCACTGGCAACGCCTGGTGCAGCGCCTGGAGCGCGCCAGCGCCGCGCAGCTGGAGCAGCGCCAGGCCCTGCTGGCGCGGCAGATCCAGGAAAACGGTGTGACCTACAACGTCTACGCCGACCCCAAGGGCGCCGACCGCCCCTGGGAGCTGGACCTGCTGCCCAACCTGCTGTCCGCCGAGGAATGGGCCGGCATCGCCGCCGGCGTGGCGCAGCGCGGGCGGCTGCTCAACGCGGTGCTGGCCGACCTCTACGGCGAGCAGCGCCTGCTCGCCGAGGGCGTGCTGCCGACCGAACTGGTCTACGGCCACCCCAACTTCCTCTGGCCCTGCGGCGGTTTGCCGGTGCCCGGCGGCATCTACCTGCACAGCTATGCCGTGGACCTGGCGCGCGACGCCGACGGCCGCTGGCACGTGCTCGCCGACCGCACCCAGGCGCCCTCGGGCGCCGGCTACGCCCTGGAGAACCGGCAGATCATCTCCCGCGCCCTGCCGGAGCTGTACCGCGAACTGCGCGTGCAGTACCTGGCCGGCTATTTCCGCACCCTGCAGGAAACCCTCGCCCACTGCGCCCCGGCCGACGGCGAGACGCCGCTGGTGGTGCTGCTGACCCCGGGGCGCTTCAACGAAACCTACTTCGAGCACCTGTACCTGGCGCGCCAGCTGGGCTTCCCGCTGGTGGAAGGCCACGACCTGACGGTGCGCGACGCGACCCTCTACCTCAAGACCCTCGGTGGCCTGAAGCGTGTCCACGCGGTGCTGCGGCGCCTGGACGACGACTTCTGCGACCCGCTGGAACTGCGCACCGACTCCGCCCTCGGCGTGCCCGGCCTGCTCGACGCCGTGCGCCGCGGCCGCGTGCTGGTGGCCAACGCCCTGGGCAGCGGCGTGCTGGAGTCGCCGGGGCTGCTGGGCTTCCTGCCGGCGGCCAGCCGCCGGCTGTTCGGCGAGGACCTGCTGCTGCCGGCGGTGCAGACCCACTGGTGCGGCGAACCGGGCGCCCTGGACATGGCGCTGGGCGAACTGGACCGCCTGGTCATCAAGCCGGCCTTCCCCTCGCAGAGCTTCGAGCCGCTGTTCGGCCACACCCTGGGCCCGGCGGCCCGCACCGAACTGTGCCAGCGCCTGCGCGCGCAGCCCCACGCCTACGTGGCGCAGCGCCAGGCGCAGCTGTCCCAGGCGCCGGTCTGGCAGCAGGCCGGCGCGCGCGGCGAACTGCAATCGCGCGCCATCGGCATGCGCGTGTTCGCCGTGGCCGCCAGCGACGGCCGCTACTGGGTGATGCCCGGCGGCCTGACGCGGGTGGCCTCGGCGGCGGACGCCGAAGTGGTCTCCATGCAGCGCGGCGGGGCCAGCAAGGACACCTGGGTGCTGGCCGACCGCCCGGTCCACGGCGAGCCGCTGCGGCCGCGCAACATAGGTGCGCGCGACCTGATCCGGCAGGACCCGTACCTACCCTCGCGGGTAGTGGAGAACCTCTACTGGTTCGGCCGCTACGCCGAGCGCTGCGACGACAACGCCCGGCTGCTGCGCGTGGTGCTGTCGCGCTACGTCGATGCCGACGGCGACGAGCAGGCCCTGCGCAGCGCGCTGGACCTGGCCGGTGCCATGGGCCTGATCCCCCAGGGCGAGGCGCCGCTGGAGCAACGCCTGCTGGCGGCCCTGCTGGACGAGCACTGGAGCAACAGCCTCTGCGCCAACCTGCGCCGCCTGCACTGGGCCGCCGCCCAGGTTCGCGGGCGGCTGTCGCGGGAGAACTGGCTGGCGCTGATGGAACTGCAGCGCGACCTGCAGGCGCTGGACGCGCGCGACACCGAACTGGGCGACGCCCTGGACTTCCTCAACCGCCTGCTGATGTCCCTGGCCGCGCTGTCCGGCTTCGCCCTCGACGACATGACCCGCGACGACGGCTGGCGCTTCCTGATGATCGGCCGGCGCATCGAGCGCATCCAGTTCTTCGCCGACGCCATCGCCGGCTTCCTCGACGGCGGCGCGGCCTGGGACCCGGGCGCCCTGGAATGGCTGCTGGAGCTGGGCAACAGCACCATCACCTACCGCTCGCGCTACCTCGCCGGGCCGCAGCTGATCCCGGTGCTCGACCTGCTGTTGCTGCACGAGCAGAACCCCCACGCCCTGTACTTCCAGCTGCAGGCCCTGGAGCGCTCCCTGGAACGCCTGCACCAGGAATTCGGCATGCCCCGCGAGCAGGAACTGGCGCTGCTCACCGCGCGCCTGCTGGCCTTCGACTTCGCCACCCTGGAGAACCCGCTGTTCGGCAGCGCCGGGCAGGACGAAGTGCTCGCCGGCCTGGCGCGCCTGCTGCGCGAACTGGCGCAGGGCGCCGGCCAGGCATCCGACCGCCTCGGCCTGCGCTACTTCGCCCACGTCGACGACATCAGCCAGCGCACGGTATCCACCTAATGGCCGAAGCCCAGCTTTCCCCAACGTCCGCGCCGGTGGCGCGCTACCAGGTGTTCCACGACACCCGCTACCGCTATGCCGCGCCGGTGTCGCTGTCGCAGCAACTGCTGCACCTGTGGCCGCGCGACTGCCCCCGGCAGCGCTGCCTGGGCCGCGAACTGCAGATCGAACCCGTGCCCACCCAGCGCAGCGACGGCTTCGACGTGTTCGGCAACCCGCTGACGCGCCTGGCCTTCGAACGGCCCCACGACGAACTGCAGGTGAACGCCCGCCTGCAGATCGAAGTGCTGCCGCGCCTGCCGCTGTACCCCTCGCCGGCCTGGGAACAAGTGGCCGCCGACCTGGCCTTCAGCGGCCGCGCCTTGTCGGCGCAGGAACTGGAGGCCTGCCGCTTCCGCATGGAATCGCCCTACGTGCGCATCAAGCGCCAGTTCGCCGAATTCGCTGCCGACTGCTTCCCCGCCGGCCGGCCGCTGCTGGAAGGCGCCGCGGCGCTGATGCAGAAAATCTTCGACGAATTCGCCTTCGACGCCGAAGCCACCCAGGTGGCGACGCCCCTGACCGAAGTGCTGGAACGCCGCCGCGGCGTGTGCCAGGACTTCGCTCACCTGATGCTCGCCTGCCTGCGCTCGCGCGGCCTGGCGGCACGCTACGTCAGCGGCTACCTGCTGACCCGCCCGCCACCCGGCCAGCCCCGCCTGATCGGCGCCGACGCTTCCCACGCCTGGGTCTCGCTGTACTGCCCGGCCAACGGCTGGGTGGACTTCGACCCCACCAACAACATCCTCCCGGCCCTGGAACACATCACCCTGGCCTGGGGCCGCGACTTCGCCGACGTCTCGCCGCTGCGCGGGGTGATCCTCGGCGGCGGCAGCCACGACCCGGAAGTGCGGGTGACGGTGATGCCGCATTGGGAGCTGGCGGTGTGACGGAGCAACACGGCCAGATTCCGAGGTGCTCTTCGTAGGAGCGAGCTTGCTCGCGAACGGTGCTTGCGAGTGACTGCTATGTGTCCGGTTGACTCCGCTCCCTCACCCCAGCCCTCTCCCGGAGGGAGAGGGGGCTGTTCGGCGTGGTCTGGAAGTTCGGCATCAGCCTGTAGGAGCGAGCTTGCTCGCGAACGGTGCTTGCGGGTGGCTGCTGTGTGCCTGGTTGACACCGTTCCCTCACCCCAGCCCTCTCCCGGAGGGAGAGGGGCCGTTCGGCGTGGGCTGGAAGTTCGGCATCAGCCTGTAGGAGCGAGCTTGCTCGCGAACGATGCTTGCGGGTGACTGCTGCGTGTCCGGTTGACACCGTTCCCTCACCCCAGCCCTCTCCCGGAGGGAGAGGGGGCCGTTCGGCGTGGGCTGGAGGTTCGGCATCAGCCTGTAGGAGCGAGCTTGCTCGCGAACGGTGCTTGCGGGTGGCTGCTGTGTGCCTGGTTGACACCGTTCCCTCACCCCAGCCCTCTACCGGAGGGAGAGGGGGCCGTTCGGCGTGGTCTGGAAGTTCGGCATCAGCCTGTAGGAGCGGGCCCTGCCCGCGAAACGCGCGCAGGGGAATGGCGTGGGTGGGGCAGCGTAGGATCGGATCTCATCCGCGAATCGCGCCGGTGGTTCCGGCTATCGCGGACAAGGTCCGCTCCTACGGTCTTGCGCCCTACGGGCAAGCGCTGTTCGTAGCTAGGTGTACCGGGATGACCCCGGATTCCCCGCCCGCTCAGGACAGCCCCCTCTCCCGCTTGCGGGAGAGGGTTGGGGTGAGGGCGCTCTTGAGCCTTATCGTGCGCAGGCCCAGCCCCTACCATACCGGCGGGCACGGCTTCTCGTAGGAGCGAGCTTGCTCGCGAATGAGCCCCGCGGCGAAGTCTGTTCGCGAGCAAGCTCGCTCCTACGAAGAGCACCTCGGCGCAGCCGGCAAAAGAGTCGCTCCGTCCCACCCGCCGGGCAAGCCGCGAACGGCGTGCTAGCTTTTCCCTGGTCATTTCCCAATCAACGGATGGGCCAGGCAATGGGCGACACCAACATCGTCAACGTGGGTACGGAGAAGTTCAACGAAATCTGGACGCTGGTGCAGCAGTACGCCCTGGCCTTCGGCATGAAGATCCTCGCCGCCATCGCCTTCTGGGTGATCGGCCGCTGGCTGATCGGCCTGGCGGTGGGCATGGTCGAGCGGGCCCTGGCCCGGCAGAGCGTCGACCCGACGCTGCTGCGCTACGTCGGCTCCTTCATCACCGTGACCCTCAACATCGTCCTGGTGATCGGCATCCTCGGCTACTTCGGCGTGCAGACCACCAGCCTGGCGGCGCTGATCGCCGCGGCCGGCGTGGCCATCGGCATGGCCTGGTCGGGGCTGCTGGCCAACCTCGCCGCCGGCGGCTTCATCATCGTCCTGCGGCCGTTCAAGGTCGGCGACTTCATCACCGCCGCCGGCGTCACCGGCACGGTCAAGGAGATCGGCCTGTTCGTCACCGCCATCAACACCCCGGACAATGTGCTGACCCTGGTGGGCAACAACAAGATCTTCGGCGACACCATCCAGAACTACAGCCACAACGACTTCCGCCGCGTCGAGCTCAAGGCCCAGCTGTCCGGCGCCGCCGACTACGCCGCCGCCGCGGCCCTGCTCAAGGAGCGCATCGCGCAGATCCCCAACGTGCTCGCCGAGCCGCCGGTGGACGTGGAAATCCTCGAGTTCAACCTGGTCGGCCCGGTGCTGGCGGTGCGCCCGTACTGCCACAACGACAACTACTGGCAGGTCTACTTCGACACCAACCGCACCATCAAGGAAGCCCTGGGCACCGGCTTCCCGGCGCCGATGCCGGCGCAGACCATCATCGTGCAGCAACCCGCCGGCTGAGCGCCGCGCCTTACACAGGGGCACCGCAAGGGTGCCTCTGGTGCTTCCGAATGCGTTTTCCTACGCCGTTGGGGATGGGCGGTCGCCAATCCTCGACGGCCGGTGAGCGCGCAGGAGCTTTCCTGCCGCCATAGGAAATTTCACCTTCCCCCGAGTGGGGAGGCCCGGCCGAAGCTGGCGATTCATCCTGCATATTCCCCCCGCCGACAAGCGCACCCTGGGCAGACCTCGACCGGCGCCTCCCGCACCGGTCGCCGTCTTCATCGCCCGGGGGCCCGATGCCACGCCATTCCCGCTTCGCCGCTTTCAGCCTGATCGAGTTGCTCGTCACCCTGGCCGTGCTGGCCATCACCGCCGCCATCGCGGTGCCCGGCTTCACCCAACTGATACGCAACCAACAGGTGCAGGGCGCCGCCCAGGAGCTGTACTCTCTGCTGCTCTATACCCGCGGCGAGGCGGCCAGCCGCGGGCGCTCCGTCACACTGAAGCCGGCCCAGGGCAGCGCCTGGACCGGGGCACTGGCGGTGACGGCCGGCAGCACCAGCCTGCGGCAGGTGACGCTGCGTGACGCCGTCGTCCTGGCCAGCGCTGCGAGCAGCATCGTCTTCCGCGCCGATGGGCGCCTGGGCGGCAACGCGACCTGCATCAGCATCTGCCCGGCCGTGGACGGCGCGACTTGCCAGCGCATCCGCATCCTCGCCAGCGGGCAGATAGCCTTGCCGGCCAGCGGAGGCTGCTCATGAGGGCCGCGTGCGCAGGCGTCGGCCTGATCGAGGTGCTGGTGGCGCTGCTGGTGCTGACGGTGGGCGGCCTGGGCATGCTCGCCCTGCAGTCGCGGGCGGTGCAGAACACCCAGGAGGCCACCCTGCAGGGCAACGCGGTGATGCTCGCCCACGACCTGCTGGAGATGATGCGCAGCAACCGCGACGCGGTGCTCGACGCGACGGGGCAACTGGACGGCGAGTCGAAGTATTTCAAGGCCTTTCCAGCCATACCCCAAAACTGCGGGACACGAGAGCGCGGTAGCGGTGGCGACGATGTCGCGACCGCCGACCTCGGCTGCTGGCGTGGCCGGGTCGAGCGCCTGCTGCCGGTAACCGCGGACATCCTGACGGAAAACTTTGCGGTCTGCCGCAGCGCTTCGGGCGAAGCCTGTTCCGACGCCGGTTCCCTGGTGATGATCCGAGTCGCCTGGGCCGACGAACGCTCGAAAATGTGCGATGGGGGCGTGTGCAGCTACGTGCTGCGCGCGGAGCTGTGAAATGAGGGGCTCTCATCTGCGCCATGGCCAGCGGGGCCTGTCGCTGGTCGAACTGATGGTGGCGCTGCTGCTCGGCAGCGTGCTGATCATCGGCGTCACCCAGCTGTTCCTCGACCAGAAGCGCCACGCCCAGTTCCAGTTCGGCCAACTGGCCAACCAGGGCAATGCCCGTTTCGCCACCCACGCCATCGAGCGCCTGGTGGCCCGCGCCGGCTACCGGGCCAAACCCCAGGCGCAAATAGCCGAGGAAGCCTTCCCGGCACGGGTAGCCGTCCATGGCTGCCCGGCTTTCGCCGCCGGGCAGACGCTGGCCCTGACCCAGGGCGGCAAGAGCGCGGCCCTGTGCGTGCGCTACCAGCGTGGCCTGGAGGCGCAGGAGGCGGATTGCGGCGGAACGTCGCTGCCCTTCTCCACGCAACCGCTCACCGTGGTCGCCCGCCTGGCGCTGGACAGCAACGCCGGAACGCTGACCTGCGCCGCCTTCGTCGAAGGCGGAAGCGGCCCCGGCTCCGCCAGCGTGCTGGTCGAGGAGCTGGTGGATTTCAGCTTCCAGCCGCTTTCCGATAGCGCCGAGCAAGTGCAGCAGCTCGGCCTGTACCTGCTGTTCGCCGGCAAGGGCGGTCAGGGCGATGGCATCGCCAGCGGAGTGCGCGGCGACTGGCAGGCGCTGAGTGGCCGACCCCCCGTCATCGCCGCCAGCGACACCCGTCCGTTGCAGATCGCCTTCGCCGCCATCGCCCAGAGGAGCCTGAAGCCATGACTGTCCGTGCAAGCGCAACGGCCCAGGGCGGCGCCGTGCTCATCGTGGCGCTGGTCATGCTGCTGCTGATGACCCTGCTGGCCCTGTCCGGCATCTCCGCCAGCCAGCTGGAGTTCCGCCTGGCCGGCAATCGCGCGGAGCAGGTGCGCGCCTTCAATGCGGCCGAATCGGCCTTGCGCAACGTCGAGCGGCGCCTGGCGGATATCGCCGGCAGCGACGACCTGCGCGGCGCCAGTTGCGCCGGGCGCCAGGGCCTCTGCGTGCTGCAGGTGGACAGCGTGCGGCGCGTCAACGCGCAGGGCGCCTGGCAATGGGGCTGGAGCAGCGATCCGGGTGCGTGGTGGGAGAAGGCGCAGAACGCCATCGACTACGACGGCCAGGGCGGCTTCGAGCGGACGCTGCGCCAGCACGCCGCCTACTTCGCCAGCGATGGCGACGGCCTGAACCTGGGCAACCTCGACGAGCCGCAGCTGCGCACCGACTACTACTACGCCGACGTCTATGCCGGGAGCGATGACGGGCGCACGCCGGTGCTCCTGCAATCGGTCTTCGCCCGGCGCTACGTGAACTGAGGAAAGCCGATGAGCCTTCGCCGCCACTACCCCCGTCTCCTCCTCGGCCTGGCCGCGCCCTGGCTGATCGCACCGGCGAGCGCCGATAAGCTGCACATCAGCCAGCAGCCGCTGTTCCTCAGCCAGACGGTGGCGCCGAACCTGATCCTGACTATGGACAGTTCCGGCAGCATGTGGGATGCCTATGTCCCCGATAACATCGAGAGGGACGCCGATAGCCGCCGGGCCAAGTCGGCCAGCTACAACGCGATGTACTACAACCCCCGGCTGACCTACCGGGTGCCGAAGCAGGTCAGGTTCAGCAACGGCCAACTGACAGTGGGCGAATACCCTGTCAGCCAGGGCGGCGGCTTCGATTTCACCCGGGTCAGGCGCAACGGTTTCGATGAACGACGCCAGACGGTCGACCTGGCCAACGAGTACCGGGTGACCTGGAGTTACTCCCCGGACTCGTCGAGTGATTCCAAGACAGCTAGGCATCCCGAAAGAGACTTCAAGCACAAGGCCTATATCTCCTCCAACGGGCAAGTCTGGAGAAAGGAGATCGCCACCGGCTTGAATCTGGAGATCAAGCGAACAGGACAGTTCTCGTGCGAGGCGCGACTCAACGGCAGGGTGGTTCCCTCCTGTAGCAATGAATTTCTCACGAACAACTACTGGGCGGATCTGACCAGCAGCGGCGTGCCGGCGTACTACTACAGGTTCGACGCGAGTCTGAGCGGCTGCTCGGCGTCCGCGACCGACAACGACAGCTGCTACAAACTGGTCAAGGTTGGCGCGAACTCCGGCCCGAACGGGGAGGACGAGCGGGAGAACTTCGCCATCTGGTACGCCTTCTACCGCAACCGCGCCCTGGCCACCCAGAGCGCCGCCAACCTGGCTTTCAGCAGCCTGCCCGAGTCCATCCGGCTGACCTGGCAGGATTTGAACGGCTGCAGCCAGCTCAATGGGCAGTGGGGGTGCAACGGCATCAGCTACAGCGGCGGCAATCTGCTGCGTCCATTCGCCAAGAAGCACCGCGCGGACTTCTTCTACTGGCTGTCGAGCGTCAGGTTCAGCGGCGGTACGCCCCTGCGCCAGGCGCTGGACCGGGCCGGCAAATTCATCGCCGACGAGGACAGCCCAGCCTACGACTTCGAGCCCGGCGGCAAGCAGGAACCTAAATTCACCTGCCGCCCCAGCTACCACCTGATGATGACCGATGGACTGTGGAACGGCAGGGGAGGTTCGGTGGGCGGCAACATTGATGCCAATGGCAGAACGATGCCGGATGGCACTCGCTACGCGGCCCGCTCGCCCTTCAAGGACGGGGCGAAGGACACCCTGGCCGACCTGGCCTTCCACTACTGGGCCACCGATGCGCGCACGGACCTTGCCAACGAGCTGAAGCCCTACGTTCCCTTCGCCCAGGCGGACGCCACCAGGCAATACTGGGACCCGCGCAACAACCCGGCGACCTGGCAGCACCTGGTGACCTTCACCATGAGCCTGGGCCTGGGGCAGTCGCTGGTTAGCCCGAAATGGGCGGGCGGCACCTTCGAGGGGGCTGGCTACCAGGGCCTGGCCAACGGCAGCATCGCCTGGCCGCCGGCGAAGTCCAGTGACAAGAACAACGTCTACGACCTCTGGCACGCGGCGATCAACTCCCGCGGCGAGTTCTTCAGCGCCGAGGACCCGCAGCAGATGGTCGACGCCTTCGCCAGCATCCTCTCGCGCATCGCCAACCGCACCGCCTCGGCGGCGCGGCCAGCGGTGGCGGCCGGCGAGGTGAAGGACCAGGCGCATGTCTACGTCGCCTCCTTCTCCAGCGAGGACTGGAGCGGCGACCTGGTCAAGTACCTGCAACCGGCGAACGCCGGCCGGCAGCAGCTGTGGAGCGCCAAGGCGCTGCTCGACGCGCGCAAGAGCCCGCGGCGGATACTCATGGGCAAGGGCAAGAGCCTGGTGGACTTCGCCTGGAGCAACCTCGACAGCGGGCAGCGGCGTGTCTTCAACCAGACGCTCTCCGGCGACCAGGACGCCCGCGGCGAAGCGCGCGTGCAGTACCTGGCCGGCAAGCGCGACCTCGAAGGAGGCGAGTTCCGCAGGCGCGGCGGGCTGCTCGGCGACATCGTCAACTCGGCGCCGCTGCTGGTGACGGCGCCGTCCCGCCCGGCGCTCCCGCGCGACCGCCTGGAAGACCCCGACAATGACGGCCTGAGCAGCAGGGACAACGCCTACAGTGAATTCAAGGCGGCGCAGGCCTCGCGGCGCAGCATGATCTACGTCGGCGCCAACGACGGCATGCTGCACGCCTTCGACGCCGAGACCGGCGAAGAGGTCTTCGCCTTCGTGCCCCGTCCCGCCCTGGCCGGCATGTACCGGTTGACCGATCCGCGCTACACCATTGCGGAGCATCGCTACCTGGTGGATGGTCCCCTGGTCGCCGAGGACGTGTTCTTCGGCGGTGCCTGGCGCAGCGTGCTGGTCGGCGGCCTCGGCGCCGGCGGCCGCGCGCTCTTCGCCCTGGACGTCACCGACCCGCAGCAGCCGAAACTGCTCTGGGAGATCGAAGGCGGCGCCGGCCCGTTCGCGCGCCTCGGCCATACCCTGGCGCGCCCGGTCATCACCCGCCTGCACAGCGGCCAGTGGGCGGTGCTGGCCGCCAACGGCTACGACGGCCTGCAGGACATGGCGGTGCTCTACCTGATCGACATCGCCACCGGCGCGCTGTTGCGCGAACTCAACGTGAGCCAGGGCGGCGATGCCGCCAACGGCCTGTCCAGCCCCCGCGCCGCGGACATGGACGGCGACGGCATCGTCGACCATGCCTACGCCGGCGACCTGCTCGGCAACCTCTGGCGCTTCGACCTCTACAAGGCCACCAGCCAGGACGGATATGGCGGCCCCGACTCCGCCAGCGCCGCGGACTACCGGGTCGGGCTGGCCGGCCGGCCGCTGTTCCGCGCCCGCGACGCCTCCAGCAATGTCCAGCCCATCACCGCGGCGCCCTGGCTGGTCCGCCATCCCTCGGGCCAGGGCGTGCTGGCGCTGCTGGGCACCGGCAAGTACTTCGAGGTCCACGACGCCGAGGCCGACACCAGCCGGGCGATGAGCCTCTACGGCATCTGGGACAGGCTGATGTCGGGAGAGCAGGGCGGCAACGACTCGACGGTGACGCGCAACAGGCTGCAGGCCCAGAAGTTCACCCAGACCGCCGACAGCTACCGAAGCCTCAGCAGCAACCCGCTGGCCTGGGCGCCCGCTGCGCAGAAGCCTGGCTCGGGCGGCAACGGCAAGCATGGCTGGCTGCTGGACCTGCCGCAGACCGGCGAACAGGTCGTCGCCGACCCGGCCAGCAGCGGCCGGCTGGCGTTGTTCGCCACGCTGACGCCGAACGCCGATCCCTGCCAGGATGGCGTCAGCACCTGGCTGCTGGCGCTCAACCCTCTGACCGGCGGGGCGCCGCTGACGGACGCGCTGGACTACAACAACGACGGCGTGGTCGATGCGCAGGACCGTGTCGGCAACGACAAGGTCGCCGGCGTGCTGCTCCCCGGCGGCCTGGGCGGGGCGTCTCTCGGCTTCGACCTGTCCAGCGGCCTGGGGGTCGCCCACGGCAGTGAAGGGGCGGTGCGCTTCTACGATGGTATCCGTCCGGGCCGGCAGAGCTGGCGCCAGATGGAGGCATCCGAATGAGCAGGCAGCGGGGGTTCAGCCTGCTGGAGCTGATGATCGCCGTGGTCGTCGTCGGCATCCTCGCCAGCGTCGCCTATCCCAGCTACGTGGAATACGCGCGGCGCTCCGACCGCGCCGAAGGCCAGGCCCTGTTGATGGAGGCGGCGGCGCGCCAGGAACGCTTCTTCGCGCAGAACCGCCGCTATGTGGTGGCGAATGCCGACATCGCCTCTCTCGGGCTGCAGGCGCGCTCGCGCAATGGGCGCTACGCCCTGACGGTGGCGGCCGGCGGGAGCGGCAATGGTGGCTATTTGCTGAGCGTCGCGCCACAGCGCAACGATCCGCGCTGCGGCACCCTGACGCTCGATGCCCTGGGCCAGCGCAGCCCGGCCACCAGCGAGTGCTGGCGCTAGGTCGGCGCGCGGTCGACCCACTTGGGCGCGGCCAGGGGCTTCCAGGCCTGCAGGGCATCGATCAGTTCGGCCGGGGTGGCGCCGCGCTGCAGCATCTGGCGATGTTCCGCGCGCACGAAGCGTTCCTGCACCAGGTGATCGAGGAAGGTCAGCAGCGGGTCGTAGAAGCCGTTCACTTCCAGCAGGCCCAGGGGCTTGGCGTGGTAGCCCAGCTGGCCCCAGGTCCAGACCTCGAAGAGTTCCTCCAGGGTGCCCAGGCCGCCGGGCAGGGCGATGAAGGCGTCACTCAGCTCGGCCATGCGCGCCTTGCGCGCATGCATGCCGTCGACCACCTCCAGGCGGCTCAGGCCCTTGTGGCCGATTTCCGCCTCCTTCAGGCTCTGCGGGATGATCCCCACCACCTCGCCGCCGGCGGCCAGGGCGGCATCGGCCACCATGCCCATCAGGCCCACGGCACCACCGCCGTAGACCAGGCGCAGACCGCGTTCGGCGATATGCCGGCCGAGGCTCTCGGCCGCTTCGCGGTAAATGGGGCTGGCACCGGGGCTGGCGCCGCAGAATACGCAGATGGAACGCAAGGTCATTGCCTGGAACTCCGTGACCGTCAAAACGGTCGTCAGAGTAACTGCTGCGTGTCCGCGCTCCAAGCCGCCATGGCCGACCTAGCCGCCGCAAGCGCCCTGGGCATAGCACGCGAGGACTTGCTGAAAAATTGTATACATGTTTGTATCCGATTTGTCGTGCATGGCGACGCTCTCCGTCAGGCATCCGTGACGGTCTATGCTGGACGGGGCGCGCTAATTTGCCTCGTTGAAAGTTCGTATCAGCCTGATAGAACTGCATGCTGGCAAGACTATGGCGCCGCCCGCACCGAATTGACCTGGATCAGCAGGCGCCACCCGACTATCGGGCAGTCTGCCGTTCCGGATTCTCCGCCCAACCTGCCCAGGAGGCTCGTATGTTCCACAAACTCGCTGCTGTCACCCTGCTCGGTCTGTTCAGCGCCCCGCTGCTGGCTGCCGAATGCTCGGTGGACATTCAAGGCAACGACCAGATGCAGTTCAACACCAACGCCATCAGCGTGGACAAGAGCTGCAAGACCTTCACCGTGAACCTGTCCCACCCCGGCGCCCTGCCGAAGAACGTCATGGGCCACAACTGGGTACTGACCACCGCCGCCGACATGCAGGGCGTGGTCGCCGACGGCATGGCCGCCGGCCTGGACAAGAACTACCTGAAGGACGGCGACACCCGCGTGATCGCCCACACCAAGATCATCGGCTCCGGCGAGAAGGACTCGGTGAGCTTCGACGTCTCCAAGCTCAAGGAAGGCGAGCAATACATGTTCTTCTGCAGCTTCCCGGGCCACTCGGCAATGATGAAGGGCACCCTTGCACTGAAGTGAGTTCGTCGCCTCGTACGAAAGCCCGGCTTGCAGCCGGGCTTTTTCGTTTTAACTTATCCGGGTACGCGGCCCGCCATGCCTGGGGCGCGTCAGGGGGAAAACGTGTACCACGGTGAACGATTCAATGCCTGGACCCACCTGCTCGGCGCCGTGGCGGCGCTGGTGGGCGGCACTTGGCTGGTGGTTGCCAGCAGCCTGCTCGGCGATGCGCTGAAGATAGTCGGCGTCTCGGTCTACAGCGGCAGCCTGCTGCTGCTCTACAGCGTCTCCACCACCTACCACAGCGTGCGCGGGCGGGCCAAGGCGATCCTGCGCAAGCTCGACCACCTGTCGATCTACCTGTTGATCGCCGGCAGCTACACGCCCTTCTGCCTGGTGAGCCTCAAGGGCGCCTGGGGCTGGACGCTGTTCGGCATCGTCTGGGGCCTGGCGGTGCTGGGCATGCTGCAGGAACTCAAGCCGCGCTCCGAGGCGCGGGTGCTGTCCATCGTCATCTACGCGGTGATGGGCTGGATCGTGCTGATCGCCCTGGGGCCGCTGTACCACGCCCTCGGCCCGGGCGGCGTGGCCTGGCTGGTGGCCGGCGGGGCCAGCTACACCATCGGCATCCTGTTCTTCGCCTACGACGAGCGCTTCCGCCACTGGCACGGCATCTGGCACCTGTTCGTGATCGCCGGCAGCCTGCTGCACTTCGTGGCGGTGTGGCAGTACGTGCTGCCGGCGCGGGTGGCGTAGGCGCGAAATACAGTCCCTCCCGGCAGCTTGTAGGAGCGGGCCCTGCCCGCGAAATCGCGCGCAGGGCGCGCTCCTACATGGAATGGCGCGGGTGGGGCAGCGTAGGAGCGGATCTCATCCGCGAATCGCGCCGGTGGGGCGGGTTAATCGCGGACAAGGTCCGCTCCTACGAGGGTAGCTAGGCGTATCAGGATGACGCTGAGCTCGCCAAATGCTCCGAACGGCCCCCTCTCCCTTCAGGGGGAGGGTTGGGGAGAGGGGGCGGAATTCATCCGGACACCAATGGCATCCGGGGTACGCCGTTCGCGAGCAAGCTCGCTCCTACGAAGAGCATCTCGGCGCAACCTGTAGGAGCGGGCCCTGCCCGCGATTTCGCGCGCAGGGCGCGCTCCTACATGGAATGGTGTGGGTGGGGCAGCGTAGGAGCGGATCTCATCCGCGAACCGCGCCGGTGGGGCCGGTTAATCGCGGACAAGGTCCGCTCCTACGAGGGTAGCTAGGCGTATCAGGATGACGCTGAGCTCGCCAAATGCTCCGAACGGCCCCCTCTCCCTTCAGGGAGAGGGTTGGGGAGAGGGGGCGGAGTTTATCCAGACACCAATGGCGTCCGGGATATGCCGTTCGCGAGCAAGCTCGCTCCTACGAAGAGCATCTCGGCGCAACCTGTAGGAGCGGGCCCTGCCCGCGAATCGCGCGCAGGGCGCGCTCCTACATGGAATGGCGCGGGTGGGGCAGCGTAGGAGCGGATCTCATCCGCGAATCGCGCCGGTGGGGCGGGTTAATCGCGGACAAGGTCCGCTCCTACGAGGGTAGCTAGGCGTATCAGGATGACGCTGAGCGCGCCGAACGCTCCGAACGGCCCCCTCTCCCTTCAGGGAGAGGGTTGGGGAGAGGGGGCGGAATTCATCCGGACACCAATGGCGTCCGGGGTACGCCGTTCGCGAGCAAGCTCGCTCCTACGAAGAGCATCTCGGCGCAACCTGTAGGAGCGGGCCCTGCCCGCGAATCGCGCGCAGGGCGCGCTCCTACATGAAATGGAGTGGGTGGGGCAGCGTAGGAGCGGATCTCATCCGCGAATCGCGCCGGTGGGGTCGGTTAATCGCGGACAAGGTCCGCTCCTACGGGGGTAGCTAGGCGTATCAGGATGACGCTGAGCTCGCCGAACGCTCCGAACGGCCCCCTCTCCCTTCAGGGAGAGGGCTGGGGAGAGGGGGCGGAGTTCATCCGGACACCAACGGCGTCCGGGATACGCCGTTCGCGAGCAAGCTCGCTCCTACAGGGGAATGGCGCAGGGCCCGCTTACGGCGCCTTCGGCAACTGCCGCTTGTGGTGGGTCTTCTCGTAGGTGCGCTTGATGATCTCGAAGGCTTCCGGGCTGACCGGCTGGCCGTGCAGGAAGGCGTCGATCTCCTGGTAGGTCACGCCGTGGGCGTGTTCGTCCGGCTTGCCCGGGGCGAGGTCTTCGAGGTCGGCGGTGGGCACTTTTTCCACGAGGAATTCCGGGGCGCCCAGGGTGCGGGCGATGGTGCGCACCTGGTGCTTCACCAGGCCGGTCAGCGGGGCGATGTCGCAGGCGCCGTCGCCGAACTTGGTGAAGAAGCCCATTACCGCCTCGGCGGCGTGGTCGGTGCCCACCACCAGGCCCTGGCGGGCGTTGGCGATGGTGTACTGGGCGACCATGCGCATGCGCGCCTTGGTATTGCCCAGGGCGAAGTCCACGGTGGCGGCGGGCAGGCCGTCGAGGGCGCGGGTCTGCTCGGCCAGGGCCTGGACCGCCGGGCCGATGTTCACCGTGTGGCGCTCGTCCGGGTCGATGCAGTCCACCGCCGCCTGAGCGTCGGACTCGTCGCCTTGCACGTTGTAGGGCAGGCGCACGGCGATGAAGCGGTAGTCCGGGTTGCCGGTCTCCTCGCGCAGGCCTTCCACGGCGCGCTGGCAGAGCATGCCGGCGGTGAGGGAGTCGACACCGCCGCTGATGCCCAGCACCAGGGTCCTGGTGCCCGACTCGCGCAGGCAGTCCTGGATGAAGCGGATGCGGCGCTGGATTTCCGCCTGCACGTCGGCCTCCGACTGGAAGGGCGGCTGCGCGTTGAGGTCCTTGGCGATGGTGTCTTGGATGGTTTTCATGGGGCTCCTCTGTCCGGTTGTGGACGGGCGCGGCCCGTCGGATGCGGAAAAAATACCAGCACACGGCGTGCCGGGCGATGCCCGGATGGTCGCGGGCGCTTCAGGGCTGTTGCAGGTGCTCGCCGATCCACTCGACGAAGGCGCGCACCTTGGGCACCGCCGCGGCCTGCTCGGGGTAGGCCAGGTAGTAGGCGCTGCGGCTCTGCAGGCTGTGCGGCCAGGCGACCACCAGCTTGCCTTCGGCCAGTTCCTCCTCCACCAGGAAGCGCGGCAGCAGGGCCACGCCGCAGCCGGCCTGGGCGGCGCGGATGCACATGTAGAAGGTGTCGAAGCGCGGCCCGTGGAAGCTGTGCTCGCTGCGCCGGTCGAGGCTGGCGAACCACTCGTGCCAGGCCTCCGGGCGGGTGGCGTTCTGCAGCAGCACCAGTTCGTCCAGCTGCAGCGGGTCGTCCAGCGGCTGCGCCGGGAGGATCGCCGGCGAGCACACCGGCAGCATTTCCTCGCCGAACAGGTGCAGGCACTCGGCGCCGGGCAGGGTGCCGGGGCCGAAGAAGAAGGCCACGTCGCAGCGCGAGTGCAGCAGGTCGTCGGGCTCCAGTTCCTGGCGCAGGTCCAGGTGGATGTTCGGGTGGCGGTGGCGCCAGCCGTTGAGCAGCGGGATCAGCCAGCGCGCACCGAAAGTGGGCGGGGTGGACACGCGCAGCACCTCGGTCTCGCCGCCGTAGGACAGCAGGTAGCGGGTGGACAGCTCCACCTGGCTGAGGATCTTGCGCACCTCCTGCAGGTACAGCTCGCCCGCCGGGGTCAGCTGCAGGCGCCGGCGCACGCGGCGGAACAGCAGGTGCTGGAGCATTTCCTCCAGCTGCGCCACCTGCTTGCTCACCGCGCTCTGGGTCAGCGCCAGCTCCTCCGAGGCGCGGGTGAAGCTCAGGTGCCGGGCCACGGCCTCGAAGCACTGCAGGGCGGTCATGGAGGGCAGGTGGCGTTTGTTGAGCATCGTCGTGATCGGCTCTGTGAAGGCCCCAGGGGCGGCTCCGCCGACGCGCAGCCGCCCCTGGCATGAATTTACGGAATGATGTGCATAGGAAACGTTGTTTGTTGGCCGCCTGCAAGCCGGTTATTACTGCTTGCATTCCAATGGCTTAACCGACTGGCTCAGGAGACGCGATGATTTCCGCACTGCTCGAGAAACTGGGAGTCGATTCCTCCCTCTACTCCAACGGCGACCATGTCATCCACAGCCCCATCGACGGCAGCCGCCTGGGCGCCGTGCGCCTGGAAAGCGCCGCCGAAGTGGAGCAGAAGATCGGCCGCGCGGCCCAGGCCTTCGCCGCCTGGCGCGCGGTGCCGGCGCCGCGCCGCGGCGAGCTGGTGCGGCTGTTCGGCGAGCAGCTGCGCGCGCACAAGGCCGAGCTGGGCGAGCTGGTGTCCTGGGAAGCCGGCAAGATCACCCAGGAAGGCCAGGGCGAAGTGCAGGAGATGATCGACATCTGCGACTTCGCCGTCGGCCTGTCGCGCCAGCTCTACGGCCTGACCATCGCCTCCGAGCGCCCCGGCCACCACATGCGCGAGACCTGGCAGCCGCTGGGCGTGGTCGGCGTCATCAGCGCCTTCAACTTCCCGGTCGCCGTGTGGTCGTGGAACACCGCGCTGGCCCTGGTGTGCGGCAACCCGGTGGTGTGGAAGCCGTCGGAGAAGACGCCGCTCACCGCGCTGGCCTGCCAGGCCCTGTTCGACAAGGCCCTGGCGCAGTTCGGCGACGCCCCGGCCTGCCTCAGCCAGGTGGTGATCGGCGACCGCGCCGCCGGCGAGGCCCTGGTGGACGACCCGCGCGTGGCCCTGGTCAGCGCCACCGGCAGCACCCGCATGGGCCGCGAAGTGGGCCCGCGCGTCGCCGCGCGCTTCGGCCGCAGCATCCTCGAGCTGGGCGGCAACAACGCCATGATCCTGGCCCCCAGCGCCGACCTGGACATGGCCGTGCGCGCCATCCTGTTCAGCGCCGTGGGCACCGCCGGGCAGCGCTGCACCACGCTGCGCCGGCTGATCGCCCACGAGTCGGTGAAGGACGAGATCGTCACCCGCCTGAAGGCCGCGTATTCGAAGGTGCGCATCGGCCACCCGCTGCAGGGCAACCTGGTCGGCCCGCTGATCGACGAGCGCAGCTTCCTGGCCATGCAGGGCGCGCTGGAGCAGGCGCGCGGCGAGGGCGGCGTGGTGTTCGGCGGCGAGCGCCAGCTGCAACAGCAGTTCCCCGACGCCTTCTACGTTTCCCCGGCCATCGTCGAGATGCCCGAGCAGAGCGACGTGGTGCGCAGCGAGACCTTCGCCCCGATCCTCTACGTGGTCCCCTACAAGGACTTCGACGAGGCGGTGGCGCTGAACAACGCCGTGCCCCAGGGCCTGTCGTCCTGCGTGTTCACCACCGACCTGCGCGAGGCGGAAGCCTTCATGTCGGCGATCGGCAGCGACTGCGGCATCGCCAACGTCAACATCGGCCCCAGCGGCGCGGAAATCGGCGGCGCCTTCGGTGGCGAGAAGGAAACCGGCGGCGGCCGCGAATCCGGCTCCGACGCCTGGAAGGCCTACATGCGCCGGCAGACCAACACCGTGAACTGGTCGCGGGAGTTGCCGTTGGCCCAGGGCATAGTGTTCGATTGAGGGCTACAGCCCGGGAGCGCTCCCGCTCTTCGTAGGAGCGAGCTTGCTCGCGAACCAGGCCCCGCAGCGGAATCGGTTCGCGAGCAAGCTCGCTCCTACAAGGGGGGGGCTACGCCGGGCTGTCGGCCGCAGTACAGAGTCATTCACAAGGTTCGCGTAGAAGGATCGCTGGATGTCGCTTCGCCAAGAGTGTCTGTGGGAACACCTGACCCCCGAGCGGCCGCAGGCGCCGTCGCTGCTGGGGGAACACGAGGCCGACGTGTGCGTCGTCGGCGCCGGCTTCACCGGGCTCTCCGCGGCCCTGCACCTGCTGGAGGCGGGGCGCAGCGTCTGTGTGCTGGAGGCCCATCGAACCGGCCATGGCGGCGCCGGGCGCAACGTCGGGCTGGTCAATGCCGGCCTGTGGATTCCGCCGGACGACATCGAGGCGGGCATGGGCCAGGAGGTCGGCGCGCGCCTGAATCGCATGCTTGGCGCGGCGCCCTCGCTGGTCTTCTCGCTGATCGACAAGTACGCCATCGACTGCCAGGCGCGCCGCGAAGGCACCCTGCACATGGCCCACAACCAGCGCGGCCTGGACGACCTGCGCAGCCGCTGCGAGCAATGGCAGCGCCGCGGCGCCCCGGTCGAGCTGCTCACCGGCGCGGCCTGCGCCGAGGCCTGCGGCACCGAGCGGATCGCCGGCGCGCTGCTCGACCGCCGCGCCGGCACCCTCAACCCCATGGCCTACGTCAGCGGCCTGGCCCGCGCCGTGGTCGAGCTGGGCGGCGGGCTGTACCACAACTCGGCGGTGACCGCGCTGGAGCGCGAGGGCGCTGCCTGGCGCGTCATCACCGGCGAGGGCAGCGTGCTGGCGCAGAAGGTGGTGATCGCCTCCAGCGCCTACACCGAGGGCGAGTGGACGCAACTGCGCCGCACCTTCTTCCCCGGCTACTACTACCAGGTCGCCTCGCGCCCGCTGGAGGGCGCCGAGGCCGCGCGCATCCTGCCCGGCGGCCAGGGCTCCTGGGACACCCGCCAGGTGCTCAGCAGCATCCGCCGCGACGCCGACGGCCGCCTGCTGCTCGGCAGCCTGGGCAAGGGCACCGGCAAGCCGGAATGGTTCATCCGCAGCTGGGCCGACCGCATCCAGCAGCACTACTTCCCGCGGCTGGGCAAGGTGGACTGGGAATTCACCTGGACCGGCTGCATCGACTTCACCCCCGACCACCTGATGCGCCTGTTCGAGCCGGCGCCGGGGCTGCTCGCCATGAGCGGCTACAACGGCCGCGGGGTGACCACCGGCACTGTGGTGGGCAAGGCCTTCGCCGACTTCCTGCTGCGCGGCGAGGCCAGCGCCCTGCCCATGCCCCTGCGGCCGCTGGAGGAGGTTTCCGCGGCGGGCCTGCGCAGCTGCCTGTACGAGGCGGGCTTCTCGCTCTACCACGCCGGGCAGTGCCTGCGCGTGGTGATCTAGTGGCGCGCCCGGGACGGGGGCGCCCGGCCCCGTCCGCCTCGTCTGGCCCCTTCTGCACTTTGGTCTAGCCTTTTTGGTGCGTTACCTCGATGGGCGCGCACCGAGAATGTGCAGTTAGGTGACAGCGATGGTTACCGCTCGGGTTGCGCCCGTTGGCTGCTGGTTGTGCCAGCTCGCGGGATGGACGGTTGCGCCCATCGGATGTTTGGGTTGCACCTTTTGTTTTTGGGGGTTGCACACGCCAAAAGCTGTTTTCTGCCGGCCCTGGCCGGTTCTGCTGTCCGACTTTTCGAATAACAAAAACGGATGGCACGCGGCTTGCTGTTGGCTAATCGCCAACATCTGTTGTTTCGCGCGTCACCACAAAAACCTCAGGAGCAAAACTCCATGTCGCAGAAGATTTTCAGAAAAGGCTTTCTGGCCCTGGCGGTAACCGCCGCGATGGGCATGACTTCTCTCGCCCAGGCCGACGTCGTGATCGGCGTCGCCGGCCCGCACACCGGGGCCAATGCCTCCTTCGGCGAGCAATACTGGCGCGGAGCGACCCAGGCCGCCGAGGACATCAACGCCGCCGGCGGCGTCAACGGCGAGAAGATCAAGCTGGTGAAGGCGGACGACGCCTGCGAACCGAAGCAGGCCGTGGCCGTGGCCAACCGCCTGGTCGACGAAGACAAGGCGGTGGCGGTGGTCGGCCACTTCTGCTCCTCCTCCACCATCCCCGCCTCCGAGGTGTACGACGAGGCCGGCATCATCGCCATCACCCCCGGCTCGACCAACCCGGCGGTCACCGAGCGCGGCCTCTCCGGCATGTTCCGCATGTGCGGCCGCGACGACCAGCAGGGCATCGTCGCCGGCGACTACATCGTCGACGTGCTCAAGGCCAAGAAGGTCGCGGTCATCCACGACAAGGACACCTACGGCCAGGGCCTGGCCGACGCCACCCGCGCGCAGCTGAACAAGCGCGGCGTGAAGGAAGTGCTGTACGAGGGCCTGACCCGCGGCGAGAAGGACTTCAACGCCCTGGTCACCAAGATCCGCGCCTCCGGCGCCGAGGTCGTCTACTTCGGCGGCCTGCACCCCGAGGCCGGCCCGCTGGTGCGGCAGATGCGCGAACAGGGCCTGACCGCCAAGTTCATGTCCGACGACGGCATCGTCACCGACGAACTGGTCACCACCGCCGGCGGCCCGCAATACGTCAAGGGCGTGCTGATGACCTTCGGCGCCGACCCGCGGTTGATCCCCGACGGCAAGGCGGTGGTCGAGAAGTTCCGCGCCGGCGGCTTCGAGCCCGAGGGCTACACCCTCTACGCCTACGCCTCGGTGCAGGCCCTGGCGGCCGGCTTCAACGGCGCCGGCAAGACCGACCCGGCGGCCGCTGCCAAGTGGCTGAAGTCGCACCCGGTGCAGACCGTGATGGGCAAGAAGGAGTGGGACCAGAAGGGCGACCTGAAAGTCTCCGACTACGTGGTCTACGAGTGGGACGACAAGGGCAAGTACCACCAGCTGGACGCTTTCAAGAAGTGATCCCGGCCTGAAGCGCCGACTGCCGGCGCCGCCACGAGCGGCGCCGGCATCCCCGCAGGTCGACGTCGCCCGCTGGCGGTCACGAGCCGCATCAGGCGCGCCGCGTCAGCCTTTTCCTGCCCCGCTTGCGTGAGTATCCAATCGTGGACGGCATCTTTCTCCAGCAAATGATCAACGGGCTGACCCTCGGGTCGGTCTACGGCCTGATCGCCATCGGTTACACGATGGTCTACGGCATCATCGGCATGATCAACTTCGCCCACGGCGAGGTTTACATGGTCTCGGCCTACCTTTCCGCCATCGGCCTGGCGCTGCTGGCCTTCTTCGGCCTGCATTCCTTCCCGCTGCTGATCCTCGGCACGCTGATCTTCACCATCCTGGTCACCGGCGTGTACGGCTGGGTGATCGAGCGCATCGCCTACAAGCCGCTGCGCAACTCCACGCGCCTGGCGCCGCTGATCA
Source organism: Pseudomonas sp. A6 (assembly GCF_052367875.1). Classification (NCBI taxonomy): domain Bacteria; kingdom Pseudomonadati; phylum Pseudomonadota; class Gammaproteobacteria; order Pseudomonadales; family Pseudomonadaceae; genus Pseudomonas; species Pseudomonas sp. A6. The sequence continues at coordinate 6,551,026 of NZ_CP198970.1, read as the reverse complement.
GCGCCATCGGCATGTCGCTGATCCTGCAGAACTACGTGCAGCTGTCCCAGGGCCCGCGCCAGCAGGGCGTGCCGACGCTGCTCGAGGGCGCCTTCAAGCTCCACATCGGCGACGGCTGGGTGCAACTGACCTACACCAAGCTGTTCATCCTGCTGGCCTCCTTCGCCGGCATGGCCGTACTCACCTACGTGATCCAGTACACCAAGCTCGGGCGCATGTGCCGCGCCACCCAGCAGGATCGCAAGATGGCCTCGATCCTGGGCATCAACACCGACCGGGTGATCTCCTACGTGTTCGTCATCGGCGCCGCCATGGCCGCGCTGGCCGGCGTGCTGATCACCATGAACTACGGCACCTTCGACTTCTACGCCGGCTTCATCATCGGCATCAAGGCGTTCACCGCCGCGGTGCTCGGCGGCATCGGCTCGCTGCCCGGGGCCATGCTCGGCGGCCTCATCCTCGGCGTTGCCGAGGCGCAGTTCTCCGGCATGGTCAACACCGACTACAAGGACGTGTTCGCCTTCGGGCTGCTGGTGACCATTCTCATCTTCCGACCGCAAGGACTCCTGGGCCGTCCCCAGGTATCGAAGGTGTGAGCATGGCTAGCGCAACCGCTTCCGCCCCGCGCATCGACCTCAAGCAGAGCCTGGTGGACACCGTCCTGGCCGGCCTGGTCGCCCTCATCGTGTTCGGCCCCATCGTCGGCATAGTGCTCGACGGCTACAGCTTCAACCTGCAACCGGTGCGCCTGGCCTGGATGGTCGGCGCGGTCATGGCCGGGCGCCTGGTGCTCAGCCTGTTCCTGCAGACCACCGTCGGCAGCCGCGTCCTCGACCGCTTCGAGGGCTCCGACTCCGGCATCCAGGTGCTGCCGCCGGGCTACAAGACGCGCCTGCGCTGGATCATCCCGCTGCTGGTGGTGGCCGCCGTGGCGCTGCCGTTCTTCGCCAACAAGTACCTGCTCACCGTGGTCATCCTCGGGCTGATCTACGTGCTGCTGGGCCTGGGCCTGAACATAGTGGTCGGCCTGGCCGGGCTGCTCGACCTGGGCTACGTGGCCTTCTACGCCATCGGCGCCTACGGCCTGGCGCTGGGCTACCAGTACCTGGGCCTGGGCTTCTGGACGGTGCTGCCGCTGGCCGCCATCACCGCGGCCATGGCCGGGGCGCTACTGGGCTTCCCGGTGTTGCGCATGCACGGCGACTACCTGGCCATCGTGACCCTGGGCTTCGGCGAGATCATCCGCCTGATCCTCAACAACTGGCTGTCCTTCACCGGCGGCCCGAACGGCATGCAGGTGCCGGCGCCGACCTTCTTCGGCCTGGAGTTCGGCCGCCGCGCCAAGGAGGGCGGCACGCCCATCCACGAGTTCCTCGGCATCGATTACAACCAGAACCTCAAGTTCATCTTCATCTACGCCGTGCTGTTCCTGGTGGTGCTGCTGGTGCTGTACGTCAAGCACCGGCTCACGCGCATGCCGGTGGGCCGCGCCTGGGAAGCGCTGCGCGAGGACGAGATCGCCTGCCGCTCGCTGGGCCTGAACCACGTGCTGGTCAAGCTCTCGGCCTTCATGCTCGGGGCCTCCACCGCGGGCCTGGCCGGGGTGTTCTTCGCCAGCTACCAGGGCTTCGTCAACCCGTCGTCGTTCACCTTCTTCGAGTCGGCGCTGATCCTCGCCATCGTCGTGCTCGGCGGCATGGGTTCGACCCTCGGGGTGGTGATCGCCGCCTTCGTCCTGACGGTGACGCCGGAGCTGCTGCGCAGCTTCGCCGACTACCGCGTGCTGCTGTTCGGCATGCTCATGGTGCTGATGATGATCTGGCGCCCGCGCGGGCTGATCCGCATCAACCGCCGGGGCTTCGCCGCACGCAAGGGGGTGGCGCCATGAGCGACAAGATTCTCAGCGTCGAGCACCTGATGATGCACTTCGGCGGCATCAAGGCGCTCAACGACGTCAACCTGGACGTGGAGCGCGGCTCCATCACCGCGCTGATCGGCCCCAACGGCGCCGGCAAGACCACGGTGTTCAACTGCCTGACCGGTTTCTACAAGGCCACCGGCGGGAAGATCCTGCTCAACACCCAGGGCGGCACCACCGACGTCATCAAGATCCTCGGCCAGCCGTTCCAGGGCGGCGATTTCATCAACCCGGCGCAGTTCGGCAGCCGCGTGTACTACAAGATGTTCGGCGGCACCCACCTGGTGAACCGCGCGGGGCTCGCGCGCACCTTCCAGAACATCCGCCTGTTCCGCGAAATGTCGGTGGTGGAGAACCTGCTGGTGGCGCAGCACATGTACGCCAACCGCAACCTGGTCGCCGGCATCCTCAACACCCCCGGCTACCGCCGCGCGGAAAGCGATGCGCTGGACCACGCCTTCTACTGGCTGGAAGTGGTCGACCTGGTGGACTGCGCCAACCGCCTGGCCGGCGAGATGTCCTACGGCCAGCAGCGCCGCCTGGAGATCGCCCGGGCCATGTGCACGCGCCCGGAGATCATCTGCCTGGACGAACCGGCCGCCGGCCTCAACCCGGCCGAGACCCAGGCGCTGAGCCGGATCATCCGCTTCCTGCGCGACCACCACGGCATCACCGTGCTGCTCATCGAGCACGACATGGGCATGGTGATGAACATCTCCGACCACATCATCGTGCTCGACCACGGCGACGTGATCGCCCGCGGCCTGCCGGCGGAGATCCGCAGCAACGACAAGGTGATCGCCGCCTACCTGGGCGCAGACGAAGAGGAGGTCGCATGACGGCGCCGATTCTGGAATTCCGTGATGTGGATGTGTTCTACGGGCCGATCCAGGCGCTGAAGAAGGTTTCCCTGACCGTTGGCGAAGGCGAGACGGTGGCGCTGATCGGCGCCAACGGCGCCGGCAAGTCCACCCTGCTGATGTCCATCTTCGGCCAGCCGCGCGCGGCCGCCGGGCAGATTCTCTACCGTGGCCAGGACATCGCCCGGCGCTCGGCGCACTACGTGGCCTCCAACGGCATCGCGCAGTCGCCGGAAGGGCGCCGGGTGTTCCCCGACATGAGCGTGGAGGAGAACCTGCTGATGGGCACCATCCCCATCGGCATGGACCACGCCCAGGAAGACATGCAGCGCATGTTCGACCTCTTCCCGCGGCTGAAGGAGCGGCGCAACCAGCGCGCCATGACCATGTCCGGCGGCGAGCAGCAGATGCTCGCCATCGCCCGCGCGCTGATGAGCCGGCCCAAGCTGCTGCTGCTCGACGAACCCTCCCTGGGCCTGGCGCCCATCGTGGTCAAGCAGATCTTCCAGACCCTGCGCGAACTGGCGCAGACCGGCATGACGCTGTTCCTCGTCGAGCAGAACGCCAACCACGCCCTCAGGCTCTCCGACCGCGGCTACGTGATGGTCAACGGCGAGATCCGCATGAGCGGCACGGGCGCGGAGTTGCTGGGCAACCAGGAGGTGCGCGACGCCTATCTGGGTGGGCATTAGCGTCGTAGTCGCTGGGTTCCCGCGTTCGCGGGAATGACGGGGTCGAGTCCCGCTCCGGTATTCGATTCCGTCTTCCCCGCGAACGCGGGGATCCAATGAACCAGCCTTCACCGGGGGCCCCATGCAAAACGTTCGCTTCCTCACCAACGCCGACGTCGCCGAGCGCCTGGCTTATCCACAACTGATCGAAGCCCTGCGCCAGGGCCTGGCCGGCGCCTGCGAGGCGCCGGTGCGCGGCTGCCATGCGCTGCCCGGCGACGCCACGCTGCTGACCATGCCGGTGTGGCGCCCGGGGCAGGACATCGGCGTCAAGCTGGTCACCGTATTCCCCGGCAACGGCGCGCGCGGCCTGCCGGCGGTGGCGGCGCTGTTCTGCCTGTTCGACGGCGTCGACGGCCGCCCGCTGGCGCTGCTCGAAGCCTCCGAACTCACCGCCCGGCGCACCGCCTGCACCTCGGCCCTGGCGGCGGACCACCTGGCCCGGCGTGACGCCGAGCGCCTGCTCATCGTCGGCAGCGGTACCCTGGCGCCGCACATGGTGCGCGCCCATTGCGCGGTGCGTGACTACACCGACGTCGCCATCTGGGGCCGGCACCCGTCCAAGGTCGCCGCGCTGGTCGAGCGCCTGGCCGGCGAAGGCTACCCGGTGCGCGCCTGCGAAGACCTCGCCGCAGGCGTTGCCGCGGCCGACACCATCAGCTGCGTGACCACCTCCCGCGAGCCGCTGGTGCGCGGCGAGTGGCTGAGCCCCGGCACCCACCTCGACCTGGTCGGCGCCTTCCTGCCGAGCATGCGCGAGACCGACAGCGAAGCCGTGCGCCGCGCGCGCATCGTCGTCGACACCCGCGAAGGCGCTCTGGAGGAAGCCGGCGACCTGCTGATCCCCCTGGCCGAAGGCGCCATCGCCGAATCGGCCATCCACACCCAGCTCGGCGACCTGCTGCAGGGCCGGGGGCTGCGCCGCGACGACCAGGAAATCACCCTGTTCAAGTCGGTCGGCTACGCCCTGGAAGACCTGATCGCCGCGCGCCTGCTGGTGGAGCAGGGCGGCTAGCGGGTTGTCCACGGAATCTGTTGGGCAAGCTGTGGATAAGCTTGGGAAAGCTGCTCCCGGCCCAGGCGTGCCGTGGGTTGCGCAGCACTGCCTGAATACTGACCAGGGGCATGGCGCAAGCCGCGAAACATCTGGGCTTCTGCGCCCGTGGCAGGCGCTCGCCAGGCATTCGGGAAAACCGCTGCCGGCTGTGGAACAGCCTGTGGAAAACCTGGGGGAAAACCTCTCCGCCCCGCGTCCCTGGGCGCCTGCCGAACTGTTCGGCCATTGTGGACGGCCGCTGTAGCGCTGGCTGGCGGGGCAGGGCTGCTATCCTGCGAAGTCCGACAGAAAAACCGCCAGCAGAGGAATTGGCCCATGACTCCCACCCTGTTCATCACCGGCGCCACCTCCGGCTTCGGCGAAGCCTGCGCCCGCCGTTTCGCCCGCGACGGCTGGTCGCTGGTGATCACCGGCCGCCGCGAAGACCGCCTGCAGGCCCTGGCCAAGGAACTGTCCGCCCAGGCCGAAGTCCTGCCGCTCACCCTCGACGTGCGCGACCGCGCCGCCGTGGCCCGCGCCGTGGACAACCTGCCGGCCGGCTTCGACAAACTGCGCGCGCTGATCAACAACGCTGGCCTGGCCCTGGGCGCGGACCCGGCGCAGGAGTGCGACCTGGACGACTGGGACACCATGGTCGACACCAACATCAAGGGCCTGATGTACTGCACCCGCCTGCTGCTGCCCCGGCTGATCGCCCACGGCCGCGGCGCCAGCATCCTCAACCTCGGCTCGGTGGCCGGCCAGTGGCCGTACCCCGGCAGCCACGTCTACGGCGCCACCAAGGCCTTCGTCGAACAGTTCTCCCTGAGCCTGCGCTGCGACCTGCAGGGCACCGGCGTGCGCGTCAGCAACCTGGAACCGGGCCTGTGCGAAAGCGAGTTCTCCCTGGTGCGCTTCGGTGGCGACCAGGCCCGCTACGACAAGACCTATGCCGGCACCGAGGCGCTGCAGCCCGAAGACATCGCCGAGACCATCCACTGGATCGTCAACCAGCCGCCGCACATCAACATCAACAGCCTGGAGATCATGCCGGTGAGCCAGGCCTGGGCGGGGTTCTCGGTGCATCGCAAGGGGTGAGGAGCAGGCTCTTGTAGGAGCGAGCTTGCTCGCGAACGGAGTTTCCCGGCGATTCCTCTGCGTTGGTTTGACTCCGCTCCCTCTCCCTGAAGGGAGAGGGGACCGTTCGGAGCGCGCTGATGTTTCGGCGTCAGCCGGCTTGTACCGATTACCCGGCTGACACCAAATCCTTTCTCGGCACGGACAAGCCCCCTCTCCCTTCAGGGCGGGGCGCGCAGCCGAGGGCTGGGGAGAGGGGACTGAGGTTGGGGCCAACTGCGCAGCTGCCGGGGAGCTCCATTCGCGAGCAAGCTCGCTCCTACGAAAAGCACCACACCGCGTTATCATCCGCCAACTCCTCCCCGCCACAAGAGCCCCCTCGATGAGCAAACCAGGCCAACGCGTGCTGGCTGAACTGCGCAAGATGATCGCCTCCGGCGAACTGGCCGCCGGCGAGCGCATCGTCGAGATTCCCACCGCCGAGCGCCTGCAGGTTTCGCGCATGCCGGTGCGCATGGCGTTGCGTGTGCTGGAGCAGGAAGGGCTGCTGGTCAAGGCCGGCAACCGTGGCTACACGGTGCGCGAGGTCACCGAGGACGACATCGCCGGCGCCGTGGAGGTACGCGGCGTGCTGGAAGGACTGGCGGCGCGCCAGGCGGCCGAGCGCGGAATCTCCGAGCAGACGCGGGCGCAGCTTCAGCAATGCCTGGACGAAGGCGACCGCATTTTCGAAAAGGGCCACGTGCTGCCCGAGGACCTGGAGGCCTACCACAGCCTCAACATGCGCTTCCACCAGGCGATCATCGAGGCCAGCGGCAACCGCGCCATTGCCGAGGCCCTGGCGCGCAACGACCACCTGCCGTTCGCCTCGGTCAGCTCGCTGGCGGTGGACCGCGACAACCTGCCCCGCGAATACCAGCGCTTCAACTTCGCCCACATGCAGCACCACGCCGCCTACGACGCCCTGGTCAACGGCCAGGGCGCCCGCGCCGAGGCGATCATGCGCGAGCATGCCAACGCTACCCTGCGCTACGCCGAATACTTCCACCCGCCGCGCGAGGGTGTGGCGGTGCTGAAGAAGCCCACTGCTGCGGAAAAAGACCGGTCGTAGGGGCATGGTTCTGCCGGCCGCGCCGAGGCGCTCTGCGTAGGATGGGTTGAGCCTGCGAAACCCATGCGGTCGCGGTGATGGGTATCGCTTCGCTCAACCCATCCTACGGGGCGGTGTGTTTGCCGGAGGGTGTAGGAGCGCGCCCTGCGCGCGATTCGCGGGCAGGGCCCGCTCCTACACGGGAAACTCCCCAAGCAATCCCATCCCTACAGATCCAACACCAACCGCGCACTCCGCGACCGCGAGCAACAAGGCGTGAACTGGTCATTGGCAGCCTGCTCATCCTCGGTCAGGTACTGGTCGCGATGCTCCGGCACCCCTTCCAACACCCGCGTCAGACAGGTACCGCAGATACCCTGCTCGCACGCCACCTGCACCTCCACACCGACGCACCGCAGCGCTTCCACCACACTCTGCCCATCCTCCACGCGCACTACCTGCCCGCTGCTCGCCAACTGCACTTCGAAGGCTTCGCCGCCCACGTCCGGCTCAGCGCCGAAGTACTCACGGTGCAGGCGCGACTCGTCCCAGCCCAGGGCTCGCGCACTGTCCAGCACATGCTCCATGAAGCCCGCCGGGCCGCAGGTGTACAGCTGCGCATCGCCCGCCTGCGCCGCCAGCAACGTCGCCACGTCCAGGCGCCGCGCCGGCTCGCCGTTATCGAAGTGGCAATGCACACGGGTGGCGAAGGCGGATTGCGCCAGGTACTCGACGAAAGCCGCCTGCTGCGCCGAGCGGGCGCAGTAGTGCAGCTCGAAGTCGGCGCCGCTGCGCGAAAGTTGCTCGGCCATGCTCAGCAGCGGGGTGATGCCGATGCCGCCGGCCAGCAGCAGGCGCCGCCCCGGGCCTTCGGCGAGGGGGAAGAGGTTGCGCGGTTCGCCTATGCGCAACGGCTGGCCGGCCTGCAGTTCGTGCACCGCGCGGGAGCCGCCGCGCGAGTCGGCGCAGCGCAGCACGGCGATGCGGTAGCGGTGGGTTTCCTCCGGCGCGTTGCACAGCGAGTACTGGCGCACCAGCCCGCCCGGCAAGTGCAGGTCGATGTGCGCGCCGGCGCTGAAGGCGGGCAGGGGGCCGGCGTCGGGGCGGGCCAGTTCGAGGCTGAGGATGTCCGGGGTTTCCCGCTGCACGCGGGTGATGACGACGTCTAGCACGGTGGCGGTCTCACGCTTGGCCGGCCTCGCGGGCCGGCTCTGGAAAGGGGCTCAGGCGCTGGCGATGAGCGCGGCGGCGGGTTGCTGTTGCTCGGCCGCGCAGAGGCGTTCGAGGATGCGCCGCGACTGCACGCCGCCGGCGTCGATGTTCAGCTTCAGCAGTTGCCGTTGCGGATGGCGCAGCAGGTTCTGCTGCTGCTGTTCGAGCATCTCCAGGTCCTCGCCGAAGATCTTCCCCTGGCCCTCGCGGATGGTCGCGGTGAGCGCCGCGTCCTGCGGCTGGAAGTTGCGCGCCATGCCCCAGAAGTACCAGATCGAGGTCTCGCTCTCCGGGGTGATGAAGTCGACCACGATGCTCGCCGCCTTGTGCTGCGCCGGGGCGTGGTAGCCGCCGTGGCCGGCGTGGGCCACGCCAACCTCGATCAGCACGTGGCTGGGCGGGGTGAAGCGGCAGATCTGCCAGCGGTCCACCGGCACGTCGTCGGCCAGGCCGTTGCCGCGCAGGGCCAGGCGCCAGAAGGGCGGAGCCATGACGCTTTCCATATGCCGCTCGGTGATCACCTCGTCGCCCTCCGTGCGGGTCTTCGGCGCGGCTTCGTCGATCTCCTTCTGGCCGATGCTGTTGGCGTGCACGTAGGTCTCGTGGGTCAGGTCCATGAGGTTGTCGATCATCAGCCGGTAGTCGCACTGGATGTGGTACAGGCCGCCGCCGTAGGCCCAGTCCGGGTTGTCGGCCCATTCCAGGTGGTGGATCAGCGCCGGGTCGGCCTGCGCGGCGTCGCCCGGCCACACCCAGATGAAGCCGTAGCGCTCTTCCACGGCGAACTTGCGGATCGCCGGGAAGCCGCGCACGCGCTGGCCGGGCATGGACTCGGTGTGGCCTTCGCAGCCCATGGCCAGGCCGTGGTAGCCGCAGATCAGCTTGCCGTCCTCGACGAAGCCCAGCGACAGCGGCGCGCCGCGGTGCGGGCAGAAGTCCTCCAGCGCCGCCACGCGGCCTTCGGGGCCGCGGTAGAAGACCATCTTTTCGCCACAGACCTGCCGGCCCAGGGGCTTCTCGGCGATCTCGTCGGGGGTGCAGGCGACGTACCAGGCGTTCTTCGGGAACATGGGGCGATCCTCATCTTGTGGTTTTTATTGGATCCAATGGTTGGCTTCGAGCGGAAGGCCTGTCAACCGTGGTGGTCGAAAAATAATCAGTTCGATAACCGAACGAATTCCATGATCAGGCTGAAATCTCCGATAAATAAGGGTTCTGGCATCGTAAAGTCTTTGGGCTCTGTAGATTCCGTCAGTCCATTCCGTGTTTTTGGGATCCAATAGGGCTTGTTTTCGGGATCCACTGCTGCCAGGGTGTGCGCCAGCAAAGCCTCCACAACAAGAACAAGAGGAACCCGCCATGCCGTGCGCCCATTCCCGAACCTCCGTCCGCCGGAGGTGCGCCCATGAATCGTGACCTGCGCCATGCCCTCGACCAGGGCCCGATGAACCGCTTCCAGTGGACAGCCATCGGCATCTGCATCCTGCTCAACATGATCGACGGCTTCGACGTGCTGGTGATGGCCTTCACCGCCGCCTCGGTCTCCGCCGAGTGGAGCCTGAACGGCGCCCAGGTCGGCCTGCTGCTCAGCGCCGGGCTGTTCGGCATGGCCGCCGGCTCGCTGTTCATCGCCCCGCGCGCCGACCGCTTCGGGCGCCGCCCGCTGATCCTCTTCTGCCTGCTGCTGTGCGGCCTCGGCATGCTGTGCTCGGCCCTGGCCCAGAGCCCGACGCAACTGGCCCTGCTGCGCGGCTTCACCGGCCTTGGCATCGGCGGCATCCTCGCCAGCAGCAACGTGATCGCCGCCGAATACGCCAACCGCCGCTGGCGCCCCCTGGCGGTCAGCCTGCAATCCACCGGCTACGCCCTGGGCGCCACCTTCGGCGGACTGCTGGCGGTGTGGCTGATCGGCCACTGGGGCTGGCGCTCGGTGTTCCTGGCCGGCGGCCTGATCTCCCTGGCGGCCATCCCGCTGGTGCTGGCGGGCCTGCCCGAATCGCTGGACTTCCTCCTCGCCCGCCGTCCGGCCAACGCCCTGGCGCGGGTCAACGACCTGGCCCGGCGCCTGGGCCTGCAGAGCCTGGATGCGCTGCCCGAAGTCCGCTCGCGCGAGGCCTCCGGCGTGGCGATGCTGCAGCTGCTGGCGCCCGCGCTGCGCCGCTCGACGCTGCTGATCTGGCTGCTGTTCTTCCTCGCCATGTTCGGCTTCTACTTCATCATGAGCTGGACGCCCAAGCTGCTCACCGCCGCCGGCCTCACCGCGCAGCAGGGCATCACCGGCGGCGTGCTGCTGAGCATCGGCGGCATCTTCGGCGCCGCCCTGGTCGGCGCGCTCTCGGCGCGCGTGCCGCTGGCGCGGGTGCTGCAGGGCTTCATGCTGGTCACCGCGGCGCTGCTGGTGCTGTTCCTCGGCTCGGCCTCGTCACTGGCCGCCGCGCTTGGCCTGGGGCTGCTCATCGGGCTGTTCGCCAACGGCTGCATCGCCGGGCTCTACGCGCTGTCGCCGCTGATCTATCCGGCCGGCGTGCGCGCCACCGGGGTGGGTTGGGCGATCGGCGTGGGGCGCCTGGGCGCAATTCTCTCGCCCACCGTGGCCGGGCTGCTGCTGGACGACGGCTGGCAACCGCTGCACCTGTACGGCGTGTTCGCCGTGGTCTTCGCCGCCGCCGCCCTGGTGCTGCTGGGCCTGCGCCCGGCGGCGCCGGCCGGCGAGCCGCTGGCCGCGCACTGAGGACTCCTCAATGCTGCCCTTCGAGGATCGCGTCGGCGATGGCGTTGCGGAACCACTCCAGCGCCGCCGACTGCTCGCTGCTCGCGCGCCAGTGCAGGGACACCTCGAACGCCGGCACGGCGAAGGGCAGTTCGAGCATCTTCAGCCCGCCCTCGGCGACGAACATGCGGGCGATCTGCGCCGGCAGGATGGTCAGCAGGTCGGTGCCGGGGATGATCTTCGGCAGCACCGAGAAGTGCGGCACGCGCAGGGCGATGCGGCGCTCCAGCTTCATCGCCTGGAGCACGTCCTCGGCGATGCCGTGGCCGGAGGTGCGCGTCACCACCACGTGGCGCTCGGCGAGGTAGCCGGCCAGCTCCAGGCGTTCGCCGATGCGCGGGTGGTCGGCGCTGAGCAGGCACACGTAGCGCTCCTGGATCAGCACCCGGCTGCGGCTGCCGGGCACCGCCTGGCGGCAGATGGCGGTGTCCACCTTGCCGCTGGCCAGCCAGTCGCCCACCTCGTCCACCTGCAGCGGCAGCACTTCCACCTCGGCCAGCGGCGCCTCGCGGTTCAGCCGCGCCAGGATCAGCGGCAGGAAGCCCAGCTCGCCCAGGTCCGACAGGGCGATGCGGAAGCGCCGCTCGGTGGTGGCCGGGTCGAACTGGCGGGTGCTCTGCACCGCGCCCTCGATGCGCGTCAGCGCCTCGCGCAGGGTGGCGTACAGCTGCTCGGCGACGAAGGTCGGCTGGATGCCGTCGCGGCTGCGGCTGAACAGCGGGTCGTCGAACAGCTCGCGCAGCCGCGCCAGGGCGTAGCTCACCGAGGGCTGGGTGACGAACAGGCGCTCGGCGGCCGCGGTCACGCTGCCGGCCTCGTAGAGGGTGACGAAGGTGCGGATCAGGTTGAGGTCGATCTGGGCCATGACAGTCACATAGATAGTTTTTATTTTCGATAGAAAGACTATCGATTTGATCGATTATCAGGCCGCTGCGAGAGTAGCGCAAACCCAAGAACGAGCCTGAAGGGCCAGCATGAAAACCGTCCATTGCGCCTCCTACGACATCCTCCGTCGCCACGGCCTGACCACCATCTTCGGCAACCCCGGTTCCAACGAGCTGCCGTTCCTCAAGGACTTCCCCGCGGACTTCCGCTACATCCTCGGCCTGCACGAAGGCGCGGTGGTCGGCATGGCCGACGGCTTCGCCCTGGCCAGCGGCCAGCCGGCCTTCGTCAACCTGCACGCCGCCGCCGGCACCGGCAACGGCATGGGCGCGCTGACCAACGCCTGGTACAGCCACAGCCCGCTGGTGATCAGCGCCGGCCAGCAGGTGCGCTCGATGATCGGCGTGGAGGCCATGCTGGCCAACGTCGAGGCGCCGCAGCTGCCCAAGCCGCTGGTGAAGTGGAGCGCCGAGCCGGCCTGTGCCCAGGACGTGCCGCGCGCGCTGAGCCAGGCCATCCACATGGCGAACCTGGCGCCCAAGGCCCCGGTGTACCTGTCGATTCCCTACGACGATTGGGCACAGCCGGCGCCGGCGGGCGTCGAGCACCTGGCCGCGCGCAACGTGGCCAGCGCCGGGCTGCCTTCGCCGGCGCAACTGGGCGAACTGGCCGGGCGCCTGTCGCGGGCGAGCAACCCGGTGCTGGTGCTGGGGCCGGACGTCGACGGTGCCCGCGCCAACCCGCTGGCCGTGCAACTGGCGGAGAAGCTGCGCATGCCGGCCTGGGTCGCACCGTCTGCCTCGCGCTGCCCGTTCCCCACCCGCCACCCGTGCTTCCGCGGCGTGCTGCCGGCGGCCATCGCCGGCATCTCGCAACGGCTGGCCGGGCATGACCTGATCCTGGTGGTGGGCGCCCCGGTGTTCCGCTACCACCAGTTCGCCCCGGGCGACTACCTGCCCGCCGGCGCCGAACTGGTGCACATCACCTGCGACCCCGGCGAGGCCGCCCGCGCGCCCATGGGCGATGCCCTGGTCGGCGATATCTTCCTCACCCTCGAAGCCCTGGTGGAGGCGGTACACCCCAACGCGCGGCCGATGCCCGAAGCCCTGCCGCGCCCGGCGCCGCGTGCCGACGAAGCAGGCCTGCTGCACCCGGAAACCGTGTTCGACGTGATCGACGAACTGGCCCCGGACGACGCCATCTTCGTCAAGGAATCCACCTCCACCGTGAACGCCTTCTGGCAGCGGGTGCGGATGCGTGAGCCGGGCAGCTACTTCTTCCCGGCCGCCGGCGGCCTGGGCTTCGGCCTGCCGGCGGCGGTCGGCGTGCAGCTGGCGCAACCGCAGCGCAGGGTGATCGGCATCATCGGCGACGGCTCGGCCAACTACGGCATCACCGCGCTCTGGACCGCCGCGCAATACCGCATCCCGGCGGTGTTCATCATCCTCAAGAACGGCACCTACGGCGCGCTGCGCTGGTTCGCCGGGGTGCTCGACGTGCCCGACGCCCCGGGCCTGGACGTGCCCGGCCTGGACTTCTGCCAGCTCGGCCGCGGCTACGGCGTGCGCTCGGTGCAGGCGGCCGACGCCGCCAGCCTGCGCGCGGAACTGGCCCGCGCCCTGGCCGGCGACGAGCCGGTGCTGATCGAGGTGCCCACCCTGACCATCGAACCCTGACGCGTGCGCGCCCTGCCTTGGGCGCCTCCCGCTACACCCACAGAAAAATAACAAGAGGTGGTTATGCACAAGACGACAGTCGCGGCGGTGATCGACGCCGCCCGCTTCAACCGCACCCACTGGCTGATCCTCGCCTGGGGCTGCTTCATCATGCTGTTCGACGGCTACGACATGGTGGTCTACGGCTCGGTGGTGCCGCGCCTGATGCACGAGTGGCAGCTCAGCCCGGTGCAGGCCGGTACCCTGGGCAGCTGCGCGCTGTTCGGCATGCTCTTCGGCGGCACTCTGCTGGCGCCCCTGGCCGACCGCTTCGGCCGGCGCCGCCTGGTGATCCTGATGACGTTGCTGGCGAGCCTCGCCGCCTTCCTCACCGGGCATGCGCGCAACCCGCTGGAGCTGGGCGTCTGCCGCTTCGGCACCGGCCTGGCGCTGGGCGCCCTGGTGCCCAGCGCGGTCAACCTGATCAGCGAGTTCGCCCCGGCCGGGCGCCGCGCCACGCTGATCACCGTGATGTCCAGCTTCTACTCGGTGGGCGCGGTGCTTTCGGCGCTGGTCGGCATCGCGCTGATCCCGCAGTGGGGCTGGCAGTCGGTGTTCTACGTCGCCGTGCTGCCGGTGCTGAGCGTACCGCTGATGCTGCGCTACCTGCCGGAGTCGGCGGCGTTCCTCGAACTCAAGGGCCGCCGCGGCGAACTCGATGCGCTGCTGGCCAAGGTCGAGCCGAACTACCGTGCGGGGGCCGAACTGGCGATCGCCAAACCCCATGCCGACGCGGACAAGGCGCGCCTGCCGCAGCTGTTCGCCGGCGGCCAGGCGCTGGGCACGCTGCTGCTGTGGCTCGGCTTCGCCATGTGCATGTTGATGAGCTACGGCCTCAACACCTGGCTGCCGAAGCTGATGGCCAACGGCGGCTACCCGCTGACCTCCAGCCTGGTGTTCCTCGTCACCCTCAACGTCGGCGCCACCCTCGGCGCGCTGTTCGGCGGCTGGCTGGCCGACCGCCTCGGCACCCAGCGCACGCTGGTGCTGTTCTTCGCCCTGGCCGCGGCCTCGCTGGCGGCGCTGGGCATCAACCCCGGCCCCTGGCTGCTCAACGCCCTGCTGGTGATCGCCGGCGCCACCACCATCGGCACCCTGGCGGTGATCCACGCCTACGCCTCGCAGTTCTACCCGGCCCACGTGCGCTCCACCGGGGTCGGCTGGGCCGCCGGCATCGGCCGCCTCGGCGCCATCGCCGGGCCGATGCTCGGCGGCAGCCTGCTGGCCCTGGAGCTGCCGTTCCAGGAGAACTTCCTGGCCTTCGCCCTGCCCGGCGTCATCGGCGCGTTGGCCATCGGCTTCATCCGCGTGCGTCCGCGCGACGCCGGCGCGGCCTTCGCCGCCCCGGAAAAACCCGTTTGATCAGGAGAACGTCCATGACCGCTTACACCGACTTCCACCTGCAACCCCTCGCCGGCGAATGGCGCACCGGCAGCGCCGGCAAGGTGCTGCGCGACAGCAACCCCTACGACGGCAGCCTGCTGGCGGAAATCCCCCAGGCCAGCCGCGAGGACCTGGATGCCACCTACCGCAAGGCCGCCGAAACGCAGCCGGCCTGGGCCGCGCTGCCGCCGGCGGAGCGCGCCGCGCTGCTCCACCGGGTGGTGGAAGTGTTCGACCGGCGCCGCGAGGAGATCATCGACTGGATCATCCGCGAGTCCGGCAGCACCCGTCTGAAGGCCACCCTGGAATGGGGCGCGGCGCGGGGCATCACCCTGGAGTCGGCGTCCTTCCCCAGCCGCGTGCACGGGCGCATCGTCGACTCCAACATCCCCGGCAAGGAAAGCCGCGTGTACCGCAGCGCCATCGGCGTGGTCGGCGTCATCAGCCCGTGGAACTTCCCGCTGCACCTCACCCAGCGCTCGCTGGCCCCGGCCCTGGCGCTGGGCAACGCGGTGGTGGTCAAGCCGGCCAGCGACACCCCGGTGTGCGGCGGCCTGCTGCTGGCGCGCATCTTCGAGGAGGCCGGGCTGCCGGCCGGGGTGCTCGGCGTGGTGGTCGGCGCCGGCAGCGAGATCGGCGACGCCTTCGTCGAGCACCCGGTGCCGGGCCTGGTGACCTTCACCGGCTCCACCCCGGTGGGGCGCAACATCGGGCGCATCGCCAGCGGCGGCGCGCACCTCAAGCACGTGGCCCTGGAGCTGGGCGGCAACAGCCCCTTCGTGGTGCTGGAAGACGCCGACCTGGAGCAGGCGGTGAACGCCGCGGTGTTCGGCAAGTTCCTGCACCAGGGGCAGATCTGCATGGCGATCAACCGCATCATCGTGGTCGACGCGCTGTACGACGTCTTCGCCGCACGCTTCGTCGAGCGCGTGAAGCAGGTGAAGGTCGGCGACCCGCAGTCGATGGAGACCGCGGTGGGCCCGATCATCAATGCCCGCCAGCTCGAAGGCCTGCTGGAGAAGGTCGCCCTGGCCCGCCGCGAAGGCGCCAAACCGCTGTACGAAGGCGGCGTGCAGGGCCAACTGCTGGCGCCCCACGTGTACGGCGAAGTCGGCCCGGACATGGAGATCGCCCGCGACGAAATCTTCGGCCCGCTGATCGGCCTGCTGCGCGCCCGCGACGAAGCCCACGCCCTGGAGCTGGCCAATGCCAGCGAGTACGGCCTTTCCAGCGCCGTGTTCACCCGCGACCTGGAGCGCGGCGTGGCCTTCGCCCGCAAGGTGCGCGCAGGCATGACCCACGTGAACGACATCCCGGTCAACGACGAGGCCAACGCGCCTTTCGGCGGCGAGAAGAACTCCGGCCTTGGCCGCTTCAACGGCGACTGGGCGATCGACGAATTCACCCGCGACCACTGGGTGAGCGTGCAACGGGAGGCGCGCCACTACCCGTTCTGATCGCCTAGCCGGTTCTGCCACCCACCCCGCCCACGGCGCGCTCACACGGACGCGCCGCGGGCCGCTGCACCCCGAAAAAAACGGAGAACAATAACAATGCAAAACCGTCACACCGCCCTATTGCCGTCCCTCGCCTGCGTGGCCCTGCCGCTGCTGTGCGCGCCCGCGCTGGCCGAGGAGGGCGGCTTCTTCGAGGATTCGCGCACCGACCTGGTGCTGCGCAACTACGCGTTCAACCGCGACTTCCGCGACCACAGCGCCGGCAAGAGCCTGATCAACGAATGGGCCCAGGGCTTCATCCTCAAGTTCAGCTCCGGCTACACCCGCGGGCCGCTGGGCTTCGGCGTGGACGCCATGGGCCTGTACGGCGTGAAGCTGAACAGCAGCCGCGACCAGAGCGGCTCCGAGCTGCTGCCGGTGCACGACGACGGCAAGGCCGCCGACGAGTACGGGCGCATGGCGGTGGCGGCCAAGCTGCGGCTGTCGGCCAGCGAGCTGAAGCTCGGCGAGATGCTGCCGGACGTGCCGGTGCTGCGCTACGACGACGGCCGCCTGCTGCCGCAGACCTTCCGCGGCGCGGCGCTGGTGTCCCGCGAGTGGGCCGGGGTGAGCCTGTACGGCGGGCGCTACGACCAGGTCAGCCTGCGCAATTCGGCGGACATGCAGGACCTGTCGTCCTGGTCGGCGCCCACGGCGAAATCCGATGCCTTCAACTACGCCGGCGGCGAATACCGCTTCAACGACCAACGCACCCTGGTCGGCGCCTGGTACGCGCAACTGGAGGACATCTACACCCAGCGCTACTTCAACCTGCTGCACAAGCAGCCGGTGGGCGACTGGGTGCTGGGCGCCAACCTCGGCCTGTTCTTCGACCGCGACGACGGCCGCGCCCTGGCCGGCGACATCGACAGCCACACCGCCTACGCGCTGCTCTCGGCCAACCATGGCGGGCATACCCTCTACCTCGGCCTGCAGAAGGTCGGCGGCGAGGGTGGCTGGCAGTCGGTCTACGGCAGCAGCGGGCGGACCATGGGCAACGACATGTTCAACGGCAACTTCACCAATGAGGACGAGCGTTCCTGGCAGCTGCGCTACGACTACGACTTCGCCGCGATGGGCGTGCCCGGCCTGGTGAGCATGGTGCGCTACGGCAAGGGCGACAACGCCACCACCAAGGCCGGCAGCGGCGGCAAGGAATGGGAGCGTGATGTGGAGCTGGGCTACACGGTGCAGAGCGGGCCGCTGAAGAAGCTCAACGTGCGCGTCAACCATGCGAGCAACCGACGCAGCTTCAACAGCGATTTCGACCAGACGCGGGTGATCTTCAACTACCCGATTTCGCTCTGACGGATCGGTGTGTATGGCTTCTCGTAGGAGCGAGCTTGCTCGCGAACAGACTCCGCAGCGGGGCTCATTCGCGAGCAAGCTCGCTCCTACGAAGAGCACCTTGGCTCAGTCCCATGCTCATTCCCATGTAGGAGCGCGCCCTGCGCGCGAATCGCGGGCAGGGCCCGCTCCTACAGGCTGCTGGGAGGCACAGTATTCCTCCCCCGTAGGAGCGGACTCCGTCCGCGATTCTCAATCCGGATTCGCGATCAACCCGCCAGCAGCCACACCCCGGCACCCGCCGAGGCCAAACCCGCCACACGCACCAACGGCGCCGCAGCCTGCGGCAGGAAGCGCACCAGCGCATAGCCCGCGGCATGCAGCGCAGCGGTAGCGCAGACGAAGCCCGCAGCATAGGCCCAGGGGCTGGACAGTTCCGGCAGCTCCAGGCCGTGGGCGATGCCGTGGGCCAGGGCGAAGAGCGCGGTCACGGCCATGGCCAGCGGCAGCGGCGGGCGCACCGCCAGGGCCACGCACAAGCCGAGGGCGAGCACCGAGGCGGCGATGCCGGTCTCGACGAAGGGCAACTGCACGCCGTCGAAGCCGAGCAGGCCGCCGAGCAGCATGGCGCCGACGAAGGTGCAGGGCAGCGCCAGGCGCGCCGCGCCCCGTTGCTGGGCGGCCCAGAGGCCGACGGCGAACATCGCCAGCAGGTGGTCGAGGCCGGTCAGCGGGTGCAGCACGCCGGCGGCCAGGCCGTGCTCGCCGTGGCCGGGGTGGGCGAAGGCGATGGCCGGGGTGAGGAACAGCGCCAGGGCGTAGAGGCTTTTGCGCAGGGACATGGGGCTTCCTTGATACATGGGGTTATTGGGCCCCCGCGTTCGCGGGGGAGACGCAGGTGAGCGTCGACATCGTCATTCCCGCGAACGCGGGAACCCAAAAACAAACTCAGGCCGCGGTCAGCAGCCCCTGGCGTTCGATGAAGGCGATGATTTCGCCCAGCCCCTGGCCGGTCTTCTGGTTGCTGAACACGAAGGGCCGCTCGCCGCGCATCTTCTTCGCGTCGCGCTCCATCACCTCCAGCGAGGCGCCGACCAGCGGCGCCAGGTCGATCTTGTTGATCACCAGCAGGTCGGACTTGCAGATGCCCGGGCCGCCCTTGCGCGGGATCTTGTCGCCGGCGGAAACGTCGATCACGTACAGCGTCAGGTCCGACAGCTCGGGGCTGAAGGTGGCCGAGAGGTTGTCGCCGCCGGACTCCACCAGGATCAGCTCCAGGCCCGGGAAGCGGCGGTTGAGCTGGTCCACCGCCTCCAGGTTGATCGAGGCGTCCTCGCGGATCGCCGTGTGCGGGCAGCCGCCGGTTTCCACGCCGATGATTCGCTCCGGCGCCAGGGCCTGGTTGCGCACCAGGAACTGGGCGTCTTCCTGGGTGTAGATGTCGTTGGTCACCACGGCCAGGTTGTAGCGCTCGCGCAGGGCGTGGCACAGCGCCAGGGTCAGGGCGGTCTTGCCGGAGCCCACCGGGCCGCCGATGCCGACGCGCAGGGGTTGGGAGTTCATGCAGGGTTCTCCTAGGAACGGAACAGACGGCTGTATTGCGTTTCGTGGACCATGCTCGCCAGGGCCAGGCCGAAGGGCGCGCCGCCGGGCGCGTCCTCCGCCAGCGCGGCGGCGCAGGCGCGTTCGAGTTCGGGGAGCAGGCGCGAGGTGAGCTTCTGCGCGGCCAGCTGGCCCAGGGGCAGGGCCTTCATCAGCACCGCGAGCTGGTTCTCGGCCCAGCTCCACAGCCAGGCGGCCAGGGCCTGCTCCACGTCCAGGCCCCAGGCCCGCGCGGCCAGCGCCCAGGTGGCGGCCAGCGAGGGCTCCGGCTGCGCGGCCAGCCAGGCGCGGGCCGCTTCGTCCAGCTCGGGCAGGGCTTCCAATAGTTGCGCCAGGGAGAAGCCCATCTGCCGGCTTTCCAGGGCCAGCTCGCGGGTCTCGCGGCTGGCGCGGTGGCGTTCGGCGGCATCGCTTAGCGCGGCCCAGTCGGCGGCCAGCGCGGCGCGCAGCAGCTCGGCCAGCAGCGGGCCCTCGAAGCGTGCCAGGTTCAGTTGCAACTGGTCGGCCAGCCAGGCGAAGGCGCTGTCGGCGTCACTCACCAGGCCATGCTCCAGGGCGGCTTCCAGGCCCTGGGAATAGCTGTAGCCGCCGATGGGCAACTGCGGGCTGGCGAGGCGCAGCAACGGCCAGAGGCCTGTGTTGCTCACTTGCGCACTCCGAACTGGTGCAGCTTCGGCGCGTAGTTGAATTCCGCCTCGCCATGGTGCGAATGGTGATGGCCGCCGCCGTAGGCGCCGTGCTCGGGCTGGAACGGCGCTTCGATGCTCTGCACCGTGGCGCCGAGTTGGTCGAGCATGGCCTTGAGCACGTAGTCGTCGAGCAGGCGCAGCCAGCCTTCGCCCACCTGCAGCGCCACGTGGCGGTTGCCCAGGTGGTAGGCGGCGCGGTTCAGCTCGCGCGGGCTGGCGCAGGTCACGTGCATCAACTGCTCGGGCGCGGCGCACACGCGCACCACGCGGCCGTCGTTGGCCAGCAGGCAGTCGCCGTCCGCCAGCGGCGGCTGGCCGCGTTCGAGGAACAGGCCGACGTCCTCGCCATCGCGGCTGTAGCAGCGCAGGCGGCTCTTGCTGCGCGCCTCGTAGTTCAGGTGCAGTTCGGCGTCCCAGCGCTCGCGGGGCTCGATGCGTTGGTGGATGACCAGCATGGCGGTGTCCGGCAGTAGGCAATGGCCGAGCTACAGCAAGGGCCTTGCCAGGGGCGGGCGCGGCCAGCAATGGCGGGGGCTGGGCGGGTTGTCCGAGTGATCAGGAATGGTGCGCGTGCGCGTTGCTGGTGCGCACGTAAATGGTGCGCACCGATGTGGGGCGGAATGAGGGTTTTTGTAGGAGCGAGCTTGCTCGCGAAGGGAGTCTCCAGGCGGCCTGGGTATTTCGGTTTGACTCCGTCCCCTCTCCCCAGCCCTCGGCTGCGCGCCCCGCCCTGAAGGGAGAGGGGGCTTGTCCGTGCCGGCTGACAGCAAGGCTTCAGCCGGGTATCACGGCATCCGGCGAACTCCAGAACATCCGAGCACTCCGAACGGTCCCCTCTCCCTTCAGGGAGAGGGTTAGGGAGAGGGAGCGGAGTTGAACCAGAACTCAGGCGTCTCCGGCTGGTTCGCGAGCAAGCTCGCTCCTACAAGGAAGCCCCAGCCTCAGCCCCGCGCCCCGATCCCCAGCCAGTGCTTTGCCCCAATCATGATGAAACGCAGCTGCTGGGTGACCTTGGCCTCCGGCGTCAGGTGCGCCGGCAGCGCCTCGGCCGGCGCGTCGATCAGCTCGGGCAGGGTGGCGAACACTGTCTTCACCACCAGGTCGGCGAGCACGTCGAGGTCCTGGGCCTGCAGGTGCGGCAGCTTGTTGAGCAGCGCCAGGTCCGCCGCCAGGTCGTCGGTGATGCGCTGGCGCAGGGTACCGATGGCCTGGCGGATGGGCAGCGAGCCGCCGTACTGCTCGCGGGCCAGGAACAGGAACTGGGTGCGGTTGGCGCTC
Source organism: Pseudomonas sp. A6 (assembly GCF_052367875.1). Classification (NCBI taxonomy): domain Bacteria; kingdom Pseudomonadati; phylum Pseudomonadota; class Gammaproteobacteria; order Pseudomonadales; family Pseudomonadaceae; genus Pseudomonas; species Pseudomonas sp. A6. The sequence goes on along the minus strand of NZ_CP198970.1, from coordinate 6,529,997 downwards.
ACCGCGTCGAGGAAGATGCGCACCGAGGCCTCGATCACCCCGCCCAGCTCGAACTCGTTGCGCCGCACCGCGCGCAGGGTCTGGCGGAAGGTCTCGTCGACGTCGGCCACCAGGGCCAGGCCCAGGGCGTCCATATCGGCGAAGTGCCGGTAGAACCCGGCCGGGACTATGCCCGCCGCGCGCGCCACTTCGCGCAGGCTGAGGCTGCCGAAGCCGCGGCCGCTGTCCATCAGGCCGCGCGCGGCGTCCATCAGGGCCTGGCGGGTCTGCTGTTTCTGTTCGGCGCGGGGAGAGGACATCGGGGCTTCCATGGCAGGGGCCCCGGCACTCTAGCAAATGGCCGGGGAAATCGGCGACTGCGCCGGCCACTTCAGTGAACGACTGTTGACTGAAAAGTGGCGGCATGCCAGTTTAGTGAACAAGTGTTTACTGTCTGGATGCCGTCCATGTCCCTGCTTCCCCTGGCCTGGCTGCGCGCCTTGCGCCCGCTGCTCGGCCCCCTGCGCGCGCTGGTGCGCCAGCGCTGGCTGCGCGAGGCCGATGTCGATGCCGTGCTGGCCGTGCTCAACCCGGCCTGGGCGCTGAACCGGGTGTTCGTCCGCGTCGAAGGCCGCCAGTGGGTGGCCGACGACATGCTCGCCCTGCGCCTGCGGCCCAATGCCAACTGGCGTGGCGCGCGGCCGGGCCAGCACCTGCAGCTGTTCATCGAGCACGACGGCGTGCGCCTGGGGCGCAGCTACAGCCTGATCGCCGAAGAGGACGGCTGCCTGGAGATCGCGGTGAAGCTGCAACCCGGCGGGCGGGTCTCGCCGCTGCTGCTGGGCCGGCTGTGCGTTGGCGACGTGCTGGAACTGGGCGCGCCGGGCGGCGAACTGCACTGGCCGCAGGACGAACGCGGCGTGCTGCTGCTGGCCGCCGGCAGCGGCCTGACACCCTTGCTCGGCCTGCTGCGCCAGGCCCTGGCCGACGGCTACCGCGGCCCGGTGACACTGCTGCACTACGTGCGCGAACGCAGCCAGCGTGCCTTCGTCGAGCGCCTACAGGCCCTGGCCCGCGAGTACCCCAACTTCCGCCCGCGCTGGGCCATCAGCGGCGGCGCGGCGCAGGCCGGCGAACTGCGCGGGCGCTTCCACGCGGAACACTTGCAGGGCCTGCCCGCCGGGCACGTGCTGGCCTGCGGCCCGGCCGGCTTCGTCGGCGCCGTGCGCGACCACCTCGAACCCCGCGCCGCCAGCCTGCAGTGGGAAGCCTTCAGCGCGCCCGCCTGGTCCACCGACGAAGCCCAGCGCGAGGTCCACCTGCACTTCGCCCGCAGCGGCCGCCAGGTAACCGGCGACAACCAGCGCAGCCTGCTGGAACAGGCCGAGGCTGCCGGCCTGCGCCCGGCCCACGGCTGCCGCCAGGGCATCTGCGCCAGCTGCACCTGCACCCTGCTCGCCGGCAGCGTGCGCGACCTGCGCAGCGGCGCGCTGCACAGCGAGCCGCAGCAACCCATCCGCCTGTGCGTCAGCGCCCCGCAGGGCGACGTCAGCCTCGACCTCTAGCCTCCCCGGAACCCCAGCATGCGCGAAGACCGCGACCTCACCCCGGCCGAGCTGGCCGCCTTCGGCGCCGAACTGGACGCCCTGCGCCAACGCACCCTGGACGACCTCGGCGCCGCCGATGCCCGCTACATCCGCCGCGTGCGCAGCGCCGTGCGCGCCTGCTGCTGGGCCGGTCGCGCGCTGCTGCTGTGCGGCTGGTCCGCCTCCACCTGGCTGCTCGGCAGCCTGCTCCTGGGCCTGGGCAAGGTCCTCGAGAACATGGAGCTGGGCCACAACGTCATGCACGGCCAGTACGACTGGATGAACGACCCGGAATTCGCCGGGCGCCAGTACGAATGGGACATCGCCGGCCCCTCCGACTTCTGGCGGCACACCCACAACCACATCCACCACACCTACACCAACGTCCTGGGCAAGGACGACGACGTCGGCTACGGCGTGGTGCGCCTGTTCCCCGAGCAGAAGTGGAAGCCCTTCTACCGCTGGCAGCCGCTGTGGGTGGCGATTCAGGCCGTGCTCTTCCAGTACGCCGTGGCCATCCAGCACCTGCGCCTGGACCAGTACTTCAAGGGCCGCCTAGGCAAGGACGAACTGCGCCCGCTGCTGCGCCAGTTCAACGCCAAGCTCGGCCGCCAGTGGGCCAAGGACTACCTCACCTTCCCCCTGCTGGGCCTGCTGGCCGGCGGCTTCTGGGCGGTGTTCTGCGGCAACCTCGTGGCCAACCTGCTGCGCAACCTGTGGACCTTCACGGTGATCTTCTGCGGCCACTTCACCGAGAAGACCGCGGTGTTCCCGGCCAGCGTGCTGCAGGGCGAGAGCCGCGGCCACTGGTACCTGCGCCAGCTGCGCGGCTCCAGCAACCTGGAGGGCGGGCCGCTGCTGCACCTGCTCACCGGCAACCTCAGCCACCAGATCGAGCACCACCTGTTCCCCGACCTGCCGGCGCGCCGCTACGCCGAACTGGCCCGCGAAGTGCGGCAGATAGCCGAGCGCTATGGCCAGTACTACAACAGCGGGCGCCTGTCGCGGCAATTCGCCGCGGTGCTGCGGCGCATCTGGGTTCACCGCCTGCCGGCCAAGGGTGAATCCGCCTCATAGGAATAGTCCTAAAAGTGAAACCAGTCGCCGAATGACACTCCCTCAACATCAATTGGCCATGATTTAATCAGCCCGGTTTTGCAACTGGATGTCGTAGTCGAGGGATCGAAGGGATGAAGTCCATTCCCCATTACTGGACGCTGGGCCTGGCCCTGGCCGTCGTTCTGGATGTTTCCGCCGCGCCGCTGACCACTCCCGGTGACCGCGACCTGCAGCGCGACCGCCAGGAGCAGTTACTGCGCGAACAGCAGAAGCGCCTGGAGGAGCTGCAGCAGCTGCCCGGCAAGGTGGCGCCGCAGGCCCCCGCCGAACAGCCCGCCGACACGCGCTGCTTCGATATCCGCGAAATCACCCTGGAAGGCGCCGGGCACCTCGGCGCCACCACCCGCGAGCGCCTGCTGGCGCCCTACCGCGACCAGTGCCTGGGCGTGGCCCAGCTCAACGCGCTGCTCAAGGCCATCACCGACCACTACCTGGCCCGCGGCTTCGTCACCACCCGCGCCTATCTGCCGCAGCAGGACCTCTCCGGCGGCACGCTGAAAATCATCGTGGTCGAAGGCCGCCTGGAAGGCTTCGACGACTCCGCCGTGGCCACCCCGCGCGAACTGGCCATGGGCTTCCCCGGCAAGGCCGGCGAGGTGCTCGACTTGCGCGAGCTGGAACAACTGGTGGACCAGGTCAACCGCCTGCCCTCGCGCCACGCGCAAGTGGAACTGGTGCCCGGCGAGCAGGTCGGCGGCAGCCGCGTGCAATTGGCCGGCGAGCGCGGCAAGCCCTGGCGCGTCTCGGCCTTCCGCGACAATAACGGCGACCGCAGCAGCGGCGAGCAGCAGGCCGGCTTGGGCCTGGACTGGGACAGCCCGCTGGGCCTGGCCGACCAGCTCGGCCTGCGGGTGGCCGAGGACGTGGTCAGCGACCACTGGAAGCACTCCGACAACCAGGGCCTGTTCTACAGCCTGCCCTACGGCTGGTGGACCTTCAGCTACAGCTATAACCAGAGCTACTACCGCACCCGCAACGACGGCAGCGGCTTCGCCTTCAAGCTCGACGGCGACAGCCGCTCCCACCAGTTCGGCGCCGAGCGCGTGCTGCACCGCGACAGCCTGAGCAAGACCGCGGTCAACTTCGGCCTGGCCCACGTGCGCTCGAACAACTACATCGACGACGAGAAGCTCGACGTCTCCAGCAGCCGCATCACCGAGGGCCAGCTGGGCTTCAACCACGGCCGGCGCATCGGCAGCGCCTTCGTCAACCTCGACGCCGGCTGGCAGCAGGGCATAGGCGCGCTCGGCGCCCAGGGCGAGCACGACCCGCAGCCCTACCAGCCCCACGCGCGCTACGACAAATACACCCTCACCCTGAGCTACCTGCAGCCCTTCCAGCTGTGGGGCGAGAACTTCAGCTTCGACGCCCTGGCCACCGCGCAGAAGAGCGAAGACGTGCTCTACAGCCCGCAGCGCATCAGCCTCGGCGGGCTCAACTCGGTGCGCGGCTTCAAGGACCAGAGCCTGTCCGGCGACAGCGGCTACTACTGGCGCAACCAGTTGCGCTGGCGCCGCCCGGTGACCTGGGTGGCGCTGCAGCCCTGGCTGCAGGAATACGGCGTGGGCTACGGCTACGACTTCGGCGCCATCGAGCACGGCCGCTACAACCCCGAACTGCACGGCCGCCTGAGCGGCCACGCGCTGGAGTTCAACGCCCGCGGCCAGTACCTGGCCGCGACGCTGAGCTTCGCCCGCTCCCTGGAGCGGCCCAGCGTGATCGACAAACGCGAACACCCGGTGTACTTCCGCGTCGACCTGTTCTTCTGACGGCCGCGCGAAAAGACGACGAACAAGGACAACACCCCCGCCGCGGCGAGCGGCCCCGCATCCGAACCGGCGCATGCCGCGGGATGCCCGGCCCGGCCCGGCGAAAGCACGCAAGAGGCCGCCCATATGGACATCCGCCGCCCCCTCTACCAGGCCATCGCCAGCGCCCTGGCCGGCCTGCTGATCCTCAATCCGATAGTCGCAGCCGCCGCCCAACTGGCGGTGGATGCGGCCGCCGGCGGCAACACGCAGATCGGCGCAGCGGGCAATGGCGTGCCCATCGTCAACATCGCCACGCCCAACGGCAGCGGCCTCTCGCACAACAAATTCAGCGACTACGGCGTTGGCCAGCAGGGCCTGATCCTCAACAACGCCACCGGCAAGACCCAGGGCACCCAGCTGGGCGGGATCATCCTCGGCAACCCCAACCTCAAGGGCCAGGCGGCGCAGAAGATCCTCAACGAAGTCACCGGCGGCAGCCCCTCGCAGCTCAAGGGCTACACCGAGGTGGCCGGGCAGGGCGCCCACGTCATCGTCGCCAACCCCCACGGCATCACCTGCAACGGCTGCGGCTTCATCAACACCCCGCGCGCCACCCTCACCACCGGCAAGCCGATCCTGGCCGGCGAACGCCTGCAGGGCTACGACGTCGACGGCGGTGAAATCGCCATCGAAGGCGCCGGGCTCAACGCCAGCAACCTCGACCAGTTCGAACTGATCACCCGTAGCGCCAAACTCAACGCCGACCTGTACGCCAAGCAGCTCACCGTGGTGGCTGGGCGCAACACGGTGGACGCGCAAACCCTGGCTGCGACTGCCAAGCCCGACGACGGCAGCGCCAAGCCGCAACTGGCCATCGACAGCTCGGCGCTGGGCGGCATGTACGCCAACACCATTCGCCTGGTCGGCACCGAACAGGGCGTGGGCGTGAAACTGGCCGGCAACATGGCGGCCAGCGCCGGCGACATCCGCATCGATGCCAACGGCAAGCTGCAGCTGGCCCAGGCTTCGGCCAGCGGGGACCTGGCGCTGAAGGGCCAGGACGTGGCACTGAACGGCCCGGCCTATGCCGGGGGCAGCGCCAGCGTGCAGGCCAGCGGTGCGCTGAGCAATGCGCAGAGCCTGGCGGCCAGGCAAGGCGTGCAACTGCGCGCCGGCAGCCTGGACAACGCGGGCCAGATCGTCGCCGGCATCGATGGGGAGCAACGCATCGCCGGGCAAAGCCTGGACATCGCCGCCGACCACGTTGGCAACCGCGGCCGGCTGGATGCCACCGGCAGCCTGAGCGTGGCCGCCGACACCCTGGACAACGCGGGGCAGGCCTACGCCGAGCGCATCGATGTCGACGCCCGACGGCAACTGGACAACCGCGGAACCCTGCAGGGGCGCGAAGTCGCGTTGCGCACCCGCCAGTTCAACAACCTCGGCGACAGCGCGCAGCTGATCGGCGAGCGCAGCCTGCTGCTCGACGCCCCCGCCGTGGTCAACCTGGGCGGCCTGGTCCGCTTCGGCGACGGCCAGGCGGCCAGCCTGAACTTCACCAGCCTGGACAACCGCAACGGTCGCCTGGAGGTGAATGGCGGCAGCCTGACGCTGGCCGGCGGCACGCTGGATAACCAGCAGGGGCGCATCGTCGCTGGCAGCGCACGGATCGACGCGCAGCGCATCGACAACGCCGGCGGCCTGATCGGCACCAGCGGCGGCGACCTGGCCCTGAACAGCCAGGGCGAGCTGAACAACGCCGGCGGCAAGCTGCAGGCCGCGCAGGCCCTGCGGATCAGCGCCGGAGCGGTGGACAACCGGGCGGGAACCCAGGTCGGCGACTCCATCTACCTCGCCGGCAGCAGCCTGGACAACCGCCAGGGCGGCGTTCTCAGCGCCGAGCGGGGCAACCTCGACCTGCGCCTGAGCGGCGCCTTCGATAACGCCGCGGGCCTGGCCCAGGCCAGCGGCGCCCTGCTGCTGGACGTCGGCAACCTCGCCAACGCCGCCGGCAAGCTGGTGGCGCAGCGCCTCGACCTGACTTCCCGCGGGGTCGTGGACAACAGCGGCGGCACCCTGGCCGCCGAGCGGCTGAGCCTGAATGCCCAGTCGCTGGCCAACCGCAATGGGCGGGTCCAGGCCGGCTCCGCCCTGACCCTGACCGCCGGCGATCTCGACAACGCCAACGGCCTGTTGCTGGGCGGCACGCTGCAGGCCGACCTCGCCAGCATCAGCGACAACTCCGGCGGTACGCTGAGCGCCGACGGCGCGCTGAAACTGACCGTGGCCCAGGCGCTGAACAACGCGCTGGGGCGCCTGCAATCGGTGCAGGGCAACCTGGACGTCACGGCGGGCAGCCTGGACAACCGCCAGGGGGCCCTCGCCGGGGCCCAGCTGTTGCTGCAGACCAGCGGGGCGCTGGATAACCGCGGCGGCCGCATCGTGGGCGATGGCATCCAGGCGAGCGCCGACGTCATCGACAACAGCGCCCAGGGGCTGCTGGTCGCCGGCGCGGATGGCCTGGCGCTCACGGCGCAACAGCGCCTGTCCAACGACCAGGGGCGCATCCAGAGCGACGCGGGCCTGCGGTTGCAAGCGTCGCAGCTGGAAAACCGTGGCGGCGTGGTACTGGGCCAGCGCGTCGAGCTGTTGGGCGGCAACCTGGACAACAGCCAGGGCGGCGCGGTGGTGGGCAATGGCGAACAGCTGAGCCTGAGCCTGGATGGCGTGCTGAACAACGCCACCGGCCTGATCGACGCAGGCGACCAGGCCCTGCTGTTCACCCGTGCCGTCGGCCAGCTCGACAACCGTGGCGGCACCCTGCGCGGCGAGCGGCTCGACGTGCTTGCCGGCAGCGTCGACAACTCCGCGTCCGGGCGCTTGCTGGCGGGCGCCGCGGGCCTTTCGGTAACGGCCGGCGCGCTGAACAACCAGCGGGGGCTGGTCCATGCCCAGGGCGGCGCCGTGACCGCCGCGCTGGGGGCGGGCAGCCTGCAGAACCAGGCCGGCACCGTGCAGGGCGACAGCGTCGCCATCAGCGCCGCGAGCCTCGACAACAGCCAGGCCGACGGCGAGGCCGGCAGCATCGCCAGCCTGCTCGGCAAGCTCGAACTGGTGGTTGGCAACCTCATCAACCGGGGCGGCCAGCTGTTCGGCAAAAGCGAGCTGAGCGTCACCGGCAACACACTGGACAACGGCGGCGGCCAGCTCAGCGGCGGCCGCGTCGTGCTCGCCAGCAGCGGCGCGCTGAACAACCAGGCTGGCCTGATCGAATCGGCCACCAGCCTGGAGCTGGACAGCGGCACGCTGGACAACAGCCAGGGCGGGCGCCTGCGCGCGCTCGGCGGCGACAGCAGCCACATCCGCAGCGCCGGCCAGCTGAACAACCAGGGCGGGAGCATCGGCGTCGCCAGCCAGGCCTTCGAACTGGGCAGCGGCGCAGCCCTGCTCAACGGCCAGGGCCAGGTCCAGCATGCCGGCACCGGCCTGTTCCGCCTGGGCGCGGGCAGCCTCGTCGGCGCGGGCTCGCTCACTGGCCTGGGCGAAGGCCAATGGCAGCTCGGCAGCGTGACCAATGCCGGGCAGATGCGCGTCAACGGCGCCCTCGACCTGCGCGTCGGCCAGGGCCTGGAAGTCGGCGCCGGCGAACGCATCGCCAGCGCCGGCAACCTGAGCGTGACGGCCGCCTACCTGAACAACCAGGGCGAACTGCTCAGCGACGGCGACCTGGGCCTGAGCCTTGGCGGCGACGCCCACAACGCCGGCCTGCTGTCCGCCCAGCGCAACTTCACCCTGAACGCCGGCGACTTCACCCAGCAGGGCGGTCGCCTGGCCAGCGGCCTGGACACCCGGCTCAGCCTCGCCGGCAACCTGAACAACCAGGGCTGGCTGATCGCCAACCAGGCCCTGCACGTCAGCGCCGCGCAAGTGAATAACACGGGCACCCTCGGCGCCCTCGGCGCGCTGGACATCGCCAGCCAGGGCATCGCCAACGGCGCCGACAGCCTGCTGTTCAGCGGCGGCGACATGACCCTGCGCGCGGCCAGCCTGAGCAACCGCTACGGCGACCTCTACAGCCAGGGCAACCTCAGCTTCGCCGGCCAGGACGGCGGGCGGGCGCAGAGCCTGAGCAACCGCTCCGGCACCATCGAGGCGCAAGGCGACATCCACCTCGACGTGGCGAGCCTGGAAAACGCCCGCGACGTCTTCGCCTTCGAACAGATCACCACCTTCGGTGAGTTCGACGTGCAGTGCGGCCAGCACTGCGGCGGCCACGACTCCTTCAAGCGCGGCAAGATCGACGTCAACGAAACCCTCTCAGAGCGCATCACCCAGAACAGCCCCGCCGCCTGGCTGACCGCCGGAGGCAACCTGACCATCGACGCCGGCGCGGTGGAAAACCGCAACAGCACCCTCGCCGCCAACGGCGACCTGACCATCAACGCCGACTCGCTGCTCAACCAGGGCAACACCTCGCGCACCGGCAACAAGGTGGTGGTCATCAACGTGGTGCCGGGCGACTACGGCAAGATCCCCACCGGCCAGTGGGACACCATGGAAAACCTGGCCCGCGCCTTCAACACCAAGATGGCCGCGGGCACCTTCGACCAGGACCTGTACGACCAGCTCTGGGCCATCTACAACGGCGACCGCTGGGCGATCGGCACCCCGGTCGTCACCTGGAGCGAAGACGGCGCCCAGTCCGCGCCGGCCACGCTGCAGGCCGGCAACCGCGTCACCCTCAACGTGGCGCACAACCTGCAGAACGGCACCGTCAGCGAATACAGCCTCGCCCAGCTCACCGGCCAACTGGCCGGCAGCCTGCTGGGCGGGCAACTGGGCACGGTCAACCTGACCCTCAACAAACAGTCCAGCGACGCCCAGGCCAGCGGGCCGCAGACCGTGCAGAGCGTGACGCACACGGCCGCCGACGGCAGCCAGCAGGTCAGCTTCATCCCGGTGGACTACAGCGGCGTGCCCTTCGCCGCCGTGGACCCGACGGCGGCCGACACCTTCCGCCTGCCCCAGGGGCAGTACGGGATGTTCATCCGCAGTCCGGACCCGCAGAGCCACTACCTCATCGAAACCAACCCGGCGCTCACCGACCTGGGGCGCTTCCTCAACTCCGACTACCTGCTCGGCAAGCTCGGCTTCGACCCGGACCAGGCCTGGAAGCGCCTGGGCGACGGCGCCTACGAGACCCGCCTGATCCGCGAGGCCATCCAGGCCCAGACCGGCCAGCGCTTCCTCGACGGCCTGACCAGCGACTACGACCAGTTCCAGTACCTGATGGACAACGCCCTGGCCGCCAAGGATGCGCTGCAGCTGAGCGTTGGCGTGGGCCTTTCCGCCGAACAGGTGGCGGCGCTGACCCACGACATCGTGTGGATGGAAACCCGCGTGATCGACGGCCAGCAGGTGCTGGTCCCGGTGGTCTACCTGGCCCAGACCGACGCGCGCAACCTGCGCGGCGGCAGCCTGATCCAGGGCCGCGACCTCAACCTCATGGCCGGCGGCGACCTGGTCAACGTCGGCACCCTGCGCGCCAGCGAAGACCTCAGCGCCAGCGCCGGCGGCAGCATCCTCCAGGGCGGCCTGATGGACGCCGGCCAGCGCGTCAGCCTGCTGGCCGGCGACAGCATCCGCAACGCCCTGGCCGGGCAGATCCGCGGCGAACAGGTGGACCTCACCGCGCTCAAGGGCGACATCGTCAACGACCGCACCGCCGTCACCGCCGGCATCGGCGGCGACGAATACCGCAGCTTCCTCGACGCCGGCGCGAGCATCAGCGCGCGCAGCGACCTCAGCCTGGACGCCGGCCGCGACATCACCAACCGCGGCAGCCTCGCCAGCGGCGGCGACAGCTACCTCGGCGCTGGCCGTGACATCAACCTGCAAGCCGTGACCGACGCCAGCCGTCTGCGCGACATCCAGCAGGGCGGGCACCACGTCACCACCACCACGGTCGCGCAGAACCACGGCTCCAGCCTGACGGCCGGGGGCGACCTGGTGCTGGATGCGGGGCGTGACCTGAACGTAGTGGGCAGCCAGGCGAGCGCGAAGGGCGACCTGACCGCCGCCGCCGGTCGCGACATCAACCTGAGCGCTGTCGAAGACGCCGCCAGCGTCGAAGTCCGCAGCAAGACCAGCAGCAGCCGCACCGTCGAACAGACCGGGCAGACCCGCCAGCTCGGCGCGGAACTGACAGCGGGCGGTGACCTGGTGGCAAGCGCCGGGCAGGACTTGAACCTGACCGCCAGCACCATCAGCGCCAGCAACGAGGCCTACCTATACGCCTCCCGTGACGTGAACTTGCAGGCAGCGGCGGAAACCGACAGCCATGCGCTGAGCAAGACCAAACGCAGCCATGGGCTGCTCTCAAGCTCGGAGAAAAAGACCGAGGACACTTCCCTCTACACCACCCAGAAAGGTTCGCTGGTCAGCGCCGACAAGATCGCCATCCGCGCCGGCCAGGACATCGGTGTCAGCGGCAGCGACGTGGCCTCCACCAATGGCACCAGCCTGCTGGCCGGGCGCAACGTGCTGATCGACGGCGCCAGCGAAACCAGCGAGACCAGCCACGCCGAGTCGAAGAAGAAATCCGGCGTGATGAGCAGCGGCGGGCTCGGCTTCACCCTCGGTTCGGCCAGCACCCAGGCCACCCAGACCAGCCACAGCGAGCAGACCCGCGGCAGCACCATCGGCAGCGTGCTGGGCAACGTCGACATCCAGGCCGGCAAGGACCTGACCATCCGCGGTTCGGACGTGGTCGCCGGCAAGGACATCAACCTCATCGGGCAGAACGTCGACATCCTCGCCGCGCAGAACGAGAACCGCAGCGAGCAGACCTACAAGAGCAAGAGCAGTGGCCTGACCCTGGCGCTCTCCGGCACTGTGGGTAGTGCCATGGACGCTGGTTACCAGACTGCCAAGCAGGCCAGGCACGAAGACGACAGCCGGCTCTCCGCGCTGCAGGGCATCAAGGCCGGGCTGACCGGCGTGCAGGCCTGGCAGGCGGCGCAGCAGGGCACCGAAGGGGGCGGCGTCAGCCAGTTCTTCGGCATCAGCGCCTCGCTCGGCTCGCAGAAGTCCAGCTCGAAGCAGACCCAGGAGCAGAGCGTCAGCCAGGGCAGCAGCCTGACCGCAGGAAACAACCTCAACATCCTCGCCACCGGCAGCGGCGCCGTGGGCCAGGACGGCGACATCCGCATCCAGGGCAGCCAGCTCAAGGCCGGCAACGACATGCTGCTGGCCGCCAACCGCGACATCCTGCTCGAAGCCGCCGCCAACACCCAGAAGCTCGATGGCAAGAACAAGAGCAGCGGCGGCGCGGTTGGCGTGAGCGTGGGGTATTCGGCGGACAACGGGGTAGGCCTGAGCATCTTCGCCAACGCCAACCAGGGCTCGGGCAAGGAAATCGGCACCGGCACCACCTGGACGGAAACCACCCTGGACGCCGGCAGCCAGGTCAAGCTGGTCAGCGGCCGCGACACCACGCTCAAGGGCGCCCAGGTCAATGGCGAGCAGATCATCGCCAACGTCGGCCGCGACCTGACCCTGCAGAGCCTGCAGGACAGCGACTACTACGATTCCAAGCAGAAGAACGTCTCCGCCGGGGCGAGCGTCGCCATCATCGGCACTGGCGGCAGCGCCAGCGTCAGTGCCAGCCAGAGCAAGATCGACTCCAACTACAAGAGCGTGCAGGAACAGACCGGCCTCTACGCCGGCAAGGGCGGCTTCCAGATCGACGTGGGCAACCACACGCAACTGGACGGCAGCGTCATCGCCAGCACCGCCGAAGCCGACAAGAACCGCCTGAGCACCGGCACCCTGGGCTGGAGCAGCATCGACAACAAGGCCGACTACAAGAGCCAGCAGCAGAGCGTCAGCATCAGCAGCGGCAGCGATGGCAGCGGCAAATTCATCAGCAACATGCCCAGCGGCATGCTGGTCGCCTACAACCACGGCGACAGCGCCAGCGGCACCACCGGCTCGGCCATCTCCAACGGCACCCTCGAAATCCGCGACCCGGCCAACCAGCAGCAGGACGTGGCCAGCCTGAGCCGCGACGTCGAGCACGCCAACGGCAGCATCAGCCCGATCTTCGACAAGGAGAAGGAACAGAACCGGCTGAAGCAGGTGCAACTGATCGCCGAGATTGGCACCCAGGCGATGGATATCGTTCGGACGCAGGGGGAACTGGACGCCAACAAGGCAGCGCAGGACGAACTGCACAAGAAAGGTGTGGAGCCGCCTGGTCCAGGTGCCAGTGCAGACGATCTGGATACGTACCAGAAGCAACTGCTAGCCACTGATGCCTACAAAGACATCATGAGCAAGTACGGCACTGGGGGCAGTTACCAGAAAGCTGCTCAGGCTGTAACTGCTGTCCTACAGGGGCTGTCCGGTGGGGACATAGGTTCGGCTTTGGCGGGGGCATCTGCTCCGTACCTGGCCAGCGCCATCCACGAGTACGCCGGAAACGACGAGTCTGCCCGCCTTATGGCGCACGCCGTACTTGGCGCTTTGGTTGCCTCGGCTCAGGGAAATTCGTCGGCAGCAGGCGCCATTGGCGGTACGGTCGCGGCAGCGGGTACCACCTCCATCATGCAGGCGCTATACCACACCGCGAACCCCGAGGAGTTGAACGAAAGCCAGAAACAGACCGTGTCTGCGCTTGCTTCGTTGGCCAGCGGCATGGCTGGTGGCTTGGCGGGAGGAGACCTCGGCGGCGCGGTGACCGGGGCTCAGGCGGGTAAGAACGCGGCTGAAAACAATGACATGTGGTTCCCAGTCGATCCAGGGTATGGCGCGTCGGTGACGAGTCTAGGTACTCAGATGATTCAGGCTGGAGCCTCGCCGGAAGAGATCACCGCAGCTATGCAGGAAAAGGCTCGTCAAGAAGGGTTTGAGGGGCCTGATCCGGTGAAAGGTCTGTTGGAAGGATGGGGAGTGGTTATGTCCGCCGGAAGCTTCGGTATCGGTGGAACGGCAGCCCTTGGAGCTATGGGGACCGGTGCATTAATAGGGGGTGGGGCTAATGTCAGCTACCAGTTGACAAAAGATCCAAACCAATTCAGCTATACCGATGCCACGGTTGCCACACTAGTCGGAGCGTTCACTCAGGGGAAATCACTGCCTATCTCCACTGTTATCAACATGGGGGGAGCCTATATTGGTAGTCAAATCAAGGGTGCTGATTCGATTCCTGCGGTGATTGGTGCTGGAGCAGGTTCCGGGGTTGGCAGTGTATTCGGGAAATATGCAGGGGGATATTTACCTAAGGAACTAGGTTCAGGAACTAATGAAATCCTAGGGAATGTGACGGGAGGGGTGATTTCTGAGATGGTGAGCGATGAAGTTTCTGGAGGGCTAAGTAATGATAGGAAGTAAAATAGTGTTTTGGGTTTGGTTTATTGTCCGTACTTTTTTTATTTCCTGTGCTGCGATGTTTTTTGCATTTGTAGTTAGTATTATCTTGGTTAGAGTGTTAAGAGGGGAGGTAATAGATGTTCTGGATATTCTCGCGTCTTCCCTGTTTGATGTGGTGAGGGGGGGGGCGGTTGCAACTGGCGCAGTATGTGTTTTGGTTTTGATAAATTACTTTAAGGCCAGGGGTAAGGGGTAGACTGAGTAACATCCAAAAAGGGCGCGAAAAGGGCAGATTTATTTTTCATACTCTAAAGCTGGCTGGCTGGCTGGCTGGCTGGCTGGGTAGGGTTAGGGTGTGAGAAATAAATCTGTCCCCTTTTTTCTTTCTTTTTCTTTTGGACGTCTCCAGAGACTAAATGGTATGCGCAAACTGGGACGGGTTGGGTTTATACGGCTAAGGGAGATCCGGCAAAATGGGTGGCTTATGAAGTTCGTGATGGTGTGCGCATGCGAATTGTATACCAGCCAGCTACAGGGAAGGTAATTACTGCGTTCCCTGATGACGCTCCTGTACCACCTTATAAGCCAATTAAGTAGGTTTTATGTTTGCAGATCGTATTGTGAAGTTTAGTGCTAGATTTGAGGGGCGTTTGAGTGCTGATCTTCTTAAGGGTGTCTTGGATTATGTCGCGTATAACGAAGAGGGTCTAGCGTTCGAGATATTGTGTGATCATATCTGTGAGTATAATGTTTCTATAACGGATGAAGAGTATAGTGAGGCGGTTGAGCTGGCTCGAGATTTGGGGCTGAATATGGATGAGGGGCCATTTAAACATTTGCTGGGGCTAAAGAAGTAGAGCAACAACGAAAAGAGAGCGAAAAGGGGACAGATTTATTTTTCCTACTCTAAAGCTGGCTGACTGGACAGGATTAGGGTGTGATAAATAAATCTGTCCCCTTTTTTGCTTTTTTGTTTCACTTTTTTTAACCTCCACGATTAAGGTTAATGTTCGTGATGGGGTGATTCAGACGGCGTTCCCGCTCTAATTAGGGAGGTGATCATGACTAACGGTGGTTATCTAATGGAGCAGTTTATCGCTCAGGAGTTTAATGCTAGTGTGCGCTGTTTTGAATAGGGCGATTGATGAAAGGGCACGCTCGGATAATGTTTTAATCAGGGAATTTGAGTTTAATTGTTTTGATGTTGTTCTTGACTTCGAGAGGGGGTGGTTAAGTTGCAGGATGCCCTTTTGTCAGGTGTTGAAAGCTCTGCTGAGTTGCCATTGTCAAACTTTATCTCTGTATGTGGTTTAAACTTGTTAAACGAAAAGGGGCGGATTTATTTTCCTTGCTCTAGAGTTGGCCGGCTGGGCAGGATTAGAGCACGAGGAATAAATCTACCCCTTTTTAAAAGGTAAGATGGGGGGTTAAGGTTATTAAGGGTGGGTGATGACTATTACAATGTCTTTGGAGTTGGAGAGGGGGGCGAAGCTTGATGATGTGGCCAAGGTGCTCTCTCATATGGGGGAGTGCTTCTCGCATGAGGGAGAGGAGTTATGGGGGGAGTTTAATAAGTCAGGTTCACATTTCGTGTTTAGTTATGCCGATGAGTTTGATGACGTTGTGGCTGAGGGTGTCCAGCTTACATGGAAGGTCGGCATAAGGGGGGCAATTCATTGTAGGGCAAGCACCCTCGATTATAGTCAGTCTGATATTGAAGGATTTCTAACTAGGCTCTCTGGTGAAACAGATTTTGGATTTATCCTGTCTTTTCAGTATGAGTCAGTGTATGTGGTTCGAGATAAGGGTGGGCTTCGATTTATAAAAAAGATGGTCGAATGAAGTCGACTGCAGGGAGGGCGGCGAAAAGGGGACCGACGAAAAGAGACGAAAAGGGACAGATTTATTTTTCTACTCTAAAGCTGATCTGGCGGGCAGGGCTAGCGTAATGAAAATAAATCTGTCCCCCTTTTTTATAATTTAACTCATATTCCTGTGGGTTTTTAATGTATGAAGTCTGCTGAGTATTATCGGTGTTTGCCAGAGTCTATGTCGATAGAAGCTATAAGTTGTGAGTTTGCTGAGGTATTGGAGGGTGTTAAGTCTGGAGTGGTGTCTAAGGAAGATGCTCTTAATGCTCTTTCAGAGTTAAGCGATAGGCAGTGGAATACTTATGATTTTTTGAATGGTGAATTAAGATCGTCAATAGAGGATGCTTTAGTCGCACTTTGGGATGGCCAAAGCTTAGGGGCAGCAGAAACGATAGTTTCGATAGTCGCGAGACTAGGGCTTGGGCGTGTTCTTAGGTTTTTGAGTGCCCTCGACTCCAGCCAAGTGTCTCCTGATGTATTGAAGGAGATACATGAAGCAGTAGAGGAGTTGAGAGATAATATAGATGATCCGTATAGTGGGATGCGAGACTGGAAAGCGAAATGACCGAAAAGGGGCAGATTTATTTTTTCTACTCTAAAACTGATCTGGCGGGCAGGGCTAGAGTAATGAAAATAAATCTGTCCCCTTTTTCTGGGGCTATCAATGTGCTCAGCTGTCGCTCTCTACACTAACTGCTCACTTGTAAATTACTATAGGGAAATTCAAATATGACTGAGACGCACGATCCAAAAGTACTAGCGTTCCGTATGCAACGTCTGCGCAAGACGCCTCGTAACTGGACATACTGGGTTGCAGGCTTCACCGCTGCAAATGGAATATTTCTGATCATGCACCATGACGTGGTGATCCTTGCCGGCTTAATTTTACCATTCGCTATTCCTGGTGCTGCGCTGCACTTGGTTGCGGCTGCCATTCTCGCCGCTATCGCTTACGCTTCGAAAACAATCCCCAGGATTCTGATTGTTCCGCTGGCTGTATATATAGCTGACACACTGTTTGCCTTTTATGTTCAGTCTTGGGCTGGCCTGGCTATGCATCTGGTTGTGTTTGCATTTATTGGCTTCTCGTTTCTAGGTGTGCGGGCGATTAAAGCGTTGGAAGCCAAGCAAAAGAGTGTCGACTGCTAGCAATTTGGTAACTCTTGGTGAAACGCCAGACTGAAAAAGGAAAAGGGCGTGAGTTCGTTTTTCTGCTCTTAAATTGATCCGGCGGTTAGAGTCAGAGGGGAAAGAGGCAGACTTATTTTCTATTTTCAGAGAATAAGCCCATCCCCTTTTTCCTGAACCAGTAAATAGCCGCACCTACCCCTCACCGATCCCGCATCAACCTCGGCATCTCCTCCAGCGGCACCCACAGTTCCCCCTGCCAATCCAGCAACATCACCCGGCGTGCCTGCCAGTTCATCAGTACGCGGCGGGGTGTGTGGTCGTCGGGGGTGTGTTGGTCGCGCAGGGTGGGGATGACTTCGCGGCTCAGCCATTGGTCCAGGTGCTGGCTTTCCGGGTGGCCGAAGCGGACCAGGGCCTTGTAGAGGCCGGCTTCGTTGATCATGTCGAGCGGTTCTTCGCTGTCGGTGGCGTAGCGGACGTGGATGCGGCGGGTTTCGTGGGGGCGGAAGCGATGGTGGAAGCGCTGGGGGTAGCCGAAGCCGAGGAGGCGGGCGAGGTCCTGGGCGGCGAACCAGGGTTGGTTGTCGATCATCACGCCGCGCAGGGGGCGGCCGTGGCGAATGAAGGTGGTTGGGGTGTATGCGTCGTGCATTGTCGGACTCCTATTCCATTGAGGAGCCGCCGCCATCCGCTGTCAGTCGAATGGAGGCGGACCGTGCGGGGGTGACAGACCGGGAATAGGAACCGGCAGACCCGAAGGTCTCCCCCGCACGATCCGCCATGGAGGATTGCAGCAGAAAACTGCAGGTGTGCGGGAGCCTGCGAAAACGTTCGCCGTTTTCGCCTGCACCTTCTGGCGCATCGCGCCTATTCGTCGGACTGTCAAACCCGGCCACGGGACTGACCGTGGCCGGGGCAGGATAGGCAGGTCGCTGGAGCGGCGGAAGACGGATAATTTCCGAAATTCCCTGTAGGACGGGCCTTGGCGAAAAGGCGGCGGATTTATCCCGGGCTGCCAGCCGGCTCTGCCTCCACCTCGATGTCCAGGCGCTGCAACCTGAAGCAGGCCGGTTCCGCTCCGCCGTCCTGCACCTCGCCGAGCAGGGCGATGTAGCGGCTTTCAGCTTCCTCCACCAGCAGCTTCTTGCCGCTGGCCAGCGGTAGCGTGGGGCAGAGGATGCGTGTCGTGCCGGCGTCGTCCAGCAGCAGGGCGTTGCGTGGGGCGCTTTCCTGCAGTTTGCTGCGCAGGGTGATGCGGCAGGCGCGGGGATGTTTCGAGAGCCAGGTGAGGGTGAGCAGGGCTTGGCCGTTGCCTGCCGGGGTTGCCCTGTCGACGCGCGCCAGTTGCCAGGGCGCTTCGGAGCCGGGGCGGATGCCGAGCAGGTCGCCGGCCTTGGGCGGTGGGGGCTCGCCGTTGCTCCAGAGCGCGGATACTCCGTTGGAAAGGGGCGTGACCTGGCTCAGCGCTATGACCGGGGGCCGTTCGGCGGCGCTTTCGCTGGGGGATTTGAATTCGATGGGCTCCAGGTGCGGCACTTCTTCGTCGAGCCCGCCCCGGCCGTCGCTGTGGATTGCCCAGACGTCCTGCGCCTTGGCCTGGAGGGCGAAGTGCTGGGCGTCCAGGGCGGCCTCGTCCCTGCCGGCGCCCAGGTGCTCCAGAAGTGCGCCGAAGCCGTGGCAGGCTTCCCAGTTGGCGCCGGGCGCCTGGCCGCGCCAACTGCGCAGCAGGTGGTCCTTCAGGTCGAACCCCTCGCCGGCGGCGCCGAGGCCCTTGAAGTGCTGCATCACCTTGAGCGCTTCGTCCAGTTGCAGGGCCAGGTGGCCTTCGGCGGCGGGCGCCTTGGCGGTGTCGAGGAAGGGTTGGTCGCGGTCGCTGGCGACGATCCAGCGGTCGGTGTCGCGGGCATTGTCCAGGCGGGCTGTCGAGGCGAGCGTTTCCAGGGATTCGATCAGCACCTGCAGGGCTTCCCCGGGCATCTGCAGGGGAGCGGAGCTGGCCAGCAGCAACGCGCCGAGGTAGCCGCGGCTGATGCTCTGGCTGCGGGCTTCCGGGATTTCCGGGTCCTTCACGTCGATGTCCTGCAGCGACGCCTGCCGGGCCTTGGCGTAGAGGCGATGGAGCAGGCGCCAGAAACCGGCCGGTGCCTCCTGGCCGTTGAGCAGGGCGCTGAAGTGGATTTCCTGGGCGCTGCGCAGCGTGCGCTGCAAGAGCAGTGCCTTGAGTTGCGCCTCGGCGCATTCGCCCCGGGCCAGGGCCCAGTAGCCCTGGATCAGCCGGCGGTGCAGGGCGGCGATGAGTTGCGCCGCCTTGTCCGCCCGCCGTCGCTCGGTGCTGCCCCGTCGGTCGCCGAGCAATTCGGCGAGGTTGTGCCCCAGGTCGAAGACTTCCGCTCGCGAACGCTCCAGTTGCTTGAGGCGTGTGGCTGGCGGCAGGCGTGCGGAGTCCAGGTCGACCAGGCGGTGGTAGAGGGTTCGTGTCCGGGTTGCCAGGTAGGCAACGTCGGGGCGCCGGGTGGCGTCGTTCGACTGCGTTTTCATCGCGGAAGGCTCTAGGTTGCGGTTCTCCAGAACTTGCCCGGAGACTGCTTGCTTCGCTATGCGATGGGTTTAGGACACATCTGAAAAACGCTGGGGAAAGGGCTTTTTGCATGGACTGTTGCGCGCCGGCGTGCTCGCAATGGCCAGGAGCCCCATGCTGGAGCCGCGGTTCCGTCCACTGCGCGAAGAGGATTTCTTGAGGCACTTCTGATTCCACGTAGGTGGCGTGGGTGGTGGCTCAATGCTTGTGTTTTAATGGCGCGGCCAGGTAACAAGATGTTTTCGAAGGATCGACGGGATGCAGTTCATTCCCACAGGCTGGATGCCAGGCCTTGTCTCGCCTCTTCCTGCCGTTCACGCCGGTACGTCCTGTAGCGGCTGCGTTTCCCGTGCTCGAACTTTCCTTCCTCGCATGCCTGCGCGCATGGGCTCCGCCGTGCGCGTCGGGTGCCCGGGCCCATCGTGGTTCCGGTTGCCATGGTGGCTCGATGGCATTGCCTGGCCATTGAGAGGACGGCCGTCGGCATTGGCTGGCGGCCCTGTTTATTGGATTTCCGAGGGGGAATGCAGTGTGAAGATGAAAATGTCCCGGGGCTTGTTGTTGGGCGTGGCGTCCGCCGCCCTGCTGACGGTCGGCGGTTGTGCCACGGAAAGCTCCAGGGCGCTGCCGGTGCAACAGGTGGAGAGCGTCAACAAGCCGTATTCCGGCGTGCGTTCGCCCATTGCGGTGGGCAAGTTCGATAACCGCTCCAGCTATATGCGGGGCATCTTCTCCGATGGCGTCGACCGCCTTGGCGGCCAGGCGAAGACCATCCTGATCACCCATCTGCAGCAGACCAACCGCTTCAACGTGCTGGACCGCGACAACATGAGCGAGATCCAGCAGGAGGCCGCTATCAAGGGCCAGGCCCAGCAGCTCAAGGGCGCCGACTATGTGGTGACCGGCGATGTCACCGAATTCGGTCGCAAGGAGGTCGGCGACCGCCAGCTGTTCGGCATTCTCGGGCGCGGCAAGACCCAGGTGGCCTATGCCAAGGTCGCGCTGAACATCGTCAACATCAGCACCTCCGAGGTCGTCTATTCCTCGCAGGGGGCGGGCGAGTACGAGCTGTCGAACCGCGAGATCATCGGCTTCGGCGGCACCGCCAGTTATGACTCCACGCTCAACGGCAAGGTCCTCGACCTGGCCATGCGCGAGGCGGTGAACAAGCTGGTGAACGCGGTGGACAGCGGCGCCTGGAACCCGGCCCGATAACCCGAAGGAAAGCAGGGAGTAGTGATGTTCATGGGTAAGAACTTTGTTTCCAGGGGCTGCCTGGTGGCGCTGGTGTGCGCAGGCGTGGCGTCGCTTGCCGGGTGTTCCTCGCCGAAGACGCTGTACCAGTGGGAAAGCTACCAGTCCCAGGTCCACGACTATTTCACCACCGAGGCGAAGGAGGCGCAGGCCGAGGCGCTGGAGCGCGACCTGCAGAAGATCGCCGCCACCGACGGCCATGTTCCGCCGGGCTATCACGCGCAACTGGGCCTGTTGTATTCGAGCCTGGGCAAGGACGACCAGATGGTCCAGCAGTTCAATACCGAGAAGGCGCTGTTCCCGGAGTCGTCGGCCTACATGGATTTTCTGCTGAAGAACGCAAGGCAGGGAGGTAGCAAGTGATGTGGAACCCGATCAAGACTTTGCTGGCCCTGTTTGCGCTGGCGCTGCTCGCCGGTTGTGCGCCGCAGAAGACCGTCGACTACTCCGCCTACAAGCAGGCCCGGCCGCGCTCGATCCTGGTGCTGCCGCCGCTGAACGATTCGCCGGACGTGAAGGCGACCTACAGCATGCTCTCGCAGGTGACCTTCCCGCTCGCCGAGGCCGGTTACTACGTGCTGCCGGTGGCGCTGGTGGCCGAGACGTTCCGCCAGAACGGCCTCTCCACCCCGGCGGACATCCATGCGGTGTCCCCGGCGAAGCTGCAGGAAATCTTCGGTGCGGATGCGGCCCTGTACATCACCGTGACGCAGTACGGCACCAGCTACATGGTGCTGAGCAGCGCGACCGTGGTGACCGCCGGGGCCAAGCTGGTGGACCTGAAGACCGGCACCACCCTGTGGACGGGAAGCGCCACCGCCTCCAGCGAGGAGGGCAGCAGCAACAACGGCGGCCTGCTGGGCATGCTGATCACCGCGGCGGTCAAGCAGATCATCAGCAGCGCCCAGGACGATGCCGGCTACCCCATCGCCGGTGTCGCCAGCCAGCGCCTGCTGTCCGCCGGGCAACCGGGTGCGCTGTTGTACGGTCCGCGTTCGCCGAAGTACGGCACCGACTGACCCGCCGAGGCCGGGCGAAGGGATGAGGTTGTCTCTTCTGCCGCCGGCAAGGATGGGCCCGGCGTCCCTGCCATGACCCATCCACCCTCAGCAAGGGCCCGCCCAGCTTTCGCCGGGCGGGCCTGGCGGGGGAATCAGACGATTCTGATCAGACGCGGAAATGGCTCACCAGCGTCTGCAATTGCCCGCCCAGGCGCGCCAGTTCCACGCTGGAGGCGGCGACTTCTTCGCTGGCCGCGGCGGTCTGTTCGGAGACGTCGCGCACGCTCACCACGCTGCGGCTGATTTCCTCGGCCACGGCGCTCTGTTCCTCGGCCGCGGTGGCGATCTGCTGGTTCATCGCCTGGATGTTCGACACGGTGCGGGTGATGCTGCCCAGGGATTCGCCGGCCTGGCGGCTCAGGGCCACGCTGCTGGCGGTCAGTTCGCGGCTGCCGAGCATGACGCTGGAGACCTGGCGGGTGCCGCTCTGCAGGCCGGCGACCAGGGCTTCGATCTCTTCGGTGGACTGCTGGGTGCGCTGGGCCAGGGCGCGGACTTCGTCGGCCACCACGGCGAAGCCGCGGCCGGCCTCGCCGGCGCGGGCGGCTTCGATGGCAGCGTTGAGGGCCAGCAGGTTGGTCTGTTCGGCCACCGATTTGATCACGTCCATGACCTTGCCGATCTTCTCGCTCTCCTGTTCCAGACGCTGCATGGCGTCGGCGGAGCGTTCCACTTCCTCGGCCAGGCGCTCGATCTGTTCCACGGCCTGGTTCACCACGCGGTCGCCGTCGTGGGCCTCGCGGTCGGCGGCGGACGCGGCCTGGGAGGCCTGCTCGGCATTGCGCGCCACTTCCTGCACGGTGGCGGACATTTCGTGCATGGCGGTGGCCACCTGGTCGGTTTCCACCTTCTGGCTGTTGGCACCGGCGCTGGTCTGCTCGGTGACCGCCGACAGCTCCTCGGCGGCGCTGGCGATCTGCGTCACGCCATCGCGGATGCCGCCGATCAGGTCGCGCAGGCTGTGGCTCATGCGCTGCATGCTCTGTTGCAGGCGGCCGAGTTCGTCGCGGCGCTCGACCTGGATGTCGCGGGACAGGTCGCCGGCGGCGATGCGGTCGACCACTTCCATGGTGGCGTGCAGTGGGCGGGTGATCTGCCGGGTGATGACCACCGCGGCCAGGCCGCCCAGCACCAGGGCCAGCAGGGTGAAGAGCACCTGCAGGTTGCGGGCGCGGGCGCTTTCGATGTCGCGGCGGTCCAGTTGCAGTTGGTAGAGAGATTCGCTGAGCTTGACGATGTCCTGGCCCTGGGTGGTCATTTCCTTGCGCGCCTGGACGATGGCGGCCATGTTCGCCCGCAGGGCCTGTACGCCCTCGCGGTAGCCGCGCAGCGCAGCGCCCAGTTGCTGCACGCGGGCCGCCAGGTCGGGGCCGAGGGTGCTTTCCAGCGTCGGTAGGCTGGCGAGGCTTTCGTCCAGGTGGCGGGTGACGCCGTCGCCATCGCGGGACAGGGCGGTGGCCAGGTAGTCGCGCACGTCGTAGCGGGCCTGCAGCAGGTCCTCGCGGGTGCGGCTGATGGCCTGGTAGCGGGCGGCGCGTTCTTCGTCGGCCGGGGCCTTGAGCACGTCTTCCTGCAGTTGCGCGGTCAGCTCGCCGGCGCGGGCGGCCTCGCCTTCCAGGGCGCGGCGGGTGGCGCTGGCGTTCTGGTAGCCGCTGCGCATGGCGGCCAGGGATTTCTCGTAGTCGGCGATGACGCCGCCCAACTGGTCGAGCATGCGCACGTTCTCGGGGCTGACGAAGTAGCCGCGCAGTTTCTGCTGGTGCGCCTTGAATTCGCCCAGGGCGCTCATGACGGCGCCGGCTTCCTGCTCGCCGCCGTCGGCGATCATGTATTGCAGGCGGGTGATGCGCAGCTTGGTGAGGCGGGCGTTGAGCTCGGTGATGTCGCTCATCCAGTTGCTGCGGTCGATCAGCGAGCCCAGGCCGACCCAACTGACCACGGCGAGGATGGCGGTAAACGCCAGGACCACGCCGAAGCCGAGGGCCAACTTGAGGTTCACGCTCAGGTTGGATATCCAGCTATGCATTGACGATCTCCAAAGAAGGTTCGGTGAAGGCAGGCCATTCGGAGATTGTTCTTGTCGAGGCCATGGCGAGGCGCACCGCGCCAGGGAGGTGTTATCGGCAGGGCATGGCGGAACCGTAGGAAAAAGTGAGAAAAATCTGACGCCAGAAACGAGGCGCACCGTTCCGGGGGCGGCTCAGCCCCCGGTTATCCACAACGCCAGCAGCGGCACCAGGTTGAGCAGCAGGATGCCGATCTTGTACACCGCCATGCCGCCGTAGTGCAGGGCGTCGAAGGCTTCCCGGCCCAGGCCGAACCAGTGCCTGTGCAGGCGGTACAGGCCGTCGTGGGCGAGGCTGAAGGCGCCGAACCAGAGCAGCAGCACGGCGTAGTTGAGCAGGGTGCACCAGAGCAGGAATTCCTGCGGGTCTCTGACGTTCATGGCGATCTCCCGGGCGTTTTTTCATTCGAGGGCGTCTATGTCGGACGGTTCCGACACTCGCCGAACGTCGCGGCCAATGGCGGGGCGGCCGGCCGCCGTGGATAATGCGCCGCTGCCGTGCCGCGGCTTTGCGGCGTGGCCCGCGGCCGGTTCCCGCGCGGTGGTGGTCGCCCCGCTGCGCCCGTGGTTTCCCGGCCCCTCTCCCTGGTCCTCTCGTCCGCCGTGCGCAGCGTCGCCCGGCGAGGTAGCCCCATGTTCAGCCCGCTCGTCACCTTCCCCGCGCTCTACACCGCCACCCTTCTGATGCTGGCCGGCTCCGGCCTGTTCACCACCTACATGGGCCTGCGCCTGACCGCCGAGGGCGCCGGCGACCTGTGGGTCGGCGGCCTGATGGCGGCCTACTACTTCGGCCTGGTCTGCGGCGGCAAGTTCGGCCACAAGCTGATCGCCGGCTTCGGCCACATCCGTTCCTACGTGGCCTGCGCGGGCCTGGCCACGGTGATCGTGCTGTTGCACGCGCTCATCGACACCCTGGCGGTCTGGGTGGCGCTGCGCTTCGTGATGGGCGCGGTGATGATGAACCAGTACATGGTGATCGAGAGCTGGCTCAACGAGCAGGCCGAAGGGCACCAGCGCGGCAAGGTGTTCGCCGGCTACATGGTCGCGGTGGACCTCGGCCTGGTGCTCGGCCAGGGCCTGCTGGCGGCGAGCCCGGCGCTGGACTACAAGCCGTTGCTGCTGGTGGCGATCTGCTTTTCCGCCTGCCTGATCCCGCTGGCGCTGACGCGCCGGGTGCACCCGGCCAAGCTGGTGGCGGCGCCGCTGGAGATCGGCTTCTTCTGGAGGCGCGTGCCGCAGTCGCTGGGCACCATTTTCGTCGCCGGCCTGATGGTCGGCGCCTTCTACGGCCTGGCGCCGGTGTACGCCAACCGCAATGGGCTGGACACTTCGCAGTCGAGCCTGTTCGTCGGCATGTGCATCGTCGCCGGCTTCTGCGCGCAGTGGCCGCTGGGCTGGCTGTCGGACCGCGTCAACCGCAGCTGGCTGATCCGCGGCAACGCGCTGCTGCTGTGCGTGGCCGCCGCGCCGATGTGGGGGCTGATCCAGCTGCCGTACTGGGCGCTGCTGGCCAACGGCTTCGTCACCGGCATGCTGCTGTTCACCCTCTATCCGCTGGCGGTGGCCCTGGCCAATGACCACGTCGAGCAGCCGCGGCGCGTGGCGCTTTCGGCCATGCTGCTGACCACCTACGGGGTGGGCGCGTGCATCGGCCCGCTGTTCGCCGGCGCGCTGATGAGCCACTTCGGCCCGGGCATGTTCTACATGCTGGTGTCGGCCTATGCGCTGCTGCTGATCTTCTGGGTCCAGCCGCGGCGCGTCACCGGCATCCACCGCGTCGACGAGGCGCCGCTGCACCACGTGGCCATGCCCGACACCGTCAGCCCCATGGCCGCCACCCTCGACCCGCGGGTGGAAGAGGTGCCGGAAGAGCTGGTGGTGGAGGCCCCGCCGAGCATCGGCCGCTCCGACGGTTCGCCCGACCAGGCGAGCTGACCCGCAGAAATGAGAAAGCCCGGCGAATGCCGGGCTTTTCTTTCACCTTGCGGTGTACTGCGCGTTGCTTCAGGCCTGACGGAAGTGGGCGTTGAAGACGGTGTCGCCACCGGATTCGGCAACGCTCATGGCGCCGTGCAGACGGTCGATGGTGTGGCTGCTGCCGTTTTCGGCCACGCGGGCTTCCTCGCTACCCATCTGTTTGTGCAGACGGTCGATGGTGTTGGAGCTGCCGTTCTCGGCTACGCGGGCCTCTTCACCCATCTGCTGGTGCAGGCGGTCGATGGTGCGGCTGCTGCCGTTCTCGGCCACGCGGGCTTCTTCACCCATTTGCTTGTGCAGGCGGTCGATGGTCTGGCTGCTGCCGTTTTCCGAAACACGGACCTGCTCGCTCAGTTGCTTGTGCAGGCGCTCGATGGTCTGGCCGCTGCCGTTCTCGGCGACGCGGGCCTGCATTTGCTGGTGCAGACGGTCGACGCTGTAGGAGGAACCGTTCTCGGCCACTTGCGGGGCGGCGAAGGCGAGGTTGGCGGCGATCAGGGAAAGGGCGAAACCGAAGGTGAGAGTGCGTTTCATGATGTTTGGCTCCTGGAGGAAAGGGGTGTTGTTCTGGACACGGAGCCAGTATCCAATCTGGATTATCGATTTGAAAACGAAGCCGGGTAATGGTCGCTATCGATGGCGATGATGTTTGATTAATCCTTTTAAAAACAATTAGATGATTTTAAATATTGACTTCTATCAATGGCCTCGATGGGCTGTATCGATGCGATTGTTTATATCTGTTTATTGGATGTTTTATCGATGTGGCAGCCCGGGAGCCTTCCCGGAAGCGGCCAAATCGCTCGCTGAACCGCATGCCAGAGCGGTTGTGCCTGTTTCTGGGGGCATGGCGTCGGCTTGCATCGACGCGCGGATGTCGGCGTGCGGTCGGGGTGGCGTGCTACGTTGGGGAAACGTTCGATTTTCCGCCCCGGCGATTTTTCCGGCATTTCGCCGGCGCCCTGCGGTCCAACCCGGTAGAAGAGCCTGCCTGGGCGCACCCAACCGACGCGGCGACAAGGAGTTCTGCATGACGCGCGGCGCAAAAATCTGCCTGTTCAGCCTTGCCGGCCTGCTCACCCTGCTGGTGGCGGCGCTGGCGTTCATCGCCACCTTCGACTGGAACCGCGTGCGGCCGTTGATCAACGACAAGGTCTCCGCCGCCATCGGCCGCCCCTTCGCCATCAACGGCGAGTTGCAGGTGCTCTGGCAGCGCGAGCCGGAGGAGGGCGGCTGGCGCGCCTGGGTGCCCTGGCCGCACTTCGCCGCCAGCGACATCACCCTGGGCAACCCCGACTGGGCGCAGGGCAAGACCCGCGCGGCCGAGTTCGCCAGCCTCAAGCACGTGGAGTTCCGCCTTTCGCCGCTGCCGCTGCTGTGGCACCAGGTGGTGATCCCGCAGGTGCGCCTGACGCAGCCCAGCGCCGACCTGCTGCGCCTGGCCGACGGCCGCGCCAACTGGACCTTCACCCTGCCGCCCAAGGAAGAAGGGCAGCCCGAGGAGCCCACGCCCTGGTCCCTGGCCATCGGCGAGATCGGCTTCGACAAGGGCCGCGTGGGCTTCGACGACCAGACCCTGAAGACGCGCCTGGAAGTGCTCGTGGACAGCCTCGGCAAGCCGGTGCCCTTCGCCCAACTGGCCGGCAAGGCGCTGGGCGGTGAGCAGGCGGCGGCCACCCAGGACTACGTGTTCGGCTGGAAGGTGCGCGGCACCTACAAGGGCCTGCCGCTGGCCGGCGAGGGCAAGGTGGGCGGCGTGCTGGCCCTGGAAGACGCCAGCCGGCCGTTCCCGCTGCAGGCCGAGGTGAAGGTGGGCGACACCCGCGCCGCGGTGCTCGGCACCCTCACCGACCCGCTGCACCTGGGCGCCCTGGACCTGCGCCTGAAGCTGGCCGGCACCAGCATGGCCAATCTCTACCCGCTGACCGGCGTGACCCTGCCGGACACCCCGGCCTATTCCACCGACGGCCGCCTGCGCGCGCAACTGCACGAGCCGGCCGGCGCGCGCTTCGAGTACCAGAACTTCAACGGCAAGGTCGGCGAGAGCGACCTGCACGGCAGCCTGACCTTCGTCAACGGCCAGCCGCGGCCGCGGCTCAGCGGCAAGCTGACCTCCGAGCAGTTGCGCATGGCCGACCTCGGCCCGCTGATCGGCGCCGACAGCAACGCACAGAAGCAGGCGCGCGGCCAGAGCACCCGCCAGCCGGCGGACAAGGTGCTGCCGGTGGAGGAGTTCCGCACCGAGCGCTGGCGCGCC
The DNA here is from genome assembly GCF_052367875.1 of Pseudomonas sp. A6. Taxonomy (NCBI): domain Bacteria; kingdom Pseudomonadati; phylum Pseudomonadota; class Gammaproteobacteria; order Pseudomonadales; family Pseudomonadaceae; genus Pseudomonas; species Pseudomonas sp. A6. The sequence continues at coordinate 6,501,996 of NZ_CP198970.1, read as the reverse complement.
ATGGACGCCGACGTGGAGTTCGCCGGCAAGCGCATCGTCCACAGCGACAAGCTGCCCATCAGCGACCTGCAGACCCACCTGCGTCTGGAGAACGGCCTGCTGCGCCTGGACCCGCTGCGCTTCGGCGTGGCCGGCGGCAGCCTGACCGCGCAGATTCGCCTGGACGGCGGCAAGGCGCCGATGCAGAGCCGGGTGCAGCTGCAGGCCCGCGGCTTCAAGCTGAAGCAGCTGTTCCCCAGCTTCGCGCCCATGCAGACCAGCTTCGGCGAACTCAACGGCGACGCCGCCCTGGCCGGCACCGGCAACTCGGTGGCGGCCATCCTCGGCGGCGCCAACGGCGAGCTCAAGCTGCTGATCAACGACGGGCGGATCAGCAAGGGGCTGATGGAGATCGCCGGGCTGAACGTCGGCAACTACCTGGTGGCCAAGCTGTTCGGCGACGACGACGTGAAGATCAACTGCGCGGCGGCCGACGTCGGCATCACCAAGGGCCTGGCCCAGCCGCGGATCTTCGCCTTCGATACCGAGAACGCCATCATCAACGTCGAGGGCACCAGCAACCTCGCCACCGAGCAGCTGGACCTGGACATCATTCCCCACAGCAAGGGCGTGCGGCTGTTCTCGCTGCGCTCGCCGCTATACGTGCAGGGCACCTTCAAGAACCCGAAGGCCGGGGTGCATGCCGGCCCGCTGATCGCCCGCGGCGCCGGCATGGTCGCCCTGGGCGTGGCGGCGGGGCCGGCGGCCGGGCTGCTGGCGCTGATCGCGCCGAGCAAGAGCGAGGACAACCAGTGCGCCGCCCTGCTGGCGCAGATGAAGCAGCCGGCCCGGGCGCCGAAGCGCTGAGTCAGTAGACGGGGATGTACAGGTCGGTTTCCGAGGCGGCGTCGTCCGGCCCGTGGAAGCGCTCGGTGTAGCGCTCGAAGGATGGCGCGTGGCGCGGCTCCAGCCCGCGCTGGGGCAGCAGTTCGGCGTGGATGCGCTGGAAGCTGTCGGCGATGCCTTCCACCGGCCCGACGTGGGTGAACACCGCGTACTTATGCGCCGGCACTTCGAACTTCACCATGCCCTCGGGCACCGCGGCGCCCGGCGCCACCGGCAGGCCGGCGACGTAGTGGAAGACGCCGCCGGCGGCCTGGGCGCAGATGCCATAGGCGCTGCGGTCGTCGGCCTGCGCAGCGACCTCATGCTCGCGCGGCAGGAAGCGCTGCCAGAGCTGGCCGATGCTGCCGTCCTGGCCGTCACCACGGTATTCCAGGCCCACCACGCTGAAGGCGGGCAATTCGACGATGCGCTGTTTCATGAGGTCCTCTCCTGTTTCCTGCTCGCATGATAGACGGCAGCGACAAAGGCTGAATATTTTTCGCAACGCCAGGTCCATTGCTCTGTTCCCCCCTTTGCAGAAGGAGATTGCCATGCCTCGCAACGGTACGCAGGGCCACACGGCGCGCCATGAGAAGCAGCGGGCGCACGTTCAGGCGCAGTACGGGAAGCTGGGCCTGAGCCCGGAAGAGGTGGACGCCCTGGCCAGGCTCGCCCGGCGCAGCAAGCCGGCCGCCGAGAAGTTGCTGGGCATGACGCGCAAGGAGTTGCTGGCGCGCGCGACCCGCGCAGGCGTGCGCGGGCGCTGGCGGATGACCAAGGCCGAGCTGGTGGCGGCGCTCAGCTGAGCGCCGCCCGCCGGCCTCAGGGGTGGGCGTCGCTGTCGTGGCGGTCGCGTTCGGAACAACTGAGGAAGCCGGTCCCGTCGACCTTGCCCTGGTCGTCGAAGGTCACGTAGTAGGGCTGCTCGCGGCCGTCCTTGTTGAGGATGTAGCTGTTGCAGCTACCAGCCTTGTACGCCCGCGCCTGGCTGCTGGACGGCGGGCCGCCGACGCGCAGCACCTCGTCCTTGCTCATGCCGTCGTGCACGTCGCGCACCAGCGGCTCGTCGCGGTAGGTCACCAGGTTGACCGGGTTCTGCACCCGGGTGGATTCATGGGAACAGCCCGCGAGCAGGGCCAGGGCGGTGACGGTCAGCAGGGCTTGCCGGTACATGGGGCCTCCTTGTCGGCTCGGACCTGTGGGTGGTGCTGTTTCGAGTCGGGGGTGGGGAGGGGAGTTCGAAAAAACTGGGGGAGGAGGCGTATAACCGCGAACGGTTATACGCCCTACGGGGGAGGTGACTTGTAGGAGCGAGCTTGCTCGCGAACGGAGTTTCCAGGTGGCTTGGGTATTTTGGCTCGACTCCGCTCCCTCTCCCCGGCCCTCGGCTGCGCGCCCCGCCCTGAAGGGAGAGGGGGCTTGTCCGTGCCGAGAGAGGGAATGGTTTCAGCCGGTAGCTTTCGGCGTCGCCGGCTGACTCCAGAACACCAGCGTCTGCCCAACGGTCTCCTCTCCCTTCAGGGAGAGGGTTAGGGAGAGGGTGCTCTACATCCAGCCCCAAAGTCCCCGGTAGGCACGATTCGCGAGCAAGCTCGCTCCTACGAAGAGCCTGCCTCTCAGCCGTAGCGCTTCTTCGCCTCAGCGGTCGCCATCGACGTGGCGAGTGTTGGGTCGCATGGCCGCCACGCTCCGGCGCAGGGCCGGCACGCTGCGTTGGTTTGGGTACAGGCGGTGTCGGGGTGATTGCTTTTGTAGGAGCGAGCTTGCTCGCGAACGGAGTTTCCCGATTGCTCTTGAGCTGGACCTGAGCGCGTTCCCTCTCCCCAGCCCTCTCCCTGAAGGGAGAGGGGGCTAGTCCGTGTCGAGAGGAAGATTGGTTTCAGTCGGTAATCTCCGTGCTAGCCGGCTAATGCCGAAACATCAGCGCACTCCGAACGGTCCCCTCTCCCTTCAGGGAGAGGGTTAGGGAGAGGGCGCTCTACAGCCCACCCCCCAAAGTCCCCGGTAGGCACGGTTCGCGAGCAAGCTCGCTCCTACGAAGAGCTAGCCTCTCAGCCGTAGCGCTTTTTAGCCTCGATAGCCAAGCCACTTCCGATCCCGCCGAAGTGGTCGCCGTCGACGTGGCGGGCGTTGGGCAGCATGGCGGCCACGCTCTGGCGCAGGGCCGGGACGCCGCTGGAGCCGCCGGTGAAGAACACGCTGTCGACCTTGGCCGCGTCGATGTCGGCGTCGCCCAGCAGCTTGCCGATGCCGGCGCGCACGCGCTCCAGTTGCGGCTCTATCGCACCCTCGAACAGTTCGCGGGTCAGCTCGGCCACCAGGCCCGGTTCGATGCGGGCCAGGTCGATGTCGCGGCGCTGGCTGTCGCTCAGCTCGATCTTGCTGGCTTCCACCTGCATCGCCAGCCAGTGGCCGGCGCGCTGTTCGATGAGGCGGAACAGGCGGTCGATGCCGGTGCCGTCGACGATGTCGTAGCGCATGTTCTTCAGCGCCAGCTGCGACTTCTGCGCGTACACCGCGTTGATGGTGTGCCAGGTGGCCAGGTTCAGGTGGTAGCTGGTGGGCATCAGCGCGTCCGACTTCATCCGGCTGCCGTAGCCGAACAGCGGCATCACGCCCTGCAGGCTGAGCTGCTTGTCGAAGTCGGTGCCGCCGATGTGCACGCCGCCGGTGGCCAGGATGTCGGCCTGGCGCTCGGCCTGCTCGCGGCGTTCCGGGGCCAGGCGCACCAGGGAGAAGTCCGAAGTGCCGCCGCCGATGTCGACGATCAGCACCAGCTCCTCGCGCTGGATGCCGCGCTCGTAGTCGAAGGCCGCGGCCAGGGGCTCGTACTGGAAGGAGATGTCCTTGAAGCCGAGCTTCCGCGCTACCGCCACCAGGGTGTCCTGGGCTTCGCGGTCGGCCTCGGGATCGTCGTCGACGAAGAACACCGGGCGGCCCAGCACCACGGCCTCGAACTCGCGGCCGGCGACTACCTCGGCGCGCTTCTTCAGCTCGCCGATGAACAGCCCGAGCAGGTCCTTGAACGGCAGGGCGCTGCCCAGCACCGTGGTCTCGCTCTTGAGCAGCGGCGAGCCGAGCAGGCTTTTCAGCGAGCGCATCAGGCGCCCTTCGTAGCCTTCCAGGTATTCGCCCAGGGCCTGGCGGCCGTAGACCGGGCGGCGTTCCTCGGTGTTGAAGAAGACCACCGAGGGCAGGGTGATCTTGCCGTCTTCCAGTGCGATCAGCGGTTCCACCTCGGGGCGCCACCAGCCGACGGTGGAGTTGGAGGTGCCGAAGTCGATGCCCAGGGCGCGGGCGTCAGTGGAGTGCAGCATGGCGGAAAGGTCCGGCGAAAAAACGGCCGCGCAGTTTACGCGAGTGCGCCTGGGCCTGCTCGACTATCGGCTCATGTGCCGCTGGACGGTGGAGGTTATAGAGTGCTTGGGAAGGCCTTGTAGTTTTGCTACATTTGCCATCCTGTAGTTTTGCTACATGAGTTTGCCGATTCCGCAGAACCCTTTCCCACTTCCAGGTCGCAGTTGGATCCCGCCATGCACAGAGCCTCCCACCACGAGCTACGCCAGAGTTTCCGGGCGTTGCTGAACTCTTCCTCCTGCTACCACACGGCATCGGTGTTCGACCCGATGTCGGCGCGCATCGCCGGTGACCTCGGCTTCGAGGTCGGCATCCTGGGTGGTTCTGTAGCTTCGCTACAAGTGCTCGCGGCGCCCGACTTCGCCCTCATCACCCTCAGCGAGTTCGTCGAGCAGGCCACCCGCATCGGCCGCGTGGCGCGCCTGCCGGTGATCGCCGATGCCGACCACGGCTACGGCAACGCGCTGAACGTGATGCGCACCATCGTCGAGCTGGAGCGCGCCGGCGTGGCCGCGCTGACCATCGAGGACACCCTGTTGCCGGCGCAGTTCGGCCGCAAGTCCACCGACCTGATCCCGGTGGAGGAGGGCGTGGGCAAGATCCGCGCGGCGCTGGAGGCGCGGGTGGACCAGGAGATGGCGATCATCGCGCGGACCAACGCCGAGGTGATCGAGGTGGACGACGTGATCCGCCGCACCCTGGCCTACCAGGCCGCCGGCGCCGACGGCATCTGCATGGTCGGCATCCGCGACTTCGAGCACCTGGAGGCCATCGCCCGGCACCTGAGCGTGCCGCTGATGCTGGTGTCCTACGGCAACCCGAAGCTGCACGACGACAAGCGCCTGGCCAAGCTCGGTGTGCGCATCGTGGTGGACGGCCATGCCGCCTACTTCGCCGCCATCAAGGCGACCTACGACTGCCTGCGCGAGCAGCGCGGCGTGGATGCCTCCGACCTGACAGCCTCGGAGCTGGCGAAGAAGTACACCCTGCCGGAGGAGTACCAGATCTTCGCCAGGGAATACATGGAAGTGAAGGAGTAGGGCCTTTCAGGCTTCCCCGTTCTCGCCGAGCTTCTCCAGCAGGTACTCGACCTGGGCGTTGAACGGGTAGAGCAGGGTACCGGCCGGGCGCTCGGTCAGCCGCAGGTAGCGCCAGCGGGCGCGCATCGCTTCGCCTTCGACGCTGGCCGGCAGGGCGGCGAACTGCGTCTCGATGGTCTGCTGCAGGTCGGCGATGGCCTCGCGCAGGGTGTCGGTGTCTTCCCCCAGCAGGCGGTGGTTGGCCCGCTTGGCCTGCAGCAGGGCCAGGCGCTGCAGGTTGGCCGCCAGGGTCGCATCCCCCGGCGTGGCGCCGGGCTGGAGGCGGAATTCCTGCAGTAGCGCCGAGACTTCCAGGGCCTGGGCCAGCGCCTGGCGTAGCGCCGGGCCGCTCTGTTCGTAGCCGCTTTCCACCTGCGCCACCGTTTCGCCGTAGAGCGACCAGATGTCCTGCAGCGTCTCGCCGTTGTGCTGTTCGGCGACCTGGCCCTGGAAGGCCTCGTCGAGCCGTTCCAGGCGCTTGAGGAAGCGTTCGTCCCCCGTGGCGCTGTAGAGCAGCAGGTAGCGCTGCGCGGCCTGCAGGGTGGCGTCGAAGTCATCGGCCAGGGCCGCGGTCGGCAGGCTGGCCAGCAGGCTCAGCAGCAGGGAAAGGACGAGGCGGTGCATGGGGCGGCTCCTGGCGATGGAGCCGCCATTCTTGGCGGCCCTCCCGGCGCCGGATATCGGACGATTCCGAAGCTGCGGTAGACCGCCTCCGGGTCCCCGTCAGGCGCCGGCCAGCTTGCCGAGCATGGCCTCGATCTGCGCGTTGAAGGGATAGAGCAACTGCTGGCCGTTGCGCTGGCTGACCTGCAGGTAGCGCCAGCGCTTGTCCAGTTCGTCGTGCAGGGCCGGGTCGCTCTTCGCCAGGGCATCGATGCGCTGCTGGATGCGCTCGTCCAGGGCCTTGACGTTCGCCGCCTCGGCCTCGGCGCGCGGGCCGTCGACCTTCTGCAGGTTGGCCAGGCGGGCGGTGAGCAGGGCGCGGCTGCGCAGGTCGTCGGCCAGGCCCGGGGTGGCCAGGGGGTGGGCTTGCAGGTAGGCGTCCAGGGGCTCGGCCAGCTTCAGGCTGCGGGCCATCTCGCCGTTCTGGTCGAGCTTGCGGGCGGCGTGCTCGGCCAGCATCTGCTGGCGGCCCTGCTCGTAGCTGGCCCAGAGTGTGCGCAGCGTGGTGGCATCCTGGCGTTGCGCAAGGGCCGCTTGCAGGTGCTTGCCGGTGGCGTCCAGGCGGTCGAGGAAGCGCTCGTCGGCGGTGGCGCTGTACAGCAGCAGGTAGCGGTTGGCGTCGACCAGGTCGGCTTCGACGCCGGGGGCCTCGGCGGCCTGGGCCTGGCTGCCGAGCAGGGCGCAGAGGGCCAGCGGCAGGCAGTGGAGCAGAGGAGACGGGAGGATTCGCATCGGGGAACATCCATGGCGGGAAAGCGCGCTATTGTTCTCGTTGCGCGGCGCCCGGGGAAGGGGCTTTTCAGCGCACCCCGCCGCGTTTTCGCCCTTGCAATCGGCCGCCGGGGCGCCAATATCTGCAATCTGTACAAAGTTTGATCGGAGGTTGCCATGGCCAGTGGTTGGGCGAACGACGGCGCGGTGCAGGAACAGATCGACAGCACCATCGAGGACGCAGTCGCCCGGGCGCGCAGCCAGTTGCCCCGCGGCGAGAGCCTGACGCATTGCGAGGAGTGCGATGCGCCCATTCCCGAGGCGCGGCGCAAGGCCGTGCCCGGCGTGCGTCTGTGCGTGAACTGCCAGGCCGCCCACGACGAGCAGGCGGCCTTCGCCGGCTACAACCGGCGCGGCAGCAAGGACAGCCAGCTGCGCTGAGGCGCCTCACTGCAACTGCGGGGGCTTGCCGGCGGCGCGCCTTTCCGCCTTCCACTCGTCGAGGCTGGGTGCGGCCTGGTCGCCGTCGAGCTGGTGGATGATCTCGAAGTAGTCCTGCTTCAGCGGGTCCTTCAGCACTTCGCTGCGCGGCTTCACCTTCACCGCATAAATGCGCTGCACGTTCTGGTGGTCGAACGCGCGCCAGTACTGCTCGCCCTTGAGCAGGGCGTAGCGGTGGCCTTCCAGCGCCCTGATCAGCGCCTCGCTGTCCAGGCTGTTGGCGCGCCTGACGGCGTCCGCCCACTGGTAGACGATGCCGTAGGCCGAGGCGGCGGAGCTGGACGGGTACTTCTGGTAGCGCTTCACGTAGTCGTTGACGAAGGCCTTGCCGCGGGCGCTGTTCTCCAGTTCCGGCACGCGCCAGGTCCAGGGCTCGGTGCCGACCACGCCCTCCATCACGCTCGGCCCGGCCTGCTCGATCACGTTCAGGGTGAGGTTGGGCGCGACTATCTGCATGCGCCTGGTCAGGCCGAGGTCGTGGGCCACCTGCATGGCCCGCACCAGGTCGCGGCCGAACAGCACCAGGACCAGCACCTGGACGTCGCTGGCGGCCGCCTGGGCGAGGCTGTCGCGGTAGTGCGCCAGGCCGACGGCGGGGAAGGGAATGCGCCGCCCGGGGTGCTGGGCGCCGTCCTGGGTGCCGGTGGCCTGGCGTAGCGAGGCTTCGGTGGTGTGGCCCCAGGTGTAGTCGGAGGTGACGTAGAAGTAGCGGCTGCCCGGGTGCTTCTGCGCCAGGTACTGGCCCAGCACCCGGGCGCTCATCCAGGCGCTGATGCCCTCGCGGAACATGTAGCGGTGGCCGTCCTTGCCGGTGGTGTCGTTGGAGTAGGTGACGGCGCCGAAGTACAGCAGCCCGCGCTCGGCGGCGCGCTTGCCGGCGGCGATGGCCACGGCGCTGGAGGCGCCGCCGAAGAGCATGGCGGCGCCCTCGTCGGCCAGCTTGTCGACGTTGGCCACGGCCTTCTTCGAGCGCGAGGCGCTGTCGTGGCTGGACAGCCGCAGCGAGCGGCCGAGCACGCCGCCGTTGGCGTTGATCTCGTCGATGGCCAGCAGGGCGCCGCGCATCTGGTCGCGGCCTTCGTTCTGGTAGCTGCCGGTGCGGGGGTAGTTGAGGCCCAGGGTGATGGGGTTGGCGGCCTGGGCGCAGGCGCACAGGCCCAGCGCCAGGGCCAGGGTGGCGGTCAGTCGTTTCATCGGGAGTCCTTGTTGTTCTGGAGGGACGGGCACAGAGGCCCTGCCAGCGTAGGGGGTGGACTCGGCGGGGAAATGCGAAGCGGTGCCGGTGGGGGAGGTCTTCTGAATTTCCCCGGGGGATTTCAGCCGCCTGTAGGAGCGGGCCCTGCCCGCGAATCGCGCGCAGGGCGCGCTCCTACAGGGGAATGGCGTGGTGTACCGAGAAGCCGTGCTCGCTTGTGGCGTAGGTGCGACTGTCTTGCAGGCTGCGCCGAGGTGCCTTCGTAGGATGGGTTGAGCTTGCGAAACCCATGCGGCCGTGGCGATGGGTATCGCTTCGCTCAACACCATCCTACGAGGGTGTTCCTGGGCGGGTGCTCAGAACAGGAAATAACGCTGCGCCATGGGCAGCACCTCGGCCGGTTCGCACCACAGCAGTTGGCCGTCGGCGCGCACCTGGTAGTTCTGCGGGTCCACCTCGATGTGCGGCAGGTAGGCGTTGTGGATCAGGTCGGTCTTCTGCACCGTGCGGCAGCCCTGCACCACGCCGATGGCCTTGTGCAGGCCCAGGCGGGCGTGCAGGCCGGATTCCCAGGCGGCCTGGCTGAGGAAGGTCAGGCTGGTGGCGTGGCGGCTGCCGCCGAAGCTGGCGAACATCGGCCGGTAGTGCACCGGCTGCGGGGTGGGGATGGAGGCGTTGGCGTCGCCCATCAGGCTGGCGGCGATGGCGCCGCCCTTGAGGATCAGGCTCGGCTTCACGCCGAAGAAGGCCGGGCGCCAGAGCACCAGGTCGGCCAGCTTGCCCACTTCGATGCTGCCCACTTCGTGGCTGACGCCATGGGTGATCGCCGGGTTGATCGTGTATTTCGCGATGTAGCGCTTGGCGCGGAAGTTGTCGTTGCGCGCGCCGTCGCCATCCAGGGCGCCGCGCTGCTTCTTCATCTTGTCGGCGGTCTGCCAGGTGCGCGTGATCACTTCGCCGACGCGGCCCATGGCCTGGCTGTCGGAGCTGATCATGCTGAAGGCGCCGAGGTCGTGGAGGATGTCCTCGGCGGCGATGGTCTCGCGGCGGATGCGCGATTCGGCGAAGGCCACGTCCTCGGCGATGCTCGGGTCCAGGTGGTGGCAGACCATGAGCATGTCCAGGTGCTCGTCGATGGTGTTGCGGGTGAACGGCCGCGTCGGGTTGGTGGAGCTGGGCAGCACGTTGGCGAAGCCGCAGGCGCGGATGATGTCCGGCGCGTGGCCGCCGCCGGCGCCCTCGGTGTGGTAGGTGTGGATGGTGCGGTCCTTGAAGGCGGCGAGGGTGGTTTCGACGAAGCCGGATTCGTTGAGGGTGTCGGTGTGGATGGCCACCTGCACGTCGAGGCGGTCGGCCACGCTCAGGCAGTTGTCGATGGCCGCCGGGGTGGTGCCCCAGTCCTCGTGCAGCTTCAGGCCGATGGCGCCGGCGCGCACCTGTTCTTCCAGCGGCAGCGGCAGGCTGGCGTTGCCCTTGCCGGTGAAGCCGATGTTCATCGGGAAGGCGTCGGCAGCCTGGAGCATGCGCGCCAGGTGCCAGGGCCCGGAGGTGCAGGTGGTGGCGTTGGTGCCGGTGGCAGGCCCGGTGCCGCCGCCGATCATGGTGGTGACGCCGCTCATCAGCGCTTCTTCGATCTGCTGCGGGCAGATGAAGTGGATGTGCGTGTCGATGCCGCCGGCGGTGAGGATCATGCCCTCGCCGGCGATGACCTCGGTGCTGGCACCCAGGGCGATGGTCACGCCGGGCTGGATGTCCGGGTTGCCGGCCTTGCCGATGGCGGAGATGCGGCCGTCCTTCAGGCCCACGTCGGCTTTGACGATGCCCCAGTGGTCGAGGATCAGCGCGTTGGTGATGACGGTGTCGACCACCTCGGCCGCCGGCAGCTGGCCCTGGCCCATGCCGTCGCGGATGACCTTGCCGCCGCCGAACTTCACTTCCTCGCCGTAGACGGTGAAGTCCTGCTCCACCTCGATCCACAGCTCGGTGTCGGCCAGGCGCACGCGGTCGCCGACGGTGGGGCCGAACATGTCGGCGTAGGCTTGGCGGCTGATTTTCATGGTTCCCTTCCTCTCGGTTTAAAAGCCGCTGGAGGCTTAAGGCTTAAGGCTGAACGAAAAAGCGACTCCCTCGTCCAGCCTCTAGCGCTCTTATCGGCTCTTATCGGCTCTTATCGGCTTTACAGATTGCCCATCACCCGCCCGGCGAAGCCATAGACGCGACGCTCGCCAGCCAGCTCCACCAACTCCACCTCGCGGCTCTGCCCCGGCTCGAAGCGCACCGCGGTGCCGGCGGGGATGTTCAGGCGCATGCCGCGGGCCGCTTCGCGGTCGAACTGCAGGGCGTCGTTGGTCTCGTAGAAGTGGTAGTGCGAGCCGACCTGGATCGGCCGGTCGCCGCCGTTGGCCACGGTCAGGGCCAGGGTGCGGCGGCCGGCGTTGAGTTCGATCTCGCCGGGCTGGACGTCGTATTCGCCAGGGATCATGGGGTGCTCCTGGGGCCGAACCTGTCGGTGTGGGGTTGACGACTGTTTTTCATGCGCAGCTTCCCTCGATTCGCTGGAGGCTGGAGGCTGAACGAAAAAGCGATGGCCCTCGTCCAGCCTTCAGCCTCCAGCGGCTTTTCTCGTCTTTTGTCAGGGCGTATCCCGCGCATCGAGGATCAGTTGCATGAAGGTCAGGTCGAGCCAGCGGCCGAACTTCTGGCCCACCTGCGGCATCTGCCCGGTGGTGGCGAAGCCCAGGCGTTCGTGCAGGCGGATGGAGGCGGCGTTGCCGCTCTCGATGGCCGCCACCATCACGTGCAGGCCCTGGGCGCGGGCGCGGTCGATCAGCGCCTGCATCAGTTGCGGGCCGACGCCCTTGCCGCGCTGGTCGGCGCGCACGTACACCGAGTGCTCGACGGTTTCGCGGAAGCCGTCGAAGGCGCGCCAGGGGCCGTAGCTGGCGTAGCCCACCACTTCGCTGGCGTCTTCCGCGACCAGCACCGGGAAGCCCTGCTGGGCGCGCAGTTCCAGCCAGGCGCGGCGGTTGTCGAGGTCGATGGCGACTTCGTTCCAGATCGCGGTGGTGTTGAGCACGGCGTCGTTGTAGATGTCGCGCAGGGCGCCGAGGTCGGTTGGGTTGGCGTCGCGGATCAGCATTGCGGTGTTCCTTCAGGCAGGTTCGTTCGAAAGCGGTCGCTGGTCAGGCGATGGGCTGGTGCACGGTGACCAGCTTGGTGCCGTCGGGGAAGGTGGCTTCCACCTGGATCTCCGGGATCATCTCCGGCACGCCTTCCATCACCTGCTCGCGGCTGAGCAGGGTGGTGCCATAGTGCATCAGCTCGGCCACCGTGCGGCCGTCGCGGGCGCCTTCGAGCAGAGCGGCGGAGATCAGCGCGATGGCCTCCGGGTGGTTCAGCTTCAGGCCACGGGCCAGGCGCCGTTCGGCCACCAGGCCGGCGGTGAAGATCAGCAGCTTGTCTTTCTCGCGGGGCGTCAAATCCATCTCAGGTGCTCCAGATTCTGGGGGGGCCGGCCTCGCGGCCGAGCAGCGCGGGCCGCAGCGCGCGCCAGAGTTCGATGAGCCAGGCGCGGGCGTGCAGCGCCTCGGCGGCCAGGCAGCGGGCGACCAGCAGGCCGGGCAATTGGCTGAGGTTGCCGCGGCCCTGGCAGGGTAGCGCGCGACAGGCTTCCAGCAACTCGGCGTCGATCTGCCCGCTGGCGATCAGCGTGGCCATGACCGGTTGCCCGGCCAGGCCGATGGGCGAGTCCAGCAGGCGCTCGCCGCCGTCGATGCGCTGGCGTTCGTGCCACAGGCGGCGGCCGTCGCGGCGGATGTCCAGGGTGGCGGCGAAGCGGCCCTGGTCGAAGCGCTCGCCGGCGGCGGGGCGGCCGAGGGCGACCACGTCCCAGTAGAACAGGCGGGCGTCGCCCTGCAGGTCGATGTCGGTCTGCAGTTCGGCCTGGGCGCCGGAGAAGACGATGGTTTCCTGGGGCAGCCATTCCAGGGTGGCGCCGGCCTCGACGCGGATGCGCAGGCGCTGGCTGGCCGGCGTGGCGGCGCGGTACCACTTGGCCGCGCCGGGGCTGGTGAGCTGGGCCCAGGCGCCGGGGCCGGCATGGATGTCGAGGGCGAGGGTGTCGCCGCCGGCGATGCCGCCGGGAGGGTGCACCACGATGTGCTGGCAGACTTCCGGCCCTTCGGCGTAGAGGTGCTTCTGCACCCGCAGCGGCCCCAGGTGGCGCCGCGTGACCGGCCGCGTGCTGTCGCCGACGCGGGCGTAGGCCAACTCAAGCTCGGCGTGCCAGGCGGGGTGGAAGAGGGCGGCGGGTGCGTTCATGGGGCGTGTTCTGCTGGGGTTGCCCTGGGTAGAGCAATTGGCGTGCCTTCTGCGCCAGGATAGTGCGTGGGCCCTGAAGTGCCTGGGTTATGCGGCTGGGCGGGTTGTCCGAGTGGTCAGGTATGGGGGCGATTGCGGTGCATTGGGGCGTGTCGTGCACCATTATGGTTCGCGACTGGGTGGTGACGTCACTGGGTTCCCGCGTTCGCGGGAATGACGGGATTGAAATCGTATTCCCCCATCGTCATTCCCGCGAACGCGGGAACCCAGAAGACAGCGCAGCATCCGTTCAGATGGCGACCAACCCGCGTACGCCTTCGCTTTCCATGTTTGCGCCGCGGCCCTGCTGGACGATCTCGCCGCGGGCCATCACCAGGTACTGGTCGGCCAGTTCGGCGGCGAAGTCGTAGAACTGTTCCACCAGCAGGATGGCCATGTCGCCGCGCTCGGCGAGCTTGCGGATCACCGCGCCGATCTCCTTGATCACCGAGGGCTGGATGCCTTCGGTGGGCTCGTCGAGGATCAGCAGGCGCGGGCGGCTGGCCAGGGCGCGGCCGATGGCCAGCTGTTGCTGCTGGCCGCCGGAGAGGTCGCCGCCGCGGCGTTGCTTCATCTCGCGCAGCACCGGGAAGAGTTCGTAGATGAACTCCGGCACCTGCTTCGCTTCCCTGGCGCTGAAGCGGGACAGGCCCATCAGCAGGTTCTCCTCCACGCTCAGCCGCGGGAAGATCTCGCGGCCCTGGGGCACGTAGGCGATGCCGGCGTGCACCCGTTGGTGCGGCTTGAAGCCGGTGATGGCCTTGCCCTCCCAGCTGACGCTGCCCTCGCGCGCCGGCACCAGGCCCATCAGGCAGCGCAGCAGGGTGGTCTTGCCCACGCCGTTGCGCCCGAGCAGGCAGGTGACTTCGCCGATCTTCGCGTCGAACGACAGGCCGCGGAGGATGTGGCTGCCGCCGTAGAACTGATGCAGATTTTCAACATTGAGCATGCTTTGAATCCTTTGAAAAGCCGCTGAAGGCTCGAGGCTGAAGGCTGAACGAAAAAGCGACTCCCTCGTCCAGCCTCCAGCGCTTTTCTCGGCTCTTATCGGTTTTAAAAGCCGCTGGAGGCTTAAGGTTGGAGGCTGAACGAGGAAGCACCGGCTCTTTCGTCCAGCCTCCAGCGCTTTTTATCGGCTCTTATCGACTCTTTTATCGTCCTAAATAAACCTCGATCACCTGCTCGTTCGCCTGCACTTCTTCCAGCGAGCCCTCGGCCAGCACGTGGCCCTGGTGCAGCACGCTGACGTGGTCGGCGATGCTGCCGACGAAGCCCATGTCGTGCTCCACCACCATCAGCGAGTGCTGGCCGGCGAGGGACTTGAAGAGTTCGGCGGTGAATTCGGTCTCGGCGTCGGTCATGCCCGCCACCGGTTCGTCGAGCAGCAGCAGTTGCGGCTCCTGCACCAGCAGCATGCCGATCTCCAGGAACTGCTTCTGGCCGTGGGAGAGCAGGCCGGCCGGGCGGTTGCGCGATTCGCGCAGGCGGATGGTGGTCAGCACCTCCTCGATGCGGTCCCTCTGCTCGCCGCTGAGCTTCGCCCGCAGGCTGGCCCACACCGACTTGTCGGCCTTCTGCGCCAGCTCCAGGTTCTCGAACACCGAGAGCGCCTCGAACACCGTGGGCTTCTGGAACTTGCGGCCGATGCCGGCCTGGGCGATTTCCACCTCGCTCATGCGCTGCAGGTCGTAGGTCTCGCCGAAGTACGCCTTGCCGCTGTCGGGGCGGGTCTTGCCGGTGATCACGTCCATCAGCGTGGTCTTGCCCGCGCCGTTGGGGCCGATGATGCAGCGCAGCTCGCCCACGCCGATGTACAGCGTCAGGTCGCGCAGGGCGCGGAAGCCGTCGAAGCTGACGTTGATGTCTTCCAGGGTGAGGATGGTGCCGTGGCGCACGTCCAGGCCTTCGCTCGCGCTGGCGCCCAGGCCGACGGCGTCGCGGCTGGTGCCGCTGGGGTCGAAGGCCGGTTCCAGCATCAGGTGGGGAACGGCTCTCATTGCGCTTTCTCCCGCTTGATCAGCCCGAGGATGCCCCGCGGCAGGTACAGGGTGACGACGATGAACAGGGCGCCGAGGAAGAACAGCCAGTACTCCGGGAAGGCCACGGTGAACCAGCTCTTGGCGCCGTTCACCACGCCGGCGCCGAGCAGCGGGCCGATGAGCGTGCCGCGCCCGCCCAGGGCCACCCACACGGCGGCTTCGATGGAGTTGGTGGGCGACATCTCGCTGGGGTTGATGATGCCCACCAGCGGCACGAACAGGGCGCCGGCCAGGCCGCAGATCACCGCGCTCAGGGTCCAGACGAACAGCTTGTAGCCGCGCGGGTCGTAGCCGCAGAACATCAGGCGGTTCTCGGCGTCGCGCAGGGCGGTGAGCACCCGGCCGAACTTGCTCCGTGCCAGGGCGAAGCCCAGCGCCAGGCTGGCCGCCAGCAGCAGGACGATGGCCAGGAACAGCGCGGCGCGGGTGCCCGGCGCGGTGATCGAAAAGCCCAGGATGCTGCGGAAGTTGGTGAAGCCGTTGTTGCCGCCGAAACCGGTCTCGTTGCGGAAGAACAGCAGCATGCCGGCGAAGGTCAGGGCCTGGGTCATGATCGAGAAGTACACGCCCTTGATCCGCGAGCGGAAGGCGAAGAAGCCGAACACGAAGGCCAGCAGCCCCGGCGCCAGCACCACCAGGCACAGGGCCCAGAGGAAGTGCTGGGTGCCGGCCCAGTACCAGGGCAATTCGTTCCACGACAGGAAGGTCATGAACGCCGGCAGGCCGTCGCCGGCCGCCTCGCGCATCAGGTACATGCCCATGGCGTAGCCGCCCAGGGCGAAGAACAGGCCGTGGCCGAGGGACAGCAGGCCGGCATAGCCCCAGACCAGG
The DNA here is from genome assembly GCF_052367875.1 of Pseudomonas sp. A6. Taxonomy (NCBI): domain Bacteria; kingdom Pseudomonadati; phylum Pseudomonadota; class Gammaproteobacteria; order Pseudomonadales; family Pseudomonadaceae; genus Pseudomonas; species Pseudomonas sp. A6. The sequence goes on along the minus strand of NZ_CP198970.1, from coordinate 6,486,397 downwards.
TCCAGGGCCAGGGCGACTATGGCGTAGCAGAGGATCTTGCCGGTCAGCGTCAGGCCGTAGGCCGACAGGTGCAGGGCGTTGGCCTCGGGCAGCAGGTGCAGCAGCGGCAGGATCAGCAGCGCGACGAGGGCTGCGACGACGATGCCGGCGGTGAGTTTCGGGCCGGCCTTCTGCGCGGCCGTCACGGTGAGTGGTTGGTTCACGGGCAGATCTCCCCACGGTCGGCGGATGCACCCTGTAGGAGCGAGCTTGCTCGCGAACGGCTTCGCTGCGGGCGCTGTTCGCGAGCAAGCTCGCTCCTACGAAGAGCAGCTGGTTCGGGCATTGGCGTTTTCATCAATCGATGACCCTCCCTTTCAGGGCGAACAGCCCCTGCGGGCGTTTCTGGATGAACAGGATGATCAGCGCCAGGATCAGGATCTTGCCCAGCACTGCGCCGATCTGCGGTTCGAGGATCTTGTTCGCCACGCCCAGGCCGAAGGCCGCGCAGACGCTGCCGGCCAGCTGGCCGACGCCGCCGAGCACCACCACCAGGAAGGAGTCGATGATGTAGCTCTGGCCCAGGTCCGGGCCGACGTTGCCGACCTGCGACAGGGCCACCCCGCCGAGCCCTGCGATGCCCGAGCCGAGGCCGAAGGCGAGCATGTCCACGCGCCCGGTTGGCACGCCGCAGCAGGCCGCCATGTTGCGGTTCTGCGTCACCGCGCGGACGTTCAGGCCCAGCCGCGTGCGGTTGAGCAGCAGCCAGGTGAGCGCCAGCACGAACAGGGCGAAGCCGATGATGACGATGCGGTTCCACGGCAGCACCAGGTTCGGCAGCAGTTGGACGCCGCCGGACAGCCAGGCCGGGTTGGCCACCTCGACGTTCTGCGCGCCGAACAGCACGCGCACCAGCTGGATCAGCACCAGGCTGATGCCCCAGGTGGCCAGCAGGGTTTCCAGCGGGCGGCCGTAGAGGTGGCGGATCACCGTGCGTTCCAGGGCCATGCCGATGGCCGCGGTGACGCCGAAGGCCACCGGCAGGGCCAGCAGCGGGTAGTACTCCAGCAGGCCGGGGGCGAAGCGTTGCAGCAGCGACTGCACCACGTAGGTGGAGTAGGCGCCGAGCATCAGCATCTCGCCGTGGGCCATGTTGATGACGCCGAGCAGGCCGTAGGTGATGGCCAGGCCCAGGGCCGCCAGCAGCAGGATGGAGCCCAGCGACAGGCCGCTGAAGGCCTGGCCGAGCAGGTCGCCGACCATCAGCCGGCGCTTGACCTGGGCCAGGCTGGTGGCGGCGGCGGTGCGCACCTGTTCGTCGGCTTCCACGGCCGGGTCGAGCAGGTTCTGCAGGCGGGTGAGGGCCAGCGGGTCGCCGGAGTCGCCGAGCAGGCGCACGGCAGCCAGGCGTACCTGTGGGTCGGCGTCGGCCAGTTGCAGGTTGGCCAGGGCCAGTTGCAGGGCGGCTTTCACCTTGTCGTCGGTTTCCGCGCCGGTGCGCTGGGCGAGCAGTTCGCGCTGCGCGGGCTTGGCGGTCTTCTGCAGCTGGCGCGCGGCTTCCAGGCGCAGCGTCGGGTCCTTCGCCACCAGCTGGTGGCTGGCCAGGGCGGTGTTGAGCAGGCCGCGCAGGCGGTTGTTCAGGCGCAGCTTGTCGGGTTCGCCGGCGGGTGTGGCGTCGCCTTCGGCGGGGCGGTACTGCTTGTCGTCGCCGAGGAGGAAGGCGTGGTTCTGCGCGTCGACGGCGAAGCGCCCGGCCTGGAGCGCTTCGAGCAGCGGCAGGCGCTCGGCCTCGGGGGCGGCGGCCCAGTGTTCGAGCAGCGTGGCGCGGCCGTCGTTGTCGGCGGCGGCGAAGTCCTGCGCCGGGCCGGCTTGCGCGGGCAGGGCGAGGAGGGTGGCCAGCGCGAGGGCGCAGGTTTGCAGCAGGCGGTAGAGGGCAGTGGGCATGGTGTGGTTCCTGAGAGGCTGGCGCTTGGGCTAGAGCACCCTCTCCCCAGCCCTCTCCCTGAAGGGAGAGGGGGCCGTACGGCACGCGACCGGGAGCATGGCGCTCACTGTCGCGCGTGAGGTTGGCGTGGCGTCCCCTCTCCTGGGGAGAGGGGCTCTGGCGAGCGCCGGCTCAGTTGCTCTTCACCGCGTAGTCCGGCTTCTTGTCGTTGCCCGGGATGAACGGGCTCCAGGGCTGGGCGCGGATCGGCTCGGGGGTCTTCCAGACCACGTTGAACTGCCCGTCGTCCTGGATTTCGCCGATCATCACCGGCTTGTGCAGGTGGTGGTTGGTCTTGTCCATGGTCAGGGTGAAGCCCGAGGGCGCCTTGAAGGTCTGCCCGCCCATGGCCTCGCGGACCTTGTCGACGTCGGTGCTGCCGGCCTTCTCCACGGCCTGGGCCCACATGTGGATGCCGACGTAGGTGGCTTCCATCGGGTCGTTGGTCACGGCGGTGGAATAGTTCGGCAGGTTCTTCGCCTTGGCGTAGGCCTTCCAGTCGGCGACGAACTTCTCGTTCTGCGGGTTCTTCACCGACTCGAAGTAGTTCCACGCCGCCAGGTTGCCCACCAGCGGCTTGGTGTCGATGCCGCGCAGTTCTTCCTCGCCCACCGAGAAGGCCACCACCGGCACTTCGGTGGCTTCCAGGCCCTGGTTGGCCAGTTCCTTGTAGAAGGGCACGTTGGAGTCGCCGTTGACGGTAGAGATCACCGCAGTCTTGCCGCCGGCGGAGAATTTCTTGATGTCGGCGACTATGGTCTGGTAGTCGCTGTGGCCGAACGGCGTGTAGACCTCCTGGATGTCCTTGTCGGCCACGCCCTTGCTGTGCAGGAAGGCGCGCAGGATCTTGTTGGTGGTGCGCGGGTAGACGTAGTCGGTGCCGAGCAGGAAGAAGCGCTTGGCGCCGCCGCCGTCCTCGCTCATCAGGTATTCCACCGCGGGGATGGCCTGCTGGTTCGGCGCGGCGCCGGTGTAGAAGACGTTGGGCGACATTTCCTCGCCCTCGTACTGCACCGGGTAGAACAGCAGGCCGTTGAGTTCCTCGAACACCGGCAGCACGGACTTGCGCGACACGCTGGTCCAGCAGCCGAAGACCACCGCGACCTTGTCCTGGGTCAGCAACTGGCGGGCCTTCTCGGCGAACAGCGGCCAGTTCGACGCCGGGTCTACCACCACCGGCTCCAGCTTCTTGCCGTTCACCCCGCCCTTGGCGTTGATTTCATCGATGGTCATCAGCGCCATGTCCTTGAGCGAGGTCTCGGAGATGGCCATGGTGCCGGACAGCGAATGCAGGATGCCGACCTTGATGGTCTCGGCGGCCTGGGAGCCGAAGGGGAACAGGCCGGTGAGCAGCAGCGCGCTCACCGCCAGGGTGCTTTTCAACAGGGGACGACGTTTCATCGCGGCAGCCTCCTTGGCTTCCAGTACCTGGGAGGGTGCCGGGCGGATTCTGGGCCGTCGCCTGTGCAGCCTCCCGAAATGGGTAGGGGACCCCTGCGGGTCGGGAGGTCTATCGCAGCATCCGTGCCAAGCAGCGCAAAGCCCTGTGCCAGAAGGCCTGCGCGGGATTTTCTGCCGTTTCGGCCAGGGTTTTCGGGGCGCCATTCTGGTGCGCCGGCGTGGTGCACGGACGATTCGCCCCCAATTGGGGCGCGCCGTCGCGTGATGCCGGTCTCAGGGCGCGGGCAGGAAGTAGCCGCGCACGCCGGTCATGATGATCTGTGCGGCCAGGGCGCAGACGAACAGGCCCATCAGCCGGCTGACGATCTGCAGGCCCTGCTCGCCGAGCATCCGCTCGATGCGGTCGGACAGGTAGAGGGTGACGCCGAGGGTGAGGCAGGCGAGGAAGATCGCCAGCAGCGCCAGCAGCTTGTCCTCCCAGTGCTGGCCGACGCCCATCACCAGCAGCGCGCCTATGGTGCCGGGGCCGACGGTGATGGGGATGGTCAGCGGGACGATGGTGACGTCCTGCTGCACGTTGTCGCTCTGCACCGCCGAGCGCCCCTGGGCCATGCCCAGGGCGGAGATGAACAGCACGCTGCCGGCGCCGATGCGGAAGGCATCGGCGGTGATGCCGAAGAGGGTGAAGATGTAGCGCCCGAACAGGTACAGCAGCACGCTGGCGACCAGCGCCGCCAGGGCCACGCGCCAGGCCATGTGCTTGCGATCGCGCGGGGCGAAGCCGCGGCTGAGGCTGATGAAGCAGGAAAGCACGAAGAAGGGGCTGTAGAGCACCAGCATCTTCAGGTACACGCTGAACAGCACATGCATGGGGGAATCTCGTCCGGGTGAGATGGCTCTGCTGGGGCAGAAGCATAGCGGGCGGGGTGGGGTGGGTCATTGCCTGGGGGCGGGTTTCGGCGGGGGTTGTTATTTGTAGGAGCGAGCTTGCTCGCGAAGGGTGTTCACCGGTGACGTTGGTGTATTGGCTCGGCTCCTTTCCCTCGCCCCAGCCCTCTCCCTTCAGGGAGAGGGCTGGGGCGAGGTCAACTCGAAACACCTAAGCCGCCTGGAAACCCCGTTCGCGAGCAAGCTCGCTCCTACGAAAAGCGGAAAAGCGGGAAAGTGCATAGGGCGGTGCCTGGGCCTTGCCCATCGCGGACGGAGTCCGCTCCTACATCCCCCGGCAAACACAACGCCCGTAGGATGCGGTTGAGCGAAGCGATACCCATCAACGTGGCCCGATGGGTTTCGCAAGCTCAACCCATCCTACGAAAAGCACCTCGGCGCCGTGATGGGCGTCAGGACGGCAGCGCCGCGTCGCTCTGCTGGCGCAGGCGGCGTTCGCGCTCGGCTACCCAGTAGGCCACCAGTTCGCGCAGTTGCGACAGTTCCACCGGCTTGGCCATGTGCCCGTCCATGCCGACCAGGCGGGCGCGTTCCTTGTGTTCGCTGAGGATGTGCGCGGTGAGCGCCACCACCGGGGTGTGCGGGCGGTGTTCGCTGGCTTCCCAGGCGCGCAGGCGCTCGGTGGCGGAGAAGCCGTCGAGCACCGGCATCTCGCAGTCCATCAGCACCAGGTCGTACTGGGTGGCCTTCATCGCGGCCAGGGCTTCCTCGCCGTTGCTGGCGGTGTCCGGCTGCAGGTCGAGCTTGCCGAGCATGCCGCGGATGACCTTGGTGGAGATGCTGTTGTCCTCGGCCACCAGCACGCGGAAGTCGCTGGGCGGGCTCAGCGGCGTGGGTTCGGCGGCCGCCGGCAGGTAGTTGGTCACGCCGCTGGGGCCGCGCTGGGCCAGTTCGTCGGCAAGGGTGGCCTTGAGCGTGTAGCCGGCCACCGGCTTGGCCAGGATGCGCTTGATCCCGGCGTTGCGGGCGATGATCTTGCTCGGCGCGTTGCTGATGCCGGTGAGCATGATCAGCAGGATGTCGTGGTTGAGGTTGGGGTCTTCCTGGATCTTGGTCGCCAGTTGCATGCCGGTCATGCCGGGCATGTCCTGGTCGAGCAGGACCACGTCGAAGTATTCGCGCAGGTGCGCCTTGGTGCGCAGCAGGGCCAGGGCCTCCTTGCCGGAAGCCACGGCGCTGACGTTCATGCCCCAAACGCTGCACTGCTGCACCACCACCTTGCGGCAGGTCTGGTTGTCGTCCACCACCAGCAGGCGCGCGCCCTGCAGCGGGCTGTCGAGGTCGGCGGTGGGGTGTTCGAGCATGTCCTGGTCCAGCGGCAGGCTCAGCCACAGGGTGTTGCCGCTGTCGCCGCCGCTGTCCAGGCCACTTTCGATGCCCAATTGGCCGGACATCAGCTGGATCAGCTGGCGCGCGATCACCAGGCCCAGGCGGCTGCTCAGGCGGGTGGCGGAGAGGAAGTCGCGGCTGTGCAGCTCGGCGGTGAGCAGGGCCTGGCGGTCGTTGGGGTCCAGCGGGCGGCCGCTGTCCTGCACGGCGATGCGCAGGCGCGTCTTGCCCGGCGGGCCGTCGAGGGCCACCACCAGGAGGATTTCGCCTTCCTCGGTCTGCTTGAAGGCGTTGTCCAGCAGGCTCAGCAGCACCTGGCGCAGGCGCGTCGGGTCGCCGCTGATCACCCGTGGCACCTGCGGCTGGGTGAAGCTGATCAGCTCGATCTTCTGCTGCTCGGCGCGCACCCGGAAGATCGCCAGGCAGTCCTCGATCAGCGCGCCCAGGTCGAACTGCACCTCGTCCAGCTCGATCTGCCCGGACTCCAGCTTGGAGATGTCGAGGATTTCGTTGATCAGCGCCAGCAGCTCGTTGCCGGCGCTGTGGATGGTCTGCACGTAGTCGCGCTGCTTGGCCGACAGCGGCGTGCCGAGCAGCAGCTCGGTCATGCCCAGCACGCCGTTCATGGGGGTGCGGATTTCGTGGCTGATCTTCGCCAGGAACTCGCCCTTGGCCTTGAGCTCGGCGCTGCTGGCGGCGCGCTTGCGGCTGGCGTCGAAGCTCTCCTGCTGCAGTTGGCGCTGGCGCTCGGCCAGGGCCAGGCTGAGCAGGAAGCCGGCCGCCGCGGTCAGCCCCAGCAGCGCACTGCCGAGCCAGTCGCTGCGCGTGGGCACGTAGCCGAGCAGGGCCGGCAGGGACAGCAGCCAGGCGCTGACGAACAGGCCGGTGGCGACGACGAACAGGCGCGCCGGGCGGTAGCCGTGGCGCATGTAGTAGGCGGCGATGAGGAACATGCCCAGGCTGGTGATCGCCACCAGGCCATAGAGCAGCTCGCCGGTGGGGATGTCCAGGGCCAGGTGCAGCAGCGCGCCGAAGCCCAGCAGGCCGAGGCTGCCCAGCGCCAACAGGCGGCCCAGCGGGCGGCGCGGCGGCTGGTCGTGGAAGAAGCTGGCGGTGTAGCCCAGGGCGCAGCACAGCACCAGCAGCAGGGCCAGCTGGGCGGTCAGCGGCTGCCAGGTCTGGTGGGTGCCGTACCAGGGGCTGAGCAGGCCGAACAGCGTCAGGCAGGCCAGCAGCAGCCCGGCGTGCACGCCGGCCAGCCAGAGGCCGCTGCGCACGCGGTTGTAGGCGAAGCGCACCAGGTTGTAGAGCAGCAGCATGCCCAGGCAGCCGAGGAGGATGCCGAACTGCAGCGGGCGTTGCTGGCCGGCGGGGTACTCGGTGCTTTCCAGGCTGATGGTGGGGCGCAGGCTCTGGCTGGAGCTCAGGCGCAGGTAGAGGTCGAGGACTTCGGGGCTGCTGCGCAGTGGCAGCAGGATGTCGCTGTTGAGCAGCGGGCGCTGGCCGGGGTAGAGGTTGCCGGCCTGGCGTTCTTCCAGCAGTTGCGAGCCGTGCAGCAGGTAGAGCTGCAGGCTGTCCAGGCTCGGCGAGAACAGGCGCAGCTGGCGCGGCGCGTCGCTGGCCGGCAGGCGGTAGTGCAGCCAGATGGCGCCGGGGCCGGCGGGGGCGTGCAGGTCTTCGATGTCGAGGGGGCTGAACAGCGGGCGCAGGCGTGCGGAGAGGACGTCCTGCAACTGCAGGCGGCCTTCGCCGTCGTGCAACTGCGACCAACCGCCGGCATCCTGCGCCTGGGCGAAGCCCGGGCCGGCGAGCAGGGCGGTCAGCAGCAGGCAGACCAGGAGTCCTGTGGCGTTCCAGAGCCGGCGCACGGCGAATTCCCTTCGGTGGAGAGTGGCCGGATTATAGCCAAGTGCCGACGGGCCCGAAATCCACCCGGGCCCGCACATGGCTGCCTGCCGACCGCAGGTCGGAAAAAGCGGGCGCAAAGGCAGCGCCCGCCGGCCTTTCAGCCTTCGCCGCGTTCGCGGGCAATGGCACGGTAGCCGATGTCCTTGCGGTAGAAGCAGCCGTTCCAGCGGATCTGCTCCGCCAGGCGGTAGGCCTGCTGCTGCGCCGAGGACACGCTCGGGCCGATGGCGGTGGCGCAGAGCACGCGGCCGCCGGAGGTGACCACCTGGCCGTCCTTCAGCGCGGTGCCGGCATGGAACACCTTGCCGTCGAGCTTGGCGGCTTCGGCCAGGCCTTCGATGACGTCACCCTTGGCGTAGTCGCCCGGGTAGCCGCCGGCGGCCAGCACCACGCCCACGGTGGGGCGCGGGTCCCAGGTGGCCTCGACCTTGTCCAGCGCCTTGGCCAGGGCGGCTTCCACCAGCAGGACCAGGGAGCTTTCCAGGCGCACCATGATCGGCTGCGTCTCCGGGTCGCCGAAGCGGCAGTTGAACTCGATGACCTTGGGCGCGCCGCTCTTGTCGATCATCAGGCCGGCGTAGAGGAAGCCGGTGTAGACGTTGCCTTCCTCGGCCATGCCGCGCACGGTCGGGTAGATGACCTCGTCCATCACCCGCTGGTGCACCTCGGGGGTGACCACCGGGGCCGGCGAGTAGGCGCCCATGCCGCCGGTGTTCGGGCCGCTGTCGCCGTCGCCGACGCGCTTGTGGTCCTGGCTGGTAGCCATGGGCAGCACGTTCTGGCCATCGACCATGACGATGAAGCTGGCTTCCTCGCCGTCGAGGAACTCCTCGATCACCACGCGCGAACCGGCGTCGCCGAAGGCGTTGCCGGCGAGCATGTCGCGCACGGCTTCCTCGGCTTCTTCCAGTGTCATGGCGACGATCACGCCCTTGCCCGCGGCCAGACCGTCGGCCTTGATCACGATGGGCGCGCCTTTCTCCTTCAGGTAGGCCAGGGCCGGCTCGACTTCGGTGAAGTTCTGGTAGTCGGCGGTGGGGATCTTGTGGCGGGCCAGGAAGTCCTTGGTGAAGGCCTTGGAGCCTTCCAGCTGGGCCGCGCCCTTGGTCGGGCCGAAGATGTCCAGGCCGCGCGAACGGAACAGGTCGACCACGCCGGCGACCAGCGGTGCTTCGGGGCCGACGATGGTCAGCTGCACGTTCTTCGCGGCGAAGTCGGCCAGTTGCTCCAGGGCCAGCACGTCGATGGCGACGTTCTCGCACTTGGGCTCGGTGGCGGTGCCGGCGTTGCCCGGGGCGACGAAGACCTTCGCCACGCGCGGGTCCTGGGCGACCTTCCAGGCCAGGGCGTGTTCACGGCCGCCGCTGCCAATCACTAATACGTTCATTGCTATAACCCTGTGTTGGGCTGGAGGCTGAAGGCTGGAGGCTGGACGAGGGTGCCGCTTTTTCGTCCAGCTCCAGCCTTCAGCCTCCAGCGGCTTTTACGATCAGTGATCGAAAATGACACATGCCGGCGAAGACCATTGCCAATCATCAATAGCCCCGTCCTGGGCAGAAGGCTGGCGCTTTTCCGTCCAGCCTCCAGCCTCCAGCGGCTTTTTACGATCAGTGCCTGAAGTGGCGCATACCGGTGAACACCATCGCGATGCCGGCTTCGTCGGCCGCCGCGATGACTTCGTTGTCACGCATCGAGCCGCCCGGCTGGATCACCGCGGTGATGCCGGCCTTGGCCGCGTTGTCGATGCCGTCGCGGAACGGGAAGAAGGCGTCCGAGGCCATGACCGCGCCCTTGACTTCCAGGCCGGCGTGTTCGGCCTTGATGGCGGCGATGCGCGCGGAGTTGACGCGGCTCATCTGGCCGGCGCCGACGCCCACGGTCTGGCGGTGCCTGGCGTAGACGATGGCGTTGGACTTGACGAACTTGGCCACTTTCCAGGCGAAGATCAGGTCGTGGATTTCCTGCTCGCTGGGCGCGCGCTGGGTGACGATCTTCAGGTCCGCCTCGGTGATCATGCCGATGTCGCGGCTCTGTACCAGCAGGCCGCCGTTGACGCGCTTGAAGTCCCAGCCCGGGGCGCGTTCGGCCGGCCACTCGCCGCATTCCAGCAGGCGCACGTTGGCCTTGGCGGCGACCACGGCGCGGGCGGCGGCGGAGACTTTCGGGGCGATGATGACTTCGACGAACTGGCGCTCGACGATGGCCTGGGCGGTGTCGCCGTCCAGCTCGCGGTTGAAGGCGATGATGCCGCCGAAGGCCGACTCGGTGTCGGTGGCGTAGGCCAGGTCGTAGGCCTTGCGGATGCCGCCCTCGTTCTCCGGGACCACGGCCACGCCGCACGGGTTGGCGTGCTTGACGATGACGCAGGCTGGCTTGACGAAGCTCTTCACGCACTCCAGCGCGGCGTCGGTGTCGGCCACGTTGTTGAACGACAGCTCCTTGCCTTGCAGTTGCACGGCGGTGGAGACGCTGGCCTCGCCCTTCTTCGCCTCGACGTAGAAGGCCGCGCTCTGGTGCGGGTTCTCGCCGTAGCGCATTTCCTGGGCCTTGATGAACTGGCTGTTGAAGGTGCGCGGGAAGGCGCCGCGGCCTTCGGTGGAGAGGGTGTCGCGCGCCTGGTCGATGGTGCCCAGGTAGTTGGCGATCATGCCGTCGTAGGCGGCGGTGTGCTCGAAGGCCTTCAGGGCCAGGTCGAAGCGCTGGGCGTAGGTCAGGCCGCCGGCCTTCAGGGCCGCGACCACGCCGGCGTAGTCACCGGTGTTGACCACGATGGCGACGTCCTTGTGGTTCTTCGCCGCGCTGCGGACCATGGTCGGGCCGCCGATGTCGATGTTCTCGATGGCGGTCGGCAGGTCGCAGTCGGCCTTGGCCACGGTGGCCTCGAAGGGGTACAGGTTGACCGCCACCAGGTCGATCGGCTTGATGCCGTGCTCGGCCATCACCGCGCCGTCGATGTCGCGACGGCCGAGGATGCCGCCGTGCACCTTCGGGTGCAGGGTCTTGACGCGGCCGTCCATCATTTCCGGGAAGCCGGTGTAGTCGGCCACTTCCACGGCGGCGATGGCGTTGTCCTTGAGCAGCTTGTAGGTGCCGCCGGTGGAGAGGATCTCCACGCCGAGGGCGACCAGCTCGCGGGCGAAGTCGACGACGCCGGTCTTGTCGGAGACGCTGATCAGCGCGCGGCGGATGGGCAGGCGGAGGGAGTGGTCGGTCATAACGGTTCCATCTGATGAGGATAAGAGCGCTGGAGGCAGGAGGCTGGACGAGGGGCGCTTTTTCGTCCGGCCTTCAGCCTTTAGCCTCCAGCGGCTTTTAGAGCAGGTCGTATTGCTTGAGCTTCTTGCGCAGGGTGCCGCGGTTCAGGCCGAGCAGCTCCGACGCCTTGGTTTGGTTACCCTTCACGTGGTCCATCACGGTTTCCAGCAGCGGTGCCTCCACTTCGCAGAGCACCATGTTGTACACGTCCGTGACCGGCTGCCCATCGAGGTGGGCGAAGTAGTTGCGCAGTGCCTTCTCGACGCTGTCACGCAGGGTATGGCCTTCCTGCGTCGGCGTGTTCAGGTGCTGTTTGAGGTTCGCGTTGTCGCTCACGGGTGTCATTCCACTCACTAAAGTCTCGGTCATCGTTGTCATGCGGCCACCCCTTTTCCGTTGTCATGGCGCTCGGCGAAGAACTGCCTGACGCTGGCGCTCTGTGCATCCGTGTTCTGCAAACGATTGAACTGGGCGCGGAACTCCGCCGCCCCCGGTAACGTCGCCAGGTACCAGCCCACGTGCTTGCGGGCGATGCGGACACCCAGCTCTTCCCCATAGAAGGCATGCAAGGCGGCCAGGTGCTCCAGCAAAATGCTTTCCACCTCGGCCAGGGACGGCGCCGGCAAGGTCTCGCCGGTGCTCAGGTAGTGCTCGATCTCACGGAATATCCACGGCCGGCCCTGGGCGGCGCGGCCGATCAGCAAGGCGTCGGCGCCGGTGTGCTGGAGCACCTGGCGGGCCTTCTGCGGCGAGGTGATGTCGCCATTGGCGAACACCGGGATGGACACCGCCTGCTTGATCGCGGCGATGGTTTCGTATTCGGCGTCGCCGGTGTACAGGTCGGCGCGGGTGCGGCCGTGCACGGCCAGGGCCTGGATGCCCGACTGCTCGGCGATGCGCGCGACGTTCACGCCGTTGCGGTTGTCGCGGTCCCAGCCGGTGCGGATTTTCAGCGTCACCGGCACTTCGACGGCGGCCACCACGGCCTCGAGGATCTCGGCCACCAGCTTCTCGTCGCGCAGCAGCGCGGAGCCGGCGGCCTTGTTGCAGACCTTCTTGGCCGGGCAGCCCATGTTGATGTCGATGATCTGCGCGCCCAGCTCGACGTTGGCGCGGGCGGCCTCGGCGAGCATCTGCGGGTCGCCGCCGGCTATCTGCACCGAACGCGGCTGGTCCTCGCCGTCATGCACCAGGCGCAGGCGCGACTTGCGGCTGTTCCACAGGCGCACGTCGCTGGTGACCATCTCCGAGACCACCATGCCGGCGCCGAGGCGGCGGCACAGCTGGCGGAACGGGCGATCGGTGACGCCGGCCATGGGAGCCAGGATCAGTCTGTTGGGCAGTGTGTAAGAGCCGATGCGAACCACCGACATCGCTTCCCTGTTATGGGGCGTAATCGCTGTACGCTCCCGCGGGTCGAGGACTCGGGGAGGGTCGGCGAGAGGCCACCGGTGCTTGCAAAAAAGGGAGGGCATGATACCCGCTCTCGATGACCGGATAAAGGCGATTTTGGATAAATTCTGAACAGCCGCCGGCTTATTGCCTGGGGTTGGAAGACGAGCGGAACTGGCGCTGCGCGGGGTTCTGCGCTACGCGCCGGTCACTCCGGCGAATGGAAGCTGAGGCTGTAATTGACCGCCTTGGGGCCCGGGTCGAGGATGTCCAGCGACACGTGGATCGGCGTCTGCGGCGGCATCTCGCTGCGCCCGGCCAGTTCGCCGCCCAGGTATTCGCTGGGCTTGAAGCTGCGGCTGGCGATCAGCTGGCCGTTGAGGTCGGCGAAGCGCAGCTCCAGCAGCGGGAAGGGCTGGGAGAAGCTGGCGCGGTTGTAGATGATCGCGTCCACCACCAGGGCGCCGCTGAAGTCCGGGTGGCTGCGCACCACCAGGTTGCTGCTGCGGATCTGCTCGACGTCGACCTTGGACGGCAGGCTGCAGCCCAGTTGCGGGCAGAGTTCGGCGAACCAGGGGCGGTAGGCGTCCTCGCGGGCCAGCTCGTCGAAGTGGTAGGCCACGTACTGGCCGCCCAGGCCGGCCAGGGCCAGGAGGATCAGCAGCAGCCAGAGCAGGCGGCGGCCCCAGCGGCTCTTGGGCTTCTGCCAGTCCAACTGCAGGGGTTCGTCGCTGAGGTCGCGCAGGGCGGTCTCGCCCAGGCCCGGGTCGGGGCGAAGGGGCTCGCGGTCTTCTTCGTCCTCGTCCGGCGGTGTGCCCAGGCGGGGCGTTTCGCGCGACATCAGCGGAGGCTCGGCCTCGGGTTCCTCATCCTGCTCGGTGGCTTCCGCCTCCAGCGCTTCCAGCGGCTCGTCGTCGCGGCGGGCGCTGAAGCTCGGCAGGTCGTCGTCTTCCTCTTCTTCGACCGCGGCGGCCACGGCCGGCTCTTCGGCCGGCGCCGGCTGCGGTTGGGGCGGCGCGACGGACGGTTGCTCGGCCTCTGCGTCGATGCGGCCCAGGCTTGGTTCCTGGCGGCCGCCTTCGCTCGCCTGGCGTTCCTCGTCGCGCAGCAGGGCCTCGGCCCAGCGCTCGTCATGCGGGTCGCGCACCACCGGGCGGTTGCCCAGCAGGGCCTCGGCCGGCTTGGGTGCGGACTGCAGTTCGCGGAATTCCTGGGACAGCTCGAATTCGTCGAGCTTGGCCAGCTCTTCGTCGAGGTTGAGGCTGTCCAGGTCCAGATCGTCGTGGATCCACAGGGTATCGTCGGCGGGCTTGGCCGCGGCGGGGGCTTCTTCCGCCGGTGGGGGCGCTGCCAGGGCGGGCGCCGGTGCCGGAATGGGGGCCGGCGCGGGCGTGATGGCCGGGGCTACCGTGCTGTCGGCGGACGGCCGCGCGCTGTGCGGCGCCAGCGGCCAGCCGAGGGTGGCGACGCCGGGCGCCGGGACGGTGCGCGGGGGCTCGCTCGGCGCGGCGGGCGCTGCGGGTTTCGGGGCCGCTGCCGGCGGCTGGATGGGCTCGCCGCCGGAGCGAGCGGTGCCGCCCAGCATATGTTGCGGGGCGTTGAATACCTTGAGGCAGGCGCCGCAGCGCACAGCGCCATTGGCCGCACCCAGCTGCGCCTGGTTGACGCGGAAACTGGTGAGGCAATGCGGGCACTGTGTGATGAAACTGGCGCTCATGCGGCGGTCCGGCGATAAACGGTCGCTTAGTCTAACTCAAGCCTCGGCGTGCGGGCAGTTGGCCGCCACCAGGGTTCAGCGGCGGCGGCCGCTGATGCGTACCCAGCCTTCGCGCTCGGCGGTCGGCTCCAGCTCGAAGGCGTCGGCGTAGGCGGCGCGCACTTCCTCGGCCTGCTCGGCGAGGATGCCCGACAGGGCCAGGCGGCCGCCGGGCTTGACCAGGGAAGTCAGCTGGCCTGCCAGTGAGACCAGGGGACCGGCGAGAATGTTCGCCACCACCACGTCGGCCTGCCCGGCGGGCAGATCGGCGGGCAGGTAGACCGGGAACAGCGCCGGGTCGATGCCGTTGCGCGTGGCGTTGTCGCGCGAGGCCTCCAGGGCCTGCGGGTCGATGTCGGTGCCCAGCGCCCGCTTCGCGCCCAGCAGCAGCGCGGCGATGGCGAGGATGCCGGAGCCACAGCCGAAGTCCAGCACGGTGTCGCCGGCCAGTTCCTGGCCATCGAGCCATTCCAGGCACAGCGCGGTGGTCGGGTGGGTGCCGGTGCCGAAGGCCAGGCCCGGGTCGAGCAGCAGGTTCACCGCCTCCGGCTCCGGCGCCTCGTGCCAGCTGGGCACGATCCACAGGCGGCGGCCGAAGCGCATCGGCTTGAAGTTGTCCATCCAGCTGCGTTCCCAGTCCTGGTCCTCGACCACTTCGACCTGGTGCTGGGGCAGTTCGCCGCCGGTCAGCAGCTGCAGGTGGGCCAGCAGCGCGGCCTCGTCGGTGCCGTCCTCGAACAGGGCCAGCAGGTGGGTGTGGGTCCACAGCGGGGTGGTGCCCAGGTCCGGCTCGAAGATCGGCTGGTCCTCGGCGTCCATGAAGGTCACCGAGACGGCGCCGACTTCCAGCAGCGCGTCCTCGTAGGTGGGCGCCTGTTCCGGGGTGATGGCGAGGCGGACTTGAACCCAGGGCATAAAAAACCTCGTGAGAAAACGGCTGAAGGCTGGAAGGCCGGACGAAGGGCGGGATTATCCGCTTTTTCGTCCAGCCTTCCAGCCTCCAGCGCTTTTATCGGCTTGAGGTCAGTGACCCATGCCGAGTTTCTTTTCCAGATAATGGATATTCACGCCGCCCTTGCAGAATTCCTTGTCGCGGACCAGGTCCTTGTGCAGGTCGATGTTGGTCTTGATGCCGTCGACGATCAGCTCGTCCAGGGCATTGCGCATGCGCGCCAGGGCCTCGTCGCGGTCCTTGCCGTAGGTGATCAGCTTGCCGACCAGCGAATCGTAGTTCGGCGGTACGGTGTAGCCGCTGTACAGGTGCGAGTCGACGCGCACGCCGTTGCCGCCGGGGGCGTGGAAGTGCTTCACCTTGCCCGGGCTGGGCATGAAGGTGCGCGGGTCCTCTGCGTTGATCCGGCATTCCAGGGCATGGCCGCGGATCACCACGTCCTCCTGGCGTACCGACAGCTTCTGGCCGGAGGCGATGCGCAGCATTTCCTTGACGATGTCGATGCCGGTGACCATCTCCGACACCGGATGCTCCACCTGCACGCGGGTGTTCATCTCGATGAAGTAGAAGCGGCCGTTCTCGTAGAGGAACTCGAAGGTGCCGGCGCCGCGGTAGCCGATCTCGACGCAGGCGCGAACGCAGCGTTCGAGGACTTCCGCGCGGGCCTTCTCGTCGATGCCCGGCGCAGGGGCTTCTTCCAGCACCTTCTGGTGGCGGCGCTGCAGCGAGCAGTCGCGGTCGCCCAGGTGGATGGCGTTGCCCTGGCCGTCGGAGAGCACCTGGACTTCCACGTGGCGCGGGTTGGTCAGGAACTTCTCCAGGTAGACCATGGAGTTGCCGAAGGCGGCGCCGGCCTCGGTGCGGGTCAGCTTGGCCGACTTGATCAGCTCTTCCTCGCTGTGCACCACGCGCATGCCGCGGCCACCGCCGCCGCCGGCGGCCTTGATGATCACCGGGTAGCCCACTTCGCGGGCGATGGCCAGGGCGGTTTCCTCATCTTCCGGCAGCGGGCCGTCGGAACCCGGCACGGTGGGCACGCCGGCTTTCTTCATGGCGTCCTTGGCCGAGACCTTGTCGCCCATCAGGCGGATCACGTCGGCGCTCGGGCCGATGAAGGTGAAGCCGGAGCGTTCCACCTGTTCGGCGAAGTCGGCGTTCTCGGCGAGGAAGCCGTAGCCCGGGTGGATGCCGTTGGCGCCGGTGACTTCGGCGGCGGCGATGATCGCCGGGATGTGCAGGTAGGACTGGCCGGCCGGGGCCGGGCCGATGCACACGGCCTCGTCGGCCAGCGACAGGTGCATCAGCTCGCGGTCGGCGGTGGAGTGCACCGCGACCGTCTTGATGCCCAGCTCCTTGCAGGCGCGCAGGATGCGCAGGGCGATCTCGCCGCGGTTGGCGATCAGTACTTTATCCAACATCGCAGGTTCCCCGCGGCTTAGACGATGGTGAACAGCGGCTGGTCGTATTCGACCGGCTGGCCGCTTTCGACCAGGACCTGCTCGATGACGCCGCTGGTTTCAGCCTCGATGTGGTTCATCATCTTCATGGCTTCGACGATGCACAGGATGTCGCCTTTCTTCACGCTCTGGCCGACTTCGACGAAGGGCGCGGCGGTCGGCGACGGCGAGCGGTAGAAGGTACCGACCATCGGCGAGCGGACCACGTTGCCGTTGAGCTTGGCGGCGGCCGGCGCGGCTTCGGCGGCTGGTGCGGCGGCAGCGGCCGGGGCCGGCGCGGCAGCGGGGGCGGGCGCGTAGGCCGGGGCGGCAGCGTAGATCGGCTGGGCGGCGGTCTTGCTGTGGCGGCTGATGCGTACCGATTCTTCGCCTTCGCGGATTTCCAGCTCGTCGATGCCGGATTCTTCGAGCAGTTCGATCAGTTTCTTGACTTTACGGATGTCCATTAGCGTTCGCACTCCCAGGTGATGGTCACGGGCGTTCAAGTTGTTCGAGGGCGGACTCCAGGGCCAGGCGGTAGCCTGTGGCGCCCAGGCCGCAGATCACCCCTACCGCCACGTCGGAGAAGTAGGAGTGATGCCGGAAAGGTTCACGTTTGTGCACGTTGGACAGGTGCACTTCGATGAATGGGATGCTCACCGCGAGCAACGCGTCACGTAGTGCGACACTCGTATGCGTGAAAGCCGCCGGATTGATGAGGATGAAGTCCACGCCTTCGCCGCGCGCGGCGTGGATGCGCTCGATCAGTTCGTACTCGGCGTTGCTCTGCAGGTACATCAGGTGATGGCCGGCCTCGCGGGCGCGGCGCTCCAGGTCCTGGTTGATCTGCTCGAGGGTGACCGAGCCGTAGACGCCGGGTTCGCGGGTGCCGAGCAGGTTCAGGTTGGGCCCGTGCAGGACCAGTAGGGTGGCCATCGGCTTGTTGTTCTCTCATCGCGCGGATTGGAAATTGGCCGGGACTATGCCGGAAACCGGGCGTGACTGTCCAGTCATGCCGGTTTTGCGGTAGATGTCGGCATGTTGCCTGATGATTGCTGCAGAAATATGAGGCGCGCTCTAGCGCGCGCCGGCCTGTTGCAGATGGGCGGCCAGGGTGGCCGCGTTGGTCTCGCCGACGATGCGCAGGTCGCTGTGTTCCTGGCCGTTGGCGGCGAACAGCAGCAGCGCCGGCGGGCCGAAGAGGTTGTAGCGGTCGAGCAGGGCGCGCTGCTCGGCGGTGCTGTCGGTCATGTCGAAGCGCAGCAACTGGTAGCCGGCCAGTTGCGCTTGCACTGCCGCGTCCGGCAGCACCTGGCGTTCGATGATCTTGCAGCTGATGCACCAGTCGGCGTACCAGTCCAGCAGCACCGGCCGGCCGGCGGCGCTGGCCTGGGCCAGGGCGGCGTCGAGCTGCGCCGGGGTGGTCAGGTTCTGCCACTGGCCGGGCGTCGAGCTGGGAGGGCCGGCATGGCTGGAGGGTTCGGAGCGGCCCAGCGGGTGCAGCGGGTCGGACTCGCCGCGCAGGGCGCCGGCCCAGGCCGCCAGGGCGTAGACCAGGAACATCAGGCCGAGCAACTGGGCGCCGCGTTGCAGCGGCGTCTTGTTCACCAGTTCCAGGGTGCCCAGGGCGATGGCCACGCCGCCGGCCAGGGCGCCCCACAGGGCCAGGCTCACCGGGCCGGAGAGCACCCGCTCCAGCAGCCAGATGGCCACCGCCAGCAGCAGCACGCCGAAGAAGTTGCGCACGCCGGTCATCCAGGCCCCGGATTTCGGCAGCACGGCGCCGCCGCCGGCGCCGAAGATCACCAGCGGGGTGCCCATGCCCAGGCCCAGGGCGAACAGCAACAGGCCGCCGCCGAGGGCGTCGCCGGTGCTGCCGATGTACAGCAGCAGGCCGGCCAGGGGCGCCGAGACGCAGGGCGAGACCAGCAGGCTGGAAAGCACGCCCAGGGTGGCCGCGCCGGCGATGGAGCCGCCGCGGGTGTCGGCTGCCATGCGGTCCAGGCGCTCGCGCAGAAAGCCCGGCAGGCGCAGCTCGAAGATGCCGAACATGGCGATGGCGAAGGCCACGAAGAAGGCCGCGAAGGGCACCAGCACCCAGGGCGACTGCAACATCGCCTGCAGGTTGAGCTTGGCGCCGAACAGCCCCATCAGCGCGCCGAGCACGGCGTAGCACACCGCCATCGGCAGCACGTAGGCCAGCGACAGGGTGAAACCGCGCATGCCGCCCGGGCGCCCGCGCAGCACCACGCCGGAGAGGATCGGCAGCATCGGCAGCACGCAGGGGGTGAAGGTCAGCGTCAGGCCGGCGAGGAAGGCGATCAGCAGGCCGCGGTCGAGCTTCTTGATCTTGCCGCTGCCTTCGCCCTTGAGCAGCGCCAGCAGGTCGTCGACCACCGCCGGCTCGCCGGAGGCCACGGCCGCCTTGCCGGCGGCGGCGGGCTTGGCGCCGAGGCTGGCGACGCCCGCGGCGGAAACCTGCACCTGGGCGGTTTCCGGGGCGTAGCACAGGCCCTTGTCGGCGCAGCCCTGGTAGGTGACGGTGAGGCGGTAGGGCAGCTTCTGCGGGTTGTTCACCGGCACCTTGACGTCGGTGATGGCGTAGTAGACCTGGGAGTCGCCGAAGTAGTCGTCGTGGTGCGCCTTGCCCGGCGGCAGCTGCACGTCGCCGAGGCTGACCTCGGCCGGCTCGACCTGGAACTTCATGCGGTGCCGGTAGAGGTAGTAGCCCTCGGCGTTGACGAAGCGCAGCAGCACCTGCTGGCTGTCGCTGTCCTCGACGCTCAGGCGGAAGGCCTCGGCCACCGGGAGGAACTTGCCCTCGGCCGGCGCCGCGGTACTGAAACCGGGGGCGGCGGGGGCCGGCTTGTCGAACAGGCCGGCCGTGGCGGGCAGGGCGACCAGGAACAGGAGCAGGGTCAGCAGGCGGCGCATGGAACTCTCGCGGACTTTCTGGGTGGCGGCATGATAGCGGAAAGCTTCCGATGCGGCCCGAGGAGCTGTCACAAGAAGTGATCGAGGCTGTGGGACTGCGCCGGCGAGTCCTGGTTCCCGCGTCGCTGCCGCGTCAATCGGCCGCGCGCTGGCCGAACGCCCCCAGCAGGTCGCTGACGAAGGCCTGTTCGGCGTCGCCGGGGTGGCGGCCACGGTGGCGGGTCAGGCTGAAGGCCACCTCGAAGCCCAGTTCACCCGGCAGCAGTTCGCGCAACTGGCCGCGCTCGATCCAGGGTTGCGCGACATGCCGGGGCAGGTAGCCGATGTGCGCGCCGGAGAGGATGAACGCCAGGCTGCCGTCCACCTGTTCGCAGCGCGCGCTGCTGCGGCTGGTCTGCAGCGGTTCGTCGGCGGCGATGAAGCGGTAGGGATGCAGCACCTGATCGGCGTCGGCCAGGGAGTCGCGGGTCGGCTTGCTGTGCTCGAAGGCCGGGTGGCCCGCGCCGCAATACAGGCCCTGGGATTCGATGAACAGGGGGTGATGCTCCAGCGCCGCCTGGGTGCCGGCGAAGTAGCCGACCGCCAGGTGCAGCCGGTCCTGCAATAACAGGCGCTCCAGTTCGGCGGGGGTGGCGGTGAGCAGCTCCAGGCTGACCGCCTCGTTGCGCTGGCGGAAGCGGCGGATCGCCTCGGACAGTCGCGCGACGACGCTTTCTTCGAGACTTTCCGAAAGGCCGATGCGCACCTCGCCCAGCAGCTTGTCGGCCACGCCGCGCGCCTCGTCGCGGAAGCCCTCGATGGCGACGAACAGCCGCCGCGTCGATTGCAGCAGGTGCCCGCCCTTGGGCGTCAGGCGGAAGCCGCCCTTGCCGCGCTCGCACAGGCGGTAGCCCAGGCGCGTCTCCAGCTTGGCCATCTGGATGCTGATGCTCGGCTGGCTCAGGCCCAACTCGCCCTGTGCCGCGCTGAAGCCGCCGCACTCCACCACGGTGACGAACAGGCGCAGCAACTGCAGGTCGAGGTCGCGCAACTGGCTGAGCATGGCTGTCTCCAAACATTGCAAAAATGCAATGCCAAAGTAATTAACTTTGTATTTTTACAAAGTAAAGCCCGCCCCATGCTCGCCCCATAACCACAACAACCCCGAGGCGATGATCATGCGTGTGTTTCCCTGGGCTTCCCTTGCGGCCCTGCTCGCGGCCCTGGCCATGCCCCTGCAGGCGCAGGAGCGGGTGCTCAACCTGTACAACTGGGCGGATTACGTCGGCGCCGAAGCCTTGCAGCGCTTCCAGAAGGAAACCGGCATCCGCGTCAAATACGACACCTTCGACAGCGCCGAGGTGCTCGACAGCAAGCTGATGACCGGCCGCAGCGGCTATGACGTGGTCTTCCCCGCCAGCAGCGGGCTGGCCCGCGCCATCCAGGCCAAGGCCGTGCAGCCGGTGGACGATGCGCAGCTGAAGAACTTCGCCAACCTCGACCCGGAGCTGCTGGCCAAGCTGGCCGCCATCGATCCGGGCAACCGCTATGGCGTGCCCTACACCTGGGGCACCGTGGGCCTGGCGATCAACAAGGACGAAGTGCTCAAGCGCATCCCCGACGCGCCGCTGGACAGCCTCGACCTGCTGTTCAAGCCCGAATACGCCAGC
The DNA here is from genome assembly GCF_052367875.1 of Pseudomonas sp. A6. Taxonomy (NCBI): domain Bacteria; kingdom Pseudomonadati; phylum Pseudomonadota; class Gammaproteobacteria; order Pseudomonadales; family Pseudomonadaceae; genus Pseudomonas; species Pseudomonas sp. A6. The sequence goes on along the minus strand of NZ_CP198970.1, from coordinate 6,465,474 downwards.
CGCCTGGCCGACTGCGGCATCTCGCTGATCGACTCGCCCCAGGAGGTGATCAGCGTGGCGCTCAACTACCTGGGCAAGTCGCCCTACAGCACCTACGCGGCCGACCTGGCCCAGGTCCGCCAGTTGCTTGAGAAGCTGCAGCCCAACGTGCGCTACATCGCCAGCGGCAAGCACATCAACGACCTGGCCAACGGCACGCTGTGCCTCGCGCTGACCTACACCGGCGACGCGCTGATGGGCGCCGCGCAGGCCAGGCAGGCGAACAAGCCATTCGAGGTGATCTACCGGATACCCAGGGAAGGCACGCTGATCTGGTTCGACACCATGGCCATCCCGGTGGACGCGCCGCACCCGCAGGAAGCGCGCGCCTTCATCGACTTCATGCTGCGCCCGGACGCCATCGCCGAGCTGACCAACACCCTGTACTTCGCCAACGCCAACCGCAAGGCCACGCCGCTGCTCAATGCCGATGTGGCCGGCGACCCGGACATCTACCCGGCGCCGGCCATGCGCCAGAAGCTGTTCGGCGAGCAGTTGCTGACCTTGAAGCAGCAGCGCGAGCGGACGCGGCTGTGGTCGGCGTTCCGCACCCGCTCCTGAGCGAGGGTGGAGCCGCAGGCACCGAGCTATCAGGACACACCCAAAAAACACCGATGATGAGGACTCCATGGATCAAGCCCACGACAACGACCAGGCCATCACCCGCGACAGCCTGTATGGCACCGCCGCCGAATCCACCTACGCCGGCATCACCAGCTTCATGCGCCGCCGCTACAGCCGCGACCTGCGCGGCGTCGACCTGGTGGTGAGCGGCGTGCCCTTCGACACCGCCACCACCAACCGCCCCGGCAGCCGCTTCGGGCCGCGGGCGATCCGCGCCGCCTCGGTGCAGATGGCCTGGGCCCGGCACTTCCCCTGGGAGTTCGACCCCTTCGACCACCTGGCGGTGATCGACTACGGCGACTGTTCCTTCGACCACGGCGTGCCGCAGGAAACCCCGGCAGCCATCGAAGCCCACGCCGCGCGCATCCTCGATGCCGGCTGCGCGCTGCTGACCCTGGGCGGCGACCACTTCATCAGCTACCCGCTGCTCAAGGCCCATGCGAAGCAGCACGGCCCGCTGTCGCTGATCCACTTCGACGCCCACAGCGACACCTGGCCGGACGAGGACTGCCAGCGCATCGACCACGGCACCATGTTCTACCATGCCGCCCGCGAGGGGCTGGTGGACCCGGCGCGCTCGGTGCAGGTCGGCCTGCGCACTACCAACGACGATGTGATGGGCTTCCAGGTGCTGGACGCCCGCGAAGTGCACCGCCACTCGCCGCAGGCCATCGCCGAACGCATCCGCGCGCGGGTGGGGGACAACCCGGTGTACCTGACCTTCGATATCGACTGCCTCGACCCGGCCTTCGCGCCGGGCACCGGCACGCCGGTCTGCGGCGGGCTCAGTTCGCACCAGGCGCTGGAAATCCTCCGCGCGCTGCGTGGCATCAACCTGGTGGGCATGGACGTGGTGGAAGTCGCGCCGCCCTACGACAGCGCCGAGATCACCGCCCTGGCCGGCGCGACCCTGGCGATGGAGATGGTTTGCCTGTACGCGGCGCGGCACAAGCTGGGCGAGCGTTGATGGGATGACCCTGTGGGCGCGGGAAACCCATCCTATGGGGCTTCATGGTCGAACCTGGCGCGCGAATGACTTGCCGGCTGCGCCGAAATGCTCTTCGTAGGAGCGAGCTTGCTCGCGAACAAACGCGGTGCAATGCGGTTCGCGAGCAAGCTCGCTCCTACGAAAAGCCGCTGTCTATTGGGTTATTCCCCTTCGGGCCAGCGCAAGCGCTGTTCGCGATGGAGCCGCGTCCCGCGTTCGCGGGAATGACGGGGTGAGCGTCGTATTTTCCGGCGTCATTCTCGCGAACGCGGGAACCCAGAAAACAGCGTAGGAGCGGACCTTGTCCGCGATAGCCGGGGGGGCCGGCGTGCTACGCGAACACCTCGACCCGATTGCGCCCGCCATGCTTGGCGCGGTACAGCGCTTCGTCGGCGCGGCGGGCCAGGACGGTGGCGTCTTCGTCCGCGCCCAGCTGGGCGATGCCGCAGCTGAAGGTGCAGGCCAGGTCGGCGGGCTTGGCCGGGTAGCGGATTTCGGCGAAGCGCTGGCGGATTTCCTCCAGCACCTTGTGCGCCGCCGCGCTGTCGGTGTCCGGCAGCACCACGGCGAATTCCTCGCCGCCGTAGCGGCCGATGTGGTCGGTCTTGCGCAGGCGCTGCTTGAGGAACAGCGCCAGGCTCTTGATCACCCGGTCGCCCATGGGATGGCCGTAGCTGTCGTTGACCTTCTTGAAGTGGTCGATGTCGAGCATGGCGAAGGCCAGCGGCTGGCCTTCGCGGCGCGCGCGGTAGCTGGCGTCTTCCAGTAGCTGCAGGGTGTGGGTGTGGTTGTACAGCCCGGTGAGGCTGTCGCGCACCATCCGTGCCTTGAGGCTGCGCGCCCGCGCCGCGCGGTTGCGCACCGTGGCGATCAGGTGGCGCGGCTTGATCGGCTTGGTGAGGAAGTCGTCGCCGCCCTCGCTCATGGCGTCGAGCTGCTTGTCCAGATCGTCCTCGGCCGACAGGTAGATGATCGGCACGCTGACGTGGCGCTCGTGCTGGCGGATCACCTTGGCCAATTCGGTGCCCAGGCATTCGGGCATGTACATGTCGAGGATGATCAGGTCCGGCTGGAACTCGGCCAGCTCGGCCATCACCGACAGCGGCGCGGTGAGCGCGCGGGTGACGATGCCGGCGCCGTTGAGGACCATCTCGGTGTGCGCCGCCTGGGCCCGCGAGTCGTCGACGATGAGCACGCGGAAGGGGTCGTAGTGGGCGACGCGGGTGAGCATCTCGATCTTTTCCAGCACCCCGGAGGCGTCCAGGGTGCCGCTGAAGAACTCCTGGCCGCCGGCGCGGGCCGCGGCCAGGCGCGTCGGGGTGTCGGTGTCCTCGTGGCTGAAGAACAGCACCGGCAGCTTGTGCGCCAGGCCCGCCTGGACTTCCTCGGCCAGGGCCAGGCCGAGGCCCGCGCCGGCGAAGTCGACGTCCATCAGCAGCGCCGCCGGGTGGCGTTCGGCCATGGCCGCGCGGAAGGCCGCGGCGTGCTCGCACAGTTGCGCGTGGACGCCGAAGAATTCCAGCTGCTGGGCCAGCCGCTCGGCGCGCTCGGCGTCCTGCAGGGCCAGGTAGACCGGCTTGCGCAGCGGCGGCAGCTGGGTGTGTTCGAGCTGGTCGCCATGGCGCAGGCCGGTGCGCGACAGGCGTAGCATCAATTGGGCGAACTCGTTGATCAGCTCGCTGGACAGGCGCCCGCGGTTGCCCGCCACGGCGTCCAGCCCGGCGCCAATGGCGGCGGCCAACTGGGCGTGCTCGGCCTGTTCGAAGCGTTCGGCGTAGCGCTGCAGGCGCAGGACGGCCTCGCGCAGGTCGGCCATGCCGCTGGCGGTCCACTCCGAGCGGCTGAGCTGCTGCCAGATCTCCAGCACGTGCCGGGCCTGGTGGATCACCCGCTGGGCAAAATGGTGTTTCAAGCGATCGCGGGTGGGATCGTCGTGCTCGGTCATGGCGCACTTCTTGTGAGGGCTGACGCGGTGGCGGGGTCGCCAGAGCGGTGATGGCATCATGCTACCATTTGCCGCTGGCAATTCCAGTGATGTCGGTCAAGGATCGCCAGGCGTGCCATGCAGAGGGTAGGCTGCCCTTCGGGCGCCGACTGCGGCATGCTAGTGCGCCTGGATCGCGGCATCGCCCGGCACCTGTGGCGGGGCCTGCGGTCCAACCTTTTTCCGTTAGGTCGAACCAAGGACTTTGCCATGTGGAACTGGAAGAATCGCGGCGGCTCGGTGCGCGAGCGCGTCGACGACAGGGTTGACGATGTGCGCGCCTACTTCGGCGGGCCCTGGCTGGTGCGCGTGGTCGGTGGCCTGCTGGGCGCCTACCTGGTGATCGCCGCCCTGGTCGGCTGGTACTGGAGCCGCGAGCCGGACCTGTTCCCCGTGCAGCAGCATGCGCAGCAGGCCGCCGAGCGCGCCGGGCGGCAGATGGTGGTGGGCTACACCACCGTGGAAACCCTCAAGGAAGTGGTCGGCACCCTGCTGAACAAGCCGGGCGGCTACCTGTCCAACGACATCTTCCCGCCGGGCCTGTGGCTGGACAACATGCCCAGCTGGGAATACGGCGTGCTGGTGCAGACCCGCGACCTGTCCCGCGCGCTGCGCAAGGACTTCGCCCGTTCGCAGTCGCAGTCCACCGAGGACGCCGACCTGGCCCGCGCCGAGCCGCGCTTCAACTTCGACAACAAGAGCTGGGCGCTGCCGTCTTCCGAGTCGGAGTACGCCGAGGGCATCAAGTCCCTGGACCGCTACCTGGCGCGGCTTTCCGCCGAGCAGCCCAGCGCGCAGTTCTATGCCCGCGCCGACAGCCTGAACAACTGGCTGGGCGACGTTTCCACCCGCCTGGGCTCGATGTCCCAGCGCCTGTCCGCCAGTGTCGGGCGGGTCAAGCTGAACACCAACATCAAGACCGCCTCGGCGCTGGCGCCGGGGCAGGCGCCGCAGGTCGACGAAGAGCTGCAGGAAACCCCCTGGCTGCAGATCGACAACGTGTTCTACGAGGCCCGCGGCCAGGCCTGGGCGCTGTCGCACATCCTGCGCGCCATCGAGGTCGACTTCGCCGACGTGCTGGCGAAGAAGAACGCCACCGTCAGCGTGCGGCAGATCATCCGTGAGCTGGAAGCCACCCAGGAGCCGCTGTGGAGCCCGATGGTGCTCAACGGCAGCGGCTTCGGCGTGCTGGCCAACCATTCGCTGGTGATGGCCAACTACATTTCCCGGGCCAACGCCGCGATCATCGATCTGCGGCAACTGCTGGCGCAGGGCTGATGGACCTCGTCAGCGCCGCCGAGGCCGCCCACCGGCTGGCCTCGGACCGGGAACTGATCGCCTGGGTCGATGAGCGTGACCAGTTGCTGGGCGAGCTGCCGCGCGCCCAGCTGCGTGAGCGCGGGCTGATCGGCCGCGGCACCTTCATCCTGCTGTTCAACGGCGCCGGGCAGCTCTGCGTGCACCGCCGCAGCCTGAGCAAGGCGGTGTACCCGGGCTACTGGGACGCCGCCGCTGGCGGCATGGTCCAGGCCAGCGAGAGCTATGCGCTGTCGGCCAGCCGTGAGTTGGAGGAAGAGTTGGGCGTGGCCGGTGTGGAGTTGCGCGAGCATGGCACCTTCTTTTTCGACGAGCCGGGTAATCGGCTGTGGTGTGCGGTGTTCTCGGCGACCTGGGATGGGGCGCTGAGGCTGCAGCCGGAGGAGGTGCTGGAGGCGCGGTTCGTCGAGCCGGTGGTGGCGTTGGAGGAGGCTGGTTCCGGGGCTTTGTATTGTCCGGATTCGTTGCAGGCTTTGCGGTTGTTCCTGGGGCAGCTTTAAAAGAGCAAGAGCCCCTCTCCCTAACCCTCTCCCGCAAGCGGGAGAGGGGACTGTCCTGAGTGGGCGGCGAAACTGTGCCATGGGCAAGCCGTGGTTTGTGCATCCACGCCGCAATAGCAGTGGTGCTCGGTGCTCCCGGCGCGGACTCCCTCTCCCGCTTGCGGGAGAGGGCCGGGGTGAGGGTGCTCTACCGGCATGTCGCCAATCCGCCGATCAATGACGCATTTCCACCCTTAGCATTTGCCTCCAATGCTGGTAAATTGCGCGACCTTTCCGCTCGGGTCCTCCGGCGGGAATGCGCAGCCCCTGCCTGAGTGGGGCGTCGCGGTCGGCGCCAGCCGATCATTCGTTGACCTGGCCCTTAGAGGCCAATCCTGGGGAAAACGCCCGGTGGTCAAGAAAGCATCCTCCCTGTCCGCCCTCGGCGGGCTCGTCTACTCCACCGATGCGGGCCGGCATTGCCCGGACTGCAACCAGCCCGTTGGCGCCTGCATCTGCAAGCAGTCCGTGATCCCGGCCGGCGACGGCATCGCCCGTGTGCGCCGCGAGACCAAGGGCCGCGGCGGCAAGACCGTGACCACGGTCAGCGGCGTGCCCCTGGCCGAAGACGCCCTCAAGGAACTGGCCACGGCGCTGAAAAAACGCTGCGGCACCGGCGGCGCGTTGAAGGACGGCGTCATCGAGATCCAGGGCGACCACGTCGAACTGCTCCTCGAAGAGTTGGCCAAGCGCGGCTTCAAGGCTAAGAAATCCGGCGGCTGATTCGTCTCTCCCCTGCAGGGAACGGGTTAGGCAGCGGCGCATGGCGCCGGCATGCCGGCCAGCCCGTTCCCTAGATGGGAGATGCGCCGCGCTCGCGAGTTCGCCACGCTTTCCTAAACTACCGCCAGAGATGGCGGTCAACACGGCAACGTCATACCCGACGTTTAGGCTTGTTGCGTCCGCGCGCTACCCGCGCCGGGCGCTCGACTTTCTTTTCAGGAGACACCCGCGCATGGCCGCAAGACGGACCCGCAAAGACGACGGCAGCAACTGGACGGTGGCGGACAGCCGCAGCATCTACGGTATCCGCCATTGGGGCGCCGGCTATTTCGCGATCAACGACGCCGGCAACGTCGAGGTGCGCCCGCAGGGCGCCGACGCCCAGCCGATCGATCTGCATGCGCTGGTCGGCCAGCTGCGCGAGGCGGGCCTGTCGCTGCCGCTGCTGGTGCGCTTCCCGGACATCCTGCAGGACCGCGTGCGCAAGCTGACCGGCGCCTTCGACGCCAACATCGCGCGCCTGGAATACGGCAGCCGCTACACCGCGCTCTACCCGATCAAGGTCAACCAGCAGGAAGCGGTGGTGGAAAGCATCATCGCCACCCAGAAGGTCTCCATCGGCCTGGAAGCCGGCTCCAAGCCGGAGCTGATGGCGGTGCTGGCGCTGGCGCCCAAGGGCGGGACCATAGTCTGCAACGGCTACAAGGACCGCGAGTTCATCAAGCTGGCGCTGATGGGGCAGAAGCTCGGGCACAACGTCTTCATCGTCATCGAGAAGGAGTCCGAGGTGCAGCTGGTGATCGAGGAGGCCGAGCACGTCGGCGTGCTGCCGCAGGTCGGCCTGCGCGTGCGGCTGTCCTCGCTGGCCTCCTCGAAGTGGGCCGACACCGGCGGCGAGAAGGCCAAGTTCGGCCTCTCCGCCGCGCAGCTGCTGTCGGTGGTCGAGCGCTTCCGCAAGGCCGGGCTGGACCAGGGCGTGCGCCTGCTGCACTTCCACATGGGCTCGCAGATCGCCAACCTGGCCGACTACCAGCACGGCTTCAAGGAAGCCATCCGCTATTACGGCGAGCTGCGCGCCCTCGGCCTGCCGGTGGACCACGTGGACGTCGGCGGCGGCCTGGGCGTGGACTACGACGGCACCCACTCGCGCAACGCAAGCTCGATCAACTACGACATCGACGACTACGCCGGTGTGGTGGTGGGCATGCTCAAGGAGTTCTGCGACGCCCAGGGCCTGCCGCACCCGCACATCTTCTCCGAGAGCGGCCGCGCGCTGACCGCGCACCACGCGGTGCTGATCACCCAGGTCACCGACGTCGAGCGGCACAACGACGAGCTGCCGAAGATCACCGACCTCGCCGAGCAGCCGGAGATCGTCCAGTACCTGGCCGACCTGCTCGGCCCGACCGACGCCGAGATGGTCACCGAGACCTACTGGCGCGCCACCCACTACATGAGTGACGCCGCCAGCCAGTACGCCGAGGGCAAGATCAGCCTGGCCCAGAAGGCCCTGGCCGAGCAGTGCTACTTCGCCATCTGCCGGCGCCTGCACAACCAGCTCAAGGCCCGCCAGCGTTCGCACCGCCAGGTGCTCGACGAGCTCAACGACAAGCTCGCCGACAAATACATCTGCAACTTCTCGGTGTTCCAGAGCCTGCCCGACACCTGGGCCATCGGCCAGGTGCTGCCGATCCTGCCGATCCACCGCCTGGGCGAGGAGCCGGACCGCCGCGCGGTGCTGCAGGACCTGACCTGCGACTCCGACGGCAAGATCACCCAGTACGTCGACGAGCAGAGCATCGAGACCAGCCTGCCGGTGCACGATGTGAAGGAAGGCGAGGACTACCTGATCGGCGTGTTCCTGGTCGGCGCCTACCAGGAAATCCTCGGCGACATGCACAACCTGTTCGGCGACACCGACTCGGTGAACGTCTACCAGAACGCCGACGGCAGCTTCCACCACGCCGGCATCGAGACCCACGACACCATCGAGGACATGCTGCGCTACGTGCACCTGTCGCCCGAGGAGCTGATGACCCACTACCGCGACAAGGTGGCCGGGGCCAAGCTCACCGCCCGCGAGCGCACCCAGTTCCTCGACGCCCTGCGCCTGGGCCTGACGCGCTCGGCCTACCTGTCCTCCTGACCGGCACGACCCGCTCTTCGTAGGAGCGAGCTTGCTCGCGAACCTGACCCTGCTGCGGCGGTTGTTCGCGAGCAAGCTCGCTCCTACAGGGCTGCATCACCCATTCGTAGGGCGTATAACCGTTCGCGGTTATACGCCGATTGACCTTGGCCATAGGCGCACACTGGATTCAGCCTCGGAACCGCTCCCGGGCTAGCCTGCGGTCTGGCCTGGGTGTCCAGCTCAGCCTTGGTGCGCGGGATAAGTGAGGTGTAGCGGCGTATAACCGCGAACGGTTATACGCCCTACGCTCCCATTACCCCCGCCACGCGCCTGGCCAATTCGGCTGCCTGCCTCTCGTCTTTTACATTGGTGAAGCTCATCACCAGCGCCGGTTCCTGGCGCGCCTCCACGCACCAATTGTTCAGCGCCTGCAAGCCCAGGCCGGCTTCCCTTGCGCGGGCGGCGATGGCCTTGTCGTCGCCGTCGATCCGGCCGATCAGGTGCAGGCCGCCGGGTAGCTCGGCGAATTTCATGCGCTCGCCCAGGCGCCGCTCCAGGGCCGTGCGCAGCAGTTGCCGGCGCTGTGCGTAGAGCGTGCGGGTGCGTTTGAGGTGGCGGGCGAAGTGGCCTTCCGTGATGAAGTCGCACAGCGTCGCTTGCTGCAGCTCGGCGCAGCCGTTGGCGAAGGTCTGCTGGCTGCGCACGAAGCGCTCCAGCAGTGGCGGCGGCACCACCAGGTAGCCCAGGCGCAGGGCCGGGCATAGCACCTTGCTGAAGGTCCCGGCGTAGAGCACGCGGCCCTGGCGGTCCAGGCTCTTGAGCGCCGGCAGCGGGAAGCCGGCATAGCGGTATTCGCTGTCGTAGTCATCTTCCACTATCCAGGCCCCGGCCTGGGCCGCCCAGTCCAGCAGTGCCAGGCGCCGCGGCAGGCTCAGGGCCACGCCGGTGGGGCTCTGCTGCGAGGGCGTGACCAGGGCGAAGCGGGCGTCGGGCGCGCGGCGCAGGCCTTGTTCCACGCACAGGCCGTCGGCGTCCACCGGCACCGCGACCGACCTGGCGCCGGCTGCGGCCATCAGCTGGCGCCCGCGCGGGTAGCCGGGGTCCTCGTGCCAGAAGGCATCGCCCGGCTGCAGCAGGGTGCGGCTGACCAGGTCCAGGGCGCCCTGGTAGCCGGCGCAGATCAGCACCTGCGCCGGCTCGCAGGCGATCCCGCGGGATACGTTGAGGTAACCGGCCAGCGCCTCGCGCAGCGGGGCGTAGCCGCAAGGGTCGGGGTAGGCCAGCTCGACGTCGGCGGTGTTGCGCAGGCGGCGCGCGGCCAGGCGCGACCACAGCGCCTTGGGGAAGGCGTCCAGCGCCGGCAGGCCGAGTTGCAGCGGCAGCACCTGCGGGCCGTGGGCGATCAGCCCGGGCAGCACCTGCTCCGGTTGCGGCGCCAGGCGCGCCGGGCGCTCGGCGTTGCGCCCCGCCAGTTGCGGCGAAACCACGGTGCCCGCCGGGCCGCGGGCCAGCAGGTAGCCTTCGCTGGTCAGCAACTGGTAGGCCAGCTCCACGGTGCCGCGGGCCACGCCCAGCTCGCTGGCCAGGCCGCGCACCGGCGGCACCCGCTCGCCCGGGCGCAGGGTGCCGCGGGCGATGGCCTCGCGGATGCGCTCGTAGAGCTGGCGGTAGATCGGCTGCGCCAGGCCGGGGTCCAGGCGCAGGGCGAGGGGCTCGGTCATGGCCTGGTTCGCTGCGGAGGTTGTGGAAAAAATGACTATGCCATGACGCGGATCAGCCGTCGCGAGCGGACGAGTGCCGCGCCAGCGGCTAGGCTTGCAGTTCCAGACCCGGGAGCAGCAAGGCGATGGACTTCAAGGATTACTACGCGGCGCTGGGCGTGGCGCCGGACGCCGACGAAAAGGCGATCAAGACCGCCTACCGCAAACTGGCGCGCAAATACCACCCCGACGTCAGCAAGGAGGCGGACGCCGAAGCGCACTTCAAGGAAGTCTCCGAAGCCTACGAGGTGCTCAAGAGCCCCGAGAAGCGCGCCGAATACGACCAGTTGCGCCAGTACCAGCAGAGCGGTCGCTTCGAGGCCCCGCCGGGCTGGCAGCCGTCCGGCGGCTTCGAAGGCGCCGAGCATTTCCAGGAGCAGGATTTCTCCGACTTCTTCGAGTCGATCTTCGGCGCCCACGCCGGCCCGCAGGCGCATCGCCGGCGGGAAAGGCGCGGCCGCGACATCGAACTGGAAGTGCCGTTGTTCCTGGAGGAAAGCCAGTCCGGCGAGCCGCAGCCGATCCGCTTCGGCCTGCCCAGCTACGACGAGCAGGGCCGGCGCCGGCCCGACGTGGAGAAGACGCTGAAGGTGCGCATTCCCCCGGGCGTGGTGGACGGCGAGCGCATCCGCCTGAAGGGCCAGGGCGCGCCCGGCATCGGCGGCGCGCCGGCCGGCGACCTCTACCTGATCATCCGCCTGGCGCCGCACCCGCTGTTCGACGTCGACGGCCGCGACCTCGTCCTCAGCGTGCCGCTGGCGCCCTGGGAAGCGGCGCTGGGGGCGAAGATCGAGGTGCCCACCCTGAACGGCCGCATCGCCCTCAGCGTGCCGCCGGGCAGCCAGAGCGGCCAGCGCCTGCGCATCCGCGGCAAGGGCCTGGCCGGCAAGGGCGAGGACCCCGCCGGCGACCTCTACGCGGTGCTCAAGGTGGTGATGCCCAAGGGTGCGCCCGAGGGCGAGACGCGCAAGCACTGGGAAGAACTGGCCGCCCGCGCGGCCTTCGATCCACGCAGCCAGTGGGGTAAACGGCCATGAGCGACATACTGCTGAGCCTGGAGCTGGAAGAGCTCTGCGAGGGCGCGCGGCTGCCGCGCGAGACGCTGCTGGAGATAGTCGAGGTCGGCATCGTCGAGCCCCTGGAACGGCGGGGCGACACCTGGCTGTTCAGCGTCGAGTCGCTGACCCTGGTGCGCCGCGCGGTGCGCCTGCAACGCGAGTTCGAGGTGGACTGGCCGGGCATCGCCCTGGCCCTGCGCCTGCTCGATGAGGTGGAGCAGCTGCGCGCCGAGAACGCCCGCCTGCGCCAGCGGCTGGCGCGTTACGAGGAAGATTGAAGGGGCGGGGGAGTCCGCCCCGCCCCACGTTCCCCATGTAGGAGCGCGCCCTGCGCGCGAAATCGCGGGCAGGGCCCGCTCCTACAGGTTGCCGGGAGGCGCGGTATTCCTCCCCGTAGGAGCGGACCTTGTCCGCGATAGCCGGATATCCCGGCGCGGATCGCGGATGAGATCCGCTCCTACGCTGCCCCACCCGCACCATTCCATGTAGGAGCGCGCCCTGCGCGCGATTTCGCGGGCAGGGCCCGCTCCTACAAGGTTGCCGGGAGGCGCGGTATTCCTCCCCGTAGGAGCGGACCTTGTCCGCGATAGCCGGATATCCCGGCGCGGATCGCGGATGAGATCCGCTCCTACGCTGCCCCACCCGCACCATTCCATGTAGGAGCGCGCCCTGCGCGCGATTTCGCGGGCAGGGCCCGCTCCTACAAGGTTGCCGGGAGGCGCGGTATTCCTCCCCGGAGCGGACCTTGTCCGCGATAGCCGGATATCCCGGCGCGGATCGCGGATGAGATCCGCTCCTACGCCACTCCACCCACACCATTCCAATGTAGGAGCGCGCCCTGCGCGCGATTTCGTGGGCAGGAAGGCACACCGTTGCCCTGGAACGATGACGCGTTACGAGGAGAATGATGCTCTTCGTAGGAGCGAGCTTGCTCGCGAACCATCTCCGCTGCGGGGCTTGTTCGCGAGCAAGCTCGCTCCTACGAAAGCGGCTCGGCGCGGGCCTCAGGCCCCGGCGATCTTCTCCACCCAGCGGGCGTAGCTGTCGATGATGGTCTGCAGGAAGGGCCCGACCTGGTCGTTGGCCTTGCCGGCGGCGTCGAAGAAGTTGCCGGCGCCGCCCAGGTAGGTTTCCGGCTGCTGCATGCAGGGCACGTCGAGGAACACCAGGGACTGGCGCAGCGCATGGTTGGCGCCGAAACCGCCGATGGCCCCCGGCGAGACGCTGACCACGCCGCCCGGCTTGCCGCCCCAGGCGCTCTTGCCGTACGGGCGCGAGCCCACGTCGATGGCGTTCTTCAGCGCCCCTGGCACCGAGCGGTTGTATTCCGGGGTGACGAACAGCACCGCGTCGGCGCGGCGGATGCGCTCGCGGAAGGGCGCGTAGGCGGCCGGGGCGTTGTCGCCGTCCAGGTCCTCGTTGTACAGCGGCAGCTGGCCGATCTCGACGATCTCCAGCTTCAGGTTCGCCGGGGCCCGCTCGGCCAGGGCCAGGGCCACCTTGCGGTTGAGGGATTCCTTGCGCAGGCTGCCGACCAGCACGGCGACGTCGAAGACTTTGCTCATGGCATTTCCTTGTGGCTAGGGAAGTCGGGAACCTTCGTTATAGACGAGAAATGTGGCATTCGCGGGGGCGCTGCGCGGATCGGTCGCGAGGCGATGTCCCAGTCTTTCCGTTGATTCTTGGCTCTGTTGACTGTGCCATTGGGCCCCTAGAGTGGCCCCATCCACTCTCCAGACGAGGTCGAACATGTGCACGAGAATCTTCTTCGCCGGCGCCACCGGCGCCGTGGGTAAGCGCCTGTTGCCCATATTGCTGGCGCTGGAGTGGGGCGCGCCCGGGTGCTACAACCTGGCGGAGCAGGACACCGAGGTCAGCACCGCGCTGGCGCGCCACCGGCTCGGCTGGCAGCCGGGCTTCCGTCTGGAGGCCGCCGCCCTGGCCCGAGGAGAAACCCCATGACGCCACTCACCCCCTTCACCCCGCAGCAACTGCAGGCCTGCCTGGCGCGCCTCGGCCTGCCGCCGCAGCCGCCGGCCGCGACCCTGCAGAGCCTCGAACGCCTGGTCGACGCGGCGCTGCACCACCTGCCTTTCGAGAACCTCGACGTGCTGCTGGCGCGGCCCGTCGCCATCGAGCCGGAGGCGGTCTTCGCCAAGGTCGTCGAGGGTGGCCGCGGCGGCTACTGCTTCGAACTGAACAGCCTGTTCGCCCGGCTTCTGGCCAGCCTTGGCTACCGCGTCAGCCTGCTGGTGGCGCGGGTGCGCTGGGGCATGCCGGCGGAGGTCGAGCGCACCCAGCAGAGCCACCTGCTGCTGCGCATCGAGCTGGACGAGGGGCCCTACCTGGCGGATGTCGGCTTCGGCGGCGCCAACCCGCCGCGGCCGCTGCCGCTGGTGATCGGCGAGGAGCTGCCCGGCGGCTGGCGCATCGCGCCCCACGACGGCGATGAGCTGGAGTTGGCGCTGCACACCGCCAGCGGCTGGCAGGCACTGTACCGCTTCACCCTGCAACCGCAGCACTGGGTCGATTACCTGCCGCGCAACTGGTACACCTCGACGCACCCGGACAGCGTGTTCCGCAAGAGCCTGCGGGTAGCGCTCAGCGAGGGCGACACGCGCCTGACCCTGCTCGACGGCCAGTTCGGCTGGCGCGATGCCAAGGGCAACGCCGAGCAGCGGCGGATCCTCGACGTGGACGAACTGATCGAGGTGCTGCGCGGGCGCTTCCACCTGCGCCTGCCGCCGGCCACCGCCGAGGCCCTGCGCGAGCCCCTGGCGCGGCTGCTCTAGTTGCCGGTCATGCCGATGCCGTGGGCCATCAGGCTGGCCAGCAGCGGTAGGATCAGCATCGCCAGCAGCTCGATGCGGATCACCAGCGTCACCCGCCGGCCCTGGGCCTCGCCGACCTGCGGGGCCTGGCCCGCCTTGAGCGCGTTGCGCCAGTTGAGGAAGGTCAGCGTCGGGTAGATGGACAGCAGCGCCACCAGCACGAACAGGCCGACCAGGGCGTGGAAGGCGGCGTTGTGCAGGTAGTAGTCCAGGCCCTTGGCGAACCACAGGGTGCGGGCGATGCCGGTGAGCAGCACGACGCCGGCGCTGGCGCCGTAGGCCAGGTCGATGATCACCAGGCTGCGGGCGCGCCTGGCGTCCAGCGGCAGCTGGAACAGGCGGTGCTCCAGCACCAGCAGGGCGAACATCACGAAGATGGAGATGAAGTGCAGGTAGGCAACCAGGGCTGAAGCCATGTCGTCGGTTCCTTGTCAGGCGTGGGCCGTGGTCTGCGCCACGGCTTCGTTGTGCTCGGCGCGATCATGGGCGCCGCCTGGCACTTTAGAGCGCGGCGGCGGCGCCTGCCAGTCAGGCCGAGGGCAGGCCGAGCCAGGCGTCGCGGCGCGTCAGGCGCCAGGCGTAGGCGGCGAGGATCAGCCCGCGCAGCAGCATGAAGCTGAGGAACGCCAGCCACAGCCCGTGGTTGCCCAGCGGCTGCAGCAGCCAGCCCAGCGGCAGGCTCACGGCGCAGGCCAGGAGCATGGCGTTGCGCATCTCGCGGGCGCGGGTGGCGCCGATGAACAGCCCGTCCAGCAGGTAGCTCCACATGCCGATCAGGGGCAGCACGGCGAGGTACGGCAGGTACTGGTCGGCCACCGCGCGCACCTCGGGGATGTCGCTCTGCAGGGCGATGAACAGGTGCCCGGCGCTGCCGAATAACAGCACGAAGGCCAGGCTGGCCAGCAGCGACCAGCCGCAGGCCACCAGCAGCGAGCGGCGCAGCGTGCGCCGGTCGCCGCTGCCGATGGCGTGGCCGCACAGGGCCTCCACCGCGTGGGCCAGGCCGTCGAGGGCATAGGAGGTGATCATCAGGCCGTTGAGCAGCAGGGCGTTGGCCGCCACCGTGGCGTCGCCCAGGCGCGCGCCCTGCACGGTCACCAGGAAGAACACGCCCTGCAGCGCCAGGCTGCGGATGAAGATGTCGCGGTTGACCATCAGCAGCGGCGCCCAGCTCACCCAGCGGCGCAGGCGGCGCCAGTCCGGCACGCCGGGGAAGCGCCCCAGCGCGCCGCGGGCCAGCCACAGGCCGAGGGCCGCGCCGCTCCACTCGGCGATCACCGAGGCCTGCGCGGCGCCGGCCACGCCCCAGCCCAGGCCGAGCACGAAGAGCAGCTCCAGGGCGATGTTCACCAGGTTGGTGGTCAGCAGGATGGCCAGCGGCCCGCGGGCGTTCTGCGTGCCCAGCAGCCAGCCGATCAGCGCGTAGCTGGCCAGGGCCGCGGGCAGGCCGAACAGGCGGATGTGGAAGAACTGCCGGGCCAGGCCGTCGAGTTCCGGCGAGGCGTTCATCAGGCCCATGGCCACGGGTGTCAGCGGCAGGGCCAGCAGGCCAAGCAGCAAGGCCAGGCCCATCGCCAGCAGCAGGCCCTGGCCGAGGATGCGCCGCAGCGCGCCACCGTTGCCGCGCCCGGCGGCCTGGGCGGCGAAGCCGGTGGTGCCCATGCGCAGGAAGCCGAGCACGCCCACCAGCAGGGTGTACAGGCTGCCGCCCACGGCCACCGCGCCCAGTTGGTGGGCGTGGGGCAGGTGGCCGATGACCGCGCTGTCGACCAGGGTCACCAGCGGCACGGATACGTTGGACAGGATCATCGGCGCGGCCAGCGCCCAGACCCGTCGGTGGGTCGGGCGATCGCGCCAGGCGTCGCTCAGTGGGTTCATGCAAGGCTCCGCAGCAGCGCCGCAGTATAGCGGGACCGGAGCGCCCGCGGCCTTATGCCTGCTTCTTGCGGTAGGCGCAGTAGCCTGGGCGCGGGCCCACCTGCGGGTGGTTGCGGCAGGTGTCCGGGCGCTTGGCGTAGACGGTGCACAGGCGCGTCTTGCGGTCCAGGTACAGGCAGTCGCCGTTGCTGCTGCGGGTGAGGGTGAAGATGCCGCTCTTCTGGTTGAAGCGCTCGACCAGGCCTTCCTTGCTCAGGCGCTTGGCGATGTTCTTCGCCGGCTCCTCGCGTTCGAACTCGTCCACCACGCCCAGGCGGATGAGGTCGCCGATGCGCACTTCCACCGGCATGGTGCAGCAGGTGGCGTGGCAGTCGCGGCACAGGCCCGAGCTGTACTTCGCCCAGGTTTCCAGGCGGTCGAGTTCGGCGTTGGCGATCAGCGGCGGTTTTCTCATGGCGGCGGCACGGTGCGTTGCGGGGCGCGCAATCATAGTGGCCTCGGCGGCGGATTGCGCGCCCTTTCGACGAAACGGCGGCGTCAGTCGCGCCAGCGCGGCTGCAGGTCGTCGTCCAGCGTCCAGTGCGGCTGCCCCGGGCGCAGGCGCACGCCGCCGACCCAGCGCTCGGCGGCCAGCTGGTCCAGGCCGTGGCGCTCGCCGGCCAGCACCTGGCGGCCCAGCGCGGTGAGATGCACCGGGCGCTGGGCCCAGGGCAGCTGCGGCTCGGCTTCCAGCAACAGCGGGGTGGGGCTGTCGATCAGCGGGCGCATCAGCACGTGGAACATCAGGTCGCCCAGGTAGGGCAACGGCTCGCGGTGCGTCATCAGCTCGGCGAACACCCGGCCCAGGGGCAGCTCGCCGCGCTCGGCGACTATGCCCAGGCTCAGGCGTTCGGTCAGCGACAGGCCGTCGCGCGCGCCGGGCAGCTCCTGCAACTGGCGGCGCAGGGCATTGCCCAGCAGCGGCAACGCCGGTGTCGGTTTGCTGGCCAGCGTGGCCCAGGCCTGTGGCGAGGGCTGGCGGTAGGCGTCCCAGGCTTCGCGGGCCAGCAGCAGGGCCTCTTCGCCCAGCGGCCGGCGCTGCGGCCAGAGCCAGGCGAGCAGGTCGGGGGCCAGTTGGCCGATGCCGATGAAGCGCTGCACGCCGGGCACCCGGTCGGTCTCGATCAGCTCCAGGCGCTCGGGCAAGCGCGGCAGGCCGGCGAGCACGCGGATCAGGAACAGCTGGTCGTAGGCATCGGCCTCGCACCAGAGCACCACCCGCTGGCGCTCGGGTAGGCTGTCGAGCAGGGCGTATTCGTCCTGGGTGCGGCGCAGGGCGTCGGCCGCGGGGATGTCGAAGGCCTGGCTGACGAAGGCCGCGCGCAGCTGGCGGAAGCTTTCTTCCGGCAGCGCCGGCACGGGGCCCATGCTCAGCGGGTCGGCGAACATGCGGAACTCGCCGCGGAAGCCGGCGAGTTCCAGGCTGTGGGCGATGTCGTTGCCGCAGCGCAGGTGCAGGCAGGCGGCTTCGTCGCCGCTGGCGAAGTCCGGGTGGCGCGCGGCGAAGGCGATGGCCTCGACGTGGGCCTTGAGCTTCGGCCAGCTGGCGAAGCCCAGCTCCCGCGCCAGCAGCCATTGGCAGTCGGCCAGCCGCGGCGGGTGGCCGAGGCCGTGCGGGGCCTGGGCGCGGAGGCGTTGCAGGGCTTGCGCCTGGCCGGCGCGCAGGTCGCGCAGCAGGGCCTTGGCGTGCTGGCGTTGGCGGTCGAGGTCGATACGGCCGTCTTGGCCGGAAGTCGGGGACATACGAGCTCCTTTCGGGCCGGGTCCGCTGTCGGGCCGGAGTCGTATGGAAAGTCGGCGGATGCAGCACCTGGGCGAACCCTTTCCGCGGACCGGTGGCGTGGTGGACGCCGCCGCCCGACTATAGCGGCGGCGCCCGCGCCGGGCAATGCCGGGGCTCAGCCCTTGCGGATCAGCCAGATGCCCACGCCGATGGCGGCGATGCCGGCCAGCTTGAGGGCGCTGACCGGGTTTTCCTTGAAGCCGGCCCAGCCGAAGTGGTCGAGGGTCATGGCCATGCCCAGCTGGCCGGCCAGCACCAGCACCATGAACAGCAGGGCGCCGACCCGCGGCGCGGCGAAGGCGGCGATGAAGATGAAGAACATGCCGAGGAAGCCGCCGCACCAGTGCCACCAGTGCAGCGAGCGCAGCGCCTGAAGGGCGGGGAACTCGCGGTTGGCGAGGGTCAGCACCAGCAGGCCGAAGGTGCCGACGACGAAGGAGATCAGCGCGGCGGCCAGCACGCTGGACACCTGCTTGGCCAACTGGCCGTTGATGCCCGCCTGCAGCGGCAGGCAGGCGCCGGCGATCAGCGGCAGGACGAACATCCACCAGGGTGGCGTGGGCATGGGGTACTCCTTGGCAGTCGAAGCGAAAAGGACAGCCGGCTAGTATGCACCAGACCGGAGCAGCGCTCCCGCTTCCCAGGAGAGAAACCATGGGCACCTCCGCTTCCCGTACCCTGGCCGCGCGCATCGAGCGCCCCTGGCAGGTGGCCTACGACTTCCTCGCCGAGCCGCGCAACTTCCCGCGCTGGGCCTCGGGCCTGTGCAGCGCCATCGAGCCGCTGGACGCCGACCACTGGCTGGCGCAGACGCCCCAGGGGCCGCTGCGGGTGCGCTTCTCGCCGCGCAACCCGTTCGGCGTGCTGGACCACGACGTGCTGCCGGAAGACGCCCCGCCCATCCACATCCCCCTGCGCCTGATCGCCAACGGCGACGGCTGCGAACTGCAGCTGACCCTGCTGCGCCAGCCGGCGATGGACGACGCCGCCTTCGAACGCGACGCGCAGTGGGTGGAGAAGGATTTGCGGGCGATCAAGGCGTTGCTGGAGTCGGAGGAGCTGCCTTGGTCGATGGGGTTTTCGCCGTGAGGTTCGGGGGCGGGTGCTTCGAGGTTGAACGCGGAGCGTGTTTGGGGCCAAGGTCAGGCGGCGTATAACCGCGAACGGTTATACGCCCTACGCCACTTGTAGGCGCCGCTGCTTTTCGTAGCCTGTAGGATGGGTTGAGCGAAGCGATACCCATCACCGTGACCGCATGGGTTTCGCAGGCTCAACCCATCCTACGAAATGCACCTGGTGCAGCCGGCAGATAATTGTTCCTACGAAGGGGCCTCGGGATTTCCCGTTTTATGCCACTGCCTGCAGGCGGGGGATCGGTGGATGGGGTTGCTGGCTGACCTGCCAGAGGTCGTAGGCGGCCTGCATCGCCAGCCAGTGCCGGGCGCTGGACAGGCCGGCCTGTTCCAGGCGCCAGGCCAGGTCGGCGCTGATGGGCGCGCGGCCATGCAGCACCTTGGACAGGTGCGGCCGGCTGAAACCCAGGTGCGCGGCCAGCGCGGTGACCGACAGGCACAGGGCCGGCAAAACATCCTCGCGCAGGATTTCGCCCGGGTGGGGTGGGTTGTGCATGGCCATGGCGAGCCCTCCGCTCAGTGGTAGTCGAGGTAGTCCAGCAGTTCCGCGTCGGTGCCTTCGAAGCGGAAGATCACCCGCCAGTTGCCGGAGACGCTGACGGACCAGTAGCCCCGCAGCGTGCCTTTCAGCCCGTGCAGGCGATAGCCGGGCAGGTCCATTTCCCTGGGGTCCTTGGCGGCATCCAGGGCAGCAAGGATGCGCAGCAGCCTGGACACATGGTCAGCCCTGACGCCGCGATGATCCCCATGCAGGTATAGGGCACGCAGGCCCTTGTGGCGGAAGCTCCTGATCATCGCCGGACTGTAATCTAACAGATTACAGTTTCCTGAGCCGAGATGCTTGTAGGATGGCGCCGCTTCTCGTAGGAGCGAGCTTGCTCGCGAACGGAGTTTCCCGGTCATGGCGGTGCATGAGGTCACCACCGTTCCCTCTCCCCAGCCCTCTCCCTTCAGGGCGGGGCGCGCAGCCGAGGGTTAGGGAGAGGGCGCTCTTCAGAACTGCACCAAGCCCCCCCCAACGAAACACACCCCCTCACAACCGCGCCCCCAACTCCGCCCCCTCCCTGATCGCCCGCTTGGCATCCAGCTCGCGCGCCAGGCGGGCGCCGCCGATGATGTGGTGGCGCAGGTTCTCCGCGGCCTGGGTGGGGTGCAGCTCCAGCAGCGGTTCCTGGCCGGCGCAGATCACCACGTTGTCCACCGCCAGGCACTGTTCGCGGCCGTCCATGCGGATGTGCAGGCCGGCGTCGTCGATGCGCAGGTATTCCACGCCGCCCAGCATCCGCACCTGGTGGTGCCTCAGGTGGGCGCGGTGGACCCAGCCGCTGGTCTTGCCCAGGCCGGCGCCGGGCGTGCCCGGTTTGCGCTGCAGCAGCCAGAGCTGGCGTTTCGGCGTGATCGGCGTGGGCCTGCGCAGCCCGCCGGGTGTGCTGTTGTCCAGGTCGATGCCCCATTCGCCCAGCCACTGGCCCAGCGGCTGCGGGCCTTCGCGTTCGGCGAGCAGGAAGCTGGCGACGTCGAAGCCGATGCCGCCGGCGCCGATCAGCGCCACCTTCCGGCCCACCGGCGCGCCGTTCAGCACGTCGAGGTAGCCGAGCACTTTGGGATGCTCGATGCCCGGGAGCTTCAGCGCTCGCGGGCGGATGCCGGTGGCGACTATCACCTCGTCGAACTGCCCTTGCAGCTCACCGCGGGCGATATGCCGGTTCAGCTGCAGGTCCACGCCCAGCTCGGCCAGGCGCACGGCGAAGTAGCGCAGGGTTTCGCCGAACTCTTCCTTGCCGGGGATGCGCCGGGCCAGGTTGAACTGCCCGCCGATCGCGCCGCTGGCCTCGAACAGGCTGACGCGGTGGCCGCGCTCGGCCGCCACGCAGGCGGCCGAGAGCCCGGCGGGGCCGGCGCCGATCACCGCGATGCGCTTGGGTTGGCGCGCCTTGCGGTAGCGCAGTTCGGTCTCGTGGGCGGCGCGTGGGTTGACCAGGCAACTGGCGCGGCGGTTGGCGAAGGCGTGGTCGAGGCAGGCCTGGTTGCAGGCGATGCAGGTGTTGATGCGCCCGGGCTGGCCGGCGGCGGCCTTCTGCACGAACTGCGGGTCGGCCAGCAGCGGCCGGGCCAGTGACACCAGGTCCGCCTGGCCGCTGGCGAGCAGCGCCTCGGCCAGCTCCGGGGTATTGATGCGGTTGCTGGCGATGAGCGGGATGCGCAGCTCGCGGCGCAGGCGCGCGGTCACCTCGGCGAAGGCCGCGCGCGGCACCGAGGTGACGATGGTCGGCACCCGCGACTCGTGCCAGCCGAAGCCGCTGTTGAGCACATCGACGCCGGCCTCCTGCAGCGCCAGCGCCACCTGGCGTACCTCGTCCCAGGTATTGCCGCCTTCCACCAGGTCGAGCAGCGACAGGCGGTAGCCGATGACGAAGCGCTCGCCCGCCGCGCGGCGGATGCGCCGGACGATCTCCAGCGCCAGGCGCATGCGGTTCTCCAGGCTGCCGCCCCAGCGGTCCTGGCGGCGGTTGCCGCGCGGGCAGAGGAACTGGTTCAGCAGGTAGCCCTCGCTGCCCATGATTTCCACCCCGTCGTAGCCGGCGGCGCGGGCCAGGCGCGCGCAGCGGCCGAAGGCGGCGATGGTGCGGGCGATGCCGCGCTCGGACAGCTCGCGCGGGGCGAACCAGCTGATCGGCGACTTGAGCGGCGAGGCCGAGACCACCAGCGGGTGGTAGCCGTAGCGCCCGGCGTGGAGGATCTGCAGCAGGATGCGCCCGCCCTCGGCGTGCACCGCCTGGGTCAGGCGGCGGTGCGCCGGCACCTGCAGGCTGCCGGTCAGGTCGCTGCCCAGCGGCAGCAGCCAGCCCTCGCGGTTGGGCGCGAAGCCGCCGGTGATGATCAGCCCCACGCCGCCGCGGGCGCGCTCGCGGTAGTAGGCGGCGAGCTTGCCGAAGTCCCACAGGCGGTCCTCCAGGCCGGTGTGCATGGAGCCCATGACCACGCGGTTGCGCAGCTGCAGCGGGCCGATCCGCAGCGGGGCGAGCAGGTGAGGGTAGGGGCTGGCGTCGGTGGCGTGCATGCTGGCTTCGTCGGCAGGGCGATGAGCGCACCATAGGAAGTTGCGCGGCGCCGGTGAACGGCCCGGCTGACGGCTGCCGCGGGCATTTGGGCCAAGCCGCCGCGGCTTGACAGCTGGCGCAGCGGGCACACACTGGAACGGTGGGGCGGCAGCTTTCGCCGCCCCCGGTTCCCTGACAGGCTTGCGCGGGAGGTTGTCATGAACAGCACAAGAAGAAAGCACCTGCGGCACTACCGCCACTACCTGCTCGCCGCGCTGCTGGGCCTGCTCCTGCTGGGGCTGCACGAGACCGTCAACCAGGACCTGCAGCCCTCCTGCCTGGGCGACGACGGCCAGCTGATCTGTTCCTACCCCTCGCGTACCGATTTGCAGGTACTGCTTTATTTCCGCTGACCCGGCCCCGCGTGCTGACGCGGGTCAGGAAAGCGAATCGGTCTTTTCAGGCAGAGTCTGCGCCTGCTCCCTATGGTTTGCCCTGGCACAAAGTGCCAGGTTGGCTATCTTTTAAACAGAGGCGCCTGGCCAGGTACTGGGCGCCCTTTGCCTGATCAGGAGACGCACGATGGATATGAACCGTCGGCAATTCTTCAAGGTCGCCGCCGTCGGCCTTGGAGGATCAAGCCTTGCGGCCCTCGGCATGGCGCCCCCGGAGGCCTTCGCCGAACAGATCCGCCACTTCAAGCTCGAACGCACCACCGAGACCCGCAACACCTGCACCTATTGCTCGGTAGGCTGCGGCATCCTCATGTACAGCCAGGGCGACGCGGCCAAGAACGTCACCCAGAACATCATCCACATCGAGGGCGACGGCGACCATCCGGTCAACCGCGGCACCCTCTGCCCGAAAGGCGCGGGCCTGCTGGACTTCGTCCACAGCCCCAACCGCCTGAAGTACCCGCAGATCCGCGAGCCCGGCTCCAGCGAGTGGAAGCGCATCGAGTGGGACGAGGCGCTGGACCGCATCGCCCGGCTGATGAAGGACGACCGCGACGCCAACTTCATCGAGAAGAACGAGCAGGGCCAGACGGTGAACCGCTGGCTGACCACCGGCTTCCTGGCCGCCTCGGCGTCTTCCAACGAAGCGGGCTACATCACCCACAAGGTGGTGCGTTCCCTCGGCATCCTGGGGTTCGATAACCAAGCGCGTGTCTGACACGGCCCGACGGTGGCAAGTCTTGCCCCGACGTTTGGCCGTGGAGCCATGACCAACCACTGGACCGACATCAAGAATGCCGATCTGATCCTCATCATGGGTGGCAACGCCGCCGAGGCGCACCCCTGCGGCTTCAAATGGGTGACCGAAGCCAAGGCGCACAACAAGGCGCGCCTGCTGGTGGTGGACCCGCGCTTCACCCGCTCGGCCTCGGTGGCCGACTATTACGCGCCCATCCGCACGGGGACGGACATCGCCTTCCTCGGCGGCCTGATCAGCTACCTGATCGAGAACGGCAAGTACCAGAAGGAATACGTCGAGCACTACACCGACGCCGCCTTCATCGTGCAGGAAGGCTTCGGCTTCGAGGACGGCCTGTTCAACGGCTACGACGCCGAGAAGCGCAGCTACCCGGACAAGTCCGCGTGGAACTACGAGCGCGGCGAGGACGGCTTCGCCAAGGTCGACCCCACGCTGCAGCACCCGCGCTGCGTGTTCAACCTGCTGCGCCAGCACTACAGCCGCTACACGCCGGACGTGGTCAGCAACATCTGCGGCACGCCCAAGGACATGATGCTCAAGGTCTGGGCCGAGATCGCCGAGACCTCGGCCCCCGGCAAGGCCATGACCATCATGTACGCCCTGGGCTGGACGCAGCACTCGGTGGGTGCGCAGATGATCCGCACCGGCGCCATGGTGCAGCTGCTGCTGGGCAACATCGGCATGCCCGGCGGCGGCATGAACGCCCTGCGCGGGCACTCCAACATCCAGGGCCTGACCGACCTGGGGCTGCTGTCCAACTCGTTGCCCGGCTACCTGACCCTGGCCATGGACGCCGAGCAGGACTACGCCGCCTACATCGCCAAGCGCACCGCCAAGCCGCTGCGCCCGGGGCAACTGTCCTACTGGCAGAACTACGGCAAGTTCCACGTCAGCCTGATGAAGTCCTGGTTCGGCAAGGCCGCCACGGCCGAGAACAACTGGTGCTTCGACTGGCTGCCCAAGCTGGACATGCCCGGCGCCGGCTACGACGTGCTGCGGGTGTTCGACATGATGTACCAGGGCAAGGTCAACGGGTACTTCTGCCAGGGCTTCAACCCCATCGCCTCGTTCCCCAACAAGGGCAAGGTCGGCGCCGCGCTGGCCAAGCTCAAGTGGCTGGTGATCATGGACCCGCTGGCCACCGAGACCTCGGAGTTCTGGCGCAACGCCGGCGATTTCAACAACGTCGACACCCAGGCCATCCAGACCACGGTGATCCGCCTGCCCACCACCTGCTTCGCCGAGGAGGACGGCTCTATCGTCAACTCCGGGCGCTGGCTGCAGTGGCACTGGAAGGGCGGCGAGCCGCCGGGCCAGGCGCGCCCGGACATCGCCATCATGGCCGGGCTGTACCACCGCCTGCGCGAGCTGTACACGAAGGAGGGCGGCAAGTTCCCCGACGCCATCCTCGGCCTCGACTGGCCCTACCTGCGCCCGGACGAGCCGAGCCCCGAAGAGCTGGCCAAGGAGTACAACGGCAAGGCCCTGGCCGACCTGGTCGACCCGAAGAACGGCATGGTCCTGGCCAAGGCCGGCGAGCAGTTGCCCGGCTTCGCGTTGCTGCGCGACGACGGCAGCACCGCCAGCGGCTGCTGGATCTTCGCCGGTTCCTGGACGCAGCAGGGCAACCAGATGGCCCGCCGCGACAACGCCGACCCCTACGCCATGGGCCAGACCCTCGGCTGGGCCTGGGCCTGGCCGGCCAACCGGCGCATCCTCTACAACCGCGCCTCGGCCGACCTTGCCGGCAAGCCGTGGGACCCCGAGAAGAAACGCCTGGTGTGGTGGAACGGCAAGGCCTGGGGCGGCACCGACGTGCCCGACTACAAGCCCGACGTGCCGCCGGAGGCGGGCATGAACCCGTTCATCATGAACCCCGAGGGGGTGGCGCGCTTCTTCGCCGTGGACAAGATGGCCGAGGGTCCCTTCCCCGAGCACTACGAGCCGTTCGAGACGCCCATCGGCGTCAACCCGCTGCACAAGGACAACCCCAAGGCCACCAGCAACCCGGCCGCGCGGGTGTTCAAGAACGACATGGAAGTCTTCGGCAAGGCCGACGAGTTCCCCTACGCGGCCACCACCTACCGCCTCACCGAGCACTTCCACTTCTGGACCAAGCATTGCCGGCTGAACGCTATCACCCAGCCGGAGCAGTTCGTGGAAATCGGCGAGGTACTGGCCAAGGAACTGGGGATTGCTGCCGGCGACCGCGTGAAGGTCTCCTCCAACCGCGGCTACATCAAGGCCGTGGCGGTGGTGACCAAGCGCATCCGCCCGCTGCAGGTCGACGGCAAGACCGTGCACCACGTCGGCATCCCGCTGCACTGGGGCTTCGCCGGGGTGGCGCGCAACGGCTACCTGACCAACACCCTGACGCCCTTCGTCGGCGACGGGAACACGCAGACGCCGGAGTTCAAGTCGTTCCTGGTCAACGTCGAGAAAATCAGCGGAGGTGAGGCATGAGCACGCAAGACATCAGTGCCCGTTCGGCCACCACCACGCCGATGCCCTCGGTGCGCAACCAGCAGGAAGTGGCCAAGCTCATCGACGTGTCCAAGTGCATCGGCTGCAAGGCCTGCCAGGTGGCCTGCTCGGAATGGAACGAGCTGCGCGACGAGGTGGGCCACAACCACGGGGTGTACGACAACCCGCTGGACCTGACGGCCGATTCCTGGACGGTGATGCGCTTCACCGAGCACGAGAACCCCAACGGCAACCTCGAATGGCTGATCCGCAAGGACGGCTGCATGCACTGCGCCGAGCCGGGCTGCCTGAAGGCCTGCCCGAGCCCGGGGGCGATCGTGAAATACGCCAACGGCATCGTCGACTTCAACCAGGACCACTGCATCGGCTGCGGCTACTGCATCACCGGCTGCCCGTTCAACATCCCGCGCATCTCGCAGAAGGACCACAAGGCCTACAAGTGCACCCTGTGTTCCGACCGCGTGAGCGTGGGCATGGAGCCGGCCTGCGTGAAGACCTGCCCCACCGGCGCCATCGTCTTCGGCACCAAGGACGCCATGAAGGAGCACGCCGCCGAACGCATCGAGGACCTCAAGTCGCGCGGCTTCGAGCACGCCGGGCTGTATGACCCCGAAGGCGTCGGCGGCACCCACGTGATGTACGTGCTGCACCACAACGACCAGCCCTCGCTGTACGCCGGCCTGCCCGACAAGCCGGCCATTAGCCCGATGGTCAGCCTGTGGAAGGGCATCACCAAGCCGCTGGGCCTGCTGGCCA
The DNA here is from genome assembly GCF_052367875.1 of Pseudomonas sp. A6. NCBI lineage: Bacteria > Pseudomonadati > Pseudomonadota > Gammaproteobacteria > Pseudomonadales > Pseudomonadaceae > Pseudomonas > Pseudomonas sp. A6. Next base: position 6,439,154 of record NZ_CP198970.1, on the reverse strand, counting down.
TGGGCGCGGTGGTGCTCGCCGGGTTCTTCCACTACACCCGCATCGGCCCCAACCGCACGGAAGAGGACGAGCAGCCGGGGCCGGACCCGGAGGCGCCGGTACACAAGGTCGACCCTTCGGTGCACCGCTATGACCCGCGCGACCCGCGTTGAGCCCATGCACCGAACAGCCCCCTCTCCCGTCGGGGAGAGGGTTGGGGAGAGGGCGCTCGTCGGCCCTCAGAGGAGCCCAGCATGAAAAAAGACATCCAACGCTATACCGCCAACGAGCGCAGCAACCACTGGCTGGTGGCGATCTTCTTCATCCTCGCCGGCCTGTCGGGGCTGGCGCTTTTCCACCCGGCGCTGTTCTGGCTCAGCAGCCTGTTCGGCGGCGGGCCCTGGACGCGCATCCTGCACCCCTTCCTGGGGCTGGCGATGTTCGTGTTCTTCCTCGGCCTGGTGCTGCGCTTCGCCCACCACAACCTGCTCGACCGCAGCGACGTGCAGTGGCTGAAGCAGTGGCGCGACGTGGTCGGCAACCGCGAGGAGAACCTCCCCGCGGTGGGCCGCTACAACGCCGGGCAGAAGCTGCTGTTCTGGGTCCTGCTGCTGTGCATGCTGGCGCTGCTGGTGACCGGCCTGGTGATCTGGCGCCAGTACTTCAGCGCTTGGTTCGGCATCGAGGTCATCCGCCTGTCCGCGTTGCTGCACGCCTTCGCCGCCTTCGTGCTGATCAGCAGCATCATCGTGCACATCTACGCCGGTATCTGGGTCAAGGGCTCCATGGGCGCGATGCTCTATGGTTGGGTCAGCCGCGCCTGGGCACGCAAGCACCACGCCGCCTGGCTGAAGAGCGTGGACAAGGGGGAAGGCCACTGAGCAGGCCCTTGTAGGAGCGAGCTTGCTCGCGAACCCCCATGGGCACGGCATCCACCCATACACCGAACAATCCCCTCTCCCTTCAGGGAGAGGGCTAGGGAGAGGGAACCCACGCCAGCTCAGGGCTCGGCCTTCACCCCCTCTCCAAAGCCCATCGCAAAGGAGTCCTGCGTGCCAGGCCAAATCCTCGAACCCGGCCAGATCGAAGCCGCCGCCAACATCCCCCCGTTCCTCAAGCTGCCCGCGCCACAGCTCTTCACCCTGCGTGGCCAGCGCCTGCGCCAGCTCGCCGAAGGCCACCCCCTGGGCGACTACCTGAGCCTGCTGGCCGAGTTGTGCGACATCCAGCAACACCTGCTCGACAACCCACCGCCGCTGCCCATGCCCGACGAAGCCGCCCTGCGCCGCAGCGTCGAACACGGCATGCCGCCGCTGGGCTTCGAAGTGCTGGTGCGCGAAGGCGCCTGGCTGGCGCTGCTCGACCCGCTGCTGCAGGCCTTCGCCACCAGCCCGGCCAGCTCCATCGCCGATGCCCTGCAGCAACTGCGCAAGGCCGACGCCGGCCAGCGCAAGGCCTGGGCCCTGGCCCTGCTCAACGGTCAGTTCGACCTGTTGCCGGCGGCCCTGGTGCCCTTCCTCGGCGCCACCCTGCAGGTCGCCTTCAGCCACTGGCTGCTGCGCCTGCCCGAAGGCCTGCTCAGCGAGCGCGAGGAACAGACCCTGTGCCCGGCCTGCGGCTCGCCGCCGGTGGCCGGCGTCATCCACAATCGCGGCAAGTACAACGGCCTGCGCTACCTGGCCTGCTCGCTGTGCTCCTGCCAGTGGCACTACGTGCGCATCAAGTGCAGCCACTGCCGACAGAGCAAGGGCCTGTTCTACCTGTCGGAGCAGAGCGACAGCCGCGAGGTCATCCATGCCCCGCTGCGCGCCGAGGTCTGCCCCAACTGCCAGGCCTACCTCAAGCAGTGCTACCTGGAGCACGACGAAGCCGCCGAGCCCCAGGCCGACGACCTCGCCAGCCTGGCCCTGGACATCCGCCTGGCCGAGGAAGGCTACCTGCGCAGCGCGCCCAACCTGCTGCTGTCACCCGGCGGCGCAGACTGACCTAGACTGCATCCAGACCCCCGTAGGATGGGTTGAGGAGCCCGCGACGATACCCATCGCCTCCCCAACCCTCGAAGCACCAGACAGGACTGCGCATGACCTCCGCCCGCCTGCCCTCCATCGACCGCCTGCTGCGCAGCCCGGCCTGCGCTCCCCTGCAACAGCGCTACGGTCGCGAAGCCCTGCTCGGCACCCTGCGCGACCTGCTCGACGAACTGCGCGAGCCGGCCCGCCACGGCCAGCTCGCCGCCGTGGAACTGAGCGAAGCGGTGCTCGCCGGCCGCGCCGGCGAACGCCTGGCCGCGCACCACGCCAGCCGTGTGCGGCGGGTGTTCAACCTCACCGGCACCGTGCTGCACACCAACCTCGGCCGCGCCCTGCTGCCGGATGAAGCCATCGAAGCCATCACCCTGGCCGCGCGCTACCCGCTCAACCTGGAGTTTGACCTGGCCAGCGGCAGGCGTGGCGACCGCGACGACCTCATCACCGGGCTGATCCGCGAGCTGACCGGCGCCGAGGCGGTCACCGTGGTCAACAACAACGCCGCCGCCGTGCTGCTGGCGCTCAACAGCCTGGGCGCGCGCAAGGAAGGCATCATCTCCCGCGGCGAACTGATCGAGATCGGCGGCGCCTTCCGCATCCCCGACATCATGGCCCGCGCCGGGGTGAAACTGGTCGAGGTCGGCACCACCAACCGCACCCACGCCAAGGACTACGAAGCCGCCATCGGCCCGCGCTCGGGCCTCTTGATGCGCGTGCACACCAGCAACTACAGCGTGCAGGGCTTCACCGCCAGCGTCGCCACCCGCGACCTCGCCGGCATCGCCCACGCCCACGGCCTGCCGCTGCTGGAAGACCTGGGCAGCGGCACCTTGGTGGACCTGACGCGCTGGGGCCTGCCCAAGGAACCGACCGTGCAGGAAGCCCTGAAGGACGGCGCCGACATCGTCACCTTCAGCGGCGACAAACTCCTCGGCGGCCCCCAGGCCGGACTGATCCTCGGCAGCAAGGAACTCATCGGGCGGATCAAGAAGAACCCGCTCAAGCGCGCCCTGCGCGTGGACAAGCTGACCCTCGCCGCGCTGGAGGCCGTGCTCGGCCTGTACCGCGACCCCGACCGCCTGGCCGAACGCCTCACCACCCTGCGCCTGCTCAGCCGCCCACAGGTCGACATCCAGGCCCAGGCCGCGCGCCTGGCGCCGCTGCTTGCCGTACAACTGGGCGCCAACTGGGCGGTGAGCGCGGAAGCCGCCCTGGGCATGATCGGCAGCGGCGCCCAGCCGGTGGCGCGCCTGCCCAGCGCTGCCCTGGCCCTGCGCCCGCAGAGCAACAAACGCCTGCGCGGCCGCGCCCTGCGCGAACTGGAAGAACGCCTGCGCGGCCTGCCGATCCCGGTGCTCGGGCGCATCGACGACGACACCCTGTGGCTCGACCTGCGCCAGCTCGACGACGAGGCCGCCTTCCTCGCGCAACTGCCGCTGCTGGCGGAGGGCGAGGCTTGATCGTCGGCACCGCCGGGCACATCGACCACGGCAAGACCGCCCTGCTGCGCGCGCTCACCGGCGTGGAAGGCGACCGCCGCCCGGCCGAGCGCGAACGCGGCATCACCATCGACCTGGGCTACGTCTACGCCGACCTCGGCGACGGCGCGCTGACCGGCTTCATCGACGTGCCCGGCCACGAACGCTTCGTCCACAACATGCTGGCCGGCGCCAGCGGCATCGACCTGGTGCTGCTGGTGGTGGCCGCCGACGACGGCGTGATGCCGCAGACCCGCGAGCACCTGGCCATCGTCGAACTGCTCGGCATCCCCCGCGCCCTGGTGGCCCTGAGCAAGGCCGACCGCGTCAGCCCGCAGCGCCTGGCCGAGGCCCGCGGCGAAGTGGAAAGCCTGCTGGCCGCGGGGCCGCTGGCCGGCGCGCCGATCTACCCGGTTTCCAGCGTCACGGGGGAGGGCGTAGATGCTTTGCGCCAGGCTCTGGCCAAGGCCGCCCGCGAGGTCCATGAAGGCTCCAGCCAGGGCGGCTTCCGCCTGGCCGTGGACCGCGCCTTCAGCGTCAGCGGCGCGGGCCTGGTGGTCACCGGAACGGCCTTCTCCGGCAGCGTAAAGGTGGGCGATGAACTCCAGCTGGGCAACGCCGGCCGCCCGGTGCGCGTGCGCGGCCTGCACGCCCAGAACCGCGCCGCCGAGCAGGCCCACGCCGGCCAGCGGGTGGCGGTCAACATCGCCGGCGAACGCCTGGGCCCGGACCAGGTGAAACGCGGCGACTGGCTGCTGGCGCCGGAACTGCACGCGCCCACCACCCGCATCGACATCGACCTGCAACTGCTTCCCGGCGAGCCCCGCGCCCTGGCCCATTGGACGCCGCTGCACGTGCACCTGGGCGCCCAGGACGTGACCGGCCGCGTCGCCCTGCTGGAAGACGAACGCCTGGCGCCGGGCGAAAGAGCCTTCGCGCAGCTCGTGCTGAACGCTCCCGTGCAAACCGTGCACGGCGACCGCCTGGTGCTGCGCGACCAATCCGCCCAACGCACCCTCGGCGGCGGCCGCGTGCTCGACCCCTTCGCCCCGGCCCGCAACCGCCGCAGCCCGGAGCGTCTGGCACAACTCCAGGCCCTGCGCGGCGAAGGCCTGGAACAGGCCCTGCCGGTGCTGCTGCAACACGCCGAAAACGGCCTAGACCCCAAACTGCTGGCCCGCCAATTCAACCGCCCCCGGGCAAGCTGGCAACTGCCCGCCGAACTGCTGGAAATCCCCACCCGCGGCGGCCCGCGCCTGTTCACCGCCGAACGCTGGTACGCCCTGGGCGAACACCTGCTGCAAGCCCTGGCCCGCTTCCACGCCGAACAACCCGACGAACTCGGCCCCGACCGCGACCGCCTGCGCCGCTACGCCTTTGCGCAACTGGAACGCCCGATCTTCATCGCCCTGCTGGAACAGGCCCTGGCCGGCAAGACCGTGGAAAGCAGCGGCCCCTGGCTGCACCTGCCGGACCATCGCGTGCAACTGGGCGCCGAAGACGAAGCCCTGCGCGAACGCATCCGCCCCCTGCTGCAAGCCGGTGCCTACGACCCACCGTGGACCCGCGACCTGGCCCGCGAACTGCAAGTCGACGAAGCCACCATGCGCCTGCTGCTGCGCAAACTCGCCCGCCTCGGCCAACTGCACCAGGTGGTGAAAGACCTGTTCTACCCCGACGAAGCCCTCCGCCAACTGGCCCGACAAGCCCTGCAACTCCACACCGAACAAGGCCTGATCCGCGCCGCCGCCTTCCGCGACCGCATCGGCATAGGCCGCAAGCGCAGCATCCAGCTACTGGAATACTTCGACCGCATCGGCTTCACCCGGCGGTTCGGCAATGAGCGGAGGGTTCGCGAGGATTCGGCATTGGCGCTGCAGGCCACGGAAAATTCGGAGGTATGACAACCGCAGGCTGTGGCCAGCGTCGACACAAAGATGGCAACATCCAAGCGCCACTCTCTGGCGCAAAGGCGCAAGCCAACACGGAAGGCAATCACGCCCGGTGGCGTGGCCGGGCTTCAAACCCGGTGGGGGACGGCAGCCGTTCCTGGGTGAGTTCGACTCTCACTGCCTTCCGCCACTTCCCTCCGATTATTCTGTCTTCGCTGCGATAACTTTCAGGTTTCGCTGGCTGGCGTCTCGTCGTCGATTACTTGCAGGCTGTGGATATCGCTCCATAGCAATTCTTCCGGAAAGCGCTGCGGCTCAGCCGGATTGCGCACCAGAAAGTACGGGGGCTCATCCTCCACGGTCAGGGCCACCCCGACGACGCGACCGCGATAGCTTTCAAGATACGGCGCGTCTTTCAAGGTCAGGTCCGCTTGGATGGTCTTGCCCAGCAGTGCGAGGGCGGTGGAGGTGTCGAAATGGGGCATTGGTGTCTCCTTCCGTGATGGAAACTCAGGGGACAGGAACAGGCCGATCCTGGGCAGCAGTCTTCCAGTTCAACGCCTGTTCCGTCAGTATTCATCGGACTTGGGATCACGATGATTTATGGATTATTTCCATAAATCTGCACTTATGGCAATACTCCATAACGGAATTTTTTAATGGCGCAAGGCATGGCCGATAGAGCGCTGCTCTTGCTGGAGCAGACGAGTCTGAAGGATTTGGCTGAGGTGAACAGCAAGGACTACGTGCGCTGGCAGAGCATCAAGCGGGGAAGAGCACGCATTGGTGCTGAGGAGCTGGAGCGGCTTGGGGAGCTTTATCCGCAGTATCGGTGGTGGTTGCTGACTGGAGAGTCTTTGCCCGTTGCCGGGCAACTCAGTCCTGACGAAGAGCAGTAGTTGCAGTCATGGAAAGCTCGGCAGACAGAGCCAGGAAAGCGATGTGGTTCCTCTGCACCCATGCGTGCCTGCTGCACCACGTAGGATGGCGTTGAGCGCAGCGATACCCATCATCGACCGCATGGGTATCGCTGGCGCTCAACCCATCCTACGTCCTGGCTCCCTGTGCCGATCCACCTGAGTCGCGGCCCTCTTGCAGGGCCTTGCCCAGTATCCGGGCCACCAACTCGTCCTTGCCTTGCGTGTAGGCCTCGCGGTCGGTGGGGAAGCGTTCTGCCAGTTGTTCCTTGAGGCTTTGGTATTCGGCTGCGTCCTGCGGATGGTTGCGCAGCCAGTTGCGGAAGATCAGGTGGCAGTCGGCGTCGGCCAGGTTCATGACGTGGACGTGGTGGGTTCTGCCCTGGCCCTGGGGCGGCATGCCCTTGACGAAGAACATCCGCTGCGGCGCCGGGTTGTCGCGCCAGTATTGGTAACCGAGGGCTTCCAGCGGGGCGACCAGGCTTTGCCAGTCGGCGTCGGGCGGGGGGAGCAGGAGGATGTCGATGATCGGCTTGGCCTTCAGGCCGGGCACCGCCGTGCTGCCGAAGTGTTCGATCTTCAGGCCGGGCAGGGACAGGGCGGTGGCGATGGCATCGGCTTCCTCGGCGAAGCGCCGGAGCCAGTCCGGGTTGGCTTCTGCCAGTTCGATGCGGTCGGCTTCGGCGTTGCTCCAGCGTTGGCCGTCGAAGGTGGGGGGCTGGGTCATGGGGTGTCCTGGCTGAGGGGCTGTCGTTCGACGTTCGGGCCGGTGCGCAGGTTCATCGTCGTTGTTAGGGCTTCTTCCTTTGTTCATTGATTCGGTTGCGCAGGTGCTCGAAGAAGGCCGCATCGGCGTGCTCTGTGGGAGCGGATTCGGCGCCGGCCAGAAGGAGGTTTCGCAAGCGATGGCGGTCTTGCGTCCTTTGGTCGCTGGCGTGTGGGTTGGTCTGGTCGTCGACGGTACTCATGAGTCTTCCCGTTTGCAGGTTTTGGCTGAGCCTATTCCTGAGGGGGGCGGGTTGGCCATGCTCTTGTAGGAGCGAGCTTGCTCGCGAACGTGTTATCCGGTGATTGCGGAGTTTGGGCGGTTCGCGAGCAAGAACTAGGCGTCCCCCTCGCTCCTACGAAAAGCGTGCGCTAGCTATTTCACGGGGAAGTCGAAGGCGGTGTTGGGAGACGGCGCCTGCTTCAACGTGTAGTGCTACCACTCGGTGGCGCTTGTGCTGAAGTCGGCAGTGGTGATGCCTGCCTTCTCCGCAACCTGACGGGCGACAGCGATGAGGTCTCCTCAATCTTCGGCAGTAGAGTAATTGTTCAGCAGAACGATACCGATGACACCGGTGTTGTAGCGCATCAGGCTCGATCCCTGTGGAGCGCGTGGCCGAAGGGCTATGGAAGGCACTGCGGAAGCCGGCGATCGAGTAGCGACCGGGGCGGCAAGCTGCCGCCCCAGTGCGCGGTGGCGTGGTTTCTTGGCAGTTGGGGAGGCAGCACAGATTACACATATGATTTCCATATGGAAACCATATGTGTAAAATATACCTGAATCCACTTGAGTCAAGTTGCATTAAAGCAACTTGTTGTATTTCCATGACCACAGTTCAGCCCGACGAAGAACCCGGTGCTCTGGAGAATGCACTCTCGCACCTCCAGTGCATCCTCGTGGCGCGACGCACCCGCTACACGCCCGAGGCGGTGAGTTGGGCCCAGTACGACATTCTGGAACTGCTGCGCCTGCAAGGCCCCATGACACCCTCGCTGCTGGGTGACAAGTTGGGCGCGGCGCGTACCGGCATCTCCAAGTCCCTGCGCGTGCTCAAGGACCTCAAGTTGGTGGAGCAAATGCAGGGCGACGGGGACCGTCGCGAGCAGGTCACCGCGTTGACGCGGCGAGGGCGCGACTTCCTCGTGCGCGCCGCCACAGGCAGGCGCGACGCGGCACAGTGCGCCATGGCCGCGCTGACGCCCGGTGAGCAGGCCATGTTTACGGAGCTTTGCGAGAAGGTCAGCGCGGCATTGACCGCGCATGACGCCGAACAGGAAACGCGCCCGTGAGCCCCGTACACACCCCGTACCGCGACATGGAGATCATCGGCGCGCGCAACAATAACCTGTGCAGCGTCACCCTGAAGGTTCCCAAGCACTGCCTTACGGTGTTCACCGGCGTATCCGGCTCGGGGAAGTCCTCACTGGTGTTCGACACGATCGCGGCCGAGTCCCAGCGCCAGCTCAACGAAAGCCACAGCGCCTTCGTGCGGCACCGGCTGCCGCACTACGGCCAGCCGCAGGCCGACGCCTTGCGCAATCTGCCAGCATCCATCGTGGTCGATCAGAAACCGCTGGGCGGCAATGCGCGCTCGACGGTAGGGACGGCCTCCGACATACAGCCGTTGCTGCGGCTGCTGTTCTCGCGCCTGGGCCAGCCTTTCGTGGGCTACTCGAATGTGTTCTCGTTCAATCACCCGCAGGGGATGTGCCCGACCTGCCAGGGGCTGGGCTGGGTGGACGAGCTGGGCCTTGACCTTCTGTTCGACTGCAGCAAGTCCCTGAACCAGGGGGCGATCCGATTCCCCACATTTGCCCGCGGCACGTTCCGCTGGAAACGCTATGCCTGCTCCGGCCTGTTCGATTGTGACAAGCCGCTGGCCGACTACAGCCCGGACGAATGGCAGACGCTGCTGTATGCCGACGATCTTGCCGTGAGCAGTCCGCTGCCCGGATGGCCGTCATCGGCGCGGTTTCAGGGTGTTGTTCCGCGCTTTCGGCGCGCCTATCTGGACCATGAGCCCAGCCGCCTGACCCCCGCCGAGCGCGAGGGGCTTGCCCGCGTCATCACACGCCAGCGCTGCCCGGACTGCGGGGGCGCGCGGCTCAATCCGGCCATCCTGTCCTGCAAGATCAACGGCAAGTCCATCGCGGACTGCGCCAGCCTGGAGATTGCCGACCTGTTGGCCTTCATCCGGACGATCGGCGCCGAATCCGTTGCGACGGTGCTGGCAGCCATCGTCGAAAGACTGGAACAGATGCGCGCCATCGGCCTGGACTACCTCAGCCTGGGCCGGGAGACCGCCAGTTTGTCGGGTGGGGAATCCCAGCGCGTGAAGATGGTTCGCCACCTGGGCAGCAGCCTGGCCGACATCGCCTACATCTTCGACGAGCCCAGCGTGGGGTTGCATCCGCGCGATGTCCACCAACTCAACACCTTGCTGCGTGGACTACGCGACAAGGGCAACACCGTCCTGGTGGTGGAGCACGACCCGGACGTCATCGCCATTGCCGATCATGTGGTGGACATGGGGCCTGGCGCCGGGAAGGATGGCGGCCAGGTGGTGTACCAGGGCGACTACGCAGGTCTGCGGCAGGCCGATACCCTGACGGGGCGTTACCTGCGACGGGCCACCCCCCTGAAACGCGAGCCGCGCGCGCCGACGGGGCAGATCGCCTTGCATGGCCTTTCGCTGCACAACCTGCGCGATGTCAGCGTATCCATACCCACGGGCGTGCTGAGCGTAGTGACGGGCGTTGCCGGCTCCGGTAAAAGCACGCTCGTCAACCGCCTGCTGCCGCGCCATTGCCCGCAGGCCATCCTGATCGATCAGAAAGGCCTGGGAGGAACGCGGCGTTCGTCGGTGGCAAGCTACGTCTGCGTGCTCGACGAGATTCGCGCGGGCTTTGCGAAGCCCAGCGGCCAACCCGCCAGCCTGTTCAGCAGCAATGCCCAGGGCGCTTGTCCGGCCTGCAAGGGCCTGGGGCTGGTCCAGACCGACCTTGCTTTCATGGACAGCGTGGAAACGCCGTGCGATGCCTGTGGCGCCACGGGGTTCAACGAGGCGGCACGCGCGATCACCTGGCAGGGCTGCAATATCGCCCAGGTTCTGGCCTTATCGGTGGAGCAGGCGCTGCGGCATTTCCAGTCCTGCCGGGACATTTCCGAACCCTTGCAGCGGCTCTCCAAAGTGGGGCTGGGCTATCTGACGCTGGGACAGCGCTTGAGCACCCTGTCCGGCGGCGAACGCCAGCGTTTGAAACTGGCGTCCAGATTGGCGGAGGAAGGCAGCCTGTACGTCTTCGACGAGCCTACATCCGGTCTGCATATGTCTGATGTCGATCGGCTGCTTGCCATTCTCGACGGTCTCACGCAGCGAGGCGCCACCGTCATCGTGGTTGAGCACAACCTGGATGTCATGGCTCATGCCGACTGGTTGATCGAGATGGGGCCGGGAGCAGGCAAGCAAGGCGGGCGGATCATTTTCGAGGGTTTGCCCGCAGCGATGATCAGCGATCCGGAATCCGTGACGGGGCCATTTCTTCGGCGCCATTTGTCCGGGACGCGGTGAGGTGAGACATGGAGCTTCGGCACTTGCGCTGCTTCCTGGTCGCGGCCGAAGAACTACGCTTCTCACGGGCTGCTGAGCGTTTACATATCGAGCGACGGGCACACCGATGGCGCGACTGCGAAAACCTCACCTCTGGCAAGCCTATCCCGAGACTCTGGTCCAGAGTCTGGCGGTACGCAGGGCTGCGCAACTCTGCGGCATCAACAAGAACGTCGGCCGCATGGGTATCGCTGCGCTCAACCCATCCTACGTTCTGGCTCCCTGTACCCGCCCGCCTGAGTCGCTGCCCTGTGCCTGTCGTTGGTGCAGGGCCTTGCCCAGTATCCGTGCCACTAGCTCGTCCTTGCCTTGCTTGTAGGCCTTGCGGTCGGTAGCGAACTGCTCGGCGAGCCGTTCCTTGAGGTGCTGGTATGCGGATGGCTGCGCAGCCAGTTGCGGAAGATCAGGTGGCGGTCGGCTTCGGCGTTGCTCCAGCGTTGGCCGTCGAAGGTGGGGGCTGGGTCATGGGGTGTCCTGGTTGAGGGGTTGACTGTAGGAGCGAGCTTGCTCGCGAACGTGTTATCCGGTGATTGCGGAGTTTGGGCGGTTCGTGAGCAAGAACTAGGCGTCCCCCTCGCTCCTACGAAAAGCGTGCGCTAGCTATTTCACGGGGAAGTCGAAGGCGGTGTTGGGGTAGGGCTCTTGCTTCAACGTGTAGTGCCACCACTCGTTGGCGTAGGGTTCGAAGCCGTGGCGTTGCATGGCGCTGCGCAGGGTTTCGCGGTTGCGCGTCTGTTGCACGGTGATCAGGTTGGTGCCGTGGTGGGAGATGGGGCCGAAGAAGTCGAAGTGGCTGCCCATGTCCAGTTCCTGGCCGGTCCTGGCATCGACCAGTGTGAGGTCCACCGTGCTGCCGCGGCAGTGGGCGGATTTCTTGGCGATGTAGCCGTCGCGGAACAGTGCCGCCTTGTCCAGGTGCGGGTAGTAGCGGTCCTTGGTGCGGGTGTCGGCCAGGTCTGCGGCCCAGCGCTGGAAGTGGGCCACGGCGCGTTGCGGGCGGTAGCCGTCGAAGAGTTTCAGTTGCAGGCCGCTCAGGGCGACGTCGCGTTCCACCTCGGCCAGGGCCGTGGCCGCTTCCTTCGTGAGGATCACCCGTGGGCTTTCGTAGCCGTCGATGCGGCTGCCGACGAAGTTGTCGCCGCTGTAGTAGCGCGCTTCGTAATGGGCGTGCTGCAGCACCTGGTCGAGGTAGACGAAGCCGGGTTGCGCCGGCTGGTCGGCGTTGGCGCCGAGGCTGGCCAGCAGCAGGAGCAGGGCGAGGGCGTGGCGGAGCATCCGGCCTCCGGGCGTGGGGTTTCTTTCACCCTAGCAGCCCTTTCCTGGGACGCATCTCTCGAAATGGCGGGATTTTTCCTACTCAATCCTCAGGTCCAGTTCCTCCCGGGTGGGCCGATCCATTCGCCGAGACGAGCGGATCGCGGTTGTGCGGTCCGCGCACGAGTTCGAGCAGCCCAGGAGAGATGCGATGCTCAACCAGATCCGCGTACGTACCCGCCTGCTGTCGCTGGCGTTCCTGCCCCTGCTGGTGCTGGCCGGGGTGATGGCGCTGGCGGCGTACAACGCCGACCGGCTCAACGATGATTTCGACGAGCTGTTCAACGACCGCATGCGCCCGGTGAACCGGCTCAACCTGATCTCCAACGCCTATGCGGTGAACATGGTGGATGCGCTGCACAAGTACCGCTCCGGGGTGATCGACGTGGACGATTTGCGCGGCGCCATCGGCGGGGCGCGCAAGACCATCGCGGACTCCTGGCGCCTGGTGCAGGACAGCAAGATGACCGATGCCGAGCAGCAGATGGTGGCCGGCATCCGCGCGCGCATGGCCGCGGTGGACAAGCTGGTGGACGCGCTGCAGGCGCAGACCGACGGCAGCCTGCGCGGCGAGAGCGACGCCGGCTTCATCCGGCGCCTGTATGCGGCCTTCGACCCGCTGGGGGATGCGCTGGAGGAGCTGGCCCAGCTGCAGGTCCGCGAGGGCGAAAGGCTGAGCCAGGCCTCCACCGCGCGTTACCAGGCGATGAAGGCCAGCTTCGTGGCCATCGCCGTGGTGGTGCTGGTCGGCATGCTGCTGTTCAGCCTGCTGGTCAGCCGCTCGATCAACCGCCCGCTGGAACAACTGGGCCGGACCATCGCCACGGTGCAGCGCAATTCCGACCTGAGCCTGCGCGCCGAGGCCGTGGGCCGCGACGAGCTGGCGCAGACCGCCCAGGCCTTCAACACCATGCTCGAACACTTCCAGCGGCTGATCCGCCACCTGGGCGGCGCCTCGGTGCAGCTGGCCAGCGCGTCGGAGGAGATGAGCGCCATCAGCGCCCAGGTCAGCGATGCCGCCAACGGCCAGGGCGACCAGACCGCCATGGTCGCCACCGCCGTGCACGAGATGAGCGCCGCGGTGCAGCAGGTGGCGGAGAACGCCCTGGACATGGCGCGGGTGGCCGAGGACGTGCGCCGCGAGGCGCATCAGGGCACCGAGCTGGTGGAGGCCAACCTGGGCGCCATCGAGCGTCTGTCGCAGGCGGTGCAGGAGAGCGCCGAGGTGATCGACCGCCTGCACAGCCAGAGCGACGAGATCGGCAGCGTGCTGGGGGTGATCCAGAGCATCGCCGAGCAGACCAACCTGCTGGCGCTCAACGCCGCCATCGAGGCGGCGCGGGCCGGCGAGGCCGGGCGCGGGTTCGCCGTGGTGGCCGACGAGGTGCGCAGCCTGGCGAGCAACACGCAGAAGGCCACCGAGTCGATCCGCGGCATGATCGATTCGCTGCAGAGCGGCGCGCGCCAGGCGGTGGGCGTGATGCAGGAATCCCGCGAGCGGGCCGGGGACAGCGTGCGGCATTCGCGCGAGTCCGGCGAGGCGCTGCGGCACATCGCCAATGCCATCGACCGCATCGCCGACGGCAACGCGCAGATTTCCACCGCCACCGAGGAGCAGACGGCGGTGGCCCATGAGATCAGCCAGAACATCACCCAGCTCAACGACAGCATCCAGAGCGTGGTGGAGAACGCCGAGCAGAGCGCCGCGGCGAGCCTGGAGCTGGCGCGCCTGGCGGTCGAGCAACAGCAGCAGTTGGCGGGCTTCCGGGTGGACTAGGGCGCCCTTACTGGCCCATCAGCAGGCGCTGCTGCTGGGACGAGAAGCCGCCCTGTTGCTGGAACTGCGCGCCCATCATGGGCTGCCGTTCGACGTCGTCGAGGCCGAAGGATTCCTTCACCGGCGACTCGATGGCGCCGAGGTTGTAGCTGCTCTGCCCGGCACAGCCGGAGAGGGCGAGCAGGGCGAGGACGAGCGCGGGAAGCCGGGGCATGGTGGACTCCTTCTGTGGGGGAGCTTGCGGATCGCACAGCCTAGGCCGGCGAAGATTATGGCTGGCTTAAGCTCAGTCGCGGCGCAGGGCCTGGACGTCGTTGCCCTCGGGGTCGAAGGCATCCAGGCGCATGCGTTCGGCGAAGGCCTCCAGCGCCGCCTGGCCGCTGACGAAGCCGGCCTTGGCGGCGGCCCAGTCGTCCGGGCGCAGGCGCACCATCCAGCCTTCGCCGTAGCAGTCGAGGTTGATCAGCCCGGGGCGGCGCTGCACTTCCTCGTTGCTTACCAGCAGGGTGCCGGCCAGCGGGCAGCGGGCCGAAGAGGCGGCCTTGGCGAACTCCACCACGCCGAAGCTGCGGTCGTGCTCGATGTGCCAGCCGTCGCGCTTGGGGGTGAAGGCGAAGATCTGCCCGTAGAGCGCGCAGCCATAGGCGCTCAGGCCGAGGGTCACGGCGCCGTCGGCTTCTTCGCGCAGCCACAGGTTGTAGTCCGGGGCGTAGAGCAGGTCGTCGGGGAATTCCAGGCCATGCAGTTTCACAGGGTCAGCACCCGGTCGTATTCGAGGATCATCCGCGCCAGTTCGCCGCCGCTGGCGATTTCGTCGATTTCGCCGATCAGCGCGCTTTCGTCGATGGGCACGCCGGGGGCGCGGCACATCAGCAGGCGCGCGCCGGCTTCCTTGGCCTGCTGGATGAAGTGGCTGAGCGGTTCGCCGCCAGGGGCGGCGTAGAGGTTGTCCACCACGTCCTGGCGCGCCAGTTGCACGCCCTCGCCGCTGAGGAAGAGCGTCACCTCGGCGTCCATGCAGGCCAGCAGGGTGGCGGTGTAGAAGGGCGCGGCGCAGCGCGCCGGGGTGCTCGGGCCGCTGCTGACGATGATCAGCACGCGCTGGATGTCAGGCTGGTCCAAGGGCTTTCTCCATCTGCACCAGGGCCACGCGGCGGCCGTCCGGCGTCTGGCGCTCGACGATGCCTACCGGGCGATAGCCCAGGCCGGCGTAGAGCAGCAGGCCGCCGGCGTTGTCGTTGAAGCAGGAGATTTTCATCAGCGGTGCAGCGTAGTCACGCCGGGCGAGGTCTTCCATGACGCCGATCAGGTAGCGCGCCACGCCGTGCCCGCGGGCCCAGGGCGCGACCATCATGTTGCCCAGCGCGCAGTACTCGCCGGGCAGGCTCTGGTAGAAGTTGGCGAAGCCGGCGGCGCGGCCGTCGAGCAGGGCCAGGGTACTGGCGCGGCGCTCGGCCACGGCGGCGGCCAGCTGTTCGACACTGAACGGCCACCGGGCCTTGGGGTAGGCGTAGAAAAGCTCGTCGGCATCACGTACGAAGCCGGCCACCTCGGCGAGGTCGCCGGCTTCCACGGGGCGATGCTGCAGGCTCATCCGCGTGGCGGGTACTGGGCGAGGACCTTCTGCACGGTCTCGCGGATCGCCGCTTCGCGCTCGGCCGGGGTCGGCGGGCTGCTGCGCATGATCTGCTCGCCGCTGCCGCGCCACACCAATTTGCCGTCCTTGCCGTCGAGCAGGTCGACCTGGATGGTGGCGACCTTGTAGGTCACGGTGCGCGACTCGGCCATCGCCGGGCCGCCCCAGTAGCCGCCCCAATAACCGTTCCAGTAGCCGCCGGTGTAGGTGGTGACCTGGTCCTGGCGCTGGTCGACGATCAGGTAGGCGCGCACCGTCACGTCGGGCGCGGCGCTGCCCTGAGTCGGGCGCAGGCCGCGCTGGTCGAGCTGGTCGGCCACCGCCGAGCGGATGCGCTGCTCGGTGAGGTCGCTCTTGATGCGCGGGTCGTCCGGGCGGTATTCGAAGGCCGGTTGCGCCCAGGCCCAGCTGCGGTACGCGGCGAAATCGCGGCTGGAATCGTAGTCGCGGTTGAGGTTGACGGTCTCACAGGCGGCCAGGCCCAGCAGCAGGCCCAGCAACAACAGACGGCGGATCATGATCGGCATACTCCAGACAGAGTCTTCATCGAAGCTCAGAGCGTGCGCAAAGGCAAGTGGCGGAATGCCTCGAAATGGCCCTATTCCGCAGTTTTCTGGCAGGAAAGCCGGACAAGCGCCTCAGTGCGGCGGGTAGCCCGACAACGCCTTGCGCACCGCTTCGCGCAGCCCGCGGGCCTGTTCGCTCTGGTTGCCGCTGGGCTGGTATTCGGCCGAGGCCACCCAGACGGCGTGGTTGTCGCGGGCGTCGTAGAGTTCGATGCGCACCACGTTGACCTGCACTATGTAGGTCCGCGTCACCGGGATGGAGGCGCCGTACCAGGGATCGTTCCAGCCGCCGTAGTAGCCGCCGCCGTAGTAGTCGGTGACCTGGCGGGTGCGCTGCTCGCTGCTGACCCGCGCGCTCACGCGCAGGTCCGGCGTGGCGCCAGGGCGCGCCGGGCGCAGGCCGACCTGGTCGAGGCCTTCGCTGACCGCGTCCTGCAGCGAGCTGCCGTAGGTGGTGGCGCCGCTGGGCGCGCCGGTCCAGTTCCACGAGCGGTAGCGGCCGTAGTCCGGCGGCGCGGCCGGGTAGGCGCCGGGATCGAAGCCCGGGGCGCTGGCCTGGGCTGGCACCGGGGGCGGCGGCAGCGACTGGTTGGTGTAGGGATTCTGGCTCTGGCAGGCGGCCAGCGCGGCGAGCAGCGGCAGCAGGATCAGGCGTGGCGACATGCGGGGCTCCCGCCCGCGCCGGGGCGCGGGCGACGACGGTGATGGGGCGATTGTGCACCTATTCGCGCGGGCGGCACAGCCAGTGCAGGTAGCGCCCCAGGCCGGCGAAGGCCGGGTGGCGGCGGTAGGCCAGTTCCATTTCCACTAGGTCCAGGGGCTCGGCCTTGTGCTGGAATTCCTGCGGCATGTAGTCGTGGAACACCCGCACACCGCTGCGTGCCTCGATGTTCCAGGCGTCCGCCATGGCCGCTTCCAGCTCGCGCGGGTCCAGCGGCTGCTGCGGCGTCAGGCTCTGGCCTTCGCCGGCGAAGCGCTGCTTGCGCAGCTTGCGGAAGTGGCCCTTGAGCAGGTTGCGGTAGATGAGCGCGTCGCGGTTGTAGAAGGCCAGCGACAGCCAGCCGTCGCGGGCGGTCAGCAGGTGCAGCACGGGGAGGATGGCCTGGGGCTCGGCCAGCCATTCCAGCACGGCGTGGCACAGCACCAGGTCGTAGGGTTCGTCGAGCTGGCCGAGCAGCGCCTGCCAGGGCGCCTCGATGAAGGTGGCCGCGCGGCCGGCCTCGGCGAAGCGCTGGCGGGCGCCTTCGAGCATGGGCGCGGCGGGTTCGGCGAGGGTCACCTGGTGGCCGCGCTCGGCCAGCCACAGCGCCATGTGGCCCAGGCCGGCGCCTATGTCGAGCACGCGCAGCGGGCGCTCGGGCAGCGCTTCGGCCAGGTCGGCCTGCAGCACGGCCAGGCGGATGGCGCCTTTGGCGCCGCCGTAGATCTTCTCGGCGAAGCGCGTGGCCAGTTCGTCGAAATGCCGGTCAGCCATGCACGAAGCGCCTTTCGCTGTCGGCCAGCTTGGCGCGCACCACCTGGTCCATGTCCAGGCCCAGTTCGGCGCAGAGCAGCAGCAGGTAGAGAACGATGTCGCCGACCTCCTGGCCTGCGTGGGCGAGCTTGTCGGCGGGCAGCTGGCGCGACTCGTCCTCGCTCAGCCACTGGAAGATTTCCACCAGCTCGGCCATTTCCACGCTGGCGGCCATGGCCAGGTTCTTCGGGCTGTGGAAGCGCTTCCAATCGTTGTGGTCGCGGATCGCGTGCAGGCGCGCGGTGAGTTCGTCGAGGTTCATCGGGGGCTCCTTGGGAGCCCCATAGCTTCCGGCTTCAGCGGCGCCGCATCAAGCGTCGAGCGGTTTCCAGGCGCCGGCCATGTGCGGCAGGCCGTCCTCGCCGCGCAGGGCGAACTGCCCGGCCGGGGCCACCTCGCTGGCCAGCAGGGTGACGCTGGAGGGCAGCAGCACCGGCTTCTGGAAGCGCACTTCCACCTGGTAGCCGGCCGCCGGCAGGCGCTCGCCCAGGGCCGCCAGGCTGCGCGCCTTGTTCCACAGGCCATGGGCGATGGCGCGGGGGAAGCCGAACAGCCTGGCGCTGGCCGCCGACAGGTGGATGGGGTTGTAGTCGCCGGCCACGCGGGCGTAGCGCCGGCCGATGTCCGCCGGGCATTGCCAGTGGTCGATCTGCTCCAGCGGCAGCTCGGGCTGTTCCTCGCGTTCCGGCGGCGTGCCTTCCAGGCGCATGCCGCGGAACAGCAGGCGGCTGTCGCCTTCCCAGAGCAGGCCGAGCTGGTCGTGCAGCTGGGTGATCAGGCTGAAGGTCACGCCCTTGTCGTGGGGCTGCAGGTCGGCCACCCGCACGCTGGCCTGGAACGGGCCCAGGCCGCCGAGCGGGCGCAATACGCTGATACGGTTCTCCAGGTGCACCAGGCCCAGCAGCGGGAAGGGGAAGCGGGCGTCGGTGAGCAGGCCCATCTGCAGGCCGAAGGCGAGGATGTGCGGGTAGGTCGGCGGCAGCAGGTGGTCGTTCCTGAAGCCGCACACCTGGCGGTAGCGCTCCAGGTGCCGGGCGTCGACCATCACCGGCGCGCGCACGCCGCGGGTGGGCAGGCTGCGGCCGCGCAGGCCGCGGCGCACGGCGGCGCGCAGGAACAGGCCGGGCAGGGCGGGTGGGGCGGACAGGTCCAGCCAGTCTTTGGGCATTCGGAATCTCCTGAGCGGTATTGCCTTCAGCTTAGCCGCCGGGCCCGGCCGGGCATTGGCCGGGGCGGGGCGGCGTGGCGGCAGGCCGGTCAATTGGCGGCTCTGGCATGGGGCTTGTGGATAATTCGACCGCTGCCATGGCGTGTTACTTGAGAGGCGGTAGGAAAGCTGCCTAAGATGGGCCCGCTTCATGGATAACCAGAATAAATACCATGCACGATCTGACCGACGATGTGGCGCTGATGCGCCCGGTGATCGACGCGCTGCGCGCCAGCGGCAGCGATCCCGACCGTGTGCTCGCCCGGGTTGGCCTGCCGCCGGGCGCCCTGCCGGCCGGGCGCTTCCCGCATAGTGCGCAGAACCTGTTCTGGAAGGCCGCCGCCGAGGAATGCGGCGAGGAGCACGTCGGCCTGTACCTGGCCGGGCACCTGCCGGCCTTCCACGGCCTGCTGCTGGAATACCTGTTCCTCTCCAGCGCCACCTTCGGCGAGGGCCTGCGCCACGCCCTGCGCTACGTGCGCTTGCTCTCCGACACCCTCAACGCCCGCCTGGAAGTGGAGGGCGAGCGCGCCGTGCTGCTGCTCGGCCACAGCGCCGGAACCAACCGGCACTTCCCGGAAATGCTCGCCGGCGCGGTGATCCGCCTGTTCCACGCGCTCACCGAGGGCGACTTCAGGCCCCACGAAGTGGAGCTGATGCACGGCGAGGGCGCCCCTGCCGAACGTTATCGCCAGGTCTATGGCTGCCCGGTGCGCCTGGGGGCAGAGCGCTACGCGCTGGTCTTCGACGCCGCGGTGCTGGACAAGCCCTCGCGCCACGCCGCGCCGGAACTGCTGCGCATGCACGAGTCGCTGGCGCGCCGGCAACTGGCCGAGGTGGAACGCCTGGACCTGGTGCGCAAGGTGCGCGAGCTGATCGGCGAGCTGCTGGTGGACGGCGGCGCCACCCTGGAGCAGGTGGCGGCACGCCTGGACATGCCGGCCCGGCGCCTGCGCGAGCGCCTGGCCATGGCCGGGGTGCGCTTCAACGACCTGGTCACCGACTACCGCTGCCGGCTGGCCAAGGAGCTGCTGCTGAAGACCGACGAGCGTATCGAGGTGATCGTCGAGCGCACCGGGTTCTCAGAGCCGAGTACCTTCTACCGCGCCTTCAAGCGCTGGGTGGGGGAGACGCCGGTGGAGTTCCGCAAGCGCGGGAAGGTTTGAGGGGGGAAGAACCTCGCGACGGGAGGGCATGGCTTTTCGTAGGAGCGAGCTTGCTCGCGAACGCTGTTCTGCCGGTGGCTTTGGTGTTTGTCCTGAAGAGCGCCCTCTCCCCAGCCCTCGGCTGCGCGCCCCGCGGGCCTGTCCGGCGTGGGGCGAAGGTTCGGCATTAACCTTGTAGGAGCGGGCCCTGCCCGCGAATCGCGCGCAGGGCGCGCTCCTACAGGTGGGTTTGGCGTCATCGTGTGGAAGCACGATCGTAGGGGCAACTGTCTTGCGCCGAGGTGCTCTTCGTAGGATGGGTTGAGTTTGCGATACCCATGCTGCCGTGGTGATGGGTATCGCTTCGCTCAACACCATCCTACGAAAAGCCGTGCTTCCCTGGAGGTGCAGGAGCGGATTCATCCGCGATCCCCCCGGCAAAGCCGGCACATCATCGCCACCCTCACGCCCCAAGCAAACTCTGCCCGCAAACCCGCAACACCTGCCCGCTCACCGCCCCGCTGCCCGGCTGGGCGAACCAGGCCACGGCCTCGGCCACGTCCTGGGGCAGGCCGCCCTGGCCCATGGAGTTCATGCGCCGGCCGGCCTCGCGGATGGTCAGGGGGATGGCCGCGGTCATCTGCGTCTCGATGAAGCCCGGGGCCACCGCGTTGATGCTGATGCCCTTCTTGCCCAGGGCCGGGGCCCAGGCCTGGGCCAGGCCGATCAGGCCGGCCTTGCTCACCGCGTAGTTGGTCTGCCCGAGGTTGCCGGCGATGCCGCTGATGGAGGCCAGCAGCACCACGCGGCCGTCGTCGCGCAGCTTGCCGGCGTCGAGCAGGGCCTGGGTGAGCACCTGCGGGGCCTTGAGGTTGACGTCGATCACCGAGTTCCAGAACGCCTCGCTCATCTTCGCCACGGTCTTGTCGCGGGTGATGCCGGCGTTGTGCACCACGATGTCCACGCCTTCGGGCAGCGCTTCCACCAGCTTCTCGCCGGCGTCCGGCGCGCAGATGTCCAGGGCCACGCCTTTGCCGCCCAGGCGCGCGGCCAGGGCGTCGAGGGCGTCCTTGGCCGGCGGCACATCCAGCAACACCACCTCGGCGCCGTCGCGGGCCAGGGTTTCGGCGATGGCCGCGCCAATCCCGCGGGCCGCGCCGGTGACCAGGGCGCGCTTGCCCACCAGTGGGCGGCTCCAGTCCTGCACCTGGCCGGCGTAGGCGGAAAGGCGGATCACCTGGCCGGACACGTAGGCGCTCTTGGGCGAGAGGAAGAAGCGCAGGGCGCCTTCGAGCTGGTCTTCCGCGCCCTTGCCGACGTACAGCAGCTGCACGTTGCCGCCGCGGCGGATCTCCTTGCCCAGGGAGCGGCTGAAGCCCTCCAGGCTGCGCTGCACGCTGGCGGCGACGGGGTCTTTCAGCGATTCCGGGGCGCGCCCGAGGATGACCACGTGGGGGCACAGGTCCAGGCCCTTGAGGGCGGCCTGGAAGAAGTCGCGCAGTTCGATCAGTTGCTCGAAGCCGCTCAGGCCGCTGGCGTCGAACACCATCGCCTTGAGCTTCGGGCCGTGCTCGGCGGTCCAGCGCGGCAGGCCGTACTGGCCTTCCACGGCGGCGTAGACGGCGTCGGTCAGGCGCTGGCTGAAGCCCAGCACGGCCTCGCCCAGGTTGCCCGCCCCGCCCAGCAACAGGGCGCCGTCCACCGGCCGGGTGCGCCCGGCGCTCCAGCGTTCCAGGCGTACCGGCGCGGGCAGGCCGAAGGCGCCGACCAGGCGGCGGCCGACGTTGGAGTTGGCGAAGGCGATGTAGCGATCGGTCATGGACGGGGGCTCCTGCACGGATACTCGAAGTGCCGACCACTCTACGCAGGCACCGGTTCCGCGCAATTGACCGCGCTGACCTGCGCCATGGCGGGGCGGCCAATGCGACGGGACCGGCTAAGGTTAGCCTGTGCGCCAGAACCCGCTCAGCCCGCAAGGAGCCTTGCATGACCCAGACCCGACGGGTCGCCATCGTCGGCGGCAACCGTATTCCCTTCGCCCGCTCCAACACCGTCTACGCCACGGCGAGCAACCAGGAGATGCTGACCTGCGCCCTCGACGGCCTGATCGAGCGCTACAACCTGCACGGCGAACGCCTGGGCGAGGTGGTGGCCGGCGCGGTGCTCAAGCACTCGCGGGACTTCAACCTCACCCGAGAATGCGTGCTGGGCACCCGCCTGGCCCCGCAGACCCCGGCCTACGACGTCCAGCAGGCCTGCGGCACCGGCCTTGAGGCGGCGATCCTGGTGGCCAACAAGATCGCCCTGGGGCAGATCGACTGCGGCATCGCCGGCGGCGTGGACACCACCTCCGACGCGCCCATCGGCGTCAACGAGGGGTTGCGGCGCATCCTGCTGGAGGCCAACCGCGGCAAGTCCAACGGCGACAAGCTCAAGAGCCTGCTGAAGATCCGCCCGCGCCACCTGCTGCCGCACATCCCGAAGAACGGCGAGCCGCGCACCGGGCTGTCCATGGGCGAGCACTGCGAGCTGATGGCGCAGACCTGGCAGATTCCCCGCGACGAGCAGGACAAGCTCGCCTACGAAAGCCACATCAAGCTGGCCGCGGCCTACGCCGAGGGCTGGCAGAGCGACCTGATGACGCCGTTCCGCGGCCTGACCCGCGACCAGAACCTGCGCCCGGACATCAACCTGGAGAAGCTCGGCACCCTCAAGCCGGTGTTCGAGAGGGGCCCGCGCGGCACCCTGACGGCAGCCAACTCCACCCCGCTGACCGACGGTGCATCGGTGGTGCTACTGGCCAGCGAGGACTGGGCCAAGGCACGCGGCCTGCCGATCCTGGCGTATTTGCGCGACGGCGAGGCGGCGGCGGTGAACTTCGTCGGCGAGGGCGCAGAAGGCCTGCTGATGGCCCCGGTCTACGCCGTGCCGCGGCTGCTGGCGCGCAACGGCCTGAGCCTGCAGGATTTCGACTACTACGAGATCCACGAGGCCTTCGCCGCCCAGGTGTTGTGCACCCTCAAGGCCTGGGAGGACGCGGAATACTGCAAGACCCGCCTCGGCCTGGACGCGCCGCTGGGCTCGATCGACCGCAGCAAGCTCAACGTCAAGGGCAGCTCCCTGGCCGCCGGCCATCCCTTCGCCGCCACCGGCGGTCGCATCGTCGCCAACCTGGCCAAGCTGCTGGACGCGGCCGGGAAAGGGCGCGGGCTGATCTCGATTTGCGCGGCGGGCGGGCAAGGTGTGACCGCGATCGTGGAAAAGTAATCCAATACATCGGGCGGCTGTGGCCGGCCCACGATGTAACAGCAACTCCGTGACTTAAGGCGGTGCCGTGCGAGCGGTGCCGCCTCTTTTTTTGCGCGCAGGGTGGGGGCTTTGGCTTTTCGTAGGAGCGAGCTTGCTCGCGAACAGCCTCTCCCGGCAGCGCTATCGTCTCAGGTCGACTCCGTCCCCCTCTCCCCAGCCCTCTCCCTGAAGGGAGAGGGGGCTAGTCCGTGCCGAGAGAGGAAGTGGTTTCAGCCGGAAATCGCCGAGGTTGCCGGCTGACTCCAGAGCATCCAAGCGCTCCGAACAGTCTGTAGTGGTCAACTCATCCCGGACACGGTTTTAAGTTTTTCTTCAGCTTTCGCTGGAGCCAGTCCATCGTTGAACTGATGCGGCCGGATCCAGTTGTAGTGGCCCATCAGGTATTGGCCAATGTCTCGTTGAGCTTGCTGCCCGGTCAGGTAGCCCGTGGTCGGTATCCACTCTGATTTCAAACTGCGAAATACTCGCTCCATCGGTGCATTATCCCAACAGTTGCCTCGGCGGCTCATGCTCTGGCGCATGCGGTAGCGCCACAGTCTCTGGCGGAACTGACGGCTGCCATATTGCGATCCCTGGTCGGAGTGGAACAGGAGTCCTTGAGGCTTTCCACGTTGTTCGTAGGCGACGTCCAGCGCTTTGACCACCAGGTCTCCATCCGGCTTTTCTGATAAGGCCCAACCAACCACTCTGCGTGCATACAGATCCAGGACAACCGCCAGATAGTGCCATTTGCCCTGTGCCCAGACGTAAGTGATGTCTCCACACCAGACCTGATTTGGCGCTTCGACATCAAACGCTCGGTTCAAGGTGTTCGGAATATCTGGCCGCTCCACTGTGGCCTTTTTGTACGCATGTGATCCTGGCTGCTTACTGATCAACGCCAGCTCACGCATCAGGCTGCGGACCTTGAACCGCCCGATTTGCTCACCTTCTTCTTGCATCATTGCCATGATGGTACGGCTGCCGGGCGCACTTCGACCTCGCGTAAACAACTCATTCACTCGACTGCGCAACCGCAGTCGTTCAACGTCCGGAGTTCGCCTTCTGTGACGATGTGCGTAGTAACTTGAGCGAGTGACTTCGAACACTTCGCACAAACAATCAACGGGCTCATGGTCGCTGAGCTGGCGGATCAGCGCGTACGCTCGAGATCTTCCGACATCAAGAGCGCGGTAGCCTTTTTTAGTATCGATTTCTCGCGTTCAAGGCGCGTGATCCGGGCTTCCAACTCTTGGATTTTTTGCTGCTCTGGCGTCAACGCTTTGCTGGCCGGCGTAACGCCGCCGCGCTCCTGCTGAAGCTGATTAACCCATCGGCGTAGGGCCGACTCGACCAAGCCGAGCGAACGGGCCGCTTCGGCATGGCTGTAGCCTTGATCGAGCACCAGGCAGGCAGCTTCGCGCTTGAACTCAGGGGTAAAGGTACGGCGTTGCTTGGTCATCGGACACCTCTCTGTGGCGAGCATTCTCGCCTAAATGGGTGTCCGGGGTTAGTAGACCACTACAGTCCCCTCTCCCTTCAGGGAGAGGGTTAGGGAGAGGGTGCTCTAAAGCCCACCTCCCAAGCCCGCCGGCAAGCACCATTCGCGAGCAAGCTCGCTCCTACGAAAAGCCCTCAGCCCCCAGCCCTCAGCCTTTCATCCCCCCTGCAACATCGCCGGATGCACCCGCCCATCCAGCGCCGTGGACAGCACCAGCGAAGTCTTGCTCGCCCCGTGCTGGGCCAACTGGTCGATCAGCTCTTCCAGCTCGGCGGTGCTGGTCACCGTCACCCGCAGCATCACGCAGGATTCGCCGGTCACCCGGTAGCAGTCGAGCACCTGGGGGATTTCCGTCAGGCGTTGCAGTTGCAGGGCGCCGCGGTGGTCGTTCAGGCGCAGTTCGATCAGGCACTGGATCGGGCGGCCGAGCTTGGTCAGGTCTACGCTGGCGTGGTAGCCGGTGATCACGCCGTCGGCCTCCAGGCGCGCCACGCGGTCGGCCACCGCCGGGGGCGAGAGGTTGATGCGCCGGGCCAGTTCGGCGAAGGACAGGCGGCCGTTTTCCAGCAGGGCGGCGAGCAGTGCGCGGTCGTATTTGTCCATCGGTTTCTCTCGTCTGTCGAATCGATGGCTTTGCGTTTGAAAATCCATCGAAAGAAAAGTGTTCCGCCAGATAATGCGTTTTCTGTGCCTTATAAGGCCTGAAAGCACTTAATAAAATGAGACGCTACGACCCACTTGTCGAGCCCTCTGCCATGTCCGTCATGCCCATGCCCAAAGCCCGCGTTTCGCTGACGCTGATCGCCGCCTTCTTCGCCCTCTATTTCATCTGGGGCTCGACCTACCTGGTGATCCGCATCGGCGTGGAAAGCTGGCCGCCGATGCTCATGGCCGGCTGCCGCTTCGTCATCGCCGGGACGCTGCTGCTGGCCTGGGCGCTGTACCGCGGCGCGCCGCTGCCCAGCGGGCGGCAGTGGCTGAACGCCGGGGCCATCGGCGTGCTCCTGCTCAGCTGCGGCAACGGCGGGGTGACGGTGGCCGAGCACTGGGGCGTGGCTTCGGGCGTGGCCGCCCTGGCTGTGGCTACGGTGCCGCTGTTCACCCTGGTGTTCGCGCGCCTGTTCGGCCAGCGCAACAGCCTGCTGGAGTGGAGCGGCATCGGCCTTGGGCTGTGCGGCATCGTGCTGCTCAACCTCGGCTCCAACCTGCAGGGCAGCCCGGCGGGCGCCGCGCTGATTCTCTTCGCCGCCGCGGCCTGGGCCTTCGGTTCAGTGTGGAGCCGGCGTCTGGACCT
Organism: Pseudomonas sp. A6; assembly: GCF_052367875.1. NCBI lineage: Bacteria > Pseudomonadati > Pseudomonadota > Gammaproteobacteria > Pseudomonadales > Pseudomonadaceae > Pseudomonas > Pseudomonas sp. A6. Next base: position 6,413,244 of record NZ_CP198970.1, on the reverse strand, counting down.
GCCGGCCGGGCCCATGGCCAGCGCCTTGGAGATGCTGGTGGGCGGCGCCGCGCTGCTGCTGGGCAGCCAGCTTTCCGGCGAGCACCTGCAGCAGATGCTGGATGTGCGCGGCTGGCTGGCGCTGGGCTACCTGGTGGTGTTCGGTTCGATCATCGCCTTCAGCGCTTACGTCTACCTGCTGGCCAACGTGCGGCCGGCGGCGGCCACCAGCTATGCCTTCGTCAACCCGGCGGTGGCCGTGCTGCTCGGGGTGGCGTTCGCCGGCGAGCACATCGGCTGGCCGGAGGCGCTGGCGATGGCGGTGATCATCGGGGCGGTGGTGTTGATCAGCCTGCCGCAGTGGCGGCGGCGCGAGGCGGCCTGAGCCGGCTCAGTTGATCGGGACGATGCGCACGCGGCTGACGCCGACGCGGTCGGCGCTGTGCCGCAGGTTGGGGATCAGGTTGGGGTCCAGGGGGGCGTCGGTCAGCCCGGTGGGGTCTTCGCCGGTCTCCTGCGCCAGGTGCAGCAGCACCTGGAGCAGGGCGAGGAATTCGTTGGGTTCCTCGGACCACTCGTGGATCAGCCGGCGCGGCTGTTCGCGCAGGCGGTAGTGGATGGCGTAGCGGTGGGTGACGTTCATGGTGGCACCTCTGCAGGCTAAGACACCCCGGAACGTCAAAATTCCCATCACTTTCCCGGACAGCCGACAGGTGGTCATTTTTTCGCCACTCACCGACAGACGTCGCGAAATGGCGGGGTTTCAGATGACGAAAAAGCCGTGGGTGCCATCACGGCCGAGCTGCTCGACCAGGCCGAATTCCCAGTCCAGGTAGCCCTGCATGGCCTCGCGCGGGTTGTCGGTGCCCTCGTAGGGACGGCGGTAGCGGTCGATGCGCGGCGCGGCGAGCAGGCTCTCGCCTTCCTCGGTGGGCAGCCCCGCGGCGACCCAGGCGGCGGTGCCGCCTTCGAGCAGGAACACCGGCTTGCCGCTCAGGGCCTGCACTTCCGGCACGGCGAAGCGCGCCAGCAGGCTGCTGCCGCAGGTGAGCACGTAGCGCTCGGCCGTGCCCAGCTGCGCCAGCGCTTCTTTCAACTGGCTGCGCAGGGCCCAGGCGGCGCCGGGAATGTGGCGTTTCACGTAGTTGGCGCTGGCGGTGAAGTCGAGCACCCGGGTGCCCGGCTCGCGCAGCCACTGGGCCAGGGTCTGCGGGGCGATGGTCTCGGCCTGCGGTTGCTGCGGCAGCGGTGCGGACCAGGCGCCCCGTTCGCTGAAGTCGGCGGCGGACAGGCCGTCCAGCACCGCCACCTCCCAGCCCATCTGCGCCAGCCAGGAAGCGCTCATGTTGGCGCGCGCGCCGTCGTCGTCCACCAGCACCAGGCGCGCGCCGCGCACGCTGGCGACGTGGTCGGTCTCCTGCACCAGCTGGCCGCCGGGAGTGGAGCGCGAGCCGGGCAGGTGGCCGGCCTCGTATTCCTCCGCGGTGCGCACGTCGAACAGGTATGTGGTGCGCGCGCCTTCGGCCTGCCACCGGCGCAGGCCGGCCAGGTCGATGCGCGCCACCCGCGCGCGGTCGGCCACGGCGCGGGCGCGCTGGGCGGCGGCTGCGCGGGTGGCGGCGGAGACTTCGCCGAAGCGCCGCGCCTGGCCGTGTTCCAGTTGCTGGCCGGCGAGGGTCCAGCCGATGGTGCCGTTGCGCAGCGCCGACACCGGGTTGGCGATGCCGGCGTTCACCAGCGACTGGGTGCCGATGATGCTGCGGGTGCGCCCGGCGCAGTTGACGATGACGCGGGTGGCCGGGCTGGGCGCCAGCTCGGCGACGCGCAGCACCAGCTCGGCGCCGGGCACGCTGATGCCGCCGGGGATGCTCATGGTCTGGTATTCGTCGAAGCGGCGGGCGTCCAGCACCACCACGTCGGCCTTGGCATCGAGCAGGGCCTGCACTTGTTCGGCGGCCAGCGACGGGGTGTGGCGCTCGGCTTCCACCAGCTCACCGAAGGCCTTGCTCGGCACGTTGACGTCCTTGAACAGCTCGCCGCCGGCAGCGCGCCAGCCGGCCAGGCCGCCGTCGAGCACGGCCACGTCGCTGTAGCCCAGCGCCAGCAGGCGCTGCGCGGCGACTTCGGCCAGGCCTTCGCCGTCGTCGTAGACGGTGACCGGCGTATCGCGGCGCGGCACGCGGGCGTAGACCTCCAGCTCCAGCTTCGACAGCGGCAGGTAGGCGGCGAACAGCGGGTGCGCCTGGGCGAAGGGGTCTTCCTCGCGCACGTCGAGCAGCGCCAGCTCGCGGCGGGCGAGGAGGGCGGCGCGGAGGTCATGGAAGGTACGGCGGGCGATCTGGCTCATGCGGGGTTCTCTTTCGACAGGTCCCAGATATTGGGCAACTGGCTGTTGGAATAGCCGGAGATGAAGGGCTTCTCTTCACCCTCGGCGGTATAGACGGCACGCCGCACCGCGCCGATGTTGGCGCCGTAGACGTGGATGCTGATGGACGGCCGGTCGGCGAAGGCGTTGCTGACCTGGTGGATGTCGCCGATGCGCGGCGACACCGCCTCCACCTCGCCCGGCTCCAGGCGCAGCGCCGCGCCGGCCGGCTGCAGGCTGCCGTCGGCGGCGAAGGCGAAGGGCTGCGAGTATTCGGCGCCGCGCAGCATGCCGATCAGGCCCCAGACGCGGTGGTCGTGCACCGGCGTGCGCTGGCCCGGACCCCAGACGAAGCTGACCACCGAGAAGCGCTGCTGCGAGTCGGCGTGCAGCAGGTACTGCTGGTAGCGCTGCGCGTCGGGCTGGGCGCAGGCCTCGGGCAGCCAGTCGTCATGGCGCACCAGCTCGGCCAGCAGCGGGCGGGCGCTGGCGAGCAGGGTGGCTTCGTCGGGATGTTCGTCGAGCAGGCTGGCCAGGTCGCCGATGAACTGGCGCAGGCGGTCGAAACGCAGGGGGGCGGACATGCGGCGTATTCACTCCGGAAGGTTCTGGCTGTACGGTAGCAAACGCGTTTTTATTCCTGAAATGCATTTTGAATCTAAGCTAATATGCGAGAAATGCAATTGGTGCCAGCCCCATGAAGATCGACGACATCGACGCCTTCGTCGCGGTGATCCGCAACGCCTCCCTGAGCCAGGCCGCCGAGAGCCTGGGCCTGACGCAGTCGGCCATCACCCGCCGGATACAGAGCCTGGAGGAAGCCCTGGGCGTGGAACTGCTGGACCGCAACACCAAGCCGCTCAAGCCCACCGCCGCCGGCCTGCGCGTCTACGAGCAGTGCCGCCGGGTGCTGCGCGAGGTGGACGGGCTGCGCGAACTGGTGGCCAGCGACACCGCGCCCAGCGGCGTGCTGCGCCTGGGCGTGCCGCAGAGCATCGGCGAGGTGGTGCTGCTGGAAGCGCTGCGGCGCCTGGCCGGCGAGTACCCGGAGCTGCGCGCCCAGGTCAGCAGCGGCTGGGGCAGCCACCTGCTGGCGCGGCTGGAGAACGCCGAGCTGGACGCGGCGGTGGTGCTGTTCCCGCCGAGCAAGGTGTTCCCCGACGACCTCGGCGCCACGCCGCTGGGCCGCGTGGAGCTGTGCGTGGTGGCCGCCCGCGACAACGACGTGCAGGCCCGCCGTCTGCTCGACTGCTACCAGCACGGCTGGGTGCTCAACCCCGACGGCTGCGGCTTCCGCGCCGGCCTGCAGCGCGCCCTGGCCGACCAGGGGTTGGGCTTGCAGCTGAACCTGGAGACCTTCGGTAGCGAGCTGCAGTTGGGTCTGGTTGCCGAGGGGCGTGGCCTCGGGTTGGTGCCGGCGCCGGCTCTTGCGCGCAGCCGTTATCGGGAGCAGCTGCGGGTGTTGCAGCTGGAGGATTTCCAGCCGCTGATCCAGCTCTGGCTGGTGCGGCCGCGCTTGCTGGGCAACCTGGAGGCGCCGGCGCGGTTGTTCGGCGATGCGGTGGCTGATGGGTTGGATATGCGGGTGGGGTGAGTCTTACTCATTCGCCCCCTGTAGGAGCGAGCTTGCTCGCGAACAGACTCTCCCGGCAGCGCTGTCGTCTCAGGTCGACTCCGTCCCCTCTCCCCAGCCCTCGGCTGCGCGCCCCGCCCTGAAGGGAGAGGGGGCTTGTCCGTGCCGAGAGAGGAAGTGGTTTCAGCCGGAAACCGCGGGGGTTGCCGGCTGACGCCATAACATCAAACCCTGCCCAACGGTCCCCTCTCCCTTCAGGGAGAGGGTTAGGGAGAGGGCGCTCTCATGCCTGATACCGGCATGACCGGGAAACTCTGTTCGCGAGCAAGCTCGCTCCTACAAAAGCAAAAAACCTCCCCCGCGCAACTTGGCCAACCCTGAATATGCGTAATTAGCATATTAGAATATGCCAAAAATGAATTTCCATCATGAAGTGCTTGCCTATAGCTTCTAAGAACAACGTCCATCAAGACGTTTTTCTTATAACGAAAGCCGCCGCCCTTATGCAGCGGCCCAGGCGAGGGCAACACAGTGAGCGTGGAAATTCTCGGCATGATCACCGCCACCCCGAGTTCCGAGGTGGACCAGCCGCTGGGGGAGGCGGTGGACGCCGGTTTCGTCCGGCGCTTCGCCCAGGCCCATGAGGACGCCGGCTTCGACCGCGTGCTGGTGGGCTACTTCAGCAATGCCGCCGAGGGCGCCGTGGTCAGTTCCTTCGTCGCCGCCGCCACCCGGCGCCTGGGTATCCTGCTGGCCTACCGGCCCGGGGTGATCGCACCGCCGCTGGCCGCGCGCCAGCTCGCCACCCTCGACCAGTTCAGCGACGGCCGCCTCGCCCTGAACGTGGTCAGCGGCGGCAACGACGAAGACCTGGCGCGCGACGGCGACTACCTCGACCACGACCGCCGCTACGCCCGCACCGACGAATACCTCGACGCCCTGCGGCGCATCTGGACCGCCGAGGCCCCGGTGGACTTCGCCGGCGAGTTCTACCGCTTCCAGGGCGCCTCGCCGGCCGTGCGCCCGCGGCAGAAGCCGCACATCCCGATCTACTTCAGCGGCTCCTCCGACGCCGCCATCGAGGTCGCCGCCAGGCACGCCGACACCTACATGCTCTGGGGCGAGCCGCTGGCCGCCGTCGACGGCCACATCCGCCGGGTGCGCGCCGCCGCCCGGGCCCAGGGCCGCGAACCGCGCTTCTCGGTGTCGTTCCGGCCGATAGTCGCCGACACCGAGGAAGCCGCCTGGAAGCGCGCCGCCGAGGTGCTCGAACAGGTGCGCGAGAACCGTGAGCGCCTGGGCCTGCCGCTGCACGACCACCAGCCGCAGAACGTCGGCTCGCAACGCCTGCTGGCCGCCGCGCAACAAGGTGACGTGCTCGACACCCGGCTGTGGACCGGCGTGGCCCGGCTGACCGGCGCGCGCTGGAACTCCACCGCCCTGGTCGGCACTCCCGAGCAGGTCGCCGCCGCCCTGGGCGAGTACTACCGCCTGGGCGTTTCCACCTTCCTGATCCGTGGCTTCGACCCGCTCGGCGACGCCGTGCGCTACGGCCAGGGCCTGATTCCCGCCATTCACGACCACATCGCCCGCCTGCCGCAACTGCGCCGCGCCGGCTGAGGAGCCCCACCGATGAACCTGAAACGACGCCTGCGCGCCACCTTCGCCGCGCTGCTGCTGGGCGCGCCCCTGGCCCAGGCCGCCGACCTGCCGACGCTGCGCGTGGGCGACCAGAACTACTACAACGTGCGCGCCTCCATGGAGGCCTCCGGGGTGCTCGAAGGCGCGCCCTACACGGTCGACTGGAAGCACTTCCAGTCCGCCGCGCCCGTGGCCGAAGGGCTGCAGGCCGGGGCGCTGGACCTGGGCTTCCTCGGCGATTCCGGGTTCATCTTCCTGGCCGCCAAGGGCGCGCCGGTGAAGCTCATCGGCGTGTCGCGGCAGAACCCCGACACCATCGCCCTGCTGGTGCCCAAGGACTCGCCGGTGCAGAGCATCGCCGACCTCAAGGGCAAGAAGGTCGCCTACTGGCCCGGCGCCTGGAGCCAGCAACTGACCCTGCGCGCGCTGGAGAAGGCCGGCCTGCCCAGCGACTACGTCGACTTCGTCAAGCTGATGCCCATCGACGCCGCCGCCGCCCTGCCGCGCGGCAGCATCGACGCCTTCCCGGTGTGGGAACCGTACATCTCGCAGCAGATCGTGTTCTCCGGCGCGCGCCCGATCCTCACCGCCCGCGACCTGATGCCGGGGCTGTCGAGCATCGCCGCCAACGCCGCCTCCATCGAGCCCAAGCGCGCGCAGATCGCCGACTTCCTCGGCCGCCTGCAGAAGGCCCGGGCCTGGGTCGAGGCGCACAAGGAGCAGTACGCCGACATCTGGGCGAAGAAGGCCAACCTCGACCCGGCCGTGTCGCGTCACTGGATCGGCCAGGCCGGCATGAGCGTCGGCCCGGTGGACGCCCAGGCCGCCGCCGACTACCAGGGCACCGCCGATTTCCTGCTGCAGACCGGCGCGCTGCCCAAGGCCTTCGACACCGCCAGCGTGATCGACCCCTCCTTCGCCAACGCCTTCCACTGAGCACAGGACGCAACCCCATGAGCATCCAGTTCCTCGGCATGATCGGCCACCGCCTGGCCTCCGAGACCATCGCCCCGGCCGGCCCGATCCTCGACAAGCAGTACATCGCCGCCTTCGCCCGCGCCCACGAGGAGGCCGGCTTCGACCGCATCCTGGTCGGCTACTGGTCCGATCAGCCGGACGGCTTCCTGGTGGCCGCCACCGCCGGCCTGGCCACTTCCAGGATCAACTTCCTGCTGGCGCACCGCCCCGGCTTCGTCGCCCCGACCCTGGCCGCGCGCAAGCTGGCGACCCTCGAACACCTGCTCGACGGGCGCCTGGCGGTGCACATCATCAGCGGCGGCAGCGACGCCGACCAGCGCAAGGACGGCGACTACCTCGACCACGACCAGCGCTACGCCCGCAGCGACGAGTTCATCGAAGTGCTCAAGCGCACCTGGACCAGCGCCGAGCCCTTCGACTTCCACGGCGAGCACTACCGCGTGGAGCAGGCCTTCTCGGCTATCCGCCCGCAGCAGAAGCCGCACATCCCGGTGTATTTCGGCGGCTCCTCGGAGGCGGCGCTGAAGGTCGCCGGCAGGCAGGCCGACGTGTTCATGCTCTGGGGCGAGCCCCTGGCCCAGGCCGCCGAGACCATCGCCGCGGTGCGCGAGCAGGCTCGGCAGAACGGCCGCGAGGTGGAGTTCAGCCTGTCGTTCCGGCCCATTCTCGGGCGCACCGAGGAAGAGGCCTGGGCCAGGGCCGAGGCGATCCGCGCGACCGCCAGCCAGCGCCTGGGCGAGGCCGGCTTCCCCAAGGGCAAGCCGCAGAGCGTCGGCGCCCAGCGCCTGCTCAAGGCGGTGGAGCAGGGCGACCGCGTCGACGAACGCCTGTGGACCGGCATCGCCAAGCTGGTCGGCGGCGGGCACAACTCCACCGCGCTGGTCGGCACCCCGGAGCAGGTCGCCGATGCGCTGCTGGCCTACTACGACCTGGGCGTGCGCAGCATCCTCATCCGTGGTTTCGACCCGCTCAACGACGCCGTGGAATACGGCCGCGAGCTGATCCCGCTGACCCGCGCCAAGGTCGCCGAGCGCGAGCGCCGGCGTGCCACGGCCTGAACCCATGGCCAATTTGCAGACCCCGCCGCTGGCGCTCAACGACCTGCTGCCGGCGCTCACCCGGCAACTGGCCGAGAGCGCCGAGGCCTACGACCGCAGCGGCGACTTCCCCCATGCCAACCTCGCCCTGTTGCAGCACTTCGGCCTGCTCGGCCTGGCCCTGCCGCAGGCGCTCGGCGGCCCCGGCGCCGGCCTCGGCGAACTGCGCCGGGTGGTCGGCGCCGTGGCCCGTGGCGAACCCTCCACCGCGCTGGTGCTGTGCATGCAGTACCTGCACCTGCGGCGCCTGGCCGACAACCCCGGCTGGCCCGAAGCGCTGAAGCGCCGCGTGGCCCGCGAGGCGCTGGAGCAGGGCGCGCTGATCAACAGCCTGCGGGTGGAGCCGGAGCTGGGCTCGCCCTCGCGCGGCGGCCTGCCGCAAACCGTGGCGCGGCGTGACGGCGAGTGCTGGCGGCTGTCCGGGCACAAGCTCTACACCACCGGCATTCCCGGGCTGACCTGGCTGGCGGTGTGGGCGCGCAGCGACGAGCCGACGCCGCGCGTGGGCGCCTGGCTGGTGCGCCGCGACAGCCCCGGCATCCGCATCGTGGAAAGCTGGGACCACCTGGGCATGCGCGCCACCGGCAGCCACGAGGTGATCTTCGAAGACGTGCCGGTGCCGCTGGAACACGCCGTCGGCCTCTACCCCCACGACCAGCCGCCGGCGCCGGACGAAGCGGTGCTGCGCGACTTCGCCCAGGCCAGCGCGGCGCTGCTTGGCGCGCTCTACGACGGCATCGCCGGTGCCGCCCGCGACTGGCTGCTGGGCTGGCTGCGCGAGCGCGTGCCGGCCAGCCTCGGCGCGCCCCTGGCCAGCCTGCCGCGGGTGCAGGAAGCGCTGGGCGCCATCGACGGCCTGCTGCTGCAGAACCGCCTGCTGCTCGACGCCGCCTGCCGCGAGCGGCTGAGCGCCAGCGAGGCGGGACTGATCAAGGTCGCCGTCACCGACAACGCGGTGACGGTGGTCGAGAAGGCCCTGGAGCTGAGCGGCAACCACGGCCTGAGCCGGCACAACCCGCTGCAGCGCCACTACCGCGACGTGCTCTGCGGGCGCGTGCACACCCCGCAGAAGGACAGCGTCTGGATCGCGGCGGGGAGGGCGGCGCTGAGTCCCTGAGCCCGCGCGATCACCCGACAACAACGACGGCAATATCGGCGACCGCACCGGCGGAACGGATAGCCCCAAGACAACCCCTGGCTTCCGTGCGAAGCCGCCTGGAGATTGCCCCATGAAACGAACCCTGCGTGTTTTCGCCGGCCTGCTGGCCGCGACCTTGCTGGCCGGCGCCGCCAGCGCCGCCGAACCCGTCACCCTGCGCCTGGGCGACGTGAAGGGCGACCGCTACGCCTCGCTGCGCGCCTCCGGCGAGCTGGACAACCTGCCGTACAAGCTGGAGATGTCCGCCTTCCCCTCCGGCGCCCCGGTGCTCGAAGCGCTGAACGCCGGCGCCCTGGACATCGGCTTCACCGGCGACATCCCGTTCCTCTTCGTCTACGCCGCCGGCGCGCCGCTCAAGGCCGTGGGCGCCTGGCACTTCAACCCGGCGACCGTGGCGCTGGTGGTGGGCAAGGATTCGCCGATCCACTCGGTGGCCGAGCTCAAGGGCAAGCGCATCGCCGTCAACCGCGGCGGCTGGGGCCACTTCATGGCCCTGGGCGCGCTGCGCCGCGCCGGGCTCAAGCCCGAGGACGTGACCTTCTCCTTCCTCGGCCCGGTGGACGGCCGCGCCGCCCTGGTGCGCGGCTCGGTGGACGCCTGGGTGCCCTGGGAGCCCTACACCTCCAGCGCCGTGCTGCTCGACCAGGCGCGGGTGATCGACAACGGCGACGGCATCATGACCGGCTACTCCTACGCCCTGGCCAGCGACGCCGCCATCGCCGGCAAGAAGGCCGCCATCAGCGACCTGTTGACGCGCCTGGCGCGCGCCCAGGTCTGGGCCCTGCAGCATCCGGACGCCTTCGCCGCGGCGCTGGCCAAGGACCTGAACATGCCCCGGGAGGTGACGCGCCGCTGGGTGGGCGAGGCGCGCATCAGCCCCATCGTGTTCGATGCGAACATCGCCGCCACGCTGCAGAAGGCCGCCGACTTCTTCCACGGCGAGGGCGTGCTGCCCAAGGCGCTGGACGTCGCCCCGGCGTTCGATTTCAGCCTGTCCGCCGGCGCCGCCGAGGTGGCCCGCCAGCTGTCTGCCGACCTCACAGTCGGCCAGCGTTGAGGAGCCCCGCCATGCGCAAGATCCTCAGCCTGTTCCTGCTGCTGTGCCTGGCCGCCGGCCAGGCCCTCGCCGCCGAGCGCGCGACCCTGCGCCTGGCCGACCAGAAGGGCAACATGCGTGCCCAGCTGGACGCCGCCGGCGCGCTCAAGGGCCTGGCCTACGACATCCAGTGGTTCGAATTCCCCGCCGCCGCGCCCCTGGCCGAAGCGCTCAACGCCGGCGCGGTGGATGCCGGCATCATCGGCGATGCACCCCTGCTCTTCGCCCTGGCTGCTGGCGCCCAGGTGAAGGCCATCGCGGTGGACAAGTCCGACCCCTACGGCACCGCCGTGATCGTCCGCGGCGACTCGCCGCTGCATTCGGCGGCGGACCTCAAGGGCAAGCGCATCGCCACCGGGCGCGGCTCCATCGGCCACTTCGTGGCGCTCAAGGCGTTGGCTTCGGCAGGCCTGAGCGAGAAGGACGTGGAACTGCGCTTCCTCGGCCCGGTGGACGCGAAGATGGCCCTGGCCAACGGCTCGGTGGACGCCTGGGCGACCTGGGAGCCCTACACCGCGCTCTCGGAGACCGCCGACAAGGCGCGGGTGCTGGTCAACGGCCGCGGCCTGTGGGCCGGCAACAGCTTCCTCGCCGCCACCGACAGCGCCCTGGCCGACCCGGCGAAACGCGCCGCCCTGCAGGACTACCTGCAACGCCTGGCCGGCGCCCAGCGCTGGGCCTACGCGCACCTGGACGAGTATTCGCGCAGCCTGGCGAAGATCATCGGCTTCCCCGAGGACGCCGCGCGCCTGCAGTTCGAGCGCCGGCAACTGCGCTGGCAGGCGCTGGACGCGCAGACCCTCGCCCAGCAGCAGGAGACCGCGGATTTCTACCAGGCCCATGGGCTGATCCCGCAGCGCCTGGACGTGCAGCCGACCTTCGCCGCGGGCTTCGCGGTGGAGCAGGGGCCGGCCGTTGGCCAACGGCAGCCCTGACGGTTCTCAGCTAAGGCAAAAAGGTTATTTAACCTTGCCGCACTGCTTGGATATGGTTCTAAGTGCCGCCCCGGCCGCGCCTCGCGCGCGGCGCAACGGGGCGCCGCCGAACCCCTTCGCTTCAGTCTTCCCGCGCGCCATTCGCCCAGGCACTGATCCCGTCGTCCCGAGGTGCCCATGAGCGTCGCCCCGCCCCGGCTGGCTCCCGCCGAGCCGTTCCCCCAGCCCGCCGTCGCCGGCCCCGCCGCCTGGGCCCGCGCCCTGCGCGAATCCGGGTTGCTGCGGCTGTCGCTGCCGGCCCAGCTGGGCGGCGCCGGCAGCCCCTGGCGCGAGGTCCTGCAGGTTCTGCGCGACCTCTGCGAGCGCGACGGCGGCCTGGCCCGGCTGTTCGCCGTGCACCACCTGCAACTGACCCGCGTGCGCCTGCTCGGCAGCCGCGAACAGCTGCAGCGCCTGTTGCACCTGAGCCTGCTGCGCGAGCCGCTGTGGGGCGCCCTGGGCGAGGACGATGGCCAACTGCTGCGGGCCGAGGAACACCTGCGCGGCGGCTTCCGCGTCAACGGCGCGCAATGGGATGCCTTCACCGCCGAGGCGGCCGACTGGCTGCTGCTGCGCGCCTGGCACGCGCCCAGCGGCGACTTCCTGCTGGCTGCGCTGCCCAGCGCGCGGGCCGGCCTTGCGCTGCGCGCCGGCGCCCACTGCCAGGGCCTGCGCCTGCACCCGGAGGACATCCTGCTGCCGCCGGGCCTGGCGGCCACGCCGCGGCGCGTGCTCGGCGACGGCCTGGCGCAGCTGCTGCAGGCCAACGTCGCCCTGGGCCTGGCGTTGCAGGCCGCGGACAGCCTGGACCTGCCCGAGGCCTCGGAGCTGTCGCGGCTGCTCGGCCTGGGCCTGGTGCTCAGCGAGCAGGCCGCCCGGCAGTTGGACGAGGACATCGAGGCGGGCGCGGCGCTGGCCTTCGGTCGCGCCAGCCACTTCTCCAACCTCGCCGCCCAGGCCCTGGCGGTGGCCCGCCAGGCGGCCCAGGCCAGCCTCCGCGCGGAGGGCGTGAGGGCCCGGCTGCTGGGGGCTGCGCACTGATGGCGGGATGAATCCGCGCGGTATTAGTTAAGAACTAAAAATTATTTATTTCTGATTTTTTATAGCTGTAATCTTCACTTCACCGGACCACCGGACTCATCCAGAACACCTGACACCAGTCCCGTGGTCCGTCCTCGCTCTGCAGGCGGCCGCCCCGTACCCGAGGAGCCGTACCCATGTCCCGCAGCCCGTTCCTGCGCCGTTTCGCCGTCGGCCTCGCCGCCTCCGCCGCCCTGCTGGGCGCCCTGGGCGCGCACGCCGAAGGCACCCTGCGCATCGGTTTCCAGAAGTCCTCCACCCTGCTGACCATCGTCAAGGCCCAGGGCACCCTGGAGCGCGAGCTGGGCAAGCAGGGCATCAAGGTGTCCTGGCATGAGTTTCCCAGCGGCTTGCCGCTGCTCGAATCGCTCAACGTCGGCAACGTCGACCTGTCCGCCGACGTCGCCGACACCGTGCCGGTCTTCGCCCAGGCCGCCGGTGCGCAGCTGACCTACTTCGCCCGCGAAACCCCGTCGCCCACCGCGCAGTCGATCCTGGTGCCGGAGGATTCGCCGCTGAAATCCCTGGCCGATCTGAAAGGCAAGCGCGTGGCCGTGACCAAGGCCGCTGGCAGCCACTACCTGCTGATCGCCGCGCTGGCCAAGGCCGGGCTGAAGTTCTCCGACATCCAGCCGGCCTACCTGACCCCCGCCGACGGCCGCGCCGCCTTCGAGAATCACAAGGTGGACGCCTGGGTGACCTGGGACCCCTACGTCGCCAGCGCCCAGCGCCAGCAGCACGCCCGCGTGCTCGCCGACGGCCAGGGCCTGGCCAGCTACCAGCGCTACTACCTGGCCTCCAGTGACTATGCCAAGGCCCACCCGCAAGTGCTCGGGCAGGTCTTCGCCGAACTGCAGAAGACCGGGCGCTGGGTGAAGCAACACCCGGCCGACGCGGCCAGGCTGCTCGGCCCGCTGTGGGGCAACCTCGACGCCGCCACCGTGGAGCAGGCCAACGCCCGCCGCAGCTACGACGTGCAGCCGGTGCGCGCCGACGGCCTCGACGAGCAGCAGCGCATCGCCGACGCCTTCTACGCCGAGGGTCTGCTGCCCAAGCCGGTGGACGCCCGCGCCGTGCAGGTCTGGCAGCCGGACCTGGCGCGCAACTGAAGCGAACTTTCCGCCGCTCCGCGAGGGGCGGCCCGTCACGGCCCGGCCGGCCGCCCCGAATGCATTTCCAGGAGCACCCCATGAAACGCACTTTCGCCCCGCGCCGCCTGCTGGCCGCGCTCACCCTGGCCGGCGTCGCCGGCATCGCCCAGGCCGACATCACCCTCGGCTACCAGACCGGCGTGGACCCGACCAAGGTCCCGCAGGCCGACGGCACCTACGAGAAAGCCATCGGCGAGAAGCTCGACTGGCGCCGCTTCAACAGCGGCCCGGAAGTGGTCGCCGCCATCGCCTCGGGCGACGTGCAGCTCGGCAACCTGGGCTCCAGCCCGCTGGCCGCCGCCACTTCGCGCGGCCTGCCGATCGTGGCCTTCATCGTCACTGCGCAGATCAACGCGGCCGAGGCCCTGGTGGTGCACAACGGCAGCAAGATCGAGAAGCCCGAGGACCTGGTCGGCAAGACCATCGCCACGCCCTTCGTCTCCACCTCGCACTACAGCCTGCTGGGCGCGCTCAAGCACTGGAAGATCGACCCGACCCAGGTGAAGATCGTCAACCTCAACCCCACCGAGATCGCCGCCGCCTGGCGCCGTGGCGACATCGACGGCGCCTTCGTCTGGGCCCCGGCCCTGGGCGAGATCAAGAAGAGCGGCAAGGTGCTGACCGACGCCGCGGAAGTGGGCAAATGGGGCGCGCCGACCTTCGAAGTCTGGGTGGCGCGCAAGGACTTCGCCGAGAAGCACCCGGAGGTATTGGCCAAGTTCGCCCGCGTGACCCTCGATTCCTTCGCCGACTACAACGCGCACAAGGCCCAGTGGACCGCCGATTCCGAGCAGGCGAAGAAGATCGCCCGGCTGACCGGCGCTTCGCCCGAGGACGTGCCGGAGCTGCTGGCCGGCAGCGCCTTCCCCGAGACCAAGGAACAACTGTCCAGCGCGCTGTTGGGCGGCGGTACCGCCAAGGACATCGCCGGCACTGCGGCCTTCCTGAAAGAGCAGAAGCGCGTGCCTTCGGTGCTCAAGGATTACTCGCCCTACGTCAGCGCGGAGTACGTGCGCCAGGCGGAGAGCGTGCAGGTGGGGCAGCGCTGATCGCACGATCTCCCAGCTCGATCTCCCCGCTCGATCTCCCTGTAGGAGCGAGCTTGCTCGCGAACCCGCTTCACACCGCACCTTCCCCGTCATCCCCGCGAACGCGGGGATCCAGAGTCTCTGGGTTCCCGCGTTCGCGGGGATGACGAGGTGGAGAAAGGTGCCGGGCTGTTCGCGAGCAAGCTCGCTCCTACGAAGAGCGAAGAGCGAAGGGCAGAGAGCTGAGAGCGAAGAGCGCAACGTGCGAAGCGCCCCCAGCATTCCTTCTTACCCTACGGAGGGCAGAAACATGAGCCGTCTGACGGCCGAGGCCGTGAGCCTTTCTTTCCAGCAGCATGGCCAGACCCGGCGCGTGCTGCATGAGCTGACCCTGGACGTGGCCAAGGGCGAGTCCCTGGTGGTGCTGGGCCCTTCGGGCTGCGGCAAGTCCACGCTGCTCAACGTCCTGGCCGGGTTCCAGAAGCCCGACCGCGGCCGCGTGCAGATCGACGGGCGGACCCTCGAAGGCCCCGGCGGCGAGCGTGGCGTGGTGTTCCAGGACGACGCCCTGATGCCCTGGCTGGACGCCCTCGACAATGTCGCCCTGGGTTTGCGCATCCGTGGCCTGGGCCGCGCCGAACGCGAGGTCCGCGCCCGCGAGGTGCTGGCCCTGGTGGGCCTGCAGGAGCACGCGCATTACCGCGTCTCGCAGCTTTCCGGCGGCCAGCGCCAGCGCCTGGGCCTGGCCCGCGCGCTGGCGGTGGAGCCGGACTTCCTGCTGCTGGACGAGCCCTTCGGCGCCCTCGACGCGCTGACCCGCGAGCGCATGCAGGTGCTCACCCTGGACCTGTGGCGCAAGACCGGCAAGGGCCTGTTCCTGATTACCCACAGCGTCGACGAGGCGCTGTTCCTGGCTACCGACCTGGTGGTCATGGACGGCCCGCCGGCGCGCATCGTCAAGCGCCTGCGCCCGGACTTCGCGCGGCGCTACGCGGCCGGCGAGCCGGTGCGGTCGATCAAGGCCGACCCGGAGTTCGGCCGCCTGCGCCAGGCGTTGCTGGATGAGTTCCTCGAAGAACCGGAGGCCGAACATGCCCACTGACACCCTCAGCGCCAAGCTGCCCGCCCGCCGCCGCGCCAAGCCTACCCGCCCGCGCGACGCGCGGCGTTGGGCCGCCGCCGGGAGCATCGCCGCACTTGCCGCGCTCTGGTGGTTCGCCACCCATTTCGGCTGGGTCGACACGCTGTTCCTGCCGGCTCCCGAGCAACTCTACGAAGCTTTGCAGCGGGTGCTCGCCGAAGGCTACGTCGACGCCACGCTGTGGCAGCACATCGGCACCAGCCTGCTGCGAGTGCTGCTGGCTCTCGGCGCCGCGGTGCTCACGGCGATTCCGCTGGGCATCCTCATGGGCCTCAACCCGCTGGTGGGCGCCGCGCTGGACCCGCTGGTGGAGTTCTACCGGCCGATCCCGCCGCTGGCCTACCTGCCGCTGATCGTCATCTGGTTCGGCATCGGCGAGCTGTCCAAGGTGCTGCTGATTTACCTCGCGCTGTTCGCCCCGTTGCTGATCGCCACCGCCGCCGGCGTGCGCCGCGTGGACAAGTCGCGCATCCAGGCGGTGCGCTGCCTGGGCGCCAACCGCTGGCAGGTGGTGCGCCACGTGGTGCTGCCCAGCGCCCTGCCGGAAGTCCTCACCGGCCTGCGCATCGCCCTGGGCGTGGGCTGGTCGACCCTGGTCGCCGCCGAGCTGATCGCCGCCAACCGCGGGCTGGGCTTCATGGTGCAGTCGGCGGCGCAGTTCCTGGCGACCGATGTGGTGGTGCTGGGGATTCTGCTGATCGCCGGGATCGCGTTGAGCTTCGAGGTGGGCTTGCGCTGGTTGCAG
Organism: Pseudomonas sp. A6; assembly: GCF_052367875.1. Lineage (NCBI taxonomy): Bacteria > Pseudomonadati > Pseudomonadota > Gammaproteobacteria > Pseudomonadales > Pseudomonadaceae > Pseudomonas > Pseudomonas sp. A6. Next base: position 6,397,237 of record NZ_CP198970.1, on the reverse strand, counting down.
GGGCGGTTTGCTTCCTGGGAGTAGGGCCTGGGGCTGGGGTAAGAGCAAGAGCCAGAGCCCCTCTCCCTAACCCTCTCCCGCAAGCGGGAGAGGGGACTGATCGGAGTCGCCGGCTAGCTCGGCGCTCGACGGATACACCGAACGGCTCCCTCTCCCGCTTGCGGGAGAGGGCTGGGGAGAGGGTGCTCTTCCCTGTATAGAACACGAGAGAGAAAAGAAATGACCACCCTGACCCTGGCCCCCCTCAGCCCCGCCCTCGGCGCCGTAGTCTCCGGCATCGACCTGCGCCAGCCGCTGGACGACGCCCAACAGCAGGCCATCGAGCAGGCCCTGCTCACCCACCAGGTGCTGTTCTTCCGCGACCAGCCGCTGACTCCTTCGCAGCAGGCCGCTTTCGCCGCGCGCTTCGGCGACCTGCATATCCACCCGATCTACCCCAGCGTGCCCGAGCAGCGTGAGGTGATCGTGCTCGACACCGCCGTCACCGACGTGCGCGACAACGCCATCTGGCACACCGACGTGACCTTCCTGGAAACCCCCGCCCTGGGTGCAGTGCTGGCCGCCAAGCAACTGCCGCCCTACGGTGGCGACACCCTCTGGGCCAGCGGCATCGCCGCTTTCGAGGCGCTGTCCAAACCCTTGCAGCGCCTGCTCGATGGCCTGACCGCCACCCACGACATCAGCAAGTCCTTCCCCCAGGAACGTTTCGGCGCCACCGACGCCGACCTGGCGCGGCTGGAGGAGGCGCGCAAGAAGAACCCGCCGCGCTCGCACCCGGTGATCCGCACCCACCCGGTCACCGGGCGCAAGGCGCTGTTCGTCAGCGATGGCTTCACCACCCGCATCAACGAGCTCTCGGCGGCCGAGAGCCGGGCCATCCTCGACCTGCTGTTCGCCCACGTCGCCCGCCCGGAGTTCACCGTGCGCTGGCGCTGGCGCGAGAACGACGTGGCCTTCTGGGACAACCGCGTGACCCAGCACTACGCGGTGGACGACTACCGCCCGCAGCGCCGGGTGATGCACCGCGCGACCATCCTCGGCGACAAACCGTTCTGATCCCCGCACGCCAACCCTTGCCCTTGTAGGAGCGAGCTTGCTCGCGAACCGCCTCGTGCCGAAGCTGTTCGCGAGCAAGCTCGCTCCTACGAAAAGCGGGGGCGTTGAGTGGGTGGCATTCGGCGTGGTGGGTGTGAACCGCTTCGTGCCGAAGCTGTTCGCGAGCAAGCTCGCTCCTACGAAAAGCGGGGGGCGTCGCCTGGGCGATATTCGGCGTCGTGGGCGCGCGCGCCGCTCTGGCCTAAGCTTGGCAGGTTGCCTTTCAGAGACTTCCTTCCATGCTCGAACGGATTCCGGACGAATCGAACCTGGCCGAACTGACCCTGCGCGGGCTCATTCTCGGCGCCCTCATCACCGTCGTCTTCACCGCCTCCAACGTTTACCTGGGCCTGAAGGTCGGCCTGACGTTCGCCTCCTCGATCCCCGCCGCGGTGATCTCCATGGCGGTGCTGCGCTACTTCTCCGGCTCGAACATCCTGGAGAACAACATGGTGCAGACCCAGGCCTCGGCCGCCGGCACCCTGTCGTCGATCATCTTCATCCTCCCGGGGCTGCTGATGATCGGCTACTGGGCCGGCTTCCCGTTCTGGCAGACCGCGGCCATCTGCTCCATCGGCGGCATCCTCGGGGTGCTCTACACCATCCCGCTGCGCCGGGTGATGGTGGTGCAGAGCAGCCTGCCGTACCCCGAGGGCGTGGCGGCGGCGGAGATCCTGCGCGTCGGCAGCCATGACGAGGAACACCCGCAGACCGGCGACGGCAGCAAGCCGGGCCTGCGCGACATCCTCGCCGGCGGCCTGGTGGCGGCGCTGTTCAGCCTGTTCAGCAGCGGCTTCAAGCTGCTGGCCGAGGGCTTCAGTTTCTGGCTCACCGCCGGCCAGGCGGCGTTCCGTCTGTCCACCGGCTTCTCCCTGGCGCTGGTCGGCGCCGGCTACCTGATGGGCATCACCGCCGGCATCGCCATCCTCATCGGCGTGGTGATTGCCTGGGGCGTGGCGGTGCCGCTGCTCACCGTGAACAGCACCCTGGCTGCCGGGCAGAGCCTGCCGGAGCTGGCCAGCAAGCTGTGGAGCAGCCAGGTGCGCTTCCTCGGCGCCGGCACCATCGGCGTGGCAGCGCTCTGGACCCTGGCCACCCTGTTCAAGCCCATGGTGCAGGGCGTCTGGGCCTCGCTCAGCGCCATCAGCGGGCGCGCCGAGACCAGCGACCTGCGCACCGAGCGCGACATGCCGGCGGCCTGGATCCTGGCCATCGCCGCCGTGCTGCTGGTGGCGCTGTTCGTGGTCTTCGCCTACTTCCTCGGCCAGGCCGCGCCGGACCTCGCCGGCTTCGCCTTCTGGGGCCTGGTGGCCACCTGCGTGGTGTTCGCCTTCTTCTTCGGCTTCCTGATCGCCGCCGCCTGCGGCTACATGGCCGGCCTGGTGGGTTCCTCCAGCAGCCCGATCTCCGGCATCGGCATCATCGCGGTGATCCTGGTGTCGCTGCTGATCCTCGGCGTCGGCTCGCTGGAGACCGGCTTCCTGGCCCGCGAGGGCGGCAAGCTGGCGATCGCCCTGGCGCTGTTCACCACCGCCGTGGTGCTGGCCATCGCCGCCATCTCCAACGACAACCTGCAGGACCTCAAGACCGGCTACCTGGTCGGCGCCACGCCCTGGCGCCAGCAGGTGGCGCTGATCGTCGGCTGCCTGGTGGGCGCGCTGGTGATCCCGCCGGTGCTGGAGCTGCTGTACAACGCCTATGGCTTCACCGGTGCCCTGCCGCGCGAGGGCATGGACCCCGGCGCGGCCCTGGCCGCGCCCCAGGCGACGCTGATGACCGCCATCGCCAGCGGGATTTTCCACAACGCGCTGAACTGGAACATGATCCTCATCGGCATGGCCCTGGGCATCGCCCTGATCCTCGTCGACCTGCTCCTGCGCCGCACCGGCAAGGCCAGCCTGCCGGTGCTGGCCGTGGGCCTGGGCATCTACCTGCCGCCGACCATCGGCATGACCCTGGTGGTGGGCGCGGTGCTCGCCTGGCTGCTGGAGAGCGCGCTGAAGAAGCGCGCCCAGGCCGCCGGGGTGAACGAGGACAAGTACGCCGACCTGCCGCGCCGCCGCGGCGTGCTGCTGGCTTCCGGGCTGATCGTCGGCGAGAGCCTGATGGGCATCCTGCTCGCCGCGCTGATCGGCACCAGCGGCAAGGACGCGCCCCTGGCGCTGGTCGGCGCCGGCTTCGAGGACACCGCGCAGTGGTTGGGGTTGCTGGTGTTCGTGGTGGTCTGCGTGCTGTTCCACCGCCAGGTGCTGGGCAAACGCTGATACAAACGGAGGCTTGGTCGATCAGAGATATGTGATATATGTTATCGATATCACATATGGAGGACGCCATGCGTACCCTGGTCGACATCCCCGCCGAACACCTCGAGGCGCTCAATACCTTGGGCGAGCAACAGCAGCAATCGCGCGCCGCGCTGATTCGCGAGGCGGTCGCCGAATACCTGGTCCGGCACCGCCGGCAGGATGCCGAGGCCGCCTTCGGCCTGTGGAACGGCAGCGCCGGCGACGGCCTGGCCTACCAGGAGAAGGTGCGCGAGGAATGGTGAAGGCGCTGTTCGACACCAACATCCTCATCGACTACCTCAACGGCCACGAACAGGCCCGCGACGAGCTGCGCCGCTACGATGACCCCGCCATCAGCATCGTCACCTGGATGGAGGTGATGATCGGCGCCACGCCCGCCACCGCCGCGGCCACCCGCGCCTTCCTCGACAGCTTCGCCCTGGTGCCGCTCGACGCGTCCGTCGCCGAGCGCGCCGTGGCGGTGCGCCAGGCGCTGCGGGTGAAGCTGCCGGACGCCATCATCAAGGCCAGCGCCGAGGTGCAGGGGCGCCTGCTGGTCACCCGCAACACCAGGGACTTCCCCGTCGACGACGCCGGCGTGCGCCTGCCCTACCGGCTCTGAGCCCCGCGCCGGGCGAACCACAGGCTGGAGAAGGCGTAGGCGACGAACCAGCCGATGTTGATGCCGGCGCCGCGCAGCCAGGTGCCCAGCGGCTCCGCCAGCACGGCGGGGGCGAAGTGGCCCAGCACCCCCAGGCTCAGCGGGTTGAGCAGCAGCGCGCTGCTGCGCGGCAGGCGCGTGCGCCCGCAGGCGATGGCCAGGGTGAGCACGGCCAGCCCGGCCACCAGGCCGCCCACCGCCGCCACCCAGGCGATCATCAGCAGGCGGTGGAACTGCTCGCCCAGCGCCAGCAGCGCCGGATGGGCGTCCGCCGGCACCAGCAGGAGGGTCTTGTAGACCATCCCCAGGTGGTAGAAGGCGGCGTGCCCCAGCGGCGAGTAGGCGTTGCCGCAGACCAGCAGGGCGAACAGCGTCCAGGCCATCCAGCCCCGGCCGCGGGCGACCAGGAACCAGTGCCAGGCGCCGAGCAGGTACAGCGGCATGGCCAGCACTGCCACCAGGGCGCCGAAGGCCAGGCGCGGCTCGCTGTTGGGCAGCATGTAGTCCAGGCCTTCGAAGCTGATCCGCGCCAGGTAGTCCTGCAGCGGCGGGTAGTCGGCGAGGTTGGCCCGGGCGCCGAGCAGGCCGGCGTCGCCGATCATCCAGAACACCGCGGCCAGCAGCCCGGCGTAGCCGCACAGGCGCAGGGCGCGGTCGCTGTAGATCGGGTTCATGGCGACGGCCTGCGGGCGCGGGCCAGCGCCGCCAGGATCACCACCAGGGGAACGCCCAGGGCGAACCAGGACAGCGCGTCCCAGGGGCCGTCGCCGACCAGCGCGGAAATCAGCCCTACCAGGCTGAGCACGGCCAGCGCCAGGGGCCAGCGGAACACCATCCACAGGTTGCGCTTCATGCCTCGCCCTCCGCGGCCAGGTGCCCGGCCTGCAGGTCGGCCAGGCGTTTCTCCATGGTCTTGCGCCGCGCGAACCACAGGTACAGGCCGCTGCCGAGGACGACGATGGCCACCAGGTCGAGCAGCGTCCAGACGATCTTCAGCGGCAGCCCGCCGTAGTCGCCGAAGTGCAGCGGCTGCGAGAGGAACAGCGTCTTCACGTACAGCGGCATCTCGCGGATGTCGGTCAGCTCGCCGGTCTGCGCGTCCACCAGGGCCGGCTTGAGCAGGCGCTTGGTCAGCGGCGTGGCGCCGTGCATGAACACCGCGTAGTGGTGCTGGCTGCTGAACTGGGTGCCGGGGAAGCCGATGAAGCTCATGGTCATGTCCGGCGCCGCCGCCTGGGCGGTCTGCAGCGCCTTGTGCAGCGAGCCGTTGTCGGCCATGGGCGGCGCGTCGCGGTAGGGCGCGGTCATGTCGGCCAGCTGGTCGCTGCGCCAGAGCATGAGGATCGGCAGCGCCAGGGTGTTGATCACCCCGGTGGCGCCCACCACCAGCACCCAGGCCAGGGTGACGATGCCCAGCATGTTGTGCAGGTCCAGCCACTTCACCCGGCGGCTACGTCTGGTGCGCACCGCGGCGAAGTCGAGCTTGCGCATGAAGGGCGTGTAGACCACCACCCCGGATACCAGCGAGGCCACCAGCAGCAGCCCCATGAAGCCGAGGAACAGGTAGCCGGGCAGGCCCATGAACAGGTCGGTGTGCAGCTTGAGCATCAGGTACATGAAGCCGCCGGGCGGCGGCTCCGGGTCGAAGAACTCGCCGGTGCGCGCGTCGAACGGCTGCACGTGGCCGATCTCCGGCGGCGGCACCAGGCTGGGCGCGGTGATCACCGCGCCCAGCGGCTCGTCGGGGTCGAACACCACGAAGCGCACCACCTCGCCCGGGCGCGCGGCCAGGGCGCGGGCCACCACGTCGTCGTAGTCGATGCGCGGCGACTCGGCGGTCAGCGGCTTGAGCTCCGGGTGCGGTTCCAGGTAGTGCTCGATCTCCTCGTGGAAGATCAGCGGCAGGCCGGTCAGGCACAGCAGCAGGAGGAACAGCGTGGACACCAGGCTGGTCCACTTGTGCACCAGGTACCAGGTGCGCAGGGCTTTCGCGGTCATGGGCGCCTCAGAAGTCCGCGGTCAGCGACAGCGACAGGGTGCGCGGCGAGCTGACGGTCATGTAGCCGTTGGACGCGGTCCAGTAGTCCTTGGCCAGCAGGTTCTCAAGGTTGGCCCGCGCCACCAGCGGCTTGCCGGCGACCTGGAAGGCATAGCTGGCGCCGACGTCGACGCGGTTCCAGTGCGGGACCTTGAGGTCGTTGGTGGTGTCCAGGTAGGCCGCGCCGGTGTAGATCCAGCGGCCGTCGAGGGTCAGTCCCTGGACGAACGGGGTGTCCCAGCTCAGCCCCAGGTTGGCCTGGCGCCGCGGCACGCCGGGGGCGTCCTGGCCTTCGCTGGCGGGGTTGGCGGTCTTGCTCTGCTCGGCCTTGATGTAGGTGGCGCCGGCCAGCACGCGCAGGTCGTCGGTCAGTTCGCCGAACAGGCTCAGCTCGATGCCGCGGTTGCGTTGCTCGCCGTCGGCGCGGAACACGTTGTCGGCGTCGAGGAAGGCGTTGGGCTTCTTGATCTCGAACAGCGCCAGGGTGGTGGTGAAGCTGCCCAGTTCGTACTTGGCGCCGACCTCGTACTGCTCGGCCTTGTACGGCGCCAGCGCCTGGCCGGCGTTGGCCGCGGTGGAGGGCGGGGTGTCGCCCTGGCTCAGGCCCTGGATGTAGTTGGCGTACAGCGACAGCTCGTCCAGCGGCTTGACCAGCAGGCTGAACATCGGCGTCCAGGCGTGCTCGTCGTACTTGTTGGTGCGCGCCCCGCTGGACGGGTCGTAGTCCTTGGACTGCACCGTCTGCCGGCGCACGCCGGCGGTGAACTGCACGCGCTCGTCGAGGATCGACAGCTTGTCGGCCAGGGCCACGCCGGAAAGGTCGGTTTCGTTGGTCTTGGGGATGCCGCCGTCGAGGCTGGAGAAGTCCGGGATCGGCGTGTGCGGCGAGGTCTCGTAGAGGCTGCCCGGCTGCATGCCGGTGAACACGTAGACCATGCCCACGCGCTCGTGCAGGCGGTTGGCGCTGAAGGTCCAGTCGTGGCGCACCGGGCCGGTGTCGAAGTCGCCGCGCAGGCCGGCCTCGCCGGAGTAGGTGCGGCGGTCGGCGCGCTGGCGCGCCAGGCCGTTGATGATGTCGCCCTGGTTGCCGTTGAGGATGCTGTTGGCGGCGATGGTCTCGTAGTTGCTCTGCCGTCCGCCGATGCTGGCGAAGGCGGTGAGGTGGTCGCTGAGGTCGTACTCGCCGCGGTTGACCATGGAGTAGTCCTCCTGGTCCAGGTAGGAATCGCGCAGGCCGAAGCGCGTCTTGGAGTCCGGCGCGTGGGGGATGCTGGTGGCGGTGCCGGTGATCACCGGGCGCACCACGCCTTCCAGGCTTTCCTTCTGGTACAGCAGGTCGCTGGACAGGCGCAGGCGCTCGCCGCGGAAGTCCAGGGCCAGGGACATCAGCGGGAACTCGCGGCTCTGGTGGTCGATGGCGGTGTCGCCGTTGCGGTACACGCCGTTGAAGCGCACGCCGAAGGCGTTGCCCTCGCCGAAGCGGCGGCCGATGTCCAGGTGCGTGCCGACCTGCGAGCGGTCGGTCCAGTCCAGGCTGACGCGGGTCAGCGGCTGGTCCTCGGCGCGCTTGGGCACCAGGTTGATGGTGCCGCCGACGCTGCCGCCGGGGGACATGCCGCCGAGCAGGGCGGTGGGGCCCTTGAGCACTTCGACGCGCTCGGCGAACTCGATCGGCACCCGCCAGTAGGGCAGCACGCCGTACAGGCCGTTGAGGGCGACGTCGGCGTTGTTCACGTTGAAGCCGCGGATGACGTAGGTGTCCACCAGGTCGCCGCGGCCGCCGACCACCCGCACCGACGGGTCGTTGGCCACCAGCAGGTCGGCGACGCTGCGCGCCTGCTGCGCCTCGATGGTCTGCGCGGTGTAGCTGGTGACGCTGAAGGGCGTGTCCATGAGGTCGGCGTTGCCCAGCATGCCCAGGCGCGCGCCGCTGGCCACCTGGCCGCCGGCATAGGCGGGCGGCAGCGTCTCGGCGCCGAGGCTGGCGGTGATGGTGCTGGCCGACAGCGCCACGGCGCCGTCGGTGGGCAGCGGCCGCAGCACGTAGCTGCCGTTGGCCTGGGGCTCGGCTTCCAGGCCGCTGCCGGCGAGCAGCGCGCTGAAGCCGCCGGTGACGTCGTAGCTGCCGTGCAGGCCGCTGGACTGGCGGCCGCGCAGTTGCGCGGCGTCGAACGACAGGGCCACCCCGGCGGCGCTGGCGAAGCGCCCGAGCACCTCGGCCAGCGGGCCGGCGGCGATGTCGTAGCGCGCGGCTTCCGCGGCCTGGGTCGTGGTGGCGGCGAGCGCGCCGGCGCCCAGGGCCAGGGCGATGGCCAGGGCCAGCGGTTTGTGCAACGAGCGGCTGCCGGTGGTCGGCGCCGGGGTGGTGTAGCGGTTCATGCAAGCTCCCCCAAGTTGGGCCAGATGGCCCGGAATAAGAGGGGGCCGGGCGAGGGCGGAAAAAAGTGCAAGGGCGGGCGGATTTTTTTCGCCCCCGGCGTTCAGGCGCGTGGCTGCACGCTGATCCAGAAGCGCGTATGGCGCACGATGCGCAGGTCGAAGCCGGATTCCAGGGCGGCCAGGGCCAGGTCGGTGTCGCCGATGGGGAAGTTGCCGGAGACCTTCAGGCCGGCCACCTGCGGGTCGCAATGCAGCACGCCGTTGCGGTAGCGCGAGAGTTCCTCCAGCAGCTCGCCCAGCGGGCGGTCCACGGCGATCAGGCTGCCGGCCAGCCAGGCCGCGGTGTTGGCGTCGTTGTGCCGCAGTTGGCCGAGTTCCAGCGCGTCGAGGTCGAGCTGCTCGCCGCCGTGCAGGATGCGGCTGCGCTGCGGCGCGGCCTGGGGGCGGACTTCCACGGCCTTGTCGAGCACGGCGACGCGGGTGCGGCCGTCGAGCAGGCGCACGCTGAAGCGGGTGCCCAGGGCGAGGATGCGCCCCTGGGGCGTCTCCACGCGGAAGGGCCGCGCGCTGCCGCTGGGGTCCGGCGCGGTGCTGACGAAGATTTCCCCGCGCAACAGGCGCAGCAGGCGTTGTCGGGGGTCGAAGAGCACGTCCACCGCGCTGTCGGTGTTGAGCGTCAGCGAGGAGCCGTCGGCCAGGGTGACTTCGCGGCGTTCGCCCACCGCGCTGCGGTAGTCGGCCAGCCAGGCCTGCCAGGGCGTGTCGCGCCAGGCGAGCCAGGCCAGCGGCAGGCCCAGGGCGAGGCTGCCCAGGCCGCCGAGCATCTGCCGGCGCGACAGCGCGCGGGCGCCCAGCGTCGGTCCGGCCAGTTGCCCCGGCACCCGGGCGAATTGCTGGCGCACCTGTTCCACCCGGGCCCAGGCGTGCTGGTGTTCGGCGCTGGCGGCGTACCAGTGCTGCCAGGCGTTGCGGTCGGCATCGCTGGCCTGGCCGGAGTAGAGGCGCGCGTACCACTGGGCGGCGGCGCGGATGGCCTGGCGCTCGGTCTCGCTGGGAGTGGCGGTGCTCATGGCAGCATCAGGCAGCAGTGTTCCATGGCCTTGGCCATGTGGTTGTTCACCGTGCGCAGGGAAATGCCCTGGCGCTCGGCGATCTCGGCGTAGGTCAGACCTTCCACCTGGGCCAGCAGGAAGCTGCGCTTGACCTTGGCGCCCAGGCCGTCGAGCAGGCGGTCGATCTCCATCAGCGCCTCGAACAGCAGGGCCTGGGTCTCCGGCGAGGGCTGCTCGTCTTCCGGCAGGCTGGCCAGGGCTTCCAGGTAGGCCTGTTCCAGCGCGCGGCGGCGGAAGTGGTCGACCATCAGGCCGCGGGCCACGGTGGCCAGGTAGTCGCGTGGCTCGCGGATTTCGCTGGCGTTGCGCGCGCGCAGCACGCGGACGAAGGTGTCCTGGGCCAGGTCGGCGGCATCGCAGGCATTGCCCAGGCGGCGCCGCAGCCAGCCGTGCAGCCAGCCGTGGTGCTCGCTGTAGAGGTCGCGCAGGGCGTGCTGTTGGTTGAGGACGGTAGCCGACATGGGAATGGCCTGGAAAAAGAATGGCCAATGATAATCACTATCAATTGCCTATTTCCAGGCCTCCCTTGGTCGTGCCCAGAATCTGTCTACGATCTCGCGAGCTAGAGCAGAACAAGGCGCAACGACCAACGGGAGTAACAGCCGAAGGCTGGCCCGAAGGGCGAGCGCAGCGAGTCAGACAGGCGAGGAAGCGGAGTTTAGGCCGCTAAATGAGCATTCCTCGCCTGTTTTCAACGCAGTTATGCCGACGCGCAGCAGATCGTAGGCAGGTTCTCAGCGGACCAGATGCAGGAACTGCAGGTGCCGCTCGTACTGGTCGAGCATGTCGTTGATGATCTGCTCCTTGCCGTAGCCCATCAGGTCGTAGTCCTGGCTGCCCTCGGCCAGGTGCACCTCGGCGCGGAAGTAGCGGCGGTTCTTCAGGTGCAGGCCGCCCATGCCGGCGCGGGCGAAGGACGGCGTGAAGTAGCCGCGCATCGATACCTGGTAGTAGAACGGGTGCTGCTCGCCGTGGCCGATCTCCAGGCTCAGTTCCAGGTTGCCCGGGTCGAGGTCGGCGTCCACCTGCAGGCCCTTGTCGCGGAACACCTCCGCCACCTCGGCCATCGCCGGGCTCACCACGTCCGCCAGGAAGCGGTACACCTCGTCGCGGGTGGGGAAGTGCACCGCCTGGGAGATGCGCCGCTTCCAGCCGCCGGCCTTGGCCGCCAGCGGCGGCGCCAGGGAGTGGCTGCGCGCGCGCTGGCGCTGGGATTCGAGGTAGAAGGCCTTGTGCAGGCCCCACATCATCAGCAGCAGGATCAGCGAAAAGGGCAGCGAGGTGAGCACCACCGCCGACTTCAGCGCATCGATGCTGCCGGCGAACAGCAGGCCGCCGGTGACCAGCGCGGTGGCCAGGCCCCAGAACACCCGCAGCCACTTCGGCCCGTCGTCGTCGGCGCTGCCGCCGCGGGCGGAGAGGGTGGAGAGCACCACGGTGCCGGAGTCGGCCGAGGTGACGAAGAATACGAAGCTGACCAGCACGGTCACGGCGATCAGCGCGCGGCTGCCGGGGTAGTCCTGCAGCAGTTGGTAGAGCGCCATCTGCGGCTCCGCCACGGCCACCCGGCCGAGTTCGACGGCGCCGTGGTTGAGCACCTGGTCCAGGGCGCTGTTGCCGAAGATCGACATCCACGCCAGGGTGAAGCCCAGGGGAATGAACAGCACGCCGAAGACGAATTCGCGGATGGTCCGCCCGCGGGAGATGCGCGCGATGAACAGGCCGACGAAGGGCGCCCAGGCGATCCACCAGGCCCAGTAGAACACCGTCCAGCCGCCCAGCCAGTCGCCGCCCTCGCCATAGGCGTAGAGGTCGAAGCTCTTGGTCGGCAGCGCGCCCAGGTAGTCGCCGATGTTCTGCACCAGGGTGTTGAGCAGGCGCTGGGTGGGCCCGGCGAACAGCACGAACAGCAGCAGGCCGCAGGCCAGCAGCATGTTGATGTCGGACAGCAGGCGGATGCCCTTGTCCACGCCGGACACCGCCACGGCGATGGCCGCGCCCATCATCAGGGCGATCAGCGTCATCTGCACCGGGTGGCTGTGGGCCACGCCGAACAGGTAGTCGAGCCCGGCGTTGAGCTGCAGCACGCCGAAGCCCATGTCCGCGCCCAGGCCGAACACGGTGGCGACGATGCCGAAGCAGTCCACGGTGTAGCCGATGGGCCCGTTGATGCGCTTGCCGATCAGCGGGTACAGCGCCGAGCGCAGCGCCAGCGGCAGGTTGTGGCGGTAGGCGAAGTAGGCCAGGGCCATGGCCACCAGGGCGAACACGCCCCAGCCGTGCAGGCCCCAGTGCAGGAACAGCAGCTGCATGGCCTGGCGCGCGGCCTCGGCGCCGCCGGCCGCGCCCTGGGGCGGCTGCAGGAAGTGCGTCAGCGGCTCGGACACGCAGAAGAAGAACAGGGTGATGCTGATGCCCGCGGCGAACAGCATGCCGGCCCAGGACAGGTAGCTGAATTCCGGCTCGTCGTGGTCGGCACCGAGCTTGATCTTCCCGTAGCCGGAAAGCGCGGTGACCACCACGAAGATCAGGTACAGCGTCATCGCCAGCAGGTAGTACCAGCCGACGTTGGCGGCGGCCCAGGCCTGGGCGTCGAGCAGCCATTGGCCGGCCTCGGCGGGAAAGCCGATGACCAGGGCGACGAACAGCAGGATCAGCGCTGCCGCACCGTAGAAGACCGGTGGGTTCATGCGCATGGCGGGGGTGGGGGACGCGGTGACGGAGGGGGAGGGAACGGCGGACAAAACGGGCGGGGTTCCTCGTGTTTTTAATTGATCAACCGATCAATATAAACACGAAAGGCCGTGCCAGGGCCAATCCTCGGGACCGATGGTCCCGCCGCCGGCCCCGTGCGGGGGCCGAGCGGAGCGGGTACTGCTTTACTTGCGGCGGCGCTTCACGCGGCGGACTTCACGGCGTTCCGGATCGACCTGCTGAGGTACGTTGAGGAAAGCGGTGGCGGCGAAAAAGCTGGCAAGAGCGGCAAAGCTGGTCACGATAGTCTCCAAAGGCGCCGGGGAAATTGGGTCCCGACTGCCTGACAGCCATTTTCCCTGATCTTCATGACAAAAAGAAGTTGATGCGCCTGATGATCGGTATCGATGTGGTCGATGAGGCTGCTTTTTGCTGTAAATGTCAGAGAAATTCCTGTTTTTGACCTTTCCATCAGGATTCCCTGCTGCCGGCGGCGGGGTAGGCGAATCGTTTCACTGCGACCATTCGTCGCTTTTCGCGGACGTTCAGGGCTTAGGAGACGCTTTTTCGCGGGGGCCGAGATCCTTGCAGGAGCGCGCATGGCTTTTCGTAGGATGGTGTTGAGCGAAGCGATACCCATCAGCGCAACCGCATGGGTTTCGCAAGCTCAACCCATCCTACGAAAAGCGCCCCGGCGCGGCTTGCAAGACAGTTGCTCCTACATTGCAGGCGAGCACGGCTTCTCGTAGGAGCGAGGGGGACGCCTAGTTCTTGCTCGCGAATGAGCCCCGCAGCGGAGTCTGTTCGCGAGCAAGCTCGCTCCTACGAAGAGCAGAAGAGCAGCTCGGCATAGCCGGCACCTACGGGAGCGGGTCTTCTTCCAGCAGCGCGCGCAACTGTTCGCGCACGCCGGGCCGGCGCAGCAGCTGGCGCAGGTCCGCCGGCGCGGCGTCGGGCAGGTTCAGGTGCTGCGGCTGGATTTCCGCTCCCGGGCTGACCAGCAGGGCGAAGTGGATGACGTTCTCCAGCTCGCGGATGTTGCCCGGCCAGGGGTAGGCTTCCAGCGCCGCCTGGGTCGCTTCGCCGATGTGCGGCACCGGCAGGTCCAGGCGCTGGGCGTGGATGCCGAGGAAGTATTCGGCCAATGGCAGGATGTCGCCGATGCGCTGGCGCAGCGGCGGCAGTTCCAGGTCGCCGTCCACCAGGTATTGCCGCAGCGGTTCGAGGAACTTGCCGGCGGCCACCGCCTGGCCCAGGTCGATGCTGGTGGCCACCACCAGGCGCACGTCCACCGGGATCGGTTCGCGGGCGCCGACGCGCAGCACTTCGCGTTCCTGCAGCACGCGCAGGAGTTTCTCCTGCAAGGCCAGCGGCAGGTCGGCGATCTCGTCCAGGTACAGGGTGCCGCCGTTGGCCGAGCCCAGCCAGCCGGCGCGGCTGCCCACCGGGCCGTTGTGGGCGCCGGGGGCGTAGCCGAACAGCTCGGCCTCGGCGAAGTTGCGGCTCAGCGCGCTGCAGCTCACCGCGACGAACAGCCCGGGGCGCTCGCTGGCGCGGTGGATGTGCCGGGCCAGCAGTTCCTTGCCGGTGCCGGTCTCGCCGCGGATCAGCACCGGCTGCAGGCCCGGGGCCAGGCGCTCGACCTCGTCGCGCACCTGGTGCGAACGCGGGTCGAAGAACACCAGCGCCTTGGCGCGGATGCTCAGCGGGCTCTTATCGGCGTCGGGGAAGGTCAGCAGCGGTTGGGGGACTTTCATCTGCGCGATCTCGAAATGAAAACGCCGGTGCGGATGCTCACCGGCGTGGGGGATGGGCGGCGCTGCGCGGCGCCGCCGGCTGGGCATCGATCAGAAGGCGGGGATCACCGCGCCGTCGTATTTCTTCTCGATGAAGGCCTTCACTTCCGGGCTGGTAAGGGCCGCGGAGAGTTTCTTCAGCGCGTCGCTGTCCTTGTTGTCCGGGCGCGCCACCAGGTAGTTCACGTAGGGCGAGTTGCGGTCTTCGAGGATCAGGGCGTCCTTCACCGGGTTGAGCTTGGCTTCCAGGGCGTAGTTGGTGTTGATCAGGTCCAGGTCGACCTGGTCCAGCACGCGCGGCAGCAGGGCCGATTCCAGCTCCTTGAACTTCAGGTGCTTGGGGTTCTCGGCGATGTCTTTCGGCGTGGCCAGGGCGTTGTGCGGGTCCTTCAGCTTGATGACGCCGGCCTTCTGCAGCAGGAGCAGGGCGCGGCCGCTGTTGCTGCCTTCGTTGGGCAGGGCGACGGTGGCGCCGTCGGGCAGCTCGGCCAGGGACTTGTACTTCTTCGAGTAGCCGCCGAAGGGTTCGACGTGCACGCCGGTCACGGTGACCAGGTCGGTGCCCTTGCCCTTGTTGAAGTTGTCCAGGTACGGCTTGGTCTGGAAGTAGTTGGCGTCCAGGCGCTTCTCGGCCACCTGCACGTTGGGCTGCACGTAGTCGGTGAAGACCTTGATCTCCAGGTCCACCCCTTCCTTGGCCAGGGTCGGCTTGATCAGCTCGAGGATTTCCGCGTGGGGCACCGGGGTGGCGGCCACCACCAGTTTCTCGTTGGCGTTGACCGAGGCGCTGAAGGCGGCGGCGAGGGCAGTGATGAGCAGCAGTTTCTTCATGACGGTGTCCTTGTAGGGCAGCGTGCCGGGCAGGTCGCGCTCGTGGCGGCGACGCGGGCGGCGGGGGTTGGCTCCGGCGCCTCTGCGGGCGCCGTTGGAGCGAAAGCTACCGGGATTTTTTATTCCATTAAAATATTATTTATTCATTTTTATATGACTGAAATTCATATTCGGACTGAGGCAAGCTGCCGCGCGGCAACCCGCCACGGCGGCATTTTCCGGGGCCGGGGGTACCATCGACGGGCTTTCTTGAGCTGCATCAATGCACGCCCTGCTAGTCTTTGCTTGGCGTACCGCCGCGACCACAGGTCCGCCGGCCCGAACAAGAATCCGATTCCAGGATCACCGCTGAAACTGTCGGCTCCCGTGGGCCGGCGAGTTGCCCGCTGCGTGCGACGACGGGCGTCACCCTGAAGAGGAAACGTCATGTTGGGTCTTGAGGCGTTGGAACTGGCGCGTATGCAGTTCGCCTTTACCGTCTCCTTCCATATCATCTTCCCCGCCATCACCATCGGCCTGGCCAGTTACCTGGCGGTGCTCGAAGGGCTGTGGCTGAAGAGCGGCCAGGAGGTCTACCGCGACCTCTATCACTTCTGGTCGAAGATATTCGCGGTCAACTTCGGCATGGGCGTGGTCTCCGGCCTGGTCATGGCCTACCAGTTCGGCACCAACTGGAGCCACTTCTCCGCCTACGCCGGGAGCATCACCGGGCCCTTGCTGACTTACGAGGTGCTCACCGCGTTCTTCCTCGAGGCCGGCTTCCTCGGCGTGATGCTGTTCGGCTGGAACCGCGTCGGCCCGGGCCTGCACTTCTTCGCCACGGTGATGGTGGCCCTGGGCACGCTGATGTCGACCTTCTGGATCCTCGCCTCCAACAGCTGGATGCAGACGCCGCAGGGCTTCGAGATCGTCGACGGGCGGGTGATCCCGGTGGACTGGTTCGCGGTGATCTTCAACCCGTCCTTCCCCTACCGCCTGCTGCACATGTCCATCGCCGCCTTCCTCTCCACCGCCTTCTTCGTCGGCGCCTCGGCGGCCTGGCACCTGCTGCGCGGGCGCGACAACCCGGCGATTCGCAAGATGCTTTCCATGGCCATGTGGATGGCGCTGCTGGTCGCGCCCATCCAGGCCATGATCGGCGACGCCCACGGGCTGAACACACTGGAGCACCAGCCGGCGAAGATCGCCGCCATCGAGGGCCACTGGGACAACGCCGAGGGCGGCCCGACGCCGCTGATCCTGTTCGGCTGGCCGGACATGCAGCGCGAGGAAACCCGCTTCAAGGTCGAGATCCCGGTGCTCGGCAGCCTGATCCTGCGCCACAGCCTGACCGAGCCGATCCCGGCGCTGAAGGACTTCCCGCGCGAGGACCGGCCCAACTCCACCATCGTCTTCTGGTCGTTCCGCATCATGGCCGGCCTGGGCATGCTGATGATCCTGGTTGGCGTCTGGAGCCTGTGGCTGCGCTGGCGCGAGGGGCTGTACCGCAACCGCGCCTTCCTGCGCCTGGTGCTGTGGATGGGCCCCTCGGGGCTGCTGGCGCTGCTCGCCGGCTGGTTCACCACCGAGGTCGGCCGCCAGCCCTGGGTGGTCTACGGGCTGATGCGCACCGCCGACGGCGTGTCCAACCACAGCACCCTGCAGATGAGCCTGACCCTGGTGATGTTCGTGCTGGTGTACTTCTCGCTGTTCGGCGTGGGCATCGGCTACATGATGCGCCTGGTGCGCAAGGGCCCGGTCACCGACGAGGGCCGCGAGCACAACGAGGGTGGCGCCGGTCGCCAGCGCACCGCGGCGCGGCCGCTGTCGGCCACCGCCGAGGGCTTCGACGACGATGACGACCACCCGGCGGGGAGGAACTGAGCATGGGTATCGACCTTCCGCTGATCTGGGCGGTGATCATCATCTTCGGCGTGATGATGTACGTGGTGATGGACGGCTTCGACCTCGGCATCGGCATGCTCTACCCGTTCTTCAAGGACGAGCGCGACCGCGACGTGATGATGAACACGGTGGCGCCGGTGTGGGACGGCAACGAGACCTGGCTGGTGCTCGGCGGCGCGGGGCTGTTCGGCGCCTTCCCGATGGCCTACTCGGTGGTGCTCTCGGCGCTGTACCTGCCGCTGGTGCTGATGCTGGTGGGGTTGATCTTCCGCGGCGTGGCCTTCGAGTTCCGCTTCAAGGCCAAGGCGCGCAAGCGGCACATCTGGGACAAGGCCTTCATCGGCGGCTCGCTGGCGGCGACCTTCTTCCAGGGCGTGGCCCTGGGCGCCTTCATCGAGGGCCTGCCGGTGGTCGACGGACAGTACGCCGGCGACTCGCTGGCCTGGCTCGCGCCCTTCCCGCTGTTCTGCGGCCTGGGCCTGATCGTCGCCTACAGCCTGCTGGGCTGCACCTGGCTGATCATGAAGACCGAAGGCAAGCTGCAGGAGCGCATGCACGACCTGGCGCGGCCGCTGGCGCTGGTGCTGCTGGCGGTGATCGGCATCGTCAGCCTGTGGACGCCGCTGGCCCACGCCGACATAGCCCAGCGCTGGTTCAGCCTGCCCAACCTGTTCTGGTTCGCCCCGGTTCCGCTGCTGGTGCTGCTGACCTTCTACGCCCTGCTGCGCTCGGTGGCGCGCAACGACAACGCGCTGCCCTTCGTGCTCACCCTGGTGCTGATCTTCCTCGGCTACAGCGGCCTGGGCATCAGCCTGTGGCCGAACATCATCCCGCCGGGGGTGAGCATCCAGGCTGCCTCGGCGCCGCCGCAGAGCCAGGGCTTCATGCTGGTGGGCGCGCTGTTCATCATCCCCTTCATCCTCGGCTACACCGCCTGGAGCTACTACGTGTTCCGCGGCAAGGTGAAGCACGGCGATGGCTACCACTGAGGGCTCGGCGATGAAACCGCAAACCGTGAAAGCGCCACTGTACAAGCGCCTGGGCTGGCTGGTGCTGATCTGGGCGGGTAGCGTCGCCGCCCTGGGTGTGGCGGCTTGGCTGATGCGCCTGCTGATGAATGCGGCGGGGTTGGGGACGCCGCACTGAGACTCCCACTTGGGCGCCTTCGGGTGCCTGTAGCCCCCGCTTTGGCGGGGGCTTTTTTATGCGGGGGCTTTTTGGGCTTTCGGCTTTTTGGCTTTTTGGCTTTTTGGCTTTTCGTAGGAGCGAGCTTGCTCGCGAACGGAGTTTCCCTGTCGCTACAGCGCCTGGGGTTGACTCCGCTCCCTCTCCCTAACCCTCTCCCTGAAGGGAGAGGGGACTGTTGGGCAGATGCTGATATTTCGGCGTTAGCCGGCTAGCACAGGGATTACCGGCTGAAACCATTCCCCCTCTCGGCACGGACTAGCCCCCTCTCCCTTCAGGGCGGGGCGCGCAGCCGAGGGCTGGGGAGAGGGCGCTCTGAAACCTGAATTCCAGAATCGCCGGGGAACTCTGTTCGCGAGCAAGCTCGCTCCTACGAAGAGCGAAGAGCGAAGAGCGAAGAGCGCTTCAGTGCAGCTTGTCGCGCTGCGCCAACGTCGGAAACAGCTTCATCCACGCCCCGGTAACGATCAGCGTGCCCACGCCGCCGATGACCACCGCCGGCACCGTGCCGAACCAGTGCGCCGTCAGCCCCGACTCGAACTCGCCGAGCTGGTTGCTGGCGCCGATGAACAGCCCGTTCACCGCGCTGACGCGGCCGCGCATCTCGTCCGGGGTCTCCAGCTGCACGAAGGCGCCGCGGATCACCATGCTGATCATGTCCGCCGCGCCCAGCACCACCAGCACGCCCAGGGACAGCCAGAAGGACGTGGACAGGCCGAAGGCGATGGTCGCCACGCCGAAGATGCCCACCGCCAGGAACATGATGCGCCCGACGTTGCGCTCGATGGGGAAGCGCGCCAGCCAGAACGACATCAGCAGCGCGCCCACCGCCGGCGCCGAGCGCAGCAGGCCCAGGCCCCAGGGGCCGGTGAGCAGGATGTCCTTGGCGAACACCGGCAGCAGCGCGGTGGCGCCGCCCAGCAGCACGGCGAACAGGTCCAGGGAGATGGCGCCGAAGATGTCCGGGCGGCTGCGGATGAAATGGATGCCGGCCATCAGCGACTGCAGGCTGGCCTTGCCCTGGATGCTGTTCTGCCGGCGCGCCTGCAGGCTCAGCGACAGCGCGCAGGCCATGAAATAGAGCAGCGTGGTCGGCGCGTACACCCAGAAGGCGCCGAAGGCGTAGAGCAGGCCGCCCAGGGCCGGCGCGGCGATGGTCGCCGCCTGCATGGCCGAGGCCGAGGCGGCCACCGCGCGGGGGAAGAGGGCGCTGGGCACGATGTTCGGCAGCAGCGCCTGGGTGGTCGGCATCTCGAAGGAACGCGCGCTGCCGAGCAGGAAGGCCAGCACGAAGATCATCTCGCGGGTCACGTTGCCGGTGCTGGCGCCCAGCACCAGGGCCAGCGCCACCAAGCCCTGGGCCACCTGGCACAGGGCGGCGACCTTGCGCCGGTCGTAGCGGTCGGCGACGTGCCCGGTGTGCAGCATGAACAGCACCCGCGGCAGGAACTCCACCAGGCCCACCAGGCCGAGGTCGAGCACATTGTGGGTCAGCTCGTACATGTGCCAGCCGATGGCCACGGTGAGCATCTGGAAGCCACTGGCGGTGCACACGCGGGCGAGCCAGAAGGCGAGGAAGGGACGGTGGCGGAGCAGCGAGGTGGCTTCGGCGGACATGGTGCGCGGACGACTGGTTAGGGAGCTAAGCAAAGGCCGGTGAGCGTAGCACGCCGTAACAAATTCGGTAGGCATTTTCCTTCAGACGAGTGGACGGCCACGGCGCATTCGGTTCGCTGACCGCCCTGCTTAACTTTTGCCTGAGGCGTAGGATTTGGGTAAAGTTGACGTATCGGTCAGGATTTTCCGTAGGACGACGCGGCTCGCATGCCGCCGTCGCGCAGTCCTTTGCCTCGGTTCCGCCGGTTCCAGAACTCCATAACGACATGGGCGGGTAGTGCACCGCCCAGAGGATGATCCATGTCCAACCGTGATATCTCCCGGCGCGCTTTCCTCCAGGGCGGTCTGATCGCCGGCGTGAGCGTCACCCTGGCGCCGCTGGGCAGCCGGGCTTTCGCTGCCTTGATGGAGAAGAGCGTGACGGTGCCGGCCGAGCAGTGGCTCGGCCACGACGGCAAGGTGCGCTTCCGCAACGACGCCATTTCCAAGGTCTGCGGCAACAAGGTGTTCGCCCGCGACATCCGCGCCAAGGACATGCCCGGCTGGCCACAGCAGCAGGGCCACGCCATGCTGCTGAAGACGCTCAAGGCCGACCGCCTCTACGAAGGCTACGACCTCGCCTGGCTGGGCGATGATCTGCAGCCGGACCGCATCGTCACCGCCGACGATCTGGCCAAAGACGGCATCGCCTTCCCCGAGGCCCACGGCCCGGACCCGCTGCTGCCCGCCGGCAAGGTGCCGATGTTCATCGGCCACCCGGTGGCCATCCTCATCTGGCACGACTTCGAGCGCTTCCGCCGGGCCAAGCTCAAGCTGAAGTTCAACGACAAGGCCATCCGCTACGGCGCCCAGGCGCCGCTGTACCAGGGCGACCCCTACGGCAGCTTCCGCTACGTGCGGGTGGGCGGGAAGACCTCGGCCGACGAGGACGAGTTCTCCAGCCTCAAGGCCTCGATCCTGTTCCCGATGATCCGCAACCGCAAGCCGGTGTGGGACCAGCAGCCCAGCCAGCACGGCGACCTCACCGAGCAGGGCCTGTTCTACGCGCAGAAGATCAAGGACCAGGTGGACAACCCGCCGGCCGACTGGCTGGTCTTCGACGAGCGCTACAGGACGCCGTCCATCGAGCCCGCCGCGCTGGAGCCGGACAACGGCAACGGCTGGTACGACCCGGCCAGCAAGACCCTGCACTTCGTGGTCGCCACCCAGTGCCCGTTCGAGGCCGCCTACGAGACGGTGCACATGATCGCGCCGTCGCGCTTCGGCCTGGCCACGTTGAACATCCACCCCGGCTACACCGTCGGCTACGGCTCCAAGGACCACAACATCTTCGTCTTCTACGCGGCCCTGGCGGCGCTGTATGGCGAAGGCGTGCCGGTGCGCCTGGCGAACGACCGCTACGAGCAGTTCCAGAGCGGCATCAAGCGCCACGCCTTCGACATCCGCTACCAGCTGGCGGTGGACAAGAAGGACCTGGGCTTCCGCATCTTCCGCGCCGAGATGAGCCTGGACGGCGGCGGCCGCGCCAACTACAGCGCCTCGGTGGCCGCCGTGGGCGCCACCGCCGCGCAGTCCATCTACTACATGCCGCAGAGCGACCTGCAGGCCACCGCCTACCATTCGCGCGGCGTCGAGGCCGGCTCCATGCGCGGCTACGGCACCCTGCAGAGCATGGCCTCCACCGAGATGATGGTGGACGAGATCGCCGAGCGCCTGGGCGCCGACCCCATCGAGTTGCGCCGGCGCAACGCGCTGGTCTCGGGCATGAAGAACACTCAGGGCGCTGTGCCCGCCGGCGCCCTGCGCCTGCACGAGATCCTCGACAAGGCCGCCGCCCACGAGGTGTGGAAGAACCGTGCCGAGCGCAAGAAGCAGTTCGACGCGCAGGACCCGGACAACTGGTACGGCGTCGGCTTCGCCATCTGCCAGAAGGACTTCGGCACCGGCTCCGAGGCGCCCATGGCCAGCCTGGAGTTCGACGCCGAGGGGCGCATCCACCTGCGCCACATCGGCATCGAGATCGGCACCGGCATGTCCACCTCCCAGGCCCTGGTGGCCGCCGACTTCCTCGGCCGCCCGGCGGACGAGGTGAAGACCGCCGAGACGCAGTGGCCGGAGCTGCAGCTGCTCAGCGGCGAAGACCCCTACACCATGAGCCAGGCCACCCAGGACGAGAAGCTGCGCAACCCGCGCTGGGTGGGCAAGTACGCCTCGGCGTCCTCGGCCACCAACTCGGCCTACTACTTCAGCCACGCCACCCGCGAGGCGGCGCGCGTGCTGTTCAACCACGGGCTGTGGCCGGCGGCCCTGGAAATCTGGCGCCAGGGCCCCTACGGCGGCCAGGCCAACCCCTACGTGGTGCGCCGCGAGGACGCCCACTGGGTGAACGGCGAACTCACCGCCAACGGCATGCAGCCGCTGCCCTTCGCCGTGCTGGCCAGGCGCGCCCACGAGCGCGGCCTGGTCACCGGCGCCACGGTGCACGCCTTCAACCGCTGGAGCTGGGCCGAGTGCGAATTCAGCATCGACGGCGTCAGCGAGCGCCTGCCGCTGGACGGCCTGGCGGTGAAATACGGCGACGGCGCGCCGCAGGCGAAGAAGGCGCAGATGACCAGCGCCGGCTTCCACCTGCTGGACCGCAGGAGCGTGAACTACCCGCCGGTGCAGCTGAACAACGCCGCGGTCACCTACTACAGCCCGGTGGCCACCCTGGTGGAACTGAAGGTCAACAAGGGCAGCCACGAGGTGCAGGTGCTCAACCACCACTCCTGGGTGGAGTGCGGCCGGGTGCTGGTGCCGGAGCTGGTCAAGGGCCAGATCGAGGGCGGCACCGCCATGGGCCTGGGCCACGCGCTGCTGGAAGAGATGCCGCTGCACGAGGGCGGCCCGGCCGAGGGCGACTGGAACTTCAACCGCTACCGCCTGCCGCGCGCCAAGGACGTGGCGGTGTGGCAGCAGACCTCGGAGATCCTCCCGCCGCTGTCGCCCAGCGACCCGTCCAAGGGCATCGCCGAAGTGGTGATGATCCCCATCGCCGGCGCCGTGGGCAACGCCATCGCCCACGCCATCGGCAAGCGCGTCCGCGACCTGCCCGCCACCCCCGCCCGCATCAAGGAGGCCCTCAATGGCTAAGCTCCAGCTGACCCTCAACGGTCAAGGCGTCGGCCCGGTCGAGGTCCCCGAAGACCTGCCGATGATCGACTACCTGCACGAATACCAGAACCTCACCGGCTCGCGCCTGGGCTGCGGCCAGGGTATCTGCCACGCCTGCGTGGTGATCGTCGACAACCCCGATGGCACCAGCGAGGAAGTGCGCACCTGCATCACCGGCGCCAACTGGTTCGACGGCAAGAAGGTGCGCACCATCGAAGGCCACGCCAAGCGCGATGCGCAGGGCCAGGTGAGCGAGCTCAACCCGATCCAGCAGAAGTTCGTCGAGCGCTTCGCCTTCCAGTGCAGCTACTGCGCGCCGGGCTTCGTCAACGCCGCCACCGTGCTGGTGGAAAAGGCCCAGCGCCAGCCGCTGAAGAAGAGCGAGCTGGAGTCGGTGATCGAGGCCAGCCTGGGCCACCACATCTGCCGCTGCACCGGCTACGTGCGCTACTACAACGCCACCGCCGAGGTCCTCAGCGACCTCGGCCTGGTCAAGGAGGGCTGAGCATGGCGCGACTGCTAACCGGCCTGCTGCTGAGCGCGGGCCTGGTCGCCGGCGCCCAGGCCGCCGACGCCGACCTGGTCAAGCGCGGCGAGTACCTGGCCCGCGCCGCCGACTGCATGGCCTGCCACACCGCGGCGCGCGGCGCGCCCTTCGCCGGCGGCCTGCCGATCGCCTCGCCGTTCGGCACCATCTACGGCAGCAACATCACCCCGGACAAGGACTACGGCATCGGCAACTACAGCGCCGACGACTTCTTCGCCGCCCTCACCGAGGGCAAGCGCAAGGACGGCGCCAACCTCTACCCGGCGATGCCCTACACCTCGTACCACCTGATCAGGCGCGAGGATTCCGACGCCATCCACGCCTACCTGATGACCGTCGAGCCGGTGCACCGCGCGGCGCCCGAGACCGCGCTGAGCTTCCCGTTCAACGTGCGCGCGGGGCTGGCCGGCTGGAACCTGCTGTACGGCAAGAGCGTCCAGCTGCAGAGCGTCGAGGGCAGGAGCGAGCCCTGGCAGCGCGGCCAGTACCTGGTGGAAGTGCTCGGCCACTGCGGCGAATGCCACACCCCGCGCAACGCCATCGGCGCGCTGCAGCAGGACAAGCGCCTGTCCGGCGCCCTGCTCAACGGCTACCTGGCGCCCAGCCTGCTGCCCGAGGACCTGGCCGCGCGCGGCTGGAACCACGCCGACCTGTCGGCCTTCCTCGAGCACGGCATGAGCGCCCAGGGCAGCATGTTCAACGAGATGTTCCCGGTGCTGCACCACAGCACCCAGCACCTGGACAGCGCCGACCTGCGGGCCATGGCCAGCTACCTGCTGGGCGACCAGCCGCCGGCGGCCAAGGTGGTGCAGGCGGTGGCTTATCCACAACTGTCCGCCAGCGCCAAGCGCGGCCGCCAGCAGTACCTCAACGTCTGCGCCGGCTGCCACGGCACCGAAGGCGAGGGCAAGCCGCACATCGCCGTGGCCATGCAGGGCAACACCACCCTGCGCCTGGCCGACTCGCGCAACCTGCTGCGGGTGATCGTCGACGGCATCGGCGAACAGCAGTTCGGCGGCTTCGAACGCATGCAGCCGATGCCCGGCTTCGCGGATAAACTGGATGACGCGCAACTCACCGATCTGCTCAACTACCTGCGTCAAAGCTGGGGCGGCCTGCCCGGCGACCTCGACGCCAAGGCGGTTGCGCAACTGAAGTCCGATGGTGTGCCGGTCCACGCCGGCAAGGCGATGTGAAGTGCAACATCTCGATCTGCAAGTGATTCGCCAGGCGCTGCGCTGGTCCCGGGAGGGCCAGCGCGTCTGGCTCTGCACCGTGCTCTTCACCTACGGCTCGGCGCCGCGCGCGCCGGGCTCGCTGCTGGCGGTGAACCAGGGCGGGCAGTGGGTGGGCTCGCTGTCCGGCGGCTGCGTCGAGGATGACTTCCTCGAACGCGTGGCCGCCGGGGAGTTCGCCGAGCCGGTGAAGGTGGTGCGCTACGGCGAAGGCGACGAGCGCAGCAACATCCGCCTGCCCTGCGGCGGCATCCTCGACGTGCTGGTGGAAAACCTGGCGCCGGACTGCGAAGTCCAGGCGCACCTGCGCGAACTGGAGGCGGCGCTGCTCGGCCAGCGCCGCCTGCTGCGCCGGGTGGACCTGGCCAGCGGCGCGCGCAGCCTGAACGACGACCACAGCCACGGCCCCCGGGTGGAACGCGACGCCGGCACGGTGCAGCTGCGCGTCGGCGCGGCCCAGCGCCTGCTGCTGGCCGGCTATTCCAGCGTGGCCCATGCCTGCGCCGAGTTCGGCAAGGGCCTGGGCTTCGAAGTGATCCTGTGCGATCCGCGCGAGGAAGCGCTGGATGGCGTCGAGCTGGACGGCATCGAGATTCGCCGCGAGCTGCCGTCGATCTTCATCGCCAACGGCGGCTGCCACGCCGATACCGCGGTGGTGGCGCTGACCCACGACCCGAAGATCGACGACCTGGCGATGCTCGAAGCGGTGCGCACCGAAGCTTTCTACATCGGCGTGATGGGCTCGCGCACCACCTCGGCCAGGCGCATGGAGCGCCTGGAGCGCGTCGGCGGCCTGGGCGAGGCGGAGCTGGCGCGCATCCACGCGCCCATCGGCCTCAACCTGGGCAGCAAGACCCCGGCGGAAATCGCCCTGGCGGTGCTCGCCGACATCCTCCGCACCCGCAGCGGCATCCAGCGCGAAAGCCTGTGACGACCGTCGCGCTGCTGCTGGCGGCCGGCTTCGGCCGGCGCTTCGGCGCCGACAAGCGCCTGGCGCGCCTGGCCGATGGCCGTGGTTTGCTGGCGGCGAGCCTGGCCAATGCCCGCGAGGCGTTCGACGAGGTCTGCGTGGTGCTGCGCCCGGAGGATGATGCGGCGGTGCTTGGCGTACCTGTGGATATCTCCGTCGTGCGCTGCGCGGAGGCGGAATCCGGCCTGGGCCACAGCCTCGCCGCCGGCGTCGCCGCGCTGGCCGACAACCCGGCCACCAGCGTGGCGATCCTGCTCGCCGACATGCCCTGGATAGCACCGCAAACCCTGCGCCTGCTGGCTTCGCAAGCCAGCGAGCAGCGCATCGTCTTCCCCCTGCACCAAGGCCAACGCGGCCACCCGGTCCTCTTCGGCCGCGCCTTCTGGCCGGAACTCCGTACCCTGCAAGGCGACGAAGGCGCCCGCACGGTGCTGCAAGCCCACCGCGAAGCCTGGCACCCCATCGAAGTGGGCGACCCCGGCGTCCTACGCGACGTAGACACCCCCGCGTCCCTAACGCCCGGCTCTTCGTAGGAGCGAGCTTGCTCGCGAACCGCTACAGGCACGGCATGGTTCGCGAGCAAGCTCGCTCCTACAAGGGAATGCCGCAGCTGGGGCAGCGTAGGAGCGGATCTCATCCGCGAATCGCGCCGATACGTCCGGCTATCGCGGACAAGGTCCGCTCCTACGAGGGAGGCATACCGTGCCTGCCGGCAACCTGTAGGAGCGGGCCCTGCCCGCGATTCGCGCGCAGGGCGCGCTCCTACAGGGACACGGCGTGGCTGGGGCAGCGTAGGAGCGGATCTCATCCGCGAAACGCGCCGATATGTCCGGCTATCGCGGACAAGGTCCGCTCCTTGTATGTCGACGACCCGCCATAACGGCGGGTAGTCTCCGGCTGATCACCGGAAGGAAGACCAGGAAGACGTGTCCGCTCCTAGGCTACGAGCCTGCACTGTAGATAGTCTCCTGCCTTCCCAATCCACTCGTGAGTCCGAACGGTATCTGGAGCCCCACCCCGGTGGTAGCTCGTATAGGCAAGGTTGGATGGAGTGGAGTGCTGATGATGTAAAGCTGTAAGAGGTAGCAGGAGTTATGGCCATCGTAGTTGGCGTGGATATCGCCAAGAAAACTTTCGACATTGCGGTTCTGCAGAGCAATGGCAAATACCGCACCAAAGGCAATCTGAGCAACGATCAGTCGGGCTTCAGCGTCTTTGACCAGTGGCTGCAAAAACATGCCGAGCCAGGGGCGTGGGTGGTGATGGAAGCCACCAACATCTATCACGAAGCTCTGGGCGATTATCTGTTGGCCCGGGGATATCGTGTCTGCGTGATGAATCCGGCACGTATCGCCAGCTATGCGCAAAGCCAGTTGCAACGGGTCAAGACCGACAAGGTCGACGCCAAGTTGATCGCCCTCTACGGCGCTCGGCATGCCGAGGATCTCCAGCTCTGGCAGCCGGACCCGGTGAGCGTGCGGCAACTCCGTGCGCTGGTACGGCGCTACGAAGAGCTCAAGGAGCTGTTCCAGATGGAAATCAACCGCCTGGAAACCGCCAAGAGCGACGTGGTGAAAGAGTCGATCCTGTCGGTCTCGGCCCATCTGGAACAGCAGATTGAACAGACGCTGGAAGCGATTCGCCAACATATCGACAACGATCCTGACTTGCGGGGCAAGCGCGATCTGCTGACGAGTATCGAGGGTATCAGCGACAAAACTGCAGCCCTGTTGCTGGCCGAACTTGGATCAATCAGCCGCTTCGAGAGTGCCCGGGCGGTCGTGGCTTTTGCAGGACTCAATCCGAGGCTCAGGGAATCCGGCCAACACAAGGGCCAGGTGAGGATCTCAAAGATCGGCTCACGCCTCTTGCGGGCAGGCCTGTTCATGCCAGCCATCTGTGCCATGAGCCATAACCAGGCGATACGGGCACTGCGTTTACGGCTCGAGGAGAAAGGCAAAGCGGGTAAACAGATCATCTGTGCTGCCATGCGCAAGCTGCTGCAGATCGCCTATGGCGTCCTCAAGTCGGGCCAGCCATACAATGTGGAACTGGCCCTTGCTCGAGGCTAGGTGACACGGTATCTACGGGGGAGGAATACCGTGCCTCCCGGTAACCTGTAGGAGCGGGCCCTGCCCGCGATTCGCGCGCAGGGCGCGCTCCTACAGGGACGCGGCGCGGCTGGGGCAGCGTAGCAGCGGACTCCGTCCACGATGTCCTACTCGGCAGCCCAATCTTCCAGGCACAGCCCGTCGATGCGTTCGAACTCGCGGGTGTTGTGCGTCACCAGGGTCGCCTCCAGCGCCAGGGCGTGGCAGGCGATCCATAGGTCGTTGGCGCCGATCGGCGTGCCGGCCAGCTTGAGGCGGGTGAACTGCGTCGCGTAGTGCTCGCACAGGCGTGGGGTACCGTCGTAGACCACCGGCACCTGGCGCGTCAGGCGCTCCAGCTGGCGCAGGACCTCGCTGCGCCGGGTGCTGCGTTCGGCGCCCTTGAGCAGTTCTGCGTAGGTGAAGAAGGACATGCACAGGCCGGCGTCGGCGGGCAGGGCGTTGACCCGTCGGGCCACGGATTCCGGGCGGTTCTTCAGCAGGTAGATGAGGATGTTGGTGTCGAGCAGGTATTTCACAGCTCTTCCCGCTCCTGCATCGGCGGCTGTTCGCGCTGCCCTTCCTCCAGCGCTTCGATGAACGCCTCGTCGAAGCCGGACAGCGCCTGCAGCAACGCCTCGCCGCGGTCCTCGGGCAATGGGTGGATGACCAGGTCGCCATTGGCTTGGCGGCGGATCTCCACGCGGCTGGCGTCCAGGCGGAACTCCTGGGGAATGCGCACCGCCTGGCTGTTGCCGTTCATGAAGACGCGGCTGGGGAGTGTGGGCGAGGACATGGCAAGGACCTCCACAGATATGTGTGTACAGCTGTGTGTGTATCCTGCGCCGCCGCCCCGCAGAAGGCAATGACCGTCGGTCCTACTTGCTCGCCTTGAGCACCACGAACTTCGGGTTCGCCGCCACCTGCTCTACGCCGCGGAACAGGCGCTTGAGCTTGGCGTGGTAGCCCAGGTGGCGGTTGCCGACTATCCACAGCTGGCCGCCAGTGACCAGCGCGTGGCGGGCCTGCTGGAACATGCGCCAGGCGAGGAAGTCGCCGACCACCTGCTGCTGGTGGAAGGGCGGGTTGCACAGCACCACGTCCAGCGAGTCCGCCGGCTGTCCGGCCAGGCCGTCGGCGGCGTGGAATTCCGCCTCGCGTTCGCCCAGGGCGGCGCGCCAGTTCTCGCGGGCCGACTGCACAGCCATGAAGGATTCGTCCACCAGGCTGTAGTGGGCCTCCGGGTTGGCCAGGGCGCTGGCGATGGCGAGCACGCCGTTGCCGCAGCCCAGGTCCGCTACCCGCGCCCGGCCCAGGCCGCGCGGCAGGTGCGGGAGGAAGGCGCGGGTGCCGATGTCCAGGCCTTCGCGGCAGAACACGTTGGCATGGTTGAGCAGTTCCAGCTTCGGCTCGTCCAGCGTGTAGCGGCTGGGGTAGGGCGAGGCGACCGGGGCTTTATCCACAGGCGTGGCGAACAGCAGGCGGGCCTTCTTTTCGGCCAGCGAGGCCTGCACCGGGCCGATGTATTTTTCCAGCAGGTCGCCGGCGGCGCGCGGCAGGTGCTTGACCATGGCCCCGGCGATCACCCGCGCGCCCGGCGCCAGGCGGCCGTGCAGGCGGATCAGCTGTTCCTCCAGCAGGGCCAGGGTCTTGGGCACCCGCAGCAGCACCAGGTTGAAGGGCCCCGCCGGGGTTTCGCTGGCCGGGACGAATATCACGGCGTCCTCCGCCAGGCCGTTGCGCGCCAGGTTCTTGCCCAGGGCCTGGCCGGCGAGGAAGGAGTCGCCGCTGCTGGTCACCTGCGCGTGCCCGGCCAGGCCCGCGGCCAGGGCGCCGAAGGCATCGTTGAGCACCAGCACCCGGCAATCGCCGGCCAGGCCGTCGGCGGCCACCTGGCGCAGCAGGTATTCGTCGGCGGCGTCGAAGGCTTGCAGCGGGTCGTTGCGTTGCTCCGGCTGGCGGATCAGGTCGAGTTCGGCGAAGGGCGTGTGGAAGGTCGGCATGGGCATCGCTTTTTCGTTGCGCCAGGTCAGGCCGGCCGCGGTTTGAGGCAAAGGCCCTGATATCTGACGGTGTTTCTCGCTCTTGCGATGGGAGAAACTGTAGGTAGAGATTGGATCGGGAGCGGAGTATGACCGCCAGCGAAGAGAAGTTCACCCGTCAGACGCTGCTCGACGTGCAGACGCTGACCCCCAGCCTGTTCACCCTGCGCACCACCCGCGACGCGGGCTTTCGCTTCCGCGCCGGGCAGTTCGCCCGCCTGGGCGTGTACAAGCCCAGCGGTAGCATCGTCTGGCGCGCCTATTCGATGGTCTCGGCGCCCCACGACGAGCACCTGGAGTTCTTCTCCATCGTGGTGCCGGGCGGGGAGTTCACCAGCGAGCTGAGCCGCCTGCGCGAGGGCGACCAGTTGCTGGTCGACCGCCAGGCCTTCGGCTTCCTCACCCTCGACCGCTTCCCCGACGGCCGCGACCTCTGGCTGCTGGCCACCGGCACCGGGCTTGCGCCCTTCCTGTCGATCCTCCAGGACTTCGAGGTGTGGGAGCGCTTCGAGACCATCAAGCTGGTCTACAGCGCCCGCGAGGAAAAGGAGCTGGCCTATCGCGAGCTGATCGCCGGCCTGGCCGGGCGCGACTACCTGGCCGAGCACGCGCACAAGCTGCAGTTCATCCCCGTGGTCACCCGCGAGCAGGTGCCCGGCTGCCTGGGCGCGCGCATCACCACGCTGATCGAGAACGGCGAGCTGGAACGCGCCGCCGGCCTGGAACTCACCCCCGAGCATTCGCGGGTGATGCTCTGCGGCAACCCGCAGATGATCGAGGACACCCGCACGGCGCTGAAGACCCGCGGCATGAGCCTGGCGCTGACGCGCAAGCCCGGGCAGATCGCCGTGGAGAACTACTGGTAGGCAAGATTTGGAAAAGATTGCCCGCTTAAGGGGCGGGCGTCTTTGCCCTTAGGATGGCCGTCCATCCATAGCCCCTGGAACCCCATGGACTGCCACACGAGCGAGCCGCCCCCGGCGGCCGACGACCCCTTCGGTAATACCTTCCCCCACACCCTCGCCGCGCCCCAGCGCGCGCCCCGGAGCTGACCATGGAGTGGCTCCTGGACCCTACGGCCTGGCTCGGCCTGCTCACCCTGATCCTGCTGGAGCTGGTGCTGGGCATCGACAACCTGGTGTTCATCGCCATCCTCGCCGACAAGCTGCCGCCGCAGCTGCGCGACCGCGCCCGGCTGATCGGCCTGTCGCTGGCGCTGCTGATGCGCCTGGGCCTGCTGGCCAGCATCTCCTGGCTGGTGACCCTCACCGAACCGCTGTTCGAGGTGTTCGGCAAGGCCTTCTCCGGGCGTGACCTGATCATGCTGTTCGGCGGCCTGTTCCTGCTGTTCAAGGCCACCCTGGAATTGCACGAGCGCCTCGAGGGCCGCGTGCACAAGGCTGGCGGCGCGCGGGTCTACGCCGCGTTCTGGCCGGTGGTGGCGCAGATCGTGGTGCTCGACGCGGTGTTCTCCCTGGACGCGGTGATCACTGCCGTGGGCATGGTCGAGCAGCTGGAAGTGATGATGATCGCCGTGGTCTTCTCCATGGCCCTGATGATGGTCGCCAGCAAGCCGCTGACCGCCTTCGTCAACGCCCACCCCACGGTGATCATGCTGTGCCTGGGCTTCCTCATGATGATCGGCTTCAGCCTCACCGCCGAGGGCCTGGGCTTCCACATCCCGAAGGGTTACCTGTACGCCGCCATCGGCTTCTCTATCCTCATCGAGCTGGCCAACCAGGTGGTGCGCTGGCGCCGCCGGCGCAGCCTGCAGGGCAGCCGCGGCCCGCGCGAGCGCACGCGCTACGCGGTGCTGCGCCTGCTGGGCGGCAAGGTGGAGGCCGACGAGGTGGGCGAGGAAATCGCCGACATGCTGGGCGAAGAGCCGGCCGACGCGCCCTTCGACCGCCGCGAGCGGGTGCTCATCAGCGGCGTGCTGGAGCTGGCCGAGCGCTCCATCCGCTCGGTGATGACCGAACGCACCGAGGTGCACCGCATCGACCTGGATGCCGATGCCGCTCAGACGCGCCAGGTGCTGCTGGATTCGCCCTACTCGCGCCTGCTGGTGATCCGCGCCGGCCAGGTCGATGAGCCGCTGGGCTACGTGCACAAGAAGGAACTGCTGAAGGCCATCCTCGCCGGCCGCCAGCCGGACATCGAGCCGCTGCTGCGGGCGCCGCTGAACCTGCCGGACAGCTGCAGCGTGCTCGGCGCCCTGGAACAGATGCGCCAGGCCTCGACCCACGTGGCCTTCGTGGTCAACGAGTTCGGCGGCTTCGAGGGCCTGCTGACGCTGACCGACATTCTCCAGGCGATCGCCGGCGAACTGCCGGACGCCAGCGAGATGACCGGCCCGGACATCGAGAAGGGCAGCGATGGCTGGCGCGTGCGCGGCGCCACCACCCTGGCGTTGCTGGCCGAGCGCATCGGCTTCCGCGGCCAGGCGCCGGAGGATTGCCGCACCCTGGGCGGCCTGGCGCTGCACCTGCTGGACCGCCTGCCGACGGCCGGTGACGAACTGGAGCACCGCGGCTGGCGCCTGCGGGTGCTGGAAGTGAAGGAGCGGCGCGTCGAGCGCCTGTTGCTGCAACCGCCGCGCGCCGCCTGACGGCGCGCGGGGTTGGTTCAGCTGCGGTTCTGCTGGCTCTTCAGCAGGTCGCGGATCTCGGTCAGCAGCACTTCCTCGGGCGTCGGCGCCGGCGGCGCTTCGGGGGCGGCGGCCTCTTCGCGCTTGAGCCGGTTGATGGCCTTCACGCCCATGAAGATGGCGAAGGCGACGATCAGGAAGTCCAGGCAGGTCTGGATGAACTTGCCGTAGGCCAGCACCACCGCCGGGACGTCGCCCTCGGCGGCCTTGAGGGTGATGGCCAGGTCGGAGAAGTCGACCCCGCCGATCAGCAGGCCGATCGGCGGCATGATCACGTCGCCGACGAAGGACGAGACGATCTTGCCGAAGGCGGCCCCGATGATGATACCGACGGCCATGTCGACCACGTTGCCTTTGACGGCAAAGGCCTTGAACTCGCTAAGCAGACTCATGCACAGACTCCTTGTAGGGATAGAGAGGGACAGGGGGGAGTTTAGCGGCCGCGCCGGCGTTGAACACTCCCCCCCGAGCCGCCATGGACAGCCGCCAGCGCAAAAGTTCCGGCATGACCGGCGGCGCTGGGCGAAATTCGGTGGTGGTCTAGGCTGAAGGGAATCATCCACCCACGCAGTAAGGAGGACCGCCATGCCGCTGGAGCACCATCCCCTGGCCCGTGAGTTTCCCGATCAGCGCGCCAAGATCGCCAAGCTCATCGGCGAGAACAGCCATTTCACCCGCCTGGCCGGCACCTACGAGGAGCTGGACCGGCGCATCTACGACATCGAGGACGGGCGCGAGCCGCTGGATGACCTGGCGCTGAACAACCTCAAGCTGCAGCGGGTCGCCCTGAAGGACGAGATCGCCGAACTGTTGCAGCGTTCAGCCTGAGCTTGATCGATATCAAGGGGGCTCGCCGAGGTCGGGCGTAGTCTTCGGACATCCTTTTCTACTGCTGGTGATTCGCCATGCGTAAAGAGCAGCGTCCCCTCGGCAAGACCCTCCGCAAGCAGGCCAAGACCCCCTTCGACCCGCGCCGGGCCCAGGAGCGCCTGGTGCGCCTGAAACTGCAGTACGAATTGCTGGACCAGCGCATCAGCCGGGTGGAGGAGGGGATCGAGCGCCCCGACTGCACCCTGGCCTCGCTGATCATGCGTCGCGAAGGCCTGCGCTACGACATGGAGAGCCAGTACCGCCTGCTGGCGGGCTGATCCTCCGGCGACATCCGTCGGCCACTGCCGCGCCGGGCTGAAGCGCCCGGCGCGAACCGCTATGATGCGGGCTTTGTCTTCGACGGAGTCCGCCCATGGCCAAGGCCAAGCGCATGTACGGCTGCACCGAGTGCGGCGCCACCTTCCCCAAATGGGCCGGTCAGTGCGCCGACTGCGGCGCCTGGAACACCCTGGTGGAGACCGTCGTCGACACCACGCCCACCGGCGGTTCCGCTGGTTCCGGGCGCGGCGGCTGGGCCGGGCAGCAGGCCAACATCAAGACTCTGGCGGAAGTCAGCGTCGAGGAGATGCCGCGCTTCAGCACCGCCTCCAACGAACTCGACCGCGCCCTGGGCGGCGGCCTGGTGGACGGCTCCGTCGTGCTGATCGGTGGCGACCCGGGCATCGGCAAGTCGACCATCCTCCTGCAGACCCTGTGCAGCATCGCCAGCCGCATGCCGGCGCTCTACGTCACCGGCGAGGAGTCGCAGCAGCAGGTGGCCATGCGCGCGCGGCGCCTGGGCCTGCCGGAAGACAAGCTCAAGGTCATGACCGAGACCTGCATCGAAAGCATCATCGCCACCGCTCGCCACGAGCAGCCCAAGGTGATGGTGATCGACTCCATCCAGACCATCTTCACCGAACAGCTGCAATCGGCCCCCGGCGGCGTCGCCCAGGTGCGCGAGAGCGCCGCGCTGCTGGTGCGCTTCGCCAAGCAGAGCGGCACGGCGATCTTCCTGGTCGGCCACGTCACCAAGGAAGGCGCCCTGGCCGGCCCGCGGGTGCTGGAGCACATGGTCGACACCGTGCTGTATTTCGAGGGAGAGTCCGACGGCCGCCTGCGCCTGCTGCGGGCGGTGAAGAACCGCTTCGGCGCGGTCAACGAACTGGGCGTGTTCGCCATGACCGACCGCGGCCTGAAGGAGGTCTCCAACCCCTCGGCGATCTTCCTCACCCGCGCCCAGGAGTCGGTGCCCGGCAGCGTGGTCATGGCCACCTGGGAGGGCTCGCGGCCGATGCTGGTGGAGGTGCAGGCGCTGGTCGACACCAGCCACCTGGCCAACCCGCGGCGCGTCACCCTGGGCCTGGACCAGAACCGCCTGGCCATGCTGCTGGCGGTGCTGCACCGCCACGGCGGCATTCCCACCTACGACCAGGACGTGTTCCTCAACGTGGTGGGCGGGGTGAAGGTGCTGGAAACCGCGTCGGACCTGGCGCTGATGGCGGCGGTGATGTCCAGCCTGCGCAACCGGCCGCTGGATCATCAGTTGCTGGTGTTCGGCGAGGTCGGCCTGTCCGGCGAGGTGCGCCCGGTGCCCAGCGGCCAGGAGCGCCTGAAGGAAGCCGCCAAGCACGGCTTCAAGCGCGCCATCGTGCCCCAGGGCAACGCCCCCAAGGAGGCCCCGCCGGGGCTGCAGGTGATCCCGGTGACGCGCCTGGAGCAGGCGCTGGATGCGTTGTTCGAATAGCCAGCGCCGAGTTGCCCTTCGTAGGAGCGAGGGGGACGCCTAGTTCTTGCTCGCGAACAGATTCCGTAGCGGGGCTCATTCGCGAGCAAGCTCGCTCCTACGAAAAGCCGTGTTCGCCCATACGGTAGGAGCGGGCCCTGCCCGCGATTTCGCGCGCAGGGCGCGCTCCTACAGGGGAATGGCGCAGGTGGGGCGGCGTAGGCGGATCTCATCCGCGAATCGCGCCGATAGTTCCGGCTATCGCGGACAAGGTCCGCTCCTACGGGGGAGGAATGCCGTGCTACCCAGCGAACTGTAGGAGCGGGCCCTGCCCGCGATTTCGCGCGCAGGGCGCGCTCCTACAGGGGAATGGCGCAGGTGGGGCGACGTAGGCGGATCTCATCCGCGAATCGCGCCGATAGTTCCGGCTATCGCGGACAAGGTCCGCTCCGGGGGAGGAATGCCGTGCTACCCAGCGAACTGTAGGAGCGGGCCCTGCCCGCGATTCGCGCGCAGGGCGCGCTCCTACAGGGGAATGGCGTGGGTGGGGCGGCGTAGGGCGGATAACGTTCGACGTTATCCGCCGGTTAACCGTGATTCCCGGCAGCCCCGAGGCTGACCTGGGCGCGGGCCGTACCCTGGGTCAAACGGCGTACAACCGCGAACGGTTGTACGCCCTACGCCTGCTCCCCCAGCGCCGTCAGCTCGCGTTCCAGCAGGCTCGCGTCGCCCAGGTTGAGTTCCACCAGGCGGCGCAGGTGGCTGATGGAGTCCAGGTCGATGTGCCGGCAGATGAAGCCCAGCAGGCCTTCGCGTTCCCAGGCCAGGTCCGCCTCCATGTAGATGTTGGCGTCGAAGCCCAGGTAGATGCGCACCTCGAAGGGCTTGCCCGGGTCGCCGTTCCAGCCCGGCGGGCGGGTCACCAGCAGGCCCTGCAGCGACAGGTCTTGCAATTCGGCCTTCCAGCGCTGGCCGTCCTGGGCGACCTCGGTGCTGGCGTCGAAGGCGATGCGGCTGAAGCGCCGTCGTTCAGCGTGATCGTCACTCATGGGTGGGCTCTCCGGCCGATTTGCGTTCGCCTCACTATAGCCAAGCCCCTGTCGCCCGTCGCATCGCCGGCCGGCGGTTTGACAGCCGTCCGGGCGTCGCCAAAGCTGCTAGGGCGGTTCCCCATCAAACCAAGGCGGAGCGGAGCATGGACAACAAGATTCTGGGAAAGGGGCTTATCCTCGGGGTTCTGGCGTCGGCGAGCCTGCTGGCCCAGGCCGATGACGCCAGCAGCAAGGGCTGCGGCTGGGGCCAGTTGCTCTTCGAAGGCCAGCGCGGGCTGCTCCCGCACCTGCTGGCCACCACCACTAACGGCACCTCGGGCAACGCCACCTTCGGCCTCACCTCCGGCACCAACGGCTGCGACTCCAACGTGCGTATCCGCTACAGCGGCCGCTCGGTCCTGGCCATGAACGGCATGCTCGACAGCATCGCCGAGGACATGGCCAGGGGCCACGGCGAGGCGCTGGACGCCTACGCCACCCTGCTAGGCGTGCAGGCGCAGGACCGCGCGCACTTCGCCCAGGTCACCCGGCAGCACTTCGGCGAAATCTTCGCCAGCCAGGACGCCACCAGCGAACAGGTCTACGCCAACACCCTGGCGGTGATGCAGCGCGACGCCACCCTGGCGCGCTACGCCAAGCAACCCGCCTGAGCTTCCCACCCAGCTCCGGCCCGCGCGCAAACCCTCGACGCAGAGCGGTTTGCGCGGCGCTGGCCGCGACACCAGACCGCCCCTTTTCAGGCGGCAATATCGTTGCAACGGCTCTAGACTAAGGTCGTATAAATGACTCGCCGGAAAGGACTAGAATTTTTCCTGCGAATTCTCGCCCTTCAACAGTCGGAAGCATCGCCATGAACAATAACAACAGCCTGCTACGTCACATCGCCTGGGCGATCGTGGCGATAGTCGGAGCATGTGCCTTAGGAGTCGTGGCGCTTCGCCGCGGCGAAGCCATCAATGCCCTGTGGATCGTGGTAGCGGCGGTTGCCATCTACCTGGTCGCCTACCGCTACTACAGCCTGTTCATCGCCGAGAAGGTGATGCAACTGGACCCCAACCGAGCCACCCCCGCGGTGCTCAACAACGACGGCCTGGACTACGTCCCGACCAACAAGCACATCCTCTTCGGTCATCACTTCGCCGCCATCGCCGGCGCCGGCCCGCTGGTGGGCCCGGTGCTCGCCGCGCAGATGGGCTACCTGCCCGGCACCCTCTGGCTGATCGCCGGGGTGGTCCTGGCCGGCGCGGTGCAGGACTTCATGATCCTGTTCATCTCCAGCCGCCGCAACGGGCGCTCGCTGGGTGAACTGGTGCGCGAGGAAATGGGGCAGGTGGCGGGGACCATCGCCCTGTTCGGCGCGTTCCTGATCATGATCATCATCCTCGCGGTGCTCGCCCTGATCGTGGTGAAGGCCCTGGCGGAAAGCCCCTGGGGCATGTTCACGGTGATGGCCACCATCCCGATCGCGATCCTCATGGGCGTGTACATGCGCTATATCCGCCCGGGCCGCATCGGCGAGATCTCGGTGGTCGGCGTGGCCCTGCTGCTGGGCTCCATCTGGCTCGGCGGGCAGGTCGCGGCCAGCCCCGAATGGGCGCCGGTGTTCACCTTCCACGGCGTGCAGATCGTCTGGATGCTGATCGGCTACGGCGCCATCGCCTCGGTGCTGCCGGTGTGGCTGCTGCTGGCCCCGCGCGACTACCTGTCGACCTTCCTGAAGATCGGCACCATCGTCGCCCTGGCCATCGGCATCCTGATCGTCATGCCGGAGCTGAAGATGCCGGCCCTGACGCAGTTCACCGACGGCACCGGCCCGGTGTGGAAGGGCAGCCTGTTTCCCTTCCTGTTCATCACCATCGCCTGTGGCGCCGTGTCCGGCTTCCACGCGCTGATCTCCTCGGGCACCACGCCCAAGCTGCTCAACCGCGAGCCCGACGCCCGCTACATCGGCTACGGCGGCATGCTGATGGAGTCCTTCGTGGCGATCATGGCCATGGTCGCCGCTTCGGTGATCGAGCCGGGCATCTACTTCGCCATGAACAGCCCGCCGGCGGTGGTCGGCACTGACGTCGCCGCGGTGGCCGCGACCGTCAGCGGCTGGGGCTTTGCCATCACCCCGGAAATACTCACCCAGACCGCCAAGGACATCGGCGAGACCACCATCCTGGCCCGCGCCGGCGGCGCCCCGACCCTGGCCGTGGGCATCGCCCACATCCTCCACCAGGTGCTGCCGGGCGAGAACACCATGGCCTTCTGGTACCACTTCGCGATCCTCTTCGAGGCGCTGTTCATCCTCACCGCGGTGGACGCCGGCACCCGCGCCGGGCGCTTCATGCTGCAGGACCTGCTGGGCAACTTCGTCCCGTCGCTGAAGAAGACCGACTCCTGGGGCGCCAACATCGTCGGCACCGGCGGCTGCGTGGCGCTGTGGGGCTGGCTGCTGTACCAGGGCGTGGTCGACCCGCTGGGCGGCATCAACACCCTGTGGCCGCTGTTCGGCATCTCCAACCAGATGCTCGCCGGCATCGCCCTGATGCTCGCCACCGTGGTGCTGATCAAGATGAAGCGCCAGCAGTACGTGTGGGTCACCGCGCTGCCGGCGGCCTGGCTGCTGATCTGCACCAGCGCCGCGGGCCTGATCAAGATCTTCGACGGCAACCCGGCGGTGGGCTTCGTCGCCCTGGCGCAGAAGTACGGCGCCGCGCTGGACGCCGGCCAGGTCCTGGCCCCGGCCAAGGACATCGCCCAGGTCAAGACGGTGATGGTCAACGCCTACATCAACGCCGGCCTCACCGCGCTGTTCCTGCTGGTGGTGTTCAGCGTGCTGGTGTACTCCATCAAGGTCGGCGCCAAGGCCTGGACCAAGAAGGAGCGTACCGACAAGGAAGCGCCGTTCCAGCCCATTCCCGAGGCCTGAGGCAGGAGGTGACACGTGTTCAATGACCTCAGTCGCATGGGCAAGTACCTCGGGCAGGCCGCCAGGATGCTGGTGGGCATGCCCGACTACGACACCTATGTCGAGCACATGCGCAGCAAGCACCCGGACAAGCCGGTGATGAGCTACAAGGAGTTCTTCCGCGAACGCCAGGAGGCACGCTACGGCGGCGGCAAGGGGCGACCGATCCGTTGCTGCTGAAGCCGCGGATGGGTGTATAAACGGACGGGCCGCCAGCGAGCGGCCCGTTTTCATTTTCCTGCCCGGATGGTTCCCATGAGTGATTCCGTAGTGCCCGCGCAGATTCCGGTGACCGTGCTCACCGGCTTCCTCGGCGCCGGCAAGACCACCCTGTTGCGCCACATCCTGCAGGCCGAACACGGCCTGAAGATCGCGGTGATCGAGAACGAATTCAGCGACGCCCCCATCGACGGCCAACTGCTGGGCGATGCCCCGGCGCAGGTCATGACGCTGTCCAACGGCTGTGTCTGCTGCACCATCAACAACGACCTGGAGCGTTCGCTGTACCTGCTGCTGGAGCAGCGCGACAGCGGCGAGATCGCCTTCGACCGCCTGGTGATCGAATGCACCGGCCTGGCCGACCCGGCGCCGGTGGCGCAGACCTTCTTCGTCGACGAGACGCTGCGCGAGCGCTACCTGCTCGACGGCATCATCACCCTGGTGGACGCCGCCAACGCCGACCGTCACCTGCAGGAGGCCATCGCCCAGGCCCAGGTCGGCTTCGGCGACCGCATCCTGGTGAGCAAGCGCGACCTGGTCAGCGTCGAGCAGTACCAGGCCCTGGCCGAACGCCTGCAACACATCAACCGCCGCGCCGAGCTGTACCCGGTGGACCATGGCCGCATCGAACTGGAACGCCTGCTCGACGTGCGCGGCTTCAACCTCAACGCCGACCTCGGCCTGCGCCCGCTGCAGCCGCTGCGTCCGGTGGCGGCCAGCGACGACCGCATCCGCACCCTGGTGCTGCGCAGCGACAAGCCGCTGAACATCGAGCGCCTGAGCGAATTCATGGACGACCTGCTGCAATGGCACGGCAACTCGCTGTTGCGCTACAAGGGCGTGCTGAACATCCAGGGCGAGGAACGCCGCCTGGTGTTCCAGGGCGTGCTGCGGCTGTACGGCTTCGACTGGGACACGCCCTGGGGCGAGGAGGCGCGCGAGAGCGTGATCGTGTTCATCGGCGACAACCTGCCGGAGGAGCAGATCCGCCAGGGGTTCGAGGCGATCGTGGGGTGAGCGCCGGGAATCCGTAGGGCGCACGGTGAGCCCAATCGCGGACAAAGTCCGCTCCTACGCCCGAGCCTCCCTGTAACCGTAGGAGCAACTCTGTCCGCGATTCGGCGGATAACGCCCTACCTCGCTATCCGGTGGCTGCGGTGTATCGGGCGGGCTCCGCTCCCTCTCCCCAGCCCTTGACCCCTCCTCAAAAAGAAACGCCCGGCATTCACCGGGCGTTCTTCTTCAGGCCAGGCCTCAATGCCGGGCCAGCTTCCAGGCATCCCCAGCCGGCGCAGTGCCCTTGTCATAGGGCTTGAACACCGTCATGTACACCAGCCCCACGGCGATCACGATGGTGCCCACCAGGATGATCCCGTAGTTGATGTACCAGGGCGCGTCCGGCGTGCGCGGCCAGGACATGTTGATGATCGCCAGCAGGCCGTAGACCTGGGCGGCGATGTTCACCGGCCAGCCCCACTTGCCCAGGGTGAAGGCGCCGCTGGGCTTCCAGCCGCGCAGGCGGGCGAACAGGGCGGCGCCGACGATCATCTGGAAGGCCAGGT
This sequence comes from Pseudomonas sp. A6, assembly GCF_052367875.1. NCBI lineage: Bacteria > Pseudomonadati > Pseudomonadota > Gammaproteobacteria > Pseudomonadales > Pseudomonadaceae > Pseudomonas > Pseudomonas sp. A6. The sequence continues at coordinate 6,356,591 of NZ_CP198970.1, read as the reverse complement.
AGATGCCGATGGCGGCGAAGCTGACCACGGTGCCGATGGCGTTCTGCAGGTAGAAGCCGATGCACACGATGATCGCCGGGATCACCCCGCACACCACCAGGGCCGCGGTGGGCACGTGGGTGTTGGGCGACAGGCGCTGCAGCAGGCGGCTGCCCATGACCATCTCGTCGCGGGCGTAGGAGTACAGCAGGCGGCTGGCGGCGGCCTGCAGGCTGAGCACGCAGGAGACGAACGACACCAGGATCACCAGCATCACCAGGCGCGCGCCGAGCGGGCCGAAGGCGCCGTCGAAGATGGTGGTCATCGGGTCCTTGTCGGCGCCGGAGATCACCGCGCCGATGTCCGGCACCGCGAGGATCAGCGCCAGGGCGGCGAACATCGAGGCGCCGCCGCCGATCCAGATGGTCATGCGCATGGCCTTGGGAATGCGCCGGCTGGGGTTCGGGGTTTCCTCGGCGACGTCGCCGCAGGCCTCGAAGCCGTAGTAGAGGAACATGCCGGCCAGGGAGGCGGTGAGGAACGCCGGCCAGTAGGCGCCGTCGATGCGGATGTCGAAGGTGTTGAACAGCACCGAGATCGGCTGGTGGCGTTCGAAGATCAGCAGGTAGCCGCCGATGACGATGGCACCGATCAGCTCGCAGAGGAAGCCGAACATGGCCACCCGCGCCAGCAGCTTGGTGCCGCTGAGGTTGAGCAGGGTGGCGACCAGCGTCAGGCCCAGGCCGATCAGGGTGTTGGTCGCCGGGTCGGCCTCGAAGCCGAGCAGCGTGGCGACGTAGGGGCCGGCGCCCAGGGCCACCGCGGCGATGGTCACGCACAGCGACACCGAGTAGATCCAGCCGACCATCCACGCCCAGCGCTTGCCCACCAGGCGTCGGGCCCAGGGGTACACGCCGCCGGAGATCGGGAACTGCGAAACCACCTCGCAGAAGATCAGGCACACCAGCATCTGCCCCAGGCCCACCAGCAGGTACGACCAGAACATCGGCGGCCCGCCGGCGGCCAGGCACAGGCCGAAGATGCTGTACACGCCGACCACCGGCGACAGGTAGGTGAAGCCCAGGGCGAAGTTCTGCCACAGGCTCATGCTGCGTTCGAAGTTGGAGGAATAGCCCAGCGCGCGGAGCTGTTCCGCATCGCGGTCGACCGGGGCGATGCCGGGTTGGATCGGACTGTTCATCGTTATTGTTCCTGTATGGCTATGCACGTCGGCATTGAACAGATGGATCGGGACTGGGAGCCCGCTGCCCACGGCGTGTGGCGGCAGCGGTGAAAACCGGGGCGGCCGGGCCGGGGTAACAGCGGCGGCCGCCTGCGTGGAGCAAGCACAGCCTATGCCATATTACATATGATTTAAAATGTTTTATTGGGCTCTCTGCGCTGGACGATGGGAAGGCTGGAGTTAGAGCGGCGGGCTCTTGCGCGCAACGGCCCGGGCGACGGGGCCGCCAGGGCCGTTCAGCGCCCCGGCGGGGGACGAAAATAGGGCGGAGTAACGCCGCATTGCTCCCTTCGGGAGCACTGGCGGGCTCAGGCTGCGCGGTGGCGCTTCTCCGGCAGTTGCACCAGGGTCCAGTGGGCGGACTGCTCGGCCAGGTTGGCGCGCTGGCAGCGGGTATCGCTGGCCAGGCCGAGGCTGGCTATCTCGCCGGCGATGAAGTTGGCGGTGTTGGCCGCCACCACCCGGCCCTCGCCACTGAGGATCAGCGCCTCGTGCTCCAGGCGCATGAGCTTGGCGGTGACCACCCGCTCGAAGCGGTTCAGCGCGATGTCCGCGGCGGCCACGCCGAGGAAGCGCCCCTCCAGCAGCAGCGGGCGGGAGAAGGTGAGGATGTACATGTCCTGGCCGTAGAGGTCGACGTAAGGACCGACCACGCTGCTGCGCCCGCTGTCGCGCGGGATGGCGAACCAGGGCATGGCGCAGTAGTCGTAGAAGTTCTCGCTGCGCCGGTTGAAGTTCAGGCTCAGCGGCACGGTGCGCCCGCCGGCGCCCAGCTGGCGCCACTCCAGGTACATCTCCTTGTCGCGCAGCACGCCCGGCTGCAGCACCACGCCGCAACCCTGCAGGCAGGCGCCGGGCTGCGTCAGGCAGCCTTCGATCAGCGGCCGCAGGCTGGCCAGGTCGGCGGAATCCACGGGCCTGCCGTCGGCCTCGCGCCAGATGCTGTCGATGGCGTTGGCCAGGGTGTCGATCTGGGCAAAGATGTTACTGATCGACACGTCGATGCGCTGGGCGCACTCGTCCAACGGGGTTTCACACACTGCGCTCGCCATGGCCTGGAGTCTCTTGTTCTAAGGGGAAGCGGACCTCCGGCGGATAAAAATCCTAAATCAGAGGTTTGTAGGGGAAAAACAGGGCAAGGGTTGTGCCAATTGGCTCCGAATCCACCTGTAGGAGCGCGCCCTGCGCGCGAATCGCGGGCAGGGCCCGCTCCTACAGGTGTACGCAGTCAACTTCCACGTAGGGTGGGTTGAGCTGTGAATGCTGCCTTGGCGATGGGTATCGCTTCGCTCAACACCATCCTACGAAAGACGTCGCCAGCCGATGTGGGAGCAACTGTCTTGCCGATTGCACCGAGGCGCTTTTCGTAGGATGGGTTGAGCCTTGGCGAAACCCATGCGGCCAGGCGATGGGTGTCATATTTGCCGTGGGGGTAGGAGTGGACCTTGTCCGCGATTCGCGCGCAGGGCGCGCTCCTACGTGGGGCCGTTCGGCCTAGGGCGCTTCCTGGGCCAGGAGTTCCAGCTTCATGTCGATCAGGCGTTTCACGCCGCGGTTGACGTGGGCCTCGACCAGGGCGCCGGCCAGGTTCGGGTCGCCGGCGACTATCGCTTCGCGGATCGCCGTGTGCTCCTGCTGGATGGTTTCCACGCCGGGCGCGCCGGGCACCGGCAGCCAGAGCAGCTCGCCGATCTCCGCCTGCAGGCGGATTTCCGCGTGGGTGAGGCGCACCGACTGCGAGGCCACGGCGATCTCGATGTGGAAGCGCGCGTCGGCGCGACGGCGTTCGTGGCGGGTGGTGGCCTTGCCCAGGGTCTCGATGTACTGCGCCAGGTGCTGGTGGTGCTCGCGGGAGGCGCGGCGGGCGGCCAGGCGCGCGGCGGTGCCGGAAATGGCGATGTGTTCGTCGCAGAGGTCGCGCAGGTCGATGGTGCTCAGCTCGTCGAGGCGGCTCAAGACGATCTCGGCGGGGATTTCCTCGATGGCGCGGATGAAGCTGCCGCCGTTGCGCCCGCGGCGGGTCTCGATGACGCCGCGCTGGCGCAGGTAGGCCAGGGCTTCGCGGAGGGTCACGGTGGCCACGCCGAACTGCATGGCCAGCTCGGTCTCGCTGGGCAGTTGCTGGCCCTCGGCGAACAGGCCGAGGTCGATGGCGTCCATCAGCCGGCGCACGACCTCTTCGGTGCGGCCTTCCTGGCGCAGGCGGATGAAGGGGCCGGGAGCGGTGGGTGAGGATCCATTCATGCTGCGTTGCGGCCGCGGCGGGGGCTGGGCGCCGGAGCCAGAACTCCTGTAAGGGCCGGAGAGGGTGAGGGGCTGGCGCAGTATAACCTCATACTCAGAGTTCAATGTAGAAAGCGGCCGCCCCAGGGGGCGGCCGATTGCCGCGAGTTGTGTCAGAACGGGTAGGCCAGGCTCGGCATCCACTGTTGCCAGATGCGTTGCAGTTCGCCGTCGGCCTTCAGCGCCGCCAGGGCGCTGTCCACCTCGTCCAGCCACGGCCCCTGGCCGCGCTTCACCGCGATGCCCCAGCGGTTGTGGGTGGGCACGCTGAAGCCGATGGCCAGGTCGGGCTCCTCGGCCAGGGGCACCAGCGCCACGTCGTCGTCCACCAGGGCGTCGATATGGCCTTCGCGCAGGGCCCGGACCATGTCGCCGAGCACGTCGTCGGTGTCGCCGCCGAAGGGCACGGTGACGCAGCCTTCGAAGGTTTCCGCCAGGGCCATGTTGAGGCTGTTGGCGATCGCCCCGACGCGCTTGCCGACCAGGTCCGCCGGGCTGCGCACCAGGCTGCCGCGCAGCACCATCACCGCCTCGTCGAACACCGCGTAGGGCGCGGTGAAGTCGGCGAGGGTCAGGCGGTAGTTGGAGATGCCCTGGCCGCACAGCAGGATGTCGGCGTCGCCGGCCTGCAGCGCCGGGTAGAAGTCCGCCCAGTTGCGGTAGACGAACTGCGCTTCGCGGCCCAGGCGCCTGGCCAGGGCGCGGGCGACGTCGGACTCGTAGCCGTGGCGATAGCCCTCGGCATCCTTGTGGAACAGCGGCGGGGCCGGCAGGTCGGCGCAGAGAACGCGCAATACGCCGCTCATGGCAGGTAGTCCATGTACATCTTGGCTTCCCACTCGGTGACGACGGAGCAGTAGCGCGCCCACTCGTCGGCCTTGAGGTCGCGGTACAGCTCGGCCATCGCCGGTGGCAGCGCGCCGCGCACCACGGCGTCTTCGTCGAAGGCCTGCACGGCTTCGCCGAGGGTCATCGGCATGCGCACGTTCTCGCGGGCGGCGGGGATGCTGTCGCTGTTGTCCGGGGCGCCCGGGTCGGTGCGGTTTTCCAGGCCGTCGCGGATGCCGGCCAGCAGCAGGGTGTGCGATAGGTAGGGGTTCACGCTGGCGTCGGGCAGCTTGTATTCCAGGCGGCCGTTGGCCGACAGGCGCACGGTGCAGGTCTTGTTGTCCATGCCCCAGTTCAGGCGGTTGGGGGCGAACAGGCCGGCGTCCCAGAAGCGCTTGTAGGAGTTCACGGTGGAAGCCATCACCAGCATCGAGCCGGGGGCGTGGGCCAGCAGGCCGCCGAGGGCGTGGCGGCCGGTGTCGGTCAGGTGCAGTTCGCGGCGGCCGGCTTCGGCCAGCACGTTCTGCTCGCCGCGCCAGAGGCTGAAGTTGTGGTGGCAGCCGCTGCCCATGCTGCCGGTGGTGGGCTTGGGCATGAAGCTGGCGCGCACGCCGAACTCGTTGGCCACCTGGCGGCAGATCAGGCGGTAGGTCACCAGGCGGTCGGCGGTGAGGTGGCAGTCGTCGAACATCCAGTTCAGTTCGAGCTGGCCCGGGTCCTCGTAGTCGCCCTCGATCATGTCCAGGCCCATGGCGCCGGCGTACTGCATCACGCGCTGGAAGATCGGCCGCATGGTCTCCAGGTTGCCCAGGTGGTAGGCCGGGCTGGCGCCGGGGCGCACCTTGACCTCCAGCTTGTCGCCGAACCAGGTCATCTCCGGTTCGCAGCCGGTCTTCAGGCTCAGCCCGGTGCCGGCGGTGAAGGCCTTGTGGCTGTCGATCAGCAGGCCGCGGGCGTCGGTGGCCAGCACCTGGCCGGCCACTTCCTGGCGGTGGTCGGGCTCGTACAGGCGGCAGAAGAAGCTGCCGATGGACTTGTCCCAGGGCAGCACGTTGAAGCTGCCGACGTCGGGGATGGCGGTGAACTCCGCGGCCTGGGCGCCGCCGCCGAGCAGCACGCCGGCGCGGGTGCTCTGCAGGTCGGAGAGCGCGGTGCGGTGGAACTGCACGCCCTTCTCCAGGTTGCGCAGCAGGTGCTTGGCCGGCACCACCTTGGCCAGCACGCGGCCGCTGAGGGTGACCACCTGGTAGTACAGGTACTCCACGCCGGATTCGCGGATGCGCGCGGCGAGATCCTGGGCGACGGCGGAGCTGGTGTTGTATTCCTTGTGTAGATCGAGCGCTGTCATTTCGGGGTTCTCCTCGGGCAGCGGCAGGCAAGGCACGCTGCGATGGCGGATGAATTTAAATTTACAAACTGTGTTTATATGTTTTTGGGCGAAGAACGGAACCTCTCTGCGAAGTGCCGGGCTAGGGGATGAACGGGGAACAGGCCGGGCGGGCGTGTTCGCGGAAGAAGGCGGCGGCCCAGCGGGCGATCTGCCGGTTGTCCGGGCTCAGCCGCCGCAGCGATTCCCAGGCCCGCGCGGTGACGTCCGCCGGTAGCAGGCCGTTGCCATAGCGGTCGAGCAGGGCGGCCAGGTAGTCCACGCTGAACTCCGGGTGGAACTGCACCGAGCGCGCCGGGAAGGCGTACTCCAGCACGCCGTGCGGGCAATGCGCGGAACCGCCGGCCACCCGCGCCTGCGGCGGCAGGCTGCTGACCTGGTCCTGGTGGAACACCAGGGTGGCCGCGTCCTCCAGGCCCTCGGCGTCGTACCGGTAGGCCTGGGCGCCGACGCCCCAGCCGACCTCGGCGCGGGTGGTGCGGCCGTCGAAGGCGTCGGCCATGATCTGGTGCCCGAAGCAGATGCCGAACACCGGCCGGCGCAGGCTGCGCAGGCGCCGCAACAGGGCCACCAGATGCAGCATCCAGGGGCTGTGCTCGTAGCAGCTGTGGCGCGAGCCGGTCAGCAGGTAGCCGTCGAAGGCGGTGGCCTCGGGCAGCGGCTCGCCGCGCACCGCCGAGACGTAGGTGAAGTCCGCCTCGGGCAGCGCCGGGGCCAGCCAGCTTTCGATCATCGCCGGGTAGCTGCCGAAAGCGTCCTGCAGTTCCTCGGGGATCAGGCCGTTCTCGATGATGCACAGGCGCATGGCGTTCTCCTCAGATCTGCCCGAGCAGGCCCTTGGCCCAGGCCAGCGCCGCGTCGCCGGGCAGCTCGCCGCTGGAGGCGTCGTGCTGGCCGTGTTCGCCGACCTGCTGCGCGCCCAGTTCCACCAGGGCATCGGCGATGATCCGGCTGCCGCGGTTGAAAGTCTCGTAGAAGCTGTCGCCCAGGCCGAAGGTGGCGAAGCGCAGGCCGGCCAGGTCCGGGCGCTGGCCTTGCAGCGCGGCGTGGAACGGCTGGGCGCTGTTGGGCAGCTCGCCGTCGCCGTAGGTGGAGCAGACGATGACGTGGAAGTCCTGCGGGTTCAGCCCGGCCGGGTCGAACGCGGCCATGTCGCGGACCTGGGTGGGATAGTCGGCGCCCATAGCGTCGGCGAGGTCGTCGGCGACCATCTCGGCGTTGCCGGTCTCGGTGCCGAAGAGGATGAGGATGTTCATGCGGGGTTCTCCTGGGGGCTGCGGGCGATGGCGAGCATGCCGGCGCGGTCGGTGATCTTGCGGCGCACGCGGCCGGGGGCGGCGGCCCGGGTTTCGGCGTGGTCGATGCGCTGCCACTGGGCGTAGCCGACGCCACGTTCGCGCAGCCCGGCGGGCAGGGCGGTGAGCCCGGGGCGGCCACTGCGCGGCGCGGCCTGCTGGTCGGCGACCATGGCTTCGGCGACCAGGCGGGCGTCCTGGCGGTTCTCCGGGATGGTCCCGCGCGGGCCGCGGCGCAGCCAGCCGACGCAGTACAGGCCCTCGTCCAGGCGGCCCCGTTTGAGGTCGGCGCTGGCGCCCAGCAGGGCATCGCGTTGCAGCAGGCCGTCGGCCGCTTCCTCGAAGCCGATGGCACTGACCAGGCTGTCCACCTCCAGGCGCAGTTCGCGGCCGTCGACGTGGCGCAGCTCCAGGGCTTCGACGCTTGCGGCGCCGTGGATGGCCTGGGGTGTCCAGCCGAAGTGGAAGACCAGTTCGCGGCCCGCCACCGGCTGCTCCTGCGCGGCCAGCGCGCGCAGCACGTCCAGGCGCGCCTGCTCGGCGGCATCGGCACAGGGGGCGTCTGCCGGCGGCAGGTCCTCGATGCGGATGCGCACCCCGGCCAGCTTGCCGAGTTCGCGCAGCATCACCGGGTCGAAGCGGGCCTGGGCGGCGGGCGAACGGCCGAGGATGTCAATGCGCTCCACGCCTTCGGCCAGCAGCGCCTGCAGCGGCGCCTCGGCGATGTCGGAGCCGGCGAAGTCCTCGGCCGACTTGGCCAGCAGGCGCAGCACGTCGATGGCCACGTTGCCGTTGCCGACGATGGCCACGCGGCGGCCGAACGCCGGGGCGAAGCCCTGTTCGTCCGGGTGGCCGTTTAACAGCCGGGTGACGCGGCCGGAGCCGTAGACGCCGGGCAGCTCGTCGCCGGGAATGCCCAGGCGGCGGTCGCCGTACAGGCCGGTGGCGAGCACCACCAGGTCGAAGGCCTCGCGCAATTGCTCCAGGGACAGGTCGCGGCCCACTTCCAGGTTGCCGAGGAATGCCACGCCTTCGCGCTTGAACAGCCGCTCGAACTGCCGGCACACCGCCTTGGTGCCCTGGTGGTCCGGCGCCACGCCGTAGCGCACCAGGCCGAAGGGCGCGGGCAGACGCTCGATCAGCACGATCTGCGCGTCCGCCCAGTGCTTGCGCAGGGCCTGGGCCAGGTAGCAGGCCGAGGGCCCGCTGCCGACGATGGCTATGCTGGGGGCGTTCATTTCGCCGGCACCGCGTCGAAGCGGATCGGCAGGCGGGTGGCGCCGGTGTTGCCGCTGTCCGGCAGCCATTCGGCCTCGCCGTTGGGCGCCGGGTGCTTCAGGTGCTGGGCGAGCAGGGCCAGGGCCGCGGTCATGTCGCCGCGGGCGATGAAGTGGCCGATGCAGTGGTGCGCGCCGGCGCCGAAGCCGAAGTGCGGCAGGCGCTTGGCGGTGATGTCGAAGCTGGCGTCCTCGAAGGCGTGCGGGTCGCTGCCGGCGGCCTGGCTGAACAGGTGCACGGTGGTGCCTTTGGCGATGTGCAGACCCTGGTATTCGAAGTCTTCCAGCGCCTCGCGGGTGACCCAGGTGACGGTCGGGCGCACGCGCATCACTTCTTCCACGGCGGCGCGGGCCAGTTCCGCGTCGTTGCCCAGCAGCTCCCATTGCGCGGGGTGCTGGAGGAAGGTGTCCATGGCCAGGCTGAGCTGGTTGCGGGTGGTGTCGATGCCGCCGAAGATCGCCAGGACGATCATGTCGTACAGCTCCTGGTCGCTGAGGGCGTTCTTGTCCTCTTCGTTGGCGCGCACCAGGCTGCTGAGGAAGTCCTCGCCCAGGCCGTTGCGCTTGAGCGCTTCCACCGCCTGGCGGGCGTAGCCGAACAGCTTGTCGGTGGCGGCGTTGATGCGCGCCTCGTCGCGCTTGAAGGTCACGCCCAGGGCCAGGCCCATCTCCACCGCCAGGTCGGCCAGGCCCTTCCACTCGCTGATCGGCAGGCCGAGCAGCAGGCAGATCACCTGGGTGGCGTAGGGTTCGGCGAACTCGCTGACGAACTCGCACTCGCCGCGGCCTTCGAACTGCGCGATCAGGTCGCCGGCCAGGCGCTGGAAGTCCGGCATCATCTGCTTCACCAGCTTGGGCGCGAAGGCCGGGTTGGCCAGGCGGCGCAAGCGCGAATGGTCGGCGCCTTCCTTGCTCAGCAGCATGCGCATCCACCAGTCGGCGAAGCTGCCGCTGGCGTTGTTGTGCGCGGGCCAGGCGTAGCTGCCCTGGCGCAGGCGCTGGTCGCGCAGCAGCTTGTTCACCTCGTCGTAGCGCAGCACGGCGATGCCATAGGGCGTGCGGGCGAACCAGCTTTGCGCGCGGGCATCCATCACCGCCTGGGAGCGGATGGAGAAGCTCGGATCGCTGACATCCAGGTAGGGCGCGTCATCGAGGCGGGTAGGGGCGCTGGTGGTCATTCGGACACCTCCGTTCTGGCGCTTGCCGCCAGTGGGCGGTGCGCTGTTGTTGTGATGGGCGATGCCGGGCGGCGCCGCCATCCGCCGTCGGTGGACGGCGGGGGATGGATTTGAATTTAAAATATGGTTTCATAGTTTTCAACAGGCTTTTTTCGCCTTTCCGGTGCCTTTTGGGTGGGGTTTGGTTGCTCGTGAAAGCGAGGGTCCAGGTTTCATGCGGGTTTCAGCGCAGCGGATGAGGCAAATAAAAAATCTGTTTTAAAATCTTTTAAGGAGAAAGCGCCATGAAACCATCCCGTGCCATCGCCGTGCTGCACGACGCCGCCGACGTCGCCGGCTGCCTGCCGGAGCTGTTCGCCGAGCAGGGCATCGACCTGGAACTGCGCTGCGTAGAGGAAGGCCTGCCGCCGCCGGAGAGCCTGGAACTGCTGCTGGTGCTGGGCAGCCCCGAGTCGGCCTACGACCACCGCGTGCCCTGGCTGGGCGGCGAGCTGGCCTGGCTGAAGGCCGTGCAGGCGCGCGGCGTGCCGACCTGGGGCATCTGCTTCGGCAGCCAGCTGCTGGCCCGCGCCCTGGGCGGCGAGGTGTACCGCAACCGCCAGGCCGAGATCGGCTGGACGCCCATCGACACCCCGCAGGCGGACTGGGCCTTCCGCGGTCCGTGGCTGAACTTCCACTTCGATGCCTTCACTCCGCCGCCGGGTGCCACCCTGTTGGGTGCCACCGAACTGGCGCCCCAGGCCTACAGCCATGGGCGCAGCCTGGGCGTGCAGTTCCACCCGGAGATCGATACGGCGATGTTCGATACCTGGATCGCCTATTGGCGGCGCAGCGAGGAGGGCCGGCGCTTTATGGCCGAAGCGGGGGATTTGCCGGAGCGGATTCGTGCGGAGATTGCCGAGCGGGAGGGGGTGAACAAGGGGAATTGCCGGGGGTTGCTGGGGGATTTTCTGGGGCGGTTGTGATTGGGGGCTTGGTGCTTTTGTAGGAGCGGAGCTTCTCCGCGATAGCCGTCATCTCCGGCGCGATTCGCGGATGAGATCCGCTCCTACGGATTGCCCCAGCACCGTGCCCACTGTAGGAGCGCGCCCTGCGCGCGAATCGCGGGCAGGGCCCGCTCCTACGGTGCCAGGAAGCACAGCTTTTCGTAGGATGGCGTTGAGCGAAGCGATACCCATCACCGCGGCCGCATGGGTTTCGCAAGCTCAACCCATCCTATGAGGAGCCTCGCCGGCCTGGACCGTAGGAGCGAGCTTGCTCGCTCCTACGAAAGGCGCCTCACCGCAGCCGGCAAGCGCCGCCTCAGAGCTTGATCCAGGTCGCCTTCAACTCGGTGTACTTATCGAACGCATGCAGCGACTTGTCCCGGCCATTGCCCGACTGCTTGAAGCCGCCGAAGGGCGCGGTCATGTCGCCGCCGTCGTACTGGTTCACCCACACGCTGCCGGCGCGCAGGGCGCGGGCGGTCTGGTGGGCCTTGGTGATGTCGCGGGTCCAGACCGCCGCGCCCAGGCCGTACTGGGTGTCGTTGGCGATGCGGATGGCTTCCTCGGCGCCTTCGAACTCGATCACCGAGAGCACCGGGCCGAAGATTTCCTCGCGGGCGATCTTCATGGCGTTGCTCACGCCGTCGAACAGCGTCGGCTCCACGTAGGTGCCGCCGGTTTCCTCCAGTACCTGGCGGCCGCCGGTCATCAGCTGGGCGCCCTCGGCCTTGCCGGCCTCGATGTAGCCCAGCACCTGCTCCAACTGGCGGCCGTCCACCAGGGCGCCGACGTTGGTGTCCGGGTCCAGCGGGTGGCCGGCTTTCCAGCCTTTCAGGGCTTCCACCACCATGGGCACGAACTGCGCCTTGATGGATTTTTCCACCAGCAGGCGCGAGCCCGCGGTGCAGACTTCACCCTGGTTGAAAGCGATGGCGGCGGCCGCGGACTCGGCGGCGGCCTGCAGGTCCGGAGCGTCGCCGAAGACGATGTTCGGGCTCTTGCCGCCGGCCTCCAGCCACACGCGCTTCATGTTCGATTCGCCAGCGTAGACCAGCAACTGCTTGGCGATTTTGGTCGAGCCAGTGAACACCACGGTGTCCACGTCCATGTGCAGCGCCAGGGCCTTGCCCACGGTGTGGCCGTAGCCCGGCAGCACGTTGAGCACGCCCTTGGGCAGGCCGGCGTCCAGCGCCAGCTGGGCGATGCGGATGGCGGTCAGCGGCGAGCGCTCGGACGGCTTGAGGATCACCGAGTTGCCGGTGGCCAGGGCCGGGCCGAGTTTCCAGCTGGCCATCATCAGCGGGAAGTTCCACGGCACGATGGCGGCGACCACGCCCACCGCTTCGCGGGTGACCAGGCCGAGCTGGTCGCGCGGGGTGGCGGCCACTTCGTCGTAGACCTTGTCGATGGCCTCGCCGCTCCAGCGGAGGCTGTCCACCGCGCCGGGCAGGTCGACGTTCAGCGAATCGCCGATGGGCTTGCCCATGTCCAGGGTTTCCAGCAGCGCCAGCTCCTCGGCGTGCTCCTCCAGCAGCTCGGCGAAGCGCACCAGCACGGCCTTGCGCGCGGCCGGCGCCTGCTGCGACCAGGTGCCTGCCTCGAAGGCGGCGCGGGCGCTTTGCACGGCGTGCTCGGCATCGGCGGCGTCGCAGCTGGCGACCTTGGCCAGCAGGCGCCCGTCCACCGGGCTGAGGCAGTCGAAGGTGGCGCCGTCGGCGGCGTCGCGGTACTGGCCGTCGATGAAGGCGCGGCCTTCGATGCGCAGTTGGCTGGCGCGGGCTTCCCAGTCGGCTCGGGTCGCTTGGGTCATGGTGGGGTCGCTCCTGATCGTTGTTGTGGTGTGGGTGGCCGCCGGGGAGGCGAGCCGAATAATACATATGAGACCATATCTTAAGCCCTCGCCAGTGCCAATAGTCGCCTGCGAAGCGCTGCCGGTCAGCCGCCTGCAGGCCGGCCCGCTGTGAGGCGCGACGCCATGGAGGGTGCCAAAGCCGACGGACGCGGCTAGGCTAAGGGCCTCGACGCGACCCTTGGAAACAACATGAACGAAGAATCCACAAGCCTGCCCGAGCGCGACCCCCTCAGCGCGGTGGAGATCCGCGTGCTCGGCAGCCTGATCGAGAAGCAGCTGACCACCCCGGAAACCTATCCGCTGACGCTCAACGCCCTGGTCACCGCCTGCAACCAGAAGACCAGCCGCGAGCCGGTGATGGACCTCAACCCCGGCCAGGTCGGCCAGGCCCTGCGCAGGCTGGAGGGCCTGGAGATGGTGCGCCTGGTGATGGGCAGCCGCGCCGACCGCTGGGAGCAGCGCCTGGACAAGGCGCTGGAGCTGGTCAAGCCGCAGTGGGTGCTGCTCGGCCTGCTGTTCCTGCGCGGCCCGCAGACGCTCAACGAGCTGCTCACCCGCAGCATGCGCATGCACGATTTCGACGACACCGAGGAAGTCCGCCACCAGCTGGAACGCCTGGCCGCCCGCGGCTTCGCCGTGCAGCTGGAACGCCAGAGCGGCCAGCGCGAGGACCGCTACATGCACCTGCTGGGCAGTGCCGCCGACCGCGAGGCGGCCATCGCCGCCAGCGGCCGTGGCGCCCCGGCGCCGCGCGGCGAGCACAGCGTGCAGGACGAGGCGCGCATCCTTGAGCTGGAGGCCCGCGTGGCCGCTCTGGAGGAGCGCCTGGCGCGCCTGGAGCAGGACCGCGACAACGGCCTGGACTGAAACCAACGATGGCCATGGAAACGGCCGGATAAGCATTCTTTAAGAATTCGTCCGCATAGTGCCAGGACCGTTTTCATGGCTGCACAGGGGAGCTTCCATGGGGCCCAGACTTACGCAGGCGCTGCTGGTGTCGGTGCTGTGCCAGCTGTCCGAAAGCCAGCCGCGCTCGCTCGCCGAGTTGAGCGGGCAGCGCGAGAACAACCTGCTGGCGATCCGCGAGCTGTTCCGCCAGGGGCGCATCACCGGCGTGTTGCGTGACGACCCCTTTGGCGCCGAGGACGCCCAGGGCCCGCTGCTCTGCGATGCCGAGCGGCTGCGCCTGCGCCGTCCCTACGCGCTGCAGGTGGAGGAACTGAACGAACAGGCGCCGCCGACCGAGACACTGATCCGCATCTGAGGCGGCGCCTGCGCAGGCTTCAGAAGATGTAGTCGGTAGTCAGGAAGTTCGACTCGCGGCCCTGGATGATCTCGCTGATCAGCGCCTTGTTGGCGGCATTGAAGCGCGTCGCCACCAGGGTGCGGATGGAGAAGGTGCGCAGCGCGTCGTGCACCGACAGGGTGCCCTCGGCGGAGTTCTTGCGGCCGTTGAACGGGTAGCTGTCCGGGCCGCGCTGGCACTGGGCGTTGATATTGATGCGGCCGACCTGGTTGGCGAAGGCGTCCACCAGCCGGCCGACCTGCTCGGGGTCGCTGCCGAACAGGCTCAGCTGCTGGCCGTAGTCGGACTGCAGCACGTAGTCGATCACTTCCTCCAGCTCGCGGTACGGCACCACCGGCACCAGCGGGCCGAACTGCTCCTCGTGGTACAGGCGCATCCGCGCCGTCACCGGGCTGAGCAGCGCCGGGTAGAAGAAGCTCTCGCGCGACTGGCCGCCACCGGCGTTGATCACCCTGGCGCCTTTCTCCAGGGCATCTGCCAGCAGGCCGTTGAGGTAGTCCACCTTGCCCGGCTCGGGCAACGGCGTCAGCGCCACGCCCGGCTCCCAGGGCATGCCCGGCTTGAGCTGGGCCAGGCGCGCGCTGAACTTGTCGAGGAAGCCCTGCAGCACGCTTTCGTGGACGAACAGGATCTTCAGCGCGGTGCAGCGCTGGCCGTTGAACGACAGCGCGCCGGTGATGGCTTCCTCCACGGCGTTGTCCAGGTCCACCTGCGGCAGGACGATGCCGGGGTTCTTCGCGTCCAGGCCCAGGGCCGCGCGCAGGCGGTGCGGGCGCGGGTGCAGGCGCTTGAGGTCGGCGGCGCCCTTGTGGGTGCCGATGAAGGCGAACACGTCGACCTTGCCGCTGGCCATCAGCGCCGAGACGGTCTCGCGGCCGCGGCCGTAGATGATGTTGATCACCCCCGGCGGGAAGCTGTCGCGGAAGGCCTCCAGCAGCGGGCGCATCAGCAGCACGCCGAACTTGGCCGGCTTGAACACCACGGTGTTGCCCATGATCAGCGCCGGGATCAGCGTGGTGAAGGTCTCGTTCAGCGGATAGTTGTACGGGCCCATGCACAGCGCCACGCCCAGCGGCACGCGGCGGATCTGGCCGAGGGTGCCCTGTTCCAGCTCGAAGCGGCTGGAGCGGCGGTCCAGGTCCTTGAGCGCGTCTATGGTGTCGACGATGTAGTCGCAGGTGCGGTCGAATTCCTTCTCCGAATCCTTGAGGTTCTTGCCGATCTCCCACATCAGCAGGCGCACCACCGCCTCGCGCTGCTCGCGCATGCGCGCCAGGAAGGTCTCCACGTGCTGGATGCGCTCGGCCACCCGCAGGTTGGGCCACAGGCCCTGGCCGTTGTCGTAGGCGGCCACGGCGGCGTCGAGGGCGGCCAGCGCGGCGTCGGCGTCCAGCAGCGGGGTGCTGCCGAGGATCACCTGGCGTTCGCCCTCGGCGCTCTTCAGGAAGATCGGGCTGCGCACCGGCGCCAGCGGACCGTCCCAGCGGCGCAGCTGGCCGTTCACCAGGTAGTCGCGTTGCTCGACCGGGGCGTCGGGGCGCCAGGCCTCGGGGATGTCGTCGATGGCGGGGAACAGGGTGTCGAGGTTGTGGCTCATGGTTCCTCCCTCAGGAACGGGCGCCGCTGGGGCAGAAGGGAAGGGCGCCCGGAATGTTGTTTTTAGCCTGGATCGGCCTGAAGGTGAATCGTTTCAGCTTGCGTTCGTCGGAAAGCCCGGCGAGGGGCTTTCAGCGGGCGCGGCCGGACGGCCGGGGCGCGGCTGGCGCCCGGGCCTCGCCGAGCAGCTCCTGCTGCTCGGCATAGCGCTCGCGCACGTCGAAGTCGCGCGGCCAGTCGTTGGCGGGGGAAGGCTTGGGGTCGCGGGCTCGGGTGGACATCGGCGGTACTCCTTTCACGGGGGAAGCCGGTGGTCCTCAGACCACCAGCGAAAGCAGCAGGATGAACACCAGGCCGACCACGGAGAGGATGGTCTCCATGGCCGTCCAGGTCTTGAAGGTCTCGGCGACGCTCATGTTGAAGTACTGCTTGACCAGCCAGAACCCGGCGTCGTTGACGTGGGAGAGGATCAGCGAGCCGGCGCCGGTGGCCAGCACCAGCAGCTCGCGGTTGACCCCTGGGATCATGCCCACCACCGGCACCACGATGCCGGCGCCGGTGATGGTGGCGACCGTGGCGGAACCGGTGGCGACGCGGATCACCGCCGCCACCAGCCAGGCCAGCAGGATCGGCGAAATCTGCGCGTGCACGGCCAGGTGGCCGATCACGTCGCCCACGCCGCTGGCCACCAGCATCTGCTTGAAGCCGCCGCCGGCGCCGATGATCATCACGATGGCCGCGGTGGGCGCCAGGCTCTGGTCGAGCAGCTTGAGAATCTGCTGCGAGCCGAAGCCGCGGGCGTAACCGAAGGTGTACAGGGCCAGCAGCAGCGCCAGCAGCAGGGCGGTGATCGGGTGGCCGATCATGTCCATCCAGGCGCGGAAGGCGTGGCCGTCGGGCAGCAGCACGTCGGCGAAGGTCTTCAGCAGCATCAGGAACACCGGCAGCAGCACGGTCAGCAGGGTGATGCCGAAGCTGGGCAGGTTGCTGGTCTCCGGCTCATGGGCGATCTGCGCCACCAGTTCCTCGGACGGGCTGCCGGGGATCACCCGGGCGATCCAGGCGCCGAACAGCGGGCCGGCGATGGCCGCGGTGGGCAGCGCGACGATCAGGCCGTAGAGGATGGTCTTGCCGATGTCGGCGCCGAACACGCCGATGGCCAGCAGCGGCCCCGGGTGCGGCGGCACCAGCCCGTGCACCGCGGAAAGCCCGGCCAGCAGCGGGATGCCGATCTTGATCAGCGACACGCCGCTGCGCCGCGCGACGATGAACACCAGCGGGATCAGCAGGATGAAGCCGATCTCGAAGAACAGCGGGATGCCCACCAGGAAGGCCGCCAGCATCATCGCCCAGTGCACCTTGCGCTCGCCGAAGGCGTCGATCAGGGTGCGGGCGATCTGATCGGCGCCGCCGGACTCGGCCATCATCTTGCCGAGCATGGTGCCCAGGGCGAGGATCACCCCGACGAAGCCGAGCACCCCGCCGAAGCCGTCCTGGAAGGCCTTGACGATCTGCGCCACGGGCATGCCCGAGGTCAGGCCGAGGAAGCCGGCGGCGATGATCAGGGCGAGGAAGGGGTGGATCTTGAAGCGGGTGATCAGCACGATCAGGCCGATGATGGTGACCAGCGCATCCAGCAGCAGATAGGTGTCGTGGGACAGACCGAACATGGCGGGGCTCCCTTGTCGTTGTTTTTACGGGCGTTTTGGGATAGCGCTGTCTTCAGCGCGCGGCAAAAAACGGTTCAGGCCGGCTCGTGGGCGCGCCACCAGGCCAGGGCCTGCTCGACGATGATTTCCACCGGCAGGGTGGCATCGACGGCGAGGGTCAGCGGTTCGTCGTGGGGCGGCTCCAGGGCGGCGAACTGGCTGTCCACCAGGGTCGCCGGCATGAAGTGCCCGGGGCGCTCGGCGACGCGGCGCGCGGCTTCCTCGCGGGGCAGTTCGAGGAACACCACGCCCAGGCCCGGCACGGCCTCGCGCAGGCGTTCGCGGTAGGCCAGCTTGAGCGCCGAGCAGGTCAGCACCGGGCGCTGGCCGGCGGCTACGGCCTGGCGCAGCAGCTCGGCCAGGGTGGCCAGCCAGCCGGCGCGGTCGTCGTCGGTCAGGGGGATGCCGGCGCTCATCTTGCGGATGTTCTCGGCCGGGTGGAAGGTGTCGCCTTCGATCTCGTGGGCGCCGCTGGCGCGGCACAGCGCCTGGCTGACGCTGGTCTTCCCGCAACCGGAGACACCCATGATCAGCAGGGCGTGGATGGGGGGGAGCATATCGCACCTCGGTGGGGAGACAGCGCTGTCTTTAAGAGTCGAAGCCAAGAGCATGGGGCTGCCTCCGCTTTCTTGTCATTCTAGTGCTTGCGTATGGTGTCCGCGGTTTTTCCGCCACAGCGCGATCCGGGGCTTTCAGGCAATTGCCGGGTTCGCGAGACAGCGCTACCTTAGTGCCTCGATTTTCGTTTGGCAAGCCAGCCGATGTCCTCACAGAAGAAGAACGACAAGCACTCCCGCGCCAGCGGCCGCCCCACCCTGAACGAAGTGGCGCAGCGCGCCGGCGTCAGCCCCATCACCGCCTCCCGCGCCCTGCGCGGCGTCAGCAGCGTCGCCGAGGCGCTGGTGCTGAAGGTCCGCGAGGCCGCCGCCGAGCTGGGCTACGTGGCCAACCCCGCGGCGCGGGCGCTGGCCTCGGCGCAGAGCCACAGCGTGGTGGTGCTGGTGCCGTCGCTGTCCAACCAGCTGTTCGTCGACACCCTCGAAGCCATCCACGGCGTGCTGCGCCCCCAGGGCCTGGAAGTGCTGATCGGCAACTTCCACTACTCGCGCGACGAAGAGGAAGACCTGATCCGCAACTACCTGGCCTACCAGCCGCGCGGCCTGCTGCTCACCGGCTTCGAGCGCACCGAGAGCGCGCGACGGATGGTCGAGGCCAGCGGCGTGCCCTGCGTCTACATGATGGACCTGGACCACAGCCCCGGTCTGCACTGCGTGGGCTTCTCGCAGATCGCCGCGGGCATGGCCGCCGCCGAGCACCTGCTGGCCGGCGGGCGCAAGCGCCTGGCCTACGTCGGCGCGCAGCTGGACCAGCGCACCCTGCTGCGCGGCGAGGGTTTCCGCCGCGCCCTGCAGAAGGCCGGCTGCTACGACCCGGCGCTGGAGATGCTGACGCCGCGGCCGTCCTCGGTGGGCCTGGGCGGCGAGCTGTTCCGCCAGCTGCTGGCCGCGCGGCCGGACGTGGAAGGCATCTTCTTCGGCAACGACGACCTGGCCCAGGGCGCCCTGCTGGAAGCGCTGCGCCAGGGCATCGAAGTGCCGCGGCAGGTCGCCGTGGTCGGCTTCAACGACCTGCCCAGCTCGGCCTACATGGTGCCGCGCCTGTCCAGCATCCGTACCCCGCGCGAGGCCATCGGCCGCCGCGCCGCCGAGACGCTGCTGGCGCTGATCGCCGCGCGGCCGATCGCCGAGCCGGTGCAGGACCTGGGCTTCGAACTGATGGTGCGCGAGAGCAGTTGAAACATGCACAGGGTATTTCTGCCGATCTCGCTGCGTCCGCTGCCGCCGCGCTTCATTTCCCGGGCCTTGCGGTCGCCCTGTTTCACGGCCGGCGGGGCGCGTTGCAGAGCGTCCCGCCCATCGTTCGACGGCCGGTACTGGGGAATGCCGCCGGTCTGCCGATAGGCATCAGGTACCCGCCCGGTGGTTGATCGGATGATGGCTAAGTGACATAACCGGGTTCGACACTCTCGCTGCAGTCACAGACGGATCTACATGACCAGCAATTTCGATGTCTTCACCCACGCCCGGGGAGGTTCGCGCCGGCAGCGCATCGGCGTGCTCTTCTATGCCGGCGTGCTGCTGGTCCTCACGTTGCTGGTCGGGCTGAGCGGCTGGAGCGTGTACCGCGACTACCGCAGCAGCACCGACCAGGTGCGGCAGAACCTCTCGGCGCTGGCCCGCTCGCTGGAGGGCTACATCAGCGCTCTGCTGCTGCAGAGCTACGGCAGCATCTACGCGGTGTCGGAAGACCTGCAGGGCCTGGCCGAGGTCGCCGACGCCGGCCAGGTGCGCGGGAAGTTGGCGCAGGCGATGCGCTACGACCCGGTGTCGACCTACCTGTTCGTGCTCCGCGACGGCCATCTCTACGCCGTGGACGGCCACGGCCAGCCGGCCGAGGAGCACCTGCGCCCGCTGCTCGCCCTGGGCGACCTGCCGGCCAGCGAGCGCCCGGCCTTCGGCCACACGCTGCGCGGCCCCAACGGCGCCTTCCTGCTGCCGATGTACGTCGGCCAGCGCGGCGCCGACGGCCGCACCCAGCGCGTCGGCGCGCTGATCGACACCGACCGCGTCGGCGACCTGCTGCGCCGCCTGGGCCTGGCCGAGCACATGAACGCTGGCATGTTCGACAACTTCGGCACCGTGCTCTACCGCACCCCCGACACCCTGAACTCCGTCGGCCGCCGCCTGCCGGAGTGGTCGCCGCTGTTCCCGCGCCTGGGCCGCTCGGACTTCGCCCTGGTCGAGGGCCGCAGCATCAGCGGCGAGCCGTCGCTGTTCGCCGACGCGCCCTCGGCGAGCTTCCCGATCCACGCGGTGGTCGGCCAGGCCTCGGCCAGCTACCTGCTGCCCTGGCTCAAGCGCGCCGGCTTCAGCGCGGTGCTGCTGGCCATCTGCGCCCTGGCCCTGGGCCTTTCCGCCTGGCAGCTGCGCCGGCTGATCGGCGAGATCAGCCAGAACGGCCGTTTCTACCGCCAACTGTTCACCAACATCAACGACGGCGTGCTGCTGATCGGCGTGGACGGCCGGGTGCGCGCCACCAACGAACGCGCCGCGAGCATGTTCGGCGTCGACTCGCCGGAGCGCCTGATCGGCCTGCTGCCCTCGGAGCTGTCGCCGGAGTGCCAGCCTGACGGGCGCCTGTCGCTGGTGGCCAGCCGCGCCAACCTGGAAGGGCTGCTCAGCGGCGAGCTGCGCGAGGTGGACAGCGAGTGGCAGTTCCTGCGCCGCGACACCCGCCTGCCGTTCGACTGCGAGGCCCACGTCACGCGCTTCAGCTGGCAGCAGAACGCGCTGTTGCTGGTGGTGCTGCACGACATCACCGAACGCAAGCGCTACCTCGCCGAGCAGGAATACCTGGCCAACCACGATTCGCTCACCGGCCTGCCCAACCGCTACTGGCTGGGCCGCCACATCGAGCAGCGCATCGCCCGCGGCGGCGAGCGCTTCGCCGTCCTGCTGCTGGACATGAACCGCTTCAAGGAAGTCAACGACACCCTCGGCCACCAGCACGGCGACAGCGTGCTGCAGCAGGTGGGCGCGCGCCTGGGCGCCTGGCTGCGCACCCAGGAGGCCGGCATCGCCCGCCTGGGCGGCGACGAGATGGCGGTGATCACCCGCGAGCTGGACGACGAGCGCGGCGTGCCCGGGCTGTGCCAGGGCATCGCCCGGGTGCTGCGCCAGCCGCTGTCCGCCGGCGGCATCCAGCTGGAGTTGTCGGCCAGCATCGGCGTGGCTCTCTACCCGGACCACGGCGACACCCCCGGCGACCTGCTGCGCTGCGCCGACATCGCCATGTACCAGGCCAAGCACGGGCGCCGCGACTTCCTCCTCTACCAGCGCTGCGACGACACCTACACCCCCGAGCGCCTGGCCTTGCACACCTGGCTGGGGCGGGCCATCCGCGAGGGCGGGCTGCAGTTGCACTACCAGCCCAAGGTGAGCCTGGCCGACGGCCAGGTGATCGGCTTCGAGGCCCTGCTGCGCTGGGAGCACCCCGAGCGCGGCATGATCCCGCCCGGCGAATTCATCCCCATGGCCGAGTCCACCGAGCTGATCCACCCGCTCACCCGCTGGGTGCTGGACGAGGCCCTGCGCCAGCTGCGCGCCTGGAGCGAGCACGGCCTGGAAACCTGCATGGCGGTGAACATCAGCGCCAACAACCTGCGCAACCCGCACTTCGTCAGCGAACTGCAGGGCCTGCTGGCCCGCCACGGCATCGCCGGCGCCCTGGTCGAGCTGGAAGTCACCGAAGGCACCCTGCTGGAAGACCCGGAGATGGCCCTGCGCAGCCTGCAGGCGATCCGCGACCTGGGGGTGACGCTGTCGATCGACGACTTCGGCACCGGCTACTCCTCCCTGGCCTACCTCAAGCGCCTGCCGGTGCAGGTGCTGAAGATCGATCGCACCTTCGTCTCCGGCATGGCCGACAACTTCTCCGACGCCATGATCGTGCAGTCGACCATCGCCCTCGGGCACAACTTCGGCATGCAGGTGGTGGCCGAAGGCGTGGAGGACGCGGCCACGGCCACCGCCCTGGCGCGGCTGGGCTGCGACATCGCCCAGGGCTACCACTTCGGCCGCCCGATGGGCGCCGCCCAGGTGATGGACTGGCGCCTGCAGCGCCAGCTGGAAGCCCTCGGCCTGAGCTGAGGCGCGCCGCGTGGCGCGCGGACAAGGTCTGACAATTGTTACGTATTTGTTAAAAGACCTTTGTCCATATCCGGATTCAAATAGCGCTTCGATCCGGCATCATGTCCCCACTCCGCCAGGGGAATAGAGCGGGGCGCGGAAGTACTTCCACTACAGAAACTTACGTTCGCTCGACCATGACTGTTACGCATGGCCGAACATTTGTGCCTGCCTACAAGAAAAGTCGGCCATCACGCTAACCACTGGCCGGCACTCCAAGACTCAAGGGGCAACTCCATGAAGCACCTCAAACGCAGCATGCTCGTGCTCGCCGTTTCCACCGCCGCCATGCAACTGGCCCAGGCCGAACCCTTCGTCAGCGACCAGGCCGACGCCAAGGGCTTCCTCGAGGACAGCCACCTCGACCTGCTGCTGCGCAACTTCTACTACAACCACGACGGCAAGAACGGCGCCGGCGACCAGCGCGACTGGACCCAGGGCATCTTCGCCACCTACAGCTCCGGCTACACCCAGGGCACCGTCGGCTTCGGCGTCGACGCCTTCGGCTACCTGGGCATCAAGCTCGACGGCGGCTCCGGCACCGCCGGCACCGGCAACCTCCCGGTGGACCGCCACGGCAACCCCGAGGACGACTACGGCAAGGCCGGCGGCGCGCTGAAGGTGCGCATCTCCAAGACCGAGTTGAAGTTCGGCGACATGCAGCCCACCGCCCCGGTCTTCGCCGCCGGCGGCACCCGCCTGATGCCGCAGACCGCCAAGGGCTTCGCGCTGATGAGCAGCGAGCTGCAGGGCCTGGACCTGGAAGCCGGCCACTACACCGCCGCCACCAGCCCGGTGACCACCAGCCACACCGGCGGCATCTGGGCCACCTACGCCAACGTCGAGGCCGACAGCGCCGACTTCGTCGGCGGCCGCTACGCCATCACCCCGGACCTGAGCGTGTCGCTCTACGCCGCCGAGCTGGAAGACATCTGGCGCCAGTACTACGGCAACGCCAACTACACTCTGGCGCTGGGCGGCGACCAGTCGCTGGGCTTCGACTTCAACATCTACCGCACCAACGACTACGGCCAGGCCAAGGCCGGGCGCATCGACAACACCGCCTGGTCGTTCGCCACCGCCTACTCCTTCCTGCAGGCGCACACCCTGACCCTGGCCTTCCAGAAGGTGCAGGGCGACACCCCGTTCGACTACGTGGGCTTCGGCGACAACGGCGCGGGCGCCGCCGGCGACTCGATCTTCCTGGCCAACTCGGTGCAGTACTCCGACTTCAACGGCCCGGGCGAGCGCAGCTGGCAGGCCCGCTACGACCTGGCGATGGACACCTACGGCGTGCCCGGCCTGAGCTTCATGGCCCGCTACATCAACGGCACCAACATCAACGGCGAGCACATGGCCGCCGACAGCCCGTACCGCGGCTACGGCTATGGCAGCGACGGCAGCCACCACGAAACCGACGTGGAAGCCAAGTACGTGGTCCAGTCCGGCCCGGCCAAGGACCTGTCCTTCCGTGTGCGCCAGGCCTTCCACCGCGGCAACGCCGACCAGGCCGAGGCCGACAACAACGAACTGCGGCTGATCGTCGACTATCCGCTGTCGATCCTCTGATGCGCCGCTCTCTTGGGGAAGTTGCCGCGCGATGATCGCAGCTTCCCCAAGAGTTCCCCGCAGATTGTTACGTTTTCGCTGAAGGTGTTTCCCAGGACAGGGAATTTATCTGAGGCCGGCTGGTCGTTAACGTATTACCCATCCGATTCGGCCCGCTGCGTAGCGGTTATTCCCGAATCCCTGCTCCTGACGTTGATTAAATCGTGATTGCTCAATTCAACGTCCTTCCAGCCGCTCCGCCAGGGGCGGCTTTTTTTTGCTGGTGGGTTTGTGTGGGGATGGGGAGGGGGCTGTTTTCTGGGCTCTCGCGTTTGCGGGAGTGACGGGATGGAAGGATGGTGCCCGACTTCAACGCCACTCAGGACAGCCCCCTCTCCCGCTTGCGGGAGAGGGTTGGGGAGAGGGCGCTCTCAAACCCAGTACCTAAGCCCCCGGGAAACCCCGTTCGCGAGCAAGCTCGCTCCTACGAAGAGCGCCTCGGCGCGGCCTGCAAGACAGACCACCCACGTCATTCCCATTGTAGGAGCGGGCCCTGCCCGCGAATCGCGCGCGGGGCGCGCTCCTACAGGTAGGCATCGAGACCCCTGGGACGCACGGATGTAGGAGCGGACTCCGTCCGCGATTGGATTCCCCGACCACGCCGGCCGCCCCGGTGGCACGGATAGTCCCCGCCCGGCTTTCGCTCCCACCCCGCCTTACATCCGAAATCCCCGCCACCCAACGTGCTTATTTGATCGCCGTCAATTGCGAATCATTTGCGTAGAACTAGCGTGAGCCACGAGGGCCGGCGAATTCGAAGAATCATCGAATTGTCGATCAGCCCCTTCCGAATCGTTTGAGAGTGATCTCCGACTGTCTTCGGGAATTTTCGAGCCGCCTTTGAGGGAGGTATCGGGATGGTCGGATTCGAAACGCTCCTCGCGCTCTTGCCGAAGGTTCGCGTGGTTCATCACATTCCCGGGCGCATCCGCCTGAAGCTGGTGGACCTGGAGTTGCCTTCCGCCGCCCGCCTGCCGGAGCGTGGCGCCTTGCGCAAGGTCGATGACATTGCCGCGCGCATTCCCGGCGTGCGTTCGCTGCGGCTCAACCCGCTGGCGCGTTCCTGTGCCGTGGAGTACGACCCGCGGATCATTCCCGAGCAGGCCTGGGGCGATCTTCTTGCCGGCACCCGCTCGCCGGCGGCCCGCATCCTGGAAGAGATCCTGCTCGACAGCTACCGGGAGATCGTCGATGCGCAACTATGACGAGCCGATCCTGCGCGGGCGCCAGCTGCAACCCGCCGCGCCCTTCCCGATCCTGCACCAGGCGGTGCGCATCGCCCTGTACGACGAATACGCCGCGCGCAGTTTCTACGCCCGGGTGGTGGAGGCGTTCGGCGAGCGGCCGCCTTTCCCCGCCGTGCTGCGCGACCAGGAACGGCACATCCAGACGCTGTCGGCGCTGGCCGCGCGGTTCGGCATTCCCCGGCCGCTGGACCCCTTCCCGGCGGAGACCGCCATCGAGCCGACCTGGCTGGCCAACTGCATGCGCGCGGTGGTGGGCGAGAGCGCCAACGTCCGCCTCTACGACTACCTGCTGGCCCACGTGCGCCAGCCCGAGGTGCGCCGGGTGTTCCTCGACCTGCAGGCCGCCGCTTCCGCCAACCACCTGGCGGCGTTCCGCGAGGCGGCCATCGACGCCTTCGACCAGGAGCGCTACCACGCCGGCAAGGGCGTTCCGCCGCAGGAGGCCTACGCCAGCCATGGCCCGATTTCCGATTTCACCGAATACCTGATCGCCCACCTCAGCGGCCAGGGCGGCCTGCTGGGCCTGGCTGGGCCGTTGCTGCAGCGCGTCAACCCGGTGCTGCTGGCCGGCGTGGCCGTCGGTGGCGGCGGTGTCTACCTGTGGAAACACCAGCGCGCAAATCCTGCACACCCTGCACACCCTGCACACCCTGAAGAGGAGAACTGACCATGCAGCCACTGATTTCCTTCGCCGCCGGGGTGGTGGCCGGGGCCGTCGCCCTGCGCCTGATCCGCCGCGGCAAGGCGGCGAGAACCGCCGAAGAACCGCCAGCGGCCGAGCCGGCGCCGGTGCCCGTCGTGGCGCCCAAGGCCGCGCGCCGGCCCGCCGCGAACAAGGCCGCGGCGGCGAAGAAACCCGCCGCCCGCCCACGCAAGGCCACCCGGCCTGCGCCCGCCACGGAGCCGGGGGCATGAAAGCCTATCCGGTGGTGCGCGGGGCGGGGTGGGATGACGCCAACTTCGCCAAGGGCTTCGTCGCCAGCGCCTGCCTGTCCGCCTTCCAGGATGCGAGCGGGCAGCCCGACCTGCGGCGGGTGGCGCGCCATGCCCTGCAGGGCGGCACCGCGCTGTGCGCCGGCACCCTCGCTGCGCGGGCGCTGCAGCGGCAGGAATACGCACGGGCGCTGTTCGCCGGCATGGCCGGGGCAGTGGGCGTGATGCTTGTGGAACGTTGGCTACGCGACGGGGCACGGCCCTGTCAGGAGAACTGAGCATGGCTAAGAAGGGCAAGCGGCGGCACCACGCCGCCGGATATGGCTACGGGGAAGAGGCTTACGCCGGCAACGCTTACGGCGGCTACGGCTATGCGCCGCAGAACCCGCCCGGCTGGCAGATGCCGCCGCCGCAGATGATGGGCGGCGCGCCGGGCATGCAGGAGGCGGCCGGGCTGTTCGGCCTGGCCGGCGGGATGGACGCCGGCATCCTCCAGGGGCTGCCGACCTTCCTGCGTTCGCGGCACACCGAGCAGTTCCTCCTCGGCTTGCTGGTCGGCGGCGCGGCGGCCTGGGTGATGAGCGACGAGGAACTGCGCGGCAAGCTGATGAAGTCCGTGGTGAAGCTCTACGCCAACCTGGCCGGCGGCCTGGAGGAATTCAAGGAGCAGATGGCCGACCTCAAGGCCGAGATGGGCGCGCAGCAAAGCGGTGACAAGTAATGCCGGGGCCCTGGTTCGCCAGCCTCGACCTGGTGCACGGCAGCGCCGGGCGGGCGCGTTATCGCTACCGCTGCCAGGCGGGCAGGCGCGGCGAACTGCATCGCATCGAGTGGGCCGTCGAGTCCCTGCGCGGGGTGCGCAAGGTGCGCGTCAACCCGGCGATCCAGGCCCTGGTCGTCGAGTACGAGCGCGCGCTGACCGATGCCGAGCGCCTGCGCCAGGACATCCTCGCCCTGGAGTACCCGGACCTGCCGCTGGCCGCGGGGCGGGCCGGCGGCCATGGCGACGAATCGCCGGCCGGGGTGCTGACCACCGGCGCGGCGCTGCTGGCCGACCGCCGCCTGCAACCGGAACTGCAGGGCCCGCTGTCCATGGCGGTGTCGCTGCCGCTGTTCGGCAAGGCCCTGGCGGAACTGGTGCAGCGGGGCATCACCTCCCACGTGCTGGAGGCGCTGGCGGTGGCCATCTCCATCGGCCGCCAGGACTTCCTCACCGCCAACATCACCACCTTCCTGCTGGCGCTGGGCGACTACCTGGAGCGCTCCATCGAGCGCCATTCGGACAACCTGCTCAAGAGCCTGCTGCGCCCGGCCAGCAACGAAGTCTGGGTGGAGCGTGACGGCGTCGAGCAACTGATCGATGCCCGCGAAGTGGCCTTCGGCGACACGGTGATCGCCGCCACCGGCACGGTGATCCCGGTCGACGGCACGGTGCTGGGCGGCGAGGCGCTGGTCAACCAGGCGACCATGACCGGCGAGAGCGTGCCGGTGGTGCGTCACCGCGGCGACATCGTGCTCTCCGGCACGCTGGTGGAGGAGGGGCGCCTGCGCATCTACGCGGAAAAGGTCGGCCGCCACGCCGCCGCGGCGCGCATCGCCAGCTTCGTCGAGCAATCCCTGGCGGTGAAGAGCGCCACCCAGCTGGAAGCCTCGCGCCTGGCCGACCGTCTGGTGCCCATGGTGCTCGGCCTGGCCGGCGGCACCTGGCTGCTGTCGGGCAGCCTGCAGCGCGCCTCGGCGGTGCTCCAGGCCGACTATTCCTGCGCCCTCAAGCTGGCCACGCCGGTGGCGTTCAAGGCCTCGATGTACCAGGCCGGCCGTCACGGCGTGCTGGTCAAGGGCGCCAACGCCCTGGAGCGCCTGGCCGAGGCGGACACCTTCGTCTTCGACAAGACCGGCACCCTGACCACCGGCGCCCTGCGCGTCACCGATTCGCTGGTGTGCAGCGCCGGCTACAGCGCCGAGGACGTGATCAACATCGCCGCCTCGGTGGAAGAACACTACTACCACCCCATGGCCATGGCGGTGGTCGAGGCGGCCAGCCACCTGCCGCACCGGCAGCACTTCAACCACGGCGAGGTGGAGTTCATCGTCGCCCACGGCGTGGCCAGCGTCATCGACGGCAAGCGCATCGTGGTCGGCTCGCGGCACTTCGTCGAGGAGGACGAGGGCATTTCCACCGCCGCCTACGCGCAGGACATCGAGCGCCTGCGCCGGGCAGGCAAGACGCTGCTGTACATCGGCTACGGCGGCGAGCTGCTCGGCATGCTGGGCATGCTCGACAGCGTGCACCCGGACAGCGCCGCCACCATCGCCCGCCTGCGCGAACTGGGCGCCCGGCGCATCGTCATGCTCACCGGCGACCACCCCGAGCGCGCCCAGGCGCTGGCCGAGGAACTGGGCCTGGACGGCTTCCGCGCCGGGCTGCTGCCGGACGAGAAGGCCGAGGCGATCAAGGCCCTGGCCGAGGAGGGCGCACGCATCGCCTTCGTCGGCGACGGCATCAACGACGCGCCGGCGCTCAGCGGCGCCCACGTCGGCATCTCCATGCGCCAGGGCTCGGACATCGCCCGCCTGGCCTCGGACATCGCCCTGCTGGAAGACGGCATCGCCGGGGTGGCCGACGTGCGGGCCATCGCCATGGCCGCGCGCGACCTGATCAACAGCAACTTCAAGCTCATCGCCGGCCTCAACAGCAGCATCCTCGGCGCCGCCGCGCTGGGCCTGCTGAGCCCGGTCTCGGCCTCGATGCTGCACAACGGCTGCACCATCGGCATTCTCCTGCGCGCCCTGGCCGGCGCCGGGCTGCCGGGCCAGCCGCGCCCGCAGGAGGCCCCATGAGCAGCGATGCACTGCCGCTGAGCATGGCCGGGGAGAACGTCAAGGTGCGCATCGTCGCGCTGCTCGGCGGGCCGGGCCTGGCCAGGCGGCTGACCGAGATGGGGCTGAACGTCGGCAGCGAGATCACCGTGCGGCAAAGCCAGGGCGGCGGTCTGGTGGTATCCAGGGGCGAGACGCGTTTCGCCCTGGGTGCCGGAGTGGCTCACAGAATCATGGTGTGCCCCGTCTGACGGCGCACCGGGAGGCAGACCATGGCAATGCTGAAAGAACTGGCGGTGGGTGAGCGGGCCAGGGTGACCGGTTTCAACCAGGGCGGCAGCGCCTACCGGCGCAAGCTGCTGTCCATGGGCCTGACCCCCGGCGCCGAACTCTCGGTGACGCGGGTGGCGCCGATGGGCGACCCGGTGGAGATCCGCGTGCGCGGCTTCTCCCTGTCGCTGCGCAAGGCCGAGGCCGATGCGCTGATGGTGGAGCGCCTGCCATGACAGAACATCGCGTCGTCGCCCTGGTGGGCAACCCCAATTGCGGCAAGACCACGGCGTTCAACGCCCTCACCGGTTCGCGCCAGCGCGTCGGCAACTGGCCGGGGGTGACGGTGGAGCGCAAGGTCGGCGAGTACCGCTTCGAGGGCGAGCGCTACGAAGTGGTCGACCTGCCCGGCACCTATTCCCTGGACGTGGTCGACCAGGAAGTCTCGCTGGACGAGAAGATCGCCCGCGACTACGTGCACGCCAACGAGGCGAGCCTGGTGGTCAACATCGTCGATGCCTCCAACCTGGAGCGCAACCTCTACCTGACGCTGCAGCTGGCCGAGATGCAGGTGCCGCTGGTGGTGGTGCTGAACATGGTCGACGTGGCCGAGGAAAAGGCCATGCGGGTGGACGCCGGCAAGCTCGCCGAGCGCCTAGGCTGCCCGGTGGTGCCCGTGGTGGCCTCGGAAGGCACCGGCATCGACGAACTCAAGCTGGCGCTGCGCGAGGCCCTGCGCCAGGCCCGCCGGCCGGGCGTGAAGGTGACCTACGACGCCGCCCTGGAACAGGCCATCGGCGAGTTGCTGCCGCAGCTGGCCGAGGCGGGCAGCGGCATGGCGCCGCGCTGGCTGGCGGTGCGCCTGCTGGAGGGCGACGACCTGGCCCGAGCCATCGCCGGGCCGCAGGTGACCGAGGCGGCGAACCGGCTGGCCGAGGAGCTGGGCGACGACATCGACGTGATGGTGGCGGACGCCCGCTACGGGCTGGCCAACGACATCACCCGCGAGGCCCTGACGCGCCTCGGCCGTACCAGCCGCGACCTGACCGACCGCATCGACCGCGTGGTGCTCAACCGCATGCTGGGCATCCCGATCTTCTTCGCGATGATGTACCTGATGTTCATGTTCACCATCAACATCGGCAGCTCCTTCATCGACCTCTTCGACCAGCTCGGCGCGCTGTTCTTCGTCGACGGCCTGGGCCGCCTGCTCGGCGCGTTCGGCACCCCCGACTGGCTGGTGGCGCTGCTGACCCAGGGCATCGGCGCCGGCGTGCAGACGGTGGCCACCTTCATCCCGGTGATCGGCTTCCTCTTCCTGTTCCTCTCGGTGCTCGAAGACTCGGGCTACATGGCCCGCGCGGCCTTCGTCATGGACCGCTTCATGCGCTGGGTGGGGCTGCCCGGCAAGTCCTTCGTGCCGATGATCGTCGGCTTCGGCTGCACCGTCCCGGCGGTGATGGCCACGCGTACCCTGGAACACCGCCGCGACCGCCTGCTGACCATCGCCATGGCGCCGTTCATGTCCTGCGGGGCGCGGCTGCCGGTGTACGTGCTGTTCGCCGCGGCGTTCTTCCCCGAGCACGGGCAGAACGTGGTGTTCGGCCTCTACCTGATCGGCATCGGCGCCGCTGTGCTGACCGGCCTGCTGCTCAAGCACAGCCTGCTGGAAGGCGAGGCCACGCCCTTCATCATGGAGCTGCCGCCGTACCACATCCCCACCGTCAAGGGCGTGCTGCTGCACACCTGGGCGCGGCTCAAGGGCTTCGTGATCAAGGCCGGGCGCATCATCGTGCCCACGGTGCTGGTGCTGAACATGCTGAACTCCACCGGCACCGACGGCAGCTTCGCCAGCGTGGCGCCCGACCACTCGGTGCTGGCCGAGGTGGGCCGGGGCATAGCGCCGGCCTTCAGCCCCATGGGCGTGACCGAGGAGAACTGGCCGGCGGCGGTGGGCATCATCACCGGCATCCTGGCCAAGGAAGCGGTGGTCGGTACGCTCAACGCCACCTACGGCGCGCTGGCCGGGCAGGGGGAGGCTGAGGACGACAAGCCCTTCGACCTGGCCGGCGGCATCGTCGACGCCTTCGCCACCGTGCCGGCCAACCTGGCCGAGGCCTTCGGCCGCTGGACCGACCCGCTCGGCCTGGAGGCCGACCTGGGGGACCAGGACGCGGTCGCCGCCGCCAACGAGGTGTCGAGCAGCATCTTCGGCGCCATGGTCACCCGTTTCGTCAGCGCCTCGGCGGCCTTCGCCTACCTGCTGTTCGTGCTGCTCTACTCGCCCTGCACGGCCGCCATGGCCGCCGTGTACCAGGAGGCCGGCACCCGCTGGATGCTCTTCGTGGTGGGCTGGACCACCGGCCTGGCCTACGGCGTGGCGGTGCTGTTCTACCAGTTGGTGAACTGGGCGGAGCACCCGCTGAGTTCGCTGGCCTGGTGCAGCGGTGTGCTGCTCGCCTTCGCCGCCGCCTTCGTTTCCCTGCGCATCGCCGGCCAGCGCGCGCCACGGGCGCCGGCCGGCGTGCCGCTCTCGCCATCCGCAGGAGGCTCGCCATGATCCTGTCGCAACTGAGCGACTACCTGAAGCTGCACGGGCGCGTCAGCCTGCACGACATGCAGCACTACCTGGACACCACGCCCGAGGCCCTGGAAGGCATGCTCGCCGTGCTCGAACGCAAGGGCCGGGTACGGCGCCTGCCGAGCGGCACCTCCTGCGGCGGGGGTTCCTGCTGCAAGTGCGACCCGGCCAGCATAGTCGTCTACGAATGGGTCGCCGCGGCCACGCCCGGCAATGGCTAGCGAGGCCGGGCGCGGGGCCATGAGGCGGCCGCCGGCGCTGCTGGTCATCGGCATCCACCGCGAGGAACTGGCCTTCGGCGAGCGCGTCGCCGAAGGCGTGGACCCCGCGCGGGCGGATGTGCAGCGCATCCCCGACGGCCTGTCCGGGCGCCACCCGCGGGCGGACCAGCGCTTCCACCACGAACTCCTGCATGCCGCCCTGTACGAGCAGCTGCTGCCGTTGGCGAGCGGCCGCTACCGGGTGCTGATCGACCTGCACAGCGGCCGCGACCGCGACGGCCCGAGCGTGGACCTCTACTGCGGCCACCCGCGCTTCTGCCAGGCGCTGGCGGCAGCCCTGGCCCGGGAAGGCCTGGCCGGCCGCGGCATCGAAGTGGTGCCGCTGGGCGACTCGGTCGCCACGGTGATCCCCCGGCGCATCTGGGACAACCCGCGCTTCCTCTACGTCGGCATGGAGGTCTACCTGCCCGACGGCGAGCAGGGCGAAGCCGTGGAACTGGCCAGGCGGCTGGTGGGCCTGGTCAGCCAGGAGGCGCAGGCGTTCGAGGGCGGCTGAAGGCTTAGCGCAGGATGTGCCGGCGGTGCGTGCTCAGGTGCACCCCGAGGCAGGCGACGAACACCGCGCCGCAGGCCGCATGGCCGCGCTTGGAGCCCATGCCCACCAGGGCCAGCGAACTGCCCAGCCCGGCGATCATCCCCAGCTTGGCGTAGCGGTTGACGCGCATCTTCAGCGGCCGCCGGCCAGCAGCCTGCAGCGGGGCGGCCAGTTCGGCGTCGACCAGCGCGTCGATGCGGCCCTCGAAGTCCACAAGGCGAACCTGCTCCGCAGCGAAATGCACCAGCAGCGAACCCGACTTGGCGTTGGCCTCGCAGGAAAGCACGCCGTCCAGGGCGGCCAGCTTGTCGTGCAGCCTGTGCAGGCGTTCGGCATTGCGCAGCCGGGCGTCCCGGACACGGATGCGGCCGGGCAGGGAGGAAACGATGTTGGTCATGGGGGCGGCGAGCGGCTGATAGGAGTCCGCATCATAGCGATTTGTATTCCGCCGCAGAGTCGCCGGCGGTCGGCTCGACGTGGCAGGCGCGGGGCGGCTTGCATAGCCGGCGCGGGAAAGGCACCGGCGGCGTCGCCCGGTGCCTGTGCCGTCGTTACCAGGTATCGATGAACGACCGCCCGCCGGTGTCTACGGGCGTGGCGCCGGAGGCAGCGTTGAGGCCGCGCAGCAGCCAGGCGCGGGTATCCGCCGGGTCTATCACCGCGTCGATCTCCAGGTAGCTCGCCATGTTCAGCGCCTTGCCGCTCTCGTAGGCCTTGGCCACCAGCTTGTCGAACAGCGCCTGGCGCGCGGCTTCGTCCGGCTGCGCGCTTAGCTCCTTGGCGAAGCCCAGACGCACCGCGCCCTCCAGGCCCATGGCGCCGAACTCCCCGCTGGGCCAGGCTGCAGTGAACAGCGGCGCGTGGAAGCTGCCGGCGGCCATCGCCTGGGCGCCCAGGCCGTAGCCCTTGCGCAGCACCACCGTGAAGAAGGGCACGCTGAGGCTGGCGGCGGTGACGAACATGCGCGAGACGTGGCGCACCGTGCCCTGTTTTTCCGCCTCGGGGCCGACCATGAAGCCGGGGGTGTCGCACAGCGAGACGATCGGCAGGCCGCGCGCCTGGCACAGCTGCATGAAGCGCGCGGCCTTGTCGCCGGCCACCGCGTCGATGGCGCCGCCCAGGTGCGCGGGGTTGTTGGCGATCAGGCCGAACGGCTTGCCCCCGATGCGCACCAGCGCGGTGACCAGCCCGGGGGCGAACTGGCGGCGCAGCTCCAGCACGCTGCCCTGGTCGGCGAGCAGCTCGATCACCCGGCGGATGTCGTAGACGCGCAGGCGGTTTTCCGGGATCACATGGCGCAGCTCGCGCGGGTCGGCGCATTGCCAGTCGCTTGTCTCGCCCTGGAAGTAGGCCAGGTACTGCTTGGCTGCCCGCACCGCCTCGGCCTCGTCCTCCACCAGCACGTCGATCACCCCGTTGGGGCCTTGCACGCTGGTCGGGCCGACCTCTTCCGGCGTGTAGCTGCCCAGGCCGCCGCCCTCGATCATCGCCGGGCCGGCCATGCCGATGCTGGCGTTGCGGGTGGCGATGATCACCTCGCAGCAGCCGAGCAGGGCGGCGTTGCCGGCGAAGCAGCGGCCGGACACGACACCGACGGTCGGCACCCGCCCCGAGAGCTTCGCGAAGCTGACGAAGGTGTGGCAGTCCAGCCCGGCCACGCCGACGAAGTCGGTATCCCCCGGGCGGCCGCCGCCGCCCTCGGCGAACAGCACCACCGGCAGGCGCCACTGTGCTGCCAGGGCGAGCAGGCGGTCGGTCTTCTTGTGGTTCATCACCCCCTGGGTGCCGGCGAACACCGTGTAGTCGTAGGCGATGGCCATGCAGCGCGCCGCCTGCTCGCCGAACTGTGCGGCGCCCACGGTGCCGATACCAGCCACCAGGCCGTCGGCCGGGCTCAGTTCCAGCAGCTCCTCGGTGGAGCGGCGCCGGCGCTGCGCGGCCAGGGCCATGGCGCCGTATTCGCTGAAGCTGCCTTCGTCCAGCAGGTCCGCGAGGTTCTCGCGGGCGGTGCGCTGGCCGGTCCTGCGCCGCTTGGCCACCGCCGCGGGGCGGCGCGTGTCGCTCAGGCGCTCATGGCGCTCCCTGACCTCGGCCAGGTCGGCGCGGATGTGGGCGAGGTCGACGGCCTGCTCGCTCAACGCCGCGCCGCCCTCGACCTCGGCCGGTTCGAGGAACAGCAGCGGCTGGTCCTCGGCCAGCGCATCGCCCGGGGCCGCCGCCAGCAGGCGGACGATGCCGCCGCTTGTGGCCTTGACCTCGAATTCCATCTTCATCGCCTCCAGCACGGCGACGGTCTGGCCGGCGGCCACGCTGTCGCCCTCCGCGACCGCCAGGGCCACCACCACCCCGGTGCTCGGCGCGTTCAGGGCGACGCTGCCGGGCGGCGCATCGACGTTCTGGCGTCGGGTTTCGGCCACGCTGCCGGTCCCGCTGAAATAGCGGTGCGGGTGGCTCTCGCCGCGTGCGCTGAGCAGTTCGCCCAGGTGGCGCTCGACGAAGCGGGTGTCGACCTGGTTGGCGGCGACCTCCTCGCGTTGCAGCAGGTTCTGCAGCAGGTGCAGGTTGCTCGCCACGCCCTCCAGGCGGAACTCGCAGAGCGCGCGGTAGGCGCGGCGCAGGGCACTGGGATAGTCGCCGGCGTTGGCGATCAGCTTGGCCAGCAGCGAGTCGTAGGCCGGGCTGACCGCATAGCCGGCGTAACCGTAGCCGTCCACCCGCAGGCCGGGGCCGGACGGCGGCTGGTAGGCGCTCAGCACGCCGGCGGCCGGCCGCGCGCTGCCGTCGGCCTGGAGCGTTTCCAGGTTCAGCCGCAGCTGTATGGCGCAGCCCTGCACGACGGGCGGCCGGTCCAGCTGGAGTTCGCCGAGCGTGGCGCCGGCGGCCAGGCGCAGCTGGGTGTGTAGCAGGTCGACGCCGGTGACCTGCTCGGTGACCGTGTGCTCCACCTGGATCCGCGGGTTGGCCTCCATGAAGTAGAAGCGCCCGTCGGCCACCAGGAACTCGAAGGTGCCCAGGCCGCGGTAGTTCACCTCGTCGGCCAGGCGCAGGGCGCAGGCGATGATGGCCTCGCGCAGGCCCGCGTCCAGGCCGGGGCTGGGGGCGATTTCCACCAGCTTCTGGTGGCGGCGCTGCAGGCTGCAGTCGCGTTCCCACAGGTGGCTGACGGCGCCCGTGCCGTCGCCGAGCACCTGAATCTCGATGTGCCGGGCCTGCCCCAGCAACTGCTCCACGTACAGCGCGCCATTGCCGAAGGCGGCCTGCGCCTCGGACTGGCAGCGGGCATAGGCCTCGGCCAATTCCGCCGGCTCGCGCACGGCGCGCATCCCCCGGCCGCCACCGCCGGCCAGGGCCTTGAGCATCACCGCGCCGTGCTGCGCGGCGAACGCCTGCGCCTCGGCCAGGTCGATGGCGTGGTTCAGGCCGGCCACCAGCGGGGCGCCGCAGCGCTCGGCCAGGGCGCGGGCGGCGGCCTTGTCGCCGAACAGCTCCAGCACCTCGGCCGCCGGCCCGACGAAGGTCAGCCCGGCGGCCTGGCAGCGGCGGGCGAAGCCGGGGTTCTCGGCGAGGAAGCCGTAGCCCGGGTGCACCGCGTCGCAGCCCTGTTCGCGGGCGATGGCGATCAGCTGCTCCATGTCCAGGTAGGCGGGCACGCCGCGCCCCTTGAGCGGCGCGGCCTGGTCGGCCTTGCGCGTGTGCAGGCTGGCGGCGTCGTCCTCGGCGAACACCGCGACGCTGCGGATGCCCAGGTCGGCGCAGGCCTGGGCGATGCGGATGGCGATTTCGCCACGGTTGGCGATCAGCAGCTTGGCGAAGGGCGGGGTCACAGCAGAGGCTCCAGTTCGTTCTTCTTGATCTTGCCGGTGGCGGTCATCGGCAGGCTTGCGACCACGCGGACCTCCGGCACCTTGTAGACGGCCATGGCCTCGCGGCACCAGGCGAGCAGGCTCTCGGCGCTTTCGCCGGCGCCCGGCTTGAGCACGACGAAAGCCACCGGCTGCTGGCCGCGGCGCTCGTCGGGGCGGGCCAGCACCGCGCTGGCGAGGACCGCCGGGTGCTGGCCGAGCAGTGCCTCCAGCTCGCTGGGGAACACGCTCATGCCGTTCACCTTGATCATCTCCTTGCGCCGGCCGAGGTAGCGGATGAAGCCCAGCTCGGTGATCTGGCCGAGGTCGCCGGTGTGCAGCCAGCCGTCGCGCAGCACTTCGGTGCTGGCCTCGGGGCGGTTCCAGTAGCCCTTGAGCAGCGACGGGCTGCGGATGCACAGCTCGCCTTCCGCGCCCAGGGGCAGCAGCTCCCCGGTTTCGAAATCGCAGACCTTGAAGTCGGTGCCCGGCACGGGCAGGCCGACGAAGGTCGGCGCGCTGTTGAGGTCGAAATCGTCCTGCTGGAAGCCGACGATGAAGGTGTCGCAGGTGTGGGTTTCGGTCATGCCGAAGCTGGTTTCCACCAGCGTGGTGCCGGTCAGCTCGCGCCAGCGCCGGCGGTAGCTGGGCGTCAGCTTCTTGATGAAGGAGATGGCGCCCGACACCCGCAGCGAGGAGAAGTCGTATTCGCCGACCCGCGGGTGCTCCAGCACCTCGGCGGCGCTGTCGACCAGCAGGGTGCAGTGGCTGACGCGGTAGCGCTGCACGGCGGCCATGAAGGCCTCGGCGTCCCAGCGCGCCAGCAGCACCAGGCGGCAGCCGGCGAACACCGGGAACAGCAGGCCGCCGTTCTCCCCGGCGATCCAGAACTCCGGCAGGAAGTTCAGCAAGACGCTGTCCTGCTCCAGCCGGTTCGCCACCGACAGGTAGCTGGCGCAGGTGTAGAGCATGTCGCCGTGGGTATGCACGCAGCCCTTGGGCAGGCCGGTGGTGCCGCCGGTGTAGTTGAGCGCCGCCACGTCGCCGAGCCGCGCCTGGTGCTGCGGCACCGGCCCCCGGCAGGCCTCCAGGGCCGGGAGGAAGTCGATGAAGTCGTCCCCGGCCAGTTTCGGCGCCAGCAGCATGTCGGGCGGCGGCAGGCTCGGCGTGGCCGGGCACAGCTCGCTGAGGCTGGTGGCCAGCAGCCGGCGCAACGGCGTTTCACCGCGCACCTGGCGCACGATCGGCAGCAACTGGTCGAAGCACAGCAGGGTTTCGGCGCCGCTGTCGTTGAGCTGGTAGCCCAGCTCCAGCGCCTTCGACAATGGGCTGACCGGCACGTACACCGCCCCCGCGCGCAGGATGCCGTAGAAGGCGATGTGCAGCTGCGGACAGTTGGGCAGGAACACGGCGACGCGCTCGCCGGGGCGCACGCCCAGCTCGGCCAGCAACGCGGCGCAGCGGTCGGCCAGGCGGTCCAGCTCGGCCCAGGCCAGGCTGTGGCCGTAGAAGTCCAGCGCGGGCGCCTCCGGCTTCAGGCGCGCCCAGGTACGCAGGTATTCGCCAAGCGGCTGCTGCCCGTGCGGGTAGTGCGGCTCGCGCGGCGTGCCGGCTGGCCAGGCGGCGGCCTGGAGGCGATGCAGCGCCTGGAGGTAACGGGCTTCGTTCATGGCGGGCACTCTTGTCGTTCTTGTTGCGCTGCATCTTAAAAAGCCGGGGGAAGCGAAAGAACTGACGCCTATTCATCGATATCCATGAACGCTATGCATGGTTGTTCCAGTAGGGATCGCTGCTAGGCTGGAGCGGCTGGGGATAGAGGGTGATCGGCATGAATCAAGCACATGAATGGTCGACGCTCGGTCGTCTGGACCTGAACCTGTTCCGCGTCTTCGAGGTGGTCTACCGCGAGCGCAACCTGACCCGCGCGGCGGACGTCCTGCACCTGAGCCAGTCGGCGGTCAGCCACGCCCTGGCGCGCCTGCGCGAGCAGATCGGCGACCCGCTGTTCGTCCGCCACGGCCGCGGCGTAGCACCGACACCGCTGGCCGAACAGCTGGCGCCGGACATTCAGCACGCCCTGAACGGCCTGCGCCGCAGCGTGATCCGCCGCCAGGACTTCGACCCGCAGCGCGACCAACGCACCTTCCACCTGAACATGCCCGAACAGCTGGAGCCGGTGGTGCTGCCGGGCATCCTCGACCACCTGCAGCGCACTGCCCCGCAGGTCGGCGTGCGCAGCAGCAGCGTGCACTGGGCGGAACTGAAACAGGAACTGGCCGCCGGCCGCATCGACTTCGCCATCGAGATCGCCCGCCCCACCGACGCCACCCTGCGCCACCGGCAACTGTGGCGCGACGACCTGTGCGTAATGGCCGGCCCGGCCTTCGCCGGCGAACTGACGGCAGAACGCTACCTGGCCGCCGAACACGTCGCCGTCACCTCACGGCGCCGCGGCATCTGCATAGAAGACCTGGCGCTCGGCCAACTCGGCCTGACCCGCCAGGTGCGCCAGCATTGCCAGCACTACCTGTCGGCCGCGCTGCTGGTGTCCCAAAGCGATTGCCTGCTGACCATGGCCAGACGCTACGCCGAACTGCTCAACCGCGGCCTGGGCAACCGCCTGCTGCCAATGCCCCTGGAACTGCCGCCGGTGACGCTGAACCTCTACTGGTCACGGCACGCCGATGGCGAGGCTGGGAACCAGTGGCTGCGCGGGCAGTTGATGGAGGTGGTGAAGCGGATGCGTTGAGGCCGGTGGCTGCGCCTAAAGCCATTTCCCGCTGACCAGCATGCTGTCGATCAGCGCCAGCCACAGCGTGGCCGGGACGTTGAGCAACTGCAGCCAATGAAGCGCCTTGGGGCCGCGGAACGACCAGAAGGACAAGGCTATCAAGGCCAGGGGAAGCAACTGCAGCCGGGCGAACAGTTGCCCATTCCCCTCCCGATGCCAACCGCCAGACCCGATGACGAGCGCGAGCGAAAACAGCAGCAGTGCGCACACCCCATGGGCAGACGAAATCAGCCGCAGGGCTATCGAGGTGCTGGCTGGCGCAGTCTTGAAATACCAGTAGCTCGTCGAAAGCAGGATGAGGACGCAGAGCACTTCCATGGCCTTGCCTCGTGGTGGGGGAGGGATGGAACACAGTGTGTAATTACAGGCCCGGCAACAAAAAGCCCCCGACGAGGCGAGGGCTTATGGCGGCGGCGCAGCGCTTACTGCAGCAGCACCAGGTCGATGCCTTCGGGCTTCAGCTTGAGCAGCAACACGTCGTAGTAGAACGCCAGCGCACCGAAACCGACGCAGAACACCAACATGCTCAAGGTGCCGCCAACCATGCCGTCGTGGTTGGCGATGGCGAACAGGCCGAAGATGAAGCCGAACAGGAACAGCCCGGAAAGGAGCTTGCAGACCAGCCGTACCAGGCCGCGGAAGGTGTAGAGCAGGTGGAACAGAACGGTCTTGATGGCGCGCATGGCGACCTCCGTGTCGTTGATGAAAGCGAGCGCCGAGTCCATCGGCTGAATGCGGGGATTATGCCAGAGCTGGCGGCGGTGTCGCTGCTCCAGGCTGTGCCAGAAAGGAATACCTCCCCCCTTTTTCGTTTTCAAGCCGTGGTATTCACTCCGGTCCCGCTGGTGCTGCTGCCGGAGTCCGTCAACGCCTCGGAGTACGCCGCATAGGCCGTCGCCACAGCAGCGCTGGCGGTCGCGACACGCGCCCGGGCTGCTTGCTCCTGAACCTGGCGGGCCTGCTTCTCTTCCTCGGTCTGGTTGCCGCCGCCCTGGCTGACCTTGGCAAGTTCCTGTTCGGCTTCCTGCAGCTCCTTTTGCGCCTGTTCCACAGCCTCCTTGAGTTTTTCCAGCGTGCTGTCCGAGGTGCTGCTGGAACTGCTGCCGCTTCCCTCAGCGCCACCGGCCCCGCCAGCATCTTGTGCCGAACCGCTTGCATTGGTTTGGGAGGTGCTCGTTGTACTGGAGGCGGTGCCGCTGTCGTCACTCGTCGACGCGGTGGTGGTGGATGAGTTTGAGGTGGAAGTGAAGCGGAGATTCAGGTTGCTGACGGACGAGATGCTGGACATCGGAAGGCTCCGGATCGTGATGGATACCCGGCATGGCGGCCTTCGCGGGGAAACCTTTAGTGGGGTTTGTTAGCGGCTTGGTATCGGTTCGGATACTTCGTTCGAGAAGGGCGCGAAAGCGGAAGAGGAGGGCGGCCGATTCATGTGGATCGAACTCGATGCCGAAGTACGTCCGCTTTCAATTACCGCCTGCGCACGCCTCGGCCTTTTTCTGCGCAGTTCTCTCGGTTGGATGCTGCTCATGCTGCTGCCACCAGAATTGACACTGCGCTGACGCGAAGCGTTTCTCCTGCGCCACCCTGGCTTGTTCCGCCTGAGCCTGGGCGAGTTGTTCGGCTTTCTGCTGTCGCAGCGCCTCTTCTTCCTGCGCTACTCGTTGGCGCAACTCGGCTTGGGCTCTTTGCGAATCCCGTTCGGCCTGGCGCATGGCTTGCTGCAGGTAGAGGCCGGCGTCATTGAGCGCGGCCTTGATGCGCTGCTCCTGGATGTAGTCGTAAAGCAGCTTTCCGCCCCAGATACCGCCCACGACGATGAAGGCAGCCAGGATGATGGCGTGGCTGGGGTCCATCGGCTGATGGGCGCGGCGGGCAGGGGCCAGCCTGCGGCCAAGACGTTCGTTGCGATCGTCTATTTCCTCATCCATGTCGAGGCTGAGGCTTTTCAGTTGCTCGTCGATTTCGCGCTTTGCCATGCCTGCCGCGTTCCTTGCCGCACTTCCTGTGATCGAACCTTGTGGATATCCCTAGCCCGCAGGGTTGGCCTGGTCGTGATCAGGGCTTGTCTGCCCGATCTCCGGCAACACCTCGCCCGTGCTCAGCCACCAGCGGTAGTGCGGGTAGACCTTGCCGAGGATTTCCACCTCATCGGCGCCGACCCGCGCCCTCCCGCGTTTGATGCTGACCCAGCGGTTGTAGTCCGTGTCGCCTGCGCGCGTCAGTTCGCTCAGGTTGCTCTGGCTTATCAGTCGAAGTGCTCTCTCGGTGATGCTCATTCAAATGGTAACTGATTGTTTTGGACTATGTACAAAGCATAGGCCTGGAAGGTATTTTGACTATGTACATGAACATAGTTCATGAAATGAGTCGTCCATAAGCCGCCATAGTGCAGCAAAGGCTATGGGTGTGGAAGAAAGCCATTAGGGAGTGGGTGTTATGAACCAACCAGACCTGAACCTCGATCTGTGCACCATCGAAGCTTTTGGTCGGATGTGTGTTTTGCCTGACGAGGTGGTAGCCGAGTGGATCGAGGCTGGCGTGCTGCCGAGCCGGAGCATTGCCGGTATCTGTCTGGTCGACCTGCGGAGGCTTTGCGCTGCACAACTCAGTGGCTGGCAGAGTGTTCCTGCGTGTGGGGACTAGATGAGAGTTGGCCAGCGACAGAATGGGCATAAAACGTCTATGGAAAATCCTGGGCCATTCGACGCTAACGATGACAATGCGCCATGCGCACCTGTCTTCAGGCTATGCGTAGGATGCTATCTGGTTCGGTCGTTGCCAGGCGCTACTATTATTATCTAAGATTCCTTTGATGGAATATTCCATGAGGGTTATATTTCGTGACGTGGGAGATCGAGTACACCGATGAGTTCGGTGACTGGTGGAGTTCCCTTTCCGAAGAGGAACAGGAATCCGTCGCGGTGACAGTTCGGTTGCTTGAGGAGCGTGGGCCGTCACTGGGCCACCCCTACAGCAGCGGCATCAATGGTTCCCGTCACGGGCATATGAGAGAGCTGCGGACCCAGCATGGTGGGCGACCTTTCCGGACGCTCTATGCGTTCGACCCCAGGCGCTCGGCGATACTGCTGATCGGTGGCGACAAGACAGGCGATGATCGCTGGTATGGAATAAACGTCCCGGTGGCTGACCGCCTCTATGACGAACATTTGCAGCAGCTCCGCCAGGAGGGATTGATCGATGGCTAAGAAATTTGCGGACCTGCGGGCGAAGATGTCGCCTAAGGCTCAGGCTCGAGTCGAGGGCAAGGCTCAGGCGTTGCTGGCAGAAATGCCGCTGAACGAGTTACGCCAGGCCCGCGGGCTTTCGCAGAAAATGCTCTCGGAAGTATTGCACGTCCAGCAGCCGGCCATCGCCAAGATGGAGAAGCGTACGGACATGTACATCTCCACGTTGCGCAGCCATATCGAGGCCATGGGCGGGCAATTGGAAGTAATTGCCCGATTCCCGGATGGCGTGGTGAAGATCAGCAATTTCGCCGATATCGAAGAGGCGGGTGCGTGAGCTCCGGTGGGAAAAGAAAAAGCCCCTGAAGTTCGCTAGGAAAATCAGGGGCTTCTCGTCTTGCGTTTGGTGGAGCCGGGGGGATTTGAACCCGTTCATTGACGCCGTCGTTAATGGCGATTACTGGTAGAAGTCAGCAAAGGCGGGAGTTTCAAGCGGGGCGTGGTGGGCAATGAGGGCAAGTGTCAGCGTTTGCTTTCGACACTTCTTCGACCCTCTGAGATAGGGGTAGACGAAAGCGATCATCGATCGCTGGCGAATTATTTTCGCTGTGAGCGAATTTTTTCTTGACGCTGCTTGGATGCGCGCGCAGTATGGCTCTGCGGCGATGATTTCTCGATTGCTGTTGGTGCTCCGGCACCGTGGAGGCTTCGGCCTCTAAATTTTGGCACCGACGCGCCCATCGTAGTCCATCGCGGGTCACGGCCGTCCAGCCTAGTCGGCATCGTCGAGAGCGACGATGCCTGGTGGTTTCAGTAGGGGGAAAAGTACAGTTCGATCATCAGTCACTGGTCTATAGCGGTTGCCTCGAGAGGTTGGTTCCACATTCCGTGGGCTGACGCAAACCCTATAGGAGCACCAAAAATGCGACCACGTGACAAAAAAACCGCAGAACTGTACCTGGAGAAACTGAAAGCGGAACGGCGTGTGTTGTTGCTTAAAATTTGCTTCAGTGTGATCAAAGTGATTGGTCCTTTGCTTCCACTGATTGATAAATACTGGCACAAGATCGTTGCGATGCTTGAATGAGTAACCTACCCCGCTGTTGTCACATCCCCCCGAGGTGTGAGTATGTTAGGTAAAGCCCTTAAATTAATCCGCTCGTATTACGGTCTATCTCAAACTGATTTATCGGAGAGCTTAGGGGTCTCGAATTCCCATCTTTCGGAAATAGAGTCTGGTAAAAAACAACCCTCGCTAGATATGCTAAGCAAATATAGTGAGTACTTCGACATCCCGCTTTCATCCATACTTTTCTTTTCAGAGAATCTCGATGCGCCA
Source organism: Pseudomonas sp. A6 (assembly GCF_052367875.1). NCBI lineage: Bacteria > Pseudomonadati > Pseudomonadota > Gammaproteobacteria > Pseudomonadales > Pseudomonadaceae > Pseudomonas > Pseudomonas sp. A6. The sequence goes on along the minus strand of NZ_CP198970.1, from coordinate 6,313,489 downwards.
CGTCCGACGGATTCGTTGCGACTAGGTGTGGCTAAAACCATTATCACTTTGCTGGAATGGAACGAGAGTCGAAATGCAGCCAAAGAAAAGCGAAAAGCCAAAACGTAAATCTGATAACGAAATAGCTGTTGATCAGTGCCGTCTTTACAAGATCGGCTCATTTAAGAAGTTGTCGGATGTTCTGAAAATTACTCCTGCCGAAATAAAGGCCCTGCTTGTCTCGGATGGAAACTATAAAAAATTTACTGTCTCTCAGTCTGCAAATCCATTCACGGGGAAGCCTAGGAAGCAGCGCGGAGTCCAAGAGCCAAAATCAAAGCTGCGTAGAGTTCATAATAGAGTGCTAGCTCTATTGCGCAGAGTTAGCTATCCAGATTACGTCCAAGGCGCAGTGCGGTATCGATCCTATCAAACCAATGCCGCCTTACACATAGGCTCTAGGCAAACGGCAACTTTTGATATTAGCGATTTCTACGGGTCAACCAAGCAGCATTTGGTTCATTCGTTTTTTCATAATGTTATGAAGTGCCCTACCGACATAGCAGGTAAGCTAGCTAGGCTAACCACGTGTGACGGCGTTATGCCCACCGGTAGCCCTTTGAGTCCGTTACTATCTTTCTGGGTCGCGAAAGAGCTATTCGATGAGTGTGCCGTAGTCGCTAAAGAGTACGGCATGAAATTCAGTTGCTATATTGATGACTTGACTTTCTCTGGCGACCGAATTCCTCGCGAGTTGAAGTCTAGGCTAAAAATAATATGTAAACGGTACGGGTATCGGCTGAAAAGTGGAAAGACTAAAGTCTTTCGTTTTGGTGAGCCAGCTCATATTACGGGCGTTATAAAAATGGATGCCGCGCTATCAGTGCCATTTGCTCGTCTTATGGCTGTGCGGAAGTTGATAGATGCAATTGAAGGCAGAGGGGATTCCTACGGTTATACTGTGGAAGAGCTCAAAAGGAAGTTGGCGGGAACTGTGAGTGAAGCGGCCTCCATTGATGGCCAATTTAACAAGTGGGCGCTTCATGCCAAGCAGGATGCAAAAAAACTCAAGTCGACCCAGTACAAGCTAATGGTGATCGATTTAGGAAAGGGGGCGTAACTAGTTTTTTGCTATGGTCGTTGATTGCCATATCTGGTTAAAACGAGCAAAGCCGGACCCTTCAGCGAAGTAGCTCAGGCTATTTTCGGCAATCTTTGGTCTGTGATTTCGACACTTTTCGACTGTTAAATTTCTACTTTTCAGTCAAAAGATAGCTAATATAACTAAGCTCTCACTGCAATTTTAATTTATTTGCCGAGGCTTCGTATGATTCACAGGCTTTCGCAGTCTACTAGCTACCTTCAAACGTTCTATATTCAGCCCGATACGGGGAGACACTATCTCCGCTCACATGCGACGGGATTTTTTCTCAATGTGGGGAACGCAATTTTGCTGGTGACAAACTGGCACGTGGTGAGCGGGTTAGACCCTGCGAATCCATCCGCATGCTCAATTGCGAATCCTCCACCTACCATTTTGAAGGTCTCCTTAATAAACAAGAGTAATAAGTTAACTGAGTTGATGCTGCCACTCTATTCTGAGGATATGTCTCCATGTTGGTATGAACATCCTCTTGGCTATAAAGTGGATGTCGCAATATATGAGTTGCCGCTAGGGTTGCAGGATCATTTTCACTTCGTTGATATCCACTCTGCAGCGTCTGGAACGGAAATCACGGAGGCTGTAGCAAAGGATGTATACATTCTTGGCTATCCATTTAGCAAGGAGGAGATGAAATCCGTCTTCGGGGACGAGGCTCCATATTATCTTCCAACTTGGAAGAAGGGGACGATAGCTAGTGAGCCAAAGGTACGTCTAGGCGGTCACGTATTATTGATTGACTCGTTATCCCGCGCTGGTATGTCCGGGGCACCTATTGTACTGAGCGAAGATTCGGACATGATGAAGTCGGCCGATGAACACAATAAGGCTATTTTTGCAGCGATGAATGCTGGTGATAGCTCTGCGTTGTTAGAGCTCGACATGACTAAGCTTGAGCATGAAAAGGAAAAGAAATTCAAGTTGCTCGGCGTTTACTCGGGAACAATAGGGAGTACGAAACTAGCAGAGATATCCTTAGGGAAATGTTGGCATGTCGATATTTTGCGTGAGGCTGTCGAGGATCATAAGGCAGGAGTAATGCCCTGCCATAATCCAATGATGAATGAGTTCTATAGAGGGTTTTTATCTGAAATATGCTCTGGCGAACTCATTACCCGTGATGAGAGTGGAAAGGAGGTGTCGCGTAAAAAAATTAGATGAAAATACTTTGCTCCAATAAGCCCTAGAGTCCTGTTAGTTGGGAGGGCAAGAACTATTAGGTTAGTTAAGCTTTAGGGTTTTATCATTGAAAGGGAATGAATTTTCTCTTCTCCTTTCTTTGCCCAATCCATGTAGGCGAGCGAGGATTTTCTATCAATCTCCACATGCTTCAGCCTTCTTCTGTGCTGTTCGCTCCGTAGGGTTTTGGCTGTGCTGCTGCCACCAGAACTGGCACTGGAATGACTTGAAGCGCTTTTCCTGTTCCGCTCGGGCTTGCTCTGCTTGTAATTGAGCACGCTGCTCAGCGCGTCGCTGTTCTCTAGCGTCTTCCTCAGCTGCCATCCGTTGCCGCATTTCTGCCTGCGTACGACTGGAGTCTTGCTCGGCTTGCTTCAAGGTCTGCTGCATACAGCAGCTTCGTTGTAAACGCTCCACAAACCCCATCTTCCTTTGACGAGGCCGTGTGATCAGGATGCACTGGCCGTCGGGCAATTCCACGGCAGCAGTGCTTCGTAATCCTCAACACTCTGTGCCGCTGGCAGGCAATCGAGGATATGGCGCAGCCAGGCGTAAGGCTCCTGTCCGTTGGCCTTGGCGGTTTCGACCAAGCTGTAGATCTGCGCGCTGGCCGTGGCGCCCTTGGGCGTGTCGCTGAACAGCCAGTTCTTGCGGCCGATGACGAACGGGCGGATGGCGTTCTCGGCACGGTTATTGTCGATGGGCAGATGCCCACCTTCGACATAGCGCACGAGCCTGCTCCAGTTGCTGGCCAGGTAGTTCAGCGCTTTGCCCAGAGCGGTTTGCCCAGCGACCTGTGGCTGGGACTTGTCCAGCCAGACCTTGAGCTGGCCGAGCAGTGGCAGGCTGCGTTGCTGGCGGGCGGCCAGGAGTTCGGTGTCGTTGGTTTCGTTCAGATCACGCTCAATGCCGTAGAGCTTGTTGATCAGGTTCAGCGCCATGTCGGCACGGCCGGTCTTGCCCTTGGGCTGCACCTTCTGCGCCTCGACGAACTTGCGCCGCGCATGCGCCCAGCAGGCCAGGCGCTCGATCCCTTCCTGCGCGGCCACGGCGTTGTAGCCAGCGTAGTCGTCGGTCATCAGGTAGCCGCGATAGCCATCGAGCAGACGCAGCGGCACGTCCTGCGCGCGGCTGGCGCTGTAGTCGAAGAGGACGATCGGTTTGTCCGGTGGACCACCGCTCTGCACCCACATCCAGGAGTGCGCAGAGGGAAGGGATCGTGCCCCGGTTCGTGCAGCACCTGCAGACGGAGTAAGGGCGCATTGGCGAATGCATGGTGCGTTCACGTCCTGCATCACATCCTCCGCCGCGCCCTGGAGCGGACCACGATTCAGCTGCCGCAAGGGCAGGCTAGCCACGCGCTCCGGCATACCTTCGCCAGTCACTTCATGATGAATGGCGGGAACATCCTCACGCTCCAGAAAATCCTGGGTCATTCGACGCTCACGATGACGATGCGATATGCCCATCTTTCGCCTGACCATTTGCAGGAGGCAATCAATTATGGTCCGTTGCGAAGCTATGGTGTTTGATTGTAAGTCCCTGCAATGGTGCTTCTGTATGCGGGATAGTCAGCAGTTTTCAGTTTTTCGATAATGCCTGAAACGACTCTATATCGAGAGTCGAAGTTATCGGCATTGTAAATGGTTCCGTCTACTGACAGGTTGTTGATTGTGATTGATATTTCTTTAATCAAGTCAACTTTTAATGAGGTGGTAAGCAGGTTTTCTTTCTTTAACGAAGCTATCGATGTGCCGCAAACCTTAAAGCTGTTGCTGCTCTCCCAGGTATCCTGCATGTTTCCGAATGGCCACTGCCATTGGGCATGAGCGACCTTGTTTCGCAATGTGATGGCTTGTGCAAAGTGCTCAGTTATCCACTCGCTCATTTCTTGGTAATAGTGAAACTTTGAGAATGGGACGGTGGTTCGAGTTATTTCTGCACTCAACGCTAGTCCGGCATTCTTTTTTATGCCTATATCTAGTGCGCACTGCCAGCGCTGATCAAGTGCTTTCTTGTTGTAGACAAGCTCTCTCTCGTCTTCGTTGAATGCGCCTTTCTCATATAAGAGCTTGTGGAGCCTGGCCTCGCACCAAACGCCAAGTAGCATTGTGTATAGTCTGCTGAATGTAAGTTCGCCTGTTGAGTCATTTTTTGATATGACTTTTCTTAGGTGCTTTTCCGTTTGTTTTAATGCTTCTGTGACATGTTGAAAGTTAGCCTCATGGTATGACTGAACTTTCTGGATTTCGGCGGTAGTTGCGGGAGCGGCAGCAGGAACAGCAGGAACAGCAGGAACAGCAGGAACAGCAGGAACAATAGGGGCACTGCCAACCGCTGTTGCTTCGCTACCTATTAAGGGGTTTGAAGACGTAGTTTTACGAGCTAGGGGGTTCGTACTATCGGAAGAGGAGTATGAGCGCTTCACAACGTAATGAAGGGCTCTGATAAGTGCGCTTACCATAGCTCGTTATTATGGAGTCCAGATGCCAAAGTAATCTCTTCAAATTACTTTGGCATGCCGGACTCGAACCTGGACCTCTCTATGATTAGTAGAGCGTGCAACCTTTACACCACATGCCCGTGCGCATAGTTCATCAATTCTTTTTTTATTTCAAGTCTTGACGGAGGGGTGGTGAGGCGATAGCAGCAGGTATGGGGGGGCGTGATCTCAGGGGGCGAGATCGCGACACTTTTTCGACACTCCGGTCGAGAAATGAAAAAGCCCCTGAAATTCGCTAGGAAAATCAGGGGCTTCTCGTCTTGCATTTGGTGGAGCCGGGGGGATTTGAACCCCCGTCCGCCAGCTCTCCGCTATCGGTTCTACATGCTTAGCCATCTCTACTGAGTTAACTCCGCGCGGCCCGAGTGGCAGGGCGCTTGGAGCGAGCTGTATGAGTTTTAGCCGTTACGTCTACAGCGAACTTGGCGGCGATCCTGTTCTATCTGACAGACCTAATCTTCGGGTTTACAGGCATCCCCTAGGGTCTGCTGGCGCCCTTAGGCGGCCAGAGCGTAGTTGTCGTCGTTGGCAACTATGAATTGTGGCAGCGGATTTACGAGAACTGTCACCTACTCGGCATGCCCCTCAAGTTTTGTTACCGGCGTCGAATCCTAATCGGCCCCAGAACCTTTGAAGGTACGCGCCAGTGTACGGCAAAGCCCCCGGCGAGTCCACCAGGGGGCTCTGCAAGCTCCTGTCAGCCCAGGAGTTTCAGCACGGCGGCGGCCACCGCTTCGCTCGATGCGGGGTTCTGCCCGGTGATCAGCAGGCGGTCCACTTCCACGTGGCTCTGCCAGTCGTCGGCCTTGGCGTAGCGGCCGCCCTTGGCCTTGAGTTCGCTCTGCACCAGGAAGGGCACCACGTTGGTCAGGCCCACGGCTTCTTCCTCGCTGTTGGAGAAGCCGGTGACGTGGCGGCCCTCGACCAGCGGCTTGCCGTCGCCGTTCTTCACATGGCGCAGCACGCCGGGGGCGTGGCAGACGGCGGCGACCGGCTTGCCGGCGCTGGCGAAGGATTCGATCAGGGCGATGGAGTACTGGTCCTCGGCCAGGTCCCACAGGGGGCCGTGGCCGCCGGGGTAGAAGACGGCGTCGTAGTCGGCCTCGTTCACCTCGGCCAGCTTGCGCGTGTTGGCCAGGGCGGCCTGGGCTTCGGGGTCCTTGCGGAAGCGCTCGGTGGCCGGCGTCTGGGCGTCGGGCTCGTCGCTTTTCGGGTCCAGCGGCGGCTGGCCGCCCTTGGGCGAGGCGAGCGTCAGCTCGGCGCCGGCGTCCTTGAACACGTAGTAGGGCGCGGCGAATTCCTCCAGCCAGAAGCCGGTTTTCTTGCCGGTGTCGCCCAGTTGGTCGTGGGATGTGAGCACTACCAGGATCTTCATGGCCTCTCCTTGCATGCAGCGGTGTGACGGCAGGCGCCGGCCGGGCGCCTGGCGGAACCGTCAGTTTAGGCGCTGCGCCGTGGCTTGCACGGCGGCGCCGGCGTTCAGCGGCCGAGGGTGATGGCCAGGTAGGCGACGTAGAGCCCGCCATTGCCCAGCAGCACCCAGGCGGCGATGCCGTTGTGGCGGGCGTTGAGGCGCAGCCAGAGCGCCGCGCCAAGGGTCACCAGCACCCCGGTGAGCACTTCGATGCGCGGCTGCCAGGGCGTCAGCAGGATGCCGATGGCCGGCAGCAGGGTGCCCTGGAAGACCATGGCGCCGGTGATGTTGCCGAAGGCCAGGGTGTCCTTGCCGCGGCGCACCCAGAGGATGCTGTTGACCTTCTCCGGCAGTTCGGTGGCGATGGGGATGATCAGCAGCGAGAGCAGCAGGGCGGAGATGCCGAGCAGGTCGGACAGGCCCTCCACGCCGTGGATGAAGCCCTTGGCGCCGAGCACCAGCAGGGCCAGGCCCAGCGCCAGTTGCACGAGGACGGTGAAGGCGTTGGTCGGCAGGCCCAGGCGCGACAGCCACATGGGGTTTTCCGCCGCGGTGCCGTGGCCGTCCTCCACCAGGTCGCGGGAGGCGCGCAGGGTGAGGGTGATGTAGCCGACGTAGGTGAGCACCAGCAACACGCTCAGGCCGATGCGGTAGCTGTGCAGTTGCGAGGGCACGAACATCGCCACCGTGGCCAGGCAGAAGGCCAGGAGGAAGAAGTTGAGGTCGCGCAGCAGGCCGCTGCGCTCGGGTACCAGCCGCCCGCGCAGGCCACGGCCGCGGAGGACGAAGCAGGCCATCAGGCAGGTGGACAGGGTGGAGAGCATCAGCGGCGCGCCGAGGATGGCGCCCACGCCCACTTCTTCGTTGAGCGAGACGTTGCTGGTGCCGGCCACCAGCGCCAGCAGCGGCACCAGGGTTTCCGGCAGGGCGGTGCCGATGGCGGCGAACAGCGAGCCGGTGACGCCTTCGGAGATGCCCAGGCGCTCGCCCAGGTGTTCCAGGGCGTTGGTGAAGAGTTCGGCGGCGATCAGGATCAGCAACAGCATGCCGAGCAGTTCGAGGACGAAGGTCAGCATGGCGCGCGCTCCTCGCGGGTGGAGGGCGATTCGAGGCGGAGGCGGTGCATCACGGTGGAACTCCCGGCCGGTATGGTACCCATGACCATGCGCCTCCCCGGCCGTTGCGGAGGTTGCATGGTCAAAGGTCTTGCCAGGCTTTGCGCTGGCCACGCCATGGCCTGCCGGCCAAGGATGTTGACGTGGTCCCCGCCGGTGTTCCGGGCGGGCGGCTACTCCCCAATGACGCCGGGCATTCTAGCGGATTGCCCGGCGCGCTCAAGGGGTTGTTTCCTCATGTGTCGATTGCCGCGGCCCCGAGGCCGCCGCGTTTCCCCGCTCGCGGCGGCGCCCGCCGGGCGTCGTTTCAGCTGCTGGACGAGGCTTTCAGCAGCTTGAGGGCCTTCTCGGTCATGGCCACGCAGGCCTGGCTATTGCCCTGTTCCTGGGCCTGGGCGGCCTTTTCCTGGAGCCGCATGGCCTGCTCCTGCACGCTGTCGCTGCGGTTGGTGCTCTGCATGCTCTCGTCGATTCTCTGCAGGTTGTCGCTGCAGCGGTCGGCGGCGAACACCGGCGACGCGAGCAGCGCGGCACTGATGAACAGGATGGTGGTTTTCATGATGCGGTACCTGTACGGCTGAACATGTCACAGGCGGCGACTCGCCAGGCGAGCGGGGCCTGAACGGTGGACTGCGCCGCGGCTGCCGGGGTTCAGGAAAGTTGCGCGGACGGCAGCTCCACCCGCACGCCCAGGCCGCGCCCGTCCAGGCCGGGGTGCAGGCTGATGTGGCCCTGGTGGATTTCCACCACGCGCTTGACGATGGGCAGGCCCAGGCCGCTGCCGCCGGTGCCGGAGGCGACGCCGGGGCTGCGGTAGAAGCGGGTGAAGATGGCGGCCTGCTCGGCGGCGGCCACGCCGGGGCCGGAGTCCAGCACCCACAGCTGCACCTTCGCATCCTCGGTGCCCAGGCGCACTTCCACGCGGCCGCCCTCGGGGGTGTAGCGCAGGGCGTTGCTCACCAGGTTGCCGAGCATGATGCCCAGCCACACCGGCACGCCCATGACCACGGCGCCCTGGCTCTCCAGTGTCAGCTCGATGCCCTTGTCGATGGCCTGGGACGCCAGGTCGGCGATGGTTTCCTCGCTGAGCTGGCCGAGGTCGACGGGGGTGAAGGTCTCGTGCAGTTCCTCGTTGTCCAGGCGTGCCAGCAGGAGGATCTGTTCCATCAGCGTGCCGATGCGCTCGACGCTGCGGCTGACCTGCTGCAGGCCGTGGGCGAGCACCGCCGGGTCGGAGGAGCGCAGCGCTACCTGGGCATGGGTACGCAGGCTGGCCAGGGGCGTGCGGATTTCGTGGGCGGCGTCGCTGGTCAGGCGGCGCTCGGCCTCCATGGCGGTGCCCAGGCGTTCGAGCAGCAGGTTGAGTTCGTTGACCAGGCTGTGCACTTCCACCGGCGCGCGGTTGAGCGCCACCGGCTGCAGGCTGCGCGCGCTGCGCTGGTGCAGTTGCGCGGTGAGGCTGCGCAGCGGCGCCAGGCCGTTGTTGACGCCGAACCACACCAGCAGGGCCAGCAGCGGCAGGGCCAGCAGCAGCGGGAAGAGGGCGCTGAGCAGCAGCAGGTGCAGGGTGTGGCTGCGGTGGTGGAGGTTCTCCACTACCCAGATGCGCGCGTTTTCGTCGCGGGTGCTCAGTTGCAGGACGCGCCAGGTGATGCCGCTGTGTCTGATCTCGGAGAAGCCGGTCTCCAGGGCCTCCAGGCCGGTGGGCAGGCCGGGCGTGGCGAACAGCGGCTGGCCCTGGTACCAGAGGCTGTAGCCCAGGGCGGATTCGCGCTTGACCAGCGGCAGGCCCTCGATGGCCTTGCGGCTGCGGGCGATCAGCTCGCCCTGGCCGCCGGCGACGTCCACCAGGCGCAGGGCGGCCTCGCCGAAGTCGATCATGTCTTCGTCGTAGAGCCGGTCCACCTGGCGCGAGGCGAGGTGGTAGGTGAGGGTGCCGGCCAGCAGCCAGCACAGCGTCACGCCGCCGATCAGCAGCGCCAGCAGGCGCCGGCTCAGCGAGCCGGCGCGGCGCGTGCGGCCAGGCGTGGCGCTCAAGGCGCGTCCTTGGCCGGGCGGTCGATGCCGTAGCCGATGCCGCGCACGGTGCGGATCAGCTCGTTGCCCAGCTTGCGCCGCAGGTGGTGGACGTGGACTTCGATGGCGTTGCTTTCCAGCTCGCCGTCCCAGCCGTACAGGGCTTCCACCAGGCGGGTGCGCGAGAGCACTTTGCCGCGCTGTTCCAGCAGCAGGCGCAGCAGGGCGTATTCGCGCGGGGCCAGTTCCACCGGCTCGCCACCCAGGCTGACCTGGTGGGTGGCCGGGTCCAGGCGCAGTTCGCCGTGTTCCAGCAGCGGCTGGGCGCGGCCGGTGTGGCGGCGGGTGAGGGCGCGCACGCGGGCCAGCAGTTCGTCGAGGTCGAAGGGTTTGCTCAGGTAATCGTCGGCGCCGGCGTCCAGGCCGGCCACGCGGTCGGCGACCTTGTCGCGGGCGGTGAGGATCAGCACCGGAGTCATGTCGCCGCGCTTGCGCAGGCCGCGCAGGACTTCCATGCCGTCGCGCCGCGGCAGGCCGAGGTCGAGCACCAGCAGGTCGAACTCGTCGGTGGCCAGGGCCTGGTCGGCGGCCACGCCGTCGGTCACCCAGTCCACGGTGTCGCCTTCCAGGCCCAGCCCGGCGCGGATGCCGTCGCCCAGCAGTGGGTCGTCTTCAGCCAGCAGGATTCTCATCTTCGCCCCCATTCGCATGGTGTCGCCGAGCAGGATAGCCGCAGCGGCGGTTTCGCGGCAGAGGCTGGCAGGGCTCGCTTAACGTGGGGTTAAGGCGAGGGGAGGTGTTTCCTGTAGGAGCGAGCTTGCTCGCGAACAGACTCGGCAGCGGGGTTTGTTCGCGAGCAAGCTCGCTCCTACGAAGAGCGGAAAGGCGGCAGGGCCGGTTAGTGGCGGCGATGGGTATCGCTTCGCTCAACCCATCCTACGGGAGCTCGCCGGGGTGCTGTGTGCCGGGGCAATGGTGGATGTGGCGGATCGCGGACGGAGTCCGCTCCTACAGTTTTTCGGAGGCTGCGGCATTCGGGGTTGGCGCCGCTCCCTCTCCCAGCCCTCTCCTTGACGGGAGAGGGGGCCGTTCGTGTAGGAGCGGATTTATCCGCGATTCATTGCCTCTGTGCGGGGGCGGGTTACGCGGTCCACCAGGTAGACCACGCCGTGGTAGTCGATGCCGCTGTGGGCGCTCAGGCCGATTTCGCAGGTGCGGCTGGTGGAGATGCCTTCTTCGCAGTACTGCACCGCGTCTTTCAGGCTGCGCAGCGAGTGGGCGTTGAGTTCCGGGGTGGTGAAGCCTTTGTCGCCGGCGAAGCCGCAGCAGTGGATGCCTTCGGGGATCACCACTTCGTTCGTGCAGCGGCGCACCAGGTCGATCAGCGCCTGGCTTTCGCCCAGGTGCTGGGTGCTACAGGTGACGTGCACCGCCACTGGCTTGTCCAGCGGCTGGAAGTCCAGGCGTTCGACCAGGAAGCTGCGGATGAACTTCACCGGGTCGTAGATTTGCAGCCGGCTGTCGGCCAGGTCCTGGACCAGGCGCAGGGTGCAGGGGCTGGTGTCGCAGTAGATCGGGTCGAGCCCGCCACGGCTGGCCTGCAGCAGCGCGGCCAGCAGTTCGTCGCGCTTGTCGTCGGCCTGCTGCTTGTAGCCCTTGGAGGCGAACGGCTGGCCGCAGCAGAGGTTGTCGGCGTTGTCCGGGAACACCACCTGGTAGCCGGCTTTCTCCAGCAACTGGCGGGTCTTGTCGATTAGCGGCACCTGTTCCTCGTCGCCGGCCGCCGGGCCCATGGCGCGGGACACGCAGGCGGTGAGGTAGACCACCCGTGGCTTGTCGGCGATATCGCTGGCCGCCGGCAGGCTGAAGCGCACTGGCTGCGGCATGGCCGGCGTCCACTGCGGTACGCGGCCCTTGCTGGCGTGGCTGATGGAGGCGCTGAGGCTGGCCAGGCGCGGGGCGCCGAGAACCATGCGCGCGCCGTTGGCGGCATGCAGCATGAAGCGCGTGCCTTTCATCGCCGTGGCGAAGTTGCGCGACAGCCAGGTGGCGGTGCCGGCGTGGCGGGCCTGCTCGCCGCGCAGTTTCTTCACCAGCTCGCCGGTGTTGATGTTCACCGGGCAACGCTGGGCGCACAGGCCGGTGGCGGCGCAGGTGTCTATGCCCTGGTATTGGTAGTCGCGCTCCAGTTGCGTGGTGTCGACGCCGCTGCGGCGCTTGGCCTGAATGTCGCGCCACATGACGATGCGCTGGCGCGGGCTCAAGGTCAGGCCCTTGGACGGGCAGACCGGCTCGCAGAAGCCGCACTCGATGCACTTGTCGACGATTTCGTCGGCGGCCGGCAGCGGCTTGAGGTTCTTCAGGTGCAGCTGCGGGTCGTCGGTGAGGATGACGCCGGGGTTGAGGATGCCCTGCGGGTCGAGCAGGCGCTTGAGCTGCCACATCAGCTGGTAGGCGTCGTGGCCCCATTCCAGCTCGACGAAGGGCGCCATGTTGCGCCCGGTGCCGTGCTCGGCCTTCAGCGAGCCGCCGTATTCCACCGCCACCAGGTGCGCCACGTCGTCCATGAAGGCCGAGTAGCGCGCCACCTGCTCGGGCGAGTCGAAGCCCTGGGTGAAGACGAAGTGCAGGTTGCCCTCCAGTGCGTGGCCGAACAGGATCGCCTCGTCGTAGCCGTGCTTGTCGAACAGCTCGATCAGGCGGTTGACGCCCTCGGCCAGTTGTTCGACGGGGAAGGTGACGTCTTCGATGATCACCGTGGTGCCGGTCTCGCGCACCGCGCCCACCGCCGGGAAGGTGTCCTTGCGGATGCGCCAGAGCTGGTTGTAGACCACCGGGTCTTCGCTGAAGTCGACCTGCTTCTCCACCGGGAATTCGGCGATGGAGGCCATGATCTGCGCGAGCTGTTCGTGCAGTAGCGTCTGCGTCGCCGCGCGGGATTCGATGAGCAGCGCGCAGGCGCCGGCGGACAGGCTCTTCACCCACACCGGCATGCCCTGCATGTTCTCCACCGAGCGCAGGCTGCGGCGGTCCAGCAGTTCCACGGCGGACACCGGCTGCTGCTTGAGCACCGGCACAGCCTTGCAGCAGGTTTCCACGTCGGGGAAGACGATCAGCGCGCTGGCCTTGTGCGGGTGGTCCGGCACGGTGTCGTAGGTCACCGCGCTGATGAAGCCCAGGGTGCCCTCGGAGCCGACCATCAGGTGGGTGAGGATGTCCAGCGGCTGGTCGTAGTCCACCAGAGCGTTGAGGGAGAAGCCGGTGGTGTTCTTCAGGCGGTACTTGTGGCGGATCTTCGCTGCCAGCTCGGTGTTGGCGCGGGTCTGCCGGCCCAGTTCGGCCAACTGTTCCAGCAGTTCGCCGTGGCTGGCCTGGAAGGCCTCGACGCAGGCGTCGTCCTCGCTGTCCAGCAGGGTGCCGTCGGCCAGCACCAGGCGCAGGCCGGCCAGGGTGTTGTAGCTGTTCTGCGCGGTGCCGCAGCACATGCCACTGGCGTTGTTGGCGACGATGCCGCCGATCTTGCAGGCGTTGATCGAGGCCGGGTCCGGGCCGATCTTGCGGCCGAAGGGCGCCAGCCAGGCGTTGGCCTGGGCGCCGATGACGCCGGGCTGCAGGCGTATCCGCTCGCCGCTGCCTCGGATGTCGCGGCCGTTCCAGTTGTCGCCCAGCACCAGCAGCACCGAGTCGCTGACCGCCTGGCCGGAAAGGCTGGTGCCGGCGGCGCGGAAGGTCACCGCCACCTGCTGGGCGTGGGCGGCGCGCAGCAGGGTGCGCACCTCGTCTTCGCTCTCCACGCGGATCACCAGCTTGGGGATCAGCCGGTAGAAGCTGGCGTCGGTGCCGAAGGCCAGGGTCGAGAGCGGGTCGTCGAAGCGGCGCTCGCGGGGGATCAGGTGTTCTACCGTGTCGAGGAACGCGGCGGGCAGGCTCATGGCGGCTCCAGTCATCATCGGTGAGCGTGGACCGCTGGACGGCCCATCGGTGTTCTTTTGATTTTGCAGGAGCGAGCTTGCTCGCGAACCCGGCGGGCTCGGAGCCGGGCAGGTTCGCGAGCAAGCTCGCTCCTACAGGGGGCGCTCTCAGGCGCCGAGTTCGCGCACCAGCGAATCGCGGGTGATTTCGCCGATCGACTTGGCGCCGGTGAGCACCATGGCCACGCGCATTTCCTTCTCGATCAGCTCCAGCAGGTTGCGCACGCCGGCCTCGCCATCCACCGCCAGGGCGTAGAGGAAGGCGCGGCCGAGCAGCACGCTGTCGGCGCCCAGGGCGATCATGCGGACCACGTCCAGGCCGTTGCGGATGCCGGAGTCGGCGAGGATGGTCAAATCGCCCTTCACCGCGTCGGCGATGGCCGGCAGGGCGCGGGCGCTGGACAGCACGCCGTCGAGCTGGCGGCCGCCGTGGTTGGAGACGACGATGCCGTCGGCGCCGAATTTCACCGCGTCCTTGGCGTCCTCCGGGTCGAGGATGCCCTTGATCACCATCGGGCCTTCCCAGAAGTCGCGGATCCACTCCAGGTCCTTCCAGGAAATCGACGGGTCGAAGTTGGCGCCCAGCCAGCCGATGTAGTCGGCCAGGCCCGTGGGGTTGCCGCGGTACCTGGAGATGTTGCCCAGGTCGTGCGGGCGGCCCAGCAGGCCCACGTCCAGCGCCCACTGCGGGTGGGTCATGGCCTGCCACATGCGCCGCAGCGGGGCGTTCGGGCCGCTCATGCCGGAGTGCGCGTCGCGGTAGCGGGCGCCGGGCACCGGCATGTCCACGGTGAACACCAGGGTCGAGCAGCCGGCGGCCTTGGCCCGCTCCAGGGCGTTCTTCATGAAGCCGCGGTCCTTCAGCACGTAGAGCTGGAACCACATGGGCCGGTCGATGGCCGGCGCCACTTCCTCGATCGGGCACACCGAGACGGTCGACAGGGTGAAGGGCACGCCCTTGGAGGCCGCGGCGCGCGCCGCCTGCACTTCGCCGCGGCGGGCGTACATGCCGGTCAGGCCGACCGGGGCCAGGGCCACCGGCATCGCCAGGGTCTCGTTGAACAGCTTGGTTTCCAGGCTCAGCTCGGACATGTTCTTCAGCACGCGCTGGCGCAGGGCGATGTCCGACAGGTCCGCCACGTTGCGGCGCAGGGTGTGCTCGGCGTAGGCGCCGCCGTCGGCGTAGTGGAACAGGAAGGGCGGAATCTTGCGTTGGGCCGCGGCGCGGTAGTCGGTGGAGGCGGAAATGATCATCTGGCAGGGCACCGGTTGGGGTGGACGGTGAAGGCCGGGCCCCGTAGCGCTGGGGCCCGGCAGGTACAGCTTAGTGAACGAGCATGCCGGTGAAGACATAGGCCTGCAGCAGGGTGATCACGCCGATCACCGCGGCGAACAGCAGGCTGTGCTTCAGGGTGAAGCGGAACAGGTCGGATTCCTTGCCGACCATGCCGGTGGCGGCGCAGGCCACGGCGATGGATTGCGGCGAGATCATCTTGCCGGTCACGCCACCGGTGGTGTTGGCGGCCACCAGCAGGGTGTCGTTGACGCCGATCTGGTGCGCGGTGGTGCCCTGCAGGGCGCCGAACAGCGCGTTGGACGAGGTGTCCGAACCGGTCAGGAACACGCCCAGCCAGCCGAGGAACGGCGAGAAGAACGGGAAGGCCGCGCCGGTGCCGGCCAGGACCAGGGCCAGGGTGGTGGACATGCCGGAGAAGTTGGTGACGAAGGCGAAGGCCAGCACCATGCCGATGGACAGCACCGGCCACTTCAGTTCAACCAGGGTTTCCTTGAAAGTGGTCAGACCAGTTTTCGCGGCGATGCGCAGGATGAACATCGAGACGATCGCGGAGATCAGGATCGCGGTGCCGGTGGCGGCCAGCGGGTCGAACTTGAACACGGCCGGCAGCGCGGTGGCGGCGGCGGCGATCGGCGGGCCCTTGAACACCAACTGGTCCAGGCCCGGGATCGGGAAGTTGAACACCAGGCTGTAGAGCGCGCCGCCGGGCAGGAACATGGCCTTGAACGGCTTCAGCGTCCAGATGGTGACCAGCACGGTGAGCACCAGGAACGGCGACCAGGCCTTGATGATCTCGCCGGTGCTGTAGGGCGAGGGCTCGGCGCGCGGTGCGCTGCCACCGCCGGCGACGGCTGCGCCACCGGAGACGCCGAGCACTTCCACGGCGTGGGCCGGCTGCCAGACCTTGAGGAACAGCGTCAGGCACACCAGGCTGATCAGCGCGGAGGTGATGTCCGGCAGTTCCGGGCCGATGAAGTTGGAGGTGAAGTACTGGCTGACGGCGAAGCTGCCGCCGGCGACCAGGGCGGCCGGCCAGGTTTCCTTCACGCCCTTGAGGCCGTCCATCATGAACACCAGCCAGAAGGGGACCAGCAGCGACAGCAGCGGCAACTGGCGGCCGGCCATGGCGCCGATCTTGAAGGCGTCGATGCCCGAGACCTGGCCGGCGACGATGATCGGGATGCCCAGGGCGCCGAAGGCCACCGGCGCGGTGTTGGCGATCAGGCACAGGCCGGCGGCGTACAGCGGGTTGAAGCCCAGGCCGACGAGCAGGGCGGCGGTGATCGCCACCGGTGCGCCGAAGCCGGCCGCGCCTTCCAGGAAGGCGCCGAAGGAGAAGCCGATCAGCAGCACCTGCAGGCGTTGGTCGGAGGTGATCGACAGGACCGAGCTGCGGATGATCTCGAACTGCCCGCTCTTCACCGTCAGTTTGTACAGGAACACCGCCGCGACGATGATCCAGGCGATCGGCCAGAGGCCGTAGAGGAAGCCGTAGAACGCGGCGCCCAGGGCCTTGCCGACCGGCATGCCGTAGGCGGCGATGGCGACGACGATGGAGAGGATCAGGGTGATGGTGCCGGCGACGTGGCCCTTGAGGCGGAACACGGCGAGGGCGAGGAAGAAGAAGACGATCGGGATCACGGCGACCAGCGCGGACAGGCCGAGGCTGCCGAGCGGGGTATAGATCTGCTGCCAGGTTTGCATGCTGTTTTGGCTCCTAATTGTTTTTTGATTGGAGTCTAGTCTTGCGCCGCGTCGTGGGTTTTGCGCCGCCCCGGGAAGGGTTGGCGGCAGGCTGACGACCGTCTCGGCGTATCTCTCGAAAATTGGTAATACCAATTTACAAAAGCGAGCGCCCAGAGTAAAAGCATCCCTGTAGGCTGTCAATTTGCGGCGCTACAACTTTTGTCGGGCCGGGCGATCCAGGCGATCGCCGGGCTTGTTGTGGTTGGCGCCGCTGGTTAGGCTGCCGCCCCTGCGAAACGGGGCCTTCCGCCAGGCGGGCCGAGAGGTGGGGAAAAGATGGCTTTCAATCAGGTACGGCAGCGCCGCTTGTCGGACGATATCGTCGAGCGCCTCGAGGCGATGATCCTCGAGGGCACGCTCAAGGCGGGCGAACGCCTACCGGCCGAGCGCGTGCTGGCGGAGCAGTTCGGCGTGTCGCGGCCATCGCTGCGCGAGGCGATCCAGAAGCTGGTGGCCAAGGGGCTGCTGGTCAGCCGCCAGGGCGGCGGCAATTATGTCGCGCAGTCCCTGGGCTCGACCTTCAGCGACCCATTGCTGCACCTGCTGGAGAGCAACCCCGAGGCGCAGCGCGACCTGCTGGAGTTCCGCCACACCCTGGAAGGCTCCTGCGCCTACTATGCCGCGCTGCGCGCCACCGAGGTGGACCACCAGCGCCTGACCAGCGCCTTCGAGACGCTGCAGGCCTGCTACCAGCACTACGACAAGGTCAGCGACGAGGAGGGGACGGCCGATGCCAGCTTCCACCTGGCCATCGCCGAGGCCAGCCACAACACCGTGCTGCTGCACACCATCCGCGGCCTGTTCGACCTGCTCAAGCACAACGTGGTGACCAACATCGGCGGCATGTACGCCCAGCGCGCGGAAACCCGCGAGCAGCTGATGAGTCAGCACCGCGAGCTGTACGAGGCGATCATGCAGGGCCGGGCGGAAGAGGCGCGGGAGATTTCCCACCGGCACATTGCCTATGTGCGGGAGGTGCTGGAGGAGGCGCAGGACGAAGTGCGGCGCCTGGAGCGGGCGCAGCGCAGGCTGGGGGTTTAACGGCAGGAACCTGTAGGAGCGAGCTTGCTCGCGAACAAGGCCTGGCGCCGTGCCTGCCCTGTTCGCGAGCAAGCTCGCTCCTACGAAAAGCAGGGGCTGGTGTCAGCTGAGCCTTGGCGATACCCATGCTGTCACGGCGATGGGTATCGCTTCGCTCCACCCATCCTACGAACAGCGGCAGGCGGGGGCTGGCGTCAGTCGTCCTTGCCGTGCCGCATGGCGCGCTGGATCTCGCGATTGGAATCGCGTTCCTTCTCGGTGTCGCGCTTGTCGTATTCCTTCTTGCCCTTGGCCAGCGCGATCTCGCACTTGATCAGGTGCTTCTTCCAGTACATCGACAGCGCCACGCAGGCGTAGCCCTTCTGCTGCACCGCACCGAACAGCTTGCCCAGCTCGCGCTTGTGCAGCAGCAGCTTGCGCGTGCGCACCGGGTCGGCGATCACGTGGGTGCTGGCGGTGGTCAGCGGGGTGATGTGGCTGCCCAGCAGCCAGGCCTCGCCGTCCTTGAGCAGGACGTAGCTGTCGACCAGCTGGGCCTTGCCGGCGCGCAGGCTCTTGACCTCCCAGCCGGCCAGGGCGATGCCCGCCTCGAAGCGTTGCTCGATGAAGTAGTCGTGCAGAGCCTTCTTGTTCTGCGCGATGGTCCCCTGGGGGTGTTTCTTCTGTTTAGCCATAGGCCGCGCATTATAGGGAGTCGCTCGTCGCACCGCCATCGGGGTCGGCCAATTCCGGGTGCGGCGGGATGCGCGCTTGAGGGTAGGTGGCTAATCTCGGAGAATGCGCGCTGTTTTTCGTACCGATGGACGCCGATTCGCCGGCGTCCGCCACTGAAGAAGCGAGACCCCTATGAGCACGCATATCCAGCGTTCGGCCCTGCTGCCCTATCCCGCGAAGGCGCTGTACGACCTGGTCAACGATGTGGCGCGCTACCCGGAGTTCCTGCCCTGGTGCTCGGCGAGCAAGGTGCTGGAGGAAAGCGAAACGGCGATGCGCGCCGAGCTCTGTGTGGCCAAGGGCAACCTGTCGCAGCGCTTCAGCACGCGCAACGTGCTGGTACCCGGGCAGAGCATCGAGATGAACCTCGAGGACGGCCCGTTCTCCGAGCTGCACGGCGTGTGGACCTTCAAGGCCCTGGGCGACAAGGCCTGCAAGATCACCCTGGACCTGACCTTCGATTACGCCGGCGCCCTGGTCAAGGCGACCCTCGGGCCGTTGTTCACCCAGGCGGCCAACACCATGGTCGACGCCTTCTGCCAGCGCGCCAAGCAGCTGTATGGCTGATGAACGCAGCATCGCCATCGAGGTGGTCTGCGCGCTGCCCGAGCGCCAGCGCCTGCTGCGCCTGAGCGTGCCCTACGGCACGCGGGTGCGCGAGGCAGTGAGATTGTCCGGCATCGCCGCGCAGTTTCCCGAACTGGACGTGCTCAACAGCCCGCTGGGCATCTTCGGCAAGGCGGTCGCCGACCCGGACGGCCGGGTGCTGGAAGAGGGCGAGCGGGTGGAAATCTACCGGCCGCTGATCGCCGACCCCAAGGAAGTGCGCAAGCAGCGCGCCGCCCGCGCCAAGGCGGGCAAGAACTGAGCGAAACACGCGGACATGAAAAAGCCCGGTCGATGCCGGGCTTTTTCATAAATGCGCCTGTTACTGCGGGTTGGTTTCCAGCGGCTCCGGCGTGGGCACGGCGACCGGCTTGGCCTCGTCGACTTCGCGCTGCAGCTGTTCTTCCACCGAGCCCGGCTTGGCCGGTTCTTCCTTGGGCTGTTCCGGCTTCTGCTGCTGCGGTTGCTGCGGCGAGGCGGGAGTGGATTCCTTGCCGAGGATGGCCTCGTCGCGGCTGACGCCCGGGCGGAAGTCGCCGTTCAGGCCGATCAACTGGTCGTTGCCGTTGAACATCAGGCTGACGCGCTCCTGCTGGCGCTGGCCGCCGCCGGGCTGGATGCTGTACAGGTAGTCCCAGCGGTCAGCGTGGAAGGTATCCACGATCAGCGGGTTGCCCATGATGAAACGTACCTGCCGACGGGTCATTCCCGGCTTCAGTTGGTCTATCATGTCTTGTGTTACGACGTTGCCTTGCTGGATGTCGATCTTGTAGACCCCCGGGAACGAACAACCGGCGAGTGCGGCTAGTCCCATTGCGAATGCGAGACTGGTCAGCATGAGCTTGGTGTTTTGCATCAGGGGGTGACTTCCACTATCTTGGCTGGGCGACGAAACCCCGATCATACCCGCATTGAAGGATGCTGCGAAGCATTCCGCGCCGAGAAAGCACACATGGTTGAAAATAGCGAACTGCGCAAGGCCGGCCTTAAAGTCACCCTGCCGCGCGTCAAGATCCTGCAGATGCTCGATTCCGCCGAGCAACGCCACATGAGCGCCGAGGACGTCTACAAGGCGCTGATGGAAGCCGGCGAGGATGTCGGCCTGGCCACCGTGTACCGCGTGTTGACCCAATTCGAGGCAGCCGGCCTGGTGGTGCGCCACAACTTCGACGGCGGCCATGCCGTGTTCGAGCTGGCCGACAGCGGCCACCACGACCACATGGTCTGCGTGGATACCGGCGAGGTCATCGAGTTCATGGACAGCGAGATCGAGAAGCGCCAGAAGGAAATCGTCAAGGAACGCGGCTTCGAGCTGGTGGACCACAACCTGGTCCTGTACGTGCGCAAGAAGAAATAAGCCTTGCAACGAACGGAAAACGGCGGCCTTGGGGCCGCCGTTTTCATTTTTAGGGGGGATTTCAGGTGAGATTGGCGCGTAGGAGCAACTGTCTTGCCTACTGCGCCGAATCGCTTTTCGTAGGATGGGTTGAGCTTGCGAAACCCATGCGGTGGTGGTGATGGGTATCGCTTCGCTCAACGCCATCCTGCGGGCCTTGTGTTTGCCTGGGGTGTAGGTGCGGACAATCTGGCGCGATTCGCGGATGAGATCCTACAGGTTGCCCATACGCCGTGCCCTTGTAGGAGCGCGCCCTGCGCGCGAATCGCAGGCAGGGCCTGCTCCTACAGTTGGCCGCCGAGCTGCTCTTCGTAGGAGCGAGCTTGCTCGCGAACAGACTCCGCTGCGGGGCTCATTCGCGAGCAAGCTCGCTCCTACGAGAAGCCGCCGTGTTCGTAGGGCTTTGTTCGCGATCGTTCAGCCCTGCAGCGCCCGGTCCACCATCTTGCGGGCGTGGGCCAGGGATTCCTTGGTCATGTCCACGCCGCCGAGCATGCGGGCGATCTCTTCTATGCGTTCGGCCTTCTTCAGGTTGGCTACCGCGGTGCGGGTTTCGCTGCTGCCGCGCTCCTTGTGCACGAACAGGTGCTGGTGGCCCTGGGCCGCGACCTGCGGCAGGTGGGTGACGGTCAGCACCTGGCCGCCTTCGCCGAGGCGGCGCAGCAGTTGGCCGACCACTTCCGCGGTGGGGCCGCCGATGCCGACGTCCACTTCGTCGAAGACCAGGGTGGGCGTGCGCGAGGTCTGCGCGGTGATCACCTGGATGGCCAGGCTGATGCGCGACAGTTCGCCGCCGGAGGCGACCCGCGCCAGGCCTTTCAGCGGTTGCCCGGGGTTGGCGCTGACCAGGAATTCCAGCTGTTCCAGGCCGTTGGCCTGGGGCTCGTCGGCGGGGGCGTCGTTCAGTTCGATGGCGAAGCGCCCGCCGGGCATGCCCAGGCGCTGCATTTCCGTCTCCACCAGGGCCGCCAGCTGCGGGGCGGCCTGGCGGCGCAGGGCGCTGAGTTCCGCGGCTTTTTCCTGGTAATGGCGCTCGTAGGCGGCCAGTTCTTCGCCCAGGCGTTCCGCGGCTTCGTCGTCGGCGTTCAGCGCTTCCAGTTCCTCCAGCAGGCGCTGTTGCAGGGCTTGAAGATCATGGGGCTGCACACGGTGCTTGCGGGCCAGGCTGTAGATGGCGTCCATGCGTTCTTCCAGTAGCTGCAGGCGGCTGGGGTCGGCATCGAAGTTGTCGACGAAGCGGTTCAGCTCGCCCACCGCTTCCTCTACCTGGATTTGCGCGCTGGATAGCAGGTTGACCGCCTCGGCCAGCGCCGCGGGCTGGCTCTGGAAGGCGGTCAGGCGGTTGAGGCTGGCGGTCAGCACCGACAGCACGTTGCCGGCGTCGCTTTCGCTGCACATGTCCACCACCTGGCGGCAGGCGCCGAGCAGGGCACCGGCGTTGCTCAGGGTCTTGTGCTCGGCCTCCAGCGCCTCCAGTTCGTTCTCGCCCAGGGCCAGGTTCTCCAGTTCGTCCAACTGGTAGCTGAGCAACTGGTGGCGGGCGCGCTGTTCGTCGCTGCTGCGCGACAGGCGGTCGAATTCGTGGCGCGTCTGCTTCCAGCGCTGCGCGGCCAGTTGCACCTGGCGCGCCAGGTCCTGGCTGCCGGCGTATTCGTCGAGCAGGCGGCGGTGGGTGTCGGCCTTGAGCAGCGACTGGTGCTCGTGCTGGCTGTGGATATCGATCAGCAGTTCGCCCAGGGCCTTGAGGTCGCCCAGGGTGCAGGGCGTGCCGTTGATGTAGCCACGCGAGCGGCCCTCGGCGGTGATCACCCGGCGCAGGATGCACGGGCCGTCCTGTTCCAGGTCGCGCTCGGCCAGCCAGTCGCGGGCTTCGGCGATGGCGCCGACGTCGAAGCTGGCGAGGATGTCGGCCTTGTCCGCGCCGGGGCGCACCACGCCGCTGTCGGCGCGGTCGCCCAGGGCCAGGCCGAGGGCGTCGAGCATGATCGACTTGCCGGCGCCGGTCTCGCCGGTGATCACGGTCATGCCGGCGGCGAGCTCGAGATCGAGGTGCTCGACGATGGCGTAGTTGTGCACGGAGAGGTGAACCAGCATGGAGGGCGGCTCCGGTGAAAAGGTCTGTTTATTTATACAGTATTTTTTGTCGCTGGCAATTCACCGCCCGCCCCTTGAACCGGCGCAAATGGCCCCCATATAGCCGGCAGAGCCGCGAGCCATTGGGTTCGCTTTGTTTTCAAAGGCTTTTTCTTTTTTAGGAGAGTGGCATGTCTGACGAGCAACAGACTCAGGATTCGCACCTGAACGAGCAGCCGGAACAGGTTGCCGGCGACGACCTGAACGCCCGCGTGCTGGACCTCGAGGAACAGCTGGCCGCGGCCAAGGACCAGAGCCTGCGCGTCGCCGCCGAGCTGCAGAACGTGCGTCGCCGCGCCGAGCAGGATATCGAGAAGGCGCACAAGTTCGCCCTGGAGAAGTTCTCCGGCGACCTGCTGCCGGTGGTCGACACCCTGGAGCGCGCGCTGGAGATGTCCAGCCCGGACGACGAGGCGATCAAGCCGATGCGCGAAGGCATCGAGCTGACCCTCAAGATGTTCCACGACACCCTCAAGCGCTACAACCTGGAGCCGGTCGACCCCCACGGCGAGCCGTTCAACCCCGAGCACCATCAGGCGATGGCGATGGAGGAGAGCGTGCACCTGGAGCCCGGCAGCGTGGTCAAGGTGTTCCAGAAGGGCTACCTGCTCAACGGTCGCCTGCTGCGCCCGGCCATGGTCGTGGTCAGCAAGGCACCCGAGCAAACCCCGCCTTCGATCGACGAGAAGGCTTGAAATCCGCCACCCGGTCCCCATCTGGGTAATCAACCGAGCACAAGGTCCGCAGCGGGATCAGCACGGAATCTAATTTCTGGAGAGTGAATATGGGCAAAATCATTGGTATCGACCTGGGGACCACCAACTCCTGCGTCTCCATCCTGGAAAACGGCAGCGTCAAGGTGATCGAGAACGCCGAAGGCGCTCGCACCACCCCGTCGATCATCGGCTACGCCAACGATGGCGAGATCCTGGTCGGCCAGCCGGCCAAGCGCCAGGCGGTCACCAACCCGAAGAACACCCTGTACGCGGTGAAGCGCCTGATCGGCCGTCGCTTCGAAGAAGACGTCGTGCAGAAAGACATCAAGATGGTGCCGTACAGCATCGTCAAGGCTGACAACGGCGACGCCTGGGTCGAAGCCAAGGGCCAGAAGATGGCCCCGCCGCAGGTTTCCGCCGAAGTCCTGAAGAAGATGAAGAAGACCGCCGAGGACTACCTGGGCGAGCCGGTCACCGAAGCGGTCATCACCGTGCCGGCCTACTTCAACGACAGCCAGCGCCAGGCCACCAAGGACGCCGGCCGCATCGCCGGCCTGGACGTCAAGCGCATCATCAACGAGCCGACCGCGGCTGCGCTGGCCTACGGCCTGGACAAGGCCAAGGGCGACCACACCATCATCGTCTACGACCTGGGCGGCGGTACCTTCGACGTCTCGGTGATCGAGATCGCCGAAGTCGACGGCGAGCACCAGTTCGAAGTGCTGGCCACCAACGGCGACACCTTCCTTGGTGGCGAAGACTTCGACCTGCGCCTGATCGACTACCTCGTCGACGAGTTCAAGAAAGAAACCGGCATGGACCTCAAGGGCGACCCGCTGGCCATGCAGCGCCTGAAAGAGGCTGCCGAGAAGGCCAAGATCGAGCTGTCCTCGACCCAGCAGACCGACGTCAACCTGCCGTACATCACCGCCGACGCCAGCGGCCCGAAACACCTGAACGTCAAGGTGTCCCGCGCCAAGCTGGAGTCCCTGGTGGAAGACCTGGTGACCCGTACCATCGAGCCCTGCCGCGTGGCCCTGAAGGACGCCGGCCTGGACGTATCGAAGATCGACGAAGTGATCCTCGTCGGCGGCCAGACCCGTATGCCGCTGGTGCAGAAGACCGTCGCCGAGTTCTTCGGCAAGGAAGCGCGCAAGGACGTCAACCCGGACGAAGCCGTGGCCATGGGTGCTGCCATCCAGGGCGCCGTGCTGGCCGGCGACGTCAAGGACGTGCTGCTGCTCGACGTCACCCCGCTGACCCTGGGCATCGAGACCCTGGGTGGCGTGATGACCGCGCTGATCGACAAGAACACCACCATCCCGACCAAGAAGTCGCAGGTGTTCTCCACCGCCGACGACAACCAGGGCGCCGTGACCATCCACGTGCTGCAGGGCGAGCGCAAGCAGGCCGCGCAGAACAAGTCGCTGGGCAAGTTCGACCTGGCCGACATCCCGCCGGCGCCGCGCGGCGTGCCGCAGATCGAAGTGACCTTCGACATCGACGCCAACGGCATCCTGCACGTCGGTGCGAAGGACAAGGCCACCGGCAAGCAGCAGTCCATCGTGATCAAGGCCTCTTCGGGCCTGTCCGAGGACGAGATCCAGCAAATGGTGCGTGACGCCGAGGCCAACGCCGAGGAAGACCGCAAGTTCGAGGAGCTGGCCGCCGCCCGCAACCAGGGCGATGCGCTGGTCCACGCGACCCGCAAGATGGTCACCGAGGCTGGCGACAAGGCCACCGCCGAGGAGAAGGCTGCCATCGAGAAGGCGCTGGCCGACCTGGAAGCCGCCGTGAAGGGCGACGACAAGGCCGAGATCGAAGCGAAGATGAACGCGCTGTCCCAGGCGTCCACTCCGCTGGCGCAGAAGATGTACGCCGAGCAACCGCAGCCGGGCGCCGAAGCCCAGTCCGGCGATGCTGACCACAAGGCCGGCGACGACGTGGTCGACGCCGAGTTCGAAGAGGTCAAGGAGAACAAGTAAGCCTCGTGCAAGCTTGCGCTCCGGCGCACCGACCAGCGTGTCGGTGCGCATGAAACGTCACGCGGGGGCTTGCTCCCGCGTCGGCGTGTCTGGGGGAGAGGTTTTCAAGGTGCAAAGAATTTATGGCCAAACGTGATTTCTACGAGGTACTGGGTGTCGAGCGTGGCGCCAGCGAGTCGGACCTGAAGAAGGCCTACCGCCGGCTGGCCATGAAGTACCACCCGGACCGCAATCCCGGCGACAAGGAAGCCGAGGATAAATTCAAGGAGGCCAACGAGGCGTACGAGATCCTGTCCGACGCCAGCAAGCGCGCGGCCTACGACCAGTACGGCCACGCCGGCGTCGACCCGCAGATGGGCGGCGGCGGTGCCGGCTTCGGCGGCGCGAGCTTCTCGGACATCTTCGGCGACGTCTTCAGCGACTTCTTCGGTGGTGGCAGCGGTGGTCGTGGCGGCCGCGGCGGCCCGCAGCGCGGCGCCGATCTGCGCTACACCCTCGACCTGGACCTGGAAGACGCGGTCCGCGGAACCACCGTGACCATCCGCGTGCCGACCCTGGTCGGCTGCAAGACCTGCAGCGGCAGCGGCGCCAAGCCCGGCACCTCGCCGGTCACCTGCACCACCTGCGGCGGCATCGGCCAGGTGCGCATGCAGCAGGGCTTCTTCTCGGTGCAGCAGACCTGCCCGCGTTGCCATGGCAGCGGCAAGATGATCAGCGACCCCTGCGGCACCTGCCATGGCCAAGGCCGCGTGGAAGAGCAGAAGACGCTGTCGGTCAAGGTGCCGGCCGGCGTCGACACCGGCGACCGCATCCGCCTCACCGGCGAGGGCGAGGCCGGGGCCCATGGCGGCCCGGCGGGCGACCTCTACGTGGTGGTCAACGTGCGCGAGCACGACATCTTCCAGCGCGACGGCAAGCACCTGTACTGCGAAGTGCCGATCAGCTTCGCCGACGCCGCCCTGGGCGGTGAGCTGGAAGTGCCGACCCTGGATGGCCGGGTGAAGCTGAAGATTCCGGAGGGCACCCAGACCGGCAAGCTGTTCCGCCTGCGCGGCAAGGGCGTGGCCCCGGTGCGCGGCGGTGGCGCCGGCGACCTGATGTGCCGCGTGGTGGTCGAGACGCCGGTGAACCTGGACAAGCGCCAGCGCGAACTGCTCGAGGAGTTCCGCAGCAGCCTGCAGGGCGACACCTCCCACTCACCCCGCGCCAGTGGCTGGTTCGAAGGCATGAAGCGCTTCTTCGACGATTTATAAGTGATGGGCTGGAAGCTCGAAGCTGGAGGCTTGAAGCGGGCCGGCTCGGGCTTCCGGCTTCTGGCTTCCAGCTTGGAGCTTTCTGTTATGCGACGTATAGCCGTAATGGGCGCCGCCGGGCGCATGGGCAAGAACCTGATCGAGGCGGTGCAGCAGACCAACGGCAGCGCCGGCCTCACCGCCGCCATCGACCGTCCCGACAGCACCCTGGTGGGCGCCGACGCCGGTGAATTGGCCGGCTTGGGCCGCATCGGCGTGCCGCTGTCGGGCGACCTGGCCAAGGTGGTCGACGAGTTCGACGTGCTGATCGACTTCACCCATCCCACCGTGACGCTGAAGAACCTGGAAGTCTGCCGCAAGGCCGGCAAGGCCATGGTCATCGGCACCACCGGTTTCTCCGTGGAGGAGAAGGCCCTGCTGGCCGAGGCCGCCAAGGACATCCCGATCGTCTTCGCCGCCAACTACAGCGTCGGCGTCAACCTCTGCCTGAAGCTGCTGGACACCGCCGCCCGCGTGCTGGGCGACGAAGTGGACATCGAGATCATCGAGGCCCACCACCGGCACAAGGTCGACGCGCCGTCCGGCACCGCCTTGCGCATGGGCGAAGTGGTGGCCAATGCCCTGGGGCGTGATCTGGAGAAAGTGGCGGTCTACGGTCGCGAAGGCCAGACCGGCGCCCGCGAGCGCGAGACCATCGGCTTCGCCACCGTGCGCGCCGGCGACGTGGTGGGCGATCACACCGTGCTGTTCGCCGCCGAGGGCGAGCGCGTGGAGATCACCCACAAGGCCTCCAGCCGTATGACCTTCGCCCGTGGCGCGGTGCGTGCGGCGCTGTGGCTGGAAGGGCAGGGCAGCGGCCTGTACGACATGCAGGACGTGCTCGGGCTGCGTTGAGCGCCTGGCTGCGGCATGACGGGGGCAAAAATGACCCAGCGGTAGCGCCACACGTCGTGCAAAAGGTGGACCATTATGTCGCGTTTCTGTAAACTACAGATTTAGTGTGTCCACTAAAAGCAGCGCAGCATGAACCATATAAAAAGCGGGATGACCTCTTCTGATGTCATCCCGCTTTTTTACAACCTGCGTACGCCCAGCCAGGCTTGATTCACGGGAGGTCTTCTTGACTAAGCCAGCCATACTTGCACTTGCCGACGGCAGCATTTTTCGCGGTGAAGCCATCGGTGCCGATGGTCAGACCGTCGGCGAGGTGGTGTTCAACACCGCCATGACCGGCTACCAGGAAATCCTTACCGATCCTTCCTATGCCCAACAGATCGTCACCCTGACCTATCCGCACATCGGCAACACCGGGACCACCCCGGAAGACGCCGAAGCCAACCGCGTCTGGGCCGCCGGCCTGATCATCCGCGACCTGCCGCTGCTGGCCAGCAGCTGGCGCAACAAGCAGTCGCTGCCCGACTACCTGAAGGAAAACGGCACCGTCGCCATCGCCGGTATCGACACCCGCCGCCTGACGCGCATCCTGCGCGAGAAGGGCTCGCAGAACGGCTGCATCCTCGCTGGCGACGACGCCACCGAAGAGAAGGCGCTGGAGCTGGCGCGTTCCTTCCCGGGCCTGAAAGGCATGGACCTGGCCAAGGTGGTTTCCGCCACCGAGCGCTACGAGTGGCGCTCCAGCGTGTGGAACCTGGAAACCGACAGCCACCCGGAAATCCCCGCCGCCGAACTGCCCTACCACGTGGTCGCCTACGACTACGGTGTCAAGCTGAACATCCTGCGCATGCTGGTGGCCCGCGGCTGCCGCCTGACCGTGGTGCCGGCGCAGACCCCGGCCGGCGAAGTGCTGGCGCTGAACCCGGACGGCATCTTCCTCTCCAACGGCCCCGGCGACCCCGAGCCGTGCGACTACGCCATCCAGGCCATCCGCGAGTTCCTCGACACCGAGATCCCGGTGTTTGGCATCTGCCTCGGCCACCAGCTGCTGGCCCTGGCGTCGGGCGCCAAGACCATGAAGATGGGCCACGGCCACCACGGCGCCAACCACCCGGTGCAGGACCTGGATACCGGCGTGGTGATGATCACCAGCCAGAACCACGGCTTCGCCGTCGACGACCAGAGCCTGCCGGGCAACCTGCGCGCCACTCACAAGTCGCTGTTCGACGGCACCCTGCAGGGCATGGAGCGCACCGACAAGGCGGCCTTCAGCTTCCAGGGCCACCCGGAAGCCAGCCCCGGCCCGCACGACGTGGCGCCGCTGTTCGACCGTTTCATCTCGGCCATGGCCGAGCGTCGCTGAGATCTGCGAAGAGGTAAGCGAAGATGATGCCGACCCTGGGAATCACCGACCTCTGGACCTACGTCCTGGGTACGCTGTTCATCGTCCTGCTGCCGGGCCCGAACTCGCTGTTCGTGCTGGCCACCGCCGCCCAGCGTGGCGTCGGCGCCGGCTATCGGGCGGCCAGCGCGGTGTTCCTGGGCGACGCCATCCTGATGCTGCTGTCGGCCCTGGGCATCGCCTCGCTGCTCAAGGCCGAGCCGGTGCTGTTCCTCGGCCTGAAGTACGCCGGCGCCGCCTACCTGTTCTACCTGGGCCTGGGCATGCTCCGCGGCGGCTTGCAGAAGCTGCGCCAGCCGCTGGAACAGGCTGCCCCGGTGAAGGACGTGGACGTCGCCCAGCCGTTCCGCAAGGCGCTGCTGCTGAGCCTGTCCAACCCCAAGGCAATCCTCTTCTTCGTGTCCTTCTTCATCCAGTTCGTCGACCCGGGCTATGCCTACCCCGGCGTGTCGTTCCTGGTGCTGGGCACGATCCTCGAGGTCATCAGCGCCCTCTACCTCAGCTTCCTGATCTTTTCCGGTGTGCGCCTGGCGGCCTGGTTCCGCCGCCGGCAGCGACTGGCGGCCGGCGCCTCGAGCGGCGTCGGCGCCCTGTTCGTCGGCTTCGGCCTGAAGCTGGCCAGCGCAACCCTTTCCTGAATATTGCAACGAGAGTCCCATGCCCAAGCGTACAGACATCAAGAGCATCCTGATCCTCGGTGCCGGCCCCATCGTCATCGGCCAGGCCTGCGAATTCGACTACTCCGGCGCCCAGGCCTGCAAGGCCCTGAAGGAAGAAGGCTTCCGCGTCATCCTGGTGAACTCCAACCCGGCCACCATCATGACCGACCCGGCCATGGCCGACGCCACCTACATCGAGCCGATCAAGTGGCAGACCGTGGCCAAGATCATCGAGAAGGAGCGCCCCGACGCGCTGCTGCCGACCATGGGCGGCCAGACCGCGCTGAATTGCGCGTTGGACCTGGAGCGCCATGGCGTGCTGGAGAAGTTCGGCGTTGAGATGATCGGCGCCAACGCCGACACCATCGACAAGGCCGAGGACCGCTCGCGCTTCGACAAGGCCATGAAGGCCATCGGCCTGGCCTGCCCGCGCTCGGGCATCGCCCACAGCATGGAAGAAGCCTACGGCGTGCTGGAGCAGGTCGGCTTCCCCTGCATCATCCGTCCGTCCTTCACCATGGGCGGCACCGGCGGCGGCATCGCCTACAACCGCGAAGAGTTCGAAGAAATCTGCGCCCGCGGCCTGGACCTGTCGCCGACCAACGAACTGCTGATCGACGAATCGCTGATCGGCTGGAAGGAATACGAGATGGAGGTTGTCCGCGACAAGAAGGACAACTGCATCATCGTCTGCTCCATCGAGAACTTCGACCCCATGGGTGTGCACACCGGTGACTCCATCACCGTGGCCCCGGCGCAGACCCTGACCGACAAGGAATACCAGATCATGCGCAACGCCTCCCTGGCGGTGCTGCGCGAGATCGGCGTGGAGACCGGCGGTTCCAACGTGCAGTTCGGCATCTGCCCGGACACCGGGCGCATGGTCGTGATCGAGATGAACCCGCGGGTGTCGCGTTCCTCGGCCCTGGCCTCCAAGGCCACCGGCTTCCCGATCGCCAAGATCGCCGCCAAGCTGGCCGTCGGCTACACCCTCGACGAGCTGCAGAACGACATCACCGGCGGCCGCACCCCGGCCTCCTTCGAGCCGGCCATCGACTACGTCGTGACCAAGGTGCCGCGCTTCGCCTTCGAGAAATTCCCCAAGGCCGACGCCCGCCTGACCACCCAGATGAAGTCCGTGGGCGAGGTCATGGCCATCGGCCGTACCTTCCAGGAGTCGGTGCAGAAAGCCCTGCGCGGCCTGGAAGTGGGCGTTGCCGGCTTCGATCCGAAACTCGACCTGGCCGACCCGGAAGCTGAGGGCATCCTGCGTCGCGAGCTGACCGTGCCGGGCGCCGAGCGCATCTGGTACGTGGCCGACGCCTTCCGCGCCGGCAAGAGCATCGAAGAAGTCTTCGCCCTGACCAAGATCGACGAATGGTTCCTGGTGCAGATCGAGGACCTGATCAAGGAAGAAGAGAAGGTCAAGACCCTCGGCCTGTCCGGCATCGACGCCGACCTGATGCGCAAGCTCAAGCGCAAGGGCTTCTCCGACGCGCGCCTGGCCAAGCTGCTCGGCGTGACCGAGAAGAACCTGCGCAGCCACCGCCACAAGCTGAAGGTCGTGCCGGTGTACAAGCGCGTGGACACCTGCGCCGCCGAATTCGCCACCGACACCGCCTACATGTACTCGACCTACGAGGAAGAGTGCGAGGCCAACCCGTCCGGCCGCGACAAGATCATGATCCTCGGCGGCGGCCCGAACCGCATCGGCCAGGGCATCGAGTTCGACTACTGCTGCGTGCACGCGGCGCTGGCGATGCGCGAAGACGGCTACGAGACCATCATGGTCAACTGCAACCCGGAGACCGTCTCCACCGACTACGACACTTCCGACCGCCTGTACTTCGAGCCGGTGACTCTGGAAGACGTGCTGGAGATCGTCCGCGTCGAGCAGCCCAAGGGCGTGATCGTGCAGTACGGCGGCCAGACCCCGCTGAAACTCTGCCGCGCCCTGGAAGAGGCCGGCGTGCCGATCATCGGCACCAGCCCCGACGCCATCGACCGCGCCGAGGACCGCGAGCGCTTCCAGCAGATGGTCCAGCGCCTGAACCTGCGCCAGCCGGCCAACGCCACCGCGCGCAGCGAAGACGAGGCCCTGAGCCTGTCGAAGAACATCGGCTACCCGATGGTGGTGCGCCCGTCCTACGTACTGGGCGGCCGGGCGATGGAAATCGTCTACCAGGAAGAAGAGCTCAAGCGCTACATGCGCGAGGCTGTGAAGGTCTCCAACGACAGCCCGGTGCTGCTGGACCGCTTCCTCAACTGCGCCATCGAAGTGGACATCGATGCGGTCTGCGACGGCGAGACCGTGGTGATCGGCGCCATCATGCAGCACATCGAGCAGGCCGGCGTGCACTCCGGTGACTCCGCGTGCTCGCTGCCGCCGTACTCGCTGCCCAAGCACATCCAGGACGAGATCCGCGAACAGGTCAAGAAAATGGCCCTGGAGCTGGGCGTCGTCGGCCTGATGAACGTACAGATGGCCGTGCAGGGCGAGGACATCTACGTCATCGAGGTGAACCCGC
This sequence comes from Pseudomonas sp. A6, assembly GCF_052367875.1. Classification (NCBI taxonomy): domain Bacteria; kingdom Pseudomonadati; phylum Pseudomonadota; class Gammaproteobacteria; order Pseudomonadales; family Pseudomonadaceae; genus Pseudomonas; species Pseudomonas sp. A6. The sequence goes on along the minus strand of NZ_CP198970.1, from coordinate 6,281,780 downwards.
GCGCCTCGCGTACCGTGCCCTTCGTCTCCAAGTGCATCGGTGAATCCCTGGCCAAGGTCGCGGCGCGCGTCATGGCCGGCAAGAGCCTCGAGGAAGTCGGCTTCACCGAAGAGGTGATCCCGCCGTACTATAGCGTCAAGGAAGCGGTGTTCCCGTTCGCCAAGTTCCCAGGCGTCGACCCCATCCTCGGCCCGGAAATGAAATCCACCGGCGAGGTCATGGGCGTGGGCGACAGCTTCGGCGAGGCTTTCGCCAAGGCCCAGCTGGGCGCCAGCGAGATTCTGCCGAACGCCGGTTGCGCCTTCATCAGCGTCCGCGAGGACGACAAGCCGCAGGCCGTGCAGGTCGCCCGTGACCTGGTCGCGCTGGGCTTCGAGGTGGTCGCCACCGCCGGTACCGCCAAGGTGATCGAGGCGGCCGGCCTGCCGGTGCGTCGCGTGAACAAGGTGACCGAGGGCCGCCCCCACGTGGTCGACATGATCAAGAACGACGAAGTCACCCTGATCATCAACACCACCGAAGGCCGCCAGTCGATCGCCGATTCCTATTCGATCCGTCGTAACGCTCTGCAGCACAAGATCTACTGCACCACCACCATCGCGGCGGGGCAGGCGATCTGCGAGGCGCTCAAGTTCGGTCCCGAGAAGACCGTTCGCCGGCTGCAGGACCTGCATGCAGGAATCAACGCATGAGTAAATTCCCGATGACCGTCCAGGGCGCTCGCGCCCTGGAAGAAGAACTGAAGCACCTGAAGACCGTTCTGCGTCCGCAGATCACCCAGGCCATCGCCGAAGCGCGTGAGCTGGGCGACCTCAAGGAAAACGCCGAGTACCATGCCGCCCGCGAGCAGCAGGGCATGTCCGAGGCGCGTATCCGCGACATCGAGGCCAAGCTGTCCAATGCGCAGATCATCGACGTCACCGTCATCCCGCACACCGGCAAGGTGATCTTCGGCACCACCGTGGACATCGCCAACGTCGAGACCGACGAGACCGTGACCTACCAGATCGTCGGCGACGACGAGGCCGACATCAAGGGCGGCAAGATCTCGGTCAACTCGCCGATCGCCCGCGCGCTGATCGGCAAGACCGAGGGCGATGCGGTGCTGGTCCGGACTCCCGGCGGCGACGTCGAGTACGAGATCGTTGAAGTCCGCCACGCCTGAGTCGCGTCCGCTGAAAGCTGCCGCAGCCAGTTGGTTGCTGGCCCAGACCTTCTGGGTCGGCGGCCTCTGGCTGTTGCGTTTCGTGGTCCTGCCGGCGCTGCAGAAGGTCGGTCTGGCGCCGCTGCTGGTGCAGTCGGTGGCCGATGCCCTGACGCCGCTGCTGGTGGGTTTCGCCGGCTTCTGCGCGCTGCTCCAGGTATTGGTGCTGGTGACCGCGCAGGGTTTGCCCAGCCTCTGGCGCGAGATGCGCGGGCAATTGCTGCTGACGGTGCTGGCGATGGTGGCGAGCTACCTGGTGGTGAACCAGCTGGCGCCGGATGCCCAGCGCTGGCTGCTGTTCAACTACCTGGTGCTGGCCCTGTGCGGCGTGCTGCTGGTGCTGCAGCCGGTACCGGGGCGGGACGCGGCGCGCTGAGCGCCGGAGGAAGCCTTGGCCGGGCGCCTGGGCACCCGGCCTGCGCTGTCACAGGCCGCTGTAGCGGCTGACGTTGGACAGGTTGCGGTTCGGCTTGGGGTTGCGGCGGTAGACCAGGGCCATCTTGCCGATGGTCTGGATCAGCTCGCAACTACCGTTCTGGCACAGCTCGTCGATCAGCGCGCGGCGGTCGTCGCGCTCAGTGATGCGGAACTGCACCTTGATCAGTTCGTGATCGTTGAGCGCACGCTCCAGCTCGGCCATGACGCCTTCGGTAAGACCGTTTTCGGCAACGGTCAATACAGGCTTCAAGTGGTGGCCGATAGATTTGAACTGTTTCTTCTGCTCCTGAGTGAGCGCCATAATCAGACCCCTGGGAAAAAAGGCGGATATTCTACCCGAGTTTCGGTTTACCGGGTGCCCGCTCAGACGAGGTAACAAGTGGCCCGTTCCAAGACTAGCCATCGCTGGCTGAAAGAACACTTCGACGATCCGTACGTGAAGATGGCGCAACGCGACGGCTACCGCTCGCGCGCCAGCTACAAGCTGCTGGAGATCCAGGAGAAGGATCGCATCCTGCGCCCGGGCATGACCGTGGTCGACCTCGGCGCCGCGCCGGGCGGCTGGTCGCAGGTCACCAGCCGGGTGATCGGCGACAAGGGCACGCTGATCGCCTCGGACATCCTGCCGATGGACAGCATCCCGGATGTCACCTTCATCCAGGGCGACTTCACCGAGGACGAGGTCTTCGCCCGGCTGCTCGAGGCCATCGGAGAAAATCCGGTGGACCTTGTGATTTCCGATATGGCCCCCAATATGAGTGGACTGCCCGCCGTGGACATGCCCCGTGCGATGTTCCTCTGCGAGCTGGCGCTGGACCTGTGCACCCGGGTGTTGCGACCGGGCGGCGATTTCCTGATCAAGATATTCCAGGGCGAGGGCTTCGACACCTACCTGAAGATGGTCCGCGAGAATTTCGAGAAGGTGCAGATGCGCAAGCCGCTGTCCTCCCGCGACCGCTCCCGCGAGCAATATCTGCTCGCACGGGGCTTCCGCGGGGCCTAGACTGCGACGAATGGGCCGTCTGTCCGTCCACTGCACGCAAGTAGGGCTTGTCCCGGCTCGCGCCGGGGTTCATAAAGGGTTACAGACGCCTCCTACGTCGCTAGGGGTTGTGTAGTAATTTGGCCGGAAGGAGTCTGGCCGTCGTGTGAAGCGGTTTCCAGGGCGGAGCCGGCTTCAGAGGGTAATCAATTGAACGACATGGCAAAGAACCTGATCCTGTGGTTGATCATCGCGGCGGTGCTGGTCACCGTGATGAACAACTTCTCCAGTCCGAGCGAGCCGCAGACGCTCAACTACTCGGACTTCATCCAACAGGTGAAGGAAGGCAAGGTCGAGCGGGTTACCGTCGACGGCTACGTGATCACTGGCAAGCGCCAGGACGGGGACACCTTCAAGACCGTCCGTCCGGCGATCCAGGACAACGGCCTGATCGGCGACCTGGTCAACAACAACGTGGTCATCGAGGGCAAGCAGCCCGAGCAGCAGAGCATCTGGACGCAACTGCTGGTCGCCAGCTTCCCGATCCTGGTGATCATTGCCGTGTTCATGTTCTTCATGCGCCAGATGCAGGGCGGCGGCGGTGGCCGCGGCGGCCCGATGAGCTTCGGCAAGAGCAAGGCGCGCCTGCTGTCCGAGGACCAGGTCAAGACCACCTTCGCTGACGTCGCCGGCTGCGACGAGGCCAAGGAAGAGGTCAGTGAGCTGGTCGAGTTCCTCCGCGATCCGGGCAAGTTCCAGCGCCTGGGCGGCCGCATCCCGCGCGGCGTGCTGATGGTCGGCCCGCCCGGTACCGGTAAGACCCTCCTGGCCAAGGCCATCGCCGGCGAGGCCAAGGTGCCGTTCTTCACCATCTCCGGTTCCGACTTCGTCGAGATGTTCGTCGGCGTGGGCGCCTCCCGCGTGCGCGACATGTTCGACCAGGCCAAGAAACACGCCCCGTGCATCATCTTCATCGACGAGATCGACGCCGTCGGCCGCCATCGTGGCGCCGGCCTGGGCGGCGGTCACGACGAGCGCGAGCAGACCCTCAACCAGTTGCTGGTGGAGATGGACGGCTTCGAGATGAACGACGGCATCATCGTCATCGCCGCGACCAACCGTCCGGACGTGCTCGACCCGGCGCTGCTGCGCCCGGGCCGCTTCGACCGCCAGGTGGTGGTCGGCCTGCCGGACATCCGCGGTCGCGAGCAGATCCTCAAGGTGCACATGCGCAAGGTCCCGCTGGGCGACAACGTCGACGCGGCGGTGATCGCCCGCGGTACTCCGGGTTTCTCCGGCGCCGACCTGGCCAACCTGGTCAACGAGGCCTCGCTGTTCGCCGCCCGTTCCAACAAGCGCATCGTCGACATGCGCGAGTTCGAGCTGGCCAAGGACAAGATCATGATGGGCGCCGAGCGCAAGACCATGGTCATGTCCGAGAAGGAGAAGAAGAACACCGCCTTCCACGAGGCCGGCCACGCCATCGTCGGCCGCCTGGTGCCGGAGCACGACCCGGTCTACAAGGTTTCCATCATTCCCCGCGGCCGCGCCCTGGGCGTGACCATGTTCCTCCCCGAGGAGGATCGCTACAGCCTGTCCAAGCGCGCCTTGGAAAGCCAGATCTGCTCGCTGTTCGGCGGCCGTATCGCGGAAGAGATGACCCTCGGCTTCGAAGGCGTCACCACCGGCGCCTCCAACGACATCATGCGTGCCACCCAGCTGGCGCGGAACATGGTCACCAAGTGGGGCCTGTCCGAGAAGCTCGGTCCGCTGATGTACGCCGAAGAGGAGGGCGAGGTGTTCCTCGGCCGCAGCGCCGGCAGCCAGCACGCCAACGTGTCCGGCGAGACCGCCAAGCTGATCGACCAGGAAGTGCGGCGCATCATCGACGACTGCTACGGCACCGCCAAGCGCCTGCTGGAAGAGAATCGCGACAAGCTCGACATGATGGCCGACGCGCTGATGAAGTACGAAACCATCGATGCCGACCAGATCGACGACATCATGGCCGGCCGTGTGCCGCGCGAGCCGCGCGACTGGCAGGGCGGCGGTTCCGGTTCCTCCGGCTCGGCGACAGCCAGCCGCGACGAGGGTGGCCGCAAGGAAAACCCCATCGGTGGGCCCGCCGGCGAGCACTGAGAGCACTAGATGAGTTTCGAGCTGTACCCGACCCGGTTGCCTTGCGGCAACCGGGTTCTTGATTTAGGGCGTACCCATGTCATGGGTATCCTCAACGTCACCCCGGACTCCTTCTCCGACGGCGGCCGCTTCAGCCAGCGCGACGTCGCGTTGCGCCACGCCGTCGCGATGGTCGAGGCTGGCGCCAGCCTGATCGATGTGGGCGGCGAGTCGACCCGTCCGGGCGCGCGCCTGGTGTCGCCGACCGAGGAGCTGGAGCGCGTGGCGCCGGTGGTGGAAGCCATCGCCCGCGAACTGGACGTGGTGATTTCCGTCGATACCTCGACGCCTGCGGTGATGCGCGAGACCGCGCGCCTGGGCGCCGGGCTGATCAACGACGTGCGTTCGCTGCAGCGTGACGGCGCGCTGGATGCCGCGGTGGATACCGGCCTGGCCGTGTGCCTGATGCACATGCGCGGCGAGCCGAGCAGCATGCAGGACGACCCGCGCTACCCCGACATCCTGGCCGAGGTGCATGGCTTCCTCGCCGAGCGCATCGCCGTCTGCGAGGCGGCGGGAATCGCGCGCGAGCGCCTGGTGCTGGATCCCGGCTTCGGCTTCGCCAAGACCCAGGCGCATAACCTGGTGTTGTTCCAGCGCATGGAGCGTCTGCTGGAACTGGGCTGCCCGCTGCTGGTCGGAGTGTCGCGCAAGAGCATGATCGGCCGCGCGCTAGGGCGCGAGGTCGGTGACCGTCTGTATGGCAGCCTGGCGCTGGCGGCCTTGGCCGTGGCCAAGGGGGCGCGCATCATTCGCGTGCACGACGTTGCCGAAACGGTGGATGTGGTCCGCATGATCGATGCGGTGGAACAGGCTAAGGAAGAAGGAATGACAGCATGAGCAGGAAATATTTCGGTACCGATGGCATCCGTGGCCGCGTCGGCACGCCGCCGATCACGCCGGACTTCGTGCTCAAGCTGGGCTGGGCGGTAGGTATGGCTTTCCGCCAGCAGGGCAAGTGCCGCGTGCTGGTCGGCAAGGACACGCGGATTTCCGGCTACATGTTCGAATCGGCCCTGGAGGCCGGCCTGTCGGCCGCCGGCGCCGACGTGATGCTGCTGGGCCCGATGCCGACCCCCGGCATCGCCTACCTGACGCGCACCTTCCACGCCGAGGCCGGCATCGTCATCAGCGCCTCGCACAATCCCCACGACGACAACGGCATCAAGTTCTTCTCCGGCCAGGGCACCAAGCTGCCGGACGACGTCGAGCTGATGATCGAAGAACTGATCGACACGCCCATGACGGTCGTCGACTCCGCGCGCCTGGGCAAGGTCTCGCGGATTAACGACGCCGCCGGCCGCTACATCGAGTTCTGCAAGAGCAGCGTGCCCACCAGCACCGACTTCTCCGGCCTGCGCCTGGTCGTCGACTGCGCCCATGGCGCCACCTACAAGGTCGCGCCCAGCGTGTTCCGCGAGCTGGGTGCCCAGGTTTCGGTGATCGGCGCGCAGCCCAACGGCCTGAACATCAACGACAACTGCGGTTCCACCCACGTCGCCGCGTTGCAGGCGGCGGTCATCGCCGAGCAGGCTGACATGGGCATCGCCTTCGACGGCGACGGCGACCGCGTGATGATGGTCGACCATACCGGCGCGGTGGTGGACGGCGACGAGATCCTCTTCCTGATCGCCCGTGACATGCAGGAGCGCAACCGCCTGCAGGGCGGCGTGGTCGGCACCCTGATGAGCAACCTGGGCCTGGAACTGGCCCTGGCCGACCTGCAGATCCCCTTCACCCGGGCCAAGGTCGGCGACCGCTACGTGATGGCGGAAATGCTCGATCGCGGCTGGCAGTTGGGTGGCGAGAACTCCGGCCACGTGGTCTGCGCCCAGCACACCACCACCGGCGACGCCATCATCGCCTCGCTGCAGGTGCTGATGGCGCTGAAGAGCCGCGGCCAGACCCTCGCCGAGGCGCGCCAGGGTATCCGCAGGTTCCCGCAGGTGCTGATCAACGTGCGCTACCAGGGCAAGGACGTCGATCCCATCGAGCATCCGGCGGTCAAGGAGGCTTGCGCCCGCGTCACCGAAAGCATGGCTGGCCGTGGTCGCGTGCTGCTGCGCAAGTCCGGCACCGAACCGCTGGTGCGGGTGATGGTCGAGGGCGACGAAGAGACCCGGGTGCGTGCCTACGCCGAACAGCTGGCGAAGGTCGTAACCGAGGTATGTGCTTGATTTCTCTTGTCAGTCCGATTTTTGTCGAGTAACATCTGCGCCCACTTTGCTCAGCGAGGTACAGCATGCGTCGACCCTTAGTGGCCGGGAACTGGAAAATGCACGGTACCCGCTCCAGTGTTGCGGAGCTGATCAAAGGCTTGCGACAACTGGCTCTGCCTACAGGTGTCGACGTGGCGGTTCTGCCGCCCTGTCTGTACATCAACCAGGTCCTGCAAGGGCTGGATGGCAAGTCGGTTGCGGTTGGTGCGCAGAATTGCGCGGTCGAACCGATGCAGGGTGCCCTCACGGGTGAGATTGCTGCCAGCCAACTGGTCGATGCCGGTTGTTCCCTGGTTCTGGTGGGGCACTCCGAGCGCCGCCAGGTCCTGGGCGAAAGCGACGAGGTCATCGGTCGCAAGTTCGCGGCGGCGCAATCCTGTGGTCTGGTTCCGGTGTTGTGCGTGGGTGAGACCCGCGAGCAGCGCGAAGCCGGCAAGACCCTCGAGGTCGTGGGGCGCCAGCTGGGTTCGGTGATAGAGGATTTGGGCGTCGGGGCTTTCTCCCGCGCCGTAGTGGCTTACGAGCCCGTATGGGCCATCGGGACGGGGCTGACCGCTTCGCCCGAGCAGGCTCAGGAAGTACATGCGGCCATCCGTGCGCAATTGGCGGCGGAGAATGCCGAGGTCGCCCGCGGAGTTCGCTTGCTGTATGGCGGTAGCGTCAAGGCGGCGAATGCGGTCGAGCTGTTCGGCATGCCGGACATCGATGGGGGGCTGATTGGTGGCGCCTCCCTGAATGCGGATGAGTTCGGTGCGATCTGTCGCGCCGCGGGAAGCTGAAGATGCTGGAAACAGTTGTAATCGTGATTCACCTGCTGATGGCGCTGGGTCTGGTTGTACTGGTCCTGCTTCAGCATGGCAAGGGTGCGGATGCCGGTGCCTCCTTTGGCGCTGGTGCTTCGGGTACCGTTTTCGGTAGCCAGGGTTCCGCAACCTTCCTCAGTCGTTTTACTGCTGTACTGGCTGCAGTTTTTTTCATTACCAGCTTGGGTTTAGCGTATTTCGCTAAAGAAAAAGCTGATATGATACGTCACATCGGACTTCCTGATCCGGCAGTGATGGAGCAGAAGCAGGAGAAGGTCCCGGCAACCTCCGACGTGCCGGCGACCCAGGGGCAGCAACAAGCCCCAGCAGCTGGCAACGGTGACGTTCCGGCAGCTCCTGAGCAGAAGTAAGGCAAAGGTTTTTGCCGAGGTGGTGGAATTGGTAGACACGCTACCTTGAGGTGGTAGTGGCCATAGGCTGTAGGGGTTCGAGTCCCCTCCTCGGTACCATATACGAAGCCCCGCATGCGGGGCTTTCGTTTCCGGTGCGTCGGTTGACCTGGATAGGGTGTAACCGTATAATTTCGCACCAGCTTTGACGCGGGATGGAGCAGTCTGGTAGCTCGTCGGGCTCATAACCCGAAGGTCGTTGGTTCAAATCCAGCTCCCGCAACCAGTTATGGCAGAGCCCCTTTTCAGGGGCTTTTTGCTAGCTGGACAGTCCGCGCCGCCGTTGCTGGGCGGTCCTTTAGGGATGGGCGTTTCGCCCATTTTTCGTTTCTACGGCATACGCGAGGCGATCAGGTGTCGAGCAAGCTAGAACAGTTGCAGGCCTTGCTGGCCCCTGTGGTAGAGGCGCTCGGCTACGAGTGCTGGGGCCTCGAGTTCCTGTCCCAGGGACGTCATTCCCTGCTGAGGGTCTATATCGACAAGCCCGACGGCATCCTGATCGAGGACTGCGAGACGGTCAGTCGTCAGGTCAGCGGCGTGCTCGACGTCGAGGACCCGATCAGCGGCGAATACACCCTGGAAGTTTCCTCCCCGGGTATGGACCGCCCGCTGTTCACCCTCGAGCAGTTCGCCCGCTACGTTGGCGAGCAAGTGAAGATCAAGTTGCGCGTGCCCTTCGAGCGACGCCGCAACTTCCAGGGCGTCCTCCGCGGTGTGGAGGAGCAGGACGTGGTGGTCCTGGTGGATGACCATGAATACCTGCTGCCGATCGATTCGATCGATAAGGCCAACATCATTCCCCGATTTGAGTGAGCCGCGGATCAAGCGGATTCCAATGGATTGAAAGGCGAGGCGTACGATGAGCAAAGAAGTACTGCTGGTTGTTGAGTCGGTATCCAACGAGAAGGGTGTACCGCCCGGCGTGATTTTCGAGGCGCTGGAACTGGCTCTGGCGACCGCCACCAAGAAGCGTTTCGAGGACGAGGTCGACCTGCGCGTGCAGATCAACCGCACCAACGGTAACTACGACACCTTCCGTCGCTGGACCGTGGTCGAGGACGAAGACTACTCCAACCCGGCCGCCGAGCTGACCGTCGAAGACGTGCAGGAAAGCCATCCGGGCACCAAGGCCGGCGACGTCATCGAAGAGAAGATCGAGTCCATCGAGTTCGGCCGCATCGCCGCCCAGACCGCCAAGCAGGTCATCGTGCAGAAGGTCCGCGAGGCCGAGCGCGCCCAGGTGGTCGACGCCTACCGCGAGAAGGTCGGCGAGATCATCTCCGGCACCGTCAAGAAGGTCACCCGCGACAACGTCATCGTCGACCTGGGCAACAACGCCGAAGCGCTGCTGGCCCGCGACCAGATCATCCCGCGCGAAACCTTCCGCGTCGGCACCCGCGTGCGTGCCCTGCTCAAGGAAATCCGCAGCGAGAACCGCGGCCCGCAACTGGTCCTCTCGCGCACCGCGCCGGAGATGCTGGTCGAGCTGTTCCGCATCGAAGTGCCGGAAATCGCCGAGCAACTGATCGATGTCATGGCCGCTGCCCGTGACCCGGGCTCGCGCGCCAAGATCGCGGTCCGCTCCAAGGACAAGCGCATCGACCCGCAGGGCGCCTGCATCGGCATGCGCGGTTCGCGCGTCCAGGCCGTGTCCGGCGAACTGGGCGGCGAGCGCGTGGACATCGTCCTGTGGGACGACAACCCCGCGCAATTCGTGATCAACGCCATGGCCCCGGCCGAAGTGGCGGCGATCATCGTCGACGAAGATACCCACACCATGGATATCGCCGTCGCCGAGGACAACCTGGCCCAGGCCATCGGCCGCAGCGGCCAGAACGTCCGTCTGGCCAGCCAACTGACCGGCTGGACGCTGAACGTGATGACCGAGGCCGACATCCAGGCCAAGCAGCAGGCCGAGACCGGCGACATCCTGCAGCGCTTCGTCGACGAGCTGGATGTCGACGAGGAACTGGCCCAGGTGCTGGTCGAGGAAGGCTTCACCACCCTGGAAGAAATCGCCTACGTACCGATGGAAGAGATGCTCAACATCGACGGCTTTGACGAAGACATCGTCAACGAGCTGCGCTCGCGCGCCAAGGACCGTCTGTTGACCAAAGCCATCGCGACCGAGGAAAAACTTGCCGACGCGCAACCGGCCGAAGACCTGCTCAGCCTCGATGGCATGACCAAAGAGCTGGCCTTGGACCTGGTGCTGCGTGGCGTAACCACCCGTGAAGATCTTGCCGAGCAGTCGATCGACGACCTGCTCGACATCGACGGCATGGACGAAGAGCGTGCCGGCAAGTTGATCATGGCCGCCCGGGCCCATTGGTTCGAGTAAGCATTCGCGGCCTGAGGAGAGAAATGCATGACGCAAGTCACGGTGAAAGAACTGGCCAAAACGGTCGATACGCCGGTCGAGCGCCTGCTGCAGCAGATGCGCGAGGCGGGCCTGCCGCACAGCAGTGCCGAGCAGGTAGTGACCGACAACGAAAAGCAGGCTCTGCTGGCGCACCTCAAGGGTAGCCACGGCGATCGCCTGGAAGAACCGCGCAAGATCACCCTGCAGCGTAAGACCACCTCCACCCTGCGGGTGGCCGGCAGCAAGACGGTGAGCGTCGAGGTCCGCAAGAAGAAGACCTACGTCAAGCGCAGCCCCGACGAGATCGAGGCCGAGCGCCAGCGCGAGCTGGAAGAGCAGCGCGCCGCCGAAGAAGCGGCTCGCGTGAAGGCCGAGGAAGAAGCCCGTCAGAAGGCTGAAGCCGACGCCCGCCGTCAGGCCGAGGAAGCGGCCCGTCGCCAGCCTGAACAGGCTCCCCAGCCGGCGGCGCCTGCTGTCGCTGCCGAGGCTCCGGCTGCTGCGCCTGTCGCGCCCGCCGCCGCTCCGGCTGCTGGCGAGGAGCGCAAGAAGGAAGCCGAAGTACGCCGTCCGCCGAAGCGCGAAGAGGAAGACGAGCGTCGCGATCGCAAGCACGCCCAGCATCGCCCGTCGATCAAGGAAAAGGAAAAGACCACCGCTCCGCGCGTTGTCCGCTCCGGCGTGGATGACGATGACAGTTTCGGTCGTCGTGGCGGCGGTCGCGGCAAGGCGAAGCTGAAGAAGCGTAACCAGCACGGGTTCCAGAGCCCGACAGGACCGATTGTGCGTGAAGTGAGTATCGGCGAGACCATCACAGTTGCTGAGCTGGCCCAGCAGATGTCGGTGAAGGGCGCCGAAGTCGTCAAGTTCATGTTCAAGATGGGCACCCCGGTGACCATCAACCAGGTGCTCGACCAGGAGACCGCCCAGCTGATCGCCGAGGAACTCGGCCACAAGGTCAAGCTGGTCAGCGAGAACGCCCTGGAAGAGCAACTGGCCGAGTCGCTGAAGTTCGAAGGCGAGGCGGTAGCCCGTGCGCCGGTAGTGACCGTGATGGGTCACGTCGACCACGGCAAGACCTCGCTGCTCGACTACATCCGCCGTGCCAAGGTGGCCGCGGGCGAAGCCGGCGGCATCACCCAGCACATCGGCGCCTACCACGTGGAAACCGACCGCGGCATGGTCACCTTCCTCGACACCCCCGGCCACGCCGCGTTCACCGCGATGCGTGCCCGTGGCGCCCAGGCGACCGACATCGTCATCCTGGTGGTGGCGGCCGACGACGGCGTGATGCCGCAGACCCAGGAAGCCGTCCAGCACGCGAAAGCCGCTGGCGTGCCGATCGTGGTCGCGATCAACAAGATCGACAAGCCCGACGCCAACCCGGACAACATCAAGAATGGCCTGGCCGCGCTCGACGTGATCCCGGAAGAGTGGGGCGGCGACGCACCCTTCGTGCCGGTCTCGGCGAAGATGGGTACCGGTGTCGACGAGCTGCTCGAAGCCGTGCTGCTGCAGGCCGAAGTCCTGGAACTCAAAGCCACCCCGTCGGCCCCCGGCCGTGGCGTGGTGGTCGAATCGCGCCTGGACAAGGGCCGTGGCCCGGTAGCCACCGTGCTGGTTCAGGACGGTACCCTGCGCCAGGGCGACATGATCCTCTGCGGCGTGAACTACGGCCGCGTGCGCGCCATGCTCGACGAGAACGGCAAACCGATCAAGGAAGCTGGCCCGTCCATCCCGGTCGAAATCCTCGGCCTGGACGGCACGCCGGACGCCGGTGACGAAGTGACCGTGGTCGCCGACGAGAAGAAGGCCCGCGAAGTCGCGCTGTTCCGCCAGGGCAAGTTCCGCGAGGTCAAGCTGGCTCGCCAGCAGTCGGCCAAGCTGGAAAACATCTTCGAGAACATGGGCCAGGAAGAGAAGAAGACCCTCAACATCGTCCTCAAGGCCGACGTGCGTGGTTCTCTGGAAGCCCTGCAGGGCTCGCTCAGCGGCCTGGGCAACGAAGAAGTGCAGGTCCGCGTGGTCGGCGGCGGCGTCGGTGGCATCACCGAATCCGATGCCAACCTGGCGCTGGCCTCCAATGCGGTGCTGTTCGGCTTCAACGTCCGTGCCGACGCCGGTGCGCGCAAGATCGTCGAGGCCGAAGGCCTGGACATGCGTTACTACAACGTGATCTACGACATCATCGAAGACGTCAAGAAGGCCCTGACCGGCATGCTCGGCAGCGATGTCCGCGAGAACATCCTGGGTATCGCCGAAGTGCGTGACGTGTTCCGTTCGCCGAAGTTCGGCGCGGTCGCCGGCTGCATGGTCACCGAGGGCCTGGTGCACCGCAACCGTCCGATCCGCGTACTGCGCGACGACGTGGTGATCTTCGAAGGCGAGCTGGAATCGCTGCGCCGCTTCAAGGACGACGTGGCCGAAGTCCGTGCCGGCATGGAGTGCGGTATCGGCGTGAAGAGCTACAACGACGTCCGCGTCGGCGACAAGATCGAAGTGTTCGAGAAGGTCGAAGTCGCTCGTACCCTGTAAGGGCCGACGAGCGTAAACGCAGCGCCCGGGTCAGCCTTGCTGATCCGGGCGTTTGCCGCTTATTCGTCCGGTGCCCATGGGCCACCGGAAGCAGGTTAGGAAAATGGCAAAAGAGTACAGCCGTACCCAACGTATCGGCGATCAGATGCAGCGCGAACTGGCGCTGCTGATCCAGCGCGAGGTCAAGGACCCGCGCCTGGGCCTGGTGACCATCACTGGCGTCGACGTGGCGCGCGACCTGTCCCACGCCAAGGTGTTCATCACCGTGATGGGGCAGGACGACAACGCCGAGCTGATCAAGCAGAACGTCTCGATCCTCAACGACGCTGCCGGCTTCCTGCGCATGCACCTGGGCAAGGCGATGAAGCTGCGCACCGTGCCGCAGCTGCATTTCAGCTATGACGCCAGCATCCGCCGCGGTGCCGAGCTGTCGGCGCTGATCGAGCGGGCGGTGGCGGAAGACCGTCGTCACGGTGGCGGTTCCGAGGAGTAAGGCGTGGCCCAGGTGAAACGTATCCGCCGTGCGGTCAACGGTGTGCTGGTGCTCGACAAGCCGCGCGGCATGAGCTCCAACCAGGCCCTGCAGAAGGTGCGCTGGCTGCTCAATGCGGAAAAGGCCGGGCACACCGGCAGCCTCGACCCCCTGGCCACCGGCGTGCTGCCGCTGTGCTTCGGCGAGGCCACCAAGTTCTCCCAGTACCTGCTGGATGCCGACAAGGGCTACGAGACCGTGGCCCAGCTGGGCGTCACCACCACCACCGGCGACGCCGAGGGCGAAGTGCTCGAGGAACGCCAGGTGACCGTCGGTCGGGAGGCCCTGGAGGCCCTGCTGCCGCGCTTCCGCGGCGAGATAGAGCAGGTGCCGCCGATGTATTCGGCACTGAAGAAGGACGGCCAGCCGCTGTACAAGTTGGCCCGCGCAGGAGAGGTAGTGGAGCGCGAGGCGCGTTCTGTTACTATTGCGCGCTTGGATCTGCTGGCCTTCGAGGCGCCTTGCGCCACCCTGGCCGTTTCCTGCAGCAAGGGCACCTATATCCGCACCCTGGTCGAGGACATCGGCCGCGAGCTGGGCTGCGGAGCCCACGTGGCTGCGCTGCGCCGCACCCAGGCGGGCCCCTTCGGCCTGGCCCAGGCGGTGACGCTGGAGGAACTGGTGCAGGTCCATGCCGAGGGCGGCAACGAGGCCCTCGACCGCTTCCTGCTGCCGGTGGACGCCGGCCTGGAGCACTGGCCGCTGCTGCAGCTGTCCGAGCACAGCGCCTACTACTGGCTGCACGGGCAGCCGGTACGCGCACCCGAGGCACCGAAGTTCGGCATGCTGCGGGTACAGGATCACGAAGGTCGCTTCATCGGTATCGGTGAAGTGACCGACGACGGGCGCATCGCGCCGCGTCGACTGATTCGGTCGTAAGGCCGGAAACCCGAGGGTGGCTGTCAACAGGCACGGTCACACCTCCTTTATGAACACAGGGAAAAGTCCCTGGCCTGTTACCTCAGAGGAAAGCCCATCATGGCACTGAGCGTCCAAGAGAAAGCCCAGATCGTAAACGAGTACAAGCAAGCTGAAGGCGACACCGGTTCCCCGGAAGTGCAGGTTGCCCTGCTGTCCGCCAACATCAACAAGCTGCAGGACCACTTCAAGGCCAACGGCAAAGACCACCACTCCCGTCGTGGCCTGATCCGCATGGTCAACCAGCGCCGCAAGCTGCTGGACTACCTGAAGAACAAGGACACTGCTCGTTACAGCGCCCTGATCGGTCGCCTGGGCCTGCGTCGCTAAGACGGCAAGCCTGAAGTGGGAAGCTGGGAGTCTGGGGTCGACGGTCGGTGCAAACCGGCCGTTGGCTTCGGGCTCCCGGCTTCTCGCTTTTTAGGGAATGTCATCGGGTCCGACTCCCGGCATTTCCACGATTTCCCCCAAGGCAACTAAGTGAAGGTAAAGACACCGTGAACCCGGTAACCAAGAAATTCCAGTTCGGTCAATCGACCGTAACCCTCGAGACTGGCCGCATCGCCCGCCAGGCCACCGGCGCCGTGCTGGTCACCATGGACGACGTCACCGTGCTGGTCACCGTCGTGGGTGCCAAGCAGGCCGACCCGAACAAGGGCTTCTTCCCGCTGTCCGTGCACTACCAGGAAAAGACCTACGCAGCCGGCCGCATCCCCGGTGGTTTCTTCAAGCGTGAAGGTCGTCCTTCCGAGAAGGAAACCCTGACCTCGCGCCTGATCGATCGTCCGATCCGCCCGCTGTTCCCCGAAGGCTTCATGAACGAAGTGCAGGTCGTCTGCACCGTCGTTTCCACCGGCAAGAAGACCGATCCGGACATCGCCGCCATGATCGGCACCTCCGCCGCCCTGGCGATCTCCGGCATTCCCTTCGCCGGCCCGATCGGCGCCGCCCGTGTCGGCTTCCACCCGGAAGTCGGCTACATCCTCAACCCGACCTACGAGCAACTGCAGAGCTCCAGCCTCGATATGGTCGTGGCCGGCACCTCCGACGCCGTGCTGATGGTCGAGTCCGAAGCCGACGAGCTGACCGAAGACCAGATGCTGGGCGCCGTGCTGTACGCCCATGAAGAGTTCCAGGCAGTCATCCGCGCCGTCGCCGAGCTGGCTACCGAAGCCGGAAAGCCGAGCTGGAACTGGAGCGCCCCGGCCGAGAACACCGCCCTGGTCGAGGCCATCAAGGCCGAGTTCGGCGCGGCTATCTCCGATGCCTACACCATCACCATCAAGCAGGATCGCTACGCGGCCCTGGACGCCCTGCGCGACGAGATCGTCGCCAGGTTCGCCGGCGAAGGCGAAGGCCAGTACCCGGCCGGTGAGGTCAAGGACGTATTCGGCCTGCTGGAATACCGCACCGTTCGCGAGAACATCGTCAACGGCAAGCCGCGTATCGACGGTCGCGACACCCGCACCGTGCGTCCGCTGAAGATCGAAGTCGGCGTGCTCGGCAAGACCCACGGCTCGGCCCTGTTCACCCGTGGCGAAACCCAGGCCCTGGTCGTCGCCACCCTCGGCACCGCCCGTGACGCCCAGCTGCTCGACACCCTCGAAGGCGAGCGCAAGGATCCGTTCATGCTGCACTACAACTTCCCGCCGTTCTCGGTGGGCGAGTGCGGCCGCATGGGCAGCCCGGGCCGTCGCGAAATCGGCCACGGCCGCCTGGCCCGTCGTGGCGTCGCCGCCATGCTGCCGTCGCAGGACGAGTTCCCCTACACCATCCGCGTGGTTTCCGAGATCACCGAATCCAACGGTTCCAGCTCCATGGCTTCCGTGTGCGGCGCCTCCCTGGCGCTGATGGACGCCGGCGTGCCGGTTCGCGCTCCGGTTGCCGGCATCGCCATGGGCCTGGTCAAGGAAGGTGACAAGTTCGCCGTCCTGACCGACATCCTGGGTGACGAAGACCACCTGGGCGACATGGACTTCAAGGTCGCCGGTACCGACAAGGGCGTCACCGCCCTACAGATGGACATCAAGATCAACGGCATCACCGAAGAGATCATGGAGATCGCCCTGGAGCAGGCGCTGGAAGCGCGTCTGAACATCCTCGGCCAGATGAACCAGGTCATCGCCCAGCCGCGCGCCGAGCTGTCGGAAAATGCCCCGACCATGCTGTCGATGAAGATCGATCCGGACAAGATCCGCGACGTCATCGGCAAGGGCGGCGCCACCATCCGCGGCATCTGCGAAGAGACCAAGGCCTCGATCGACATCGAGGACGACGGCAGCGTGAAGATCTACGGCGAAACCAAGGAAGCCGCCGAGGCCGCCAAGCAGCGCGTCCTGGGCATCACCGCGGAAGCCGAGATCGGCAAGATCTACGTCGGCAAGGTCGAGCGCATCGTCGACTTCGGCGCCTTCGTCAACATCCTGCCGGGCAAGGACGGTCTGGTGCACATCTCGCAGATCAGCGACAAGCGCATCGACAAGGTCACCGACGTGCTCAAGGAAGGCGAGGAAGTCAAGGTCCTGGTTCTGGACGTCGACAACCGCGGCCGCATCAAGCTGTCCATCAAGGATGTAGCCGCCGCAGAAGCCTCCGGCGTCTAAGAACCTGCCCACGATCTGCTGCGCGTCGGCATAACTGCGTTAAAAACAGGCGAGTGATGCTCATTTAGTGGACTAAACTGCGCTCCCTCGCCTGTTTGACTCGCTGCGCTCGCCCTTCGGGCCAGCCTTCGGCTGTTACTCCCGTTGGTCGTTGCGCCTTGTTCTGCTCTAGCTCGCGAGATCGTGAACAGGTTCTAAGCGGTAGCAAAATGAAAGAGGGCCCCTTGCGGGCCCTCTTTTTTTGCCTGGAAAATGGCGCCTCGCCAGCACGCAAGGACAGCCAGGCCGATGGACAAGCATTACTGCCACTACCACCAGGCGCAGCCCGCCACCTGGTTCTGCCTGCCGTGCCAGCGCCACTACGGCGACTGCTGCGTGCCGCTGAACGCCGACGCGCCGGAATACGCCCCGGCCTGCCCGCTGTGCCGCAATGGCCTGCAGTACCTGGGCGCGGCCAACAGCGCCCAGCCGTTCTGGGAGCGCCTGCCGAAGTTCTTCGCCTACGCCCTGCAACCGGGCCCGCTGATGTTCGCCGCGGCGCTGGCCCTGGCCAGTCTGTTCATGCCCAGCATGCTGCTGCTGTGGCTGGCCCTGCTGAGCGTGGCCACCAAGTACCTGCACAGCGTCATCGAGGTGGTCAGCCTGGGCAGCAACGATGCGCCCGGCCTGGGCGAGGCCTTCGACCTCTCCAGCCTGGGCGCCTTCCTGCGCCAGCTGGCGGTGTTCGTCGTGGCCGCGGTGCTGCTGTGGCTGGCCGCGGACTTCGACAATCCCTCGCTGTTCTGGGCGGTGAACGTCGCCCTGGTGCTGGTGTTGCCGGCCAGCATCATCCGCCTGGCCCTGGACAAGAGCCTGGGCGCGGCGCTCAGCCCGGTGGAGGTCGGCCAGGTGATCGGCGCCATGGGTTGGCGCTACCTGATCCTCTGCGTCTTCCTGTTCATCCTCTGGCAATCGCCGAACTACCTGGCCTGGCTGCTCGGCTTCGGCCTGCCCAAGGTAGTGCTGATGCCGGTGATGGTGGCGCTGCTCGGCTACTTCGGCGTGGTGATGTGCGCAATGATGGGTTACGCCGTGTTCCAGTACCAGGGCGCGCTGGGCTACGCGGTGGCCGGCGATGACCTCGTGCAGGGCTTCCCAGAGGCCGAATGGCGCCGGCGCAGGGCGCTGGCCGAGGCCGAGGTGCGGGTGAAGGAAGGGCAGGGCGGCGCCGCCGTGGAAACCCTGGCCGCGGCCCTGCGCCAGGACCCCGAGGACCTGCGCCTGAACGAGCGCTACCACCAGCTGCTGTACGGGCTGAACGAGCGCGAGGCCTGCCTGGCCCACCTGGCGGACTACCTGCCCCTGGCGACGCGGCTGAACCCGCAACTGGCGGCCGGCGCGCTGCTCAATGCCCGGCAGTTGCAGGCCGACTACCTGCCGGACGACCCGCTGGTGTGCGAACGTATCGCCGAGGTGCTGCTGCAGCGGCACAAGGCCCGCGAGGCCCTGAGTCTGCTGCGCAACCTGCACCAGCGCTTCCCGCAGTACCCGCAGATTCCGCGGGCGTACCTGCTGGCCGCGCGCGGCTTCGCCGAAGGCCTCGGGCAACTGGAGCCGGCCGGCAAGCTGCTGGCGTTCATCCGCCAGCGCTACCCGGACACGCCGTTGCTCGCCGAGGTGGCCAGCCTGGAACAGGTGCTGGAGAAGATGGCCCGCCAGGGCGGTTAGCCCGTGCAAATTGCACGGCGCCTTGGCCCCCAGTGTGCAATTTGCCGGTCCAGGGGCCCCGGGCGATTTTGCTAGGTGTTTGATTTAAAAGGAATTAGCCTTCGCGGAAAAACTGGCCCGGAGCTTGCGATATCCCTTGTGAAACTGCCGCCAGGCATGGTCGCAGTTCCTTGCAAAGTACAGGAGAGATCGCCATGAAACACCGTTTCAGCAAACTGGCCCTTGCCGCTGCCACCGCTTCCGCCCTGAGCTTCTCGCTCGCCAGCCCGGTGTTCGCGCAACCGACGACCCTCGCTGCGAATGACACCGTGCAGAAGACCGAGGAAGCGGTTTCCGATACCTGGATCACCAGCAAGGTGAAATCCAGCCTGATCGCCAACAAGGACATCAGCGGCACCAGCATCAAGGTGGAAACCAACCAGGGCGTGGTCTCCCTGTCCGGTACCGTGAAGACCGACGCCGAGCGTGACCTGGCGATCGAAACCACCAAGGGCATCAAGGGCGTCAAGGCGGTATCCGCCGACGGCCTGAAGGCCGTGGACTGACAATGGCGGCCCGGCTCGCGCCGGGCCTGCCCATCGAACGAGGAATAGCGTGATGAATTCCGACGTGATCAAGGGCAAGTGGAAGCAGCTGTCCGGCACCCTGAAGGAAAAGTGGGGCAAGCTGACCGACGACGACCTGCAAGTGGCGGACGGACATGCCGAATACCTGGTCGGCAAGCTGCAGGAACGCTACGGCTGGAGCCGCGACCGCGCGGAGCGGGAAGTCCGCGACTTCAGCGACCGCCTGTAATCCAGCGCGAGGTTTCACTGGGCCCCGCCGGCGCAAGCCGGCGGGACCTTTTCGTCAGCGCGCCAGTTGCTGCTGGTAGAGCGCCAGCTGCCGCGTCTGCTCGGCTTCGGGGTAGCGCTGGCGGAGGAACTGCGCCAGCTCGCGCAGGCCCTGGCTGTCGCGCTGGGCGCCGAGGCGCTTGGCCAGTTGCAGCGTCATCTGCGGCAGCTGCGCCGGGTGCTGGCTGCTTTTCGCCAGGCGCCGCCAGGCACCCAGGGCGCGCGGCCCGTCTTCCAGTTGCAGGAGCCGTTGCAGCAGGTGCAGCTGCACCGCGGGGTGGGCCAACTGGCGCTGTTTCTCCGCGGCGCTGTCGTCGGCCAGACGGCGCAGCAGAGCTGCGGCCTCGCTCGGCGGCAGGGCGAACAGCTGCTTGAGCACGGCGCCGAGAAGCGCGGCGTCCTGACGGGACACAGCCACGCCGTACAGGCGCTCGATCAGCAGCAGGCGCCCGGGGTGGCGCTGCAGCAGGTCCTGCCCGCGGCTCGCCGCCTGGTCCAGGGCGAAGCGGCCGATCAGCGCGTCGAGGGCGGCCAGGTCGCGCTTGAAGGCGGCGTCGGGGTCTTCCTTGGCCAGGTAGGCCTCGTCGACCTTCAGCCGCCCGAAGCTGCGCGGCAGCCACACCAGCAGGAAGCCCGAGGCCAGGCCGCCGAGGTGGGCGTAGTAGTTGACATGGTCGGCGGCGCGCAGCAGGCCGTAGAGCTCCTTGCCCATCCACAGCGGCAGTATCCACAGCGCCGGCGCGCTGAAGTAGCCGAGCAGCGGCCCCAGCCAGTAGAAGAAGCGGATGCGCCGCAACCCGTAGACGCCGATGTACATGCCCATCAGCCCGGAGATGGCGCCGGAGGCGCCGATGCCGGTGACCCATACCGGGTCCAGCGCCCACCACAGCAGCCCGGAGCAGAGCCCGCTGACCAGGTACAGGGCGAGGTACTTGAGGCGGCCCAGGGCGATTTCCAGGGCGAAGCCGAAGATGAACAGGAACACCATGTTGCCGGCCAGGTGCCAGAAGTCGCCGTGCAGGAACATGGAGCCGAACAGCCCCTGCAGGCTGAATTGCGCGGGGATGAAGCCGAAGCGCAGTGAACTCAGGCGGTCCCGCGCGGCCTCGGCGCTGGCCCGCGCGGCTTGCCAGGCCGGGTCCTGCTGGAAGGCCGGCTGGCCGCGCAGTTCATGGCCGAACTCCAGGTCGCGGAGGATCAGCCAGGCCAGGTCCTGGCGGCGCAGGCCCTCGATGGCGCGCTTCTGGTTGTCGTCCAGCTTCTCGCGGCGCGCCAGCGATTCGCCGAACAGGGCGCGCTCGCGGCCCAGCAGGTCCAGCTCCAGGTAGACGCCGACGGCCTGTTCCTGGCGGGCCCGGTCGCCACCCTGGTAGACGAAGAAGATCAGGCAGTTGAGCAGGATCAGCAGCAGCGTCACCAGCGGTGGCTTCTTCCAGTCCAGCGGGTGTTCGGCGGGCACGATGAGCATGGGCGACCTGTCCTTGGCGGTGATGGCGCGAGACTATCACCGGCATTGGGCGCTGTCTGTCAGTTGCTGCGCTTGCTCTGGATGGCGTCGATGCGGTTGCCGCGCAAGCGCACGAAATACAGCATGCCGTTCCAGGGCCCGTAGATCCATTCTTCCACCCGCACCTCCTCGCGCTGGCCCCAGTCGCCGACGACGATGCGGTTGCCCAGGTAGGAACGGTCCACCGGTTGGCCGCAGCGTTCGAGCACGTCGCTGCTGGTGTCGCCGTTGCTGATCAGGCGGCTGCCGCAGCGCAGGCTGTCGGCCAGCGCCGGGGTGGCGGCGAGCAGCAGCAGGGGGAGGACGAACAGGCGCATGGCGGCTCCGCTGCGGTCAGTCGCGCTTGAATTCGATGCGCTTGAGGCGGTTGGCTTCGAAGGTGAGGATGTAGGTGGCGCCGTTGCGCGGGCCGTACACCCATTCCTCGACCTTGAACTCGCGGCGGTCGTAGCCGCCGAGGGTGTAGCCGACGTCGTCGCGATGGTCCGGCGCGCCGCACTTCTGCTCCACTTCCCAGGCGCGGTCGCCGACGCTGACCAGGGCGCTGCCGCAGCGCATGCTGTCGGCCTGGGCACCGGCGCTGGCCAACAGCAGGGCGCCGGCCAGCAGGGGACGGGACTTCATCTGGGCGTGCCTCATTCGCTGTCGAGGTGGAGCTGGGTGACGACCTCGCCGCCCTTGTCCGCCTCGGCCTGGCTGACGTCGATCAGGTAGATGCGATCATCCCCCAGTCCGCCCTTGGTGACCAGATAGTCCTTGATGTGCGCGCCGCGCTCCTGGGCCAGCTTGCGCAGCAGCAACTGGCTGCCGCTCCAGGAGTCGACCACCGCCTGGCGCAGCTTGGCTGTGCGCTCGTCCTTGCCCAGTTCCTGCCACTCGGCCGGCGGCTGTTTCTTCAGGCGCGTGCGGTAGATGCCTTCGAGCAGGGCCGGCTGCAGGTCTTCCGGCACCTCCAGCTGGCTGGCGTCGCTGGGCACCTTGTCGCCGCGGCGCTGCAGCATCTTGTAGTAGTTGCTGCGGAATTCCTGCTGCAGGCGCTGCTCGGCCAGCAGCGGGCCGTCGGCCGCGGCGGCGCTCACGCCCTCGACTTCCAGCTTCAGCGCCGGGCGCTGCTTGAGCGCGGCGGCGAGCTTGTCGAGGTTGCCTTGCGCCGCGGGCGTCAGCTCGCTGGAGCCCGCGGCGAAGGGCACGTTGCCCAGGTCCTCGTCGCCACCACCGGCGGCCAGGCCGGCGATGAACTTGAAGGGTGCCTGCACGGCGCGCAGCACCAGGTTGCGCAGGGTCTGCCAGACGATGGGCATGACGCTGAACTGCGGGTTGTTCAGGTCGCCTTCCACCGGCAGCTGGATGTCGATGTTGCCGTTGGTGTCCTTGAGCAGGGCCACCGCCAGCTTCACTGGCAGGTCGACGGCGTCGGGGCTGTCGACCTTCTCGCCCAGCTGCAGGTGTTCCACCAGCACCTTGTTGTCGGCCTTCAACTGGCCCTTGGTGATCTGGTAGTGCAGGTCGAGGTTGAGCCGGCCCTTGCGGATGCGGTAGCCGGCGAACTTGCCGGAGTAGGGCGTCAGGGTGGTCAGCTCGACGCGCTTGAAGCTGGTGGCGATGTCCAGCTTCTCTAGCGGCGAGAAGGGGTTGAGGCTGCCCTTGATGGTGACCGGGGCGTACTTGTCGACCTTGCCCTTGATGTCGACGCTGGCCGGCTGCGGGTTGCGGTTGTCGAGGGTGCCGATCTCGCCGCCCAGTTGCTGGATGGCGGTGGCGAAGTCCGGGCGCAGGGTCAGGTCGGCGAAGTTGGCCGAGCCGTCGTTGATGCGGATGCCGCCGATGTGGATGCCCAGGGGCTTGTCGCTGCCGGCCTTGGCCGGGCTGGCGGCGCCCTTGGCCGCCGGCTGTTCGGGCTGGGCGATGATCAGCTCGCTGACGTTGGTGCTGCGGTCCTCGTTGATGATGAAGCGCGCGTAGGGCTGCTCGAAGGACACGCTCTGGATCACCAGGCTGTCGCCATGCTTGTAGGCCAGCCCGTCGAGGGTGAGCTTCTGCCATTTGACGAAGTCGCGGTTCTTCAGGGTGTCCAGGGTGTGCAACTGGCTGACCTCGGCGCTGCCGCCGACGCTGAAGGCCAGCGGCTCGGTGCTCTTGAGGTCGACGTCGAGCTTGCTGGCGAGGAAGCCGCTGCGCAGCTCCAGGCGGATGAAGGGTTCCAGGTACGACTGCGCCAGGCGCAGGTCGATGTCGCGGGTGGCGACCTTGAGCTTGGCGCTGACGGGGTTGGGGATGACGCTGCCGCTGGCCTCGATCAGCCCGCGGTTGCCGATGCCGGTCTTGAGCTTGAGCTGCAGCGCCTGGGTCAGCGAGCTGTCGAGGTCCTGCAGGTCGAGGTCCAGCGGGCCGACATCCAGGGCCACCGATCTGGCCGGTACGCGGTCGGCCAGGTGCACCTTGTAGCCGCGCAGCTGGGTGTCGCGCAGGACCACGTGCCAGGGCTTCTGCGGCTCGGTCGGCTTGGCCGGTTCCGGCGGCGGGCTTGCCGGCTTGTCGGCGGCGGCCGCAGCCTGGTCGGCTTGGGCTTGGGCTTGGGCTTGGGCTTGGGCCTCTGCTTCAGGTTTGGCCTCGGGCTTCGCCGCAGCCTGGGTTTCGGTCTTGTCCGCCGGGGCCGCATCGGTCTTGGCGGGCGCAGGGCTGGCCGCGTCCGCTACGGGCTTGGCGGCCGCAGTGGCCCCGGCGTCGGCGGGTTTCGCCGCGGCATCGGCCGTGGGCACCGGCTGTTCGGCAGGGGCAGGGGCCGGCTTGCGCGCGGGCTTCTGGAAGTCGGCGAAGAGTTTCTGCCAGTCGAGCTGGCCGTCCTTCTCGCGGGCCGCCCAGGTTTCCAGGCCCTGGCTGCGGATCTGGCCGACCAGCACTTCGCGCTTGGCCAGGTCCAGGCTGGTCTCGGCCACGTCGAGGCTGGCCAGGGTGACCAGCGGCTTGCCGGCCGGGCTCTTGAGGTCGAGGTCACGCAGGTTGGCGCTGGTCTTTTCCAACTGCAGCTGGGTGTCCTTGCTCAGGTCCAGCTTGTACTCGGTGGCAACGCTGAGGATGCCCTTCTGCAACTCCAGCGGCGCGTTGTCGCGCACGTAGGGCCACCAGGCCTTGAGCGGAATGCCCTGGATCGACAGGCTGCCGCTGGAGGCGAGCGGAGTCAGGCTGAGGTCGCCCTTCCAGTCGACCTTGCCGCCGTGGGGGCCGGTGCCGCTCAGGGTCATCTGCGCGCCGCTGTCGGGCAGGGTGCTGAGGTTGTGCAGCTCGAAGCCCAGCGGGTTGAAGACGAAATCCACCTGCTCGCTCGGGCGGTTGTCCTGGAAGTGCACGCTGCCCTGGCTCAGGGCGACGCGCTCGATGCGCAGCGGGAAGGGCTTGCTGTCCGGCTGCTCGGGCTTGGGCTCGCTGGGCGGCAGCTTGAACAGGCGGCTGAGGTTGAGGCTGCCGTCCTCGGCGAACACCACTTCGCCATGGGGCTTGTCCAGTTGCACGTCGGCCAGGTGCAGCTGGCGCGTCCACAGGCTGTCGAGCTGCAGGTTGGCGTACAGGCGCTCGAAGGCCACCTGCTCCTGGCCGGGCTGGCCGATGCGCAGGCCCCAGACGTTCAGCTCCAGGCTGAAGGGGTTGAGTTCGATGCGCTCGATGTGCGCGGGCAGGGTGGCGTACTGGGCCAGTTGCTGGTTGGCCACGCGCAGGGCGATGCCGGGGAGGATCAAGAAGCCCAGCAGGCAATAGAGGAGGAACAGCAGCACCAGGGTGCCGATCGCGCGAATCAATCCTTTGGGCATAGCGGGAGTCATTTTCCGTCGTGGCGTACCTCGGAGTATGGCACGCGTGCAAAGTTCCAAGTCTTGAGCCGTGGCAGCGCGGCCGCGGTGCTCAGGCCTGCAGGTTGTGCTGGCGGGCGAACTCCACCAGGTCCACCAGGCTGTTCAGCTGCAGTTTCTCGAGGATGCGCGTCTTGTAGGTGCTGACGGTCTTCTGGCTGAGGAACAGTTCCTCGGCGATCTGCTTGTTGCTCAGGCCACGCACCAGGCTGCGCAGCACCACCAGCTCGCGCGGGGTGAGCGCCGCCACCGGGTCGTCGCCGGGCTGCCCGGGCGCGCCCAGGGGACGCTCGGGGAAGCAGCGGTAGCCGGCGACCAGCATGCGCGCGGCGTTGAGGATGGCCGCGGTGTCCTTGTTCTTGCTGACGAAGCCGTGCCCGCCGGCGGCTTCCACGCGGTTGGCGTAGAGCCGCTCGTCCTGGGAGCTGAGCACCAGCAGGCGGATGTTCTCGTCGAAGATGTGCACCCGCGCCAGCAGGTCCATGCCGTCCATGCCCGGCAGGTTGAGGTCGAGGATGACCAGGTCGGGTTTCTGCTGGCGCACCAGATTGAGCCCGGCGTTGCCGTCGTCGGCCTCGCCGACGATCTCGAACTGGGGGTCCTGGGCGAGCAGCGAGCGAATCGCCAGGCGCATGGCCGGGTGATCCTCCACCACGATGACGCGTTTGTTCATGGGCAATCCTTGAAGGCGCGATCCGCCCAATGAAGATAGCCCAGATGGCGCGACCTTGCGGCCGCGCCCGGCGAGGTTCAGCGCTGCAGGGCCAGCGCGACGCCCTGGCCGCCGCCGATGCAGAGGGTGGCGAGGCCCTTCTTCGCATCGCGGCGGAGCATTTCGTGCAGCAGGCTGACCAGCACGCGGCAGCCCGAGGCGCCGATGGGGTGGCCGAGGGCGATGGCGCCGCCGTTGACGTTGACCTTGGCGGCGTCCCAGCCCAGTTCCTTGCCCACCGCCAGGGATTGCGCGGCGAAGGCTTCGTTGGCCTCGATCAGGTCCAGCTCGGCCAGTTGCCAGCCGGCCTTGTCCAGGCAGCGGCGGGTGGCGGACACCGGGCCGATGCCCATGATCGCCGGGTCGACGCCGGCATTGGCGTAGGCGGCGATGCGCGCCAGCACCGGCAGGCCCAGTTCGGCGGCCTTGGCGGCGCTCATCAGCAGCACCGCGGCGGCGCCGTCGTTGAGGGTGGAGGCGTTGCCGGCGGTGACGCTGCCGTCCTTCTTGAACGCCGGCTTGAGCTTGGCCAGGGACTCGGCGCTGGTGCCGGCGCGGACCTGTTCGTCGGTGGCGAAGCGCAGCGGCTCGCCCTTGCGCTGGGGAATCTCGATGGGGGTGATCTCCGCCTCGAAGCGCCCGGCGGCGATGGCCTCGGCGGCCTTGCGCTGGGACTCGGCGGCGAAGGCGTCCTGTTCCTCGCGGCTGATGTCGTACTTGTCCACCAGGTTCTCGGCGGTGATGCCCATGTGGTAGTCGTTGAAGGCGTCCCACAGGCCATCGACGATCATGCTGTCGAGCAGTTGCGCGTGGCCCATGCGCAGGCCGGTGCGGGCCTTGGGCAGCACGTAGGGCGACAGGCTCATGCTCTCCTGGCCGCCGGCGATGATCACTTCGGCATCGCCGCAGCGGATGGCCTGGGCGGCCAGGTGCAGGGCCTTGAGGCCCGAGCCGCAGACCTTGTTGACGGTCATCGCCGGTACGCTGTTCGGCAGGCCGGCGGCGATGGCGGCCTGGCGCGCGGGGTTCTGCCCGGCGCCGGCGGTGAGGGTCTGGCCGAGGATGACTTCGTCGACCGCCTCGGCGGCCACGCCGGTCTGTTCGAGCAGGCGGCGGATCACCGCGGCGCCCAGCTCATGGGCCGGCAGGGCCGACAGGGAACCCTGGAAGCTGCCGATGGCGGTGCGGGTGGCAGCGACTATGACGACATCTTGCATGACACGAATCCTCAGCATGGGGCGGCGCGGGCCGCGGCGAACGAGCAGGCATGGTTGCACAGGCGGCGCGCCGCCGACCACTCTCCGAACCGCTGAGTCAGGCGCGGGATCGACCGGTCAGCGCAGCGGCGGCAGGCCCATGCGCCGGCGCGCGCGGTGCAGCGAGCCGTTGCGCACGGCCCAGCGCAGCAGTGGGACACTGCGTCGCACGCTGGCGCGGATCAGCTGGCGCTGCAGCGGGCGCAGGGAGAAGCCGAGCATGTCGGCGGCCCAGTCCGGCAGCAGGTCGATGCCGGCGCGCATCATCAGGGCGCTGAAGGGCCTGGCCAGGGAGCTGGGCGCCGGGGCGTCGAGCAGCACCTCGACCACGTCGCGGGTACGCTCGTTGTAGTGCAGCTGGGGGCGCATGCGCTCCAGGTACTCGGCCACCTCCAGGCGCGAGCGCGGCACGTCGCGGGCGCCCAGGCGCTCGGCGACCAGGGCGATCTCGTCGTAGTAGCGGTCCTGCTCGCTGCCGGGCAGGTCGGGGTTCAGGTAGCGCAGGTGCGACTTGAGGAAGCAGCTGACCTCGGCGACGTGCACCCAGGTCAGCAGGTCCGGATCGCTGGCCGAGTAGAAGGTGCCGTCGGGCAGGGTGCCGCTGACGTTGTCGTGGATGCGCCGCACCCGGGCGATCAGCTTCTCGGCATCGGCCACCGAGCCGTAGGTGGTGGTGGAGATGAACTGGCCGGTGCGGCGCAGGCGACCGAGCATGTCGGCGCGGAAGTTGGAGTGGTCCCAGACGCCGCCCAGGGCGGCGGGGTGGAGCATCTGCAGGAGCAGGGCGCTGATGCCGCCGATGAGCATGGAGCTGAAGTCGCCATGGACTTTCCAGCAGGCCGAGTCGGGGCCGAACAGGCCCGGGTCGCCCTTGGGGGATTCGAAATCGACGCCCCCGAGGGCGAGTCCGGTCAGGCTCAGGACCTGGCTTTCGATATGACGGCGAACGGTTTCCATGACGGGGAGCTGCAAGCCTCAAGCGTCAAGCTACAAGTGGTGCATACGGTTAGCTTAACCGCAGGCTCTCCAGCTTGCAGCTTGCAGCTTGCAGCTTGCAGCCGCCCTTCACCTGTTGAGGCGATTGTCGATCAGCCCCTGGACCACGCCGGGGTCGGCGAGGGTCGAGGTGTCGCCGAGGTTGTCCAGCTCGTTGCAGGCGATCTTGCGCAGGATGCGCCGCATGATCTTGCCCGAACGCGTCTTCGGCAGGCCCGGCGCCCACTGCAGCACTTCCGGCTTGGCGAAGCTGCCGATCTCCTTGCTGACCACCGCCAGCAGCTCCTGCTTCAGCTCTTCGCTGGGCTCGACGCCGTTCATCGGCGTGACGAAGGCGTAGATGCCCTGGCCCTTGAGGTCGTGGGGGTAGCCCACCACCGCGGCCTCGGCGATGCCGTCGTGCAGCACCAGGGCGCTTTCCACCTCGGCGGTGCCGATGCGGTGGCCGGAGACGTTGATCACGTCGTCGACGCGCCCGGTGATCCAGTAGTAGCCGTCCTCGTCGCGGCGCGCGCCGTCGCCGGTGAAGTAGTAGCCGGGATAGGGCTTGAAGTAGGTGTCGACCATGCGCTGGTGGTCGCCGTAGATGCTGCGGATCTGGCTCGGCCAGCTGGCCTTGATCGCCAGCACGCCGGCGCCGGGGCCGTCGATCTCCTTGCCGTGCTCGTCCAGCAGCACCGGCTGCACACCGAAGAACGGCAGGGTCGCCGAGCCGGGCTTGAGCGAGGTGGCGCCGGGCAGCGGGGTGATGAGGATGCTGCCGGTCTCGGTCTGCCACCAGGTGTCGACGATTGGGCAGCGCGTCTCGCCGACCACGTGGTAGTACCACTCCCAGGCCTCGGGGTTGATCGGCTCGCCCACCGAGCCGAGCAGGCGCAGGCTGGCGCGCGAGGTCTTCTTCACCGGTTCCTCGCCTTCGCGCATCAGGGCGCGGATGGCGGTGGGCGCGGTGTAGAAGATGTTCACCTGGTGCTTGTCGATCACCTGCCAGAAGCGCGAGGCGTCCGGGTAGCTGGGCACGCCCTCGAACATCAGGGTGGTGGCGCCGTTGGCCAGCGGGCCGTAGACGATATAGCTGTGCCCGGTGACCCAGCCGACGTCGGCGGTGCACCAGTAGATGTCCCCCTCGTGGTAGTCGAACACATACTTGTGCG
The DNA here is from genome assembly GCF_052367875.1 of Pseudomonas sp. A6. Taxonomy (NCBI): domain Bacteria; kingdom Pseudomonadati; phylum Pseudomonadota; class Gammaproteobacteria; order Pseudomonadales; family Pseudomonadaceae; genus Pseudomonas; species Pseudomonas sp. A6. The sequence continues at coordinate 6,252,589 of NZ_CP198970.1, read as the reverse complement.
TCATGGCCGCGCCCAGCAGGTAGCCGCCGGTGGTGTGCAGCACGCCCTTGGGTTTGCCGGTGGAGCCGGAGGTGTAGAGGATGAACAGCGGGTCCTCGGCGTCCATGGGCTCCGGCGGGCAGTCCTCGCTGACGCCGTGCAGGGCTTCGTGGTACCAGAGGTCGCGGCCCTCGACCCAGGGCACCTTGCCCTGGGTGCGCTGCACCACCACGACGGTGGAGACGTTCGGGCAGTCCTGCAGGGCCTTTTCCACGTTCTGCTTGAGCGGGATGTACTTGCCGCCGCGCACGCCTTCGTCGGCGGTGATCACGGTGCGGCAGTCGGCGTCGAGGATGCGGTCGCGCAGGGAGTCCGGCGAGAAGCCGCCGAACACCACCGAGTGGATGGCGCCGATGCGCGCGCAGGCCAGCATGGCATAGGCCGCCTCGGGGATCATCGGCATGTAGATGCACACCCGGTCGCCCTTCTCCACGCCGCGGCTCTTGAGCACGTTGGCCAGGCGGCAGACATGGCTGTGCAGCTTGCGGTAGGTGATGTGGGCGGACTCGGCGGGGTTGTCGCCTTCCCAGATGATGGCGACCTGTTCGCCGCGCTGTTCCAGGTGGCGGTCGATGCAGTTGTAGGCGACGTTGAGCTGGCCGCCCTTGAACCAGCTGGCCTGGCCGCGGGCCAGGTCGCCGTGGTGCACGGAGTGCCAGGGCTTGAACCAGTCGAGCAGGGCCTTGGCCTGTTCGCCCCAGAACACGTCCGGTTGTTCGATGGATTGGCGGTAGAGGCGCTGGTAGTCCTCCTCGTCGAGGTAGGCACGCTGGCGAACGGCGTCCGGCACCGGGTGAGCGGTGATTTCGAACATGACGATATCCTTGTTGTTGTGATGTCTTGGTAAGGCGTCTGGCTCAAGACTGGGCCAATGCGCGGCCCGGTTCAAGTCTTGGAGGGATGGCCGGCAGTTCGGCCGGGGCCCGCATACTTCCGCGTGCAGCGAATGCCTTGCGCAGGGCGAATAACGCGCCAGCGGTATCCGCTGTCGGTTCGTGCGCCGGGGCTACGGGGATATGCCATGCCTCCCGGCGGAACTGTCTTGCAGGCCGCGCTGGGATGCTCTTCGTAGGAGCGAGCTTGCTCGCGAACACACTCCGCTGCGGGGCTCATTCGCGAGCAAGCTCGCTCCTACGAAAAGCCGTGCTTCCTGGAAACGTAGGAGCGGGCCCTGCCCGCGATTTCGCGCGCAGGACGCGCTCCTACAGGGGAATGGCGGGGTGGCGTTGCCGTAGCGGAAATGAAAACGCCGCTTCCCCTGTGGAGGAAACGGCGCTTTGTCCCGCGATGGGCCTCAGCCGCGGTGACGGCCGCGGAAGTAGTCGATCAGGCCCTGGGTGGAGGCGTCTTCGGCGCCCGACTCGTCGCTGCCGACCAGGCGCCCGTAGACGGCCTTGCCCAGCTCCTTGCCCAGCTCCACGCCCCACTGGTCGAAGGCGTTGATGCCCCAGAGAATGCTCTGCACGTAGACCTTGTGCTCGTACATGGCGATCAGCGCGCCCAGGCGGCGGGCGCTGATGCGCTCCAGCACCAGGGTGTTGCTCGGGCGGTTGCCGGGGATCACCTTGTGCGGCGCCAGGCGCTGCACCTCGGCCTCGTCCAGTCCTTTTGCGCGCAGCTCGGCCTCGGCTTCGGCGCGGGTCTTACCCTGCATCAGCGCCTGGCTCTGCGACAGGCAGTTGGCGTACAGCCACTGGTGGTGGTCGGCCAGCGGGTTGTAGCTGGAGATCGGGACGATGAAGTCCGCCGGGATCAACTGGGTGCCCTGGTGCAGCAACTGGTGGTAGGCGTGCTGGCCGTTGCAGCCGACGCCGCCCCAGATCACCGGACCGGTGCCGGCGCTGACCGGGGTGCCGTCCTGGCGCACGCTCTTGCCGTTGGACTCCATGTCCAACTGCTGCAGGTGGTCGGTGATGTTCCGCAGGTAGTAGTCGTAGGGCAGGATGGCATGGCTGCGTGAGCCCCAGAAATCGCCGTACCAGACGCCGAGCAAGCCCAGCAGCACCGGGATGTTGCGGGCGAAGGGCGCGCTCTGGAAGTGCTGGTCCATGCTGTAGGCGCCGGACAGCAGTTCCTTGAAGTTGTTGATGCCCACCGACATGGCGATCGGCAGGCCGATGGCCGACCACAGCGAGTAGCGCCCGCCGACCCAGTCCCACATGGGGAACACGTTCTCTTCGCGGATGCCGAAGGCCACCGCCGCTTCCTTGTTGCTGGAAACCGCGATGAAGTGGCGGTACAGCTCGGCTTCGTTGCCGCCCTGGGCCAGGTACCAGGCGCGTGCGGCCTGGGCGTTCTTCAGCGTCTCCAGGGTGCCGAAGGACTTGGAGGAGACGATGAACAGGGTGGTCTCGGCGTTCAGCTTGCTGGTCAGCTCGCGGAACTCGCTGCCGTCGATATTGGCCAGGTAGTGGCAGCGCACGCCTTTCTGGGCGAAAGGCAGCAGGGCCTCGGAGACCAGCTGCGGGCCGAGGAAGGAGCCGCCGATACCGATGTTCACCACATCGGTGATGGGCTTCTCGGTGTAGCCGCGCCACAGGCCGTTGTGCACGTAGGCGACCAGCTCGGTCATCTGGTGCAGCACGCGGTGCACTTCCGGCATCACGTCGACGCCGTCCACCAGCACCTTGTCGCCGATCGGCCGGCGCAGCGCGGTGTGCAGCACCGGGCGGCGCTCGGAGGCGTTGATCACGTCGCCGCGGAACATGGACTGGATGGCCTCGCCCAGCTGGGCTTCTTCCGCCAGCTTGACCAGCAGGCCGAGGGTGTCCTCGCGGATCAGGTTCTTCGAGAAGTCGAGGAACAGGCCGCAGGCGCTCAGGGAGAAACGCTCGAAACGCTTCGGATCGCCGGCGAATGCCTGGCGCATGCTGAAGTCCTGCAGATCCTTGCGGTGCTCGGCCAGTGCCTGCCAGCTCGGCAGGCGAGTGGCATCCAGCGGGGTGAGGTGGTGTTCCATGCGGTACCTTCGGGGGTGTGACGTGCGTTGGAGCGTGAAAAAGCCCGGGGGTTCCGGGCTTTGACGGTTCAGGCGAGCTGCACCGGGATGGCGTTGCTGGTGTGGCTGAGCTGGTTGCCCGGGGCCATGTAGAGCATGCGCGGCTGGTAGTTGGCGAGCTCGGCGTCGCTGTACTGAGCATAAGCGCAGATGATCACCCGGTCACCCACCTTGGCCTTGTGCGCGGCGGCGCCGTTGACCGAGATCATCCGCGAACCTTCCTCGCCGCGGATGGCGTAGGTGGTGAAGCGCTCGCCGTTGTCGACGTTGTAGATCTGGATCTGTTCGTACTCGCGGATACCGGCGAGGTCCAGCCACTCGCCATCGATGGCGCAGGAGCCTTCGTAGTCGAGGACGGCGTGGGTGACTTCGGCGCGGTGCAGCTTGGCCTTGAGCATGATGCTGTGCATGGCGGCGCTCCTGTTGTTGTGGGGCTTGGCGCGAACGGCGGCAGAGTATGCCCAACCTGTTACCCGGCCTCAAGCCGCGTGCGGCGCGGCCTGGGCGGGTAACGGCGGGTCAGTCGAGCTGCAGCGGCAGGTTGTCGATCAGGCGGGTCTTGCCGAGGAAAGCGGCGGCCAGGACCACCACCTGCCGGTCGCCGGCGCCGGCCGGGCGCAGGCTCAGGGCCTCGCGGATTTCCAGGTAGTCCACCCGCAGGCCGGCGGCCTCGATCTGCCGGCGGCCCTCTTCGAGCAGCGCCGGGAAGTCGCGCGAGCCGCCGCGCAGGGCCTCGGCGAGCTGCCGCAGGGTGCGCTGGATGACCGGCGCGCGGGCGCGCTCGTCGTCGTTCAGGTAGCCGTTGCGCGAGGACAGCGCCAGGCCGTCCTCGGCGCGCACGGTGGGCTCGCCGAAGATCTGCACGGGGATGTTCAGGTCGCGCACCAGCTTGCGGATCACCGCCAGTTGCTGGAAGTCCTTCTCGCCGAACAGCGCCATGTCCGGCTGCACCATGTTCAGCAGCTTGCAGACCACGGTGGCGACGCCATCGAAGTGGCCCGGACGGCTGCCGCCGCACAGCCCCTCGGAAACGCCGGGCACGCTGACCTTGGTCTGGCCTTCCATGCCGTCGGGGTACATCTCTTCCACGCCCGGGGCGAACAGCAGGTGGCAGCCGGCTTCCAGCAGCCTGGCCTGGTCGGCGGCGAGGGTGCGCGGGTACTTGTCCAGGTCTTCGCTGGGGCCGAACTGCAGCGGGTTGACGAAGATGCTGGCGACCACGAAGTCGGCGCGCTGGCCGGCCTTGGCCACCAGGGCGGCGTGGCCGGCGTGCAGGTTGCCCATGGTCGGCACCAGGGCGATGCGCTTGCCTTCGCCGCGCGCGCGGGCGACGGCGGCGCGCAGTTCGCGGACGGTCTTGACGGTGTTCATGCGGAGAATCCGTGTTCGGGGCCGGGGAAGGAGCCGTCTTTCACGGCCTTGACGTAGGCGGCGAAGGCGCCCTGGATGCTGTCCTGGCCTTCCATGAAGTTCTTCACGAACTTGGGCGCGCGGCCGGACAGCGACAGGCCGAGCATGTCGTGCATCACCAGGACCTGGCCGTCGGTGCCGGGGCCGGCGCCGATGCCGATCACCGGGATCTTCACCGCTTCGCTGATCTCCTGGCCCAGGGCGCTGGGCACGCACTCCAGCAGCAGCATGGCGACGCCGGCCTGCTCCAGGGCGATGGCGTCGGCGCGCAGCTGGCGGGCCTGGGCTTCCTGGCGGCCCTGGACCTTGAAGCCGCCGAACAGGTTGACCGACTGCGGGGTGAGGCCCAGGTGCGCGCACACCGGCACGCCCATCTGCGCCAGGCGCACGATGGGCTCGGCCAGCCAGGCGCCGCCTTCGAGCTTGACCATGTGGGCGCCGGCCTGCATGACCTTGACCGCGTCGTCCAGCAGGCGCTGCAGCGAGGTGCCGGAGGCGAAGGGCAGGTCGGTGACGATCATCGCGCCCTGGTTGCCGCGCTTCACGCAGGCGGTGTGGTAGGCCATTTCCTCGACCGTGACCGGCAGCGTGCTGTCGTGGCCTTGCAGCACCATGCCGAGGGAGTCGCCGATCAGCAGCATCTCCGCGCCCGCGGCGCTGGCCGCCTGGGCGAAGGTGGCATCGTAGGCTGTGAGCATCGCGATCTTCTCGCCGCTTTGCTTCAGGCCTTGCAGGGTGGTCAGGGTGACATCAGGCATGAAAACGGTCCTCGTTGGGCCGGCTGGCGCCGGCGCGGGGCACCTATAGTCCGGATGGGGCGGAGCGAAGTCAATCGCAGGTGTTACCGGACTGTTACGGCGTTACCGCCAACTGGGGTGACGATCAGGATAGCCGTTCGAGGCCCGCGAATGGGCAATCCGCCAGCAGTTCCGACAGGCTGCGGCCGTCGGGCAGGCGCAGCTGCGGCGCCAGGTCCGCCAGGGGGTAGAGGACGAAGGCGCGGGCGTGCATGTGGTAGTGCGGCACGGTCAGGCGCGGCTCGTCGAGCTGGCGCTCGCCGAACAGCAGGATGTCCAGGTCGAGGGTGCGCGGGCCCCAGCGTTCGTCCTTGCGCACGCGGCCCTGTTCCAGCTCGATGCGCTGCAGGGCGTCGAGCAGGGCCAGGGGCTCGAGGTCGGTATCCAGCGCGGCCACGGCGTTGACGTAGCGCGGCTGGTCCGACGGGCCCAGCGGGTCGCTGACGTAGAAGGGCGAAACCGCGGCGACCGTAGTCTGCGGAATGGCCTGCAGGGCCTCGATGGCGGCGCGCAGTTGGCCCAGGGGATCGGCAAGGTTGCTGCCCAGGCCGAGATAGACGCGCTCGCTCACTCGTTGCCGGCCCCCTCGCTGCGCGGGCCACGGCGGCGACGGCTAGCACCGCCGCGGCGACGCTTGCGCGGGGCGGCGCCGCCATCGTCCTGGCTGGCCGCCAGGTTGCGGATCATGCCGCGGCGTTCGCCGTCGCTGGCGTCCTGGTAGTCGGTCCACCAGTCGCCGAGGCCGCCGGTTTCTTCACCGGCGCTCTCGCGCAGCAGCAGGAAGTCGTAGCCGGCGCGGAAGCGCGGGTTCTCCAGCAGCAGGTCGGCGCGCTTGCCCTGGCGTCGCGGCAGGCGTTCCTGCATGTCCCAGATCTCGCGGATCGGGATGGTGAAGCGCTTGGGCACGGCGGTGCGCTGGCACTGCTCGCTGATCAGTTCGTGGGCGGCTTCCTGCATCGCCGGGATCGGCGGCATGCCGCGCTCCTGCAACTGCGCCACGCGCGCCGGCAGGGCCGGCCAGAGCAGGGCGGCGAAGAGGAAGGCGGGGGTGACCGGCTTGCCCTGGTGGATGCGCAGATCGGTGTTGGCCAGGGCCTGGCGGATCAGCTTGCCGGTGTATTCCGGGTCGCGGGCCAGGGCCTTGGCGCTGGCCGGGAACAGCGGGGCGAACAGTTCGTATTCGAGCAGCAGCTCGAAGGTGCGCTCGCCGCGGCCGCTGAGGAACAGCTTGAGCACTTCGTCGAACAGCCGCGCCGAGGGAATCTCGCGCAGCAGCGGCGCCAGCTTGCGGATCGGCGCGGCGCTGTGCTTCTCGATCTCGAAGTCCAGCTTGGCGGCGAAGCGCACCGCGCGCAGCATGCGCACCGGGTCCTCGAGGTAGCGTTGCTCGGGGTCGCCGATCAGGCGCACCAGGCGGTTGCGGATGTCGTGCACGCCGTGGGCGTAGTCGAGGATGCGCTCGTCGCTGCAGTCGAAGTACAGGGCGTTGATGGTGAAGTCGCGGCGCTGGGCGTCGTCTTCCAGGGTGCCGTATACGTTGTCGCGCAGGATGCGCCCGGCCTCGTTGCGCGACGCCTGGTTGCTGTCGCCTTCGCCTTCTTCCTGCGGGTGGTGGGCACGGAAGGTGGCCACCTCGATGATCTCGCGGCCGAAGTGCACGTGCACCAGCTTGAAGCGCCGGCCGATCACCCGCGCGTTGCGGAATTCGGCGCGAACCTGCTCGGGGGTGGCGCTAGTGGCCACGTCGAAGTCCTTGGGGGCGATGCCCAGCAATTGGTCACGGACGCCGCCGCCGACGATGTAGGCCTGGTATCCCGCCTTCTGCAGCCGGTCCACCACGCTCACCGCATGCCGGCTGAACTGCTCGCGACGCAGCGGATGCTGGTTGCTGCCGACGATTTCCGGAGTGGTGCGGACTGCGCGCTTGCGGCGCAAGGGAGAGCGAAGGGAGGAGATCAGCTTTTTCAGCATGGAGGCACTATTAACAGGTTGGGGTGGATTGCGTCGCGCAACGCAGCGTGCCCTGGCCGGTGGTCGCAGTCGGCAGGCAGCCCATCATGCTTGAAAAGCATGGCCAGCGGAAACAATCGGCGGTAATTCTGATGCGTTGTATGTCCGAACGGGTTCGGATTCTAGCATCGGGGCGCAGGAGATGGGGAACGAAGGACGGAGAGGGAGGCAGGGGAGAGCGGGGAAAGCTACTGGGGGAGCCGAAGCTCCCCCCCAAGTAGGTGCGTGCTTTGTTCTTGTTATGATGCCGGGCTTGTTGTTTTTGTTTGTAGACCCGTCCTCGAGGCTAGCCGCTTCGAGGCATTCCCATTCGGGATCGACAAGAGCAAACGGATTGCTTTGGTCGCTGAGTGAGCAGTGATCTTTCGATCCAACCGATTTCGCCGCTGCCTAGAGGCAGTTTTATTGTTCTTCGATCGGTTGCGGGATTTCTCCCGCCAGCTACTCTCCTCCAAAAGAATCAGTTAGCTGCGCCTCCGCGATTTTGTTTTTGTTGTGCTGGAGTCGTTACGTGTTGTTTTTGTTCTGTGGTTTCGTGCTTGTTATTGTTGTTGTGCCAATAACAAAGCAGATGCCGTGCCAACTTTTTAGAATCCTTATTTTTCAAGGGTTTAGCTGTAGGAAGGGGTTTCGGGCAGGCACAAAAAAGCCGGGTTATCGTTACCGATGAACCCGGCTTTTGTTACGCGGGATGTCCGCGGTAACAGCTGTGCGCACCTCAGGAGTCGGCCGAGGCCCCTGACTTGCGCCGCGGGATGCCCAGGCGCTGGCGCCGTTCCCACAGGCATTTGCGGCTGATACCCAGCTTGCGGGCCAGCTCGGTCTCGGTCATGTGGTCCTGGTGCTCGAGGACGAAATGCTGGAAGTAGTCCTCCAGCGACAGGTCCTCGGTGGGCTCGTGGTTGTTGGCCGCCACGGCGTTGCGCACCTCCGCCTCGTCGACGAAGTCGTCCTCCAGATCGTCCAGCTCGATGTCGATGCCCAGCAGGTCGGCGGGGATTTCCTGGCCTTCGCTGAGGATCACCGCGCGCTCGATGGCGTTCTCCAGTTCGCGCACGTTACCCGGCCACGGGTAGTGGCGGATGGCCTGTTCGGCCTCGTGGGAGAAGCTCAGCGGGGCGCGCCCCATCTGCGAGCACTGGCGCGCCAGGAAGGCGCGGGCGATCTCCATCACGTCGCTGCCGCGCTCGCGCAGGGGCGGCAGCTTCAGCGAGATGACGTGCAGGCGGTAATAGAGGTCTTCGCGGAACTGCCCGGTCTTGGCCAGCATCTTCAGGTCGCGGTGGGTGGCGGCGATCAGGCGCACGTCGACCTTCTGCGACTGCACCGAGCCGACACGGCGGATCTCGCCTTCCTGCAGCACGCGCAGCAGGCGGGCCTGGGCCTCCAGCGGCAGTTCGCCGATCTCGTCGAGGAACAGGGTGCCGCCGTCCGCGGCTTCCACCAGGCCGGCGCGGCCGGCGCTGGCGCCGGTGAAGGCGCCCTTCTCGTGGCCGAACAGTTCGGATTCGATCAGGGTTTCCGGGATGGCCGCGCAGTTCACCGAGATCAGCGGCGCCTTGGTGCGCTTGGACAGGTTGTGCAGGGCGCGCGCCACCAGTTCCTTGCCGGTGCCCGATTCGCCCTGGATCAGGACATTGGAGTCGGTGGGGGCGACCTTGCGGATCTTCGAATACAGCTCGAGCATCGGCGGACAGGAGCCGATGATGCCGATCTCGCCCTCGGCCGGGGCGGCGTTACCGTTACCGCGCTCGCCCGCCGCGCGGGTGTTACCCCGTGCCTCGGCGCTGGCGCCACGGCCTTCCTGGCGGTCCTTGAGGATGCGCGCCACGGCCTGGAGCATCTCGTCGTGGTCGAAGGGCTTGGCGATGTAGTCCACCGCGCCCATCTTCATCGAGTCCACGGCCGAGCGCAGGCTGGCGTAGCTGGTCATGATCAGCACCGGGGTGCCCTGGGCCAGCTTGATCAGTTCGGTGCCGGGCGCGCCGGGCAGGCGCAGGTCGCTGACGATCATGTCGAAGGACGGAATGCTGTAGCGCTCCTGGGCCTCCTGGACCGAGCCGGCCTCGCTGACCTGGTACTGGTTGCGCTCGAGCAACCGTCGCAGGGCGGAACGGATGATGGTTTCGTCTTCGACGATGAGGATATGTGCCATGTATTCAGCTCTCTCGACGTGCTCGTCTACTGCTCGGCCGTCGGGCCAGGATGCCGCGGCAAGGTCACGCGGATGCGGGTGCCGCATTCGCGTTCCGGATCGGCCGGGCTGTCGATGGTGATCTGCCCATAATGCTCTTCCACGATCGAATAGACCAGTGCGAGGCCCAGGCCGGTCCCCTTGCCGGGGTCCTTGGTGGTGAAGAAGGGCTCGAACAGGCGATCGATGATGGACTTGGGAATGCCGCTGCCTTCGTCTTCGACGATGAGGTCGACGGTGTTCTCCGAGGCTTCGCTGCGTACCCGTATGGCGCCGCCGGGCGGGGAGGCGTCGCGGGCGTTGGACAGCAGGTTGATGAGTACCTGGGCCAGGCGCTGGGCATCGCCCTCCACCCAGTGGTCCGGGTCGCACAGGTTGAAGAACTGCACTTCGACGCTGCGCCGGTTCAACGATAGCAAACTGATGGCTTCCTGGGTGACGTCGGCCAGGCACACCGGCTCGGCGGCCACCTGCTTGCCGCCGGCGTGGGCGAAGCTCATCAGCGACTGGACGATGCGCGAGACGCGCTTGGTCTGTTCGAGGATCTGCGCGCTGATCTCGGTCAGCTCGCCGTCGCCCTCGCGTTCCTCGCGCAGGTTCTGCGCCAGGCAAGCGATGCCGGTGATGGGGTTGCCGATCTCGTGGGCCACGCCGGCGGCCAGGCGGCCGATGGAGGCCAGGCGCTCGGAGTGGATCAGCTTGTCTTCCAGGGACTGCGTCTCGGTGAGGTCCTCGACCAGCAGCACCAGGCCGCTGTTGCCCGGCGCCAGGGGTTCCTCGATGGCCGCCTTGTGCAGGTTCAGCCAGCGCGTCTGGCCGTCGATGGCCAGGCGCTGCTTGTGCAGGTGCTGGTCGGGGGCCTCGATGAAGCCTTCCAGCAGGCCCTTCCAGGGATCCGGCAGGGCCGACAGGCGCGAGCCGACCACGCGCTGCGCGGGCACCCCGGTGAGTTCCTCGATGGCGCGGTTCCACATCAGCACTTCCTGGTCCTTGGCCAGCGAGCACACGCCCATCGGCAGGTCCTGGAGAGTCTGCCGGTGGTAGCGGCGCAGGGCGTCCAGCTCCGCGGCCAGGCCGGTGAGCCGCGAGTGGTAGTCCTCCAGGCGGCTCTCGATGAAGTGGATGTCCTCGGTGACGTAGCTCTCGCTGCTGGCCTTGTAGGGCAGGAAGGTCTCGACCATGTCCTGGGCCACGCTTGGGCCCATCAGCCCGGAGAGGTTGGCCTCGATGCGGTCGCGCAGGCGGCGCAGGGCATAGGGGCGGCGCTCGTCGAAGGGCAGGTGCAGGTCGCGCAGGGCCTGTTCCACTTCCTTCTGCGCGGTCTTCGCGCCCAGCGGTTTGGCCAACTGGCTGGCGAATTCCTGCGGCGAGACGGCGAGCAGTTCGCGGCGCTGCGGGCGGCGCACGTTGTCCACCGCGCAGGCTTCGGCAGCGCCCTTTTCCTCGTCGCTGGGCTCGCTGAACAGCGACACCAGGGTGAACACCAGCACGTTGGCCGCCAGCGAGGCAAGGGCGGCCAGGTGCCAGCTGGCCTCGTCGAGCACGTACAGCGAGTCGAACAGCGGGATGTGCAGGGTCTGCACGTTGCCCATCAGCGGCACCAGCATGGTGGCGCCCCACACCAGCATGCCCGCCACCAGGCCGGCGATGAAGCCGCGGCGGTTGGCGGCCGGCCAGTAGAGTACCGAGAGCGCGCCGGGGAGGAACTGCAGGGTGGCGACGAAGGAGACGATGCCCAGGTTCGACAGTTCCTGCTCCGAGCCCAGCAGCAGGTAGAAGCCGTAGCCGAGCAGGATGATGGTGGCGATCAGCGCCCGCCGCGTCCATTTCAGCCAGCGGTAGATGTTGCCCTCGGCCGGCGGCTGGTACAGCGGCAGCACCAGGTGGTTGAGGACCATGCCCGACAGCGCCAGGGTCATCACGATGATCAGCCCGCTGGCCGCCGAGATGCCGCCGATGAAGGCGGCCAGTGCCAGGGCCGGGCTGTCCACCGCCATGCCCAGGCCGAGGGTGAAGTATTCCGGGTTGGTCGAGGCGCCCAGGTGCAGGCCGGCCCAGAGGATCGGCGGCACCGCCAGGCTCATCGGCAGCAGGAACAGCGGCAGGCCCCAGCTGGCGCTGAGCAGGGCGCGCGGGTTGAGGTTCTCGGTGAAGGTCATGTGATACATGTGCGGCATCACGATGGCCGAGGCGAAGAACACCAGCAGCAGGGTGCGCCAGGGCCCCTCGGCCAGCGGCGTGTGCAGGGTGCTCAGGGCCTCCTGGTTCTGCAGCAGCCACACCTCCAGGCCGTCGGGGCCGCCGAACACGCCGTAGAGGGCGAACAGGCCGATGGAGCCCAGGGCGATCAGCTTGACCAGGGATTCGAAGGCGATGGCCATCACCAGCCCTTCGTGGCGCTCGCGGGTGGCGATGTGGCGGGCGCCGAAGAGGATGGCGAACAGGGTGATCAGCGCGCAGAACGCCAGCGCCGCGCTGTTGGCGTCGGCGCCGCGGGTCAGCAGGCTGATGGAGTTGGTCACCGCCTCGATCTGCAGGGCCAGCATCGGCAGCACGCCGATCAGCATGAACAGCGTGGTCAGCGCGCCGGCCCAGGTGCTGCGGAAGCGGAAGGCGAACAGGTCGGCCAGCGACGACAGCTGGTAGGCGCGGGTGATGCGCAGGATCGGGTAGAGCAGCACCGGGGCCAGCAGGAAGGCCCCGGACACCCCCAGGTAGATGGCCAGGAAGCCGTAGCCGTACTGGTAGGCCAGGCCGACGGTGCCATAGAAGGCCCAGGCGCTGGCGTAGACGCCCAGCGACAGGGTGTACACCAGCGGGTGGCGCACCAGGCGGCGCGGCACGTAGCCGCGCTCGGTGATCCAGGCGACACCGAACAGGGTGGTGAGGTAGGCGGCGCTGATCAGGATCAGCTGGGTGAGGCTAAAGCTCGTCAGCATCGCGCTGGCTCTGCAGGATGAAGGTCACGACTATGAGAATCAGCCACAGCAGGTAAGGGCGATACCAGGCGCCGTTGGGGTCGATCCACCAGTCCATGATGGCGGGCGAGAACAGGTAGATGCCCACGACCAGGAGCAGCACCAGTCGATAGATGTACATGTCATGCCTCTCGTTGTGCGGACGGCAGGCTACAGGCTGCCGATGGGCGCCTGCAAGCCGGGGCGCATGGCCCCTCTCATCATCTTAGAGCCGGGCGTCTGCCAGCGTCAGTACGCGGGGGATGCGCGCGGCGTCCCAGTGCGCCACGCCCCAGGCCAGCACCTCGGCCGGGGTGGCGCCGGCCAGTTCCGCCGGCGCGGCCTGGCCCAGGGCCTTCAGGGCGCGCAGCAGCAGCGGGGCGGCCTGCTCGGCGGCCAGCGGCGGCGAGCGGTAGGACTTGCCCAGCTTGTGGCCGTCGGGCTGGACGATCAGCGGCACGTGCAGGTAGCGCGGCTGGGCTATCCCGAGCAGTTCCTGCAGGTACAGCTGGCGCGGGGTGTTGTCGAGCAGGTCGGCGCCGCGGACGATGTCGGTCACGCCCTGCCAGGCGTCGTCCAGCACCACCGCCAACTGGTAGGCATAGAGGCCGTCGCGGCGGCGGATGACGAAGTCGCCCACTTCGTGGCCCAGGTGCTGGCGGAACTCGCCCTGGACTCGGTCGACGAAGGCGTACTCCAGTTCCGGCACGCGGATGCGGATGGCCACCTCGCCGTGCCAGTCGTGGCCGGCGTTGCGGCAGGTGCCGGGGTAGATGCCGCCGCTGCCTTCGAGCTGCTTGCGCGAGCAGGTGCAGGCGTAGGCCAGGCCGCTGCGCAGCCACTGCTGGACGACCGCTGCGTAGGCTTCGCTGCGTTCGCTCTGGCGTTCGACCGGGCCGTCCCACTCGAAGCCGTAGCGCTCCAGCGTCTGCAGGATGGCGGCCTGGGCGCCGGGCATTTCCCGCGGTGGGTCGAGGTCTTCCATGCGCACCAGCCAGCGCCCGCCAACGGCGCGGGCATCAAGGTAGGAGGCGACGGCGGCGACCAGCGAGCCGAAATGCAGGTAGCCGCTGGGGGTGGGGGCGAAACGTCCGGTGTAGTGGGAGTCGGGCATGGCGCAGGCTTGTGGTCAGGGGCGGGGAGCGCCGCACAAACGCGACGGGGCGCCTAGGCGCCCCGTTCGCGAAAAGCCGCCGGCATCAGGAGCCGAGCTGCTTTTCCTTGATTTCCGCGAGGGTCTTGCAGTCGATGCAGAGGGTCGCGGTGGGGCGGGCTTCGAGGCGGCGGATGCCGATCTCCACGCCGCAGGAATCGCACCAGCCGTAGTCGTTGTCCTCGATCAGCTGGAGGGTCTCGTCGATCTTCTTGATCAGCTTGCGCTCGCGGTCGCGGGCGCGCAGTTCGAGGCTGAACTCCTCTTCCTGGCTGGCGCGGTCGGCCGGGTCCGGGAAGTTGGCCGCTTCGTCCTGCATGTGGTGCACGGTGCGATCGACTTCTTCCATCAGCTCAACTTTCCACTTGTTGAGGATGGAGGTGAAGTGGGCGCGCATGCGCTCGCTCATGTACTCCTCGCCCTTGGTTTCCTGGTAGGGCTCGAAGCCACGAATCAGTTGGCTGCTCTGCTGTTTTGCATTGGTGGGCATGTGTGGCCGCCTCTCACTCTCGCTAATCCTGTCGCGGATGGTCCCTCTCCGGTCGACGCCGGCCCCGCGCTCGCAAGCGGGCGAACTTACCAGATCGATAATCGCGATGCTACTCCCGGTTGTCGAGCCTGCTGCCACCCGCCGATGGCTTGGTTAGAATCGCCTCTTCGTCGCAAAGTTCGGTATTTCCCATGGTTTCTTCCTTCAGTGCCCGCAGCCGCGCCATCGAACCTTTCCACGTCATGGCGTTGCTGGCGCGAGCCAACGAGCTGCAGGCCGCCGGCCACGACGTCATCCACCTGGAGATCGGCGAGCCGGACTTCAGCACCGCCGCGCCCATAGTCGCCGCCGGCCAGGCCGCATTGGCCGCCGGCCACACCCGCTACACCGCGGCCCGTGGCCTGCCGCAGCTGCGCGAGGCCATCGCCGGCTTCTACGCCTCGCGCTACCGCCTGGCCATCGACCCCGAGCGCATCCTGGTCACCCCGGGCGGTTCCGGTGCCCTGCTGCTGGCCAGCAGTCTGCTGGTCGACCCGGGCCGCCACTGGCTGCTGGCCGACCCCGGCTACCCGTGCAACCGCCACTTCCTGCGCCTGGTGGAGGGGGCTGCGCAACTGGTGCCGGTCGGCCCGCAGAGCCGTTACCAGCTCACCCCGGAGCTGGTGAATGCGCACTGGAATCAGGACAGTGTAGGCGCTTTGCTGGCATCGCCGGCGAATCCTACCGGCACTTTGCTGCACAAGGATGAACTGGCCGCGTTGTCGCAGGCGCTGAAGGCCCGCGGCGGGCACATGGTGGTGGACGAGATCTACCACGGCCTGACCTACGGCGTGGACGCCAGCAGCGTGCTGGAAGTGGACGACGAGGCCTTCGTCCTCAACAGTTTCTCCAAATATTTCGGCATGACCGGCTGGCGCCTGGGCTGGCTGGTGGCGCCGCCGGAGGCGGTGGGCGAGCTGGAGAAGCTGGCGCAGAACCTCTACATCAGCGCCCCGAGCATGGCCCAGTACGCCGCGCTGGCCTGTTTCGAGGAAGGCACCCTGGCTATCCTCGAAGAGCGCCGCGCCGAGTTCGCCCGCCGCCGCGACTACCTGCTGCCGGCCCTACGCGAGCTGGGCTTCGGCATCGCCGTGGAGCCGGAAGGGGCCTTCTACCTGTATGCCGACATCAGCGCCTTCGGCGGCGACGCCTACCGCTTCTGCCAGCACTTCATCGAGACCGAGCACGTGGCCTTCACCCCGGGCGTGGACTTCGGCCGCTACCAGGCCGACCACCACGTGCGCTTCGCCTACACCCAGAACCTGGCGCGCCTGGAGCAGGCGGTGGAGCGCATCGCCCGCGGCCTGAAGAGCTGGCGGCCCTGATGCGCTTCGCTCCGGAACTGGAAGAGGCGCGCCTGCTGCGCCGCTACAAGCGCTTCCTCGCCGATATCGAGACTGCCGGCGGCGAGCAACTGACCATCCACTGCCCGAACACCGGCTCCATGCTCAACTGCATGAGCGAGGGCTGCCGGGTCTGGTTCAGCCGCTCGGACGACCCCAAGCGCAAGCTGCCGGGCACCTGGGAGCTGAGCGAGACGCCCCAGGGGCGCCTGGCCTGCGTCAACACCGGGCGCGCCAACCGCCTGGTGGAGGAGGCCCTGCTGGCCGGGGGCGTCGCCGAACTGGCCGGCTTTGCCGCGCTGCGCCGGGAAGTCGCCTACGGCGTGGAGAACAGCCGCGCGGACTTTCGCCTGGAGTTCGCCGCCGGGCCGGTGTTCGTCGAGGTGAAGAGCGTCACCCTGGGCTTCGACGCCACGCCGGTGGCGGCCTTCCCCGATGCGGTCACTACCCGCGGGGCCAAGCACCTGCGCGAGCTGGCGGCTCTGGCGCGGCAGGGCACCCGGGCGGTGCTGCTGTATTGCGTGAACCTATCCGGCATCGAGGCGGTGCGCCCGGCGGAGGAAATCGACCCGGTCTATGCCGCGGCGCTGCGCGAGGCGCGTGACGCCGGCGTCGAGATGCTGGCCTATGGCGCGGACATCGACGTCAGCGAAATCCGCCTGAGCCGGCCGCTGCGCATCGAGCTGTAGGTCGCTCGGAGCCTGTCTACGATCTCGCGAGCTGGAGCAGAACAAGGCTAAAAACAGGCGAGAGCGGGCAGTTTAGTCCGCTAAATGAGCATCGCTCGCCTGTTTTTAACGCAGTTATGCCGACGCGCAGCAGGTCGTAGGCTGGTTCTCAGTCATCCTCGGGCAGGCTTATCCACAACCCCTGCTCGTCCTCGCGGCACGGCAGGCTGTCGAGCACCTCGCCCAGGCAGGGGCCCTGGATGCATTCGCCGGATTCGATGAGGAAGAGTGCGCCGTGGTGGGCGCACTGCAGCAGCGCGCCACTGGCATCGAGGAAGCGGTCGGCCTCCCACTCCAGGGGCACGCCGCGGTGCGGGCAGCGGTTGCGGTAGACATGGACGCGGCCCTGGCGCCGTACGGCGAAGACCTTCAGGCCTTCGACCTGGAAGCCGCGGGTCCGCCCCTCGGCCAGCTCGCCCGGATGACACAGCAGGATCATCCGGACGCTCCCGGCGCCGACAGCAGGGCGCATCGCGCCCTCTGACGTCGGGATAGGGTGCACGTCCTTGTGCTGAAGTCGTCAGGACCAGCCTCGACGTTGCGCAGGGCGCGCTGCGATCCGGGCTGGAGCCGTTGTCGGTGAGACCGTGCAGGTCGCCCCATTGCCAATGCTTCTTTTCGCCGAGGTTGAACGGGCGGAGCTTCATCCCTGGCGACGCCTGGCATTCGGGCCAGGTTCGCGTATCGCCGAGGTCGCCGCGGGCCCGCATCATATCCCAAACCGGCAGTTGGCTTGGATGGCCGCGGAAAATTGGCTGCACACCATAGGGGGTCATGAAATCAGATGCAAATAATTATCAAATAGAATTGCCGGATTCGTTGTGGCAGAGTTTCTTTCATTGTGCCGCGATGCGGCAGGCCCCCTTGCGAACGAGGATTTCTGCGATGACTACCCTTTCCGCGCCGGCTTCCGAGCTGTACCGCGCCTGGCAGGCGCTGCGTGCCGAGAAACCGCGCCTGCGCGCCCGCGATGCCGCGCAACACCTGGATGTGAGCGAGGCCGAGCTGACCGCCAGCCGCCTCGGCGTCGATGCCGTGCGCCTGCGCCCGGAGTGGGCCGCGCTGCTGCCGGCCCTCGGCGAACTGGGCCCGATCATGGCGCTGACGCGCAACGAGCACTGCGTGCACGAGCGCAAGGGGCCCTACCAGGAGGTCACCGTGTCGGGCAACGGGCAGATGGGCCTGGTGGTGTCCCCGGACATCGACCTGCGCCTGTTCCTCGGCGGCTGGGACAGCGTGTTCGCCATCAGCGAGGAAACCGCCCACGGCACCCAGCGCAGCATCCAGGTGTTCGACCGCCAGGGCACCGCGGTGCACAAGGTGTTTCTCACCGAGCACAGCGACGTCGCCGCCTGGGCGCCGCTGGTGGAGCGCTTCCGCGCCGAGGAACAGAGCGAGCGCCTGGAGCTGCGTCCGGCCGAGGCGAAAGCCGCGCCGCTGGCCGACGGCGAGATCGACGTCGCTTCCCTGCGCCAGGGCTGGGCGGCGCTGAAGGACACCCACCACTTCTTCGCCCTGCTGAAGAAGCACAAGGCCGAGCGCACCCAGGCGCTGCGCCTGGCCGGCCGCGAATGGGCCGAGCCGCTGGACGTCGCCGAGCTGCCGCGCCTGCTGGAGGCCGCCAGCCAGTCCCGCCTGCCGATCATGATCTTCGTCGGCAACGCCCACTGCATCCAGATCCACACCGGCACCGTGGACAACCTGAAGTGGCTGGACGACTGGTTCAACGTGCTCGACCCGCAGTTCAACCTGCACCTGAAGACCCCTGGCGTGCGCGAGCTGTGGCGCGTGCGCAAGCCGAGCAGCGACGGCATCGTCACCAGCTGGGAAGCCTTCGACGCCGACGGCGAACTGGTCCTGCAGGTGTTCGGCGCGCGCAAGCCGGGTGTGCCGGAACTGCAAGAATGGCGTAGCCTCGCCGAATCCTTCGCGGCCATCTGAGGAGGCAACCATGACTGCGCGTCCCCTGCTGGCCGGGCTGTTCGCCGGGCTGTGCCTCGTCGCCTCCAGCGCCATCGCCGACAGCCTGCCCAAGCGCTGGGTGAGCGCCGGCGGTTCGCTGAGCGAGTGGGTGGTGGCCCTGGGCGGCGAGTCGCGCCTGGTCGGCGTCGACACCACCAGCCTGCACCCGGCCAGCCTCAAGGCGTTGCCGAAGATCGGCTACCAGCGCCAGCTGGCGGCCGAAGGCATCCTGGCGCTGAAGCCGGACATCCTCCTCGGCAGCGAGGAGATGGGGCCGCCGCCGGTGCTGCAGCAACTGCGCGCGGCGGGCGTGCGGATCGAAACCCTGTCGGCCAAGGCCGACGAGAAGACCGTGCACGACAACCTGCTACGCCTGGGCGAACTGCTGGGCACGCCCGAGCAGGCCGGCAAGGTGGCGGCGGACTTCCAGGCGCGCCTGGCGGCGCAGCAGGCCTGGGTGGCCAAGGCCCAGGCCGGGCAAGCCGCGCCGGGCGTGGTGCTGCTGGTCGGCAACGCCGGCGGCAGCCTGCTGGTGGCCGGACAGGACACCGCCGGCGACTGGATGATCCAGTACGCCGGCGGGCGCAACCTGGCCAGCCACAAGGGCTACAAGGCGTTGTCCGGCGAAGCCCTGACCGCCCTCGATCCGCAGGTGGTGGTGCTGGCCGACCGCAGCCTGGATGGCGACAAGGCCCGCGAGGCGCTGATCCGACAGACCCCCGGGTTGGCCGCTACCCGCGCGGCGCGTGAGGCCCGCGTGCTGGTGCTCGATCCGACGCTGCTGGTCGGCGGTCTCGGTCCGCGCGTTCCGGACGCATTGGCCAGCCTCTCCAAGGCCTTTTATCCTTCCGCGCAGGCCCTGAACCCGGAAGGTCGTCCTTGACTGCGAAGCACGCTGCCCGACCGCTGTTCCTGCTCCTTGGTTTTCTTCTGCTGCTGGTCCTCTGGCTGTCTCTGGCCCTGGGGCCGGTCAGCCTGCCGCTGGGCGACACGCTGCGGGCGCTGGCGCGTCTGTGCGGCCTGCCGGTGTCCGCCGACGACCTCGGCCAGGCCGAGCTGATCGTCGGGCAGATCCGCCTGCCGCGCACCCTGTTGGGCGTCGCCACCGGCGGCGTGCTGGCGCTGGCCGGGGTGGCCATGCAGGGGCTGTTCCGCAACCCGCTGGCCGACCCCGGGCTGATCGGCGTATCCAGCGGCGCCGCGCTGGGCGCCGCCATCGCTATCGTCTTCGGCGCTTCCATGGGTGGCCTGCCGGAAGCTTTCGCGCCCTACTTGCTGTCCGCCTGCGCCTTCGGCGGCGGTTTGCTGGTGACCGCGCTGGTCTACCGGCTCGGCCGCCACAATGGGCAGACCAGCGTGGCCACCATGCTGCTCGCCGGCATCGCCCTCACCGCGCTGGCCGGCGCGCTGATCGGCCTGTTCACCTACCTCGCCGACGACGCCACGCTGCGCACCCTGACCTTCTGGAACCTCGGCAGCCTCAACGGCGCCAGCTACCCGCGGCTGTGGCCGCTGCTGCTGGTCACGCTGCTGGTGGCCTGCTGGCTGCCGCGCCGGGTGGATGCGCTCAACGCGTTGTTGCTGGGTGAGTCCGAGGCGCGTCACCTGGGCTTCGACGTCGAGCGGCTGAAGGTCGAACTGATCCTCTGCACGGCGCTGGGCGTTGGCGCCGCGGTGGCCGCGGCCGGGCTGATCGGCTTCATCGGCCTGGTGGTGCCGCACCTGCTGCGTCTGATCGTCGGCCCCGATCACCGGGTGTTGCTGCCGGCCTCGATGTTCGGCGGCGCCATCCTGCTGCTGCTCGCCGACCTGGTGGCGCGCCTGGCGCTGGCGCCGGCGGAGCTGCCGATCGGCATCGTCACGGCGCTGATCGGCGCGCCCTTCTTCCTTTATCTGCTGATCCGGGGGCGTTCCTGATGCTGACGGCGGAGAACCTGACGGTGAAGCGTGGGCATCAGGTGGTCCTGCAGGGCGTGAGCCTGGCGCTGCAGCCGGGCGAGGTGCTCGGTGTGTTGGGCCCCAACGGCGCGGGCAAGAGCACCCTGCTGGGCGCCCTCAATGGCGAGCTGCCGCTGGCCGGCGGCAGCGTGAGCCTCGATGGTCGCGCGCTGGATCAATGGCAGGGTACGGCGCGGGCGCAGCGCCTGGCGGTGCTGCCGCAGTCCTCGTCGCTGAATTTCGCCTTCAGCGTCGAGTCGGTGGTGGGTTTCGGCCGGCTGCCCCACGACAGCGGCCGCCAGCGCGACCTGCAGATCATCGCCGAAGCCATGACGGCGGCCGACGCCTCGCACCTGGCCGGGCGCAGCTACCTGGCGCTGTCCGGCGGCGAGCGCCAGCGCGTGCACCTGGCGCGGGTCCTGGCGCAGCTGTGGCCGGGCGGCGCGGAGCAGGTGCTGCTGCTGGACGAGCCGACCTCGGCGCTCGACCCCCTGCACCAGCACACCACTTTGCATGCGGTGCGCGAATTCGCCGGACGCGGCGCCGCGGTGCTGGTCATCCTGCACGACCTCAACCTCGCCGCGCGCTACTGTGACTGCCTGCTTCTGCTGCACGACGGCCGCCCGCACCTGTTCGGCACCCCGGACGAAGTACTGCGCGCAGAGCCGCTGCGCGAGGTGTTCGGCCTGGACGTGCTGGTGCAGCGCCACCCCGAGCGCGGCCATCCGCTGATCGTCGCCCGCTGAAAGGAGTTCACATGAAATACCTGCTGATCCCGCTGGTGGCGCTGTTGGCGGCCTGCCAGAGCCTGCCGTCCGCGCCGCCCCTGCCGGCCTGGCAGAGCCCTGAGGGCCGCGACAGCGCCGAGTTGGGCGTCATCCGCGACCTGCGCAGCGGTCAGGTGCTGACCCCGGAACAATTGCTCGAACGCTTGCAGGCCGCGCCCCGCGTGCTGGTCGGCGAACAGCACGACAATCCCGACCACCACGCCCTGGAGCTGTGGCTGGTGCGCGCCCTGGCCCAGCGCCGCGAGCAGGGCAGCGTGCTGCTGGAAATGCTCAATCCCAACCAGCAGCAGCGGGTGACGGCGGCCCAGGAGGCCAGCGCTGCCGGCAAGGCGCCGCAGGACCTGTACGCCGCATTGGCCTGGCAGCCGGGCTGGGACTGGTCGCTCTACGGCCCGATGGTGACCTGGCTGGTCAAGCAGCCGGCGCCGTTGCTGGCGGCCAATCTGGACCGCAGCGAGATCAAGCGCATCTATGGGGAGCAGCCAGCCCTGGCCGGCACTCGCTCGACGGCCGAGGAGGTGCGCCGGGTGCTGCTGGACGACATCCGCGAATCCCACTGCGGCCTGCTGCCGGAAAGCCAGATGCCGGCCATGCTGGCGGTACAGCAGCAGCGCGACCGGCGCATGGCCGAACGGCTGAAGGCGGCGCCCGCGCCCGCCGTGCTGATCGCCGGCGGCTTCCACGTGCGCCGCGACCTGGGCGTGCCCTTGCACCTGGAAGACTTGGAGGCGGGGGAGGGCATGCAGGTGCTGATGCTGGCCGAGGTCGGCAAGACGGTGTCGCCGCAGCAGGCGGACTACGTCTGGTACACGCCGGCGCTGCCGCCGCAGGATCATTGTGCGAAGTTGCGTTGATGTGGGCATAGCCTGACGGGAGGGCTCCTCTTTTTGTAGGAGCGAGCTTGCTCGCGAACGGCGCTCCCGGCTGCTTCGATGTTTCGGTGGCATTCCTTTCCCTCTCTCCAGCCCTCGGCTGCGCGCCCCGCCCTGAAGGGAGAGGGGGCTTGTCCGTGCCGAGAACAGGCATGGTTTCAGCCGGCAACTCTGCGCTAGCCGGCTAACTCCAGAACATCAGCGTCTGCCTAACGGTCCCCTCTCCCTTCAGGGAGAGGGTTAGGGAGAGGGCGCTCTCCAGGTCGAGTACCGAGCCCAACCGGCAGAGCGCTGTTCGCGAGCAAGCTCGCTCCTACGAAAAGAAATCCCCCGCCCATGACTTTCCTTCAGGCAAAAAAAGACCCGGCGATGAGCCGGGTCGAAACCGTGATTAGCCTGATGAGGAGATAATCTGATCGTCCGACTGCGTGGTCGCTCAGCTTACCCACTGGCCTCGCGACCAGTGGGGTTAATAATAACAATTATCATTCGCGAGTCAACGCTTTTTTCATCGCACCTGCATTTTCCGGCGAACGGTCATGGGAAAGGTTTCCCAGGAAAAATGCGGGGCAAAAAAAAGACCCGGCGATGAGCCGGGTCGAAAACCGTGATTAGCCTGATGAGGAGATAACCTGAGTGTCCGACTGCGGTAGGGCTCTCAGCTTACCCGCCGACCTCGCGGCCAGCTGTGGTAATAATAACTATTATCATTTGTGAGTCAACAGCATTTCGCAAAAAAAGTCCGCCCTGCAGAAATGACGAAGCCCGGCACATGGCCGGGCTTCGTCTGGATCGGGCTTCGGCTAGCCGGCGCCGAGCTGCAGGCGCAGTTGGGTGACCTCGCGGTTGAGCAGGTCGATGCGCCGGGCCATGCCCTCGATCAGGCTGTGGGCGATGCGCGGGTTGCTCTGCATCAGGCTGAGGAACTGGTCCTTGGGGATCACCATCACGGTGCAGGGTTCGCTGGCGACCACGCTGGCGCTGCGCTTCTCGCCGGTGAACACGGCCATGGCGCCGAAGATCTCGTCCTTCTGCACGTCGCCGACCTTTTGCCCGTCGACGAAGGCCTCGGCGTGACCCTCGATGATGATGAACACGTGCTCGGCATCGTCGCCCTGCTGGATCAACTGGTCGCCGGCGGCGAAGTGGCGGAAGCCAGTGGACGGGCGGATGTCCGGCTGCTTGAGGTGTGCCAGGGCGTCGGAAAGCAGGGCGGTATGGCCGATCAGGTAGTGCAGGAAGAGTTCCTGGCGCTGCTCGTCGGCGTGGATGTGGTGGAACACGTCGCTGCGCGAATAGGGCACCAGGCACAACGGCTCGTCGCTGGTGTAGCGGCACGGCGGCAGGTCGATGCCCTGGCGCAGTCCCACCAGGTCGCCCTCCTGCAGGTAGAACAGCGGGCGTTCGTCGACCAGCGCGTGGAGCAGGCCGTTCTCGATCAGGAACAGCTGCTGGTTCGGCAGCTCGGCCGACAGGTCGTCGGTACGTTCCAGGCGGATGGGCTCCGCGCAGGGGGCGAGGCCGGAAAGCAGCTGGGCGGGAATCCCCTGCAGACGGCTGATCAGCTGGTCGGCATAGGCCGGTTGTTCACCGAGTAGGTACATGGGCCGTAATTCCTTGGACGGACGTTGGCGGTCGGGGCGCACGAAGGGCCCTGAAACGATAGGGTTCTGGCCCGCGGCCGTAAATCATTTCCTGGAAGGCTTGTGAGCTAACTCTGATTCCTTTGAGGAAAAGTCTCCAATTGGCCCAATAGTTCGGCCTTGTGCGCCGGCGGCAGGTCGTTCCAATGGACGTCCAGCAGGGCGCCCTCGATGGCGTAGAGCAGCACCTTGGAGGCCCGGAAGCCGCGGGCCCGAACGGCGCGGTAGGCGCCGACCGCGCCCAGGCGGCGGAGGTCGGAGGCGTTGTGAATGCCCACGGCGTGCAGCCACTGGGCCGAGGTCTTGCCGAGATTCTTCAGATGCAGCAGTTCGTCGTTCATCGTCGGTCCTTGCGATGCGGCACACGGGGTGGGTCATGCATGGCGGCGAGGGCCGTGAACTGCTGGAGACGGCCGGCTCACTTGACGATGAAGTGTAGCGGGCCCTTGGCGGGGCAATGTGGCTTTGTGACATCGGCGGGCGCGAAAGCGCCCTTGGCGTGACGAACGGCAGCCCGGGCATCGATCGTGCCCGGGCTGCGTCGAGGGGGTCAGATGCCCGGCAGGCGCTGGCGGATGCTGCCCACCAGGGTGTCGAGGCTGGCGCTGTCCTGGGTGTCGACGCGCTTGCTGTGGGCTTGCTCGTCGGCGTCCAGGGCTTCGCGTCCGGCCTGCTGGGCCTGCACCACTTCGAGGGTGGCGTCGGACGGGTCGCCGCCTTGCGCCTGGCGCTGGGCCAGCCAGCCGGCGATCACGCTTTCCGGCGCCTGGCAGTCGAGGATCAGGTAGGGCACCCCGGTGTCGTCGGCGATATGGCGCGCGGCCTGGCGCTGGGCGTGCTTGAGGAAGGTAGCGTCGAGCACCACCGGGTAGCCGGCGCGGAGGATGTCGCCGGCCAGGGCGTTGAGGCGCTCGTAGGTGGCCGCGCTGGATTCGGCATTGTAGATGCCGCCTTGCAGGGCGCCGCGCTGGGCTTCGTGCTGTTCGCCGAACAGGCGCTTGCGCTCCACGTCCGAGCGCAGGCGGATGGCGCCCAGGGCCTCGACCAGGCGCAGCGCCACCGAGCTCTTGCCCACCGCGGAAACGCCCATGGTCAGGGCCAGGAAGCGCGAGGGTATGGCGCTGTAGCTCTCCGCCAGGTTGGCGTAGTTGCGGTACTGGCGCAGGGTCGCGGCCTTCTGCACGGCGTCGTGCTGGTGGGCCAGGCTGAACAGGGCGATCTTGGCCCGCACCAGGGCGCGGTAGGCCTTGTAGAAGTTGAGGATTTCCAGGGACTGGTAGTCGCCGGTCTGCTCCAGGTACTGGCTGACGAAGCGCCGCGAATGGCACTTCAGACCGCGGTCCTCGAGGTCCATGGCGAGGAAGGCGTAGTCGGCGCAGACGTCGGTGAAGCGGAACGGCTCGTTGAACTCGATGCAGTCGAACAGCACCACCTGGCCGTCGATCAGCGCGGCGTTGCCCAGGTGGATGTCGCCGTGGCATTCGCGGATGAAGCCGTTCGCCTTGCGCGCCTGCAGCAGCGATTCCAGACGGTCATAGGAGCTTTCGGCCCAGGCTTCCAGGGCGTCCAGCTGCAGCAGGTCGGCCTTGTCGCTGAGCAGCGGGCGGATCTGTTCGAAGTTCTGCCGCACCGGCGCCATCACCGCCTCGGCCGAGCCCAGCGGGTTGTCCTGCGGCACCTGCGGGGTGCGCAGGTGGAAGCCGGCGATCTGCTTCGCCAGGGCGTCGATGTGCTCGGAGGTCAGCTCGCCGCGCGCCTGCACCTCGCTGAGCAGGGCGTTCTGCGGGAATTCGCGGCACTTGAGCGCGTATTCGATCGCCGGGCCTTCGCCGCCCAGTTGTGGCGCGGCCTCGCTGCCGGTGATCGGCAGCACTTCCAGGTACAGGCCTTCGGTGAGACGCTGGTTCAGGCGCAGTTCTTCCTCGCAGAAATGCTTGCGCGCCGCGAGGTCGGTGAAGTCGAGGAAGCCGAAGTTCACCGGCTTCTTGATCTTGTAAACGTACTGGCCGGTGAGCAGGACCCAGGAAATGTGGGTTTCGATGACCCGCACCTGCTCCACCGGGTGGGGGTACAGGGCAGGGTTCTGCAGGGCAGCGATCAGAGTCTGGCTCACGGGATATTGTCCTTGGCTGTCCGGATTCGGGAGGCAGGCATTATGGCGGCATCGCCGGTGGCTGCAAACTTGCCTGGCGCCGCAGGCAACCAATCGGCTGCCCGCTGGTCGAAGCTGCGTCGCTTTGGCCGGGGCACTTCCGCGCGCCTGCGACAGAGCCCGGACACCGCCTCGCGCGGCGTCTGTCCCCTGTGGATAAAGTACGTATAATGCGCCGCCATGACGCGTCCCCGATCCCCCCGTTCCCGTAAGAATCAAAAGTCCGCTCCGTCGCGCAAGTGGCTGGGCTGGCTGCTCAAACTCAGCCTCGTCGGCCTGGTCGTGCTGGCCGGTTTCGCCGTGTACCTCGATGCGGTCGTGCAGGAGAAGTTCTCCGGCAAGCGCTGGACCATCCCGGCCAAGGTCTATGCCCGGCCGCTGGAGCTGTTCGTCGGCCTGAAGCTGAACAAGGACGACTTCCTCCAGGAGCTCGGCGCCCTGGGCTACCGCCGCGATGGCACTGTCAGCGGCCCGGGCATGGTGGCCGTGTCCGGCGGCACGGTCGACCTCAATACCCGCGGCTTCCAGTTCTACGAGGGCGCCGAGCCCGCGCAGCGCATCCGCGTGCGTTTCTCCGGCGACTACGTGGCCGGCCTGTCCCGCGCCGACGGTTCCAAGCTGGACGTCGCGCGCATGGAGCCGCTGCTGATCGGCGGCATGTACCCCTCGCACAACGAAGACCGCATCCTCATCAAGCTGGACGAGGTGCCGCCGTACCTGGTCGACACCCTGGTGGCGGTGGAAGACCGCGACTTCTGGTCCCACCACGGCGTCTCGCTGAAGTCCATCGCCCGCGCCGTCTGGGTCAACGCCAGCGCCGGGCAGTTGCGCCAGGGCGGCAGCACCCTGACCCAGCAGTTGGTGAAGAACTTCTTCCTGACCAACGAGCGCAGCCTCAGCCGCAAGCTCACCGAAGCCATGATGGCGGTGCTGCTGGAGCTGCACTACGACAAGCGCGAGATCCTCGAGGGCTACCTCAACGAGGTGTTCCTCGGCCAGGATGGCCAGCGTTCGGTGAACGGCTTCGGTCTGGCCAGCCAGTACTTCTTCAGCCAGCCGCTGTCCGAGCTCAAGCTGCCGCAGATCGCGTTGCTGGTGGGTATGGTCAAGGGGCCGTCCTACTACAATCCGCGGCGCAACCCGGAGCGCGCCATGGAGCGGCGCAACGTGGTGCTCGACGTGCTCGCCGAGCAGGGCGTGATCACCCCCGAGCAGGCCGTGGCGGCCAAGCAGGCGCCCCTGGGCGTGACGCGCCAGGGCAGCATGGCCAACAGCTCGTACCCGGCGTTCCTCGACCTGGTTAAGCGCCAGCTGCGCCAGGACTACCGCGAGGAAGACCTGACCGAGGAAGGCCTGCGCATCTTCACTAGCTTCGATCCGATCCTGCAGTACAAGGCGGAAACCGCGGTCACCGAGACCTTCAAGCGCTTCGCCGGGCGCAAGGGCCTGGACCAGACGGAAACCGCGATGGTCGTGACCAACCCGGAGACCGGCGAAGTGCAGGCGCTGATCGGCAGCCGCGATTCGCGCTTCGCCGGCTTCAATCGCGCGGTGGACGCCACCCGGCCGATCGGCTCGCTGGTCAAGCCGGCGGTCTATCTGACCGCCCTCGAACGGCCCAGCCAGTACACCCTGACCACCTGGATCCAGGACCAGCCGTTCTCCATCAAGGGCAAGGACGGCCAGGTGTGGACGCCGAAGAACTACGAAGGCAGCTCCAACGGCACCATCTTCCTCTACCAGGGGCTGGCGCGTTCGCTGAACCTGTCCACCGCCAAGCTGGGCCTGGACCTGGGCGTGCCCAACGTGCTCAAGACCCTCGAACGCCTGGGCGTACAGGTGGACTGGCCGGCCTACCCGTCGATGCTGCTGGGCGCCGGCGCCATGACGCCGATGCAGGTGGCGACCATGTACCAGACCATCGCCAGCGGCGGCTTCAACACCCCGCTGCGCAGTATCCGCAGCGTGGTCGCCGCCGACGGCCAGCCGCTCAAGCGCTATCCGTTCCAGGTCCAGCAGCGCTTCGACTCGGGCTCCATCTACCTGCTGCAGAACGCCATGCAGCGGGTGATGCGCGAGGGCACCGCGCGCTCGGCCTACAACCAGTTGCCGTCGAACCTGACCCTGGCGGGCAAGACCGGCACCACCAACGACTCCCGCGACAGCTGGTTCTCCGGTTTCGGCCAGGACCTGCTGGCGGTGGTCTGGCTGGGCCGCGACGACAACGGCAAGACGCCCTTCACCGGCGCCACCGGCGCGCTGCAGATCTGGACCAGCTTCATGCGCAAGGCCGACCCCCTGCCGCTGGACATGCCGATGCCGGATAATGTCAGCATGGCCTGGGTCGATCCGCGTACCGGCCAGGGCAGCGACGCCAATTGTCCGGGCGCCGTGCAGATGCCCTATATTCGCGGAAGCGAGCCGGCGCCCGGCGCCGGCTGTGGCAACAACCAGACGCCGGCCGGCGAGGTCATGGACTGGGTCCGTGGCTGGCTGAACTGAGGCGAGAGGATTCGAAGTGAAAAACGCGTGGTTTGCCGTGGCTGCCGCCGCGGCCGTGCTGTCCGGCTGCGCTTCCCCGCAGCAGGGCGCTATCCCGGTGCGGGATTCCGGCACCTCGGTGTCCAACCAGGAGCGGGTCGGCTATTCCAATGCCAACCGCCCGGCCAATGCCAACACCGCGCCGAGCGCGGCATCGCAGCCGGCGGGTGATTCCGGCGTGACCGTGATGGTACCCCAGGATGCCGGCATGGCACCGATCCAGACCTTCCCGGCGCAGACTGGCGCAGCACCGATCTCCACCGCCCCGATCACCCCGGGCGTGCAGTCCGGCAGCGTCCCGGCGGCGCCCGTCGGCAGCGCGCCGAGCAACATCAGCGCCACCGGCGGCTTCAGCCAGCAGACCTACCAGCAGCCGGTCTACCAGCAGCAACAGCCCAGCTACCAGCAGCAGGCCCCGGCCGCGCCGGTGCAGGCGCCGTCCGGCATTCCCTCGCGCAACGCACCGCTGGCCGCCGACGAGCAGCTCGATGGCCCGGTCCTGGCTCTACTCACCACTGCCCAGCAACAGCAGGGCGGCGGCGACCTCAACGGCGCCTCGGCCAGCCTGGAGCGCGCCCAGCGCATCGCCCCGCGCGAGCCGCAGGTGCTCTACAAGCTCGCCCAGGTGCGCCTGGCCCAGGGCGACGCCGCCCAGGCCGAGCAGGTGGCGCGCCGCGGTCTGTCGCTGGCCAATGGCCGGCCGACGCTGCAGGCCAGCCTGTGGGACGTGATTGCCAAGGCCCGCGAGGCCCAGGGTGACGCGGCCGGCGCGGCTACCGCGCGGCAGAACGCCAAGGCGACGCTGTGATGGACGATCGCCTGCCGGCCGTGGCCGACCAGCTCCTGCTGATCGAGCGGGAGCTGCGCGCGCTGTTGCTGTGGGGGGAACAGCCGCCCTCGGAGGAGGCGCTGGCCAGCCAGGAGCCGTTCTGCGTGGATACGCTGGAGCTGGAGGAATGGCTGCAGTGGATCTTCCTGCCGCGCATGAAGCTGATCATCGAGACGGGCGCGCAGCTGCCGCGCGCCTCGGGCATCCGCGCCATCGCCGAAATGGTCTACGTGGACGAGGGCGAGCACATGCACGCCCTGTTCGAGGCCCTGGGCGAGTTCGACCGGCTGATCGGCGAGGCGCCCTGAGCCGCGCCTACGCGCCTATCAGTTGCAGTTCTTCTGCAGGTCCTGCTCGGTCTGGGTGATGCGGGCCTGCCGCTCTTCTTCCGGGATGCGCCGCATCTCGCCGTCGTCGTCGGCCACCCGCACCCGCGGGTTGTTCTTCAGTTGCGCCAGGTTGGTCCGCAGGGTGTCGCAGTAGCGCGCGCGCTCGGCCTCCTGCTGGGCGACCTCCTGGCGCACCTTCTCGTCGGCGGCCTTCTGCTTGTCGCTGGCCGAAGGCGCCGGCGCGGGAGCCGGCCTGGGCGGCAGCGGGAAGCCCGAGGGCGGCGGCGCGACCTTGGTGTCCACGGTGGCGGCTTCGGCGCCCTGCGGCGGCTGCGCGCCAAAATGCGTGACGCCCTGGGCGTCGACCCACTTGTATACCTGGGCGGCCATCAGCGGAGCACTCAGGGCGAACATCAGAGCGCCCATCACAATCGTCCGTCGCATGCGGTTTCGGTCCTTGGATGCGGAAACTGCGGGTAACTATAACCAAAAGTGTCGATGCGTCCGCAGAGAAAGATCACAACCTGCGTTAGACACAAATCCATATATGGCTTGACTTGACGCGGCCGAATCAGAAGAATCCAAGGTTCGCTGCAGTGGGCCGGCCGCAAGCTGGTTTTACTCGGCAGACAAGAGGCGCTACCCGCGCCGCTAAGTTTCACCCTGCTTCGCGTTACCTCGCGCTGGGTGGAGGCCCTCCGTAACACACCAGGTGCGCCTCCAAGTTCTGTCATTCGGCAGTCGACGTAGCCGGCGATCACAATCGCCCAATTGTCTGCCGGGCAGCCAACCAAGTTTCGGTCCCCCGCCCCTGGGAGATCGTTTAGCGTTCTAGAGGTGACAACGTGGAGCTTTTATCCGGCGCTGAAATGGTCGTCCGCTCGTTGCGTGACGAAGGCGTTAAGTACATCTACGGGTACCCGGGCGGTGCCCTCCTGCACATCTACGACGCTCTCTTCAAAGAGAACGACGTGACCCACATCCTCGTGCGTCACGAGCAGGCCGCTACCCACATGGCCGACGGCTACGCCCGCGCCACCGGCAAGCCCGGCGTGGTCCTGGTGACCTCCGGCCCCGGCGCGACCAACGCCATCACCGGCATCGCCACCGCCTACATGGACTCCATCCCGATGGTGGTGATCTCCGGCCAGGTGTCGAGCAACATGGTCGGCACCGACGCCTTCCAGGAAACCGACATGGTCGGCATTTCCCGGCCGATCGTGAAGCACAGCTTCATCATCAAGCACCCTTCGGAAATCCCCGAGGTCATCAAGAAGGCCTTCTACATCGCCCAGTCCGGCCGTCCGGGCCCGGTGGTGATCGACATTCCGAAGGACATGGGCGACCCGACGCAGAAGTTCGAGTACGCCTACCCGAAGAAGGTCAAGCTGCGCTCCTACAGCCCCGCGGTCCGCGGCCACTCCGGCCAGATCCGCAAGGCCGCCGAGCTGCTGCTGTCGGCCAAGCGCCCGATCATCTATTCCGGTGGCGGCGTCATCATGGGCAATGCTTCCGAGCCGCTGACCGAAGTGGCGCGCCTGCTCAACGTCCCGGTGACCAACACCCTCATGGGCCTGGGCGGCTTCCCCGGCAACGACCGCCAGTTCGTCGGCATGCTCGGCATGCACGGCAGCTACACCGCCAACCTGGCGATGCACCACGCGGATGTGATCTTCGCCGTCGGCGCGCGCTTCGATGACCGCGTTATCAACGGCGAGACCGCGGCCAAGTTCTGTCCGAACGCCAAGATCATCCACGTCGACATCGACCCGGCCTCGATTTCCAAGACCGTGAAGGCCGACATCCCGATCGTCGGCCCGGTGGACAGCGTGCTGGCCGAGATGGCCACCATCCTCAAGGAAATCGGCGAGACGCCGAACAAGGAAGCCCTCGCCGCCTGGTGGAAGCAGATCGACGAGTGGCGCGGCAACCGCGGCCTGTTCCCCTACGACAAGGGCGACGGCAGCATCATCAAGCCGCAGAGCGTCATCGAGGCCCTGTGGGAAGTCACTGGCGGCGACGCCTTCGTGGCTTCCGACGTGGGTCAGCACCAGATGTTCGCCGCCCAGTACTACCGCTTCAACAAGCCCAACCGCTGGATCAACTCCGGCGGCCTGGGCACCATGGGCTTCGGTTTCCCCGCGGCCATGGGCGTGAAGCTGAACTTCCCGGAGGCCGACGTGGCCTGCGTGACCGGCGAAGGCAGCATCCAGATGAACATCCAGGAGCTGTCGACCTGCCTGCAGTACGACCTGCCGGTGAAGATCGTCAACCTGAACAATGGTGCGCTGGGCATGGTCCGCCAATGGCAGGACATGCAGTACAACAGCCGCTACTCGCACTCCTACATGGAATCCCTGCCTGACTTCGTCAAGCTGGCCGAGGCCTATGGCCACGTCGGTATGCGCATCACCGACCTCAAGGACCTGAAGCCGAAGATGGAAGAGGCGTTCGCCATGAAGAACCGCCTGGTCTTCCTCGACATCCAGGTCGACACCAGCGAGCACGTCTATCCGATGCAGATCCGCGGCGGTTCGATGCGAGACATGTGGCTGAGCAAGACGGAGCGTACCTGATCATGCGACACATCATTTCCCTGCTGCTGGAAAACGAACCCGGCGCGCTGTCCCGCGTGGTCGGCCTGTTCTCCCAGCGCAACTACAACATCGAGACCCTGACCGTGGCGCCGACCGAGGACCCGACCCTGTCGCGCCTCACCCTGACCACGGCCGGGCATGACGAAGTCATCGAGCAGATCACCAAGAACCTCAACAAGCTGATCGAGGTGGTGAAGCTGGTGAACCTGTCGGAAAGCGCCCACATCGAGCGCGAGCTGATGCTGGTGAAGATCAAGGCCACCGGCGCCCAGCGCGCCGAGGTCAAGCGCACCACCGACATCTTCCGCGGTCAGATCGTCGACGTCACCAGCAGCGTCTACACCGTGCAACTGGCCGGCACCAGCGACAAGCTCGACAGCTTCATCCAGGCCATCGGTACCGCTGCGATCATCGAGACGGTGCGGACCGGCGTGACCGGCATCGCCCGCGGCGACAAGACTCTCAGCATCTGAATTTGAAAGACGGCCCACGAGGCCACTAGACCAGGGGATTACCCAAATGCGCGTTTTCTACGATAAAGACTGTGACCTCTCCATCATCCAGGGCAAGAAAGTTGCCATCATCGGTTACGGTTCCCAGGGCCACGCCCATGCCTGCAACCTGAAGGACTCCGGCGTCGACGTCACCGTTGGCCTGCGTTCGGGCTCGCCGTCCGCCGTCAAGGCGCAGAACCATGGCCTGAAAGTGGCTGACGTGCCGAGCGCCGTCGCCGCCGCCGACCTGGTGATGATCCTGACCCCGGACGAGTTCCAGGGCCGCCTGTACAAGGACGAGATCGAGCCGAACCTGAAGAAGGGCGCTACCCTGGCCTTCGCCCACGGCTTCTCCATTCACTACAACCAGGTCGTACCGCGCGCTGACCTCGATGTGATCATGATCGCGCCGAAGGCTCCGGGCCACACCGTGCGTTCCGAGTTCGTCAAGGGCGGCGGCATCCCTGACCTGATCGCCATCTACCAGGACGCTTCGGGTAATGCCAAGAACGTCGCCCTGTCCTACGCCTGCGGCGTCGGCGGCGGCCGTACCGGCATCATCGAAACCACCTTCAAGGACGAGACCGAAACCGACCTGTTCGGCGAGCAGGCCGTTCTCTGCGGCGGTTGCGTCGAGCTGGTGAAAGCCGGTTTCGAAACCCTGGTCGAAGCCGGCTACGCGCCGGAAATGGCCTACTTCGAGTGCCTGCACGAGCTGAAGCTGATCGTCGACCTCATGTACGAAGGCGGCATCGCCAACATGAACTACTCGATCTCGAACAACGCCGAATACGGCGAGTACGTGACCGGTCCGGAAGTGATCAACGCCGAATCCCGTCAGGCCATGCGCAACGCTCTGAAGCGCATCCAGGACGGCGAATACGCCAAGATGTTCATCTCCGAAGGCGCCACCAACTACCCATCGATGACCGCCAAGCGCCGTAACAACGCCGCTCACGGCATCGAAGTCATCGGTGAGCAGCTGCGCGCCATGATGCCCTGGATCGCTGCCAACAAGATCGTCGACAAGTCCAAGAACTAAGGGCTTAGCGACACTTGAAGAAACGCGGCCCCGGCCGCGTTTTTTCGTTCTTGCGCAGGGTTCTGGTATAAAGCCTGTGCGCCCGGGCGTCCGTGCCCCGCGCTCGATCTTTTTCCGCTGAGTTCCCTAAGGAAGTCTCCATGAGTGAAGGTCCCGAGGAGCCGAACAAGGCCTCCGAAGAAACCGAAAGCCTGCTGCCCATCGACGAGCACGTCGAGGAAGGGCACGACGCCGACGGCCGCAAGGTCCGCCACCGCGGCATCTACCTGCTGCCCAACCTGTTCACCACCGCGGCGCTGTTCACCGGCCTGTACGCCATCATCAACGCCATGAGCGGCGACTTCTCCAATGCCGCCATCGCCATCTTCGTCGCCATGGTCCTGGATGGTCTGGACGGTCGCGTCGCGCGCCTGACCAACACCCAGAGCGCCTTCGGCGCCGAGTACGACTCGCTGTCGGACATGGTCGCCTTCGGCGTGGCCCCGGCGCTGGTCGCTTTCGAGTGGGCACTGAGCAGCCTGGGCAAGGTCGGCTGGATGGTCGCCTTCATCTATGTGGCCGGTGCCGCGCTGCGCCTGGCGCGCTTCAACACCCAGGTGGGCAAGGCCGACAAGCGCTACTTCATCGGCCTGGCCAGCCCGGCCGCCGCCGCCCTGGTGGCCGGCACCGTGTGGGCCTTCGCCGACTTCGACATCCAGGGTGCCAAGGTCTCCCTGCTGGTCGCGCTGATGGTCGCCGCCGCCGGCATGCTGATGGTCAGCAACATCAAGTACCACAGCTTCAAGGATCTCGACCTGCGCGGCCGCGTGCCCTTCGTGGCGATCCTGGTGGTGGTGCTGGCCTTCGCCGTGGTCTTCACCGACCCGCCGCGCATCCTGCTGCTGCTGTTCCTCGCTTATGCCGCGTCCGGTCCGGTGCAATACTTGTTGCAATTGCGCCGTCGCCGCCGTCCGAGCTGATGTAATTTCCCCCGGGCTCCGCAGTCTATTGGCGCACACAGCCAGTCGTTGCGGAGCCCGCCATGCTGATCCGTATTGCCCGACCTTCCGATTGCCAAGAGTCGGAAGTCACCCCTGAAACCCTTTATCTCTCCCGCCGCCGTTTCCTCGCCGCCAGTGCGGCAGGTGCCGCCCTTGCCGGTCTGCCGGCCATGGGGTTGGCTGATCCTTCCCGATATGCCGATGTAGAAGCCGCTGCGAGCACACCGGGCTGGTTCAGTGAGAAGCTGCCGGCGATCAAATGGGATGCCGTTACCGTGCAAGGGGAGAGCATCA
Source organism: Pseudomonas sp. A6 (assembly GCF_052367875.1). Classification (NCBI taxonomy): domain Bacteria; kingdom Pseudomonadati; phylum Pseudomonadota; class Gammaproteobacteria; order Pseudomonadales; family Pseudomonadaceae; genus Pseudomonas; species Pseudomonas sp. A6. The sequence continues at coordinate 6,217,970 of NZ_CP198970.1, read as the reverse complement.
CCCCCTTCAAGGATGCGACCACCTATAACAACTTCTACGAGTTCGGCCCGGACAAGGGCGACCCGGCCGCCAACGCCGGCGCACTGAGGACCGAGCCCTGGTCGGTGGTGATCGATGGCGAGGTGGCGAAGCCCGGCAAGTACGCCCTTGAGGACTTCATCAAGCCCTACCAGCTGGAAGAGCGCATCTACCGCCTGCGCTGCGTGGAGGCCTGGTCGATGGTCATCCCCTGGATCGGCTTCCCGCTGTCGGAGCTGATCAAGCGTGTCGAGCCGACGGGCAACGCCAAGTACCTGCGCTTCGAAACCCTGGTCGACCGCGAGCGCATGCCCGGCGTGCAATCCAATTTCGCCCTGATCGACTGGCCCTACGTGGAGGGCCTGCGCATGGATGAGGCCATGCACCCGCTGGCGATTCTCGTCGTGGGCATGTACGGCCGCATCCTGGCCAACCAGAACGGCGCGCCGCTGCGCCTGATCGTGCCGTGGAAGTACGGCTTCAAGGGCGCCAAGTCGATCATCCGCATCAGTTTCGTCGCCGAGCAGCCGAAGACCACCTGGGAAAGCCTGGCGCCCGACGAGTATGGCTTCTACGCCAACGTCAACCCGACGGTGGACCACCCGCGCTGGAGCCAGGCCCGCGAGCGGCGCCTGCCCAGCGGACTATTCAGCCCCAATGTTCGTCCCACCCTCATGTTCAACGGCTACGCCGACGAAGTGGCCTCGCTGTACGCGGGGATGGACCTGAGGAAGAACTATTGATGCGGATGCGCAATCCTATCTGGCGCGCCAGCGTATTCCTGCTGGCGCTGATACCGCCGCTCTACTGGCTGTACCTGGCCTGGATCTTCGCCCTGGGGCCCGACCCGGGCAAGGCGCTGGTCGACAACCTGGGGCAGGGCGGCCTGGTCCTGTTGCTGCTGACCCTGGCCATGACCCCGCTGCAGAGGCTGACGCGCTGGAACGGCTGGATCCTGGTGCGCCGGCAGCTCGGCCTGTGGTGTTTCACCTATATATGCCTGCACCTGTGCGCCTACTTGGTGTTCATCCTCGGTCTGGACTGGACGCAACTGGGCGTCGAATTACGCAAGCGGCCCTACATAATCGTCGGGACCCTGGGTTTCCTGGGCCTGTTGCCGCTGGCCCTGACCTCGAACAAATACAGCATGCGCAAACTGGGCAGCGGCTGGAAGAAGCTGCACCGGCTGGTCTATGTCATCCTCGCCCTGGGGCTCCTGCATATGCTGTGGGTGGTGCGTTCGGACATCGAGCGCTGGTCGCTATATGCAGCCATAGGCGTATTCCTGCTGTTGCTGCGCCTGCCGCCGGTGGCGCGGCAATTGCCGGCGCTGCGGGCCCGTTTCGCATCCCGCTGAAGATTCTTTCAGAAAAGTGTTGACGGGCATTTTGAAGTCCCTATAATGCGCACCACTCCCAGCGACGAAGCGCTGAAAGAGCTTGAAAATCAAGCACTTAAGCAGGTTAGAAGTTAGGGGTGGTGATCAGGCGGGTGATTCGCTTGCCGCCTTTGGGTTCGACAGCTGCTCCGGCAGCGAGCCAAAAGGAAGATCGCCGAGGTGCTTGACAGTGATCCTGATCGCTGTAGAATGCGCCTCCCGCTGACGAGAAGCTCCGGCCGATCGACAGCGCAAGCGGTTGAGTAGGAACGAAAAATTCTGAAAATAACGCTTGACGAAATAAGAGGTTGGCGTAGAATGCGCGGCCTCGGTTGAGATGAAAGAATCAACCAACTGCTCTTTAACAAGTTGAATCAAGCAATTCGTGTGGGTGCTTGTGAGTTAAGACTGGTGATCGCAAGATTATCAGCATCACAAGTAACACTCGTGAATTCGAGAGTTTTTGCGATTGCTGAGCCAAGTTTAGGGTTTTCTCAAAACCCGATCAGTATTGAACTGAAGAGTTTGATCATGGCTCAGATTGAACGCTGGCGGCAGGCCTAACACATGCAAGTCGAGCGGATGAAGGGAGCTTGCTTCTGGATTCAGCGGCGGACGGGTGAGTAATGCCTAGGAATCTGCCTGGTAGTGGGGGACAACGTTCCGAAAGGAGCGCTAATACCGCATACGTCCTACGGGAGAAAGTGGGGGATCTTCGGACCTCACGCTATCAGATGAGCCTAGGTCGGATTAGCTAGTAGGTGGGGTAATGGCTCACCTAGGCGACGATCCGTAACTGGTCTGAGAGGATGATCAGTCACACTGGAACTGAGACACGGTCCAGACTCCTACGGGAGGCAGCAGTGGGGAATATTGGACAATGGGCGAAAGCCTGATCCAGCCATGCCGCGTGTGTGAAGAAGGTCTTCGGATTGTAAAGCACTTTAAGTTGGGAGGAAGGGCAGTAAGTTAATACCTTGCTGTTTTGACGTTACCAACAGAATAAGCACCGGCTAACTTCGTGCCAGCAGCCGCGGTAATACGAAGGGTGCAAGCGTTAATCGGAATTACTGGGCGTAAAGCGCGCGTAGGTGGTTTGGTAAGATGGATGTGAAATCCCCGGGCTCAACCTGGGAACTGCATCCATAACTGCCTGACTAGAGTACGGTAGAGGGTGGTGGAATTTCCTGTGTAGCGGTGAAATGCGTAGATATAGGAAGGAACACCAGTGGCGAAGGCGACCACCTGGACTGATACTGACACTGAGGTGCGAAAGCGTGGGGAGCAAACAGGATTAGATACCCTGGTAGTCCACGCCGTAAACGATGTCGACTAGCCGTTGGGATCCTTGAGATCTTAGTGGCGCAGCTAACGCGATAAGTCGACCGCCTGGGGAGTACGGCCGCAAGGTTAAAACTCAAATGAATTGACGGGGGCCCGCACAAGCGGTGGAGCATGTGGTTTAATTCGAAGCAACGCGAAGAACCTTACCTGGCCTTGACATGTCCGGAATCCTGCAGAGATGCGGGAGTGCCTTCGGGAATCGGAACACAGGTGCTGCATGGCTGTCGTCAGCTCGTGTCGTGAGATGTTGGGTTAAGTCCCGTAACGAGCGCAACCCTTGTCCTTAGTTACCAGCACGTTATGGTGGGCACTCTAAGGAGACTGCCGGTGACAAACCGGAGGAAGGTGGGGATGACGTCAAGTCATCATGGCCCTTACGGCCAGGGCTACACACGTGCTACAATGGTCGGTACAGAGGGTTGCCAAGCCGCGAGGTGGAGCTAATCCCAGAAAACCGATCGTAGTCCGGATCGCAGTCTGCAACTCGACTGCGTGAAGTCGGAATCGCTAGTAATCGTGAATCAGAATGTCACGGTGAATACGTTCCCGGGCCTTGTACACACCGCCCGTCACACCATGGGAGTGGGTTGCTCCAGAAGTAGCTAGTCTAACCGCAAGGGGGACGGTTACCACGGAGTGATTCATGACTGGGGTGAAGTCGTAACAAGGTAGCCGTAGGGGAACCTGCGGCTGGATCACCTCCTTAATCGAAGATCCTAGCTTACTCATAAGCTCCCACACGAATTGCTTGATTCACTGGTTAGACGATTAGGCAACCCTTTATGGGTCTGTAGCTCAGTCGGTTAGAGCGCACCCCTGATAAGGGTGAGGTCGGCAGTTCGAATCTGCCCAGACCCACCAAATCGTAGTGATTTGGGGCCATAGCTCAGCTGGGAGAGCGCCTGCTTTGCACGCAGGAGGTCAGGAGTTCGATCCTCCTTGGCTCCACCATCTCCGAATCGTCGTAAAGCTCAGACAGGAATGTTCGAAGAAACGAACCTTGCTGTCTGGTCTTTGTACCGGAACCGTTCTTTAAAAATTTGGGTATGTGATAGAAGTAGACTGAATGATCTCTTTCACTGGGGATTGTTCAAGTCAAGGTAAAATTTGCGAGTTCAAGCGCGAATTTTCGGCGAATGTCGTCTTCACGTTCGAGACGTATGACCAGATTGCTTGGGGTTATATGGTCAAGTGAAGAAGCGCATACGGTGGATGCCTTGGCAGTCAGAGGCGATGAAAGACGTGGTAGCCTGCGATAAGCTTCGGGGAGTCGGCAAACAGACTTTGATCCGGAGATCTCTGAATGGGGGAACCCAGCCAGCATAAGCTGGTTATCACACACTGAATCCATAGGTGTGTGAGGCGAACCAGGGGAACTGAAACATCTAAGTACCCTGAGGAACAGAAATCAACCGAGATTCCCTTAGTAGTGGCGAGCGAACGGGGACTAGCCCTTAAGCTTCTTAGAATCTAACAGAACGCTCTGGAAAGTGCGGCCATAGTGGGTGATAGCCCCGTATGTGAAAGGTTCTAGGAAGTGAAATCGAGTAGGACGGCGCACGTGAAACGTTGTCTGAACATGGGGGGACCATCCTCCAAGGCTAAATACTACTGACTGACCGATAGTGAACCAGTACCGTGAGGGAAAGGCGAAAAGAACCCCGGAGAGGGGAGTGAAATAGAACCTGAAACCGTATGCGTACAAGCAGTGGGAGCCCACTTTGTTGGGTGACTGCGTACCTTTTGTATAATGGGTCAGCGACTTATATTCAGTGGCGAGCTTAACCGAATAGGGGAGGCGTAGCGAAAGCGAGTCTTAATAGGGCGTTTAGTCGCTGGGTATAGACCCGAAACCGGGCGATCTATCCATGAGCAGGTTGAAGGTTAGGTAACACTGACTGGAGGACCGAACCCACTCCCGTTGAAAAGGTAGGGGATGACTTGTGGATCGGAGTGAAAGGCTAATCAAGCTCGGAGATAGCTGGTTCTCCTCGAAAGCTATTTAGGTAGCGCCTCACGTATCACTCCAGGGGGTAGAGCACTGTTTCGGCTAGGGGGTCATCCCGACTTACCAAACCGATGCAAACTCCGAATACCTGGAAGTGTCAGCGTGGGAGACACACGGCGGGTGCTAACGTCCGTCGTGAAAAGGGAAACAACCCAGACCGTCAGCTAAGGTCCCAAAGTTGTGGTTAAGTGGTAAACGATGTGGGAAGGCTTAGACAGCTAGGAGGTTGGCTTAGAAGCAGCCACCCTTTAAAGAAAGCGTAATAGCTCACTAGTCGAGTCGGCCTGCGCGGAAGATGTAACGGGGCTCAAACCACACACCGAAGCTACGGGTGCGTCGCAAGATGCGCGGTAGAGGAGCGTTCTGTAAGCCTGTGAAGGTGAGTTGAGAAGCTTGCTGGAGGTATCAGAAGTGCGAATGCTGACATGAGTAACGACAATGGGAGTGAAAAACTCCCACGCCGAAAGACCAAGGGTTCCTGCGCAACGTTAATCGACGCAGGGTTAGTCGGCCCCTAAGGCGAGGCAGAAATGCGTAGTCGATGGGAAACAGGTTAATATTCCTGTACTTCTAGTTACTGCGATGGAGGGACGGAGAAGGCTAGGCCAGCTTGGCGTTGGTTGTCCAAGTTTAAGGTTGTAGGCTGGACACTTAGGCAAATCCGGGTGTTCAAGGCCGAGAGCTGATGACGAGCTTTCTTTTAGAGAGCGAAGTGGTTGATGCCATGCTTCCAGGAAAAGCTTCTAAGCTTCAGGTAACTAGGAACCGTACCCGAAACCGACACAGGTGGTCGGGTAGAGAATACCAAGGCGCTTGAGAGAACTCGGGTGAAGGAACTAGGCAAAATGGCACCGTAACTTCGGGAGAAGGTGCGCCGGTGAGGGTGAAGTATTTACTGCGTAAGCCCACGCCGGTCGAAGATACCAGGCCGCTGCGACTGTTTATTAAAAACACAGCACTCTGCAAACACGAAAGTGGACGTATAGGGTGTGACGCCTGCCCGGTGCCGGAAGGTTAATTGATGGGGTTAGCGAAAGCGAAGCTCTTGATCGAAGCCCCGGTAAACGGCGGCCGTAACTATAACGGTCCTAAGGTAGCGAAATTCCTTGTCGGGTAAGTTCCGACCTGCACGAATGGCGTAACGATGGCGGCGCTGTCTCCACCCGAGACTCAGTGAAATTGAAATCGCTGTGAAGATGCAGTGTATCCGCGGCTAGACGGAAAGACCCCGTGAACCTTTACTGTAGCTTTGCACTGGACTTTGAGCCTGCTTGTGTAGGATAGGTGGGAGGCTTTGAAGCGTGGACGCCAGTTCGCGTGGAGCCAACCTTGAAATACCACCCTGGCATGCTTGAGGTTCTAACTCTGATCCGTTATCCGGATCGAGGACAGTGTATGGTGGGCAGTTTGACTGGGGCGGTCTCCTCCTAAAGAGTAACGGAGGAGTACGAAGGTGCGCTCAGACCGGTCGGAAATCGGTCGCAGAGTATAAAGGCAAAAGCGCGCTTGACTGCGAGACAGACACGTCGAGCAGGTACGAAAGTAGGTCTTAGTGATCCGGTGGTTCTGTATGGAAGGGCCATCGCTCAACGGATAAAAGGTACTCCGGGGATAACAGGCTGATACCGCCCAAGAGTTCATATCGACGGCGGTGTTTGGCACCTCGATGTCGGCTCATCACATCCTGGGGCTGAAGCCGGTCCCAAGGGTATGGCTGTTCGCCATTTAAAGTGGTACGCGAGCTGGGTTTAGAACGTCGTGAGACAGTTCGGTCCCTATCTGCCGTGGACGTTTGAGATTTGAGAGGGGCTGCTCCTAGTACGAGAGGACCGGAGTGGACGAACCTCTGGTGTTCCGGTTGTCACGCCAGTGGCACTGCCGGGTAGCTATGTTCGGAATAGATAACCGCTGAAAGCATCTAAGCGGGAAACTAGCCTCAAGATGAGATCTCACTGGGAACTTGATTCCCCTGAAGGGCCGTCGAAGACTACGACGTTGATAGGTCGGGTGTGTAAGCGCTGTGAGGCGTTGAGCTAACCGATACTAATTGCCCGTGAGGCTTGACCATATAACACCCAAACAATTTGTGTGTTGGACGGTGAAGTCGACGAACCGAAAGTTCGTGTGAACCGCAAATACCTGTCACATACCCGAATCTGGGTGAGCGTGCGCGCAAGCCACGAGCATCCGAAAGAATTGCTTGACGACCATAGAGCGTTGGAACCACCTGATCCCATCCCGAACTCAGCAGTGAAACGACGCATCGCCGATGGTAGTGTGGGGTTTCCCCATGTGAGAGTAGGTCATCGTCAAGCACCTATCCCAAAACCCCCGATCAGCCTGGCTGGTCGGGGGTTTTGCTTTTGGGGCGCGGAAAAGCCGGGGCGACGGCGCCAGGCAGGTCTCCCGTAGGAGCGGACCTTGTCCGCGATCACCGGAGGTCCCGGCGCGATTCGCGGATGAGATCCGCTCCTACGCCGCCCCACCCACGCCATTCCCCCTGTAGGCGCGCGCCCTGCGCGCGAAATCGCGGGCAGGGCCCGCTCCTACACGTGAGGCGAGGCCGTGGCGATGGGTATCGCTGCGCTCAACGCCATCCTACGAGAGCGTGTCTCCTGCGCCCGTAGGCGTAATTGTCTACAGGCTGTACCGCGGTGCTCTTCGTAGGAGCGAGCTTGCTCGCGAACGAGCCCCGTCGCGGAGCTTGTTCGCGAGCAAGCTCGCTCCTACGAGAAGACATGTTCGCCGGCAATATGGGGCGCTCCTACACGGAACGCCCCCGCCCTGGCCCTAGTTCAGCTCGACCTTCTCCCCCTTCGCACTCAACTGCTCGAACGCCTGGTCCAGGCGCTGGCGGAGTTGTTCGGCATCGGGCGTGCGACGGGAGACGATGAGTTTCAACGGTAGACGGTAGAGGGTGTCGTAGGCCAGCGGCGGCAGGCCGGCGGCGTTGCGGGCTTCCTCCACTGGGGCCTGGTAGTCCAGCAGGTAGTCGCCTCGTTCGCGCAGAAGCATCTGCAGCGCCGCGCTGTGGGTGCTGGTGCGGTGGACTTCCAGGTTGAGCCGCGGGTCGTCCAGCAACTGGGTGGCGGGCCGCCAGTAGCTGTAGCCGCTGATCAGGATCACCCGGCTGCCGGCCAGGCCCTGGGGCAGGCGCGGGGCGGGATGGGACGCCAGGCGATAGAGGTTGAGGGTGACCTGGCCGAGCACGTGCTCGCACTCCAGGGTGCTTTCGGCCAGCTCGGGCTTGCCGGGGGCCCCGGCCCACAGTTGCACGCTGCCGTCGCGCAGGCCCTGGTAGAGGCGGGCACTGGGCAGGGCCCGGAGTTCGGCGCGGTAGCCTGCCTGGCGCAGCAGCTTGCGGATCAGCTCGGCACCTTCGCCCTGGGTACTGCCGTCATCGTCGGTATAGATGTACGGCGGGAACTCGTAATAGCCGACCGCCAGCGACTGGGGGCCACCGGCCGGGCCTGGCAGGGCATGGGCCAGCGACGCCGGAAGCAGCGACGAGGCCAATGGGAACAGGAGTTTCTTGAGCATTGCTGCGCCGCACCTTTATCGTTCTTGTGTTGGTGTCTGCATTGAGCATGAGTCGCCAACCGGGGCTTGTCCAGTCCGCGGCCGGCAAAGCGGCGGCGACATTCAAGGGCTGCGACCAGCGGCACACGGGGCAGCCGGAGCGTGACCGCCACGGGGCTATGCTTGAGGGGCAACCGGCTGCACCCGCGCCTGGCCGAGGGCTCCGCACATGCCACGCAAGGTCTTCTCCAGCAAGGTCTACCTGCACAAGACGGTCCTGGTGACCGGCGGCTGCTCGGGCATCGGCCGTGCGCTGGTCTTGCGCTTCGCCCAGGCTGGCGCCAGGCCGGTGATCCTCGACCTGGACCAGGCCGCGCTCGACAGCCTGGTGCAGCACCTGCAGCAGCACCTCAACGTCGAAGCCTTGGGGCTGCGCTGCGACATCACCGAGCCCGCCGCGGTGGAGCAGGCCGTGGCCATCGCCATAGAACGCTTCGGCGGCATCGACGTGCTGATCAACAACGCCGGCATCACCCACCGCAGCCTGTTCGCAGAGACCGACCTGAAGGTGTTCCAGCGGGTGATGGCGGTGAATTTCTACGGCGCCCTGCATTGCACCCGGGCGGCCTTGCCCAGCCTGATCGCCCGCCAGGGGCAGATCGTCGTGCTCAGTTCGCTGACCGGGTTCGCCCCCTTGCTCTATCGCAGCGCCTACAACGCCAGCAAGCATGCGTTGCACGGTCTGTTCGACACCCTGCGCATGGAGCTGGACGGCACCGGCGTCTCGGTGACCCTCGCCTGCCCCGGCTTCACCGCCACCGACCTGCGCAAGAACGCCCTGGTCGGCGACGGCTCGGTGATCCGCCAGCCGGCCGTGGTGCTGGGCAGCGAAGTGGCGTCGCCGCGAGACGTGGCCGATGCGATCTACCAGGGCGCCCTGCAGCGCAAGCGCCTGCTGGTGCTGTCCAACGTCAACTGGCGCGCGCGCATCCTGGCCCGCTACTGCCCCTGGCTGTTCGAGCGCCTGCTGGTGCCGCGCATGTCCGGGCTGAAGCCGAGCCGGCGCTGAGCCGGGCTCGTCAGTGGGTGTGCGGCACGGCCTTGCCCAGGTCCCAGAAGGTGGCCTCGATCTTGTGCCCGTCCGGGTCGCGGACGAAGCAGCCGTAGTAGGGCTCGCCATAGTGCGGGCGGGGGCCCGGCGCGCCGTCGTCGTGACCGCCGGCGGCCAGGGCGGCGGCGTGGAAGGCATCCACCGCTTCGCGGCTGTTGGCGATGAAGCCTACGTGGGCGCCGTTGCCGACGCTGGCCGGAGCGCCGTCCAGCGGCGTCTGCACCCAGAACTCCGGGAACTCGCGGCCATAGGCCACGGCGCCGGGGTGTTCCATCACCCGGCGGCAGCCGAGCGTGGCCAGCACCGCGTCATAGAAGGCGCGGGCGCGGTCGTAGTCATTGGTGCCGATGGACACGTGGGAGATGCAGCTCGGCGGGCTGTTGTCGTCGCTCATGGCAGGTTCCTGGCGCGGTCGGGAGAGACAAGGTTAGCCGCCCGCGCCGGAGCCTGCCTCAGGCTTCCTCGCGCTCCGGGCCGAGGATGTAGATGCGGTAGGCGGCGACGGTCAGCAGCAGCTGGAAGAAGCCGCTGAGGGCGCTGAGCGCCAGGCTGTAGCCGAGGGCGTTCTCGCTCAGTTGCTCGATCCAGCCCTGCAGGGCCCAGGTGGGGGCGAGGATCACCAGCACGGTGCTGAGCAGCAGGAAGAAGTGCCCGCCGGTGAGGCGGAAGCTCTCGCGCATGGCATCGATCGGGCGCAGGCCGCGCTTGACCAGCAGCACCTCGGCGAAGGCCAGCTTGATCATCACGTAGATGCCCGGCAGCACCATCAGCGACAGGCCGATGACGATCAGCAGCGAGCTCAGCGCCGAGAGCAGGGCGAAGGCCGGCCACAGGCGCAGCGCCGCGCGCCACAGCTCGCCGACGCCGCGCTGACGGCCCTCGCCGAAGTCGACCAGGTAGAGCAGCAGGCTGGCGGTGTAGATGGGGTAGAAGATCAACCCGGCGGCCATGCCCCAGGGCGCGAACTGCTGGGAATTGGCGGCCATGCTCAGCTGTTGCTGGGTGAGCGTCTCCAGGACGATCCAGGGCAGGCAGAGCGGCAGCAGCGTGCCGATGTGGCGGCTGAAGAAGTACCAGGTATCGCGCAGGATGGAGATGGGATTCATCGGCTCGTCTAGGGGACCAGTTGGCAATCGACTCTAACCCAAGCCCGGCGGCGCAGGCCAGAGCCCCCGCCAGCGCGGATGAAGAAGTTTTCATCGACCGGAACTTGTTTTTTCGCCGGCCGATCCAATCTTGTGATGCGTTCCCTCCCCCGGTGCTCACTCGAGGCCCCAGATGAATTCCGAAGAGCAAACCCTGATCGATGGCCTGTTCACCCGCCTGCAGGAAGCCGAGCGGCAAACCGCGCCGCGCGACGCCCAGGCCGAGGCGCAGATCAACCAGCACCTCGTGCGCCAGCCGGCCGCGCCCTACTACATGGCGCAGGCGATGCTGATCCAGGAGGCGGCGATCAAGCGCCTGGACCAGCGCGTCAAGGAACTCGAAGCCCAGGTCGCCAGCCTGCAGCAGAACCGCCCCAGCAGCGGCGGCTTCCTCGCCGGCCTGTTCGGCGGCGGCCAGCGCGAAGCGGCGGCGCAACCCCAGCAAGCGCAACAGCGCCCGGATGGCTGGGGCCAGACGCGCTTCTCCCAGCCCGGCGCCAATGCCAACTACGCCAGCAACCCCAACGACTTCCGCCCCGCCGCGCCCCAGGCCGCGCCGGCACAGGGCGGCGGCTTCCTGCGCGGCGCCCTGCAGACGGCGGCAGGCGTGGCCGGCGGCATAGTGGTGGCGGACCTGCTGACCAACATGTTCCACCACTCGCAGCCGCAGGAAATCGTCGAGGTGATCCAGGAAGAAGTGCCGGCCGAGCATTTCGACCCGCAATCCTCCGGGCTGGACGACTCCAACCCGTCCTTCCCCGACGGTGATCGCTACGCCGACAACGGTTTCACCGACACCGGCTACGACGATGGCGGTTTCGCCGACGACTCCAGCTTCTTCGACGACGACGGCGACATGTTCAGCTGATCGATAGCCCCGCGCCGACGACGCGGGGCTGGCGGTGCGGCGGTGGGCTGCGATAATGCGCGTCCACCGCCTGATCCGGAGCCGCCGTTGAAAACCCTCGCCCTGTTCGCCGATGTGCAGAACCTCTACTACACGGTTCGCCAGGCCTACGGCTGCCATTTCAACTACGCCGCCCTGTGGAGCGAGTTGAGCCGCGAAGGCCGCATAGTCGAGGCCTACGCCTACGCCATCGACCGTGGCGACCCGCGCCAGCAGCAGTTCCAGCAGATCCTCCGCAACCTCGGTTTCGAGGTGAAGCTCAAGCCCTACATCCAGCGCAGCGACGGCTCGGCCAAGGGCGACTGGGACGTGGGCATCACCATCGACGTGCTCGACGCCGTGGCGCGGGTGGACGAGATAGTGCTGTGCTCCGGAGACGGCGACTTCGACCTGCTGCTGCAACGCGTCCGCGCCCAGGGCAAGACCGCCGCCGCCTATGGCGTGCCGGGCCTGACCGCGCAGGCGCTGATCCGCTCGGCGACGCGCTACGTGCCCATCGAGGGCGAGCTGCTGCTGCGCCACTAGCGGCTACAATGCCGGCCATTCCCCCTTCCGTTGCGTGAGTGCTCCATGACCTTCGCCGCCCTCGGCCTGATCGAACCCCTGCTGCGCGCCCTCGACGGCCTCGGCTACCAGAACCCGACCCCCGTGCAGGCCCAGGCCATCCCCGCCGTGCTCAAGGGTCGCGACCTGCTGGCCGCGGCGCAGACCGGCACCGGCAAGACCGCCGGCTTCGCCCTGCCGCTGCTGCAGAAGTTGCTGCAGGAGGGCCCGCAGGTGGCCGCCAACTCGGTGCGCGCCCTGGTGCTGGTGCCCACCCGCGAGCTGGCCGAGCAGGTGCACGACAGCTTCCGCGCCTATGGCCAGCACGTGCCGCTGCGCACGGCGGTGGCCTATGGTGGGGTGAGCATCAACCCGCAGATGATGAAGCTGCGCAAGGGCGTCGACGTGCTGGTGGCCACCCCCGGGCGGCTGCTCGACCTGTACCGGCAGAACGCCCTGAAATTCACCCAGCTGCAGGTGCTGGTGCTGGACGAGGCCGACCGCATGCTCGACCTGGGCTTCGCCCGCGAGCTGGAGGAGGTGTTCGCCGCGCTGCCGAAGCGGCGCCAGACCCTGCTGTTCTCCGCCACCTTCTCCGAGGCGATCCGCCAGATGGCCGGCGGCCTGCTGCACGACCCGCTGTCCATCGAGGTGGCGCCGCGCAACACCGCGGCGAAGACGGTGAAGCAGCAACTGATCACCGTGGACAAGAAGCGCAAGGCCGAGCTGTTCCTGCACCTGCTGCAGGCCCGCCGCTGGCGCCAGGCCCTGGTGTTCGCCAAGACGCGCAAGGGCGTCGACGAGCTGGTCGGCGTGCTCCAGGCCGAAGGCATCGCCGCCGACTCCATCCACGGCGACAAGCCGCAGCCGGCGCGCCTGCGCGCCCTGCAGCGGTTCAAGGACGGCGAGGTGGACTTCCTGGTGGCCACCGATGTCGCCGCCCGCGGTCTGGACATCGACCAGATGCCGCTGGTGGTCAACTTCGACCTGCCCATCGTCGCCGAGGACTACGTGCACCGCATCGGCCGCACCGGCCGCGCCGGCGCCAGCGGCCAGGCCCTGTCGCTGGTGTGCGCCGACGAAGTGCAGCAGTTGGCGGCCATCGAGACGCTGATCGGCCAGACCCTGCCGCGTAGCGAGGAAGAGGGCTTCGAGCCGGACCACCGGGTCCCGCAGACCGCGCCCGGCGGGCAGGTGCTGAAGAAGCCGAAGAAACCCAAGCAGCCCAAGGTGCCCGCGGCCAAGCCGGGCAATATCCACCTGGGCGACCTGCTGGCCGACAAGCCCCAGGTGAAGGCGGTGCGCAAGGCGCCGGGCTTCGCCAAGGCGCCGGCCGGCAAGGGCAAGCCGAAGGGCCGTTGAGGGCGAGCGCGGGGCAGGGCGCCTCGTGCTGGTGCGCCGGCCCCTCGGCCTTGCCGCTGCGGGCCACGGCTGGCGGGCTTTCAGGATACTGGCGCAAAACCTGCATTTCCGTGCGCAATTCTGAACGCCTATAGTGTGTGCACCGCGCACACAACAAGAACGACAGCCCTATGCGCCACAAGGAACTCAAAGCCTGGACCGCCGGGCTCGCCCAGCTGCTCCCGCTCGCTCCCGGACGCCCGCGCCTGCTCGGCCTCAGCCAGTGGCTGCAGCAGGCCTGCCCGGTGGACCACTTCGTGCTCTTCGTCTACGAAGGCAACCACCGCCCGCTGGACCTGTTCGACACCTTCCCGGCGGACGTGCGCCACGTCTACGTGCAGGACTACCAGGTCGGCCCCTACCTGCTCGACCCCTTCTACCTCGCCTGCACCCGCAACCAGGCGCCGGGCCTGTGGCGCCTGCGCCAGTTCGCCCCGGACCACTTCTACCTGGGCGAGTACTACCAGACCTACTACCAGCAGACCGGCCTGACCGAGGAGATCGCCTTCTTCGTCGACCTGGCCGGCGGCGCCAAGGCGGTGCTGTCGCTGATGCGCAAGACTTCGAGCCCGGCCTACAGCCGCGACGAGATGCAACTGCTGGACTGCGCCCGCCCGGCGGTGGAGCAGGTGGTGCGCGAAGCCTGGGAACTGCGCCGCGCCCAGCCGCGCCCGGCGCAGGACCTGGACTACAAGATCCGCGAGGCCTTCGACCAGTTCGGCGCGCAGTTGCTCACCGCGCGCGAGCAGGAGATCGTCCAGCTGCTGCTGCGCGGCCACTCCAGCGCCTCGGTGGCCGAGCAACTGGACATCAGCCCGGGCACGGTGAAGATCCACCGCAAGAACATCTACGCCAAGCTCGGCATCGGCAGCCAGTCGGAGCTGCTCGGCCTGTTCATCCGCGAGCTGGCCGGGCAGGACGACGCCGGCGACCTGCGCGCCACGGGCTGACCGCCGGCGCCATGCCCATGTAGGAGCGCGCCCTGCGCGCGAGATCGCGGGCAGGGCCCGCTCCTACAGGTCCATCGCTATCCGCCGTTGCCCATGGTCGCGCGGCCTGGGGCAAGGGCGTCTTTCGTAGGAGCGAGCTTGCTCGCGAACATCTCCGTGCCGATGCGGTAGGCCGTGCGCCCGGCGTCTATCCCCCGAGGGATATATACACCCCGAAAGCCCCGTTGCTAGCGTGGATGCCAACAAGAACAGCCACCGAAGGGGCGTGCGGCGATGGATTCCAGCCAGGCTTTCGACATCGAGTTCCGCAACGTGGTCAAGCGCTACGGCAGCGTGCCGGCGGTCAACGGCCTGAACTTCGGGGTCCGCCGCGGCGCCTTCCACTCCTTCCTCGGCAGCTCCGGCTGCGGCAAGACCACCACCCTGCGCATGATCGCCGGCTTCGAGCAGCCCAGCGAAGGCGAGGTGCTGCTGGCCGGCCAGGCGGTGGCCGGGGTGCCGGCGCACCGGCGCCCGGTGAACATGGTGTTCCAGCACTACGCGCTGTTCCCGCACCTGAGCGTGACCGAAAACATCGCCTACGGCCTGCGCTACCGCACCCCGCGCCCGGACCGCGCCGCGCAGCGGCGCATGGCCGACGAGGCGCTGGAGATGGTGCGCCTGTCCGGCTTCGGCGCGCGCAGGCCCCACGAGCTGTCCGGCGGCCAGCAGCAGCGCGTGGCCCTGGCCCGTGCCCTGGTCAACAAGCCCACCGTGTTGCTGCTCGACGAACCGCTGGCCGCGCTGGACCGCAAGCTGCGCAAGGAAATGCAGTCCGAGCTGCTGCGCCTGCAACGCGAGGTCGGCATCACCTTCGTGCTGGTCACCCACGACCAGGAAGAGGCGCTGTCGATGAGCGACAGCATCAGCATCATGAAGGACGGCCTGATCATCCAGACCGCCACCCCCGAAGCCCTCTACGAGACGCCGGCGAGCCGCTACGTGGCCGACTTCATCGGCGAATCCAACCTGTTCGGCGGCACCGTGCGCCGCGTCGACGGCGGCCGCGTGGTGCTCGCCACCGCCGCCGGCCTGGAGCTGAGCAGCCCGCAGACGCCCACCGGCCCGGCCCTGGCGGCGCAGAGCGAAGGCTGCATCGCGGTGCGCCCGGAGCTGGTCGGCATCGCCGCCGCCGGCGCCGAGCTGGCCCGCGAGGTGCGCCTGGGCGGCAGCGTGGAAGACCGCATCTACTTGGGCAACCTCACCGAATACCGAGTGCGCACCGAAGCCTTCGGCATCGTCTGCGTGCGCGTGCCGCGCCAGGGCGCCGAGGCCGGCGAAGCCTTCGAGCACGGCGCGCGGGTGCAGGTCGGCTGGAACCAGGCCAGCGGCCTGGCCATGGGCCTCTGAGCAGTGCGGCCGCGCCCGGCGTGGCCTTCGAAGAACCAACCATAACGACAGCAGACAGGCGGGGAGTGACGATGGACAAGAAGACTTTCATCAAAACCATGCGCAGCTGGGAAAACGGCTCCATCACCCGCCGCGAGTTCCTCGGCCGCACCGGCCTGGGCCTGGCGGCGGCGGTGGTGGCGGCGAACACCCCGGGCCTGCTGCTGGGCAAGGCCTACGCCGGCGAGAGCGGCAACCTCGGCGACCGCGTGACCCTGGCCACCTGGCCGAACTATCACAGCCAGGAGAACTTCGACGCCTTCGCCAAGGCCACCGGCGCGCGGGTGCAGATGAACGTGTTCGGCTCCAACGAGGAGATGCTCGCCAAGCTGCAGGCCGGCGGCAGCGGCTGGGACGTCTTCGTGCCGACCAACTACACCATCAGCACCTACGTGAAGCTGGGGCTGATCGAGCCGCTGGACCTCTCGCGCATCCCCAATTTCGACCCCCAGGCCTTCGAGCAGCGCTTCATGGCCCAGGGCACGGTGGACGGCAAGGTCTACGCGGTGCCGAAGAACTGGGGCACCACCGGCATTGTCTACGACGCCAGCCGGATCAAGGACAACCTCGATTCGTGGAAACAGTTCTGGGACCTGACGCTGACCAGCGCCTCGGGCCGCACCATCGTCCACGACTACCAGCTCACCGCCATCGGCAACGCCCTGAAGTACTACGGCTACAGCTTCAACTCGGTGGACGAGAAGGAGCTGGCCGAGGCCGAGAAGCTGCTGATCAAGGCCAAGCCGCACCTGTTCGCCATCAACTCCGACATCCAGCCCTCGCTGCGCAACGGCGACGCCTGGATGGCCATGGCCTGGACCGGCGACGCCTCGCAGCTGCACCGCGACAACCCGGACATGACCTTCGTGCTGGGCAAGGAAGGCGGCGAGATCTGGAGCGACTTCTTCGCCATCCCCAAGGGCGCCGAGCACCGCGACGCCGCCTACGCCTTCATCAACTACCTGCTCGACCCGCAGCACAACAAGCTGGAGGTCCTGGCCCACGGCTACCCCAGCGGCGACAAGCGGGTGGATGCGCTGCTGCCCAAGGAGATGCTCGACGACCCGATCATGTACCCAGCGGCCGAGCGCCTCTCGCCCCTGGAGTTCGGCGCCGCGGCGACCCTCACCAGCCCGGCGCGGGCCGAGCTGATGGCGCGCTTCAAGGCCGCCTGAGGACGGCCCTTCGTAGGAGCGAGCTTGCTCGCGAACCGCTTCGGCATGGCGATGTTCGCGAGCAGGCTCGCTCCTACAGGGGAGGGCCCATGCAACTCAATGCGTAGGGAATCGAACATGAACATCGCTGTCAGCGCCCCCCTGCAGGCCGCTGCGACGCCTGCGGCCGTCCCGGCGAGGAGCCTCGGCCGCCGCGTCACGCTGCTCCTGCTGCTGCCTTCCACCCTGTGGTTCCTTTTGCTGCTGTTGATGCCGCTGGTGATCATCCTGGTCTTCAGCTTCGGCGAGCGCAGCGCGGTGGGTGGCTACGGCGGCGGGCTGACGCTGGACAACTACCTCAACCTCGGCTCGCGCGCCCAGGCCTTCTGGAACACCCTGACCCTGGCGCCGCTGGGCACCCTGGCCTGCCTGCTGGCGGCCTACCCGCTGGCGTACTTCCTGGCGGTGAAGGTGCGGCGCAACAAGTCGCTGCTGCTGACCCTGGTGATAGTGCCGTTCTGGACCAGCTTCCTGATCCGCACCTACGCCTGGATCTTCATCCTCAGCGGCCGTGGCATCCCGGCGCTGCTGGAGAGCCTGGGGATCGCCGACGTGCGCCTGATCAACACGCCCTGGGCGGTGCTGATCGGCATCGTCTACGGCTACCTGCCGCTGATGGTGTTCCCCATCTACGTGAGCCTGGAGAAGCTCGACAAGCGCCTGCTGGAAGCCTCCGGCGACCTCGGCGCCAGCGCCTTCGAGACCTTCCGCCGGGTGACCCTGCCGCTGTCGGCGCCGGGCGTCATCACCGGGGTGATGCTGGTGTTCATCCTGCTCATGGGCGAGTTCCTGATCCCCGCCATCCTCGGCGGCGGCAAGGTGTTCTTCGTCGGCAACGCCCTGGTCGACCTGTTCCTGCAATCGCGCAACTGGCCGTTCGGCAGCGCGGTGGCCATGACCCTGGTGGCGATGATGCTGGCGATCATCGGCCTGTACCTGAAACTCGCGGCGCGCTATGGCGGCCCGCGCAACGACGGGGTGCTCTGACATGTGGCTGCGCGGCTATTCGACCTCGCTGTACCTGTTCCTCTACGCGCCCATCGCGCTGATCATGCTCTTCGCCTTCAACGCCGGGCGCAGCGCCCTGAGCTTCCAGTGCTGCTCGGTGCAGTGGTTCGGCCGCGCCTTCGGCAACCCCTTCATCATGGAGGCCCTGGGCAACAGCGCGCTGATCGCGTTGTGCTCGGCACTGATCGCCACCTTCTTCGGCACCCTGGCGGTGTTCGGCCTGCAGCGCGTGGGCCGGCGCGTGCGCCTGCTGTTCGACGCGCTGACCTACTGCGCGATCATCGTCCCGGGGATCGTCATCGGCATCGCCACGCTGATCGCCTTCATCACCCTGTTCGACGTGCTCAACCCGCTGCTGCTGGCGCTGGACATGGGCCTGCCGAAGCTGCGCATGGGCTTCCCCACCGTGGTGGCGGCGCACTCGCTGTTCACCATGGCGCTGGTGATGGTCATCGTGCGCACCCGCGTCGAGGCCATGGACAAGGCCCTGCTGGAAGCCTCCGCCGACCTCTACGCGCCGCCGCTGGAGACCTTCCGCCGGGTGACCCTGCCGCAGATCGCCCCGGCCATCCTCGCCGGCTTCCTGCTGGCGTTCACCTTCAGCTTCGACGATTTCATCATCGCCTTCTTCGTCGCCGGCTCCGAGACCACGCTGCCGATCTACATCTTCTCCTCGATCCGCCGTGGCATCACCCCGGAGATCAACGCCATTTCCACGGTGATCATCTGCGCCTCGCTGGCGCTGCTGTTCACCTCCCGCTACCTGCAGAACCGCCGCGCCGGCGTACAGGCCGCCTGAGGGCCGCATTCAAGGAGACGAGCGATGCGTGACCAGCTGTACATCAATGGGCAATGGGTGAGCCCGGACCTGGGCGGCACCTTCACCAGCTTCGACCCGGCCAGCGGCCGGCCGCTGCGCGAAGTGCCGGCGGCCACCGAGGAAGACGTCGACCACGCCGTGCGCGCGGCGCGCCAGGCGTTCAACCGCGGCTGGGGGCAGAGCCGCGGCAGCGAGCGCGCCGAGTGGCTGGAGGCCCTGGCCAACGAACTGGAGCGCAACCAGGCCGCCCTGGCCGAGCTGGAAGTGCGCGACAACGGCAAGCCGCTGCCCGAGGCGCAATGGGACGTGGCCGACGCCATCGGCTGCTTCCGCTACTACGCCGAGCTTGCGCGCGAGCTGGACGGCCGCCAGGACCAGGCGCTGGCGCTGCCCGACGAGCGCTTCCGCTGCCGCATCCGCCACGAGCCGGTGGGCGTGGCCGGGCAGATCATCCCCTGGAACTACCCGCTGCTGATGGCCGCCTGGAAGGTCGCCCCGGCCCTGGCCGCCGGCGCCACCTGCGTGCTCAAACCATCCGAGCTGACGCCGCTGAGCGCCCTGGAACTGGCCGCCGCGGCCGACGCCATCGGCCTGCCCGCCGGCGTGCTCAACGTGCTGCCGGGCCTGGGGGCCGACGCCGGGGGACCGCTGGCCCAGCACCCGGGAGTGGACAAGCTGGCCTTCACCGGCAGCGTGCCGACCGGGGCGAAGATCATGTCGACGGCAGCCCAGGACATCAAGAACGTCAGCCTGGAGCTGGGCGGCAAGTCGGCCTTCATCGTCTTCGACGACAGCGACGTGGAAGCGGCGGTGGAGTGGATCCTGTTCGGCATCTTCTGGAACCAGGGCCAGGTGTGCAGCGCCACTTCGCGCCTGCTGGTGCAGGAGGGCATAGCGCCAAGGCTGATCGAGCGCCTGGTGGAAGCTACCCGCGCCATCACCATCGGCAACGGCCTGCAGCCGGGCGTGCTGCTCGGCCCGCTGGTGAGCCAGGGGCAGTACGACAAGGTGCTCGGCTTCATCGAACAGGGCAAGGCCAGCGGCGCCCGCCTGCTCACCGGCGGCCGTCGCCCGGCGGGGCTGGACGAGGGCTGGTTCGTCGAGCCGGCCATCTTCGACGAGCCGGCGGAGAACGCCATCGTCTGGCGCGAGGAAATCTTCGGCCCGGTGCTCTGCGTGAAGCGCTTCAAGACCGAAGCCGAGGCCCTGCGCCTGGCCAACGACAGCCGCTTCGGCCTGGCGGGCGCGGTGATGTCTGGCGATCCGCAACGTGCTGCAAGGGTGGCCGATGGGTTGCGGGCGGGGATCGTGTGGGTCAACTGTTCGCAACCGACCTTCACCCAGGCGCCTTGGGGGGGCATGAAGCAGAGTGGGATCGGGCGGGAGTTGGGGGTGTGGGGGTTGGAGAATTATCTGGAGGTGAAGCAGGTGACGGAGTATGTGTCCGATCAAGCGTGGGGGTGGTACCTGTAGGAGCGAGCTTGCTCGCGAACGGAGCTTCCCGGCGATTCCGCTGCCTTGGCCTGGCTCCGCTCCCTCTCCCTAACCCTCTCCCTGAAGGGAGAGGGGACCGTTCGGTGTGTTCGGGTGTTCCAGAGTCAGCCGGCGGCCTCGGTGATTTCCGGTTGAAGCCAATCCCCCTCTCCCTTCAGGGAGAGGGCTGGGGAGAGGGGCTCTTGAGGAGGCGCACCGACCCCATCCGGCAGAACGCCAGTTCGCGAGCAAGCTCGCTCCTACGAAAAGCCATGCCCCTGCTCAATCAAGATTGTGGCCGATACGCCACAACACCCCGCTCGGATCATGCAGCGTGAAATCCCGCATCCGCCAAGCCCGGTTCTCCAGCTCCCCCAACTGCACCCCATAGCGCCCGGCGATATCGATCTCGCGCAGGCGCTGCCACCAGGCGTCGGCGTCCTCCACCAGCAGGTGCAGCATCAGGTTCTCGGCGAATTCCTTCACATAGAAGTTCTGCAGCAGGAAGGCGCAGTGGTCGCCGTGGTGGAAGTAGCTCAGCTCCTCCGAGCTCCACGGGTTGGCGAAGCCCAGGTCGCGGTAGAAGGCCTGGGACTGGGCGTAGTCGCGGGCCGGGACGAAGACTTTCAGTTCGACGCTGTTCAGCTTGCTCATGGCGCTTCCTTGTCGTGGCACTGGCCGGCACGGTGGGTTGCCGCCTCTGCCGGGCGGCTGGCGCGCAGTCTAGCGCAGGCTCAGAGGGCGCGCTGCATGTAGCGGTGGCTGGCCACGCCCGGCAGGTCGGAGTGGCGCTCGGCCTGCACCGTGAAGCCCTGGCGTTCATACAGCGCCTGGGCCCGCGGGTTGGCCACCGACACGTCGAGGGCGGCCATGGGCAGGCCGGCGCGGCGGCCGCGTTCGAGGAAGTGGTCGATCAACTGGCTGCCCAGGCCTTCGCCGCGCAGTTCCGGCGCCACGCCGAGGTGGGCGAGGTACAGCGTCCGTTTCGGCGGCGGGCAGATGATCCGCTCCAGTTGCAGGCCACGGCGGATCACCGCCGCCGCGCCCAGGCCGAAGAAGCCGAATATCTGCCGGCTGGCGGCGAGCAGGTAGCCGAGGTTGGCCTCGCCGCCGAAGACCGTGCCCACCGCCACCACCCGCCCATCCAGTTCGCCCACCGTGTGCTGGCGCCAGCCGAACTGGCCGCCGCCCTGGACGAAGGCGTGGCGCAGGAAGTCCTGGGCGCGGTTGCGGCCGGGGCGGGCGAAGGCGTAGTCGAAGGCATCGGGGCCGGAGCTGTAGATCAGCGGGACGGCGGCGTCGACGTCCTCGGGGCGGGCCGGGCGGAAGCTCAGGGGCATGGCGCGGACTCTGCTGGGGCGGAATCCGCAATCTAGCACTATGGTTCCAGCTTCAGCCAGCGCAAGGCGCCCAGGCCGGCGGCGCGGCCGCTGGCGAAGCAGGCGGTGAGCAGGTAGCCGCCGGTGGGCGCTTCCCAGTCGAGCATCTCGCCGGCGCAGAACACGCCGGGCAGGGCGTTGAGCATCAGCTGCTTATCCACAGCCTCGAAGGTGACCCCGCCGGCGCTGCTGATGGCTTCGTCCAGCGGGCGCGGGCGCACCACCGTCAGCGGCAGGGCCTTGATCAGCGCGGCCAGGCGCTGCGGCTCGGCGTAGTCGGCGGCTGTGGACAACTCGCGCAGCAGGCCGGCGCGCACGCCGTCCAGGCCCAGGCGGCCGCGCAGGTGGTTGGCCATGGACTTGGAGCCGCGCGGCTGGGCCAGGGCTTTCGCCACCTGCTCGATGCTGCGGTTGGGCAGCAGATCGAGCAGCACGGTGGCCGAGCCGTCGCGGGCGATGCGCTCGCGGATGCCGGCGGACAGCGCATAGACCAGGCTGCCCTCGATGCCGCCGGCGGTGACCACGAACTCGCCCTGGCGCGGCGCCTCGCCCTCCAGGCTCATGGCCACCGGCTTGACCGGCGCGCCGGCGAACTTGTCGCGGAAGAACTCGCTCCAGCCCGCCACCTCGAAGCCGCAGTTCGACGGCCGCAGGGGCGCGACCCCCACGCCGCGCGCCTGCAGCATCGGCACCCAGGCGCCGTCGGAGCCCAGGCGTTGCCAGCTGCCGCCGCCCAGGGCCAGCACGGTCACGTCGGCCTGCAGGGCCTGGTGCCCTTCGGGGCCGTCGATCAGCAGGCGGCCCTGCTCGTCCCAGCCCTGCCAGCGGCTGCGGGTGTGGATAACCACGCCGCTGTCGCGCAGGCGCTTGAGCCAGGCACGCAACAGGGGCGCAGCCTTCATGTCGGTGGGGAAGACGCGGCCGGAAGTGCCGACGAAGGTATTTATCCCCAGGCCATGGATCCACTCGCGCAGGGCCTGGCTGTCGAAATCCGCGAGCAGCGCGCCGATTTCCCCGCGGCGCTCGCCGTAGCGGCCGACGAAGGCCGCCTGATCTTCGGAGTGGGTGATGTTCATGCCACCCACGCCGGCCAGCAGGAACTTGCGCCCCACCGAGGGCATGGCGTCGTACAGCGCCACGCGCACGCCGGCGCCGGCCAGCACTTCGGCGGCCATCAGGCCGGCGGGGCCGCCGCCGATGACGATGGCGCTGGGGGAGGGCAGGGAGCTGTGCTCGGTCATGGGCTGGGCATGGTCGCTGGAAAGGGCGCGCATTCTAGCCTAGCCGCTGGCGGCCGGGGCTGGTCAATTCGCCGGCGGCCGTGCGGGGGCCCCGGCGCGTGGGCAAGTCACAGGTTTGTACCCAGGATATCCACAGGCGGCTCCACAGCTTCCGGGGACAAACCAGCGTGCCCGGCCGACTGTAGGAGCGAGCTTGCTCGCGAACCCCAACCCCGCCGCGGCACCGTTCGCGAGCAAGCTCGCTCCTACGAAAAGCGCGTTGGTCATGTTTTGTTCATCGGGCTGGAGATCCCGTGAATACTGGGCTGCAGCGAATGCCCCGCAGTTTTTCCACAGGAGGTTCCACAGCATCCGTGGAAAAGTCGCACCTTTTCCTTCGAACGCTGTCTGGTCATCTTTCGTACATCCGGCTGCGGCCCAGGCCCGGCGTGGGCCAGGGCAGACTCCCCGCAGCTTTTCCACAGGTTGCTCCACAGTTGCCGTGGACAACTCAGCCCAGGCCCAGGCGCTGCCAGACCCGCTGCGCGCTGTGGTGGAGAATGCCGTGGCGCCGCGCCAGGGCCGCGCGGTCCTTGTCGTAGCCGCCGCCGATCACCCCCAGCACCGGGATGTCGCGGGCCAGGCAGCGTTCGATCACGCGCTCGTCGCGGGCGGCCAGGCCGGCGTCGGTGAGGTTCAGGTAGCCCAGGGCGTCGTCCTTGTGCACGTCCACCCCGGCGTCGTAGAGCACCAGGTCCGGCTGGTACAGCGGCAGCAGGTAGTCCAGCGCCTCGTCCACCACCCGCAGGTAGTCGGCGTCGCCCATGTGCAGCGGCAGGGGGATGTCCCAGTCGCTGTGCGCCTTGCGCGCGGGGAAGTTCTTCTCGCAGTGCAGCGAGACGGTGATGGCGTCCGGCACCTGCTCCAGGATGCGCGCGGTGCCGTCGCCCTGGTGCACGTCGCAGTCGAAGATCAGCACGCGCCCGGCGCGGCCGCTTTCCAGCAGGTGCAGGGCGATCACCGCCAGGTCGTTGAAGATGCAGAAGCCCGAGGCGTGGTCATGGTGCGCGTGGTGGGTGCCGCCGGCCAGGTGGCAGGCCAGGCCGTGCTTGAGCGCCAGGTCGGCGCCCAGCAGCGAGCCGCCCACCGCGCGCACCGTGCGCCGGGCCAGGGCCTCGCTCCAGGGCAGGCCGAGGCGGCGCAGTTCCTCGCGGCTCATGTCGCCGCTGCAATAGCGCTCGATGTAGCCGCGGTCGTGGGCCAGGGCGAGGATGTCCGCCGGGCAGGGCTCGGGGCGCAGCAACGCCGCGTCGCTGGTCAGGCCGCTGTCCACCAGGTGTTCCTTGAGCAGGCGGAACTTCTCCATGGGGAAGCGGTGGCCGGCGGGGAAGGGCGGGCTGTAGTCGTCGTGGTAGACCAGGGGCAACGGCATGGGGCAGGGCTCGGGCGGTTCAGCGGCAAGGGTAAGCCGGCCCCGCGGCCGGGCGCCAGGGCCGCGCATGGGGCACAATAGGCAGCTGACGAACCTTGCCGAGGCGAACCATGCACCTGTCCAGCCTGAGCACTCCGCGCCTGCTGCTGCGCCCCTGGCGCGATGGCGACCTGGAGGCCTTCGCCGCCCTCAACGCCGACCCCGAGGTGATGCGCCACTTCCCCGCCTGCATGGGCCGCGAGGACAGCGACGCCCTGGCCGCGCGCATCCACGCGCACTTCGCCGAGCACGGCTTCGGCCAGTGGATAGTCGAGCGCCGCGACGACGGTGCCTTCCTCGGCGTGCTGGGCGTACAGCACGTGGGCTTCGAAGCCGCCTTCACCCCGGCGGTGGAGATCGGCTGGCGCCTGAACCGGGCGTTCTGGCGCCAGGGCTATGCGCTGGAGGCAGCGCGGGCGGTGCTGGAATACGCCTTCGCGCACCTGCGCCTGACCGAGGTGGTGGCCTTCACCGTGCCGGCCAACCTGCCGTCCCAGGACCTGATGCGGCGCCTGGGCATGCAGCGCGACGCGGCCGCCGACTTCGAGCACCCGCGCCTGCCCCAGGGCCACGCGCTGCGTCCGCATGTGCTGTTCCGCATCAGCCGCGAACAATGGCTGGAGGCGCAGACATGAGCGCCGCCGACGATGTGCGCGCCTACCACGCGCTGAGCTGCCACGCCCCGGAGCGCTTCGCCCCTGGGCCCGGCCAACTGGACTGGGCTACCCAGCCGGCGCCCTTCCGCCGCTATGCCGGGGCGCGGCCGATCGAATTGCTGCACCGCCCGCAGGAGGAGTCGCCGGGCTACGACGGCGTGTTCGCCGGTCCCCTCGGCGAGCCCGCGCCGCTGGGCCTGGAAAGCGTCTCGCAACTGCTCTACGACAGCCTGGCGATCTCCGCCTGGAAGGAAGCCGGCGGCAGCCGCTGGGCGCTGCGCGTCAACCCCTCCAGCGGCAACCTGCACCCCACCGAGGCCTACCTGCTGCTGCCGGCCGGGGCTGTGGACAAGTCCGCCGTGCTGGCGCACTACACCGCCGACGAACACCTGCTGGAAGTGCGCGCCGAGCTGCCGTCCGCCGTGGCGCAGCAGTTGCCCGGCGCCGGCCTGCTGCTGGCGCTGGCCAGCATTCCCTGGCGCGAGGCCTGGAAGTACGGCGAGCGCGCCTACCGCTACTGCCAGCACGATTTTGGCCATGCCCTGGCAGCCCTGGCCATCGCCGCGGCCATCCAGGGCTGGGAAGTGCGGCTGCTGCGCGCGGTGGACGAGCGCCACCTGGATGCCGCGTTCGGCCTTGACCGCGAGGGTTTCCACGAGCGCGAAGCGGTGGATGCGTTGCTGTGGATAGGTCCGCCCCAGGACAGCGAGCCCCGCGTACCCGATGCGCTGCTGCGGGGGCTGGCGGCGCTGGAGTTGCAGGGCGCTCCGAATCGCCTGTCGCGCAGCTACCGGCACTGGCCGGAGCTGGAGCGCGTCCACGCGCTGTGCCGTGCGCTGGCGCTGGCTCCTGCCGATTGGCGCCTGCCGCGTGCCGAGGCGACCACGGACAACCCCGGCCTGCCATTGCGCCCGATCCTCCACCGCCGGCGCAGCGCGCAGAGCCTGGACGGCCGCAGCGGCATCCACGCCGAGCTGCTGCTGGCCTGGTTGCGCCGGCTGCTGCCGGAAAACTCGCCGGTGCCCTTCGCCTGCTCGGGCGAGCCGCCGCGCCTCGACCTGCTGCTGTTCGTCCACCGCGTCCAGGGCCTGGCGCCGGGGCTCTACTGGCTGGGCCGCAGCGGCCGCGCGCCGGGTGGCTTGCGCGGGGACTTCCTGTGGCGCCGGGCGGATGCCGAACTACTGCTGTACCTGTTGCTGGAAGGTGACGCCCGCCAGCTCTCGGCCTTCCTCTCCTGCGGCCAGGACATCGCCAGCGACGGCTGCGTGGCCTTCGCCATGCTCGCCGACCTGGACGCCGCCCTGGCCGAAGGCCCCTGGACCTACCCGCGGCTGTACTGGGAGGCCGGGCAGATCGGCCAACTGCTCTACCTGGAGGCCGAGGCCGCCGGGCTCTCGGGCACCGGCATCGGCTGCTATTTCGACGAGGCGCTGCGGGAATTGCTCGGCGAAGGACCGGACCGCCCGGTCAGCCTCTATCATTTCACCGTCGGCCGCGCGGTATGGGACACTCGCCTGAGCAGTTCGCCCGCGTACCCCCAGCCGCGCCGCCCGCATCCCATTCGCAGTACCGATTCCGAGGAAACGTCATGACCCAGATCCTGGACAACCTGGTGGCTTTGCTGAGCCTGGAACCCATCGAGGAGAACCTGTTCCGGGGCATCAGCCAGGACCTCGGCTTCCGCCAGCTGTACGGCGGCCAGGTGCTCGGCCAGGCGCTGTCGGCGGCCAGCCAGACGGTGGAGCCGGCGCGCCACGTGCACTCCATGCACGGCTACTTCCTGCGCCCGGGCGACGCCAGCATGCCGGTGGTCTACCAGGTCGACCGCGTGCGCGACGGCGGCACCTTCAGCACCCGCCGCGTCACGGCGATCCAGAAGGGCCAGCCGATCTTCGCCCTGAGCACCTCCTTCCAGTACGACGAGGAGGGCTTCCAGCACCAGATCCCGATGCCCGATGTGGCCGGCCCGGAGAACCTGCCGACGGACCTGGAGCTCAAGCAGCGCAGCATCGCCCAGTTCCCCGAGCGCATCCGCGACAAGCTGCTGTACCCCAAGCCCATCGAGATCCGCCCGGTCACCCAGAACGACCCCTACGACCCGCAGGTCGGCGAGCCGATCAAGTACCTCTGGCTGCGCGCCGACGGCAAGCTGCCGGACGTGCCGGCGCTGCACAAGTACATCCTCGCCTACGCCTCGGACTTCGGCTTCCTCACCACCTCGCTGCTGCCCCACGGCCGCTCGGTGTGGCAGAAGGACATGCAGGTGGCCACCATCGACCACTCCGTGTGGTTCCACCGCGACCTGCGCGCGGACGAGTGGTTGCTGTACGCCATCGACAGCCCCTGGGCCGGCAACGGCCGCGGCTTCGTGCGCGGCAGCATCTTCAACCGCGACGGCCAGTTGGTGGCCTCGTCGACCCAGGAAGGCCTGATCCGCCGCCGCGAGGACTGGGCATGAAACCGGGCCTGATCCGCCACTGGGTGTTCGACATGGACGGCACCCTGACCCTGGCGGTGCACGACTTCCCGGCGATCAAGCGGGCCCTGGGCATTCCCCAGGAAGACGACATCCTCACCCACCTGGCGGCGCTGCCCGCGGCGGAGGCGGCGGCCAAGCATGCCTGGCTGCTGGAGCACGAACGCGAGCTGGCGCTGGCCTCCACCGCCGCGCCCGGCGCGGTGGACCTGGTGCGCGCGCTGCATGAAGCCGGCTACCGCCTCGGCATCCTCACCCGCAACGCCCATGAGCTGGCGCTGGTGACCCTGCAGGCCATCGGCCTGGGCGACTGCTTCGCCAGCGGCGACATCCTCGGCCGCGGCGAAGCCCGGCCCAAGCCCAACCCGGACGGCCTGCTGCACCTGGCCGAGCGCTGGGGCGTGCAGCCGAGGGAGATGCTGATGGTCGGCGACTACCGCTTCGACCTGGAATGCGGCCGCGCGGCGGGCAGCTACACGGCGCTGGTCAACCTGGCGGAAAACCCCTGGCCGGAACTGAGCGACTGGCACGCCGCGGATTGCGCAGCGCTGGGGCGCTTGGCCGGGGTGTTGGCGTAGGGCGTATAACGCTCCGCGTTATACGCCGTTTAACGGCGATCCCCCGCGGCGCCAAGGGCCTGGGCGTCGTCCGCCCTGCCGGCGGAATCGCGGATGAATCCGCTCCTACGGGTGAGAATGCCATGCCTCACGGCAACCTGTAGGAGCGGGCCCTGCCCGCGATTTCGCGCGCAGGGCGCGCTCCTACATTGGAATGGCGTGGGTGGGGTTGCGTAGGAGCGGATTCATCCGCGAAACGCGCCGGTGGTTCCGGCTATCGCGGACAAGGTCCGCTCGAAGTGCGGAGAAACGCCGTCGTAGGATGGGTCGAGCGAAGCGATACCCATCACCACGGCAGCATGGGTTTCGCAGGTGTTCTGCCGGGACACATAGGTAACGCCTGTCGGGACACATGGGTAACGGTTTCCCATGGTCACTCCGGCTGCCTGAGGTCGACCTGCCGGACCGTTTTGTTGATGAAAATGATGTCGAGTACGCCATCCTCCTTGGCGGGGCGGATGGCGACTCGCTCACCCGCCAGACCTTCGCTGACGAATACCATTCGGCCATCGAGGCGAATCTGGCCCTTGGTATGTACCGTCAGCACCCGCTCTCCGGGCTCGTACTCCACTTCCAGCAACTTTTCCGGGTATGGCCTGGGGCTGCTCCGGTAACGCGTCAAGGGCGGCTTCTGGCCCAGCGCCTGATGCGGACGTTGCTGATTGTACTGTTCCAGCCAGCGGTCCATACCCGCCTGGCATTGCTCCAGGGTGCGGAAGTGCGCGTCGTGCAGCAGCTCGCGCTTGAGCGTCTGATGGAAGCGTTCGAGCTTGCCTTGGGTCTGCGGATGGTGAGGCCGGCTGTGTCCGACCTTGATGCCCAAGCGCATCAACCAGACTTCCAGAGCCGAGAGGCCGCCGCGACGGGTTGAGCCCCAGGGTGGGCCGTTGTCGCTGGTAATGCGCCGGGGCAGGCCATAGCGCCGGAATACCCTGATCAGTTGTTGGCGGACCGTTTCACGCCGCTCGTCAGCACAGGCCGCCAGGCACAGGGCAAAGCGTGAGTGGTCATCGAGCAGCGTCAATGGATGGCAATGCTGGCGCTGGCCGAACAGCGCAAAGTGCCCCTTGAAGTCCATCTGCCAGAGGTCGTTTGGCGCCTCGTGCTCGAAGCGCGATGTCGCGGCAGGGCCGGCGTCGGCCCCATAACGCAACGGCCGGCCATGCCGGCGCAGAATCGCATCGAGCGTGCTGTGATGCGGACGTGCAGACTCGTCACCCGACATCAGGCTGCGCAGTTTGCGGCCGCCCCAGGCGGGATAGGCCTCATGCAAGGCCAGGACAGCGTGCTCCAGGTCCTCGCTGCTACGGCGGGGGCAACTCAAGGGACGCCGGGACTTATCCAGCAATCCCGGTTCGCCTTGCTCTTGGTAGCGTCGAAGCCACTTGTAGGCTGTTTTCGGACTGATCTCGAAGCGCCGGCACAGCTCCCGCACGTTGGCATCAGGCTGTTCTGCCAGGAGATCGAACTCATATCGACTGGACACAGGTGTGCACTCCTTCCACGGCATCGCTCGATCTCCCGATACGGCAATTCCGTGATCCTAAATGCGTTACCTATGTCTCCCGACACCTGTTACCCATGTCTCCCGGCAGAACACAGGCTCAACCCATCCTACGAAGAGCGCCTCGGCGCGGTCAGCAAGACAGTTGTCCCAACGGGGACATGCCGTGCAGGGGCAACGGCGTATAACCGCGAACGGTTATACGCCCTACGACTGGCGCGGGAATGACGTCGGTAAACACGGCGTTCACCCCGTCATCCCCGCGAACGCGGGAACCCAATGGATACTTGCTCCTACTGGGCCGTGACGAGGTGCTTTTCGTAGGAGCGAGCTTGCTCGCGAATGGTGTTTACCGGCAGCAACTGTGTTCCGGGTTGGCGCCGTCCCCTCTCCCCAACCCTCTCCCTGTGTAAGGGAGAGGGGGCTGTCCGGCGTGAACGGGACGTTCGGCGTCAACCTGTAGGAGCGGGCCCTGCCCGCGATGGCTACAGCTCCGGCGTCCAGGTCAACGCCAGCAGTGCGGTGCGCCCGGCTTCCTTGTAGTGAACGGTCTCGCTGGGGAAGCCCATGGGATCGGTCGGGCGCTGGTAGCTGGCGCGGGCGTAGTCGCGGTCCAGCAGGTTCTGCAGCTTCAGGTCCCAGCGCAGGGTTTCGCTGAACTGCCAGCTGCCGCGCAGGTCGAGCACGCCGTAGCCGCCCAGGCGGTCCTGGTTGGCCGCGTCGGCGTAGCTGTTGCTCAGCGCGCGCCAGGTGCCGCCGACGCCGAAGGCGCCGAACTGGCGGTCCAGGTCCAGGCTCAGGGTGCGCCGGGCGCGGCGCGGCAGGGTGTGGCCGGTGTCGCGGTCGCGCGGGTCGATGATGCTCAGGCCGAGGTTGGCCTGCCAGCCGAGGACCTCGCGGGCCAGGCTGGCCTCGAAGCCGTCGATGCGCGCCTTGGCGATGTTCTGCGGCATGTTGCTGGCGCTGTCCCAGGCGATCAGGTCGTCCACCTCGGTGCGGTACAGCGCGGCCTCCAGATGCGTGCCGGCGAAGTCGCCGCGCCATTGCAGCTCGTAGGTCTTCGAGGTCTCGGCCTTCAGGTCCGGGTTGCTGGCGCCGGGGTAGTAGAGGTCGCTGAAGGTCGGCGCGCGGAAGCCCTCGCCGTAGCTGGCGATCCAGCTCTGGTTGTCACCCACCGGCAGGGTGACGGCGGCGTTCCAGCTGTTCTGCGAACCGTAGCGCTCGTTGTCGTCGTGGCGCAGGCCCAGCTCGGTGGAGAAGGCCTCGCCCTTGAAGCTGTGCTGGGCGAAGAAGGCGTGGTTGGTGCGGCTGTCCTCGGCGAAGGCGGTGCTGCCGTCGACCTTGTCCTCGTACCAGTCCGCGCCCAGGGCGAGCTGGTTGCGCGCGTCCAGCTGCAGGCGGTTGAGCCAGCTGGCGGAGTGCCGGGTGGTTTCCAGGGTGCCGTTGTTCCACACCTCGGCGGCGCCGACGGCCTTGTTGCGGTCGAAGCTGCGGCCCAGCTCCACGCGGCTGTTCCACATCGAGGTCAGTTGGCCTTCGAGGTAGCCGCTGTAGCTGCTGACGCGGAATTCGTCGTGGGGCTCGGCGGGGGCGTAGCTGTAGGCGTCGTCGTATTCGCTGTCGCCGCGCTGGTCGTTGAGGCTGAAGCCGGCCTTCCAGTCGTCGTTCAGGCGGTGGTCCAGGTTCAGGTGCACGGCCTTGTTGCGCTGGCCGTCGTGGTCGCTGTCGGCGCCGACGTTGTCGCGGGTGTAGTCGTAGCCGCGGCTCTCGTCGAGGCTGGCGCCGAGGTCGAAGCGGGTGCGCTCGTCGCCGCCGGCGAGCGAGGCGCTGCGCTGGAAGGTGCCGTTGCTGCCGGCGGCCAGGCGCACTTGCGGGTGCAGGCCGGCTTCGCCGCGGCGGGTGAAGATCTGGATCACCCCGCCGATGGCGTCGGCGCCGTACAGCGCCGAGCGCGGGCCGCGGGTCACTTCCACGCGCTCGATGTTGTCGATGCTCAGGTAGTCCAGGCGGGCGATGCCGCTGCTCGCCGAGGCGATGCGCTGGCCGTCCACCAGCACCAGGGTCTGGCCGGGGTTGGTGCCGCGCAGGAAGTAGCTGGTCAGGCCGCCGGCGTTGCTCAACTGCGCGCCGGGTACGCGCTGCAGCAGCTCGGGCACGCTGCGCGCCTGCAGGCGCTCGATGTCGTCGCGGGTGAAGACGGTGTTGGCCGAGGTGGCCTGGCCGCGGGGTTCGGCCTGGCGCGCCGAGGTGATGACCATCGACGGCAACTGGTAGGCCTGTTCGGCATCGTCGCCGGCGAAGGCCGCCGCGGGCAACACGGCGACGGCCAGGGCAAGACGGGAAAGTTTCATCGCTGGGGTTCCTCAAAAGTGGACTTTCGAGGAGGGCTGGCAAGGGCGGGAGTGGCCGCGCTTGAAGGTGCGGCCCTCCGCAACACCTGTCATGCGTGTCGAGGGCGGTCTCCGGGCTGCCGACTCGCACGCTCCCGGCCTTCCCATGCGTGGCGCACAGTGGCGGGTTGGAGCGCGGCAGGCGCAAGGCCTGCGGTCGGTTACCGTTGCGGGGGCAGCGCAGGTCTTCCACCTGCTTCCCGTTACCTCGAACGAAAACGTGCGCACCTTACGAACAACGCGACGGCCGGGCAAGTCGGGCCGACGCGGAACCTGTCCGTCAGACGCCCCTTTCCTCTGCGGCCCGTCACGTCCATGGCGGCGCCCCGCCTGTGCCCGGAGGCTTTCCGGCGGCTGCGACAAAGTCACTCAGCACGGTGCGAACCGCGGCCGGAAAGCTCCGGCCAGCAGTCGCCAATGCGGCGCCGTGCGGGCGTTCCAGCCGGTTTTTGTAGGAGTTTTCTGGTCTTTCGGGGCGGCGGAAAACTTTGCCGGATTTTGATAGGGCCGCCGTCCGGGCACTTGTTAGCTTCCTAAGCAGTAGAGGAGGGGAGCACGTGTCCAAAGAGCGCATCATCCAGGAATTCGTCCCGGGCAAGCAGGTGACCCTGGCGCACCTGATCGCGCATCCCCAGGAGGAGCTGTCGAGCAAGATCGGCGTTCCCGGGGCCCAGGCCATCGGCATCATGACCCTCACCCCGGGCGAGACCGCGATGATCGCCGGCGACTTCGCCACCAAGGCCGCCGACGTGCGCATCGGCTTCCTCGACCGCTTCAGCGGCGCGCTGGTGTTGCACGGCAGCGTCGGCGCGGTGGAGGAGGCGCTGGCGCAGACCTGCGCCGCCCTCGGCCGGCTGCTGGACTACAGCGTCTGCCCGGTGACCAGGAGCTGACCATGGACGCGCCGCGTTATGCCCTCATCGGTGGCGTCGGAGCCGGCAAGACCACCCTGTTCAACGCCCTGTGCGGCAATCCCGCGGCGGCGCGCAAGACCCAGGCGCTGGACTACGGCCCCTGCGGCGCGCTGGACACCCCCGGGGAGTTCGTCAGCCACCCGCGCCTGTACCGCGCGCTGATCACCAGCACCGACGACGTCGACACCCTGGTCTACGTGCACCCCGCCGATGCGATGGAGTGCCGCCTGCCGCCCGGGCTGCTGGACATCCACGCCGGCAAGCGGCTGATCGGGGTGATCAGCAAGTGCGACCTGCCCGGCGTCGACCTGCCCGCCATCGAGCGCCTGCTGCGCAGCCACGGCATCGACGGCGAGATCGTCCATACCGCCAGCGACGACCCCGCCAGCATCGAGCGCCTGCGCGCGCTGCTGAACGCACGGAATCCGATCGAGGACCTGTTGAGATGAAGAAGCTGATTACCGCCAACGACATCCGTGAAGCCATCGCCGCCGGGCAGAGTTCCCTGGCCGTGGAGCTGCCGCGCTGCATCGTCACCCCGGAGGCGCGCACGGTCGCCGAACAGGCGGGCCTGGCGCTGATCGAGCGGGTGGCCGGCGAGCCGGCGGCGGCAGCGCCCGAGTCGGCCGTAGCCGGGCCGAGCGAGGACGAGCTGGCGCGGATTCGCGCCGAGGTGCTGGCGCGGCTGCCAGCCGAAGTGGACGCGCAACTGGTCGACCAACTGGTGCGCAAGGCCGCGCAACAGGGCGGCGCCTGCGTGGCCCGGGCGGCCTTCGAGGCGCGCACCGGCGCCGGCGGGATCAAGCTGGTGAAGGGCGGCAGCGTGCGCTTCGGCCGCCTGGAGGGCGTGCCGGGCGAATACCAGATCGGCATCACCGACGTGGTCGGCGCCGAGGACGGCAGCAGCATGGGCGCCGGCTTCATGCAGTGGGAGAACGCGTTCTTCCCCTGGACGCTGAACTACGACGAAGTGGACCTGGTGCTGGAGGGCGAACTGCACATCCGCCAGAACGGCGAGACCCTGGTGGGCCTGCCCGGCGACCTGCTGTTCATTCCCAAGGGCAGCGCCATCGAGTTCGGCACCCCGAGCCGGGTGCGCTTCCTCTACGTGGCCTGGCCGGCCAACTGGCAGGAACAGTGAGGCGGCCATGAGCACTTTCATCACCGAAAGCTGGCTGCGCGAGCGCCACGGCCTGAGCGAAGGCACCGAGCTGCGGCTGCCCGCCGACGCGCGGTTGACCCCCGCCGCCCGCGCGCTGATCGACGAGCGCCACCTGTCGCTGAAGTTCCATGACGAACAGGGCCGCCTGTACCGGGCGACCGAAGAGCCGGACGCGGACGGCGCGCCGTGCCTGCAGGCGGTGCACGGGCTGACCGGCAGCGCCCGGCGCGTCGCCGCGACCTGCCAGCTGTGCGGCTCGGCGCCGGCCGACAAGCCTGCCGGGATGACCCACCTGAACGCCCACGAACTGGTGGCCAAGAACGACCCGCGCCTGCAGTTCCGCGCCCAGCTGGACGCGGCCATCGCCCTGGCGGTGTGGCTGCAGGTGGAGCTGCCGGAGCCGGCCGAACTGGCCGCCTGGCTGGCCGACATCCGTTCGCTGCTCGGCCAACTGATGCGCGCCGACGTGCTGGACGAGGAACTGGCCGGATTCGCCGTCGGCGGGCTTGACGAGGCTGTGCTGCACCGCCTGTCCCACGCGCCGCTGAAATACCTGGGCCACGATCACCTGGTGCCCGAGTGCGGCCACGGCCGCGCGCCGGCGCTGCTCAACCTGCTGCGGGCCAAGGTCCGCGAGGTGGAAATCTGCGCCGCCCAGGTGTTCATGGAGGCCGGCTTCAAGCTGCGCCGCGCGGACCTGCTGCATGCCCTCAACCGCCTGTCCAGCGCGCTCTACGTGGCCATGCTGCTGAGCCTGCTGCACCTGCGCGGGCAACCCTGGCCGAGCGCCGCGGAACTGAGTCGGCGCGTGCAGGGAGAGGCCCCATGAAACTGTTCGACGACTGCCGCCGGGCCGCCCGGCAGAACCCGCCGCGGGTGGTCTTCCCCGACGCCCTGGACCGCCGCGCCATCGAGGCGGCGCAATACCTCAAGGCCGAGGGCCTGGCCGAGCCGCTGCTGCTGGGCAACCCCTTCGCCCTGCGCGGCTACTGCCTGGAGCGGCACATCCGCCTGGGCGACCTCGGGCTGATCGACCCCGCGCGCTCGCCCTGGCTGCACGGTTTCGCCCAAGACCTGGCCCGGCGCCAGGACAAGCTGAGCCCCGAGCAGGCCCTGGAACAACTGCACGACCCGTTGTGGTTCGGCGCGGCGCTGCTGGCGGCCGGCCAGGTCGACCTGTGCATCGCCGGCAACCTCAGCGCCACCGCCGACGTGCTGCGCGCCGGCCTGCGGGTGGTCGGCCTGGCGCCGGGCAACCGCACGCTGTCCTCGGTGTTCTTCATGCTGCCGGCGGACGGCGGCGCCCCGCTGGCGTTCGCCGATTGCGGCGTGGTGCCCCGGCCGACGGTGGAGCAGTTGGCGGACATCGCCCTGGCCTCGGCGGCCAGCTTCGAGCGGGTGACCGGCGAGCCGGCGCGGGTGGCGATGCTCTCGTTCTCAAGCCACGGCAGCGCCAGGCACGCCGACGCCGAGGCGGTGCGCCAGGCCTGCGAGTTGGTGCGCGAGCGCCGGCCGGAGCTGTGCGTCGACGGCGAGATCCAGTTCGACGCCGCCTTCGTCCCCGAGGTGGCTGCGGCGAAGGTGCCCGGCAGCCCGCTGGGCGGGGCGGCCAACGTGTTCGTGTTCCCCAGCCTGGAGGCCGGGAACATCGGCTACAAGATCGCCCAGCGGCTCGGCGGCATGAACGCCATCGGCCCGATGCTGCAGGGCATGAACGCGCCGCTGCACGACCTGTCGCGCGGCTGCACGAGCGAGGAAATGATCCAGACGGTGTTGCTGGCCAACAAGATGGCCGGCGGCGCCGAGGCTGTCGGGCGAGTCGCCTGAGCCGGACGGCGGCCCCCGCCGTCCGGGGGTAACGCGAGTGGCTAGCCACTCCGAAGAGGCCCTGCGAAGGGCGATCGATTGTTCGAGGAGAGTGAGATGGAAGCATTAGGCATGATCGAAACCAAGGGCCTGGTGGCGCTGATCGAGGCCTCCGACGCCATGGTCAAGGCCGCCCGGGTGAAGCTGGTGGGCGTCAAGCAGATCGGCGGAGGCCTGGTCACCGCCATGGTCCGCGGCGACGTCGCGGCCTGCAAGGCGGCCACCGATGCCGGCGCGGCCGCCGCGCAGCGCGTCGGCGAAGTGGTCTCGGTGCAGGTGATCCCGCGTCCGCATTCGGACCTGGAAGAGGTCTTTCCGATCAAGCTGGCGGCGGATCGCCCGGTGGATTGAGCGGCTCGCCGCGACCGTCCGAGCGGTGCCCGCGCTCGCCCTGCGCGTTCCGGGCGCCGCCACTGAGGAACCATGCGTACGCCGCGAGGGACGCGGCCCGACGAGGTAACAGGCGATGAAACTGGCGATTGTCGTGGGGCAGGTGGTGTGCACCGTGAAGCATCCGGGCATGGGCCTGGACCGGCTGCTGCTGGTCGAGATGCTCGACCGCGCCGGCCGCCCCGACGGTGAACGGCACGTGGCCAGCGACAGCCTCGGCGCCGGCAACGGCGAGTGGGTGATGCTGGCCGGCGGCAGCGCCGCGCGCCAGGCCCTGGCCGAGGTGCGCGCGCCGATCGACCTGTGCGTGGTCGGCATCGTCGACGAAGCGGTGCTCGACGGCAGCCTGCTCTACCGCAAATAGGCCCGCCCCCGGCGGTCATTCACGACAAGCGTCCTCCACCGGCCCGCGCCAGGTGGAGTGGCCCGGCTCATCCCTGAATTCTGTGAGGCACGACGTGGACATCAACCCGAAGGAAATCGAACAGGTGGTCAAGGCGGTGCTCGCCTCGATAGGGGCGACCTCCACGGCCGCTGTCGCGTCGCCGGGCGCGACCTGCGCCCCCGGCGTGTTCGTCGAACTGGACGCCGCCGTGGCCGCCGCCGCGCAGGCGCAGCAGGCATTGCGCTCGGTGGCCCTGCGCGACCGGGCCATCGCCGCCATCCGCGCCGCCGGCGAGCGCCACGCCGAGGAGCTGGCGGAGCTTGCGGTGGAGGAAACCGGCATGGGCCGGGTGGCCGACAAGACCGCCAAGAACATCGCCCAGGCCCGCCACACGCCCGGCAGCGAATGCCTGCAGGCGCAGGTGCTCAGCGGCGATCGCGGGCTGACGCTGATCGAGAACGCGGCCTGGGGCGTGATCGCCTCGGTGACGCCCTCGACCAACCCGGCGGCCACCGTCATCAACAACGCCATCAGCATGATCGCCGCCGGCAACAGCGTGGTGTTCGCCCCGCACCCG
Source organism: Pseudomonas sp. A6 (assembly GCF_052367875.1). Taxonomy (NCBI): domain Bacteria; kingdom Pseudomonadati; phylum Pseudomonadota; class Gammaproteobacteria; order Pseudomonadales; family Pseudomonadaceae; genus Pseudomonas; species Pseudomonas sp. A6. The sequence goes on along the minus strand of NZ_CP198970.1, from coordinate 6,180,696 downwards.
GCGGCCAAGCGGGTGTCGCAGCGCACCGTCAGCCTGCTCAACGAGGCCATGGTCGAAGCCGGCGCGCCGGCCAACCTGGTCACCACCGTGCAGCGCCCGGACATCGAGACCGCCCAGCGGCTGTTCCGCTACCCGGGCATCGGCCTGCTGGTGGTGACCGGCGGCGAGGCGGTGGTGGAAGCCGCGCGCAAGCACACCGACAAGCGCCTGATCGCCGCCGGCGCCGGCAACCCGCCGGTGGTGGTGGACGAGACCGCCGACCTGGCCCGCGCCGCGCGCGACATCGTGTTCGGCGCCTCGTTCGACAACAACATCATCTGCGCCGACGAGAAGGTGCTGATCGTGGTCGACAGCGTCGCCGACGCCCTCAAGGCCGAGATGCTCAAGCAGCAGGCCGTGGAGCTGAGCGCCGCCCAGGGCCAGCAACTGCTGCCGTTGCTTTTGCCGAAGGTCGACGAGCAGGGGCGCGGCAGCGTCTCGCGCGACTGGGTCGGCCGCGACGCCGCCAAGATCGCCGCCGCCATCGGCCTGCAGGTGCCGGAACAGACGCGCCTGCTGCTGCTGGAAACTCCGGCCGACCATCCCTTCGCCATCACCGAGATGATGATGCCGGTGCTGCCGATGGTGCGCGTGGCCAACGTCGACCAGGCCATCGCCCTGGCGGTGAAGCTGGAGGGCGGCTGCCACCACACGGCGGCCATGCACTCGCGCAACCTCGACCACCTGGACCGCATGGCCAACGCCATGGACACCAGCATCTTCGTCAAGAACGGGCCGTGCCTGGCCGGCCTGGGCTTCGGCGGCGAGGGCTGGACCACCATGACCATCACCACGCCGACCGGCGAGGGCGTGACCTCGGCGCGCACCTTCGTGCGCCTGCGCCGCTGCGTCATGGTCGACCACCTGCGGATCGTCTGAGGCGGCCATGCAACGCGATCTCGAAAACTGGCTGCTGCCGCGCCTGGAACGCGCCGCCTACTGCCTGGCGCACCCCGTCGCGCAACCGGGCGACCGCGGGCCGCTGAGCCTGGGCATCGACCTGGGCACCAGCGCCGTGGTGTCGGTGGTGCTCGATGCCCAGGCGCTGCCGGTGGCGGTGCGCCTGGACTGGGCCGACGTGGTGCGCGATGGCGTGGTCTGGGACTTCTTCGGCGCGGTGAAGCTGGTGCGCAGCCAGGTGGAGAGCCTGGAGCGGCAGTTGGGCGTGTGCTTCCAGCGCGCCGCGACCTCGTACCCGCCGGGCACCGAGGCGAGCATTTCCACCCATGTGCTGGAGGCCGTCGGCCTGGAAGTCGGCTGCGTGATCGACGAGCCCTCGGCGGTGGCGCGGATGCTGCGCCTGGACCGCGCCGCGGTGGTGGATATCGGTGGCGGCACCACCGGCGTCGCCGTGGTGCACGGCGGCGAGGTGACCTACTCCGCCGACGAACCCACCGGCGGGCATCACGTCAGCCTGGTGCTCGCCGGCCACCTGGACGTGTCGCTGGAGGAAGCCGAGCGGCGCAAGCGCAAGGAGGGCGAGGCCCTGTGGCCGCTGGCGCGCCCGGTGTTCGAAAAGATGGCCGACATCGTCCACACGCACCTGCAAGGCCAGGACGTGGACGCCATCTACCTGTCCGGCGGCTCCTGCACCCTGCCCGGCGTGCAGCCGCTGTTCGCCGCGGCCTTCCCCGCGCAGCGGGTGATCCTGCCCGCGCCGCCGCTGTTCACCACGCCGCTGGCCATCGCCGCCTGCGGCCTGCAAGCCGAGGAGGAACGCTGACATGCACGAGCAGGACGTCGGCCGGGTGATCTATCGCGCCCTGGACATGCTCAATGCCCGCGCGGTGCGCGAATTCCGCGTGCCGCCCAGCACCTACATCGGTCCCGGCGCCACCGTGCGCGCCGGCGAGGCCTGCGCGGCGCTGGGTATCCGCCGGCTGTTCGTGATGGTCGACGGCCGCCTGCACGAGCAGGCGCTGGACCAGGGCCTGCTGCGCTCGCTGGACGACGCCGGGCTGGGCTGCGAATGCCTGGTCTACGCCGGCGGCGAGCCGCACAGCGAAGTGGTGGAGGCCGCCGGCCGGCAACTGCTGGCCGCCGACTGCGACGGCGTGCTGGCCTTCGGCGGCGGCTCGGTGCTGGACGCGGCCAAGGCCACCGCGCTGCTGGCGGCCAACCCGGAACGCCGGGTGAGCGACCTCGGCGACGGCCCGGCGCTGCGCCGGCGCATGCCGCTGATCGCCGTGCCGACCACCGCCGGCACCGGCTCCGAGGCCACCAACGTGGCGGTGATCACCGATAGCCAGCGGCACCTGAAGCAGGTGCTGGTGCACACCGACCTGATCCCCGACCTGGCGATCATCGACGCCTGCCTGACCCTCGGCGTGCCGCCGGCGGTGACCGCCGCCACCGGCATAGACGCGCTGACCCACGCCATCGAAGCCTACGTCGCGCCGAGCGCCACGCCGCTGACCCAGGGCCTGGCCCTGCGCGCCGTGGCGCTGATCGGCGAGGCCCTGCCGCTGGCGGTGGGGCAGGGCGGCAACGTCGGCGCCCGCGAGTCGATGATGCTCGCCTCGTACATGGCCGGCATGGCCTTTTCCAATTCCGGCCTGGGCCTGTGCCACGCCACCGCGCACCCCCTCGGCGCGCGCTACGGCATTCCCCACGGCCAGGCCAACGCCCTGATGCTGCCGGCGGTGATGCGCTTCAACCAGTTGGTGTGCAAGCACGCCTACGCCGACATCGGCCACGCCCTCAGCCGCGAAAGCCTGGATGCCGAACGCAGCATCGCCGCGGTGCAGCGCCTGATCGACGAAGTCGGCGCCGCCGGCCGCGACCTGCGGGCCCACGGCGTGCGCCGCGAGGACTTCGCCGCGTTGGCCGAGGCGGCCCGGCAGGACATCTGCCTGGCCGGCAACCCGCGCAGCGCCTGCGCGCAACAGATCAGCGCGATCTACCAGGACGCCTGGCAGCGCCGAGGCGCCTGCCAGCAAGGAAACAATTCTGTTCAGGAGCAGTTGTCATGAGCATCAACGAAATCATCCTGTACGTGATGATGGTCTTCCTGCTGATCGGAGCGGTGGACCGGGTATTCAGCCAGTTCGGCGGCTCCGAGAAGGTCCTCGGCCATCTCGGCCTGGGCTGGCTCGGGCGCGGCATCGGCGGCTCCGGCGGGCAGTTCGAGGAAGGCTTCATGGCCATGGGCGCGCTGGGCCTGGCGATGGTCGGCATCACCGCCCTGGCGCCGGTGCTGGCCAACCTGCTGGGGCCGCTGGTGATCCCGCTGTACGAGAGCGTCGGGGCGAGCCCGGCGATGTTCGCCGGCACCCTGCTGGCCAACGACATGGGCGCCTTCTCCCTGGCCAAGGAACTGGCCGGCGGCGACACCGCCGCCTGGCTGTACTCGGGGCTGATCCTCGGCGCCATGATGGGCCCGACCCTGGTGTTCATCATCCCGGTGGCGCTGGGCATCATCGACCCCGCCGACCGCCGCTACCTGGCCCTGGGCACCCTGGCCGGGATCGTCACCGTGCCGCTGGGCTGCATCGCCGGCGGGCTGGTGGCGATGTACTCGGGCATCGAGGTCAACGGCGAGCCGGTGAGCTTCTCGCTGGCGATGATCCTCGTCAACATGATCCCGGTGCTGGCGGTCGCGGCGCTGATCGCCCTGGGCCTGAAGTTCTGCCCGGAGAAGATCATCGCCGGCTTCGAGGTGTTCGCCAAACTGCTGGTGGGGCTGATCACCCTCGGCCTGGCCGCCGCGGTGGTGCAGTTCACCGTGGGCTGGACGCTGATCCCGGGGCTGGACCCGATCTTCATGGCCGAGGGCGACGAGCCCGGCGCGGTGATGCGCGCCATGGAAGTGATCGGCTCGATCGCCTGCGTGCTGCTCGGCGCCTACCCCATGGTGCTGCTGCTGACGCGCTGGTTCGGCACCCCGTTGATGAAGGTCGGCGGCCTGCTGGGCATGAACCGGGACGCCGCCGCCGGCATGGTGGCGAGCCTGGCCAACGTGATCCCGATGTTCGGCATGTTCGGCAAGATGGATGCGCGCGGCAAGATCATCAACTGCGCCTTCGCCGTGTCCGCCGGCTTCGCCCTGGGCGACCACCTCGGCTTCACCGCGGCGAACATGTCCGCGATGATCTTCCCGATGCTGGTCGGCAAGCTGTTCGGCGGCATCACCGCGGTGGCCGTGGCCATGCTCATCGCGCCCAAGCCGCGGCCGGCCGACAGCGGCCTGTCCGCGCCGCTGGGCGCCGAGTAGGGCGCGGCCATGAGCAGGCGCGAGCTGCGCAGCGTCGGCATCGACGTCGGCACCACCACCACCCAGGTGATCTTCTCGCGCCTGGTGCTGGTCAACCGTGCCTCGCTGTCCCAGGTGCCGCACTACGAGTTCGCCGCGCGGGAGGTCACCTACGTCAGCCCGGTGGCCTTCACCCCGATCGACTTCGAGGGCCACCTGCGCGAGGACGAGCTGCTCGCCTTCATCCTCGAACAGTACCGCGCCGCGGGCCTGGAGCCCGCGCAGGTGGAGTCCGGCGCCATCATCATCACCGGCGAGACCTCCAAGGCGCGCAACGCCCGCCCGGCGGTGCTGCGCCTGGCCGAGCGGCTGGGCGACTTCGTGGTGGCCAGCGCCGGGCCGCACCTGGAATCGGTGATCGCCGGGCGCGGCGCCGGCGCGGCGGAGCTGTCCGCCGCCTGCGCCGGGCGGGTGCTGAACATCGACATCGGCGGCGGCACCGCCAACTACGTGCTGTTCGAGGCCGGCCGGGTGATCGGCTCGGCCTGCCTGAACGTCGGCGGGCGCCTGGTGGAAACCAACAGCCGCGGCGCGCTGCTGCGCCTGCACGGGCCGGCGCGGGCGGTCTGCCGCGAGCTGTTCGGTGGCGAGCCGCAGGCGCTGTCCATCGAGCAACTGCGCACGATTGCGCGGCGCATGGCGGCGTTGCTCTACGAGGTGATCGACGGCGCGCTTTCGCCGCTGGCCCGGGAGCTGCTGATGACCGAGCCGCTGCCGGCGGTAGGCCGGCTGCAGGCGCTGACCCTCTCCGGCGGCGTCGGCGAATGCTTCTACCACGGCGCGGAGCAGGCGCCGTTCCGCTTCGGCGACATCGGCCCGCTGCTGGCCACGGCGCTGCACGAGGACCCCGGCTTCCAGCGCCTGCCGCTGGCCGAGCCGAAGCAGACCGTGCGCGCCACGGTGATCGGCGCCGGCGCCCACAGCCTGTCGCTGTCCGGCAGCACCATCTGGTTGCGCGAAATGCAGCTGCCGATGCGCAACGTGCCGGTGGTGCCCTGCGCGACCGATTGGGCCGCCGGCCAGGGCGCGGGCCTCGCCGACGGCTGGCGGCAGAACCTGCTGCGCATGGACCTGCGCACCGACGAAGACCTCTACGCCCTGGCCCTGCCGGCGGACCTGCCGGTGGCCTACCGGGCCATCCAGCGCTGCGTGGAAGAACTCGCCGGCTTCCAGCGCCATGAATCCCAAGCCCATCCGTTGCTGGTGGTGGCCGCCCAGGACCTCGGCAAGGTCCTCGGCATGCTCCTGCAGCCGCGCCTGGCCGGCCGCGCCCTGGCGGTCATCGACGAAGTGGCGACCAGCGATGGCGACTACATCGATATCGGCAGCCCGTTGTTCGACGGCGAGATCCTTCCGGTCACCGTCAAGTCACTGGCTTTCCCTTCCTGAGGTGGTGTGATGAAACTCAAGACCCAGTTGTTCGGCAAGACCTATCAGTTCAAGGACGTCAAGGAGGTCCTGGCCAAGGCCAACGAGCCGCGCTCGGGCGACGTGCTCGCCGGCGTGGCGGCGGGCACCGCCCAGGAGCGGGTGGCGGCCAAGCAGGTGCTGGCGGAACTGACGGTGGCCGACGTGCGCATGAACCCGGTGATCCCCTACGAGGAGGACAGCGTCACCCGGCTGATCCAGGACGGCATCAACGAGAGCGCCTACGCGCGCATCGCCCAGTGGCGCATCGGCGAGCTGCGCGAATACATCCTCGCCGACGACACCGGCGCCGACGACATCGCCTTCCTGCGCAAGGGCCTGAGTTCCGAGGTGGTGGCGGCGGTGGCGAAGATCTGCTCCAACGCCGACCTGATCTACGCCGCCAAGCGCATGCCGGTAGTGAAGAAGGCCAACAACACCATGGGCCTGCCCGGGCGCTTCAGCGCGCGGCTGCAGCCCAACGACACCCGCGACGACGTGCAGAGCATCGCCGCGCAGATGTACGAGGGCCTGTCCTACGGCATCGGCGACGCGGTGATCGGCGTCAACCCGGTGACCGACAACGTCGAGAACCTCACCCGCGTGCTGCACACCGTCTACGAGGCCATCGACAAGTTCGCCATCCCCACCCAGGGCTGCGTGCTGGCCCACGTCACCACGCAGATGGAAGCGATCCGCCGTGGCGCGCCGGGCGGGCTGATCTTCCAGAGCATCTGCGGCAGCGAGAAGGGCCTGCGCGAGTTCGGCGTGGAGCTGGAGATGCTCGAGGAGGCGCGCGCGGTGGGCGCCGAGTACAACCGCATCGCCGGGCCCAACTGCCTGTACTTCGAGACCGGCCAGGGCTCGGCGCTGTCCGCCGGCGCCCACTACGGCGCCGACCAGCTGACCATGGAAGCGCGCAACTACGGCCTGGCCCGCCACTTCGACCCCTTCATGGTCAACACCGTGGTCGGCTTCATCGGCCCGGAGTACCTGTACAACGACCGCCAGATCATCCGCGCCGGCCTGGAAGACCACTTCATGGGCAAGCTCAGCGGCATCTCCATGGGCTGCGACTGCTGCTACACCAACCACGCCGACGCCGACCAGAACTCCAACGAGAACCTGATGATCCTGCTCGCCACCGCCGGCTGCAACTTCATCATCGGCATGCCGATGGGCGACGACATCATGCTCAATTACCAGACCAACGCCTTCCACGACACCGCCACCATCCGCCAACTGCTGGGCCTGCGCCCGGCGCCGGAGTTCGAGCGCTGGCTCGAACGCATGGGCCTGATGAGCGACGGCCGGCTGACCGCCCGCGCCGGCGATCCATCCATTTTCTTCTGAGGGAAGCGACATGCATCAGCAGCAGATCGAGGACATCGTCCGTTCGGTATTGAATGAACTCCAGGCCCGCCCCGCGCCGGCGGCCCCTGGCGTTGCGGCGGCGGCGCCGAGCGCCGTGGAAGAGGGCCTGTGCGCCTGGGACCTGGGCTCGGAGCAGGCCCGCCAGTGGATCGGCGTCCAGGCCCCGCAGCGCCCCGAGGTGCTGGAGGAATTCCGCAAGGCCACCGCCGCGCGGGTGTGCCTGGGCCGCGCCGGCGTGCGCCCGCGCACCCAGGCGCTGCTGCGCTTCCTCGCCGACCACTCGCGCTCCAAGGACACCGTGCTCAAGGAGGTGCCCGCCGAGTGGGTGGCCCAGCAGGGCCTGCTGGAAGTGCAGTCGGAAATCGACACCAAGGACCAGTACCTGACCCGCCCGGACATGGGCCGCCGCCTCAGCGAAAAGGCGGTGGCGACCCTGCAGGCCGAGTGCCGGAAGAACCCGCAGGTGCAGGTGGTGATCTCCGACGGCCTGTCCACCGACGCGGTGACGGTGAACTTCCAGGAAATCCTCCCGCCCCTGCTGGAGGGCCTGAAGAACGCCGGGCTGGACGTCGGCACGCCGTTCTTCGTGCGCTACGGGCGGGTCAAGGTCGAGGACCAGATCGGCGAACTGCTCGGCGCCCAGGTGGTGATCCTGCTGGTGGGCGAGCGCCCCGGCCTGGGCCAGTCCGAGAGCCTGTCCTGCTATGCGGTGTACAAGCCGACCCTGGCCGGCACCGTGGAGGCCGACCGCACCTGCATCTCCAACATCCACCGCGGCGGCACGCCGCCGGTGGAGGCGGCGGCGGTGATCGTCGACCTGGCCCGGCGGATGCTGGAGAAGCAGGCCTCCGGCATCGCCCTGAACCGCTGAGCCCATTGCTGAGGAGCAACCCGACATGAGCATTCTCGATCCGATCAAACCGAGCGTCACGGCCATGCGCCTGATCGCCTCGTTGCAGGAAGACTTCCGCCGCGAGCTGAAGGTGGGCGAGCACATCCGCAGCCTCGGGCTGATCAGCGTCGACTCCGACGACGTCGCCTACATCGCCGCCGACGAGGCCACCAAGCAGGCCCAGGTGGAAGTGGTGTACGGCCGCTCGCTGTATGCCGGGGCGGCCAACGGGCCTTCGTCCACCGCCGGCGAGGTGCTGATCATGCTCGGCGGCCCCAACCCCGCCGAGGTACGCGCCGGGCTCGACGCCATGAGCGAGGTGATCGAGGCCGGCCCGAGCTTCCGCTGGGCCGACGACGCCCACAGCGTGGCCTTCCTCGCCCACGTGGTGTCGCGCACCGGCAGCTACCTGTCGGCCGGCGCCGGCATCGCCCTGGGCGACCCCATCGCCTACCTGGTGGCGCCGCCGCTGGAGGCCACCTACGGCATCGACGCCGCGCTCAAGGCCGCCGACGTGCAACTGGTGACCTACGTGCCGCCGCCCTCGGAAACCAACTACTCGGCGGCCTTCCTCGCCGGCAGCCAGGCGGCCTGCCGCGCCGCCTGCAACGCCTTCTCCGAGGCGGTGCTGGAGATCGCCCGCAACCCCATCCAGCGGGCCTGAGGAGGTGAGCGCCATGATCGATGCCCTGGGCTTGCTGGAGGTCAGGGGCCTGGCCTGCGGCATAGAGGCCGCCGACGCCATGCTCAAGGCGGCGTCGGTGCGCCTGCTGCGCCAGGCCGTGACCAACCCGGCGCTGGTCACCCTGGTGGTGGAGGGTGACCTGGCCGCCTGCCGCGCCGCGCTGGACGCCGGCGCGGCGCTGGCGACCCGGCGCGGCTGCCTGGTCAGCCGCAAGGAGATCGGCCGCCCGGAAGACGACACCGCCTACCTGCTGGGCAGCCTGCTGGACGCCGGGCAGGGCCCGGCCCCGGCGCCGGCCCCGCAGGAGGCGCTGCTCGGCCTGCTCGCCCGGCGCAAGCACGGCTACAGCGCCAGCGAGGTGGCGGCGGCCTTCGACATCCCGGTGGCGCAGGCCCGGGCCTGGCTGGAAGGCCTCTTCGCCCAGGGCCGGCTGCGCCGCCGCAGTAGCCGCTACCGCCTGCCGGGAGGGGCGCCGCGATGATTGCCGTCGAGGCCCTGGACGCCGGGGAAATCCGCCGCCGGGTGTTCGCCGCCGGCGTGGTGGGGGCAGGCGGCGCGGGCTTCCCGACCCACGTCAAGCTCAAGGCCGAGGCGGAGATCTACCTGGTCAACGGCGCCGAGTGCGAGCCCCTGCTCAAGGTCGACCAGCAGCTCGCCGTGGAACAGGCCGAATGGCTGCTCAAGGGCCTGCTCCACGGCATGGCCGCCACCGGCGCGAAGCAAGGCATCATCGCCCTCAAGGCCAAGTACCGCGCGGCCATCGAGCGCCTGCAGCCGCTGCTGCCCGAGCGCGTGCGCCTGCACATACTGCCGGACGTCTACCCGGCCGGCGACGAGGTCATCACCATCTGGCTGGCCACCGGCCGGCGCGTGCCGCCGGCGGCGCTGCCGCTGGCCATCGGCGTGGTGGTGAGCAACGTGCAGACGCTGATCAACGTCGGCCGCGCGGTGGAGCTGCAACTGCCGGTGACCCACCGCACCCTGACCGTGAACGGCGCGGTGCGCCAGCCGCTGACCCTCAGCCTGCCGCTGGGCACGCCGCTGCGCGAGGCCCTGGCCCTGGCCGGCGGCAGCACCCTGGAGCGCCCGGCCTTCATCAACGGCGGGCCGATGATGGGGCGCCTGCTGGACGACCTAGACGAACCGGTCAGCAAGACCACCGGCGGCCTGCTGGTGCTGCCGCAGGATCACCTGCTGGTGCGCCGCCGCCGGCAGAGCATGGACTCGGTGCTGGCCATGGCCCGCTCGGTGTGCGAGCAGTGCACGCTGTGCACCGAGCTGTGCCCGCGGCACATGATCGGCCACGAGCTGCCGCCGCACCTGATCGTGCGCGCCACCAACTACCAGCATGTCGCCCAGCCCAGCGTGCTGCTGTCGGCGCTGACCTGCTCCGAGTGCGGCATCTGCGAGGCCTACGCCTGCCCGGTGGAGATTTCGCCGATGCGCCTGAACCAGGCGCTCAAGGCCCGCCTGCGCGAGGAGGGCGCCCGCTACCAGGGCGAACTGCGCGGCGCCGACCCCATGGCCGAATACCGCCTGCTGCCGGTCAGCCGCCTGGTCTCGCGCCTGGAGTTGCAGGCCTACAACCACAAGGCGCCATTGCTGACGCAGGAATATCACCCCGCCGAAGTGCGCCTGGCGCTGCGCCAGCACATCGGCGTGGCCGCCCGGCCCCGCGTTGCCGTGGGCCAGCAGGTGGCGCTGGGCGAGTGCATCGCCGAAGTGCCCGAAGGACAACTCGGCGTGCCGCTGCACGCCAGCATCGCCGGCCGCGTGGCGGAGGTCGGAGACAGCCATATCCGCCTCGTCGCCAACCCACCAGGAGAAGCCTGATGCACCACGCCATAGGTTTGATCGAACTGACCAGCATCGCCCGCGGCGTGCAGCTCGCCGACCTGATGCTGAAGAGCGCCGACGTGCAGCTGCTGGCGGCCAAGACCATCTGCCCCGGCAAGTACATCGCCATGGTCGGCGGCGAGGTCGCCGCGGTGCGCCAGGCGGTGCAGGCCGGCGCGGCCGAGGGCGGGCAGATGCTGGTGGACCAGTTCGTCCTGGCGAACATCCACGAATCGGTGCTGCCGGCCATCAGCGGCGTCAACCCGGTGGAGCGGCCGCGCGCGCTGGGGGTGGTGGAAACCTTCAGCGTGGCGGCCTGCATCGAGGCCGCCGACGCCGCGGTGAAGGCGGCCAACGTCACCCTGGTGCGCGTGCACATGGCCTTCGGCATCGGCGGCAAGTGCTACCTGGTGCTGACCGGCGAGGTCGCCGACGTGGAGGCGGCGGTGCGGGTGGCCTGCGCCAGCGCCGGGGAAAAGGGGCTGCTGGTCCACGGCATGACCGTGCCCAGGCCGCACCTTGACCTGTGGCAACACCTGCTCTGAGCAATCCCCCACAGTGTGAGGTAGCCGTAGAGCCACCCACCTGGCCGTGCCTTGCATGACGAAACCCGACCCGCTCGCGCGGGTCCCTGAAGCTATCGGGCAAGGCGTCATGTCGGACAAGAAAAGCGCAATCGATCTGCATCACCTCTGGGCGTGCGACGGCACGCCGGGCAGGCTGGACGAACCCCTGGGCCACTGCGACGGCGTGCGCCGGCGGCAGACCCGCGACGTCTACGCCCACGCCTGCAACATCACCGCCTGGCAGCAGCTCTACGACCAGCTCGATCCCGGGTCCTTCCGCGGCGAGCTGACCGAGGTCTGGCTCGACGGCCTGCAGTTCTTCCGCGAATACACCAGCCACGCGCTGCACCAGTCCTGCATGGTCTGGCCCGGCGCCTTCTGGTTCGGCATCCCCTACGGCGACAAGGACGTCGGCTACATCGGCCGCGACTGCATCGACGCCCAGGCCATCGCCGTGCGCCCGGGCGGCCGCGAGTTCGAGCTGAGCACCCCGGACGACTACAACATCCTCGGCCTGGTGGTGGAGCGCGAGGCGCTGCTGGAGCACCTGGAACTGGAGGAGCTGCGCCACCTCGGCCTGCTGCTGGAGGAGTCGCGCCTGCTGCAGGTCGAGCCCGGCGCCCGGCGGCGCCTGTGCGACTTCATGCGCGCCGCGCTGGCGCTGGCCCAGGTCGAGCCGCTGAGCCTGCGCGAGCCCGCGGTGGCGCGGCAGCTGAACCACGACCTGCTGCTCTGCCTGCTGGACCTGCTGCAGGGCGCGGAACCCGCCCGCGACGCCTGCTCCCGCACCCTGCTGCGCAAGCACTGGGTGGTCGCCAGGGCGCGCGAATACGTGTTGGACAACCCCTGCCGGCCGGTGAGCGCTCTGGAGCTCTGCCGGCTCCTGCACGTCAGCCAGCGCACGCTGCGCAACTGCTTCCTGGACGTGCTCGGGCGCAGCCCCATCCACTACCTCAAGGCCGTGCGCCTGAACGCCGTGCACCGCGAACTGGGCAGCCCCCACTCGCCCTACGCGACCGTGCAGGACGCCGCCATGGCCTGGGGCTTCTGGCACATGGGGCAGTTCGGGCGCGACTACCAGCAGCTCTTCGGTGAACGGCCCTCGGCCACCCTGGCCAACCGCGAACGCCTGAGCGCGGCCTGGTAGGCCGCACCTCTTCTCCCCGGCGCGCCCGTGCCCGGCCCTTCGCGGTCCGGGGCGGCGCGGCGCGCCGGGCTCTCCCTTGTCCTGCAGGAAAACCTTCCATGTCCGACCGAAGCATCCTCGTCATCAACTGCGGCAGTTCGTCGATCAAGTTCGCCCTGGTCGACGAAAGCTCCCCCGAGTTCCGCGCCAGCGGCATCGTCGAATGCCTGGGCACGCCCCAGGCCAGCCTGCGCATCGTCGACGCCGGCGGCCGCGTCGACCTCGTCCTGCCGAACGCCGACCACCGCCAGGCCCTGGCGCGCCTGCTGCAGCTGGTGCAGGTAGCCGCCGAAGGGCGCCTGCAAGGCATCGGCCACCGCGTGGTGCATGGCGGCGAGCACTTCAGCCAGGCCTGCCGCATCGACCCGCAGGTCATGCAGAACATCCGCGACACCGTCGCCCTGGCGCCGCTGCACAACCCCGGCGCCCTGGCCGGCATCGAGGCGGCCCTGGCGCTGTACCCGCAACTGCCGCAGGTGGCGGTGTTCGACACCGCCTTCCACCAGAGCCTGCCCGAGCACGCCTACCGCTATGCCCTGCCGGAAAGGCTGTACCGGCATTTCGGCGTGCGCCGCTACGGCTTCCACGGCACCAGCCACCGCTACGTCAGCCAGTGCGCCGCTTCCTTGTGCGGCCTGCCGCCGGAGGACAGCTGCTGGCTGTCGGCGCACCTGGGCAACGGCAGCTCCACCTGCGCCATCGTCAACGGCCGCAGCCGCGACACCAGCATGGGCATGACGCCGCTGGAGGGCCTGGTGATGGGCACGCGCAGCGGCGACGTCGACCCCAACCTGCACGGCCACCTGATCCGCAGCCTGGGCTGGACCATCGAGGAAGTCGACAGGATGCTCAACGAAGACAGCGGCCTGCTCGGCCTGTCGGGCTTGTCCAACGACATGCGCACCCTGGAGCAGGCGCGCGCCCGGGGCCACGCGGGCGCGGCCCTGGCCATCGAGGTGTTCTGCTACCGCCTGGCCAAGTCCCTGGCGGCGATGGGCTGCGCCATGCCGCGCATCGATGGCCTGGTGTTCACCGGCGGGATCGGCGAGAACTCGGTGCTGGTGCGCGCCAGGACCCTGGCCCACCTGGGGTTCCTCGGCTTCGCCGTCGACGAGGCGGCCAACGCGGCCTGCGTGGGCGGCCGCTGCCGGGAAATCCACCGGCCCGGCTCGCCGCGGGTGCTGGTGGTGCCCACCGCCGAGGAGCGCATGATCGCCCTGGACACGCTGGCGCTGCTGGGCTGACGCCGCGCGCCGGGGCTCAGGCCTCGGGCGCGGGGTTGGCCAGCAGCGCCAGGCGCTCGGCGATGGCGCGCTCGATGCCGGCGGCGTCCAGGCCGCATTCGGCGAGCATCTGCGCCGGCTTGGCGTGCTCCACGTAGTAGTCCGGCAGGCCCAGGTGCAGCAGCGGCTGCTGGCGGTTCTCGCGGGCGAGGAACTCGCCGACCGCGGCGCCGGCGCCGCCCATCACGGCGTTTTCTTCGATTGTCACCAGCAGTTCGTGGCTGTCGGCCAGCTCACGCACCAGGGCCTCGTCCAGCGGCTTGACGAAGCGCATGTCGGCGACGGTCGCGTCGAAGCGCTCGGCCACCTGCAGGGCCTCGGCCAGCTGCACGCCGAAGGCCAGGATGGCGACCTTGCCGGCCTTGCCCTGGCGGCGCAGCACGGCCTTGCCGATCTCCACCGGTTCCAGCGCCGGGTCGATCGGGGTGTTCGGCCCGCTGCCGCGCGGGTAACGCACCGCCGCCGGGCCCTGGAACAGGTAGCCGGTGGTCAGCAGCTTGCGCAGTTCGTCCTCGTCGCTGGGGGTCATCACCAGCATGCCGGGGATGCAGCGCAGGTAGGAAAGGTCGAAGCTGCCGGCGTGGGTCGGGCCGTCCTCGCCGACCAGGCCGGCGCGGTCGATGGCGAAGAGCACGTCGAGGTTCTGCACCGCGACGTCGTGGATCAGTTGGTCGTAGCCGCGCTGCAGGAAGGTGGAGTAGATCGCCACCACCGGCTTGATGCCGTCGCAGGCCATGCCGGCGGCGAGGGTCACGGCGTGCTGCTCGGCGATGGCGACGTCGAAGTAGCGCTCCGGGAAGCGCTCGGCGAAGGCCACCAGGTCAGAGCCTTCCTTCATCGCCGGGGTGATGCCGACCAGGCGCGGGTCCTGCGACGCCATGTCGCACAGCCACTGGCCGAAGACGTTGGAGTACTTCGGCCCGCCGGCCTTCTTCGGCGCAGCGCCGGCCGGTTCCAGCTTGGTGATGGCGTGGTAGCCGATGGGGTCGGCCTCGGCCGGGGCGAAGCCCTTGCCCTTCTTGGTCACCACGTGGAGGAACTGCGGGCCCTTGAGGTCGCGCATGTTGCGCAGGGTGGCGATCAGCGTGGGCAGGTCGTGGCCGTCGATCGGGCCGATGTAGTTCCAGCCCAGCTCCTCGAATAGGGTGCCGGGGACCAGCATGCCCTTGGCGTATTCCTCGGTGCGGCGGGCGATCTCCCAGGCCCCGGGCAGGCGCGAGAGCACCTTCTTGCTGCCCTCGCGCATGCTGCTGTAGGTGCGGCTGGAGAGGATCTTGGCCAGGTAGTTGGACAGGCCGCCGACGTTGTGCGAGATCGACATGTCGTTGTCGTTGAGGATCACCAGCATGTCGGCCTGCACGTCGGAGGCGTGGTTCAGCGCCTCGAAGGCCATGCCGGCGGTCAGCGCGCCGTCGCCGATCACTGCCACCGACTTGCGCCCGGAGCCCTGCATGCGCGCGGCGATGGCCATGCCCAGCGCGGCGCTGATGGAGGTGCTGGAGTGGCCGACGCCGAAGGTGTCGTACTCGCTCTCCGAGCGCCGCGGGAAGGCGGCCAGGCCGTCCTTCTGGCGCAGGGTGCCCATACGCTCGCGGCGGCCGGTGAGGATCTTGTGCGGGTAGGCCTGGTGGCCGACGTCCCACACCAGGCGGTCGTCCGGGGTGTCGAAGACGTAGTGCAGGGCGATGGTCAGCTCGATCACCCCCAGGCCGGCGCCGAAGTGGCCGCCGGTCTGGCCGACGCTGTAGAGCAGGTACTGGCGCAGTTCGTCGGCGAGGCTGACGAGCTCCGCCTCGCCCAGCCGGCGCAGCTCGACCGGCGTATTGGCGCGGTCGAGCAGGGGGGTGGCGGGGCGCTCGCGGGGGATCTCGTGGAACGTCGTGGGCATCAGGCTGATCGTTATGAGAGGCAAAGATGCGGCAGTTTACCTGATGCTTCTGACAGGCCCAAGCAAGGTGGGGGTGCTGTTTGGTTGGGGGAGGGGGTGGGTTTCTTGCGGTTGTTCCTGTGGGGCGGGGCTGGTTTTGCCTGTGGGCCTTGGGCCAGAGCGCTTGGCCTTCCAAGGGGCGTTCCGGTGCGCGCGGATGTTTCTCTGGAAATCTGTACGGCGCTATGCGCCGAATCGCGGACGGAGTCCGCTCCTACGGTTCCAGGAAGCACGGGTGTAGGAGCAACTGTCTTGCGCCGAGGTGCTCTTCGTAGGATGGGTTGAGCTTGCGAAACCCATGCGGTTGCGGTGATGGGTATCGCTTCGCTCAACGCCATCCTACGAAAAGCCGTGCTTCCTGGAACCGTAGGAGCGGACTTCGTCCGCGATTGGATTCACCGGCCACACCGGGCATCCCGGTGCAATTGGCCTACGGCGTATAACCGCGGAACCAGCCGGCTAACGCTGTGTTATCCACCCACGCCGAACGGCCCCCTCTCCCTCTGGGAGAGGGCTGGGGTGAGGGTTGCGGACTTCGCCGATACCTCGCTGCCTGACCCGTACCGCCGACCCCTCAGCTACGCCGATCGACGATATAGCGAGCCAGCTCCCGCAGCGGCTCAGCACCTTCGCCAAAGCCCTCCAGGGCCGCCAGGGCCTGGTCGCGCAGGGCCAGGGCGTAGGTCTTGGCGGCTTCCAGGCCGAGCAGGGCGGGATAGGTGGGTTTGTCGTGGGCCTGGTCCTTGCCCTGGGTCTTGCCCAGGGTAGCCGTGTCGCTTTCCACGTCGAGGATGTCGTCCTGCACCTGAAACGCCAGGCCGATGGCCCCGGCGTAGCGGGCCAGGGCCTCCAGGCGTTCGGCGTCGGCCTGGCCGCTGGCCAGGGCGCCCAGGCGCACGCTGGCTTCGATCAGCGCGCCGGTCTTGTGCCGGTGCATGGTTTCCAGGGCCGCCTGGTCGATCTTGCGGCCCACCGCCTCGAGGTCGATGGCCTGGCCGCCGACCATGCCGGCGGAGCCGGCGGCGCGGGCTAGGGCGGCGACCATGGCCAGGCGCGTTTCGGCGTCCTGCGGGTTCAACCGGGCCTCGGCCAGCACTTCGAAGGCCAGCGCCTGCAGTCCGTCGCCGGCGAGGATGGCGCAGGCCTCGTCGAAGGCGATGTGGGTGGTCGGCTGGCCGCGGCGCAGGTCGTCGTCGTCCATTGCTGGCAGGTCGTCGTGGACCAGCGAGTAGGCGTGGATCAGTTCCACCGCGCAGGCCGCGCCGTCGGCCCGGGCGGGGTCGCCGCCCAAGGCCTCGCAGGCGGCGTAGGCCAGCAACGGGCGCACGCGCTTGCCACCGTTGACCACGCTGTAGCGCATGGCCCGGTAGAGGCGCTGGAGGTCTTCGCGGGGCGGGGTGAACAGGGTTTCCAGGGCGGCGTCTACACGCGCCTGGCAGCGCGCCTGGTAGGCGGCGATCATGCGTCTTCGCCTTCGCTGTCGAACGGCGCCTCGCTCAGCTCGCCATCGCGCTCCAGCAGCACCTGCACCTTCTGCTCGGCCTGGCTCAGCGCCGCCTGGCATTCGCGGGTCAGGCGGATGCCCTGCTCGAAGGCGCCGAGCGAGTCCTCCAGGGACAACTCGCCACTTTCCAGGCGTTCCACCAGGGTTTGCAGTTCGGCGAGGGACTGTTCGAAATCGACGGCTTTCTTGCGGGCCATGGGACATCTCGGCGGGGTATTCGGAACCCGGCGACACTAGCAGAGACGGGCCTTGCGGGCAAATCCGCGGGCCTTGCCCGGCATCCCGGCGGCGCGGGTTTCGCGCTAAGCTTGGGCCATGAACTACCTCGCCCATCTCCACCTCGGCGGTTCGCAGCCGGCGCAGTTGCTCGGCAGCCTCTACGGCGATTTCGTCAAGGGGCCGCTGGCTGGGCGCTGGCCGGCGGACATCGAGGCGGCCATCCGCCTGCACC
The DNA here is from genome assembly GCF_052367875.1 of Pseudomonas sp. A6. Lineage (NCBI taxonomy): Bacteria > Pseudomonadati > Pseudomonadota > Gammaproteobacteria > Pseudomonadales > Pseudomonadaceae > Pseudomonas > Pseudomonas sp. A6. The sequence goes on along the minus strand of NZ_CP198970.1, from coordinate 6,163,294 downwards.
GGCGCATCGATGCCTTCACCGACAGCCATCCGCTGGTGCATGCGGCGAAGCTGCGTTTTCCCGCCGAGCGGCGGCGCCTGGCGGGCGTGCTGCTGGACGTGTTCTTCGACCATTGCCTGGCGCGGGACTGGGACACATTCAGCAACGAGCCGCTCAGCGAATTCACCCGCCGCGTCTATGGTGTACTGAACACCACCCCGCAGTTGCCCGAGCGCCTGGCGCGCATCGCCCCGCGCATGGCGGCGCAGGACTGGCTGGGCAGCTACCGCGAGTTCACGGTGCTGCAGGACGTGCTCGCCGGCATGGCCCGCCGGCTGTCGCGCCCGGGCCTGCTGGACGGCGCCTGGGAGGAACTGGCCGAGCGCTACCAGCCGCTGAGCGACGACTTCCGCGCGTTCTACCCGCAACTGCTGGCGCTGGCTGGGCGGCGCGACAATTTGCCTGGGGATCGCCCCCCGGCTTGATATGCATCAAACGTAGGAAAGCCATGAAAGGATGCAATAGAACCCACGACGGAGAGGGAGGTGCAGCATGCTCAAATCATTGATGATCGCCACGGATTTGTCTTCGCGCTCGGAGAAGGCCCTGCAACGCGCCGGCGCCCTGGCCAAGCGCTTCGGCTGCCCGTGGACGGTGCTCTGCGTGGTGGATGAGGACCAGCCGGCGGCGCTGGTCGAGCAGGAGGCGACGCAGGTCCGGCTGCTGCTGGAGGCGCGCCTGGTCGAACTCACCGCCCTGGGCGGCAGTTGCCCGCGCATCCGCGTCGAGGTCGGCGACCCGAACCAGAAGATCGTCAGCTGCGCGCTGGAGGAGGATGTCGACCTGCTGGTGATGGGCTCGCACCGCAAGAGCGTGCTGCGCGACATCTTCGTCGGCACCACGGTGGAACGCGTGGTGCGCGCCGGCAAGCTGCCGGTGCTGATGGTCAACCAGCCGGCGGTCGGTGAATACCGTGACCTGCTATTGGCGCTGGACACCTCGCCGGCCTCGGCCAATGCGGTGCGCGTCGCCGAGCGCCTGGGCCTGCTGCAGGGCGCGGTGCGCCGCGCCATCTATGCCTTCAGCCCGCTGGCCAAGGGCATGATGCAGTACTCCGGGGTCAGCGAGGAGCGCATCGACGAGTTCGTCGGCACCGAGACGCGCCAGGCGGTGGACGAGTTCAAGGCGTTCCTCCGGGACCAGCAGCTGGAACCCTGGATCGACGAGCAGCTGGTCGCCGTCGGCCTGCCGGGCAACGTGCTGGAGCGCATGTCCGAGAAGCACCGGCCGGACCTGCTGGTGATGGGTACCCGGGGCATGGGCGGGATCAAGCGTGCCCTGATCGGCAGTGTGGCCGACTACGCCCTGCGCGAACTGGATTGCGACATCCTGGTCGTGCCGCCGGAAACCGGCGTGTAGGACGGCGCGGCGCAGGCCCTGCGCGCCGCTGGAACGACGGCGCCCGCCATTGGCGGGCGCCGTGCTTTCCGGTTGGCGCTCAAGCCTGCGCCGCCGTCCGGGGCGGAACCTGCCAGCCGTGGCGCCCGGCAGGTTCGACTTTCTCTTTCAGGCGGCCAGCGCCTGGTCCCGAGCGACTTCCCCGTAGATCACCGTGCCGATGGCGGCATGGGCCTGCTGCGCCAGCTGGGCGCGGTCGCGGCCCTGGCTGGGCAGCGGCGCGAGCAGGTGGATTTCCACGCAGCCGCGGTCGTTGCGCAGCAGCCGCAGCAGGTGGCTGACCAACTCGTCGTCGCCGATGAAGGGCGCCAGGGGGTCCGGCTCGCCGTCGCGCAGGTAGCGCAGGGCCACCGGCTGCAGCGGCACCCCGGCGTGGATGGCGCCGGCCAGCAGGCGACCGTGGAAGTTGCGCAGGCCGCGGCCGTCGGTGGTGGTGCCTTCCGGGAAGATCAGCGTCGAGCGGCCCAGCTGCAGGGCCCCGGCGATCTGCTCGCCGAGGCGGCTGCCGTCGCCCGAGCCGCGGCGGATGAACAGGGTGCCGGCCTTTTCCGCCAGCCAGCCGGCCAGCGGCCACTGGCGCACCTCGGCCTTGGACAGGAAGGTCAGCGGCGCCAGGGCGCCGAGCAGCGGGATGTCGAGCCAGGACACGTGGTTGCTGACCCACAGCGCCGGTTGCCGGGGCAGCTCGCCGTAGACCTTCACCCGCAGCGGCAGGGCGCGGCTCAGGCGCGCCAGCCACCAGCGCGTCAGGCTCTGGCGCAGGGCGGTCCAGTCGTAGCCGGGCAGGCGTTCGAGCAGCGCCACCCCGGCGGCCAGCGCCAGGCCCAGGCCGATCACCGCCAGCAGGCGGGCGATGCGCCAGGCGCCGCGCATCACACGGCCGCCTTGAAGTGGCGGGCGTAGCGCGGGCACAGCTCGTCGCGCTTGAGCAGGATGAACACGTCGGCGACCTGGAAGTCCGGGTCCCAGCAGGGCTCGCCGCAGATTTTCGCGCCCAGGCGCATGTAGGCCTTGAGCAGCGGCGGCAGCTCGGCGGTGAGGTTGTCCGGCAGTTCCTGCGCCGGCAGCGGCGTCTTCGGCTCGGCGCGCAGGTTCTCGCGGCACAGGTAGCGCTCGCGCAGGCGCTGCATCACCGCCAGGGCCTGGATGCCGCCGTCGCGCATGGGGATGCTGGCGCAGCCCATCAGGTAGCGGTAGCCGCCCTCGTTGAGCACTTCGGCCAGCTCGCCCCAGAGCACGGCGATGGTGGCGCCGTTGCGGTAGGCCGGGTCGACGCAGGTGCGGCCGATCTCCAGCACCGGGCCCTGCAGCTCGGCCAGGCCGTCGAGGTGGAATTCCTCCTCGCTGTAGAAGCGCCCCAGGCGTTCGGCGGCGCGGTGGTCGAGCAGGCGGGTGGTAGCCACCAGGGCGCCGCTGGCCAGGTCGCGCACGCCGATGTGCAGGCAGTGGCTGTCGTAGTCGTCCAGGTCCAGGCCGAGTTCGGCGCCTTTGAGGCGTGCATCGAACTCGCTGCTGAAGACGCGGAAGCGCAGGGCCTGGGCTTCGCGCAGGGCGCGGGCGCCGCGCAGGCGCACGGCTTTCAGGCGGCGTTCTTCGCGCGGGGTGTCGCAGGCGTGGGCGGTCTGACTCATGCGGAGGCCTCCATGGGCCGGCCAGGCGGGTTGCGGCCGGTCGCCTTTGTTGTGCAAGCTCAGGCTAGGAAGCGGCGGTGTCACGCTTGTGACCCTGGCGTGATGCTTGTATGACAACACCACCCCCCGGATGAGGATCGCCCCATGCCCTGGAACCGCCTGCTCGGCCCCCTGGAGCCACTGCCCGCCGGCCTGGCCCTGGAGGACTGGTACGCCGAACTGCTGGCCTGCGCCGCTGGCGCCGGGCCGCTGGAGCTGGCGGTGCTCGCCGGGCGTCTGGCGGCCACTCCCGGCCTGGCCTTCCTCGGCGGCTACCAGGCGGCCCTGCGCGCCCTGTGGCCGGCGGCCCCGGCCGGGCTGGGCGCGCTCTGCGTCAGCGAGGGCAAGAGCCTGCGCCCGGCGGACCTGGCCACCCGCCTGGACGGCCTGACCCTGCACGGCCGCAAGGACTTCGCCACCGCCGCCGACAGCGCCGCCTGGTACCTTGTGGCGGCGCGCGACGAGCCGGACGGCGAGGCCCCGCGCCTGGCCATGACCGTGGTGCTGGCCGGCGCCCCCGGCGCGCGCCTGGAGCCGATGCCGGCCATGCCGCTGATCCCCGACATCCCCCACGCCCGGCTGATCCTCGAGGGCGCCCACTGCGAGCGCCTGCCGGGCGACGGCTGGGACGCCTACAGCAAGCCGTTCCGCGGCCTGGAAGACCTGCACGTGATGGCCGCGCTGCTGGCCTGGCTGTACGGCGTGGGCCTGGCCAGCCGCTGGCCGCGGGAATTGCCCCTGCGCCTGGCCGGGCTGCTGGCCGGCTGCGCCGAAGTGGCGCGGCACCCGGTGGGCGACACGGCGACGCACCTGCTGCTGGGCGGCCTGTTCGCCCAGTTCGACGCCCTGACCCCGGCGCTGGACGCCGCCATCGCCCAGGGCCCGGAGCATTGGGCGCAGCTGTGGAAGCGCGACCGCGCCGTGCTCGCCCTGGGCGGCAGCGCTCGCGCCAGGCGCCTGGACAAGGCCTGGGCGGCACTGGGGCTTGACCCAGGTCAGTGAGGCCGGCGCCCGCGCCTGGGTACCCTGCGCGACATTCCGCCGCCCCACCGGCATGACCCGCAGGAAGCTCCATGCGTCGCGAACCCATAGTGCTGTTCGACAACGGCACCCACCAATGCCTGTGCTTCGACGACCTCGTCAGTGGCGACGGGGTGCAGTCCAACCAGTTCCTCATCGTCGACCACGGCCAGTACCTGCTGCTCGACCCGGGCGGCGACCTGACCTACACGCCGCTGTCGCTGGAGCTGTCGAAGCTGATGCCGTTGCAGGAGTTGGACTACATCTTCGCCTCGCACCAGGACCCGGACATCATCGCCGCGCTGGACAAGTGGCTGCTGCACACCCGCGCCAAGGTCATCTGCTCCAAGCTCTGGGCGCGCTTCCTGCCGCACCTGACGGCCAGCTACCTGGCGGTCAGCCACGGCATCTCCACCTACGACCGCGTCATCGCCGTGCCCGACCGCGGCCAGTCGCTGAACCTCGGGCGCTGCCAGCTGAAGGTGCTGCCGGCGCACTTCCTGCACTCGGTGGGCAACTTCCAGATCTACGACCCGGTCAGCCGCATCCTCTTCTCCGGCGACATGGGCGCCTCCCTGGTGGACGACGCCAGCCCGGTGCAGGACTTCATCGAGCACCTGCCGCACATGCTCGGCTTCCACCGTCGCTACATGGCCAGCAACAAGGTGTGCCGGCTGTGGGCGGACATGGTGCGCACCCTCGACGTGCAGATGATGGTGCCGCAGCACGGCCGGCCCTTCGTCGGGCGGCCGATGATCGACGCCTTCCTGGACTGGATCAGCGGCCTGGAATGCGGCATGGACCTGCTCGGCCCGGCCGACTACCAGGTGCCGCGCTGAATTCGTCCGCCATTACGGCGTGATCGGCGCTTAAAGCCGTCATGGCAGCGTGCTAGGGTTCCGCCGGAGCTGACAACAAGAGGCCCGCCGATGCCCATGCCCTCCCTGCGCCCGCTGCTGCGTGGCCTCACCCTGGTCGCCGGCCTGTGCCTGCTGGCGCCGGCCCATGCGGAAACCTGGCCGGACGCCGACTGGCAGCCCGGCCCCGCGCCCAGTGGCCCTGCGTTGCAGGCCTTCGAGGCCTATGCCTTCCCGGCGCGCGACGACGCCACCCGCCAGGGCGTGCGCAGCGACGCCGTGGTGGTGATCCGCGACGGTCAGCTGGTCTACGAGCGCTATGCCGGGCCGACCCGGGCGCAGACCCCGCACCTGACCTGGTCGATGAGCAAGAGCATCATGGCCTGCGTGCTCGGCGTGGCCTACGGCGAGGGCCGCTTCCAGCTGGACGACGCGGTGGCGCAGCACTTCGCGCCCTTCGCCGCACACCCGCAGGTGAAGATGCGCCACCTGCTCAACTGGGCCTCGGGCCTGGCCTGGGAAGAAGACTACGAATACGCCCCGCTGAAGTCCTCGGTGGTGGCCATGCTCTACACCCGCGGCCGCGACGACATGGCCGGCTTCGTCGCCGGCTTCCCCGCCGACGCCGAACCGGGGCAGCGCTTCCGCTACTCCAGCGGCGACAGCAACGTGCTCGCCGCCAGCCTCAAGCAGATGGTCGGCGATGCCTACGCCGACTACCCCTGGACAGCGCTGTTCGAGCCCCTGGGCATCCGCTCGGCGGTGTGGGAGCGCGACGCCAGCGGTACTTTCGTCGGCTCCTCCTACGCCTACATGACCGCCCGCGACCTGGCGCGCATCGGCCTGCTGATGCAGCGCGGCGGGCGCTGGAAGGAACGCCAACTGCTTCCGCAGGCCTGGATGCAGTTCGCCCTCACGCCGTTCGCCAACTACCGCCCGACTGCGGAAGACGCCAGCGACGGCGTGCCCGGCGGCCAGTGGTGGCTCAACCGCGCCCCGGCCGGCGCCGGCCTGCCCTGGCCGAACGCCCCGGAAACCACCTTCGCCGCCCTCGGCCACTGGGGCCAGGCGCTCTACGTACTGCCCGACCAGAAGCTGGTGATCGTGCGCTACGCCGACGACCGCGACGGCAGCTACCGCCACGACGACTTCCTCAAGCGGGCCCTCGCGGCCTTCGCCCAGCCGGAGGCCAAGCCATGATCCGCCGCCATCCGCTGCTCAGCCTGCTGCTCCTGGCGCTGGTCGCCCTGGCCGGCTGGGCCTGGGCCAACCGCGTGCACCTGGAGTCCTTCCCGCCGATCATCGGCGCCTACACGGCCAAGGAGTACTGCTCCTGCCGCTACGTCATGGGCAACAGCGCCGAATACTGCCAGGGCTACACCAAGCAGTACGTGCCCACCAGCGCCTTCCTCGACGACGCCGAGCACAAGCGCGTGACCGCCCGCGGCCTGGGCAGCACCCAGACCGCCGCCTGGCTCGGCCCGCGCGAGGGCTGCCGGCTGCTGCCGCAGGCGTAGGGCGCATAACGCCTACGGCGTTATCCGCCGCTTGGCCTTGATCCCCGGCGGCTCCTGGGTTGGCCTGGGCGTTGGCCATGGCCTGGGTGTATCGGCGTATAACCGCGAACGGTTATACGCCCTACGCCTGAACCAATTACGTCTGAACCAATGGCGCTGCCGCCTGCCCAACGGGCTCGCCGGCCGGTTTGCAAGCCGACGGCGGGCGGCTATCGTTGGCCGTTGATCCGGTCGTTTTCCATGTAAGGGATTTCATGCGCTCGCTGTTCGCCTTCCTCTTCGCTGCCTGCTTCGCCGCTTCCGTCCAGGCGGCCTGGTACCTCGACTACGAGTCCTCGCGGCTGAACTTCGTCACCGGCCGCGGCGCCGCCGGCGCCGACAACAACCGCTTCCTGGTCATGCACGGCAGCGTCGACGACCACGGCAAGGCCAGCCTGCGCATCGAGCTGGACTCGGTGCTTAGCGGCGTGCCGCTGCGCGACGAGCGCATCCGCGAGCTGCTGTTCGAGACCGAACGCTACCCCGAGGCCAGCGTGGACGCGCAGCTGGACCTGGGGCCGATCCTCGGCCTGGCCAACGGCGCGCAGCTGGAAATGCCGCTGCCGTTGCGCCTGGACCTGCACGGCGCCAGCCACGCCTACCGCGCCGAGGTGCTGGTGACGCGCCTGGACGAACGGCGCTTCCAGGTGGTGACGCTGTCGCCGCTGATCCTCGACGCCGCCGACTTCGGCCTGGCGCCGGGCGTGGAGCAGCTGCGCAAGCTCGCCGGCCTGCAGACCATCAACCTGGCGGTGCCGGTGGGCGCCGTGCTGATCTTCGCCCAGCGGTGAGCGGGCCGGTCTTCCCCTGGCGTAGCGGCAACCGCTTCGCCCTGCTGGTGGACGGGGAGGACTTCTTCCCGAGCATGCTCACGGCCATCGCCCGGGCGCAGCGCCAGGTGGACCTGGAGCTGTATCTGGTGGAGGGCGGCACCTGTTCCGAGCTGCTGCTGGAAACCCTGATCGACGCCCTGCGCCGCGGCGTGGCCGTGCGCTGCCTGTTCGACGGCTTCGGCGCCCTGCGCCTGGGCAGCGCCTGGGGCCGCCGCCTGCGCGAGGCCGGCGGCGAGCTGCGCCTGTACAACCCGCTGCGCTGGCGCGGCGGCTGGCGCAACCTGTTCCGCGACCACCGCAAGCTGCTGCTGGTGGACCAGGACCTCGGCTACGTCGGCGGCGCCGGCGCCACCGACGAGTTCTGGTCGGTGCCGGAGAACGCCAGCGCCTGGCACGAGGTGATGGTGGAAATGCAGGGCCCGGTGCTGGCCGACTGGCTGGTGCTGTTCGAGCGCCAGTGGCATGCCTGCCTGCAGGCCAAGGCCTGGCGCCCGCAGCAGATGGTGTCGCCGGCGCGCCTGCCGCCCACGCCCGTCGGCAGCAGCGGCCTGGGCCGGGTGGCCTATGCCGACGCCCGCCAGCACCGCGACATCCTGCAGTCGCTGGTGCGCAGCCTGAACGGTGCGCAGCAGCGCATCTGGCTGGCCACGCCGTATTTCCTGCCCACCTGGAAGGTCCGCCGGGCCCTGCGCAAGGCCGCCCGGCGCGGGGTGGAGGTGCGCCTGCTGCTGACCGGCCGGCTCACCGACCACGCCCCCGTGCGCTATGCTGGGCAGCGTTATTACCCGCGCCTGCTGCGCGCCGGCATCCGCATCTTCGAGTACCAGCCGCGCTTCCTGCACATGAAGGTGGTGCTGGTGGACGATTGGACGAGCGTCGGTTCGTGCAACTTCGACCATTGGAACTTGCGGTTCAATCTGGATGCCAATATCGAGATACTGGACGCCGACTTCACGGCGGCGGTGGCCGATTGCCTGATCGCCGACTTCGCCGCCAGCCGGGAGATTGATTTCACGCTGTGGCACGGCCGCTCCCTGTGGATGCGCCTGCACCAGCGGTTGTGGGGCTGGCTCGACCGGGTGGTGGTCAACTTCCTTGACCGCCGCCGTTGAGCAGTCCGCCGGGGCAGGCACCCCGGGGAGAACGGGAGTAAGGTCGTGAACAAGATCGGCAAGGAAAGGTTCATCGGGCTGGAGTGGTTGCGCTTCCTGCTCGGGATGTACGTGGTGGTCTACCACACCCTCCATGTCTACCCGGCGGAGCAGAAGTTCCGCGGGCTGGACGAGCTGACCAGCCTGGGCTTCTTCGCCACCAGCACCTTCTTCGTGCTCTCCGGCTTCCTCCTGGCCCACGTCTATGTCACCGACGGCCAACTGCGCGAGAGCCCGCGCAGCTTCCTCACCAAGCGCTTCTCCAACCTCTACCCGATCCACATCTTCTCGATCCTGCTGACCATCGGCGTGCTGCTGCTGATCAGCCAGCTGGGCATCGGCCCGGACCTGGACCAGGCCACCCCGCGCTTCGTGGTCTACGACACCCACGACACCCTCGGCCAGACCCATCCGGAGCTGTTCCGCCACTGGATGAGCGACCGCGAGCTGCTGCTCAACAGCATCCTCCAGCTGACCATGCTGCAGGCCTGGAACCCGCTGTACCTGACCTTCAACGCGCCGCTCTGGTCGCTGTCCACGCTGTTCTTCTTCTACCTCTGCTTCCCGGCGCTGGCGCCGCGGCTGATGCGCATCGGCAACAAGCGGCGGGCGCTGCTGGCACTCTGGCTGCTGTACCTGGTGCCGCCGCTGCTGCTGGCGCTGCACCAGCAGTACGGCATGCCCTGGACCGGCCTGCTGCACCGCAACCCGATCCTGCGCCTGCCGGAATTCCTCGGCGGCATCCTCGCCTACGGCCTGTTCCGCGAGCACAAGGACAGCGGCCGCCTGCCCGGCACCGGCGCGGTGCTGGCGCTGGGCGCCTTCGTGGTGGCCAACTTCCTCGCCGCCGACTACCTCTATACCCAGGGCGCGCGGCACTGGTACTTCCTGCTGCACAACGGCCTGCTGCTGCCGGCGCAGTTGGTGCTGGTGTACATCAGCGCCTTGCCGCGCGACCCGCACAGCCCGGCGATCCGCCACTGGTCGCCGCGCCTGGGGGCGGCTTCGCTGTCGTTGTTTGCCCTGCACGTGCCGCTGTTCACCCTGTTCTCGCGCACCGAGAAGCTGATCCGCGCGCCCGGCGACTGCCTGGCCGACTGGGCCTACTGCATCACCGCGGCCACCGAGCAGCAGCTGTCGCTGTGGCTGTACCCGCTGTTCCTGCTGTTCATGGTGGTCAGCTGTGTGCTGTTCCAGGAGCGCTTGGTGGTACCCACGCGCAAGTGGTTGGTGCGTCACCTGTTACCGCAGGCGGCGCAAAGGCGCCCGGCCACCTTGCCCTGAGGCGCCGCCACCCGGACTTTCGGCGGGTGGCCCGGCGGCCGTCGCTGGTTATGCTCACGGCATGACCACAAGAAGGGACTGACGCATGTTGCGATCGCTGCTGGGCCTGGTTCTTATGCTGCTGGCCGGTTGCAGTTCCCCCGGCGCCTTCTTCGGCGCCACCGACGGCCAGGCCTTCGCGCCGCTGCGACCCGGCGACGCGCAACATGCCCTGGTCTATCTCTACCGCCCGCAGAACCAGTGGGCCGACGAGGAGCTGGAAGCCCCCGGCCTGTTCCTCAACAACGAGCTGATCGGCAGCCTGCCGAGCAACGGCTACCTGGCCCTGGAGTTCGAGCCGGGCAGCTTCAAGCTGGAAATGCGCCGGCCGCTGTTCGGCAGCTTCTGGACCTTCTTCGCCGACGGCCCGCTGGACTTCACCCGCATCGCCAGCTTCATGCTCGAAGCCAAGGCCGGCGGCGTCTACTACCTGCGCTACGACGAGGACCGCGTGCCCGCCAAGCGCAGCCACAGCGAGGGCGACGGCCCGCTGCAACTGATCGAGGCGCGCCTGGCCGAACCCGAGATCGCCCGCACCCGCCTGATCCAGGAACCGGCGCAGATCGCCGCCAGCGGCTACGAGGTGCGGCGCCAGCGGCGTTTCTGGGAAGGCGTCGGCAAGGCCCTGGACAAGGTCGGCATCTGAGTCCCCCAGGTTATGAGTTGAACTCATAGCTCCTTGAGTTTTTATGCTTACCGGCCCGCAACGGGCCGGTGCTAAAAAATCGCGCAACGGCTCCCGACAACAACAACGAGCGATTGCGCCATGCCTGAATTCCTCCCGCTGCTTTCCCGCTTCCCGCTCGTTCCTCCTCCAACCCCGTCGCGAACCGCCTACTGAACCCGGCTGCCCCGCAGCCCTGCGCACGGACCTTCGCGGCCCGCGCCCCCGCTCGCCCTGACGATCCCACGAGGTACCCATGAAACAGCTCGATCTCTACATCGGTGAAGGCTTCGAAGGCCCCGGCGTCAACGCCGCACATATCAACATCCTGCTCGGCCCGCGCAACGGCCCCGCCGGCCAGGCCTTCGCCAGCAGCCTGGCCTCGCCCAGCCAGGGCCACTGCCCGTTCATGGTGATCGCCCAGCCGAACCTCCCGGTCAAGCCGATGACCCTCTACGTGAACAAGGCCCCGATCGGCGGCGACCTGCACGCCAACGCCACCTGGGGCGCGTCCCAGGCCGGCATCGCCAAGGCCGTCACCGAGGCCCTGCTGGACGGCACCCTGCCGGCCGAAGCCGAGGACGAGTGGGCCATCGTCACCGCCAACTGGGTCAACCCGGCCTGCGACGACCTGGATGCCGTCTACCTGAACAACTACAACGCCTGCCGCACCGCCATCCGCGCGGCGCTGGCCTGCAAGCCCGAGCGCGCGCAGCTGGCCGACGTGGTCGGGCAGATCGCCAACCCCTTCTACACCCCCAAAGCCTGAGGTCGCCGTCATGCAATACATCCGTCTCGGCAACTCCGGCCTGCAGGTCTCCAAGCTGTGCCTGGGCACCATGAACATGGGCACCCCGGACTGGAAGCCGTGGATCTTCGACGAACAGCGCAGCGAACCGATCGTGAAGCACGCGCTGGACGCCGGGGTGAACTTCATCGACCTGGCCGACTTCTATTCCGCCGGCGTCGGCGAGGAAGTGGTGGGGCGCATCCTCAAGCGCCTGGTGCGCCGCGAGGACATCGTGGTCACCACCAAGGTCGGCTACGGTACCCGCCAGGGCATCAACGCCAGCGGCCATTCGCGCAAGCACATCATGGACAGCATCGACGCCTCCCTGGCCCGGCTGGGCATGGACTACGTCGACATCTACATGCTGCATTTCTATGACCTGAACACCCCCGTGGAAGAGGCGATGGGTGCGCTGAACGACATCGTCCGCGCCGGCAAGGCCCGCTACATCGGCGTGTCCACCATGCTCACCGGGCAGTTGGCGAAAATCCTCATGGCCTGCGAGCGCAACGGCTGGGTCAAGCCGATCAACATGCAGCTGCAGCTCAACTGCGCCTACCGCGAGGAAGAGCGCGAGATGATCCCCTTCTGCTGCGACCAGGGCCTCGGCGTCTCGGTGTTCAGCCCGCTGGCCCGCGGCCTGCTGACCGGCGATGCGCAATCCACGCGCAACCAGACCGACTTCTTCACCCAGCAGATGTACGCCGACGAGGCCTCCTTCGAGATCGCCCGCTCGGTGCAGCGCGTGGCCCAGCGCCGCGGCGTGAGCAACGCGCAGATCGCCCAGGCCTGGGTGCTCGATCACCCCGGCGTGGACTGCATGCTGGTCGGCGCCGACACCACGGCGCAGTTCGACAGCGCCCTGGCCGCGCTGGAGACGCGCCTGGACGAGGAAGAACTCTACGAGCTGGAGCGCAACTACACGCCCTGCGACGTCATCAACGACTACACCGCCGGCAAGCGCATCCTCCGCGTGGCCCGGCCGATGCGCGAGACCTTTTCGCTGACGGAGGCCGTGGCATGAGCGCACTGCTGAAAGCCGGCCACTACATCGACGGACAGTGGCACAGCGGCGGCCCGACCTACGCGGTACGCAACCCGGCCACCGGCGAGGTGGTCGCCGAAGTGCCGCGCGGCGGCGCCGAGGAAACCAACGCCGCCATCGCCGCCGCCGAGCGCGCCCTGCCGGCCTGGCGCGGGCTGCTGGCCAAGGAACGCGCGGCGCGCCTGCGCCGCTGGGCCGAACTGATGCTGGCCAGCCAGGACGAACTGGCGCGCCTGCTCAGCCGCGAGCAGGGCAAGCCGCTGGCCGAGGCGAAAGGCGAGGTGGCCTACGCCGCGAGCTTCCTCGAATGGTTCGCCGAGGAAGCCAAGCGCGTGTACGGCGACGTGATCCCCTCGCCCAAGGCCGACGCGCGCATCGTCGTCACCAAGCAGCCGATCGGCGTGGTGGCCGCCATCACCCCGTGGAACTTCCCCCTGGCCATGGTCACCCGCAAGGTCGGCCCGGCCCTGGCGGCGGGCTGCACGCTGATCCTCAAGCCCTCGGAAGAGACGCCGCTGTCGGCCTTCGCCCTGGCCGTGCTGGCCGAGCAGGCGGGCATTCCCGCCGGGGTGTTCAACATCGTCTCCGGCGATGCCCCGGCCATCGGCGGCGCGCTGCAGGCCTCCGGCGTGGTGCGCAAGCTGTCGTTCACCGGCTCCACCCGCACCGGCAAGCTGCTGATGCGCCAGGCCGCGGACACCCTGAAGAAGGTCTCCCTGGAACTGGGCGGCAACGCGCCCTTCATCGTCTTTGCCGATGCCGACCTGGACGCCGCGGTGCGCGGCGCCATGGCCTCGAAGTTCCGCAACACCGGGCAGACCTGCGTGTGCGTCAACCGCTTCTACGTGCAGGACGAGGTGTACGAAGCCTTCACCGCCAAGCTCGCCGAAGCGGTGCGCGCGCTGCGCGTGGGCAACGCCCTGGAAGGCGATACCGAGCAGGGCCCGCTGATCAACGAAGCGGCCCTGGCCAAGGTCGAGCAGCACGTCGGCGACGCCCTGGAGAAGGGCGCCCGGCTGCTCTGCGGCGGCCAGCGCCATGCCCTGGGCGGCACCTTCTACGAGCCCACGGTGCTGGCCGAGGCGAACGCCGGGATGCTCATCGCCGGCGAAGAAACCTTCGGCCCGGTGGCCGCCTGCTTCCGCTTCCGCGACGAAGCCGAGGCGCTGCGCCTGGCCAACGACACGCCCTACGGCCTCTCCGCCTACTTCTACAGCCGCGACATCGGCCGCGTCTGGCGCATGGCCGAGGGCCTGGAGGCGGGCATGGTCGGCATCAACGAAGGGATCATCTCCACCGAGGTGGCGCCCTTCGGCGGCATCAAGGAATCCGGCCTGGGCCGCGAGGGCTCCAAATACGGCCTCGACGACTACCTGGAGATCAAGTACCTGCTGCTCGGCGGCCTGTCCGACTGACGCCGCCCCGCATGCAGCCGCGGCCACGCCGCTAAGGAGTTCCGCCAACCGCCGCCGCCCCGACCGGTGCGGCGGTCACCCTTCCGTTCAGACAACAAGAAAAAGACTCGGAGACGATCATGTCGGGTAACACAGTCAGAATCGATGACCTGCCCATCGGCAGGTTCCACATCAAGATCGCCGGCCTCACCTTCGGCGCCCATTTCACCGACGGCTACATCCTCGGGCTGATCGGCATCGCCTTCACCTTGATCAACCCGCAACTGAACCTCGACCCCTTCTGGCAGGGCCTGATCGGCAGCTCGGCGCTGCTCGGCCTGTTCTTCGGCAGCCTGTTCTTCGGCTGGATTTCCGACCACCTGGGGCGGCAGAAGATCTTCCTCATCAGCTTCGTGCTGATCACCCTGGCCTCGCTGCTGCAGTTCTTCGCCGAGACGGCGCTGCAACTGTTCCTCTGCCGGGTGCTGATCGGCATCGGCCTGGGCGGCGATTTCAGCGTCGGCCACGCCATGCTCGCCGAGTTTTCGCCGAAGAAGCACCGCGGCGTGCTGCTGGGCTCCTTCAGCGTGATCTGGACCTTCGGCTACGTCGCCGCCACCTTCGTCGGCACCGCCATGCTCGGCCTGGGCGACGACGCCTGGCGCTGGATGCTGGCGTCCTCGGCGATCCCCGCGGCCATGATCCTGATCGCCCGCATCGGCACCCCGGAATCGCCGCGCTGGCTGGTGCACAAAGGCCGCATCGAGGAGGCCCGGGCGATCGTGCGCAAGCACCTGGGCGCGCACGTGGTGCTCGACGACGAGATGGCCGAGGAGCACAAGGGCGGCTTCCGCCAGCTGTTCAGCGCGCAGTACCGCAAGCGCACCGCGTTCAACTGCCTGTTCTTCATCTGCATCGTCATGCCGTACTTCGCCATCTACACCTTCCTGCCGTCGATCCTGCAGAAGATGGGCCTGGCCGAGGGCTTCGGCACCGAGATGCTGCTCAACGCGCTGCTGGTGGTGGGTGCCCTGCTGGGCATCTGGTGCACGGTGAAATTCACCCGCCGCGGCTTCCTCATCGGCTCCTTCCTGATCCTCTCCGCCGCGCTCTTCCTGCTGGTGCTGCTGCCCGGCAGCCTGGCCTGGCTGATGGTGGCGACCTTCGGCCTGTTCACCCTGGTGCTCTCGGCGGTGAGCAACCTGGTCGGCGTCTACCCGGCGGAAAGCTTCCCCACCGAAGTGCGCGCCGGCGGCATCGGCCTGGCCACCGCCGCCAGCCGCCTGGGCTCGGCGCTGAGCACCTTCCTGCTGCCGGTCAGCGTGGCCGGCATCGGCCTCAACCCGACCATGGCCATCCTCGCCGGCATCCTCCTGTTCGGCGCGCTGATCTCCATGGCCTGGGCGCCGGAGACCAAGTACCTGACGCTGACCGACGCCGGCAAGGGCGAAGGCGAGGCGGGGCCGGCACAGCCGGCGGCTAAGGTGGCGGCGGTGCTCTAGCCGGCCGTGTCAGGGAGCCTGCGGTGAAGGGGCTCCCTGTTCAGGTTGGGAGGCGAAATGGCTTTTCTCCCATTCGCGATCGGGACGGTTCGGACATGGGGCGGGGATGCATGCGCTGTATGAGCTTGTGCAATAATTGAGCACCGCACGAGGTGCCTCATGACTGCAAAAGCGAAGATAGGGAAGGAAAGAAAGGGCATTCAGCCCGGAGCTTTTCCCATTGAAGTGCCTGTTACCGATCCTGAAGAGACCGGACGCTACCTGCATGTCCATCTGGACGACGAGGAAGAGCAGAAGAATCTCTATGCCGCCATTATTCGTGCCGCGGACATGAAAAGCCCGGAAATCGTGGCGGAACATATCGAGCCATACAATCATGCCATGCGGAGTTTCCAATACAGCAGCAGCCGGATTGCGAGCGCCTTGTCCGAAGCGGTGAGAGGTCATGAGCCGATGCACGTGGCGTCGCTCCAGGCGAGGGATGCGTCACGGGCTACCGATCGATTCGCAGCTTGTGGTGAGACGGTTCTGAATGTCCGACGGGCACTGGACATGCTGGAGAATCCACCGAAGGCTAACAAGGCCTTGAAGAAGATCCTCTCGCTGCGCTGACTGCTGGCGCCAAGAAGAATGAATGGATTTCATCACTGTCGACTTCGACAAGTCGGTGAACCGCAGGACGTTTGACTGCGTCTCTCCAGACCTCAACGACTACATCGTCAAATACGCCTCCCAGGATCAGAAGCGTCATCTGTCCAGGACATTCCTGGCGCTGGGAAGGGAGCGAACGCTCCTCGGATACTACACGCTGGCGAGTACGTCGGTTCGCCTTGAGGACGTGGCCGAGCAGGAGCGGAAACGGCTCCCGCGCTATCCGCTTCCGGCAGTGCTGCTGAGTCGTCTGGCGGTGGATAGGTCGTGCCAACGGCAGGGGTTGGGGCAACGACTACTCGCTGATGTATTTCGCCGCCTCTATGCAATGTCGAAGCATGCCGGTATCGCTTTCCTGGCAGTCGACGCCAAGGATGAGGCGGCGGCAAGGTACTACAAGTCGCTGGGTTTCGAATCTTCCGATATGGACCGGTTACGCCTGGTGTATCCGACAGCGCCTCTTTTTGAAGAGCTTGCCCATCAGGATTCGAGCGGCGTCCGTAAATAGATACCGCTAGGTACCTCAGACTGTTCCCGTTCATCTGGTTTGTGGTTGCTCATCAGCCCCAGCCTGTTCTGGAGGTGCCATCCGGCAACGACGGATAACGCTTCGCGTTATGCGCCCTATGGTCGGGGGATGTCCTGCTCCAGGCGCCCGGTCGAAGAGGGCCACGCCGAGGGTGCCCTCCAGGGCTGCCAGGCGCCGGGAGACGGTCGCGTGGCTTCAGGGGCTCATCAGCCCGCGGATGCGCCGGGTGAGGTCGTCCAGCTGGCGCAGGGTGCCGACGTCGTGGGCGCGTTCGTCGTCCGCCTGCGACAGGCCCAGGGCGACGTTGGCCAGGGCGTGGACCCGTGCGGGCTCCACGCCCAGCACGTGGGCGACGCGCTTGGCGGTGGCGGTGTCGTTCAGGGCTTCCTGGGCTGCGTCGAGCAACTCCTTCAGCAGTCGCTCGTCCAGCAGGTTCAGTGTGTGCTTGATAGACATGATCGGGTCCTTGCGGTGGCGATTTCCGGCGTCCGTGAGCGGGGGCGGACTCCAGCGCATGATCTTGGACCGCCATGCCTTTGGGAGGAGCGCGAAGGCCTGTGCAATTCCTCCGAGTCGGACGGGGGAGATTTCCACGCTCGTGGCGAAGCTGTCGGCAAATCCTCAAAACGGCTAGGGGTTGCTCATCAGTTCCAGCCAGTCCTGGAAGCGCTGCACCTTGGACAGGCCGCGCTTGTCGGCGGGGATGTCCAGCCAGTAGCCATAGGGGCCGAGCACTTCCACCGGGGTGATCGGCAGCAGGCTGCCGGTGGCCAGTTCGCGTTCGATCATCTGCCGGTCGATCACCGCCAGGCCGCCGCCGGCCAGGGCGGTGTGGATGACCTGGTCGAGGGTGCTGAACTCGATGCCGCTGCCGGCGTCGACGTCGTTGCGGCCCACGGCTTCCAGCCAGTTCTCCCAGACCTTCAGGCGCTTGCCCTCGTGGAGGATGTGCAGCAGCGGGTGGGCGTGCAGTTCCGGCGGGCGCTCGCCGTCGAACAGCTCCGGGCTGGCCACGGCGATGTGCCGTTCCATCACCAGCAGCTGGCTGTGGCAGTGGGCGGCGGCCTCCAGGCCGAAGCGGATGCGGCAGTCCAGCTCGCCGGGGTTGTCCGCGTCCTGGGTGTTGGTCACGCTCAGGCTGATGTCCGGGTAGCGCTGCAGGAAGCTGCGCAGGCGCGGCGACAGCCAGCGCGTGCCCCAGGTCGGCGGCGCGAGGATGCGCAGGCGCTGGCGCAGGTTGGGCACGCGCACCGCCTGCAGGGCGCGCTCGATGCGGTCGAAGGCCTCGCCCAGGTGCGGCGCCAGGGCGCTGCCGGTCTCGGTGAGGGTCAGGCCGCGCGGCGTGCGCACGAACAGGCTGACGCCCAGGTAGTCCTCCAGTTGCTTGATCTGCCGGCTGACCGCGCCCTGGGTGACGTTGAGCGCCTCGGCGGCGCGGTTGAAGCTGCGGTGGTGGGCGACTTCCTCGAAGACCCGGAGCATGTTCAGGGGCGGCAGGCTGCGCATGGGGCGGCTTCCGAAAGGGCGCGCGGGGTGGCGCGCGCGGGCTGGTCGTGGTGCGCCGATTCTAGCGCCGGGGCCGGTCCTACAAACATGCGTTTTTCTCCGGTTCGCCCGGCGATTTAGTCGTTTGTGCGCGGCTCGCGCCAGGGGCTAGTTTCGGCCGCGCACAAGGTGTGGGGGGAGTGTCCGCGCCGGTGCGCCGAATAACGACAAGAACTTCGCCGAGGCTTCCCATTGTGGCCAGATTTCCCCTGCCGCGCCGCTGTGCGCACCTGCTGTTTCCCGTCCTGCTGACTTGCAGCGCCGCCGCCCTGGCGGTACCGGTGACGGACGAACTCGACGTCGGCGGCGCCATTCGCGCACGCTTCGACCACGACCCGGACCGCGACATCGACAAGGCCGGCTTCGACACCCTGATGCTGCGCGCCACCTATACCTCCGACAGCTGGATAGGCGCGGCGCGCTACCGCTTCTACGGCAAGCAGTACCCCTACCAGTACACCGACCACATCGGCGACGTCGCCTTCGCCGAGTACGCCTGGGTCGGCTACCGCTTCGACGCCGAGCGCCAGGTGCAGGTCGGCCTCAACCAGATTCCCTTCGGCCTGCAGCCGTTCTTCGGCAGCACCTTCTACGAGACCCTCGGCAACGTGGTGGGCCTGGAGGACGTCTCGGCGGTGGGCGCCAAGTACATCCAGCAGCAGGGCGACTGGAACCTGCAGGCGGGCCTGTACGGCCGTCCGGCCTGGCCGGGGCGCGGCACCAGCAACGGCAGCACCTACTCCACGGTGGTGACCTCGGCCGACGACTACGTGCCCGAGGGCACCCGCAACCAGGAACGGCAGATCGTGGTCGCGCGCCTGGCGCGCTCGCTGCAGCTGGGCGACTGGAAGTCCGAGGTGGGCGTGTCGGCCCTGACTTCTCGCCTGGAGAACAAGGACACCCACGACGCCGGCCGGCGCAACGCCTACGCCCTGCACTACCTGGGGCAGAACGGCCCCTGGGGCGTGCAGCTGCAGGCCGGGCGCCAGCAGATGTCGCCGCGCAACCCGGGCAGCGACGAGGTGGTCAGCTTCGGCGGCTACGACGGCACCTTCAACGTCGCCAGCCGCGGCAACCTCTACGTCGGCGACCTCAGCTACAGCTTCCCCGTCACCTTCGTCGGCGGCTGGGTGAGCGGCATGAAGGTGTACGGCAACTACAGCCGCTTCGACAAGTCGGCCAGCGGCTTCGACGCCTCCGAGCGCTTCATCCTCGGCACCTCGTTCTCGGTGCGTTCCTTCTACATCGCCGTGGAATGGCTCAACGGCCGCAACGACCCCTACATCGGCGGCAGCAGCTACACCGACAGCCTGGCCCAGGGCGGCACCGACCACTGGGAGAACCAGCTGTACGCCAACGTCGGTTATTACTTCTGAAAACCTGTCTACGACCTGCTGCGCGTCGGCATAACTGCGTTGAAGACAGGCGAGGAATGCTCATTTAGCGGCCTAAACTCCGCTTCCTCGCCTGTCTGACTCGCTGCGCTCGCCCTTCGGGCCAGCCTTCGGCTGTTACTCCCGTTGGTCGTTGCGCCTTGTTCTGCTCTAGCTCGCGAGGTCGTAAACAGGTTTTGAGTGAGGAGCCCTTGCGGCCGCGGTGACTCCGCGGCCGTTGCCATACTCAAAGACGCATGCCGCGTCCAACGGGGGCGCGAGGGGAGGGCCAGCGATGAAGCGCAAGATTCCGGCGCTCAATGCACTCAAGGCGTTCGAGGTGGCCGGCAGCACCGGCAGCTTCACCCGCGCCGCTGAACTGCTCAACGTCACCCAGAGCGCGGTCAGCCGCCAGGTGCGCCAGCTGGAGGAGCAGCTCGGCGAGCCGCTGCTGCAGCGCCGCCACCACCACCTGCAACTGACCGACGCCGGGCGCATGCTGCTGCGCGCGTTGCAGCAGTCGTTCGACCGCATCGAGCTGACGGTGCGCGGCATCCAGCAGCGCCAGCACCTCAACCGCCTGCGCCTGAACGCTCCGCCGACCTTCGCCAGCCGCTGGCTGCTGCCGCGCCTGGGGCGCCTGCGCGAGGCCCATCCGGGGCTGGAGGTGACCCTCACCACGCACCTGCAGGACAGCCTGGCCGAGACCGGCACCCTGGACTGCGCCATCCGCTTCGGCAATGGCGAATGGGAGGGCCTGGACAGTTCGCTGCTGATGCACGAGAAGCACATCGCCGTGTGCGCGCCGGGCCTGCTGGCGCAGCGCGAGGAGCCGGAGCAGGGGA
This sequence comes from Pseudomonas sp. A6, assembly GCF_052367875.1. Classification (NCBI taxonomy): domain Bacteria; kingdom Pseudomonadati; phylum Pseudomonadota; class Gammaproteobacteria; order Pseudomonadales; family Pseudomonadaceae; genus Pseudomonas; species Pseudomonas sp. A6. Next base: position 6,143,109 of record NZ_CP198970.1, on the reverse strand, counting down.
TGCCGCTCAATGGCATGACCCTGCTGCACGTGCTGGCCCGCGACGACCAGCGCTACCTGACCTGGCGCCACTGGCTGGATGCGGCGAAGATCCAGGGCGTCGACCTGCAGGGCGGCTACGAGTTCGACCTGCTGGACATGGCCATCCGCGCCGCCATCGACGGCCTGGGCGTGACCATGGCCGACCGCCAGATGGTGGCCCGCGAGCTGGTGGCCGGGCAGTTGGTGCAGCTGCTCGACGTACAGGTGGACGGCCACCAGTCCTACTGGTGGGTGAGCCGCCCGGGGCAGGAACTGCCGGAGCACGTGGAGCGCTTCCGCGACTGGCTGCTGGAAGAGGTGCGCCTGGCCGAGCGCAGCCTGGACAACGCCGCGCACATCGTCAGCCCGCGCTGAAACGCCGCCGGGTAACATGCGAAAAACGCAGGTTACCCGGTGCTATTAATCGTTTGTCCGGCCTGCCGCGCCTGTCGAAACTTGGCCATCCAAGAACGACAAGAGTGTTTCCCATGCCTGCCCGCACCCGCCTGCCGGCGCGGCCTAGCGCCCGCCCCGCGTCGCTCCTGTCGTTCCTCCGCCACCGCGCTGCTTGAACCACAGGAATGCCCATGCGTACTGACCAGAACTTCATCGACGGCCGTTTCCGCGACTGCTCCGTGGCCGCCCGCATCGCCGTGTCCGACCCGGCCACCGAGGCCTGCATCGCCGAGGTGCCGGCCGCCAGCGAGGCCGAGGTGCGCCAGGCCGTGGAAGCCGCGCAACGCGCCCAGCGCGACTGGGCGAAGCTGCCGGCCATCGAGCGCGGCGAATACCTGCGGCGCTTCGCCGAGGCCATCGAGCGCAACGCCGCACGCATCGGCGAGGCGCTGGCCCGCGAGTCCGGCAAGAGCCTGCAGGACGCCACCAACGAGGCCGTCTACGCCGCGCAGATCACCCGCTACCACGCCGAGTGGGCGCGGCGCATCGAGGGCGAGGTGATCCCCAGCGACTCCCGCGACGAGACCATCCTGCTGCAACGCGAGCCGATCGGCGTGGTGGCCTGCCTGATCCCCTTCAACTACCCGGTCTACACCCTGCTGCGCAAGGTCGCCCCGGCGCTGATCACCGGCAACACGGTGGTGGTGCGGCCGAGCAACAACACCCCGACCTCGGCCTTCGAGATCGCCCGCGCCGCCGCCGAGGCCGAGCTGCCGGCCGGCGTGTTCAACGTGCTGACCATGGTCCACGAGGTCGCTGCCACGCTCTGCCAGCACCCGGCGGTGGGCATGATCACCCTGACCGGCAGTGTCGGCGCCGGGCGCACCGTGCTCGACTACTGCAAGGCCAACATCGCCAAGCCGTCGCTGGAGCTGGGCGGCAAGACCCCGGCGATCATCGAGGCCGACGCCGACCTGGAGCAGGCCGCCAGCGCCATCGCCGCGTCCAAGACCACCCACTGCGGCCAGCTGTGCACCGCCATCGAGCGCGTGTACGTGCAGGCCAGCGTGCACGACCGCTTCCTCGCCCTGCTGCGCGACAAGCTCGCCGCGGTGCGCAGCGGCGACCGCAGCGAGGACCCGAGCCGCATGGGCCCGCTGGTCAACGAGCGTTCGCGCCAGGAAATCCATGCCAAGGTGCAGCGCGCCCTGGCCGAAGGTGCGCAGCTGGAGTGCGGCGGCATGCTGCCGGAAGGGCCGGGCCACTTCTACCCGGCGACCCTGCTGAGCAATTGCCGCCAGGACATGGAGATCGTCCAGGAGGAAATCTTCGGCCCGGTGCTGCCGGTGCTGCGCTACGAGACCCTCGACGAAGCCCTGGCCATGGCCAACGACCACCAGTTCGGCCTGTCCTCGGTGCTCTACAGCGAGAACTACCGCACGGCGATGAAGGTGGCCAACGCCATCGAGGCCGGCGAGCTGTACGTCAACCGCACCCCCGCCGACCCCTACCAGGGCTTCCACGCCGGCTGGAAGCGTTCGGGCCTGGGCGGCGACGACGGCAAGCACGGGATGCTGGAGTTCACCCAGACCCGCCTGGTGGTCCTGAAGTACTGACGAGCCGCGCCGGGCGCCTGCCTGCGCCCGGCGCGCGCCGCGCTTTTCCGACAACCCGCCGGTGCCAGCGCCGGCCACGAGACGCATGATGAAAAAAACAATAAGTGCAGAGGCCATGCCCATGGCCGTTCCGTCCAGCGCCAACCTGTCGCGCTACCTGCAACTGGCGTTGCTGGTGCTCGCCGCCGGCGCCATCTACCCCATGCTCTACCTGCGCCAGGTGTACCAGAGCACCATGCTCGAGGCCCTGGCCATCAGCAACAGCGAGCTGGGCTACCTATATTCCATCCTCGGCACCGCCTTCCTGGTCAGCTACCTGCCCAGCGGCTGGCTGGCCGACCGCATCTCGCCGCGCTACCTGATCAGCTTCTCGCTGCTGGGCACCGGCGTGCTGGGCCTGTGGTACGCGCAGCTGCCCGGCTTCCAGGCGCTGCTGGCGATCTTCTGCGGTTTCGGCATCACCACCGGGCTGACCTTCTGGGCCTCGCTGATCAAGCGGGTGAACATGCTCGCCGGCGAGACCGAGCAGGGCCGCTTCTTCGGCGTGCTCGACGGCGGCCGCGGGCTGGTGGAAGCGCTGCTGGCCACCGTGGCCATCGCGCTGTTCGCCTACGTCACCGAGACCCGCGGCGAGCGCAACGCCGAAGGCCTGCAGCTGGTCATCCACCTCTACGCCGCCTGCTGCATCGTCCTCGGCGTGGTGCTGATGATGCTGCGCGACCCGCAAGGCGCGCACGGCGAACGCGCCGCCTCGGGCAAGGGCAACCTGCTGGAAGACCTGCGCACCCTGGCGCGCATCCCCGAGCTGTGGCTGGTGACCGCCATCGTGTTCTGCGGCTACCACTTCTTCTGGGCCACCTACAGCTTCTCGGCCTACCTGCAGGAAGGCGGCTTCGGCCTGAGCGCGACCATGGCCGGGCTGATCACCACCATCAAGCTGTGGATGCGCCCGGTCGGCGGCATCGGCGGCGGCTGGCTGGGCGACCGCTTCTCCAAGACCGGGGTGCTGACCTGGGCCATGCTGCTCTCGGCCCTGGGCATGCTCGGCCTGGTGCTGCTGCCGAGCCTGCACGTGCTGAGTGTGCTGGTGTTCCTGGTGATCTTCATCGGCCTGATGACCTACGCCATCCGCGGCCTGTACTGGGCCATCCTCGACGACTGCCACATCCCGCTGCGCGTCACCGGCCTGGCCATCGGCATCATTTCCCTGGTCGGCTACTCGCCGGACGTCTTCCTGCCGCTGCTCAACGGCTGGATCACCGACCGCTTCCCCGGCTTCGTCGGCTACCAGATCTATTTCTCCTACGTCGTGGCGGTGGGCCTGCTGGGCGTGGTCGCCACCCTGATCCTGAAGAAACGCATCGACAAGAGAGCGCGCCAAGCATGAAAGTCGTCTCCCTGCAGACCCACGTGGTCGCCGTCCCGCCGCCGCACATCGGCGGCATGTACTGGCTGTTCGTGACCCTCAAGACCGACTGCGGCATCGAGGGCGTCGGCGAGATCTACGCCGCCACCTTCCACCCCAGCGCGATGGTCCCGGTGATCGAGGACGTGTTCCAGCGCTACCTGCTGGACCAGGACCCGCACCACATCGAGCGCTTCTTCCGCCGCGCCTACTCCAGCGGCTTCACCCAGCGCCCCGACCTGACCATGATGGGCGTGGTCAGCGGCCTGGAAATGGCCTGCTGGGACATCGTCGGCAAGGCGGCGAACAAGCCGGTGTACGAGCTGCTCGGCGGCAAGGTCCACGAGCGCCTGCGCTCCTACACCTACCTGTACCCGAAGAACGCCCAGGGTGAGTACGACTACTCCGACGCGGACCTGGCCGCCGAATGCGCGGTGCACAACATGAACCTCGGCTTCAGCGCGCTGAAGTTCGACCCGGCCGGGCCCTACACCGCGTTCTCCGGCCACCAGCTGTCGCTGGAAGTGCTGGAGCGCTGCGAGACCTTCTGCCGCAAGATCCGCGAGGCGGTGGGCAACAAGTGCGACCTGTTGTTCGGCACCCACGGGCAGATGGTGCCGTCCTCGGCCATCCGCCTGGCCAGGCGCCTGGAGAAGTACGACCCGCTGTGGTTCGAGGAGCCCATCCCGCCGGGCCAGGAAGAGGCCATGGGCCAGGTCGCCGCCAAGACCAGCATCCCCATCGCCACCGGCGAGCGGCTGACCACCAAGTACGAGTTCTTCCGCCTGCTGCAGGCCGGCGGCGCGTCCATCCTGCAGATGAACGTGGGGCGCTGCGGCGGCCTGCTGGAAGGCAAGAAGATCGCCTCCATGGCCGAGGCCTTCTACGCGCAGATCGCCCCGCACCTGTACAACGGCCCGATCGGCGCGGCGGCCAGCTTCCAGCTGGCGACCTGCACGCCGAACTTCCTGATCCAGGAAAGCATCGGCACCTGGGACGGCTTCCACGCGGAAATCCTCAAGAAGCCGCTGCACTGGGAAGACGGCTACATCATCCCCTCCAGCGAGCCCGGCCTGGGCGTGGAGCTGGACATGGACGTGGTGCGCCGGTATTCCCCCTACACCGGCGAGCGCCTGCACCTGCAGATGGGCCCGGACCCGGTCGACGTCAAGGACAACGCCCCGGCCAAGGGCTGACACCCGCGCCCGCGCCGGCCGGCGCGGGCCCCCTTACTTGCGGTACGAGATTCATGACTTACGACTACATCATCGTCGGCGCCGGCTCGGCCGGCTGCATCCTGGCCAGCCGCCTGAGCGAGTCCGGCGAGTACAACGTCCTGCTGCTGGAGGCCGGCGGCAAGGATTCCTCGCCCTGGTTCAAGGTGCCGGTGGGCTTCGCCAAGCTCTACTACAACCCGACCTTCAACTGGATGTACTACAGCCAGCCGCAGCAGCAGCTCGCCGGCCGCCAGCTGTATGCGCCGCGCGGGAAGGTGCAGGGAGGCTCCGGCTCGATCAACGCGATGATCTACGTGCGCGGCCAGGCCCACGACTTCGACGACTGGGCGGCCAACGGCAACGACGGCTGGTCGTTCAAGGAGGTGCTGCCGTACTTCCGCAAGCTGGAATCGCACCCGCTGGGCGACAGCGAGTACCACGGCGGCAGCGGGCCGATCCGCATCAGCCCGATGAAGGGCCACACCCACCCGATCTGCGACGCCTTCCTCGAGGGCTGCGAGGAGCTCGGCTACCCGCGCAGCGAGGACTTCAACGGCACGCATTTCGAAGGCGCCGGCATCTACGACGTCAACACCCGCGACGGCCAGCGCTGCTCCAGCAGCTTCGCCTACCTGCACCCGGCGCTGGGCCGGCCGAACCTGAACATCGAGCGCCACGCCCAGGTGGAACGCGTGCTGTTCGACGAGAACAGGCGCGCCGTCGGCGTGAGCCTCAACCAGCATGGCGTGCAGCGCGAATTCCGCGCGCGCCGCGAAGTGATACTGGCGGCCGGCGCGGTGGATTCGCCGAAGCTGCTGCAACTCTCCGGCGTGGCCGACCGCGAGCTGCTGCGCCAGCATCACATCCCGGAAGTGCTGCACCTGCCGGCGGTGGGCAAGAACCTCCAGGACCACCTGTGCGTCAGCTACTACTACAAGGCCAACGTGCGCACCCTCAACGACGACTTCGGCTCGCTGCTGGGCCAGGCCAAGCTGGGCCTGGAGTACCTGTTCACGCGCAAGGGGCCGCTGTCCATGAGCGTCAACCAGAGCGGCGGTTTCTTCCGTAGCGACGACGGGCAGGCGCACCCGAACCTGCAGCTGTACTTCAACCCGCTGTCCTACCAGATTCCCAAGAGCAGCAAGGCCAGCCTCAAGCCGGAGCCGTACTCGGGCTTCCTGCTGTGCTTCAACCCGTGCCGGCCGACCAGCCGCGGCGAGGTGCGCATCGCCTCGAAGAACCCGGCCGACGCGGCGCTGATCGACCCCAACTACCTGAGCACGCAGAAGGACATAGACGAGGCCATCCAGGGCAGCCGGCTGATCCGCAAGATCATGAATGCACCGGCGCTCAAGGCTGTGACTGTGGAAGAGGTGCTGCCGGGTGCGGCGGTGCAGTCCGACGAGGCCATGCTGCAGTACTTCCGCGAGAACTGCGGCTCCATCTACCACCTGTGCGGCAGCTGCGCCATGGGCGCCGACCCGCAGTCCAGCGTGGTCGACAAGCGCCTGCGGGTGCACGGCATCGAGGGCCTGCGCGTGGTGGATGCGTCGATCTTCCCCAACGTCACCTCCGGCAACACCAACGCGGCGGTGATGATGGTGGCGGAGAAGGGCGCCGAGCTGATCCTGGAGGATGCCCGCCAGGTCCAGGCCGAAGCGCCGCAGCGCCTGGCGGTGTAGTAGCGGCCTATTACCCGCCGCGGCGGGGAGTGGCTAACCTGTCTGGCATGCCCGGCCACCCATGGCCGGGCCTCTGCCCGGAGGAATGCTGCGATGGCCGCGAAGAAGATTCTGATGCTGGTCGGCGACTACGCCGAGGACTACGAAACCATGGTGCCCTTCCAGGCGCTGCAGATGGTCGGCCACGTCGTCCACGCGGCGTGCCCGGACAAGAAGGCCGGGCAGAGCGTGCGCACCGCCATCCACGACTTCGAGGGCGACCAGACCTACAGCGAGAAGCCGGGGCACAACTTCGCCCTCAACGCTGACTTCGCCACTGTTCGCGCTGAAGACTACGACGCGCTGCTGATCCCCGGCGGCCGCGCCCCGGAATACCTGCGCCTGAACGCCAGGGTGATCGAACTGGTGAAGGCCTTCGACGCCGCGAAGAAACCCATCGCCGCCGTCTGCCACGGCGCCCAGCTGCTGGCCGCGGCCGGCGTGCTCAAGGGCCGCTCCTGCAGCGCCTACCCGGCCTGCGGCCCGGAAGTGAAGCTGGCCGGCGGCGAATACGTGGATATCCCGGTGGACGCCGCCCACGTCGATGGCAACCTGGTCAGCGCCCCGGCCTGGCCGGCGCATCCGGCGTGGCTGGCGAAGTTCCTCGAAGTGCTCGGCACGAAGATCAGCCTGTAGACTGGCGAGCGCGCCTAAAGAAGGAGGCAGAGCATGTGCGAACTCTACGTGAAGGCCGACCCGATCCTCTACGAGTCGCGCTCCCGGTCCCTGCGCATCCGCGGCGTGGTCACCACCCTGCGCCTGGAGAACCAGTTCTGGGACATCCTGCGGGAGATCGCCGAAGTGGACGGCATGACCACCAACCAGCTGATCGCCAAGCTCTACGACGAGGTGATGGACTATCGCGGCGAAGTGGTCAACTTCGCCTCCTTCCTGCGCGTGAGCTGCACCCGCTACCTGGCACAGCGCCGCGACAACATCGTGGAGCTGAGCCGGGTGCCGCGCAGCGCCTGATCCTGTAGGAGCGGGCCCTGCCCGCGATTTCGCGCGCAGGGCGCGAATGCCGCAGGTGGGGCAGCGTAGGAGCGGATCTCATCCGCGATCCGCGCCTACGGTTTCGTGTGCGCCCGGCCCTGTAGGAGCGAGCTTGCTCGCGAACAAACTCCGCTGCGGGACATCAGGTTCGCGAGCAAGCTCGCTCCTACGAAAAGCCGTGCTCGCCTGTAACGCAGGACTCCGTCCGTGATGCTTCGGAAACCGGCCCTGCCGGCGCAATCGCGGATGAATCCGCTCCTACGGTCCGTTCGTAGGGCGCATAACTGTTCGCGGTTATCCGCCGGTGGCGTTGGCGCGGGGGCCGGTGGCGGATAACGCCTGGGGCGTTATGCGCCCTACGGTTTCCGCAGGCATGAAAAAACCCGGCGCATGGCCGGGCTTTTTCTTGGCGCGAAAGCGAAAGCTTACTTCACTTCCACCGCCAGGCTGTGGGCGATCTTGTCTTTCCAGATCGCCGGGCCGGTGATGTGTACCGACTCGCCGTTGGTGTCGACCGCCACGGTCACCGGCATGTCCTTCACGTCGAACTCGTAGATCGCTTCCATGCCCAGTTCGGCGAAGGCCAGGACCCTGGACTTCTTGATCGCCTGGGCCACCAGGTAGGCGGCGCCGCCGACGGCCATCAGGTATACGGCCTTGTTGTCCTTGATCGCCTCGATGGCGATCGGGCCGCGCTCGGACTTGCCGATCATGCCCAGCAGGCCGGTGCTTTCCAGGATCTGGCGGGTGAACTTGTCCATGCGGGTGGCGGTGGTCGGGCCGGCCGGGCCGACCACTTCGTCGCCTACCGGGTCGACCGGGCCGACGTAGTAGATGAAGCGGCCCTTCAGGTCCACCGGCAGCTCTTCGCCCTTGTTCAGCATGTCGACCATGCGCTTGTGCGCGGCGTCGCGGCCGGTGAGCATCTTGCCGTTGAGCAGCAGGGTCTCGCCCGGTTTCCAGCTCTGCACTTCTTCCGGGGTGATCTTGTCCAGATCGACGCGGCGCGCGGAGGGGCCGGCTTCCCAGACGATTTCCGGGTAGGCGTCCAGCGGCGGCGCTTCCAGCTCGGCCGGGCCGGAGCCGTCGAGCACGAAGTGGGCGTGACGGGTGGCGGCGCAGTTGGGGATCATGCACACCGGCAGCGAGGCGGCGTGGGTCGGGTAGTCCATGATCTTCACGTCGAGCACGGTGGTCAGGCCGCCCAGGCCCTGGGCGCCGATGCCCAGCTGGTTGACCTTGTCGAACAGCTCCAGGCGCAGTTCCTCGATGCGGTTCTGCGGGCCGCGAGCCTTCAGCTCGTGGATGTCGATCGGGTCCATCAGGACTTCCTTCGCCATCACCGCGGCCTTCTCGGCGGTGCCGCCGATGCCGATGCCGAGCATGCCCGGCGGGCACCAGCCGGCGCCCATGGTCGGGACGGTCTTGAGCACCCAGTCGACGATGGAGTCGGACGGGTTGAGCATGGCCATCTTCGACTTGTTCTCCGAGCCGCCGCCCTTGGCCGCGACGTCCACTTCCACGGTGTTGCCCGGGACGATGGAGTAGTGGATCACCGCCGGGGTGTTGTCCTTGGTGTTCTTACGCGCACCGGCCGGGTCGGCCAGGATGGAGGCGCGCAGGACGTTCTCCGGCAGGTTGTAGGCGCGGCGCACGCCTTCGTTGATCATGTCGTCGACGCTCATGGTGGCGCCGTCCCAGCGCACGTCCATGCCGACGCGGACGAACACGGTGACGATACCGGTGTCCTGGCAGATCGGGCGGTGGCCGGTGGCGCACATGCGCGAGTTGATGAGGATCTGCGCCATGGAATCGCGGGCGGCCGGCGATTCTTCGCGCAGGTACGCCTCATGCATGGCCTGGATGAAATCGACCGGGTGGTAATAGGAGATGAACTGCAGGGCATCGGCGACGCTCTGGATGAGGTCGTCTTGCTTGATCACGGCCATGGAGCACGGTCCTCTTCAGGCGGGTATGTCAGGCGGGAATCTCAGGCGGCTAAGCCACGTACACCGAACGCGTCCGGTCAGGCACCGGCGCAAAAAGGGCGCCGTAGTATAGCGCCGTGCCAGGGCCGGGCGCACGCGCCGGCGATCCGACCTTGGTCGGCAGGGGCGGCAAGCGCCCACTTTCCGGTCGGCTAGGCATGCTGTGGCTTTGATAGTAGAGTGAGGGCCAAGTGCCATTACGGGATGGAGCCCCCATGAGCACACCGAGTTCCCCGCTGAAGCAGCGCGCCCTCCAAAAACTATTGTTCAGGCGGTTCGGCATGGCCCTCGGCACCTACGCGATGGCCCTGCTGCTGCTCTGGCTGACCGTGATCGGCGACTTCTACCATGGCTCCCCGGCGCTGGCGCTGGCCGCCACCCTGTGCGCCGTGGCCAGCCAGGCGGTGTTCTTCTGGCTGTTCGCCAGCGGCCGCAACCAGCGCTTCGTCGACGCCAGCCTGACCGAGCCGCAGGTGCTGGTGGCGCTGGTCTGGACCACCTTCTTCCTGGCCCATGTCGACAGCGTGCGCGGCACCCTGATGGTGCTCTACGTGCTGATCCTGCTGTTCGGCGTGTTCCAGTTGCAGCCACGGGTGTTCGCCCGTTGCGCGGGCCTGGCCTTCATCGCCTTCGCCGGCCTCAACCTCTGGGAAGCCTTCCGCCAGCGCCTGCAATTGCCCGGGCAGGCCGTGCTGCAACTGCTGGTGCTGTTCATCGTGCTGGTCTGGCTGACGCTGTTCGCCGGCTACGTGCAGGCCCTGCGCCAGCGCATGCGCCAACGCCGCTACGCGCTGCAGGCGCACCAGGACACCCTGCGCGGGATGATGCGCCAGCTGGAAGACCTGGTGGCCACCGACGAACTCACCGGGCTGTTCAACCGCCGCCATTTCCTGCGCCTGGCCGGACGCGCGCTGGACGATCTGGACGAGGGGCAGCGCCATGGCCTGGCGCTGATCGACCTCGACCACTTCAAGCGCATCAACGACGTCCACGGCCATTCCGCCGGCGACCGCGTGCTGCAGACCTTCGCCGCGGTGGCGCGGGCCTGCCTGCGCGAGGGCGACGTGCTGGCGCGCTACGGCGGCGAGGAGTTCGTGCTGCTGCTGCCCGAGGCCGACAGCGACCGCCTCGCCGCCTGCTGCGAGCGCCTGCGCCAGGCCTATGCGGCGGCCGAGCCGATGGGCGTGGAAGTGCCGGTGCTGAGCCTTTCCGCCGGCATGACGCTGCTGCAGAGCGGCGACGATCTCGACGAGGCCTTGCAGCGGGCCGACCAGGCGCTCTACCGTGCCAAACGCAGCGGACGCAATCGCTGCGAGGCGGCATGGGAGGAGAGCGATGCCTGAACTGCATGCCGGTGGCCGGCACTGGGAAGTGGCCGCCGGAAGCAACCTGCTGGATGCCCTGCGCGCCGAGGGGATCGCCATTCCCTACAGCTGCCGCGCGGGCAGTTGCCATGCCTGCCTGGTGCGCTGCAGCAGCGGGGAGCTGCTGGATGAGCGCCCCGAGGCGCTGGACGCCGCGCGCCGCGCCGAGGGCTGGCGCCTGGCCTGCCAGTGCCGGGTGGTAGAGGACTGCGCTGTCGAGGTCTTCGATCCCCAGCGTGACGGCCTGCCGGCGACGGTCGCCGAGCTGGACTGGCCGGCGGCGGACATTCTGCGTCTGCGTCTGTGCCTGCAGCCGCAACGGCCCTTGCGCTACCGCGCCGGCCAGCACCTGGTGCTGTGGCTGGGCGAGGTGGCGCGGCCCTATTCCCTGGCCAGCCTGCCGGGCGCCGAGCCCTGGCTGGAATTCCACATCGCCTGCCAGGCCCCCGGCGCCTTCTGCGACGCGGCGCGCCAGCTGCGGGTGGGCGACGAACTGCGCCTGGGCGAACTGCGCGGCGGCGCGTTGCATTACGACCCCGAATGGCAGGAACGCCCGCTGCTGCTGATGGCCAGCGGCACCGGCCTGGCGCCGCTGTGGGGCATCCTGCGCCAGGCCCTGGCCGGAGGGCACCAGGGGCCGATCCGCTTGCTGCACCTGGTGCGCACGCCGGCCGAGCACTACCTGGCGGCGGAACTGGCGGCGCTGGCCGCGGCCCATCCCGACCTGCAGGTGACGCTGGCGCTGCCGGCCGATCTGGACGCGCATCTGGCGCAATTCCGTCTTGTCTCGCGGCGAAGCATCGCCTTACTCTGCGGCCAGCCCGCCAGCGTCGAGCGCTTCGCCCGCCACCTGTACCTGGCCGGCGTGCCGCGCGGCCAGACCCTGGCCGACCTGTTCCTCTCCCACGCCTGAGCCGGGCCGTAGAGCCCGGCCGCCACAGCCTGCTGCCAAGGAGTTGCCATGAGCCAACAGATTCTCGTCGAGCGCGAACAGGGCCTGCTGACCCTGCGCCTGAACCGCGCGGACAAGATGAACGCGCTGACCCGGGAAATGTACGCGGCCCTGGCCGACGCCCTGGAGGCCGCCGAGCACGATCGCGGCGTGCGCGTGGTGCTGATCGCCGGCAACGCCGAGTGCTTCACCGCCGGCAACGACATCCACGATTTCCTCCAGTACCCGCCCAGCGGCCAGGACAGCCCGGTGTTCCGCTTCATGCGCGCGCTGATGGAGTTCAGCAAGCCGGTGCTGGCGGCTGTGGCCGGCCCGGCAGTAGGCATCGGCACCACCCTGCTGCTGCACTGCGACCAGGTCTTCGTGGCCCGCGGCGCCAAGCTGAAGATGCCCTTCGTCAACCTCGGCCTGTGCCCGGAGTTCGGTTCCAGCTTCCTGGTGCCGCGCCTGCTCGGCCACGTCCGCGCCGCCAGCCTGCTGATGCGCGGCGACGGCTTCAGCGGTGAACAGGCGGTGGCCTTCGGCATCGCCAACGAAGCCCTGGCCGACGGCGCCGCCGCCCTCGAACGCGCCCGCGAAGTGGCCCAGAGCCTGCAGGTCCTGCCGCCGGCGGCCCTGGCGCTGAGCAAGCGCCTGCTCAAGGCGCCCTACATCGATGAACTGCGCAAGGTGGTGGCGGAAGAGGGCGAACTGTTCGTCCAGCGCCTGAGTTCGCCGGAGGCTCTGGAGGCCCTGAGCGCCTTCACCCAGCGCCGCCAGCCGGACTTCTCGCGCTTCGCCTGAGCTGGCCAGCTGCCCACAGAAACTGTGGGCAGAGCTGTGCATAACCTTGGGGCCAACTGCCCGGGCGCCCGCCGGGCCTGGGTTGGGCGGTGTTGTTCGGTATTTGATCCATTGTCCGTTTCGCTGTTGGCCAGGGTCTGCGTAAGTGCCTGATTTGGTGGGATTGTCCTACAGCCGGCCGGTGGGGCGGGTTGTGCGATCAGCGCACGGGGCTTGCCCACAATAACTGTGGGAAGGCCTGTGGATAAGCTTGGGGCGGATGTGTCGGGGGCGCGTGGTTGTTAGGCTTGGGCGGTGCTGGCCGGGTTTTGACCAGTGCGTAGGAGTAGTTGTTCTATTGGGTTATTCCCCTTCGGGCCAGCGCAAGCGCTGTTCGCGATGGAGCCGCGTCCCGCGTTCGCGGGAACCCAGAAAACTATAAGGCTGTACCGAGGTGCTCTTCGTAGGAGCGAGCTTGCTCGCGAATGAGCCTCGCAGCGGAGTCTGTTCGCGAGCAAGCTCGCTCCTACGAAAAGCTGTGCTCGCCTGCAATGTAGGAGGCGGACGGTCTTGCCGACTGCGCCAAGGTGCTTTCGTAGGATGGGTTGAGTTTGCGAAACCCATGCGGTTGTGGCGATGGGGGCGTGTGCCGGTTGGCCTTGGCGTGTGGCTTGGCCGCGGCCCTCTCCCTAGCCCTCTCCCTGAAGGGAGAGGGGACTGGTTCGGCGCGAACTGTAACCGCGGTGCTTTCCGGCAACTTTGGTGTTGCCGGCGAAAACCATTATTTCCCACTTGCACGGACGGCCCCCTCTCCCTTCAGGGAGAGGGCTGGGGAGAGGGAACGGAGCCGAGCCAACGCCGCGATACTCCCGGCGAAACCCCCAAAAAACAAAGGCCGCCCAAAGGGCGGCCTCCATCACTCACCATCCCACTCAGACCAACAGGTCCCCCACGTGCAGCACCTTCATGGTGTTGGTGCCGCCCTGGGTGGTGTAGCTGTCGCCCTTGGTCAGGATCACCCAGTCGCCCTTGGTCACCACGCCGCGTTGCAGCAGCGCGTCCACGGCTTCCTGGCTGACGCGCTCCGGCGGCAGCGCGGCGGGGTCGAAGGGGATGGTCTCGACGCCGCGGAACAGCGCCACGCGGGCCTGGGTCTCGCGGTGCGGGGAGTAGGCGAAGATCGGCACCGAGGAGCGGATGCGCGACATGATCAGCGGGGTGTAGCCGCTCTCGGTGAGGCAGATGATCGCCTTGATGCCCGGGAAGTGGTTGGCGGTGTACATGGCCGCCAGGGCGATGCTCTCGTCGCAGCGCTCGAAGGTCTGGCCCAGGCGATGGCTGGATTTCTTGGTGGTCGGGTGCTTTTCCGCGCCCTGGCAGATGCGCGCCATGGCCTGGACTGCTTCCACCGGGTACTCGCCGGCGGCGCTCTCGGCCGAGAGCATCACGGCGTCGGTGTAGTCGAGCACGGCGTTGGCCACGTCCGAGACTTCCGCGCGGGTCGGCATCGGGTTGTGGATCATCGACTCCATCATCTGCGTCGCGGTGATCACCGCCTTGTTGTAGCGGCGGGCGTGCAGGATGATTTTCTTCTGGATGCCGACCAGCTCGGCGTCGCCGATTTCCACGCCGAGGTCGCCGCGGGCCACCATCACCGCGTCGCTGGCGCGGATCAGGCCGTCCAGCGCCTCATCGTCGGCCACCGCTTCGGCGCGCTCGATCTTGGCCACCAGCCAGGCCTTGCCGCCGGCCTCCTGGAGCAGGCTGCGGGCGTATTCCATGTCCTTGGCGTCACGCGGGAAGGACACGGCGACGTAGTCCAGGTCCATGCTCGCGGCCAGCTTGATGTCGGCCTTGTCCTTTTCGGTCAGGGCCGGCGCGGTCAGGCCGCCGCCGCGGCGGTTGATGCCCTTGTGGTCGGACAGCGGGCCGCCGATCAGCACTTCGCAGACCAGCTCGTCGGCCTTCACCTGCTTCACCATCATGACCACGCGGCCGTCGTCCAGCAGCAGCTCGTCGCCCACGCCGCAGTCCTTGACCAGGTCCGGGTAGTCGATGCCCACGACTTCCTGGGTGCCGGCATCGCGCGGGTGGCTGGTGGAGAAGCGGAAGCTGTCGCCCACGGCCAGTTCGATGCGCTTGTTGGCGAACTTGGCGATGCGGATCTTCGGCCCTTGCAGGTCGCCGAGCAGGGCGACGAAGCGGCCATGCTTGGCGGCCAGGTCGCGCACCAGTTGGGCGCGGGCACGGTGCTCGTCAGGGGTGCCGTGGGAGAAGTTCAGGCGGGCCACGTCGATCCCGGCGAGGATCAGTTGCTCGAGGACTTCGGGGGACTGGCTGGCTGGGCCGAGGGTGGCGACTATCTTGGTGCGGCGGACGGACATGCGGGACTCCTTGGAAGACGAGCGTGCGGGCCGGCGGCGGGAGCCGGGCCGGCCCAGCGGCCATCTTACCCCTTTTCCGATGACGGTTCGCCTGCCGGCTTGAGCACCAGCAGGTCGCACTCGACTTCCTCCAGCACGCGCTCGGCGGTATGTCCGATCAGTGCGCTCTCCAGCTGGCCACGGGCCACCGCGCCCATCAGCAGCAGGTCGATGCCCTGGTTGCGGACGAACTCGGGGATCACCTCCTCGGGGAAGCCCTGCAGCAGGTGGGTGTCGCCGGCGGCCATGGCCGGGTGGGCGGCCATCAGCATGTGCAGGGCCTGGCGGTGGTGCGCTTCGGTGGCCTTCAGGTGTTCGTCGTAGCTGCCCAGCAGTTGGGCGTCGAAGGCCAGGGTCTGCGGCAGCGCCACGTAGGCGTGCAGGTAGCTCGCGTGCAGGCCCAGGCGGCGGTTCAGTTCCAGCGCTGTGGCGATCAGCCGGCGGTCCAGCTTCGCCGGCTTGTCGCCTTCGTGCAGCGGGTCGAGGGCGGCGCACAGCTTGCGCCCTTCCCAGGTGCCGTGGTGGACCAGCCACAGCGGCACCTCGCAATGGCGGATCAGCTGCCAGTCGGTGTTGGTCAGGAACAGGCGCTTGAGCAGGCCGTGGCGGCTGCTGGACTTGAGCACCAGGTCGGGCTGGTGCTCGGCCACCGCGGCGAGTATCTCGCGGTACAGCGGCTTGCCCCAGCGGGTGTGGCAGCGCACCTCGATGCCGGCCTGGCGCAACGGCGCGGCCAGCTTGTCGAGCCAGTCCAGGCGCTCGGCCTGCTGCAGGATGCGCACCCGCTCCAGTTCGTGCTGCGGGATCAGCAGGCCGTTGTCCAGCGCCGGGTTGTAGTCGCACACCAGCAGGGTCACGCCGGCGCCGCTGCGCTCGGCGATCCACTGGGCGCGGGTCAGGGCTGGCTGGTCGTCGCGGGTGGGGTCGATGACCACCAGCAGGTGCTGCAGTTTCATGGTCGGCTCCTCGCTTGGCTGCTGCCATTGCAGTGCAAGCGTAGCCGGCCCGGCTTGACCTGCGTCAGTCGCCGCCCTGGTTCAGCGCCTGGTCCAGGTGGCGCGCGGCCTTGTTCGCCAGCTCGCCGTCGGGGTAGTCCACCAGCAGGTGGCGCAGGTAGCCGATGGCCTTGGCGCGGCTGGGGTGCGGGTTATCGGGGGCCATGTACATCAGGCCCAGCTGGTACAGCGCCTTCTGCTTGATGTCGGCGGGGATGGCCGGATCGTTGACCGCCAGCAGGTACAACTGTTCGGCCTCGGCGACGCGGTCCTTGAGCACCGCGCGGCGCGACAGCAGGGTCATGTCCGGGTCGAGGCTGGTCTTGTTCAGGTCGAGGTTCTGCTGCGGCTTCCAGGTGGCCAGCAGCTCGCGGGCGTTCTTCTGCACCGGCTCCTTCGCCCGCTGGCGGATCATCAGGATGCGCGCGTCGGCGTGGCTGGCCGCGGCGGTGCCGGGGAACTCGCGGTCGATGCGCTGGAAGTAGTCCAGGGCCTTGGCGTCGTCGCGCTGGTCGTTGTAGCGGCTCATGTAGATCAGGCCGATCTGGTACAGGGCGATGGCGCGCACGTCCGGGCTGTAGCGGCTATTGTCGTAGCCGCTGAGGTAGAGCCGCTCGGCCTCGGCGCTC
Source organism: Pseudomonas sp. A6 (assembly GCF_052367875.1). Classification (NCBI taxonomy): domain Bacteria; kingdom Pseudomonadati; phylum Pseudomonadota; class Gammaproteobacteria; order Pseudomonadales; family Pseudomonadaceae; genus Pseudomonas; species Pseudomonas sp. A6. Next base: position 6,126,628 of record NZ_CP198970.1, on the reverse strand, counting down.
TTGTTGTCGCGGATGGCCTGGGCGCTGTAGGTGAGCAGGTCACCTTCCTCCTCCACCGCGGCGGTCATGCGGTCGCTCTTGAGCTTCTTGTACTCGGCGACTTCGCCGGTGGTGACCTGGGCGACGAACAGCGGGGTGGTCGGCGAGCAGGCGGCCAGCAGGCCCAACAGGACGGCGAGGGGCAGGGCGGGGTGCAAACGCATGGCATCTCCTTGGCGCCGGGGCGGGTTCCCTGCGCAGTCTAGTGATGCCCTTCAGCGCGGCCAAGGCGCGCCGATACAGTTCCCAACGGAGGATATGCCCCATGCGAACCCTGTGCATCCTGGCCCTGGCGGCGAGTGTTACCGGCTGCAACAGCTGGTCGACCAACAAGAACCTGGACGACGCCTACCGCGCCTACGCGCGCGGCGATTGCGAGCAGGTGATGCTCGACCTTTCGCGCACCGAGCGCAAGAGCCGCGCGCGGCCCTGGCTGCAGCCGGAGATCTCGATGCTCCGCGGCCTGTGCCTGGAGCGCCAGAAGTACTACGTCGATGCGGCGCAGACCTACGATTTCATCATCGCCCGCTACCCGAGCAGCGAATATGCCTACCGCGCCAAGGCACGCCTGGAGACGCTGCGCCAGAATGGGCGCCTGACGGGCGAGGCCGCCCAACCGTTGCCGGTGCGTCCCTGACCGCCGGTCGTTGCCGCCTTGAGCGGGCCCGGGTGCTCGCTAAGCTCAAGAGGCTGCCTTCAAGGAGGAGGTTGCGATGCGTGCGTTGCTGTGCCTGTGCATGGCCCTGGCCCCCTTGCTGGCAGCGGCCGACATCTATCGCTGGACCGATGCCCAGGGCAAGGTGCATTTCAGCGAAACCCCTCCGCCCGGCGCGCAGCGCGTCGAGGTCCGGCCGCAGGTGGTCGAGCGCGATGCCGCCACGCGCGAGCGCGAGGAGCGTACCCGCCAGTTCTACCAGGCGCGCAGCGAGGAGCAGGCCGCGGCGCGCAGCCGTGCCGCCGAGCAGCAGGCCAAGGCGGGCGCCGAGTGCGACCGCCTGCGCGACCAGTTGGCGACACTGCAGCGCGGAGGTCGCTACTACTCCACAGATACCAAGGGTGAACGCCTCTACTATAGCGACGAGCAGATCGATGCCGCTCGTCGCTCGCTGGCCGAGCGGGTGGCCGAAGGTTGCCGTTAGTGCTGGCCGCAGGGCGGTCGCGCCGTCATACTGGGTAAAACTCATAGCGAATAGCCATTATGCGTCATCAACGACACATAGAGCGCCATCAGCTGCCGTACTACCTGAAGGTGTTCAATAGCATCACCGACAAGCCCATGGGCTACCTGGGCAACGTATCGCTGGACGGCATGCTGCTGATCAGCCAGCTGCCGATGCTGGTGGGCGGGCGATTCGACATGCGCCTGAAGATTCCCGGGCAGGACGGCAAGCTCCAGCACATCGACTTCAGCGGCACCTGCCAGTGGTGCCACGAAGACGTCACCCCGGGCAGCTTCGACTCCGGCTTCAGCCTGGTGGCGCCGCCGGCGGAGTACGTCGAGCTGGTCGAAGCGCTGCGCCGTTATTTCAGTTTTCGCCGCCAGGTGGAGTCGGTCTGAGTCGCGGGATGCGCTGAACCGACCTGGGCGGTAGTGAAGGAAAGGGAAACATCGGCGGTACGCGAATGATACGTGTAGGAGCGGGCCCTGCCCGCGATTCGCGCGCAGGGCGCGCTCCTACATGGGCGTGGCGTGTGGGACGACCCGTAGGAACAACTGTCTATTGGGTTCCCGCGTTCGCGGGAATGACGTCGGAAAACACGAATCTTAATCCCGTCATTCCCGCGAACGCGGGAACCCAGAAAACAACGTAGGCGGATCTCATCCGCGAATCGCGCCGATACGCCAGGCTATCGCGGACAAGGTCCGCTCCTACGAATGTGGGAGAAATGCCGTCGTAGGATGGTGTTGAGCGAAGCGATACCCATCGCCACCGTCGGCCGTGCCACCGGGACGTCCGGCGGGGCCGGCGCCCTACGCGCAATGCAAGGCGCCGGTCACAGGGTCCCGGCGCGCTTCCAACCCAGGTAGCGGCTGACCAGTTCCGGACCCAACTGGCTGGGCCTGGCATCCAGCACCGGCACGCCGTTGGCCAGCAGCTTTTCGTGCAGGCCGGCGCGGGCGTTCAGGTAGTCCAGGGCGCCGCAATAGGTCAGCGCTTCGTCGTAGCCCTGCACCGGCGTCTGCCGCAACTGGTCGAGCACTTCCTCGCGCAGGCTGGCGACCAGCACGCGGTGCTGGCGGCCGAGGCGGCGCACCGCGCCCAGCAGTTCCTCATCGTCCTCGTCGCGCAGGTTGGTCACCAGCACCACCAGGGCGCGGCGGCGTTGGCGCGTGAGCAGAGCCTGCACGGCGGCCGCGTAGTCCGCCGGGCGCTGGCTGCTGTCCAGGTCGTAGACGGCGTTGAGCAGCGCACCCAGCTGGGCGTTGCCCTTGGCCGGCGGCAGGTGGCGCGGCCGTTCGCCGGCGAAGGTCTGCAGGCCCACGGCGTCGCCCTGGCGCAGGGCCACGTAGGCCAGCAGCAGGCTGGCGTTGAGGGCGTGGTCGAAGTGCGAGAGGTCGCCGTCCTTGCTGCGCATGTGGCGGCCGCAGTCGAGCAGGAAGAGGATCTGCTGGTCGCGTTCGTCCTGGTATTCGCGGGCGATGGGCGTGCGCTTGCGCGCGGTGGCCTTCCAGTCGATCTGGCGCAGGGTGTCGCCGTCGCGGAATTCGCGCAGCTGGTGGAATTCCAGGCCCAGGCCGCGGCGCTGGCCGGGGCGCACGCCGATGCGGCTGAGCCAGTGGTCCACGGCCATCAGCTCGGCGCCGTAGATGCGCGCGAAGTCGGGGTAGACGCGGGTTTCGTCGCGCACCTCGAGGAAGCGCCGGCCGCGCCACAGGCACAGCGGGCTGGGCAGTTCCAGCTCGCAGCGGGGGAAGACGAAGTGGCCGCGCTGCAGCGGCCGCACGCGGTAGCCGAGCTGGGTGGTCTCGCCCGGGTGCAGTTCCGCGGCCAGGGGCAGGTGCTCGAAGTCCATGCCCGAGGGCAGGTGGTCGAACAGCGTCACCCGCAGGCGCTGGCCGAAGCCGTGCTGCAGTTGCAGGCGCACCTCGCTCCAGCGCCCCAGCGGCAGGTTGCCGGCCAGCTGGCGTTGCAGGCGCGGGCTGGGCAGGCGGCGCAGCCACAGGGCATCGCCCAGGGCCAGGCCGAGCAGGGCCAGCAGCAGGCCCCACCACAGCTGTTGCAGCCAGGCCGGCGCCGGGCTGCCCAGGGCCGTGGCGCTGCCCAGGCCGATGGCGGCCAGGGCCAGCGCGGCGAGCAGCGCGAGCAGGACGCGCGATGGCTTCATAGGCGCGGCGCCGATACCTGGTCGAGCAACTGTTGCAGCACCTGGTCCACCGACAGGCCCTCGATGTCCAGCTCCGGCGACAGCCGCACGCGGTGGCGCAGCACGGCCAGGGCACAGCCTTTCACGTCGTCCGGAATCACGAAGTCGCCGCCGCGCAGCAGCGCGCGGGCACGGGCGCAGCGCACCAGGGCGATGGAGGCGCGAGGCCCGGCGCCCAGGGCCAGGCCCGGCCAGCTGCGAGTGGTGCGGGCGATGCGCACGGCGTAGTCGAGCACCTGGTCGTCGATGGCCAGGTCGGCGGCGATCTTCTGCAGCGCCAGCACGTCCTTGTCCTTGAGCAGCGGGCGCAGCGGCGCCACGTCGAGCATGTCGCTGCGCGCCGAGCGCGTCACCTGGCGCACCAGGGTCTGTTCCTCGGCCTCCTGCGGGTAGTCCATGCGCAGCTTGAGCATGAAGCGGTCCAGCTCGGCCTCGGGCAGCGGGTAGGTGCCTTCCTGCTCGATGGGGTTCTGCGTGGCCAGCACCATGAACGGCTGCGGCACCGGCAGGGCACGGCCCTCCAGGGTGACCTGGCGTTCCTGCATCACTTCCAGCAGCGCCGCCTGGGTCTTGGCCGGGGCGCGGTTGATCTCGTCGGCCAGCAGCAGGTTGGTGAAGGCCGGGCCCTTGCGCAGCTTGAACTGCTCGCTGGCCAGGTCGTACACGGCGTGACCGGTGACGTCGCTGGGCATCAGGTCGGGGGTGAACTGGATGCGCGCGAAGGCGCCGTCGAAGCAACGGGCCAGGGCGCGCACCAGGAGCGTCTTGCCCAGCCCCGGCACGCCCTCGACCAGGATGTGGCCGCCGGCGAGCAGGGCGGTGAGCACGTCGTCGATCACCCCGACCTGGCCGATCAGGGCCTTCTGCAGTTCGTGGCGCAGGGCCTGGGCCAGCTGGCTGGCGCGCTGGCGCTGGGCCGCCGGGTTGGCGGACGGGGTGGCGCTGGGTTCGGGCGTCTGTTCGCTCATAGGGCATTCCTGAGGCTTTGCAGGTGGGCGACCTGGCGGGTGAATTCGGCGGCGCTCATGCGTGGCGCCGGGTAGGGCCGCATGGCCTGGCTGATGGCGCTGACCGGCAGGCGCGTCATGCGCCCGAGCAGTTGCCACTGTTCGGCGATCGGCAGGCGTTCGAAGCCCGGCTGGCGCTGCCGCGCGCGGCGCAGCACGTCGCGCTGCAGGCCTTGCACCAGGGCCACGTGGCCGCGCTGGCGGAGCAGGAAGTCGGCGCCGGCGCGCAGGTGTTCCACCAGTTGCCGGCGGGCGCGGCTGGGCACCGGTTGCAGCGGGCCCTGGCGCTGGCCGGCGCGCCACAGCAGCAGCGCCAGCAGCAGGGCGAGGGCGACGAGCGCCTGCGGGTAGTTGCGCAGCAGCAGGTTGAGCAGGCTGTCGCCGTCGGCGCGGTAGACCAGGGTCACGGCGCTGTCCTGGGTCAGGTACCAGAGCAGCCAGGCGTTGTCGTAGGCGTCGAGGTTGGCGGTCTGCCAGATCCAGTTGTCGGTCAGCACCGTGACCAGGCCGTCGCCCAGCTGCAGTTGCAGCAGGTGGGTGGCGTCGTGGCTGTTGGCCCAGGCGTAGGCGAGGTTCTTCGAGTCGTAGAGGTGGTACTCGGTGTCGAAGCCGATGTAGGCCGGGGCCTGCTCGTTCTCCAGGTAGAGCTTGGTCAGGTCCGGGTAGGCGTCCGCGTCCTCTTCTTCCTCGGCCTTGGCCGGGTCCGCCGTGGGGGACGCTGGCTGCTCGACGCCCTTGGGCGGCGGCACCTTGGCCGGCGGCGCGGCCTCGCCATCGGCTTCGGGCTTGTCGGCGCTGGCGCCCTTGTCCAGGTCCTCGGTCAGGTATTGCTGGATGCCCAGCGGGTCGAGCAGCAGGTCGCCGCTCTTGCCGTCCTTCTCGTCCCACAGGCGCTCGGCGGTGACGATCAGGTGGCCGCCGCGGCGCGCCCAGTCGAGCAGGGCGCGGTTCTGCGCGGGGGTGACGTTCTCGCGGCCGCCCAGCAGGATCAGGGTGTGGCCCTGGCTGGGCAGGTTGTCGAGCACTTCCAGGCCCTTGGCGCTGTCGACCCGCAGGCCGCGGCCGCGGAGGAAGCGTTCGGCGGCCAGGTAGGGGTTGGCCCGCACCTCGGGGGAGGGGCCGTGTTCGATTTTCTCCGGGTAGGGCCGCAGGTTCTGGTACAGGTACCAGGCCACGGCGGCGCCGACCAGCAGCACCAGCACGCCGAGCAGCCAGCGGGTGGAGCGGCTCATGCCGGCGCTCCCGGGCCGAACAGCTGGCGCCAGCCGTCGCACAGCGCCTGGCGCAGTTCGCCGGGCGGCGGGCGGTGGCCGTAGGCGAGGGCCTGCCAGTGGCCGGTCAGCTCCCGCGCGTAGCTGTCCAGTTCGGGCCGCTGCAGGCCTTCAACCTGGCCCAGCACTTCGCCTTCGGTGCTGGAATCGCGCAGCGGCACCCGGTAGTCGTGCAGCAGGCGGCTGAGCAGGGCGCGGTAGAGCAGGCCCAGGGCCGCGCGGGGCTGCTCGTCCCAGAGCCGCTCGGCGGCGCTGGCGACGTCCTCGGGCAGGCTTTCCGGCGCCAGTTCCAGGCCGAACAGCACCGCCGGCGCCTCGCGCGGGGCCTTCTGCGGCAGGCCCAGGCGGGAGGCGAACAGGCGCAGCCATTCGCGGTAGCGCCACAGCAGCAGGACCACGGCGGCGATCAGCGCGGCCCACAGCAGCGTCTGCAGCGACTGCAGGATCAGGCCCAGCGGCCGCCAGTGGGCCAGGGCGTCGAAGAAGGCCTTGAGGTCGTCCTCGCTGCCCTTGCCGGCCTTCTCCTTGGGCGGCTCGCCCAGGCGCCAGCGGGTGACCGTCTCGCTGTTGCGGAAGGGCGGGGCGTCGAGCAGGGCGTCGACGGCCTGGCGCGACTGCTCGCTGGTCAGCTTCTGGTGCAGCAGGCGCGCGGCTTCGGGGCCGTTCGGGTCCTGGTTGGGCAGCGGGCAGCTGGTGGCGCTTTCCGCGGCCCAGGGCGCGCTGCCGGGCAGCATCGCCAGGGCGCCGGCGCACACCAGCAGCAGGGCGTAGGCGCTGCCCACCAGGCGCTGGCGCAGGCGGCGGAACACCAGTTCGATGTCCCAGGCCTCCAGCTCGGTGCGGCGGTTGAGGTAGAGGGTGAAGCCGCAGGCCACGTAGACCGGTTCCCAGACCACCAGGACCAGCGCGTAGAGCAGGTTGGACAGGTGCTCCAGCCATTGCCAGTCGCCTTGCAGGGCATCCAGCAGGGCCTGCCATTTCCAGTCCGACAGCCATTGCTGCGGCAGCATCAGGTAGAGCAGCGCCATCAGCCCCAGGTACAGGGCCAGCTCGAAGTGCATGCCGACCACCGTCAGCCAGGTAGCGCCGCCGGCGTTGCGCTGGCCCAGCACCACCAGGCGCTGGCTGCGCGCCGCGCCGGCCAGGCCCTCCAGTTGCAGCACCGGCAGGTCGAAGCTGCGCGTCGGGCTGAAGCGCCGCCACAGCAGGCTGGGCAGCAGCTGGCGCCGCAGCAGGCCGGGGAAGGCGCGCAGGGCCTCGCGCAGCGTCGGGGTGTCGGCGAACAGGGCGCGGGAGAGGATGTACAGCGGCAGGCGCTCGAAGGCCGGCTTCAGCCACCAGAAGATCAGGATGGCCAGGCTGGAGTAGTCCCACAGCAACAGGCTGAGCACGGCGAACACCGGCAGCGTGACCAGCGCCCAGCTGGCCATCAGCAGCCCGGCATGCCGCCGCGCCAGAAGCACGCCGAGGTCCAGCGCCTCCCAGGCGCTGCGTGGGCGGATCGCCACGCTGGCGTCAGTCAGGCGCATGGCGCTGGCGTCCGGCGAACAGGAAGTAGCTGCCGACCAGCAGCCAGAGCGCGGCGCCGACGCCGTACTTGACCGTGGCCGGGAAGCGCGTGAGCGAGGACCAGTAGCCCTCGACGAAGGCGGCGACGAGCAGCAGCAGGATCACCCCGGCGACCAGTTGGATGGCCTTGGCCGCGGCCTGGCGCAGCGCCTCGCCGCGGCTCAGGCGGCCCGGGGCGAGCAGCGCCCAGCCGAGCTTGAGCCCGGCGGCGCCGGCGAAGGTGACGGCGGTCAGCTCGAAGGCGCCGTGGCCGATGACGAAGGACCAGAAGGTCTGCACGTAGCCGATCTGCGTCAGGTGGCCGGCCACCGCGCCTATCATCAGGCCGTTGAAGAACAGGAAGAACAGGCTGCCCAGGCCGAACAGCAGGCCGCTGGCGAAGGTCTGGAAGGCGATGCCGATGTTGTTCATCACGTAGAAGGCGAACATCTGCCAGTTGTCCCCGGCGCCGCGCTCGCCCAGCGGGCCCAGGCGCGCGGCGTCGGGGGCGTACATGCCTTCCATCTCCGCCACCCGTTCGGCGCTGAGCACGCTGTAGACCAGGTCGGGGAAGCAGTACACCAGCACGCCCATGAGCAGCAGGGTGCCGTAGAACAGCAGGCTGGCGACGGCGATGGCGCGCCACTGCTCGCGCACCAGCCGCGGGAAGCCGGCCAGCAGGAAGCCGATCAGCCGCGAGCCGAGGTGGCTGCGGTGGCGGTAGAACTGCTGGTGGCCGCGCATGGCCAGCTGCTGCAGGTGGTCGATCAGGTGGCTGCTGTAGCCGCGGTCCTGGGCCAGGGCCAGTTGCTGGCAGAGGCTGCGGTAGTCGCTGGCGAAGTCGCCGTCGCGGGTGGATTCCTCGCGCTTGCCGCTCTCCAATTGCTCCAGGCGCTTGGCGAAGCGCTTCCAGTCGTTGCGGTGGCGCTGCTCGAACAGGCTCTGCTTCATGGCGCCAGGCCTCCGCCGAGCAGGCCGCTGGCGATGCCGGCCAGGCGCGTCTCGGCTTGTTCCGCGGGCACGCCCAGGGGCTCGGCGAGAATCCCCGCCAGTTCCTCGCGGCGCGCCGCAGACAGGCCCGCGGCGCGTTCGCTGAAGCCGGTGACGGCGCGCTGTTCGGCCAGGCTCAGCGGGCACGGCGGCAGCAGCGGCGGCACCTGGGAAAGCTGCGGCCGGCTCGGCGGCGGGTCGCGGTAGATCACCAGGGTGCCGGCGGCCAGGTCGCCCAGGCGCTTGAACGCCGGGTTGGACAGGCAGGCGAGCAGGCCCAGGGTGTAGCCGAAGGGCAGGATGTCGGCGAAGCGCAGCAGGTTGCGCAGCAGCGAGGCGGACCAGCCGACCGGCGTGCCGTCGTCGTGGACCACGCGCAGGCCCATGACCTGCTTGCCGGGCGAACGCCCCTGGTTGAGCACTTCGAACAGGACCATGTACCACCAGGTGACGAGGAAGGTGAGCAGCAGCCCCAGGCCGGTGCCCAGTTGGCCGAGGAAGGCCAGCAGGATGTACATGACCAGCATCAGCAGCACGCGGATGCCCAGGTCGATCAGGTAGGCCAGGGCGCGGGCCACCGGCCCGGCCGGGCGCAGGAGCAGGTCGATGCCTTCCGGGGTTTCCACCTGGTAGCGGGTGTCCAGCGGCGGGCTGGCGGGGCGTGGTGGCGCGGCGGCGATCAAGGGCGTTGGCAGTCGCTAGAGGGAAAGTCCGATGCTAGCCAGCGCCGCCCGGCTAGGCAACCAGGGCGGCGGGCAATTCCGGGCTGTTTCTCAGTTGGCCGGCGGCAAGACGCCGAAGATGGTGCGGTAGAGCACGCCGATGGCGATGAAGGCCAGCGGCAGCGTCCAGACCAGGCCGATCAGCAACGGGATGGCGCTGAGCAGCATGATCAGGCCGAGCGCCAGGAACAGGCCGAAGACCTTGAACCAGTGCTGGCCGATGGCTTTGCGCGAGGTTTCCATGGCCTGCCAGGGCGACAGGCCGCGCTCCACCACCAGCGGGATGGCCAGGGCATAGGAGACGCCCAGGTAGATGCCCGGCAGCACCAGCAGGAATAGGCCCAGGTAGGTCAGCACGGTGATCGCAAGGCCGGTGATGAGCAGCGGGGCGAACAGGCCGAAGTAGGCGAACAGCTCGTTGATGGTCGCCGGCTGGTCGGCGGCGCGGCGGATGCCGATCATGTTCAGCCCGGCCAGCAGCGGGTAGCAGAGCGCGCTGGCGAGGACGCTGACGATGATTTGCAGCGCGCCGGGTTCGGAGTCGTGGATCAGGCCCAGCAGGCCGAGGACGAAGGCGATGACGAAGCTCAGCAGGTTGACCGCCACGCCGTAGATGATCGCCGCGACCACCAGCGTGCCCTTCATGCCCTTGACCTTGTGCCAGGCTTCGCCCAGCACGTCGCCGATGCGGAAGTCGTAGCCGCGGGCGAGGGCTTCCTCGATGCTGGGCGCGCCCACGCCCGTGGGGTTCTGCTGCAGCTGGCTGGCCGGTGTCGCGTAGGGGTTCTGTTCGAATTCCTGGTTCATATGAGCCAATCCCTGGTGATGTGAAAGAAACCGCGCCTACACCATAACCCATACCGAGGTTCCGGGCAGCCCGCGGGGGGATGGTAGACTGCCCGGCCAGGCCAAGGGAGAGCGTCATGACCGCCAGCATCTTCTGGTACGACTACGAGACCACCGGCATCGACCCGCGCCGCGACCGCCCGTTGCAGGTCGCCGGCATCCGCACCGACGAGGCGCTCAACGAGATCGAGGCGCCGCTGAACTTCTATTGCCGCCCCAGCGACGACATATTGCCGCACCCGGCGGCCTGCCTGATCACCGGCATCACCCCGCAGCGCCTGGAAGAGCAGGGCCTGGGCGAGGCCGAGTTCATGACCCGCCTGCACGCCGAGCTGTCGCGCCCGGGCACCTGCGTGACCGGCTACAACACCCTGCGCTTCGACGACGAAGTCACCCGCTACAGCCTCTACCGCAACTTCTTCGACCCCTACGCCCGCGAATGGCAGGGCGGCAACAGCCGCTGGGACCTCATCGACCTGGTGCGCACCGCCTACGCGCTGCGCCCGGAAGGCATCCAGTGGCCGCTGAACGACGAGGGCGTGGTCACCCTGAAGCTGGAGCGCCTGACCGAGGCCAACGGCCTGGAACACGGCCAGGCTCACGACGCGCTGTCCGACGTGCGCGCGACCATCGCCATGGCCCGGCTGCTCCGCCAGCGCCAGCCCAAGCTCTACGACTTCCTCTACCGCCTGCGCGGCAAGCACGCGGTGCTCGACCAGGTGCAGTTGCTCAAGCCGCTGGTGCACGTGTCCGGGCGTTTCTCGGCGGCGCGCAGCTTCCTGTCGCTGGTGCTGCCGCTGGCCTGGCACCCGCGCAACCGCAACGCCCTGATCGTCTGCGACCTGGGGCTGGACCCGGCGCCGTTGCTGGAACTGGATGCCGAGACCCTGCGCCAGCGCCTGTACACCCGCCGCGAGGAACTCGGCGAGGGCGAGCTGCCGGTGCCGCTGAAGCTGGTGCACGTCAACCGCTGCCCGGTGCTGGCGCCGCTGGCGGTGCTGCGCGAGCAGGACCAGGCGCGCCTGGGCATCGACCTGGCGGCCTGGCAGGCACGCGCGCAGGTGCTGGTCGAAGGCAAGCCGCAGTGGCAGGACAAGCTGGCCGCGATATATGAACAAGAGAACTTCCCCGGCGTCGAGGATCCGGAACAGCAGCTATATGACGGGTTTATCGGCGACCGTGACCGGCGGCTCTGCGAACAGGTACGCCAGGCGGACCCCGTGCGCCTGGGACGAGAACAATGGCCATTCGACGATCCGCGCCTGGTGGAACTTCTGTTCCGTTATCGCGCGCGGAATTTTCCGGAAACTTTGTCTACGGCCGAGCAGGAACAATGGCGGGAGTTCTGCCGTTGCCGGCTGATGCTCGACGAGTACGGTGCGCCCAATACCCTGGCGAACTTCGAAGTGGCTCTGGCCGAACAGCTCGAAAATACTGGGCTGCAGGGTAGGGCATTGCTGCAGGAATGGCAGGCATATGCCGCTGTCTTGCGTCAGCGTTATTGCCTTTAGTGTTCGGCGAGTTCTTCGCGGGCAATAAAAAACGCCAGCCGAAGCTGGCGTTTTCGCGTGGCGCGGGGCTCAACCCAGCAGGGTGGCCCAGCTCTCGACGGTGTCGGCGCCCCACTTGGCCTTCCATTCCTTGAGCGTCTTGTGGTTGCCGCCCTTGGTTTCGATGACTTCGCCGTTATGCGGGTTCTTGTACTGCTTGACCTTGCGCGCGCGCTTGCTGCCGGTGGTCTTGGCGGCGCGCGGGGCCTTGCTCAGTTTGGCGTCCGGATCGAGCAGCGCGAGGATGTCACGCAGGGACTTGCCATAGCCGCCCATGAGCGTGCGGAGTTTCTCTTCGAACTCCAGTTCCTTCTTCAGCTTGTCGTCCTTTTCCAGGGACTTGAGGCGCTCTTGAAGTTCCTTGATGGCTTCTTCGGTGGCGCGGTACTCATTGATCAGTGACATGTCGGCGTACCTTGTCTTGAGGTCAAGCGTTGCTGGAATATTAGTATTCCCAATAATAGTCAGCCGATTTGTTCGAGTAAACCATTGGATAAAGTTTTCTGGCTACTTAACGTAATATTTAAGTTGCTTCGATAGACGCATTGTCCGCGCACTTAAATCAGGACCTGTCCGAATGTCCCTTGCCGGCGGTCGCGGTTTTCCCGGGCAGCCGCTAGAATAGCGGCCTTCGCGAAGTATCTGGAGCTACACCCATGCGCACTTTCCGACTGGTGATCGCCTGTCCCGACGGGGTCGGCATCGTCGCCAAGGTGAGTAATTTCCTGGCCACTTACAACGGCTGGATCACCGAGGCCAGTCATCACTCCGACAACGACAACGGCTGGTTCTTCATGCGGCACGAGATTCGCGCCGACTCCCTGCCGTTCGACCTCGACGGATTCCGCCAGGCCTTCGCCCCCATCGCCCGCGAGTTCAACATGGTCTGGCGCATCACCGACTCGGCGGTGAAGAAGCGCGTGGTGCTGATGGCCAGCCGCGAGTCGCACTGCCTGGCCGACCTGCTGCACCGCTGGCACAGCGGCGAGCTGGACTGCGAGATCCCCTGCGTGATCGCCAACCACGACGACCTGCGCAGCATGGTCGAGTGGCACGGCATCCCGTACTTCCACGTGCCGGTGGATGCGAAGAACAAGCAGCCGGCCTTCGACGAGGTGTCGCGGCTGATCGACGAGCACCAGGCCGACAACGTGGTGCTGGCGCGCTACATGCAGATCCTGCCGCCGGACCTGTGCCAGAAGTACCGCCACCAGGTGATCAACATCCACCACAGCTTCCTGCCCTCGTTCATCGGCGCCAAGCCCTACCACCAGGCCTCGCTGCGCGGCGTGAAGCTGATCGGTGCGACCTGCCACTATGTCACCGAGGAACTGGACGCCGGCCCGATCATCGAGCAGGACGTGGTGCGCGTGAGCCACCGCGACAACGTCGAGGAGATGGTGCGTCTGGGCAAGGACGTGGAAAAGATGGTGCTGGCGCGCGGTTTGCGCTATCACCTGGAAGACCGCGTGCTGGTGCACGATAACAAGACAGTGGTGTTCGACTGAGGACCTGTCCACGATCTGCTGCGCGTCGGCATAACTGCGTTAAAAACAGGCGAGCGATGCTCATTTAGCGGACTAAACTGCGCTCTCTCGCCTGTTTTTGCCTTGTTCTGCTCTAGCTCGCGAGATCGTAAACAGGCCCTGAGCCGCATTGGCCGGGCGAACCCGCATTGCAGGAGAGCCCGGCCATGTCCGACGAGAAGGCCCCCGGCACAGCCACCCCGCCGCCCACCCTGGGCGAGGGCTGTACCAGCCGCTACGACATCGATGCGCTGAGCGAGGAGGACGGCACCGAGTTCCCCGGCGCCGCCGAACTCTGGCGCGAAGTGCAGGACGAAGGGGTGCGCCCCGAGGCGCCGCCGAAGAAACCCTAGCCGATTCGCCCGTGTGGAGGTGACCCATGCGCGCCATGCTGCTCGAACAGGTGGGCCAGCCGCTGCGATTGCGCGAGCTGCCCGTGCCGCAACCCGGCCCAGGTGAGCTGCGCGTGCGCGTGGCGGCCTGCGGGGTGTGCCGTACCGACCTGCACGTGGTCGATGGCGAACTGCCGGCGGTGCCCCTGCCGGTGATCCCCGGGCACGAGATCGTCGGCTACGTCGATGCCCTGGGCGCGGGCGTCGAGGGCTTCGCTCTGGGCCAGCGGGTCGGCGTGCCCTGGCTGGGGCATACCTGCGGTCACTGTCCGCCCTGTACCCGCGACCAGGAAAACCTCTGCGACGCGCCGCAGTTCACCGGCTACACCCGGCCGGGCGGCTATGCCGAGTACGTGGTGGCCGATGCGCGTTTCACATTCGCCCTGGGCGAAGCGGGCGACGATGCCGAGCTGGCGCCGCTGCTCTGCGCCGGGCTGATCGGCTGGCGCTCGCTGGTCAAGGCCGGCGACGGCCGGCGCCTGGGCCTGTACGGCTTCGGCGCGGCGGCGCACATCGTGCTGCAGGTGGCGCGCTGGCAGGGGCGCGAGGTCTACGCCTTCAGCCGCCCCGGCGACCACGCCGCCGAGGCTTTCGCCCGCTCATTGGGCGCTGTCTGGGCCGGCCCATCCGACCAGGCGCCGCCGCAGCCGCTGGACGCAGCGATCATCTACGCCCCGGCCGGCGAGCTGGTGCCCGCCGCGCTGCGCGCCGTGCGCAAGGGCGGCCGGGTGGTGTGTGCCGGCATCCACATGAGCGACATTCCGAGCTTCCCCTATTCGATCCTGTGGGGAGAACGTGAGCTGGTTTCGGTGGCCAACCTGACCCGCCGCGACGGCCTGGAGTTCTTCCCTGTCGCCGCCCGGGCTGGGGTGTGCACCGAGGTGCAGCGGTATCCGCTGGAGCAGGCCAACCAGGCTCTGGACGATCTGCGCCATGGGCGTTTCCAGGGCGCGGCGGTGCTGGTGCCGTAAAAGGCAGCGGGATACCCCGGCTTTTCGTAGGAGCGAGCTTGCTCGCGAACAAACGCCGTGCCATGCGGTTCGCGAGCAAGCTCGCTCCTACGAGAAGCCATGCCTGCCTGTGCGGTAGGCGCAACTGTCTTGCCGACTGCACCGAGGTGCTTTTCGTAGGATGGGTTGAGCTTGCGATACCCATCGGACCATGGCGATGGGTTTGCCGGACGGTGTAGGAGCGGATCTTATCCGCGAAACGCGCCGGTGGTTCCGGCTATCGCGGACAAGGTCCGCTCCTACACTGCTCCACCCGCGCCATTCCCATGTAGGAGGCACGGAGTTTCTAGGCGTCGCGGTTGCGCAAGCCGATCAGGCGGCGCAGCAGCGGGCGCCCGGCCATGATGGCGAATACCGGCGCGCCCGCCACCAGGTAGAAGTAGTAGGTCACCACCCGCCAGACCAGAATGGCCGCCGCCGCGGTCGGCTTGCCCACCAGCGGGCTGAGCATCGCCAGCGAGGTCAGCTCGGTGCCGCCGGCGCCGCCCGGCAGCAGGGTGGCCAGGCCGGCGGCCAGGGACAGCAGCTGGATCAGGAAGGTCCAGGCCCAGTGCAGTTCCACGCCCATGGCCTGGAGGATCAGGTAGAGCACCGAGAAGCGCAGCAACCAGTGGCTGCTGGTGAGCAGGAACACCAGCGCCAGGCGCCGGCGCGGCTGTTTGAGGCTGGTGGCGATGCTGTCGCGGAAGTGCAGCAGCTTGCGCGCCCAGTGCAGGCGCCGCCGCGGCTTGACGCCCAGGCGCGCCAGCAGGCGGCCGTTGGCGCGGATCACCCGGCGCTGGAAGCGTGCCAGCAGCACCACGCCGAACAGGATGCCGCCCAGCAGCACGGCGCTGACCAGCAGCGAGGATTCCAGGTTCGGACTCAGGCTGTGGGACAGCGTGTAGCACAGCACTACCAGCAGCGCCGTGAGGAAGAACAGCAGGTCGCTCAACTGGTCGACGGCGAAGATCGCGCTGCTCTGCGCCGGGCGCAGGCCGCGGCGGGCCAGCAGGGCCATCAGCGTCAGCGGCGCGCCGCTGCCGCCGGGGGTGGCGTAGAAGGCGAACTCCGAGGCCATGATGATGCCGATCGACTGCCGCTGGCTCAGCGGCCCGGCGCGGCCGGCCAGCAGCACGCGCAGCTTCTGGGCGTTGATCAGCCAGCACAGCAGGATCATGCCGAGCAACAGCAGCAGGTTGTCCAGCGGGAAGCTCGCCAGTTGCTCGAGCATCGGCCGGCCGCCCAGCACCAGCGGCACCAGCGAGGCGCCGAGCAGGGCGATCAGCAGCCACCAGGCGCGGCTCATGGCCGGGCCTCGCGGCGGGTGGGGCGCGCTCCGTTCAGCTCGGGGCGCGGGGTGTTGCGGCAGACGGAAATGACATTTACCTCCGGGACTGTGCGCTTCCCTCTTCTGTGGACTACCGCTTCGGGCTGGCGTTCGCAGTCGCTGAGGGGAGTCTACGGCAGCCTCGGCAGCGGCGCCCCGGTCCTTTCGTCGGTCCGGGGCGCCCGGGGCTCACGGGTGTTCGGTTTCCTTGGCGCCTTCCTCCAGCGCCTTGTTCTGCCAGCCGTCCTCGCCGGGCAGGAGCAGGTTCAGGACGATGGCGACGATGGCGCACAGGGCGATGCCCTTCAGGCCGAAGTCGTCCGGGCCGGTGCCCGAGCCGATCAGCACGCCGCCGATGCCGAACACCAGTGTCACCGAGACGATGCACAGGTTGCGCGCCTGGGACAGGTCGACCTTGTGGCGGATCAGGGTGTTCATGCCCACCGAGGCGATGGTGCCGAACAGCA
This sequence comes from Pseudomonas sp. A6, assembly GCF_052367875.1. Lineage (NCBI taxonomy): Bacteria > Pseudomonadati > Pseudomonadota > Gammaproteobacteria > Pseudomonadales > Pseudomonadaceae > Pseudomonas > Pseudomonas sp. A6. The sequence continues at coordinate 6,110,585 of NZ_CP198970.1, read as the reverse complement.
GGCAGAGGATGCCGCCCATCACCGGCACCGGGATGCTCTGCAGGATGGCGCCGAACTTGCCGACGAAGGCCAGGCCGATGGCGAACGCGGCCGCCCAGGTCATGATCTTCGGGTTGTAGTTCTTGGTCAGCATCACCGCGCCGGTGACTTCGGCGTAGGTGGTGTTCGGCGGGCCGCCGAACAGGCCGGCGGCGGAGGTGGCGATGCCGTCGCCCAGCAGGGTGCGGTGCAGGCCCGGGGTCTTCAGGTAGTTCTTGCCGGTCACCCCGCCCACGGCGATCACCCCGCCGATGTGCTCGATGGCCGGGGCCAGGGCCACCGGGACGATGAACAGGATGGCCTGCCAGTTGAACTCCGGCGCGGTGAACTTCGGCAGCTCCAGCCAGGGTGCGGCGACGATCTTGGCCACGTCGACCACACCGAACATGAAGGCCAGCGCATAGCCCACCAGCACGCCGCTGATGATTGGCACCAGGCGCAGCATGCCCTTGCCGAACACGGCGACTATCAGGGTGGTGATCAGCGCCGGCATGGAGATCAGCATGGCGGTGCGGTAGGGGATCAGCTCGGCGCCGTCGCCGGCCTTGCCCATGGCCATGTTGGCGGCGATGGGGGCCATGGCCAGGCCGATGGAGATGATCACCGGGCCGATCACCACCGGCGGCAGCAGGCGGTCGATGAAGCCGGTGCCCTTGATCTTCACCGCCAGGCCCAGGAAGGTGTAGACGAAGCCGGCGGCGACCACCCCGCCCATGGTCGCAGCCAGGCCGAACTGGCCCTTGGCGAGGATGATCGGGGTGATGAAGGCGAAGCTGGAGGCCAGGAACACTGGAACCTGGCGCCCTGTCACCAGTTGGAACATGAGGGTGCCGAAGCCGGCGGTGAACAGCGCCACGTTCGGGTCCAGGCCGGTGATCAGCGGCATCAGCACCAGGGCGCCGAAGGCCACGAAGAGCATCTGCGCGCCGGCGATGACCTGGCGCCACAGCGGGTCGTTGAATTCATCGGCCATGGATCAGTTTTCCTTCTGCTTGGTGCCGAAGATCTTGTCGCCGGCATCGCCCAGGCCGGGGATGATGTAGCCGTTCTCGTTCAGCCCCTGGTCGATCGAGGCGGTATAGATGATGACGTCCGGGTGCGCCTCGGCCACCGCCTTGATGCCCTCGGGCGCGGCCACCAGCACCATGGCGCGGATTTCCCTGCAGCCGGCCTTCTTCAGCAGGTCGATGGTGGCGACCATGGAGCCGCCGGTGGCCAGCATCGGGTCGATGATCAGCGAGCGGCGCTCGGCGATGTCCGGCGCCAGCTTCTCCAGGTAGGTGTGCGCCTGCAGCGTCTCTTCGTTGCGCGCCACGCCCACGGCGCTGACCTTGGCCCCGGGGATCAGGCTGAGCACGCCGTCGAGCATGCCGATGCCGGCGCGCAGGATGGGCACCACGGTGATCTTCTTGCCGGCGATCTTCTCCACCTGCACCGAGCCGGCCCAGCCGGGGATCTCGTAGTTCTCCAGCGGCAGGTCCTTGGTCGCTTCGTAGGTCAGCAGGGCGCCCACTTCCTGGGCCAGCTCGCGGAAATTCTTGGTGCTGATATCGTGGCGGCGCATCAGTCCGATCTTGTGGCGGATCAGGGGATGGCGAATCTCGTGCACGGGCATGGACGGGGTCTCCGGGAGGGGGCTGGCAAAAAATTGCGGTAGCGTAAAGCATCTTAGGGGCAGTTGGCAGTCGGTGCGCGACAAATAGCCGCCGGCCGCCTACTGCCGGAACCCGTCTGGCCTGGCGCGGGATTGTCGGCGACTTTCGTCCGCCGGTACTTGCTCCAGGGCAGAGGGATGGGTACCTTTGCGCACTTTTTCCGGGAGAGCCCGCCAATGTCCGTCGATCTCGCGCACATCCGCCAAGTCATGGCCGAAGCCGATTGCCTGTACAACGACGCCGAAGTGGACGCCGCCATCGGCCGCGTCGCCCAGGCGATCAACGCGGACCTGGCCGAGCGCAACCCGGTGGTGTTCTGCGTGATGAACGGCGGGCTGATCTTCTCCGGCAAGCTGCTGCCGAAGCTGGACTTCCCCCTGGAGCTGTCATACCTGCACGCCACCCGCTACCGCAACGAGACCACCGGTGGCGAGCTGTTCTGGAAGGCCAAGCCGGAAATCTCCTTCATCGACCGCGACGTGCTGATCGTCGACGACATTCTCGACGAAGGACACACCCTCTCGGCGATCATCGACTTCTGCCGCCACGCCGGCGCCCGCGAAGTGCACACCGCGGTGCTGATCGACAAGGACCACGACCGCAAGGCGCGCCCGGACCTGAAGGCCAACTACGTCGGCCTGTCCTGCGTGGACCGCTACATCTTCGGCTACGGCATGGACTACAAGGGCTACTGGCGCAACGCCCCGGGCATCTTCGCCGTCAAGGGCCTCTGAGCCGTGGCCGGGCCGCGTTTCCTCGACCGGGCCCTGTTCGCCGGGCTGGCCGGGCAGGCGGCCGCCAGCCCGCGTCGCCGCCAGCACCACAACCTGCACGCGATGGAAGAGCCCTGCCACCGCCTGCTCAATGCGCTGCAGCCGGACACCTACGTGCAGCCGCACTGCCACCGCAGCCCCGACAAGGCCGAGAGCATCATCGTGCTCAAGGGGCGCCTGGGCCTGCTGATCTTCTCCGAGGCCGGCGAACTGCTCGCCACCCGCGAACTGTCGGTCGAAGGCGACTGCCCCGGCGTGGACCTGCCGCCGGGCACCTTCCACGCCCTGGTGGCGCTGGCGCCGGACAGCCTGATGTTCGAATGCAAGGCCGGCCCCTACCAGGCCCTGGCCGACGACGAACGCGGCGCCTGGGCCCCGCGCGAGGGTGAACCCGGCGCGGCTGAATACCTGGCCTGGATGCGGGCGCAGTTTCCCGCCTGAACCCCGCGTGATGCGGGGCTTTTCGTAGGAGCGAGCTTGCTCGCGAACGAACCCCCGCCGCGGAATCCGTTCGCGAGCAAGCTCGCTCCTACACATCTATATACGTCGATGTATTCATGCATCGATATGCATTTTTGCCGATCCATCCCCCGCCTATCCTGCCGGCCTCGCTGAAACTACCTCCGAGGTCACCATGCGCACCCAGCTCTATATCGACGGCCAATGGTGCGACGCCGCCAGCGGCGCCACCCTGCAGCCGATCAACCCCGCCACCCGTGAACCTCTGGAAGCGGTGGCCGCCGCCGGCGCTGCCGAAGTCGACCTGGCCGTGGCCGCTGCCCGTCGCGCCTTCACCAACTGGCGCGAGACCACGGGGGCCGAGCGCGCGCAGTATCTGCGCGGTTTCGCCGAACAACTGGAAGTCCGCCGCGAGGCGCTGGTCGAGCTGCAGATGCGCGCCAGCGGCAAGCCGCGCCTGGAGGCGGAGATCGACATCGGCGACGCCATCGCGACCTTCGCCTACTATGCCGAACTGGCCGCGGGCCTGGACGCGCGGCAGAACGCCGACGTGGCGCTGCCCGACGCCAGCTTCCGCTCGCAGACGCGCTTCGAGCCGGTGGGCGTGGCCGGGCTGATCGTGCCGTGGAACTTCCCCCTGGTGACCAGCGCCTGGAAGGTCGCGCCGGCCCTGGCCGCCGGCTGCACCGTGGTGCTCAAGCCGTCGGAGATCACCCCGCTGATCGAACTGGTGCTCGGTGAAGTCGCCGACGCCATCGGCCTGCCCGCCGGCGTGCTGAACCTGGTGCCGGGCCTGGCCGACGCCGGCGCCGCCATCAGCAGCCACCCCGGCATCGACAAGCTGTCCTTCACCGGCAGCAACGCCGTGGGCCGCAAGGTCATGCAGGCCGCCGCCGCGCGCACCCTGCCGGTGGGCCTGGAACTGGGCGGCAAGTCGCCGATCCTGGTGTTCGCCGACAGCGACCTGGACGATGCCGTGCAGTGGATCATCGCCGGCGTCTACTGGAACGCCGGGCAGATGTGCTCGGCCACTTCGCGCCTGCTGGTGGAAGAGAGTATCGCCGATGATCTGCTGGCACGCCTGAAGGTGGCCGTCGAGGCGCTGCGCGTCGGCGACCCGCTGGCCGGCGAGATCGACATGGGGCCGATGACCAGCCAAGCGCAGTACCGCAAGGTGCTGGACTACTTCGCCATCGCCCGCAATGAAGGCTTGGCCTGCCTCACCGGCGGCGAGGCAGGGGAGGGCTGGTGTATCCGCCCGACCGTCTACGTCGACGTGCCGGAACACAGCCGCCTGTGGCGCGAGGAAATCTTCGGCCCGGTGCTCTGCGTGCGCCGCTTCAGCGACGAGGCCGACGCCCTGCGCCAGGCCAACGATTGCGACTTCGCCCTGGCCGCCACCGTGGTCAGCGCCGACCTGGCCCGCGCCCAGCGCGTCGCCGAGCGCCTGGAGGCCGGCCACGTCTGGCTGAACTCGCCGCAGGTGGTGTTCCCGCAGACCTCCTGGGGCGGCGGCAAGGCCAGCGGCATCGGCCGCGAGCTGGGGCCGTGGGGGCTGTCGGCGTTCCTCGGCATCAAGCACATCACCGCGCCGCGCTGAGGTTTTGCTCGTGGGGCACCGATGTTCCGGCCCGGCGTATAACCGCGAACGGTTATACGCCCTACGCTGCCCCGCCCACATCGTTCCCCTGTAGGAGCGCGCTCTGCGCGCGAATCGCGGGCAGGGCCCGCTGCGCCGAGGTGCTCTTCGTAGGAGCGAGCTTGCTCGCGAACCGCATGGCACCGCGTTTGTTCGCGAGCAAGCTCGCTCCTACGGGAAGCCAGGATGCCCCGGCGCGATTCGCGGATGAGATCCCTAGGGCAGGGACACGCCATGCACGGCGCAAAGGTCCTCCACCAGCGCCTGCAGGGCCTGGTTGTGCCCGGCATCGTCGCGCAGCAGCAGGCTGTGCTCGATGCCGTAGCCGAGCCGCTCGGCGAGCAGCGGGCGCATCTCGCCCCGGTCCACCCAGCGCTGTGCGTAGTGCGTCGGCAGGTAGCCCAGGTGGGTGCCGGCGCGCACGGCGTGCGCTACCGCTTCCATGTTGCTGGCCAGCGCCGTGCTGCGCCGTGGGTCGGCCGGCAGCTGGACGTCGGCCTGGGCGTAGCCGTACTGCACCCAGGCGCAGGCCTCCAGCTCGGCCTGGCCGGGCGCCTTGTGCTCGAACAGCGGATGGCCCCGGCCGCAGAACACCGCCACCCGCTCGCTGTACAGCGGGCGATAGCGCAGGTTCGGCAATTGCCGGCTGAAGCAGGCGATGGCCAGGTGCAGTTCGCCGCCCAGCACCTGGCGTTCCAGTTCGCTGGAGGAGCCGATCGACAGCTGCAGGCGCACTTCCTGGTCGCGCCGGCCGAAGCGCGCCAGGGCCTCGTGGATGCGGGCCTCGGGCAGGGTGGCGATGTTGTCCGCCAGGCCCAGGCGCAGCTCGCCCACCAGGCGCCCGGCCAGGGACTGCACCTGGTCGCGGAAGTCGCCCAGCGCGGCGAACAGCCCCTGGGCGTGCTGCAGCACCAGGGCGCCCTTGTCGGTCAGGCGGAAGCCACTCTTGCCGCGTTCGCACAGGCGGTAGCCCAGGCGCGTCTCCAGGCTGGCGATATGGGTGCTGATGGTTGATTGGCCCATGCCCAGTTCGCCCTGGGCGGCGGAAAAGCCACCGCAGCGCACCACCGTGGCGAAGATGCGCAGCAGGCGCAGGTCGAGGTCGGAAACGTTGTGCAGCATGGGGCCTCTGCATCCATCTGGTGGCATGTGAGTGAGCGAACGCATCGAATTTTATCAATGCTTGAAAGCCCTCACCACGTACCTGTACGAGTGCTGCCGGCCCCATGCTAGAGTGCCGGACGAGTTTTCCCGCGGGGTTCACGATGACGTTGCGCCACCTGTTCTGCCTTGCCTTCCTGGCCTTCTCCGGGCCGCTGTTCGCCGCCGCTGCGCCGGTGGCCCATGCCCAGTTCCTGCCGCCGGACGACAACAACCTGCGCGGCGAGGCGCCGGAGCAGCAGCAACTGCTGCAGGTCACCGAATACAGCGTGGTGCTGGGCAACCAGCGCCAGTCCAACCAGCAGCCGATCCCGATCACCACCCCGGCGCTGCTGCGCCTCAAGGGCAAGCCGCTGAACAAGGGCGGCGCCGTGACCCAGGTGCTGATCAGCTTCGACAGCGAGGGCAAGAGCCTGAAGAAGCCCAGCTACGACGCCGCCAGCCGCACGCTGAGCCTGTCCTACCCGGCAGCGTCCTATACCCAGTTGCTCGACCTGCTGCGCCATGGCCCGGTGTACTGCCAGTTCCTCAGCTACCCCAACGGCCATGTCTGGGCCGACCTGCACAGCGGCGCCGTGCGCCTGCGTTGAGCCGGCGCCCGCCGCGGGGTTACACTGCCCGCCTTTGATGACGGCCGGGCCGTCGACTGGTGCCGTAGAGAGAAGCGAGCGATGCGTAAAGACAAGAAGCAGGTGATTGGCGAAGAGATCGGCGACGAGTCGATCAAGCTGTTCCTCGAGGTCGAACCGGCCGACGACACCCCGCCGTCGCTGCACAAGCTGATCAAGGCCTACCGTGGCCTGCGCATCGACGATTTCGAGCGCTTCGTGAAGTTCTTCGTCGAGGCCGGCTACGACCTCGGCGCCAAGGATGCCAAGGGCCAGGACTTCATCGCGCTGATCCGCGACCAGCGCCAGGCCGAGCCCTACATCGAGGTGATCGAAGCCGCCCGCGGCTGATCGGCCTTGCTGTGAAGAAGCCCGCCGCGTGCGGGCTTTTTCGTGCCCGCAGGGTTCGCGAGCAAGCTCGCTCCTACAGGGTGGAATGCTCTTCGTAGGAGCGAGCTTGCTCGCGAACCCCGGCCCCCCGCCTAGACTTGCAGGTAGAACAACGACAAGGTGAGGACGCCGACATGCATGTACAGCCCTATCTGTTCTTCCATGGCCAGTGCGACGAAGCCATCGCCTTCTACCAGCAGGCCCTCGGCGCGCAGCTCAATGCGCTGATGCGCTACGAGGAGGCGCCGGGGCCGCTGCAGGTGCCTGACGGCTGGTGCGAGAAGGTCATGCATGCCAGCCTGCAGATCGGCCAGACCGAGGTGCTGATGTCCGACGGGCGCGGCGAGCACGAGGCGCCGTTCAACGGCTTTGCGCTGCATCTGGCCCTGCACAGCGTAGTGGCGGCGGAGAAGGCCTTCGCCGCGCTGGCGGAGGAGGGGCGGGTGGACATGCCGCTGGAGAAGACCTTCTGGGCGCAGCGCTTCGGCATGCTCCACGACCGCTTCGGCGTCGGCTGGATGATCAGCTGCCGCTGAACGATAGCCCCGCAAACGAAAAGGCCCGCCGAATGGCGGGCCTTTTGCGCTGGCGGTGGATCACTGATCCAGCTGCAGCTTCTGCCAGGTGTAGGCGTTGATCTCGCGGTAGGCCGAGGCATCGGTCTCCAGCTGCTTCTCGCGGGCCGGGAAGATCTCCTTGAGCTTGGCGCCCCAGGCTTCGGACTGGTACTGCTGCGGGAAGCAGCGCTCCAGCAGGCCGAGCATGATCGAAACGGTCACCGAGGCACCCGGGGAGGCGCCCAGCAGGGCGGCGATGGTGCCGTCCTCGGAGGCCACAAGCTCGGTGCCAAACTGCAGGATGCCGCCTTTCTTGGCGTCCTTCTTGATGATCTGCACGCGCTGGCCGGCGGTTTCCAGGCGCCAGTCGGCCGGGTTGGCCAGCGGGTAGAACTTGCGCAGGCTTTCCAGGCGCTGGTCCATGGACTGCATGACTTCGCGCACCAGGTAGCGGGTCAGGTCCATGTTGTCGCGGGCGACCGCCAGCATCGGCATCAGGTTGCTGCCACGCACCGACAGCGGCAGGTCGAGGAAGGAGCCGTGGCGCAGGAACTTGGTGGAGAAACCGGCGTAGGGCCCGAACAGCAGGGACTTCTTGCCGTCGACCACGCGGGTGTCCAGGTGCGGCACGGACATCGGCGGGGCGCCGACCTCGGCCTGGCTGTAGACCTTGGCCTGGTGCTGCCTGACCACCTCGGGGTTGTCGCAGCGCAGCCACTGGCCGCTCACCGGGAAGCCGCCGAAGCCCTTGCTTTCCGGGATGCCGGACATCTGCAGCAGCGGCAGCGCGCCGCCGCCGGCGCCGAGGAAGACGAACTTCGTGCGGATCTTGCGCGACTGGCCGTTCTGGGTGTTCTTGATGTCGACGATCCAGTCCTGGCCGTCGCGCTCAAGGCCCACGACCTTCTGGAAGTAGCTGACCTTCGCGCCGTCCTGCTTGCCCAGGCGGGCCAGCAGCTGGTTGGTCAGGGCGCCGAAGTTGACGTCGGTGCCGTGCTCGACGCGGGTCGCGGCGACCTGCTCGTCGGCCGGGCGGCCGGGGATGGTCAGCGGCACCCACTGGCCCAGCTGCTCGCGGTCTTCGGTATAGACCATGGACTCGAAGGCGTGGTGCCGGCTCAGCGTCTCGAAGCGCTTCTTCAGGAAGGACACGTCCTTGCCCCGGACGAAGCTCAGGTGCGGCACCGGGTTGATGAAGTTGCGCGGATTGCCGAAGCCTTCCTTGTCCACCAGGTGCGCCCAGAACTGCTTGGACACCTCGAACTGGGCGTTGATCTGCACCGCTTTCTTGATGTCGATGGAACCGTCGGCGGCCTGCGGCGTGTAGTTCAGCTCGCAGAGGCCGGCGTGGCCGGTGCCGGCGTTGTTCCAGGGGTTGGAGCTCTCGATGGCTCCGGATTCCTGCAGTTCGACGATCTCCAGGCGGGTGCCGGGTTCGACTTCCTTCAACAGGGTCGCCAGGGTTGCGCTCATGATGCCGGCGCCAACCAGCAGCACATCCAACGCTTCGTGTTCGTTCGCCATTCTCGCTCGCCACACTCTCGTGAAGTAGTGAAAAACCTTCAAATCACGCTCTTATGGAGACGTGAAGCTCAAAGGGGGTCGTCGCTGCGGGCGGGTCCGGACTCGGTACGGAGGGGACTCGCGGCAATCCTTGCCTGAAAGTTCGTCGCAACGATCGGTACAAAGCGCGGGACCGGTGGCCACGGCGCAATTGGCGACTCTCTAGGAGGGTGTGACAGGCCGACGGGCGCGAGGCCGTCGGGCTGTGGGACCCGATCAGGAGGCGTCCTTATAATCGGGGCGCGATTATAACGACGAAATGCAAAAAAAGCCCTCGGACTTAGACTTTTTTCCGAGTTCCGGTCACCGGATTTGCCCTTTTTGCACCATCGTGGTGCGTTTTTTCCGCGCGCGTGTCGCCGCCAAGGAACCTGCAACAAAGTGCCAGCGTCCAACCTGCAGAGCGCTATCAGGGCGCTCCGACGGCCGGTATACTGCCCGCCGTTCCGAGCCCAACCCATGGAGACACGAACATGTTGCAGCGCCTGTTGCTCAGTCTGATCGCCGCCGGCACCCTGGCCTTGTCCGGCTGTGCCCTCAGCCCGCAACAACTGAACCCGGACCCGGTATTCAAGGGCCAGCCGGTCGCCGTCGGCCAGGGCCAGCCTGTGGTGGTGAAGGTGGTCGACGGCCGCCAGAGCACCGAGCTGGGCACCCGCGGCGGCCTCTATTCGGAGACCAGCGCGGTCACCGTGCGCAGCCAGGACGTGATTCCCAAGCTGCAGGCGCAGACCGAGGCGGCGGTACGCCTGCTCGGCTTCACCCCCTCGCCGAACGCCTACAACGCCCCGACCCTGACCCTCACCCTGGCCGAGCTGAAGTACCAGTCGCCCAAGGACGGCGTCTACGTCACCGAGGCCACCATAGGCGCGACCTTCCGCGTCGACGTGCAGGCCGGCGGGCGCCGCTACAACGGCCGCTACGGCTCCAGCCTGAACCAGCGCTTCGGCATGGCGCCGAACCAGCAGACCAACACCAAGCTGGTCAGCGACGTGCTCAGCGACGCCCTGGACCGCGTGTTCAAGGACCCGACTATCGGGCAGACGCTGAACCAGCGCTGATCGTCCTGGCGCGAATGAAAAAGCCCGGCACCTGCCGGGCTTTTTCATTCATGGACGTGGGAATTCAGGCGGCGGCCTGGCGGAACGGGTCGGTCTCGTAGGCCGGCCGGCGCTCGTCGGCCTCCGGCAGGTCCAGGTGTTCGTGGCCGCAGGCCTGGCAGTACACCAGCCAGTGGTCGTCCTGGACGTTGAAGGAGAGGTCGGTGACCACGGCTTCGATTTCATCCAGGTGTTCGATCAGGTAGGCGCTTTCGTGGGGTACGATTTCGAGCATGGCGAATCTCCTAGGCGGGATACCGGATGGCGAAAGGTGACTAGCCAGTCATGTGCCAGGTGTCGGAAAAGGCTTAGAACCCTTCTCGATAAGACTGACGTTCGTCGTGAATAAGACGACCGAACTGGCTGCGCCATCCTCCTGACAGATACAATCGGGCGTCTTTCTTTCAGTCCTGTGACGCACCCGCTGCGGTTCGTCGCTTCGTACAGAACTCGGCCTTGGCGCTTTCTGGCTTCCGGGCGTGCAGTCCTGAAGTGTGGAGGTCGTGATGTCGCTGCAGGCGCTCTGGAATCTGTTCCAGGCCCATCCCGCCCGGGTCCTCAACGACCTGGCGCTGTTCTTCGCCCTGGCCGGCGCCTGGCTGCTGTTGGCCACCCGCCGGCGCGAGCGCCAGGCCCTGCAACGCCTGGTCGCCGGTGGCGAGGGCGTGGCCGCGCCGCTGGCCGAGGCCGAGCCCTCGACGGCGAAGATCAACCGCTTCTTCTACCTCTTCGGCTTCGCCTGCCTGGCCCTGGCCGTCGCGCTGAGCCAGTACAGCACGCACCTGCCGGGCTGAAAACGCACCGTCACGATGCAAAAGGGCGCCCATGGGCGCCCTTTTCGTTCATGGCCGTGGTTCAGGCCTGCTTGAGCCGGTACTGGTTCAGCACCGGGTTGGCGTACTGCAGGACCAGGTAGGGGCGGTGCTCCGGCGGGCAGGCCTGCAGGCGCTGCTGCCACTGCTCGCGGGCCCGGCGCAGTTCCTCGGCGCCGAACAGGCTCTCGGCGCCGGGCACGGCCAGGGCCGGGTCGCGCAGCTCGGACATCTCGTAGGCCAGGTAGTGCACCGGGAACAGCCGGTAGTTGCCGAGGATCTGCCGGTCCAGGGCGGCGGCCAGCTGCTTGGCGTCGGCGTAGTCGCCGTCCATCTCGGCGCCGAAGTTGATCTGCACGCGGCCTTTGTAGCCGGTGATGCCCTGGGCGATGCTGGCGTCGTCCTCGCCCGGCGCCTTGCGGTACTCGCCGGTAGTGGCGCGGGTGTACAGCTCGCGGGCCTTGGCGGCGTCGCAGGGGTCGTACTCGTAGCTGATCGACACCGGGATCAGGTGCAGCTCGCGGACCACCTCGGCGAAGGGCTCGTCCTTGCGGCTCATGTGGAACATCTTGAGGATCGCCGAGTCGGTGCGGTCGTCACCGTCCTTGGCGCGGCCCTCGGCCTGGGCGATCCACACCGACTCGCCGTCGTCGCGGATCGAGTGGTTGATGTAGGCCGAGAGGGTGGTGTAGGCCGCCAGTTTCTCGCGCCGGCCGCTGATCGAGCGGTGCACGATGAAACTCTTGTTCAGGCGCATCAGGTCGCTGACGAAGGGCCGCTGCAGCAGGTTGTCGCCGATGGCGATGCGCGGCGTCGGCAGCTTGGCGTGGTAGATGGCGTAGTTGCAGAACGCCGGGTCCATCACGATGTCGCGGTGGTTGGCGATGAACAGGTAGGCGCGGCCGCTCTTGAGGTTGTCCAGCCCGGAGTAGGTGACGCCGTCGGTGGCGTGCTCGATGGTGCGGTCGACGTAGGGCTCGCACTTGTCCTGCAGCTCCACCACGCTGCGGATGCCGGTGACCTCGCGGGCCAGGCGGTGGGCGATCAGCGGGCGCAGCAGCCAGCCGAAGGGGCGCGACAGGCGCGGATAACGATAACGCGCCAGAATACCCAGGAAGGCGTCGTCGCTCAGCAGGCGCTGGAGAACGGCCGGGACTTCGGCGTCGTTGTACGGTCGGATGGCTTCGAACTCGCCCATCATGCTCTCTTGTTCATGGGTGTAACTGGCACGGCACGCGTCTGGCGCGGGCCTCTCCCCCGGAAAACGGCCATGCCCGCGGGCCTGGCCGGATAAAAAGACCGCGGGAGTATAACGGAAGTCACAGGGGACCTTCAGATGCTCGAGACCCAGGCTTACCGCTGCCCCTATTGCGGGGAACCGGCCGAGGCCGTGCTAGACCTCTCCGGCGGCGACCAGAGCTACTATGAAGATTGTCCGGTGTGTTGCCGGCCCATCCTGTTCCAGCTGTACACCGACGGCGCCCAGTGGACGCTGGAGGTTCACCGGGAGGACGACTGATGCAGCGAGTCTACGAACCGGCCGACCTGGCCGAGGCCGAGTTGCTGGCCGGCATGCTGGCCAGCGAGGGCATCGACTGCCACCTCGGTGGCCGCCACCTGCTCGGTGGCATCGGCGAACTGCCGCTGCACGGGCTGCTGCACCTGTGGGTCGACGACGACGCGGCGCAGCAGGCGCGGGAGCTGATCCAGGCGTACAATGCCGCGCAGCCGTTGCCCGGCCCGGCCGACGAGTTCGGCCCGGCCAGCGGCGTGCTGCTCTGTTGAGGCCGCGCTGGAGCGCCGATGACCGCCCGCTTTGCCCTGTTCCGCTGGACCCGCGAGCTCGCCGAGCTGCCGGGCTTTCCCAAGGACCACCCGCCGCACTGGAACCTCGCCCCCGGCGCGCAGCTGCTGATGCTGCGCGAGGAGGCCGACGCGCGCCGCGCCGACCTGGCGCGCTGGGGCCTGACCCCGGCCTGGCTCACCGACCTGTCGCGCACCCCGGCCCACGCCCGCGCCGAGACCCTGGCCGAGCAGCCGATGTTCCGCGAGGCCTTCGCCCGCCGCCGCTGCCTGGTGCCGGCCAACGGCTTCTACGAATGGCGCGGGGTGCGCAAGCGGCCTTACTGGGTGGCCGGCGCCAGTGGCCTGAGCTATTTCGCCGCAGTCTGGGAGGCCTACCCGGTGGACGGCCACACCTGGCTGAGCCTGGCCCTGGTGACCCAGGCGGCCGGTCCGCTGCGCCGCCCGTTGCTGCTGGAGAGCGAGGAGGACAGGGCGCTCTGGCTGGGGGACGAGACGCCGCTGCCCAAGCTGCTGAGCCTGCTGGCCCGGCCGCAGGTGCGGCTGCGGGAGCAGGCGTTGGCGAGCATAGTCAATGATCCGGCTTGTGATGGGCCGGAGTGTCTGACGCCGGCTTAGGGCGGGGGCGTTGAGGGGCTTTTCGTAGGAGCGAGCTTGCTCGCGAATGGCGCCTCCCGGTTGTCGAGGTGCGACAGATTGACTCCGCTCCCTCTCCCCAGCCCTCTCCCTGAAGGGAGAGGGGGCTAGACCGTGCCGAGAACAGGCATGGTTTCAGCCGGAAACCACCGCGCTTGCCGGCTGACGCAGGAATACCCATGCACGCCGAACGGTCCCCTCTCCCTTCAGGGAGAGGGTTAGGGAGAGGGCGCTCTTCAGGGTAGGCACCCACGCAACCCCCCTTCGCGAGCAAGCTCGCTCCTACGAAAAGCCTCCGCCTTATCATCCAGAGGCCCCCACTCGCATTCAGCAGCCTGATAGTGCGCGCCAGCTTCCCCCTCGCTTGCCTAAGCTGCACTCCACCCCTTCGCTCTGGCCGCGTTGGCGGCGAACAGGAGTTCGGCATGCACAATAACAACAACGGCTACCCCTCCAGTGCCGTGGCCTGGTCCACGGTGGCGATCCTCATGGTCGCCTACGTCCTGTCGTTCATCGACCGGCAGATCCTCAACCTGCTGGTCGGGCCGATCCGCCGTGACTTGGCCATCAGCGACACCCAGATGAGTCTGCTCATGGGGCTGTCCTTCGCGCTCTTCTACACCCTTTGCGGCATCCCCCTCGGGCGCATGGCCGACAGCCGCAGCCGGCGCGGGCTGATCACCGTCGGCGTGCTGATCTGGAGCGCCATGACCGCGGCCTGCGGCCTGGCCCGGCAGTACTGGCAGTTCCTGCTGTTCCGCGTCGGCGTCGGCGTCGGCGAGGCGGCGTTGTCGCCGGCGGCCTATTCGCTGATCGCCGACAGCTTCCCGGCGCAGCGCCGGGCCACTGCCATCAGCGTCTATTCCATGGGCATCTACCTGGGCTCCGGGCTGGCCTTCCTGCTCGGCGGGCTGGTGATCAAGTTCGCCTCGGCCCAGGGCGACGTGCATCTGCCGCTGTTCGGCGAAGTGCGCCCCTGGCAGCTGATCTTCCTGCTCCTCGGCGCCGCCGGGGTGCTCTTCACCCTGCTGATGCTGGCGGTGAAGGAGCCGCAGCGCCACGGCGTGGGCGCTGGCGTCGAGGTGCCGATGCGCGAGGTCGGCGCCTACCTGCGGGCCAACCGCAGGACGGTGATCTGCCACAACTTCGGCTTTGCCTGCATCTCCTTCGCCAGCTACGGCAGCGGCGCCTGGGTGCCGACCTTCTTCGTCCGCACCTACGGCTGGGACGCCGGCCACGTCGGCGTGGTGTACGGCAGCATAGTGGCGGTGTTCGGCTGCCTGGGCATCGTCTTCGGCGGGCGCCTGGCCGACCGCTGGGCCAAGCGCGGCAGGACCGACGCCAACATGCGCGTGGGCCTGTTGGCGGCCTGCCTGGCGCTGCCGCTGTCGGTGACCTTCCCGCTGCTGGACGACGCCAACCTGGTGGCCCTGCTGATGGCGCCCACGGTGTTCTGCCTGAGCATGCCCTTCGGCGTGGCGCCGGCGGCGATCCAGGAGATCATGCCCAACTCCATGCGCGGCCAGGCCTCGGCCATCTACCTGTTCGTGGTCACCCTGTTCGGCCTGGGCGTGGGCCCCACCGCGGTGGCGCTGGTCACCGACTTCGTGTTCCACGACGACATGGCGCTGCGCTACTCGCTGCTGATCGTCACCAGCCTGGCGCTGCTGGGCGGCGTGGTGCTGCTGGGCATGGGCCTGAAGCCCTACCGCCAGAGCCGCGAGCACCTGCAGAACTGGAGCCTGCAGCGCGAGTCCGGTCAGGACAGGGGCGGGATGCAGCGGCAGCCGGCGTAGGCTGTTATGCCCCGGCCAGCACCGTGGCTGGGGCCGGGCCATTGCGGACGGAGTCCGCTCCTACGCCACCCCACCCACGCCATTCCCCCGTAGGAGCGGACTCCGTCCGCGATCCGGCCGCAAGGCCGGCAAAGAAAAAGCCCCGCTGCTGCGGGGCTTTTTCGTTCAATGCGCCGGTGTCGGCTCGCCCTCTGGCGCCAGGTCCTTCTTCGCCACCAGCGTGTACACGCACGGCAGCACGAACAGGGTGAAGAGCGTGCCCACGGTCATCCCGGTGGCGATCACCACGCCGATGTCGAAGCGGCTCACCGCGCCGGCGCCGGTGGCCAGCAGCAGCGGGATCACCCCCAGGACCATGGCCGCGGTGGTCATCAGCACCGGGCGCAGGCGGATGGCCGCGGCTTCCTCCACCGCCTCGCGCACGCCCAGGCCGCGTTCGTGGCGCAGCTGGTTGGCGAACTCGACGATGAGGATGCCGTGCTTGCTGATCAGCCCGATCAGCGTCACCAGGCCCACCTGGGTGTAGATGTTCAGGCTCGACAGGCCGAGGAACAGCGGCACCAGCGCGCCGCAGATCGACAGCGGCACCGTGACCATGATCACCAGCGGGTCGCGGAAACTCTCGAACTGCGCGGCCAGCACCAGGAAGATCACCGCCAGGGCCAGGCCGAAGGTCAGCAGCAGCGCGTTGCCTTCCTGAACGAACTGCCGCGAGGCGCCGGCGTAGTCGAAGGCGAAGCCGCGCGGCGACTCCTGCTCGGCGATCTGCTTCACGCTGTCGATGGCGTCGCCCATGCTCACCAGCGGCACGCCGGAGACGATCGCCGAGTTCAGCTGCTGGAACTGGTTGAGCTGGCGCGGCCGTGCGCGCTCGTGGAGAGTCACCACGGTGGACAGCGGCAGCAGTTCGCCGCGGCCGTTCTTCACGTAGTAGCTGCCCAGCCATTCGGGGTTCTCGCGGAAGCGCCGCTCGACCTGGGCGATCACCTTGTAGCTGCGCCCGTCGATGGTGAAGCGGTTGATCTCGCCCTCGCCCAGCAGGCTGGCCAGGGTGATGCCCAGGTCCTGCATGGACACGCCCATCTGCGCCGCCTTGGCGCGGTCGATGTCGACCACCAGCTCCGGCTTGTCGAAGGCCAGGTCGAGGTCGAGGAAGGCGAACTTGCCGGATTCCTCGGCGCGCTTCTTCACCCGCTCGGCCACCTGCAGCAGCGACTCGTAGTCGCTGGCGGTGTTGATCACGAACTGGAATGGCAGGCCCTCGCCGGTGCCCGGCAGCGACGGCAGGTTGAAGCCGAAGATCTGCAGGCCGGGGATCTTGTCCAGCTCTGCCTGCACCGCGTGGAGCAGCTCCATCTGGCTGCGCTCGCGTTCGTCCCAGGGTTTGAGCAGCATGCCGCCGATGCCGCTCTGCACACCGTTGTAGCCGTTGATCTGGAACGCCGAATAGTACTCGGGGAAGGTGCGGAAGATGCGCTCGTACTCGCTGGTGTACTTGTTCAGGTAGTCCAGGTTGGCGGTCTGCGGCGCGTTGGCCATGAGGAAGACGATGCCCTGGTCTTCCTCCGGCGCCAGTTCCTTGTGGGTGAACACCAGCAGCAGCGGGATGATCGCCAGTACCAGCGCGCCGAACACCAGCTCCACCGGGCGATTGTCCAGGGTGGCGTGGAGGCTGCGCTGGTAGCGCCGCTTCAGGCCTTCGAAGAGCAGGTCCAGGCGATGCGCCAGGCCGCTGGGGTTCTCATCGTGGCGCAGCAGGCGCGAGCACATCATCGGCGACAGCGTCAGCGCCACTACCCCGGAGATGATCACCGCGCCGGCCAGGGTGAAGGCGAACTCCTTGAACAGCGCGCCGGTCAGGCCGCTGAGGAAGCCGATGGGGGCGTACACCGCGGCCAGGGTGATGGTCATGGTGACCACCGGCACGGCGATTTCCCGGGCGCCTTCGATGGCGCCCTGGAAGGGCGACTTGCCGTCCTCGATGTGGCGGTGGATGTTCTCCACCACCACGATGGCGTCGTCCACCACCAGGCCGATGGCGAGCACCATGGCCAGCAGCGTCAGCAGGTTGATGGAGTAGCCCATCAGTTGCATGAAGAACAGCACGCCGATCATCGACAGCGGGATGGTCACCACCGGGATCAGCACCGAGCGGAAGGCGCCGAGGAACAGGAAGACCACCACGATGACGATGAGGATGGCCTCGCCGAGGGTCTTCACCACCTCGTCGATGGAGGCCTGGATGAAGCGCGTGGCGTCGTAGGCGATGGACACCTTCAGGTCCGGCGGCAGCTGCTCCTCCAGCTCGGGCATCTTGGCGCGGACTTCCTTGATCACGTCCAGCGGGTTGGCGCTGGGCGTGCCCTTGATGCCGATGTACACCGAGGGGATGCCGTTGAACGAGCTGACCGAGTCGTAGCTGGCCGCGCCCAGTTCCACCCGCGCCACGTCGCTCATCAGCACGCGGCGATCGCCGAGGGTCTTCAGCGGGATGGCGGCGAAGGCCTGCGGCGATTTCAGGTCGGTGGCGGCGTTGACGCTGGTGACCACCAGCTCGCCCTTCACCTCGCCAGCGGCGGAGAGGAAGTTGTACTTGCGCACGGCGTCGTCGATGTCGCTGGCGGTGATGCCGTAGGCGGCCATCTTCACCGGGTCCAGCCACAGGCGCATGGCGAACACCTGGTTGCCGAGGATCTCGGCCTCGGCGATGCCCGGCAGGGTGGCGAGCTTGGGCTGGATCACCCGCGACAGGTAGTCGGTGATCTGCGGGTTGTCCATGTGCTCGCTGTAGAAGCTGATGTACATCAGCGCCGAGGCGTCGGCGGCTTCCTTGTCCAGCACCGGGTCCTCGGCGTCGGGCGGCAGCTGCGTCTTCACCTCTCCGATCTTCGACAGCAGCTCGGTCACCAGGCGGTCGGTGTTGGCGCCGATGTGCGCGTAGATGGAGATCACCGAGTAGTTCTGCCGGCTCACCGAGGTCATGTAGTCGATGCCCTCGGCGCTGGCCAGGCTCTGCTGCAGCGGCTGGGTGATGTAGCCCTGGATGGTCTCGGCGTTGGCCCCGGCGTAGAAGGTGGTGACGGTGATCAGCGCGTTCTCCATCTGCGGGTATTCGCGGATCACCAGGCGGCTGAAGGCCTGCATGCCGAGCAGGACGATCAGCAGGCTGACCACCGTCGCCAGCACCGGGCGGCGGATGAAGGGATCGGTAAAGGCCATGGTTCCAGTCCTTTGTCATTGCGCCCGCGCGGCCGTGGCCGGGCGGGGTTCGGCGGCCGCGCGGGCCGCCCTGGTGCTTGGGTTGCGGCTCAGTGCACGTCGTCGACGATGGCCACCGGGGTGCCGCTGTCCAGCTTGAGCTGGCCGCTGGTCACCACCTGGTCGCCGACCTTCAGGCCGTCGAGGATCACCGCCTTGCCTTCGCGGCGCTCGCCGACCTTGACGAAGCGGCGCTCCACGGCCAGCAGCGGCTGGCCCTTGGTATCGTTCTGCGGCTTGCCGTCCTTGTCCTGCTTCGGCCCCACCACGTACACCGAGTTGCCGTACAGGGTGAAGGCGATGGCGGTTTCCGGCACCACCACGCGCTGCGCGGTTTCCGGCAACTGCACCTCGAGGCTGGCGAACATCCCCGGCAGCAGCTTGCCGTCGGGGTTGGCCATGCCGGCGCGCACCTGCAGGTTGCGCGTCTCGTTGTCCACCCGCGGGTTCAGCGCCTGGATGCGCGCCTCGAACACCTGGCCCGGGTAGGCCGCGACCGTGACCAGCACGCGCTGGCCGACCTGCAGGCGGGGGAAGTCCTGTTCCGGCAGGAAGAAGTCCACCAGCAGGGTGGAAAGGTCCTGCAGGGTGGCGATGGGCGTGCCCGGCGAGACGTAGTCGCCGACGTCCACCTGGCGGATGCCGATGGTGCCGCCGAAGGGGGCGAGCACACGCTTCTTCGCCAGCGCCGCCTTGAGCTGCGCGACCGTGGCGCTGGAGCGCTGCAACTGCGCGGCCAGGCGGTCGAACTCGCTCTTGGATATGGCCTGGCGGCCGACCAGGCTGCGGCCGCGCTCGAACTCCACCTGGGCCAGGTTGAGGTCGGCCTCGGCGGTGCGCAGGGTGGCGGCCTCGACGTCGTTCTCCAGTTGCACGATGGGCTGGTCGACGCGGACCTTCTCGCCGGAGGCGAACAGCACCTGGCGCACGGTGCCCGAGGCTTCGGCGGTGAGCACCACACCCTGGTTGGCGCGCAGGGTGCCGATGGCCGGCAGGCGGCTCTGCCAGGTGAGTTCCTCGGCCTTGACCGCGGTGACGCTGACCGGCGGGCGCGGCGCGGTGAACTGGGCGATCTGCTTCTGGATGGAGAAGTACTTGGAGCCGGCGAGCACCGCGACTATGACGGCGACCGCGCCGAGCATGATCAGCATGCGGCGCAACATGTTCCTGTTCCTTGGTAAGTGCCTGGCGGCTCTGCGCTGCGAGGGGCCCGTTCCTGTATGACCGGCCCTGCCTTCGCGGGACTGCATAGGTTCCCGGAGCCTGGCGGGAATGCCCCGTTGCGGGGCAGAAGTGCGCACATTAGACGGAGTTCGCTGCCGCGTCAAAGTGCCTTGATTGCAGGACGTTTCCCCTCGCGGAGGATTTAGCGCGGCCCTGCGCGGTTCAGGAGGCCAGGTGCAGGTGGTTGTCCCAGAACGCCGGCGGCAGTTGCAGCGGCTCGGCGGCGATCTTCTCGCCGCGGCAGTCGTAGAGGCGGCAGCGGCCCTGGCCGGAGGTGACCACGAAGCCGTCCTTCACCGCGCCGACGCCGGCGCAGTCGGGCAGCGGCGCGTCCAGGCGCAGGGCACCGCTGTCCAGGTCCCAGATGAAGAAGCGGTTGCCGCGCGGCGCGGTCAGGGCCACCAGGCGCAGTTCGTCGTGCACCGCCACGCTGGCGGTGTACTGGACCATGGCTTGGCGCTGTTCCTCGCCCAGCGGGAAAGGCTGGAAGGGCTGGCCGGGGCGCTTGATGGCGAGCAGGTCGGCGGCCTCGTGGGCGTCGCCCATGAACTGCTGGCAGGCGACGATGGTGCCGTCGGCGGCGATGGCCAGGTGGCGCACGCTGTTCATCTGCTGGGCCAGGGTTTCCTTGGAGACCAGCGAGCCGTCGCGGCGCATCAGCACCAGGCTCGGTTCCATGGCGTCGAGGTTCATTTCCACCCGGCTTTCGGCCTCGGTGCGGATGCCGCCGTTGGCCACCACCAGGGTTTCGCCGTCGGGCAGCCAGGCCACTTCGTGGGGGCCCAGGCCGTGGGTCGGTACTTCACCGGCGTGCGCCAGCTTCTCGCCGTCGAAGCGGTAGATGCCGAGCAGGCCGCGGCCCGGGTCGGTGGTGTCGTTCTCGGTGGCGTAGAGCCACTCGCCGTCCTTGTGCCACACGCCGTGGCCGTAGAAGTGGCGGTCCGCCTGCGAGTCCAGGGTCTGCAGCAGGCGGCCGTCCTCCAGGCTCACCAGGTAGCTCTGGCGCCCCGGGCGACGGGCCACGAACAGCGCCAGCGGCAGCGTCGGGTGCTGGACGATGGCGTGGCAGCGCAGGCCCACTTCGGTGGCGAACGCGCAGCTGCCGTCCAGGCGGTAGCCCACCGCGTAGTGCTTGCCATCCGCGTCGTCGCGGGCGGACAGCAGCAGGGGCTCCTTGCCCTTGCGCGACAGCGTCCAGCCGCCGAAGGAGAGGGCGCCGAGCAGCAGGCTGCCCAGGCCGATCACGTGACGTCGCAGCATGGCGTTCACCTCTTTCACTTCATTCACCCCTGATCCGGCGAGCTAGAGCCAGGCTAGGCGGAGAGACACGGCGAATGCGGAGTTTGCATCTGCAAATGAGCAATTCGACGTGTCTGTCCAACGACGCATGGCCGACGCTCGACTGGTCAGTCGCCGTCGTTGGCGTTGAAGCCCAACTGCACGTTCAATGCCTTGGCCAGCTCGCCCTCGTGCAGGCGGTGGACCACGTTCAGGCTGTCGTACAGCTCGTTGAGTTGCTTGATCCCGGCGTCGTCCTTGAGCAGTTCGCCCAGGGGCTGCTTGAGCGCGGCGAACTTGCCGTGGACGTCGGCGTAGGCGGCGTCGATCTTGCCGGCCAGGTCCTTCTGCTCGCTCGGCAGCAGGGTGCGCAGGCCCTTGCCGTCGGTGCCCTTCCACAGCGCCTCGGCGCCGTTCAGGCTGGACTCCAGGCTGGCCAGGGAGATGTCGCTGCGCCAGTTTTCGGCCTGGAACGGCTGCGGGATGCCCTTGCTCTGGCGGCCCAGCGGGGTGCCGAGCTTCTTCTTCAGCATGTCCAGGGCGGTGACCTGCACGCGCATCATCTCGGCGATGGCCTCGTGGGCGTCGGCGTAGCGCTCGTTGGGGAACTTGCTCATCTGCGCGAGCATGCCGTTGTCGGCCTTCCAGCGCGTCAGGATGTCCTGGGCCAGGGCCTGCTGGTGCTCGCCGATGGCTTCCAGCAGCGGGCAGTAGCGCGCGCGGGTGGCGGCGTCGGCCAGGTCGATCCTGGCGTCGAAGAGGATGTATTCGTAGGCGGTCAGGCCCTGCACCACCACGCTGGACTTGGCCAGGGTGGCGGGGGTGATCTGCGCGTCGCCGTTGAGCAGTTGCTCGACCTGGCGCGCCACCAGGTTCTTCTTGTCCGGGTAGAACTGCACCTGCCAGGCTCGGTTGCCCTCGGCCAGCGGGCCGATCAGCAGCGGCTGCAGCTCGGCCCAGGCCTTCTGCGCGGCGACGAAATCGGCGCGAGCCTTGGCCAGCTCTTCCTTGCCCTGGCAGAAGGCCAGGGAGCTGGCGGCCAGGGCGCGGTCGGCGTCGACCCAGCGGCTGTAGGCCGGCAGGATCACCTGCTGGGCCAGCGCGGCGCTGGTGGTCGCCTGCGGGTCCTGCGGCGAGCAGGCGCCCAGGGCGATGGCGAGGCTGGTGAGCAGTAGTCGGGGGCGGAACATGTTCGGCTCCTTAGAGTGAATTCAGGAAGTCCAGCAGGGCACTGCGCTGCGCGGCGTCGAAGGCCAGTACCCGCTGCCTGGCCGCCTCGGCCTCGCCGCCGTGCCAGAGCACGGCTTCCAGCAGGTTGCGCGCGCGCCCGTCGTGGAGGAACTGGGTATGGCCGTTGACCACCTCGGTCAGGCCGATGCCCCACAGCGGCGGGGTGCGCCAGTCGCGTCCGCTGGCGAGAAATTCCGGGCGATTGTCCGCGAGTCCCTCGCCCATGTCATGTAGTAGAAGGTCGCTGTAGGGGCGGATCACCTGGTTGGCCAGTTCCGGCTCGGCGGCGTCGGGCCCGGTGGTGAACTTCGGGGTGTGGCAGCCGGCGCAGCCGGCCTGGTGGAACAGCGCCTTGCCGGCCAGCACCTGCGGGTCGTCGACCTTGCGCCGCGCCGGCACCGCGAGGTTGCGCGCGTAGAAGGCGACCTGATCGAAGATGCGCTGGCTGACCTCGGGCTTGCCGCCGTCGACGGCCTGGCGGCAGTCGACCTGGGCCTCGGTGCAGTCGTCGCTGGGCAGCAGGGGGCTGGTCAGGCCCATGTCGCCGGAGAAGGCGTGGGCGTTCTGCTGCGCCACGTCGGGCTGCCCGGCCTTCCAGCCGAAGCGGCCGAGCACGGTCTGCTGGCGGGCGTCGTCCCAGACGCGGTTGGCGCGGCCGCGGATGCCGTCGCCGTTGCGGTCCTCGGCGTCGGCATTGGCCAGGATCGCCGCTTCGGGGATGGCCTCCAGCAGGCCCAGGCCGATCATCGGCGGGGCGACGCGGGCGGAGAACAGGGTGTCCGGGTGCATGGGGCCGTAGCCCAGTTCGGTGAGGCGCAGGATCGGCTTGCGCAGCTCGACTTCGGTGCCGTCCTTGAAGCTCACCTTCAGCGGTTCGTAGTCCATGCGCACCCGCGCCTCGGGGGCCACGCCGGGAATCGCCGAGTCCTGCAGCTGGCCGCCGTAGACCGGCTCGGGCACCACGCCCAGGCGCTTGAGGGTGCGTGCGTCCTCGGCGCCGGCGGGAATCGACAGGCGCACCAGCATGGACACCGCGTTGATGTCCTTGGGCCCCGGCGGATGGCCGCGGCCGTCCTTGATGTGGCAGTTCTGGCAGGCGTTGGTGTTGTACAGCGGCCCCAGGCCGTCGCGCGCGGTGGTGGTGGTGGGCGCGATCACCCAGGGGTTGCGGAAGAAGCTGTTGCCCACGCTGAAGTCCAGGCGGCGGCTGGGCGTGAGGTTGCCCGAGGGCATGGAGTAGGCGTTGCGGTCGGCCTGGTACACGGTGGCGCCGCCGCCGGACAGGGCCTCGCCCGGTTCGGCCACCGCCTTGGGCTCTTCGCGACCGCAGCCGGCGAGGGCAAGGGTAGCGAGCAGGGCGGCGAGGGCTGCGGTTGGACGGCGGTACATCGAGGCGATCCAGGCTGAAAAACGGGCGGGCCATCTTAGCAGTTGGGCAAATGCAAATATGAAAAATTTGTATTCGCTATTGCCGTGTGGCCCGGATGAAACGCCAAGGCCCCGGTTCGCGGGGCCTTGGGTTAGCCGGAGTGCGCTGCGGCCGGTTGCCGCAGCGCGGGCGTCGATCAGAACTGGTGATCGGCGTTGTCCGGTTTCAGGTCCTGGATGCCCAGGGCGGCGGCGGCCTTCTCGATGGCGCCGGTCTGCTTGACCAGGGAAGCGATGGTGTCGCTGATGATCTTGTGGTCGGCCTCGTCGGCCGGGGCGATCATCTGGTCGAAGTGCACGCCATCCTTCTCAGCGCGGTCGACGATGGCCTGCATCTTGGCCTGGGTGGCGTCGAGGTCGGCCTTCAGGTCGGTGTTGGCCTGGGCATCGGCCTTGGCCACCAGGTCGGCCACGCTCGGGCCCTTGACCACGCTGCCATCCACGCGCTTGTACTCGCCCAGGTAGATGTTGCGGATGCCTTCGGCGTTGAAGTACAGGGTGTGGTGGGTGTTGTCGCTGAAGCAGTCGTGCTCGTCTTCGGTGGAGTTGGCTTCCAGGGCCACCTTCATGCGCTCGCCGGCCAGCTCGCCCAGGGACAGGCTGCCCATGCCGAAGAAGATCTTGCGCAGGTTGGCGTCGGCGCCGTCGGCTTCCAGCTTGGCGCGGTAGTTGTCGGCGACGCCGGCCTTCCAGTTGCCGACCATTTCTTCCAGCTGGGCCACCAGCAGGTCGGTGACGGCTTTCAGGTAGGCCGCGCGGCGGTCGCAGTGACCGTTGGTGCAGTCCTTGCCCTGGACGTAGTCGGTGTAGGGGCGGTTGCCGGCGCCGGGCTTGGTGCCGTTGAGGTCCTGGCCCCAGAGGAGGAACTCGATGGCGTGGTAGCCGGTGGCGACGTTGGCTTCGGAGCCGGCCACTTCGTTCAGGCTGGCCAGCTTCTCGCCGGTGATTTCCTTGACGTCGATCTTGTCTTCGCCGACCTGGATCTCGGTGTTGGCGACGATGTTGGCGCTGGCGGCCGGGTTGCCCTCGGCGTGCTGGTAGTCCTTGGCGACGTAGTCGATCAGGCCTTCATCCAGCGGCCAGGCGTTGACCGCGCCTTCCCAGTCGTCGACCACCTTGTTGCCGAAGCGGAAGGCTTCGCTCTGCGAGTAGGGCACGCGCGCGGCCAGCCAGGCCTCGCGGGCGGCCTTGAGGGTTTCTTCGCTGGGCTTGGCGAGGAAGGCGTCGACGGCCTTCTGCAGGGCCTGGGCGGTAGTCAGGGAGTCGCTGAAGACGGCCTCCGCCATGTCCGCGTAGTTCTTCACCACGGCCTTGACCGCGGCCTCGTCGACCTTGGCGGCGGCCGGGGCGGCGCTCTGGGTGCTGGCGGCCGGGGTGGCGGCCTGGCTGGCCGGGGCGGAAGCTTCTTTCTTGTCGTCGCCGCAGCCGGCGAGGGAGATAGCGATGGCCAGCAGGCTGGCGGTGGCCCAGGGCATACGAGTCATGGCGGGTTCCTTAGCATGAGGGTGGCGCAAAAAGGTGTGCGCAACGAAAGCGGCAACATAATGCGAAAGATTTGCATTTTTGAAAAGGCCGCGCTTGCGATTTGCCAGCAGCCTTCACAGCGGGGGGATCAGCGGCGTTCGATGCTGGAGCTGCCGGCGGCCTCGGCCAGGCGCCGCGCCTGCTTCAGATAGAGGGTCAGCTCGCGCGCCGGCAGCGGCTTGCTGTACAGGTAGCCCTGCCCCTCGTGGCAGCCCTGGTCGATGATGTAGGCCTCCTGCTCGATGGTCTCCACGCCCTCGGCGATGACCTGCATGCCCAGGCTCTTGCCCAGCTGGATGATGGCCCGGACGATGGTGGCGTCGTCGTCGTCCTGCAGCAGGTCCTGGACGAAGCTCTTGTCGATCTTGATCTTGTCCAGCGGCAGGCTCTTCAGGTAGCTGAGCGAGGAATAGCCGGTGCCGAAGTCGTCGATGGCGATCAGCGCGCCGGCGCGGCGCAGGCTGAGCAGGTGCTGGGCGGCGGTGGAAATGTCTTCCATCAGGCCGGTCTCGGTGACTTCCAGCTCCAGCGAGCGCGGCGGCAGGCGGTGGATCTGCAACAGGTTGCTGACCACCCTGGGCAGGGCGTTGTGGCGCAGCTGCACGGTGGACAGGTTGACCGCCAGGCGCAGGTCGTCGAAGCCCTGGTCGTGCCATTCGCGCAGTTGCTTGCAGGACTGGTCGAGCACCCATTCGCCGATGGCGAAGATGCTGCCGTTCTGCTCGGCCAGGGGGATGAACAGGTCCGGCGCGACCCAGCCCTGGGTCGGGTGCTGCCAGCGCAGCAGGGCCTCGACGCCGACCACGCGGTGGTCGCGGTAGTCCACCTGCGGCTGGTAGACGATGTGCAGCTCGTTGCGCGACAACGCCTCGCGCAGGTCCTTCTCCAGCTCGCGGCGGCGGCGCATCTCGCTGTCGACGCTGGCGATGTAGAACTGGTAGCGGTTGCGCGAGCGGGTCTTGGCCAGGGTCATGGTCTGCTCGGCCTTCTGCAGCAGCTTCTCGGTGCTCTCGCCATCCTCGGGGTAGAGGGTGATGCCGATGGTGGCGCGCAGTTGCACCGGCTGCTCGTCGAGCTGGAAGGGCAGCTCCAGGTCGTCGAGGATCTGCTGGGCCAGTTCCGCCGCCTCGTAGGGCTGCTCGATGTCGGCCTGGACCAGGGCGAACTGGTCGCCGCCCAGGCGCGCCAGGGCGCCGAGCTGGGCGCTGTGGCCGCGCAGGCGGTCGGCCAGGGCGATCAGCAACTGGTCGCCGAACTGGTAGCCGTGCTGCTCGTTGATGCCCTTGAAGTCGTCCAGGCCCAGGCACAGCACCGCCACGCGGCGCTCCTCGCGGCCGGCGTCGGAAAGGATCTGGTCCAGGCGCTGCTGCAGCAGCTTGCGGTTCGGCAGGCCGGTGAGGAAGTCGTACTGGGAGATGCGCAGCAGGCTGTTCTCCGCCTCGCGGCGCAGGTGGCCGTTGCGCTCGATGGATTCCAGCAACTGGTTGGCGGTGTTGATCCACAACCCCAGTTCATTGTGCTCGTGGCCGGCCAGCATCGGCAGCTTGTGCTCGCCGGGGCGGTCGGGGTTGATGCTGGTGAGGTGGTCGATGATGCGCCACAGCGGCTTGGTCAGCAGCCAGTGGTAGACCAGGAACAGCACCAGGCCCATGGCCAGGGCGCGGAGGATGCCGGAGAGGAAGATGATCACCGAGGTGACCACGAAGTCCTGGCCGTAGGGCGCGGTGTCCAGGGTGATCTTCAGGTCGCCGTAGTACTCGCCGGGCTCGCCGCGGCCGACCAGGCGGATGGAATAGTGCTGCTCGGGGCCGAGGATGGGGTCGGTGAGCCAGCGGGTGGGGGAGTCCAGCAGCGGGCGGGATTTCTCCGCCAGCATGGGTTCGTCGGGGTGGCCGATGGCGGCGTAGCGCACCGCTTCATGCTGGAACAGGCCTTCGAGCACCTGCATGGCCATGTCGCGGTCCAGGCTGTAGACCGCCTGGGTGGACGGGTCGCGGACCATGGCGAGGATCCGCTGGGCATCGTTGTGCACCGCCTGCCGCGCCTTGTGGGCGTCGAAGACGATCTGCGCGCAACTCAGGACGACACCCACCACCAGCGCCGCGAGCAGTACGACGCGCAGCAGCTTGAGGGAGAGCCTGTGCCGGGGGTCCAGTTTCAAGGGTGCTTTCCTTGTTCATCGCCATCCGGCGAAAGACAGGTCTGAGTATTGGCAAACGGAGCTTTGACGTCAAAGGGCCATCACCCTTTTTCCGACCAAATCCGACTCTCAGGTTAGCCGAGCCTTGTCCTTCTGGCGCGCAGAAAGCAGAAACCCGGCTTCAGGCCGGGTTTCCGCGGAGCAACCGAGGGTATCAGGCAGCGAAGTTCTTCGCCACGTAGTCCCAGTTGACCAGGTTCCAGAAGGCTTCGACGTACTTCGGACGCAGGTTGCGGTAGTCGATGTAGTAGGCGTGTTCCCACACGTCGCAGGTCAGCAGCGGGGCGTCGCCGCTGGTCAGCGGGTTGCCGGCGCCGATGGTGCTGGCCAGGGCCAGGGAACCGTCGGCCTTCTTCACCAGCCAGGCCCAGCCGGAGCCGAAGGTGCCGATGGCGGTCTTGGTGAACTCTTCCTTGAACTTGTCGAAGGAACCGAAGGCGGCGTTGATGGCGTCGGCCAGGGCGCCGGTGGGCTGGCCACCGCCGTTGGGAGCCAGGCATTCCCAGTAGAAGGTGTGGTTCCACACCTGGGCGGCGTTGTTGAAGATGCCGCCCGAAGAGGTCTTGACGATGTCTTCCAGGCTCTTGCCTTCGAACTCGGTGCCCGGGATCAGGTTGTTCAGGTTCACGACGTAGGCATTGTGGTGCTTGTCGTGGTGGTACTCGAGGGTTTCCGCGGAAATGTGCGGCTCAAGGGCGTTCTTGGCGTAAGGCAGCGGCGGCAATTCGAAAGCCATGGTGTCTCTCCTATCTTCCTCAGGTCAGGGCTAGCGCGGCGAACGCGCGACCGGTACACGGGGCCGGTTCGGTTATTGTCGCGGCATCCGTACGTAGCGCCCCTGCTCCGCAGAGCGAGGCGCGCGTCGGGTGCGTCCAGCAGGCCTAGCAGGCTGGCGCCGCGAAGGTCGGATCATAGCACCCGCCCCCCGGCATATCCACGCAGCAACTGTAGGGGCAAAGGCCCATCGCTGCGCGGCGCAGGGCGTTCGCCGCGATTCGCTATAGCTGACTGTGATGACCGTTCGACGTTCGTTTTTTCGTCCCGCCGACGTTCAGCTAGCCAGCACCAGTTGGCTGGCCATGCCGAGCATCATCACCGCCACCATCAGGTCGACCAGCCGCCAGGTGGCCGGACGCGCCAGCCAGGGCGCGAGCCAGGCGGCGCCCAGGGCCAGGGTGAAGAACCACAGCAGCGAGGCGCTGGCGGCGCCCATGGCGTAGGCGCCGGGGGCGGCCTGCTGGGCGCCGAGGGAGCCGATCAGCAGCACGGTGTCCAGGTACACGTGGGGGTTGAGCAGGGTCACCGCCAGCGCCGCCATCAGCACCGCGCGGCGCGAGCGCGGGCCGGTCTGCCCGGCCTCGCCCATGGCCTGCGGGGCGATGGCGCGGCGCAGCGCCTTGGCGCCGTACCAGGTCAGGAAGATCACCCCGCCCCAGCGGGCCACGGCCAGCAGCGTCGGGTTCTCCGCCAGCACCTTGGCCAGGCCGAACACCCCGGCGCTGACCAGCACGGCGTCGCACAGCACGCAGAGCGCGGCCACCGACAGGTGATGCTCGCGGCGCAGGCTCTGGGCCAGGACGAAGGCGTTCTGCGCGCCGATGGCGATGATCAGGCCGGCGGCCACCAGCAGGCCGTTGAGGTAGCTCTGCCACATGTTCAGGCCCTCCCTTGGCGGCTGGGGCGCTGGCGGGGCAGCGAAGGAACGGGGAGGGTCAGGCCAGGCATGGTCGGGCTCCGGTGGGCGGGTTCGAGGGGGAATGCCTGGCGAGTCTGGGGGTTGTGCCTGTATAAGGAAAACGAATCCTGTTGATGGCTCATTAGGAAAACTGATGTTCGACTACAAGTTGCTGGCCGCCCTGGCGGCGGTGGTGGAGCAGGGCGGCTTCGAACGCGGCGCCCAGGCCCTGGGCCTGTCGCAGTCGGCGATCTCGCAGCGCATCAAGCTGCTCGAAGCGCGCGTCGGCCAGCCGGTGCTGGTGCGCGCGGCGCGGCCGCAGCCCACCGAGCTGGGCCGCCGCCTGCTCAACCACGTGCAGCAGGTGCGCCTGCTGGAGGGCGACCTGCAGCAGTGGGTGCCGGCGCTGGACGAAGGCGGCTCGCCCGAGCGCCTGCGCCTGGCGCTCAACGCCGACAGCCTGGCGACCTGGTGGGCCGCTGCCATCGGTGACTTCTGCGCCGAGCGCCGGGTGCTGCTGGACCTGGTGGTGGAAGACCAGGAGGTGGGTCTCAAGCGCATGCGCGCCGGCGAGGTGGCCGGCTGCCTGTGCGCCAGCCCGCGGCCGGTGGCGGGGGCGCGCAGCGAGCCGCTGGGGGCGATGCGCTACCGCGGCCTGGCCAGCCCGTCGTTCGTTGCCCGGCACTTCCCCAAGGGGGTGCGCGCCGAGGCGCTGGCACGGGCGCCAGCGATCGTCTACGGCCCGGATGACCAGTTGCAGCACCGCTACCTCGCCGACCTCGGCGTGGACGGCACCTTCATCTACCACCTGTGCCCCTCGTCCGAGGGCTTCGTGCGCATGACCTGCGGCGGCCTGGGCTGGGGCCTGGTGCCGGAGCAGCAGGTGCAGGGCGAGCTGGCCCGCGGCGAACTGGTGGAACTGCTGCCGGGCCAGGTCATCGACGTGCCGCTGTACTGGCACCACTGGCGCAACGGCGGCGAGCTGCTCGCCGCGCTGACCGCCCACCTGCTGCGCCGGGCCGCCGCCAGCCTGGTGCCGATCAGCCGCGGATGACGATGCGCCCGCTGCCCGGCAGGGCCTCCACGCAGCGCGGGCCGAACAGCTGCGAGGGCGTGAAGTAGCCGCCGGGGCCGTCGTGGCCGAGCAGGTGGCGCACAGCCAGGAGCACGCCGTGCACGGTGACGTCGTAGCCGTTGGCGGTCTCCAGGCGCGCGGTGCGCCGCTCGCCGCGGCCGTTGCGCACCTCGCCCCAGACCCAGGTGCGCAACCGGCCGCGCGCCTGCTCGTCGGGGCCCTTCACGCGCCGCTGCATCTGGCGCTTGAGCCAGTGCTGGACGCCGTCGCGGCCGAGCAGCGGGCGCAGTGGGTCGATCAGGCGCATGCCCATGGCCGCCAGCGGCGGCGCTGGCAGGTACACCTCGATGTTGGGGATGCCGGTGCTGTAGAAGGCGGTGGCGACGTCGCCCCAGGGAATGCTCACGGCATGCTTGAGGCCGCGGCCGAAGTCGATGTCGCGGCGCTTGTAGCCCAGCGGCACCTCCACCAGGCGGCCGTCGCGGCGCACCTTGCCGCCCAGCTTCAGGCCTTCCACCGTGGTCGCGGCGGTGCCCGGCGAGAGCCCGCTGCCGGTGTCGAAGCCCAGCGCCAGTTGGGTTGCATCGGGCAGGGCCTCGGCCAGGCAGGCGGCGACGCAGTCGGTGGGGATGACGTCGAAGCCGACGCCGGGGCAGACCACGCAGCCGGCGGCGCGGGCGCGTTCATCCAGGCCGTGGGCGTGTTCGAAGACGCCGATCTCGCCGGTGATGTCGACGTAGTGCGTGGCATTGGCCAGGCACGCCTCCAGCAGGGGCGCGGCGGTGGCGGAGAAGGGCCCGGCGCAGTTGGCCAGCACGGCGACGTCGGCCAGGGCCGCGCCCGCGCCCTCGGCGCCGAATACCCGGCACTCCAGGCCCAGCACGCTGCCCAGCGCCTGCACGGCGGCGGGATCGCGCCCGCCCAGCAGCGGGCTCAGGCCCTGGCGTCGGGCCTCCTCGGCCACCAGGCGGCCGGTGTAGCCGTTGGCGCCGTAGATCATCCAGTAGGGCTTGCTCATTCGGGGCCTCGCACAGGGAACGGGGAAGGATCGTCGGGGTTCTAACCGGCCTCGGCGCCGGCTGTCACCCGGCCGCGAGTCGGGCGGCTCGCAAGGACGCCGTTCTGGCGTGCGCGGCCAGCGTGGCCGGGCGGGTGGCCTGCTAGAGTCGGCAGACAACAACTATAGAGGTGCGTGCATGAAGATTCTGGTCACCGGCGCCAGCGGGTTCATCGGCGGGCGTTTCGCCCGCTTCGCCCTGGAACAGGGCCTGGCGGTGCGCGTCAACGGCCGTCGCGCCGAGGCCCTGGAGCCGCTGGTGCGGCGGGGCGCGGAGTTCATGCCGGGCGACCTGGCGGACGCGGCCCTGGTGCGGCGCCTGTGCGAGGGCGTCGATGCGGTGGTGCACTGCGCCGGCGCGGTAGGCGTGTGGGGCTCCTACGAACACTTCCACCAGGCCAACGTGGTGATGACCGAAAGCGTGGTCGAGGCCTGCCTGAAACAGGGCGTGCGGCGCCTGGTGCATCTGTCCTCGCCGTCGATCTACTTCGACGGCCGCGCCCACGTCGGCCTGAACGAGGACCAGGTGCCGACGCGCTTCGCCAACCACTACGGCGCCACCAAGTACCAGTCGGAGAAGGTCGCCCTGGGCGCCGCCGAGTTCGGCCTGGAGGTGCTGGCGCTGCGCCCGCGCTTCGTCACCGGCGCCGGCGACACCAGCATCTTCCCGCGGATGATCGCGGCACAGCGCAAGGGCAAGCTGAAGATCATCGGCAAGGGCCTGAACAAGGTCGACTTCACCAGCGTGCAGAACCTCAACGATGCCCTGTTCAGCGCGCTGCTGGTCACCGGCACCGCGCTCGGCCAGGCCTACAACATCAGCAACGGCCAGCCGGTGCCGCTGTGGGACGTGGTCAACTACGTGATGCGCCGCCTCGACCTGCCGCCGGTGACCGCGCACATGCCCTATCCCCTGGCCTGGTCGGTGGCGGCGCTGAATGAAGGCCTCTGCTACCTGCGCCCGGGCCGTCCCGAGCCGGTGCTCACGCGCATGGGCATGGCGGTGCTGGCCAAGGACTTCAGCCTGGATATCAGCCGCGCCCGCCAGTTCCTCGGCTACGAGCCGCGCGCCAGCCTGTGGGACGCGGTGGACGAGTTCTGCGACTGGTGGAAAGCCAGCGGGCTCTGAAGCATCCGTCGCGGCTTTCGTAGGATGGGTAGAGCGCAGCGAAACCCATCGCCCGGGATCCTGCTGCACTCGACCCCGCCGTCACCCGCGCAACGGCCCCGAGTAATGCCGCTGCCCGGACTCGCTGGGCAGGAAGCTCGGCTCCTGCACCACCCGCGGCAGGCGCACGCCGCTCAGCTCGCTGAGGCGTTGGCCCAGCTCGCGGGTATCGTCCCGGCTGGAGCCCTCGCAGGCGCGCAGCATGAGCGCGATGGCATCGGCCTGCTGGAACTGGATGTCCAGCGCCTGTTCCTCGCGCAGACGGCGGCGCAGTTCGCGCATGCAGTCCAGGATGGCCTTGTTGAATTCGATCACCCAACTCCCTCCCCCGCAGTGGGCGCCAGGGCGGCGCCGGTGCGGAGGCAGAGCAAGGCATATGCCATACTGTCGCCTTGCCATTATTTCCGCGGCCTGGCGGGAACCCCGGCCGCGCCGGCGTGGTCTCTGCCAGGGCCCGTGCGCGCCGCCGCGGTGCGCCGCGCCCCCCGATGGCGCGCTGTCCAAGCCGTCGGCGCGAACGGATATACTGCGCCCTGCGCAGGCGCCATGCCGCTTTCCCCCACAGGTTTCCTTCATGCGTAACGACAGTTTCGACGACTTCGACGATGTGCCCAGCCTGACCACCGACGCCGCCGACCGCGACGAGTTCGGCCACCATCCGCGCCGCGTCTACGAGCCCGACGGCAAGCGCCTGGCGCCCCAGCCCAAGGCCCAGGGCGGCAGCACCGGCCCGCTGTGGGCGCTGGTGGCGGCCATGGCCATCGCCCTCGGCGGCGTGGCCTGGTGGAGCCACCAGCAACTGACGCTGATGGAGCAGCAACTGATCGCCACCCAGGAAAGCTTCGCCAAGATCAGCGAGGAAGCCGCCGGCCGCCTCGACGATATCCGCGGCAAGTTCGTCCAGAACGAGTCCTCGGTGACCAGCGAGCGCGAGCAGCTCAAGCTGCAGGTCAAGCAGCTGCAAGGCCGGCTCGCCGACCAGGCGCGCCAGCAGCAGGACTCGCTGTCGCAGATCGACGGCCAGCAAGCCAAGCGCCTCGACCAGTTGAACAGCGAACTCAAGGCCCAGCAGGACAGCGCCGCGCAACTGATCGCCCAGCTCGACGGCAAGATCAAGTCGCTGGCCGACGAACAGGCCAAGGTGAAGAGCCTGCAGGGCGACCTGGCCACCGCCAACACGCAGATCCAGAGCCTGAGCGCCGACATCGCTGCACTGAAGAAGCGCGGCGACCAGAGCCCGTCGATCAAGAGCATCCAGGACGACCTGCTGATCCTGCGCAGCGAAGTCGAAGGCAAGCAGGGCCAGCAGGGCGGCAGCACCGCCGAGTTCGACGCCTTCCGCGCCCAGGTCACGCGCAACATCAACGCGCTGCAGGCGCAGGTGCAGAACCTCCAGCAGCAGTTGACCAACCGCTGAGCCCCGTGTAGAAGCGGGCCCTGCCCGCGATTCGCGCGCAGGGCGCGCTCCTACATGGTTTGTAATGGTATTCACCGATGGTTTTCGTGCTTTGGGTTGGCTCCGTTCCCTCTCCCTAACCCTCTCCCTGAAGGGCGAGGGGACCGTTCGGTGCGGCCTGGTTTTCCCGAGT
This sequence comes from Pseudomonas sp. A6, assembly GCF_052367875.1. Taxonomy (NCBI): domain Bacteria; kingdom Pseudomonadati; phylum Pseudomonadota; class Gammaproteobacteria; order Pseudomonadales; family Pseudomonadaceae; genus Pseudomonas; species Pseudomonas sp. A6. The sequence goes on along the minus strand of NZ_CP198970.1, from coordinate 6,076,888 downwards.
TAGCCGGTTGGCACAGTAGTTTCCAGCAGAAACCATACCTTCTCTCGGCACGGACAAGCCCCCTCTCCCTGAAGGGAGAGGGGCCGTTCGGTGTGGCCTGGTTTTCCCGAGTCAGCCGGTTGGTACTGTAGTTTCCAGCAGAAACCATACTTTCTCTCGGCACGGACAAGCTCCCTCTCCCTTCAGGGAGAGGGTTGGGGAGAGGGGCTCTAGGCCCTTCGCAAACTCAACCCATCCTACGAAAAGCGCGCCGGCGCAGTTGGCAACATATCCGCCACAAACGAAAAGGGCGCCTCCCGAAGGCGCCCTTTTCTTCATGCCCTGTCCTTACAACCGCGGGTAGTCCAGATAGCCGACCGGCCCCTTGGCGTAGAAGGTTTCCGGATGCGCTTCGTTCAGCGGCGCATCCTTGGCCAGACGCTCCACCAGGTCCGGGTTGGCGATGAAGGGGATGCCGAAGGCCACCGCGTCCGCCTTGCCGCTGGCCAGCCAGGCGTTGGCGCTGGCCTTGGTGAAGCGCTCGTTGGCAATGTACGGGCCGCCGAAGATTTCCTTCAGTTTCGGGCCGATGCTGTCGGGGCCTTCCTTCTCGCGGGTGCAGATGAAGGCGATGCCGCGCTTGCCCAGTTCGCGGGCCACGTAGCCGAAGGTCGCCAGCGGATCGGCGTCGCCCATGTCGTGGGAGTCCATGCGTGGCGCCAGGTGCACGCCGACGCGGCCGGCGCCCCAGATTTCGATGGCGGCGTCGGTGACTTCCAGCAGCAGGCGCGCGCGGTTCTCGATGGAGCCGCCGTACTGGTCGGTGCGCTGGTTGGTGCTGCTCTGCAGGAACTGGTCGAGCAGGTAGCCGTTGGCGCCGTGGATCTCCACGCCGTCGAAGCCGGCGGCCTTGGCGTTCTCGGCGCCCTGGCGGTAGGCCTCGACGATGTCGGCGATCTCCTCGGTCTCCAGCGCGCGCGGGGTGACGAACTCCTTGATCGGGCGCACCAGGCTGACGTGCCCGGCCGGCTTGATGGCGCTGGGCGCCACCGGCGTTTCACCGTTCAGGTACAGCGGGTCGGAGATGCGGCCGACGTGCCACAGCTGCAGCATGATGCGCCCGCCGTTGGCGTGCACGGCCTTGGTCACGTTGCTCCAGCCGCGCACCTGGTCGTCGGACCAGATGCCGGGGGTGTCGGGGTAGCCGACGCCCATGGGCGTCACCGAGGTGGCTTCGCTGAGGATCAGGCCGGCGTCGGCGCGCTGGGTGTAGTACTCGGCCATCAGCGCGTTGGGCACGCGGCCCTCGTCGGCGCGGCAGCGGGTCAGCGGGGCCATGATGATGCGGTTCGGCAGTTGCAGGTCGCCGAGGGTAATCGGGTCGAAGAGCGTGGTCATTGCTGCGGTGCTCCGTTACGGGATGTTCGGTGAGGGTTCGGTGGATGTTCGATAGGTTCAGTCCAGGACGGGCTGCGCCTGGTTGGGCTTGCCGCTGAAGGCGATCATCACCGCGATCAGCGCCAGTACTGCGAGCAGGGCGCCGGCCAGGGGCACGCGGGTCAGCCCCAGGCCATGGTCGATGACGCTGCCGCCGACCCAGGCGCCGATGGCGTTGCCGACATTGAAGGCGCCGATGTTCAGGGTGGCGACGAGATTCGGCGCGGCCTGGCCGACGCGCACCACGTTGACCTGCAGGGCCGGCACGGCGGCGAAGGCGGCCGCGGCCCAGACGAACAGGGTGATCTCGGCCGGCAGCAGCGAGTGGCTGGTCCAGCTCAGCGCCGCGGAAACCACGGCCATGGTGGCGAACACCCCGGCCAGGGTGGTGCCCAGGCGCCAGTCGGCGAGGCGGCCGCCGAGGATGTTGCCGAAGGTCAGGCCCAGGCCGATCAGCACCAGGGTCCAGGTCACGCCGCGCGGTGACACCTGGGTGACCTCGCCGAGCAGCGGCGCGACGTAGGTGAACAGGGCGAACACCGCGGCGGAGAACAGCACGGTGGTGGCCAGCGCCAGCCACAGCTGGCCGCTGCGCAGGGCCGCGGCTTCCTGGCGCAGGTCCACGGCCTCCTCGTCGTGCCCGGCGGGCAGGATGCGCCACAGGCCGATGAGCGCGAACACGCCGATCACCGTCACCACCCAGAAGGTCGAGCGCCAGCCGGCGACCTGGCCCAGTGCGGTGCCCAGGGGCACGCCGAGCACGTTGGCGAGGGTCAGCCCGGTGAACATCAGCGCCACGGCGGAAGCCCTGCGGTTGGCCGGCACCAGGCCGGCGGCGACCACCGAACCGATGCCGAAGAAGGCGCCATGGCACAGCGCGGTGACGATCCGCGCCAGCATCAGCATGCCGTAGCTGGCGGCGACGGCGCAGAGGAAGTTGCCGAGGATGAAGATGCCCATGAGCATCAGCAGCGCGCGCTTGCGCGGCAGCTTGGCGGTCAGCAGCGCCATGATGGGCGCGCCGATGGCCACGCCGAAGGCATAGCCGCTGACCAGCCAGCCGGCGCTGGGGATGGACACCGCGAGGTCGCCGGCCACGTCCGGCAGCAGCCCCATGATGACGAATTCTGTGGTGCCGATGGCGAACGCGGACAAAGCGAGGACGAGAAGCGGAAGGGGCATGCGCCTGCTCCTGGAAGAAAGTGGGACGTTCTAGGCAGTTCGCTGCGGCTACAGCGCTTCGCTCAAGTGGCGAACAAAGGCCGCGATGGTGTCTTCATTGCGTTTGAAGAAGTGCCACTGGCCGATTTTCCGACTGGTCACCAGGCCGGCGCGCTGGAGGGTGGCCAGATGCGCCGAGACGGTGGATTGCGACAACCCGGTGCGCTGGTCGAACTTCCCGGCGCAGACGCCGATGGAGAAAGGCTGGTGTTCCTGCTCGTCGAAATAGCGCTCCGGCTCCTTCAGCCAGCGCAGCATGTCGCGCCGCACGGGGTGGGCCAGGGCCTTGAAGATTTCATCGAGGTTCAGTGCTTCGCTCATCGCTGCCTTTGTGTGTATCGCTTGGGAACGAACTATATATCGGTGAAAAACGATATGAATTCGTTTGAGCTGATGATGATGATCGATGGGGTTGATAGTAGGCGAGCGGAGGGAGAGAAGGGCAGGTCATCAGGCCGGTTGGTGGGGGGCTGGCCAGGAGTAGGAGAGACCGTGGGCTGAAGGGGATGATGTACTTTTACTGTGTTGGTTCGGTCTGGTTAGTAAGGGAGAGAGAATGAATCTTCTCCCGCTATGCGAAAACTGTAAATCTCTCAGAAATGAGGCGGTTGCATAAAAAACCATTTATTCATTTCTTCTGAATGTTGTTCTACATGTCTTAGGCATGTTTTTCTCAAAATATGTGCTGATTAATGATTGTTTTTTTGAGCTTTTTTCAAATTTATAAATTCGTCGCCACATCTTGGAAATGTTTCATGGAAATCATTGCTCTTTGAACTGTAGATGAATACTCTGTGTATAGAATACGAGCCCATACCATCGTCCAAGTACCAAATAGCAAAGTCGGGAAGTCCGTCAAAATTATAGTCTTCCACGTCAATATGAAGTTGCTTTTCTGTATCGAAGTCGATGGTCCTGCTATTCTTCAAGTTTGTTTCATTTTTTATTTTTATGGTGGAATTCTGTGTGATTAGCGTTATTGAATTCCCAGGTGACGGACTGAAGATTACTTCCTGTGCCTGCGCGCAAGAAGTGAAAATAAAACTAAAAATAATAGCTGTTTTAGGAAGTGGCATGCTGAGGCTTATATTAGAAGTGGTGAAAGGAGAAAGATAGGTTCTTTGTTTCTTAGTCGGAAATTTTTGCTATCTTTTCTTTTAGCTGTACAGGAGATGGAGCCTCCAGTACTAGCGGTTGTTGACCACCTCCTGAGGTTTGGTCTATCCACTCATCATTGGATGTCCATTGTCCAGTGCAATACGCTGCAGATCTTGACTGCATGACGCAACCGTTGTTCATGTTGATAATTTCGCAGTGTGATAATTCAGTTTCTTTCGTTGACCCATCTTCAAGATACTTTGTCCCAGTTTCTCCGCGCTGGAGAGTAAGGATTTTTTTACTTGGAGAGAGTGATTCGCCAAATATAGAGAAGAGTTCTTTTGTGTCCTCTATACTGCTATGTTCTGGGGATTGCTCTTTCTTGTATATCAGGAACTGCTTTCGTTGGTCTTTGAATGTTATCTTTTGCCATGTTTTTGCATGATCGCTCCAGTTATCCAGCATGACTTGGGTGTCCACTCCTTTTAGTAACTCTGGTGTGCCAGTCATTCCCTTGGATTCACAAGTGTAAACCGAGAGAGCTAAGATGATAGACGTAACTATAGGTTTTGACATGTTAATCATTGCTCTCAACAGTGTCACATCACCCTACTAGACAGATAAAGAGGAAGAATTGCTTATGATCTGAGTTAGCGGACTGTGTACTTGGATAAAGCATTAGCTTTATATGTATTATTTTTTAGCCATGAAATACGGTGCTTTGTATTACAGGATGACGGAGATTTTTATCCATTTCTCGATTTCTTTTCCTTTGGCTGTTATATGTTTTATTTTTAGTTTCCCATTCTTATATTCTGTGGCGCTGACTATATCTCCTTTTGTCAAATACATTTTTGTCGGGGTTTCAGCCGTCGCTGAGTCCCAAAGCAGAGCTTTTTTTGATGTGATTTTTAGTCTTGTTTCAGATGAAAGCTCTAACTTACTGCTGTTGAACAAGAAATCCTTTGTGATGCTTTTTATACTGGCTGGCTCTAAGAATTGATTTTCTGTTTTTAGAGTGAGCTCTGAATTGGCTAGATTTTCGCTTGATGCTGGGACCTTTATTGAGTGAGTGGCATAAATTAATTTTGTATTGTTCACATCTATAGCTATAAGGTATATGTTGTTTGGGTATTCAAAGTATAGGTTTGCCTGGTTGTTAATTTTCTCAAGGTGAACTGTTTTCTCTTGTATGTCAGATGGCTCTATTAATGTGGTGTTTTCCGTTACTGTTTGGGCGGGGTTCGCATTTTTTATTATTAATTTTGCTAACCTGTTGTTGTTTGTTATGCAAACTACTGATTTTTCAAATCTTACTTCGCTATATTTTTCGTAGCCAGCTTCTTTAGGGCACTCGGCGTTAGTGCTGGCGTTTACCATGCTTGAAAATGCAGATAGTAACGCTCCTATGTATAGACATAGGTCCTTATATCTAATGCACATTCGACTATTCCCTCAAAGTCTATGGGAACGCTATGCTTCTGTATTTTAATTATATTAAGTTGGCCCGTATCAGCATTACTGTGTGCGGTCCAAAATTCGTGATGGAATTTTTCCACCTTTGTCTGCAGATCTCATTAGTTCCACATAGTGAAGATAATTCTCCTTGGCTGAAGCGTGATTCCCTGCTCCCCAATAACTGTCAGCAAGGTTGAGGTATGCAACTGTTCGCTGTGGGTTATCCTGGATTACCTTTCGTAGTAGCGTAATTGCTTCAGCATAGTGGCCGGTCTGCTCAAAGAGGAACCCTAGGTTGTTGCTGAAAGTAAGATCTTGTGGAAGGTAATATTTTGAGATGATGTAGCTTTCTGGTGGGCATGTTTCGGAGTCGCCGCCTGATTCAATTAGGGATGAAACTATTTCTTTTAGTTTGCTTTTGTTTCGCGATTTGTATTCTTTCATGGCGTTTTCATAGATAGATAATGTTTGGTTGGTTAGGATCTTTGCTCCATAGGATTCATTTGAGTTCAGCTGTTTTCTTATGGTTTTTAAGCGCTCGAAGGTCTCAGTTCCGTCAAAATTACTGAGAGTTTCTTCTATTGAAGGACTTGCTATCTTGTAAACAGCAGTGACAGATTGGTCGCACTGATTATTATTTTGTACAGAATACAGTGCGTTTAATTTGAAATCTTTTGCTTCGCTTTCATAGCTATAAACTATGTTGAAATTATTCTGAGTGTTTCCATCTTCTATAGTAACTAGGATTATTTTGTCGAATTGATAATCCGTCTTTTCTGATACTTCGAAAACTTCTGATTGATTGTCTATTAGACCTAAAGAGCCACTATGGGGACTGGTTGTTTCAAGTTTGAAGCCATCGTAGCTGCTAGGTGAGTATTCGTTCGGAATTGTGGTCAATATATTTTCTGAGTCAAGTAATACACGATCCCTTTTAGGGGAGAGAATAATTAGGCGCTGCTTGCCGGTAGAGTCTCTTGGATATATCTCTATAATGTTCTTCTGCTTGGTGTCGGAAAGATTTGATAGTTTTTCAATTGGTGGGGCCGCAAATGAAACTGCCGATACCAAAAATAATGCGGGAGTAAAAAGCATGGGCTTCATTTCATGATCTCGTATATTTCGGTGAAGTTGGTTCTGCGAGTTGCGTAGCTGTCAGTATGTTTATTGACAACCTCTGTTATTTTGTCGGTGCTTGCAGTGGTGGCTTGGACCAAGTTATTTATTTTGTGCATTTCCCAAAAGCCCATTGCGGATAGAAGCCCATATTTTGTTTCTATAACTTGGTCTGGATTGCCAGTGAAGTCCAGTTCACTTTCTTCTGGGAGTTTGTTCTTTAATATATTTTCCACAGCCCGATAGTTGGACTTCCAAGTGAGCTGTATAAAGCCCTTTCCCTTGAACATTAGTCCTTCTTCGCATCCACCTTGCTGCAGAGTGAAATTTTCACTGGGCCCACAGCAGCAGTAAACTCGTTTGGCAATTTCGTCGACTTGTGGGGTTTGCGTGTAAGCATAATTGTTGTCTACCTTTATGTATGCAGTTTTCTGTGCAGAGGAGAGATGATTGTACTCTGTACGAGAAATTCGTTTATATCCCAGCGCGTCTGCTTCGTTAGGGTAGTTGTCAAAATATCTCTTGAATTTGTCCTTTAACCCTTGGACCGAATACCAAAGGGACTCTTCTTTTCCTTTTAGTGCGCTTCCGACTTCCGTTTTAACTTGGGCTAAGAATTGAGAGATTCTGTCTCTGGTATTTATTTCAAATCGATCTGCATACTCGTTGAATATTTTTCTGAACTCATTTCTGCTGCTTTCTGGAGAGTCCGGAAATATTTTTACTATTTGTTCATGCGTTAATAGTTTCTTGGCAGTAGCCAAGAATGAGGAAGCCAAGGTTGAGGGATGAATATGCCATGTTTTGTCCACTTTGCTAATTTGGCTATTTTCTTGTAGCTTGTCCCACCAAAGCAGGGACCTTATCCTTTCTTTCTCTCGGCTCCAATCTTTCTCCCCCTCCTTGGTCATATAACAATTCAACGCCTCCCACTTACTCAAGCCAGGGTCGGCATACCACTCGCTTTCATATTGGATGATCAGCCGGCTGATCGACTGCGCGTGCCAGGGTTTGCCGAGGGCGTTCCTGATCTCCTCGGGGGTGAGTTTTTCATCGTTGTTGGTGTCGATGATGTCGTACAGCCGTTCCTTGATAGGCCCGCTGTCGCCTTGGTTGATCTGGGCCTGGTAGTTGGTCTTCTCGCCATCGTCCAGTACGCCATCGCTGCTGAGCTTGCACGCATATTGGTCGCTCAGGGTGCTGGTTTCCTTGATGAAGTCGAAGCCTTCCCAGTCCCAGGGATGCAGGCGGGGAGTAATGAGTTCGTCTTCCTTCACCCAGCCTCTGATCGGTTGGCCATCCTTGCCGGGCATGTTTTCCAGCTTCCACCATCGTTCGGTGGTGGTGGTGCCGCCCGTGGTCGTGGTGAGGGTGATTTTCCTTTCCGCTGGCAGGGCTTCGAGTACGGCCAGGGGCAGGATCATGTCGTAGGCGGTGGGCTGGCCGGGATCGGAGACCTGTGGCGGGTTCTCTTGGGTGGCGTCTTCCCGGGTGATGAGCTTGGTTTCGGAGGGAATCTTCAGCAGGGTCTTCTGTTCCGGCTTGAGTTGCTTCGCCCTGGCGCGGCTCTGGGTAACGAAGGCCTCCATGTCGTCGCAGGTGAAGACTTCCAGATGCAGGAGATCCTGCGGGGCGCCTTGCGTCGCGGCCTGGTACTTGCCGAGGTGGCCGATCAGCGCGCCGGCCTGGATCGGGACAGGAGGCTCGACGAGGAACACGCTATCCCGCGCCTGGGGTTCCTTGATGGCCTCCAGGTCCTTCACCCACACGTAGCCTTCGCTTGCCAGTTGCTCGGCGCTCACCGCGGGCGTGGCGCTGTCTTGGATAATCGCGAGGAGCTTGTGGTAGCTCTTGGTGGTGGCGGTGGGGGAGACGCGTACCTGGGTTCCCGCAGGGAGAAGGCCAAGGATGGGAGAGTTCCCGTTGGCGGCCGAGCGGATGTTCGCGCCTTTCTGAGCGGGCTCGATGGGGTCCTTGGCCTTGTGGTTGACGATATGGCGGCCTTCACCCAGTGCTTTCAGCACCGAACCGTCGGCAGGGCCCTTGTGCAGGTAGCCGGTATTTTCCGCGAGCCCCGCTACGGCGGGGGTGGCGCGGATAAACTTCAACCAGTTCGGGTTGATGCCCGGCCCGGCGGCTTCCGCCTCGACCAGGGTGCCGCGGGGCAGCACACCCAGTACGGTGCCGTTCGGCGTTGCGCGGACCCGCAGGCCCTGGAGCTTGTCGGGAGCGCCTTGCTTGACGATGCGGGTATCGCCTGCCCAGAAGGCCGGCCGTTCCAGCTCGGGCTTGTCCTGGTAGCCCTGCCAGTCCATCAGGTGCATGTACAGGCTGTAGAACGTCAGGTCCGGTTCCGCGGCCGGGGGCGTCGCGGCGGGCTGGGGGCCGCCGGTAGCTGGAGTGGCCGGGGCGGGAACCGGTGGCAATTCCAATCGATGCCTCACCAGCACGAAGCCGGTGGAGTAGATCGTCTCGTGAGCGCTCGCGCCTTCGCCATAGGTGAGCGTCTTGTACTTCTCGTCGATGCGATAGGCGACCACTTCGCCGTCGGCGATGCAGCGGACGGACGATTGGTCCAGCTGTGCGCCGGTGTTCTGGTCGAAGTGCACGCCACCGTGCCACAGGCCGTTGCTGGAGACCGGGTAGAAGCCGCTTCCGGCCTTCGCCAGCGCGTCGTAGTAGACCTGCGGATCGGTGATTTCGCTGCTCGCGCCGCCGTTACTGCCCTTGGCCTTGAAGGGGTAGGACCAGCGCTCGACTTTCTTCTGCTTTTCCATGGTGATGTTCCGTTTTCAGCTCCATTGGGACGGCGCACCAGCGCGCGACCTTGCCTGGTGTTCAGAAGGAGAAATTGACCATTCGGGGCCTGTCGATCGTCCGCTCCAGCGGTTGATTGGCCAGCGCCTCGTCCATCGGCCCGCCGGCCTTGTCCGCATCCGCGGCGCCCGGTTGCAGGGGGGACTTGAGGGCGATGCCCGAACCGCTGCCCGGCGAGCCGCCGGCGTTGATCTTCGCCAGCGGACCGAACACGGTGACACCGCTGGCGTCGAGCTTGATGAAGCTGCCGCCGGCCTTGAGGGTCAGTTCCTGGCCGGCCTCGATCACCAGTTTCTGCCCGGCCTTGAGGTGGATTTCCCGGCCGGCGCGGGTCAGCTGGGCATTGCCCAGGCGGATGTGCTGGTTGTTGGCCACCGCCAGGTGGTCGTCGAGCTTGGCCTCCACCTGGCGGTCGAGGTGGATGGTCTGGTGCTCCTCGGCCTTGAACTCGCCGTAGGCGTTGGCTTCCACGGTGTCGTGGCGCTCGTGGCCGACGCGGATCCTCTGGTCGTGCTCGATGTTCTCGTCCCAGTCGCGCTGGGCATGGATGAAGATCTGTTCCTGGCCCTTGCGGTCCTCGATGCGCAGTTCGTTGTAGCCGCTGCCGCCCGGCGAGCTGTTGCTCTTGAACAGGGTGCGGGTCTTGTGGGCCGGCAATTCGTAGGGCGGCAGGTGCTCGGCGTGGTACAGGCAGCCGCTGACCAGCGGCTGGTCCGGGTCGCCTTCGAGGAAGTCCACCAGCACTTCCATGCCGACGCGCGGGATGGCCACGGCGCCCAGGGCGTTGCCGGCCCAGCCGCTGGCCACGCGCAGCCAGCAACTGGTCTTGTCGTCGGCCTGGCCCTCGCGGTCCCAGTGGAACTGCACCTTGACCCGCCCGTACTTGTCGCAGTGGATTTCCTCGCCCGCCGGGCCGGTCACCACGGCGGTCTGGGTGCCCAGCACCCGCGGCTTGGGGTGGGCCAGCGGCGGGCGGTAGTGCACGTCCCAGGGGGTGGCGAGGAAGCGGTTGCGGTAGCCCTGGTGGAAGTCGTCCTGGCTGTCGGCGGTGTCGCTGGTGATGGACTCTTCCAGCACCTGCGGCTGCCTGCCTTCGTGCAGCACCTCGGTGAGCAGCCAGAGGTCGTTCCATTCGCCGCGCGGGTGCTCGGACATTTCCAGGAAGTGGCCGCTGCACAGGCTCGGCTGGTCGCTGCGGCCCTCGGCCTGGCGATAGTCGGCGCGGTGCCTTTCCAGGCTGCGCTGGCTCAGCAGCTTGCCGCGCTCGCGGTCGGTGAAACGACCGGGGTAGTCGTAGTCTTCCAGGTCCGGCTGGTCCTGCTCCTGCTGCGGCCGGTAGGCCGCTTCCATGCGCAGGCGCGGTTTCTGGAAGTCGTAGTCGCGGCGGGTCACGCGGCTGGTGCGGCCTTCCAGGCGCAGGACGAAGCCCTTGATCACCGGCTCGTCGGCCACCAGGCCGGTATCGGCGATGTAGGGTGTGGGCTGGCCCAGGCGCGGGAAGGCGGTCTGGTCGTCGCCGAACACCAGCAGGTGCCCGTCGGGGCTGTGCTCGAAGTGGTAGTGGAGGCCCTCCTCTTCGCACAGGCGCTGGACGAAGTGCAGGTCGCTCTCGTCGTACTGGGTGCAGTAGTCGCGCGGCGGGTAGACGGTGGGGCCGAGCTGGAAGCGGTAGGCGTCGGCGAGGATGCCGTGCTCCTCCAGCACCCGGGCGATGATCTGCGGCACCGTCAGCTGCTGGAAGATGCGCTGGTTGCTGCGCAGCGCGAGGTAGGCCAGCTGCGGTGCCAGGACCACCCGGTAGCGGGTCAGGCGCTGGCCGGCGTCGCCTTGCCCAGCCAGTTGGATCAGCCCGTGGACGCCCGGCCCGCTGGGGCTGAAGGCGAGGAACGCGGGCTTGTGCAGCAGGGCTTCCAGGTCGAGGCCGGGGCGTTCGCTGACCAGTTCCAGTTCGAAGCGGTAGGGCTGGCTGATGGCTTCGCGACCGTGGAAGCGCAGGACCTGGAAGTCGTGCTCCAGGCCGTCGAGGGTCAGGCTGAAGTGGGTCTGGTTGGCCGGGTTGAACATGCTCGGGCTCCCTGTTCGAAAGTCATCCGTTGCGCCACCGGAACCAGCGGCGCAGCCCCTGGGGTGGCAGTGTGCGGAACGCGTCGCGCAGTTGCGCGACGCTGATCTGGCGGTTCGCTTCATTCAGTGCGAGTGCGCAGCGCAAGGCCTGCCAGGCCGGGCGCGGCAGTTGCGCGGGAGGCACCAGTTGCTGTTCCAGTTGCATGGCCCTGGCCTGCTTGGCGTTCAGGCGCCGGTACGGGTGGGTGCCGCACAGCAGTTCGTAGAGCACGCAGGCCACCGCGTAGAGGTCGCTGGCCGGCGACAGCGGCGCGCCTTCGAGCAGTTCGAGGGCGGCATAGCGTGGCGTCCAGGCGGCGATGCGGGCGCGGCAGAGTTTCGGCAGGCCGTCGAGCAGGCCATCGCGGGCCTGGCCCAGGCCATAGTCGAACAGGCGCAGCCCGTCTTCGCCGAGCATCACGTTGCTGGGCTTGAGGTCGCCGTGCAGCACGCCGCGCTCGTGGGAATAGGCCAGGGCGTCGAGCAGCGCGCCGGCCACTTCCCGGAACTCGTCCCAGGGCAGCCCTTGCGGGCGCTCGCTGAGCAACTGGTCGAGGGTCAGGCCGCGCATCAGTTCCAGGGTGATGAAGGCGCGCTGGCAGGCGGTGTCCACTTCGAAGCTGTGCAGGCGCACCACGTGCGGGTGGCGCAGGCGCATGGTCAGGGCGTATTCGCTGTAGAGCAGGGCGCTGGCGTCGGGGTATTCGGCGAACTCTTCGCTCAGCACCTTGAGCGCCACATAAGGATCGGGATCGCCGAACTGCTCGCGCAGCAGGTCGCGGGCGCGGTACACGGCGCCCATGCCGCCGACGCCCAGCAGGCGTTCCAGGCGGTAGCGGCCGCCTAGCACTTCGGGGAGCGCCTGGGGGCTGAAGGTCGGCGTGGCCGGGGCCGGCGGCGGTTCGCTGCCGGCCAGCGGCACGGCGCGCTCCGGGTCGATGAAGGCGAAGTAGGTGAGGTTGCCGGCTTCGGCCTGGTCCGCGGCCATGCTCTGCTTGCTCACCGGCGGACCACCACGGCGGTGAGGTTGTCGCGGGCCATGCCCAGCAGCGCGTGGTCGAACAGGCGTTCCAGCGCGGCAGTGGGCGAGGCCAGGCTGAGGGCGTAGCCCAGGGCTTCCTGGCTGACGTACTGGTAGAGGCCGTCGCTGCACAGCAGGAAGGCGTCGTCGGGGTAGACCAGCAGTTCGAGGATGTCGAGCGTCAGGTCGTCGCTGGCGCCAATGGCGCGGGTCAGGGCGTGGGCCGAAGGGTGCCGGCGGGCGTCCTCCGGGCTCAGGCCCTGTTCGTCGATCAGTTGCTGTTGCAGCGAGTGGTCGCGGGTCAGTTGGTAGAGGCGCCCGCCGCGCCATAGGTAGCAGCGGCTGTCGCCGGCCCAGATGCAGGCGGCGCGCTGGCCGTCGAGCAGCAGGGCGGCGACGGTGCTGCCCATGATGCGCGAGGGCTGGTCGGCGGTGACCGTGAGCTCCTGGCCGAAGCGGCGGTTGAGCCAGTGCAGGCACTGGCGCAACTGCTGCAGGCGTGCCTCGAAACCGCAATCGCTCGGCAGCGCTGCGATGCTTTCGACGATCAGCCGGCTGGCGCGGTCGCCGCCATGGTGGCCGCCCATGCCGTCGGCGACCACCCAGAGGCCGCGCTCCGGGCAGTCGAGGAAGGCGTCCTCGTTGCGCGCACGGACCTTGCCGGGGTCGGTGCGCGCGGCGCTGCGCCAGGGCCTGGCGGACGGCATCAGAGCGACACCGGCAGGCGGAAGCTGCGCAGGGTGCCGAGGTCGAACGGGTTCGGCGAGCGCTGCGCCAGCACCAGGTAGTTGGCGCGCAGGCCACTCAGATCGGCCTTGAGCATCAGCACGTCGCGCCCGCTGTGGTACTCGGTGCGCATCTGGTCGAAGAGGCGGAACAGTGACCAGGGGCCGGTGTTCTTCTCCAGGCTCACGCGGCGCCCGCCGAGTTCCTCGAGGACCAGGCTGGTGCGGCCGTCGTCGGCGTCGGTGGGCCATTTGAAGGCCACCGGCACGATGGGGCCGTGACGGTATTCCAGCTGCTGGTCGCCGAAGCGGAAGTCGGCGCGGCTCAGGCTGGAGTCGATGGAGTAGGGCTCCAGCTTGAACTGCACCTGGGGCTCGGCCGGGTTGTCGGCGAAGAAGCTGCGGCGGATCGCCTGGGCGTAGCCCATCTGCTCGAGGAAGGCGCGCGACATCGGCAGGCTGTGGCCGTCGACGCTGCGCAGCCGGTAGTTGCCCGGATCGCCGCTGACGAAGGGCTGCAGGTAGCTTTCGAAGAAGCGGTCGGCGATGCCCTGGGCCTTGAAGAACTCGCGGAAGTCGGCGATGGCCACGTCGCTGCTGCTCTGCGGGTTGAACGGATAGCGCTTGTTGATGGCCTTGAAGTAGAAGCTGTACAGCTCGCTCTGGTAGCGCTGGTTGAGGTAGATGTAGGCGTCGCCCAGCACCAGCGTCCAGCTGTCCTCGGCGAGCAGGGCCAGCCAGCCGTTGACCGGCTGCGGCAGGCGCGTGGCGGCGTTGCGCAGGTTGGCCAGGGCGTCGAGCTGCCCGCCCATGCGGTTGCGCGCCAGTTCGAAGGCGGCCTGCTGCGGTTGGCTGGCGCGGGCCAGGGCGGCCAGTTGCAGTTGCAGGTCGTTGAGCGCTTGCATCACCGGCGCCAGGTCGGCGGTGGGGCCGCCGTTGTCGTCGAGCAGGCGGTGCAGTGGCTCGAAGCGCCGCTGCATGGCTTGCCGCGCGGTATCCGGCAGGTTCTTGGCGAGGGCGTCCTGGGCCTGTTCGGCGGCGGCCGCCGCCATCTTGCCGACCTTGCCCAGCTTGCCGCCGGCATCGCTGGCCGCGCCGGCCGCTGCGGCGACATCCCCGGCGTTGTCCGCCAGGCCCGGGATGCGGGTGTTGTCGCGCACTTCCTGGAGCAGTTGCAGCAGCGGCGAGTTGGCCGCGGTGAGCCCGGCCACTTCGTCGGCGCCGCGGCCGGCGTCGACCACCGGCTGCAGGCGCACCTGGTTGACCGCCTCGCTCCAGTGGTTGGCGTAGTCGCGGAAATACAGCTGCTGCAGCTCGACCATCAGGCGGCTGAGGTCCTGGCCGCTGAGGCTGCTGCCTTCGCCGAGCACCCAGTTGTCGCGGAGGATCTCGCGGACCATGGGCGTGCCCTGGGCGATGAAGTACTGCTGGTAGCCGTTGCGGGTGTACAGGCCGGGAATCACGTAGTCGGTGCCGGAGAACAGCGCGCCCTGCGGGCCCAGGTGCTGGCTGAGGTGGTACTGCGGCAGGTCGCGGGCCTGTTCGCGGAGCACGCGGTAGACCACGCTGGCCAGGGATTCGGCGCGCAGCACCTGGCGTGCCTGTGCCACCAGTTGGTCGTTGAGCGGGTAGACGAAGGGCAGTTCGAGCAGGCGTGCGAAGTGGCTGCCCAGGCCGTTCTGCACCACGGCGTCGCCGCTGTAGCGCAGCGACCAGTCGGCCGCCAGCCAATCCTTGAGGAAGGCCGGGTCGCGGCGTTCCGGCAGGTTGAGCATCAGGTAGGCGCGCAGGCTGCCGAGCAGGCGCTCGCGGTCGCCGAGGTTGGCGCGGATCTGCCCTTCGAGGGTGCGGGCGACGCGCGGCAGCAGCTGGCTTTGCAGTTCGCGCTGGTAGGCCGTCTGCAGTACCGGGGTGCTTTTCTCGCCCTGGTACAGGCCGCTGCGTTCGAGCAGCGAGACATCGCCCTTGGGCGGGAACACCTGGCTGGCGGCATAGGCGCTGTCCAGCGCCTTGAGCGCGGCCCGGGCGTCGTCCTGCGGGGCCAGCGCGGCGTGCTGCTCCTGCAGTTGGCGGTCGATGTCGCGCACCTGCTCCAGGCGCCCGTGGTTGCTGGAGAAGCTGTTGGCCCAGAGCAGGCCGAACAGGCCGAGGACGACCAGGGCGGTGGCGTAGACCGCACGTTGTCCCCAGTTGATGCGACGGCGCTCTTTGTGGTCGAGCCCGGCGAGGTCGGCTTCGGGGAAGATCACCCGGCTGAACAGGTGCTGGATGAAGCGCGAGCGGCCATTGCGCAAGGTCGGCAGGGCCTTGGTGGCGAGCCCGGTGTTGGCGCCGACCTGGGCGGTGCTGTTGTCCACCTTGGCGGTCAGGTGCGGCGCGCTGGTCAGGTAGAAGCCGCGCAACTGGGTGGCGCGCTGGTAGCGGTTGCCGGTGAAGGCGGTGTCGACGAACAGGCACAACTGCTCGCCGATCTGCCCGAGCTGGTGCGGGAAGTCGAGGATGCGGCCGCGGCGCTGGGTATCGCGCTCCTGGTGCATGCGCATGATGATCTGGCTGTGCAGGCGGCGCAGCAGTTCCTCGAACTCCTGGCGCAGCACCGTGATATCGGTGCCGTTCTGTTCCTTGCGGAAGCTGGTGCCGAGCACCTGGTCGCTTTCCTCGCGGGACAACTGGTCGAAGAATTCCTCGAAGCCGGCCAGTTTGTCGGCCTTGCTCAGCACCACGTACACCGGTACCTCGACGTGCAGGCGCTGGTGGATTTCCAGCAGGCGCGCGCGCACCTGGTGGGCCAGGAGAGTCAATTCCTCCTCGTTGCCGCGCTGCAGCAGGTCCACCGGCAGGTTCACCAGCACGCCGTTGAGCGGGCGTGCGCGACGACGCTTGCGCAGCAGGTCGAGGAGCGTCTGCCAGGCGCTGCTGTCGACCTCGCTGGCCGGCTGCGTGAGGTAGCGCCCGGCGCTGTCGATCAGCACGCCGTGCTCGGCGAAGTACCAGTCGCAGTAGCGGGTGCCGCTGGTGTCGCGGGTCAGCTTGCGGTCGATACGGTTGATCGGGAACTCCAGGCCGGAGAAGTCCAGCAGGCTGGTCTTGCCGCTGCCCTGCGGGCCGAGCAGCAGGTACCAGGGCAGCTCCTGGCGCCAGCGCTCGCTGCGGCCGCGGTAGAGGCTGGAGACCTTGAGGGTGTGCAGGGCGTCCTTGAAACGGCTGCGCAGCTCGCGCTGCTCCTCGTCCATCATCTCTTCGCGGCGCAGGCGCTCCTGGCCATCTTCGCTCTCCTGTTCCTGCTTGCGCCGGCGCGTGCTGCGCCAGCTGACGAAGACCATGAACAGGCCCCAGGCCAGGAAGAGCACGGCGATGCTCAGCAGCCGCGCGCTGGCGCCGGCCCAGAACTTGTGGTCGTCCACCGCCAGCAGCGGGCCGGCGAACCACACCAGCAGGGCCAGCAGGAGCACCAGCAGCAGGCTCCAGACCCAGGTCCGGCGCAGGAAGGCGCCGGTCTTCTTGAGGAAGTTCTTCATTACACCAATCCCTGTGTTACGACGTGGGCTCGACCGCCGCCGGGTCGAGCTGCTGATAGGGTTGCAGGACGCTTTCGCGCTGTTCGCCGAGGACCCAGGCGAAGCCTGAATAGATCACTCCGAGGCAGACCAGGGTGAACAGCGCCACCAGCCACCAGGGCACGATACGCACCAGGCCGCGGCGCTGGTCGCGCAGGCCTTCCCAGTGGGGGGACAGTTCGCGCGGCACGTCGCCGCGCAGCTGGCGGATCTGCCGGTAGAGGCTGTCGCGGATCGCCTCCAGTTCGAGCAGGCCGCGTGGCAGCACCCGGTATTTGCCCTCGAAGCCCAGCGCCAGGCACAGGTACATCAGTTCGAGCATGTGCAGGTGCTTGACCGGGTTGCGGGTCACCTGTTCGAGCAGCTGGAAGAACTTCTCGCCGCCGAAGGTCTCGTTGTGGAAGTTGCTCAGCAGGCTCATCTGCGCCCACTCGCTCTCGTTGCCCCAGGCCGTGGTGACCACCGCCTCGTCGAGCACGGTGCAGAGCACGTAGCGGGCGGCCATCACCTGGCCGTTGTCGGCGCCGTCCTGCAGGGCGAGCAGCTCGAACTGGCGAACGCCGTCGGACAGGCGCTGGTTGAGGCCCTGCAACTCCTCGCCGGCCGGGCTGTGCTTCAGCCGCACCACTTCCGACAGCAGCTCGGCGGCGGCGCTGACCAGCGGATTGAGGCCGATGTTGATGGCTTCCGCCGGGCGCAGGCGCGCGGCGTAGATCATCCGCTGCTCCAGGTGCTCGAAGCGTGGCGGCTCCTCGAGGTCGGTCAGCGGGCCGCGGGCCGGCTCCTCGGTGCGACGGTCGAGCAGGACGGTCTTGTCGTCCTGCGAATAGTCCATTTCCTTGATCATGCGCTCAGTTCCTGATGGCCCAGAACTTCAGCTCGAGTCCGGGGAATTCGTCGGTGACGTGGAAGGCGAAGCCGCCGGAGCGTTCCAGTTGCGCCTGTTCTTCCGGGCTGAGTTCGAGAACGAAGTAGGTCTTGTTGGCGTGGAACGGGATCTGCCGCGGAGCCACCGGCAGCGGCTTGATGCGGACACCCGGAAGGTGCAGGTTGACCAGTTGGCGGATGCGCTCCACCGGGCCGGCCTTGAGGTGCGCGGGCAGGCGCTGGCGCAGTGTCTCGGCGTCGCACTGGGCGCTGGCGGCGAGGACGAAGGAGGCGCTGCCGAGCAGTTTGTGGTCATGCAGCGGCGAGACCAGGATGCCGTACTGGCGCTGTTGCAGGACCAGCTCGATGGCGTGCTGTTCCAGCACCATCGACAGCACCTGGCGGATCGCTTCCATCAGCTTGCGGAAGCTGGCGCCCTGGTCGCTGTGCTGGTAGCGCCCATCCAGGCGCGGGCGCTTGCTGTCGCTGGCGAAGGTGGCCAGTTCGCCGAGCATCGCCAGCAGGGTGCGGTAGACCTCCTCGGGGTGCACCTGCTCCAGGTCCATGCAATGCCGCAGGACCAGTTCGGTGCGGTTGATGAGTTGCAGCATGAGGAAGTCGCCGACCTCGGCGCCGCCCACTGTACCGGTGGAGCGGATGCGTTCGGCCAGGGTTTCGCCGCGGTGGCCGAGCATGCTGACCACTTCCTTCAGGCACGACAGCAGGTAGCCGCTGGCGTGGAAGTGCAGGTGCGTGGGAATGAACTCGGGGTCGAGGGTGATGCCGCCTTCCGGCGAGGTGTCGAGGATGTCGCAGAGTTTCAGGCGCACGTAGGCCTGGTCGTTGCGCTGCTCGCCCAGCAGCAGCTGGAAGTCGGGGTGGGCGCAGGTGACCTGGCTGCTGCTGTCGTCACCGGCGTTGGAGTCGGCCACTTCCTGTTCGCGGCAGGTGTAGCGCGCGAGGAAGTCCAGCTGTTCCGGGCGCCGGGCCTCGATGTGGTTGCCGGTGACCAGCGGCAGGGCCAGGTACACCGGGGTGTTGCTGGTGTTCGACGGAACGTCCACCGCCAGCGGTTGGGCGAGCTTGCCCAGGTCGAACAGGGTGCCGTCGGGCAGTACGCCGGAGGCGCGGTTGAGCACCAGCTTGCCGATGGCCAGGCCCTGGGTGTCCACTTCCTGTTCGAAGAAGCCCCAGCTGTAGCGGTTCAACAGGCGTGTGCGGGCCTTGAGCTGGTGATCGTAGTAGCGATCGTTCTGCTGGAAGTGCTGTGGGCGCAGGAGCATGCCTTCGCGCCAGATGACCTTGTGTGCCGTCATGCTCAGTCACCCTTCTTAGCCAGGCTGGCGCCCAGATAGTGGATGCCGTCCTGTTCCAGGCGCAGCTGGGCACGGGTCTGCCGTGTCGGGGTGAGTTGCACCACGTAGCGCCACTGGCTTTCCGGCAGGTCGCGGTAGGCGGCGAGCACGCCGACGTAGCGGCTGCCGTCGTTGACGCTGAGCTTCAGTTCGCGCTTGTCGCCGGGGCGCAGTTCCAGTTCTTCGCTCGCCACCAGGTCGGGGGCGAGGGATTCCTTGGCGCGCTCGTAGAGGCTGAAGAAGTCGGCGTTCTCGAAAGCCACGGGATGCTTGAGTTCGAACAGGCGCACCACGATCGGCGAGGGGCGACCGTTGAGATCGGGGTTGAGCTGCTCGCTGGCGCTGAGCTCGAGGTCGAGCTTGGTCAGCCGGGAATAGGGCGAAAGGCTCGAGCAGGCGCTGCACAGGAGCAGCAGGGCCAGCACGACGAGGGGTTTCATGCGGGGCATGGGAATCATCCTTGGGAGTCGCTGTTGAGGGTGGCGATCAGCCGGACCTGTTCTTCGTAGGTCTGGGCGAAATCGCGGGCGAGCAGGCGTTCGCTCCACTCGTCGTCCTGGCGCAGGCTCTGGTGGTAGCGGCCATAGGCACGCCAGTGGCCGGCGGCGCCGGCGAAGCGTGAGACCTGGCCGTCGCGTTCGAAGCGCAGCGCCAACTGTTCCGGGGCGAAGTGTTCGAGGGCCTCGCGCACGGCGGCGCGGCTGGCGCTGAGCAACGCCACCTGGTGCGCCTGCAGGTCGCGGAAGGCGCGGGCCACGGCCTGTTCGGCGGGCAGTTGGCCGGGCTTGCCGGGGCGCAGCAGGGCGTTGAGCGCATCGTGGCTGTCGGCGCTGTGCTTGAGCGGGTTGTTGCCAGCGCCTTGCACGGTGGTCAGGGCCAGGCGCAATTCGTTCTTCAGCTCGGTGCGTGTGCGCAGGCTCTGTTGCAGGCCGCCCACGCACTGGCGCAGCAGGCGCGCGGCGTCCACTGCCAGGGCTTCGCGGGCATCCTGGTCGAGGTTGTCGAGGGGCACCCCCAGCGCGCCGGCGAAGCGTTGCCAGAAGCCGTCCGGCTGACGTTGCGGCTCGGCAGGCGGCTCGGCGGCCGGCGCCGGCTGCGGGGCAGGCACCAGTTCCGGCAGGGGCAGGCTTTCCATGTCGATGCGCGCATAGTCGGCCTGCTGGCGCGCCGTCTGCTGGTGGGTACCGAGCAGGCCGAAATCGTCGCTCTGCACGTAAGCCCGCTCCTGCTGGTTGAGAGCGGCCAGTGGGTCGAGGTCGAGGAATGCGTCGTCCGGGATGATGCTGCCGGCCGCGCTCGGGCGGCCGACCTGGTCGAGGAACTGCGCAGGGTCCTGGACCAGACGCGCGCGGATCTCGAAGTCGCCCAGGCAGTACACGCAGCCGTGCTCGATGCGCTGGGCCTCGCCCTTGCGCAGGCGGGCCCCGCTCTCCTTGAGCTGGATGCCGTTGCTGCTGGTGTCGGTCAGGTAGAAGGCGCCATCGCGGTAGCTGATTTCGGCGTGGTGGCCGGACAGGTGCCGGCGGCGATCGGGAATCACCCAATCGCAGTCCTCGGCGCGGCCGATCACTCCGCCGGCCTGCTTGAAGGTCTTGTTGGTCAGTAGCCCGGGCACGAATTGCTGGGCGCTCACCATTTCGAAAACCAGTTCCATGGTCGTGGACTCCTTGCGGTCAGTTGCCGCGGTTGAGCGTCTGCGGGTCGCCCAGCGGGCGGTAGTCCTTGTCGTTGAACTTGTAGTTGCCGCTGCATCCGGTCAGGCCGAGCAGAACGGCCAGGGTGAGCAGCGCGGCGCGCCAGGGAAGAGGGGACATCGGACGACCTCCGGTTGATGGCAGAGCGGTGATGGATGGGCTCGACATGGAAGCTCAGGCCTCCGTCGAATGGATGTTCAGGCGCCCCAGGCGATACAGCAGGGTGCGTCGTGGCAGGCCCAGCTCGCGGGCGGCCAGGGTGCGGTTGCCGCCGTTCTTGCGCAGGCAGTCGAGCAGCAGGGCACGTTCCACCTGTTCCAGGCGTTCACGCAGGTTGAGGCTGCGGTCGGGGTCTACCGGTTCTTCGCGCAGGACGAAGTGCGAGGGTTGCAGTTCGCCGCTTTCGCAAAGCAGCACGGCGCGTTCGACCATGCCCTTGAGCTCGCGCACGTTGCCGGGGAAGGCATAGGCGGACAGGCAGTCCAGCGCGGCGTCGGACCAGTGGCAGAGGTCGCGCTGGAGAAAGGCGCAAGCCTTGTCGGCGAAGTGCCGGGCCAGGCGCGGGATGTCTTCGCCGCGCTGGCGCAGCGGCGGCAATTCGATGGGGAACTGCGCCAACCGGTAGTAGAGGTCTTCGCGGAACTCCCCGGTGGCGACCATCGCATTCAGGTCGCGGTGGGTTGCAGCGATGATCCGCACGTCGATGCGGTGGGTGCGGGTACTGCCCAGCGGCCGCACTTCGCCCTCCTGCAGCACCCGCAGCAGCTTGGCTTGCAGCGGCAGGGGCATGTCGCCGATCTCGTCGAGGAGCAGGGTGCCGCCGTCAGCGGCGTCGAACAGGCCCTGGTGGTCGCGGTCGGCGCCGGTGAACGCCCCCTTGCGGTAGCCGAACAGCTCGCTTTCCAGCAGATGCTCCGGCAGCGCCGAGCAGTTCTGCACGATGAAGGCACTGCTGCGGCGCGGCCCGCAGTCGTGGATGGCGCGTGCCACCAGTTCCTTGCCGGTGCCGGTCTCGCCCTGCAGCAGGATGGTGTAGGGGCTGTGCAGCACCTTGCCGATCATCTGGTAGGTCTGGCGCATGGCCGGGCTGTCGCCGATTAGGCCGTAGCCGCTGGCGCAGGGGCTCGCCGGGGTGGATACCGGGGGGGCTTCGCCCCGGCGCAGACGCAGGCGCTGCAGCAGTTGCAGCTGCGAGAGGGCGAAAGTGCCCAGTTGTTCCAGCGAGGCGGCGAAGCCTCCCAGTTCATGGGCCTGGCGACCGACGCACAGCAGCAGGCCTTGCACCGCCTGTTGGCCATCCTGCAGGGGTACGCAGAGCAGGGCTCGCCACGGTTGCCCGCCGTTTGGCAGGAAGGCGGTTTCGTGCAGGCTGGGGTTGAGCTCGGCGAGGCTCAGTACACGGTTCTGGCAGAGGCTGTATTGCAGCAGTTGCTGGTCCTTGTAGTCGGCCGGCAGGCTGGTTGCCTCCCGCGGTTGCAGGCGCCCCTCCAGGCACTCCGCATGCAGCCCCAGGCTGGTGTGGGTGGCATCCAGCAGGTACAGCTGGACCAGTTCGCATCCGCTGAGCGCTCCGGCCGCGCGGACGAACCCGCCCAGCAGGCCCTGGGCGTCCGCTGCCCGGGCCAGCTCGTTGTAGTGGCCGAGCAGGCTTTCGGCATAGCGCAGCGGCTGGGAGATGCGCTTGAACATGACCGGCACCTCAGGCGAACTCGCAGGTAACGGCCGCGCCACCATCGAGGGTGGCGTGTACGCGGTTCAGCGTTTCGCCCACGGCCATGGCCTGCAGCAGGCGGTCGGCGATCTGCGGTAGCAGGTGCTGGTCGAGCAACTGGTCGATCAGGCGGGCGCCGCTGTCGCCCTGGGTGCAGCGAGCGGCGAGGTGTTCGACCAGGGCATCGCAATGGCTGAACTGCAGCTGGCGGCGCTGCAGGCGGTCGCCCAGGCGGGCCAGCTTGAGGCGCACCAGTTCATGCAACACTTCACCCTCCACCGGGTAGTAGGGCACCACGCGCATGCGGGCCAGCAGGGCCGGTTTGAAGTGACGGCTGAGCGCCGGGCGGATGGCTTCCTCGAGCGCCTGGGCGCCGGGCCGCTGGCCATCGGCGCAGAGTGCGGCGATGCGCTCGCTGGCGAGGTTCGAGGTCATCAGGATCAGGGTGTTGCGGAAGTCGATCTCGCGGCCTTCGCCGTCGTTGGCGATGCCTTTGTCGAAGATCTGGTAGAACAGGTTGAGCACGTCCGGGTCGGCCTTCTCCACCTCGTCCAGCAGCACCACCGAGTAGGGCTTCTGGCGTACTGCCTCGGTGAGCATGCCGCCTTCGCCGTAGCCGACGTAGCCGGGGGGCGCGCCGATCAGCCGGGACACGGTGTGCTTCTCCTGGAACTCGGACATGTTGATGGTGGTGAGGAAGCGCTCGCCGCCATACAGCAGGTCGGCCAGGGCGAGGGCGGTCTCGGTCTTGCCGACGCCGCTGGGGCCGACCAGCAGGAACACGCCCACCGGCGCGTCGGGTTTGTTCAGGCCGGCGGCAGTGGCGCGCATGGCCCGGTCCAGCGCCTGCACCGCCTGTTCCTGGCCGCGCACGCGCTGGCGCAGGTCGGCGGCGAAGCTGGCGACCTTGGCGTTGTGCTCGCGGGCCAGTTGCGACAGCGGTACGCCGGTCCAGTGGCTGATGACCTCGGCGACCAGCCGCGGGCAGACCTCGAAGCTGACCAGGCGTTCGTCCTGCTGGGCTTCGCGCAGGGTGGCGTGGGTCTGGTGCAGGCGTTCTTCCAGGCCTTCCGAATCCTCTTCCGCGTCCTCGCGGGCCCTGGCCAGGCGTTGGCGCAGGTCGAGCAGTTCGTTGGCCAGCTCACGCTGACGTTGCCAGCGCTGTTCCAGCTCGGTCTGTTCCGCCGCGGCCTGTTCCAGGCGTTGCTGCAATGCTTCCAGGGCCTGATCGTCGACCGCCAGGCCAGCCTCGCGGTCGCGGCGCAGGGCCTGGCGCTGGCGCTCGCCTTCGGCCAGTTCGCCGCGCAGCCGCTCCAGGCTTTCCGGAGCGGCGGCCAGGCTGATGCGGACACGGGCGCAGGCGGTGTCGAGCACGTCCACGGCCTTGTCCGGCAACTGGCGGCCGGCCAGGTAGCGCGCCGAGAGCTCGGCCGCGGCGACCACGGCGTCGTCGCGCAGGTAGATGCCGTGGCTGGATTCGTAGACCTTGGCCAGGCCACGCAGGATGGTCACCGCCTCGGCCACGCTGGGTTCGTGCAGTTGTACCGGCTGGAAGCGCCGCGCCAGCGCCGGGTCCTTCTCGAAGTACTTCTTGTATTCGGTCCAGGTGGTCGCGGCTATGGTGCGCAGCTCGCCGCGCGCCAGGGCCGGCTTGAGCAGGTTGGCCGCATCCGAGCCGCCGGCCTGGCCGCCGGCGCCGATCAGGGTGTGGGCTTCGTCGATGAACAGGATGGTCGGTCGCGCCGCGCCCTTCACTTCTTCGATGACGCCCTTCAGGCGGCGCTCGAACTCGCCCTTGACGCTGGCGCCGGCCTGCAGCAGGCCCATGTCCAGGGACAGCAGTTCGACGCCCTGCAGCGCCTCGGGCACCTCGCCGGCGACGATGCGCGCGGCCAGGCCCTCGACCACGGCGGTCTTGCCGACCCCGGCCTCGCCGACCACGATGGGGTTGTTCTTCCGCCGCCGCGCGAGGATGTCGATCATCTGGCGGATGGCGCCGTCGCGGCACAGCACCGGGTCCAGCCGGCCTTCGCGGGCCTGGCGGGTGAGGTTGTGGGTGAAGCGCTCGAGCATCGACTCGCCGGGATTGGCGGCGCCAGTGGCGGGTTGCCGCTCCTGCTGGGCCAGGGCGTATTCGCGCAGGCGCTCAGCGTTCAGTCTGGCCAGCAGCTCCTGGTAGTGGCTACCGGCATAGCGCAGGGGATTGCGCAGCAGGGCGAGGATCAGCGCGGCCTGGTCGATCAGGCTCTGACGCAGTTCCAGGTTGGCCACCAGCAGGGCGTCCTGCAGCCACTGCATCAGCTCCACGGCGAACACCGGGTTGCGCGAGGCGCTGTTCTCGGCGCGCGGCTGCAGCGCCGCCGCCAGCTCGCCGACGCCCACCCCGGCATCCTGCAGGGCGCGTTGCAACAGGCCCTGGGGGCGTTCCAGCAGCGCCAGCAACAGATCCTCGACGAGGATCTTGCTGCCGTTGCGGGCCACGCAGCGCTCGGCGGCGCCCTCCAGGTCGCGGCGGGTCTCGGCGTCCAGGGCCTGGACGAGTTGTTGCAGGTCGAGGTTGATCATGGGTCATCGGTCCTTAATGAATGCGGCTGCCCAGGGTGACGATGCCGTCGGCACGCTCCCGTCCCAGCCAACTGGTCCAGCCCAGGCGGCAAGGGTTGTCGGCGCCTATGCGTAGCTCGCGGATGGCCTCGTGGTGCAGTTCCAGGCGCAGGTCGTAGTCCAGCGGGTCGCGCAGGGTGAAGCGCACCAGGGCGCAGAGCGGTTGATAGCCGTTGCCGATCGGCAGGAAGTCGTGGAAGCGCCCCCAGTCGAGTTCGCGGATGTGGATGCGGAACTTGCCGCTGCGGTCGCGTACCTGTTCCCCCAGCACCAGGTCCTCGCCCAGGCGGCTGTTGGCCAGGCCGAGGCGGTTGCGCTGGTCCGCCTGGATGCACACGCTGCGCTCGATGCACTGCTCGATGAAAAGCGCGGCGTGCTTGAAGTAGTAACGCAGCACCGCCTCGATCAGCGCTGCGGAATGGGCTCGCAGGCTGAGCAGGCCCAGGTACGGCAGCAGGCGTTTCCAGTTCAGCTCCTCGGCGCGGCGCAGCTGCTCGCCGCCCAGGCCGATGAGGGCGAACAGGCGCTCGGAAAAGGCGTCCAGCGCGCCCGTTTCGAAGCGGGCGTGGTAGCGGTACTTGCGCCAGATCGGCAGCAATAACCGGTGCAGGCGGTGATGGAAGAGGTCGAGGAAATCGCGGGTCGGGTTGCCGTCCTCGCTGTCGCCCAGCGCCTGCTCGCCATAGAAGGCCGGCAGCGGCGAGCCGGAGCCGCACAGGCTGACCAGATTCAGGCGCAGGCGCGCGCGCGGCTCTCCGTTCTCCTCGAAGAACTGCACGCTGTGGATATCGCTGCCGGGAAAACCCAGGCTCGGGTTGGCCTGGAACTCCAGGCGCTCGTAGAGCGCCTCGTCGCTGCACGGCAGGCCCTCCGGGGTCGCCTGGCGCAGGCGCTCGATGACCAGGAGCACGGCCTGGAACAGCGAGTACTCGCGAATGTCCCGGCTGAGCCGGCTCAGAGCAGGGGCTGCTGTCCCATGCGCGGTGTCCATTGGTACACCTCTCCCTGTGTGCTTTTCACCTGCAACTCGTGGTACGAGTTGAGGCTGGCGTAGAGCGCGAAGAATTCATTGAGCACGGAAGCGAAGACGAACATGTCGCCTTCGCCGATGTAGCCTTGCGGGTCGATCGTCAGCTCGGTGCGCAGGCCGCGTACCGGCAGGCCACGGTGCAGGCGGTCGACCGGTTCGTGACGGACCGAGCGCAGGCCGTTGAGCAGGTTCTTGCTGACCTTCTCGGCCTGCTGGTCGTAGTAGCGCGGCAGGTCGTACGTCTCGAGGATCACCTTGAGCGCCTCGATGTTGGCCAGCGACAGGTAGTTCAGCGACATGTTGCTGATGAGCTTCCAGAGGAAGTCGCGATTCAGCGGCGGCGCGTAGCTGGACGTCACCGGGGTGATGTTGCGGAAGCTGAGGAACTCCGGGGTCTTCTCGCTGGCCAGGTTGATGTCGCCCAGCTTCAGGCGGCGCGGCAGGTTCTGGTTGGTGCAGGTCAGCTCGATGGACAGAGTCTCGTGCTCTTCGTAGTCGCGCACGCCGAAGCTCAGGTAGGTGTCCAGGCCGTCGTGCAGCAGCGAGGAACGCTGGCGCACGCTGTAGTGCGGGCGGCTGCTGGGCACGTCGAAACTGGCGTCGTGCTCGAAGGACTCGAACAGCACGTATTCCTGGTGGCCCAGGCCGCCGGGACGCCAGCCAGTGACGTTCTCCACGGCGAAGACGCCGCAGTTCTGCACGTCGTACTCGGCGGGCAGCAGCAGGTATTCGTCCTGCTTGCCATCCAGGCGGATCGGCAGCGCGTCGTGGCTGAACAGATTGGCGATTGGCGTGCAGTGCAGCTTGAGGTTGTCCAGGGTTGGCCGCAGGCGCTGGATGCCGCTGCGGCGGATGTCGAAACGCAGCTCCAGGCCGCGTACCTGCTTGAGCTTGTCCTCGGGGAGGGTGCGCAGGCGGTCCAGGCCCAGCAGGTCGACGAACAGGAACTTGTCCTGGAAGGCGAAGTATTCCTGCAGGAAGCGATAGCCGCGGAAGGTATTGAGCGGGTAGGGGATCAGCGCCTCGTCTTCGGCGAAGCCGACCGGCTGCACCCGGTCGCCCGGCAGGCGCATCGGCTTCTCGCCTTCGACGAGGGGCTTGTGGTCGCCGTCCAGCGGTACCAGCTCGACGTTGTCGAGGTCGTGCACCAGGCCCAGGTAGAGCATCTGGCTGATGTAGCGCTCGCCGGCCAGGTAGAAGCGCAGACGGTTCAGCTGCAGTTCGCCGAGGTGGCCATCGCAGGTCATTTCCAGGCGCAGGCTGAGCAGCGCGCCATCGCCCTTCACCGAGTAGTTCAGGCCGCTGGTACGCAGCGCCACGACCTCGGTCGGGTAGCAGGTACGGAAGCGGCAGCGCACGTCGGCGATGGGCTGGCTTTCCACGGGCGTATCGCGCGGGACCAGCAGCGCCGGGCCGGGATGCGGCAGCGGATCGAACTGTAGGATGCTGAACGCCGGCAGTGGCCGCATGTAGTTCGGCCACAGCAGGTGCATCAGTGAATGGGTCAGTTCCGGCAGTTCATCGTCGAGCTTCTGCCGCAGGCGCCCGGTGAGGAAGGCGAAACCCTCCAGCAGGCGCTCGACATCCGGATCGCGCCCGCTCTGCGCAAGGAACGGCGCCAGCGCCGGGCTGCGCTCGGCGAAACGCCGGCCCAGCTGGCGCAGGGCGCTCAGTTCGCTTTGGTAGTAGTGGTTGAAGGACATCGGGTGCTCTTCCCTGTAGCTGTTTCAAGGCGGGCCCGGCAGCCCCTGGTTTTCTGGTTTTCTGGTTTTCTGGTTTTCTGGTCCGGTCATCTTTGCGCAGGCATTTCGAGGGGATGCCTGGCTTCTTTTCCGTCCGTTGCCTGGTTAGCGGATGCTCTGCACTTTGGCTTGGCACCACGTCCTGAAATCGTCCTTCTTGAAGGACGGGCAGGACTGGTTCTTGCTCATGACTAGGTATTCCCGGCCGGGCTCGTAGGTGAAGTGGTAGTAGTTGTTGCGATCTTCGGCATAGAGCCAGTAAGCGCCCGAGCCCTCACTGATCACGTACGGGGACAGCGTCAGGATCGAGGCTTGCGCAGGGATGAAGTTGGTGCGATCCATGAGCAGCATCAGTGCATTGCTGGCAAGCCGTGTGAATAGCAGGATGCTCAGTAGGGCGATGGCTACGAGTAGTAGAACGATTCGTTTAGCGTTCATAGAAGTACAGAGGCGAAGCACCGGTTTTGGCGCGCTCCAGGAGTGCCATCGCATCACTGGCATATTTCTCTGCCAGGGGACCCGACCCGTTATAGGCTCCGATAACCGCCTTGAGCTTGTCTGGTGCCAGGGGGCCGCTGTGACAGGGTGTTGCGGTGATGCGATCGATCAGTTGTCGAAGATGCGCAGCGGCGTAGTAAAGATCGGCCTTCCAGTCATCACCGGGAATCCGGGTGTCTTGGTCGAAACCGAAGATCCGGTACTGCACATCCTTGGGCATCGGCTTCTTGCAGTAGTAACTCTCGGTATAGGTCGCGGCGTCTCTCAGGGTCTTTCGACTCATGTTGACGAACCCGCTGGAACTGCCAGCGACCTTGTCGGGGACGATATCGAAGGCCACCTCGTCGACGATAGCGAGGAAGGTCGTCAGTGAGCGTTCGCCGAACTGCAGCGCCTGCAGGGTTGTGCTGGCGCCAGGACCGTTTTCCTGTTGCAGGATCACCGCGAGCAGCAGATGCGGAATTCCGTGGTAGTGAGCCGCGTCCTTGATCCAGCTTCGGATTTCCGTATCGGAAAACCTAGTTCGTAGCAGGTCTTCGCCCTTGGGGGCATACCAGATGATCTGTAGGGGAGATGGCAGGTCGCCACGGTAGCTGGGGATGGATTCGTATCCGTTCAGCGTAGTCACCTCCTTGCCGGTACAGCGGCAATAGGAGACCACTACCGGTGCGGTCTGCTTGGCCTCAGACGAAGTGGACTCGCCAGCCTTTACGTAGTTCACGCCTTCTTTCTGGCGCTTGGGCTCGTTAGCCATCGCTCTGTCCCTCAGAATTCGATGAAAATTTCGAATTTTTCGGCCTGGGAATGTGCCGCCAGGCGATGGGTCAGGCCGTTCTCGTCAGAGATACCACTTTCCTCAGTGCCATCCTGGCGGACAATCAAATAGCGGGTGTTGGCCAAAGGATCGCCCAGGCTGTTCGTCAGCAGGCACTGAGCATCGAAGCCAAAGGCAATCGGTAGCGGTGCCACGAAAGATGCGGGTGAATGGGTACTCCCGATAAGCACCGTCCCCGACCCACCAACGACCACATTGCCATGGCTACCCACGCTGCCGACCACGACGGCCGGCTTGCCGTTGATCAGCACGTTCGGGATCACGTTGCCGGCCATGGCGCCGCCGCAAGCGGACGGGTCGCCTTGTCGAGCGGCGGGCAGGCCGTCGAAGAGCACGTCGGGGGAGCCGGCGGCGATCGGGTTCACGCCGTGGCCCGGGACGGGGCAGGCGGTCGGGTCGGTGACGCGGGCGGCGGGTTTTCCGGACATGGGGTTCTCCTTAGCTGACCTGGACCTGGCCGCTGCCATTCAGGCTCGCGGCGAAGCTGACCGGACGCTTGAGGCCGTCGACTTCGAGCACGCCTTCGATGGAGAAGGCGAGGTGCAGCGGGTCGCGCTCGCGGGGCAGGGGGCTCACACGGACATTCGACAGGCGTGGCTCATAGGCTTCGATGAAGCGCTCGATGGCATTGCGGGCCTGGTTCAGGGCGTCGTGCAGGCTCAGGCGCATGTCGTTGAGGTCGGGCAGCCCGTAGTCGGGCAGCGTTTGCACGCTGCCCGCACGGGTGCTGAGCATCTTGGCCAGATGGGCAGCCACCGACGCCATGGCGGCGACCTCCCGGCTCCAGCCGGCACGTTGGCCGGCTTCGCCGCCGAGGCGTTCGAAAAGGCTGCCGTATCCGCTCATCGCTCAGCTCCTGCTCATTCCTTGTCGAGCTTGCCGACCAGCGACAGGGTGAAGTCCGCCCCCATGTACTTGAAGTGCGGACGCACGCTCAGGCTGACGCGGTACCAGCCCGGCTCGCCGTCGACATCGCTGACCACCACCTGCGCGGCGCGCAGCGGACGGCGGCTACGGACTTCGGCGCTGGGGTTCTCCTGGTCGGCGACGTACTGGCGAATCCACTTGTTGAGTTCCAGCTCCAGGTCGGTGCGCTCCTTCCAGGCACCGATCTGCTCGCGTTGCAGCACCTTCAGGTAATGCGCCAGGCGGTTGACGATGAACAGGTAGGGCAACTGGGTGCCGAGCTTGTAGTTGAGCTCGGCGATCTTGCCTTCCTCGCTGATGCCGAAGTTCTTGGCCTTCTGCACCGAGTTGGCGGAGAAGAACGCCGCGTTGTCGCTGCCCTTGCGCATGGTCAGGGCGATGAAGCCTTCCTCGGCCAGCTCGTACTCGCGGCGGTCGGATACCAGCACCTCGGTGGGGATCTTGGTCTCGATCTCACCCATGCTCTCGAAGTGGTGAAGCGGCAGGTCCTCCACCGCGCCGCCGCTCTGCGGGCCGATGATGTTCGGGCACCAGCGGAACTTGGCGAAGCTGTCGGTCAGCCTGCTGGCGAAGGTATAGGCCGTGTTGCCCCACAGGTAGTGCTCGTGGTTGTTGGCGACGTTTTCCTTGTAGACGAAGGTCTTCACCGGGTTGTCTTCCGGGTCGTACGGGTTGCGCAGCAGGAAGCGCGGGACGGTCAGGCCGACGTAGCGCGCGTCCTCCTGCTCACGGAAACTCTGCCACTTGGTGAACTGCGGGCCTTCGAAGTGATCGCGCAGGTCCTTCAGGTCCGGTAGCCCGGTGAAGCTTTCCAGGCCGAAGAACTTCGGGCCGGCAGCGGCGATGAAGGGCGCGTGGGACATGCTGGCGACGCTGGCCACGTACTGCATGGTCTTGACGTCGGGCGCGCTCGGGTCGAAGTAGTAGTTGGCGACGATGGCGCCCACCGGCTGGCCGCCGAACTGGCCGTACTCGGCGGTGTAGATGTGCTTGTAGAGGCCGGACTGGACCACTTCCGGGGAGTCCTCGAAATCATCCAGCAGGTCCTGCTTGGAGACGTTGAGCAGTTCGACCTTGATGTTCTCGCGGAAGTTGGTGCGGTCGATCAGCAGCTTCAGGCCGCGCCAGGACGACTCCAGTGCCTGGAACTCGGCGTGGTGGAGGATTTCGTCCATCTGCTGGCTGAGCTTGGCGTCGATCTCGGCGATCATCCGGTCGACCAGGGCCTTCTTCACCGGTTCGCCCTGGTTCTGCGGCTTCAGCAGCTCCTCGATGAAGGCCGACACGCCGCGTTTGGCGATGCCGTAGGCGTCGTCGTCCGGGCTCAGGCGGGTTTCGGCGATGATGCGGTCGAGAATGCCGTATTCGGTGCTGGCGCCGCCGTTTTGCTGTACTGCGCTGGTGCTCATGTGTTGGCTTCCTTTTCAGTCCTTGGCTCAGGCGTCCTGCTCGTTGCCGTCGAGGCCGAGCTCGTTGAGTACGCGGCCACGCGATTCCTCGTCGGCGAGCACGCCCTCGATGGCCTTGCGGAAGGCCGGGGCATTGCCCAGCGGGCCCTTCAGGGCGACCAGGGCTTCGCGCAGCTCCATCAGTTTCTTCAGCTCCGGCACCTGGTCGACCAGGTTGGCGGGGTTGAAGTCCTTCATCGAGTTGATCTTCAGGGCGATGGCCAGTTCGTCGCTGCCACCTTCGTCCTGCAGTCGGTTCGGCACGCTCAGGGTGAGGCCCAGTTCCTGCTTGGCCAGCACTTCGTCGAAGTTGTTCTTGTCGATGCCGATCGGCTTGCGATCCTCGACCTTGCGTTCGTCTGCGCGCTGGGTGAAGTCACCGAGCACCAGTACCTTCAGCGGCAGCTCGATTTCTTCCTGAGCACCGCCGGTAGCCGGCTTGAAAGTGATGTTGATGCGTTCCTTGGGGGCTACCGAGCCTTCTTTGGCCATGGCATGTCTCCTTTGCGTTAGGGCCCGAAGGCCTAGTCGAGCACCATCTCGAGGTCGAGATGGCACAGCCTGCGATAGACCTCGTCCTTGCGCTCGCGCACGGCATGGTTCTGCGGTAGCAGTTCGCAGCAGCTGTGCAACAGGTGCAGCACCTCCAGGGCGAGGTCGGGTTCCCAGTCGTGCAGGCCGGTGTCCTGCAGTTCCTGGTCGAGGGATTCCAGTTGGGTGCGGGCCAGTTCGTATTTCTTGGCCTGGTAGCACAGGCGCGCCATGCTCAGTTGCCAGAAGAAGCGCTGGCGGCCGCCATAGGCGCTCTGCAGCCCCTGCTTGAGCTGCTGTACCGCGGGTTTCAGGCCGTCCTTGCGCAACACCGGCAAGGCTTCCTGCAGGGCCAGTTCCCAGGCTGGGAGTTCCTGGCTCACCGGCACTTCGCGGATGCTGGCCGGCGCCTGCAGATGGGGAAGGACATAGGCGCTGATCCAGGCGCGAGTGGCCGGGTCGGCGAAAGGGCTGCCATCGTGGAAGCGCAACTCGACCACCCCGGGCAGCCGCTGCAGGAACAGCGCCAACTGGATTTCCACTTCACGCATGGCGTGTTCGGCGTCCAGCGCCTGCAGGCACTCCCAGGCCAGGCGCTGGCCGTCGAACCAGAAGGGCGAACGCGCGAGACTGCCTTCCAGGTCGACCAGCAGGTCGGCGTAGTGGCCTTTCTCGAAACGCTCGCGGTAGTTGTTCAGCTTGTCCTGGGGCAGACCGCGCAGCGCCGTGAGTTGTTCGGCATTGCGTTCTGGCAGGTTGTCTATCGGCAGCCACAGCAGGGTGCGGTTCAGGCGCAGTGCGCGCAGGTCGGTGGCCTTCTGCTTCAGCCACCAGGCGCAGAGCGGGCGGGCCCCGTCCTGCTGGGCGCGCAGGGCCTTGTGGGCGTCCTTCTCGTTCTCGATGCTGCTGACAGGCGCCAGCAACTGAGTGGCGGCCTGCTTCACCTGGGCCATGACCGCGCCGACCGGCCCCTGTTCGGGCTGCGCCTGGGAGGCCCGCTGGACCATCGCCTCCAGGGCCCTCTGCGGCGGAAGCAACCTGGGGACATCATCGCCCAGCTTTTCGTGGAGGAGCTCCTCCAGCTTCTTGAGGGTATCGGCCAACTGGCGGAACAACGGCAGCTGCTCCTTTACCGCAACATCGTCGGCGAACAGGGGCTCCAGACGTGTCGCCAGCCATTCCAGGGCTGCCGCTCGGGTCCGCGGCTTGCGCGGGTGGACATCATCCCAGTGCTGCTCGCAGAGCCGCAGGAGCATCCCCAGGCCGGCCAGCAGGCCGGAAAAGGATTCGCGTTGCTGCAGGGCCCAGGTCAGCCAGGCAGCGACGCGTAGATCCTTGGATTGCTCTCGCAGCAGGCGCTCGCTGCCCTCCAGGATCTTCTGCCAGTCGATCGGGCCGCCGCCATGCAGGGAGGTGGCCTTGCTCAGCTCGGTTTCCAGCGCTTCGAATTCCACCGAATAACGGACGTCCTCGCCGGCGTAATTCACCTGCGAGGCAGGCGTATCGGCCAGTTCGAGATAATGCGATGCAAGTTTTCTGGTGTGGCTCATCCCTGCAATCGTTCCGTGATTAGGCTGAACTATCTATATGACGCCGTACTAAAAGTTCCCGTATGAGGTTCCCGGACGGGCGATCGGCATTCCTGGGTGGCAAGAAACTGCCGGCCAAGTGGCGGGCAATAGTGCATGTATTGATCAAGGATGTCTTGTAGGACATTGGCTATTTTATTTGTAGGATTTTCAAGTCCAAATGAGGTCGTGTGAGTTGGCGCACACAACCCTCATTCCTTTTGAATGGCTCTAGAATGATGGTTTTCAGCGGTTTTACAGGTGCTTTTTCGCGCTTTTCAGCATTGCTAAGAAATTTCTTAATCTCCGATTAATGCTGTTTGATATCGATTTGATATCGATTTGCCCGGGAACTTTTTCCAACCCTTGGTATGTTGAAGAAGAGCTGTGATATTCCACGGTGTGCAAATTCTTGCCGAGGTTTTTACGGGAAAAGTTCGGGTTGTATCGCTTCCGAATAGATGGGAGTAGGGGTGGATGCCTGGTGTGAAATAAGTTGCGCAGTGGTGTGCAAGAAGTTGCGCACTAACCGTGGCGTGAGTTGTTCAAAAACAATGGCTGCTTTATCGCAAGCCTTGTATTCCGGGCGCTGAGAAGTGTTTGGCACGCAAATTGTTATAGCCCGGCCACCCACTGGGTCGTGAACCCCGGGGCCATCAACTCACACGGCAAGGAGAGCTTTCATGCCAACACCCGCGTATCTGTCCCTCGAAGGCACCAAACAGGGCCTGATCACCGCCGGCACCTTCACCGAGGACTCGGTCGGCAACATCTTCCAGGAAGGCCACGAAGACCAGGTCCTGGTCCAGGCGTTCAACCACCAGGTCATCATCCCGCGCGACCCGCAGTCCGGCCAGCCGACCGGCCAGCGCGTGCACAAGCCGCTGATGATCACCAAGGTCTTCGACAAGTCCTCGCCGCTGATCTTCAACGCTCTGACCTCCGGCGAGCGCCTGAACAAGTGCCGCCTGGAGTGGTACCGCACCTCCTCCACCGGCACCCAGGAGCACTACTTCACCATCGAACTGGAAGACGCGGTGATCGTCGACGTGCAGTCGCGCATGCCGAACTGCCAGGACCCGAACATGGCGCATTTCACCCATCTGGAAGACGTCTACTTCACCTACCGCAAGATCGTCTGGACCCACGAGGTTTCCGGTACCTCCGGTTCCGACGACTGGCGCACCCCGATCGCCTCCTGATCGGTCGCGACACATGCTGTTCACATCGGCCGGGTTTCCGGCCGATGTGTCTTTTCCAGGCCTGAGCCGGCGCTGCGGCAACTGCCGGGCAGGCCCTCTGCGCAGAGGAACATAGGATGTTCGCCCCGGCCAACCAGCCCCATTTCAGCCTGACCCTCGACGGCCTCGACAGCGACCTGCAAGTCCTCGAATTCCACGGCCGCGAAGCCCTGAACCAGCCCTACCGCTTCGATATCGAGCTGGTCAGCGAACGTCCCGACCTGGACCTGGAAAGCCTGCTGCACAAGGGCGCCTACCTGGACCTGGGGCAGGGCCACGGCATCCATGGCCAGTTGCACCGGGTGGCCCAGGGCGAATCCGGCCAGCGTCTGACCCGCTACCAGGTGAGCCTGGTGCCACGTTTGGTCTACCTCGCGCATCGGCATAACCAGCGCATTTTCCAGCAGCTGACGGTGCCGCAGATCATCACCCAGGTGCTGGAAGAG
Organism: Pseudomonas sp. A6; assembly: GCF_052367875.1. Lineage (NCBI taxonomy): Bacteria > Pseudomonadati > Pseudomonadota > Gammaproteobacteria > Pseudomonadales > Pseudomonadaceae > Pseudomonas > Pseudomonas sp. A6. The sequence continues at coordinate 6,041,859 of NZ_CP198970.1, read as the reverse complement.
CACGGCATCCTCGCCGATGCCCAGCGCTTCCAGCTCGGCCCCACCGTCTACCCGCCGCGCGACTACTGCACCCAGTACGACGAGAGCGACCTGCACTTCGTCCAGCGACTGTGCGAAGAGGAAGGCCTCCACTACCACTTCGAGCACGGCCCCGACGGGCACCTGCTGGTGTTCGGCGACGACCAGACGGCCTTCCCCAAGCTGGCCCCGGTGGCCTACCAGCAGGACTCCGGCCTGGTCGCCGACCTGCCGGTGATCAAGCGCTTCGGCCAGCGCCTGGAAACCCGTACCGCCCGCGTCAGCCGCCGCGACTACGACTTCGAGAAGCCCAGGCTGCAACTGGAAAGCATGGCCCGCAGCGACAGCCGCCCGGATCTCGAGGACTACGATTACCCCGGCCGCTTCACCGAGCGCGAGCGCGGCAAGCTGCTGAGCCAGCGCAGCCTGGAAAGGCACCGCGCCGACTACCGCCAGGCCGAGGGCCGCAGCGACCAGCCGAGCCTGCGCAGCGGCCATTTCCTGCCCCTGCGCGAGCACCCGCGCGATGAGTGGAACGACCTCTGGTTGCTCACCGAAGTGTTGCACGAAGGCAAGCAGCCGCAGGTGCTGGAAGAGTCGGTCACCAGCGACGCCCGCGACGGCCAGGACGACTTCCACCAGGGCTACCGCAACCGTTTCCTCGCCACGCCCTGGGACGTGCCCTACCGCCCGCCGCTGGCGCATCCCAAGCCGCGCGTGCTGGGCAGCCAGACCGCCGTGGTGACGGGGCCGAAGGGCGAGGAAATCCATTGTGACCGCTACGGCAGGGTCAAGGTGCAGTTCCACTGGGACCGCATCGGTGCGGCCGACGACAAGACCAGTTGCTGGCTGCGCGTGGCCTCCAACTGGGCCGGCAAGCAGTACGGCGCCATCGCCATCCCGCGCATCGGCATGGAAGTGCTGGTGACCTTCCTCGAGGGTGATCCAGACCAGCCGCTGATCAGCGGCTGCCTGTACCACGCCGAGCACCTGCCGGCCTACGAGCTGCCGGCGAACAAGACCCGCAGCCTGTTCAAGACGCTCTCCAGCCCCGGCGGCGGTGGCTACAACGAGCTGCGCATCGAGGACCGCAAGGGCCAGGAACAGATCTACCTGCATGCCCAGCGCGACTGGGACGAGAACATCGAGCACGACCAGAAGATCCGCGTCGGCCACGAACGCCACGACACCGTGGAAGCCAACGCCTACAGCGAGTTCAAGGCCGAGGAACACCGCACCACCCATGGCGACCGCAAGGTCGAGGTGCGCGCCGACGACCACCTGACGGTGGGCAACGACCAGCACCTGAAGCTCGGTAATGGCCAGTTCATCGAGGCCGGTCAGGAAATCCACCTCTCCGCCGGACTCAAGGTGGTGCTGGAAGCCGGTAGCGAACTGACCATCAAGGCTGGCGGCAGTTTCGTCAAGCTGGACGGCGCTGGCGTCACCCTCAGCGGCGCCACGGTACGGGTCAACAGTGGAGGCAGCCCCGGCACGGGCACGGCGGCGGCTCCTTTGCTGCCGGGCCTGCTCCAACAGGCTGATGCCGACCGGCCCGGGTCCCTCCTGACCCCGGCGCAGATCAATACCTTCAAGCGCAGCGCGCCCTTCTGCGAGGAATGCGAGAAGTGCAAGGAGGGCCATTGTGTCTTCTGAACGCCTCACCCCACGTGAATGGCTGGCCGCGAAGCCGCTGGCCGAAGGCGAGCGGCTGTACGGCGTGTTCAGCAGCGTCAGCGCGGCCGCCCCGCTGAGGGCCTGGAACCGCCAGGGCATGCATCGGGCGCTGCGACCGCTCTGGCAGGGAACGCCCTACGCCGATTGGCAAGAGGTGATGCCCTATCTCGTCGAACCAGAGACCGACGGCAGTTTCCTCGATTGGGTCGGCGAGACCGACGCCGAGGATTGGGGGTGGCTGGCCGTTTCCAGCGGCGACCCCGAGCGCATCTTCGGACACCTGCGCAGCCTGACCCAGGTAAGGATGCCGGAAGGCAACGAAGTGTTCTTCCGCTTCTGGGATGGACGGCATCTCCTGCCGATCCTGACTTTCCTCGGTGCGGATGCCGCGACCCTGCTGCCGATGTTCGATCGCTACCTGATAAACGGCCGCGCCCTTCAGGCCGCCGAGACGGTACTGCCGCCCGAGCGGCCCTTCCCCTGGTGGACGCCGCCACAGGCACTGCTGGACAGCCTGGCGCGCGAGGACAGCAGCACCTTGTCCGCCAACCTCCTGCAATGGCTGCAGGAAGAACATCCCGACCTCTGTGACTGCCTGCCCGAGGCGAACCTGCGGCTGAAGATCGCCCATCTCGCCCGCCGCGGCAGTGACGTCGCCACTCTCAAGAACGCCCTGCTGGAGCAGCTGGCGCTGGAGCTCAACTGATGGACCAGATTGCCGTAATCGAACAGGAGTTGAATGACTTCAGGAACAGCCTGACTCGGTACCGCGAGATGACCGAGAGCTGGTACGCCCGGACGGCCGATGCCGGTAGCCGCGCGATGGACCTGCCATCCCTGCTGGGCATGGAACGAAGCATCCGGGCGGGTTCCAGCAGCAAGTCGGTGAGCCTGGGCGATAGCGACTTCGGTCTGGTCGCGCAGTGCCCGCTCAGCGGCATCCTGGAAATCGAGAGCAAGTTCGAGTCGGCCTACGAGGTGCCGCTGGGGCGCATTCAGGTGGATGTCCGCTCCCGGGACGACAATAGCCTGCAGCAGACCCTGACCCTGGGCGACGACGGCAAGGCCAGCTTCAAGGGGCAGCCCGGCAAGTGGTACTCCATCCAGGTGAATTCCGCGGTCAGTGCGCAACAGGTCGACGAACTGTTCAGCCGCTACGACGGCCTGACGAACCAGCTGGAGACCTGGCTGCGTGGGCAGTGGGCCGGTTTCAGGCCGCAATGGCAGGCCCATGGCGTATCGTCGGTGCTGTCGGCCGCCGGCACCGGCATCCTCGAAGGCAGCTGGCAGGCGGTGAAGGATGTCTGGGAAGGCATCAAGCTGATCTTCGAGATCCTCCAGGACCCGATGAAGTACGCCCACATGCTGGGCGACAAGGCCAGCGAACTGGCTGCCCTGGCCAAGAGCGCGCCGCAGAAGATGGCCCGGGTGATGCTCCTGGCCAGCGACGAGGCGGTGCTCTACCTGCTGCTGCGCAGCGCGACCCTCTGGCTTTCCGCATTGCCACCGAGCCAGATAGCCGGTACGGCTGCCAAGGAGATCTCGCGGATCCTGGTTTCCGTGCTGATCGACATCCTCATCGCTATCGTCCTGACCGTCGCGGTCGAGGGGACGGGCATTGCCTACCTGGCGGTGCGCCTGGCCAAGTACGGCAAGCGTCTGGTCGATGCCGTCATCGGTTTCGTCAAATCGGTGTTCGGCATCCTCGAAGGCGTGCTCGACTACATCGAGAAATACCGTGTGGTGGCCGCCCGCGGCATCGCCAGCGGCGTCCAGCGTGGCAAGGCGGAACTGATCTGGGATGCGCGCAAGAACAGCACGCTGCGCGAAGTCGATGCCCGGCCCAACGTCGACCGCCAGGCCACGACGCCCAACGAGCGGCCGGCCCAGGCGTGCAAGGAAACCTGCACCGGTGGCGAACCGGTTTCCATGGTCACCGGCGAGGAACTGCTGACACTCGACGATGCCAGCCTGGATGGCCTGCTGCCCTTCGTCTGGAGTCGCCTGTACCGCACCAGTGCGGTGGAGTTCGACCACGGCCTGGGGTACGGCTGGAGCCACGGACTGGCCCATCGTCTGCTGATCGAAGACGGGCAGGTGACCTGGATCGATCATGAAAACCGCCGTACCAGCTTCCCGCTGCCGGACCGGCAGCGGCCCGCCATCAACAACCGGCTGTCGAAGGCCGCCATCTTCATCGGCGCCGATCCGGCCGAACTTGTCCTGGCCCAGGCGGGCGACAAGCCGCGCTTCTACCACTTCCGCCACGATGACAAGGGCGGCGACCTGGTCGCCATCAGCGATGCCTACGGCAATCGCCTTCACGTCAGCCGCGACCTCGCCGGCCGCATCAGCCGCCTGAGCAACGGCGCCGGTCGGGCCCTGGCGTTCCGCTACGAGCAGGGCCGCATCCAGGCCGTGGAATACCAGCAGCAGGTCCCGGCGGACACCGAGGAGGCCTCCTGGCGCAGCGTGCAGACACTGGCCAGCTACGTCTACAACACCGCTGGCCAACTGCTGGAGGCGCACAATGCGCTTGGCGAAATCGAGCGCTACCGCTACGACGAACAGCATGTGATCCTCGAACGCCACCTGGCCGGCGGCGCCAGCTTCTACTGGGCCTGGGAGGGCGCCGGCAAGCAGGCTCGCTGCGTGCGCCAGTGGTCGAGCATCGAGCCCCTGGACTTCCAGTTCGAGTGGGACGACGAAGCGGGTACCGCGACCCTGCTCCAGAGCGATGGCGGCCGCCAGGTCTTCGTCCACGACGGCAACGCACGCCTGGTACGCCAGGTCGATCCCGACGGCGCGGTACACGAGAAGGCCTACAACCCGCAGGGGCAACTGGTGGCCGAACGCGACCCCCTTGGAGCCGTGACCGAGTATCACTACGACGAGGGCGGCCACCTGGTGGCCCTGGTGCCGCCGGAGGAAGAGCCCACCAGCTTCGAGTACCGCGACGGCTTCGTCAGCGCCGTGGAGCGCGGCAAGGCGAGCTGGCGCTACCGCCGCAATGCCCAGGGCGACGTCATCCAGCAAACCGATCCGGACGGCCATTCCACCTTCTTCCGCTACGACGAACGCGGCCGCCTGCTGCAAATCCAGCATCCCGACGGCAGCAGCCATCAACTGCTCTGGAACGGCCTGGGCCAACTGATCGAGGAACGCCTGCCGGATGACGGCGTGCGCCGTTATCGCTATGACGTATTCGGCCGCCAGATCACCCGCCAGGACGAACAGGGCGCCATTACCCAGTTCGAGTGGGATGCCCTGGGCCGCCTGCGCCAGGTCACCCTGCCGGGGGGCGCCAGCCGCGCCTACGAATACAACGCCTACGGCAAGGTGACGGCGGAGCGCGATGAGCTCGGCCGGGTGACCCGTTACGAATACGACGGTGGCCTGCACCTCGTCACCCGGCGCATCAATCCCGACGGCAGCCAACTGCGCTACCGCTATGACAACGCCCGGCTGCTGCTCAGCGAGATAGAGAACGAGCGTGGCGAGCTGTACCGCCTCGACTACCACCCCAGCGGCCTTATCAGCCGGGAAACCGGTTTCGACGGGCGCACTTGTGCCTATGCCTACGACCTCAACGGGCACCTGCTGGAGAAGACCGAGTATGGCGAGGACGGCAGCGAACTCGTCACCCGCTACCAGCGCGACGCCTCGGGCCGCCTGCTGGTCAGAACGCAGCCCGACGGCAGCGAGGTCCACTACAGCTACGATGCCCTGGGCCGCCTGGTGGGCGTGGACGACGGCGAATGGCCGCTGGCCTACGAGTACGACCTGCAGAACCGCCTGACCCGCGAACACCAGGGCTGGGCGACCCTGCAATACGGCTATGATGCCTTGGGGCGGCTGAGCCATTGCCGGCTCCCGGATGGCAGCACCCTCGACTACCGCCACCGGGCGGGCGGCGAACTCAGCGCCATCGACCTGAACGGCCAGCGCCTGACCAGCCACCAGTTCAGCTTCGGCCGGGAACGCCAGCGCCAGCAAGGCCAACTGCTCAGCCAGTACCAGTACGACGAACAGGGCCGGCTTCTCGCCCACCAGGTCAGCCAGCGCGAGCGCGCGCTGTACCAGCGGCGCTACAGCTACGATGCCGGCGGCAACCTCGCCAGCGTCGAAGACAGCCGCAAGGGCGTGCGCAGTTACCACTACGACCCGCTGGACCGCCTGGTCGCCGTGCGCGGCGACCTGCCGGAAAGCTTCGCCCACGACCCAGCGGGCAACCTGCTGACCCAGAATGCCCAGCAGGGCGACCCACGGCAGGTCAACGTACAGGGCAACCGCCTGCTGATGCAGGGGGACTGCCACTACGACTACGACGCCTACGGCAACCTGCTCCGCGAACGCCGCGGCGCCGGGCAGAAGCTGGTTACCCAGTATCGCTACGACAGCCAGCACCGCCTGGTGGGCGTGCAATTGCCCGATGGCCGCCAGGTCAGCTACCGATACGACGCCTTCGGTCGGCGCATCGCCAAGGAAGTGGGCGGCAAGACCACCGAATTCATCTGGCAGGGCGACCGCCTGGTCGCCGAAAGCGGCCAAGGCCGCTACCGCAGCTACGTCTACGAACCCGGCAGCTTCCGCCCGCTGGCCATGCTGGACGGTGAAGGCCCGCTGAAGGCCGAGCCCTTCTACTACCAGCTCGACCACCTGGGCACTCCGCAGGAGCTGACCAGCTACGGCGGCGAAATCCTCTGGTCGGCCCGCTACCGCGCCTACGGCAACGTCGCCCGCCTGGAAGTGGCGGAAATCGACAACCCGCTGCGCTTCCAGGGGCAGTACTACGACGCGGAAACCGGCCTGCACTACAACCGGCATCGTTACTACAATCCCAACACCGGCCGTTTCCTGACCCCGGACCCGATCAAGCTGACGGGTGGGTTGAACCACTACCAGTACGTGCCTAACCCGACGGGGTGGGTAGATCCGTTGGGGTTGGCTCAAGTTTCCAACGACTGCCCTCTACAGAGACGGGGAGAACTAAATGAAAAATATGAGCGGACAGGCGATCTTCAAGCTGATATTACTCAGCGTGGTAGACGTGAGGTTGCAACTGAGTTTTATCGATCTCAAAGATTTGATGAGGCTAGTATCCCGGGCCACTTGAATGGTATCGATTTTACCCAGTCGGTAAACGTAGAGACTTTAAATAGAGGTAAACGTGTTTATCAATACCAGTCTCCGGGGGCACCTCAGGGAAACTATTACTCAATAAATTCTAGTACAACTCCATCGGAGTTGGGGATAGGTGCGTTGGGTGAAAATCGTGCTGCTGGTACAGTAGAACTTAAATTAAAAGGGGTTTATCTGACGAATGAAAAAACAAAAGTCTTGAAGTCGACCGCAAAGGAAATCGACGATACATGGTCTGTTAGAGGTGTCTCCCAACCATCTAGCGGTGGCGGTACTCAGGTGTTTACAGGGATGAAAGAAAACTTTGAGAAAATTGATTAGCTGGAGCCGTTATGGATCAAAAAGCTCTATATGAAGTTATGAGAAGATGTGGTGCAAAGGTGATTTTATTTTCGGATCACCCGGATTTTTTTTCATCTTGGTCAATTAGAGTCTTAAAAAATGGGAAGAATTATCTGATTGAGAATGATGGGCGGGATGGTTGGATGTTTTTTTATATGGAGTTAGGGGAGGGGAGGCTCCAGGAGAAAGAGCGGCTGATCTCGCAATCTTTAAGTGAGTCAGAGATCCTATGCCAGTGTGAGGCATGGTTGTCAGGTTTGTCATAAGGTTTATTATTTTTCTCATATTAGGGTTCTAAATTAATTATAAATTAAAAACCATGTTTCCATGATCTTCACGCCACTCGTCCTCATTTTTAATTGCACTCTAAAAAGATCTAAATCATTAGGCTGTATTAGTTTGGAGAGATTGGAGGCTGAACTGAAGAATAATATTGCGCAAGATATATGGGGCTGATTGGGGCGTATGCTGAGATAGCCCAAGAGCTTCCTGCTGAGACTCCTGAGAGAAGACGATGGGTAGCCATATATGCGATTTCATCAGTTGAATATGGTTCGACTACGTATGTGTTTTGAAAAGATTTAAGGGGGAGGATGTGTCACGGCTAAGTCTTGTTGAATACGATAACTTCTATGCAGAGGATATCAGTACTGTTGGTGAACAAGGGGCGATTCGGAGGAGCTTATATTTGATTCTCTTGAAAGAATAAATATAAATTTGAGTTTTTCTACCTGTCTGTGGTGTTGCGAATTCTCTCTTTGGTTTTGTAAAGAAGAAATTTGGCTGAATTCATGAAGAAAGACTAAGTATGGTTTGATTGGCGTGATGGATAATTTTTCATCATGTCTAAGGCAGAGATTGATAAATTACTGAAGCCCGGACAGGGAAATGCGCTCATATTAGATGCCTCTCTTGAGCTACCATTAGCTTTTCTAGAAAGCAACAAGCTGATCGAAATTAGTGACGGCTTATATTACTGCCACCTTGTAAGTTTGGCAGCTTCGTCCGCTGATCATGCTGGACGGCGAAGGCCCGCTGAAGGCCGAGCCCTTCTACTACCAGCTCGACCACCTGGGCACTCCGCAGGAACTGACCAGCTACGGCGGCGAAATCCTCTGGTCGGCCCGCTACCGCGCCTACGGCAACGTCGCCCGCCTGGAAGTGGCGGAAATCGACAACCCGCTGCGCTTCCAGGGGCAGTACTACGACGCGGAAACCGGCCTGCACTACAACCGGCATCGTTACTACAATCCCAACACCGGCCGTTTCCTGACGCCGGACCCGATCAAGCTGGCGGGTGGGTTGAACCACTACCAGTATGTGCCTAACCCAACGGGGTGGGTGGATCCGTTGGGGTTGGCTAGTGGGCTTACAAAGTGTCCAAGAGCAGAGAAAGAAAATAAACCCTTTGCTGAAAACGTAGAGTTTGAAACATTTGAGCAGGCAAGAAATAGTGCTCTTGATTGGTTGGGCGAGAGAGGTTTTAAAGCGGAGAAACCCACTATTGGAAAATTTGGTGAGAATGCTGGAAAACCAATTGGAATGCAAACTTCGGATGGAAAAGTAGGATATCGTATAGAGTATGATGAAAGAAATGGCGCTCATATAAATGTATGGTCCGGCAAAGAGAAAGGACCTCATTATATTTTTAATGCTACACCCCAGTTGGTTTTGAAGTTAACAAAGGCCCTAAGTAGATGAGCTATTATGACGACGATTTGAGATTGTCTTTGAAAGAGTCAGGGGTTAAGTATGAGGTTTTGTCAGATGAGATGCATGACAAGTTTTTGATGAGGATCAATTCTCAGTTTAAGTTTTCGGGGGGGAAGATTGCCTGGCAAAGTGTCACCAATAGATTTTTCTATTTTGGTGATGGTCTGAATGATGGTCTTGAAGAGATTGCAAAAAAACTCTCTAATGCACCGTTTGGCTATGTTTTTTGTATTGGAGACTCACTGACGGATTGTGCATATAAATTTTGTGCCAAGGATATGAGTAGGGTGTTTTCAGTTTTCTCTGAGATCCCGCAGCATACATACTTTTTTTCTGAGGATATCTCCTGGATATCATGTCTATCCATGGAAGGTATGTATGAAGGCGTTCTACTGAACGATACCTAATGCGCCCAGATTATTGGGGATGGTTAGGATGTCTATATTGCTAGTTTTGATGTTTGAGCTGATGGGTTGATAGCGTTATCTGATGTATCTGTCCGGTAGCCGAGGCTAACAAGAGGCACATGAGTAATCGTTTGAAGGCTACGAGCTCTGATAATGTTATTATTTATTGGGGCTATATGTTCAGTTGATTTAAGTTGTGAGGGCTGTTGTTTTGTTTGAAGGTTTTATAATTAAAAATATTTTTGGAATATTCTAAAAAATAAGAGGGGCAGGAAAGAAAAATTAGAATGATCTCTCGCCGGAAGCGGTAATGCCTTGTATCGTAGCTAGATCTGCAGTCCGGCAGTTCCCACTCGTTGACCATATTGGATAGCGAAGGTCCGCTGAAAGCCGCTTTCCAACTCGACTGTCTAGTGTCTGCAGAAAACTGATCAGCTACGGCGGCGAAATCCTCTGGTCGGCCCGCTACCGCGCGTCGCTCGCCTGGAGGTAGCGGAAATCGACAACCCGTTGTGGTTTCAGAAGCAGTATTACGCTGCTCACAGCGCAGCACGTCACTTACTGAAGTTTCTTTCCCGAAAACTTCACTCTCTGCTTCCTTGGCGCTATTCGTCATGGCCATTGTCGCAATGAAACGAGCATCTTCCCTTCTGCTGGTTAGTCTGAAGGCCTTTACGGGCGCTCAGTGAGGGGAATCATGGGATGCGATCTTCAGGGGCGGGTGATCGCCGCCGCCTGCGTATTCGGCAGCCTTGGCCTGGCGTTGGCCGAGGTGGCGCGGGTAGGAGCTGCCGGGGGGCTGATGGGGGCGGCGCTCCTCGGGGCTAGGCGTGGTGATGCTGCTGGTACCGGACGGCTCGTCGCTGGCGGTAAACCTGGCGCTGCTGGCCATCGCCAGGGCCACTTTATTCGCTGCGGCGGGACTGCTGGTGGAGGGCATGCGGCGGATGGTTCGGCGTGCAGCGTGTGGATATCTTCCACCTGGGATTGGCGCTGGCCGTCTGATGCTGAGGTTGAGCCGAGTTGAGCGGCCAGAGCAAAGCTGGCGCAAGGCCGGCGTTTCCCGCGGGCATTAAAAAAGCCGGCTTGTGGCCGGCTCTTCAGGGGGTGGCCCGTCCTTACTTCTGGTAAGCAGCGACCGCCTTTGAATTCTGTGGACGCGGCTCTGGGACCGGCGTCGTGGGCGCGCACTTTAGCAAATTCGGCCGGGCTTGCCTAATGGCATTTCCGCCAGGCGCCGTCGTTGCGACGAGCGTGCCCGTCGCGCCCAGAAAAAAGCCCCGCGCGGGGGCGGGGCTTCTTCGTGGCGGGTTGCCCCGCGACCATCACTTGGCCTGGAAGGCGGCGACGGCCTTGGTGATGTAGGAGCGCGCTTCTTCGGCGTTGCCCCAACCTTCGACCTTGACCCACTTGCCCTTCTCGAGGTCCTTGTAGTTCTCGAAGAAGTGCTTGATCTGCTCCAGCAGCAGGGCCGGCAGGTCGGTGTATTCCTTCACGTCGTGGTACAGCACGCTCAGCTTGTCGTGCGGTACGGCGATCAGCTTGGCGTCGCCGCCGGCTTCGTCGCTCATGTTCAGCACGCCGACCGGACGGGCGCGGATCACCGAACCCGGGGCCACCGGGTAGGGGGTCACGACCAGCACGTCCAGGGGGTCGCCGTCGTCGGCCAGGGTGTTGGGGATGAAGCCGTAGTTGGCCGGGTAGAACATCGGGGTGGCCATGAAACGGTCGACGAACAGGCAGTCGGTGTCCTTGTCGATCTCGTACTTGATCGGCGCGTGGTTGGCCGGGATCTCGATGGCGACGTAGATGTCGTTCGGCAGGTCTTTGCCAGCCGGGATGCTGCTGTAGCTCATGGACGACTCCAAGGGGGTTGGTCGGGCCGAAAAAGTGCGGCGGATTATAGGCAGATTGCCGTGGCCAAGCCACAGACATCGCTCAGTGCGCCGGAGTTTCCTGATAGTCGGGGTGCTCGCGCTGCAGTCGTTGCAGGCGCGCAAGCGGATCTTGCCGGTAGAACAGCCCCAGTTGCTCGTAGACCTTCGGATAGGCCCGGTGCAGCAGGTCCGGGGCGGTGAAGAAGTATTCGCTGGTGACGGCGAAGAATTCCGCCGGGTTCTCCGCCGCGTAGGGGTCGATGGCGGTGTGCGCCTCGGGATGGCGGTCGAGCTTGCGGTTCATCTCGTCGTAGGCCGATTTCATGGCCGCCGACCAGTCGCCGATGCGCATGTCGCGGTGCAGCGGCGGCAGGCCGTTGGCGTCGCCGTCGAGCATGTCCAGCTTGTGCGCCAGTTCGTGGATCACCAGGTTGTAGGCGTCCCAGCCGCCGCCGTTTTCCACCCCCGGCCAGGCCAGCACCACCGGGCCCTGCAGCGAGGTTTCGCCGCTGCGCTCGTCGTCGAACTCGTGGATCACCCCGGCCGGGTCGCGGTGCTTCTGCGGGCTGAGGAAGTCGTCGGGGTAGAGCACCAGCTCGTGGAAGCCGCCGTACCAGTTCAGCTCCGGCAGGTGCAGCAGCGGCAACTGGGCCTGGGCCGCCAGCAGCAGGCAGCGGAAGTCGTCCAGCTCGACGCCGGGCAGGGCGGTGAGGTGCTTGTCGCGCAGGAACAGCAGCGCCCGCTCGCCGAGCAGGCGCAGTTCCTCTTCGCTCAGGCCGTCGAGGATCGGCAGGTGGCGCAGCACCTCGGCCCACAGCTGGGCGTCCAGCGGGTGGCGTGCGAGGAAGCGCCGGCGGCGCCAGGCGCTGAACGACCACATCGCGGTATCAGCGCTCCGAGGCCTGCGGCTTGCCGTTGCGCGCCAGCTTGTGGCGGATCACGCCGATCAGCATGGGCACCAGGGAGAAGGCGATGATGGCGATGATCATCACCGACAGGTTCTGCTTGATGAAGGGAACGTTGCCGAAGAAGTAGCCCAGGGTGACCAGGCCGCCGACCCAGGCGATGCTGCCGGCGACGCTGAAGAACAGGAAGCGCAGGTAGGGCATGTAGGCCATGCCGGCGACGAAGGGGGCGAAGGTACGCACGATGGGCAGGAAGCGCGCGAGGGTCACGGTCTTGCCGCCGTGGCGCTCGTAGAAGGCGTGGGTCTGGTCCAGGTAGTCGCGGCGGAACACCTTGGAGTCCGGGTTGCTGAACAGGCGCTTGCCCAGGGTTCGGCCGATCACGTAGTTGGTGCTGTCGCCGCTGATGGCCGCGAACAGCAGCAGGCTGCCCAGCACCCACGGGTCCATGCCGCCGGTGGCGCAGATGGCGCCGGCGATGAACAGCAGGGAGTCGCCGGGGAGGAAGGGCGTTACCACCAGGCCGGTTTCGCAGAAGATCACCAGGAACAGGATGGCGTAGATCCAGGCCCCGTAGTTGTTGACCAGCAGCGAGAGATAGGTGTCGAGATGCAGAACGAGGTCGATCGGGTTGAAATCCATGAGGCGCCTTGAAAACCGCGTGGTGAACTGCCGAGCCCGGCATTATAGGCACCCCCGCGTTGCAGTGGGGCGCGCTTTGTCGCAGGCGTCTGCCTAGGACAGGTTGCAGGATATTACAGCGCGCGAGTGAAAAGACTGTCGGCATGAAGGCTGCAGTTCTGCAGTGGAAATCTCTGTCGGAACCTCGCCCCATGTCCCTGCGTCTTGCCCATTCGCCCCTGCCCGGTGTCGCCCTTGGCGCCGGGCCCGATCTGCCGGCCCAGGCGGCGCGGGTGCGCGCCGAGTGGCTGGGTGGGCGCCAGGGGCGGCCGGCGCTGTTCATGCTGGGGCTGCTCTGGGGGCGCGGCTGCCCCAATCTGGTGCAGGAGTTGGAGGTGCAGCTGGATGCGCTCTTCGCCGACTTCGCCTGCGCGCCCGACGCCTGGTCCGAGGCCCAGGCGGTGCGCCAGGTGCTGGCCTCGCTGAACATGCTGAATTTCCGCCGCGCCCGGGCTGGCCGGCCAAGCGCCGAACTGGCCGCGGGCGTGCTGTTGGTGCAGGGCGGGCAGGCGCATTTCCTGCGTTGCGGCAACATCGGCCTGCTGCGTTACCGCGCCGGTGAGCTGCAGGCCCTGCCCGGCCGGGAGGATGGCAGCCTGGGCGGCCAGGCCGAGCTGCCGCTGACCCAGCACAACCTGTCGCTGCAGGCGGGCGAGGCCTTGCTGATGGCGCCACAGCCGCTGCTCGAGGTGATCGATCGCCGGCCGCTGCTGGAGGGCCTTGGACGGCTCGCCGAGGCTGAGCTGCCGGTGTTGCTGGAGCCGCTGCTGCGGGCGCCCGGCGCCGCCGCGCTGGTGTTGCCGGAGTGCCTGGTGGCGCAGCCGGGCCTGCCCGTGCCCACCGGCTGGCCGGCGCCGCCGGTGCTGCGGCCGGGGATAGCGCTGGAAGGCTGGCGGCTGCTGGAGGCCTGCCCCTATGGGCCCGAGGGGCGGCTGTTCCGCGTGCGTCACGAGGATGACCGCGAGGCCTGGCTGCTGGCCGCGGCACAGGCCGCCGACCAGGCCTTCTGGCTGCGCGAATGGGCGCTGCGCGGCTGCAAGGTGGCGAGCTTGCCCGATGTGCTCTCGCCCCGTGTGCCGCGCCAGCACGCCTACCAGCTGTTCGCCCTGCCGGCGGGGCGCTGGCGCAGCCTGGCGGATTGGCGCGGCGCCTGGCGCAAGCCGGGCCCGGCTGAACTGCTGAGTCTGCTGCGGCAACTGGTGGAGGCCCTGCGGGCTTTGCAGCGGCGGGGTATGCAGGGGCTGTGGATATCTCCGCGGCAGATCGTGGTGGACGAGCGCGGGCGCCTGCTGCTGTTGCCGGAGCTGGCGGCGATCGTGCCGGGCTGCCCGCGTCAGGCGTTGCCGGCCGATGTGCTGCCGCTGGCGCCGGAGCTGCGCGCGGGTGGCGCGCTGGACAGCCGCGCCGAGCAGTTCGTGGTGGCCGCCTACGCCTACTGGCTGGCCAGCGGGCGCTGGCCCGAGCCGGCCTTGCCGGAGGCTGGCGCGGCAGTGCGTTATCAACCCCTGGCGGACCTCGGGGTGGCTGTGCCGCCCGGCTGGGATGGTTGCCTGGCGCGGGCCCTGGCGCCGGAGCCGGAAAACCGCTTCGAGGCGCTGTCGGAACTGGTCCAGGCCCTGGAGGCCGGGTTAGCGCAGGCTCGCCTGCCAGTCCAGGGTTGGCGCCGCTGGGCGGTTGTCGGCGCCTTCGCGGGCGCGGTCGTGGCCGGCGGCGCCTGGTACCTGCTCGGCTAGCGGGTGTTCGGCCACGGCGCGCATGCCCTGGGCGGTTTCCAGGTGGGCGTCGGCGATCAACTGTTGCAGGCGACCGCTTTGGCGCAGCGTACGCAGGCCGCGGTCGAGGTTGGCGGCCAGCGCCTCGCCGCCGGTGCGGGTCTTGGGAATCAGCACGTAGAGGGGCTTGACCTCAAGCGGCGGCTCGATGAATTCCAGCTGTTCGCGCAGCGCCGGGGCGTTGCGCGCCAGCAGGTGGTAGCCGGTGTAGCGGTCCACCACCGCCAGGTCGAGGCGCCCGCGCAGGAGTTTTTCCAGGTTCTGCCAGTCGTTGTTGACCACTTCCTTGGTGAGGAAGTCGGCCTTGTCGAAGTCCGCCTGGTTGACGTAGCCGCGCACCACGCCGATGCGGTAGGGGCGCAGGCTGTCGAGGTCGCCGGCGCGGTAGGCGATGGCGCGGTCGCGGCGGTGGAAGAAGCCCAGCTGCGAGTCCAGCAGCGGCATCGAGGTGTAGAAGTCGCGGCTGCGGTCGGCCGACAGGTAGGCCGGCATCAGGGCGTCGTAGTGGCCTTCGCGGGTTTCGTTGAGGGCCCGCTGCCAGGGCAGGAACACCCGTTCGGCGCGGTCGCCGTTGAGCGCCAGGGCCTCGTCGAGGATGCGGCTGGCCAGGCCCTGGCCGGGCAGGTCGGCGCCGACGTAGGGTTCCCAGTCGAGGGTGGCCACGCGCAGGGTATCGGCCTGGACGGTGCCCAGGCCGAACAGCAGGAGCAGGGTGAAGTGACGCAGTAGACGCTGGGGATTGCCCATGGAGCCCCTTAGCCGCCGAACGCCGGGCGGCACGTGCGATGCTTCACTGTAATGCTGGCGTTAAGCCATTGCCAGCGTAATGCGCCCTCGGCTTAGACGAGATCGTCACTGATGGGCAGGATGTAGTTCTTGAACTCGGTGTCCTCGCGGAAACCGATGGACTCGTAGACCTTCTGCGCCACCTCGTTGTTGGTGCTGGTGGACACGCGCATGCGCACGGCGTTGGTTTCCCGCGCCATCTGCCGGGCGTGCTGCAGCAGGTGGTCGGCCACCAGCTGGCGGCGGGCGTCCTCGGCGACGTAGATGTCGTTGAGGATCCACACGCGCTTGAGCGACAGCGAGGAGAAGCTCGGGTAGAGCTGGCAGAAGCCCAGCAGCTTGTCGTCGCTGTCGTCCGGCAGCGCCAGGTAGATCACCGACTCCTTGCGCTTCAGGCGCTTCTCGAGGAATTTCCGCGAGGATTCGGGGTAGGGCAGCATCCCGTAGAACTCACGGTACTTGACGAACAGCGGGGCGAGCAGGTCGAGGTGATCGAGGGTGGCTTGCACGATGCGCATGGGCGGATCTCTGCGTTCGGTGAATGGGCTGCTGTCACGATGCAGGTGCTGTGCCAGCACAGCACTGCCCGGATGCTGCACCAGAAATCGTTGAAAGCGCAATCCAAGCGAGCGTTTGATCGACAGTGGTGTTTCGGTGTGCGTGTGGGGTGGCGGTGTTCCGGCCAACGGCGGATAACCGCGAACGGTTATGCGCCCTACGTTCCATGGGCTCGGCCGTAGGAGCGGATTCATCTGCGATAGCCGGCCACGCACCCTGCTCATGTAGGAGCGCGCCCTGCGCGCGAATCGCGGGCAGGGCCCGCTCCTACGCCCTCCGGCAAACACAAGACCCGTAGGATGGCGTTGAGCGAAGCGATACCCATCACCACGACCGCATGGGTTTCGCCAAGGCTCAACCCATCCTACGAAAAGCGCCTTGGCGCAGCCGGCAAGACAGTTGCTCCTACCGTACGGGCAGGCCCGGCTTCTCGTAGGAGCGAGCTTGCTCGCGAACAGACGCCGTGCCATGCGGTTCGCGAGCAAGCTCGCTCCTACGAAGGGCGTTTCGGCGCAGCCGGCCTCAGCGCCCGGCCAGCAGGAAGTTGGCCCCCGGCCCCTGGCCTTCCAGCGTCGGCAGTTCCGCCTCGTCCTTCAGGTTCACCCCCGAGAGCTGGCGGCGGCAGGCTTCGCGCATCAGGTACAGCAGGCGGTGGGCGGCCATGCCGTAGCTCAGGCCTTCCAGGCGCACGTTGGAGATGCAGTTGCGGTAGGCGTCGTTCAGGCCCACCTTCGGCGCCCAGGTGAAGTACAGGCCGAGGCTGTCCGGCGAGCTGAGGCCGGGGCGTTCGCCGATGAGGATGACCACCATCTTCGCCCGCAGCAGTTCGCCGACCTCGTCCGCCACCGCCACGCGCCCCTGTTGCACCAGTGCCACCGGCGACAGGCTCCAGTTCTCGGTTGCGGCCATGTCCTCCAGGCGTTCCAGGAAGGGCAGGGCATGGCGCTGCACGGCCAGCGCGGAGAGACCGTCGGCCACCACCACGGCCAGGTCGTAGCCCGCGGGGTTGGCCTCGCCGTGCTGGCGCAGCAGGGTCGCCGAGTCTTCGTCCAGGCGGCGGCCCAGGTCGGGGCGCTGCAGGTAGGTGTGGCGGTCGGCGGCGGCGCTGTGCAGCAGCAGGCTTGCGCGCCCGCGTTCGGCCAGGGCGGCGCTCAGGCCGGCGTGGTCGAAGGGCAGGTGCACGGCGTCGCGGGCCTGGGCGTGGGCGAACTGGAAGTCCAGTTGCGCCCTGGTCGGCAGGCTGGTGCCGGCGCGGCCCAGGGCGATACGCGCGGGGGTCAGGCGGCGCAGTTCCTGCCAGGGGTTGGGGGTGGCGGTGGACTTCTCTTCGCTCATCCGCGCGTCCTCAGTTCAGTTGCGCCAGGGCCGGGCGGAACGCCGGCGGCAGTTGCTCGGCCAGGCGCACCTTGCCTTCGCGCTGCTGCAGGATGTGCATGCGTTCCAGCCATGCCTCGAACTCCGGCGCCGGGCGCAGGCCCAGGCTCTGGCGGGCGTAGAGGGCGTCGTGGAAGGAGGTGGTCTGGTAGTTGAGCATCACGTCGTCGGAGCCGGGGATGCCCATGATGAAGTTGATGCCGGCCACGCCCAGCAGGGTCAGCAGCATGTCCATGTCGTCCTGGTCGGCCTCGGCATGGTTGGTGTAGCAGATGTCGCAGCCCATGGGCACGCCCAGCAGCTTGCCGCAGAAGTGGTCCTCCAGGCCGGCGCGGATGATCTGCTTGCCGTTGTACAGGTATTCCGGGCCGATGAAGCCGACCACGGTGTTCACCAGGAACGGCTTGAAATGCCGGGCCACGGCGTAGGCGCGGGCCTCGCAGGTCTGCTGGTCGACGCCGTGGTGGGCGTTGGCCGACAGCGCGCTGCCCTGGCCGGTCTCGAAGTACATGAGGTTGTCGCCCAGTGTCCCGCGCTTGAGCGACAGGCCCGCCTCGTAGCCTTCCTGGAGGATCGCCAGGCTCACGCCGAAGCTGGCGTTGGCCGCCTCGGTGCCGGCGATGGACTGGAACACCAGGTCCAGCGGCGCGCCGCGGTTGATCGCCTCGATGGAGCTGGTGACGTGGGTCAGCACGCAGGACTGGGTGGGGATTTCGTAGCGCTGGATGATGGCGTCGAGCATCTCCAGCAGGGTGCAGATGGATTGCAGGCTGTCGGTGGCCGGGTTGATCCCCAGCATGGCGTCGCCGTTGCCGTAGAGCAGGCCGTCGAGGACGCTGGCGGCGATGCCGGCGGGGTCGTCGGTGGGGTGGTTGGGCTGCAGCCGGGTGGACAGCCGGCCGCGCAGGCCCAGTGTGTTGCGGAAGCGGGTGACCACGCGGATTTTCTGCGCCACCAGCACCAGGTCCTGCACACGCATGATCTTCGATACCGCCGCCGCCATCTCCGGCGTCAGCCCCGGCGCCAGGGCGCGCAGGCTGGCCTCGTCGGCGGCGTCGCCGAGCAGCCAGTCGCGGAAGTCGCCCACCGTCAGGTGGCTGACCGGGGCGAAGGCGGCGCGGTCGTGACCGTCGATGATCAGGCGGGTGACTTCGTCCTGCTCGTAGGGGATCAGCGCCTCGTCGAGGAAGCGCTTGAGCGGCACCTCGGCCAGGGCCATCTGCGCGGCCACGCGCTCGGCGTCGCTGCCGGCGGCGACGCCGGCCAGGCAGTCGCCGGAGCGCGCCGGGCTGGCCTTGGCCATCAGCTGCCTGAGGCTGTCGAAGCGCCAGGTCTGGCCACCGACGCTGTGGGCGTATCCGGGCATGGGAACTCCTTGTGCTCAACGGCGCCGGACCTCGCGGCCCGGCGCGGGTGGATCAACCTTCGCTGGCGAAGCTGGCCGGCACGCCACGGCGCGCGGCGATCACCAGGTTGCAGCAGATGAAGCCGGCGAGCATCAGCGCCAGGAACACCAGGGCGATCACCTGGTTGTACCACAGCATGGCCGCCAGGCAGACCAGCGCCAGGGCCAGGGCGATGCCCGGCACGATCGGGTAGCCGGGCGCGCGAAAGGTGCGCTCCAGGTGCGGCTCGCTGCGGCGCAGCTTGAACAGGCTGAGCATGCTCATGATGTACATGACGATGGCGCCGAACACGCTCATGGTGATCATCGCGGCGGTCAGGGTCATGCCCTGCAGGCTGATCAGGTTGTCGCTGAAGATCGCCGCGATGCCCACCACGCCGCCGGCGAGGATGGCCCGGTGCGGGGTCTGGAAGCGCGACAGCTTCGCCAGGCCCGCGGGCAGGAAGCCGGCGCGGGCCAGGGCGAAGAATTGCCGAGAGTAGCCGAGGATGATGCCGTGGAAGCTGGCCACCAGGCCGAACAGGCCGATCCACACCAGCATGTGCATCCAGGTGGAGTTGTTGCCGACCACCGCCTTCATGGCCTGCGGCAGCGGGTCGTTGATGTTTGACAGCTCGCGCCAGTCGCCGACGCCGCCGGCGAAGATCATCACGCCGATGGCCAGGGTCACCAGGGTGAGGATGCCGGCGATGTAGGCGCGCGGGATGGTGCGTTTCGGGTCCTTGGCTTCCTCGGCGGCCATGGCCGCGCCCTCGATGGCGAGGAAGAACCAGATGGCGAAGGGAATGGCCGCGAAGATGCCGCCGATGGCCGCGCTGCTGAAGGTGCTGGAGCCGGCCCAGCCGTTGAGCACGAAGTTGCTGAAGCTGAAGCCCGGCGCCACCACGCCCATGAACACCAGCAGCTCGGCCACGGCGAGCACGGTGACCACCAGTTCGAAGGTGGCGGCGATGCTCACGCCGAGGATGTTCAGCGTCATGAAGATGGCGTAGGCGCCGGTGGCCGCCCATTTCGGGTCCAGCGCCGGGAACTGCACGTTGAGGTAGGCGCCGATGGCCATGGCGATGGCCGGCGGGGCGAAGACGAATTCGATCAGGGTGGCGATGCCGGCGATGGTCGCGCCGTTCTTGCCGAAGGCCCGCAGGCTGTAGGCGAAGGGCCCGCCGGCGTGGGGGATGGCGGTGGTCAGCTCGGTGTAGCTGAAGATGAAGCAGGTATACATCAGGGCCACCATCAGGGTGGTGACCAGGAAGCCCAGGGTGCCGGCGGTGCCCCAGCCGTAGCTCCAGCCGAAGTACTCGCCGGAAATCACCAGGCCCACGGCCAGGCCCCAGAGGTGCAAGGTTCCCAGCGTCGGTTTTAGTTGTGATGCGCTCATTGCGGACTCCTCTGCCCCTCGGGGCGTGGACGGGTTGCCTGGCTTCGATGGTAGCGACGGCGGGGGCCCAGGACTTGACCCTGGAGCCCGCCGTGCGGCCTCTGCGGTCAAGTTGCAACGAGGTGTTACCCATCGCCCCAGGATGGCGCGAGGCCTGCACGGGAATGTCGCGTCCACGGGCCGATGCGGCGGCTGTCATGGGGCATTTCGGGCCTCCGGGGCGAGGCACGGTAATTGCTACGTGGTTTTGTCGGATAAGCGATCAATAACAACGAGCGTGCCCATGAACCCGTCCCTGTTTTCCTGTGCCGTCGCCACGCCCTCGGCGAGCAACCTGGGCGTGCTGTCCGCCGCCGCCAGTGGCCTGGATGGCTTCATCACCGCCCAGGGCGGCGACATCGACCGCGTCTTCGGCCGCGCCGGCATCGACCCCGAGCGCCTGCGCCACCCCACCCTGAGCCTGGCCCTGACCAACTACTGCCAGGTGCTGGAAGAGGCGGCGCGGCAGTCCGGCTGCGACAACTTCGGCCTGCGCTACGGCCAGCAGTTCCAGCCCCGCGCCCTTGGCCTGCTGGGCTACGTGGGGCTGTGTTCGGAAACCCTGGAAGACGCCCTGCGCAACTTCGCTGCGGCTTTTCCCTTCCATCAGCACAGCACCCTGATCCGCCTGGTGGATTGCGGCGAGTGCTTCCGCTTCGACTACCAGGTGCAGCACGGCGCCATCCTCGATCGCCGGCAGGATGCCGAACTGACCATGGGCATGGCGCTGAACCTGCTGCGCCACGCCCTCGGCCAGGACTGGTCGCCGCGCGCGGTGGGCTTCGAGCATGCCCGTCCGGAGGACTGGCAGGAGCACGCGCGGGTGTTCGGCGCGCCGGTGCATTTCCAGCGCGGCTGCAATTCGCTGCTGGTGCCCAAGGCCGACATCAAGGGCCGGCTGATGCCCGAGAGCGACGCCAACCTGCTGTTCCTGGTGCAGGACGTGATCCGCCGCCTGGGCGAGCAGGGCCGCGGGCCGGACCTGCTGGAAGACGCCGGCACCCAGATCCGCCTGGCCCTGAGCGAGGGCGAACCGGTGCTGGAACTGATCGCCGAACGCCTGGAGCTGACCAACGCCGGCCTGCAACGGCGCCTGCGCGAGGCCGGGCTGAGCTTCAGCCAACTGGTGGAAAACACCCGCCGCGAACTGGCGGTGCACTACCTGCGCCAGCGCCAGCGGCCGATCTCCGAACTGGCGCCGCTGCTGGGCTACTCCGAGACCAGCGCCTTCTCCCGCGCCTTCCGCCGCTGGTTCGGCGTGAGCCCGCGGCAGTGGCGCAGCGATGAGGCCTGATCTTCCCGGCCGCGCCGGCGCGCTCTTCGTAGGAGCGAGCTTGCTCGCGAACAGACCCCGCTGCGGGGCTCATTCGCGAGCAAGCTCGCTCCTACGAAAAGCCGTGCACGCCTGCAACGTAGGACCTTGACCGCGATAACCGGAGATTCCGGCGCGGATTATGCTGCGCGACCCGCGCCGTTCCCATGTAGGAGCGCGCCCTGCGCGCGAATCGCGGGCAGGACCCGCTCCTACAGGTTGACTGCGAATTTCCCATCCATGGCGGGAGATAATGGCGAGTAACCGCGAACGCTTACTTCTTCGAGGCGAAAAAAAGCGCGGCCCGAAGGCCGCGCGGAAGAGAGTCGGAAGCTCGCTGCTATCAGAAGAAGCCCAGCGGATTGATGTCGTAGCTGACCAGCAGGTTCTTGGTCTGCTGGTAGTGGTCGAGCATCATCTTGTGGGTCTCGCGGCCCACGCCGGATTTCTTGTAGCCGCCGAACGCGGCGTGCGCCGGGTACAGGTGGTAGCAGTTGGTCCACACGCGGCCGGCCTTGATGCCGCGGCCCATGCGGTAGGCGCGGTTGATGTCGCGGGTCCAGACGCCGGCGCCCAGGCCGTACTCGGTGTCGTTGGCAATCGCCAGGGCCTCGGCCTCGTCCTTGAAGGTGGTGACGCCCACCACCGGGCCGAAGATTTCTTCCTGGAATACGCGCATCTTGTTGCTGCCCTTGAGCAGCGTCGGCTGGATGTAGTAGCCGGTGGCCAGGCTGCCTTCGAGCTTCTCGACCTGGCCGCCGACCAGCACTTCGGCGCCTTCCTGCTGGGCGATGTCGAGGTAGGAGAGGATCTTGTCGAACTGCTGCTGCGAGGCCTGGGCGCCGACCATGGTGTCGGTGTCCAGCGGGTCGCCGCGCTTGATCGCCTTGACCTTCTTCATCACTACTTCCATGAACTGCGGGTAGATGGATTCCTGCACCAGGGCGCGGGATGGGCAGGTGCACACCTCGCCCTGGTTGAAGAAGGCCAGCACCAGGCCCTCGGCGGCCTTCTCGATGAAGGTCGGTTCGGCCTGCATGATGTCTTCGAAGTAGATGTTCGGGCTCTTGCCGCCCAGCTCGACGGTGCTGGGGATGATGTTCTTCGCCGCGCACTCGAGGATGTGCGAGCCCACCGGGGTGGAGCCGGTGAAGGCGATCTTGGCGATGCGCTTGCTGGTGGCCAGCGCCTCGCCGGCTTCCTTGCCGAAGCCTTGGACGACGTTGAGCACGCCCGGCGGCAGCAGGTCGCCGATGATCTCCATCAGCACGCAGATGCCCAGCGGCGTCTGCTCGGCCGGCTTGAGCACCACGCAGTTGCCGGCGGCCAGGGCCGGGGCGAGTTTCCAGGCGGCCATCAGCAGCGGGAAGTTCCACGGGATGATCTGCCCGACCACGCCCAGCGGCTCGTGGATGTGGTAGGCCACGGTGCTGTCGTTGATCTCCGCGGCCGAGCCTTCCTGGGCGCGGATGCAGCCGGCGAAGTAGCGGAAGTGGTCGGCGGCCAGCGGGATGTCGGCGTTGAGGGTTTCGCGCACCGGCTTGCCGTTGTCCCAGGTCTCGGTGACGGCGAGCACTTCCAGGTTCTGTTCGATGCGGTCGGCGATCTTCAGCAGGACCAGCGAGCGCTCCTGCACCGAAGTGCGGCCCCAGGCATCGGCCGCGGCATGGGCGGCGTCCAGGGCCTTGTCGATGTCGGCGGCGTCGGAGCGGGGGAACTCGGCGATCGGCTGGCCGTTCACCGGCGAGGTGTTGACGAAGTACTGGCCGTTGACCGGCGGTACGAACTCGCCACCGATGTAGTTGCCGTAGCGGGACTTGAAGGAAACGACAGCACCTTGGCTACCGGGTTGGGCGTAACGCATGGTGGATCTCCTGGCTCTTGTGCTTGTTGGGGAGGACGCGTTTGCGGTCTGACAAGCGTAGAGCAAGGGTCGGGCCATGCCAGTGCGAACCGCGTGGTTGCTGGGCCGGCGGTCGGCTTGCGGGCGCGCGCCGACGGGCGGTGTGGCAGCGCTGGCACAGGCCTGGGTGACAGTTTGTCCCGTATCCGGTACAGCGGCTGACCGCCAGGTCACGCGGGCATTGCATTGCGCGGCGCGCTGGACGATGCTGCGGGAACGGTCGCCCCGGGACTGCCTGCCGTCCCTTCCGTGGAGAACCATAACAATGAGTGCGAACGCCATGAGTCGCCACGCCCGCCAGGTCATGACAGTGGCCCGCGGGCAGCAACCGGCCAGCGGCCCCGCCGCCGATCCGTCGATCGCCCGTTCCTGGCTGCGCTGCCTGGAGGAATACCACCTCGACCCGGCGCAGACGCTGCCGCCCACGGTGCTGGAGCACCGGCGCATGCTGGAGCGCCGCGAAGGCCTGCAGCAGGTGCTGGAGATCGCCAGCGGCGAGATGACCAGCCTGCGCCAGCAGCTCGCCGGTGCCGGCCACGCGGTGCTGCTCACCGACGCCCGCGGGGTGATCCTCAACCGCGTCTGCGACGAGGCCGAGCGCGCCACCTTCGAACACGCCGGCCTGTGGCTGGGCGCCGACTGGAGCGAGGCCCGCGAGGGCACCAACGGCATCGGCACCTGCCTGATCGAGCGCCAGGCGCTGACCATCCACCGCGACGAACACTTCCGCAGCCTGCACACCGGCCTGACCTGCTCGGCGAGCCCGGTGTTCGACCCCCACGGCGAACTGCTGGCGGTGCTCGACGTGTCCTCGGCGCGCCGCGACCTGTCGCGGCAGAGCCAGTTCCACACCATGGCGCTGGTCAACCTCTCGGCGAAGATGATCGAGAGCTGCTACTTCCTGCGCCGCTTCGAAGGCCAGTGGCTGCTGCGCTTCCACCTGCAAGCCGAGTACGTCGGGCTGTTCAGCGAGGGCCTGGTGGCCTTCGACGGCGCCGGGCGCATCCTCGCCGCCAACCAGGGCGCGCTGAACCTGCTCGACCGCCCGCGCGACGGCCTGCTCGGCCGATCGGTGGAGGACTGCTTCGACATCCGCCTGGACGAGCTGCTCGGCCGCGCCAGCACCCAGGCCGGCCTCAGCTGGCCGCTGCGCAGCCATGCCGGGCGCCAGTTCCACGCCCAGCTGCGGGGTGAGCCGCGGCCGCTGGCGATTCCCGTATCACGGCCGGCGCCTGTCGCGCCGGGGCTGTGCCTGGGCGACGAGCGCCTGGCCGCGGACTTCCGTCGTGCGCTCAAGGTCTACGCTCACGACGTGCCGCTGCTGCTGCACGGCGAGACCGGCTCGGGCAAGGAGGCCTTCGCCAAGGCCGTGCACCAGTCCGGCGAGCGCGCCGGCAAGGCCTTCGTCGCGCTGAACTGCGCGGCCATCCCGGAAAGCCTGATCGAGAGCGAGCTGTTCGGCTACCGCGGCGGCAGCTTCACCGGCGCGCGCAAGGAAGGCATGCGCGGCAAGCTGCTGCAGGCCGACGGCGGCACCCTGTTCCTCGACGAGATCGGCGACATGCCCCTGGCCTTGCAGACGCGCCTGCTGCGCGTACTGGAAGAGCGCCAGGTGGTGCCCCTGGGCGATGGCGTGGCGCAGCCGGTGGACCTGCGCCTGATCAGCGCCACCCACCGCAACCTGGAGGAGCTGGTGGCCGCCGGCACCTTCCGCGAGGACCTCTACTACCGCCTCAACGGCCTGGTGCTGCAACTGCCGGCCTTGCGCGAGCGCGAGGACCGGCCACAGCTGCTGGCGCAACTGCTCGCCGAGGAATCCCGGGGCCGGCCCATCGTGCTCGACGAGGACGTGCGCCAGGTCCTGCTCGACCATCCCTGGCCGGGCAACGTGCGCCAGCTGCGCAACGTGCTGCGCACCCTGGTGGCGCTGAGCGAGGGCGGCCGCGTGCACCTGGCCGACCTGCCGGTGGACATCCGCCGCGCCGCGCAACCCAAGCCAGAGCCCGAAGCGGAAGCACCCGCCGACTGCCTGCTCGATGCCGAGCGCGGCGCGCTGCTGGCGGTGCTGGAGGCGCAGCGCTGGCACATGAGCCGCACCGCGCAGCAACTGGGCATCAGCCGCAACACCCTCTACCGCAAGCTGCGCCGCCACGGTCTGAGCCGCTCCGTACCGTAGGGCGTACAACCGTTCGCGGTTGTACGCCGTTTGACCCAGGCCCCAGGCGGCTCCGGGTTCGACCTTGGCGGTGGGGCGGCTGTGTAGATGGACGGCTTCAGGTTCGACCTTGGCTTTGGGTGAAGATTGGGTGTATCGGCGTATAACCGCGAACGGTTATACGCCCTACGCCAGGCCCACCAATGGCTTGCGCGGAACCCCCGCCCAATGGCGCCGTCTGATGCTCCCGGCCGCGCCGCGAGAAGGCGGCGCTGTGCTAATCTGCCGCCCATTCGAAGCGCCTTCCCAGGCTTGATTGCAGGAGTCTGCATGCATATCCACATCCTCGGCATCTGCGGCACCTTCATGGGCTCGCTGGCCGTGCTGGCCAAGGAACTGGGGCACCGCGTCACCGGTTCCGACGCCAACGTCTACCCGCCCATGAGCACCCAGCTGCAGGCCCAGGGCATCGAACTGATGCAGGGCTACGAGCCCGCCCACCTGGAGCCGGCGCCGGACCTGGTGGTGATCGGCAACGCCCTGTCGCGCGGCAACCCGGCGGTGGAATACGTGCTGAACAAGGGCCTGCCCTACGTTTCCGGCCCGCAGTGGCTGGCCGACCACGTGCTGCAGGGCCGCTGGGTGCTGGCCGCCGCCGGCACTCACGGCAAGACCACCACCAGCGGCATGCTGGCCTGGGTGCTGGAACACGCCGGCATGAGCCCGGGCTTCCTGATCGGCGGCGTGCCGCAGAACTTCGGCGTCTCCGCGCGCCTGGGCGGCACGCCGTTCTTCGTGGTGGAAGCCGACGAGTACGACAGCGCCTTCTTCGACAAGCGCTCCAAGTTCGTCCACTACCGCCCGCGCACTGCCATCCTGAACAACCTGGAATTCGATCACGCGGACATCTTCCCGGACCTGGCGGCCATCGAGCGGCAGTTCCACCACCTGGTGCGGACCATCCCCGGCGAAGGCCTGATCATCCACCCGGAAAACGAAACCGCGCTCAAGCGCGTGATCGGCATGGGCTGCTGGACGCCGGTGCAAACTACCGGCGAGGGCGGCCAATGGCAGGCGCGCCTGCTCAGCGCCGACGGCTCGCGCTTCGAGGTGCTGTTCGACGGCGCCGCCCAGGGCACGGTGGAATGGGAACTGACCGGCCAGCACAACGTCGCCAACGCCCTGGCCTGCCTGGCCGCGGCGCGCCACGTCGGCGTGGTGCCGGAGCTGGGCTGCGCCGCGCTGTCGGCGTTCAAGAGCGTCAAGCGGCGCATGGAGAAGGTCGCCGAAGTGAAGGGCGTGACCCTCTACGACGACTTCGCCCACCACCCCACCGCCATCGCCACCACCCTCGACGGCCTGCGCAAGCGCGTCGGCGACGCCCCGGTGATCGCCGTGGTCGAGCCGCGTTCCAACTCCATGAAGCTCGGTGCCCACCGCGACGGCCTGGCGGACAGCGTCACCCAGGCCGACCGGGTGTTCTGGTACGCGCCGCCGAACCTGGGCTGGGACCTGGCCGCCACCGTGGCCGGCTCGACCGTGCCGACTCAGGTGTGCGATTCCCTGGAGGCCATCATCGAAGGCGTGAGGGCCGTGGCCACGCCGGGCACCCAAGTAGTGATCATGAGCAACGGCGGCTTCGGCGGCCTGCACGGCAAGCTGGCCAAGGCCCTGGAGGACTGAGATGGCGGGAGCCGAACGCGTCACCCTGGCGATGACCGGCGCCTCCGGCGCGCAGTACGGCCTGCGCCTGCTCGACTGCCTGGTGCAGGAAGACCGCGAGGTGCACTTCTTGATTTCCAAGGCCGCGCAACTGGTGGTGGCCACCGAGACCGACGTGACCCTGCCGGGCAAGCCCCAGGCGATGCAGGCTTTCCTCAGCGAATACACCGGCGCCGCGCCGGGGCAGATCCGCGTCTACGGCAAGGAAGACTGGATGGCCCCGGTGGCTTCCGGCTCCGGCGCGCCCGGCGCCATGGTGGTGGTGCCTTGCTCCACCGGCACGCTGTCGGCGATCGCCAGCGGCGCCTGCAACAACCTGATCGAGCGCGCCGCCGACGTCGCCCTGAAGGAGCGCCGCCAGCTGATCCTGGTGCCGCGCGAGGCGCCGCTCTCCAGCATCCACCTGGAGAACATGCTCAAGCTGTCCAACCTGGGCGCGGTGATCCTGCCGGCGGCGCCGGGTTTCTACCATCAGCCGCAGACCATCGACGACCTGGTCGACTTCGTGGTCGCGCGCATCCTCAACCAACTGGGCATTCCCCAGGACATGCTGCCGCGCTGGGGCGAACACCACCTTGTCAGTGACGAATAAGCTCCTCGCCGCCCTGATGCTGCTGCAACTGGGCGGCTGCGCCACCGTGAAGACCCTCAACGCCAACAAGCCCGGCGCCCCGCTGATCTACGCCGGCACGCGGCTGGACTGGTATTCCATCAACGGCGGTTGTTGCCCGCAGGATCATTACGGCACCGAGGCGCCGAAATACCCGCGGCTGGACCTGCCGGGTAGCGCGTTGCTGGACACCGTGCTGTTGCCGCTGTCGATCGCCGCCGAGCTGGGGATCGG
The DNA here is from genome assembly GCF_052367875.1 of Pseudomonas sp. A6. Taxonomy (NCBI): domain Bacteria; kingdom Pseudomonadati; phylum Pseudomonadota; class Gammaproteobacteria; order Pseudomonadales; family Pseudomonadaceae; genus Pseudomonas; species Pseudomonas sp. A6. The sequence continues at coordinate 6,013,849 of NZ_CP198970.1, read as the reverse complement.
CCTGCAGGTGTGGGGCGGGAATTGACGCCGCGGGCCCTGCCCGCGATTTCGCGCGCAGGGCGCGCTCCTGCAGGTGGGCGTCGCGTAGGAGCGGATCTTATCCGCGAACCGCGCCGGAACCTCCGGCTATCGCGGACAAGGTCCGCTCCAGGGGAATGCCATGCCTCATGCCGAACTGTAGGAGCGGGCCCTGCCCGCGAAATCGCGCGCAGGTTGCGCTCCTGTAGGTGGGCGTTGCGTAGGAGCGGATCTTATCCGCGAACCGCGCCGGAACCTCCGGCTATCGCTACATTGCAGGCGAACACCGCTTTTCGTAGGAGCGAGCATCTCGGCGCAACTGGGGGTTATTTCCCGAGCCTGCGCAGCTCATCCGACTCCACGAACCGCACACCCTTGCCCGTCTCCAGGGCCAGGCGCCAGAGGGCGCGGGCCAGGGCGCAGGCTTCGATGCCGTGCAGCTTGCCGGGGAGGATGCGGGCGAAGGGCGCGGCGAGCAGTTCGGCCAGGCGGATTTCCTCGCGCTGGCCCAGCAGCAGGGACGGGCGGGCGATGGTCAGTTGCGCCCAGCCCTGTTTCTGCAGGGCTTCTTCCAGCTCGCCCTTGACGCGGTTGTAGAACAGCGAGGACTTGCTGTCCGCGCCCAGCGCGCTGACCACCACGTAGTGCCGCGCGCCGAGCTTGAGCGCGTGCTCGCCCAGGGCCAGCGGCAGGTCGTGGTCCACCGCCTTGAAGGCCGCTTCGGAGCCTGCCTCCTTGAGCGTGGTGCCCAGGCAGCAGAACACCGTGTCCACCGGCCCGGCCAGGCCGGGGATGAGTTCGGCCAGCGGGCCGATGGGGTTCTCCAGGCGCGGGTGGGCGGCCAGTGGCCGGCGCGTCGGCGCCAGCACGCGCTTGACCGTCGGCTCGCTGAGCATGCGGTCGAGCAGGTGTTCGCCGGTGAGGCCGGTGGCGCCGGCGAGAATGACATGCGTCGGTGTTGAATACATCCTGGTTTCTCCGCTGACACAGTTACAAGCGTAGTTGCCGGGCTATCGTTTTTCCTGCACGTGCCCCGCATCGGCGCTCAGGGCCCGGCTGGCCTGGCCTGCGCGCAAGGCGTTCCAGCGCTGCAGGACGGCCGGCGGCGCCCACAGCTGCGGCTCGGAGGCGTCGAATCCGTCCGCCGTCTCGCGCCGGGCGACCTCGCTGCTGGCCAGTTGGAAGGCCTGCTGCAGGTCGTCGGTGGCGTTCAGGGCGTTGGCGAACAGGGCCTGGCCGAAGTAGGTGAAGTCCGCTTCCTCGGAACAGCCGAAGGACACCCGGTCGCTGCGCGCCGCCGTCATGATCAGAGTCCTGTCGTCCTTCAGAGGTTCGATGAAGCCGCCGCTGTAGCAGGCCGAGATCACCAGCACCTTGTAGCGGTCCTTCAGCGGCGCGAGGAGTTCGGCGAGGTCGGCGGCGGGCAGGTTGTCCAGGCGGATGCCGGGCATGTCGAGGATCAGTTGGTGGTCGTGGCTGCCGTGGCTGGTCAGGTAGATGAACACCAGGTCCTCCGGGCCGCTGCTGCGCGCCAGGGCACGGATCGCCCGCGCCAGGCTCTCGCGGGTGGCCATGGGGCGGTCGTCGGCGTGGTTGCGGTTGTTCACCAGGGTGACCACGCCGCGCGCGCCGAAGCGCTGGCCGAGCAGGCGGGCGACGTAGTCGGCCTCGCGCAGGAACACGCTCTGCTTGCCGTCGCCGCCCACGCTCAGGGCGTACAGCTCCACTTGCGGCGTGGAAGGCGGCAGCGCGGCCAGGGCGCGGTCGAGCAGGCGGCCCTGTTCCAGCAGGCCGACTTCCACCGGGTTGGGCAGGCGCCGGCCCTGTTCGTCGCGGCGCAGCAGGCCGTTGCTCCAGATGCCGGCCTGCAGGCGCCCGTCGGCGCCGCGCAGGCTGCCCTTGCCGGCGAACTTGCCGTCGGCGAACTGGCCACGGTAGACCTGGCCGTCGGCCTGGGTCAGCACGCCTTCGCCGGCGAAGCGCCAGTCCTTGAAGCCACCTTCGTAGCGGCTGCCGTCGCGGCCCTCGTACTTGCCCTGGCCGTTCAGCGCGCCCTGGCTGAACTGGCCGCTCCACACGTCGCCGTCGGCGTTGACGAAGCGCCCCTGGCCGCTGAATTCGGTGTTCTCGAAGCCGCCCTCGTAGCGGTCGCCGTCGGCGTCGCTGAAGCTGCCCTTGCCGCGCAACTGGCCGTTCTCGAAGGTGCCGGTGTATTCGTTGCCCTGGCCATCGTCCAGCTGGCCCTGGCCGTGGTAGAGGCCAGCGCGGAAGCCGCCCTGGTAGTGGCTGCCGTCGGCGCCATGCCATTCGCCCGGGCCGTCGAACAGGCCCTTGGCGAAGCGGCCCTGGTACCAGGCGCCGTTACCATGCTCCAGGCGCCCCTCGCCGTGCAGGCGGCCGTCGACGAGGGCGCCGTGGTAGCGCGCGCCGTCGGGCAGCACCAGGTCGGCCGAGGGCTGGGCGGGGCCCTGGTCGCAGGCCGCCAGGGCCAGGATCAGGGCGAGGAGGGGAAGGTGCAGGCGCATGCGGCAGGTCGGTCACGGCGGTTTTGCACCAGTGTGACGCAAAAAAGCCCGCGGGCGCGGGCTTTTTTGCAGGGGGCCGGGCGCCGGTGTCAGACGAAGGCCAGGCTCAGCGATTCGGCGATGTAGGCCGGCTTGGGCAGGCCTTCGATCTCCAGGGTGCAGCGCGCCTTGATCAGCCACTGGCCGGGGTTCTTCTCGCTGACGTCGAGGATGGTCACCTGCAGGCGCACCCGCGAATCCACCGGCACCGGCTGGATGAAGCGCACGCTGTCGAGGCCGTAGTTGACCACCATCTTCGGGTTCTCCGGGAGCACCAGCAGGCCCTCGCAGAGCTTGGGAATCAGCGACAGGGAGAGGAAGCCGTGGGCGATGGTGCCGCCGAACGGGGTCTTCTTCGCCTTCTCCGGGTCCACGTGGATGAACTGGTGGTCCTCGGTGCACTCGGCGAACTGGTTGATGCGGTTCTGGTCGATGGTGAGCCATTCGGAATGGCCCAGGTCCTTGCCAATGTAGTCCTTGAGGGTGCTGACGGGAACGAACGGCATGTTTTCCTCCGCGAACGCGTGTTGTTGTTTTTTGCGTGCGATGCAGCATGGCACAGGTCGATGACGGCTGCGCACCTATGCTTGAAGCGAATGCCATGCCATAGGCCGGGCGTACTTGGGCATAATGTCGGGCTTTTTCACAGGAGGTTGCCATGCTGCTCCGCGGCCTGATCTGGCTGGTGCTGTTCCAACTGCTGGGCACCGGCCTGAATGTTCTCATCCTGCCGATGATCCCCGGCCCGATCATTGGGCTGGTGCTGCTGCTGGCGTTCCTGCTGGCGCGCGGGGAAGTGGGCGAGCCGATCACGCTCGCGGCCTCCTCGCTGCTGCGCTACCTGCCGCTGCTGCTGGTGCCGCCGGCGGTGGGGGTGATGGTCTACGGCCGCCAGCTGCTGGCGGACTTCTGGCCGCTGGCCGGGGCCCTGGCGCTGTCGCTGCTGGGCTCCTTCCTGTTCGCCGGCTGGCTGATGCAGAAGCTGATCGACCGCCAGCGCGGCCGCAAGGAGGCCCCCGATGCTTGACTGGCAAGGCGCCTGGCAGGCGGTCACCCACCATCCGCTGTTCTGCATCGGCATCACCCTGGCGGCCTACCAGTTGGCCCTGGCGGCCTACGAGCGCACGCGCTGGGTATTCCTGCAGCCGGTGCTGGTGTCCATGGCCATGGTGATCCTGGTACTGCTGGGCACCGGTATCGACTACCAGGCCTACAGCGCCGGGGTCAGCGTGCTGACCGTGCTGCTCGGCCCGGCCACGGTGGCCCTGGCGGTGCCGCTGTTCCTCAACCTCAAGCGCATCCGCCAGCTGTTCTGGCCGACCCTGGTCACCCTGCTGGTGGCTGGCGTGCTGGCCACCGTGGCCGGCATCGGCCTGGGCTGGCTGTTCGGCCTGCGCGGCGAGCTGCTGATGAGCCTGGCGCCGAAGTCGGTGACCTCGCCCATCGCCATGCTGGTGGCCAGCCAGATCGGCGGCGTGGCGGCGCTGGCGGCGGTGTTCGTGCTGATCACCGGGGTGCTCGGCGCCATCCTCGGCCCGGAGCTGCTGCGCCGCATCGGCGTGCGCCACCCGGCCGCCCAGGGCATGGCGCTGGGCATGACCGCCCACGCCGTGGGCACCTCCCGAGCCCTGCAGGAGGGCGAGGAATGCGGCGCCTTCGCCGCCCTGGCGATGAGCCTGATGGGCGTGGCCACCGCAGTGCTGCTACCGTTGGCGGTAGCGTTGATCGCCTGAAGCAGGAAGATTCACATGAAGTTGCCGCTCTTCCCCCTCAACACCGTGCTGTTCCCCGGTTGCCGCCTGGACCTGCAGATTTTCGAGGCGCGTTACCTGGACATGATCGGCCGCTGCATGAAGCAGGGCGGCGGCTTCGGCGTGGTGTCCATCGTCGAAGGCCGCGAAGTGGGCGAGGCGCCGGAGGCGTTCAGCCAGGTCGGCTGCGAGGCGCTGATCCGCGACTGGCAGCAGTTGCCCAACGGCCTGCTGGGCATCCGCGTCGAGGGTGGCCGGCGTTTTCGGATAAGCGATACGCAGGTGCAGCCGGACCAGTTGCTGGAAGCCGAGGTGGTCTGGCTGGAGGAACAGCCCGACCAGCCGCTGACCGAGGAGCACGACGACCTGGCCGCGCTGCTCGGCGCGCTGTCGCTGCACCCGATGGTCGCCACCCTGGAGATGGGCGGCGAGGTCAACGGCCAGCAGGAGCTGGCCTGCCAACTGGCCTACCTGCTGCCCTTCGAGCCGGAGCAGAAGCAGGTGCTGCTGGAGATGGACGACCCCACGGTGCGCCTGGCGCGCATCCAGGTGCTGCTGGAGCAGTTGCAGGGCGATCTGTTGGCCTGAGGAAAGGGGCGGCGTAGGGCGGATAACGTTCGACGTTATCCGCCGTTTGACCTTGGTTTCCGGCGCGTATCGGGTTTGGCCACGGAGCGCCTGTTTCAAGGCACTCCGGGCTCGACCAAGGAGCCGGGCACGAGGTCGGGTGTAACGGCGTACAACCGCGAACGGTTGTACGCCCTACGCCCCTCCGCTTCAGATCACCAGCAAATCCATGAAGCGGTGCACCGGCGTGGCTTCCAGCTGCGCGGGGTCGTCGCACAGCGCGGTTATCTGCGCGCAGCGCTGCGGGGCGAAGCGGGTGGCCAGGGCGTTGCGGAACTTCGCCTCCAGCAGCGGGATGCCCTCGGCGCGGCGGCGGCGGTGGCCCACCGGGTATTCCACCTCGATCTTCGGCGTGCTGCTGCCGTCCGAGAAGAACACCTGCACGGCGTTGGCGATGCTGCGCTTGCCCGGCTCCAGGTATTCGCGGCTGTAGCGCGCGTCTTCCACCACTTCCATCTTGTCGCGCAGGCGGTCGATCAGCGGGTGCGCGGCGTGGAAGGCGTCTTCGTAGTGCTCGGCTTCCAGGGTGCCGTAGATCAGCGGCACGGCGACCATGTACTGGATGCAGTGGTCGCGGTCGGCGGCGTTGGCCAGCGGGCCGGTCTTGGAGATGATGCGGATCGCCGATTCCTGGGTGTCGATGACGATGCGGGTTATCTCGCTGATGCGGTTGCGCACCAGCGGGTGCAACTGCACCGCGGCTTCCACGGCGGTCTGCGCGTGGAACTCGGCGGGGAAGCTGATCTTGAACAGCACGTTCTCCATCACGTAGCTGGCGAAGGGCTGCGGCAGGCGGAAGCGGCGCTGGTCGTCGGGCTTGAGCGCCAGGTCCTTGTTGGTGTGGCTGAACAGCACGTCGTAGAAGCCCCATTGCGGCGCGCTCAGCACGCCGGGGATGCCCATCTCGCCGCGCCGGGCGATGTCCGCCAGGCGCAGGCCGCGGCTGCTGGCGTCGCCGGCGGCCCAGGATTTGCGCGAGCCGGCGTTGGGCGCGTGGCGGTAAGTGCGCAGCGCTTGGCCGTCGACGCAGGCGTGGGAGAGGGCGGAGAGCAGTTGCTCGCGGTCGGCGCCGAGCAGCCGTGCGCTCACCGCCGTGGAGGCGAGCTTGACCAGGAACACGTGGTCCAGGCCGACGCGGTTGAAGGCGTTCTCCAGGGCGAACACGCCCTGGATCTCGTGGGCCAGGACCATGGATTCCAGCACGTCGCCCATGCTCAGCGGCGGTTCGCCATTGGCCTGGGCGCGCTGCGCCAGGTGGTCGGCGAGGCCGAGGATGGCGCCGAGGTTATCCGACGGGTGGCCCCATTCGGCGGCCAGCCAGGTGTCGTTGTAGTCCAGCCAGCGCACCAGCGCGCCAATGTCCCAGGCGGCCTTGACCGGGTCGAGGCAGAAGCGCGTGCCCGGCACCCGCGAGCCGTGGGGCACCACGCTGCCTTCCACCTGCGGGCCGAGCAGCTTGGTGCATTCGGGGAAGCGCAGGGCCAGCAGGGCGCAGGCCAGGCTGTCCATCAGGCACAGCCGCGCGGTGTCGCGGGCCTCGGCGGAGTCGACGCGGTAGGTCAGGACGTAGTCGGCGATCTGCTGCAGGACGCCGTCGTAGTCGGGGCGGGTGTTCGGATCGGCGTTGGTGCTCATGGCGTGCTCCTGCGCGGTAATCCGGGAGAGTCTAGACGCTGGGGTTGTCTACTGGGTTCCCGCGTTCGCGGGAATGACTCCGGGAAACACGACACTCGATCCCGTCATTCCCGCGAACGCGGGAACCCAGAAAACAACGTAAGAGCAGCTGTCTTGCAGGTCGCGCCGGGGTGTTCTTCGTAGGAGCGAGCTTGCTCGCGAACCGCATGGCACCGCGTTTGTTCGCGAGCAAGCTCGCTCCTACGAGAAGCCGGGCCTCCCCGACGGCAGGAGGGGCCATCGCGGACGGAGTCCGCTCCTACGGGGCAGCGCTCAGAAGGCGTCGCCCGGCACCCGCACCCAGCCTTCCATGAGGATGCGCGCGCTGCGGCTCATGATGGCCTTGGTCACGGTCCATTCGCCGTCCACCTGCTTCGCCTCGGCGCCCACGCGCAGGGTGCCGGAGGGGTGGCCGAAGCGCACGGCGCTGCGTTCGCCGCCACCAGCCGCGAGGTTCACCAGGGTGCCCGGCACGGCCGCGGCGGTGCCGATGGCCACGGCGGCGGTGCCCATCATGGCGTGGTGCAGCTTGCCCATGGACAGCGCGCGCACCAGCAGGTCGACGTCGCCGGCCTGCACCTGCTTGCCGCTGGAGGTGCGGTAGTCCTTGGGCGGCGAGACGAAGGCGATCTTCGGCGTGTGCTGGCGGGTGGCCGCTTCTTCGGGAGTCTTGATCAGGCCCATGCGCAGGGCGCCGGCGATGCGGATCTGCTCGAAGCGCGCCAGTTGCTCGGGATCGGAGTTGATGTCCTCGCGCAGCTCGGTGCCCTTGTAGCCGATGTCCTCGGCGTTGACGAACACCGTGGGGATGCCGGCGCTGATCATGGTCGCCTTGAAGGTGCCGACGCCGGGCACTTCCAGGTCGTCCACCAGGTTGCCGGTGGGGAACATCGAGCCGCCTTCCTCGCCGTCGTCGGACGGGTCGAGGAATTCCAGCACGATCTCGGCGGCGGGGAAGGTCACCCCGTCCAGTTCGAAGTCGCCGGTTTCCTGGACCTGGCCGTTGGTCACCGGCACGTGGGCGATGATGGTCTTGTTGATGTTGGCCTGCCAGATGCGCACCACGCAGGTGCCGTTGTCCGGGATGCGCGCGGGGTCGACCAGGCCGGCGTGGATGGCGAAGGCGCCGGCGGCGGTGGAGAGGTTGCCGCAATTGCCGCTCCAGTCGACGAAGGCCTTGTCGATGGATATCTGCCCGTAGAGGTAGTCGACGTCGTGGCCGGGCTGGCTGCTTTTGGACAGGATCACGCACTTGCTGGTGCTGGAGGTGGCGCCGCCCATGCCGTCGATGTGCGCCGAGTAGGGATCGGGGCTGCCGATCACGCGCATGAACAGCTTGTCGCGCGCAGCTCCGGGCACCTGGCAGCGTTCGGGCAGGTCCTGCAGGCGGAAGAACACGCCCTTGCTGGTGCCGCCGCGGATGTAGGTGGCAGAAATCTTGATCTGGGGTTGCTGAGCCATGATTTCGTCCTGGCTGAGGGGATGAAAAACCGAAAAAGGCGCTGGAGGCTGAACGAGGGAACGGCTTCTCGTTCAGCCTTCAGCCTCTAGCGCTTTTCTCGAACCTGCGGTCTTAGGCCACTGCCCCCTTGAGGAAGCCCTTGGCGAAGCGCTGTAGCACGCCGCTGGCCTTGTACCGGCTGAGGGGATGAAAAACCGAAAAAGGCGCTGGAGGCTGAACGAGGGAGCGGCTTCTCGTTCAGCTTTCAGCCTCCAGCCTCCAGCGCTTTTCTCGAACCTGCGGTCTTAGGCCACTGCCCCCTCGAGGAAGTCCTTGGCGAAGCGCTGCAGCACCCCGCCGGCCTTGTACACGCTGACGTCGGCGGCGGTGTCGAGGCGGCAGGTCACCGGTACCCTGAGCACTTCACCGTTGCGGCGGTTGACCACCAGGGTCAGGTCGCAGCGCGGCGACAGTTCGCCTTCGATGTCGTAGGTCTCGGTGCCGTCCAGGCCCAGGGTCAGGCGCGTGGTGCCCGGCTTGAATTCCACCGGCAGCACGCCCATGCCCACCAGGTTGGTGCGGTGGATGCGCTCGAAGCCCTCGGCCACGATCACCTCGACGCCGGCGAGGCGCACGCCCTTGGCCGCCCAGTCGCGGGACGAGCCCTGGCCGTAGTCGGCGCCGGCGACGATGATCAGGTTCTGCTTGCGGTTCATGTAGGTCTCGATGGCTTCCCACATGCGCATCACCTTGCCTTCCGGCTCCACGCGGGCCAGCGAGCCCTTCTTCACCTGGCCATCGACCACGGCCATCTCGTTGATCAGCTGCGGGTTGGCGAAGGTGGCGCGCTGCGCGGTGAGGTGGTCGCCGCGGTGGGTTGCGTAGGAGTTGAAGTCCTCCTCCGGCAGGCCCATCTTCGCCAGGTATTCGCCGGCCGCCGAGCTGGCGAGGATGGCGTTGGACGGCGACAGGTGGTCGGTGGTGATGTTGTCCGGCAGGATCGCCAGCGGCAGCATGCCCTTGAGCGTGCGTTCGCCGGCCAGCGCGCCTTCCCAGTAGGGCGGGCGGCGGATGTAGGTGGACTGCGGGCGCCAGTCGTACAGCGGGCTGTCGGCTTCCTTCACGCTGCCCAGGTCGAACATCGGGATGTACACCTGGCGGAACTGCTCCGGCTTCACGCTGGCCGCGACAATGGCGTCGATCTCTTCATCGGACGGCCACAGGTCTTTCAGGGTGATCGGGTTGCCGTTGGCGTCGGTGCCCAGCGGGTCCTGCTCGATGTCGAAGCGCACGGTGCCGGCGATGGCGTAGGCCACCACCAGCGGCGGCGAGGCGAGGAAGGCCTGCTTGGCGTAGGGGTGGATGCGCCCGTCGAAGTTGCGGTTGCCCGAGAGCACGGCGGTGGCGTACAGATCGCGGTCGATGATCTCCTGCTGGATCTTCGGCTCCAGCGCCCCGGACATGCCGTTGCAGGTGGTGCAGGCGTAGGCGACGATGCCGAAGCCGAGCTTTTCCAGCTCGGTCAGCAGGCCGGCTTCTTCCAGATACAGCCTGGCGACCTTGGAGCCCGGCGCGAAGGAGGTCTTCACCCAGGGCTTGCGCACCAGGCCCAGCGCGTTGGCCTTCTTCGCCAGCAGGCCGGCGGCCACCACGTTGCGCGGGTTGGAGGTGTTGGTGCAGCTGGTGATGGCGGCGATGATCACTGCGCCGTCGGGCATCAGGCCGTGGGCTTCTTCGTCGCGGCCGGATTCCAGCTTGGCCTCGTCGGCGATGCCGCGCTCGGCCAGCGCCGAGGTCGGCAGGCGGCGGTGCGGGTTGGACGGGCCGGCCATGTTGCGCACCACGCTGCCCAGGTCGAAGCTGAGCACGCGTTCGTACTCGGCGGTCTTCAGGGCGTCGCCCCACAGGCCGAGGGTCTTCGCGTAGTTCTCCACCAGCGCCACCTGCTCCGGCTCGCGGCCGGTGAGCTTGAGGTAGTCGATGGTCTGGCCGTCGATGTAGAACATCGAGGCGGTGGCGCCGTATTCCGGGCACATGTTGGAGATGGTCGCACGGTCGCCGATGGACAGGCTGTCCGCCCCCTCGCCGAAGAACTCGACGTAGGCACCCACCACGCGTTCCTTGCGCAGGAACTCGGTGATCGCCAGGACGATGTCGGTGGCGGTGATGCCGGGCTGGCGCTTGCCGGTCAGCTCGACGCCGACGATGTCGGGCAGGCGCATCATCGACGGGTGGCCGAGCATCACGGTCTCGGCTTCCAGGCCGCCGACGCCGATGGCGATCACGCCCAGGGCGTCCACGTGCGGGGTGTGCGAGTCGGTGCCCACGCAGGTGTCGGGGAAGGCCACGCCGCCGCGCGCCTGGATCACCGGGCTCATCTTCTCCAGGTTGATCTGGTGCATGATGCCGTTGCCGGCGGGGATCACGTCGACGTTCTTGAACGCGGTCTTGGTCCACTCGATGAAGTGGAAGCGGTCCTCGTTGCGGCGGTCCTCGATGGCGCGGTTCTTCTCGAACGCCTCCGGGTCGAAGCCCGGGGCCTCCACGGCCAGGGAGTGGTCGACGATCAGCTGCGTCGGCACCACCGGGTTGACCTTGGACGGGTCGCCGCCCTGGTCGGCGATGGCGTCGCGCAGGCCGGCCAGGTCGACCAGCGCGGTCTGCCCGAGGATGTCGTGGCAGACCACGCGCGCCGGGTACCAGGGGAAGTCCAGGTCGCGCTTGCGGTAGACCAGCTGCTCCAGGGCCGCGGTGAGCAGCTCCGGCTCGCAGCGGCGCACCAGCTGCTCGGCCAGCACGCGCGAGGTGTACGGGAGTTTGTCCCAGGCACCAGCCTGGATCTCTTCGACGGCCGCACGGGCGTCGAAGTAGTCCAGTTGTGTGCCGGGCAGGCTTTTACGGTATTGGGCATTCATGATTATTTACGATCCTTGAGCGGCACGAACTTCAGGTCTTCGGGACCGGTGTAGTTGGCGCTCGGGCGGATGATCTTGCCGTCGATGCGCTGCTCGATGACGTGGGCGGACCAGCCGGCGGTGCGGGCGATCACGAACAGCGGGGTGAACATGGCGGTGGGCACGCCCATCATGTGGTAGCTCACGGCGCTGAACCAGTCGAGGTTGGGGAACATCTTCTTGATTTCCCACATCACGCTTTCCAGGCGCTCGGCGATGTCGTACATCTTGCTGTTGCTCTGCTCTTCGGAGAGCTGGCGGGCGACTTCCTTGATCACCTTGTTGCGCGGGTCGGACACGGTGTAGACCGGGTGGCCGAAGCCGATCACCACTTCCTTCTTCTCGACGCGGGCGCGGATGTCGGCCTCGGCTTCGTCCGGGTTGTCGTAGCGCTTCTGGATTTCGAAGGCCACTTCGTTGGCGCCGCCGTGTTTCGGGCCGCGCAGCGCGCCGATGGCGCCGGCGATGCAGGAGTACATGTCGGAGCCGGTGCCGGCGATGACGCGGGAGGTGAAGGTGGAGGCGTTGAACTCGTGCTCGGCGTACAGGTTCAGCGAGGTGTGCATGGCGCGCACCCAGGACTCGCGCGGCTTCTCGCCGTGCAGCAGGTGCAGGAAGTGGCCGCCGATGGAGTCGTCGTCGGTCTCCACGTCGATGCGCTTGCCGTTGTGGCTGAAGTGATACCAGTACAGCAGGGCCGAGCCCAGGGAGGCCATCAGCTTGTCGGCGATGTCGCGGGCGCCGGGGTGGTTGTGGTCGTCCTTCTCCGGCGACAGGCAGCCGAGCACGGACACGGCGGTGCGCATCACGTCCATCGGGTGGGCCGACGGCGGCAGGGTTTCCAGGGCGGCCTTGACGCCCGCCGGCAGGCCGCGCAGGGCCTTCAGCTTGGCCTTGTAGGCGGCCAGTTCGGCGACGTTGGGCAGCTTGCCGTGGACCAGCAGGTGGGCGATTTCCTCGAATTCGCAGCGGTTGGCGAAGTCGAGCACGTCGTAGCCGCGGTAGTGCAGGTCGTTGCCGGTGCGGCCGACGGTGCACAGGGCGGTGTTGCCGGCGGCGGTGCCGCTCAGGGCCACGGATTTCTTCGGTTTGAAGCCGGTGGTGGTTTCGGCGGTGGCGCTCATCGTATCTCTCCTCACGAATCCGGTTGCTTTGTTCTTGTTCCGCCGGCGAGGCCGGGCGTTTCGATTCGATTGCGGCGGCGCTGCCCCTCGGCGTCATTCCCGCGAACGCGGGAACCCAGTGCCTTGGGGCCAGTCGCCGTCCGGCTTACTTCTTGTTCGCCGCGAACAGCGCGTCGAGCTTCTGCTCGAAGGCGTGGTAGCCGATGCGGTCGTACAGCTCGGCACGAGTCTGCATCAGCTCGATGACGTTCTGCTGGTGGCCTTCCTGGCGGATCGCGGTGTACACCGCTTCGGCGGCCTTGTTGGCGGCGCGGAAGGCCGACAGCGGGTAGAGCTGGATGGCCACGCCGACCGAGGCCAGCTCGTCGCGGGTGAACAGCGGGGTGGCGCCGAACTCGGTGATGTTGGCCAGCACCGGCACGTTCAGCGCGTCGACGAAGCGCTTGTAGGTCGGCAGGTCGTAGGCGGCCTCGGCGAAGATGCCGTCGGCGCCGGCTTCCACGTAGCGCAGGCAGCGCTCGATGGCGGCGTCCACGCCCTCGGCCTGGATGGCGTCGGTGCGGGCGATGAGGAAGAAGTTCGGGTCGGTCTTGGCGTCGGCGGCGGCCTTCACGCGGTCGGCCATCTCCTCGGTGGAGACGATTTCCTTGCCCGGACGGTGGCCGCAGCGCTTGGCGCCGACCTGGTCCTCGATGTGCGCGGCGGCGGCGCCGGCCTTGATCAGGCTCTTGACCGTGCGCTCGATGTTGAAGGCGCTGGGGCCGAAGCCGGTGTCGATGTCCACCAGCAGCGGCAGGTCGCAGACGTCGGTGATGCGGCGCACGTCGGTGAGCACGTCGTCCAGGGTGTTGATGCCCAGGTCCGGCAGGCCCAGGGAGCCGGCGGCCACGCCGCCGCCGGACAGGTAGATGGCCTTGAAGCCGGCGCGCTTGGCGAGCAGGGCGTGGTTGGCGTTGATCGCACCGATCACCTGCAGCGGTTTCTCTTCGGCAAGGGCGGTACGGAAACGCTGGCCGGGGGAAAGCAGACTCATGACTCACCTCGTTCGTTGGCTGTCTTGGCTTGGGCGTCCAGGTAGTGACGCTCGATGTTGCGCTTGGAAGCGCCGATGTGACGGCGCATCAGCAGTTCGGCCAGTTCGCCATCACGGTCGGCGATGGCATCGAGAATGCGGTGGTGCTCGGCGAAGGCCTGGCGCGGCCGGTTCGGCACGGCGGAGAACTGCAGGCGGTACATGCGCACCAGTTGGTACAGCTCGCCGCAAAGCATCTGGCTCAGGGTGCGATTGCCGCTGCCCTGGATGATCCGGTAGTGGAAGTCGAAGTCGCCTTCCTGCTGGTAGTAGCCGCGCCCGGCCTGGAAGGCCTCGTCGCGCTCGTGGGTGTCGAGCACCCGGCGCAGCTCGTCGATCTCGGCCTGGCTCATGCGCTCGGCGGCCAGGCGGCAGGCCATGCCTTCCAGGGACTCGCGGATTTCGTACAGCTCGATCAGTTCGGCATGGCTCAGCGACACCACCCGCGCGCCGACGTGGGGCACGCGCACCAGCAGCTTCTGGCCCTCCAGGCGGTGGATCGCCTCGCGCAGCGGGCCGCGGCTGATGCCGTAGGTGCGCGCCAGCTCCGGCTCGGAGATCTTGCTGCCGGGGGCGATCTCGCCCTTGACGATGGCCGACTGGATCTTGCGGAACACGTGTTCCGAAAGCGTCTCGCCGTCGCCTTCGACGTCGTTGGGCAGGAGCAGGGATTCGTTCATGGTGTCGACAATCCACATCAGGTGCGGCGAAAACTAACCCCCCTTGTTCGTGTGGTCAAGGGGATTGTCGACAATCGTCTAATGGGCCGACGAGTTATGCACAAAGGTTCCCAGGAATCCGGCGGATGGCGGAAAAGCCCGCGCGGCGCGGCCTGGGCTGCGCTAGGCTGGGCGAAACCGCCAGGGGAGACGAGCATGGGTGTCTACGATCGCTACCTGCTGCCACGGCTGATCGACTGCGCCTGCGGCATGGGCGAGGTGATGAAGCAGCGTTCGAAGCTGGTGCCGCGGGCCCGTGGCCGGGTGCTGGAGATCGGCATCGGCACCGGGTTGAACCTGGGTTTCTACGACGCGGGGAAAGTGTCGACAATCGTCGGCGTCGACCCGGCGGCGCAGATGCAGGGCCTGGCGCGCAAGCGCGCGGCGGGCATCGGCATCCCGGTGGAAATGGTGGCGCTGGAGCTGGGTCAGATTCGCGCCGACGCCGGCAGCTTCGACTCCATCGTCTGCACCTTCACCCTGTGCAGTATTCCGGACGTGCTGGCGGCGCTGCGCGAGATGCGCCGGGTGCTCAAGCCGGGCGGCGAGTTCCTCTTCTGCGAACACGGCCTGGCGCCGGACGCTGGCGTGCGCGCCTGGCAGCACCGCCTGACGCCGATCTGGAAGCCGCTGGCCGGCGGCTGCCACCTGGACCGCGACATCCCGGCGCTGATCGAGGCCGGCGGTTTCCAGGTGCGCGAACTGAGCCGCGAGTACCTGCCGGGGCCCAGGCCGATGACCTATGTCTACAAGGGAATGGCCGACTGAAGGCGCTTCAGGCCGGCACCGGGCCCAGGGCCATCACCCGCAGGATGTGCACGCTGCGGATGAACAGGTCGGCCACCGGGCCGCGGCGGTCGGCGCGGCAGTCGTCCAGGCGCACCAGGCTGGGGGCGCAACCGGCCAGCAGGTCGAAGTAGTCGCGCAGTTGCATGCGTCCGCGCAGGCGGTGCGGGCGCTGGGCGTTGTCCAGGGTTTCCAGTTCGACCCAGAGGGTGTCTTGATCCGGTTGCATGGTGGGTTCTCGCACGGCGCTGCTGCCGAAGGCTGCGTAGGAAATTGCCGAAGTACCTTTCGTATTCCCTTGGGACTGACGCCGCGCCGCCCGGTTCCCCGGGCGCCAATGAATCGTGGCGATATTCAGCTTCGGTTCAGTTAGCCCCGCGCCCGGGCACGCTTCGGCGTGGCGTCTAGGCGGCTGCGTCGCTGTCGTCGGTGCGGACCACCCAGCGGATGTTCACCCCGCGGATGAACAGGTCGCTCTGGCCGTGGAGGTCCGTCAGGCGGACCAGGGCGGGCGTGTCGCCCAGCAGCAGGTCGTGGTAGTCGTTCAGGCTGATGCGCCCGCGCAGGATGCGCGGGGCGTGGTTGGGCAGGTGGGTTTCGAGTTCCACCGGCAGGCTGTCGTGATCGTGGGGCATGGCGGGCGCCGCTGGGTGCAATTGAACCTGCAACTGTAGGTTCGGCCCGGCGCCCGGCCTAGTGGAGATTCACCGCTGCTTCTGTAGGAAAAAGCCTGGGTTGCGCGTCGGCTCAGAGACCTTCGTCATCGCGCACCAGCACGCAATGGCAGCCGTCTTCCTCTTCGTGCCAGTCGTGCAGGAAGTACATCTGCACCTTGTCCGGGCTCGGCATCACGGCGACGAAATCGCCGATCTCCGGGACGAAGAAGGCCTTGCTGCCGGGCTCGGCCTCGCACTCCACCAGGGCGTTGAAGAAGGCCGCCGGGTCGGCATCCTCGAAGAACGCCTCGCGCTCGGCGGCGTCCCAGTCGGCGGGCGCCTCGAAGGGGCCGAGAATGAGCACCCTGGCGTCGCCCAGGTCCAGCTCCTCGGCGTCCGGGTCGGCGTCATCGGGGCGGTAGAAGCAGGCATCCACCGCCTTCGCGTCGGCCAGAATGGCCTGGCGCGCGGCCAGGCGCCGCTGCGGATCGACGCCGGCGTCGGCGCAGAGCTGGTTCCAGAAGGCTTCGGATTTGGCGGACATGGGGCGGCTCCGGCGGGGCGGCGATGGGGAAGGCGGCTAGTGTAGCGTAGGGCGTATAACCGTTCGCGGTTATACGCCGCCTGACCTTGGCCATGCCCCGCTCGGAGCCGACCTTGGCCGTTTCCGCCGACGGAAGAGGATCGCCCCGGTTCGACCCCGGCGTTGGCGGGGGCATGGGTGTAGCGGCGTATAACGCGGAGCGTTATACGCCCTACGACCGTGCTTCCCGCGATTCGCGTAGGGCGTATAACCGTTCGCGGTTATACGCCGCCTGACCTCGGCCACATCCTGCTCGGAGCCGACCTTGGCCGTCTCCACCGACGGAAGAGGATTGCCCCGGTTCGACCCCGGCGTCGACGAGGGCATGGGTGTAGCGGCGTATAACGCGGAGCGTTATACGCCCTACGACCGTGCTTCCCCGGAACCGTAGGAGCGAGCTTGCTCGCGAACCCCGTAGGGATTGGCGTTACGCCAGGCCGTACTTCTTCACCTTGTCGAACAGCGTGGTCTTGGCCATGCCCAGGGCCAGGGCGGCCTGGCTGAGGTTGCCGGCGTGGCGTTCCAGGGCGCTTTGCAGCAGGCTGCGCTCGAAGGCTTCCACGGCTTCGGCGAAGCGCGGTTCGCTGGCGTCCGGGCCCAGGCCGCTGCTGCTCAGCACCGGCAGGCCGAGGGCGAAGCGTTCGGCGACGTTGCGCAGTTCGCGCACGTTGCCCGGCCAGTCGTGGGCCATCAGGCTGGCGGCGGTGGCGTTGTCGATGGCCGGCGCCGGGCGGTCGAAGCGCAGCGAGGACTGCTGCAGGAAGTGCTCGAAGAGCATCAGGATGTCTTCACGCCTCTCGCGCAGCGGCGGCAGTTGCAGGGTGATGACGTTGAGGCGGTAGTAGAGGTCGCTGCGGAAGCTGCCCTCGCGGCCCATGGCGGCGAGGTCCGACTTGGTCGCGGCGATCACCCGGCAATCCACCGGGATCAGCTGGTTGGAGCCCAGGCGTTCCAGCTGGTGTTCCTGCAGCACCCGCAGCAGCTTGATCTGCAGGTTCAGCGGCATGCTCTCGATCTCGTCGAGGAACAGGCTGCCGCCGTCGGCGTGCTCGATCTTGCCGATGCGCCGCTTGCCGGCGCCGGTGAAGGCGTGGGCCTCGTGGCCGAAGATTTCACTGTCGATCAGGCTTTCCGGCAGGCCGCCGCAGTTCAGCGCGACAAAGGCCTTGGCCTGGCGCCGGCTGTAGTCGTGCAGGCAGCGGGCGACCAGTTCCTTGCCGGTGCCGGTCTCGCCTTCGATGAGCACGTTGGCCGAGGTGTCGGCGACGTTGGCGATCAGCTCGCGCAGCGCCTGCATCGCCGGCGAACGGCCGATCAGCCGGGCCTCCAGGGCCTGGCGCCCGGCCAGTTGGCGACGCAGCTGGCCGATCTCGCGGCTGAGCCGGCGGTGCTCCAGGGCGCGCCGCGCCACGTCCACCAGGCGCTCGGGGGCGAAGGGTTTTTCCATGAAGTCGTAGGCGCCGTCGCGCATGGCCTGCACCGCCATGGCGATGTCGCCGTGGCCGGTGATCAGCACCACCGGCAGCTGCGCGTCCTTCTCGCGCAGGCGGGCCAGCAGCTGCAGGCCGTCCATGCCGGGCAGGCGGATGTCGCTGATGACGATGCCGGGGAAGTCGGCGCCCACGCGCCGCAGCGCTTCCTCGGCGCTGGCCACGCCGTCGCTGTCGATGTCTTCCAGGGCCAGGGCCTGCTGGCAGCCGAGCAGCACGTGGGGGTCGTCCTCGACCACCAGTACGCGGAGTTTTTCGTCGCTCATGGCGTGGGTTCCTGAGTGGGCAGCAGTGGCAGGCTGAGTTCGAAGGCGGTGCCGCCGGCCTCCGGGTGGGCCACGCCGAGGCTGCCGCCGGCGGCGGTGGCGAGGCTGGCCGAGAGCGTCAGGCCCAGGCCCAGGCCGTGCTCGCCGGGCTTGGTGGTGAAGAAGGGTTCGAACAGGTGCTCGCGGGCATCCGGCGGGATGCCCGGGCCGTTGTCGCGCACCGTCAGGTGGTACTGCGCGCCCTCGGCGCGGCCGCTGAGCCAGAGCTGGCGGTCGGCCTGCGCGCTCATGGCGTCGAGGGCGTTGGCGATCAGGTTGACCAGGATCTGTTCCAGGCGCGTCTGGTCGATGCCCAGGCACACGTCGTCGAATTCGCGGTGCAGGGCCAGCGGGCAGTCCTTCAGGCGCACCTGCAGCACCCGCAGCGCGGCGTCCACCGCCTTGCCCAGGCGCGCCTGGCCGTGGTCGTCGGCGCGCCGGGCGAAGGCGCGCAGGCTGGCGGTGATGCGGCCCATGCGGTCGACCATTTCGTTGATCGCCTCCAGGTTGCTGCTGGCGATGTCCAGGGCGCCGCGCTGGAGGAAGCGCACGGTGTTGCCGGAGAGGGTGCGCAGCGCCGCCAGCGGCTGGTTCAGCTCGTGGGCGATGCTGGTGGACATCTGCCCGATCACCGCCAGCTTGCCGGCCTGGACCAGGCGGTCCTGGGCCTTGCGCAGGGTGTCCTCGGCCTGGCGGCGCTCGCGGATCTGTTCGCGTAGATGCTGGTTGCTGGCGCGCAGGTCGGCGGTGCGCTCGGCGATGCGCCGCTCCAGTTCGTCGTTGGCCTGTTCCAGCGCCTCGCGGGCGGCCAGGCGGGTGGCCAGGACCTTGCGCCGCTCGTTCCAGGCGATCAGCAGAAACGCCAGCAGGGCGAAGCCCACCGCGGCCAGCACGCCGTGGATCATGGCTTCGCGGCGCACGTCCTGCAGCGGGCTGAGCAGGGTGAAGTCCCAGGGGGTGTCGTTCAGGCGGCGGCTCTGCTTCAGGTACAGGCGCTCGGCGTGCTGCTCGCCGCTGGCGTCGCGGTCGCGGAAGCCGATTTCCTCCACGCCCTCGCCCAGGGCCCGGCGCGAGCTGGGCTGCCATTCGTTGAGCGCCCACCAGTAGTACTGCAGGCTGCGCGCCAGGCGCTCCTTGTCCGCGGCGCTGAGCGGGCGCACCGCCTTCAGGCGCAGTTGCGGGTTGCTGGAGAGGACGATGATGCCGTTCTCGTCGCTGACGAAGGCCTGCAGCTGGGCCTTCTCCCAGCGTTCCTCCAGGGCCTCCATCTTCACCTTGACCACCGCCACGCCGACGATGCGCCCGCCGTGCACCAGGCCGTGGGCCAGGTAGTAGCCGGGCTCGCCGACGGTGCTGCCGATGCCGTAGAAGCGCCCCGGGCGGCCCTGCACGGCGTCCTGGAAGTAGGCGCGGAAGGACAGGTCCTCGCCCAGGTAGCTGTCGGCGTCCTGCCAGTTGCTGGTGGCCAGCACGCGGCCGGAGGTGTCGAGCAGGTAGATGGCGCGGCTGCCGGCGCGGCGGTTGAGGCCTTCGAGGTAGGCGTTGACCAGGTCGCGGCGGTAGGGCGTGGGTTCCAGCAGCAGGCGGGTGACGTTGTTTTCCAGCTCCAGCAGGCTGGGCAGGTAGGTGTAGCGGCTGATCTCGCTTTCCACCCCGCGGGCGTGCAGTTCCAGCTGGCGCTCGCCGCTGGCGACCAGGGCGCGGGTGCCGGCGCCGGCGCTGACCAGGTAGCCGCCGTAGCCGAAGCCGAGCATCAGCAGGATCAGCGGAATCGGCAACAGCAGGTTGCGCACGAGGCTCGGCTTCACGTTCGGCGGTGGCAGGGTCAATGGCTGGGCGGGCATTGCATCACAGTCGTCGGAAGCGGACCAGCCCGGCGCCGGGCCGGGCCGATGGAGAGGTGCCAATGCTGCTCTTCGTAGGAGCGAGCTTGCTCGCGAACAGACGCCGCAGCGGGGCTCGTTCGCGAGCAAGCTCGCTCCTACGAGAAGCCATGCGGCTTCAGTGGGTGAGGATCTTGGCCAGGAACTGCCGGGCGCGCTCGGAGCGGGCTTCCAGGTCGCCGAAGAACTCCTCCTTGGCGCAGTCTTCGACGATCTGCCCGCGGTCCATGAAGATCACCCGGTCGGCCACCTTGCGGGCGAAGCCCATCTCGTGGGTCACGCACATCATGGTCATGCCTTCCTGGGCCAGCTGGACCATCACGTCGAGCACCTCGTTGACCATCTCCGGGTCCAGCGCCGAGGTCGGTTCGTCGAACAGCATCACGATCGGGTCCATGGCCAGGGCGCGGGCGATGGCCACGCGCTGTTGCTGGCCGCCGGAAAGCTGGCCGGGATGCTTGTGGGCGTGGGCCTTGAGGCCGACGCGGTCGAGCAGCGCCAGGCCCTTCTCGGTGGCCTCGTCCTTGCCGCGGCCGAGCACCTTGACCTGGGCGATGGTCAGGTTCTCGGTGATGGTCAGGTGCGGGAACAGCTCGAAGTGCTGGAACACCATGCCCACCCGCGAGCGCAGCTTCGGCAGGTTGGTCTTCGGGTCGGCGATGGAAGTGCCGTCGACCACGATGTCGCCCTTCTGGAACGGCTCCAGGGCGTTGACGCACTTGATCAGCGTCGACTTGCCCGAACCGGACGGCCCGCAGACCACCACCACTTCACCCTTGGCGACCGAGGTGCTGCAGTCGGTGAGGACCTGGAAGTCGCCGTACCACTTGTTGACGTTGTCGATGGTGATCATAGGGCTAACCCTTTCTGCAGGCGCTTGACCGCGAAGGAGGCGGTGAAGCTGACGATGAAGTAGACGAGACCGGCGAAGATCAGGAATTCGTGGGGCTGGCCGATGATGTCGCCGCGCGAGCGCGCCGCGTTGAGGAAGTCCATCAGGCCGACGGTGTAGACCAGCGAGGTGTCCTGGAACAGGATGATGCTCTGCTGCAGCAGCAGCGGGGTCATCTTGCGGAACGCCTGGGGCAGGATGATCAGCCGCATGCACTGGCCGTAGGTCATGCCCAGGGCTTGCGCCGCGCCCATCTGGCCCTTGGGGATGGCCTGGATGCCGGCGCGGACGATCTCGCAGAAGTACGCCGCCTCGAACATCACGAAGGCCACCAGGCAACTGGTGAAGGCGCCCACCGGGGTGTCGCTGCCGGTGATCCAGCGCAGGATGTAGGGCACCGCCAGGTAGAACCAGGTGATCACCAGCAGCAGCGGGATGGAACGGAAGTAGTTGACGTAGAAGCCGGCGAGGTTGCTCAGCAGGCGGTTGTGGGACAGCCGCATCAGCGCCAGCAGGGTGCCCAGCACCACGCCGCCGAGCACGCCCAGACCGGTCAGCTGCAGGGTCATGGCCATGCCGTCCCACAGGCCCGGCAGCGCCGGGACGATCGAGCTGAAGTCCATCATTTGCCTCCCACGGAAATCAGCCCGGGCAGCGCGACCTTGCGCTCGACCAGGCGCATGAACAGCATCAGGCTCATGTTCAGGGTGAAGTAGATCGCCGTGGCCAGGGTGAAGGCCTCGAACAGGTTGGCGCTGAACTCGGCGGTCTGCTTGGTCTGCGCCAGCAGCTCCATGAGGCCGATCAGCGAGGCCACCGAGGAGTTCTTGAAGATGTTGAGGAACTCCGAGGTCAGCGGCGGGATGATGATGCGGAAGGCCTGCGGCAGCAGCACGTAGCGGTACACCTGCGGCAGGCTGAAGCCCATGGCGCGGCCGGCGGCGACCTGCCCCCCGGGCAGCGCCTGGATGCCGGTGCGCACCTGCTCGCAGACGCGCGCGGCGGTGAACAGGCCCAGGCACACCACGACGCTGACGAAGGCCGAGGTCTCCGGCGCCAGGCCGAGCTTGAACCAGTCCTGCAGCGGCTGCGGCAGCAGGTCCGGGACCAGGAAGTACCAGATGAACAGCTGCACCAGCAGCGGCACGTTGCGGAACAGCTCGACGTAGCCGGTGCCGATGGCCGACAGCCAGCGGTTCGGCACGGTGCGCAGCACGCCCAGCAGCGAGCCCAGCGCCAGCGCGAGGAGCCAGGCGCTGAGGGCGACGGCGATGGTCCAGCCCAGGCCGGTGAGGTACCAGTCCAGGTAGATCTCGTCGCCGATCCCGGTGGACTTGAAGAACACGCCCCAGTCCCAGTTGTAGTTCATGAAGGTTGCCCTCGATGGCCCCGTGCGGGGCGTCGAAACGGCCGGAACGCGGCGCGCAGGCGCCTGCGCCCGTGGGTGGCGGGCGTGTTCCGGTGGTGGATCAGGAAGGAAGGGGAGGCCGGGAACGCCGCTGGCGCTCCCGTTCCCCGCCCAACCGCGCCTCGTGAGCGCGGCGGGGCGCCACCGTTACATCTGCTCGGCAGACTTGTCGGTGGGACTGGCGATCAGCTTCTTGAGCGTGTCGCTCATCGGGAATTCGAGGTTCAGGCCCTTGGGCGGCACCGGCTGGGTGAACCACTTGGCGTAGATGTCGTTGATCTGCCCGGAGGCGAAGGTATCGGCGATGGCCTTGTCGACCACTTTCTTGAAGCCCTCGTCGCCCTTGCGCACCATGCAGCCGTAGATTTCGTAGGACTGCGGGGTGCCGACCACCGCCCAGTCGTCGGGCTTGCGGGCCTTGGCCATTTCGCCGTAGAGCAGCGCGTCGTCCATCATGAAGGCCACGGCGCGGCCGGATTCGAGCATCAGGAAGGACTCGCCGTGGTCCTTGGCCGAGATGATGTTCATGCCCATCTTCTTCTCGGCGTTCATCGACTTGAGCAGGCGCTCGGAGGTGGTGCCGGCGGTGGTCACCACGTTCTTGCCCTTGAGGTCGGCGAAGTCGCTGATGCCGCTGGTCTTCCTGGTCAGCAGGCGGGTGCCCACCTCGAAGATGCCGAGGGAGAAGTCGACCTGCTTCTGGCGCTCGAGGTTATTGGTGGTGGAGCCGCACTCGATGTCCACGGTGCCGTTCTGCACCAGCGGGATACGCGTCTGCGAGGTGACCAGGTTGTAGCGCACCTTGAGGTCGGGCATGCCCAGTTCCTGCTTGACCGCCTCGACCACCTTCAACTGCAGGTCGTGGGAATAGCCCACCGGCTGGCGCGGGTCGTCGGCCAGGTAGGAGAAGGGGATGGAGGCGTCACGGTGGCCGAGGACGATGGTGCCGGAGTCCTTGATCTTCTTCAGGGTGCCGGTGAGTTCCTCGGAAAGGGCCGGAGTGGCGAACAGGGCGGCGACGATGGCCACGCCCAGCACACGGGGTGCGATACGCATTGATGCTTCCTCGACTTGTTCTGGTTGTTGTCGATCCTGCGGCAGGCGTACCCGGCGGCGGGCCCTCCTGGCGGCCGGCGGGCAAGCGCGGCGCTGCCGCATGCTCACGGGAAGCACTGGAGCAGGGACCGTGCCAGTCCCTGGGATTTATTTCAAGTAATTGAATTTAAAGGATTTATATTCGGGATCGGCGGGCCGTTGGCGAGACGGGTGTTCGGACTGCCGAATAGACGCCGTTCGTGCGTTCGGTTTTCCGAACGCGCACGCCGCTCCCTTGTAGGAGCGCGCCCTGCGCGCGAATCGCGGGCAGGGCCCGCTCCTACGAAGAGCACTCCGGCGCGGTCTGTAAGGGAGGCAGGGTATTTCACCGTAGGATGGGTTGAGCGAAGCGATACCCATCACCACGACCGCATGGGTTTCGCAGGCTCAACCCATCCTGCGAAGCGCATCTCGGCTCAGGCCGCCGGCGCCCGCTGCCCGTCGAGACGATGGAAGCCGCCCCACTCGCCGCGCTTGAACGGCTTGTCGCGGTCAGCCATGTAGGCGGCGATGCGTTCCAGCATCTGGTGGGTGGGCGCGCGCACGCCCGTCACGCCTTGCAGCGAGGCCAGCAGCAGGACGAGGGCCAGCAGCACGGGCGACAGCGACGGCAGGCGGCGCTGCGTCAGGCAGAGGAAGGCGCCGCTGGCGGCCAGGCCCACGGCCAGCCCGCCGTAGACTTCCGCCGGCGAATGGACGTTGATCTGCAGCCGCGACACGCCCACCAGCACCGCCAGCACGGCGCCGCCGGCCGCGGCGGCCAGGCGCCAGGCGGGGCGGGCGGGCAGCAGCAGGCTGCAGAGCACCGGCAGGACGCTGGCGGCCATCATGCTGTGGCCGGACAGCCCGGTGAAGTTCCACGCCGGAATACCGATGCCCCAGCCCATGAAGGCCAGCTTGGAGAGCAGGGTTACGCCGGCGGCCAGGCCGAACAGCAGCAGCCAGCAGTGGGCGTTGTGGCTTTCCCGGCGCAGCAGCAACCAGGCATAGATGAACAGCGCGCAGGGCAGCAGCAGCGAGCTGTCGCCGAAACGGGTGATGAGGTTCCAGAGGGTCATGGGGCTTGCAGGCGGTCCTTCGAGGGGCCGAACCATAGCACAGCGACGGCTCTGCCATGGGCCCGGCCGATCGGAGGCGGCTCAGGCCGGTTCGTCCTGCTGCGCCGCCTGGTCCTCGCGGCGCAGCAGCTCGCGCTTGCGCTCCAGGCCCCAGCGGTAGCCGCCGCTGCCGCCGTCGGCGGCCACCACCCGGTGGCAGGGCACCAGCAGCCCCACCGGGTTGCTCGCGCAGGCGCGGGCGATGGCCCGGGGATGGCTGTGCAACTGCTCGGCCAGTTCGCCGTAGCGCCGTGTCTGCCCGCTGGGAATCTGCGCCAGGGCGAGCCAGACGCGCAGCTGGAAGGCGCTGCCGTGCAGGTCCAGGGGCAGGCCGGCGGCGCGTTCGGGCTGTTCCAGCTGGCGCAGCACCCGGCCCAGCCAGTCGCCCAGGCCGGCGTCGTCGCGCTGTAGCTCGGCGGCGGCGAAGCGTTGGCGGAGTTCCGCCTCCAGCAGCTCCGGCGCGTCGCCGAACAGCAGGGCGCAGACGCCCCGCGGGCTTGCCGCCAGCAGCACCTGGCCGAGCGGGCAGGGGGCGATGGCGTAGCGCAGGCGGGTGCCGGCGCCTTTCTGCCGGCGCTGCGCCGGGCTCAGCGCGGTGGGCGCCTCGTAGAGCGCGCGGGTGCCGGAATAGCCCGCTTCCAGGGCGGCATCGAGCACCGAACGCGCCTGCGGCAGGGCGGCGGCCAGGCGCTGCTGGCGGCGGGCCTCGGCCCAGGCCCGCGGCGTCAGGCCGGTACGCGCCTTGAAGGCGCGGGCCAGGTGCGAAGCCGAGAGGCCGATGCGCGCGGCCAGTTCGTCCATGGTCAGCGGGCGCTCGGCCTGCTCCAGCAACTGGCAGGCGGCGGCGACCAGGGCGTCCAGGCGCTGCGCCGGGCTCTCGCCGTCGGGCGTGCAGCGCTTGCAGGGGCGGAAGCCCGCGGCTTCGGCGGCGGCCGCGTCGGCGTGGAAGCGCACGTTGGCGCGGCTTGGCCGCCGCGCCGGGCAGCTCGGCCGGCAATAGACGCCGGTGGAGCGAACGGAAAACACGAAACGCTGGTCGAAGCCCGCGTCACGCTCGCAGACCGCCTGCCAGCAGCGTTCATCATCGGGAAGTGGGGGCATGGCGCTCTCCAGGGAGGACCGGGTACATGGGGAAATTGTCGGCGTCACCCGGCGGGCGGGCAATCCGTAATCGCTTTTCAAACTGCCGGCTACGCTTGCAGGAGGTCCGTCGAGAGCCCGCCATGCCCTGCCGCCGACTCCTCAGTCATTGCCTGCTGCTTTGCCTCCTGCTGTGCCCACCGCTGTGGGGCGCGGAACTGGCGCTCAGCGGCCACGAACGCAGCTGGCTGGAGGCCCACCCGACGCTGCGGGTGGGCATTTCCCGCGATGGCTGGCCGCCGTTCGAGATGGTCGACGCCCAGGGCAGGTTCCAGGGCATCAGCGCCGACTATCTGAACCAGGTCGCCCAGCGCCTGGGCCTGCAGTTGCAGACGCAGACCTTCGACGACTGGGCGCAGG
Organism: Pseudomonas sp. A6; assembly: GCF_052367875.1. Lineage (NCBI taxonomy): Bacteria > Pseudomonadati > Pseudomonadota > Gammaproteobacteria > Pseudomonadales > Pseudomonadaceae > Pseudomonas > Pseudomonas sp. A6. The sequence continues at coordinate 5,988,210 of NZ_CP198970.1, read as the reverse complement.
TGATCGAAGCGGCGCGCAAGGGCGAGGTCGACCTGCTGCCGACCGTGGCGCGCTCGCCCGAGCGCGAGAGCTTCCTCGCCTTCAGCCAGCCCTACCTGAGCACCAGCAGCCTGATCTTCGCCCGCCGCGACAGCAATGTGCGGGTGCTGGACGACCTCTCCGGCAAGCGCGTGGCCGTGGAGCGCGACTTCGCCGTGCACGACCTGCTGCGCACGGCGGTGCCGGGGGTGGCCTTCGTCATCGTCGACGACACCACCGAAGCCCTCAAGGCCGTGGCTTCCGGGAACGCCGACGCCTACGTGGGCAATCTCATCTCGACCAACTACCTGATCGGCCAGCTCAACCTGAGCAACCTGGAGGTGCGCGGCGACAGCGGCCTGGACAACAGCCAGGTGCGCTTCGCCGTGCGCCGCGAGCTGGCGCCCCTGGTGCCGCTGCTCGACCGCGCCCTGGCCAGCATCGACGACGACGAGCAGGAGCGCATCCGCCAGCGCTGGCTGCCGCAGATCGACGCCTTCGACTGGATGCAGCTGCTGCAGGCGGCCTGGCCCTACGTGGCGGGCTTCTTCGCCCTGCTCGCCTTCGTCCTGGTCTGGAACCGCCGCCTGCAGATCCAGGTGGCCGAGCGCGCCCGCGCCGAGGCCGAGGAGCACCGCCAGCGGCGCACCCTGCTGGCGCTGATCAACGCCATCCCCGATCCCATCTGGTTCAAGGACACCGAGGGCCGCTACCTGGGCGCCAACCACGCCTTCGCCGAATGCCTGGGGCTGCCGGCCGAGGACGTGATCGGGCGCAGCGACGCCCAGCTGTTCAGCGATGCCGCCAGCGCCGGCCGCGGCGAGCGCGACCGCCAGGCGCTGTCGGCCAGCCAGCCGTTCGCCAGCGAGGGCTGGGTGGTCTACCCGGACGGCCGGCGGGTGCTGTTCGACACCCTGCGCAGCGCCTTCCACGACGACCACGGCGCCCTGCTCGGGCTGGTGGGGGTGAGCCGCGACATCACCGCGCGCAAGGCCACCGAGGAGGCCCTGGCCCAGGCCCGCGACCTGGCCGAGCAGGCGGCGCGGCTGAAGAGCGAGTTCCTGGCCAACGTCAGCCACGAGATCCGCACCCCGCTGAACATCATCATCGGCCTGGCGCACCTGCTCGAACAGACCGCCCTGGACCCACAGCAGCGCGACTACCTGGGCAAGATCCAGGGCTCGGGCCAGTACCTGCTGGAGCTGATCAGCGACATCCTCGACCTGTCCAAGGTGGAGGCCGGGCGCCTGGAGTTCGAGCACCTGGACTTCGACCTGGAGCGCCTGCTCGGCGAGCTGGTCGACCTGCTGGCGATCCGCGCCGCGGGCAAGGGCCTGAGCCTGGACTGCCACATCGACCCGCGGCTGCCCTCGCACCTGCTGGGCGACTCGCTGCGCCTGCGGCAGATCCTGATGAACTACGGCAACAACGCGCTCAAGTTCACCGAGCACGGCGGGCTGGAGCTGGAGGTGCGCCTGGACATGCAGGCCGGCGACGAGGACTGGCTGTACTTCGGCCTGCGCGACACCGGCATCGGCATCAGCCCGGCGCAGCAGGAACGCCTGTTCGAGTCCTTCCGCCAGGCCGACAACTCCATCACCCGGCGCTACGGCGGCTCGGGCCTGGGGCTGGCGATCTGCAAGCGCCTGGCCGAGGCCATGGGCGGCGAGGTCGGGGTGGACAGCGAGCCGGACAAGGGCAGCCTGTTCTGGTGCCGCCTGCCCCTGGGCCACGTGGAGGACGCGCGGCCCATCGACCTGTCGCGCATCCTGCGCTCGCCCTCGACGGCGCCGCCGCTGCTGGAGGCGCCAGAACCGGCGGGGCCGCCGGCGGTCGAACTGCCGGCGGCCGAGCGCCAGCAGGCCGAGCAGGTGGTGCGCCGCCTGGCGCACCTGCTGGCCGCCGACGACCCGCGTGCCGGACGGCTGGTCGGCGAGCGCGCGGGCCTGCTGCGCAGTATCTTCAATGACGGGTACGACGAAGTCGCGGCGAGCATCCGCCGCTTCGAATTCGAGCGGGCCCTGGAAAAACTGCTGGTGTTGTCGCGCGAGCGCGACATCCGCATCTGAGCGCAAGAGGGGTGGAACCTTGGACAGCATGCTGGACCGACCGGACCAGGAAGTGATCCTGGTGGTCGATGACCAACCGGACAACCTCATGCTCATGAGCGAGCTGCTCATGGGCCAGTATCAGGTGCGCGTCGCCGGCAGCGGCGCCAAGGCCCTGCGCCTGGCCGCCAGCGAGCCGCGGCCGGACCTGGTGCTGCTCGACATCATGATGCCGGAGATGGACGGCTACGAAGTCTGCCGCCAGCTCAAGGCCGACCCGCTGACCGCCGAGATCCCGGTGATCTTCCTCACCGGCATGGTCAGCACCGCCGACGAACAGCGCGGCCTGGACCTGGGCGCGGTGGACTACATCACCAAGCCGATCAGCCCGCCGGTGACCCTGGCGCGCATCCGCGCGCACCTCAAGCTCAAGGCCAACGCCGACTTCCTGCGCGACAAGAGCGAATACCTGGAGCTGGAAGTGCGCCGCCGCAGCCGCGAACTGCAGGCCGCCCAGGACGCCACCCTGGAGGCCATGGCCACCCTCTGCGACCTGCGCGACAACCCGCACAGCCGCCACCTGCTGCGCATCGAGCAGTACATGCGCCTGCTCGCCGACGCCCTGGCCCGGCGCGAGGGCGAGGCCGGCGGCCTGGACCTGGAGCAGATCGAACTGCTGGCGCGCTCGGCGCAACTGCACGACATCGGCAAGGTGGCGGTGCCCGACCGCGTGCTGCTCAACCCCGGCCAGCTCAGCCCCGAGGACCAGCTGCTGATGCAGAGCCACACGCGCATCGGCCACGACGCCCTGGCCGCCGCCGAACGCCGCCTGGGCAGCCCGGCGGAATTCCTGCGCTACGCCAAGGAGATCGCCTACGGCCACCACGAACGCTGGGACGGCAGCGGCTATCCACGGGGACTGCGCGGCGAGCAGATCCCGCTGTCGGCACGGTTGCTGGCGCTGATCGACTGCTACGACGAGCTGACCAGCCGCCATCCCTACCACGCGACCCTCGCGCCGGACGAGGCCCGCCAGCAGGTCCTCGCCGCCAGCGGCAGCCACTTCGACCCGCAGGTGGTGGAGGCCTTCGCCGAGGTGGCCGACGGCTTCGCCGCCATCGCCATCCGCTACGCCGACGACGCCCAGGCCCTGGGCAGCGAGATCGAGCGCATGGCCGACGCCCTGGGCGAAAGCATCGAAATGACCACGACGCCACCATGATTCCGGCGGTCGGTGCTGGGCGTCACCCGGCGCATGTCGTATAAGGGGCGGCTGCGGCCGCTTGGGCCGGATAAGAACGACGACGGAGCCTGATGAAGACACCCAAACGCATAGAGCCGCTGATCGAGGACGGCCTGGTCGACGAAGTGCTGCGCCCGCTGATGAGCGGCAAGGAAGCGGCGGTCTACGTGGTGCGCTGCGGCGAGCAGCTGCGCTGCGCCAAGGTCTACAAGGAGGCCAACAAACGCAGTTTCCGCCAGGCCGCGGAATACCAGGAGGGCCGCAAGGTGCGCAACAGCCGCCAGGCCCGGGCCATGGCCAAGGGCTCGCGCTATGGCCGGCGCGAGCAGGAGGAGGCCTGGCAGAACGCCGAGGTGGCGGCGCTGTTCCGCCTGGCCAATGCCGGGGTGCGGGTACCCAAGCCCTACGACTTCCTCGACGGCGTGCTGCTGATGGAAATGGTCGCCGACGAAGACGGTGACGCCGCGCCGCGCCTCAACGACGTGGTGCTGGAGCCGGAGCAGGCGCGCGAATACCACGACTTCCTCATCCGCCAGATCGTCATGATGCTCTGCGCCGGGCTGGTGCACGGCGACCTCTCGGAGTTCAACGTGCTGCTCGGCCCCGACGGCCCGGTGATCATCGACCTGCCCCAGGCGGTGGACGCGGCGGCCAACAACCACGCCTTCCGCATGCTCGAACGCGACGTCGGCAACATGGCCGCCTACTTCGGCCAGTTCGCCCCGGAGCTCAAGGACACCCGCTACGCCAAGGAAATGTGGGCGCTGTACGAGGACGGCAAGCTGCAGCCGGACACCCCGCTGACCGGCCTCTTCGACGAGCCGGAAGAGGAAGCCGACGTCGATGCGGTGATGCGCGAGATCGCCGCCGCCCTGCGCGAGCAGGAGCGCCGCGAGGCGGCCCGCGCCGAGCAGGATGGCCCGCCGCACGCCGAGGAGCCGCCACCACCGCCGTGGCTGCAGTGAGCCCGCAGGCGGCGCGCCTGATCGCTCTGCTCGCCGCCTGCCCGCAACGCCTGGGCCTGCTGCGCGCCCTGCGCGAGTACGGCCCGCCCGGCGCCTGGATCGGCGCCGGCTTCGTGCGCAACGCCGTCTGGGACCATCTGCACGAGCTCGTCCCCGGCGCGCTGGCGGACGTGGACGTGTTGTACTTCGACGCCCGCTGCTTGCAAGCCGAGGCCGACGAAGCCTTCGAGCGACGCCTGGCCCGGGCCTGCCCGCAGGTGCCCTGGTCGGTGCGCAACCAGGCGCGCATGCACCTGCGCAACGGCGATGCGCCCTATGCGGACGTCGCCGACGCCATGCGCCACTGGCCGGAAGTCTGCACCGCGGTGGCGGTGCGCCTCGCCGACCAGGGCCTGGAGCTGCTGGCGCCGCTGGGCCTGGACGACCTGTTCGAACTGCGCGTTCGCCCCACCGAACATTTCCGCGGCAAGCCCGAGGTCTACCGCCAGCGCCTGCGGGGCAAGGACTGGACACGGCGCTGGCCGCAGCTGCGCATCGAACTGCCCTGACGCTGTATGCGCCATTTGCGCGGCAACTGTGTACATACAGCCCGCCGCGGCCCTGCTAGCGTGGCCCGATCCCACCCGGAAGCACCGCCATGCCCTTGCCGCACATCCTCCTCGCCCTGCTGGTCACGCTGATCTGGGGCGTCAACTTCGTCATCATCAAGGTCGGCCTGCACGACTTCCCGCCGCTGCTGTTCTGCGCCCTGCGCTTCGCCCTGGCGGCGCTGCCGCTGGTGTTCCTGCGCGGGCCGCTGCCGGCGCCGTTCTGGCGCATCGTGCAGATCGGCGTGCTGCTGGGGGTGGTCAAGTTCGGCCTGCTGTTCGTCGGCATGCACCTGGGCATGCCCGCCGGGTTGTCGTCCCTGGTGCTGCAGAGCCAGGTGTTCTTCACCGTGCTGATCGCCGCCGCCTTCCTCGGCGAACGCCCCAGCGCCCGCGCCCTGGCCGGCCTCGCCCTGGCCGCCGGCGGCCTGCTGCTGATCGGCCTGGAACGCCCCCTGGGCGACAGCCTGCTGGCCTTCGCCCTGGTGATGGCCGCGGCCCTGGCCTGGGCCTTCTCCAACATCGCCACCAAGCGCTCCGGGGCCAGCGACATGCTGCGCCTGATCAGTTGGGTGAGCCTGATTCCGCCGTTGCCGCTGCTGGTCCTGTCGTGGATTTTCGAAGGCCCGCAAGCCATCTTGACGGCGCTGACCGGCATCAGTTGGGAAGGCATGGGCGCGCTGCTGTACATCGCCTTCCTCGCCACCACCGTGGGCTTCGGCCTGTGGAGCTTCCTGCTGCGCCGCTACCCGGCCAGCCAGGTCACCCCCTTCGCCCTGGCGGTGCCGGTCTCCGGCCTGCTGTCCGGCTGGCTGCTGCTGGGCGAACGACTCACCGCCCAGGACTGGTTGGCCTGCGCGCTGGTCTTCGTAGGGCTGGCGGTGACGGTGTTGCCGGCATCGTTGTGGCGGCGCGGGGCGGTGGCGCAGGTGCGTGGCTGACCTTGGTTCAGGGCCAGGCCTTATGGTGATGGTGTGGTGAGGTTGCTCTGGTGCTGGCCCTGAAGAGCGCCCTCTCCCTAACCCTCTCCCTGAAGGGAGAGGGGACTGTTGGGCAGAGTTGGATGTTTTGCAGTCAGCCGGACATTCCTGCTGTGGTGTCCAGCTGAAACCTTGATATCAGCCGGCACGGTCTAGCCCCCTCTCCCTTCAGGGCGGGGCGCGCAGCCGAGGGCTGGGGAGAGGGTGCGGAGTCAATCCGAAACACAGCTGCTGCCGGTAAACACCGTTCGCGAGCAAGCTCGCTCCTACAGGGAAGTGCCGTGCTTCACGGGCGCGTAGGGCGAATTACGCCCTACCGCCGATCAACCACAGGAGAAACGCCGTCGTAGGATGGGTGGAGCGGAGCGATACCCATAGCCGTGACTAATCACACCGCTTCGCTCAGCCGCTCCGCCACCCACTGGTTGATGCTCTTGTTGCTCAGCTCCGCCTTGAGCGCGACGCGGGCATGCAGTGCCGGGTCCAGGCGCAGGCTGAGCTTGCCGGAGTAGGGCTTCTGTGGCTCGCGACCAAGCTTGGCGCAGGTGTCGAGGTAGTCGTCGACGGCCTCATGGAACAACTGGCGCAACTCGCTCACCGACTCGCCATGGAAACCGATGACGTCCTGGATGCCGGCGATATGGCCGATGAACAGCCCGTCGTCGTCGCTGTACTCGATGCGTGCGACATAGCCTTTGTATTTCATCGGGCTCATGGTGCGTATCCCGCTCGTTCGATGAAGGCCCGCGCATCGCGGACCTGATAGGGTTTGGCTTCCTTGGCCGGGTGCGGGCGGTGGAAGCTGGCGATGACGCCATTCAGCTCGAAGCGCACGCGCGAGCCGTTGCCTTCGATAAGCCTGGCGCCCAGCGAGAGCAGCAGGGATTCAATGCGTGCCCATTCCAGGTTGCATGGCGTAGGGACCGCGTAGAGCGCTTCCAGGGTCGCCCGCTGCCGGCTATTCATCCGTGATGCCTCTTGTTGGTATCGGATTATGATACCGTCGTAGGCGTTTTGCCAGCCGAATGAGCTTTCCCGACAGGGTGTGGGATGTTTCGTAGGGCGCATAACGCCAACGGTGTTATCCGCCGATCGGACTACTGCTCAACCGTAGGAGAACTGCCGTCGTAGGATGGGTTGAGCGAAGCGATACCCATCGCCATGACTGCCGGTAAACACCATTCGCGAGCAAGCTCGCTCCTACGAAAGACTCGCTGCGCTCAGTGACAGCAACTCCCCGACTCCAGGTCCTTGAGGATCGGGCAGTCCGGGCGGTGGTCGCCCTGGCAGTGGTCGTGGAGTTCCTGCAGGGTGTCGCGCAGGGCGGTGAGTTCGGCGATCTTGCGTTCCAGTTCGGCGATGTGCTGGCCGGTCAGGGCCTTGACGTCGGCGCTGGCGCGCTGGCGGTCCTGCCAGAGGGCGAGCAGGCGGCCGACTTCCTCCAGGGAGAAGCCGAAGTCCCGCGAGCGGCGGATGAAGGCCAGGCGGTGCAGGTCCTGCTCGCTGTAGTGGCGGTAGCCGCTGGCGCTGCGGCCGGCCGGGGCGAGCAGGCCGATGGATTCGTAGTAGCGGATCATCTTCGCCGACAGGCCGCTCTTCTTCGCCGCTTCACCGATGTTCATCGCCGTCTCCCGTTGCGTTCGCGCTCTGTGCCGGTTTCCAGCGCTTGAGCAGCAGCGCGTTGCTCACCACGCTGACGCTGGAGGCGGCCATGGCGGCGCCGGCGACCATCGGGTTGAGCAGGCCGAAGGCGGCCAGGGGCACGCCGACCAGGTTGTAGATGAAGGCCCAGAACAGGTTCTGGCGGATCTTCGCGTAGGTGCGCCGGGCGATGTCCAGAGCTTCGGGGACCAGCCGCGGGTCGCCGCGCATCAGGGTGATGCCGGCGGCGTGCATGGCCACGTCGGTGCCGCCGCCCATGGCGATGCCGACGTCCGCCGCGGCCAGCGCCGGGGCGTCGTTGATGCCGTCGCCGACCATCGCCACCACCTTGCCGCCGCTCCTGAGCTGCGCCACCACCGCGGCCTTGTCCGCCGGCAGCACTTCGGCGTGGACGTCGTCCAGGCCCAGCGCTTCGGCGACCACCCGCGCGCTGCCGCGGTTGTCGCCGGTGATCAGGTGGCTGCCGATGCCGCGCTCGCGCAGCGCCCGCACCGCCTCGGCGGCGCCGGGCTTGAGGCTGTCGCCGAAGGCGAACAGGCCGAGCAGGCGCGGTTGCGGCTGCAGTTCGAGCAGCCAGGACAGGGTGCGGCCCTGGCCTTCCCATTCCGTGGCCTTGTCTTGCAGTTCGCCGGCGGCCAGGCCCTGTTCGTCGAGCAGGCGGCGGTTGCCCAGGGCCAGCAGGCGCTCGCCGACCTGGCCCTGGATGCCGCGCCCGGCCAGGGCCTGACTGTGGCTCACGATGGGGACGCGCAGGTGCTGCTCGGCGCAGGCGCTGAGCACCGCCTTGGCCAGCGGGTGCTCGCTGCCGCGCTGCAGGGCGCCGGCCAGGGCCAGGGCGGCGTCGGGTTCGCCTTCGGCCACGGCGAAGTGGACCAGGCTGGGCGTGCCCGAGGTGAGGGTGCCGGTCTTGTCGAAGGCCACGGCGCTCACCGCGTGGGCGACTTCCAGGGCCTCGGCGTCCTTGATCAGGATGCCGTGGCGCGCGGCCACGCCGGTGCCGGCCATGATCGCCGTCGGCGTCGCCAGGCCCAGGGCGCAGGGGCAGGCGATGACCAGCACGGCCACCGCGTTGATCAGTGCGGTTTCCACGCCGGCGCCGGCCAGCAGCCAGCCGGCCAGGGTGACCAGGGCGATGCCGATCACCACCGGGACGAAGACGTTGCTGACCTTGTCCACCAGCTTCTGGATCGGCGCCTTGGCCGCCTGGGCGTCTTCCACCAGGCGGATGATGCGCGCCAGCACGGTTTCCCCGCCCAGGGCGGTGGCGCGGATGGTCAGCAGGCCCTCGCCGTTGATGGCCCCGCCGGTCACCTTGTCACCCGGGGCCTTGGGCACCGGCAGGCTTTCCCCGGTGATCAGCGCCTCGTCGGCGTGGCTGCGGCCGTCGAGCACCTTGCCGTCCACCGGGAAGCGCTCGCCGGGGCGCACCAGCAGTTCGTCGCCCAGGCTCAGCTCGGCGATGGCGACGTCTTCCTCGTGGCCGTCGCGGATACGCGTGGCGCGTTCCGGGCGCAGCGCCTCCAGGGCGCGGATGGCCGTGGCGGTCTGGCGCTTGGCGCGGCTTTCCAGGTACTTGCCGAGGAGGATCAGGGCGATCACCACGGCGCTGGCCTCGAAATAAAGGTGCGGCATGGCGCCGGGGGCGGCGCTCAGCCACAGGTACAGGCTCAGGCCGTAGCCGGCGCTGGTGCCCAGGGCCACCAGCAGGTCCATGTTGCCGCTGCGGGCGCGCACCGCCTTCCACGCCGAGACGTAGAAGCGCGCGCCGATGATGAATTGCACCGGGGTGGCCAGGGCGAACTGCACCCAGGCCGGCAGCATCCAGTGCAGCCCGGCCCATTCGGCGAACATCGGCAGTACCAGGGGCACGGCCAGGACGATGGCCGCCAGCAGGAACCAGCGCTCGCGGGCCAGGCGCGCCAGGGCCGGGTCCTCGGCCGGGCGTTCGGCCTGGAGCAGGCGGGCGTGGTAGCCGGCCTTGTCCACCGCGGCGATGAGGGTGGCCGGGTCAACCGGGCCGAGCAGGTCCAGGCGGGCGCGTTCGCTGGCCAGGTTGACGCTGGCCTCGCGCACCCCGGGGACCTTCTTCAGCGCGCGCTCCACGCGGCCCACGCAGCTGGCGCAGGTCATGCCGTCGATGGCCAGCTCCAGGCTGTGGCTGGGCACCTGGTAGCCGGCGTTCTCCACCGCGGCCACCAGGGCCGGCAGCTGTTCGGGCGAGTCGACGCTCACCCGCGCCTGCTCGCTGGCCAGGTTGACGCTGGCCGCGAGCACCCCGGGCACCTTCTTCAGGGCCCGTTCGACGCGGCCAACGCAGGATGCGCAGGTCATGCCGGTCACCGGCAGGTCGAGCTCGATGGGGCTGTTCATGTGGACGATCCTCCTGATGTCCGCCGCCCGCTTCCGGCGGGCGCGGCGGTCACGATCCGACGATGCTGCGAGGATGAACCTTGCCACGAGGGCAAGGTCAAGCCCTCGCTCAGGGATCGTTGACCGGCGTCAGGAACAGCCCGCCCTCGCGGTAGCCGATGCGGTAGTTGCGGATTTCCCCGGCGCGCAGGCGCAGGGTCTGCGCCTGCAGTTGCTGCATGCCGTCGCGGCAGGCGCCGGTGGCGGAGACGGCGAGGCGGATGGGCACCTCGCCGGGGGACAGGTTCAGCGCCACGGTGCCTTCGGGCTGCAGGCGCGCCAGCAGTTCGCCGCGCACGTAGAGGTCGATGTCGCAGGCGCTGCCGCTCTGCAGGCCCTGGCGGCTGATGTTGAGCACGGCGTAGCCGGGCGGCGGCGGGTCCTGCTGCGGCCAGGCCTGCACCGTCGGCGGGTCGGCGGCCAGGGCCAGGGCGGGCCAGAGCAGGCAGGGCAGGGCGCGGAGCAGGCGGCGCATGGGGGGCTCCCGGTAGGGCTCGGATGCGCAGAGCTTGGCCGAGGGCGGCGCCGGGGGCAAGCCCGCGGCGTGGCGCCGCAGGGGGCTTGACCTTGCCACGGTGGCAAGGTCGACACTGCGCCCATCGTCAAGCGAACCCGAGGAGTTCGACCATGCAAGCGTTCAGCGTGAAAGGCATGTCCTGCGGCCACTGCGTGCGGGCCATCACCCAGGCGATCCAGGCCCGCGACGGCGCGGCCGAGGTCCAGGTGGACCTGGCCGGCGGCGAGGTGCGGGTGGCCAGCCGCCTGGCGGCCGAAGAGGTGCTGGCGGCGATCCGCGAGGAGGGCTACGAGGCCGCGCTGGCCTGAGCCGCGCCGGCCCGGCTCCAGTCGCGGATCAGGCCGCGGAACAGCGGCTCGAACAGCGCTTCGGCGTCCTCCAGCGGATCGAACAGCTGCGGGTCGCGCAGCCAGTCGTTGATCAGCCCGTGGATCAGGCCGTGGACCGCCCGCGAGGCGGTCTTCGGCGTCACCCCGGGCAGTAGCCGCACCCGGCATTTGTCGCGGGCGAAGAGCTGCTCGCAAAGGTCGATGAACTGGCGGATGAAGGCGTTGTGGCGGAGGATCGCCTCGCGCAGTTCCTCGGTGAACTCGCAGCGCTGCATCAGGATGGTCAGCACGCGGCGCTTCTGCGCGTTCTGCGCCAGGCTGTGCACCACTTCCACGCACAGGTCGAACAGCGATTGCAGCGGGTCCACCCCGTCGCAGCCGGACAGGCGCAAGGCCAGTTGTTCCGGCGGCAGGCGCACCTGGGCGAGCAGTTCGTTGAACAGGTGGGCCTTGTTCTCGAAGTGCCAGTACACCGCCCCGCGCGTCACCCCGGCGTTGCGGGCGATCTCCTCGAGGCTGGTGCTGGAAACGCCGTTTTCCAGGAACAGCGCCTCCGCCGAGTCGAGGATCGTCTGGCGGGTCCGTTCCGAATCTTCTTTAGTTCTTCTCATGGCGCGGTTTGCTATACGGGCTAGGCTCACTGGTGTTCCCGCAGTTTACTGAAATTTCGAGCGGGAACCGTGAGTTACTGGCGGATGGCAGTTTTCCCCCGACAGCGTGCCGAATCGTCCTAGCCGACATTTTCCATGGAGAGGTTCTATGCCGTTCACCCCGCGCTTGCCCGCCGCCCTGACCCTGTGTGCCCTGGTCGCCGCGCAGTCTGTCCTGCCGGCCCTGGCGGACGAGGGGAGCGCGGCGCCACCGGCCCCGGAGGTCACGGTGGAAGTGGCCAGGAGCGCCAGCCTGCCGCTGAACCTCGAATATTCGGCGCGGGCGGCCGGCTACCGCGAGGTGGAGGTGCGCGCCCAGGTCAGCGGCATCCTGCAGAAGCGCACCTACGAGGAAGGCCGGCCGGTGAAGCAGGGCCAGGTGCTGTTCCAGATCGACCCGCGCCCCTACCAGGCCGCCCTCGGCCAGGCCAAGGGCGCGCTGGCCCAGGCCCAGGCGCGCTACCGCCAGACCGACCGCGACCTCAGGCGCATCCGCGAGCTGCAGCGCAAGGGCTTCGCCAGCGCCAGCGAGCTGGATCGCTACACCTCCGACTACGAGCAGGCCAAGGCCGACGTCGAGGCGGCCAAGGCCAACGTCGACGCCAAGCAGATCGACCTGGACTACACCACGGTGAAGGCGCCGATCTCCGGCATGGCCAGCAAGGAGACGCGCTCCGAGGGCAGCCTGGTGACCGCCAGCGACCCCAACACCAGCCTGCTCACCGAGCTGACCCAGCTCGACCCCATCTACGTCAACTTCGCCTATTCCGATACCGAGGCCGCGCGCCTGCGCGAGGGCGTGCAGCAGGGCCGCCTGGTGCTGCCCGAGCACGGCAAGCTGAACGCGCAGATCTTCTTCGGCGACGGCAGCCGCTACCCCATCGACGGCGTGGTGGACTTCACCGACAGCTTCGTCAACACCGGCACCGGCACCATCAACGCCCGCGCCGTGGTGCCCAACCCGGAAACCCACCTGATCCCCGGCCAGTTCGTCCGCGTGGTGGTCACCGGCATCGTCCGCAAGGCCGCGGTGACCGTGCCCGAGCGCGCCCTGGCCCAGGGGCCGCGCGGCACCTTCGTCTACGTGGTGGATAAGGACGGCTTCGCCCGCGTGCGCCAGGTGACCACCTCGCAGGTGGTCAACCAGCGCTGGATAGTCGATTCCGGCGTCGACGACGGCGACAGGGTGATCGTCGACGGCCTGCCCAAGGTCCGCCCGGACCAGCCGGTGAAGGCCGTCGAGGCGCCGGCCGCGCCGGCGCAGCAGGCCCCCGCCCAGCCAGCCCAGTCCTGAAGGAGCGGCCATCGTGATCTCGCGCTTCTTCATCGACCGCCCCGTGTTCGCCATGGTGATCTCCATCGTCATCCTGCTCGCGGGCCTGGCGGCCCTGCGCGCGCTGCCGGTGGCGCAGTACCCGGAGATCCTGCCGCCGCAGGTCTCGGTGACCGCCTCCTACCCCGGCGCCAGCTCGCAGGTCATCGCCGAGACCGTGGCGGCGCCGCTGGAACAGGAGATCAACGGCGTCGAGGGCATGATCTACCAGCTGTCCAACTCCGACAGCAGCGGCGCCATGAGCCTGACCGTGTACTTCAAGGTCGGCACCGACCCGGACCAGGCCACCATCAACGTCAACAACAAGGTCCAGGCCGCCCTGGCCAAGCTGCCGGAGGAAGTGCGCCGGCAGGGCGTGAAGGTGCAGAAGAAGTCTGCCGACATCCTCCAGGTGGTGACGCTGTTCTCCCCGGACGGCTCGCGCGACCCGGTGTTCATCAGCAACTACGCGCTGATCAACGTCATCGACGAGCTCAAGCGCCTCCCCGGCGTGGGCGACGTCACCCAGTTCGGCTCCAAGGACTACGCCATGCGCATCTGGCTGCGCCCGGACAAGCTGGCGCAGTACAACCTCACCCCCAGCGACGTGGTCGACGCCATCCGCGAGCAGAACTCGCAGTTCGCCGCCGGCAACTTCGGCAAGGAGCCGCTGAACACCCCGCAGGACTTCACCTACACGGTGAGCACCCAGGGCCGCTTCACCGACCCGAAGGAGTTCGAGGGCGTCATCCTGCGCACCGACAGCACCGGCGCCAGCCTGCGCCTGAAGGACGTCGCGCGCATCGAGCTGGGCGCCCAGGACTACTCGATGAAGACCACGCTGAACGGGCGGCTCAACGCTTCCTTCGGCGTCTACCTGCAGCCGGGGGCCAACGCCCTGGACACCGCCGAGGCCGTGGAAACCACCATGGAGCGGCTGGCCAAGCGCTTCCCCGAAGGCGTCGTCTACAAGATCCCCTACGACACCACCACCTTCGTCAAGGTATCCATCGAGGAGGTGGTGCACACCTTCTTCGAGGCCCTGGTGCTGGTGATGCTGGTGGTCTACATCTTCCTGCAGAACCTGCGCGCCACGCTGATCCCGGTGCTGGCCATCCCGGTGTCGCTGGTCGGCACCTTCGCCGGCATGTACCTGCTGGGCTTCTCCATCAACCTGCTGACGCTGTTCGGCATGGTGCTGGCCATCGGCATCGTGGTGGACGACGCCATCGTGGTGCTGGAGAACGTCGAGCGGGTGATGCGCACCGAGAAGCTGCCGCCGCGGGAGGCGGCGATCAAGGCCATGGAGGAGGTGACCGGGCCGATCGTCGCCATCGTCCTGGTGCTCTGCGCGGTGTTCGTCCCCGTGGGCTTCCTCGGCGGCCTGGCCGGGCAGATGTACCAGCAGTTCGCGATCACCATCGCGGTCTCGGTGGTGATCTCCGGGATAGTCGCGCTGACCCTCTCGCCGGCGCTCTGCGCGCTGATCCTCAAGCCCGAGCACAAGGAGCCGGCGGCGCCGTTCCGCTGGTTCAACCGCATGTTCGACTCGGCCACCTCGGCCTACGGCGCCGGCGTGCAGTTCTTCCTCAAGCGCGTGCTCATCGGCCTACTGGTGTTCGGCGGGATGATCGCGCTGATGCTGCTGCTGTTCGGCCGGGTGCCCGGCTCGCTGGTGCCCGACGAGGACCAGGGCTACGTGATCAACGCCTACATGCTGCCGCCGGCGGCCTCGCTGTCGCGCACCGAGGCGGTCACCGACGCCGTCTCGCAGCAGTTGGAGAAGCATCCGGCGGTGCAGGACGTGCTGACCTTCGCCGGCCTGAACATCCTCACCAACGCCAACACCACCAGCGCCGGGGTGTCCTTCGTCACCCTCAAGGACTGGAAGGAGCGCGAGACCCCCGAGCTGGACGCGCGCAACCTCACGCGCACCTTCATGGCCATGGGCGCCAGGCAGCAGGATGGCGTGGTGATGAGCTTCAACCCCCCGCCGATCACCGGCATGAGCACCACCGGCGGCTTCGAGGCGTACATCCAGGACCGTAGCGGCGGCACCTCCGCGCAGCTCGAACAGATGGTGCAGAAGTTCATGGCGGCGGCGGCCAAGCGCCCGGAACTGGCTGGGGTGACCAGCACCTTCAACGCCAACGTGCCGCAGTACTTCATCAACCTCGACCGCACCAAGGCGCGTTCGCTGGGGGTGGCCATCAACGATGTGTTCACCGCCATGCAGGCGACCTTCGGCGCCTACTACGTCAACGACTTCACCCTCTACGGGCGGACCTGGAAGGTCAACCTGCAGTCCGAGTCGGACTTCCGCCGCAAGCCCGAGGACCTGACCCAGGTGTACGTGCGCTCCTCCAGCGGTGACCTGGTGCCGCTGTCGGCCCTGGTCAGCGTGCAGCGCACCCTCGGCCCGGATTCCTACGCGCGCTTCAACGTGTTCCCCGCGGCCAAGCTGCTCGGCGGCCCGGCGCCGGGCTACAGCTCCGGCCAGGCCCTGGCGGCGATGCAGGAGGTGGCCGACCAGACCCTCGGCGACAGCTACTTCCTCACCTGGATCGGCTCGGCCTACCAGGAGTTGGAGACCCAGGGCTCGGGCAGCACGGCGTTCGTCTTCGGCCTGATCCTGGTGTTCCTCATCCTCGCCGCCCAGTACGAGCGCTGGACCCTGCCGCTGGCGGTGGTCACCGCGGTGCCCTTCGCGGTGTTCGGCGCCATCCTCGCCATCTGGCTGCGCGGGCTGAGCAACGACGTGTACTTCCAGGTCGGCCTGGTGACGCTGATCGGCCTGGCGGCGAAGAACGCCATCCTGATCATCGAGTTCGCCGTGATGGTCCGCGAGGAGCAGGGGCTGAGCCCGCTGCAGGCGGCGCTGGAGGCGGCCAAGCTGCGCTTCCGGCCGATCGTCATGACCTCCCTGGCGTTCATCCTCGGCGTGGTGCCGCTGGCCATCAGCAGCGGCGCCGGCTCGGCCAGCCGCCATTCGATCGGCACCGGGGTGATCGGCGGCATGCTCGCGGCCACCGTGCTGGCGACCTTCCTCATCCCGATGTTCTACATGCTGGTGGAATCGGCCGCCGAACGCCTGGGCAAGCGCAAGACCAAGACCCGGCCCGCGGCCGAAGCGGCCCAGGGGGAGGGGCCGGCGCACTGACGGGCACGGGCGCCGGCCGCCTGGCCGGGGCCTGAAGCCGGCTCGCAAATTTCCTCTTCCGGCCCTGTCCCGGGGCCGGCGAATTGATATGCTTGCCGGCGTTTCGTTAGCCTGCTTGCAATTCTTGCCCGAACCTTTCCAGGCCCCGTCCGCCGGCGACGGCGCCCACGGTGTTCCATGACCTTTCGCATCCTGCTGATCCTCGGCGCGCTGAGCGCCTTCGGCCCCATGGCCATCGACTTCTACCTGCCTAGCTTCCCGGCGCTGGCCGCGGCCTTCGGCACCGACGTCGAGCACATCCAGCTGAGCCTGTCGGCCTACTTCGCCGGCTTGGCCATCGGCCAACTGCTCTATGGCCCGCTGGCCGACCGCTACGGCCGGCGCCTGCCGCTGCTGCTGGGGGTGATAATCTTCACCGCGGCCTCGCTGGCCTGCGCCTTCGCGCCGGACCTGCACTGGCTGATCGGCGCGCGCTTCGTCCAGGCCCTGGGCGGCTGCGCCGGCATGGTCATCTCGCGGGCGGTGGTGCGCGACCTGTGCGATGCGGTGGCGGCGGCCAAGGCCTTCTCGCAGCTGATGCTGGTGATGGGCCTGGCGCCAATCCTCGCGCCCCTGGGCGGCGGCGCGCTGCTGGGGCTGTTCGGCTGGCAGTCGATCTTCCTCTGCCTGGTGGTGTTCAGCGCCGTGGCCGGCAGCGCCATCGCCCTGTGGCTGCCCGAGACCATCCCCGCCGGCCCGCGGCCGCCGCTGTCCGGCGCCCTGAGGGAATACCGCCGGCTGCTGGGCGAGCGCGCCTTCCTCTGCTACGCGCTGACCGGCGGCGTGGCCATCGCCGGGATGTTCGCCTACATCGCCGGCTCGCCCTTCGTGTTCATCCAGCTCTACCAGGTGCCGGCGGAACACTACGGCTGGATCTTCGGCAGCAACGCCGCCGGCTTCATCCTCATGGCCCAGGTCAACGCGCGCCTGCTGCGCTACCGCGGGCCGGGGTTCTGGCTGCGCCGCGCGGTGTGGGTGTACTTCTTCTGCGGCCTGGCGCTGCTGGCGGTCACCCTGTTCCGCCCGGCGCACCTGTGGCCGCTGCTGCTGCCGCTGTTCGGCGCCATCGCCAGCCTGGGCTTCCTGCTGCCCAACTCCTCGGCCTGCGCCATGGCCGGGCAGGGCAGCCACGCCGGCAGCGCCTCGGCGCTGATGGGCAGCCTGCAGTTCACGGTGGCGGCGGCTGCCTCGGCGCTGGTCGGCGCGCTGCACGACGGCAGCGCGCTGCCCATGGCGCTGGTGATCACGACCTGCGGCGGCTGCGCGGCGCTGCTGGGCTGGTACACCGGGCAGATCAGCGAGCGCAGCGTCTGAGGCGCTTCAGCCGGTCAGTGGCTGCTCCGTGCGCGGCAGCGCGTGGGGCGCGCGCAGGCGGGCCTCCAGGGTGCTGACGAAGTGCCGCGCCTCCTGCTCGTTGCGGAAGTCCACGGCGAACTGATCGAGGCAGACCTGCCAGCGCTTGCCCTGGGCGCCGGCCGACGGACGAACGAGTATGTGCATGGCGCGACACCCGTGTCTGTGTTGGGGGGAAGCTGAGTGTAGTTCCGCCAGCCGGGCTGTCCGGGGCGACTCGACAATCGGCGCCGGGGGCCTCAGGCGCCGCCGCGGCCCTCGCCCAGGCGGGCCCGGTAGGCGCTGGGCGAGAGCCCCATGACCTTGCTGAAAAGTCTTGAAAAATAATAGCTGTCGTCATACCCCAGGGCCTCGCTGACCTGGGCGACGCTGTGCCCGCTGCTGTCCAGCAACTGGCAGGCGTATTCGATCTTCAGGTGCAGGAAGTGCTGCACCGGCGTGCGCCCGGTCAGCGCCCGGTAGCGGTTGACGAAGTGGAACTTCGACAGGTTGCAGAAGGCCGCCAGTTGGGCCAGGTCCAGGCGCTGGTGCAGGTTCTCGCGCATGTAGGCGTGCAGGCCGTCCAGGTCCAGCCCGCCCTCGCGCAGCGGGCGCAGCAGCGGCAACTGGCAGAGCAGGGCGCGCAGGCGGCTGGCGGCGAGCAGGAAGGGCTGGAAGCGGTAGCCGCTGTGGCGCGCCTCCAGCAACTGGGCGAAGCCGCTGAGCAGGGCATGCTGCACGCCCCAGTGGCGCACCGGCGAGGCCCCGTAGCCGGCGGCCTGGCGCAGCCAGGCGGCGCCGTCGCCGCGCAGGTGCACCCAGGAAATGGTCCAGGGCTGCGAATCGTCGGCGCGGTAGGCGTGGGCCATGCCCGGCGGCAGCCAGACCAGGTCGCCGCAGCCGATGGTCAGCGCCAGGGGCCCGCCGGGGCCTTCGACCAGCAGGTGACCGAGGCCTTCGCTGCAGTAGATCAGCAGGTGGTCGTCGTGGCGCTCGCGGCTCATCTGGTGGTCGCGGGCGCGCCGGTAATGGCCCAGGGAGGTGGGGTAGAGGTCGCGGCTGAGCGGGTGCGCGGCCAGCTTGCCGAGCAGCGTGGGCGGCAGCAGCAGGCGCAGGCTGTCGGCGGGCAGGGGCCAATCCGAGGTTCTCGACATCTGGGTAGCAGGCTCAGCAATTTAATCCATCAAGAACACAATTTAGTCGATCTTGGCGCCTGCATGCCGGTGATAGCTTTGCCCGGGAAGGAGGGGGCGTGATGGCCTCCCGCAATAAAAGCCGGTTGGTCCCCAGGGCAGCCGGTTCGGCCGAGGGGCGCGGTCTCCCAGGAAGGCTCCGCCGGCTTACGACCAAAGGTTGATGGCGGCCCCCCGCGGCCTGTCCATACTCGTTATTCGACCTCGATAAAAACAATTCAGAGGGTCAGATGATGAATTACCGGCAATCCCATGCCCGCTCCATTGCGGACCCTGCCGCCTTCTGGGCCGAACAGGCCGAGGCCGTGGCCTGGTACCAGCGCCCGCGCAACATCCTCGAAACTCTCCCCGACGGCAGCCACCGCTGGTTCGCCGATGGCCGCCTGAACAGCTGCTACCTGGCCCTCGACCGGCAGATCGCCCTGGGCCGCGGCGAGCAGGCGGCGCTGATCTACGACTCCCCGGTCACCGGCGTGCAGCAGCGCTACAGCTTCCGCGAGCTGCGCGACGAAGTGGCGCGCCTGGCCGGCGCCCTGCGCGCCCTGGGCGTGGGCAAGGGCGACGGGGTGATCATCTACATGCCGATGGTGCCCCAGGCGGCCATGGCCATGCTGGCCTGCGCGCGCATCGGCGCGGTGCACTCGGTGGTGTTCGGCGGCTTCGCCCCCTACGAGCTGGCGCTGCGCATCGACGACGCCAAGCCAAAACTGATCCTCACCGCCTCCTGCGGACTGGAGTTCGAGCGCGTCATCGAATACAAGCCGCTGGTGGACAAGGCCCTGGAGCTGGCCCTGCACCAGCCGGCCCAGGTGCTGGTCTGGCAGCGCCCGCAGGCGATGGCCGAGCTGCACGCCGGGCGCGACCTCGACTGGCGCGAGACGGTGGCCCACGCCGAGCCGGCCGACCCGGTGGAGATGGCCAGCGGCGATCCGCTGTACATCATGTACACCTCCGGCACCACCGGTAAGCCCAAGGGCATAGTGCGCGACAACGGCGGCCACGCGGTGGCCCTGCACTACACGCTGCCGACCATCTTCGGCATGCAGCCGGGCGACGTCTGGTGGGGCATCTCCGACGTCGGCTGGGTGGTCGGCCACTCGCTGATCGTTTACGGCCCGCTGATGAACGGCTGCACCACGCTGTTCTACGAGGGCAAGCCGGTGCGCACGCCGGACGCCGGCAGCTACTGGCGGGTGATCGAGGAACACCAGGTCAACGCGCTGTTCTGCGCGCCCACGGCGATCCGCGCGATCCGCAAGGAAGACCCCAACGGCGAACTGCTCAAGCGCTACGACCTGGGTTCGCTGCGCCAGCTGTTCCTCGCCGGCGAGAAGCTCGACAGCAGCACCCACCAGTGGCTGGAGGAGCTGACCGGCAAGCCGGTGTTCGACCACTGGTGGCAGACCGAGACCGGCTGGCCGGTGACCGCGCCCTGCACCGGGCTGGGCTGCCAGGAGCAGCGCGCCGGCTCCAGCAACCTGGCGGTGCCCGGCTACGACGTGCAGGTGGTGGACGAGGAGGGGCGCCTGCTGGCGCCGGGGCAGACCGGCTCGATCGTCATCGGCCTGCCGCTGCCGCCCGGCTGCGCGCAGACCCTCTGGAACGACCACCCGCGCTACCTCAGCGCCTACCTGCGGGCCTTCCCCGGCTACTACCACACCGGCGACGGCGGCTTCATCGACGAGGACGGCTTCGTCCACATCATGGGCCGCACCGACGACGTGATAAACGTCTCCGGCCACCGCCTGTCCACCGGCGAGATGGAAGAGCTGCTGGCGCTGCACGAAGCGGTGGCCGAATGCGCGGTGATCGCCGTGCAGGACCCGCTCAAGGGCCACGTGCCGCTGGGCCTGGTGGTGCTCAAGGACGACGCGCGGATCACCGAGGAGCAACTGCAGCGCGAACTGGTGGCGCTGGTCCGCGAGCGCATCGGCGCGCTGGCCTGCTTCCAGCGCGCGGTGGTGGTCAAGCGCCTGCCCAAGACGCGCTCGGGCAAGATCCTCCGCGCCGTGCTGCGCAAGATCGCCGACGGCGAGGACTACGCGCCGCCGTCCACCATCGACGACCCGGCCATCCTCGACGAAATCGCCGCCCGCCTGCAGGCCGTGGGCCTAGCCCGGGCCAGTTGAACCCACGCGCCGGCCTGCGGGCCGGCTTTTCTCCAGGGCCGCGTTGCGGCCCTTTTTTTGTCCATTTGCAGGAGCGCGCCCTGCCCGCGATTCGCGCGCAGGGCGCGTTCCTACAGGGGAACGGCGTAGGTGGGGCAGCGTAGGAGCGGATCTCATCCGCGAACCGCGCCGATATGCCCGGCCATCGCGGACAAGGTCCGCTCCTACGCCCGTGCCATCCTGGAATTGTAGGAGCGGGCCCTGCCCGCGATTCGCGCGCATGGCGCGCTCCTACAGGGGAACGGCGTAGGTGGGGCAGCGTAGGAGCGGATCTCATCCGCGAATCGCGCCGATATACCCGGCCATCGCGGACAAGGTCCGCTCCTACGCCCGTGCCATCCTGGAATTGTAGGAGCGGGCCCTGCGCGCGATTTCGCGCGCAGGGCGCGCTCCTACAGGGGAGCGGCGCAGGTGGGGCAGTGTAGGAGCGGATCTCATCCGCGAACCGCGCCGATATGCCCGGCCATCGCGGACAAGGTCCGCTCCTACGAAGAGCACCCCGGCGTGGCCAGCCTATATGCATCCCAACGTTCAGGAAACTGCGAACCCCGTTGCATTTCCGATGATGTGCAGCTATTCCGGCTGTGAATACGGAATCCGCTGCCGATACAGAAGAGGATGTTCCGTCGGAATATGTCGTATTTATCTGAGAATGCTGAATTATTTAGTGGCAAAACGCCGGGTTATGTAACAAATTCGGCTTCAAATAGCCCGGTCGAGCTACTAGGCTCGGCTACGAAGGATCCCTCATAAGAGCTAGAGCAAGAGCCAGGGCATGACCGACTTCTCGACTCTGCCACCCCCGCCGGAGGCCAGCAGCCCGCCGCCAGGCGGCAGCCGCTTCTATCGGCCGCCGCTGCCCGCCGGCTACGTCAGCCGCGCGCGGCTGTGCCAGCGCATGGGCGCGGGCCTGGGTGGGCGCCTGCTGCTGCTTTCTGCGCCGGCCGGGTTCGGCAAGAGTTCCCTGGCCATCGAGTTCTGCGAATCCCTGGCGCCGCACTGGCGCAGCCTGTGGCTGGGCCTGAGCGTGCGGGACAGCGACCCGGGGCGCTTCCTCGAACGCCTGCTCGAAGGGCTGCGCCTGTACCTCCCGGGCCTCGGCGACGACGCCATGGCGGTGCTGAAGATGCGCCAGCGCCACCAGCCGTTCGCCTTCGAGGCCTGGCTCGACGACCTGCTCGACGAACTGGCCGAGCGCCTGTCCGCCGAGGCGCCGCTGCTGCTGGTGCTGGACGACTACCACCTGGCCCAGGGCGCGGTGCTCGACCGCTGCCTGCAATTCCTCCTCAACCACCAGCCGCCCGGCCTGGTGCTGCTGGTCACCAGCCGCCAGCGCCCGGACTGGCACCTGGCGCGCCTGCGCCTGTCGCGCCAGCTGCTGGAGCTCAGCGAGCAGGACCTGCGCCTGACCGCCGAGGAAACCGCCGCCCTGGTCTCGGCCAGCGGCACCCCGGCCAGCGAGGCGCTGGTCGAGCGCCTGATCGAACGCAGCGAAGGCTGGATCGCCGGCCTGCGCCTGTGGCTGCTGGCCCACCCCGAGGGCCTCGGCGGGCAGGGCTGCGACGCGCCGCTGAACGGCACCGAGGAACTGATCCGCGACTATTTGCTGGAAGAGGTGATCGACAAGCAGCCGCCGGAGGTCCAGGCCTTCCTGCTGCAGACGGCGCGCTTCGAACGCTTCTGCGGCGAACTGTGCGACGCCCTGCGCGACAGCCACGACAGCGCCGCCATCCTGCGCCACCTGCAGCGGCACCAGGTGTTCCTGGTGCCGCTGGACGAGCAGGGCCAGTGGTTCCGCTACCACCACCTGTTCTCCGACCTGCTGCTGGCCCGCGAACTGCCGGCCGACGGCCCCTCGGCGGGCTCGCTGCACCTGCGCGCCTGCCGCTGGTTCAGCTCCCGCGGGCTGCTCGACGAGGCGGTGGACCAGGCCCTGCGCGCCGGCCACCCGGAAGTGGCGGCGAGCCTGGTGCAGAGCCTGTCGGAAGAACAGCTGCTGGCCGAGCAGAACGTCGCCACCCTGCTGCGCTGGAAGATGGACCTGCCCGACAGCCTGCTGGCCAGCACGCCGCGGTTGATCGTGCTGTACAGCTGGGCCCTGGCCCTGGCCTGCCAGCTGGACGCCGCCGAGGAACTGGGCGCCCAGCTGGCGCGCTTCCTGCCGGCCGCCGACGCCGCCACCCAGGCCGACCTGCTGGCCCAGTGGCAGGCCCTGGCCGGCATCATCGCCCGCGGCCGTGGCGACATCGAAGGCGCCGAACGGCATTGCGCCGAGGCCCTGGCGCAGCTCCCGGCGGAACGCTCCGGGCCGCGCCTGATGTGCCTGTCGAGCCTGGCCAACCTGGCCATCGTGCGCGGCGATTCCTGGGGCGCCCGCGGCCTCAACCGCGAGGCCCTGGAACTGGCGCAGCGCTTCGGCAACCCCTTGCTGGAAGCGCTGGTGCACTACGACCGCGCCCGCGGCCTGCAGGCCCGCGGCGAGGTGCTGCGCGCCGGCGAGGAACTGGAACAGGGCCTGGCGCGCCTGGCCGGGCAACCGGCGCACCGGCGCTACGCCGTGCGCGGCCGGCTGCTGATCTACCAGGGCTACCTGCGCGGCCTGGGCCTGCAGGGCGACGAGGCGCGGCAGAAACTGCGCGCCGGCATCGAGGAGGCCCGCGCCTGCCGCGACGTCAGCCTGGTGATCGGCTATTGCGCGCTGGCCGGCCTGGAAGGGCGCCAGGGCAACTACACCCAGGCCTTCGCCCAACTGGCCGAGGCCGAGCGGCTGATGCACGTGTGGGATGTGCCGCCGGTGTACTACCTGTCGGTCATCACCCTGGTCAAATGCGAGCTGTGGCTGGCCCAGGGCCAATTGGAGCTGGCCGCGGCCTGGCTGGAGCGCCTGGGCGAAACCTACTCCGGGGCCAACCCGGCGACGCCGCCGGAGTGCCACCCGCAACTGCCGTACTACATCGAACTGCTGCAAGCGCAACTGGCCCGCCGCGAGGAGCGCCCGGCCGAGGCCGAGCGCCGCCTGCGCACGCTGATCGCCGCGGCGCAGCCGGCCGGGGCGCAGATGCCGGCGCGCCTGGCCCAGGCGCAACTGGCCGGCCTGCTGTTGCAGCAAGGCCGCGAACGCGAGGCCCGCGAAGCGCTGGACGCCTGCCTGCAAGGCGCCGTCGGCGGGGCGCTGCTGCCCTTGCAGGAACTGCTGGCCCAGGAGCCGGACTGGCTGCGCGAGCAACTGGAGCAGCGCGCGCCCTGTCCATTGCAACGCCTGCTGCTGCAACGCCTGCCGGCCCAGGCGGAACGCCCGGCCACCCTCGCCGACGGCCTCAGCGGCCGCGAGCTGGCGGTGCTGGAGCTGATCGCCCAGGGCCTGTCCAACCAGGAAATCAGCGAGCGCCTGTTCATCTCGCTGCATACCGTGAAGAGCCATGCGCGGCACATCAACGACAAGCTCGGGGTGGAAAGGCGCACCCAGGCGGTGGCCCGGGCGAAGGTGTTGGGGTTGTTGCGTTAGTTGGGCGCTGAGCTCTTCGTAGGAGCGAGCTTGCTCGCGAACGTGTTCTGCCGTTGGCTTCGGTGCTGGCCTTGAAGAGCGCCCTCTCCCTAACCCTCTCCCTGAAGGGAGAGGGGACCGTTCGGCGTGGTCTGGTTTTCCCGAGTCAGCCGGCAGGCGCGGTGGTTTCCGGCTAAAACCATTCCTTCTCTCGGCACGGTCTAGCCCCCTCTCCCTTCAGGGAGAGGGCTGGGGAGAGGGAACGGAGTCGATCCGAAACACAACTGCTGCCGGTAAATCCCGTTCGCGAGCAAGCTCGCTCCTACAAGGGGCTGCCGCGCTACTCCTTCGGCGGACTCAAATCCAACGCCTTCGGCGCCGGCGCGCCCTTCGCCGGCTTGGCCAGCTGGCGCTGCACGTCGGCCTGGATGCCCTGCAGCACCGGCAGCAGGTCGCGCATGTTCTCCCGCACTTCCGGGTAGGGATGCTTGTCGGCGAACGCCTGCACCCGCGCCAGCAGCTGGCCGCGGGTTTCGCCGGGCAGGTGGATGAACAGCTCCGGCAACTGCTTGGCCAGTTCGGCGCTGTACAGCACCAAGTCCTGGCGCTCGAACTGCGCGGTCAGGTCCAGGTAGTCCAGGGCGCTGCTGGTCAGCATCGCCGCCGCGGCCTTGGCTTCCTGCATGCCCTTCAGGCGTACCGGGTTGCGCTGCTCGCTCTGCGCCAGGGTCATCCAGAATTCCACCGTCAGGTTGAACAGGATGGCCTGCTCGCGCAGCGAATAGCTCATCAGGCCCAGGGCTTCTGCGCCGTAGGGCTGCTTGGCGGCGCGGAAGTCGAAGTACAGGCGCATCAGCTCCTTGAGCTTGAACAGCACCTCGCGCGCCTCGTTCTGGCGCAGCTCCAGCGGCGCGTAGATGTTCATCTGCGGGCGGAAGTTCTCCTCGCTGACCATGCGCTGGTAGATCGGCCCGGTGAATTCGCCGCTGCGCCGCGGCAGGCTGTTGGCCTGGGTTTCCTCGATCTTCTTCAGCGCGTCGATCAGTTGCTGGTAGTCCTCGCTGGTCCAGGTGCGCTGGATGTCCGGGATGCGCTGGCCGAGGTAGAACAGCTCGTTGCCGGCCGCCGCGGCGGGGCGGCAGATGACCAGCAAAAGGATGGCCAGCGGCCACAGCAGGCGGCGTGTTAGGGTCGGCACGAACGGGCTTTCCTTGCGCGGGAGCGGTCGGCCTAGGTTAGCGACGGGCGGGGCCGGCGTCACCCCGCGCCTTGGTTGGGTGGAGGGGGCATGACGATCCAGGAATCCGGCGCGGTGCTGGCGGTGTTCGAGGACCTAGGCGGCTACGGCGCCCTGGCGCGCCAGGAAGGCAGCGGCGAGGGGCCGCTGGTCAACCACCTGCAGCGCGCCAACATCCAGTTGGCGAGCATCCCGGTGTTCGTCGCCAAGGGCCTTGCCGAGACCACGGTGAACGACCTGCTGGCGGCGGCCAAGGTCTCGCGGCGCACCTTCTACAAGTACTTCGACGGCAAGCTCGACGTGCTCGAGGGCATCTACCGCACCGCCGTGCAGCTGCTGCTGATGCGCTTCCGCGAGATGCGCACCGCCACCGGCAGCAGCGAGGCCTGGCTACGCGCCATGGTCGCGCGCTTCTTCGACTACCACCAGGCGGTGGGGCCGATCATCCGCCTGATGCACGAGGAAGCGTTACGCTCCGACTCACCCCTGGCCGCGCACCGCCGCCAGGCGCTGCACGAGTTGCAGGCGCTGCTGGAGGAACGTTTCGTCGGCGAGGGCGTCAAGCATGCGCCCCTGACCTACCAGGCGCTGCTCTGGGCCCTGGAGGCGGCCTCCCACGAACTGCTCGGCGGCGCCGTGCGGCCCGACCTGGAAGAGGTCAAGCGGGTGCTCGGCGACCTGCTGGTCGACAGCCTCTGCAAGCGCACTACCTAGGTTGGGCGCAACGCGTTGGGGCGCTGTGCTCTGATCGGGCATCGACAACAACGCGCACCGGAGTGCCCCATGTCCGCAACCTACAGCCTGCAACCGCCGCTGGCGGCCGGCTTCGCCCGCCTGGGCTTCGGCGCCCTGCCGCTGGAAGCCCTGATCGATCGCTACGCCCCGAGCGAGGCCGGTTCGCGCTTCATCGAGGTGGACGGCTTCCCGATCCACTACCGCGACGAGGGCGGCCGCGACAAGCCAGTGCTGGTGCTGGTGCACGGGGTGATGGCGTCGCTGCACACCTGGGACGGCTGGGTGGCGGAGATGGCCCGGCACTTCCGCATCGTCCGCCTCGACGTGCCCGGCTTCGGCCTCACCGGCGGCGGCCGCGACCGCGACTACAGCGGCGAGCGCCTGGTGAAGGTGTTCGGCCTGTTCCTCGAACGCCTGGGGCTGGACAGGGTGTCCATCGCCGGCAACTCCCTGGGCGGCTACATCGCCTGGAACTACGCCCTGGCCCAGCCGCACAGGGTGGAGCGGCTGATCCTGGTCGACCCGGCCGGCTACCACATGCAGAAGGTGCCGCTGATGATCGCCAGCGCCGCGCTGCCCGGCGCCGGCCTGCTGATGCCGGCCTGGATGCCGCGGGCCCTGGTGGCCCAGGGGATCAGGGAGGTCTACGGCAACCCGCAGCGCATCCAGCCCGGGGTGGTCGACCGCTACTACGACATCAGCCGCCGCCCGGGCAACCGCCGCGCCATGATCGACATCTTCCGCGTGCTGGTGAAGGCCAACCGCGAGGAACTGCCGGGCACCCCGGCGCGGGTGGCGCAGATCAAGGTGCCGACGCTGCTGATGTGGGGCGAGCGCGACCGCTGGATCTCGCCGAAGCACGTGCCGCTGTGGCAGCGCGACCTGCCGGGCATCCAGGTGAAAACTTATCCCGGGGTGGGCCACATTCCCATGGAGGAAATCCCGCAGCAGACGGCGGCGGATGCGTTGCGCTTCCTGCATGCCTGATCGGGCCTGCGATGAAAAAGCCCCGGTTCGCCGGGGCTCTTTCGTTGTGCAGGGGGAACGCCTTTCGGCGGATTGCGGACATGGGCGCAGGCTGCGCCGGGATGCTTTTCGTAGGATGGGTTGAGCTTGCGAAACCCATCGGGCCATGGTGATGGGTATCGCTTCGCTCAACGCCATCCTACGAAAAGCCGTGCTTTCCCGGAGGCGTAGGAGCGGACTCCGTCCGCGATCGGCCCCTGCAGAAACACCAACGCCCCGACGAGGCGGGGCGTTGTGGAAAAGCCGGAATCAACCCGCATGCGCCATCGGCTGCGGATCGTATTCCTTGCGCACCTGGTACAGCAGGTCGAGGTTGTCGTGCTGCCACGGGTGGAAGTCCTTGCGGAAGAAGTCGCGGTACTCGCGCAGCAGCGGGCGGAACACGCCGTCCTTGCCCCAGCTCCATTTCAGGCCGTCGCGCCACACGCGCCAGTTCCACAGCAGGCCGTCGCGCTTGAGCATGTGCACCAGGCCGCGGAAGGTGTCGAGGACGAAGAAGAGGGTCGCCATCACCATCGCCCGGCGCAGCAGGCGGCGGCTGCCGCAGACCTGGTTGTAGACGTCGAAGGCCACCGCCTTGTGCTCGGTTTCCTCCAGCGCGTGCCAGCGCCACAGGCGTTGCATCACCGGCTCGGCGCCCTCCAGGGTGCGCGGGTTGGTGAGCAGGCCGTTGGCCATGATCGCGGTGATGTGCTCCAGCGCCGCGGTGGCCGCCAGTTGGCGGCGGGTGCTGAACTTCTTCTGGGTGTAGCGGATGCGCGCCTGGGCCAGTTTCTCGATGCGCGTGATGTCGTAGCCGAGGTCCTTCAGGCGCTGGCTGTACACCAGGTGCTCGCGGCTGTGGTGGCCTTCCTGGCCGATGAAGCCGCGGATCTGCTCCTTGAGCACCGGGTCGGCGATCTGCTCGCGGAAGTTGCGCACCGAGTCGATGAAGAAGCGCTCGCCATCGGGGAAGAGCACCGACATGGCGTCGAACAGGTGCGACTTGAAGGCGTCCCCGCCGTGCCAGTGGCGCGGCAGCGGATCGGGCAGCTCGAAGTCCATGTGCCGTGGCTTGATTTCCAGTCCTGCGGGGGTCGTGCTGGCCATGACGGCTCCATTGTTGTGGGTTTCCATGGCACCGATCTTGGGCTTGCGGGGGAAGGCTCACAAGGTTATCTTCTGCCAACTTTCCGGTCATATCCGGCCAGCGGTCAGAACAAGAAGAAGCCCATGAAGCAACCGCTCAACTTCACCGCCGAACTGGTTCCCGTGGCCTACGCCCAGGCCCTGCTCGACCTCGCCGAGGAGCTCGGCGTGCCGCGCCAGCGCCTGTTCGAACTGGCCCGGGTGCGCCCCGAGGTGCTGCAGAACCCGGCCGGGCGGCTGTCCTTCGTCGACTTCAACCTGCTCGCCGGCGCCGCCCTGGCCAACTGCGGCGAGCCGGCCTTCGGCCTGCTGCTGGGCCAGCGCCTGAACGTCTCCACCCACGGCATCCTCGGCTACGCGGTGCTGTCCAGCGCCAACCTGGAAAAGGCCATCGACTTCGCCCTCAAGTACTACCGCGTGCTGGGCCTGGCCTACGACCTGGAGCGCGTCGAGGAGCAGGACCGCTCGCAGTTGCGCGCCAGCGAGTCGATCCCCCTGGGGCCCATGCAGCGCTTCGCCGGCGAGGGCCTGATGACCAGCCTGTACACCATCGCCCGCTTCCTCGTCGGCGAGCCGCTGCAGGGCGTGGAGGTCGGTTTCGCCTTCCCCGCGCCGCCCTACGCCGAGCGCTACACCGAGGTGTTCGGCAGGCCGGCGGCCTTCGACCAGCCGTTCCACTTCATCAGCCTGCCGCGGGAATACCTCAACCGCCCCATGGCCCTGGCCAACCCGGCCACGGTGCAGATGTGCGAGCAGCAGTGCGAGGCGCTGCTGGCCAGCCTGGACGTGCAGGAAGGCCTGCTCACGCGCATCCGCCGCCTGCTGCTGGCGCGCCCCGGCGAGTTCCCCGACCTGGACAGCGCCGCCCGCGAGCTGCACACCAGCGGCCGCAGCCTGCGCCGGCACCTGTCCAGCCTGGGCACCACCTACCAGCAGGTGCTGGACGACGTGCGCAAGCGCCTGGCCCTGCAATACCTCACCACCACCCACCTGCCGCTGTACGAGATCGCCCTGCTGCTGGGCTTCAACGACCCGTCGAACTTCCGCCGGGCGTTCCGCAAGTGGACCGGCAAGCTGCCCACCGACTACCGCGCCGACTGAACACGGGGAGTTGAAGCGCGGCGGCTTTGCCGTCACCCTTGGCGTTTGTCGAAACCTGCCAGGAAATACCCCATGGACGCCGCCCAGCCCGCGCTGATCCGCGAAACCTTCCCCGTCGGCCCCCTGCAGTGCAACTGCACCATCATCGGCGACCCGCTGACGAAGAAGGCCATCGTGGTCGACCCGGGCGGCGACCACGAGCTGATCCTGCAGCGCCTCGACGCCCTCGGCCTGAAGGTGGTGAGCATTATCCACACCCATGCGCACCTGGATCACTTCCTCGCCTCCGGGCAGATGAAGGAGAAGACCGGCGCCACCCTGCACCTGCACCAGGGCGACCAGTTCCTCTGGGACAACCTGGAGATGCAGTGCCGCATGTTCGGCGTGCCCTACAAGCCGGTGCCGTCGCCGGACCAGTGGCTGCAGGACGACGAGGAGCTGGCCTGCGGCTGCGGCGTGGCGCTGCATACCCCGGGGCACACGCCGGGCTCGATGAGTTTCTGGTTCCCCGGCGCCAGGCTGCTGATCGCCGGCGACACCCTGTTCCGCCGCGGCATCGGCCGCACCGACCTGTGGGGCGGCGACTACGCCACCATCGAGCGTTCGATCAAACAGCGCCTGTACAGCCTGGACGAGGAGGCCACCGTGGTCACCGGCCACGGCCCGGACACGCGCCTGGGCGATGAAATGCGTGAGAATCCGTTCATTCGTGCTTAAGGTTGTTGTGGAATCTTTTGCACGTTCCAAGCTCTAACCTGCCGCCCGGGAAAGGGCGTATCGCTATCCGAGGAGTCCTCCTTCATGTTCACCGCACGTCGTCTGTCCATGGTCGCGGCCGTCACCGCCTTCGCTCTCATGGCCGGTTGCGCCTCGCAGAATCCCTATGACCCCAACACCCAGGTCCCCCAGGAGGGCGGCGTGAGCAAGACCGCCAAGTACGGCGGCCTGGGCGCGCTGGCCGGCGCCGTGGCCGGCGCGGCGATCAACCACGACAACCGCGGCAAGGGCGCGCTGATCGGCGCCGCGGTGGCCGGCATGGCCGGCGCCGGCTACGGCTACTACGCCGACAAGCAGGAGGCCCAGCTGCGCCAGCAGATGCAGGGCACCGGCGTGCAGGTGCAGCGCCAGGGCGATGACATCAAGCTGATCATGCCGGGCAACATCACCTTCGCCACCGATTCGGCGAACATCGCTCCGTCCTTCTACGCGCCGCTGAACAACCTGGCGAACTCCTTCAAGCAGTTCAACCAGAACAGCATCGAGATCGTCGGCTACACCGACAGCACCGGCAGCCGCCAGCACAACATGGACCTGTCGCAGCGCCGGGCGCAGAGTGTGGCGACCTACCTGACTTCGCAAGGCGTCGACGGTACTCGCGTGAGCACTCGCGGGATGGGGCCGGACCAGCCGATCGCGAGCAACTCCACGGTGGATGGTCGTGCGCAGAACCGTCGGGTCGAGGTGAACCTGAAGGCCCTGCCGGGCGCCCAGGGCACTGCGCCGCAGGGTGGGCAGCAGCAGTATCAGTAAGTGTTGCCTGGATGAAAAAAAGCCCGCCGGTTGGCGGGCTTTTTTTGTTTGGGGGGGAGGGGGAGTCTTTAAGAGCGCCCTCTCCCCAGCCCTCTCCCGCAAGCGGGAGAGGGGGCTGTCCTGAGCGATGCGTCGGTCAGGCGCCATCCTCCCACCCCTAACCTCACCCCGTCATTCCCGCGAACGCGGGACGCGGCTCCATCGCGAACAGCGCTTGCGCTGGCCCGAAGGGGAATAACCCAGAGATTTGGGGGCTTGGTGTAGCGCGCCGCTCCGAGTGTTCGGATGTCTCTCGTTTCGCCCCCTCGGGCGAGTCCCTTTTGTCAAACGCCACAAAAGGAACCAAAAAGGCTTGCCCCGCATACGGGCCCGACGGAGTCGGGCTACCCTCACGAACTCCCCCGCCACGGAGGCCCGCCCCGAGGGTACGTCCCTGTAGCCCGCGGTGCTCTCGCGACATCCATGTCGCATGACCTCCTGAGCGCCGGTTTCGCTCGGCCTTCTGAAGGGGCGTTTCGGAGTGCGCGGATGTTTCTCTGGAAGTCCAAGAGCAAACGCGCTTTTGCTTTTGCTTTTCGTAGGAGCGAGCTTGCTCGCGAACCGCCCGTCACTGGGTTATTCCCCTTCGGGCCAGCGCAAGCGCTGTTCGCGATGGAGCCGCGTCCCGCATTCGCGGGAATGACGAGGTGGGGTGAGGAGTATCAGGCTGACTCCGAACTCCCCACTCACTCCGAACAGCCCCCTCTCCCTTCAGGGCGGGGCGCGCAGCCGAGGGTTGGGGAGAGGGCGCTCTGAACCCAGCACCACCATCACCCTTCGCGAGCAAGCTCGCTCCTACAAGAGCAAAAGCGCACCCCCTCAAGCCTTGGCCGGATACTCCCGGTGCAACTGTGCCAGCACCTGGTCCTTGCGCTCCCACAGCTGGTTCACCCAGCGCTGGAACTCCGCCCGGTAATCCGCATCCTGGTCGTAGCTCTTGCCGATGAACTGCCGCGGAATCTCCAGCTCCTCGAAGCGCACCACCACGCGCTTCAGGCGCCCGGACAGCAGGCACCAGAAGGTTGGGCTGCCGTCGGGGTAGTGGATGGTCACGTTGACCAGGGTGCGCAGCTGCTCGCCCATGGCGTCGAGGACGAAGGCGATGCCGCCGGCCTTGGGCTTGAGCAGGTGCTGGAACGGCGAGCCCTGCTCGTCGTGCTTGGCGCGGGTGAAGCGGGTGCCTTCGAGGAAGTTGAAGATGGCCACCGGGATGCGCTTGAACTTGGCGCAGGCCTTGCGGGTGGTGGCCAGGTCCTGGCCCTGCTTCTCCGGGTGCCTGGCCAGGTAGGCCTTGCTGTAGCGCTTCATGAAGGGGAAATCCAGCGCCCACCAGCACAGGCCGATGACGGGCACCCAGATCAGCTGCTGCTTGAGGAAGAAGCGCAGCAGCGGGATGCGCCGGTTGAGCTGGTACTGCAGGACGAGGATGTCGACCCAGCTCTGATGGTTGCTGGTGACCAGATAGGAATGGTCGTACTCCAGGCCTTCCAGGCCCTGGACGTTCCAGCCGGTGCGCTGCACCAGGTTCATCCAGCCCTTGTTGCAGCTGATCCAGCCTTCGGCGATCAGCCCCATGATCCGCCGGCAAACCGCCTGGGCCGGGGCGAAGGGCAGCAGCAGCTTGAACAGCGTCATGCCGAACAGCGGGACGCACCAGCACAGGGTGCTGAGGATCAGCAGCAGGCCGGCGAGCGAGCCGCGCAGGGCATGGGGAAGGAAGTTGAGCATGGATGTTCCTTGTACATGGGCGACGCTCGGCGGCGGCGCGTGGTCGGGGTTCCGGCCCCGCTGTTCGGGTGGCACCTTCCTGTGCCGGCGTTGGCCTGGGCCGCCGCTGGGCGGCCCTCCTTGGATCAGGTCTGTTGCGTATCGGCCTGGATCGCGGTGAGCGCGATGGTGTAGACGATGTCTTCCACCAGGGCGCCGCGCGACAGGTCGTTCACCGGCTTGCGCAAGCCTTGCAGCATGGGGCCGATGCTGATGCAGTCGGCGCTGCGCTGCACCGCCTTGTAGGTGGTGTTCCCGGTGTTCAGGTCGGGGAACACATACACCGTGGCGCGGCCGGCCACCGGGCTGTCGGGAGCCTTCTGGCGGCCGACGCCGGCGACGGCGGCGGCATCATACTGCAAGGGCCCGTCGATCAACAGATCGGGGCGTTTTTCCTGCGCGATGCGCGTCGCTTCCCGCACTTTCTCGACATCCGCGCCGGTTCCCGAGTCCCCCGTGGAGTAGCTGATCATCGCCACCCGCGGGACGATGCCGAAGGCCTGCGCCGAGTCGGCACTCTGCAGGGCGATCTCCGCCAGGTCACTGGCCGAAGGATCGGGATTCACCGCGCAGTCGCCATAGACCACCACCTGGTCGGGCAGCAGCATGAAGAACACCGAGGACACCAGGTTGTAGCCCGGCGCGGTCTTGATCAGCTGCAGCGCCGGGCGGATGGTGTTGGCGGTGGTGTGGATGGCGCCGGAGACCAGGCCGTCCACCTCTTCCAGGGCGAGCATCATGGTGCCCAGCACCACGTTGTCTTCCAGCTGCTGCTCGGCCATGGGCGCGTTGAGGTTCTTGCCCTTGCGCAGCGTCACCATGGGCTCGACGTAGCGGCTGCGCACCAGGTCCGGGTCGATGACCTCCAGGTCCGCCGGCAGGGCGATGCCGAGCATCTGCGCCACCGCCTGGACGTCGTCGGGCTTGGCCAGCAGCACGCAGCGGGCGATGCCGCGGGCGTGGCAGATCACTGCCGCCTGCACGGTGCGCGGCTCGCTGCCCTCGGGCAGGACGATGCGCTTGCCGGCGCGGGCGGCGCGCTGCGTCAGCTGGTAGCGGAACACCGGCGGCGACAGGCGCGGCTCGTGGGGCGCGCCGCAGCGCTCGCGCAGCCATTCGAAGTCGATGTGCCCGGCGACGTACTCGGTGACGTGCTCGGCGCGCTCGCGGTCGTCGATGGGGATTTCCTTGTTCATCCGCGTGAGATCGCCGGCGGTGTCGTAGGAGCCGGTGTTCACCGTCAGCACCGGCAGGCCGCTCTGCAGGGCGCTGCGGCACAGTTCCATGATCCGCGCGTCCGGCGCCAGGCCGCTGCACAGCAGCAGGCCGGCCAGGGGCACGCCGTTCATGGCCGCCAGGCAGGCGGCGAGGATGATGTCGTCGCGGTCGCCCGGCACCACCACCAGCACGCCGGGCTTGAGCAGGTGCACGGTGTTCGGCGCCGAGGGCGCGCAGAGGATGATTTTCTGCACCCGGCGCTGCTCGTAGTCGCCGGCGTTGAGCACGCTGGCATTGAGCAGGTCGGCCACGTCGCGGGTGCGCGGGGCGTTGAGGTCGTCCTGCCAGGGGATGCAGCCGAGCAGGCGGAACTCGCCGCCGCGCATCAGTGCCGAGTGCTCGCTCAGGCGCGCGGCGAAGCGCTGGGCGGCGGCCTCGCCCTCCAGCGGGCGGCCTTCGCCGTCGACGTCGCGGACCTTGTTGAGGATCACCCCGAGCAGCTTCGGATCGTGGGCGCCGCCGAACAGCTGGGCCTGGATCTCCAGGCGGTCGCACAGCTCGTTGAGCGTCTCGTTCTCCGGCGCCGAGACCAGGATGACCTCGGCGTCGGTGCTCTTGGCCAGGTGGAAGTTGATGCGCGCGGCGTAGCTGACGTGGCGGGTGGGGACCATGCCCTCAATGATCATTACGTCCTGGCCTTCGGCGGCGGCCCGGTACTCGTGGATGATGCCTTCGAGCAGATCGTCCAGCAGGCCGTCGCCGAGCATCCGCTCGACCTTGCCCAGCGGCAGCGGGGTGGGTGGCTTGAGGCCGTGGGTGCGGGCCACCAGCTCGCTGGAGCGCTCCGGGCCGTCGTCGCCGGGTTGCGGCTGGGCGATGGGTTTGTAGAAGCCGACCTTCAGGCCGGCGCGCTGCAGGGCGCGGATCAGCCCGAGGCTGATGGAGGTGAGGCCGACGCCAAAGCCGGTCGGGGCGATGAAGAAGGTATGCATCCGGGCTCCTTAAGCCGTTCGGGTTCGCTGCGGCCCTTGTGGGGCCGGGGAGGCAATCTTCAGCCGAGCACGGCCAGGGTGTCGAGGGCGATCTGGCGTTCCTCGTTGGTCGGGATCACCAGCACCCGCGGATGGCCCTGGGCGTGGATCGGCCCTTCGACGCCGCGCACGCAGCGGGCATTGGCCTCGCCGTCGAGCTGCAGGTTCATCACGTGCAGGTGCTGCACCGTGAGGTTGCGCACCAGGGGCGAGTTCTCGCCGATGCCGCCGGTGAAGATCAGCCCGTCCAGGCGCGGCAGGGCACAGGTCATGGCCGCCAGGGACTTGGCCAGGCGGTAGCAGAACACCTCGATGGCCAGCGCCGCGTTGGCGTGGCCCTGCTCGCGGGCGTGCTCCAGGGTGCGCATGTCGTTGGACAGCCCGGAAAGCCCGAGCAGGCCGCTGTCGTGGTTGAGCATGTGGTCGATCTTCTCCAGGCTCCAGCCCAGGGTGCGCGCCAGGTGGCTGTGCAGGTTGGGGTCGACGTCGCCGCTGCGGGTGCCCATCACCAGGCCTTCCAGCGGCGTCAGGCCCATGCTGGTGTCGCGGCTCTGGCCCTCGGCGATGGCGCAGGTGGAGCTGCCGTTGCCCAGGTGCGCGGAAATCCAGTAGCTGTCGCCCAGGGCCAGGCCGCTGATCTCGGCGGCGCGGTGGCTGACGTAGCGGTGGCTGGTGCCGTGGAAGCCGTAGCGGCGCACGTGCTGCTCGCGGTACAGCGGTTCCGGCAGGGCGTAGCGGTAAGCGCGCGGCGGCAGGCTCTGGTGGAAGGCGGTGTCGAACACGGCGACGTGGGGCAGCTGTGGATAAAGCGCCATGGCCGCCTCGATGCCCAGCAGGTTGGCCGGGTTGTGCAGCGGCGCCAGGGGCACGGTGTCGCGGATCGCCTGGAGCACCTCGGCGTCGATCCGGCAGGCCTGGGTGAAGCGCTCGCCGCCGTGCACCACGCGGTGGCCGATGGCGTGCAGCGGGCCCTTCACAGCCTGCTCCACCAGCGGCAGCAGGCGCGCCAGGGCGACTTCGTGGCCGGCGCCGTCGCCCAGCTCCAGGCTGTCGCGCTGGCCGCCGCGCACCCAGCCGAGCACCGCGCCGGGCTCGCCCAGGCGCTCGGCCAGGCCGTGCAGGACGAAGCCCTCGCGATCCTCGCTGGCCAGGGCGAACTTGATCGAGGAACTGCCGCAGTTGATTACCAGGATGTTGCGTGCCGCCATGCTCGTCTCAGTCCTTGTCGTCGGGGTGGGTTGCCCGGGCGCACCAGCCGCAGGCGAAGGGCCGGCCGATCAGCGCCGCGCGCGCCTTGGCGTCCAGCACCCAGGGGCGCGACTGCCAGGGCGGCTGGTGGCGCAGGTGCTGGGTGTGGCCGCAGGACAACACTGCCACCCAGTGGCCGTCCTCGTCCTGATGGAAGTCAAGCAGGCGCGGCGGCTCGCGCACGGGCCATCCGTCCGCCTTCGGGTCGCTTTCATCCCCGGCCCGGCGTAGACTTGTTCGCTCAACTTCTTTTTCGGAAAGGTTCTTCCCCATGCAGATCGCAGCCAACAAGGCGGTTTCCATCGACTATACCCTGACCAACGACGCAGGTGAGGTCATCGACAGTTCCGCCGGCGGCGCTCCGCTGGTGTACCTGCATGGTGCCGGCAACATCATCTCCGGTCTGGAGAAGGCCCTGGAAGGCAAGCAGGTCGGCGACGAGCTGGACGTGGCCATCGAGCCGGGCGAAGCCTACGGCGAATACAGCGCCGAGCTGGTCGCCACCCTGAGCCGCGAGATGTTCGAAGGCGTCGACGAGCTGCAGGTCGGCATGCAGTTCCACGCTTCCGCTCCGGACGGCGGCATGCAGATCGTCACCATCCGCGACATCGACGGCGACGACGTGACCGTCGACGGCAACCACCCGCTGGCCGGCCAGCGCCTGAACTTCAAGGTCAAGGTGGTCGACGTGCGCGAAGCTTCCGAGGAAGAAGTCGCCCACGGCCACATCCATGGCGAGGGCGGCCACCACCACTGAGGTGTTTCGTCGGGCCGATTGATGGCCCGGTGACACCCGGTCGGAGCTGCTAAGCTTGTACCCGTGAAAGGCGCCTGAGGGCGCCTTTCGCATGCACGGACGCTGGGCCTTTTTCCCGAACCGACTGGGATGCGCCGCGTGGACGACTTGTCCGGCCGGGCGCACGGCACTTCGTGTGCCTATTTCATTCAAGGAGTACTCCAATGAGCGCTTTTCACGATCTGACTCTGCGTGGCCTGGATGGCCAGGATCTGCCGCTCTCCCCATTGAAGGGCAAGGTGGTGCTGGTGGTGAACGTCGCCTCCAGGTGTGGTCTGACCCCGCAGTACGCCGGGCTGGAGAAGCTCTACCAGCAGTACCGCGACCGCGGCTTCGTGGTCCTGGGCCTGCCCTGCAACCAGTTCGCCGGCCAGGAGCCGGGCAGCGAGGTGGACATCCAGTCGTTCTGCTCGCTGAACTACGGCGTCAGCTTCCCGATGTCGGCCAAGCTGGAAGTCAACGGCCCCGAACGCCATCCGCTGTACCGCCTGCTGGCGGGCGAGGGCGCCGAGTTCCCCGGCGACATCACCTGGAACTTCGAGAAGTTCCTGCTCGCCCCCGACGGCCGCGTGCTGGCGCGCTTCAGCCCACGCACCGCGCCGGACGACGCGGCCCTGGTGCAGGCCATCGAGAAGGCCCTGGGCTGAGCCTGCGCACCGGCAGGAGAGGGCGCTTGCGCCAATCCTGCCGGCATTTCTCTCATCCGCCTGTGCGCGGCGCCGCTGGCCGGGTTTAATCCCCGGACCGACCGAGGACGCCGCCATGACCCGATTCGTCGCCGAAACCCCCGACCTGGCCTGCGGGCCGGCCCAGTTGCGCCAGCTCATCGAGCAGCGCCGCTCGGTGCGCCGCTTCACCGACGAGCCGGTGCCGGACGCGGTGCTGCGCGACTGCCTGGAACTGGCGAGCCTCGCACCCAACTCCTGCAACCTGCAGCCCTGGAGCTTCCAGGTGATCCGCGACCCGGCGCTGCGCCAGCGCCTGCACGAGGTCTGCCTGAAGCAGAACGCCGCGCGCACCGCGCCGGTGCTGATCGCCGTGCTGGCGCGCCCGGACACCTGGCGCGAGGCCTGCCGCCAGGTGCTCGAACAGTGGCCGGAGCCGCAGGTGCCGGAGCAGGTGCGCAGGTTCTACGCGAAGAGCGCGCCCTTCCAGTACGACCAGGGCGCCTTCGGCCTGCGCGGCCTGTTCAAGCGCTGCCTGGTGCGCCTGGTCGGCCTGCGCCGGCCGCTGATGCGCACGCCCAACAGCCACGCGCAGATGCGCCTGTGGGCGACCAAGTCCACCGCCCTGGCGGCGCAGAACCTGATGCTCGCGGTGCAGAGCCACGGCTACGCCAGCTGCCCCATGGAAGGCTTCGACGAGGTGCGCCTGCGCCGCGTGCTGGACATCCCGCCGCGGGCCGTGCCGGTCATGCTGCTGGCGGTGGGCCGAGCCGCCGAGCGCGGCGTGTACAACCCGCGCCTGCGCTTCCCGCTGGAGCAGTACGTCAGCTGGCACTGAGGCCGCTGCCTGTGGCGCAGAATCACCGCCATCAATAGTGCTGGGCAGGGCGAGACGACCGGTCATATCCTGCGCCCCATGAACACCAGCATCCGACTCGACAAGCGCGACCTCATCCTGGCCAAGGGCTCGGCGGTCATGACCCGCTGCGGCTACCACGGCACCGGGGTGCAGGACATCGTCCAGGCCGCGGGCATTCCCAAGGGCTCCTTCTACCACTACTTCGAGAGCAAGGAAGACTTCGCCCTGCAGGCCCTGGAGCACATCTACGGCTCGCGCCTGCAGCGCTACGCCGAGGCCCTGGGCAACCCGGCGCTGGGCCCGCGCGCGCGCATCCTCGGCTACTACGCCGAACTGCTGGCGCACTTTACCCGCCAGGAGAAGGCCGAGTACCACTGCTTCATCGGCAGCCTCAGCTTCGAGATGGCCGAACTGTCGCCGGCCATCGGCGCCCAGGTCGACGCCATCCTCCAGCGCGGCGCCGACATCCTCCGCGACTGCCTGGCCGAGGCGCAGCGCGCCGGCGAGTTGGCCGCGGACGAGGACTGCGAGAACCTCGCCAACTTCATCGCCAACGCCTGGCAGGGCGTGCTGGGGCGGCTGAAGGCGAGCGGCTCGCTGCAACCCATGGAAGCCTTCATCGCCCGCCTGGAGCGGGTGCTGGCGGCCTGAACATCGTGCAACCCACTGACGGGACGGGCCGCCCGGCCGCCCCTGGAGAACCTTCGTGAGCGCATCCGTAGAGAGCCTGTTCCAGCCCTTCCGCCTCGGCAACCTGGAGCTGCCGACCCGCGTGGTCATGGCCCCGATGACCCGCAACTTCAGCCCGGGCGGCGTGCCCCACGCCCAGGTGGTGGAGTACTACCGCCGCCGCGCCGCCGCCGGCGTCGGCCTGATCGTCACCGAAGGCACCACCGTCGGCCACAAGGCCGCCAACGGCTACCCGAACGTGCCGCGCTTCTACGGCGAGGACGCCCTGGCCGGCTGGAAGCAGGTGGTCGACGCGGTGCACGCCGAAGGCGG
Organism: Pseudomonas sp. A6; assembly: GCF_052367875.1. Taxonomy (NCBI): domain Bacteria; kingdom Pseudomonadati; phylum Pseudomonadota; class Gammaproteobacteria; order Pseudomonadales; family Pseudomonadaceae; genus Pseudomonas; species Pseudomonas sp. A6. The sequence continues at coordinate 5,948,732 of NZ_CP198970.1, read as the reverse complement.
CAAGATCGTCCCGCAGCTGTGGCACGTGGGTTCCGTGCGCCGCCTGGGCGTGGAGCCGGACGCCAGCGTCCCCGGCTACGGCCCCAGCGGCAAGGTGAAGGACGGCCAGGTGCTGGTCCACGAGATGACCAGGGAAGACATCCAGGAAGTCATCGCCGCCTTCGCCCAGGCCGCCCGCGACGCCAAGGCCATCGGCATGGACGGTGTGGAGATCCACGGCGCCCACGGCTACCTGATCGACCAGTTCTTCTGGGACGGCAGCAACAAGCGCACCGACGAATACGGCGGCAGCCTGGCCAACCGCTCGCGCTTCGCCATCGAGCTGATCCGCGCCGTGCGCGAGGCGGTGGGCCCGGACTACCCGATCATCTTCCGCTTCTCGCAGTGGAAGCAGCAGGACTACGCCGCGCGCCTGGTGCAGACCCCGGAAGAACTGGCGGCGTTCCTCAAGCCGCTGTCCGAGGCCGGCGTGGACATCTTCCACTGCTCGACCCGCCGCTTCTGGATTCCCGAGTTCGAAGGCTCGGACCTCAACCTGGCCGGCTGGACGCGTCAGCTCACCGGCAAGCCGACCATCACCGTGGGCAACGTCGGCCTGGACGGCAGCGAGTTCCTGGCCTTCTTCGGCAAGACCGACGAAGTGGCCCAGCCCTCGGGCATCGAGGGCCTGCTGGAGCGCCTGGGCAAGCAGGAGTTCGACCTGGTGGCGGTGGGCCGCGCGCTGCTGGTGGACCCGGACTGGGCGCTGAAGGTGCGCGACGGCCGCCTGGCCGACATCAAGCCGTTCAGCCGCGATGCGCTGATGTCCCTGGCCTGATCGCCGCGGACCGACAAGACCGCCCGGGGCAGCTCCCCGGGCGGTTTCTTTTGTCCTTTTCCTAAGGCCATTTCCGCCAAATTTACAAATCTTTTCCGAAGCAGACCTTCCGATCTGCTGACTTGAATGTCGGAAACGGGCATTGTAGGGCGGCTAACACACAACAATAGGCCGGCACACGGCCAAAGGAGCTAAGCCATGCGGATCGGCCTGGTGGTGGATGCGACCTGCGACCTGCCCCCCGAATTCCTCGCTGCCAACAACATCCGCGTCCTGCCCATCGGTATCCGGATAGGCCAGCGGCGCATCATCGACGATCGCGACCCCGACACCACCCTGCGCTTCTACGCCGAGGAGCTGCCCAAGGTCGCCCCGGAAGACGGCAGCGAACCGCTGACAGCCGTGGAAACCCAGGCCTGGTTCCTCGAACAGCTGGTCACCGACTTCGACTACGTCATCTGCCTGACCGTCAGCAGCGCGCGCAGCCCGATCTTCGACAACGCCACCCAGGCTTCTTTCGGCCTGCTGCAGAACTACCGCGAGAAACGCGCCGCGGCCGGCATCAACGGCCCCTTCGCGCTGCGCGTGGTGGACAGCCAGACGGTGTTCGCCGGCCTGGCGGTGCTGGCCGCCGAAGGCGCGCGCCTGCTCGGCGAGGACCAGCACCCCAACGCCATCCGCACGCGCCTGGAGCAGCTGAGCCAGCAGATGAACACCTTCCTGGTCGCCAACGACCTCGGCCACGTGCGCCGCCGCGGCTTCCAGAAGGGCGACCGCAGCAGCATCGGCGACCGCCTGCGCGGCGCCTTCCTCGGCATCGGCTCGATGCTCGACATGAAGCCGGTGCTGAGCCTGGTGCAGGGCGAGGACAAGCCGGTGTCGGTGTCGCCGAACTACGAGAAGTCCGCCGAGCGCCTGCTCAACTTCGCCCGCGCGCGGGTGGAGGCTGGTGAACTGCTGGCCCCGCACGTCGGCCTGAGCTACGCCGGCGACCCCTCGGCGCTGCGCGACCTGCCGGGCTTCGAGGCCCTGGAACAGGCCTGCGGCGAGCGCGGCATCGCCATGCACCTGGGCATGCTCAGCCCGACCGGGGGCATCAACCTCGGCGCCGGGGCCATGAGCCTGTCGTTCGCCGCCGAGCCCAAGCCCTTCGCCTGATCACTTGCGCACGGTATCGGCGCCCAGCGCGTCGGTGCCGTTGGCCGGTGCCGGCAGCGGCTGGCGGATGGCTTCCAGCAGGTAGCCCTCGAAGCGTTCGACGATGCTCCGCCATTCCAGGCGGCCGGCGTGCTGGCGCGCATTCAGGCGCACCCGGCGCAGGTGCTCGCGGTCTTCCAGCAGCCAGCTGGCGGCATCGATGAAATCGGCCTCGTCGCCGGGAATCGCCAGTGCGCCGTCGTGGCCGTGGCGGATGTGCTGGGCCGCGGCGGCCTGGTCGTAGGCGACCACCGCCAGGCCCGAGGCCAGCGCTTCCAGCACCACGTTGCCGAAGGTCTCCGACAGGCTGGGGAAGAGGAACAGGTCGCCGCTGGCGTAGTGCCGGGCCAGTTCCTCGCCGCGTTGCAGGCCGCAGAAGATCGCATCCGGCAGTTCGCGGGCGAGCTGCGCGCGCTGCGGGCCGTCGCCGACGATCACCAGGCGCAGCTTCAACTGCGGGTGGGCGGCGCGCAGTTGATTGAAAGCGCGGCCGAGCAGGCCGAGGTTCTTCTCCGCGGCCAGGCGGCCGACGTGCAGCACGGCGATGTCCTGCTCGCCCAGGCCCCACTCGCGGCGCAAGGCATCGTCGCGGCGGCCGGGCTGGAACAGCTGGCCATCCACGCCGCGCGCCAGCTGGGCGAGGTGGGCGAAGCCGCGGCGCTCCAGCTCCAGCGCCTGGCTGGCGCTGGGCACCAGGGTGCGCTGGGTGCGGTTGTGGAACCAGCGCAGGTAGGCCGTCACCAGGCGCGTCAGCGGGCCCAGGCCGTAGTGCGCGCTGTACTGCTGGAAATTGGTGTGGAAGCCGCTCAGCGCGGGAATCCGCAGGCGTCGCGCGGCGCGCAGGGCGGCCAGCCCGAGCGGGCCCTCGGTGGCGATGTAGAGCACGTCCGGGCGCAGCCGCCGCCAGTGCCGCAGCAGCTTGTGCAGGCACGACTGGCCCCATTGCAGGCCGGGGTAGCCGGGCAGCGGCCAGCCGCGGGTGAGCAGCAGCTCGTCGTCGCTGTGGCGGCCGTCGTCGACGTGCTGCCGCGGGCGCACCACCTGCACCCGGTGGCCGAGCTGCAGCAGCCCGGCGGCGAGGCGCCCGAGGGTATTGGCCACGCCGTTGATTTCCGGCGGGAAGGTTTCGCTGATCAGCGCGATGCGCAGGGGAGTCGTGCTCATGAACGGCAGTCTCCGCCTGGCCGGTGTAGCTCGTGTGACGCCGGGGTTGCACAAATGTGACGGGGATTCAGGGGGTTCTCGCAAGGCTTTTGGAAAGGCCTGTCATAGAGCCTTCGCCCGCCTGTCATACGGGGCTGATAGAGTGCCGCGATTTCCGACATGGGGGAGCCGTCGATGAGCGACAAGCGCGATCAGAATCCCGGGCAGGACGATGCCCAGCCACTGGCGGACGCCGGCCGCCGCCGCTTCCTCGGCGGCGCCGCGGCCCTGGGCGCCGGCGCCGCGTTGGCCGGCCTGGTGGGCGAGGGCACGGCGCAGGCCGGCGAGGCCGTGCGCGAACTGGAGGGCGCCGAGCTGGACCGGGCGCTGCGCGAGCAGGTGCAGAGCATCGTGGTGATCTACGCCGAGAATCGCAGCTTCAACAACCTGTTCGGCGACTTCCCCGGCGTGGAGAAGCCGCTGTCGTCGCTGCAGCCGGCCGACTACCAGCAGCGCGACCGCGACGGCCGCCTGCTGGGCAAGCTGCCGCCGGTGTACGGCGGCGTGCTGCAGGTCGGCCAGAGCCTGGAAGGCGTGACCTACGCCGAGGGCGCGCAGTACCAGGAGAACCTGCCCAACGCGCCCTTCGCGCTCAAGGGCCCGCAGGGCGAGGACCTGCCCCTGGGCCTGGTGACCCGCGACCTGTGGCACGTGTTCTACCAGAACCAGATGCAGATCAACGGCGGGCGCAACGATATGTTCGTCGCCTGGGCCGACTCCGGCGCGCTGCCCATGGGCTACTACGCGCAGAGCCCGTACAGCCTGCGCCTGTGGGACCTGGCCCGGGACTTCGTGCTGTGCGACAACTTCTTCCAGGGCGCCTTCGGCGGCTCCTTCCTCAACCACCACTACCTGGTGGCGGCGACCCCGCCGGTGTACCCGGACGTGCACAACTCGCCGGCGCACACGCAGATCGCCCAGCTGATGAGCGACAATCCCGCCGACCCGCGGCTGAAACCGCTGGACGACTCGCCCGCCAGCGTCACTGGCGGCGCACCGAAGTTCGGCCCCAGCGCCCTGACCCCCGACGGCTACGGCGTGAACACCATGCTGCCGCCCTACTGGCCGACCGTGCAGCGCGACCCCAAGCGCCCGGACTACGCGCTGCCGGACCAGCCCAACGTGATGGTGCCGCAGCGCCACGAGCACATCGGCGACAAGTTGAGCAGGAAGGGCGTGGACTGGGCCTGGTACGCCGGCGCCTGGGAGGCCACCCTGGAGCAGTACAAGAACTCCGCCGGCATCCCGAAGATTCCCAACTTCCAGTACCACCACCAGCCGTTCAACTACTTCGTCCAGCAGGGCCCGGAACACCCGGAGGAACGCGCGAAACGCCTGCGCGACGGCGGCCTGGGCGACGACCCGTCGAGCAACCGCTTCTTCGCCGACGCCCGCGCCGGCAAGCTGCCGGCGGTGAGCTTCTACAAGCCCCAGGGCAACCTCAACATGCACGCCGGCTATGCCGACGTGGCCAGCGGCGACCGGCACATCGTGCGCGCGGTGAAGCACCTGATGGAAAGCCCGCAGTGGCAGAACATGGTGATCGTCATCACGGTGGACGAGAACGGCGGCTGGTGGGACCACGTGGCGCCGCCCAGGGGCGACCGCTGGGGCCCCGGCTCGCGCATCCCGGCGCTGGTGGTCTCGCCCTTCGCCCGCCACGGCACGGTGGACCACACCGTCTACGACACCGCCTCGATCCTGCGCCTGATCACCCGGGTGTTCGACCTGGAAAAGCTCGACGGCCTGAAGCTGCGCGACGACGCCATGCGCGCCCGCGGCCAGCAGCCCATGGGCGATCTGACGGCGGCGCTGCGTTTCACGGCGTGAAGCGGGAAGGGCCCGCGGTGAATCCAATCGCGGACGGAGTCCGCTCCTACGCCCGTGCTTCCCTGTAACCGTAGGAGCAACTGTCTTGCCGGCTGCGCCAAGGCGCTTTTCGTAGGATGGGTTGAGCCTTGGCGAAACCCATGCGGCCGCGGTGATGGGTATCGCTTCGCTCAACGCCATCCTACGGGTCTTGTGTTTGCCGAAGGGCGTAGGAGCGGACTTTGTCCGCGATAGCCGGAGGTATCGGCGCGGATCGCGGATGAGATCCGCTCCTACGCTGCCCCAGCCGCGCCGCTCCTACGGGGGTGTGTCTTAATCGCGTGGGGCGTAGGCGACGACGTCGGCGCGCATCGGGTGGGCGTCCATGCCGGCGGCCACCAGTTCCGTAGGGTGGGTCGAGCTTGCGAAACCCATGCGGCCGCGGTGATGGGTATCGCTTCGCTCAACGCCATCCTACGGGGCGTCGTGTTTGTCGATGGGGTTAGGCGCAACCGCCGTGACCGATTGCGCCGAGGTGCTTTTCGTAGGATGGGTATCGCTGCGCCCAACGCCATCCTACGGGGTGTCGTGTGTGGCGGGGCGTTCGTGGGGGAAGCCCGGCTCAGTGCCTGGCCAACGCCTTGTCGCCATCCTCGCGCACCCAGAACAGCACCGCGCCGGCCACGGCGGCGGGCATGGCGACCAGGTTGACCAGCGGGATCAGCAGCGCCAGGTAGGTCACCCCGCCGAAGCCCATGCACGCCCAGCGCTTGCTGCGCAGCCAGGCGAGCATTTCGTTCCAGCCCAGCTTGTGGTTGTCCGCCGGGTAGTCGATGTACTGCACGGCCATCATCCACACGCCGAACACCAGCCACAGCGGCGCCGCGATGATGTTCAGGCCGGGGATCAGGCTGAGGATGAACAGGGCGATGGCCCGCGGCAGGAAGTAGCCGAGCTTGCGCAGTTCGCGGGCGATGGTGCGCGGCACCATCGCCGCCAGTTCGGCCCAGCTGAAGGCGGGGAAGTCGTCCTGGCCGCGCACCACCACTTCGACCTTCTCGGCGAGGAAGCCGTTGAACGGCGAGGCGATCAGGTTGGCCACCAGCGTGAAGCTGAAGAACAGGATCAGCAGCACCAGCAGGACGAACAGCGGCCAGAGGATGTACTGCAGGAAGTCCAGCCACTGCGGCAGGCTGGGCATCAGCCAGTCGACCCAGTGGCTGAACTGGTTCACCGCGAAGCCGATCAGGCCGACGAACAGCAGCAGGTTGATCGTCAGGGGCAGCAGCACGAACAGGCGCAGCCCCGGGCGCATCATGAGTTTCAGGCCTTCGCCGAGGTATTGCGGGCCGCTCAGGGTTGGCATGGAACATCTCCGTAGGAAACCAGCTTGCGACCTTAGCAGGGCCGGCGCGGGGCCGCGAGCCGTCTGTTTTGCCTGTTGTGTGGGGTTTAGGCGCGGTAGCGGCTGTAGTGGTTGCGCTGTTGCTTGGCGCGGTACATGGCGCTGTCGGCGGCCTGGAGCAGGCCATCGGTGTCGCCGGCGTCGGCCGGGTAGAGGGCGATGCCGATGCTGGCGGAGAGGAATTCCAGGCGCTGCTCGCCGGCGTGGTAGTCCTGGTTGAGGCTGGCCAGCAGACGCCCGGCCAGGGCTTCGGCGGTGGCGCAGTCGACGTCCGCGAGAATCACGGCGAACTCGTCGCCGCCCAGGCGGAAGGCCATGTCCGGCTGGCGCAGGTTGTTGCGCAGGCGCTCGCCCACGGCGACCAGCACGGCGTCGCCGGCGGCGTGGCCGTAACGGTCGTTGACCGGCTTGAAGTGGTCCAGGTCGATGTACAGCAGGGCTACGCCGGTGCCTTCGGCGCAGCGCTGCAGGGCCAGGGGCAGCTGTTCGCCGAAGGCCTTGCGGTTGCCCAGGCCGGTCAGCGCGTCGCGGTAGGCGAGGTCCAGCAGGCGCTGCTGGTAGGCCACCTGCAGGCTGATGTCGCGGAGGATGCCGCGGAAACCGCAGAACTGCCCCTGGGCGTCGACGATCGGCGAGACCTTCGTCTCGAAGACCATGCGCTGGCCGTCGCGGCGCTTGAAGGGCGCGGCGAAGGTGGTTTCCTGCTCGCCGTCGCGCACCTGCTGGTAGAGCCCGCGGGCGCGCGCCACGTCCTGTTCGTCGAGCAGTTCCCGGTAGGAGTGGCCTTCCACTTCCTCGGCGGCGTAGCCGAGCAGGCGGCAGAAGGCTGCGTTCACCGTGAGCACCACGCCGCTGTCGTCCATCTCGAAGTAGCCGTCGCGGATGCTGTCGAGGATGGCGCGGTCGCGGGCCTCGCTGCGCTCCAGGCGTTCGAGCATCTGGTTGACCTCGCAGGCCAGTTGGCCGACTTCGTCGCGGCCCATGTCGGCCAGGCGGGCGGGGCCGGCGTCGGCGCCGATGTTCGCCACCCCGCGGTTGAGCCGCTGCACGCGGCGGATCACCCAGAATTCCAGGACGAGGTAGGCCAGCAGCAGGCCGGCGAGGGTGATCAGCAAGGTCATGCCGAGGAACAGGCGGATGGCTTCCTGGCCCTGCCGGTAGGCGACCCGCGACTTGCTGATGGCCAGGCTGAATTGCGGTACGTCGGCGGAGCTCAGGAACAGCAGGGTGGCCTGCTGGGTGTCGGCGTCCAGCACCCGCCGCGGGCTCAGCAGCGCGCCGCCGTTGCGCCCCGGCACGTGCAGGGCGCGCCAGCCGTCGCCGGGCGTCACCCCGGGTTGTACCTGCAGGCGCGCGTCCATCTGTTCCTGCAGGGCGTTCACCCGGCGCTGGTCGAGCAGATAGCCGGCGACGATGGCGCCGACCGGCTCGGCGCGCCCCAGGTTGTCGCTGATCGGCTGGCTGAGCAGCAGCAGCGGGGTGCCGTCCACCAGCAGCCATTGCGCCAGGCTGCGCGACGGGTCGCCCTGCAGGTCCAGCACGCCCAGCTCCAGGGCGTTGCTCAGCAGGGCCTGGCGCAGCCGCTCGGGGCTGGGTGCGCCGGCTATCGCCTGGGGCGCGGTGAGACGCGCCTCCTCCCAGCGCTGGGCGACGACGCGCCCCTGGCTGTCGAGGTAGAGCGCGAAGTCGAAGCCCAGGTTGCCGAGCATGTCGATGTCCAGGTTCTCCCGCACGAACCCCGGCGTGGGGCGCAGGACGAAGCGGTAGCTGGCATCCCACCAGGCATAGCTGCGCAGCAGGTCCAGGTGGCGCTTCTTCTCGAAGGCCAGGCGGCTGTCGAGCACGCGCACCTCGTCGTACAGGCGCTGGCGGTCGTCGCGGTCGAAGCGCGCGAGGAGGATGTGTTCCGACAACTGCCAGATGCCCAGCAGGATGAGGGCGAGCAGCGGCAGGAACAGCAGGAGCAGGCGGTTTCTCAGGGTCATGCCGGGTACGCAGGTGGCGGGTGGAGAGGGGCGGACCTCCTGAGTCTAGTTGGCCCGCCGAGGGAGATAGGGGGGCTCTATCGGAGGCATTGAGATTGGGCATTTCGCCTGGGCCCGCGCGGGCTATACGCTGCGCGGCAATCTCCAGTCGCGAACCGGCCGGCCGGCCGGCGAAGCGGGATGTCCCTGACTTATCTCAAGGTGGTATTGGGAAACGTCTGACAGACTTCAGGCCGTGGATGACTCCACGGCAGCGCCGCCCGCTCCTGACGGCCCTGCCTTCCTCGCGATCTGTGCGTTTAGCGGGAGCTGCCGCTCCTCCCAGCCTTCCCCCAGGTACCTTGGCAGCTCCCTTTCTTGTTCGACGAGGAGTCAGTCATGTCTGAAGTTCGTCACGCCCGCGTCATCATCCTGGGCTCCGGCCCTGCCGGTTACTCGGCCGCCGTCTATGCCGCCCGCGCCAACCTCAGGCCGCTGCTGATCACCGGCCTGCAGGCCGGCGGCCAACTGACCACCACCACCGAGGTGGACAACTGGCCCGGCGACCCCCACGGCCTCACCGGCCCGGCGCTGATGCAGCGCATGCAGGAGCACGCCGAGCGTTTCGAGACCGAGATCGTCTTCGACCACATCAACGCCGTGGACCTGGCTGGCAAGCCCCTGGTGCTCAAGGGCGACAGCGGCACCTACACGGCCGACGCGCTGATCATCGCCACCGGCGCCAGCGCCCGCTACCTGGGCCTGCCCTCGGAAGAGGCGTTCATGGGCAAGGGCGTCTCCGCCTGCGCCACCTGCGACGGCTTCTTCTACCGCAACCGCGAAGTGGCTGTGGTCGGTGGCGGCAACACGGCGGTGGAGGAGGCGCTGTACCTGGCCAACATCGCCAGCAAGGTGACCCTGGTGCACCGCCGCGAGACCTTCCGCGCCGAGAAGATCCTGCAGGACAAGCTGCGCGCCCGTATAGCCGAGGGGAAAATCGTCCTGAAGCTGAACGCCCAGGTGGAAGAGGTGCTGGGTGACGACATGGGCGTCACCGGCGTGCGCCTGCGCAACAACGACGGCCGCGCCGAGGAATTGAAGGTGGACGGGCTGTTCGTGGCCATCGGGCATACGCCGAACACCTCGTTGTTCGAGAACCAGCTGCAATTGAAGGACGGCTACCTGGTGGTCAACGGCGGCCGTGATGGCAACGCTACCGCTACCAGTATCCCCGGTGTGTTCGCTGCGGGTGATGTGGCTGATCATGTCTATCGCCAGGCCATCACCTCGGCCGGCGCCGGCTGCATGGCGGCGCTGGACGTGGAGCGTTACCTGGATTCGTTGTAACGGCCCCAAGAGCCGGCGTGCAGGACGGAGCCCCGCTGGTCGGGGCTTTTTCCTTTGTGGGGGAGGGGGGCTTGTGAATGGGGTTCACTTGGGGTCGTTGGTGTTTGGATTAGGTCCTTTCCCTCTCCCCAGCCCTCGGCTGCGCGCCCCGCCCTGAAGGGAGAGGGGGCTGTTCGGAGTGGCGTTGGAGGCAGGCACCATCCTTCAACCCCGTCATTCCCGCGAACGCGGGAATCCAGTGACGGGCGGTTCGCGAGCAAGCTCGCTCCTACGAAGAGCTGTCCGCTCTCGCTCTGGATTTTGGACTTCCAGAGAAACATCCGAGCGCACCGGAACGCCCCTTCAGAAGGCCGAGCGAAACCGGCGCTCAGGAGGTCATGCGACATGGATGTCGCGAGAGCCCCGCGGGCTACAGGGACGTACCCTCGGGGCGGGCCTCCGTGGCGGGGGAATTCGTGAGGGTAGCCCGGCTTCATCGGGCCCGTATGTCGGGGCAAGCCTTCTTGGTTACTTCTTTGGCGTTTGAAAGAAGTGACTCGCCCGAGGGGGCGAAACAAAAAATCTCCGCAGACTCGGAGCGGCGCGTTACACCCAAACAAGAAGCCACTGGGTTCCCGCGTTCGCGGGAATGACGAGGGTGGGTAAGGAGCGTGGGACCGAATCTCACACTCGAGCGAGCCCTGCCCCAAAACGCCCCCCAAGAAAAAGCCCCGCATCGCGGGGCTTTTTTACATTCCGAGTCTTCAGCCACGCCGCGACAACGGCTGACGCTCGAAGCGCACACCAGCCAGGCCGGTATTCTGCAGCGCCCGGATATTGGCGTGATCAGTACCCTCGGGCGTGTCACGCACCGCGCGGTAATGCTCACCGAAGGCCAGCAGGGTTTCCTCCAGGCTCAGACCCTCGAGGATGGCGAAGCCGAGCGTCTTGCAGGACCCCTCGTTCTGCCCGGCCGGGTTCTCCACCGGGCCGTTGCTGAAGGCGCTGGGGCTGTAGCTGTAGTGCTCGGCGATGAACGCCAGGGTATCGGTGAACAGATGCTGCTCGCTGCGCAGGCGCGCGCGGAAATCGGTGAGGGTCATCAAGGCGGGCTCGTCAGTGTTTCTTGGCGGTGTCGAAGGCGGCCTGCTGCTCGGGCGAGGCCTCCTTCTGGTATTTCGCCTTCCATTCGGCGTAAGGCATGCCGTAGATCTCCTCGCGGGCCTGTTCCGGGCTCAGTTCCAGGCCCATGTCGTCGGCCGCGGCCTTGTACCACTTGGACAGGCAGTTGCGGCAGAAGCCGGCGAGGTTCATCAGGTCGATGTTCTGCACGTCCTTGCGGTTGCGCAGGTGCTGGACCAGGGTGCGGAACGCCGCGGCTTCCAGTTCCGTGCGTTGTTCCTGGCTGAGGTCGAGGATGCTGTGTTCGGGCTTGCTCATGGGTCGGGCTCTCGCTTGGCGCGTCGTCGTGGGACGTCGGGGCTCTTCGGGGCTGCGCAGATGATAAGAGCCGGGGCGGGCGCCAGCAATGGCCGTTGGCCAGGCGGCGCCGCGTGGCTCAGCGCTGCGCGGCGAGGGCGATCGACACCGATTCGGCGAAGCGCAGGGCGTGGGGCTTGTCCACTTCCACCTCGGCGTAGCGCACCGCCGGGTGGGCCATGACCAGGTCGAGGATTTCCTGGGTCAGGCGCTCCAGCAGGGCGAAGCGGTTTTCCTCGACGTGGGCGATGATCGCCTTGGTGATGGTGCGGTAGTTCAGCGCGTGCTCGATGTCGTTGACCTGCACCGCCTCCTGCGAGGGGTAGAGGATGGTCAGGTTGATCAGCACGTCCTGCTTGTTGAGGATTTCCTCTTCCTTGATGCCGATGTAGGTGCGCACGCGCAGATCCTTCACGCGGATCCGCGCCATGCCCGGCTGCAATTGCGTCATTGTCACTTGCTCCGTCCGATCAGTTGGAGGAATTCCTGGCGGGTGTTGCTGGAGTCGCGGAAGGCGCCGAGCATCACCGAGGTGAACATCTGCGAGTTCTGCTTCTCCACCCCGCGCATCATCATGCACATGTGCTGGGCCTCGATCACCACCGCCACGCCGGCGGCGCCGGTGATGCGCTCGACCGCCTCGGCGATCTGCCGCGTCAGGTTCTCCTGGATCTGCAGGCGCCGGGCGAACATGTCGACGATGCGCGCCACCTTCGACAGGCCCAGCACCCGTCCGGTGGGAATGTACGCCACATGGGCCTTGCCGATGAAGGGCAGCAGGTGGTGTTCGCACAGCGAATACAGCTCGATGTCGCGAACGATCACCATCTCGTCGTTATCCGAGGCGAACAGCGCGCCGTTGACGATCTCCTCCAGGCTCAGCTCGTAGCCGTGGCACAGGTAGCGCATGGCCTTGGCGGCGCGCTTGGGGGTGTCGAGCAGGCCTTCGCGGTCGGGGTTCTCGCCCAGGCCCAGGAGTATCTCGCGGTAGTTCGCGGACAGGGAATCGGTCATTGCAGGTTTCCTCGCGCCACGCCGGGCGGTCATTTGAGGTGCCGGCCGCCGTTGACGGTCAAGGTGGTGCCGGTGACGTAGGGTGTGTCCAGCAGGTAGCGGATGGCCTGGTAGACGACGTCCGGCCCGGGTTCGATGCCCAGGGCGGATTTCGCCAGGGTGCGCGCGCGGTAGTCGGCGTCGTCCCCGGCGTTGAACATGACCAGCGCCGGGGCGATGGTGTTGACCTTGATCTTCGGCGCGAAGCGCGCGGCGAAGGACAGCGTCAGGCTGTCCAGCCCGGCCTTGCTGGCGCAGTAGGCGACGTGCTTGGCGCTGCCCTTGCGCACCACGTCGTCGCTGACGTGGATGATGTCGGCCGGCTGCGAGCGCTCCAGCAGCGGCGCGCAGTGCAGGTTGATCAGGTAGGGGGCGAGCATGTGCACGCTGAACAGCGCGCGGAAGGCCTCGGCCTCGTGGCCGGGCGTTTCGGCGAGCCACGCCGAGGCGTTGTGGACGATGGCGCGCAGGCTGTCGGTGTGCGCCTTGAGTTCGTCGATGAAGGCGAGGATGCCGGCCTCGTCGGCGAAGTCGCCGTGCAGGCAGGTCGCGCCGCGCTCGCGCAGTTGCTGCAGCCCGGGCTTGTCGCTGCGGTAGCTGACGATCACCGGCTGGCCCGCGTCGAGCAGGCGCAGCGCGCAGTGCAGGCCGACGCGCTGGCTGGCGCCGGTGATCAGGATGGGGGCCGGGGATGCGCTCATGCGAGCCTCGTGGCAGGTGGGAAACGGCCGGCGGAGGCATATCCGAGCGGCGCGGTGGGAAAAAACTATACCAGTCCGGCGGCGCCGGCGAACACCCGTGGCCGGCTTGCGGCATAATGGGCGTTTGTCGCATGAACCGGGAGTTTCCATGAAAGTCGCCATTCTGTCCGGGTCGGTCTACGGCACCGCCGAAGAGGTCGCGCGCCATGCCAAGCGCCTGCTGGAGGCCGCGGGCCTGGAGACCTGGTTCGAGCCGCGCGCCACGCTGGACGCGCTGGTCGAAGCCGCGCCCGACGCCTTCCTGACGGTCACCTCGACCACCGGCCTGGGCGAGCTGCCGGACAACATCCAGCCGCTGTACTACGCCCTGCGCGACCGCCTGCCGAACTGGCGCGGCCTGCCCGGCGCGGTGATCGGCCTGGGCGACTCCAGCTACGGCGACACCTATTGCGGCGGCGGCGAGCAGGTGCGCGAGCTGTACGCCGAGCTGGGCCTGAGCGAGGTGCTGCCGATGCTGCGCCTGGACGCCAGCGAGACGGTCACCCCGGAAACCGATGCCGAGCCCTGGATCGCGGAGTTCATCGCTGCGTTGAAGGGGTGATTCGCCCTACGTCATGGTTTGGCGTAGGGCGGATAACGTTCCACGTTATCCGCCGCCTGGCCTTGGTTACCGGCGGCTCCGGGGTTGGCCTGGGCGTGGGTTGTGGGCTGGGTGAAACGGCGTATAACCGCGAACGGTTATACGCCCTACGTCATGGTTTGGTGTAGGGCGGATAACGTTCCACGTTATCCGCCGTTTGGCCTTGGTTACCGGCGGTTCCGGGGTTGACCTTGGCGTGGGCTTTGGCTTGGGTGAAACGGCGTATAACCGCGAACGGTTATACGCCCATGGGATGCAGCGGAAACTCCTCCAGCAGCGCCAGCCAGGCCTTGGCCGCGTGGGACAGGTAGGCGTCGCGGCGCCAGATGAAGCAGATGTCCCAGCGCAGGTCCGGCTCGCTCAGCAGCACCCGCGCCACCCCCGGCCGCTCCACTTCCTGCGCCACCGCCCGCGGCAGCAGCACCACGCCTTGCCCGGCGGCCACCAGCGCGCCGAGGAAGTCGGCCTGGCCGCTGCGCCCGCCTTCGCGGGGTTCGAAGCCGGCGTCGCGGCAGGCGCGCAGCAGGCGGTCGTTGAGGGTGAAGCTCTGCTGGTAGAGCAGGAAAGGCGTGTCGGCCAGTTCGGCCAGGGCGATGCTTTCGCGCCCGGCCAGCGGGTGTTCGGCCGGCAGCAGGGCGTCCAGCGGCTCGTTGCAGAACGGCTGCCAGTCGAAGGCCGGGTCGTTCGGCGCAAGGGCGCCGGCCAGTTCCAGTTCGCCGGCATGCAGCGCCTGCTCCAGGCTCTTGCTGCCGCCTTCCACCAGGTGCACCTGGATGTGCGGGTAGCGCTTGCGGTACTCGGCGAAGCGCCAGGCGAACAGGGCGTCGGCGCCCAGCAGCGGCAGGCCCAGGCGCAGTTCGCCACGCTTCATCTGGCTGAGGTCGTCCAGTTCGATCAGCAGTTCGCGGCGCAGGCGCAGCATGTCCTCGGCGCGGCGCAGCACCACTTCGCCGGCGGCGGTCAGGCGCACGTGCGGGCCGCTGCGTTCCAGTAGCTGCACCTGCAGGCTCTGCTCCAGCTGGGCCACCTGCTTGCTGATGGCCGACTGGCTGGCGTGCAGGCGCGCGGCGGCCTGGGTGAAGCTGCCCTGGCGCACCACTTCGACGAAGCTGCGCAGTTGCTTGAATTCCATTCTGGAATGGCCTCGATTCGAACAATTCGCTTTGGCGATAGTAGCCCCGGGCTTAACCTGAGCGCCATCCACAGGACACCGCCACGCAGGCACCCGAAATGATCCGCCGCATCGCCCGACTGGGCTTCGAACTCGCTGTCCTCATCGCCTTCTGGTGGTTCGGCGGCTGGCTGGCACAAGCCACCGGCCTGCCGCTGCCCGGCGGGGTGGTGGGGCTCGGCCTGCTGCTGGCGCTGTTCGCCAGCGGGGCGATCCGTCCGGCCCTGCTGCAGGGCGGCGCCGGGTTGCTGCTGGCGGAGATGCTGCTGTTCTTCATCCCCGCGCTGATGAGCCTGCTGGACTATGGCCCGCTGCTGCGCAGCGAGGGCTGGAAAATATTGCTGGTGATCATGTGCAGCACGCTGCTGGTGATGCTGGTCACCGCGCTGTCGGTGGAAGGCATGTACCGCTGGAGGTCGCGCCATGAGTCTCGATAAGCAAGCGCTGTTCTGGCTGGCCCTGACCCTCGGCGGCTACCTGTTCAGCCGCCAGTTGTACAAGCGCGTGCGCTGGTACGGCTTCGCGCCCATCGTGTTCGTCCCGGTGCTGCTGTTCGCCGTGGCCATCCCGCTGCACGCCCATTACGCCGACTACTCGCGCGACACCAACTGGCTGGTGGCGCTGCTCGGCCCGGCCACCGTGGCCTTCGCCGTGCCCATCTGGCAGCAGCGCGCGTTGCTGGCGCGGCACTGGCCGGCGCTGCTGGTGGGCATGGGCACCGGCACCGCGGTGGCCATCGGCAGCTCCTGGATGCTGGCCAACGCCTTGGCGCTGGACGGCCAGGTGGCGCTGTCGCTGGTGCCGCGTTCGATCACCACGCCGCTGGCCATGGAGATGTCCCACGACCTGGGCGGCGTGCCGGAGCTGACCGCGGCCTTCGTGATGATCACCGGGGTGTTCGGCGCCCTGGCCGGCGGCCTGCTGATGAAGCTGCTGCCGCTGCGCTCGACCCTCGCCCGCGGCGCCCTGCTGGGCGTCGGCGCTCACGGGGCGGGTACCAGCCGGGCCTATGAGTTTGGCGGCGAGGAGGGCTCCACCGCGGGGCTGCTGATGGTCCTCACCGGGCTGTTCAACCTGCTACTGGCGCCGGCTGTCGCACTGGTTCTGTAGGAGCGAGGGGGACGCCCAGTTCTTGCTCGCGAACCGTTCTTGCACCAGGCCTGTCCGGCAGAGTGCGGTTCGCGAGCAAGCTCGCTCCTACGAAGAGCCGCGCCGAGGTGCCTTTCGTAGGATGGGTGTCGTCATTTGCCGCGTAGGATAGGACTGTCAGACCCCCGACAGTCCCGCGGCCTTCGCCTGACTAGACTGGCCCCATCGAACAACAACAACCGATGAGGACCGCTCCATGAACGCCGCCGCTCCCGCACCTTCCGTGAAAGACCAGGTCTCCGAGGCCGAATGGCAGACCCGCGTCGACCTCGCCGCCTGCTACCGGCTGATCGCCCTGCACGGCTGGGACGACCTGATCTTCACCCACATCTCGGCCAAGGTCCCCGGCACCGAGGACTTCCTCATCAACCCCTACGGCATGATGTTCCACGAGATCACCGCCTCCAGCCTGGTGAAGGTGGACCTGGCCGGCAAGAAGCTGATGGACAGCCCCTACGACATCAACCCCGCCGGCTACACCATCCACAGCGCCGTGCACGAGGTGCGCCACGACGTCGGTTGCGTGCTGCACATCCACACCCCCGCCGGGATCGCCGTGTCGGCGCAGAAGAACGGCTTGCTGCCGCTGTCGCAGCAGTCGCTGTTCGTGCTTTCCAGCCTGGCCTACCACGGCTACGAGGGCGTGGCCCTGAACCACGACGAGAAGGCCCGCCTGCAGGCCGACCTGGGCGACAAGAACTTCATGATCCTGCCCAACCACGGCCTGCTCACCGCCTTCGGCACCGTGGCCGACGCCTTCCTCGGCATGTTCACCCTGCAGCGCGCCTGCGAGGCGCAGGTGATGGCGCAGAGCGGCGGTGGCGAGCTGATCCACATCCCGCAGCAGATCCTCGACGGCGCCCGGGCCATGGTCGCCGGGGTGATGAAGACCTCCCAGGGCATGGGCGGGGCGCTGGCCTGGCCGGCGCTGCTGCGCAAGCTCGACCTGCAGAACCCCGGCTACCGCGACTGATGGCCGGCATCGCCATCCCCCTGCGCGACTGGCGCGCGCAGGGGCGCACCTTCGACTTCAACGGCCACGCCATCCGTTACTGGGAGGCCGGCGAGGGCGAGCCGCTGCTGCTGATCCACGGCTTCCCCAGCGCCTCCTGGGACTGGAACAAGCTGTGGCAGCCGCTGGCCGGGCGCTACCGGGTGATCGCCTGCGACATGCTCGGCTTCGGCGACTCGGCCAAGCCGCGCAACCACGCCTACCGCATCCTCGAACAGGCCGACCTGCAGCAGGCGCTGCTGGAGCATCTGGCGGTGCGCGAGCCCGTGCACCTGCTGGTCCACGACTACGGCAACAGCGTCGGCCAGGAACTGCTGGCGCGGCACCTGGAAGGGCGTATCCAACTGGCCTCGCTGGTGTTCCTCAATGGCGGGCTGTTCCCCGAGACGCACCGCCCGGTGCTCTCGCAGAAGCTGCTGCTCAGCCCGCTGGGCGGCTTCTTCGGGCGCTTCTTCGACCGTGGCAAGCTGGCCGCCAACTTCGCCAAGGTGTTCGGCCCGCGCACCCGGCCGAGCGAGGAGGAGCTGGACGCTTTCTGGAGCCTGATCGCCTGCAACGACGGGCCGAAGGTGATGCACCGGCTGATCCACTACATCCTCGACCGCCGCGAACACCGCGAGCGCTGGGTGGGCGCCATGCAGCGCACCTCCGTGCCGTTGCGGCTGATCGACGGGCCCGTGGACCCGATCTCCGGCGCGCACATGGTCGAGCGCTACCGCCAACTGATCCCGCGGCCGGACACGGTGATGCTCGACGGCATCGGCCACTACCCGCAGACCGAGGCGCCGGAACAGGTGCTGGCGCACTACCTGGCGTTCCGCGCGCGCCTGGCGGGGCAGGTGCAGCCGGCGGCCTGAACGGGCCGCCGGCATCATCCCCGGACCTTATCGGGGCATATTCAGCCCCGGCGTCTTGGTTGTGACCGTCAAACGTCTGTTTGACACTCCGTAGCCATCAACCTGCCTGGGAGTACCGACCATGAGTGATGCCGTTCGTTTCGACGACAAGGTAGTGATCGTTACCGGCGCCGGCGGCGGTCTGGGCCGTGCCCACGCCCTGCTGTTCGCCAAGCATGGCGCCAAGGTGGTGGTGAATGACCTGGGCGGCAGCACCCATGGCGAGGGCGCCAACGCCTCGGCCGCCGACCGCGTGGTGGCGGAGATCCGCGCCGCCGGCGGCACCGCCATCGCCAACCACGACTCGGTGACCGACGGCGAGAACATCGTGCGCGAGGCCGTGGAAGCCTTCGGCCGCGTCGACGTGGTGGTGAACAACGCCGGCATCCTGCGCGACAAGACCTTCCACAAGATGGAAGACGCCGACTGGGACCTGGTCTACAAGGTCCACGTCGAGGGCGCCTACAAGGTGACCCGCGCCGCCTGGCCGCTGATGCGCGAGCAGGGCTACGGGCGGGTGATCTTCACCGCCTCCACCTCGGGCATCTACGGCAACTTCGGGCAGAGCAACTACGGCATGGCCAAGCTCGGCCTCTACGGCCTGACCCGCACCCTGGCCCTGGAAGGGCGCAAGAGCAACATCCTGGTCAACGCCATCGCCCCCACCGGCGGCACCCGCATGACCGAGGGGCTGATCCCGCCGCAGGTGTTCGAGCAGCTCAAGCCCGAGCTGGTGAGCCCGCTGGTGGTCTACCTGGGCAGCGAGGCCTGCCAGGACACCTCCGGCCTGTATGAAGTGGGCGGCGGCTGGATGGGCAAGGTGCGCTGGGAGCGCAGCCTGGGCTTCGGCTTCGACCCGCGCGAGGGCTTCGACGCCGAGGACGTGGCGGCGCACTGGCAGCAGATCAGCAGCTTCGAGAACGCCGTGCACCCGGCGGACAACGTCGAGGCCCTGCGCGAGATGATGGCCAACCTGCAGAAATACGTCGGCTGAAGCGGCCAGCCTGACGGGAGGAACGGCCAGGGTGCTGCTCCGCGCTCCGTGACGCAGTAAGGTGGAAGGCCGGCGCAAGTCGGCCTTCGTCCTTTCCGTCAGCCTGGAGTCCAGCATGAGCGTGATCGTCGAGCACAACGGCCCGGTAACCACCCTGATCATCGATCGCCCCGCGGCGCGCAACGCCGTCGACCGGCCCACCGCCGACGCCCTGGCCGAGGCCCTGCGCGCCTTCGAGGCCGACGAGCAGGCGAAGGTGGCGGTGCTCACCGGCGCCGGCGGCACCTTCTGCGCTGGCGCGGACCTCGCCGCAGTGGCCGAGGACAGCGAGCGGCGCAACCGCCTGGAAATGGAAGGCGACGCCCCCATGGGCCCCAGCCGCATGCACCTGAACAAGCCATTGATCGCCGCCATCGAGGGCTACGCCGTGGCCGGCGGCCTGGAGCTGGCGCTGCTGGCCGACCTGCGGGTAATGGCCGAGGACGCGGTGTGCGGGGTGTTCTGCCGGCGCTTCGGCGTGCCGCTGATCGACGGCGGCACCGTGCGCCTGCCGCGCATCATCGGCCAGGGCCGGGCGCTGGACCTGATCCTCACTGGCCGCCCGGTCGCCGCCCAGGAAGCCCTGGGCATGGGCCTGGCCAACCGCGTGGTGGCCAAGGGCGAGGCCCGCGCCGCCGCCGAGGACCTGGCCCGGCAGATCGCCGACTTCCCCCAGGCCTGCATGCTGGCCGACCGCGGCAGCGTCTACGCGCAGTGGAACCAGTCGTTCGACGTGGCCATGGCGAATGAATTCCAGGGTGGGCTGATGGTGATTCTCAGTGGCGAGACCCAGGCCGGGGCGCAACGCTTCGCGCGGGGGGAGGGGCGGCATGGGAAGTTTTGAGGGGCAGGGTTGCTTTTCGTAGGAGCGAGCTTGCTCGCGAATGGCGCCTTCCGGTGACTACGGTGTTTCGGGTTGACTCCGCACCCTCTCCCCAGCCCTCTCCCTGAAGGGAGAGGGGGCCGTTCGGAGCGAGTTGGAAGCCAGGCCTACTCCTGATACGCCATGCTTACAGGATTACGCCGAACCCGCAGCAGGCAGAGGACAGTCCCCTCTCCCTTCAGGGAGAGGGTTAGGGAGAGGGAAAGGCGCTTCCCTCATGCAGCGGCGCCTCAGGGAAACTCCCTTCGCGAGCAAGCTCGCTTCCTACATGGCAGGGCGAACCTCGTCGTAGGATGGTGTTGAGCGAAGCGATACCCATCGCCATGGCCTGATGGGTATCGCAAGCTCAACCCATCCTACGAAGAGCGCCTTGGTGCAGTCGGCAAGGCAGTTGTTCCTACGAAGAGCCTCAGCGCTTGATGATCACATACGTCTTGCGCACCGTCTCCTGGATATCCCACACCCCCAGGCTGTTCTGCGGCAGCAGGAAGGCGTCGCCGGCCTGGAAGGCGATGGGCTCGCCGTCGTCCGGGGTGAAGGTGCCGCGGCCGCTGATGAAGTGGCAGAACTCCTGCTCGACGATCTGCCGGCGCCAGCGGCCCGGGGTGCATTCCCAGATGCCGGTGTCGACCTGGTCGGGGCGTTCCACTTCGGCCACGCGGGTGTGCGAGACCGGCTCGCCCAGCGGTACGCCGACCGGGCTGGCTTCGCCCAGGGGCGCGTTGGGGGTGTCCTTGAGGTGGGTGATCTTCATCGGGGCTCCAGTGGGTTGTCGGTGCAAAGGGGGAGGCGGCTTCAGCCGACCTTCCAGGTCATCAGGCCTTCCATGCCGGCGGCGAGTCTTTCCGCCAGTTGCCGGCGCCAGGCCGGGGTGTTGGGGTTGGCCAGCACCTCGTCCTCGTGGACGAAGCTGCGGATGATCGCGTTGTAGCCCAGCCAGCGGCACGGCTCGGGTTCCCAGGCGCGCAGGGCGTCGGTCATGGCGCGGTCGTGGATCACCCAGTTCTGCCGGGTCTCCAGGCTGTCGTTGCCGAGGATCAGGTCGGCCAGGGTGCGCCCGCCCAGGTTGGTGGCGCCCACGCCCTCGCCGCCGTAGCCGCCGGACAGGGCGATGCCGTTGCGGCGGTCGACCAGCATGTGCGGGTGGAAGCGCCGCGACATGCCCAGGTTGCCGCCCCAGGTGTGGGTGATCTTCACGTCCTTGAGCTGCGGGAAGAGTTCGCCGAACAGGTAGCGGCGCAGGCCGATCTCGTCGTCATTGAGGCTGAAGTCGCTGCGCAGCTTGCCGCCAAAGCGGTAGCCGCCGCGGGCGCCGAAGGCCAGGCGGTTGTCCCGGGTGCGCTGGCCGTAGGTGACCTGGCGGCTGAATTCGCTGAAGGCCTGGCCGTGCTCCAGGCCGATCTCCGCCCAGACCGACTCGGGCAGCGGCTCGGTGGCCACCAGCAGGCTCTGCACCGGCAACTGGTAGTTGCCCAGGGGCGGCAGGGCGGCGGCGTAGCCTTCCACCGCCGGCACTATCCAGTGGGCCTTCACGCTTCCCTTGTCGGTGCGCAGCAGGCCGGGCTGCCAGTGGCTGACGCGGCTCTTCTCGAACACTTGCACGCCCAGGCGTTCCACCGCACGGGCCAGGCCGCGGGCCAGCTTGGCCGGGTCGATGGTGGCGCAGTGCGGGGTGTAGAGCGCGCCCAGGGCGCTGGGGATGCGCAGCTGGCCGTCCAGTTCGGCCTTCGACAGCCAGCGGTAGTCGTCCTCGCCCAGGCCCTCGTGGCGCAGGTCGGCCAGGTACTGGCGCAGGCGGCGTTCCTGCTCCGGGTAGCGCGCCGCGCAATAGAGCACGCCGCCCTTGCGGTAGTCGCAGTCGATGCCTTCGTGTTCCAGCACCCTGGCCACCTCGTCGGGGATGCCGTGCAGCAGGTCCCAGGTCTCGCGGCGGCGCGGCTCGGGCATGCGGCCCACCAGGCGGTCCTCGCCCAGCAGCGCGCCCATCAGCCAGCCGCCGTTGCGCCCGGAGGCGCCGAAGCCGGCGGTCTCGGCTTCGAGGATGGCCACCTTCAATTGCGGCGCGCGGGTCTTCAGGTAATAGGCCGTCCACAGCCCGGTGTAGCCGGCGCCGACGATGGCCACGTCGACCTCCAGGGCGCCTTCCAGGGCCGGGCGGGCGATGAAGTCGTCGTCCAGTTGGTTCATCCACAGGCTGATATGGCGCCATGCCGACATAGGGGCGACTCCGGGCAGAAGGGTGATCGGGAATGTGCGCAAGCCTAGAAGCGCCCGGCATTCCTGTCGTGCGCGCGGGTACGCGGGGAAATGGGCGATGTCTTGCCAACTGCGCCAGGGTGCTCTTCGTAGGAGCGAGCTTGCTCGCGAACAAACTCCGCTGCGGGGCCCATTCGCGAGCAAGCTCGCTCCTACGAAAAGCGGTGCGCAGGAGCGCCTCGGCGTTACGGGTTTTCCATCCGCTTGAGGTATTCCCGCGGCGACAGCCCGGTCTGCTGGCGGAAGCAGCGGTAGAAGGCCGACAGCGAATTGAAGCCGGCGGAGAAGGCCAGCTCGTCGATGCGCGCCGAGGTGGCCGGGCGCAACTGTTCCAGCAGGTGCTGCAGGCGCTTCTGGTTGACGTACTGGTAGAAGCTCAGGCCCATCACCTGGTTGAGCAGGTAGGAAATCTGGTTGCGCGTGTAGCCGGTGGCGCCGGCCACCTGCGACAGGTCCAGGTCCGGCGCCAGGTACGGCTGGGCCTTGTGGAAGTATTCCTCCAGGTCCGCGGCCAACTGGCTGAGCTGGCGCGGCGACAGGCCCAGGCGGCTGGCCGGCGGGCGGCTGTCGCCGGAGGCGCGTGCGGCGCCCGGGGCGTCCTCGCGGACCAGGGTGGCGTATTCGTTGATGCGCCAGATCAGCCCGTCGCGCACGCTGATGGCTTCGCTGGAGTGGAACACCGCCAGGCGCCCGCTGAGGGTGATGGCGGTGCGGTACTGGATGAAGGCCGTGTCGCCGTCGACGCGGATGCGGTCGATGTGGTCGAGGAACTCGTCCGGGCGGCTGGGCATGGTCTGGGTGACGTACTCGCGCAGGTCCGCCAGGCCCATGCGGCGGTTCTGGAAGTAGTCGTTGTATTCCACCTCGGGATGGTAGAGAGCCAGCGCCGCGTCCAGGTCGCGGCGCTTCCAGCTGTCGTGGTAGCGCTGCACCACGTCGCGGGTGCTCGGGGTGAGGTGGCTGTCGGCCGGGGTCGGGTGGGTCGCTCGCATGGCGCACAGGATGCCGCAGAGCGGCGCGCTCGGGTAGGGGGGAGGCCCCGCTATCATCCAGGCACTGCATGATGGGCCATGCCCGGCGTCAATGGTGGCCGCCCGGGGCCGTCGCAGAGGGGGGATTCACTCTTTCGGCTGACAGTGCAAATACCTCCTTGGTGCGCTTGGTCGCGACCGGGCCGGCTGAGTAGCGTGTAGCCGCCTAGACACCGTCAGGAGTGCCGAATGACAACAAAAACAAGGCGCGTATCGTTCCAACCGAAACTGCTGGCCGCTGCTGTAGCCCTGGGTTGCGCCACCCAGGCCGGGGCCGTCTCGTTCAACATCGGGGAAATCGAGGGGCAGCTGGATTCGACGCTGTCCGTGGGGGCCAGCTGGGGGCTGCGCGACGCCGACTCGGAATACGTCGGCGCCCGCAACGGCGGCCGCGCCTCGTCGCAGACCTCCGACGACGGCCGCCTGAACTTCAAGAAGGGCGAGACCTTCTCGAAGATCTTCAAGGGCATCCACGACCTGGAGCTGAAGTACGGCGACACCGGCGTCTTCGTCCGCGGCAAGTACTGGTACGACTTCGAGCTGAAGGACGAGCACCGCGAGCTGTACGACATCAGCGACCAGGGCCGCAGCATGGGCGCGCGCTCCTCCGGCGCCGAACTGCTGGACGCCTTCATCTACCACAAGTACAGCATCGGCGACCTGCCCGGCACCGTGCGCCTGGGCAAGCAGGTGGTGAGCTGGGGCGAGAGCACCTTCATCCAGAACTCCATCAACAGCATCAACCCGGTCGACGTCGCCGCCTTCCGCCGCCCCGGCGCGGAGATCAAGGAAGGCCTGATCCCGGTGAGCATGTTCTACATGTCCCAGGGCCTGACCGACAGCCTCACCGCCGAGGGCTTCTACCAGCTGAAGTGGGAGAAGACCGTGGTCGACAACTGCGGCACCTTCTTCTCCACCACCGACGTGGCGGCCAACGGCTGCAACCGCCTGGTCTACGCCGGCAGCGACTTCGACACCGACCCGGCCAGCGGCTACCGCTACCTGGCGCGCTCCGGCGACAACACCGCCCGCGACGGCGGCCAGTGGGGCCTGGCCCTGCGCTGGTACGCGGCGGAGCTGAACGACACCGAGTTCGGCGCCTACGTGATGAACTACCACAGCCGCAACCCGGTCTTCAGCACCATCGCCGGACAAGGCCTGGCCACCGCCAACGCCGCCACCGGCGAGGCCAGCGCACAGTACCTGATCGAGTACCCGGAGGACATCCGCCTCTACGGCCTGAGCTTCCAGACCAACATCGGCGGCACCTCGGTGGCCGGTGAGGTCAGCTACCGGCCGAACATGCCGCTGCAGCTCAACAGCACCGACCTGACCGTGGCCGCGCTCTACCCGACCACCCTGTTCGGCAACCCCATCTACTCCAGCGGCTTCGCCACGCCCAGCGCCGGTGAGGTGATCCACGGCTACGTACGCAAGCCGGTGACCCAGGCCCAGGTGACGGTGACGCAGTTCTTCGACCAGGTGCTGGCCGCCGAACGCCTGACAGTGGTCGGCGAGGTGGGCTACAACCACATCAGCGGCATCGACGACAGCGAGCTGCGCTTCGGCCGCGACTCCATCTGGGGCATCGGCGAGCTGCCCAACAACTCCCTGTGCCAGGGCCTGCTGAACACCGCCAATCCCGGCGAGTGCAACAACAAGGGCTTCTACACCAGCAGCAGCTGGGGCTACCGCGTGCGCGGCATCCTCGACTATCCCAACGTCATCGCCGGCATCAACTTCAAGCCGAACCTGGCCTGGTCCCACGACGTGCACGGCTACGGCCCGAACTTCAGCGAAGGCGCCAAGGCGGTCAGCGTCGGCCTGGATGCGGACTACCAGAACACCTATACCGCCAGCATCAGCTATACCGATTTCTTCGGTGGCGATTACAACCCGATCAACGATCGCGACTTCATCGCCGTCAGCTTCGGTGTGAACTTCTGATCGGTCAGTCAAGGACAGGAAAGATGAACAAGATACGAATCCTGCAATGCGGCGCCCTGGCCCTGAGCCTGCTCTCCGGCGCCGTGATGGCGGCGGTGTCCGCGGACGAGGCGGCCAAGCTCGGCACCAGCCTCACGCCCATGGGCGCGCAGAAGGAAGGCAACGCCGACGGCAGCATCCCGGCCTGGACCGGCGGCATCGACAAGAGCGCCGGCAGCGAGGACGCCCGCGGCTTCCTCAGCGACCCCTTCGCCGGCGAGAAGCCGCTGTTCACCATCACCGCGCAGAACGTCGACCAGTACAGGGACAAGCTCACCGACGGCCAGGTGGCGCTGTTCAAGCGCTACCCGGACACCTACCGCATCCCGGTGTACAAGACCCACCGCACCTTCTCGCAGCCGGCGGAGATCTACCAGGCGGTCAAGACCAGCGCGGTGAACGTGCAGCCGATCAACGACGGCAACGGCCTGGCCAACTTCGACAAGAGCCGCTACTACGCCTTCCCGCTGCCGAAGAACGGCGTCGAGGTGCTGTGGAACCACATCACCCGCTACCGCGGCGGCAACCTGGCGCGCACCGTGGTCCAGGTCACCCCGCAGACCAACGGCAGCTACACGCCGATCCGCTTCGAGGAGACCGTGGCCTTCCCGCAGAACATGGGCGACGTGGACCTCGCCAAGGTCAGTAACATCCTGCTGTACTTCAAGCAGTCGGTAACGGCGCCGGCGCGCCTGGCCGGTAACGTGCTGCTGGTGCACGAGACCCTCGACCAGGTCAAGGAGCCGCGCCTGGCGTGGATCTACAACGCCGGCCAACGCCGCGTGCGGCGCGCCCCGCAGGTGGCCTACGACGGCCCCGGCACCGCCGCCGACGGCCTGCGCACCTCGGACAACTTCGACATGTTCTCCGGCGCGCCGGACCGTTACGACTGGAAACTGGTGGGCAAGAAGGAGCTGTACATCCCCTACAACAGCTACAAGCTGGGCCTGCCGACCTACAAGTACGACGACATCGTCAAGGCCGGCCACCTCAACCAGGACCTGACGCGCTACGAGCTGCACCGCGTGTGGGAAGTGGTGGGCACCGTGAAGCCGGGCGAGCGGCACATCTACGCCAAGCGCCACATGTACATCGACGAGGACAGCTGGCAGATCGCCGAGGTCGACCACTACGACGGCCGCGGCCAGCTGTGGCGCGTTTCCGAAGGCCACCAGATGTTCAACTACGCGCACCAGGCCGGCGGCTACGTGCCGGAGGTGATCTACGACGTGATCGCCGGCCGCTACCTGGCCCTGGGCCTGTTCAACGAAGAGAAGAGCGGCTACCGCTTCGGCATCAAGGCCAGCATGGCCGACTACACCCCGGCGGCGCTGCGCAACGAAGGCGTGCGCTGAACCGGGCATGGCCGGCGGCGGCGAGGGCTGTCGCCGGTCATGTACCTTCCTGTAATGCCAAAGAGTGATATGTCGCTACATACATCCGGCTGATAGCCCTTCCCCGGGGGCCGCCTCCTGACTAGTCTCGAACGTCAGGATCGGTCGGACCCCTGCCCATGATCGACGCTGCCACCCCCCAGTCTTCACTGCCCCGCCTGCCACCGCAGCACCTGCCGCGCGCGCGCCTGCGCCAGGCCCTGCTGCACGAGGAACACCGCCTGCGCCTGCTGCTCGCGCCCCTGGGGCACGGCAAGACCGTTCTGCTGGGCGAATGCGCCCGCGCCGCCCCGGCGGGCACCCGCGTCGCCTGGCTGGCGCTGGGCGGCGAGGCCCTGGACGCCGCGGCCCTGTGCCGGCGCCTGGGCGAGGCCCTGGGCCTGGGGCCGGTCGGCGAGGTCGAAGTGCTCGGCCGCCTGCGCGACTGCCGCGAACCGCTGTGGATCATGCTCGACGACTACTCCCGCGAACCCGATGCCGCGCTGGACGCCTGCCTCGACCGCCTGCTGGCCCAGGCTTCGCCCTGGGTGTCCTGGTGGCTGGCCAGCCGGCGGCGCCCGGCGTGCAACCTGGCGCGCCTGCTGCTGGAGGGCGAACTGCTGGAACTGGGCGCGGCGGAACTGGGCTTCGACGCCGCCGAGCTGGAAGCCTTCCTGCTGCGCAACGGCCGCGACTGGCCGGAGGAACTGCGCCTGGCGCTGCTGGAGCAGACCGACGGCTGGTGCGCCGGCATCCGCCTGCGCCTGCTCGGCTGGCCGGCCGAGGCGGGCACGCCCTCGCCCGGGCAACTGGCCGAGGCCGGCCGGCCGCTGCTGCGCGAATACCTGCAGCGGGAAATCCTCGATGCCCTGCCGGCGCCGCTGGCGGAGGTGCTCTGCGACCTGGCGCGGCTCACCCGCTGCTGCACCTCCCTGGCCGAATACCTCTTCGAGGAACAGCCCGGCGTTCTCGAAGCCCTGCTCGAACGCGGCGTCGGCCTGCAGCGCGAGGAGGGCGCCGGCGCCTGGTACCGCCTGCCGCCGCTGCTGGCCGACGAACTCGCCGACATGGGCCACGGCTCGCCCTGCAGCCTGCACCGCCGGGCCTGCCAGTGGTACAGCCAGCAGGGCGACATCCATGCCGCCTTCGAACACTCATTGCGCGCCGAGCAACCCGACGTCGCCGCCAGCCTGTTGCAGCGCCTGACCGAAGAGCAGTTGCTGCAGGGGCACAACGTGGCGCGGGTGCTGCGCCTGCGCGAGGCGCTGCCGCAGGAACTGCTGGCGAGCACGCCGCGCCTGCTGATCCTCAACGCCTGGGCGCTGCTCTTCGGCGGGCGCCTGGACGAGGTCGAGACGCAGCTGCAGGACTTCTCGCGCTTCCTGCCGCTGCCCGGCGAAGCGCGTCAGCGGGCGCTGGTGGCGCAGTGGCTGGGCCTGGCCGGCATGCTCGCCCACGCCCGTGGCCGCCGCGAGGCCGCGCCGCTGCTGCAGGCCGCCCTGGACGACCTGCCGGACGAAGCCTGGGCGCAGCGCCTGATCAGCCTGTCCGCGCTCAGCCAGCTGGCGCTGATCGACGGCCGCCTGGACGAGGCCCGGCTGCTCAACCGTGACGCCCTGAAGCTGGCCCGCGCCCGCGGCAGCGCCATCTTCGAGGTCTACCTGGAGATCGACCACGCCTACCTGCTGGCCCAGCGCGGCGAGCTGCCGCGCGCCGAAGCCCTGCTGCGGCGCATGCTCGACACCCTGGCCGAACGGCACCAGAGCGGCTGCCCGGTGGCCTGCCGCGCGCAGTTGCGCCTGGGCTGGCTGTGCTACCACCAGGGCCGCCCGGCCGAGGCGCGCCAACTGCTGCAGGACGGCCTGCGCGGCGCGCAGCGCAGCCTCGACCCCTGCGCCCTGTACGGCTATATCGGCCTGGCGATGCTGGATGCGCGCCAGGGCCAGTTCGACGTGGCCTTCAACCGCCTGCTCGAAGCCGAGCGGCAGATGCAGCTGCAGCATATTCCCGAAGCGGTCTACCGCGGCCCGCTGCTGCTGGCCGGCGGCACCCTCGGCCTGCGCCAGGGGCGGACCGCCCAGGCTCGGGAAATCTTCACCCGGGTGCTGAGCCGCTACCGCGAGGAAGGCCGCAGCGCGCCGGCCTCGGCGGTCGACCTGCTGCTGCGGGTGGAATGCCAACTGGCCATGGCCGACATCCAGGACGGCCAGGCGCAACGGGCGCTGGAGCGCTTGTCGATCCTGCTGGCGGAAATGCAGCGGCAGGGGCGCATGGCCCTGGTCTGCGAGGTCCGGCTGGGGCTGGCGCTGGCCCATGCCGCCGCCGGCGCCGACGAACAGGCCCGCGACTGCTGGCAGGAAGGCCTGGAACTGGCCCGCCGCCACGGCCTGGAAGCGATACTGGAAGACGCCCGCCAGCGCTTGCCGGAACGCTTGGCCGAACAGGCCGGCGAACGCCCGGCGCCGCTGCTCAGCCTGCGCGAGCTGTCGGTGCTGGAACTGATCGCCCGCGGCTGCTCCAACCTGGAGATCGGCGAGCGCCTGTTCATCTCCCTGCACACCGTGAAGACCCACGCCCGGCGCATCAACGGCAAGCTCGGCGTCGAACGCCGCACCCAGGCCGTGGCCCGGGCCAAGGAGCTGGGGCTGCTCAAAGCCTGACCCCCACGATGCTCTTCGTAGGAGCGAGCTTGCTCGCGAACAGACTCCGCAGCGGGGTTCGTTCGCGAGCAAGCTCGCTCCTACGAGAAGCCGTGCCTCACCGGCTCGGGACTGTTGTGTGTAGGAGCGGGCCCTGCCCGCGATTCGCGCGCAGGGCGCGCTCCTACAGGTGGGTGCCGAAGCGCTTTTCGTAGGATGGCGTTGAGCGAAGCGATACCCATCACGCTTACACGCCTAAGCCCCCGTTCAGTGCAACGCCTTCTTCTGCACCGCGATCGCCTCGATGCGCTGGCCCAGGCGCAGTTGCTCGGCCGGGTCGTCGCTGAGCAGCAGGGCGCGCTCCAGGTCGTAGCGTTCGGCCTGGGGGCATTCCAGGTGGTGGTAGAGGTCGGCGCGGGCCAGGTGGTCGGCGGCGCTGGCGGCGCCCAGTTCCAGTACGCGCTGGGCATCCTTCAGGGCCGCCAGGTGGTCGCCGGCGGTCTGGTGCAGCTGGCGCAGGTTGCGCGACAGGCGCTGGAGCATCTCGCGCGGCTCGGCGTTGCGCAGGAAGGCGGCGCTCAGCTCCACGTTCGGGCCCAGGTGGCGGGCCAGCAGGTCGCGGCAGTCGCGGGGGTAGAGACGGCGGCCGGTGGCGGGGTCGAGCAGGTGGTCGGCGCCGGGCACGCGCAGCAGGAAGCGCGCGGGGAAGTTCACCCCTTGGAGGGCGATACCCTGGCGGCGCGCCAGCTCCAGGGCGATCAGCGCCAGCGACAACGGTTGCCCGCGGCGGCGCTGCAGCACCTGGGGCAGCAGGGCGGCGCGGGCCAGCAGGGGCACGTCGTCGTCCTCGGCGAAGCCCATCTCGTTCAGCCGGCGCAGCAGCAACTGGGCCCGTTCGATGTCGCCGGCGGCCACGGGCAGCGTCGCCTGCAGTTGCCGCTGCAGTTCGTCGAGCACGCGCAGGGCCTGCTCGGGCGGCAGGTGCGGCTCGTGCTCGGCGGCTATCCACAGGGCCGCCTCGAACAGCGCTGGTGGCTCCTGGGCTAGGCAGGCGAGGCAGGCTTGGCGCGGGTCCATGGCGTTCTCCGGCTGATACTGCGTTTTACCCGCAGCGCCGGGGCGCCGTCCAGAGCCGCCGTGGCTGGTCGTCGGCGCCGCCGCTGGCCCGCGGCGCCTCTGCCTATACTGAAGGGGCCGGCCGCGGCAGGCGCCGCCGGCCGACCCTCACGCGCCAGCAAGGGAGCGCCGCCATGTTCGACATGATGGAAGCCACCCGGCTAGAGAAACTGCACCTCGCCTACGACCCGGCCACCGGGCTGCGGGCCGTCATCGCCATCCACAGCACCCGCCTGGGCCCGGCCCTGGGCGGCTGCCGCTACCTGCCTTATCCCAACGACGAGGCGGCCCTGCGCGACGCCGCGCGCCTGGCCCAGGGCATGAGCTACAAGGCCGCCCTGGCCGGCCTGCGCCAGGGCGGCGGCAAGGCGGTGATCCTGCGCGCACCCCATGTGGACAACCGCGGCGCGCTGTTCGAGGCCTTCGGCCGCTTCATCGAAAGCCTTGGCGGGGCCTACGTCACCGCGGTGGACAGCGGCACCTCCAGCGCCGACATGGACTGCATCGCCCAGCACACCGACCACGTCACCAGCACCACCCGCGGCGGCGATCCCTCGCCGCACACGGCATTGGGCGTATTCGCCGGCATCCGCGCCAGCGCCCAGGCGCGCCTGGGCAGCGACGACCTGGAGGACCTGCGCATCGCCGTGCAGGGGCTGGGCCACGTGGGCTACGCCCTGTGCGAACACCTGCACGCCGCCGGCGCCGAACTGCTGGTCAGCGACCTGGACCCGGGCAAGGTGCAACTGGCGGTCGACCAGTTCGGCGCCCAGCCCATCGCCAACGAGGCGCTGCTGACCACGCCCTGCGACATCCTCGCGCCCTGTGGCCTGGGCGGGGTGCTCAGCTCGCCGGTGGTGGCGCAGCTGCGTTGCGCGGTGGTGGCCGGCGCGGCGAACAACCAGTTGGCGCACCCGGACGTGGCCGACGAGCTGGAAGCCCGCGGCATCCTCTATGCGCCGGACTACGTGATCAATTCCGGCGGGCTGATCTACGTCGCCCTGCAGCACCAGGGCCAGGAGCTGCCGGCGATCACCGCGCACCTGGCGCAGATCGGCAACCGCCTCACCGAGGTGTTCGCCCACGCCCAGGCCGACCACCGCTCGCCGGCGCGGGTGGCCGACATGCTTGCCGAGCGGATTCTCTACGGGCATGGGGGATGACAGGCTGCAGTAGGGGCATTGGGATAGACGCCCTGTAGGAGCGCGCTCTGCGCGCGATTTCGCGGGCAGGGCCCGCTCCTACAGGGGCACGGCGGGGCCAGATCGTAGGAGCGGATTCATCCGCGATCCGGCCGGCAGGTCGGTGTGCGCCGGTGATCGCGGACGGATTCCGCTCCTACAGTTCCAAGGAAGCACCATCGTAGGATGGGTTGAGCGAAGCGATACCCATCACCACCACCGCATGGGTTTCGCAAGCTCAACCCATCCTACGTAGAGCACCCTGGCATGGCTGTTCGGGCGCTGCTCATTCCCCTTCTGCAAACAACTCGCCAAGGGCGTCGGGCTGGTTCTTGAAGGCGCGGGCGAAGGTGTCGCGGTGGCGGGCCATGAAGATGCCCACTTCCTCCACCTGCTCCTCGTTCAGCGAGGGCACCGCCTTGTGCAGGACGGCGGCGAGGTTCTCCGCCAGTTCGAGCATCTTGTCGTGCCGGTCGGCTTCTGCCTTATCCATGAACAGGCGCTCCGGATCGCGGCTGCTGCGGTACACCACTTCGACGGCCATTCATCACCTCGTATGCCTTCTTGCTGTCTGGGGGGAATAAGTACTGTTTATTTATACAGTGAAGCATAAGGCAATCGCCCGGCCCCTGGGAAGAGGGAAATTGCAGAAGGCCAGTATGGCCGGCGAACCGCTTCGGGGCACGCGGGGCCATGGCAGGGCATGCGACAAGTTGGCGCGGGGCTGGTGGATGGCGCGCGGCGGCGGCGCCCGGCAGACTGGCCGGGCACGCGGGAGGAAGGTTCAGGAGGCGATGCGCAAGGCGCGGCCGGCGGTCATGTCCGCCAGCAGGCGCGGGGCGCTGTCGCCCTGCTCGATGGCGATGCCGAAGCGGATGCTCTGGATCAGGCGTTGCAGCTGTTCGGCGTCCTGCAGCTGGGCGTTGCGGATGAGCCGCTTGGCCGCCACGCCGGCTTCGGTGGAAAGCGTCAGCACGATGCTGCCGTCCGGCCGTTCGAGGCTGAAATTGACCCGGAACTGGGCCTGGAATGCATCGGTGAGTACCTGGAAGGGGCTTTCCATCTTCGATCCTGCCTGCGTGGTGGCGTGACCCTTCATGGACTGGAAGGCGTCAGCAAAGTTCGCATTCATATTGCCGCAGCCTCGGCAGGCTATTGCTGCCCAGGGTCAATGGCGTGTGTCTTGCACGTACCAAGCCAACAATCGCTTTATCGAACCGGGAGTCGACGGATGAAACTGCAATGGGCCGAACGCATGCGCCAACAGATGCACGGAATGGCCGAGTCGCTGGGCAACCTGCTGGTGGAGGGCTTCCACTACCTGGCGCTGTTCGCCATCGGCGGCACCGTGTTCTGGTCGGCGGCGGTGGCCTTCGTCGAGATGTTCGAGAAGGGCCACGCGAGCATCGACGACATCCTGCTGCTGTTCATCTACCTCGAACTGGGCGCCATGGTCGGCATCTACTTCAAGACCAACCACATGCCGGTGCGCTTCCTGATCTACGTGGCGATGACCGCGCTGACGCGCCTGATGATCGCCGACATCCAGCACAACCACGTGCCCGACGACGGCATCATCCTGGTCTCGGTGGCCCTGTTGCTGCTGGCCCTGGCCATCCTGGTGGTGCGCTACGCCTCCTCGCGCTTCCCCTCGGCGCCGTCGGGCAAGGGCGAGCAGGCGCTGCTGCAGGACGACGAGCGCTGAAGGCCGTTTCACCTGGGGTGGCTCCCTTTGCGGCCGCGATGCACTAACATCGGAATAATTCGCGCCGCCGAGGGAAGACCCGCACGATGAAGGGCTGGAAGCTGTTCGCACCCCTGCTGCTCCTGGTAATCATCTCCATCACCCTGTACCTGCGTCTGCACACCCAGCCCTTGCTGCTGCAAGGCGAGGCGGACGCCACCGAAGTCATAGTCGCCTCCAAGGCCAAGGGCCGCGTCGAGACGTTGCACGTGCGGCGTGGCGACGACGTGCAGAAGGGCCAGCTGTTGATAAGCCTGAGCAGCCCGGAGCTGCAGGCCCAGCTGGACTCGCTGCGCGCCGGGCGCAGCCAGGCCCAGGCGCAGCTCGACGAATCCCTGCACGGCACCCGCGAGGAAACCCTGCGCGCCCTCCAGGCCAGCCTGCAGCAGGCCCAGGCCGAGCTGCGCAACGCCGAGCTGGACTTCCAGCGCAACGAGGAACTGGCCGGCCGCGGCTTCGTCTCCCAGGCGCAGCTCGATACCACCCGCCGCGCCCGCGACGTGGCGCGCAACCAGGTGGCCGAGGCCCAGGCCAACCTCGACCAGGGCCAGCGCGGCGACCGCGAGGAAGTGCGCCAGGCGCTGCAGGCCGCGGTGCGCCGCGCCGACGCGCAGATCGCCGAACTGCAGGCACAGACCGACGACCTGGCCGTGCTCGCCCCGATGGACGGCGAGGTCGGGCCCATCCCGGCGGAGGAGGGCGAGCTGATCAACGCTTACAGTCCGCTGCTGACCCTGGTGCGGTTGTCCGACAGCTACCTGGTGTTCAACCTGCGCGAGGACATCCTCGCCAAGGTGCGCAAGGGCGACAAGGTGAAGCTGCGCATCCCGGCGCTGGAAGACGCCGAGGTGGAGGCCGAGGTGCGCTACATCGCCCCGCTGGGCGACTTCGCCACCAAGCGCGCCACCCGCGCCACCGGCGACTTCGACCTGAAGACCTTCGA
This sequence comes from Pseudomonas sp. A6, assembly GCF_052367875.1. Taxonomy (NCBI): domain Bacteria; kingdom Pseudomonadati; phylum Pseudomonadota; class Gammaproteobacteria; order Pseudomonadales; family Pseudomonadaceae; genus Pseudomonas; species Pseudomonas sp. A6. Next base: position 5,914,725 of record NZ_CP198970.1, on the reverse strand, counting down.
GGTCCGCCTGTATCCGCTGCAAGCGGTGCAGGGCCTGCGTCCGGGGATGAGCGCGCTGTGGCAATGGCAGCAATAAGGCGCAACCTGCTGCGCTTCGCCCAGGCGTTCAACACCGAGACGCGCATCGCCGTGCGCAGCTGGACCATCCACTGGCTCGGCTGGCTGTGGCCGCTGCTGCTGTTCACCCTGATCAGCGGCATCTACCAGGCCGGCACCCTGCTGGACATGCCGGTGGCCGTGGTCGACGCCGACCACAGCCACCTGTCGCGGCGCGTGGTGCGCGAGCTGGACGCCGGTTCCCACGCCCAGGTCGAGGTGCTCGGCGGCGGCCTGCAGGAAGGCTTGCGGCGCCTGCGCACGGCCGACGACTATGCGCTGCTGTACATCCCCCGCGACTTCGAGGCCGACGCCCTGGCCGGGCGCCAGCCGCGCGCGGTGCTCTACTACAACTCGCTGTTCTATTCCGCCGGCTTCTATTCCACCCAGGACTTCAGCGGCCTGGTCGCCGGCGTCAACCAGGACCTGCGCCCCTACCTGGCCGCCGGCGCGGGCGCCCCGCTGCCGAAGCTGGCGAGCATCAGCGTGGCCTACGAGAGCCTGTTCAACGCCAGCGGCAACTACATCTACTACCAGCAGTTCGCCGCCATCGTGCACCTGCTGCAGCTGTTCGTGATCGTCGCCACCGTCCACGTGCTGGCCCGCGAGGCCCCGGAGCTGCGCGCCTCCTCGCCGCACATCCTGCGCGCCCGGGCGCTGGGCGTGCGCCTGCTGGGCAAGCTGGCGCCCTATACGCTGCTGTTCAGCGCGTTGCTGATGCTGGAGCTGTTCCTGCTGGTGACGCTCAACGGCGCGAAGATCAACGGCAGCCCGCTGTGGATGCTGGCGATCACCGTGTGCTACGTGATGGCCGCGCAGAGCGTCGGCCTGGTGCTGTTCATCTTCACCGCCAACCGCTTCAGCGCCTACTCGCTGATCGGCCTGCTGATCGGCGTGGCGCAGACCTATTCCGGGGTGCTGCTGCCGGACCTGGCGATGCCCGAGATCGCCCGCTTCATCAGCCTGGCCGAGCCGCTGACGCACACCCTGCACGGCCTGTTCGACCAGTTCCTGCGCCAGGCCCCGCCGGAGTCCGGGCTGTACGCCTGCTGCCGGCTGCTGGTCTACCCGCTGCTGGCCTACATGATCGCCAAGCTGCGCCTGCGCCGGCGCCTCGACCTGAGCCCGGCCTGAGGAGGCGCCATGGAGAACTTCTGGAGCGTCCTCAGGCAGACCCTGAAGAACATGCTGGGCAAGCCGCTGTGGCTGCTGACCGTGCTGTCGGTGGCGCTGACCACCTTGCCCTACGCCCACCGCACCATGGACGACCTGCCGGTGGCGGTGGTCGACATGGACCACAGCGCCGCCTCCCGCGAGCTGATCCGCCTGCTCGACGCCGCGCCCAAGATCGCCGTGCGCAGCTACAGCGAGCTGCCCACGGCGCAGCACGACCTGGCCTGGCGCCGGCTGTTCGGCATCGTCATCCTCCCGGTGGACTTCGAAAAGCGCGTGCTGCGCGGCGAGGCGGTGAGCGTGCCGATCTTCGGCGACGCCACCAACCGCATGGCCAACGGACAGATCCAGCAGGACATCAGCGCCACCTACAACGAGCTGACGCTGCGCTACAACGCCCACCTGCTGCTGCACAACGGCTTCAGCGCGAGCCAGGCCGAGGTGCTGCTGAGCCCGGTGGTGGGCCAGCTGACCGACCTGTTCAACCCCGGCACCAGCTTCGCCGCCATCGTCCTGCCGGGGCTGGTGACGCTGATCCTGCAGCACAGCCTACTGCTGTCCTGCACGCGGGTGAACCTCAACCTGCGCGGCGGCACCCCGCGCTCGCTGCGCCAGCCGCCGTCCACGCGCTTCGGCCGCTACGCCGCGCAGTTGCTGATCTGGACGGTGCTGGCCATGCTCTTCTACGTGATCTGGCCGTGGATCATGGGCTACCGGCAGACCGCCTCGTTCTTCATGCTCATGGGCCTGGTGCTGCCCTTCCTGCTGGCGGTGATCGCCCTGAGCGAATTCCTCGCCGAGCTGCTGCCCTCGGAAGAGGCGGTGTACCTGACCATGACCTTCATCACCCTGCCGCTGTTCTACATGGCCGGCTTCACCTGGCCGCCCCAGGCCATGCCGCAGTGGGTGCAGTGGCTGGCCAACGGCATCCCCTCCACCTGGGCGATCCGCGCGGTGGTGGAGATGAACCAGATGAACCTGCCGCTCTCGGCGGTTTCCGACCGCATCCTGGTGCTGCTCGGCATGGCCGCCGCCTACGGCCTGCTGGGCACGCTGATCTACCAGTTCCGCAACTGGCGCTGGGACCAGCTCAAGGGCTGGTGAGCCCCGAAGCGCTCTTTCTCTTCGTAGGAGCGAGCTTGCTCGCGAACGGGCCCCGCAGCGGAATCTGTTCGCGAGCAAGCTCGCTCCTACGAGAAGCCGTGCCCGCCTGCGGGAGCGGATCTCGCTGTGGCCATGGCGATGGGTATCGCTTCGCTCAACCCATCCTACGGGGCTGGCGCGGCTCGGAAATCGCCTTCCCACCCGTCGCCGCCCCTTGCCGGGATGGCGCGCTCATGGCATCTTTGCGCAAATGATAAGGCTTCGCATTTGAGGGGTGTTCACAGGCGCATCCCCGGTGCAACGCGCCCCTGGCGCAGAGGGCTCCCGTGTCGTCCCCGTCCGCTTCCACCCATTCCCAGGTCGGCGAACTCTACGCCGGCCACCACCACTGGCTGCTGGGCTGGCTCTACCGCCGCCTGGAATGCCACCAGCAGGCCGCCGACCTGGCCCAGGACACCTTCGTCCGCCTACTCGGCCGCCGCGAACTGAAGGGCCTGCGCGAACCCCGCGCGTTCCTCGCCACCGTGGCCCGCGGGCTGGTGGTGGACCACTTCCGCCGGCAGAGCCTGGAGCGCGCCTGGCTCGACAGCCTGGCGCAGCAGCCGGAGGCCGAGGCGCCCTCGGCCGAGGCGCGCGCCCTGGTGCTGGAGACGCTGATGGAGATCGACCGCCTGCTCGACGGCCTCAAGCCCAAGGTGCGCAGCGCCTTCCTGCTGTCGCAGCTGGACGGCCTGACCTACCCGCAGATCGCCGAGCAGCTGGGCGTTTCGCTCAGCTCGGTGCAGCAGTACATGACCCAGGCCTTCGCCCACTGCTACCAGGCGCTGTATTCATGAGCCGGGCGCAGCCGCTGGAACACGGCGTGGTCGAGCAGGCCATCGGCTGGCGCGTGCGCCTGGCCTCGGGCCTGGCCGGCGCCGACGAACAGGCCGCCTGCCAGCGCTGGCGCGCCGCCGACCCGAGCCACGAGCAGGCCTGGCAGCGCCTGGACTTCTTCGACGGGCGCCTGGCTGGCGTGGCGCCGGAAACCGCCAGCAGTGCCCTGCGCCAGGCCGCCTTCGACCCCACGCGGCGCCGCGCGCTGAAGAACCTGATGCTGCTGGCTGGTTGCGCCGCGGTGCTCGGCAGCGGCGCCTACGGCCTGCGCGACTCGCGCTGGCTGGCCCAGGAACGCACCGGCGTCGGCGAGCGCCGGCGCATCGCGCTGCCCGACGGCGGCTGGCTGCAGCTGAACACCGACAGCGCCATCGACCTGGCCTTCGACGCCCACAGCCGGCGCATCCGCCTGCTGGCTGGGGAAATCCTCGTGCAGACCGGCCACGACGCCGCCGGCCGCGGCTTCTGGGTGGACACCGCCCAGGGCCGCCTGCAGGCCCTGGGCACGCGCTTCGCCGTGCGCCTGGAAAGCCACGATGCGCTGCTGGCGGTGCAACAGGGCGCGGTGGCGGTCTCGCCGGGCGATGGCGAGCACGTCGCCGGCGTCATCCAGGCCGGCCAGCAGGTCCGCTTCGACCGCCAGGGGCTGTATGGCGTCGCCGACTTGGACGCCGACGCCCTGGCCTGGAGCGACGGCTACCTGGTGGCCCGGCAATGGACCCTCGGCCGCCTGTGCACGGAACTGTCGCGCTACCGCCCGGGCGTGCTGCGCTGCGACCCGGCGGTGGCCGGCCTGGCGATCTCCGGGGTGTTCCCGCTGGACCAGCCGGAACAGGCCATCGCCGCCCTGCAGCGCAGCCTGCCGGTCCGCGCGCAGTACCGCACCCGCTACTGGGTGACGCTGGTGCCGGCCTAGCGCGCCGTATCATCGCTTCGGGATTGGCGTCCCGTATGCTCAAGAGCTGCTGGTGGAAATACTCGCACTCATACGGCTGCGTCTGTGTCATGGGCGGGCCGTGCAGGGCATCTTCGGATGCACCGGTTCCTCTGTCCCGGCACGCCAACCTGCACGGTCCGCCCTCCCTGATTGGCGCCAGGAAGAACGGAAGAAACCCACCCTACGCTCCGTGGTGCGATTGACACGGCCCGTTCCCTGCCCATACCGTTGCTTCGCCGCCCAGCAGGGCGGTGCGGGATTGGCGTCCCGTTTGCTCAAGAGGTGCTAGTGGAAACACTCGCACCCGTACGGCCGCGTCTGTGTCATGGGCGGGTCGTGCAGGGCATCTTCGGATGCACCGGATCTTGAGCCGGCACGCCAACCTGTACGGCCCGCTCTCCCGGATTGGCGTCTGGGAAGTGGATTCGAACATTGCTCAAGAGATTCATACCCATGACCATTTCATTGCTTCCCAAATCTGTTTCCAACCTCGAACTACTCGATGCCGCCTACAGCCGCCAGGTAGCCGCCCGTGACCTGCTGCGCGTGCTCGCCGGCGCGCAGGACCTCGGCAGCCCGACGCCGGAAATCCTCGCCAACGCCCTGGGCGCCGTGCAGTTGCTGGTCGAGGACGCCACCCGCCTGTACGAACGCGCCACCAACCGGTAGGGCAGCTCCCGCGGACGGCGGGAACAACCCTCGTAGGATGGGTTGAGCGAAGCGATACCCATCGCCATGGCCGCATGGGTTTCGCAGGCTCAACCCATCCTACGAAAAGCTCCTTCGCCCCGGCTCGCCGCATGGCCAGCCCTGCCTCAGGCATCGCTCGTCTTGCGCCGGTTCTTGTAGCTGCCGCGGATGTTCATCGCCGCCAGGCACAGTTGCAGCAGCACCAGGGCGTAGGCCTTGGCCGGCAGGCCCCAGGCTATCCACAGGGCGTTGCTGGCCAGGAAGGTCCAGAAGCCGAGCTTGCGCCGCCGGCGCTCGCGGGAGCCGACCAGCCAGGCGGCCAGTACCGTGACCAGCATCGCCGGCCATTGCAGCAGGTCGAGGAGTTCGTGCATGGGGCGGTTTCCCGCGGCTGTCGTCCTTGCTTCAGACCAGCCCGGGCGCCGCGAAGTGCGGTCTGACCGCGTAGCCGTCGAGCAGCGCCTGCACCTTGTCGGCGTCCAGCTCGCCGTTGAAGGGCACGCCCAGGGCCTGGCGGTGGATGCCGGTGGCGGCCAGCCAGAGGGTGTCGATGCGCGCGGCCAGGGCGCCGGGTACGTCGGTCACCAGGGAGTCGCCGACGAACAGGATGTTCTGCGCCCCGCGCGCCTGCAGTTGCCGCTCGGCGATGCGGAAGGCCGCCGGGTCCGGCTTGCCGAACCAGCGCACCTCGCCGCCTTCCTCGGCGAAGGCCTCGGCCAGGCGGCCGGCGCCGAACACCGTGCGCCCGGCGGAGACCACCACACGGTCCGGGTTGGCGCAGAGGAAGGGCAGGTCCAGGGCCTGGCGCAGCGGTTCGAAGCGCGCCTCCAGCTCGTCCTGGGGGAAGCTGCCGACGCCGAGGATCAGCGTGGCCTTGTGGATATCCGTGCCGAAACGCTCGCGGATGTGCGCCGGCCAGGTGCCCAGGGCGTCGGCCACGCCGGCGATGCAGATACCGCCGCGCTGCAGCTGCGCATCGTGCTCGATGGCGTCGATGGCCAACTGGCCGGAGGTGGTGATGCCCGCGTACAGCTCGCGCGGCACGCCCAGGCGCGCCAGGGTGTCGGCCATTTCCGCGACGCTGCGCGAGGCGTTGCTGAGGAACCACACCGGGCGGCCCTCGGCGGCGCGGCGGTGGAGCCAAGCGAGGGCGCCGGGGAACACCTCGGCGCCGTCCATCAGCACGCCCCAGAGGTCGAGGATGAAGCCGTCGTAGCTGGCGCAGAAGGCATCCAGGCCGGCGTGATCGATGAGGCGGGTGTGGGTGACGGCGCTGAAGCGTGGGGAGGTCATGGCAAGCCTGTCGCGGGGAAAAGCCCCAGCCTAACGCACCGCGGGCAGGCAGGTGAATGCTTTCAGCTGGCCGGGTGGGCCTGGGCGACGCTCTCCGGCGCCGGGGCCACCGGCACCTCCACCAGACCGCGCAGGTGACACAGGCTGAACGGGCTGGGGCTGCAGCGGCCCTCGGCCATGGCCTGGCGGATGGCGTCGATGTCGGCGTTCTGCACGTAGTGGATGGCGTCGGTCATGTCGTCGGCGCTGCCGAAGCCGCCCTCGCGCATTTCCTTGAGCGCGTCTTCCTTGCTCCAGCCCTGGACCACCGTGCGGTACATGGCGGAGAACAGCCCGGTGCGGTCGCTGCCGTGCTTGCAGTGCATCAGCACCGGGCCCTGCTGCTGGGCGGCCTGCAGCAGGTTGAGCACGCGGATGACGTCGGCGTCGTCGACGCGGTCGGCGTGGGTCGGGAAGCTGAGGATCTGCAGCGGCGCGGCGCCGGTCCAGGCCTTGTCGTCGTCCTTGATGAAGCTCAGCACCGTGTGCACGCCGAGCTGCTGCAGCAGCGGCAGGTCCTGGCCGTCGGGCAGGGCGCTGCGGTAAAGGGTGGGCGACATGCGGTAGAGGTTGAACGACTTGTCCACCGGCTGCGCCCAGTCGGCGGGGCGCTCGTCGGCGTGGGCCGCCCCGGCGACCAGGGCGAGGGCGGCAAGGGCGAGCAGGCAGCGGCGCAGGGCCGCGAAGGGCAGGGCGGGGCGCATGGAGGCCTCCTGACTGGCGGAGCGCAGACAGTAGGCGGCGGGCGATAAAGGCCGGATGAAAAGATCGTGAAAAAAGCGTGAAGACGCCCCGCGGCGATCAGCGGGGCAGGAAGCGCGCCTGCACCGGCGGGCGGAAGAACCACCAGGCGGCCAGCGGGTAGACCAGGTAGTTCACCAGGTACAGCAGCAGCGCGGCGTGGCTCGGCGGGTTGCGCCAGGCGGCCAGGGCCACCAGCGCCAGGTACAGCAGGGCCAGGCCGGCGGCGTAGAAGCCGAGCAGGCGCCAGCGCTCGGCGACGCTGGGCAGGCGCCCCACGCGGCGGGCGAAGAAGAACGCCATGCCGGCGCCGATGGCCAGCGCCACCAGCAGGTTCACCGGTACCAGGCCGTAGCGCAGCAGGGTGCGCAGCAGCACGTTGAGGAGCATGGCGATGAGGATGCCGGTGAGGGCGTAGTAGCGTGTGCGGATGGGCATGGCTAGAGGCTCCCGTCCAGGCCGAAGCGTTTCTTCAGGGCCTTGTCCAGCAGGGCGGTGGGCAGCCAGCGCGCCAGCAGTGGCAAGGCGCGGCTGCCGTGGCCGACGCGCAGCAGGCGCGGGCGTGGGCGGCGCTGCACGGTGGCGAGCAGCTGGCGGGCCAGTTCGGCGGCCGGGGTGGGTTTGTCCTGGGAGGTGCCGGCGCGGGCGCGGATGAATTCGCGCAGTGGCCACCAGGGCGAGCGGTCGTCCACCAGCTCCTGCCAGGTGCGCCCGGCGTTGGCGCCGAAGCTGGAGGCGATGGCGCCGGGCTGCACCTCCAGCACCTCGATGCCGAAGGGCGCCAGCTCCAGGCGCAGCGCCTCGTTGAGCGCGTGCAGCGCGGCCTTGGAGGCGCAGTAGGCGCCGGCGAAGGGGGTGACCAGCACGCCGGAGACGCTGCCGATGTTCACCACCAGCCCACGGCGTTCGCGCAGCAGCCCGAAGCAGGCGCGGGTCAGTTCGACCACGGCGAAGACGTTGGTCTCGAACTGCCGGCGCAGGGCTTCGGCGCCGCCGTCCAGCAGCGGGCCCATGGCGCCGTAGCCGGCGTTGTTGACCAGCACGTCCAGGCCACCGGCCTCGCGCTGCAGCTGCCCGGCCAGGCGGGCGATGGCGGCGCCGTCGTCGACGTCCAGTCGCACGCCGCGGAAACCGGCCTGGCCCAGGGCGGCCACGTCTTCGTCGCGCCGGGCCGTGGCCCAGACACTGTAGCCGGCGCCCTGGAAGGCCTCGGCCAGGGCGCGGCCGATGCCGCTGGAGCAGCCGGTGATGAGGGCGACGGGTTGGGGCATGGCGGCTTTCCTTGGCGTGGGGCGCGTGGGTGTTCGGCGCCTACCCTAGCCGATTGCGCCGCGCGGGTGAACTCAGTCGCCGAAGCGCCCTTCGATGCGCTCGGCGCGGAACTCCAGGGTGCTGGCGCGGTAGCCCGGGCGCAGCGCCGGCAGCGGCAGGCAGTCGCTCCAGGCGTCGCCGCCGAGCAGCGCGCCGGGGCCGCGGTAGCGCGGCGCCTCGTAGAGGTTCTCGGCCAGGTCCGTGGTGTCGCCGGGGCGGTAGGCGGCGACCTTCCAGCGCAGCTCCAGCAGCGGCGCGTCGCTGCCGTTCTTCAGGTCGACGCGCAGCGGGCGGTCGGCCGGGCACAGCATCGGCGCGTAGCGGATGCGCAGTTCCAGGCGCTCCAGGCGGCGCTGGTCGAGGCTGTCCTGCCAGATCGCCAGGGCCACCACCAGGCCCAGGCCGACCAGGGCCGCGGCCGAGATCGGCAGGGCGCGGGCGGGGTAGCGCAGCAGGAGGATGATCCAGGTGACGATGAGGAGGATGCCGAAGAACATGGATGCGTCCGGGGTGGGCCTGGGCAGCAGCCTAGCAAATCCGCCGCTTCTCGAACGATTCCGATACGCGCTGGCGACCTGGGTCAAGGTTGCGCGGATTTGGTGCGCCGGGCGCTGCCTTCTGCCTCGAAAAGCCGCATAATGCACATTTGAGCAGGCACGCGGCGGCATATTTCCCTTGTGAAGTGTGCATTCTGAACATTCATCGATGTTCGTCATGCTCAAAAGTTTCCGCGTCGTTCCCCGTCGGCTTTTCCGGCCCGCTCCTTGCTCCAGGCCGACAGACACCCCATCCACCTCGCGGAGACATCCATGAGTTCCCCCAGTGAATTCCCCCTGAGCGCCACGCCCAGGGAAGGGCGCAAAGGGCTGCTGCCCATCGCCATGGTCCTGTTCAGCTTCACCTTCTTCACCGGCACCATGTTCGCCGGCGGCAAGATCGGCATGGCCTTCGACTTCGTCGACATGCTCTGGGTCGCCGTCGTCGGCAACACGCTGCTGGCCGTCTACGCCGCCGCCCTGGGGCTGATCGCCTCGCGCAGCGGGCTGAACACCGTGCTCATGGGGCGCTTCTGCTTCGGCGAGCGCGGCAGCAAACTCTCCGACTTCCTCCTCGGTTTCGCCGAGCTGGGCTGGTACGCCTGGGGCACCGCCACCGTGGCCATCGTGCTGGTGAAGATGCTGGCCCTGCCGGGCTGGCTGACCATCCCGCTGATGGTGCTGTTCGGCCTGGGCTTCAGCATCACCGCGATCATCGGCTTCAAGGGCCTGGACCTGCTGTCGCGGGTGTCGGTGCCGTTGATGTTCGTGCTGCTGGTGGCCTCCATGGTCATCGCCACCCACAAGGCCGGCGGCTGGGCCGGGCTGCTGGCGGTGCAGCCGAGCACTGGCATGACCTTCTCGGCCGCCGTGACCATGGTCTTCGGCACCTTCGCCAGCGGCGCCACCCAGGCCACCAACTGGACGCGCATGGCGCGCAGCGGGCGCATCGCCGTGGCCGCCAGCGTCATCAGCTTCCTCGTCGGCAACGGCCTGATGATCGTCGCCGGCGCCTGGTGCGCCATCGTCTACCAGAACGCCGACATCGTCGAAGTCATGGTCCTGCAGGGCCTGTCGTTCGCTGCGGTGATCATGCTCTGCCTGAACCTGTGGACCATCCAGGGCCCGACCATCTACAACGTCTCCGCCGCGGCCTGCCACCTGGTGCGCAGCGAGCGCCGGCGCAGCATGACGCTGCTCGCCGCGGGCGTGGGCATCATCCTGGCCATCGGCGGCATGTACGAGTGGCTGATTCCCTTCCTGGTGCTGCTGGGCTCGATCATCCCGCCGCTGGGCGGGGTGATCATGGCCGACTTCTGGCACCGCCACCGCGGCAACTACCCGGCGCTGGTCGGCCCGCACATCCCGGCGTTCAACGTCGCCGGGCTGGTGTCCTACGCCGTGGGCGCGGCGCTGGCCTATGCCTCGCCGTGGATAGCCCCGCTGGTGGGCATCGGCGCCTCGGCGGCCTGCTACATCGTGCTCGGCGAAATCGCCCGTGCCCGCGCCGGCGTGGCGGAGCCGCGCGCTTGAGCCTGAGCGTCGAGGAAATCCTCCGCCTGCCGGGCCTGGAGACCCTGACCCTGCGGGCCGGCGCACGCAACCTGCAGCGCAGCGTGCGCTGGTCCTACGTGGCGGAGAACGAAGGCATCGCCGAGTGGGTGATGGGCGGCGAGCTGGTGTTCGTCACCGGCATCAACCACCCGCGCGACGAGGCCAACCTGCTGCGCCTGGCCCGCGAGGGCATCGCCAGCGGCATCGCCGGGCTGGTGATCCTCACCGGCGACGAGTTCATCCAGCGCATCCCCGAAGCGCTGGTGGCGCTGGCCGAGGCCGAGGGCCTGCCGCTGATCGAGCAGCCCTACGCGCTGAAGATGGTGATCGTCACCCACCTGATCGGCACGGCGCTGGTGCAGATGACCCAGGTGAAGCACTCGCGGCGCGACATCCTTGGCCAGTTGCTCAGCGGCGACTGCCCGAGCCTGGCCATCGTCCGCCGCCGCGCCGAGCACCTGCAGCTGCCGCTGGACGCGCCACGGCGCCTGGTGGCGCTGCGCCTGGCCGGCATCGACGGGCTGTTCCGCGAGTACGCCCCGGAGGAGGCCGAGCGCCGCCTGCACCTGTACCGCCAGCAGTTGCTCGACCGCCTGGAGGACTGGCAGCGCAACCTGCCGGACGCGCTGCCGACCATCGTCCAGGGCGACCTGTTCGTGCTGCTGCTGGCCGACTGCGAGCAGGCCTGCGGGCGCGACGCCCTGCAAGGGCTGGCGGCGACCCTGGCGCGGGAGCTGCCGTTGCGCGCCTACCTCGGCCTGTCGGCGCCCGCCGCGGACTGCGCCGACTTCCCCCGCGCGCTGCTGCAGGCGCGCCAGGCGCTGGAGGTGGCCGAGGGACTGCGCCCGCCGGGCGGCCTCTGCGACTACCGCGAGCTGGGCGTGCTGCGCCTGCTGCGGGCGATTCCCGATCGCACGGTGATCGAGCAGTTCCTCCACGACACCCTCGGCGCCCTGCTTGCGCCCGGGCGCAAGCAGCCGCAGCTGCTGGTCGACACCCTCGACGCCCTGCTCCAGGAGGGTGGCAACGCACTGCGCGCCGCCCAGCGCCTGGGCATCCATCGCAACACCCTGAACCAGCGGATCGCGCGCATCGAGTCGTTGAGCGGCCAGTCCCTCGACGACCCGCAGTTCCGCTTGAACGCATCCATGGCGCTGCTCATCCGCCGCATGTCCAGCGCCCAGCCTGAGGAGCCACGCTAATGAAGATCGTCAACGCCAAGCTGCGCAAGCAAACCGGCCTGTTCACCATCCGCTGCGCGGGCGAGACCATCGCCGAGGTGCTGCCCCAGGCGGCCAGCGTCGCCGCCGCGGCCGAGGACCTCGACGCCGCCGGGCAACTGGTGATCGCGCCGCTGGTGGAGCCGCACATCCACCTCGACGCCACCCTCACCGCCGGCGAGCCGGAGTGGAACATGAGCGGCACCCTGTTCGAGGGCATCGAGCGCTGGGCGCAGCGCAAGGAAACCATCACCCATGAGGACACCAAGGCCCGCGCCCACACCACCATCCGCATGCTGGCCGCCCACGGCATCCAGCACGTGCGCACCCACGTGGACGTCACCGATCCCACGCTGGCCGCGCTCAAGGCGATGCTGGAAGTGAAGGAGGAGGCGAAGCACCTGGTGGACCTGCAGATCGTCGCCTTCCCGCAGGAGGGCATCGAGTCCTACGAGGGCGGCCGCGAGCTGATGGAAGAGGCGATCCGCCTGGGCGCGGACGTGGTCGGTGGCATCCCGCACTTCGAGAACACCCGCGAGCAGGGTGTCAGCTCGATCAAGTTCCTCATGGACCTGGCCGAGCGCACTGGCTGCCTGGTGGACGTGCACTGCGACGAGACCGACGACCCCAATTCGCGCTTCCTCGAAGTGCTGGCCGAAGAGGCGCGGGTGCGTGGCATGGGGGCGCGGGTGACTGCCAGCCATACCACGGCCATGGGCTCCTACGACAATGCCTATTGCTCGAAGCTGTTCCGCCTGCTCAAGCGTTCGGGCATCAGCTTCGTTTCCTGCCCGACCGAGAGCATTCACCTGCAGGGGCGCTTCGACAGCTTCCCGAAACGCCGCGGTGTGACCCGCGTGGCGGAGATCGACCACGCCGGGATGAACGTGTGCTTCGGCCAGGATTCGATCAAGGACCCGTGGTACCCGCTGGGCAACGGCAACATCCTGCGCGTGCTCGATGCCGGCCTGCACATTTGCCACATGATGGGTTTCGAGGACCTGCAGCGCAGCCTCGACCTGGTCACCGACAACAGCGCCCGCGCGCTGAACCTGGGCGAGCGCTACGGCATCGCCGCCGGCCGCCCGGCCAACCTGCTGGTGCTGGGCGTGGACAGCGACTACGAGGCGGTGCGCCAGCAGACCAGGGCGCTGTATTCCATCCGCCACGGCCGCGTGCTGATGCGCCGCGCGCCGGAGAGCGTGGAGCTGCTCGAAGGCTGATGCCGGGATACCTGTAGGAGCGGGCCCTGCCCGCGATTCGCGCGCAGGGGAATGGCGTGGGTGGGGCGGCGTAGGAGCGGATCTCATCCGCGATCCGCGCCGGTGGTTCCGGCTATCGCGGACAAGGTCCGCTCCTACGACCGTGCTTCCCGGGAGCCGTTGGCGTTATGCGCTCTACTGGTTTGCCTGGAATTGTAGGAAGGGGAATGGCGTGGGTGGGGCGGCGTAGGAGCGGATCTCATCCGCGAATCGCGCCGATATGTCCGGTTATCGCGGACAAGGTCCGCTCCTACGACCGTGCTTCCCGGGAGCCGTTGGCGTTATGCGCCCTACGGGTTTGCCTGGAATTGTAGGAAGGGGAACTGTGTGGGTGGGGCGGCGTAGGAGCGGATCTCATCCGCGAATCGCGCCGATATGTCCGGCTATCGCGGACAAGGTCCGGGCGAGCACGGCTTCTCGTAGGAGCGAGCTTGCTCGCGAACCAGCCCCGCAGCGAAGCCGTTCGCGAGCAAGCTCGCTCCTACGAAGAGCCCCCCGGCGGACTCCGTCCGCGATAGCCGCCGCCCCACCCACGCCATTCCCTGCGCACAAAGAAAAACCCCCAGGCACAAGGCCTGGGGGGTGATTGGCATCGATGGGGGAGACGCCGTCCTTCAACTAGCGAGCGGCTACCTGCGCGCGGATGCCGCTCTCTTCGGTTCGACCGTAGACGTCTTCCAGACGTTCGATGTCGTCTTCGCCCAGGTAGCTGCCGGACTGCACTTCGATGATCTCCAGCGGGATCTTGCCGGGGTTGGCCAGGCGGTGCACCGAGGCGATGGGGATGTAGGTGGACTGGTTCTCGGTGAGCAGGAACACCTTGTCGTCGCAGGTCACCTGGGCGGTGCCGGAGACCACGATCCAGTGCTCGGCGCGGTGGTGGTGCATCTGCAGCGAGAGCTGCGCGCCGGGCTTGACGGTGATGTGCTTGACCTGGAAGCGGCCGCCCATGTCCACCGAGTCGTAGCTGCCCCAGGGGCGGTACACGGCGCAGTGGTTCTGGGTTTCGCTGCGGCCGGCGGCGTCCAGTTCGTTGACCACCTTCTTCACGTCCTGCACGTGGTCGCGGTGGGCGATCATCATGGCGTCCTTGGTTTCCACCACCACGATGTCGTCCAGGCCGACCACCGAGACCAGCTTGCCGTTGCCGTGCACCAGGCAGTTGCGGCTGTCGTGCACCAGCACGTCGCCCTTGGTGACGTTGCCGTTGGCGTCCTTGTCGTGCACTTCCCAGATCGACGACCAGCTGCCGACGTCGTTCCAGCCGGCGGCCAGGGGCACCACGCAGGCGCGCTGGGTCTTTTCCATCACCGCGTAGTCGATGGAGTTGTCCGGGCAGCATTCGAAGGTGGCCGGGTCGATGTTGATCAGGTCGCCTTCGTGCTGGCTGCGTTCCAGGGCCAACAGGCAGGTGTCGTAGATGTCGGCGTCGTGGCGCTTGAGTTCTTCCAGGAAGCGGCTGGCGCGGAACAGGAACATGCCGCTGTTCCAGTAGTGCCCGCCTTCCTCGACGAACTGGCGGGCGCGGGCCTCGTCGGGTTTCTCGATGAAGCGCTCGACCCGCGCGACGCCGCCGGGCAGCTTGTCGTCGGCGTTGGCGCGGATGTAGCCGTAGCCGGTTTCCGGGCGGCTGGCGGGTACGCCGAAGAGCACCATCTCGCCCTTCTCGGCAGCCACGGTGGCCAGCGCCAGGGCGCGCTGGAAGGCGCGCGGGTCGTCCAGCACGTGGTCGGCCGGCAGCACCAGCAGCAGTTCGTCGCGGCCTTCGGCGAGCAGCTTCATGGCGGCGATGGCCACGGCCGGGGCGGTGTTGCGGCCGAAGGGTTCGAGCAGGATGCCCTGGGTCTTGAGCTTCAGTTGTTCGAGCTGTTCCTGGAGGATGAAGCGGTGTTCCTTGTTGCTCACCACCAGCGGCGGCTCCATGCCTTCGAAGGCCAGGCGCTCGAGGGTCTGCTGGAACAGCGTGTGCTCGCCGGCCAGGGCCAGGAACTGCTTGGGATACAGCTTGCGGGAAAGGGGCCAGAGTCGCGAGCCGCTACCACCGGAAAGAATGACGGGAATCATGTGGGGTTTCTCCTTAAAGCGTTCATGCGTTCTGTGGGGCGCCGGGCGCCGTTACCGTTTCGGGTGACCTCTCCGTGCGGGCCGTCTTGGCAGCTCGCTGGTTTTTTCTGCCGGTGTGGCCGGTCTTTTTGTGGTGTTCTTTTGGGTGATTTGGTGTGGGGGGGCGTTAAGAGCCCCTCTCCCCAGCCCTCTCCCTGAAGGGAGAGGGGGTTGTTCGGCGTGAAGGGGCGCCACCTCGCTCGCCGGCTTGCGCGGAGCTTTCCGCTTGCACGGATAGCTCCCTCTCCCTTCAGGGAGAGGGCGGGGGGAGAGGGCTAGGGCTTCGCGCCGGGGTGTCATGGAGTGAGCCTCAATCCGCCTTCACCGGCCGCTTGACCCACACCGGCGACAGCTTGCCGCCCTCGCCGGTGACGTACAGGCACACCACCTCGCCGCGCTCCAGGGTGACGGGCTTCAGGTCGCTGACCTTCTTGCCGCCCTCGAACAGCGCCAGGTTCACCTTCACCGGGTTGATCTCGCGGTCGCCGTGGCTTTGCGGGGCGACGTTGCCGACCACTTCGGTCTTGCCGTCGGCGGTCTTCAGGGTCAGCGCCTGGCCGCTGAGGTTCTGCACCCGCACCAGGGCCTTCTGCTTGTTCTTGAAGGGCGGCTCGGGCACCAGCCTGGGCTGGCCGCCGGGCTGACTGACCAGGGTGTAGTAGGCGTCCGGGTCGAGTTTCACCGGCAGGCTCTGGCTGCCGACCTTGGCGGTGTAGTTGCCCGGCGGGAGGAACTTGAAGTCGCTGGAGCCCAGGGGCGATACGTCGTTGAGCTGGGCGTTGCCGACGCTCACCGAGAGTTCGCTGTTGCCGGCGTTGTAGGCCCGCACGAAGGCCGAACCCTTGGGCGCCTGCGGGCCGTAGAGCGCGGCTTCGCCGGCGTGGGCGCCGAAGGCGGCCAGGCCCAGGGCCAGTGCCAGGGCGGGGGATTTCCAGCCGAGGGTCTTGGAACGAGTCATGGGGTGTACCTCCGTCTTCACTGTTTTCATGGGGCGCGCTGGCGCCCTTGGCGTGGCGCTCAGTGCGCCGCGGTCAGGCCCGGCGGGTTGGCCGCCAGGCGTTCGTCACGGTTGCCGGCCGCGCGCAGCTGGGCCAGCCAGTTCGCATCGAACTGGCTGAGGTCGCTGTGCATCGGCAGGTAGCGTTCGGGGAATTCCCACACCAGCAGGCGCGGCGGCTTCTGCTGGAAGCCCGGGTCCTTGAGCAGTTCGAGCATGGGTTCGAGGGGGCCCTTGCCTTCCTTGGCGTAGTTGATCAGGTCGGTGGACAGCGCCTGCTTGAGGGCGCCGGCGAAGTTCCAGTGGGGGTTGGCGCTGTAGCTGGTGCCCACCAGGGCCACCTGCGGCTCGGCGCTGTCGCCGAACAGGTCGCCGCCGGCCGCCGCGTTGTCTTCGGCCGGGTGGGTCTGGCGCGCCTGCAGCTGGTCCGGCGCCGGCAGCAGTTCGCTGAACAGCGGGTCCAGGGGCAGGAAGGTCAGCAGGTCGCCCTTGTGCGGCGTGGCCTTGCTGGCGTCGGTGATGAAGGTCTGCTGCGGCAGGTCGAGGTTCTGCCCCTCGCGGATGCTCTGGGCCAGGCGCTGGGCCACGGCCTCGGCGCCCAGCGGCGTCCAGTGGGTGTCGGTGCGCAGGAACACCTGGCCGTTGTCCTTGGCCTGCTCCAGGGTGTCCAGCAGCTTGGGCGCGGCCATGCCGGCCTGGCGCGCGCGCTGCAGGAATTCGTCGTACAGGCCGACGTGCAGCTGGGCCGGCTGTTCCTTGCCGATGTACTCGGGGTAGATGCGCGCCTTGGCCGGGATGATCGCCAGCACCAGCTTCACGCCGCGGCGTTCCAGCTCCTGCTGCACGCCGCGCACCAGGGCCCAGTTGTCGTCCAGCTGGGTCTGGCTGGGCGCCGGCTTGAATTCCTCGTCGGTGTACAGCCAGCCGTCCTTGCCGATCACCACGCCCGGGCGGCCTTCGTCGAACAGGGCGTAGTCCAGCGCGGCCCAGAGGTTGGTGCCCAGGCGCTTGATGGGGAACTGGTCGTCGTAGTGGCCTTCGAAGGCGTGGGCCAGCTTGCCGTTGAGCACCGTGGTGCCCTCGGCGGCGGCGAAGCTGGGGAAGGCCTTCAGCGACCAGCCGGCCAGGCCCAGCAGTATCCCGCCGAAGGCGGCGACGTAGGCGTATTGCAGGGGTTTGCTGATTTTGGAAACGTAAGGAGTCGGTTGCATGGTCCGGCCTCGCTCAGAACTGGAAGTAGAGGAAGGGCGAGTAGCTCTGCGCCGAGAGCTTCAGCACCGAGGCGGCGAACAGCGCCAGCAGGGCCACGCGGGTGGCCAGCACGGGCAGTTGGGTGAGCCAGTGCGGGCGGTACACCGCCGCGCCGCTGCGCGAGTAGGCGATGGCCGCCGGGTCGCTCTCGGCATCCTGTGGGCTGCGCGGCTGGGCGCTGGCCGGGCCGTCGGCGGCGACGTCGTCGGTCCTGGCCGCGGCCTTGGGCGCCTTGCTCTGCAGCGGCTGGTTGTAGAACTGGTGCAGGCCGAAGACGGCCAGCACCACGTAGGCCACCACCAGGGTGCCCACCTGCAGGCCGGTGAGGCTGGCGCGGCTCTGCTCGGACAGGCTCCAGTCGCCGAAGCTGAACATGGCTGCGTACATGCGCCAGGCCACGTGCAGGTTCTCGGCGCGGAAGATCACCCAGCCGACGATCACCAGCAGGAAGGTGAAGGCCCACTTCAGCGGGTTGAGCACCCGCGGCGCGGCGTTCACGCCCAGGGCGCGCTCGATGGCCAGCCACACGCCGTGCCAGGCGCCCCAGATGATGTAGGTGACGTTGGCGCCGTGCCACAGGCCGCCCAGCAACATGGTCAGGATCAGGTTGCGGTAGGTCTGGAAGGTGCTGCCGCGGTTGCCGCCCAGGCTGATGTACAGGTAGTCGCGCAGCCAGGTGGACAGGCTGATGTGCCAGCGTCGCCAGAACTCGGTGATGGACTGGCTGATGTAGGGCTGGTTGAAGTTCTCCATGAAGCGGAAGCCCATCATCAGGCCCAGGCCGATGGCCATGTCGCTGTAGCCGGAGAAGTCGAAGTACAGCTGCGCGGTGTAGGCCAGGGCGCCGAGCCAGGCGTCGCCGGTGGTCGGGTCCTGCAGGGCGAAGCAGTGGTCGGCCAGGGCCGCCAGGGTGTCGGCGATGAACACCTTCTTGACGAAGCCCTGCATGAAGCGGGTGCAGCCTTCGGCGAACTTGTCCAGGGTGTGGGTGCGGTGGTTGAACTGGTCCACCAGGTCGCGGAAGCGCAGCACGGGGCCGGCGATCAGGTGCGGGAAGATCGCCACGAAGGCCGCGAAGTCGATGAGGTTGCGCGTGGCCGGGGTGTCGCCGCGGTAGACGTCGATGATGTAGCTGATCGACTCGAAGGTGTAGAAGCTGATGCCGATGGGCAGCAGGATGTGCGTCAGCACGAAGGGCTGCATGCCGAACGAGGTGATGATCTGGTTGAGGCTGTCGACGCCGAAGTTGGCGTACTTGAAGTAGCCCAGCACGGCCAGGTCGACCACCACGCCGAGGATCAGCCAGCGCCTGGCCGCCAGGGTGCGCACGCCGGCGGCGCCGATGCGCAGGCCGATCCAGTAGTTGAACAGGGTCACGCCGGCGAACAGGGCGAGGAAGTCCACCCGCCACCAGGCGTAGAAGACGTAGCTGGCCACCAGCAACAGCAGGTTGCGGTAGCGGTTCCCGCTCAGGTAGTACAGGCCGAGGAAGATCGGCAGGAACAGGAACAGGAACACGTTGGAAGAAAAGACCATTGCCCGTCTCGCTCTGGAGCTTCGTACCCTGGGTGGCTCCAGCCCTTCCGGCGCCGCGTGGCGCGCAAGGAAAAGGCCGGTGTCACCCGCCAGTTCCTCCCCGTTTTGTCGCTAAGGTGGTGCGCCCGCCCGGCGTCTTTACTGCGCTTGGGTCGGGGAGTGGCTGGGTCCGTCTTTGTTGCGGGAGTCAGCCGGTTGTCGCGGTGTCGCTGGGAGGTTCTTGCCCTCTCCCTAACCCTCTCCCTGAAGGGAGAGGGGACTGTTCGGTGCGGTGATGGACTGCGGAGTCAGCCGGTGGCGCTTTTAGCTCCCTCTCCCTTCAGGGCGGGGCGCGCAGCCGAGGGCGGGGGGAGAGGGGGCGGACTTGCCGGCCTGCACCCCACTCCCATTGAGCGCATCAGCTCCCGCCATTCCCGCGGTTGAACACCTTCGTCACATCCCCACCCAGCCGGAAGCTGTTGAACGGCTCCATCTTCCTGCGCCAGTCCTGGGTCTTCGGCGCGCAGCTGTAGAGCGCGCAGTAGGGCTCCAGCCAGGCGAACTTGCTGTTTTCCTTCAGGTCGGTCATGTCCTGGTCGTTGCCGGTCCGGCGGTCGAAGTCCTGCTGGTCGTCCACGCCCTGCATCACCCTTTCGGCCAGGCGTTGCAGGGCGCCGTTGTTTTCCTGGCGCAGGTCCACGCCGTTGACCTGGGCGAAGGCGGCGATCATCGCCAGCGGCGGCAGGCTGTAGTTGTGGTAGGACAGGGCGCGCTGGCGGCGCTTGAGTTCGTTGGGCAGATAGCCCTGGGCGTCGACCTGGCTGGCCGCCACCTTGAATTCGCGCACCGACCAGTCGAACAGGTCGCGGCGGTTGGTCACCACGGCGGTGGACATCACCGACCAGGCGGCCCAGTAGCTGTGGTTGTTGATCTTCTTCAGCGGCAGGTTGCTCCAGTCGCTGACCACCTGGGTACCGAGCTTGCCGAACCACTGTTCGATCTGCGCCGCCTGCTGCGGGTAGGCCGCCAGCGGGCGACTGCTGGAGAACTTCAGGCGCAGGTAGGACGAGGACAGGCTGCCCAGGGCCCATTTGCGCATGGACTTGCCGGTGTGGTTGAAGTCGCCGCTTTCCAGCGCGTCGGCCCGGGCCCAGGTGGTCAGCCAGTTCAGCGCGCAGTCCAGGTCGCCCTTGTGGCCGCTGCGCATGTACTGGGTGATCAGCTTGGTGGTGCCGCGCTCCATGTCGGTGATGTCCTTGATCTGCTCGCGGAACTTGCCCTCGGCGGCCACGTTGAGGGTGGCGCGCGCCGAGTCCGAGCCCTCGTACTTGCTGGTGAACTGCAGCGAGCCGGTGTAGGGCGCGGGCACCGCCGGGCAGCTGTCGGCGTCGCCCTTGCGCTCGCCGACCGCGGCGAAGTAGCCCGGCGGCGGCACCAGGTCGGCGGCCTGGCTGCTCTGCCCGTAGAGGGCGCCGAGGCTGCTCAGGGCCATGGCCGGCCACAGCAGGCGCAGGCCCTTGTTGCGGGAAAGTCGCTGGATGGACATGGATTACCTCCCGGCCACGGTACTGGCGGTGGCCTTGATCTGCGGGGTCTGGCACAGCTTCGCCTCGACCTCGAGGCCGGCCGGCATGTCGTCCGGCGCCTCGATCTCCAGGGAGAGGAACTGCTGGTCCGGCCAGTCCTCGTCGTTGCGCAGTTCGAAGACGTAGCGCCCGCCGGTGTCGACGGCCTTGGACTGCTCGATCTTCAGCTGCTCGCGGCGGCCGTTCATGTACCAGACGGTGTTCTTCAGCTCGTGGATGCCCGGGTCGCTGTAGGTGACGTCGGCGGTGTAGCTGCCGCTGCGGATCGGCAGCGCGCCGCTGTTGAGCAGCACCTCGTTGCGCCCGGCGTGCAGCTTGACCTTGCGGCTGAGCACGGCCTTCTGCTCGGCGCAGCCGTTGGCCACCAGGGGCATGGCCTGGCGGTAGAAGCTCTTCTGCGCCATGTCGTAGTGGGTGGCGAATTCCCAGACCAGGATCTTCGGCGGCTTGTCGTGGAATTCCTTGCTGGTCAGGTAGGCCAGCAGCGAGCTGTCGAAGCCGCCGCCGGAGACGGCGTTGTTGAGGATGTCGACCTTGCCGTACTGCTCCAGGAAGCCGACGAAGTTGTACGCCGGGCCGCTGTTGGAGGTGCCGACCACCGCCACCTGCGGGTCGCCGCCGTCGCCGAACAGGTCGCCGCCGCCGCTGTCGCCCACCGGCTCGGTCTCGAAGCGGTCGACGTACTGCGGCGCGTAGCTGCTGCCGCACAGCTGCGCGGCGGCCTTGTGGAAGGTGCCGAGCTTGGACAGCAGGCCCACGCGCTTGCTTTCGAATTCCTTCTTCGGGATGTCGGCGTAGGCGGGCATCTCCTTCAGGGTTTCGGCGGCGATCTTCGCGCTGCGCATGGCGCCGTAGGGCGTCCAGTGGTGGTCGCCCTTGAAGTAGTAGGGGTGGGCTTCCTTCTCGTCGAACAGCGGCGAGAAGTCCGGGGTGTAGATGCCGGCCTCGCGGAACTTGGCGACGGTCGCCAGGTAGTTCTTCTTCGCCAGTTCGTAGTTGAACGCGGCCTTCTCCTCGGGGCTGAGCTTCTCGCGGTTGATGAGGCCGCGGGTGGGCTGGTAGACCACCATCAGCTCGACGCCGCGGCGCTTGAGCGCCTCGTTCAGCGCCTTGAGTTCGCGCCAGCCCTCGGGCGTGGTGCCGAAGTCGGTGCGCAGGTCGTAGGTGGTGCGGAACAGCCAGTCTTCCTGGGCCGGCACCAGGTGGGTGAAGAAGCCCAGGTACTTGGTGTTGTAGGCCTTGTCGTCGGCCGCGGCCGGGCACAGGCCGGCCGCGGGCAGGGCGCTGTAGGTCGGCGCGCCGGCGTCGGCGGCGCCCGCAGCAAGAATACCGTGGGCCAGCAGCAGGCCGGCGGCCAGAGTCGACAGGCGCAGCAGACGATGGGGGCGGATGGTCATGGTACGGGTCCTCAATTCTGCAGTTCGGCCTGGCTTTCCACGGGGTCGATCAGCACGGCGCGCTGCTGGCGCACGAGCAGGTCGAGGATCTGGTCCTGCTTCTCGCCGAGCACGCCGTTGAAGCTGATGCCCGAGGATTTGGTCGGGCCGAGCATGGCCACCTTGTAGAGTTCCAGCGACAGCGGCGAGTCCACCGACAGCGGCCCGGAACCGTTGCCCACCAGCTTGCCGCCGACCACGATGAGCGACACCTTGGTGTCGAAGGGGTCGAGGTCGATGTTGCGGTCGGTGTTGGACAGGTCCTTGATGTGCCCGTACACGCCGATCAGCTTGTTGCCGGCGGCGAGGTTCTCGTACAGGCGGATGTTCACGCTGTTGCGGATGCGGATGCCGTGGCGCCGGTTGCCCAGCACCTGGTTGCCGTAGATCAGGTTGTCGCCGCTCTCGTACAGGGTGATGCCGTCGGAGTGGTTGCGGTACACCTCGTTGTAGGCCACCAGGTTGCGCTCGGAATTACGGTCCAGGACGATCCCGGAGAGGTGGTTGTCGTAGGTCCTGTTGTGGAAGATCCAGCTGTCGTTGACCTCGCGCGAGACGATGATGCCGTGCTTCTTCCTGGTCCCGTGCACGGTGTTCTCGGCGATGATCAGGCGGTGCGAGCGGTCGTGGGGGTCGATGCCGTAGATGACGTTGTCGCGGTAGGTGTTGCCGCGCACCACCAGGTCGTCGGCCTCGTAGCAGTAGAAGCCGTACCAGTTGTCGACGAAGGTCGAGCCGATCACCCAGCCCTTGGGCCGCGGGCGCTTCATGGTCTTGTCCATGCCCGGGCTGTACTGCGAGATGGAGATGCCGTAGGCCTTGGAGGCGTTGTAGCCGAAGCTTTGGAAGGTGCTGTCGACCAGGTAGGCCTCGGCGCCGCCCCAGGAGATCAGGAAGGGGCGGAACTCGTTGGGGCTCTTGAACCAGGCCGGCTCGCCTTTCGCCTCGTTCCAGGCTGTGACCTTGGTGTCGCGGATGAACAGCTTGCCGTCGTTGACCAGGAAGGCGCCGCGGTCCTGGGACAGGCGCAGTTCCTTGACCTTGCCGTCGATCTCCAGGGTCGCGCCCTGGCTGACCACGATGGGCAGGCGGGCGACGTACACGCCGGGCTCGACCTGCTCCAGCGCCTTGCCGAGCTTGCCGGCCAGCTGCGCGAGGTTGACGTAGCCGCCCTCGATGAAGATGGCCTGGGGCATCTGCCGCTGGCGCTTGACCCACTCGGCCAGGCGGTTCTGCCCGCCGGTGAATTCCTTCAGCGGCTGCTGCTGCACCATGCGCTGCACCACGGCCTTGCCGCCGGGCTTGCGCACGATCTTCTTCGCCACCGCCTCGGCGGTGTAGCCGGAGAGGTCGGGCAGCTTCGGCGGGTCCAGGTGCAGCGGGCCCTCGGGCAGCGCGGTGACCGTGTAGTTGCCGGTTTCCTTGAGGCCCTGGACGTGGCCGGGCTGGTTGGCCGGCGAGGGCTGCTCGCTGGCCTCGGCGTCCTTGGCGTTGGCCGCCGGGGTCGAGGCCCAGGCGGGGCCCGTGGCGACCAGCAGGCCGCCGAGCAGCAGGGCGGCCAGGGGGAGCGGATGGCGGTTCATGATGGGTTCTCCCTGTGGGCGTGGAGCCGGAAGGCGCTGGGCTCCCGCGTGCGCGGGAGTGACGGTCGCCGGGCGGGGGATGCGAACCCCCGCGCTCCCCGTGCCCGTTCGCACGCGGGAGGGGTTTTCCGTCATCCCCGCGAACGCGGGGAACCAGTGACTGCCAGCTCGCATCGCCCTGATCCTCAGAAGCGCCAGATGAAATCGACGAAGGCGTGGTGCATCGTCGAGTCGACGTGGCTGCCGTAGGCGTCGCCGGGTTTGAAAACGCCGCCGCGGAAGCGCACCAGGGCCGAGGGCTCGTCGATGTACTGGCTCATCGAGGCGGGCAGCAGGCCCTGCTTGAAGTACTTGGTGACCACCAGGTCGACTTCCTGGCCGATGTCCTTGGAGTTGTTCTCCAGGGGCGCGGTGATGCCGCTGTTGCCGATGTCCGAGTCGCCGTCCACGCGCCAGAACTTGTGGTACACCACGCTTGCGTCGTAGTCGTCGCGCAGCTGCCAGGCGCCGAACACGGTGGCGTCCTGCAGGTTGGAGAGTTCGCCGCGGAAGGCCTCGCCGAAGCGGTGCACGCGGGCGCGGGTGCCGGTGAAGTTGGAGCGGTTGCTCTGCAGGCCGGTCTGTTCGTACTGGTCTTCGCCGTCGTGGCCGCCGCCGCTGCCGCGGGCGTAGCCGACACCGGCGCGCCACTGCTCGTCGATGTTCCAGCGCAGGCCCAGGTCGACGCCGTAGGCGTTGACGTCGCCGCTCTGCTTGCCGGTGGCCACGCGCTCGCCGTCCACCGCGGCGCTGGTCAGGCGGTCGCGGTTGCCGGTCAGCCAGGTGGCGCTGGCCCAGTAGTTCAGCGGCATCTGCGAGCGGTAGTTGTAGCCGTCGCCGTTGGCCTCGATGCCGACCCAGGTGAGGTCGCCGGTGGAGCGCTTGTCCAGCGAGTCGATGGTCTCGCCCGCATCCGGCAGGTTGCCGCTGTCATCGCTGTGGTGCAGGCGCAGGCCCACCCAGTGGTGTGGCGCCCATTGCGTGGAGATGTCGCCGAAGACGTGGGTGCGGTCCTCGTCTTCCGGCGCCAGGTCGGTGATGTCGGTGCGGTACTCGGAGAAGCGCTGGGCGGCGCCCAGGTGGGCGCGCAGCAGGGTGGTGTCGAAGGTCCAGTTCAGCGCCTCGATATTGGTGTCCTGCCACATGCCGCTGTCGTCGCGCAGGCGCTGGCGGCCGAAGCGCAGGTGCTCGCCGGGGTACTGGGTGAGGCCGGCGTAGTCCACCCAGAACTCGCGCAGGGCGAGGTAGGCGTCGTCGGGCTCGCGCTTGTGGTCGCTGCTGTCGCGGCCGCTGGCGTCGACTTCGTCGGACTGCAGGGTGTCGGTCTGGATGGTGTCGGTGGCGGCCACCGCCTGGCCCATCACGTAGGCGCTCCACTGGCCCCACTGGCCGAAGGCCCAGGGCCGCAGGTCGATGCCGATGCCGTTGAGGTCGCCGCCGTGGGCGGTGCCCAGGTCGCGATCGTCCTCGGACTCGGCGGTGATCTTGATGTCGATGCCGTAGTTCTTGGGCGGCGTGTCGTCGGCCCAGGCGCCGGCGGCGAACAGGGTGCCGGCCAGGCTCATGCCGGCGCCGAGCATCGCCGGGAACAGCCGGGCGCGGCGGATGGCGCGGGCCAGGCGGATCGGTTGGAACAGCGGGGCGGAGGTCGGGTCGGGGCGCTTCATAGGCTTTCTTGTTCCTGTTCGTTCTGCATGAGGCTGACGGTGGCCTGCCAGTTGGCGCCGCGGGCCTGTTCCTCGCGCTTGAGCAGCTGCTGCGCCTGGCTCAGTTCGGCCGGCTGCAGCTGCGGTTGCAGTTCGCTCATCAGGTCGCCGGCCTGGGGTATCTGCTGGCGCTGCGCCAGGGTGCCGAAGACGTAGGCGTTGACGCGGTTGGGCTGTACGCCGCGGCCTTGCGACCAGAGCTGGGCCAGGGCCATGTCGGCGCTGGCCTGGCCCGCGCGGGCGGCGATCAGCAGGTGGTCGGCGGCCTTCTGCGGGTAGACCTTGCCGAGGAAGCCGCGGCGGTAGATCTGCCCCAGGTAGTAGTGCGCCTGGGGTTCGCTGGCGGCGGCCTTGAGCAGGTGCTGCTCGGCCTTCTGCGGGTCCTGGGGCATCCACTTGCCGTCGTAGTACAGGCGCCCGAGCAGCAGCTCGGCGCGCGGCTGGGCGGCGTCCTGGGCTTTCTTCAGGTAGTCGAGCATCTGCTCGACGTCGCCCAGCTCGGGGTAGTCGTACTGCAGCTTGGCGAGGTCGACCCAGGCCGCGGGGTAGGTCGGCGCCAGTTCGCCGAGCAGGGCCTGGGCGGTCTGCGGGTCGGGCTTGCCGAGGTCGGCGTCGGCCAGCACCTGGGCCACCGATTCCACCCGCTCCGGCGGCACCCGGCCGGCCTTGTACGCGGCGCGCAGGCGGTCGAGGTGGGCCTTCTGCTTGTCCGCGTCGCCCTGCACCTGGTACACGGTGGCCAGCTCCATCCAGCACACGTCCATGCGCGTCAGCCAGCGCTGGCAGACCTGCTCGATCTCGCCCAGGTGCTGGTTGTAGGTGCCCTGGGTGCGGTACAGGATGATCTGCGCCAGGTCCGCCTGGGGCAGGCCCTGGGCGCGCCACTGGTCGATGCGCTGCTGCGGGTTGACCCCCGGCCAGGCCTGCGGGTACTGCAGGTAGAGCACGATCAGCGGCACCAGGGCGCTGTCCTCGCCTTCGTTGAAGGCGCGGTTGAGCAGTTGCTCGGCCTCGCGGTGCTCGGCGTCGGTGGCGCCGGGCTTGGCTGCCAGCCACTTGCCCAGGCGCGCGCGGGCCCGCGGCGAGGTCTCGGCGGCGTCGCGGTAGAGCTTCTCTGCCTTGGCCTGGGCCGCGCTGTCGCCGCTGGCGGCCTGCATGTCGGCCAGGCCGATCTGCGCGTCGGTGTAGCCGAGGGTGGCCAGGGCCTGGTAGTTGGCCTGGGCGGTGGCGATGTCGCCGCGGGCCATGGCTTCGTCGGCCAGGCGCTGGTCCGGCAGGCCGGCGCAGCCGGCGGCCAGGCCGATGGCCAGGGCCAGGGCGGCGCCGCGCAGCGGATGGTGGGCGATGGCGTTCATGCTTGGGTCCTCAGCGCGCGGTGGCCATGGCCATGGCCTTGTTCAGCAGGGTGCGGCCGGGCAGGCCGCCGATGCTGACTTCCGCCGGGCGCCCGGCGAGCTGGCTGTCCAGCGGCTGGTCGGGCTGGATCTGCGCGCGGATTTCCGACGACAGGTCGCCGTCCACCGGCGCGGTGCGCAGGATGCGGCCGCTGCGCACTTCGCTGTCGCCGGCGATCTGGAAGTGCACCTGGGTGCCCGGTGAGAGTTCGGCGGCGTTGCGGTAGGCGAAGCGCGCCTCGACGGTGGCGCTGGCCTCGCGCGGGGCCAGGGTGAAGATCACGTCGCCCTTGTTGGCGTACTGGCCGTTGGCGACGCGCTGCTCGATCACCCGGCAGTCGCAGGGGCTGGTGAGGGTGCCCTTGAGCTGGTGGCCGAAGAGCTTCTCGATGTTGCCGGGGTTGAGCTGCTCGTCGGACAGGTTGCCCTTGAGCAGGTCCAGCAGGCTGGTGGAGAAGGTGGCGATGGGCGCGCCCTTGGCCACTTCGGCGTCCATCTGCACCAGGCTGTCGACGGTGCCCTCGCGGGGCATGGTGATCTGCTGGGCGGGGATGTTGACCACGCCGGAGTCGGCATGGGTGACGAAGTACAGGTTGTACAGCTGGTTGAGGATGAAGGCGAAGGCGCCGACGCCGACCACGAAGATGGCGGTGCTCAGGGTCACCGCGCGGATGCGCCCGAAGAAGCCCATGCCGCCGCCGGCGCCGCCGTGCTTGCGGGCCTTGGTGAAGTTCTCGCGCTGCAGGGTGTTGAGCATGTCGCCGACGCTGACCACCTCGCCGGCCAGGTACGCGGTGATCAGGTAGCGCAGGGCGGCGACCTCGCGCGGCTTCAGGTGCTGGAACTCGCAGCCGGTGCGGCGGCTGTCCGGGTCGAAGGAGCGCACCTGGAACTCCACTTCCAGGGCGAAGCTGATGCTGTCGATCTGGAACAGCAGCTTGCCCTTGTGCAGGTCGCCGACCTGGATCGGCGCGCCGCTGGCGGTGAAGGCGAAGCCGCCGGCGGAAAGGTCCAAGAGCCTTGCGTCGACGCCCTCGCGGTGGGCGCCGATGTAGCGGATGCGCGCGGGCAGCTTGACCCGCGCGTGCTGGCGCTGGGCTTCGGATTCGTGCACGACGTTGACGTTGACGGCGGTATTCATGAAGTCGGTCCTATGTTCGAAACGGGTCGGATCGGCCGCGGGCCGGTTGCTCAAGGGGTCATACGATCGTCAGGAGTACGGCGACGAACACACTGGCGGCAGAGAAGGTCATGGCGCGCGAGGACCAGGTGTTGAACCAGCGCTGGTAGCTGTTCAGGCCGCGGTCGAGCTTGGTGCTCTGGCGCGTCCAGGACTGCTGGTCGAGGCGGAAGAACACGTAGATCTTCACCAGGGCGCCGACGATCTGGTTGTAATAGAGGATCAGCGGGTAGGCCGGGCCGATCGGGTGGCCGGACAGCGACAGCAGCAGGGTGAGGATCAGGCGGGTGATGCCGATCCACAGCAGGTACACCAGCAGGAAGGTGATGCTGTACTTGATGCTGGCGATGATCGCCGCCACCAGGCCCAGCAGGCAGGTCCACATGGACAGGCGCTGGTCGAACAGCACCACCGTGGTGAACCAGCCCAGGCGCCGCGGGCCCAGGCCCAGGGCGCGGGAGTTCTGCCGCAGGTTGTTGCCGTACCAGCGGAACATCAGCTTGCGGCTGGCCTTGACGAAGCTCTTCTCCGGCGGGTGCTCGACGGTGTTGATGGCTGCGTCCGGCACGTAGAAGGTGTCGTAGCCCAGGCGCATCAGGCTGTACCAGCTGGACTTGTCGTCGCCGGTGAGGAACTGGAAGCGCCCCAGGCGCCAGTGGTCCAGGTGGTCGGCCTCGACGTCGGCGATGAAGTCGGGGTCGGTGACCACGGCGGCGCGGAACACCGACATGCGCCCGGTCATGGTCAGCACGCGCTTGGACAGGGCCATGGAGCACATGTTGATGTGGCGCTGGGCGAAGCGCAGCTTGTGCCACTGGCTCATCACGTAGCCGCCCTGCACCTCGCAGAATTCGTTGGTGGTCAGGCCGCCGACCTGGGGGAACAGCTTGAACCAGCGCACCGTGGCCTGGACCACGCCGGGTTCGAGCACGGTGTCGCCGTCGATCACCGCCACCACCGAGCCTTCGTCGGGCATGTGCCGGGAGATGGCGCGGAAGCCGTGGGCCAGGCCGTCGCGCTTGCCGGTGCCGGGGATGCGCACGAAGTCCAGCTTCACGTGGGTGGGCGGGTTGAGCTTCTGCCACTGCTGCTTGATCAGCACCTGGTCGGACATCTCGACGATGGAGCAGACCACGGTGGTCGGGTAGCCGCAGGCGATGGCCTCCTGGATCACCGAGCGGTAGACCATGGAGGTGGTCATGGCGTCGATGCGGAAACTGGTGACCATCAGGTAGACGTGGGACGGGTCCGCCGCCTTGCCGAGCTTGCGCAGGCGCCGCTTGTAGTGCGGGTAGACGACGTGCAGGAAGAGCATGCCGCGCAGGAAGTGCAGACCGCCCATGGAATAGCGCCAGATGCCCACCGCGCCGATGATCAGCAGGAAGTCGCGGGCATTGGGGTCGAACACCGTGGGGGGCACGATCAGCGCCAGGCCCATCAGCAGGCAGAGGAAGGCCAGCCAGCCGGTGGCTTCGCCGAGGGCTCGTTTGTATGCGTCCATGGTCAGGTCCGTCAGTCGCGTCTTGGCTTCGTGGGAACAGGTGGGCTCCCGTAGGAGCGAGCTTGCTCGCGAACCGCCCCGGCACCGGTACCGCCGGGAGGAGCGTTCGCGAGCAAGCTCGCTCCTACGAAGAGCCGGCAGCGCTTACCAGCAGATGCCTTCGGCGCGCTCGTCGGAGCCGTGGGACATGAAGCCGATCAGGTCGACCACCTTCTTGCCCTGCGGCGCCTGGTTCACCACGTCGACGAACAGCTCGTCGCCGTTGCCCAGCACCAGCACGTCGGAGGTCTTCACCACCTGGTCGAGGTCGGAGACCAGCAGCGAGGAGACGTGGGGGATCTTCGACTCGATGTACTCCTTGTTCGCGCCGTGGACGCGGGCGTACTCGACGTTGCGGTCGAAGATCTGCAGCTCGTAGCCCTTGCCGATGAGCATCTCGGCCAGCTCCACCAGCGGGCTCTCGCGCAGGTCGTCGGTGCCGGACTTGAACGACAGGCCGAGCAGGCCGACCTTGCGGCTGCCGTGGGCGGTGATGATCTCGAAGGCCTTCTGCACCTGGTAGGCGTTGCTGCGCATGATCGAGCCGATCATCGGGTGCTCGACGTCCAGCTGGCCGGCGCGGTAGGTGAGGGCGCGCACGTCCTTGGGCAGGCAGGAACCGCCGAAGGCGAAGCCGGGCTTCATGTAGTAGCGCGACAGGTTCAGCTTGCGGTCCTGGCAGACCACGTCCATCACCTCGCGGCCGTCGACGCCGACAGCCTTGGCGATGTTGCCGATCTCGTTGGCGAAGGTGACCTTGGCGGCGTGCCAGACGTTGCAGGTGTACTTGATCATCTCCGCGACTTCGATGGACTTGCGGATGATCGGCGCGTCCAGCTCGCGGTAGATTTCCTCCAGCAGGTCGCCGGTCTGCGCGTCCAGCTCGCCGATGACGGTCATGGGCGGGAAGTCGTAGTCCTTGATCGCGGTGCTCTCGCGCAGGAACTCGGGGTTGGTGCCCACGCCGAAGTCGACGCCGGCCTTCTTGCCCGAGCAGTCCTCGATGATCGGGATCACCACGTTCTTCACGGTGCCCGGCAGCACGGTGCTGCGCACCACCACCGTGTGGCGGCCGGCCTTCTCGCGGATGGCGTAGCCGATCTCGCGGCAGACGCTCTCGATGTAGCCCAGGTCTAGGTCGCCGTTCTTCTTGCTCGGGGTGCCGACGCAGATGAAGGAGACGTCGCTGTCCAGCACCGCCTGCTTGAAGTCGGTGGTGCCCGACAGCCGCGAGGTGCGGATGCCCTGTTCCAGCAGGGGCTCCAGCCCCGGTTCGACGATGGGCGACTTGCCGCGGTTGATCAGGTCGATCTTGGTGGTGGAAACGTCCACGCCGATCACTTCGTGACCACGGGCGGACAGGCAACCGGCGCATACTGCACCGACGTAGCCAAGACCAAAGATGCTGATACGCATCGTATTCACCTCTGCTTTGTCGAGCTGTTAAAAGTTGGCCTTCTGGCCAATTCCCTTTTGCTGCGGCGCCCCTGTCAGGCGCGCCGCTTCAGGCAGTCCGTGAGTGACTCGAATTTTCTGCACTCAATTCGGGCAGAATTCCGCGGTATGCACTTTAATGTTTCAGGGTGATTGCAAAGTTAGAACTAATTGCACTCTTCTGATGCGCTAAAGTTTGCCTTGGAGTTCTGCATTAATTTCATAACTCATTGAAATTATTCAGGTTGAACGAGTCCCTCGAGCAGCGCTCGATGCGTTTTCGAAAAACCTGGTTATGGGCAACAAACCCATGATGGGCGTTGCGGAAGTAGGATGTTCGAGGCCGCTCGATAGTTCCTGCCACCCATCCTGAGGGGTAATCGGAATTAAATATCCAATCGCCATCAAATAAGGCGCTTTTGATATCAAGCTGAAACACGATTGTCGTTTTTGGCGGACTTGCAAAATGCAAGGATTGGAAAAAGTTCCGCGGTGATTCAGCCGTTTTACACTTCGTTCAGCTGCCGTTCAGGATGTCGGGGAGGGTGTTTCAAGGTATTTCGTGCAACTTGCAATCGTGAATTGCATGTAATGGCGGGGTGCTTTTAATGGCCAATGGATTACATGCGCGATGGCAAAAAAGGCGCTTTTCTGCCGTGGTGATGGCGCGCGGGGGCGAGAAAAATTTTTGCAAAGCCAGCGCGGTTGCCGACGAACGGTAGCAGTACCCGTTTTCGGCGTGTGGGTAAGAAGGCGGGAAGCGGGGCGGGCGGCGGCCGGGCGGCCGCCGCTTTTCGGGGCAGGTCAGGCTTCGGGGTGGTTGCGGAGGAACACCAGGCGGTCGGCGGAGGAGGCTTTGGCATCGAAGCGGTAGCCGGCGTAGTCGAAGTCCTTCAGGCCCTCGGCGTCGGTCAGGCGCTCCTTGATCACGTAGCGCGCCATCAGGCCGCGGGCCTTCTTGGCGTAGAAGCTGATGATCTTGTACTGGCCGTTCTTCAGGTCCTTGAACTCGGTGTCGATGATGCGGGCGTCCAGCGCCTTGCGCTTCACCGCGCCGAAGTATTCGTTGGAGGCCAGGTTGAGCAGCACGGCGTCGCCCTGCTCGGCGAGGTCTTGATTCAGCCAGGCGCTGATGCGCTCGCCCCAGAACTCATAGAGGTTGGCGCCGCGGGCGTTGGCCAGCCTGGTGCCCATCTCCAGGCGGTAGGGCTGCATCAGGTCCAGCGGCCGCAGCACGCCATAAAGGCCGGAGAGCATGCGCAGGTGGCGCTGGGCGAAGTCGAAGTCGGCGGCGTCGAAGTCCTCGGCGGCAAGGCCGGTGTAGACGTCGCCCTTGAAGGCCAGCAGCGCCTGCTTGGCGTTGGCCGGGCTGAAGTCGGGGTGCCAGCTGGCGTAGCGCGCGGCGTTCAGGCCGGCGAGCTTGTCCGACAGGCTCATCAGGCTGCCGATCTGCGCCGGGGTCATCTCGCGCAGCACGCCGATCAGCTCCTGTGCATCGTCCAGGTGCAGCGGCAGGGTGTGGCGGTCGGTGACCGGCGGGGTCTCGTAGTCCAGGGTCTTGGCGGGGGAAATCACCATCAGCATCGTGCGGTCTCCTCGAAGCGTCGGGCGATTGTAGGGAGTTGCCGGGGCCGGCTCCACCCATGGGGACGATAGGCGGGGCCAATGAGGCGGGGCGCGGGAGGGCGATCGGGTGCGGATAAGCCGATGATCGGATTAATAAAATTAGCGCCGTAACGCAGCCGCGCCAAGGTATTTCGTCAGCCGGCGAAAAAAATTCGCCTGATAAGGAAAAAGACTTTCTACCGTCACAATTTTTCCTGTATTTCTGGAGCCGTAGACCGCCGAACCCTGCAGACAGGTGGCGGCCCCGGCCCGTCCCTTGCTTGCACCCCTCTCGAGCCCCGGCATCGAGAGTCGGCGTCTCACCGCACGGCGGAGCGCTGTCACGGCATTCCGTCGTAACGCCCCCAGAATGAGGTGACACGCGTATGGATGACCACGGACGTTCCAGCACCACCCAGCCGATCTTCTACGTCCTCGACACCAACGTTCTGATCCACGATCCCAACGCCCTGCTCAACTTCCAGGAACACCACGTCGCCATCCCGATGACGGTGCTGGAGGAACTCGACAAGCTCAAGACCGGTAAACACTCCGTCGCCGCCGAATGCCGCCAGGCCATCCGCCTGATCGACCAGGTGCTGGGCGAGGCGAGCCCGGAGCAGGTGGAGGACGGCGTTCCCATCCAGCGTGGCAAGAGCGGCCCCTGCGGCAGCCTGTCGATCCTCATGAGCAAGCGCGCCGAGCCGATCACCTGGCTGCCGGAGCACCTCAACGACAACAAGATCATCAACCAGCTGGTCGAGCTGCAGAGCCGCAACAGCAGCCGCCGGGTGGTGCTGGTCACCAAGGACATCAACATGCGCCTGAAGGCGCGCGCCTGCGGGGTGGCGGCGGAGGACTACCACACCGACCAGCTGATCGACGACGTGGCCCTGCTGCCGCGTGGCTACCACTCGCTGAACGGCTCGTTCTGGGACCGCGTCAGCAAGGTCGAGACGCGCCAGGACCACGGCCGCACCTGGCACCGCGTGCAGCTCACCGACAACCTGCCGGCGGTGCACATCAACGAGTTCATCGTCGACGAGCAGGGCTTCGTCGGCTGGATCAAGGGCATCCAGCAGGACGAGTTGCTGATCCTCGACCTGCACCAGGAGCCGCTGCTGCACCAGGAAGCCTGGGGTTTGCGCCCGCGCGACCTGTACCAGTCGCTGGCGCTGTACGCGCTGCTCGACCCGGACATCCACCTGGTCAACCTGTCCGGCGCCGCCGGCTCGGGCAAGACCATCCTGGCCCTGGCCGCGGCCATCGAGCAGACCATGGTCACCAAGCGCTACCGGCGCATCATCGCCACCCGCAGCGTGCAGGGCCTGGACGAGGACATCGGCTTCCTGCCCGGCACCGAGGCCGAGAAGATGGAACCCTGGCTGGGCGCCATCACCGACAACCTGGAAGCCCTGCATTCGGACGACGAATGCACCCACGGCAGCGTCGACTACATCCTCAGCAAGGTGCCGCTGCAGTTCAAGTCGCTGAACTACATCCGCGGCCGCAGCTTCCAGCAGAGCCTGATCCTCATCGACGAATGCCAGAACCTCACCCCGCACCAGATGAAGACCATCATCACCCGCGCGGGCAATGGCTCGAAGGTGATCTGCCTGGGCAACCTGGCGCAGATCGACACCCCCTACCTGTCGGCCACCAGCTCCGGCCTGACCTACCTGACCGAACGCTTCAAGGACTTCCCCCACGGCGTGCACGTGACCCTGCAAGGGGTACCGCGCTCGGTGCTGGCGGAGTTCGCCGAGGCGCATCTGTAAACGCGGGCCCGGCCGGGCTCCTGCTGGGCTGGCCGGAGTACGCGAGTCTTCCCCCATGCACGGAATGCCCCCTCTCCCTTCAGGGAGAGGGCTGGGGAGAGGGTTACGGACTTCGCCCACACACTTTTGCCAAACCTGTACTCCGCACCCCCACCCTAACCCTCCCCCGCAAGCGGGAGAGGGGACCGTTGGGCAGAACGAGAGGCCACGCAGTCAGCCGGCTGCTCCTGTTCGCGAGCAAGCTCGCTCCTACAGGTCGAGGCCGAACTTTCCGTCCACGCCGAACGGCCCCCTCTCCCTTCAGGGAGAGGGCTGGGGAGAGGGTTACGGACTTCGCCGCTGCTCCAGCGCTCGGCCTGAACTCGCCCCCCCACCCTAACCCTCCCCCGCAAGCGGGAGGGGGGACCGTTGGGCAGAATGGGGGGCCATGCAGTCAGCCGGCGGGTCCTGTTCGCGAGCAAGCTCGCTCCTACAGGTTGAGGCCGAACTTTCCGTCCACGCCGAACGGCCCCCTCTCCTTCTGGGAGAGGGCTGGGGTGAGGGTAACGGACAGCTGGCAACTCCCATTCGCAAGCAAAAAAGCACCATCCCCCCGCTCTTCGTAGGAGCGAGCTTGCTCGCGAACCCGCCCTACCTCTTTCTGTATACAATCCCCCTCCTTTTTCACCATCCGCCAGGCCCCCCACGGCCCATCCAGGGCGTACACTGGTTGCCATCGCTCGTTCTACCCGGAGACCTTCCTTGCTCACCCATCTCGATTCCCAGGGCCGCGCCAACATGGTCGACGTCACCGACAAGGCGGTGACCTCCCGTGAAGCCGTGGCCGAAGCGCGGGTGCGCATGCGCCCGGAGACCCTGCGCCTGATCCAGGACGGCGGCCACCCCAAGGGCGACGTCTTCGCCGTGGCGCGCATCGCCGGCATCCAGGCGGCCAAGCGCACCCATGAACTCATCCCGCTTTGCCATCCGCTGCTGCTCACCAGCGTCAAGGTCGAGCTGCAGGCCGACGGAGAGGACGCCGTGCGCATCGAGGCGCGCTGCAAGCTGGCCGGGCAGACCGGCGTGGAGATGGAAGCGCTGACCGCCGCCAGCGTCGCCGCGCTGACCATCTACGACATGTGCAAGGCCGTGGACAAGGGCATGACCATCGAGGGCGTGCGCCTGCTGGAGAAGCTCGGCGGCAAGAGCGGCCACTACCGTGCGGAGGAGGGCCGATGATCCGCGTGCAATACTTCGCCCGTTACCGCGAGGCCCTCGGTCTGGACGGCGAGCAGCTGGGCTGGAGCGAGGCCTTCGCCAGCGTCGACGGCCTGCGCGAACACCTGCTGCAACGCGGCGGCGCCTGGCAGGTGCTGGCCGAGCAGAACCTGATGTGCGCGCGCAACCAGGAGTTGTGCGCCCTCGACGAGCCCCTCGCCGATGGCGACGAGGTGGCCTTCTTCCCCACCGTCACCGGAGGCTGAGGCCATGGCCGTGCGCGTCCAGGAAAACCCCTTCGACCCCGGCGCCGAGGTCAACGCGCTGCATGCCGCCAACGTCGGCATCGGCGCGGTGGTCGGCTTCGTCGGCTACGTGCGTGACTTCAACGACGGCCGCGAGGTCGGCGGCATGTTCCTCGAACACTACCCGGGCATGACCGAGAGGGCCCTGGAGAAGATCGCCGACGAAGCCCGGGAGCGCTGGCCGCTGCTGCGCCTGGAGATCCTCC
Organism: Pseudomonas sp. A6; assembly: GCF_052367875.1. Classification (NCBI taxonomy): domain Bacteria; kingdom Pseudomonadati; phylum Pseudomonadota; class Gammaproteobacteria; order Pseudomonadales; family Pseudomonadaceae; genus Pseudomonas; species Pseudomonas sp. A6. The sequence goes on along the minus strand of NZ_CP198970.1, from coordinate 5,879,038 downwards.
ACCGCATCGGCCGCCTGGAGCCGGGCGAGCCCATCGTCTTCGTCGGCACCGCCAGCGCCCACCGCCAGGCGGCGTTCGACGCCTGCAACTTCGTCATGGACTACCTCAAGACCCGCGCGCCCTTCTGGAAGAAGGAAGACACCGCCGAAGGCCCGCGCTGGGTGGAAGGCCGCTGCAGCGACCAGGCCGCGGCGCAACGCTGGGACAAATAGTCGCGCTACCTCTTCCGAGGAATGGGCAGGCCAGCCGCCGAGGCGCAGGCTGGCCGCAGTCTCATCCTTCCCCGGAGGCAGCCATGAGCCACCTGGCCACGCAGGACTTCCAGAGCCTGCAGATCGCCGTGCTGACCGTCAGCGACACCCGCACCCTGCAAACCGACGACTCCGGCCAGAGCCTGGCCGACGCCCTGCGCGAGGCCGGCCACGTGCTGGCCGAGCGGCGCCTGGTGGTGGACGACATCCACCAGATCCGCGCGGTGGTCTGCGCCTGGATCGCCGACCCACGCATCCAGGTCGGGCTGATCACCGGCGGCACCGGCTTCACCGCCCGCGACAACACCCCGCAGGCCGTCGAGCCGCTGCTGGAGCGGCGCGTCGAGGGCTTCGGCGAACTCTTCCGCCAGGTCTCCCTGGGCGAGATCGGCACCTCCAGCATCCAGTCGCGGGCCCTGGCCGGCGTCACCAACGGCACCCTGGTCTGCTGCCTGCCCGGCTCGCCCGGCGCCTGCCGCACCGCCTGGCGGGAAATCCTCGCCGCGCAGCTGGACAGCCGCACCCGGCCATGCAGCTTCGTGCCGCACCTGAAGACCCCGCCCAGGCCCGAGGGCGGCTGCGGCGGCGGCGCCTGTGCCTGCGGCAGCCGGTCATGAGCGGCTGCGGCTGTGACGGCCACGGCCTGAAACCGGTGGACGAGGCCCTGGCCGAGCTGCTGGCGCGCGCCCCGGCGCCGCCGGCGGTGGAATCCGTGGCCCTGGCCGATGCCCTCGGCCGGGTGCTGGCCAGCGATCTGGAAGCTCCCTGCGACCTGCCGCACTGGGACAACAGCGCGATGGACGGCTACGCCCTGCGCGCGGCCGACGTGCCGGCGGGCGGCGGCAGCCTGGCGCTGGCCGGCTGCATCGCCGCCGGCGAGGCGGGCGACCAGGCGCTGCCGGCGGGCTGCGCCGTGCGCATCTTCACCGGCGCGCCCTTGCCGCCAGGGGCCGACAGCGTGGTGGCCCAGGAGGACTGCCGGGCCGAGGGCGACCGTGTGTGGTTGCCGGCGGTCACGGCCGGTAGCCATGTGCGCCGCCGTGGCGAGGAACTGCGCCGGGGCGTGCCGCTGTTGCGCGCAGGGTGCCGCCTGCGGCCCCAGGAGCTGGGCCTGCTGGCCGCCGTGGGCCAGGCCCGGGTGCCGGTGTACCGGCGCCTGCGCGTGTGCCTGCTGAGCAGCGGCGACGAGCTGCGCGAGCCCGGCCAGGCGCTGGCGCCGGGGCAGATCTACAACGCCAACCGCTTCAGCCTCGGCGCCCTGTTGCGCCAATGGGGCCTGGACGTACAGGAATACGAAGTGCTGGTCGACACCCTGGCCGCCAGCCGTGATGCCCTGGAGCTGGCCGCCGCCGAATGCGACGTGCTGATCAGCAGCGGCGGCGTCTCGGTGGGCGAGCGCGACCACCTCAAGCAGGCGGTCGGCGCCCTCGGCGAGCTGCACCTGTGGCGCCTGGCGATGCAGCCGGGCAAGCCGCTGGCCTTCGGCAGCGTGGCCGGCAAGCCCTGGCTGGGCCTGCCGGGCAACCCGGCGGCGGCGCTGGTCACCGCGCTGGTGGCGGCGCGGCCCTTCCTGCGCCGCGCCCAGGGGCTGGCCGAGACCGCGCTGGCGCCGCTGAACCTGCCGGCGGCCTTCGCCTGGCCGCAGCCGAACAAACGCCGCCAGTACCTGCGGGCGCGCCTGGCGACCGACGCCGGCGGCGTCAGCCGGGTGGAAATCCACCCGCAGCAGGGCTCGGCCATGCTGCTGGCCGCCAGCTGGGCCGACGGCCTGGCGGTGGTGGAGGCGGGGCGCACCCTCGCCGCCGGCGAGCCCGTGGCCTACCTGCCGTTCAGCGAACTGTACGGCTGACGTCAGCCCTGGCCGCCGGCCTCGCCGAGGCGCGGCGGCCGTTCCATGCAAGGGGGAAGCATGCAACTGGTATGTCCGGCGGGCAGCCTGCCCGCCCTCAAGTCGGCGCTGCGCGAAGGCGCCGACGCCATCTACGTGGGTTTCCGCGACGACACCAACGCCCGCCACTTCGCCGGGCTGAACCTCGACGACCGCCAATTGCAGGAGGGCCTGGGGCTGATCCGCGCGGCCGGCCGGCAGCTCTATCTGGCGGTCAACACCTACCCCGGCGCCGCCGGCTGGCCGCGCTGGCAGCGGGCCGTGGACCACGCCGCCGAACTGGGCGTGGACGCGCTGATCGCCGCCGACTGCGCGGTGCTCGGCTACGCCGCGCGGCGCCACCCGGACCTGGCGCTGCACCTGTCGGTGCAGGGCTCGGCGACCAATGTCGCGGCGCTGGCCTTCTACCATGAGCGCTACGGCATCCGCCGCGCGGTGCTGCCGCGGGTGCTGTCGCTGGCCCAGGTGCGCCAGGTGGCGGCGAACAGCCCGGTGCCGGTGGAGGTCTTCGCCTTCGGCAGCCTGTGCATCATGGCCGAGGGGCGTTGCCACCTGTCCTCCTACGTCACCGGCGAGTCGCCGAACCTCTGCGGCGTCTGCTCGCCGGCCAAGGCGGTGCGCTGGAGCGAGGAGCCCGAGGGGCTGACCTCGCGCCTGAACGAAGTGCTGATCGACCGCTACGCGCCGGGCGAGCCGGCTGGCTACCCGACCCTCTGCAAGGGCCGCTTCGTGGTCGACGGCCAGCGCTTCCACGCCCTGGAGGAGCCCACCAGCCTCAACACCATCGACCTCATCCCGCAGCTGGCGCAGATCGGCGTGGCGGCGGTGAAGATCGAGGGCCGCCAGCGCAGCCCGGCCTACGTCGAGCAGGTCACCCGCGTCTGGCGCCAGGCGCTGGACAGCTGGCGCCGCGCGCCGGAGCGCTACCAGCCGCAGGCGCAGTGGCAGGCCGCGCTGGAGAAACTTTCCGAAGGCCACCAGACCACCCTGGGCGCCTACCATCGTTCCTGGCAGTGAGGGAAAGCCTGATGAAACTCAGCCTGGGGCCGGTGCTGTTCTACTGGGACCGCCGGACACTCCTGGACTTCTACGCGCAGATGGCCGAACAGCCGCTGGACGCCATCTACCTCGGCGAGACCGTGTGCTCCAAGCGCCGCGCCCTGTCGCTGGACGACTGGCTGGGCCTGGGCCGCGAGTTGGCGCAGCAGAGCGGGGCGGAAATCCTCCTCTCGGGGCTGGCGCTGATCGAGGCGGCCTCCGAGCTGTCGGCGCTGCGCCGGCTGTGCGGCAACGGCGAGCTGCGGGTGGAGGCCAACGACATGGGCGCGGTGCAGATACTGCACGGCCTGGGCGTCGAGTTCGTCGGCGGCCCGGCGCTGAACCTGTACAACGGCCATGCCCTGGCCGAGCTGCACGGCTGCGGCCTGCGCCGCTGGGTGCCGCCGGTGGAGTGTTCCGGCGAGCAGGTGCTGGCGGTGCTGGAGCAGGCCCGGGAGCTGGGCCTGGAAGACCTGGAAACCGAGGTGTTCGCCTACGGCCACCTGCCCCTGGCGTACTCCGCGCGCTGCTTCACCGCCCGCGCGGAGAACCGGCCCAAGGACGACTGCCAGTTCTGCTGCCAGAACTACCCGGAGGGGATGTCGATGCTCAGCCAGGAAGGCGCGCCGCTGTTCACCCTCAACGGCATCCAGACGATGTCCGGCGAGCCGGGCAACCTGCTGGCCGACTACGCCTCGCTGCGCGACTGCGGCGCCGACCTGCTGCGCCTGAGCCCGCGGGCGCAGGGCATGGTGGAAGTGGTCCAGGCCTTCGATCGGGTGCGCCGCGGCGCTGCGCCGCCGCTGGCGGTGGAAGGTTGCAACGGCTACTGGCATGGCCGCCCCGGCATGTTGCGCAGCGATGAGGTGAACCTGTGCTGAATCTCGAAACCGGCGCCCTGCGCGCCGCCGAACGCCTGCTGCCACTGGCCGCGCGGGTGCCCGCGCCGCTGCAGCGGGCAGTGCTGCAACGCGCCGCCAACCGCCTGTTTGCCGCGCCGCTGGCGGCTGGGGACTTCGATCTGTTGGAGGGCCACTGGCTGCGCCTGGAGGTGAGCGACCTGGGCCTGGGCTGGAACCTCACCCGTGGCCGTAGCGGCCTGCAACTGGCGGAAGGCCCGGTGCCCAGCGTGACCATCCGCGGCGGCTGGCGCGACTTCCTGCTGCTGGCCGGGCGTCAGGAGGACCCCGACACCCTGTTCTTCCGCCGTCGCCTGGTGATCGAGGGCGACACCGAACTGGGCCTGGCGCTGAAGAACCTGATCGACAGCCTCGACCCCGACAGCCTGCCGCCGTGGCTGTGGAACGGCCTGCAGCGCGCTGCCCGCGGCGTGCAGGCGCAGCAGGCCTGAGGCGGCGCTCAGGCGCTGCTGAGCAGGAGGAACTGCAGTTCCTCGTAGAGCATCTCGAAATCGTCGAGCGAACTGCTTTCGCCGTAGCGTTTGCGCAGCCCGTACTCGGTGAGGGTGAGCGCGTGCGCCGGGATCACCCCATGGCGCGCCAGGCAGCCGCGCACGCAATGCAGGTGGCAGCCGTCCAGGGCCAGGATCGGCCGGCCGGAGCAGGCCTTCTTCACCAGCGGCGGCACGTCGCCGCCGACGCCGGCGATGCAGGACATCTCCGCCAGGCCGTCGCGGTCCAGGCGCAGGGCCAGGTCGTTGGCCAACTGGGCCAGGTTGGAACAGCCGGAACAGGAATACACGAGGGGCAACTGGGACTTCGGGTGCATGGCGACCTCCGCGCGGTGAGTGCGCAGTGTCCGGCGGCTGCCAGGCGCGGCGACATGACCTGCGTCAATTCGTGCTGACGGCTACTCCTGTGGAGGTACGGCGGTTTTTCGTGGGGCCGCGGATCGCGCCGGTATGTCCGGTTATCGGGTGGGCATGGCTTCTCGTAGGAGCGAGCTTGCTCGCGAACAGACTCCGCTGCGGGGCTCATTCGCGAGCAAGCTCGCTCCTACGAAGAGCCTCCCGGGAGCGTAGGGCGAATAACCGTTCGCGGTTATCCGCCAATTGTAGGAGCGGGCCCTGCCCGCGATTCGCGCGCAGGGCGCGCTCCTACAGGGGAATGGCGTGGGTGGGGTGGCGTAGGAGCGGATCTTATCCGCGAATCGCGCCGGGACGTCCGGTTATCGCGGACAAGGTCCGCTCCTACGACCGTGCTTCCCGGGAACCGTTGGCGTTATACCCTCCGGGGGGGCTGAAATTGTAGGAGCGGGCCCTGCCCGCGATTCGCGCGCAGGGCGCGCTCCTACGGGGAATGGCGTGGGTGGGGCGGCGTAGGAGCGGATCTCATCCGCGAATCGCGCCGATATGTCCGGCTATCGCGGACAAGGTCCGCTCCTACGGTTAGGAATGCCATGTCTCCAGGCAACCTGTAGGAGCGGGCCCTGCCCGCGATTCGCGCGCAGGGCGCGCTCCTACAGGGGAATGGCGTGGGTGGGGCGGCGTAGGAGCGGATCTTATCCGCGAATCGCGCCGGTGATTCCGGTTATCGCGGACAAGGTCCGCTCCTACGAAGAGCGCTCCGGGGATGCGCCGTGCTTCGCTCAACCCAACCGGTTCTCCACCGCCCATACCGCCGCTTCCACCCGCGAGCGCATGCCCAGTTTGTGCAGCACGCGCTTGACGTGGACTTTCACCGTGCCTTCGGTGATGTCCAGCTTGCGGGCGATCATCTTGTTGCTGAAGCCCTGGGCGAGCTGGCGGAGGATCTGCCGTTCGCGGTCGGTCAGGTCTTCCAGGCGCTTGGGGTGCTCGTCGCCGCGCAGGGCCTGGGCCAGCACCTGGGTCAGTTGCGGGCTGACGCTGAGCTGGCCGGTGGCGGCCTGGCGGATGTGCTCCAGCAGGCGCTCGGGCTCCATGTCCTTGAGCAGGTAGCCGTCGGCGCCGGCGCGCAGCACGCTGATCACGTCGCCGCGGTCGTCGGACACGGTGAACACCACGATGCGCGCGTCCACCCCGTTCTCGCGCAGCGCGCGCAGGGTCTCCAGGCCGTTCATGCCCTTCATGTTGAGGTCCAGCAGGATCATGTCCGGGTCCAGTTCGGCGGCCAGGCGCAGGGCCTCTTCGCCGCTGCCGGCCTCGCCGACCACGCTGAGGTCGTCCTCGAACTCCAGCAGCTGGATCACCCCGCGGCGCATCATCGGGTGGTCGTCCACCAGCAGGATGCGGGCTCGATCGTCGGTGGGGCTGGCGGTCATGGGGCGGACTCCTCGCGCTGGCGTTGGGACAGGGGGTGTGGCTGGAAGCTCAGGCTGACGCGGGTGCCGCGCGGCTCGCGCGGGGCGATGTGGAAGTCGGCGCCGAGGGTCTGGCTGCGTTCGCGCATGATACTAAGCCCATAGTGGCCGTTGCGGTTCTGCGTTGGGTCAAGGCCCACGCCATCGTCCTCGATGCTGACCAGCACCTGGCCGTCCTCGCCCTCGGCCAGCACCACCCGCGCGCAGTCGGCGTGGGCATGGCGGACCACGTTGGACAGCGCCTCGCGGACGATCTGCAGCAGGTGGATTTCGTCGTTGGGGTTGAGCGGGATGTGCGCCAGGCGGTTGTCCAGCTCGATGGTCAGCTCGCCGCGCTCGGCGAACTCGTGCACCGTGTCCTCCAGCGCCACCGCCAGGCTGGAGCGCTCCAGGCTCAGGCGGAAGGTGGTGAGCAGCTCGCGCAGCTGGCGGTAGGCGCTGTTGAGGCCCTCGCGCAGCTCGTCCAGTGTCTCGTCGATCTTCTCCGCCGGCGCTTCGCGCTTGAGCAGGGTGCCCAGGCGGCTGACCTGGATCTTCAGGTACGACAGCGACTGCGCCAGCGAGTCGTGCAGCTCGCGGGCGATGGTGCTGCGCTCGGCGAACAGCGCCAGGCGGCTTTCCTGATCCTGCTGCAGGGCCAGGGCGAAGGTGCGGGCGATGTTGTCGCAGAAGGCCTCGATGCATTGCGCCTGCCAGTCTTCCAGGCGGCCGCTGGCTTCCACGAACAGCTCGCCGAAACGGTGCCCGCCGCTGGCCAGGGGGAACATCAGCAGCGGCTGCAGGCCGCCGCCCTCGCCACAACTGTCGGCCCGGGTGCGGCAGGTGCCGCAGTCGCCCTGCAGGCAGAAGTCGGCGATGGCGCCGCTGGGGGTCAGCGAGTTGTAGGCGCGCTCGACGCCGTCCTTGTTCAGGCAGAGGGTCACCTTGCCGGCCTGCAGCACCTGCTCCAGCTGGCCCAGCAGCGGCCGCAGGCTGCGCTCGTCGTACGGGTCCTGGCCGAGGCGGCGGGCGCTGGCGTAGAGCAGTTCCAGGCGCTGGTGGCTGTGGGAGAGGGCGCGGGTCTTGTCCGCCACCCGCGCTTCCAGCTCGCCGTAGATGCCCTGCAGTTCCTCGGCCATCTGATTGAAGCGCTCGCCCAGCTGGCTCAGCTCGTCCTCGCCGCTGTAGCTGACGCGCGCCTCCAGCTGGCCGCGGCCCAGGCGGCGGGCGGTCTGCGTCAGCTCGCGCAGCGGGCCGACCACGTGGTAGCTGAGGTCGTAGAGGCTGACGAACACCACCAGCAGGCTGAGGAACAGGCACAGGCCCTGCACCGTGCTGAGCATCTGCGAGCGCTGCTCGGCGTTGCGCTGCAGGGTGCCGACGAAGGCGTCGATGTGCCCGACCAGGGTGTCGAGGGTGGCCAGGGCCGGGGTCTGGGCGACGTCCAGGCTAGCCAGTTCCAGGCGCAGCAGCTGGTGCTGGTGGCGCAGCGGGTCGTCGGCGTCGGCGCGTTGCAGCAGGCGCGCGATCTCGCTGCTTTCCAGGCGTTCGCCGAGGGTGCGGCGCAGCGCCTGGCGGCCTTCCGCCGAGGGCTCCAGGGCCAGGCGGTAGCTGAGCATGCGCAGCGAGCCGGCCTGGTTGATCACCGCCGCGTCCTGGTGCGAGTAGTCGGCGAACAGCAGGGCGCTGAACATGCCGGCCAGGGCCAGGGACACCAGCAGGGTGAGGTAGCAGCCGAAGCGCAGGACGATGGAGCGGCGCAGGGTCTGGCGGCCGGCGGGGGCCGTACCTCCAAAGAACCGCTCGGCCGCATCAGGCTCCGAACGAGTGCCTGTGTTCATTTAAAAAGCCTTTTAAATCAATGTGTTGTGCATGTGTTTCGGCGATACCCATTTGTAGGTAGCGGCGCACATCTGCCCATGAAACGGCCCCGGGCTCATTGATCGCGGTCAACGGACGCGAAATGGGCTCTGCCTAACGTGCGGCCAACGGCATCGACGAAAGAGTGTTGGCCATGGCATCGCATCGACAGAAACAGTACTCCGTGCTCGGCATGAGCACACTGGCGTTCGCCGTGAATTTCGCGGTCTGGACGATGTTCTCGATCATCGGTATCCGCATCAAGGCGGAACTGGGCCTGTCCGAGGCGCAGTTCGGCCTGCTGGTGGCGCTGCCGATCCTCACCGGTTCGCTGGTGCGCCTGCCCCTGGGGTTGATCACCGACCGCTTCGGCGGGCGCATCGTGTTCTTCATCCACATGCTGCTGGTGGCCATCCCCATCTACGGCCTGGCCTTCGCCACGCAGTACTGGCAGTACCTGGTGCTGGGCCTGTTCGTCGGCCTGGCCGGCGGCTCCTTCGCGGTGGGCATCGCCTACACCTCGGCCTGGTTCGAGAAGGAGCGCCAGGGCACCGCCATGGGCATCTTCGGCGCCGGCAACGCGGGCGCGGCCATCACCAACCTGGTGGCGCCGCTGATCGTGGTCGCCTTCGGCTGGCGCATGGTGCCGCAGGTGTACTCGGTGGCCATGCTGGTGACCGCGGCGCTGTTCTGGTTCTGCACCTGGAACGACCCGGCCCACGCCAAGGGCGGCGAGGCCGACGCCAACCGCGCCCGGCCGACCCTGGCCAAGCAGCTGGCGCCGCTGGCCGAGCTGCGGGTGTGGCGCTTCGGCCTGTACTACTTCTTCGTCTTCGGCGGCTTCGTCGCCCTGGCCCTGTGGCTGCCCAAGTACTACATCGCCGAGTACGGCCTGGACCTGAAGACCGCGTCCTTCATCACCATGCTGTTCACCCTGCCGTCGGGCCTGATCCGCGCCCTGGGCGGCTGGTTCAGCGACAGCTACGGCGCCCGCGCGGTGAACTGGGGCGTGTTCTGGGTGTGCCTGGTGTGCCTGTTCTTCCTGTCCTACCCGCAGACCACCATGACCATCCACGGCATCCAGGGCGACCTCAGCCTGGGCGTGGGCCTGAACGTCTGGCTGTTCACCTTCCTGGTGTTCGTGGTCGGCATCGCCCAGGGCTTCGGCAAGGCCAGCGTGTACCGCATCATCCACGACTACTACCCGCAGAACATGGGCACCGTCGGCGGCATGGTCGGCGTCATCGGCGGCCTCGGCGGCTTCTGCCTGCCCATCCTGTTCGGCTATGCCGCCGACCACATCGGCGTGCGTTCCTCCTGCTTCATGCTGCTGTTCGGCCTGACCATCGTCTGCATGGTCTGGATGCACTACGCGATCAAGCAGCAGCGCCGCCTCGACGGCCGGGCCCAGACGGCCGACGTCGACCTTTCCCCTCTGACTTCCAGCCAATCCTGACGGAGTGCCGACATGGGCATGATCGCCAATTCCCAACTCAAAGCCGCGCGGGGGCCCCTGCTGGTCGACTGGCGCCCCGAGGACTCGCAGTTCTGGGCGCAGTCCGGCAAGCGCATCGCCACGCGCAACCTGTGGATCTCCATCCCGGCGCTGCTGCTGGCCTTCTCCGTGTGGATGATCTGGAGCACCGTCACCGTGCGCCTGAACGCCGTGGGCTTCGCCTTCAGCAACGACCAGCTGTTCCTGCTGGCCGCGCTGCCGTCGATCTCCGGTGCCACCCTGCGGGTGTTCTACTCCTTCATGGTGCCGGTGTTCGGCGGCCGCCGCTGGACCGCGCTGTCCACCGCCTCGCTGCTGATCCCGTGCATCTGGCTGGGCTTCGCCGTGCAGGATGCGCAGACGCCCTACTGGGTGTTCGCCACCATCGCCCTGCTGTGCGGCTTCGGCGGCGGCAACTTCGCCTCCAGCATGTCCAACATCAGCTTCTTCTATCCCAAGAGCCAGCAGGGCACGGCCCTGGGCCTGAACGCCGGGCTGGGCAACCTGGGCGTCTCGGTGATGCAGTTCGCCGTGCCCCTGGCGGTGGCCGGCGGCCTGTTCGGCAGCTTCGGCGGCGAGCCGCAGCAGCTTTCCGACGGCGGCCGCCTGTGGCTGCAGAACGCCGGCTGGATCTGGGTGCCGTTCATCGCCGTGGTGGCCATCGCCGCCTGGTTCGGGATGAACGACATCGCCGACGCCAAGGCCTCGTTCAGCGAGCAGTCGGTGATCTTCAAGCGCAAGCACAACTGGCTGATGTGCTGGCTGTACGTGGCCACCTTCGGCAGCTTCATCGGCTTCTCGGCCGGCTTCGCCATGCTCAGCAAGACGCAGTTCCCGGACATCAACCCGCTGCAGTACGCCTTCCTCGGCCCGCTGGTGGGCGCCCTGAGCCGGCCCCTGGGCGGCTGGCTGGCGGACAAGTTCGGCGGCGCGCGCATCACCCTGTGGAACTACGCGGCGATGATCGCCGGGGTGTTCGCGGTGATCGCCTTCCTCCCCGGCGACGGTGGCGCGGGCAGCTTCTTCGGCTTCCTCGGCGCCTTCATCGGCCTGTTCTTCTTCGCCGGCATCGGCAACGGCTCCACCTTCCGCATGATCCCGGTGATCTTCCGCAACGAATGGGCCGCGCGCTTCAAGCGTGGCGGCTACAGCGAGGCCGAGGCGGCCCGGAACGCCAGCATGGAGTCGGCCGCGGTGATCGGCTTCTCCGCCGCCATCGGCGCCTTCGGCGGCTTCTTCATCCCCAAGGCCTTCGGCACTTCGCTGGACATGACCGGCAGCGCCGAGGGCGCCCTCTACGTGTTCGTCGCCTACTACCTCAGCTGCATCGTTGCGACCTGGTGGTGGTATGCGCGCAAGGGTGCGGAAAGCCCCTGCTGAGCCCCGTTTCGCGAGCCTGATTAGCGTTTGAACGCCCGGCGTAGACCGGGTGAGGAGATACAGATGAGTTACCTGCTCGACCGCCTGCAGTTCTTCAAGAAGAAACAGGGCGAATTCGCCGATGGCCATGGCGAGGTCTCCAACGAGAGCCGCGCCTGGGAGAACGGCTACCGCCAGCGCTGGCAGCACGACAAGATCGTGCGTTCCACCCACGGGGTGAACTGCACCGGCTCCTGCTCCTGGAAGATCTACGTGAAGAACGGCCTGATCACCTGGGAGACCCAGCAGACCGACTACCCGCGCACCCGCCCGGACCTGCCCAACCACGAGCCGCGCGGCTGCCCGCGCGGGGCCAGCTACTCCTGGTACATCTACAGCGCCAACCGCCTGAAGTACCCCAAGGTGCGCAAGCCGCTGCTCAAGCTGTGGCGCGAGGCGCGCGCCGCGCACAAGGACGCGGTGGACGCCTGGGCGAGCATCGTCGAGGACGCCGCCAAGGCCAGGAGCTACAAGAGCGAGCGCGGCCTGGGCGGCTTCGTGCGCTCCAGCTGGGACGAGGTCACCGAGATCATCGCCGCGGCCAACGTCTACACCGTGAAGACCTACGGCCCCGACCGCGTCATCGGCTTCTCGCCGATCCCGGCCATGTCCATGGTCAGCTACGCCGCCGGCGCCCGCTACCTGTCGCTGATCGGCGGGGTGTGCCTGAGCTTCTACGACTGGTACTGCGACCTGCCGCCGGCCAGCCCGCAGATCTGGGGCGAGCAGACCGACGTGCCGGAGTCGGCCGACTGGTACAACTCCAGCTACATCATCGCCTGGGGCTCCAACGTCCCGCAGACGCGCACCCCCGATGCGCACTTCTTCACCGAGGTGCGCTACAAGGGCACCAAGACCGTGGCCGTGACCCCGGACTACTCCGAGGTGGCCAAGCTCACCGACCTCTGGCTCAACCCCAAGCAGGGCACCGACGCCGCGCTGGGCATGGCCTTCGGTCACGTCATCCTCAAGGAATTCCACCTCGACAAGCCGCGCGCCTACTTCGTCGACTACTGCCGGCAGTACACCGACATGCCCATGCTGGTGCTGCTGGAGCCGCACGGCGAGGGCGCCTTCAAGCCGACCCGCTACCTGCGCGCCGCCGACCTCGACGGCCAGCTGGGCCAGGACAACAACCCCGAGTGGAAGACCATCGCCTTCGATGAAAGCAGCGGCGAGCTGGTCTCGCCCACCGGCGCCATCGGCTACCGCTGGGGCGAGTCGGGCAAGTGGAACATCGAGGAGAAGGAAGGCGGCCAGGGCCGCGAGACGCGCCTCAGCCTGAGCCTGATCGACGGCCCGGAGCACGCCTGCGAGGTGGGCTTCCCGTACTTCGCCGGCCAGCTGCACCCGCACTTCAAGGGCGTGGACAACGACGAGGTGCTGCTGCGCCGCGTGCCCTTCCGCGACATCCAGGGCGCCGACGGCAAGACCCTGCGCGTGGCCACCGTCTACGACCTGCAGATGGCCAACTACAGCGTCGACCGCGGCCTGGGCGGCGCCAACGTGGCCCACGGCTTCGACGACGCCGACACCCCCTACACCCCGGCCTGGCAGGAACGCATCACCGGCGTGCCGGCCGCCCGCGCCATCCAGGTGGCCCGCGAGTTCGCCGACAGCGCCGACAAGACCCACGGCAAGGCCATGGTCATCATCGGCGCGGCGATGAACCACTGGTACCACATGGACATGAACTACCGCGCGGTCATCAACATGCTGATGATGTGCGGCTGCATCGGCCAGAGCGGCGGCGGCTGGGCCCACTACGTCGGCCAGGAGAAGCTGCGCCCGCAGACCGGCTGGGTACCGCTGGCCTTCGGCACCGACTGGAGCCGCCCGCCGCGGCAGATGAACGGCACCAGCTTCTTCTACCTGCACAGCTCGCAGTGGCGCCATGAAAAGCTGTCGATGCACGAAGTGCTCTCGCCCCTGGCCGACAGCAGGCAGTTCCCCGAGCACGCGGTGGACTACAACATCCGCGCCGAGCGCATGGGCTGGCTGCCCTCCGCGCCGCAGCTGGACCGCAACCCGCTGCGCATCGCCGCCGACGCCGAGAAGGCCGGGCTGCCGGTGCAGGACTACGTGGTGCGCGAGCTCAAGGCCGGCAACCTGCGCTTCGCCAGCGAGAAGCCGGACGACGCGCAGAACTTCCCGCGCAACATGTTCATCTGGCGTTCCAACCTGCTGGGCAGCTCGGGCAAGGGCCACGAGTACATGCTCAAGTACCTGCTGGGCGCCAAGAACGGCGTGATGAACGAGGACCTCGGCAAGGCCGGCGGCCCGCGTCCCACCGAGGTGGACTGGGTGGAGCAGGGCGCCGAAGGCAAGGTCGACCTGGTCACCACCCTGGACTTCCGCATGTCCTCCACCTGCATGTACTCGGACATCGTCCTGCCGACGGCCACCTGGTACGAGAAGGACGACCTCAACACCTCCGACATGCACCCCTTCATCCACCCGCTGTCGGCCGCCATCGACCCGGCCTGGGAGGCCAAGAGCGACTGGGAGATCTACAAGGCCATCGCGAAGAAATTCTCCGAGGTCGCCGTCGGCCACCTGGGTGTGGAGCAGGACCTGGTCACCGTGCCGCTGCTGCACGACACCGCCAACGAACTGGCCCAGCCCTTCGGCGGCAGTGATTGGAAGAAAGGCGAGTGCGAAGCGCTGCCGGGCAAAACCATGCCCACCCTGCATGTGGTCGAGCGCGACTACCCGAACACCTACAAGAAGTTCACCTCCCTCGGCCCGCTGCTGGACAAGCTGGGCAACGGCGGCAAGGGCATCGGCTGGAACACCGAGAAGGAAGTGAAACTGGTGGGCGATCTCAACCACCGAGTGCTGGAGCCGGGCGTCAGCCAGGGCCGGCCGCGCATCGAGAGCGCCATCGACGCCGCCGAGGTGATCCTCGCCCTGGCCCCGGAAACCAACGGCCAGGTGGCGGTCAAGGCGTGGAACGCGTTGGCCAAGATCACCGGGCGCGAGCACGAGCACCTGGCGCTGCCCAAGGAAGAGGAGAAGATCCGCTTCCGCGACATCCAGGCGCAGCCGCGCAAGATCATCTCCAGCCCCACCTGGTCGGGCCTGGAAGACGAGCACGTGAGCTACAACGCCTGCTACACCAACGTCCACGAGCTGATCCCGTGGCGCACCATCACCGGCCGCCAGCAGTTCTACCAGGACCACCCGTGGATGCAGGCCTTCGGCGAAGGCTTCGTCAGCTACCGGCCGCCGGTCAACACCCGCAGCACCGACAAGCTGTTCAACAAGAAGCCCAACGGCAACCCGGAGATCACCCTGAACTGGATCACCCCGCACCAGAAATGGGGCATCCACTCCACCTACAGCGACAACCTGCTGATGCTCACCCTGTCGCGCGGCGGGCCGATCATCTGGCTCAGCGAGCATGACGCCAAGCGCGCCGGCATCGAGGACAACGACTGGGTCGAAGTCTTCAACGCCAACGGCGCCGCCACCTGCCGCGCGGTGGTCAGCCAGCGGGTGAAGGACGGCATGGTGCTGATGTACCACGCCCAGGAACGCATCGTGAACGTGCCCGGCAGCGAGACCACCAAGACCCGCGGCGGCCACCACAACTCGGTGACCCGCGTGGTGCTCAAGCCCACCCACATGATCGGCGGTTACGCCCAGCAGGCCTGGGGCTTCAACTACTACGGCACCGTGGGCTGCAACCGCGACGAGTTCGTGGTGGTGCGCAAGATGAACAAGGTCGACTGGCTCGACGAGCCGGAACACGGTGGCCTGGGCGGCGACGCCCTGCCGCAGCCGCTGCCCCGGGACATTTGAGGAGAGACGCCATGAAAATTCGTTCGCAAGTCGGCATGGTGTTGAACCTCGACAAATGCATCGGCTGCCACACCTGCTCCATCACCTGCAAGAACGTCTGGACCAGCCGCGAGGGCATGGAATACGCCTGGTTCAACAACGTCGAGACCAAGCCCGGCATCGGCTACCCGAAGGAGTGGGAGAACCAGCAGAAGTGGAAGGGCGGCTGGGTGCGCAACGCCGACGGCTCCATCGTCCCGCGCATCGGCGGCAAGTTCCGGGTGCTGGCGAACATCTTCGCCAACCCCGACCTGCCGGAGATCGACGACTACTACGAACCCTTCGACTTCGACTACCAGCACCTGCACACCGCGCCCAAGGCGCAGCACCAGCCGGTGGCGCGGCCGCGCTCGCTGATCAGCGGGCAACGCATGCAGAAGATCGAATGGGGCCCGAACTGGGAGGAAATCCTCGGCACCGAGTTCGCCAAGCGGCGCAAGGACAAGAACTTCGACCAGGTCCAGGCGGACATCTACGGCGAGTACGAGAACACCTTCATGATGTACTTGCCGCGCCTGTGCGAGCACTGCCTGAACCCGGCGTGCGTGGCGTCCTGCCCGAGCGGGGCGATCTACAAGCGCGAGGAGGACGGCATCGTCCTCATCGACCAGGACAAGTGCCGCGGCTGGCGCATGTGCATCAGCGGCTGCCCGTACAAGAAGATCTACTTCAACTGGAAGAGCGGCAAGTCCGAGAAGTGCATCTTCTGCTACCCGCGCATCGAGGCCGGCCAGCCCACCGTGTGCTCGGAGACCTGCGTGGGGCGCATCCGCTACCTCGGCGTGCTGCTCTACGACGCCGACCGCATCCATGAAGTGGCCAGCTGCGCCGACGAGCGCGAGCTGTACCAGAAGCAGCTGGAAATCTTCCTCGACCCGTTCGACCCGAAAGTGATCGAGCAGGCGCGCAAGGACGGCGTGCCGGACAGCGTCATCGAGTCGGCGCAGAAGTCGCCGGTGTACAAGCTGGCCATGGACTGGCAGTTGGCCCTGCCGCTGCACCCGGAATACCGCACGCTGCCGATGGTCTGGTACGTGCCGCCGCTGTCGCCGATCCAGAACGCCGCCGCCGAGGGTCACATCGGCAGCGACGGGGTGATCCCGGACGTCGAATCGCTGCGCATCCCCGTGCAGTACCTGGCCAACCTGCTCACCGCCGGCGACACCGCGCCGGTGCTGCGCGCCCTCAAGCGCCTGCTGGCGATGCGCGCCTACAAGCGCGCCGAGCAGGTGGAAGGCAAGCAGGACCTGGACGTGCTGGCCAAGGCCGGGCTGAGCGTCAGCCAGGTCGAGGAGATGTACCGCTACCTGGCCATCGCCAACTACGAGGACCGCTTCGTCATCCCCACCGCGCACCGCGAGGAGGCGCTTTCTGACGCCTTCGCCGAGCGCTCGGGCTGCGGCTTCAGCTTCGGCAGCGGCTGCTCGGGCAACTCCGGCGTGAACCTGTTCGGCGGCAAGCCGGTGGACCGCCGCAACGTCATCCAGACCGTGCAGATCCAGGAGTGAAGGCCATGACTATCTCCCTGGAAAGCCACAGCCAACTGCTCAAGCTCTGCGCGCTGCTGCTGGACTACCCGCGCCTGGAAGTGCGCGAGGAAAGCCTGGCGCTGCACGCGCTGATCCGCACCAGCGACCTGCCCGAGGCGCAGCGCGACGGCCTCGCCGCGCTGCTCAACGAACTCTGCCAGGGCGACCTGCTGGACGTGCAGGCGCGCTACGACGGCCTGTTCGAACGCGGCCGCTCGGTCTCGCTGCTGCTCTTCGAGCACGTCCACGGCGAGAGCCGCGACCGCGGCCAGGCCATGGTCGATCTGCTGCACCGCTACAACGCCGCGGGCCTGGCCATCCACGTCAACGAGCTGCCGGACTACCTGCCGCTGTACCTGGAGTTCCTCGCCCTGCAGGACGCCGAGGGCGCGCGCGTCGGCCTGGCCGAGGTGGCGCACATCCTTGCCCTGCTGGCGACGCGCCTGGACGAGCGCGGCAGCGCCTACGCGGCGGTGTTCCACGGCCTGCTGGAACTCTCCGGCGAGCGCCCGGACCTGGCCGGGCTGCACCGCGACTGCGAGCAGGAGGCTCGCGACGACAGCCTGGAGGCGCTGGACAAGGCCTGGGAGGAAACCCAGGTGAGCTTCGGCGAGCCCGCCGCCGGCTGCCCGTCGAACCCGCGGCAGCCCTCCAGTGCCCTCGAACAACCCCTGCAATGGGTCGCCCAGCCGGTGCCGCCGCGCCGGGTGGCCAGCCAAGGAGCCTGATCATGTCGTTCAATACCCTGCTGTTCGGGGTCTACCCCTACGTCGCCCTGTTCATCTGCCTGGTGGGCAGCTGGGCGCGCTTCGACCTGTCGCAATACACCTGGAAGGCCGGCTCCAGCCAGATGCTGAGCAAGAAAGGCATGCGCGTGTACAGCAACCTGTTCCACGTGGGCGTGCTGTTCATCCTCGCCGGCCACTTCGTCGGCCTGCTGACGCCGCACGCGGTCTACGAGCACCTGATCAGCACCGAGCACAAGCAACTGCTGGCCATGGTTTCCGGCGGCTTCTTCGGCGTGCTCTGCTTCATCGGCCTGACCGGGCTGATCCTGCGCCGCCTGACCGACGCCCGGGTGCGCGCCACCGGCAACGCCTCGGACCTGATGATCCTGCTGGTGCTCTACGCCCAGCTGATCCTCGGCCTGTCCACCATCGTCGCCTCCACCCACCACCTGGACGGCTCGGTGATGGTCATGCTGGCCGACTGGGCGCAGTCGGTGGTCACCCTGCAGCCGCTGGCCGCGGCCGAGGCCATCGCCCCGGTGTCGCTGGTCTACAAGCTGCACGTGATGCTCGGCCTGACGCTGTTCGTGCTCTTCCCCTTCACCCGCCTGGTGCACATCGTCAGCGCCCCGGTGTGGTACCTGGGCCGCCGCTACCAGGTGGTCCGCCAGAAGAGCCGCGCGGCCTGAACAGTCGCGCCAACCCACTGGGCGGATAACCGTTCGCGGTTATCCGCCACCGAAGGTGAATCCCATGAGCTGCTCCCACTACGAAAACCGCGTCGAACACGTCGAGCTGCCGAAGCTGGCGGTCAACGGCATCGCCATCGACGCCGACGAACTGGCCCGCGAACTCCAGTACCACCCGGCCACCAGCCACGCCGAGGCGTTGCACGCCGCCTGCCGCGCGCTGGTGGTGCGCCAGCTGCTGCTGCAGCGCGCCGACGCGCTGGGCATCAGCGCCGAGGCGGAGGAGGACGAGGCGCCCGAGGAAGCCCGCATCCGTGCCCTGGTCGACCGTGACGTAGGGACACCCGAGGCTGACGAAACCAGCTGCCGGCAATGGTACGAGGCCAACCCCGGCCGCCTGACCAGCCCCTGGCGCATGAGCCTGCGGCACATCCTGCTGGCCTGCGCCCCGGACGACCTGGAAGGCCGCGCCAAGGCCCGCGAACGGGCCCTGGCCCTGCTGGAAGCGCTGCGCGAACACCCCGAGCGCTTCACCGAAAAGGCCATGCGCTTCTCCGCCTGCCCGTCGAAGGACGAGGGCGGCGACCTGGGCTGGATCGAGCCGGGCCAGACCGTGCCCGAGTTCGAGAAACGCCTGCTGCGGGAAACCCCCGGCCTGCTGGCCCAGCCCCTGGAAAGCCGCTACGGCCTGCACGTGGTCGAACTGCTGGCGCGCGAGGGCGGCGAACCGCTGCCCTTCGCCGAAGCCCGCCCGCGCATCGCCGCCTACCTGCGCGCCCAGGTGCTGCAGCGCGCGGTCAGCCAGTACATCGCGGTGCTGGCCGGCGAGGCGCACATCGAAGGCTTCGCCTTCGACGCCGCGGACTCGCCGCTGGTGCAGTGAGGCAGCCGCCGCACTGGACAGCCCCCTCTTCCTTCAGGGAGAGGGCTGGGGAGAGGGCCGGATCATCCGCCTTCGCCAAAGCATCAACCGGAGCACCCACATGTCCGACTGGATCGACGGCCAGGGCCGCAAGATCGACTACCTGCGCCTGTCGGTGACCGACCGCTGCGACTTCCGCTGCGTCTACTGCATGGCCGAGAACATGCGCTTCCTGCCACGCCAGCAGGTGCTGACCCTGGAAGAGATCGAGCGCGTCGCCCGGCTGTTCGTCGAGCGCGGCGTGCGCAAGCTGCGCCTCACCGGCGGCGAGCCGCTGGTGCGCCCCGGCATCGTCGGCCTGTGCGAACGCCTGGCCGCGCTGCCCGGCCTACGCGAACTGTGCATGACCAGCAACGGCTCGCAACTCGTCCGCCTGGCCGGCGACCTGCGCGCCGCGGGCCTGACGCGCCTGAACATCAGCCTCGACACCCTGAACCCGCAGCGCTTCCAGGCCATCACCCGCACCGGCCGCCTCGACCAGGTGCTGCGCGGCATAGACGCGGCGCGGGAGGTGGGCTTTCCCGGGATCAAGCTCAACTGCGTGGTGATGAAGGGCCGCAACGCCGACGAGGTGCCGGCGCTGGTGGACTACGCCATCGCCAACGAACTGGACATCAGCTTCATCGAGGAAATGCCCCTGGGCCAGGTCGGTCGCGACCGCGAGGAGAGCTTCTGCTCCAGCGACGAGGTGCGCGCGCTGATCGCCGAGCGTTTCGAACTGCTGGACAGCGCCGAACACAGCGGCGGCCCGGCGCGCTACGTGCGCCTGGCGCAGCACCCGCGCACGCGCATCGGCTTCATCTCGCCGCACTCGCACAACTTCTGCGCCACCTGCAACCGCCTGCGCCTGACCGCCGAAGGCCGCCTGCTGCTGTGCCTGGGCCACGAGCACTCCGTGGACCTGCGCGGCCTGCTGCGCCGCTACCCGCTGGACGACGGCCCGATCCTCGACGCCCTCCACGCCGCCCTGCAACGCAAGCCCGCCCGCCACGAATTCAACACCGGCGGCGAAGTGCAGGTGCTGCGCTTCATGAACCTCAGCGGCGGCTGAGCCAAAGTAAAGAACGCCCCTCGTAGGATGGGTTGAGCGAAGCGATACCCATCACCCCGGCCCGATGGGTATCGCAAGCTCAACCCATCCTACGGTCGTGCTTTCCCGTCCCCAAAGAAAAGGCCCCGGCGAAATGAGCGGTTCGCTGGGGCCTGGGCGCATGTCTGCGCTGGATAACCGTGGTTGGAAAGGCAGATCATCTCGTCTGGCGGTCCCTCCATATGGCTGTCGTTGCAAGTCAGACTAGGCCAGCGCCGGGGCACTGACATCCCTCGTAGGGGGTAGTCCGCCCGAGGCGAAAGAGAGTGCGGCGACGTTATCCGCCGCCTGGCGTTCAGCGCGGGTTGCTGGAGGAGCCGCCGCCGAACAGGCCGCCGAAGATGCTGTTGACCAGGCCGAACAGGCCACCGACGATCGGCAGGTTCTGCAGCACGTTGAACACGCCGCCCAGCAGGCCGCCGGACTGCGAGCCGGAAGTGCCGAACAGGTCGCCCAGCATGCCGAAGAGGAAGCCGCCGGCTACCTGGTCGATTTCGTTTTCGTTGAGTACTTTCAGATCGTTCATGGCTGTCTCTCGCAAGCAGGAAAGGGATCGGCCCAGGATGGGCCGACCCGCATTCTCCCGGCCACCGCGCAGGCGGGCCATTCGGGATGGGCGCGCCGGACGGTGGGAAACGTCCGGTGTGCGCGGACATGGTCACGCGGAAGGGGCTGTCTTCGCGTGCTCGCGAACGGTGCTGACCGGCGGCTGTGTGTGCCAGGTTGCCTCCGCTCCCTCACCCCAGCCCTCTCCCAGAGGGAGAGGGGGCCGCTCGGCGTCGGCGAGAAGTTCGGCGTCACCCTGTAGGAGCGGGCCCTGCCCGCGAAATCGCGCGCAGGGCGCGCTCCTACAATGGGGAGGGGGGTACGGAGGGGGCGGGCTGGCTCCGTTGCCCTCACCCCAGCCCTCTCCCAAAGGGAGAGGGGGCCGTTCGGCGTCGGTGGGAAGTTTGGCGTCAACCTGTAGGAGCGAGCTTGCTCGCGAACGGTGCTGACCGGCGGCTGTGTGTGCCAGGTTGCCTCCGCTCCCTCACCCCAACCCTCTCCCAGAGGGAGAGGGGGCAGCTCGGCGTGGGCGGGAAGTCCGACGTCAACCTGTAGGAGCGGGCCCTGCCCGCGAATCGCGTGCAGGGGAATGCCATGGCTGGCGCAGCGTAGGGCGGATAACCGTCCGCGGTTATCCGCCGCTTGACCTCGGCTTGAGCCGCGCCGGAGCCAGCCCATCCGCATTCAACCCATGGCGCACCAGCACCTCGGGCAGCTCATCAGCACGGATCAGCGCAGCGCTGGCCTGGCCCATGGCCGCCGAGGTCTGGATGCCGTAGCCGCCCTGGCCGGCCACCCAGTAGAAGCCGGGCGCCTGCGGGTCATAGCCGGACACCAGCTCGCCGTCGGCGAAGAACGAGCGCAACCCGGCCCAGGTGTGGCTGGGGCGGCGGATGCTCAGGGTGGTGTGCTCCTCGATGCGATGGATGCCCAGGGCGATATCCAGCTCCTCGGGCTGCACGTCGTGGGGCTCCACCGCGTCGGCGTTGGCCGGCGAGCCGAGCAGCAGGCCGGCGTCGGGCTTGAAGTAGAAGGACTCGTCCAGGCTCACCAACACCGGCCAGGCATGGCTGTCCACGCCTTCGCCCGGAGCGAAGAGAAAGGCCGCGCGGCGCTTGGGCTGCAGGCCCAGCGGGGCGACGCCGGCGAGTTCGGCCAGCTTGTCGCACCAGGCGCCGGCGGCGTTGACCAGCACGGGGGCGCGGTAGCTCTGCTGGGCCGTGCGTACTTCCCACTGGCCATCGACGTAGGCCGCGGCGAGCACCTCGCTGTCGAACTGCACGCTGCCGCCGTTGCGGCGGATGCCGCGCAGGTAGCCCTGCAGCAGGGCGTCGGTGTCGATGTCGGCGGCGCTGGGGTCGTACAGCGCGCCGTGGACCTTCTCGCGGCGCAGCACCGGGACCATGGCGCAGGCCTCGTCGGCGTCCAGCAGGCGCATCTCCGGCACATTGGCGCGGGCGCTGTCGAACTGGCGGCGCAGTTCCTCGGCGTTGCCGGCGAAGTCCACGATCAACTCGCCGCGCGGGCTGAGGATCGGGTGCTCGGCGAAGCCCTCCGGCGGGGCGTCGAAGAAGGCCCGGCTGGCGGCGGTCAGGGCGCGTACCTGGGGCGTGCCGTAGGCCACGGTATACAGCGCCGCCGAGCGGCCGGTGGAGTGGTAGCCGGCGTGGGATTCGCGCTCGAGCACGGCGACCTTGCCGTGGGGGGAGAGGAAGTAGCCGGTGGAAGCGCCGGCGATACCGGCGCCGATGATCAGGAAGTCGACCTCGGTCATGGGCGTCTCTGCGTCAGGCGGGTGGCAGCGGGGGGAAGGGGGATGGGCATGCCGGGGCTCCGGGATGGATGATTTTTCCATTCTGGATTCTTGGGGGTGGGGGCGGCAAGGATGGAGGGCTCTGGCGTGGGGGTTGGCGTCAACCTTTGCCCGCGAATCGCGCCGGAACGTCCGGCTATCGCGGACAAAGTCCGCTCCTACGCCCGTGCTTCCCTGGAACCGTAGGAGCAACTGTCTTGCGCCGAGGTACTCTTCGTAGGATGGGTATCGCTTCGCTCAACGCCATCCTACGAAAAGCCGTGTTTCCTGGAACCGTAGGAGCGGACTCCGTCCGCGATTCGCGCCCTACAGCTGAAACTGCGCCACCAACGCCTCCTGGCTCCCAGCCACCTTGCGCAAGTGCTCGCCGCAGTCGCGGGTGTGCGCGGCGGTCTTGCGGTTCTCCGCGGTCATGTCGCTCAGGCGGTGCATGTGCTGGTTCACTTCCTGGGTGGTGGCCGCCTGCTGTTCGGCCGCCGCGGCGATCTGGAAGGCCATGGCGTGCACGCCCTGCAGGGATTCGTCGAGGGCACCGAGGGAGTCCAGCACCGCCTGGGTGTCGTGCTCCAGGGTGCGCGCCTGTTCGCTGGCGCCGCCCATGCTGGCCTGGGCCTGGGTGGAGGAGTCGCCGAGGGTGCCGACTATGGTGACGATCTCGTCGGTGGCGCTGCGGGTGCGCTGGGCCAGGCTGCGCACTTCGTCGGCCACCACGGCGAAGCCGCGGCCGGCGTCGCCGGCGCGGGCGGCCTCGATGGCGGCGTTGAGGGCCAGCAGGTTGGTCTGCTCGGCGATCGAGCGGATCACCTCCAGCACCGAGTTGATCTGCTGGCTGTCGCCGGCCAGGGCCTGCACCACCCGGTCGGCGTCGCGCAGGCCGGCGAGCAGTTGGTCCTGGCGACCGATCATGCGCTGCAGGGTGCCCTGCATGGTGACGAAAGCCTCGCGCGCGGCGGCGCTGCCGTCGGCGCTGCGGCTGGCGCTGCCGGCGATTTCCTGCACGGTGGCGGCCATCTGGTCGACGGCGCTGACCACCATCTCCAGGGCCTCCTGCTGCTGGTCGAGGTGGCTGCTGGTGCGCCCGGCGGCGTCGAGGATGTCGCCGCTGGCGTCGCCCACCGCCTCGCTGGCCTGGCGCAGGCGCTCGACCACCTGGCGCCAGGCCGCGGCCATCTCGTGCAGGGCTTGCATCAGGCCGCTGCCGGCATCGGCGCCGCCGGCCAGCTTCAGCTCGCCGTTGGCCAGGCGCTGAGCCAGGGCCGCCATGCTCGCCGGCTCACCGCCCAGCGGGCGCATCACGCTGCGGCTGACCAGCCAGGTGCCGGCGGCCACGCCGGCGAGGGTCAGCAGGCCCAGCACCAGCATCTGCCACATCAGCTTGCGCACCGGGGCGAAGGCCTGGTCCTGGTCCATTTCCGCCACCAGCGCCCAGTGCAGGCCGTCGAGGTTCAGCGGCACGAAGGATTTCAGCGCCGTCGCGCCGCTCAGGCCGGTCTCGGTCAGGCGTCCCTGCTCGCCGGCCAGGGCTTTTTCGCTGGCCTGGCCGGGGAGGGCGGCGGGCGCGTCGCCGGCGCGGCGCACTCGGTGGTCGGCGAAGCGCACCGAGTCCGAACGCAGGCGCCCGTCGCCGCCCACCAGGTAGGTCTCGCCGGCCTCGCCCAGGCCCTGCCGGCTCTGCATCACGTCGTTGATCGCCTTCAGCGGCAGTTCCAGCACCAGCAGCAGCTGCAGCTTGTCGTGGTCCTTGATCGGCGCGGCCAGCCATTGCACCGGTTGCTTGTCGTCCAGGGCCGGCTCCAGGTCGCTGATGCTCGCCTTGCCGCTGCCCAGGGCGCCGCGGACGAAGCGCCCGAAGGGCGTATCGCGCCATTGCTCGGCGTTCATGTTCTGCTGGTAGTCGGCGCCGCGGCCCAGGCTGAAGACCACGCTGCCGTCGCTGGCCACCAGGCGCAGCTCGCGGTAGCCGAAGGTCTTGGTGAAGTTCTCGAACACCGGGCGGTCGTAGTTGGCGGTGGTGACCAGCGCCTCGCTCTCCAGCCCCGCGTAGTTGGCGCCGAGGTTGCCGGCCAGGCTGCTGAGCTGGTCGTGGCGCGCCTGCCAGGCGTCCATCAGTTGCCGCTGCTTGATGCTGGCCACCGCCTCCAGGGCGTTCAGGCTCTGTTCTTCGAGGGCGCGGCTGGCCTGGTGATAGACCACCATGGCCATGACCAGCACCGGGATGAGGCCGATGAGCAGGAAACTGAGGGCGAGCTTGGCGCGCAAGGGCATGGGCGGGATTCCGAAGGCTTGTTCTGAAGGGCGTCGTAAAAAATTCTGCAAGAAGCGTGCAAATTTCTTTACGAGCGTAAACAAAATCGATCAGGCCGTTCGTTTATCTGCCCGGTCGGTAGCCCCGGGCCCAGGCAGGACGATGGCCGGGTGCCATTGTTGGCGGGGAGAGGGGAGGCGTCGTCCCGGCGGACCCGGCGGGACGAATGGGGCGCTGCGCACCGCGCTGGTGCGTCACCGTGGGCGCCCGGCGTCACCGGGCGTAACGCCGGCGGAAACGAAAAAGGCGAAGCCCGTGGCTTCGCCTTTTTCTGTTTCGCGCCTGGATCAGTGCTTGCGCGGCACCGGCTTGAGCAGCTCGGTGGGCGGCATCTCGCAGGTGATCTTGCGGCCCAGCAGCTCTTCGATCGGCGGCAGGGCGAAGGCGTCGTCCTCGCCGGCGAAGCTGATCGAGGTGCCGGTGCTGCCGGCGCGGCCGGTACGGCCGATGCGGTGCACGTAGTCGTCCGGGTCTTCCGGCAGGGTGAAGTTGATCACATGGCTGATGGCTTCGACGTGGATGCCGCGGCCGGCCACATCGGTGGCCACCAGCACGCGGATCTTGCCTTCGCGGAAGCCTTCCAGGACCTTGATGCGCTTGTGCTGCGGCACGTCGCCGGACATCTGCGCGGCGCTGATGCCGTCCTTGGTCAGGCGTTCCTCGATGCGGCGGACTTCGTCCTTGCGGTTGGCGAAGACCATCACGCGGGTCCAGTCGTTCTGCGCGATCAGGTTGTACAGCAGCTTGTACTTGTCGCTGCCGGCCACGGCGTAGACGTGCTGCTCGACGGTGTCGCTGGCGACGTTCTCCGGCTCGATCTCGACGATGGCCGGGTCCACGGTCCACTGCTTGGCCAGGTTCATCACGTCGTCGGTGAAGGTGGCGGAGAACAGCAGGGTCTGGCGCTCGCCCTTGTACGGGGTCTGGCGGATGATCTGGCGGACCTGGGGGATGAAGCCCATGTCGAGCATGCGGTCGGCCTCGTCCAGCACCATCACCTCGACCATGTCCAGGTGCACCTCGCCGCGCTGGTTGAAGTCCAGCAGGCGGCCGGGGGTGGCCACGAGGATGTCGCAGTAGCGCGATTCGAGGGTCTTGAGCTGCTTGTCGAAGTCCATGCCGCCGACGAAGCTCATGACGTTCAGCCCGGTGTACTTGGCCAGGCCCACGGCGTCCTTGGCGATCTGCACCACCAGCTCGCGGGTCGGCGCGATGATCAGCGCGCGCGGCTCGCCCATGTAGCGTTCCTTGGGCGGCGGCGTCTGCAGCAGCTGGGTGATGATCGAGATGAGGAAGGCGGCGGTCTTGCCGGTGCCGGTCTGGGCGCGGCCGATGGCGTCCTGGCCCTTGAGGGTGAAGCCCAGCACCTGCGCCTGGATCGGCGTGCAATAGGGGAAGCCGAGGTCGTGGATGGCGTGCATCAGCCGCGGGTCGAGGTTGAAGTCGTGGAAGCGCGTCTTGCCTTCGGCCGGCTCGACCACGAAGTCTTCCAGCTTCCAGTTGTCCACCACCGGGGCCTTGGGCTTGCGCTCGCGGCGCGGGCGCTCGGCCTTCTCGGTTTTTTCGCGCGGCGGCTTGTCAGTGCGCTCGGCCTTCTCCGGGCGGTCGCCGCTGCGGTCCTGGCGTTCGCTTTTGTCCTGGCGCTCGCCGCGCGGCTTGTCGCCCTTGGGCGGGCGCGGCGGCTTGTCGTTGCGTTCGCCTTCGGGGCGGGGAGCGCGCGGCTTGCGCGGGCGCTGTTCGCCGTCCTGGCTGGCGGCTGCGGGGGAGGAGGGGGCTTGGGTGGGCGTTGCGGCGGGCTGCTCGCCCTCGCCCTTGCCGAAGATTTTCTTGAGTGCCTTGAGCACGGTGATCTCGTAGTGGTTAAGGATTGAACGGCCGCCAGTGTAAAGCAAGTTGCCAGCCAGGCGAAATCCGTGCGCTGGGGGCGCCGGCCAAAGCCTGCCGTGGATCAGCCGCAGAGGCGGTTGCGGCCGTGCTGCTTGGCCCGGTACAGGGCCTCGTCGGCGCGCCGCAGCAGGCCCTGCAGGCTTTCCTGCAGGTACATCTCGGCCACGCCGAGGGACACGGTGACGCCGGGCAGGGCGCCCAGCGGGGAATAGAAGGAGTCGATCTGCTCCAGGCTCATGCGCAGGCGCTCGCCGATGGCGCGGGCCTCGTCCAGGCTCACTTCCGGCAGCAGGATGACGAATTCCTCGCCGCCGAAGCGCGCCATGCTGTCCTTGGGCCGCAGCTGGCTGCGCAGGGTATGGGCCACCAGGCAGAGGGCGTAGTCGCCGGCCAGGTGGCCGTGGCGGTCGTTGTAGTCCTTGAAGTGGTCGACATCCAGCATGAGCATCGCCAGCGGCTGTTCGTTGAACGCGCAGCGGGTGCTCTCGCGCTCGTAGACGTGCTCCAGCCAGCGCCGGTTGAACAGCCCGGTGAGGGTGTCGATGTTGGCGTTCTGCTCGGTGTTGAGGATGATCCGGTTGCCCTGGCGCACCCGCGCGCAGAGCATCTCCAGCAAGTTCTGCATCAACTGCGGGGAGTGTTCGAACAGGCTCAGCAGCGCCTCGCGGTGCAGGCGCAGCACGCGGGTGGGCTCGGTGGCCACCACGTAGGCCGAGGGGTGGTCATGGTCGATGAAGCTGATCTCGCCGGCGCAGTCGCCGCTGCCCAGGGTGGATACCGGGGAATTGTCCAGCGAGCCGAGGTAGACCTTGAGCTGGCCTTCGAGCACCAGGTAGAGGAAGTGGTTGCGGTTGAAGGGCGAAAGCAGGACCTCGCCGGCCTCCAGCTCCAGCGCGCGGAATTCGTTGAGCAGCCGCTGCAAGGCGGTCCCGGCGACGTTCTGGAACAGCCGCAGGTGGCGCAACTGCTGGATATCCTGCTGCCACTGTGTCGGCTTCATGGCTGATGGGGCTTTCGACAGGTTCCGCTGAGGGGCACGATGACTCTCCGTAGTCTGGTTCGTCCTTCGGGAACTTCAGTATTAATGACTTTTGCGTACTGGCAATTCGCTGGCCGGGTGGACCGACCAGCGGTCGGCCCACCCTGACGACTACCCCGCGAGCCGCCCGAAATGCGGCGTCACAGGCGCTCGCGCAGCCAGGCGCCGATGTCGGCGATCTCCTGGTTGCTCACTTCGTGGGCCATGGGGTAGTCGCGCCACTGCACGGCCACGCCCTGCCCGTGGAGGAAGTCGTAGGCGGCGCGGCCCATGGCGGGCGCCACCACGTCGTCGTAGGTGCCGTGCAGGCACAGCGCCGGCTGCTGCTTCTTCGTCTCGGGCAGTTGCAGGTCATCGTCGAAGGTCGGGCCATAGGTGGACAGCGCCATGACCCCGCCCAGCTCGCCCGGCCAGCGCAGGTAGCCAGTGTGCAGCACCACCGCGCCGCCCTGGGAGAAGCCGGCCAGGATGATGCGCTCCTGCGCGATGCCCTGGGCCAGCTGGCCCTCGATCAGCGCGATCACCGCGTCGGCCGATGCGTCCAGCTGCGCCTCGTCGATGGCCCGGGCCGGCGCCATGGCCTTGATGTCGTACCAGCTGGGCGCCGGCATGCCGTTGAACACCGTCACCGGGCGGGTGGGCGCCTGGGGCAGGATGAAGCGGGTGCGCGGCAGGATCGTCTGCAGCATGCGCGCCACCGGTTCGAAGTCGTAACGGTCGGCGCCTAGGCCGTGCAACCAAATGACGCACGAGTCGGCCGGCTGGGTAGGTTCGAGTAGCAGGGGTTGGCTCATCGGGGGCTCCAGGATGGGGCATGTGCGCCGCAAAGGCGCGCACGCCGGAAAAAGGATCGGCGAATCTGCGAAAAGGATGTCGCTTTGCCATAACTTATCGACTTGACCTTCGCCGAAACGGGGGCCGGGAGGCATTCTGGTACGGCCCTTGCTAACTCAGGCACCAGGCTGCGATCCGTCCCGCCGGCGTAACACTCTATCCGACCCCCATCCGGAAACCAGTGCCGTCGGCGGGGCGGGCAGCCCATTGAACAGGCCGCCAAGGTGAGGGCGGCCCCCGCAATACGTCCGGCTCGCGTCATCCGCGAGCGGGGCAGCCTGGGCGGTGGTGCGGGACGTATCCGCAGAGCCGGCTAGACTGACCTAAGGTTTCCACTTCGATGCAAGGTCCGGAGCAGACCGTGCGGCGCCTCACGAGGGCGAGTGGGCCGGGACTCCAACACGAATAAAAGCAAACTGGAGGTGATCGATGAAGATGGTGAAATCCACACTGGCGGTGCTGACCGCTCTGAGCGTTCTCGGGCTCAGCGGCCTGGCCCAGGCCGGTGCGACCCTGGACGCGGTGAAGAAGAAAGGCTTCGTGCAGTGCGGCATCAGCGACGGCCTGCCGGGCTTCTCCTATGCCGACTCCAAGGGCGTGTACAAGGGCATCGACGTCGATGTCTGCCATGGCATCGCCGCCGCGGTCTTCGGTGACGCCAGCAAGGTCAAGTTCACCCCGCTGACCGCCAAGGAGCGCTTCACCGCGCTGCAGTCCGGCGAGATCGACGTGCTTTCGCGCAACACCACCTGGACCAGTTCCCGCGACAGCGCCATGGGCCTGAACTTCGCCGGCGTGACCTACTACGACGGCCAGGGCTTCCTGGTGAACAAGAAGCTCGGCGTGAGCAGCGCCAAGGAACTGGACGGCGCCACCGTGTGCATCCAGGCCGGCACCACCACCGAGCTGAACCTGTCCGACTACTTCCGCTCGAACAACCTCAAGTACACCCCGATCACCTACGACACCTCCGACGAAAGCGCCAAGTCGCTGGAGTCCGGGCGTTGCGACGTGCTCACCTCCGACCAGTCGCAGCTCTATGCGCAGCGCATCAAGCTGGCCAAGCCGGACGACTACATCGTGCTGCCGGAAGTGATCTCCAAGGAGCCCCTCGGCCCGGCCGTGCGCCAGGGCGACGAGGAGTGGTTCGACATCGTCCGCTGGACGCTGTTCGCCATGCTCAACGCCGAGGAGCTGGGGATCGATTCGAAGAACGTCGAGCAGATGGCCAAGTCCTCGAAGAACCCCGACATCAACCGCCTGCTGGGTGCCGAGGGCGACTACGGCAAGGACCTGAAGCTGCCGAAGGACTGGGCGGTGCAGATCGTCAAGCAGGTCGGCAACTACGCCGAGATCTTCGAGCGCAACGTCGGTGAAGGCAGCGAGCTGAAGATCAAGCGCGGCCTCAATGCCCTGTGGAACAAGGGTGGTCTGCAGTACGCACCGCCGGTGCGCTGACCTCCCACAGCCCGCGCCCGGAACCTGGGCGCGGGCCCCGTTTCGAACGACGTGAGGTCCCCCGCGCGGTCACGGGCGTAGCTCCGTGCCCGCCGGGGCGGCCTGCGAGAGGGCTTACATGCAGAATTCCGTCAAAGCCCGGCGCCCGCGCGGCCTGTCGCTCAGCGACCCGGCCGTGCGCGCCTGGGCCTTCCAGATCATCGCCGTCGTCGCCGTGGTGGCGTTCGGCTGGTTCCTCTTCGACAACACCCAGACCAACCTCGCCCACCGCGGCATCCAGTCCGGCTTCGGCTTCCTGGGCAACAGCGCCGGCTTCGGCATCTCCCAGCACCTGATCGACTACAGCGAGTCCGACACCTACGGGCGGGTATTCTTCGTCGGCCTGCTCAACACCCTGCTGGTGACCGTGATCGGCATCGTCCTGGCGACCATCATCGGCTTCGTCCTCGGCGTGGCCCGGCTGTCGCCGAACTGGCTGGTGCGCAAGATCGCCACGGTGTACATCGAGACCTTCCGCAACATCCCGCCGCTGCTGCAGATCTTCTTCTGGTACTTCGCCGTGCTCGCGCAACTGCCCGGGCCGCGGCAGAGCCTGAGCGTCGGCGGCCTGCTGTTCTTCAACAACCGCGGCATGCAGATGCCGGCGCCGGTGGCCACCGAGGCGCTGCCGGCCTTCCTCATCGCCGTTCTCCTGGCCATCGTCGCCTGGGCCGTGCTCTGGCGCTGGGCCAAGGTACGCCGCCACGCCACCGGCAAGACCTTCCCGGTGTTCCTCACGGGCCTGGCCACGCTGATCGTGCTGCCGGCGCTGACCATCCTGGTGGCCGGCGTGCCGGTGCACTGGGACGTGCCGGTGCTGCAGGGCTTCAACTTCCGCGGCGGCTGGGTGGTGATCCCGGAGCTGGTGTCCATCGTCCTGGCGCTGTCGATCTACACCGCCGCCTTCATCGGCGAGACGGTGCGCGCCGGCATCCAGGCGGTCAGCCACGGCCAGACCGAGGCCGCCGGCTCCCTGGGCCTGCGCCCGGGGCAGACGCTGCGGCTGATCATCATCCCGCAGGCGCTGCGGGTGATAGTGCCGCCGCTGACCAGCCAGTACCTGAACCTGGCGAAGAACTCCTCGCTGGCCGCCGGCATCGGCTACCCGGACATGGTCTCGCTGTTCGCCGGCACGGTGCTCAACCAGACCGGCCAGGCCATCGAGACCATGGCCATCACCATGAGCGTGTACCTGGCCATCAGCCTGAGCATTTCGCTGCTGATGAACTGGTACAACAAGCGCATCGCGCTGATCGAACGCTAGGGGGACGCCATGGCAAACCATACCTTCAAGCCCGATCTGCCGCCGCCGGCGCTCAGCGTCGGGGTCATTGGCTGGCTGCGCGCCAACCTGTTCTCCAACTGGATCAACACCCTGCTGACCCTGGTCGGGCTCTACGTCATCTGGCTGATCGTCCCGCCGCTGCTGGAGTGGGCGGTGTTCAAGGCCGACTGGGTCGGCGAGAGCCGCGCCGACTGCAGCCGCGAGGGCGCCTGCTGGGTGTTCATCAGCACCCGCCTCGGCCAGTACATGTACGGCTTCTACCCCGAGGCGCTGCGCTGGCGGGTGGACCTCAACGTGCTGCTGGTGGTGGTCGGCGCCGCGCCGCTGTTCCTGCGCCAGTTCCAGCACAAGCTCAAGTACGGCCTGGCCTACCTGCTGGCGCTGCCGCTGGTGTCCTACTGGCTGCTGCACGGCGGCTTCCTCGGCCTGGACAACGTGCCCACCAGCCAGTGGGGCGGCCTGATGCTGACCGTGGTGATCGCCGCGGTGGGCATCGCCGGGGCGCTGCCGCTGGGCATCCTGCTGGCCCTGGGGCGGCGCTCGAAGATGCCGGCGATCAAGGTCCTGTGCGTCACCACCATCGAGTTCTGGCGCGGCGTGCCGCTGATCACCGTGCTGTTCATGTCCTCGGTGATGCTGCCGCTGTTCCTGCCCGAGGGCATGAACCTCGACAAGCTGCTGCGCGCCATGGTGATGGTGGTGCTGTTCGAGGCCGCCTACATCGCCGAGGTGGTCCGTGGCGGCATGCAGGCCATTCCCAAGGGCCAGTACGAGGCGGCCGCGGCCATGGGCCTGGGCTACTGGCGGATGATGGGCCTGGTGATCCTGCCCCAGGCCCTGAAGCTGGTGATCCCCGGCATCGTCAACACCTTCATCGCGCTGTTCAAGGACACCAGCCTGGTGATCATCATCGGCCTGTTCGACTTCCTGAATAGCATCAAGCGCGCCACCGCGGACCCGGCCTGGCTGGGCATGTCCACCGAGGGCTACGTGTTCGCCGCGCTGGTCTACTGGGTCTTCTGTTTCGGCATGTCCCGCTACTCCATGCACCTGGAGCGCAAGCTGGACACCGGCCACAAGCGTTAGGAGTTCGTCATCATGTCTGAAGCCAGCAACAAGACCGTCCCGGCCATCGGCGATCACGTGATGATCGAGATGAAGGGCGTGAACAAGTGGTACGGCCAGTTCCACGTGCTCAAGGACATCAACCTCACCGTGCGCCAGGGCGAACGTATCGTCCTCTGCGGGCCGTCGGGTTCGGGCAAGTCCACCACCATCCGCTGCATCAACCGCCTGGAGGAGCACCAGCAGGGCAGCATCATCGTCGACGGCACCGAGCTGACCAACGACCTCAAGCAGATCGAGGCGATCCGCAGCGAGGTCGGCATGGTGTTCCAGCACTTCAACCTGTTCCCGCACCTGACCGTGCTGCAGAACTGCATCCTGGCGCCGATGTGGGTGCGCAAGATGCCCAAGCGCGAGGCCGAGGAAGTGGCCATGCACTACCTGGAGCGGGTGCGCATCCCCGAGCAGGCGGGCAAGTTCCCCGGGCAGCTCTCCGGCGGCCAGCAGCAGCGCGTGGCCATCGCCCGGGCGCTGTGCATGAAGCCGAAGATCATGCTGTTCGACGAACC
Source organism: Pseudomonas sp. A6 (assembly GCF_052367875.1). Lineage (NCBI taxonomy): Bacteria > Pseudomonadati > Pseudomonadota > Gammaproteobacteria > Pseudomonadales > Pseudomonadaceae > Pseudomonas > Pseudomonas sp. A6. The sequence goes on along the minus strand of NZ_CP198970.1, from coordinate 5,846,227 downwards.
CACCTCGGCGCTCGACCCGGAAATGGTCAAGGAAGTGCTGGACACCATGATCGGCCTGGCCCAGAGCGGCATGACCATGCTCTGCGTGACCCACGAGATGGGCTTCGCCCGCACCGTGGCGAACCGGGTGATCTTCATGGACAAGGGCGAGATCGTCGAACAGGCACCGCCGGACCAGTTCTTCGACAACCCGCAATCCGACCGCACCAAGCTGTTCCTCAGCCAGATCATCCACTGAGCCTGCGCGGCGCGGCCCCCGCGGGCCGCGCCGCATCCCTGGCGTCCGAAAGCCGTCGCAAAGCCGTCCTACGCTCGTCAGCGCCCTTGGCGCTGCGGGTGCGCTTCGGCGTATCCTGGCCTTTTCCACGCCCACCAAGGCCGGCCGGCTGAACTCGGCCGTCGGATCGGTGTTCCGATACCCAGGAGCATCCTGTGGAAACCCACGGATGGGCTATACGTTGAAATAGCTCGCACTGCCGCCTGACTGAAGAGAAGCGCCGTGAACCTGACCCTCACTCCGTTGAACCTGAGCAAAGCCAAGGCCTGGAGCGCCCACGCGGTGACGGCCAGCGGCGTCATCCTGGCCCTGCTGGCGCTGCTCGCGCTGGTCGACAACCGCCCGCAGGCCTGCCTGCTGTGGCTGGGCGCGGCCCTGCTGGTGGACGGCCTGGACGGCACCCTGGCGCGCAAGTTCGACGTCAAGGCGGTGCTGCCGCACTTCGACGGCTCGACCCTGGACCTGGTGATCGACTACCTCACCTACGTGTTCATCCCGGCGATCTTCATCTACCGCTACGTGCCGCTGCCGGTGCACAGCGAGCTGGCGATCGTCGGCGTCATCCTGGTGTCTTCGCTGTTCTGCTTCTGCAACGTGAACATGAAGAGCAAGGACAACTACTTCGTCGGCTTCCCGGCGGCCTGGAACGTGGTGGCGGTGTATTTCTTCGTCCTCGGGCCCGGGCCCTGGGTGAGCCTGGTCACGGTGCTGGTGCTGGCGGGGCTGACGCTGACGCGGATGAAGTTCCTGCACCCCTTCCGGGTGCGCCAGTTCATGCCGCTGAATATTGCGGTGACCTTTGTCTGGATGTTCAGCAGTGCGTTGCTGATTCTGCAGCAGCCGGTGGACCAGACCTGGCTGTTGTGGCTGTGGTTTGCGGCTTCGGCGTATTTCATCGGGGTTTGTGTCTGGCGGACGGCGATGGAGTGGTTCAGCTGAGGTAGGGCGGGGCGTTCTTGTAGGAGCGAGCTTGCTCGCGAACCGCGTCCTCCGCTCCTTACCCCCACCTCGTCATTCCCGCGAACGCGGGACGCGGCTCCATCGCGAACAGCGCTTGCGCTGGCCCGAAGGGGAATAACCCAGTTGCCTCAGCTTGGGTGTTTCTGCGCCGCTCCGAGTCTGCCTGGCCTTCTTGTTTCGCCCCCTCGGGCGAGTCACTTTTGTCAGTCGCCACAAAAGTAACCAAAAAGGCTTGCCCCAACATACGGGCCCGATGGAGCCGGGCTACCCTCACGAACTCCCCCGCCACGGAGGCCCGCCCCGAGGGTACGTCCCTGTAGCCCGCGGGGCTCTCGCGACATCCATGTCGCATGACCTCCTGAGCGCCGGTTTCGCTCGGCCTTCTGAAGGGGCGTTCCGGTGCGCTCGGATGTTTCTCTGGAAGTCCAAAAGCCAGAGCGAACGCGCTTTTGCTTTTGCTTTTCGTAGGAGCGAGCTTGCTCGCGAACCCTGGGTTCCCGCGTTCGCGGGAATGACGGGGATAGATAGGCGTCTCAGGATGACTTTGGAGTTTCCGGCAGCTCAGGGCAGCCCCCTCTCCCTTCAGGGAGAGGGTTGGGGAGAGGGCGCTCTTGAACCCAACACCTACGTCACCGGTAACCCCTGTTCGCGAGCAAGCTCGCTCCTACGAAAAGCCATGTCCGCTCGCACCGTAGGAGCGTCCCGGCGCACGCCATGCCCACCTGTAGGAGCGGGCCCTGCGCGCGATTCGCGGGCAGAGCCCGCTCCTACGGAGCCACCCCGCAAACCCCGCCATATCTGATAGCACTCCGACAGGGCTCGCCGCGGCGCCTGGCATGCGCTTAAATGTCAGGCGAGCCCGCGCAGGAAGCCTCGCCATGATCACCCTGTTCCAGTTCCCCCCGGCCTTCAATGTGCCCAACGTCAGCCCCTTCTGCCTGAAGCTGGAGACTTTCCTGCGCCTGTCCGGGCTGGAATACCAGGTGCAGCATGTGACGGACCCGCGCAAGGGGCCCAAGGGCAAGCTGCCCTTCATCAAGGTCGAGGGGCAGACCGTCGCCGACACCGAGATCATCATTCACGACCTGCAACAGCGCTTCGCCCTGGACCTGGACGCCGGCCTCGACGCCCGCGGGCGTGGCTGGGCGGTGTCGATCACGCGGCTGTGCGACGAGCACCTGGCGCCGCTGCTGGTGTACTTCCGCTGGCTGGAGGACGATGGCTGGCGCCAGGTCGCCCCGGTGCTGCTGCGCGGCATCCCGGCGCCGCTGCGGCCGGTGGTCGGCGCGCTGGTGCGCCGCAAGATCCGCGGCGAGATGCGCGGCCGCGGCCTGGCCGCCCACAGCCGCGAGGAACTGCTGAGCTTCGCCCGCCAGGACCTGGACGCCCTCGATGGCATGCTCGGCGACCTGCCGTACTTCGGCGGCGCCCAGCCCTGCAGCGCCGATGCCGCGGCCTACGGGATACTCGCCAACCTGGTCCTGTGCACCCTGGAAACCCCCCTCAACCACATGGCGCGCGAATACGAGCGGCTGGTCGGCTACTGCGAGCGCATGCAGCAGCGGGTCTGGACATGACCCAGGCCGAGCCCAAGCCCTGGTTCGTCTACCTGGTGCGCGCCGCCAACGGCGCGCTCTACTGCGGCATCAGCGACGACCCGCAGCGGCGCTTCGAGGCGCACTGCAGCGGGCGTGGCGCGCGCTTCTTCCATTCCAGCCCGGCGCAGGCGCTGGTGTACGTCGAGGCCTGCGCCGGCAAGGGCGAGGCGCTGCGCCGCGAGCGGGCGATCAAGGCCCTGGGCAAGCCGGCCAAGGAACGCCTGGCGCTGGCCGGCGCGGCCCTGGCCATCAGCGCGGCGGATAGCCGTCCATAGCTTCGACCGGGTAGGACCGCGCGCCGCGGCGGAGTAAGCTGGAAGGCCCTCAACGCCGGCCAACGGAGCCCCGCATGTCCGAGCTGATCCTGCACCACTACCCGACTTCCCCCTTCGCCGAGAAGGCCCGCCTGTTGCTGGGCTTCAAGCAGCTGTCGTGGCGCTCGGTGCTGATCCCGCCGATCATGCCCAAGCCCGACCTGCTGGCGCTCACCGGCGGCTACCGCAAGACGCCGGTGCTGCAGGTGGGGGCCGACGTCTACTGCGACACTGCGCTGATCGCCCGCCGCCTGGAGCAGGAGAAGGCCACCCCGGCGCTGTTCCCCGAGGGCCAGGAATTCAGCGTCGCCGCCTTCGCCGCCTGGGCCGATTCGGTACTGTTCCAGCATGGCGTGAGCCTGGTGTTCCAGCCCGAGTCCATCGCCGTGCGCTTCGGCAAGCTGCCGCCGGAGTTCCTCAAGGCCTTCGTCGCCGACCGCAGCCAGTTGTTCAGCGGCGGCAGCGCCGCGCGCCTGCCGGCCGAGCAGGCGCGGCAGCAGTGGCCGGTGTTCATGGCGCGGCTGGAGCAGCAACTGGCGCGGGAGGAGGGCGACTTCCTGTTCGGCGAGCCGTCCGTGGCGGATTTCGCCGTCGCCCACGTGCTCTGGTTCGTCAAGGCCACCCCGGTGACCTCGCCGCTGGTGGACGCCTACCCGTCGGTGGTGGCCTGGCTGGGCCGGGTGCTCGGCTTCGGCCATGGCGCGCACAGCGAGATGAGCGGCGAGGAAGCCATCGCCGTGGCCCGCGACAGCCAGCCGGCGGCGCTGCCGGACGAGCCGTTCAGCGACGCCAACGGCCTGCGGGCCGGCCAGCGGGTGGCCATCGCAGCGACCGACTACGGCGTCGATCCGGTGGAGGGGGAGCTGCTGCACGTGGGCAGCGAGGAACTGATCCTGCGCCGCGAGGACCCGCGCGCCGGGGTGGTGCATGTGCATTTCCCGCGGCTGGGGTTCGGCATCGAGGCGCGCTGAAACGCAGGAGCCACGGCCCTTGGCCTTTGGCCCGAAAAGCGCCAGCCACGCCATTCCCTTCACGCCATTCCCTTGTAGGAGCGCGCCCTGCGCGCGAATCGCGGGCAGGGCCCGCTCCTACAGCCGGGACAACGGCGGATAACGCCGTAGGCGTTATGCGCCCTACGGGGAATGGCGTGGGTGGGGGACGTAGGAGCGGATCTCATCCGCGAATCGCGCCGGAATGTCCGGCTATCGCGGACAAGGTCCGCTCCGACCGTGCTTCCTGGACACGTAGGAGCGGACTCCGTCCGCGATTCGCGGTTATTTGCGGCGCTTGAGCTGGTCGTGCAACTGCGTCGGCAACCCGCGGATGATCAGCATGTCGCGCTCCTCGTCGTACTCCACCTTGCTGCCCAGCAGGTGCGCCTCGAAGCTGATCGACAGGCCCTCGGCGCGGCCGGTGAAGCGGCGGAACTGGTTGAGGGTGCGCTTGTCCGCGGGGATTTCCGGGGCCAGGCCGTAGTCCTTGTTGCGGATGTAGTCGTAGAAGGCGCGCGGCGCCTGGTCGTCCATCAGTTCGGAAAGCGCGTCCAGGGCCATCGGCTCGCCGATGCGAGCCTGGCTGGTGGCGTAGTCGACCAGGGTGTCGGTCTTCTCGCGGGCCTGCTCTTCGGGCAGGTCCTCGCTTTCCACGTAGTCGCTGAAGGCCTTGAGCAGGGTGCGCGTCTCGCTGGGGGCGTCGACGCCTTCCTGGCAGCCGATGAAGTCGCGGAAGTAGTCCGAGACCTTCTTGCCGCCCTTGCCCTTGATGAACGAGATGTACTGCTTGGAGGTCTTGTTGTTGCGCCATTCCGAGCAGTTGATCCGCGCCGCCATGTGCAGCTGGCCCAGGTCCAGGTGGCGCGAGGGCGCCACTTCCAGCGCCTCGGTCACCGCCACGCCTTCGCTGTGGTGCAGCAGGGCGATGCTCAGGTAGTCGGTCATGCCCTGCTGGTAGTGGCAGAGCAGCACGTGGCCGCCGGTGGAGAGGTTGGACTCCTCCATCAGGCTCTTCAGGTGCTCCACGGCCTGGCGGCTGAAGGCGACGAAGTCCTTGCCGCCATCCAGGTACTCGGCCAGCCAGCCGCTGAACGGGTAGGCGCCGGATTCTTCCTGGAACAGGCCCCAGGCCTTGTTCGGCTTGGCGTTGTAGCTTTCGTTGAGGTCGGCCATGAGGTTCTCGATGGCCTGGGAGTCGCCCAGTTCGGCGTCGCGCGCGTGCAGCGTGGCGGGGTTGCCGTCGGGCTTCTTGTCGATCAGGTGGACGATGGCGTGACGAATCGGCATCTCGGGCTCGGCTCTGGACGATGGTGGCAAAGCCGCCAGTCTACCCGAGCGCGACGCGCCACGCTCACCCGGCCTTGTCCAGCGGCGCCTCGCCGTCGCGCTCGCGGCGGTTGCGGCGCAGCTGGCGCAGGCGGCGGATCACGTAGTTCAGGTGCAGGTGCAACTCGTACAGCTCGTTGTAGTACGACAGCGGCACCTCCACCCGCGACAACTCGGCCTCCAGGCTCTCCAGGCGCTCGATCTCGCGGCTGAGTTCCGCGCTGCCGGTGTTTTCGTCCAGGCGCCGGTCGATTTCCCGCAGGTAGCGGTACCAGCGGTAGATGCGCGCGCGGATGCGCCAGCGGTACAGCGGGCCGATGGACTTGAACAGCGGGATGAGGATGGCGAGGAAGGGGATCAGCAGGATGATGTAGCGGTCGGCCAGGGAGGCGATGCGGAACGGCAGGAAGCGCTGCAGCAGCGGCAGGCCGCTCTTGTAGTAGCGCTCGGCGTCCTCGTTCAGGCGCAGGGTGCGCGGCTCGGCGGCGGGGAAGGCGCCGGGGGCGTCGAGCAGGCTGCCCTGGCGCATCACCTGGCGCGCGGCCTGGAGGATCAGCGGCGTCAGCGCCGGGTGGAAGCGCTCGTTGATCACCAGGGTGGCCACCGGCGACAGGGTGGTCAGGTTACGGTGCGGCACGTTGTGTTCCAGGTTCAGCAGGCCTTCGCCCACCTCCAGGCGCTTGAGGAAGCGCAGGCGCGCCTCGTAGGCGTCGGCGCGGCGGAAGCCGGCCAGCAGCAGCTGCTCGCTGGCGGCCAGGCGCTGGATCAGCGGGTTGTCCGCCGGGCCGACGAAGAAGGCGGCGTCCAGGCTGCCGGCCAGCAGGGCGTCGGCGGCGCTGTCGCCGCCGCTGGCCTGCCAGCCGGCGGGGTGCTGTTCGTCGCCGATGCCGTTGGCCTGGAGGATGGCCGCGGTGATCGCCTCGGTGCCGCTGCCGCGGCTGCCCAGGGCCACGCGCAGGGGCAGCAGGTCGGCGATGCGGTCGATGTGCACGTCGCGGCGCTGGAACAGCCACAGCGGCTCCTGGAACATGGCGCCGAGGGTCTGCAGGCGTTGCCGCTGCCCGGCGGCGAGCTGGCGCTCCTGGCCGCTCTGCACCAGGGCGATGTCCACGCCGCTGTGCTCGTCCAGCAGCAGGTCCATGTTCTGCCGCGAGCCAGCGCTGGGCACCAGCTTCAGCTCGAAGCCCTGTTCGGCCAGCTCGGCCCGCAGCTTTTCGCCGAAGGCCGCGTAGCCGCCGTCGGGGGCGCCGGTGGCGAGGGTCGCGCTCATCGGCGGCGGCGGCGCGACGAAGTAGAAGACCGCGGCCACCAGGGCGGCCAGCACGGGCACTATCCACAGGTTGGCGCGCACCAGGATGGCGAGGTCGCGGAGCATGTTGAGCAGGCGTTGCATGGTCTGATTCCCGGCCGGCGTCCTTTCAGGATAGCCAGCCTGGCGCGGGCGCACCCCGGAAGCGGGTATCATCGCCGGCTGAATCAGACAGCGGGACAGCAGGCGCATGCGCATCCTCCACACCTCCGACTGGCACCTCGGCCAGCACTTCATGGGCAAGAGCCGCGAGGCCGAACACCGCGCCTTCTGCCGCTGGCTGGTGGAGCGGGTGCGCGAGCACGACGTGGACGCGGTGATCATCGCCGGCGACGTGTTCGACACCGGCGCGCCGCCCAGCTACGCCCGCGAGCAGTACAACCGCTTCATCGTCGAACTGCGCGAGACCGGCGCCAGCCTGGTGGTGCTGGGCGGCAACCACGACTCGGTGGCCATGCTGGAGGAATCCCGCGAGCTGCTGGCGGTGCTCGGCACGCGGGTGATCGCCGCCGCCGGCGCCGACCTCGACCGGCAGTTGCTGGTGCTGCCGCAACGCGACGGCACGCCGGGCGCGGTGCTCTGCGCGATTCCCTTCCTGCGTCCGCGCGACCTGCTGGCCAGCCAGGCCGGGCAGAGCGCGCAGGACAAGCAACTGGCGCTGCAGCAGGGCATCCAGGCGCACTACCAGGCGCTGTTCGCCCTGGCCGAGGCCAAGCGTGCCGAACTCGGTGGCAAGCTGCCGATAGTCGCCACCGGGCACCTGACCACGGTCGGCGCCAGCGCCAGCGAGTCGGTGCGGGAAATCTACGTCGGCAGCCTGGAGGCCTTCCCCACCAGCGCCTTCCCGGCGGCGGACTACATCGCCCTGGGGCACATCCACCGGCCGCAGAAGGTCGGCGGCCTGGAGCACGTGCGCTACTGCGGCTCGCCCATCGCCCTGAGCTTCGACGAGGCGCGGCAGGCCAAGGAGGTACTGCTGGTGGACCTCGACGAAAGCGGCCTGCGCGCGGTGACGCCGCTGCCCGTGCCCTGCTTCCAGCCCTTGCAGTCGCTGGCCGGCGACCTCGACAGCCTGCCCGCGGCGCTGGCCGAAGCCGCCAACCTGGGCACGCCGGAACGCCCGGTATGGGTGGAAGTGCTGGTGCGCAGCGACGACTACCTGAACGACCTGCAGGCGCGCCTGGAGAAGCTCTGCGAGGAACTGCCGGTGGAAGTGCTGCGCACCCGCCGTGAACGCGGCAACCAGCAGGCCGGGCTGTTCGGCGAGGCGCGCGAGACCCTCGACGAACTCTCCGCCGAGGACGTCTTCGAACAACTCCTGGACGCCGAGCAGCTGGAACCGCCGCTGCGCCAGGAACTGGCCGGGCTGTACCGCCAGGTGGTCGCCGAACTGCAGGAGGAGCAAGCCTGATGCGCATCCTCAGCCTGCGCCTGAAGAACCTCAACTCGCTCAAGGGCGAGTGGAAGATCGACTTCGCCGCCGAGCCCTTCGCCGGCAACGGCCTGTTCGCCATCACCGGGCCCACCGGCGCCGGCAAGACCACCCTGCTGGACGCCATCTGCCTGGCCCTGTACCACCGCACGCCGCGCATGAGCACGCTGTCGCAGAGCGGCAACGAGCTGATGACGCGGCACACCGCCGACTGCCTCGCCGAGGTCGAGTTCGAGGTCAGGGGCCGCCGCTACCGCGCCTTCTGGAGCCAGCGCCGGGCCCGCGACAAGGTCGACGGCGCGCTGCAGGCGCCCAAGGTGGAACTGGCGCGCATCGAGGCGGCCGGCGGCGAGGGGGAAATCCTCACCGACAAGATCAACGACAAGCTGCGCCAGACCGAGCAGCTCACCGGCCTCGACTTCGGCCGCTTCACCAAGTCCATGCTGCTGGCCCAGGGCGGTTTCGCCGCCTTCCTCGAAGCCAGCGCCAACGACCGCGCGGCACTGCTGGAAGAACTCACCGGTACCGAAATCTACGGGCTGATTTCCCAGCGCGTGTTCGAACGTACCAAGGTGGCGGAGAGCGACCTGAAACTACTGAGAAGCCGTGCCGAAGGTATGGAGCTGCTCAGCGAGGAACAGCGCGGCGAGCTGCAGGCCGAAGCCGAACGCCTGCTGGCCGAGGAAGCACCGCTGCTCCAGCGCCAGGCCGAACTGCAGGCCCAGCGCCGCTGGCGCGAGGACCTTTCCCGCGCCGAACACCAGCACCAGCAGGCCGCCGCGCGGGAGCAGCAGGCCCGCGATGCCCTGCTCCAGGCAACCCCCGACCTGCAGCGCCTGGCCGCCAGCGAGCCAGCGGCACGCCTGCAGCCGCTGCATGGGGCCTGGCAACAGGCGCGCCAGGCGCTGGAGCGAGACGAAACCGGCCTGGCGGACCTGCAACGCCAGCAGCGGGACTGCGCGGAGCAGGCCGTGCGCAGCCTGTGGCAGGCCAGCCAGTACAGCGCGCAGTGGGCGGGGCAGCGCCAGCGCGCCATCGATGAACTCGCAACGCAGCGCCGCGAAGTACAGGCGCAGCTTGCCGCGCACCCGCAACGCGCCCGCCTGGGTGAACTGCTGGGGGGCTGGCGCGCGCAATTCGCCCAGCGCGAACAGCTCGGTGGTGAACTTCAGGGCGCCCGCGCGCGCCTGGAGCAGGAAGCCTCCGCCATCCAATCGTTGCACGGCCAACTCGCCGCCCATGGCCAGGCCCTGGCTGGCGCCGGGCAAGCGCTGGACGCGGCGCGCCAGGCCGAGGCGCAGCAGCAGGCGCGCTTGCAGGCCCTGCTGCAAGGCGCCGGTGAAAGCGCCCTGCGCGAACGCTGGCAGCAATTGCAGCAGCAGGGCAGGGCGCTGGACCGCCTGCAACAGCTGGCGCAGAGCCGCGGACAGGCCAGCGCGCAGTCTGCCCGCCTGCAACCCCAGCTCGATTCGCTGCAGCAACGCCAGGCGCAGAAGGAAACCGCGATCGCCGAACTGCGCGAGCGCTACAAGGGGCTGAAACAGCAGGTCGCCGACAAGGAGAAGCTGCTGGAGCAGGAGCAGCGCATCCAGGCCCTGGAGGCATATCGAGCACAACTGCAGCCCGGCGAAGCCTGCCCCTTGTGCGGCTCCCACGAACACCCGGCCATCGCCAGCTACCAGGCGCTGGACGTGTCGCAGACGCGCCGCGCCCTCGATGAATGCCGCGCAGCCTTGACCGCACTGGAAAGCGACGGCGTGGCGCTGCGCGACGAACTCTCCGACGTGACGGCCCAGGCCGCACAGGTCCGGCAGCAACTGGAGCAACTGCGCGAACAACTGCATCAGCTCGATGCCGAATGGCAGCGCCAGTCGATCGAGCAGAACCTAGCCATCGAGGATGCCGCCGGCTTGGCCGCGATTCGCCAGGCCCAGGAACAGGCCCTGGCCGACCTGCAGGAACGCCTGGCGGCGCTCGATGCGCTCAAGGGCGAGTTGCAGCAGGCCGCGAGCGCCCGCGAGCACGCCGAGCGCAGCCATGCGGCCGCGTTGCAGCAGGAGGCTTTGCTGCGTCGCGATCTGGACAATGCACAGCAGCGCCAGGCGGAACAGCAGCAACGCCTGGAACAATTGCAGGTGCAGGCCGAACGCCAGGCCGCCGAACTGCTGGCCAGCCTCGACGGTTTCGCCGCTGCCTTGCCCGAGCAAGGCGCAGCCTGGCTAGCCGAGCGCGAAGGCGAATGGCGCGCCTGGCAGCAGGCCCAGCAACGGGACCAGCAACTGCAGGAGGCCGAGCGCGAAGCCCGGCGCCTGTTGCAGGAAGCCGAAGCGCAAGCCGGGCAATGGCGCGAACGCTGGAGCGCCAGTGGCGAGCAGGCATTGCCGGAGCCGGCGCCCGAGGCGCAGCCGCAACAGGCCCTGCAAGCGGCTGAGTCGGCCCTGCAGGCGGCGCAGCGCCAGGCCGATGCGCTGCTCGGCCGCGAGCAGAGCCTCGCCGCGCACCTGGAGCAGGCGCGCACTACCCTGGCCGAATGCGAGCGCACCTGGCAGCAGGCGTTGGCTGCAAGCCCGTTCGCCGAGCTGGCGGCCTTCCTCGCCGCGTTGCTGGAAGACGGCGAACGCCTGCGCCTGGGCGAACTCAAGGCTCGCCTGGACACCGCACTGACCGAGGCCGTGGCACTGCGCGCCGCCGCCGAAGAAGCCGAGCGCCAACTGCGTGCGCAGCCGCTGGGCGAACTGGAACTGCCGGCCCTCGACGAGCAGTTGCAGGCCCTCGCCACCCAGCTGCGCGAACTGGGCCAGCGCCAGGGCGAAGTGCGCGCGCAACTGCAGGGTGACGACGTGCGCCGCGCCAGCCAGCAGGCGCTGTTCGCCGAGATCGCCGCGCAGGAGGCGCACCACGATCTCTGGCAACGCCTGAACGGCCTGATCGGCTCCTCCGACGGCGCCAAGTATCGGCGCTTCGCCCAGGGCCTGACCCTCGACCACCTGGTGCACCTGGCCAACCGGCAACTGCAGCGCCTGCACGGCCGCTACCAAATGGCGCGGCGCAGCGACGGCGAGCTGGAACTGGAAGTGGTGGACACCTGGCAGGGCGACGTCGCCCGTGACTGCCGCACCCTTTCCGGCGGCGAGAGCTTCCTGGTCAGCCTGGCCCTGGCCCTGGCGCTGTCCGACCTGGTCAGCCACAAGACCAGCATCGACTCGCTGTTCCTCGACGAAGGCTTCGGCACCCTCGACGGCGAGACCCTGGAAGTGGCGCTGGACGCCCTCGACAGCCTCAACGCCAGCGGCAAGAGCATCGGCGTGATCAGCCACGTCGAGGCGCTCAAGGAACGCATCCCCGTGCAACTCAAGGTGCACAAGGGTGTCGGTATGGGGTACAGCCGCCTCGACGCGTGCTTCGCCGTGCAATCCTGAGTCTTGCCCGGCGTCATTGCGCCGCACGTTGGGCGGCGCGACGACTTGCAATCGAAGCGCGGCGAGGTAGGCTCAAGAGCGCACTCTTGGCCGTGAGAGGAATAACGCAGGGAGTGCGTCAGGCTCGTCCCGGACCGCCAGTTTCGGCACGCACAGGGGCGGCATCCACAAGACCCCTTGAGGTGATCGAGATGAAGAAAACCGCAGCCACTGCGAAGAAACCCGCTGCACCCAAGACCGTCGCCAGCAAGCCGGCTGCGGCCAAGCCGGCTGCTGCCAAACCCGCTGCTGCGAAACCTGCCGCGGCGAAAAAGCCGGCAGCGAAGAAACCCGCCGCCAAGCCGGCAGCTGCCGCCAAACCCGCCGCCGCGGCCAAGCCGGCACCGCGCCGCGCACCGGCCCTGGCGACCCCGTCGGACCTGTCCAGGGACGCCACCCGCGACCTCAGCGCGGCCCTGAGCCGCCTGCTGGCCGACGTCTTCGCCCTGTACCTGAAGACCAAGAACTTCCATTGGCACGTGAGCGGCCCGCACTTCCGCGACTACCACCTGCTGCTGGACGACCAGGCCACCGAAATCTTCGCCATGACCGACCCGATCGCCGAGCGCGTGCGCAAGATCGGCGGCAACACTATCCGCTCCATCGGCCACATCGGCCGCATCAAGCGCATCGCCGACAACGACGCCGAGTTCGTCCAGCCGCTGGACATGCTGGCCGAGCTGCAGGAAGACAACAAGTCGCTGACCGCCTACATGCGCGAGGTCCATGACCTGTGCGACGAGTACCACGACATCGCCACCGCCAGCCTCATCGAGAACTGGATCGACGAGACCGAGCAGCGCACCTGGTTCCTCTTCGAGACCAGCCGCCGCGGGGATGTGACGGGGCATTGAGGGTGCATGGCTGAAGAGAGGAGGGCCCCTTTTGCAGGGGCCTTTTTCTTTGGTGCGGGGGGAGGTTTCGGCGCGGCTTGTGGGTGTGGCTCCCTCTCCCCAGCCCTCTCCCTGAAGGGAGAGGGGACCGTTCGGCGCAGATGGATATTCTGGCGTTAGCCGGAAGCGAAGTTGCAGGTTGAAACCATTCCTCTGCGTGGGCACGGACAAGCCCCCTCTCCCTTCAGGGAGAGGGCTGGGGAGAGGGAGCGGACTTCGACGCCGCTCCAGCGCTTCACCTTTGCTCATTCTCCTCTCTGCCTTTGTGTCGACCAACTTTCCCGGTTGGGTGTAGTGGTCAACTCATCCCGGACACGGTTTTAAGTTTTTCTTCAGCTTTCGCTGGAGCCAGTCCATCGTTGAACTGATGCGGCCGGATCCAGTTGTAGTGGCCCATCAGGTATTGGCCAATGTCTCGTTGAGCTTGCTGCCCGGTCAGGTAGCCCGTGGTCGGTATCCACTCTGATTTCAAACTGCGAAATACTCGCTCCATCGGTGCATTATCCCAACAGTTGCCTCGGCGGCTCATGCTCTGGCGCATGCGGTAGCGCCACAGTCTCTGGCGGAACTGACGGCTGCCATATTGCGATCCCTGGTCGGAGTGGAACAGGAGTCCTTGAGGCTTTCCACGTTGTTCGTAGGCGACGTCCAGCGCTTTGACCACCAGGTCTCCATCCGGCTTTTCTGATAAGGCCCAACCAACCACTCTGCGTGCATACAGATCCAGGACAACCGCCAGATAGTGCCATTTGCCCTGTGCCCAGACGTAAGTGATGTCTCCACACCAGACCTGATTTGGCGCTTCGACATCAAACGCTCGGTTCAAGGTGTTCGGAATATCTGGCCGCTCCACTGTGGCCTTTTTGTACGCATGTGATCCTGGCTGCTTACTGATCAACGCCAGCTCACGCATCAGGCTGCGGACCTTGAACCGCCCGATTTGCTCACCTTCTTCTTGCATCATTGCCATGATGGTACGGCTGCCGGGCGCACTTCGACCTCGCGTAAACAACTCATTCACTCGACTGCGCAACCGCAGTCGTTCAACGTCCGGAGTTCGCCTTCTGTGACGATGTGCGTAGTAACTTGAGCGAGTGACTTCGAACACTTCGCACAAACAATCAACGGGCTCATGGTCGCTGAGCTGGCGGATCAGCGCGTACGCTCGAGATCTTCCGACATCAAGAGCGCGGTAGCCTTTTTTAGTATCGATTTCTCGCGTTCAAGGCGCGTGATCCGGGCTTCCAACTCTTGGATTTTTTGCTGCTCTGGCGTCAACGCTTTGCTGGCCGGCGTAACGCCGCCGCGCTCCTGCTGAAGCTGATTAACCCATCGGCGTAGGGCCGACTCGACCAAGCCGAGCGAACGGGCCGCTTCGGCATGGCTGTAGCCTTGATCGAGCACCAGGCAGGCAGCTTCGCGCTTGAACTCAGGGGTAAAGGTACGGCGTTGCTTGGTCATCGGACACCTCTCTGTGGCGAGCATTCTCGCCTAAATGGGTGTCCGGGGTTAGTAGACCACTACAGACACCCCCACACAGCAAGCCGAAAAAGAAGAACCACCCCCAGGAGACCTCCCCCATGCTGCTCCACGCCCCCACCTCGACCCTCCTCCTCATCGACATCCAGGAACGCCTGTTCCCCGCCATCCACGACGCCGAGGCGCTGCTGCAGCACAGCGCCTGGCTGCTGGCCGTGGCGCAGCGCCTAGGCATGCCGGTGCTGGCCACGGAGCAGTACAGCAAGGGCCTGGGCCCGACCCTGGCGCAGTTGCGCGAGCACCTGCCGGCCGAGTCCATCCTGGAGAAGATCGCCTTCTCCGCGGTGGCCGACCCGGGCCTGCTGCAACTGCCCGGCGGCGAGCGCCGGCAGTTCGTGGTGTGCGGCACCGAGGCCCACGTCTGCGTGCTGCAGACCGTGCTCGGCCTGCTGGCCGAGGACCGCGAGGTCTACGTGGTGGCCGAGGCGGTCGGCTCGCGGCGCCCGGAGGACAAGGCCCTGGCCCTGGAGCGCATGCGCCAGGCCGGCGCGGTGATCGTCAACCGCGAGATGGTCGCCTTCGAATGGCTGGAGCGCGCCGGCAGCGAGACCTTCCGCGCCGTCAGCCGCGAGTTCATCCGCTGACGGCGGCTCAGCGCGCGGCGAACAGGCGGTCGCCGAGGAAGTCGAGGAACACCCGCAGCTTCAGCGGCATGCGCCGCCCGGCCGGCCACAGCGCGTGGAAGCTGCCCTGGTGTTCGGTGTGCTCGGCCAGCACCTGCACCAGGCTGCCGTCGGCCAGCGCGCCGCGCACGGCGAAGTCCGGCAGGCAGGCGATGCCCATGCCCTGGCCGGCGACGCTGATCAGGGTGTCGGCGGTGTTGCAGGTGAGGCCGCCGTCCAGGCGCGGTTCCGCCTCGCCCGGCGCCAGGCGCAGCGGCCACTTCTGCAGCTTGCCGGTGCTCGGGAAGCGGTAGTGCAGGCACAGGTGCCCGGCCAGGTCGGCGGGGCGCCGGGGCGTGCCGTACTGGCGCAGGTAGGCCGGCGCGGCCACCAGCAGCAGGTGGAAGTCGCCCAGCTGGCGCGCCTTGAGCCGCGAGTCGCGTAGCTCGCCGCTGCGCACCACCAGGTCGAAGCCTTCCTCGATGACATCCACCAGGCGGTCGGTGAAGTCGATGTCCAGCTGGATGCGCGGGTAGCAGCGCATGAATTCCGGGAGCACCTGGGGGAACAGCCCGCTGACCAGCGGCATGCTGATCTTCAGGCGGCCGCGGGCCTGCTGGGTGGCCTGGGCCAGTTCCTGTTCCGCCGCCGCCAGTTCGTCGAGCACGCGGCGGCAGCGTTCGAGGAACAGCAGGCCTTCGTTGCTCAGGCTGAGGCTGCGCGTGCTGCGGTGGAACAGGCGCACGCCCAGGCGTTCCTCCAGGCGCGCGACACTCTTGCCCACCGCCGAGGCGGAGAGGCCGAGCAGGCGCGCGGCCTGGGCGAAGCTGAGGGTTTCGGCGACCTGCAGGAAGACCCGCAGGCCGTTGAGGCTATCCATGGCGTGGCACCTTGGGTTGGGCGTGCGCCCATTGTGCGGCGGCGCTCGCGAAGGATTGCGGACAGATAAGTCCGTTATGTTCGGAATCCTAGCCGGTTTTTCCGCAATGCCGGGATGGTTAGCGTGCGTCGGGTGTTCCCCTGGCTCAACGACGGACCTGCCATGACCCTTTCCCGCTCTTCCCGAACCGACGACGTCGGCGCACCTCCGGCCACCTCCCGCTGGCTCCTGCTGCTGGCGGCCAGCCTCACTGCCGTGCTCATCCCGCTGTGCTTCACCGGCCCGGCCGTGGTGCTGCCGGCGATCAGCCGCGAACTGGGTGGCTCGGCAGTGGCGCTCAACTGGATCGTCAACGGCTACGTGCTGGCCTATGGCGCGGCCATGATGGCCGCCGGCAGCCTGGCCGACGTCTATGGGCGCCGGCGCATGTGGCTGCTTGGCCTGTGGCTGTTCGCCCTGGCCACCCTGGCGGTCCCCCTGGCCGGCTCGGTGCCGGCGCTGGACGTGCTGCGCGTGGTGCAGGGCGTCGGCGGCTCGGCGGCGTTCGCCGCGGCCATGGCGGCGCTGGCCCAGGTGTTCCAGGGCCCGCTGCGCACCCGGGTGTTCAGCCTGCTCGGCACTACCTTCGGCGTGGGCCTGGCGTTCGGCCCGCTGCTGGCCGGCTGGCTCAGCGACGGCCCGGGCTGGCGCTGGGTGTTCCTGCTGCCGGCGGCCTGCGGGCTCGCGTCCATCCCCCTGGTCATGCGCCATTGCCGGGAGAGCCGCGACCCACGGGCGCTCGGCCTGGACTGGCCGGGCGCGCTGAGTTTCACCGCCGCTCTTTGTGCCTTCACCTATGGCCTGCTGTTGGCGCCGGAGCGTGGCTGGAGCAGCCCTGCGGTGTCTGCCTGGTTGCTGGCCAGCGTGGCGCTGCTGGCGCTGTTCGTCCGCGTGGAGCGGCGCGCGGCGCAACCGATGCTGGACCTCTCGCTGTTCCGCCAGTGGCGCTTCGTCGGCGTGCAGCTGCTGGCCGCCTCGCCGGCCTTCGCCTATGTGGTGCTGATTGTGCTGTTGCCGGGGCGCTTCATCGGCATCGAGGGGCAGAGCGCGGTGCAGGCCGGCTGGACGCTGCTGGCGCTGTCCGCGCCGCTGCTCCTGGTGCCTTTCCTGGCGGCGCTGCTGGCGCGCCATTTCAGCGCCGGCGGGCTGTCGGCGCTGGGCCTGCTGGTGGTGGCCGGCGGGCTGCTGTGGCTGGCCCGCAACCTGGCCGGCGACCTGCCGCTGGGGCTGCCGCTGCTGTGCATCGGCGTGGGCATCGGCCTGCCCTGGGGGCTGATGGACGGCCTGGCGGTGAGCGTGGTGGAGCCGGAGCGCGCCGGCATGGCGACCGGCATCTTCAATACCGTGCGGGTGTCCGCCGACGGCGTGGCCATCGCGGTGGTCGGCGCGCTGCTGGCGACCTTGCTGGCCGCCCAGTTGCAGGCGCCGGGCTTGTCGGCCGAGCTGCGCCTGGCCACCGCCAACCAGTTGGCCATCGGCAACCTGGCGGCGGCCGCGGCCGGGGCTCCGCAACTGGCCGTGGAGCAATTGCGCGCGGACTATGTGGCGGCCTTCGGCCGCGTGTTGCAGGTGCTCGCCGGGATCACCGCGCTGGTGGCGGTGCTGGTGTTCCTGCTGCTGGACCGCGCCCGCAGCCCGGCGCTGGCCGCCGAGGCCTGATCAGGCGCCGCGGCGTTGTTCGGCGCTCTGGAAGGTCCAGGCGACGAAGCGGCTCTGCTTCTGCCCCTGGGCCATGTCCAGGGTGCGCACCTGCAGCGCGCCGGCCTTCTTCAGGGCGCGGCGGAAGTCGTCGAGGTTGCCGGCCTTGGACACCAGCGAGCTGAACCACTGCACCTGCTGCGCCACTTCGCGGCTCTCGCTGGCCATGCGCTTGAGGAAGGCGATCTCGCCGCCTTCGCACCACAGCTCGTTGCTCTGCCCGCCGAAGTTCAGCAGCGGCAGCTTGCGCGAGGGGTCGAGCTTGCCGAGGTTCTTCCACTTGCGCCGGCTGCCGGCGCGGGCCTCCTCGGGGGAGGCGTGGAACGGCGGGTTGCACAGGCTGGCGTGGAAGCGTTCGTCGGCGTGCAGCAGGCCGTGGAAGATGTGCTGCGGCTCGCTCTGCTGGCGCAGCTCGATGGCCTCGGCCAGGCCCGGGTTGCCCTGCACTATGTTGCGCGCCGAGGCCAGGGCTGCGGGCTCGATGTCGGCGCCGAGGAAGCGCCAGCCATAGTCGCGGTGGCCGATCAGCGGGTAGATGCAGTTGGCGCCGACGCCGATGTCCAGCACCCGCACGCCGGGCCCGCGCGGCACGCGGCCTTCGTTGTCCTCGGCCAGCAGGTCGGCCAGGTAGTGCACATAGTCGGCGCGGCCGGGGATCGGCGGGCAGAGGAAGTCGGCGGGGATTTCCCAGTGGCCGATGCCGTACTGCGCCTTGAGCAGCGCGCGGTTGAACACCCGTACCGCCTGCGGGTCGGCGAAGTCGATGCTGGGCTTGCCGTAGGGGTTGGTGATGACGTATTCGCCCAGCTCGGGGCTGGCGGCGATCAGGCTGGGAAAGTCGTAGCGCCCCTGGTGGCGGTTGCGCGGGTGCAGCAGGTCGGGCTTCTTCGCGGCGGGATCGCGCAGCGGTTGCGGCTTGGCGGGGCGTTTCGGCGGCTTGGGCATGGCGGGCGGCAGGGCAGGGGAGCGGAGGGCGATTTTCCCACAGAAGCGCGCCTTCTGCTTCTCGTAGGAGCGGATCTCATCCGCGAACCGCTCCGGGACGTCCGGCTATCGCGGACAAGGTCCGCTCCTACGGTTAGGAATGCCATGTCTCCAGGCAACCTGTAGGAGCGGGCCCTGCCCGCGATTCGCGCGCAGGGCGCGCTCCTACAGGGGAATGGTGTGGGTGGGGCGGCGTAGGAGCGGATCTTATCCGCGAACCGCACCGGGACGTCCGGCTATCGCGGACAAGGTCCGCTCCGGTTAGGAATGCCATGTCTCCAGGCAACCTGTAGGAGCGGGCCCTGCCCGCGATTCGCGCGCAGGGTGCGCTCCTACAGGGGAATGGCGCAGGTGGGGCGGCGTAGGAGCGGATCTCATCCGCGAATCGCGCCGATATGTCCGGCTATCGCGGACAAGGTCCGCTCCTACAAGGCGGATTCAGGGGTATTCCAGAGTCGCCTTGATCTTCGCCAGGTTCGCCTCGATCCAGCGCGGGTCGATGGCGCCCCAGTCGCGGATGCGGTAGTGCCCGGCGTTGTTGCGCTCGCCGGCGTGCTGTTCGAACGCGCAGTCGATGTCCAGGTCGGCCAGCGCCGCCAGGGTGTCCTGGGCGGTGCGCCGGGGCATGCCGGTGGCTTCCATCAGCGCCGGCACGCTGCTGGCCTGGCCGCTGTGCACCAGCCAGGCGACGTACAGGCGGCGGTAGAAACTGCTCTTGGTCTTGCTCACTTCCATGGGCTTTCCTTGTTCGGTCAATACAGCGGCAGCAGCCAGGGTACCAGCAACACGCTGACGATCATCACCAGCAGGGTGAAGGGCACGCCGACCCTGACGAAATCGCCGAAGCGGTAGTGCCCGGGGCCCAGCACCAGGGTGTTCACCGGCGAGGAGATGGGCGTCATGAAGGCCGCCGAGGAGGCCAGCGCGACTATCATGGCGAAGGGTTCCGGCTGGGCGCCCAGGGCCCTGGCGGTGGCGATGGCCACCGGCGCCATGAGCACGGCGGTGGCGGTGTTGGAGATGAACAGGCCGATCAGCGCGGTGAGCAGGAACAGGCTGGCGAGGATCAGGTAGGGCCCGGCGCCGCCCAGGGCCGCCACCAGGGCCCGCACCGCCAGGTCGATGCCGCCGGTCTTCTGCAGGGCCAGGGCGAAGGGCAGCATGCCGACGATCAGCACCAGGCTCTGCCAGTGGATGGCGCGGTAGGCGCTGTCCATGTCGATGCAGCGGAAGGCGCCCATCAGCAGGCAGGCGATCAGCGCGGCCAGCACGTTGGGCACCAGGCCGCTGACCATCAGCAGCACCATCACCCCCAGGCTCAGCAGCGCGTGGGGCGCCTGGCTGGCCGCCGGCGCGGCCTCGTCCACCTCCGCCGGCAGGCTCAGCACCAGGAAGTCGCGGCCCTGGCCCTGGAGCTGGCGGATGTCCTTCCAGGCGCCCACCACCAGCAGGGTGTCGCCGACCTTCAGCTTGGCGTCCAGCAGGCCGTCGACCACGGCTTCGCGGTTGCGCCGCAGGCCCACCACGTTGAGTCCGTACTGGCTGCGGAAGCCCAGCTGCAGGATGCTCTTGCCCAGCAGCGCGGATTCCGGCGGCAGCGTCACCTCGGCCATGCCCACCTCGTGGGCGCGCTCGGTGAAGTAGTCGCCGTGCAGGCTCAGCGGCTCCAGGCCGTATTCGTGGTAGAGGGCGAGCAGGTCGATGCCCGGCTGGTAGATGTCCACCAGCAGCACGTCGCCGACCTGCAGCACCACGTCGGCGCCGGGGCTGAGGATCTTCAGGCGGAAGCGCGCCAGGCGCTCGATGGCGATCACGTTGGTGCCGCGCTCGGTGCGCAACTGGACGTCGCCGAGGGTCATGCCGGCCAGCGTGGAGTCGGGGCGGATGCGCAGCCGGCGTTCGCGCCCGGCCAACTGGTAGTCGCGGATCAGGTCGCGCAGCGAGCGGCGCTGCGCGGCGTTGCCGGGGCCGTCGTGGTTATCGCCGAGCCAGCGCCGGGCCACCAGCATGTAGGCCACGCCCAGGACCAGGATCACCAGGCCGATGGGGGTGAAGCTGAAGAAGCCGAAGCCCGGCTCGCCCTCGCGCACCAGTTCGCTGTGCACCACCATGTTCGGCGGCGTGGCCACCAGGGTGAGCATGCCGCTGATCAGCCCGGCGAAGCTCAGCGGCATCATCAGCCGCGCCGGCGAGACGTTCAGGCGCCCGGCGACGCTGAGCACCACGGGGATGAAGATCGCCACCACGCCGGTGGAACTCATCACCGAGCCCAGCCCGGCCACCGCCAGCATCAGCAGCACCAGCAGACGCGTCTCGTCGCTGCCGGCCTTGTGCGTCAGCCATTCGCCGATGCGGTAGGCCACGCCGGTGCGCACCAGGCCCTCGCCGATGATGAAGAGCGCGGCGATCAGCACCACGCTGGGGTCGGCGAAGCCGGCCAGGGCTTCCTGCACGCTGAGCACGCCGGTCAGCGGCAGGGCCACCATGGCCAGCAGGGCGACCACGTCCATGCGCGGCCGGTTGACGACGAACAGCGCCACCGCGGTGGCGAGCAGGAACAGGACCCAGAGCAGTTGCGGATTCATGCGCTTCCTTAGCCGGCGAATCGGCGGGCATTGTGCCCAGGCGACGGGCGCAATGCCTTGATCCGATGCAGCTTAGCGAAGCCTCCCGCAGTTTTCAGGAAAGCCGCGCCACCGGGGTGATCTGCCGTGGGTCGGTGCGCAGCTCGATCAGCGCCGGCTTGCCGCAGGCCTGCGCGCGCTGGAAGGCAGCGGCGAAGTCCTCGGTGCGCTCGACCAGTTCGCCGTGGGCGCCGAAGGCCCGGGCCAGGGCGACGAAGTCCGGGTTGTGCAGTTCGGTGGCCGAGACGCGCCCCGGATACTCGCGTTCCTGGTGCATGCGGATGGTGCCGAGCATGCCGTTGTTGACCACGATGACGATCAGCGCGGCGCCGAACTGCACGGCGGTGGCCAGTTCCTGCGGGTACATCATGAAGCAGCCGTCGCCGGCGAAGCACACCACCTCGCGCTGCGGCTCGCGCAGCTTGGCGGCGATGGCGGCGGGGAAGCCGTAGCCCATGGCGCCGTTGGTGGGTGCCAACTGGCTGCGGGCGGCGCGATAGCGGTAGAAACGGTGCACCCAGACGGCGTAGTTGCCGGCGCCGTTGCTGATCACCGCGTCTTCGGGAAGGGTTTCGGCGAGGTGGCCGACCACCGCGGCCAGGTCCACGCCCTGCAGTTCGGCGGGGCTGGCCGGCGGGGTGGAATAGGCCAGGTAGTCGGCGCGGGCCTCGGCGGTCCACTCGGCCCAGGGGCGGTTTTCCAGTGGCGCCAGGGCGTCGAGGGCGGCGGCCATGGCCGGCAGGCTGGCCTGGATCGGCAGGTCGGCCTGGTAGACGCGGCCCAGCTCGCTGGCGTCGGGGTGGACGTGGATCAGCGTCTGCCCGGGTTTCGGGCTGCGCACCAGGGTGTAGCCGGCGCTGGGCGTCTCGCTCAGGCGCGAGCCGAGCACCAGCAGCAGGTCGGCCTCCTGCACCCGCGCGGCGAGCCTGGGCGAGGCGCCGAAGCCGAGCTGGCCGGCGTACTGCTCGTCGCGGTTGTCGTACAGGTCCTGGCGGCGGAACGAGGCCACCACCGGCAGTTCGTTGGCCCGGGCGAAGCGTTGCAGGGCGCGGCGCCCGGCATCGTCCCAGCCGGTGCCGCCGACCACCAGCAGCGGCTTGCGCGCGCGGGCGAGCAGGCTGCGCAGCTCCTCCAGCGCGGCCAGCGGCGGGGCGACCTGCGGGATGCGCGGGGCGGGCGCGTCCGCCACCTGCGCGGTGCCGAACAGCACTTCCTCCGGCAGGGCGACCACCACCGGGCCGGGGCGGCCGGACTGGGCCACGGCGAAGGCCTGGGCGACCACCTCGGGGATGCGCTGGATGTCGTCGATCTCCGTGGCCCATTTGGCCAGGCCGCCGAACATCTGCCGGTAGTCCACCTCCTGGAACGCCTCGCGGCCCTTGAAGGCGCTTTCCACCTGGCCGACGAAGAGGATCATCGGCGTGGAGTCCTGTTTCGCCGTGTGCACGCCGTTGGCCGCGTGGGTGGCGCCCGGCCCGCGGGTGACGAAGCAGATGCCCGGGCGCCCGGTGAGCTTGCCGTAGGCGTCGGCCATGTTCGAGGCGGCGCCTTCGTGGCGGGTGACGATGGTGCTGATCGAACGCGCGTCGTGCAGGGCGTCGAGCACCGGCAGGTAGCTTTCGCCGGGGATGCAGTAGACGGTGTCCACCGCGTTGCGCAGCAGGGCTTCGACGAGGATCTGGCCGCCATTGCGGGCGGGGAGGTCGGACATGGTGCGGGCTCCTGTGGAAGTCGGGACGGCGGCTTTCCGGGCCGCGCTGGCGCGTCGATCTTCGGCCCAAAGCCTGCGCCGCGCCAAGCGAGCTTTCTTCGGGTAGTCATTCCACCCCGGAATGACAGCTGCGACAACCGGCCCCTTCGGCCGCGCGGATCATGGTCTAAGGTTTCCGGGCCATGGCTCACCGCGAAAGGAGGCCCACCATGCGCCATCGAGGATTCCGCCCGCTGTACGCCGCGCTGCTGCTGAGCGGCAGCCTGCCGGCCCTGGCCGCGCTACCCCAGGCGCCCGGCTACGTCGACGACAGCGGCTACCCGGCGGCCGCCAGGCAGCGCATCCTGCCGCCGATGTTCGAGCAGAAGCTGAGCAGCACCCGCTACCTGGCCAAGCCCGACGACCCGCTGATCACCCTGGCCGAGTCCAGCGGCTTCCGGCAGACCTGCGACTACCAGCAGACCCGCGAGTACCTGAAGAAGCTGGCCGATGCTTCCGGCGGCAAGCTGCAGCTGAGCGAGCTGCCGGAGAAGAGCGCCAGCGGCGAGCCGATGCTGCTGGTGACCGCGTCCAGCGAGGCCGACAAGTCGCCGAGCGGGCTGAACGGCTCGGGCAAGCCGACCATCTTCGTCGAGGCCGAGATCCATCCCGGCGAGGCCAACGGCAAGGACGCCATGTTCATGCTGCTGCGCGACATGACCGCCGGGGCCAAGCCGCTGGCCGGGCTGCTGGAGAAGGTCAACATCCTCTTCATCCCCACCGTGAACGTCGACGGCGACCTGCGCCGCAGCCCCTACGGGCGGATCAACCAGAACGGCCCGGAGGTCACCGGCTGGCGCGTCAACGGCCTGAACCTGAACCTCAACCGCGACTTCACCAAGCTCGACAGTGCGGAAATCCGCAACGTCGCCTGGGTGTTCAACCAGTACGACCTGAGCTTCTTCGCCGACACCCACTCCACCGACGGCGCCATGTACCCCTACGACAGCTCCTACTGCCACAACGGCAACGGCTGGTCGCCGGCGTCCAGCCAGTGGATGGACAAGGTCATGCGCGGCCCGGTGTACAAGGAGTTGGAGGACGACGGCCACGTGGTGCACGAGTGCATCAGCCTCAACGACAACCAGGACCCGGCCAAGGGCTACTACCCCTACCGCACCGACCTGGCGCGCTTCTCCAACCAGTACGGCGACATCCGCAACGTGCCCTCGATCCTCATCGAGCAGCACGCGCTGCACCCGTATGAAACCCAGGTGCTGGGCAACTACGTAATGCTCAAGGCGATGTTCCAGGTGATCGGCGACAACGCCGACTCGCTCAAGGCCGCCATCGCCAAGGACCGCGAGCGCCTGGAGGCGCAGAAGGAGGTGATCCTCACCTGGAAGCCGGGCAAGGAGCAGCACACGCCCTTCGTCGTTGGCGACTACCACTACGAGCAATCGCCCATCACCGGCGCCAGGACCATCGTCTGGAGCAACAAGCCGAAGACCTTGCAGGTGCCGATCAGCGACAACTCGGTGCCTGACCTTGTGGTCAAGCGGCCGAAGCAGTACGTGGTGCCGGTGCAGTGGAGCGAAGTGATCGCCCGGCTCAAGGCCCACGGCATCCGCATGAAGACTCTGGAGCAGCCGGCCGCCATCGAAGTCACCCTGTACCGCATGGACGACATCAAGCTGGCCGGCGGCTTCGAACCGGACCGCGCCGCGGCCAACGAAAT
The DNA here is from genome assembly GCF_052367875.1 of Pseudomonas sp. A6. NCBI lineage: Bacteria > Pseudomonadati > Pseudomonadota > Gammaproteobacteria > Pseudomonadales > Pseudomonadaceae > Pseudomonas > Pseudomonas sp. A6. The sequence goes on along the minus strand of NZ_CP198970.1, from coordinate 5,821,874 downwards.
CCCCGGCTACGAGGGGCACCTGCTGGTCAGCGGCAGCGGCAAACCGTTCCAGCGCCTGCAGACCTTCCCGGCAGGCTCGGTGGTGATCGACACCGACCAGCCGCTGGGTGTGCTGGCGATCAACCTGCTGACCGCCGAGAGCCCGGACTCCTTCTGGTCCTGGGGTTTCTTCAACTCGACGCTGGTGTCCGCCGAAGAGCCGGAGGAGTACGTGATGGAGCCGATGGCGCGCAAGATGCTCGCCGAGGACCCGCAGCTGAAGGCGGAATTCGAGAAGAAGCTGAAGGAGGACAAGGCCTTCGCCAAGGACCCGCATGCGCGGCTGGAATGGTTCTACCAGCGCACGCCCTTCTATGACGTGAATGCCTACGTCTACCCGGTTGGCACGGTGTTCTGAGGGACAAGGCTCTTCTCTTCGTAGGAGCGAGCTTGCTCGCGAATGAGCCCCGCAGCGGAGTCTGTTCGCGAGCAAGCTCGCTCCTACGAGAAGCCGTGCCCGCCGGTGTGGTAGGACTCCGCACGCGATGGACCGAACGCCGGCCCTGCCGGCGCGATTCGCGGATGAGATCCGCTCCTACGACGGCATTTCTCCTGTACCTGTAGGAGCGGGCCCTGCCCGCGATTCGCGCGCAGGGCGCGCTCCTACATGGAATGGCGCAGGTGGGGCAGCGTAGGAGCGGATCTCATCCGCGAATCGCGCCAGTAGCTTGGGCTATCGCGGACAAGGTCCGCTCCTACGACCGTGCTTCTCTGGAATCGTAGGGCGGATAACCGTTCGCGGTTATCCGCCGCCGGCCGTAACGTCAGTGCCAGAAAGCACAAGGCCCGCATTCGCGGGCCTTGTGGATGATGCCTGTTACAGGCTGGCGATCTTCTCGCGCTGCTGGATCAGGTTGGTCACCGCCTGCTCGGCTTCGGCGAGCTTGGTGCGTTCCTTTTCGATCACTTCGGCCGGGGCCTTGGCGACGAAGCCTTCGTTGGACAGCTTGCCGCCCACGCGCTTGACCTCGCCTTCCAGGCGCTGGATTTCCTTGTCCAGGCGCGCCAGTTCGGCAGCCTTGTCGATCAGCCCGGCCATGGGCACCAGCACCTGCAGTTCGCCCACCAGCGCGGTGGCCGACATCGGCGGTTCCTCGCCTTCGTCGAGCACGCGCACCGACTCCAGCTTGGCCAGCTTCATCAGCAGCGGCTCGTTGTCGGCCAAGCGGCGGTGGTCTTCGGGGGAGGCGTTGTTCAGCACCAGGTCGATGCGCTTGGCCATGGAGATGTTCATCTCGCCGCGGATCTGGCGGATGCCCAGCATCAGCTGCTTGACCCACTCGATGTCGCCTTCGGCGGCGGCGTCGATCTTCGCCTCGTCGGCCACCGGCCAGGGTTGCAGCATCAGGGTCTCGCCGCTCTTGCCCGCGGAGGCCTTGATGCGCTGCCAGATTTCCTCGGTGATGAAGGGCATGAACGGGTGCGCCAGGCGCAGCGCGGTCTCCAGCACGCGCACCAGGGTGCGGCGGGTGCCGCGCTGGCGCTCGACGGGCGCGTTCTCGTCCCACAGCACCGGCTTGACCAGTTCCAGGTACCAGGCGCAGTACTCGTCCCAGATGAACTCGTAGAGGGCCTGGGTGGCCAGGTCGAAGCGGAAGGCGTCGAGCTGGCGGGCGACTTCCTGCTCGGTGCGCTGCAGGGCGGAGATGATCCAGCGGTCCACCGCGGACAGCTCGACCGGCTCGCCGTTCACGCCGGTATCCTGGCCATCGGTGTTCTCGATGACGAAGTTGGCGGCGTTCCACAGCTTGTTGCAGAAGTTGCGGTAGCCCTCGACGCGGCCCATGTCGAACTTGATGTCGCGGCCGGTGGAGGCCAGTGAGCAGAAGGTGAAGCGCAGGGCGTCGGTGCCGTAGCTGGCGATGCCTTCGGGGAATTCCGCCTTGGTCTGCTTGGCGATCTTCTCGGCGAGCTTGGGCTGCATCATGCCGCTGGTGCGTTTTTCCAGCAGCGCGTCGAGGCTGATGCCGTCGACGATGTCCAGCGGGTCGAGCACGTTGCCCTTGGACTTGGACATCTTCTGGCCCTGGCCGTCGCGCACCAGGCCGTGGACGTACACGGTCTTGAACGGGATCTGCGGGGTGCCGTCCTCGTTCTTGATGAGGTGCATGGTCAGCATGATCATGCGCGCCACCCAGAAGAAGATGATGTCGAAGCCGGTCACCAGCACGTCGGTGGGGTGGAAGGTCTTCAGGTATTCGGTCTGTTCCGGCCAGCCGAGGGTGGAGAAGGTCCACAGGCCCGAGCTGAACCAGGTGTCCAGCACGTCCTCGTCCTGGCGCAGCTTGGCGTCGCCGAGGTTGTGCTTGGCGCGCACTTCGGCCTCGTCGCGGCCGACGTAGACGTTGCCGGCCTCGTCGTACCAGGCCGGGATGCGGTGGCCCCACCACAGCTGGCGGCTGATGCACCAGTCCTGGATGTCGCGCATCCAGCTGAAGTACATGTTCTCGTACTGCTTGGGCACGAACTGGATGCGGCCGTCTTCCACGGCGGCGATGGCGGGTTCGGCCAGCGGCTTGGTGGAGACGTACCACTGGTCGGTCAACCAGGGCTCGATGATGGTGCCGGAGCGGTCGCCCTTGGGCACTTTCAGCGCGTGGTCGTCGATCTTCTCCAGCAGGCCCTTGGCTTCGAAGTCGGCGACGATCTGTTTGCGTGCGACGAAGCGGTCCAGGCCGGCATAGGCGGCCGGCAGGCTGGCGTCGACATCCGGGTTGACGCTGCCGTCGAGCTTGAACACCTGGGCGGTGCCGAGAACCGCGGCGTCCTTGTCGAAGATGTTGATCAGCGGCAGGTCGTGGCGCTTGCCGACTTCGTAGTCGTTGAAGTCGTGGGCCGGGGTGATCTTCACGCAGCCGGTGCCGAACTCGCGGTCGACGTAGTCGTCGGCGATGATCGGGATGCGCCGGCCCACCAGCGGCAGCTCGACGAAGGTGCCGATCAGGGCCTGGTAGCGCTCGTCCTCCGGGTGCACGGCGACCGCGCTGTCGCCGAGCAGGGTTTCCGGGCGGGTGGTGGCGACCACCAGGTGGTCCTTGCCGTCGGCGGTCTTGTGGCCGTCGGCCAGGGGGTAGCGCAGGTGCCAGAGGTGGCCCTTCTCGTCGTGGTTCTCCACTTCCAGGTCGGAAATGGCGGTGTGGAATTTGGTGTCCCAGTTGACCAGGCGCTTGCCGCGGTAGATCAGGCCGTCGTCGAACAGGCGGACGAAGGCTTCCTTCACCGCGTTGGACAGGCCGTCGTCCATGGTGAAGCGCTCGCGCGACCAGTCCACCGAGGAGCCCAGGCGGCGGATCTGCCGGGTGATGGTGCCGCCGGACTGTTCCTTCCACTCCCAGACCTTCTCCAGGAACTTCTCGCGGCCGAGGTCGTGGCGCGCGACGCCCTGGGCGGCCAGCTGGCGCTCCACCACCATCTGGGTGGCGATGCCGGCGTGGTCGGTGCCCGGCTGCCACAGGGTGTTGCGGCCCTGCATGCGGCGGTAGCGGATCAGCGCGTCCATGATGGCGTTGTTGAAGCCGTGGCCCATGTGCAGGCTGCCGGTGACGTTCGGCGGCGGGATCATGATGGTGTACGGCTCGCCGGAACCCTGCGGGGCGAAGTAGTTGTTCTGCTCCCAGGTGGGGTACCAGTGGGATTCGATGGCGTGGGGCTGGTAGGTCTTGTCCATGAGCGCGGCGGGACCCTGTTAGCGGCTAGACGGAAAACCGGAGAGTATAACGGCTGCCGAGGGGCGGCGGCCACCGGCGATCAGGGGGCTGGAGGGGGCTTGCGTAGGAGGGAGCCTGCTTGCGAAATGGGGTTTGCCGGTTACGGCGGGTGTTCAGGCTGGTCCCGTTGCCCTCACCCCAGCCCTCTCCCAGAGGGAGAGGGGGCCGTTCGGCGTGGGCGGGAGGTCCGGCGTCAACCTGTAGGAGCGGGCCCTGCCCGCGATTCGCGCGCAGGGCGCGCTCCTACAATGGGCAGGGGGCGTTACGGCGGGGTTTTCAGGTTGGTCCCGTTGCCCTCACCTCAGCCCTCTCCCGGAGGGAGAGGGGGCCGTTCGGCGTGGTCGGGAAGTCCGGCGTCAACCTGTAGGAGCGGGCCCTGCCCGCGATTCGCGCGCAGGGCGCGCTCCTACAATGGGCAGGGGGCGTTACGGCGGGGTTTCGGGTTGGCCCCGTTGCCCTCACCCCAGCCCTCTCCCGGAGGGAGAGGGGGCCGTTTGGCGTGGGCAGGAGGTCCGGCGTCAACCTGTAGGAGCGGGCCCTGCCCGCGATTTCGCGCGCAGGGCGCGCTCCTGCAATGGGCCGGCGTCAAGGCTTGCGCTGCGCCAGCAGCCTTTGCAGGCGCGCTTCCAGGCGGCGCTGCAGTTCGGCTTCGATCTGCGGCACGAAGTCGTCGATCACGTCCTGCAGGATCAGTTGCGCGGCGGCGCGCAGTTCGCTGTCCAGGCGGGCCTGTTCGCGGTTGTGGCCCGCTGGTGGCAGGTCGTCCTCGGGCTCTTCCTCGGCCGGGGCCGGCCGCGGCGAGGCCTGCACCACGTCGGAGAGCAGGGGGATGTTGTCCGGCTCGAAGGATTCGGTGAGCAGGGGCGGTTCGCCATCCGGCTCGCCGAGCAGGTCGTGGATCGACTCCAGGTCGTCGAGCAGGTGGTCGGGGTCTTGCGGAGGCTTGCGGCTGTCCATTTTTCCGGTAGAGCGTCAGAGGCGCGGCAGGCGATGGTCCTGCAAAGGATAGCCCTGCTCGCGGTAGTAGCGGAAATTCTCCCGCGCCGCCTGGCGGATGGCAGGCTCCTCCACCACCAGTTCGGCGATGCGCGAGAACTCGCCGGCGAAAGCCGGCACCGCCAGCGTCAGGTTGATCAGCAGGTCGCGGCGGCCCGCCGGCGGCTCGCCCAGGCCCAGGGTGACCGGGGCCTGGGCGTCTTCCTCGGCGGCGTTGTGCGGCACGAAGGCTTCCTTGCGGAAGCTCCACAGACGCGCGTCCAGGGCCTCGCGCTGAGTTTCGTCGGCGCACAGCAGGTACACCCGCATGCCCTGCCGCCAGGCCTTGTCGGCCAGGCGGCAGGCGATGGTCAGGCGCGCGTCGGGATCGGCGCTGGGGATGACGTAGAAGTCGACCCGCGTCATGCCGGCGATCCCATCGAACGATTGCGCTTTGCCATTACTTCACGCGGTCCAGCAGGTACTGGGTGAGCAGCGGCACCGGGCGGCCGGTGGCGCCCTTGTCCTTGCCGCCGCTGATCCAGGCGGTGCCGGCGATGTCCAGGTGCGCCCAGTGGTACTTCTTGGCGAAGCGCGAGAGGAAGCAGCCGGCGGTGATGGTGCCGGCCTTCGGCCCGCCGATGTTGGCGATGTCGGCGAAGGGGCTGTCCAGCTGCTCCTGGTACTCGTCGAACAGCGGCAGTTGCCAGGCGCGGTCGTCGGCGTGCTCACCGGCCTTGAGCAGTTGGCGCACTAGGGCGTCGTTGTTGCCCATCAGGCCCGAGGTGTTGGCGCCCAGGGCGACGATGCAGGCGCCGGTGAGGGTGGCGATGTCCACCACCGCCTGGGGCTTGAAGCGCTCGGCGTAGGTCAGGGTGTCGCACAGCACCAGGCGGCCTTCGGCGTCGGTGTTGAGGATTTCCACGGTCTGCCCGCTCATGCTGGTGACGATGTCGCCGGGGCGGGTGGCGCGGCCGCTGGGCATGTTCTCGGCGCAGGCCAGCAGGCCCACCAGGTTGATCGGCAGCTGCAGTTCCAGCACCGCGCGGAAGGTGCCGAAGACGCTGGCGGCGCCGCACATGTCGAACTTCATCTCGTCCATGCCCAGGCCGGGCTTGAGGCTGATGCCGCCGGTGTCGAAGGTGATGCCCTTGCCCACCAGCGCGTAGGGCGCCTCGTCCTTCTTGCCGCCGTTGTACTGCAGCACGATCAGCCGCGGCGGCTGCTCGCTGCCCTGGGCCACGGCGAGGAAGGCGCCCATGCCCAGCTCGCGGAGTTTCTTCTCGTCCAGCACCTCGACCTTGAGGTTCTTGTGCGCCTTGGCCAGGGCCTTGGCCTCGTCGGCCAGGAAGCTGGGGTGGCAGAGGTTCGGCGGCAGGTTGCCGAGGTCGCGGGTCAGGGCCATGCCGTTGGCGATGGCCTGGGCCTCCTTGGCGCCCTGCTCGACGGCGGGGGCGTCGGCCTTGTCGGCCAGCAGGGTGATCTTCTTCAGCTTGGGCGCGTCGGCCTTCTGGCTCTTGAAGCGGTCGAACACGTACAGGCCATCGGCCAGCGTCTCCACCAGCAGGCGCGCCTTGCCGTGGGCGTTGCGGCCCTTGACCGCCAGGTCGCCCAGGGCCAGCACGGCGTCGCTGCCGCCCAGGCTCTTCAGGCTGCCGAGCACCGAGGAAACCAGTTTGCGGTATTGGCGGTCGGAGAGTTCGCGCTCCTTGCCCGCGCCCACCAGCAGCACGCGTTCGGCCTTAAGGTTGGGCAAAGCTTGCAGGAGTAGGGTCTGGCCGACCTTGCCGGCCAGGTCGCCGCGCTTGAGCAGGGCGGCGATGGCGCCGCCGCTGGCGGCGTCCACGGCCTGGGCCACGGCGCCGAGTTTGCGGCCTTCGCCGACGGCGAGCACCAGGGTGGCGGTCTTCAGGGTTTGCGGACTGACGCTTTTTACAAGGAATTCCATGACAAGGTGTCCCCGGAGCGAAGGGTCGAAGTGGCGGGTGGTCGGCGACCCGTCCCGGTGTCTGCGCAGTGACAGGCCCGGCGAATCGCAGGATAATGCCGCGTATTTTTCACCGGCCCGTCGTAGGGCGTGCCGGCAGTGCCTCACGGCGGCTAGTTTGAGCGTAGCCGCCCGAGCGTGACAACCCTGGAGTGCCCGGTTTGATTGTCTTCCGTTACCTGTCCCGTGAAGTGTTGGTCACCATGAGCGCGGTGAGCGCCGTGCTGCTGGTGATCATCATGAGCGGCCGCTTCATCAAGTACCTGGCGCAGGCCGCCCAGGGCATGCTGGACCCCGGCTCGCTGTTCATGATCATGGGCGTGCGCCTGCCCGGCTTCCTCCAGTTGATCCTGCCCCTGGGGCTGTTCCTCGGCATCCTGCTGGCCTATGGCCGGCTGTACCTGGAAAGCGAGATGACGGTGCTCACCGCCACCGGCATGAGCCAGCAGCGCCTGCTGGCCTACAGCATGGCGCCGGCGGCGCTGATCGCCCTGTTGGTGGCCTGGCTGAGCCTGTCGCTGGCACCCCAGGGCATCGCGCAGATGCAGCTGATCCTGAACAAGCAGGACGCCATGACCGAGTTCGACACCCTGGCGCCGGGCCGCTTCCAGTCGATGCGCGACGGCTCGCGGGTGACCTACACCGAGCAACTGAGCAACGACCGCACCCAGCTCGGCGGGGTGTTCATCTCCGACAAGAACCCGCCGCGCAACGGCCAGGACCGCGGCCTCGCGGTGCTGGTGGCGACCAGCGGACAGCAGCAGATCCACCCCGACGGCAGCCGCTACCTGATCCTCAAGGACGGCTTCCGCTACGACGGCGTGCCCGGCCAGGCCGACTACCGCGCCATCAGGTACGACACCTACGGCGTGCTGCTGCCCAAGCCGGAGGTGAGCAGCGAGATCGACGACCGCGACGCCATCCCCACCAGCGACCTGTTCGCCAGCAAGGAGCCGCGCATGCGCTCGGAGCTGCAGTGGCGCTTCTCCATCCCGCTGCTGGTGTTCATCGTCACCCTGCTGGCGGTGCCGCTGTCCAGGGTCAACCCGCGCCAGGGCCGCTTCCTCAAGCTGCTGCCGGCGGTGCTGCTGTACATGGCCTACCTGGCGCTGCTGATCGCCGCCCGCGGCATGCTCGACAAGGGCAAGATCCCCATGGCCCTGGGGCTGTGGTGGGTACATGCGATCTTCCTGGCCATCGGCCTGCTGCTGGCCTTCTGGGAACCGCTGAGTCTGAAATGGGCGGCCTCGCGCGCACGCTCCGTGAAGGAGCGCAAGCATGCGTAAGCTCGACCGCTACATCGGCATTACCATTTTCGTCGCCATCCTCGCCGTGCTGGGGGTGATCCTCGGCCTGGCCCTGCTGTTCGCCTTCATCGACCAGTTGGGCGCCCTGGACGAGAACTACACCCTGGGCGTGGCCCTGAAGTACGTGCTGCTCACCGCGCCCAGCCGCGCCTACGACATGCTGCCGATGGCCGCGCTGATCGGCTGCCTGGTGGGTCTGGGCACCCTGGCCAGCAACAGCGAGCTGACCATCATGCGCGCCGCCGGGGTGTCGCTGCAGCGCATCGTCTGGGCGGTGATGAAGCCGATGCTGGTGCTGATGTTCGCCGGCATCCTGATAGGCGAATACGTGGTGCCCTACACCGAGACCCAGGCCCAGAGCGACCGTGCCCTGGCGCAGAGCAGCGGCGGCGCGGTCAGCTCGCGCAACGGCCTGTGGCACCGCCAGGGGCAGGAATTCATCCACATCAACGTGGTGCAGGCCGACGGCACCCTGCTGGGCGTGACGCGCTACGACTTCGCCGAAGGCCACGTGCTCAAGAGCGCCAGCTTCGCCAAGCGCGCGGTGTTCCGCGACGGCCAGTGGACCCTGGAAGAGGTGAACACCACGCTGCTGCACCCGCAGGAGAAGCGCAGCGAACTGGTCAGCGCACCGTCCGAGGCGTGGAACATCCAGCTCAGCCCGCAACTGCTCAGCACCGTGGTGATGGAGCCCGAGGCGCTGTCCATCAGCGGCCTGTGGGAATACATCCACTACCTCAAGGACCAGGGCCTGAGCACCAACCGCTACTGGCTGGCGTTCTGGACCAAGGTGCTGCAGCCGGCGGTGACCGCGGCCCTGGTGCTGATGGCCATTTCCTTCATCTTCGGCCCGCTGCGCAGCGTGACCCTCGGCCAGCGGGTGTTCACCGGGGTGCTGGTGGGCTTTACCTTCCGCATCGCCCAGGATCTGCTGGGGCCGTCGAGCCAGGTGTTCAACTTCCCGCCGCTGTTGGCGGTGTTGTTGCCGGCGGCGATCTGTGCGTTGTTGGGGGCGTGGTTGCTCAAGCGGGCGGGGTGATATCCCGGGGTTGGCCGGGCCGGTGATTCGGCGTGGCCTGCGGGTCCTACATGGCTGGCACGCCCATCTATCCCCCCCCGTCATTCCCGCGAACGCGGGAACCCAGCTGCCTTGGCTTGGGTGTTTCTGCGCCGCTCCGAGTCTGCCCGGCCTTCTTGTTTCGCCCCCTCGGGCGAGTCCCTTTTGTCAAACGCCACAAAAGGAACCAAAAAGGCTTGCCCCAACATACGGGCCCGACAGAGTCGGGCTACCCTCGCGAATTCCCCCGCCACGGAGGCCCGCCCCGAGGGTACGTCCCTGTAGCCCGCGGGGCTCTCGCGACATCCATGTCGCATGACCTCCTGAGCGGGGGCTTCGCTCGGCCTTCTGAAGGGGCGTTTCGGAGTGCGCGGATGTTTCTCTGGAAGTCCAAGAGCAAACGCGCTTTTGCTTTTGCTTTTCGTAGGAGCGAGCTTGCTCGCGAACCCCGCAGTCACTGGATTCCCGCGTTCGCGGGAATGACGGGGTGGGGTTAGACGTTTCAGGATGACTCCGAACTCCCCACCCGCTCCGAACAGCCCCCTCTCCCTTCAGGGAGAGGGCTGGGGAGAGGGCGCTCTTACCCCCAACACCGTAGCCACCGGAAAACCCCCTTCGCGAGCAAGCTCGCTCCTACAAAAAACGCCCCAGCCTCACCCCCGCCCCTGCGTCGCCTTGCGCACCGCCTTGGGAATCTGGATCACCACGCTCTCCGAATAGCGGTCGTGCCAGGTCCGCTTGTCCTTGTCCCAGAGCATCCACAGGAAGCCCAGCCCGCCGCAGGCCCAGGAGCCGATGGCGATCATGAAGCGCAGCAGCGCCTGCATCAGGCTGATCGGCGTGCCGTCGGCGTTCTGCACGCGCACGCCCCAGACCTGCATGCCGAGGGTCTGGCCCTTGTGCGTCCAGAACTTGGCGAAGAAGGCGAACAGGCTGATGAACAGCAGGCTGGACAGCAGCGGGTCGCCGACCAGCCCGCCCTGGTCGGCGAGCTGCCGGAGCTTTTCGCCGCCCAGGAGCAGGCGCAGCAGCACCTGCTGGTAGAGCAGGGTGACCACCATCAGCAGGGCCACGCAGAGCAGGAAGTCGTAGAACATGGCCGCGAAGCGGCGCAGCAGGGGCGCGGGGGGGAAGTTCCCCTCCGGCTGGAGTCGGGCTTTGGGCATGGCGTCGTTCGGCGCTCGGAGCAGGGACGAGGGCGGGGATTATACGACCTTTGGCCGATCGCCACCGAGGCCAGGGTGCCGCAGGCGGAATGATCTACGCTGGTTTCAGGCGCCCGCTCAGGCTGCTCGCCGAGCCCGATGACAGCGGCGGCGCCCGGGATGACACGGATGCCTGGATCGAGCAAAGTCCGGCGCCTGCTCTGGCGCCTGTGCGTTTCCCTGCTGGTCGCCCTGCTGCCGCTGCTGCTGGGCGGGGGCATCATCTATTGGCAGACACTGGTCAGCCTCCAGCGCGAAGCGGGGCTCGCCTCGAGCGAGGCGCTGCACCTGATCGACATCATGCTCGGCAACGCCGCCGGCTCGGCGCGGGCCACCATCGCCTATGCCGAAGGGCCCTGTTCCGCGGCCGAGTTGGTGCTGCGCGAGCAGGTCGCCACCGTGCCCTTCGTGCGCACCGTCAACCTGGTGCGTGATGGCCGGGTGTTCTGCAGTTCGCTGTTCGGCAACGTCGACGAAGCGGTGAACACGGCCGATTTCGTCGACGGGCGCCTCAACCTGTTGCCCGGCAATGCGGTGACGCCGGACTTCGCGCTGATCGTGTACCGCTTGGCCGAAGGTCCCGCCGCCGTGCTGGCGGCGGTGGACGGGCGCTACCTGAGCAACGTCCTGCAACTGGTGGACCAGCGCAGCGAACTGCTGGTCCGGGTCGGCCCGCGCTGGATGGACGAGGCGGGCGAGGTGCACGAGGGCGCGCCCGACGCCTTCCCCCTGGCCGAGACGCAGCAGGCCTCGACGCGCTTTCCCTACCAGGTGGTCGGTGGCTTCCCGGCCGGCGCCCAGTGGGGTGTGATGCGCGACGACTACTGGCCGCTGTTCGCCATGCTGGCGGTGCTCGGCGGGCTGTTCGGCCTCGGTTGCCACTGGATGCTGGGGCGTGCGGCGACGCCTGCCCGCGAGATCGAGCGGGCCATGTACGCCGGCGAGTTCGTGCCCTTCCTCCAGCCGCTGGTGGACGCCGCCAGCGGCCGCTGGATCGGCGCCGAGGTGCTGATGCGCTGGCGCCACCCGCGCGCGGGGCTGGTCAGCCCGGACATCTTCATCCCCCTGGCCGAGCAGAGCGGCCTGATCGTGCCCATGACCCGCGCGCTCTTGCAGCAGTTGGCGGCCCAGTTGCCTAAGCACGCGCACCTGCTGGGCGACGGCTTCCACCTGGGCGTCAACGTCAGCGCCGTGAATTGCCGCAGCAGCAGCCTGTTGACCGATTGCCTGGACTTCCTCGGCGCTTTCCCGGTGGGCTCGGTGCAACTGATGCTGGAGCTGACCGAGCGCGAACTGATCGACACCCCCACCGACGACCTGCTCGGCTGCCTGCGCGACCTGGGCGTGACCCTGGCGATAGACGACTTCGGCACCGGCCATTCCAGTCTGGCCTACCTGCGCCGCTTCCGCGTGGACGCCCTGAAGATCGACAAGAGCTTCGTCGCCACCGTCGACGACGACAGCCGCTCCCGGCACATCCTCGACAGCATCCTCGACCTCTGCGACCGCCTGGACCTGCAGGTCATCGCCGAAGGCATCGAGACGCCGGCGCAGCGCGACTACCTGGTGGCCCGCGGCGTGCCCTGCCTGCAGGGCTACCTGTTCGGCAAGCCGATGCCGCTGGCGGAGTTCGTCGCCGAACTGGAGCGCCGCGTCCGTACAGGCGTCTAGGGCGGCGGCGCGCCGAACTGCGTGGCCCGTAAAGATGCCGAGCCTATGCATGCCGACGGCGCCCAGCGGGCACCGCCGGCAGCGCAGCGGCGATCAGACGTACGCTTGGGCGCGGCGGCTGCCGCGGGGCAGGCGGGTCTTGCCGGACAGGGCGCTCAGGCGGGCCTGCCAGGCTTGCCGGGCGGCGTCGCGGCCGGGTTGTGCCGGGGCGCGGGCGGGCTGCTTGCCCTTCGGCGCCGCAGCCGGCGCAGGGCTCGGAACGGCGGGCGCGGTGCCCGTGGCTTCCTGCGCCTGGGTAAAGGCGTTGGTGCGGCGGCAGGTCTTGCAGCTGACCTGCGCGACATCCTGCGAGCCCGCCACGTTCGGGTCGCTGCGGCCGCAAGCGGCCTGGCTGGTGCCAATCAGGAAGTGAGTGACCATGTGGACCTCCTAGTCAAAAAAGGGGCGGCATTATTCCACAGGGTTCCCGGCGCGCCAGCGCTGCCGGTCATTTTCGGAAGAACGTCCGAATCAGCCGTGCTGTACCCCGGCACGCTTGAGCAACTGCTTGCAGCGCTCGGACAGGTGCACCACGCGCAGGTGCTTGCCGGCCCTGGCGTAGCGCTCGCGCAGGGTCTTCAGCGCGGCGATGGCCGAGTAGTCGACGAAGCTCAGGTGGCGGCAGTCCAGGGTGACCTGCGGCGGGTCGCCGGTCGGGTCGAACTGCTCCAGGAAGGTCGTGGTGGAGGCGAAGAACAGCGTGCCGTGGAGGCGATAGAGCTTGCTGCTGTCGGCCTCCAGGTGGCTGTCGGCGTAGAGTTCGCGGGCGTGCTTCCAGGCGAAGTCCAGGGCGGCGACGACGATGCCGCAGAGCACCGCGGTGGCCAGGTCGGTGAACACGGTGATGACGGTCACCACGATGATCACCAGCACGTCGCTCGCCGGCACCTTGTTCAGCACCCGCAGCGAGGCCCAGGCGAAGGTCTGCTGGGCCACCACGAACATCACCCCGACCAGCGCCGCCAGCGGGATGCGCTCGATCAGCGGGGAGAGGAACAGCACGAAGAGCAGGATCATCACCCCGGCGACCACCCCGGAAACCCGCCCGCGGCCGCCGGAGCCGAGGTTGATCATGGTCTGGCCGATCATGGCGCAGCCGCCCATGCCGCCGAACACCCCGGAGACCATGTTGGCCGCGCCCAGGGCCACGCACTCGCGGTCCGGGTAGCCGCGGCTCTGGGTGATTTCGTCGGTGAGGTTGAAGGTCAGCAGGGTTTCCAGCAGGCCGACCAGCGCCATGAGGATGGCGTAGGGCGCGATGATCCGCAGCGTCTCCAGGTTCCACGGCACCTGCGGCAGGGCGAAGGCGGGCAGGCCGCCGGCGATGTGCGCCATGTCGCCGAGGGTGCGCGTGGGCAGGCCGAGCAGGTATACCAGCAGGCCGACGCCGAGGATCGCCACCAGCGCCGGCGGCACCGCGCGGGTCAGCTTCGGCAGCAGGTAGACGATGGCCATGGTCAGCGCCACCAGGCCCAGCATCAGGTACAGCGGCGCGCCGCCGAGCCAGGCCCCGCCGGTCTTGAAGTGCTCCAGCTGGGCCAGGGCGATGACGATCGCCAGGCCGTTGACGAAGCCCAGCATCACCGGGTGCGGCACCATGCGCACCAGCTTGCCCAGGCGCAGCAGGCCGAAGGCGATCATCACCAGGCCGCCCAGCAGCACGGTGGCCAGCAGGTACTGCACGCCGTGCTGCACCACCAGCGCCACTATCACCACGGCCATGGAGCCGGCGGCCCCGGAAACCATGCCCGGCCGGCCGCCGAACAGGGCGGTGAGGGTGCAGATGAAAAAGGCGCCGTACAGGCCCATCAGCGGGTTGAGGTGGGCCACCAGGGCGAAGGCGATGCACTCGGGCACCAGGGCGAAGGACGTGGTGAGGCCGGCCAGGATGTCGGCGCGCAGACGGGCGGGTTTCATGGCGTTCCTGAAGTTGGACCGCAATGGGCGGTCGCGGGCGGTGCGCAAGGCGTCGCGCGGGTGCGCGCAGGCAACAAAAAACCGGCTCAAGGGCCGGTTCTTCTGGTGTTCCGAGATTCACTGGGAATCTGGATGGTGCCCCGGGAGAGACTCGAACTCTCACTCTGTCGCCAGAAACGGATTTTGAATCCGCCGCGTCTACCATTCCGCCACCGAGGCAATGGCGCGGCAGTATAGGGAGGCCCTCGGTACCGGTCAATCCACCCGCGTGGCGATGCCATCGCAATTCCAGTAATATATCCGGCCCTTCGAGATATACCCCATGCGCGTCGCCGACTTCCATTTCGATCTGCCCGAGGCCCTGATCGCCCGCCATCCGCTCGCCGAACGTCGCGCCAGCCGCCTGCTGGTGCTGGACGGGCCGAGCGGCGCCCTCAGCCACCGTCACTTCGCCGACCTGCTGGAATACCTGCGGCCGGGTGATCTGATGGTGTTCAACAACACCCGGGTGATCCCGGCGCGGCTGTTCGGCCAGAAGGAGTCCGGCGGCAAGCTGGAGATCCTCGTCGAGCGCGTGCTGGACAGCCGCCGCGTGCTGGCCCACGTGCGTTCGAGCAAGTCGCCCAAGCCGGGTTCGAAGATCCTCATCGACGGCGGCGCCGAGGCGCAGATGCTGCAGCGCCACGACGCGCTGTTCGAACTGGGCTTCGCCGAGGACGTGCTGCCGTTGCTGGAGCGGGTCGGGCACATGCCGCTGCCTCCCTATATAGACAGGCCCGACGAGGCCGCCGACCGCGAGCGCTACCAGACCGTCTACGCCGAGCGCGCCGGCGCCGTGGCCGCGCCCACCGCCGGGCTGCATTTCGATGAAGGGCTGCTGGCGGCCATCCGCGAGAAGGGCGTGGACACCGCCTTCGTCACCCTGCACGTCGGCGCAGGCACCTTCCAGCCGGTGCGCGTGGAGAAGATCGAAGACCACCACATGCACAGCGAGTGGCTGGAGGTCGGCCAGGACGTGGTCGACGCCGTGGCCGCCTGCCGCGCCCGTGGCGGCCGGGTGATCGCCGTCGGCACCACCAGCGTGCGTTCGCTGGAGAGCGCGGCCCGCGACGGCCAGCTCAAGCCGTTCAGCGGCGACACCGACATCTTTCTCTACCCGGGCCGGCCCTTCCATGTGGTCGATGCCCTGGTGACCAACTTCCACCTGCCCGAGTCGACCTTGCTGATGCTGGTCTCGGCCTTCGCCGGCTACCCGCAGACCATGGCCGCCTACGCTGCGGCGGTGGAGCACGAGTACCGTTTCTTCAGCTACGGCGATGCCATGTTCATCACCCGCAACCCCGCGCCGCGCGGGCCCGAGGACTGATCCATGAGTTTCATGAAGTTCGAACTGCTGGCCACCGACGGCAAGGCCCGGCGCGGCCGCCTGAGCTTCCCCCGCGGGGTGGTCGAGACCCCGGCGTTCATGCCGGTGGGCACTTATGGCACGGTCAAGGGCATGTTGCCGCGCGACATCGAGGGCATAGGCGCGCAGATCATCCTCGGCAACACCTTCCACCTGTGGCTGCGCCCGGGCACCGAGGTGATCCGCAAGCATGGCGACCTGCACGACTTCATGCAGTGGCAGGGGCCGATCCTCACCGACTCCGGCGGTTTCCAGGTGTTCAGCCTGGGCGCGCTGCGCAAGATCAAGGAAGAGGGCGTGTACTTCGCCTCGCCGGTGGACGGCGCCAAGGTCTTCATGGGCCCCGAGGAGTCCATGGCGGTGCAGCGCGCGCTGGGTTCGGACATCGTGATGATCTTCGACGAGTGCACCCCGTATCCGGCCGAGTTCGACGTGGCCAAGCGTTCCATGGAACTGTCGCTGCGCTGGGCCAAGCGCTCGAAGATCGCCCATGGCGACAGCCCCTCGGCGCTGTTCGGCATCGTCCAGGGCGGCATGCATGAAGAGCTGCGCATGCGCTCGCTGGAAGGCCTGCAGGAGATCGGCTTCGACGGCCTGGCCATCGGCGGCCTGTCGGTGGGCGAGCCCAAGGAAGAGATGATCCGCGTGCTGGACTTCCTGCCGCCACGCATGCCGGCCGACAAACCCCGTTACCTGATGGGGGTGGGCAAACCCGAGGACCTCGTGGAAGGTGTGCGCCGCGGCGTCGACATGTTCGACTGCGTGATGCCCACGCGCAACGCGCGCAACGGCCATCTGTTCGTCGACACCGGGGTGATCAAGATCCGCAACGCCGTGCACAAGCACGACGAATCGCCGCTGGACCCGACCTGCGATTGCTACACCTGCAAGCACTTCTCCCGCGCCTACCTCTACCACCTGGACAAGTGCGGGGAAATGCTCGGCAGCATGCTCAATACCATCCATAACTTGCGGCATTATCAGCGGCTTATGGCTGGTTTGCGCGAGGCAATCCAACAGGGTACATTGGCCGCCTTTGTCGACGCCTTCTATGCCAAACGCGGCCTTCCGACGCCGCCGTTGGGCGATTGATCCCGATTTTCCAAAAGAATATAGAGACAGGAGTATCCGATGAGCTTTCTGATTCCCGCCGCCTACGCCGACGCCGCTGCTCCCGCGGCCGCCGCAGGCCCGATGGGCACTGGTTTTGAGTGGGTCTTCCTGGTCGGCTTCCTGGTCATCTTCTACCTGATGATCTGGCGTCCGCAGGCCAAGCGTAACAAGGAGCACAAGAGCCTCCTGTCCAACCTGCAGAAGGGTGACGAAGTCGTCACTTCCGCCGGTATCGCCGGCAAGGTGCTGAAAGTCGCCGAGGACTTCGTGGTCGTCGAGGTCGCCGACAACGTCGAGCTGAAGTTCCAGAAGGGCGCCATCGCCGCGACCCTGCCGAAAGGCACGCTCAAGGCCATCTGAGTTCCAGGCAAAGAAAACCAATAGACGGGGCGCATGAAGCGCCCCGCGTCATAACGGGCGGTACCAATGCTCAACAAATATCCACTGTGGAAATACCTGCTGATCCTGGCGGTGCTTGCCGTCGGCTTCATCTATTCCGCACCCAACCTCTACCCGGACGATCCGGCCGTGCAGGTCAGCGGCGCCAGTAGCGCGCTGCAGATCACCCAGGCCGACATCGACAAGGCCAGCAAGGCGCTGACCGACGCCGGCATCGCCGTCAAGGCGGGCAGCCTCGGCAAGAACAGCGGCCTGATCCGCCTGGTCAAGCAGGAAGACCAGCTTCCCGCCAAGGACATCGTGCGTCGCGCCCTGGGCGACGACTACGTGGTCGCCCTGAACCTGGCGCAGACCACCCCGAACTGGCTGCGCAACATCGCCGCCCACCCGATGAAGCTGGGTCTCGACCTTTCCGGCGGCGTGCACTTCCTCCTCGAAGTGGACATGGACAAGGCCGTCGACGCCCGTCTGAACGTCTACGAGAGCGAGATCAAGAGCGCCCTGCGCAAGGAGCGCCTGCGCTACCGCAGCCTGCCGGTGCAGGACCGCGCCATCCAGCTGGGCTTCACCGACGACGAATCGCTGGACAAGGCCAAGGCGCTGATCGCCAAGGACTACCGCGACTTCGAGGTGACCCAGGATTCGCGCAACGGCATGCAGGTGCTGCGCCTGGCCATGACCGCGGCCAAGCTCGCCGAGATCCGCGAATACTCGATCAAGCAGAACCTCACCACCGTGCGCAACCGCGTCAACGAGCTGGGCGTGTCCGAGCCGCTGGTGCAGCGCCAGGGCGCCAACCGCATCGTGGTCGAGCTGCCGGGCGTGCAGGACACCGCCGAAGCCAAGCGCATCCTCGGCAAGACCGCCAACCTGGAATTCCGCCTGGCCGCCGAGCCCGACGCCATCAAGTCGGCCACCGAGACCTTCGAGTTCCGCGAGCCGCGCCGCCCGCCGGTGGCCCTGGAGCGCAGCGTGATCATCACCGGCGACCAGGTCACCGACGCCAGCGCCAGCTTCGACGAGAACGGCCGCCCGCAGGTGAACATCCGCCTCGACGGCCACGGCGGCGAGCTGATGAACCGCGCCACCCGCAACAACGTCGGCCGCAGCATGGCCGTGGTGTTCATCGAGCAGAAGCCGATCACCCGCTACACCAAGCAGGTGGTCGACGGCGTCGAGCAGGAAGTCGCCGTCCCGGCCTTCAAGGAAGAGAAGAAGATCATCAGCCTGGCGACCATCCAGTCGGCCCTGGGCAACCAGTTCCGCATCACCGGCCTCGACGGCCCGGGCGAGTCCTCGGAACTGGCCCTGCTGCTGCGCGCCGGCGGCCTGGCCGCGCCGATGTACTTCGCCGAGGAACGCACCATCGGCCCGAGCCTGGGTGCGGACAACATCGCCAAGGGCATCGACGCCTCGCTGTGGGGCATGGTGTTCGTGTCGCTGTTCATCATCGTCATCTACCGCTTCTTCGGCGTGATCGCCACCGTCGCCCTGGGCTTCAACATGGTCCTGCTGGTGGCGCTGATGTCGATCCTCGGCGCGACCCTGACGCTGCCGGGCATCGCCGGTATCGTGCTGACCATGGGCATGGCGGTGGACGCCAACGTGCTGATCTTCTCGCGGATACGCGAGGAACTGGCCGGCGGCATGTCGGTGCAGCGCGCCATCCACGAAGGCTTCAACCGCGCCTTCACCGCCATCGTCGACGCCAACCTGACCTCGCTGCTGGTCGGCGGCATCCTCTACGCCATGGGCACCGGCCCGGTGAAGGGCTTCGCCGTGACCATGTCGCTGGGCATTCTCACCTCGATGTTCACGGCCATCATGGTCACCCGCGCAATGGTCAACCTGATCTTCGGCGGGCGTGACTTCAAGAAGCTGTGGATCTAAGGGGGATCATGAGATGAATATCAAGATCGGTACCATCAACTTCATGGGCGTGCGCAACATCGCGTTCGCCGCCACCCTGGTCCTCACCCTGATCGCCCTCGGCAGCTGGATCACCAAGGGCATCAACTTCGGCCTGGACTTCACCGGTGGCACCCTCATCGAGCTGAACTACCAGCAGCCGGCCGACCTGGGCAAGGTCCGCGACGAGCTGGTCAAGGCCGGCTATGCCGAGGCCGTGGTGCAGAGCTTCGGCGACACCAGGGACGTGCTGGTGCGCATGCCCAGCGAAGACCCGGAGCTGGGCAAGAAGGTCGCCGCGGCGCTGCAGCAGGCCGACACCCAGAACCCGGCCAGCCTCAAGCGCGTGGAATACGTCGGCCCGCAGGTCGGCGAGGAACTGCGCGACCAGGGCGGCCTGGGCATGCTCCTGGCCCTGGGCGGCATCCTCATCTACGTCGGCTTCCGCTTCCAGTGGAAGTTCGCCGTGGGCGCCATTCTCTCGCTGATCCACGACGCCATCATCGTGATGGGCGTGCTGTCGTTCTTCCAGATCACCTTCGACCTGACCGTGCTCGCCGCGGTGCTGGCGGTGGTGGGCTACTCGCTGAACGACACCATCGTGATCTTCGACCGGGTGCGCGAGAACTTCCGCGTGCTGCGCAAGGCCAGCCTGATCGAGAACATCAACATCTCGACCAGCCAGACCCTGCTGCGGACCCTGGCCACCTCGATCTCCACCCTGCTGGCCATCGCCGCGCTGCTGTTCTTCGCCGGCGACAACCTGTTCGGCTTCTCCATCGCGCTGTTCGTCGGCGTGCTGGCCGGCACCTACTCGTCGATCTACATCGCCGACGTGGTGCTGATCTGGCTGAAGCTCTCGGCCGAGGACCTGATCCCGCCGCAGGCCAAGGAAGTCGACGACCGCCCCTGAGGCCGTCCTGCCGTCCTTCGAAACTCCCGCTCCGGCGGGAGTTTTTCTTTGTGCGCGATCCGGCCGTGTGTCGGCATGCAGTGGCGCATCGTGAAGGAATGTCGGAACTTTCCTAAGAATTCCCTGCTCCAAGGCAAGGACAAGGGCAGGTGCCCGTATGAAAGGAAAGCCAGGAGGTCTATGTGAACAAGTCGTTGCTCATCGGTACCGTGTTGGGCGCAGTCGGCGTTACGGCGGGTGGAGCGGTGGCCACGTACAGCCTGGTGGACCGCGGCCCCGAGTATGCCGAGGTGGTCGCCGTCCAGCCGGTCAAGGAGACCATCAAGACTCCGCGCCAGGTCTGCAAGGACGTGGCGGTCACCCACCAGCGCCCGGTCAAGGACCAGCACCAGATCGTCGGCACCGCCATCGGCGCCATCGCCGGCGGCCTGCTGGGCAACCAGATCGGCGGCGGCAATGGCAAGAAGATCGCCACCGTGGCCGGTGCGGTTGGCGGCGGCTACGCCGGCAACAAGGTGCAGGAAGGCATGCAGGAGCGTGACACCTACACCACCACCGAAACCCGCTGCAGCACCGTGAACGACGCCAGCGAGAAAGTGGTGGGCTACGACGTCAAGTACATGCTCGACGGCAAGGCCGGCCAGGTGCGCATGGACCGCGACCCGGGCAGCCAGATCCCGGTGGACAAGAGCGGCCGGTTGATCCTCAGCCAGCAGTAAGCATCGAAGCACGAGAAGGCGCCCCGCGGGGCGCCTTTTTCGTTTCCGGCAGAAGCTCTTTGTAGGAGCGAGCTTGCTCGCGAATGAGCCTCGTAGCGGAGTCTGTTCGCGAGCAAGCTCGCTCCTACGAGAATCCGTGCCGCCCATAGCGTAGGAGCGGATCTTATCCGCGAATCGCGCCGATACCTCCGGCTATCGCGGACAAGGTCCGCTCCTACAGGGGGCTGTGCCGAGGTGCTTTCGTAGGATGGGTTGAGCTTGCGATACCCATCGGGCCATGGTGATGGGTATCGCTTCGCTCAACCCATCCTACGGGGAGTTGAGCTTGCCGGAGGACTCGCTGGATGCGCCCAACAAAAAGCCCGGCACATGGCCGGGCTTTTTCATTCCGCTGGCGCTCAGCGCTTGAACGACGGCGGCAGGTGCGGCTGGATGCTGGTCAGCAGCGCCTTGAAGCACTTGGTGTTGCCGGCGACGATGTGGCCCTTCTCGAGGAATTCGTGGCTGCCGGTGAAGTCGCTCACCAGGCCGCCGGCTTCCTGCACCAGCAGGGCGCCCGCAGCCATGTCCCACTCGGACAGGCCGAACTCCCAGAAGGCGTCGAAGCGGCCGGCCGCGACGTAGGCCAGGTCCAGGCTGGCGGCGCCGGCGCGGCGGATGCCGGCGGTCTGGCCGACCAGGCTGCGGAACATGCCCAGGTAGGCGTCCAGATGGTCCAGTTGGCTGTCGCGGAACGGGAAGCCGGTGCCCAGCAGGGCGCCTTCCAGGCTCTTGCGGTTGCTCACCCGCAGGCGGCGGCCGTTCAGCGCGGCGCCGCGGCCGCGGCTGGCGGTGAATTCTTCCTGGCGCACCGGGTCGAGGACCACGGCGTGCTCCAGGCGGCCCTTGTACTTGCAGGCGATGCTGACGGCGAAGTGCGGGACGCCGTGGATGAAGTTGGTGGTGCCGTCCAGCGGGTCGATGATCCACAGGTAGTCGGCGCCTTCGCCGCTGCCCTCGAGGTAGCCGCCTTCCTCGCCCATGATGCCGTGGTTCGGGTAGGCCTTGCGCAGGGCGGTGACGATGCTGAGTTCGGCGGCGCGATCGACTTCGGTGACGTAGTCCTTGGCGTCTTTTTCGTTGACCGAGAGGGTGTCCAGGCGTTCGATGGAGCGGAAGATCAGTTCACCGGCGCTGCGGGCCGCGCGCAGGGCGATGTTCAGCATGGGCTGCATGGAGAGGTCACCTGGATGATGTTAAAGAAAGCCGAACATTGTACCAGAAAACCGTGGCGCTCATAGGGCGGCCTGTCGCTTGCGTGGCGCAAGACCGAGCGCTGCGGTAGGATTCCGTTCCTTTTCGTATCTGCTTGTGTGGAGAGCTTCGGTTGCTCGACAGAATTCGCGTGGTGCTGGTGAACACCAGTCATCCCGGCAATATCGGCGGTACCGCCCGGGCCATGAAGAACATGGGCCTGTCGCGCCTGGTGCTGGTCGACCCCATGGACTTCCCCAGCGGCGAGGCGGTGGCCCGCGCCTCCGGGGCGACCGACATCCTCGACGCCGCCCAGGTGGTGCCGACCCTGGAAGACGCCCTGGTGGGCTGCAGCCTGGTGCTCGGCACCAGCGCCCGTGACCGGCGCATCCCCTGGCCGCTGCTCGACCCCCGCGAGTGCGCGACCACCAGCCTGCAGCACGCCCAGCAGGGCGGCGAGGTGGCCCTGGTGTTCGGCCGCGAGTACGCGGGTTTGACCAACGAAGAATTGCAGCGATGTCAGTTCCACGTGCACATTCCCGCCAACCCCGAGTTCAGCTCGCTGAACCTGGCGACGGCGGTCCAGGTGCTCGCCTACGAGGTGCGCATGGCCTGGCTGGCCGCCGAAGGCCAGCCGACCAAGCAGGAGAAGCTGGAGACCACCGCCATGCTCAACAGCCTGCCGGTCACCGCCGACGAGCTGGAGCGCTTCTACGCGCACCTGGAGTCCACCCTGGTCGACATCGGCTTCCTCGACCCGCAGAAGCCGCGGCACCTGATGTCGCGCCTGCGCCGCCTGTACGGCCGCGCCGGGGTCAGCAAGCTGGAGATGAATATCCTCCGGGGTATCCTCACCGAAACACAGAAGGTCGCGCAGGGCGCGGCCTGCAAGCGGAGTGAAGATGATGTTTGAGCGTGTGCGCGAAGATATCCAGAGCGTATTCCATCGCGACCCGGCAGCGCGCAATGCCTTCGAGGTACTCACCTGCTACCCCGGCCTGCACGCCGTGTGGCTGCACCGCCTGGCCCACCTGCTGTGGACTTCCGGCTGGAAGTGGCTGGCGCGCCTGGTGTCCAACTTCGGCCGCTGGATGACCGGCATCGAGATCCACCCGGGCGCCAGGATCGGCCGGCGCTTCTTCATCGACCACGGCATGGGTATCGTCATCGGCGAGACCGCCGAGATCGGTGACGACGTGACCCTCTACCAGGGCGTGACCCTTGGCGGCACCAGCTGGAACAAGGGCAAGCGCCACCCGACCCTGGCCGATGGCGTGGTGGTCGGCGCCGGCGCCAAGGTACTCGGCCCGTTCACCGTCGGCGCCGGGGCGAAAGTGGGCTCCAACGCCGTGGTCACCAAGGAAGTGCCGCCGGGCGCCACCGTGGTCGGCATTCCCGGGCGCATCATCATGAAGGACGACGCCGAGCAGCAGGCCAAGCGCCAGGCCATGGCCGAGAAGCTCGGCTTCGACGCCTACGGCGTCAGCCAGGACATGCCCGACCCGGTGGCCCGCGCCATCGGTCAGTTGCTCGACCACCTGCAGGCGGTCGACGGCCGGCTGGAGGGCATGTGCCAGGCGCTGACGGCCCTGGGTAGCGACTATTGTGCGAAAAAGCTGCCGGAGCTGCGTGAAGAGGACTTCGCCGGCGTCAAGGATGAAGAGGGCAAGGCGGCGCATTGATGCGCCGCTAACGATTTCCTGCTACATTATGCCGCCCTTCGCTGGCTAATCCCGAGTAATTTGATAGGTCTTATAGTTGACTCAAATACTCGGAAATGGCATCCTTTCGCCAGTCCAGTGATCCATTCGGGAATGTTCCATGCGTCTGACCACCAAAGGCCGCTATGCCGTAACCGCCATGCTCGACCTGGCGTTGCATGCCCAGCGTGGTCCGGTTTCCCTGGCGGACATTTCCGAGCGCCAGGGCATATCCCTGTCCTATCTCGAACAGCTGTTCGCCAAGTTGCGCCGTGGCAACCTGGTGACCAGCGTGCGCGGTCCCGGCGGCGGCTACCAGCTGTCCCGCGACATGGCCGGCATCCACGTCGCCCAGGTGATCGATGCGGTCAACGAATCGGTCGACGCCACGCGCTGCCAGGGGCAGGGGGATTGCCACTCCGGCGACACCTGCCTGACTCACCACCTTTGGTGCGACCTCAGCCAGCAGATCCACGAATTCCTCAGCGGCATCAGCCTCGCCGACCTGGTCGAGCGCCGAGAAGTCCAGGAAGTCGCGCAGCGGCAGGATGAGCGTCGTTGCGGAGGCACCGGCAAACGGCCGAGCCTCGATAAGATTGAAGCGTCCGCCATCGATTGAGCGCGCGCCAGCCTGTAGGAGTTACCTGATGAAATTGCCGATCTACCTCGACTACTCCGCTACCACCCCGGTGGACCCGCGCGTCGCTCAGAAGATGGCTGACTGCCTGCTGGTGGACGGCAACTTCGGCAACCCGGCCTCGCGCTCCCACGTGTTCGGCTGGAAGGCCGAGGAAGCTGTGGAGAACGCCCGCCGCCAGGTCGCCGAGCTGGTCAATGCCGACCCCCGCGAGATCGTCTGGACCTCCGGCGCCACCGAGTCCGACAACCTCGCCATCAAAGGCGTGGCGCACTTCTACGGCAGCAAGGGCAAGCACATCGTCACCTCGAAGATCGAGCACAAGGCGGTGCTGGACACCACCCGCCAGCTGGAGCGCGAAGGCTTCGAGGTGACCTACCTCGACCCCACCGAGGAAGGCCTGATCACCCCGGCCATGGTCGAGGCGGCGCTGCGTGACGACACCATCCTGGTCTCGATCATGCACGTGAACAACGAGATCGGCACCATCAACGACATCGCCGCCATCGGCGAGCTGACCCGCTCGCGCGGCATCCTGTTCCACGTCGACGCCGCGCAGTCCACCGGCAAGGTCGACATCGACCTGGACAAGCTCAAGGTCGACCTGATGTCCTTCTCCGCCCACAAGACCTACGGTCCCAAGGGCATCGGCGCCCTGTACGTGCGCCGCAAGCCGCGCGTGCGCCTGGAAGCCCAGATGCACGGCGGCGGTCACGAGCGCGGCATGCGCTCGGGCACCCTGGCCACCCACCAGATCGTCGGCATGGGCGAGGCCTTCCGCATCGCCAAGGAAGAAATGCACGCCGAGAACGAGCGCATCCGCGCCCTGCGTGACCGCTTCTTCGCCAAGCTCGAAGGCCTGGAAGAGCTCTACGTCAACGGCAGCCTGACCCAGCGCGTGCCGCACAACCTGAACCTGAGCTTCAACTACGTGGAAGGCGAGTCGCTGATCATGGCCCTGAAGGACCTCGCGGTCTCTTCCGGTTCGGCCTGCACCTCCGCCTCCCTGGAGCCGTCCTACGTGCTGCGCGCCCTGGGCCGCAACGACGAGCTGGCGCACAGTTCCATCCGTTTCACCTTCGGCCGCTTCACCACCGAGGAAGAGGTCGATTACGCCGCCGGTATCGTGGGGCAAGCCGTTTCCAAGCTGCGCGAGCTCTCGCCGCTGTGGGACATGTTCAAAGAGGGCGTCGACCTGTCCAAGGTCGAATGGCAGGCCCACTGACCCGCCCCATAGAAAGTGAGGATTAGCCATGGCATACAGTGACAAGGTCATCGACCACTACGAAAACCCGCGCAACGTCGGCAAGCTCGACGCCGAGGATCCCGATGTCGGCACCGGCATGGTCGGCGCGCCGGCCTGCGGCGACGTGATGCGCCTGCAGATCAAGGTCAACGAGCAGGGCGTGATCGAAGACGCCAAGTTCAAGACCTACGGCTGCGGTTCGGCCATCGCCTCCAGCTCCCTCGCCACCGAGTGGATGAAGGGCAAGACCCTGGACGAGGCCGAAGCCATCAAGAACACCACCATCGCCGAAGAACTGGCCCTGCCGCCGGTGAAGATCCACTGCTCGGTGCTCGCCGAGGACGCCATCAAGGCGGCCGTGCGCGACTACAAGCAGAAGAAGGGTCTGCTCTAACCGCTCAGTTGAGTAAGGAGTTCCCATGGCCATCAGCATGACCGAAGCCGCCGCCAAGCATGTCCAGCGCTCCCTCGAGGGGCGCGGCAAGGGCGAGGGCATTCGTCTTGGCGTGCGCACCACCGGGTGTTCCGGCCTGGCCTACGTGCTCGAGTTCGTCGATGAGCTGGCGCCCGAGGACCTGGTCTACGAGAGCCACGGCGTGAAGGTCATCATCGACCCGAAGAGCCTGGTCTACCTCGACGGCACCGAGTTGGACTTCACCAAGGAAGGCCTCAACGAGGGCTTCAAGTTCAACAACCCGAACGTTCGTGGCGAGTGCGGCTGCGGCGAAAGCTTCAACGTCTGAGGCCGGCGTGGGTAGTCCTTGTCACTTCGCGCTCTTCGACCTGCAGCCGGCTTTCCGCCTCGATCTGGATGCCCTCGGCCAGCGTTACCGTGAGTTGGTCCGCAGCGTCCACCCGGACCGCTTCGCCGATGCTTCCGAGCGCGAGCAGCGCGTGGCGCTGGAGCGCGCCGCCGAGCTGAACGACGCCTACCAGACTCTGAAGAGCGCGCCGCGCCGGGCGCTGTACCTGCTGTCCCTGCGTGGCCAGGCGCTGCCGCTGGAAGCCACGGTGCAGGACCCGGAGTTTCTCCTGCAGCAGATGCAGTTGCGCGAGGAGCTGGAAGACCTGCAGGACAGCGCCGACCTGGATGGCGTAGCCGCCTTCAAGCGCCGCCTGAAGGCTGCACAGCAGCAGCTGGAGGACAGCTTCGCCGATTGCTGGGACGACGCCGCGCGCCGCGAGCAAGCCGAGCGCCTGGTGCGCCGCATGCAGTTTCTCGACAAGCTGGCGCAGGAAGTGCGCCAGCTCGAAGAGCGACTCGACGATTAATCCGCGCGGCTCGTGCCGCGCCCGTTACGCCTGATTAGAAGCCGCATGGTCCTATTGCAGATCGCCGAGCCCGGACAAACCCCTCAGCCGCACCAGCGCCGGCTGGCCGTGGGCATCGACCTGGGCACCACCAATTCCCTGGTCGCCGCCGTACGCAGCGGCGTCGCCGCACCCCTGGCCGATGCCGAGGGGCGCCTGATCCTGCCGTCGGCGGTGCGTTACCTGGCCGACCGCGTCGAGGTCGGCGAGTCGGTCAAGCGCGGCGCCTCCGCCGACCCGCTGAACTCCATCATCTCGGTCAAGCGCCTGATGGGCCGCGGCCTGGAGGATGTGAAGCAGCTCGGTGGCCAGTTGCCCTACCGCTTCACCCAGGGCGAGTCGCACATGCCGTTCATCGAGACCGTGCAGGGCCCGAAAAGCCCGGTCGAGGTCTCCGCGGAAATCCTCCGCAGCCTGCGCCAGCGCGCCGAAGCCACCCTGGGCGGTGAGCTGGTCGGCGCGGTGATCACGGTGCCGGCGTATTTCGACGACGCCCAGCGCCAGGCCACCAAGGACGCCGCGCGCCTGGCCGGCCTGCACGTGCTGCGCCTGCTCAACGAGCCCACCGCCGCGGCGGTCGCCTACGGCCTGGACAAGAACGCCGAGGGCGTGGTGGCCATCTATGACCTGGGCGGCGGTACCTTCGACATTTCCATCCTGCGCCTGACCCGCGGCGTCTTCGAGGTCCTGGCCACCGGCGGCGACAGCGCCCTGGGCGGCGACGACTTCGACCATGCCATCGCCAGTTGGATCATCCAGCAGGCCGGCGTTTCCGACGACCTCGACCCGGGCAGCCAGCGCCAACTGCTGCAGGCCGCCTGCGCGGCAAAGGAAGCCCTGACCCTCAACGAAAGCGTCGAAGTCGCCTATGGCGACTGGCGCGGCAAGCTGGACCGCAGCCAGCTGGACGCCCTGATCGAACCCTTCGTCGCCCGCAGCCTCAAGGCCTGCCGCCGCGCCGTGCGTGATTCCGGCATCGAGCTGGAAGACATCGGCGCGGTGGTCATGGTCGGCGGCTCCACCCGCGTGCCGCGCGTGCGCCAGGCGGTGGGCGAGCTGTTCGGCCGCGAGCCGCTAGTGGATATCGACCCCGACCAGGTGGTGGCCATCGGCGCCGCCATCCAGGCCGACGCCCTGGCCGGCAACAAGCGCGGCGAAGAGCTGTTGCTGCTGGACGTCATCCCGCTGTCCCTGGGCCTCGAGACCATGGGCGGGCTGATGGAGAAGGTGATTCCGCGCAACACCACCATCCCGGTGGCCCGCGCCCAGGAGTTCACCACCTACAAGGATGGCCAGACGGCCATGATGATCCACGTGCTGCAGGGCGAGCGCGAACTGGTCAAGGACTGCCGATCCCTGGCTCGCTTCGAGCTGCGCGGCATCCCGCCGATGGTGGCCGGCGCGGCGAAGATCCGCGTCAGCTTCCAGGTGGACGCCGACGGCCTGCTGGCGGTGTCCGCCCGTGAGATGAGCTCCGGCGTCGAGGCGAGCATCCAGGTCAAGCCGTCCTACGGCCTGACCGACGGCGAGATCGCCCGCATGCTGCAGGACTCCTTCCAGTACGCCGGCGATGACATGAACGCCCGCGCGCTGCGCGAGCAGCAGGTCGAGGCCGAGCGCCTGCTCGAAGCCGTGCGCTCGGCGCTGGACGCCGATGGCGAGCGCCTGCTGGACGCCGACGAGCGGCTGGCCATCGAAGCCAGCATGGATACCCTGCGCGAACTGGCCGCCGGTAGCGATACCGCCGCCATCGAGCAACAGATCAAGCGTCTGTCCCAGGTGACCGACGCCTTCGCCGCGCGACGGATGGACGCTTCCGTCAAGGCCGCCCTGGCCGGTCGCCGGCTCAACGAAATCGAGGAATAAGCGAAGATGCCGCAGATCGTATTTCTGCCCCACCCCGAGCATTGCCCGGAGGGCGCGGTGGTCGAGGCCCAGCCGGGCGAGACCATCCTCAAGGCTGCGCTGCGTAACGGCATCGATATCGAGCACGCCTGCGAGATGTCCTGCGCCTGCACCACCTGCCACGTGATCGTGCGCGAGGGCTTCAACTCCATGGAGCCGTCCGACGAGCTGGAAGACGACATGCTGGACAAGGCCTGGGGCCTGGAGCCGGATTCGCGCCTGTCCTGCCAGGCGGTGGTGGCGGACGAGGACCTGGTGGTGGAGATTCCGAAATACACCATCAACCAGGTTTCCGAAGGTCATTGAGGGAGCGGACATGAGCCTGAAATGGACCGATGTGCTGGAAATCGCCATCCAGCTGGCCGATAGCCATCCCGACGTGGACCCGCGCTACGTCAACTTCGTCGACCTGCACAACTGGGTGGTCGGCCTGCCGGAATTCAGCGACGACCCGTCGCGCGGCGGCGAGAAGGTCCTGGAAGCCATCCAGGGCGCCTGGATCGAAGAGGCGGACTGAAGGCTCGACCCGGCCTTTCGTAGGAGCGAGCTTGCTCGCGAACCGCTTCTGCTCCCGCGGCCCGGGTTCGCGAGCAAGCTCGCTCCTACAGGTCTTTCGCTTTCGCCTGCCGCTTGCAGCTGCACTTATGCTTTTCCCCGAACCCGCGTATAATTCGCGGGTTTTATCTTTAGGTGTTCGGTCAGGTTCCCCGCGGTACCTGCCGGCGCCTGCCGGAACGCCGAGCGTGTACCGGCCCCGTGCGTGCCAGCCAGAGGCTGCCGCTGTCGCGCGGCTCACCCTGAATCACAGAAGCTCCTGGGGTCGCCCCAGGGGCTTCTCGGCATTACCAACCTTGCTTTTCGGAGTTATTCCAAATGGCCCTGCAACGTACCTTCTCCATCATCAAGCCCGACGCCGTCGCCAAGAACGTCATCGGCGAAATCCTGACCCGCTTCGAGAAGGCCGGTCTGCGCGTCGTCGCTTCCAAGATGGTCCAGCTGTCCGAGCGCGAAGCCGGCGGCTTCTACGCCGAGCACAAAGAGCGTCCCTTCTTCAAGGACCTGGTTGCCTTCATGACTTCCGGCCCGGTCGTCGTTCAGGTTCTGGAAGGCGAAGACGCCATCCTGAAAAACCGTGAGCTGATGGGCGCCACCGATCCGAAGAAAGCCGACGCTGGCACCATCCGCGCCGATTTCGCCGTTTCCATCGACGAAAACGCCGTTCACGGTTCCGACTCGGAAGCTTCGGCTGCCCGCGAAATCGCCTACTTCTTCTCCAGCACCGAGGTGTGCGAGCGCATTCGCTGATCCAGGCGAATGGGCGAGGGTGAATCCATGACTGATACCGCTGCAAAGGCCAACCTGCTGGGCATGACCAAGCCCCAGCTCGAGGAATTCTTCGAGTCCATCGGTGAAAAGCGCTTCCGCGCCGGCCAGGTGATGCAATGGATTCACCACTTTGGCGCCGAGGATTTCGACGCCATGACCAATGTCGGCAAGGCCTTGCGCGAAAAGCTCAAGGCCTGTGCCGAGATCCGCGGCCCCGAAGTGGTCAGCCAGGACATCTCCAGCGACGGCACCCGCAAGTGGGTGGTGCGCGTGGCGTCCGGCAGCTGCGTCGAGACCGTGTACATCCCGCAGAACGGCCGCGGCACCCTGTGCGTGTCGTCCCAGGCCGGCTGCGCCCTGGATTGCAGCTTCTGCTCCACCGGCAAGCAGGGCTTCAACAGCGACCTGACCTCCGCCGAGATCATCGGCCAGGTGTGGCTCGCCAACAAATCCTTCGGCACCGTGCCCGGCAAGATCGACCGCGCCATCACCAACGTGGTGATGATGGGCATGGGCGAGCCGCTGCTGAACTTCGACAACGTCGTCACCGCCATGAGCATCATGATGGAGGACTTCGGCTACGGCATCTCCAAGCGCAAGGTGACGCTGTCCACCTCCGGCGTGGTGCCGATGATCGACAAGCTCGGCGAAGTCACCGACGTGTCCCTGGCGCTGTCGCTGCACGCGCCCAACGACGAGCTGCGCAACCAACTGGTGCCGATCAACAAGAAGTATCCCCTGGCGGTGCTGCTGGACGCCTGCCAGCGCTACATCACCCGCCTGGGCAAGGAGCGCGTGCTGACCGTCGAGTACACCCTGCTCAAGGACGTCAACGACCAGCCCGAGCACGCTGAGCAGATGATCGCATTGCTCAAGGAAATTCCTTGCAAGATCAACCTGATTCCGTTTAATCCGTTCCCCCATTCCGGTTACGAGCGGCCGAGCAACAACTCGATCCGCCGTTTCCAGGACATGCTGCACAAGGGCGGCTTCAACGTCACCGTGCGCACCACCCGCGGCGACGACATCGACGCCGCCTGCGGCCAACTGGTCGGCCAGGTGATGGACCGTACCCGTCGCAGCGAACGCTACATCGCCGTACGCCAGCTGGCGGCCGACGCCGAGAAGGCGCCCGCCAATCGAAACTGATCTCGAGGGAGGATTCCGATGACCTTGCGCGCCGCGCTGTTCGTGTTCCTGGCCAGCCTGCTGGCGGGTTGCGTGACGTCTGGGAAGCAGGATCCCCTGAGCACCGCCAAGGGCCGTGAAGAGGCCCGCGACGCCTACATCCAGCTGGCCATCGGCTACCTGCAGAACGGCAATACCGAGCAGGCCAAGGTGCCGCTGCGCCAGGCCCTGGAGCTGGACTCCTCGAGCGCCGACGCCCACGCTGCGCTGGCCCTGGTCTACCAGCAGGAAATGGAGCCCAAGCTGTCCGAGCAGGAATACCGCAAGGCATTGTCCTCGCGCTCGGATGCGCGCATCTGGAACAACTACGGCAGCTTCCTGTACGAACAGAAGCGCTACGACGAGGCCACCAATGCCTTCCAGAAGGCCGCCGAGGACAGCCTCTACCCGGAGCGCTCGCGGGTCTTCGAGAACCTCGGCCTGGTCAGCCTCCAGCTGAAGCAGCGCGAGCAGGCCAAGCAGTACTTCGAAAAGGCCCTGCGCCTGAACCGCCGGCAGCCCAGCGCCTTGCTGGAAATGTCGCAGCTGTCCTATGACGATCGCCAGTACGTGCCGGCGCGCGACTACTACAACGAATACCTGAAGCAGGGACAGCAGAACGCCAAGAGCCTGCTGCTGGGCGTGCGGCTGGCCAGGGTCTTTGACGACAAGGACACCGCCGCCAGCTACGGCCTGCAGCTCAAGCGCCTGTATCCCGCATCCCCCGAATACCAGGCATACCAGGCAGAGAAATGATGAAGACGTCGCAGCCAGAAGTCGCCAGCACGAGCCGCGCCAATCCGGGTGAGGCCTTGCGCCAGGCGCGCGAGAGCAGGGGCTGGTCGACCTCGCAGGTGGCCGGTCAACTGAACCTCACCGAGAATTCCCTGCGCCAGCTGGAGCTGGGCAATTTCGACAAGCTGCCGGGCCACACCTTCGCCCGCGGCTACGTGCGTGCCTACGCCAAGCTGCTGGGCATGGACCAGGCGCAGATGGTCACCGCCTTCGACCAGTACACCGGCACCGACGCCACCGGCAGCAACGTGCAGAGCCTCGGCCGGGTGGCCGAGCCGATGCGCCTGTCGCGCAACCTGCTGCGCCTGTTCAGCCTGCTGCTGCTGGCCCTGCTGGTGGGCTTCGGCTACTTCTGGTGGCAGGAGCGCGCCGGGCGCAACGTCGCCGAGAACAGCGGCCTGAACCTGGAGCACGTCGAGGTCGAGAGCGCCGACGGCACCACCGAAGTGCACAGCCTCGACGAGCCCGAAGACCAGGCCGTCGCCGAGGATAAGGCCAGCGCGCCGAGCGAACCGGCTGGCGACAGCGGCGCCGCCGAGCCCGAACAGAATGCCGAGGCCCCAGCCAACCCGGCCGAGACCGCGCCCCAAGTGGCCGCCCCTGCAGCGCCGACTGCTCCCGCCGTACCGGCCACCAACACCGATGCCGTGCCTGCGACTCCGGTCGCTCCGGTTGTCCCGGCGGTCCCGGCTGCGCCCGCTGCCGAACCTGTTGCTCCGGCTGCCGCTCCGGTGGTGGCTTCGGCCGGCCAGGGCGTGGTCAAGGTGCAGTTCATCGCCGACTGCTGGACCCAGGTCACCGACGCCGACGGCAAGGTCCTGGTCAGCGCGCTCAAGCGCAAGGGCGACTCCATGGAAGTCGCCGCCAAGGTTCCCCTGGAGTTGCGCCTGGGCTTCGCCCGCGGCGCCCAGGTCAGCTACAACGGCCAGCCGGTCGACGTTTCGCCCTATTCCCGCGGCGAGACGGCACGCATGAAGTTGGGTGGTAACTAAAGATGCATTGCGCTTCTCCGATCAAACGCCGCCAGTCCCGCAAGATCTGGGTCGGCTCGGTGCCGGTGGGCGGTGACGCGCCCATCGCCGTACAGAGCATGACCAACACCGATACGCTGGACGTGGCCGCCACCGTCGCGCAGATCCGCCGCCTGGAAGACGCCGGCGCGGACATCGTGCGCGTCTCGGTGCCGGACATGGACGCGGCCGAGGCCTTCGGCAAGATCAAGCAGCAGGTCCGCGTGCCGCTGGTGGCCGACATCCACTTCGACTACAAGATCGCCCTGCGCGTGGCCGAGCTGGGCGTCGACTGCCTGCGCATCAACCCCGGCAACATCGGCCGCGAGGACCGCGTCAAGGCGGTGGTGGACGCGGCCCGCGACAAGAACATCCCGATCCGCATCGGCGTCAACGCCGGTTCGCTGGAGAAGGACCTGCAGAAGAAATACGGCGAGCCGACCCCCGAGGCCCTGCTGGAATCGGCCATGCGCCACGTCGAGCATCTCCAGCGCCTGGACTTCCAGAACTTCAAGGTCAGCGTGAAGGCCTCCGACGTGTTCATGGCCGTGGCGGCCTACCGCCTGCTGGCCAAGGAAATCGAGCAGCCGCTGCACCTGGGCATCACCGAGGCCGGGGGCCTGCGTTCGGGCACCGTGAAGTCCGCGGTGGGCCTGGGCATGCTGCTGGCCGAGGGCATTGGCGACACCATCCGCATCTCCCTGGCCGCGGACCCGGTGGAAGAGATCAAGGTCGGTTTCGACATCCTCAAGTCCCTGCACCTGCGCTCGCGCGGCATCAACTTCATCGCCTGCCCGAGCTGCTCGCGGCAGAACTTCGACGTGGTCAAGACCATGAACGAGCTCGAAGGCCGCCTCGAAGACCTGCTGGTGCCGATGGACGTGGCCGTGATCGGCTGCGTGGTCAACGGCCCGGGCGAGGCCAAGGAGGCCCACATCGGCCTCACCGGCGGCACGCCGAACAACCTCGTCTACATCGACGGCAAGCCGGCGCAGAAGCTGCAGAACGAAAACCTGGTGGATGAGCTGGAACGGCTGATCCGCGAAAAAGCGGCCGCCAAGGCCGAAGCCGACGCCGCCCTGATCGTGCGCGGCTGACCGCAACAAGGACAACATGTGAGCAAGTCCCTGCAAGCCATTCGTGGCATGAACGACATCCTGCCGGACCAGACCCCGGTATGGCGCTACCTGGAAAACACCTTCGCCGGCCTGCTGGAAGAATACGGCTACAGCGAAATCCGCCTGCCGATCATGGAGTTCACCGAGCTCTTCGCCCGCGGCATCGGCGAAGGCACCGACGTGGTCGACAAGGAGATGTACACCTTCCTCGACCGCAACGAGGAGTCGCTGACGCTGCGCCCCGAAGGCACAGCGGGCACCGTGCGGGCCATGCTCGAACACGGTCTGACCGGCGGCGGCCAGGTGCAGAAGCTCTGGTATACCGGGCCGATGTTCCGCTACGAGAAGCCGCAGAAGGGCCGCTACCGCCAGTTCCACCAGATTGGCGTGGAAGTCTTCAACCTGCCGGGGCCGGACATCGACGCCGAGCTGATCATCCTCACCTGGCGCCTGTGGCAGAAGCTGGGCATGGCCGACGCCGTGACCCTGCAGCTCAACACCCTGGGCTCCAGCGAGGCCCGCGCGCGCTACCGCGAAGCGCTGGTGGCCTACCTGCAGGAACGCTTCGAGCAGCTCGACGAAGACAGTCAGCGGCGCATGACCACCAACCCGCTGCGCATCCTCGACAGCAAGGTGGAAAGCACCCAGGCGCTGCTGGTTGGCGCGCCGACCCTGCACGACTACCTGGACGAAGAGTCGATCGCCCACTTCGAGGGCCTGAAGGCCCGCCTGGACGCGGTCGGCCTGCGCTACGAGATCAACCAGAAGCTGGTGCGCGGCCTGGACTACTACTGCCGCACCGCCTTCGAATGGGTCACCGACAAGCTCGGCGCCCAGGGCACCGTCTGCGGCGGGGGCCGCTACGACGGCCTGGTCAGCCAGTTCGGCGGCAAGCCGACGCCGGGCGTGGGCTTCGCCATGGGCGTGGAACGCCTGGTGCTGCTGCTGGAGACCCTGGGCGTGGTGCCCGCCGAGCTGAAGCGCCCGGCCGACGTCTACGTCTGCGCCTTCGGCGAGCCGGCCGAACTGGCCGCCCTGAGCCTGGCCGAGAAGCTGCGCGACGCCGTTCCCGGCATCCGCCTGCTGCTCAACGCCGGCGCCGGCAGCTTCAAGAGCCAGTTCAAGAAGGCCGACAAGAGCGGTGCCCAATTCGCCCTGATCCTGGGTGACGACGAACTGGCCGCGCGCGTGGTAGGTTTCAAGCCCCTGCGTGGCGAGGGTGAGCAACAGAACATAGCCTGGGAGGCTCTGCCCGAGCACCTGGCAGCCTGCATCCAGCGGGCCTGAGAATCGAGCGGATTAGGAGTATTGGGGTGACCACGCGTACCGAAGAAGAACAACTGGCGGATCTCAAGGACTGGTGGCAGCGCAACGGCATGCCCCTGCTCACCGGGGCCGCCCTGGCGCTGGTGGTGGTGTTCGGCTGGCAGGCCTGGAAGAAGTACCAGGCCAACCAGTCGCAGAACGCCTCCATCCTCTACCAGCAACTGGTCGAAGCCTCGCTGACGCCCTCCGGCCAGCCGGACACCGCGCGCGTCGCCGAGCTGGCCAACAAGCTGACCAGCGAGTACGGCGGTACCCACTACGCCCAGTACGGCCGCCTGTTCGTCGCCAAGGTGGCGGTGGACGCCGGCAAGCTGGACGATGCCGCCAGCGAGCTGAAATCCGTGGTCGACAAGCCGGTTGACGCCACCCTCGGCGAGCTGGCCCGCCAGCGCCTGGCCCGTGTCCTGGCTGCCCAGGGCAAGGCCGAGGACGGCCTGAAGCTGCTCGAAGGCGACGCCGACAAGGCCTACCTCTCCAGCCGCGAAGAACTCAAGGGCGACCTGCTGGTGCAGCTCAAGCGCACCGACGACGCCCGCAGCGCCTACGAGAAGGCCAAGGCCGCCCTGCCCGAAGAGGCCGCCGCTGGCGCCCTGCAGGTGAAACTCGACGACCTCGCCAAGGGAGGTGCCTGACATGCTGCGCTGGAAACATGCGGCGCTGCTGGCGCTGACCCTGCTCGCGGTCGGTTGCAGCAGCAACAGCAAGAAGGAACTGCCGCCGGCGGAACTCACCGACTTCAAGGAAGAGGTGCGCCTGGACAAGCAGTGGAGCCGCTCGGTCGGCGACGGCCAGGGCGACCTCTACGAACTGCTGCAGCCGGCCGTGGACGGCTCCAGCATCTATGCCGCTTCCGCCGAAGGCCGCGTCATGGCCATGCAGCGCGAGAACGGCGACGTGCTCTGGAAACAGGACCTCGACCTGCCGATCTCCGGCGGTGTCGGCGTCGGCGGCGGCCTGGTGCTGGTCGGCACCCTGAAGGGCGACGTCATCGCCTTGGACGCCGCCAACGGCGAGCAGAAGTGGCGTACCCGCGTGCCCAGCGAAGTGTTGGCGGCGCCGGCCACCGACGGCGACGTGGTGATCGTGCAGACCCAGGACGACAAGCTGATCGCCCTCGACGCCAGCACCGGCAACCAGCGCTGGGTGTACGAGAACACCGTGCCCGTGCTGACCCTGCGCGGCACCGGCGCCCCCATCATCGCCGGGCGCATGGCCATCGCCGGCCTGGCCAGCGGCAAGGTGGTGGCGGTGGACGTGCAGCGTGGCCTGCCGATCTGGGAAACCCGCGTCGCCGTGCCCCAGGGCCGTTCCGAACTGGACCGCGTGGTGGACATCGACGGCGGCCTGACCCTGGTCGACAACGTGATCTACGTTGCCAGCTACCAGGGCCGCGCCGCCGCCCTCGACCTGGCCAGCGGCCGGGTGATCTGGCAGCGCGAGGCCTCCAGCTACGCCGGCGTCGCCGAAGGCATCGGCAGCGTCTACGTCAGCGATGCCAGCGGCACCGTGGAAGCCCTGGACGGCCGCAGCTCGTCCTCGCTGTGGAGCAACGACGCCCTGGCGCGCCGCCAACTGTCGGCCCCGGCGGTGTTTTCCAGCAACGTGGTGGTGGGCGACCTGGAAGGCTACGTGCACCTGCTGAGCCAGGTGGACGGCCGCTTCGTCGGCCGCGAGAAGGTCGACGGCGACGGCGTGCGCGTGCGCCCGCTGGTGGTCGACCGGTGGATGTACGTGTACGGCAACAGCGGAAAGCTGGTCGCCTTCACCATTCGCTAAGCTATGTTCTACCTGCCGGCCGCTGTTGGATGACGACAGCGGCCGGCGTGTTTTTTACGAATTCCTGAAATTTCCTGGAGAGCCGCATGGTTCCCGTAATCGCCCTGGTGGGCCGCCCGAACGTCGGCAAGTCCACCCTGTTCAACCGCCTGACCAAGACTCGCGACGCCATCGTCGCCGAGTACGCCGGCCTGACCCGCGATCGCCAGTACGGCGAGGCCAAGTGGCAGGGCAAGAAATTCATCGTCATCGATACCGGCGGCATCACCGGTGACGAGGAAGGCATCGACGCCAAGATGGCCGAGCAGTCGATGCAGGCGATCGAGGAAGCCGATGCGGTGCTGTTCATGGTCGACGCGCGCGCGGGCCTGACCGCCGCCGACGAGATGATCGCCGAGCACCTGCGCAAGCGGAACAAGCGCAGCTACCTGGTGGCCAACAAGATCGACACCGTCGATCCGGACATCGCCCGCGCCGAATTCAGCCCGCTGGGCCTGGGCGACGCCCTGACCATCGCCGCCGCCCACGGCCGCGGCATCACCCACATGCTGCAGACGGCCCTGGGCGAGATGTTCCAGCCCGAGCCCGAGGCGCCGGAAGACAACGACCTGCCGGACGAGCTGGAAGAAGTCGCCGAGGGCGAGGAAGCCAAGCGCATCCCCGGCCCGAGCGAGAAGGATGGCATCAAGATCGCCATCATCGGCCGCCCCAACGTCGGCAAGTCGACCCTGGTCAACCGCATGCTCGGCGAGGAGCGGGTGATCGTCTACGACCAGGCCGGCACCACCCGCGACAGCATCTACATCCCCTTCGAGCGCAACGAAGAGAAGTACACCCTGATCGACACCGCCGGCGTGCGCCGCCGCGGCAAGATCTTCGAGGCGGTGGAGAAGTTCTCGGTGGTGAAGACCCTCCAGGCCATCCAGGACGCCAACGTGGTGATCTTCGTGATGGACGCCCGCGAGGGCGTGGTCGAGCACGACCTCAACCTGCTCGGCTTCGTGCTGGAGACCGGCCGCGCGCTGGTCATCGCGCTGAACAAGTGGGACGGCATGGAGTCGGGCGAGCGCGACTACGTCAAGACCGAGCTGGAGCGCCGCCTGCTGTTCGTCGACTTCGCCGACATCCACTTCATCTCGGCGCTGCATGGCACCGGCGTGGGCCACCTGTACAAGTCGGTGCAGGAGTCGTTCCGCTCCGCCGTCACCCGCTGGCCCACCAGCAAGCTGACGCAGATCCTCGAGGACGCGGTGCAGACGCACCAGCCGCCGATGGTCAACGGCCGCCGCATCAAGCTGCGCTACGCTCACCTGGGCGGCGCCAACCCGCCGCTGATCGTGGTCCACGGCAACCAGACCGAAGCGGTGCCCAAGGCCTACACCCGCTATCTGGAGAAGACCTACCGGCGCGTGCTCAAGCTGGTCGGCACGCCGATCCGCATCGAATACAAGGGCGGCGACAACCCCTTCGAAGGCAAGAAGACCCAGCTCACCGAGCGCCAGGTCAACAAGAAGCGCCGGCTGATGTCGCACCACAAGAAGGCCGAAAAAAAGAAGAAAGACAAGCGTTGATAAAGAGACGAGAAGAGCGAGAGCCGAAAAGAGCGCTGGAGGCTGGACGAACGAGAGTCTTCCGGTGCTCTGTATTTCGTCCAGCCTCAAGCCTCCAGCGCTCTTAATCGGCTTTATCGGCTTTTATTAGGAACCGCTATGCTCGCCAGCAAACTGCCCAACGTCGGCACCACCATCTTCACCCGCATGTCGCAGCTCGCCGCCGAGTGCGGCGCGCTCAACCTGTCCCAGGGCTTCCCCGACTTCGACGGCCCCGCCGCCTTGCGCGAAGCCGTGGCCCGCCACGTCATGGCCGGGCACAACCAGTACTGCCCGATGACCGGCCTGCCGGCGCTGCGCGAGCAGGTAGCGGCCAAGGTCGCCGCCTTCTACGGGCGCAACGTCAGCGCCGACGCCGAGGTGACCATCACCCCCGGCGCCACCGAGGCGATCTTCTGCGCCGTGCAGGCGCTGATCCGCCCCGGCGACGAGGCCATCGTCCTCGACCCCTGCTACGACAGCTACGAACCCTCGGTGGAACTGGCCGGTGGCCGCTGCGTGCACGTGCCGCTGAACCTGCCGGACTTCCGCATCGACTGGCAGCGCCTGGCCGACGCCATCACCCCGCGCACCCGCCTGATCTTCCTCAACAGCCCGCACAATCCCAGCGGCGCGCTGATCGACCGCGCCGACCTGGACCGCCTGGCGGCGCTGATCCGCGAGCGCGAGATCTACGTCATCAGCGACGAGGTCTACGAGCACCTGATCTACGACGGCGTGCAGCACGCCAGCGTGCTGGCCCATGACGAACTCTACGCCCGCGCCTTCGTGGTCAGCTCCTTCGGCAAGACCTACCACGTCACCGGCTGGAAGACCGGCTACGTGGTGGCGCCGCAGGCTTTGTCGGCGGAAATGCGCAAGATCCACCAGTACGTGAACTTCTGCGGCGTCACCCCGCTGCAGTGGGCGCTGGCCGACTTCATGGCCGCGCACCCCGAGCACCTGCGCGAGCTGCCGGGCTTCTATCAGGCCAAGCGCGACCTGTTCTGCGACCTGCTGAACGGTTCGCGCTTCAGCTTCCAGCGCGCCGCCGGCACCTACTTCCAGGTGGTCGACTACTCGGCGATCCGCCCGGACCTGGACGACGTCGCCATGGCCGAGTGGCTGACCCGCGAACACGGCGTGGCGGCCATCCCGGTCTCGGTGTTCTACCAGCAGGCCCCGGCGGACATGCGCCTGGTGCGCTTCTGCTTCGCCAAGAAAGAGGAGACGCTGCGCCAGGCGGCGGACAAGCTATGCGCGATCTGAGCCAACTGCCCGACCTCAACCTGGCCCTGGTGCAGACCACCCTGGCCTGGCACGACGCGCCGGCCAACCGCGCGCATTTCGACGCGCTGCTGGAACAGGCCCGCGGCGCCGACATCGTCATCCTCCCGGAGATGTTCACCACCGGCTTCTCCATGGATTCCGAGGCCCTGGCCGAGGCGGAGGAGGGCGAAACCTACGCCTGGCTGCGCCACCAGGCCGCGCGCCTGGACGCGGTGGTGACCGGCAGCGTGATCGTCCGCGCCGCCGACGGCAGCCACCGCAACCGCCTGCTCTGGGCCCGCCCGGACGGCGAGATCCTGCACTACGACAAGCGCCACCTGTTCCGCATGGCCGGCGAGCACAAGCACTACACGCCGGGCGAGCGCCAGGTGCTGCTGGAGTGGAAGGGCTGGCGGGTGCGCCCGCTGGTCTGCTACGACCTGCGCTTCCCGGCCTGGAGCCGCGACGCGCAGGACACCGACCTGCTGCTCTACACCGCCAACTGGCCGGCCGCCCGCCGGTTGCACTGGAACCGCCTGCTGCCGGCGCGGGCCATCGAGAACCTGTGCTACGTGGCGGCGGTGAACCGCGTGGGCGAGGACGGCAAGGGCCACGCCTATGCCGGCGACAGCCAGGTGCTGGACTTCCAGGGCGAAGCGCTGCTGGAAGCGACCAATGGCGACGGCGTGTTCCACGCCAGCCTCTCGGCCCAGGCGCTGGCCGCCTACCGCGAACGCTTCCCGGCCTACCTCGACGCCGACCACTTCGTCATCGAGCCCTGAGGCTGTAGGTAGACGCTTTTCGTAGGATGGTGTTGAGCGAAGCGATACCCATCGCGGATAAATCCGCTCCTACGCTCTGGTCCGGAATGGACCCTGCCCGCGAATCGCGCGCAGGGCGCGCTCCTACAGGTTGATGCCGAACCTTGCGCCCATGCCGGACAGCCCCCTCTCCCGCTTGCGGGAGAGGATTGGGGAGAGGGAGCGGAGTAACCCACAACACAGTTGTCGCCGGTAAGCACCGTTCGCGAGCAAGCTCGCTCCTACATGGAAATGGCATGGTCGGGCGGTGTCGTAGGAGCGGATCCCATCCGCGAATCGCGCCGGGACCTCCGGGCATCGTGCCCCTCTGTAGGAGCAACTGTCCTGCACCCTGTGCCGAGATGCTCTTCGTAGGAGCGAGCTTGCTCGCGAACAAACGCGGTGCCATGCGGTTCGCGAGCAAGCTCGCTCCTACGAAAGACGCCGCCAGCCGGTGATGTAGGAACGGACTCCATCCGCGATCATCGGCTACCCGGCTGGCGCCTTAATAGGCGCTCGCCGCATCCAGCCGGTGGATATCCTCCTGGCTCAATTGCAGCCGCGTCGCCGCGACCAGGTCCGGCAACTGCTCCAGGTTGGAGGCGCTGGCGATGGGCGCGGTGATGCCCGGGCGGGCGATCAGCCAGGCCAGGGCCACCTGGGCCGGGGTGGCGTCGTATTCCTCTGCCACTTCGTCCAGGGCCACGAGGATGGTCACGCCGCGCTCGTTCAGGTAGCCCTTGACCTTGTCCGCCCGCGCCGGGCTCTTGTCCAGGTCGGCCTCGCTGCGGTACTTGCCGCTGAGGAAGCCGCCGGCCAGGCCGTAGTAGGGGATGACGCCGATGCCCAGTTCGCGCACCGTCGGTTCCAGGCGCGTCTCGTAGTCGGCGCGGTCGTAGAGGTTGTAGTTCGGCTGCAGGCTCTGGTAGCTGGGCATGTGCAGGTGCTCGGCCACTTCGCGGGCCTCGCGCAGGCGCCGGCCGTCGTAGTTGGAGGCGCCGATGACGCGCACCTTGCCCTTCTTAACCAGCTCGGCGTAGGCGCCGAGGGTTTCTTCCAGGGAGGTGTGGGTGTCGTCGCAGTGGGATTGGTAGAGGTCGATGTAGTCGGTCTGAAGGCGCTGCAACGAGTGCTCCACGGCCTGTTCGATGTAGGCCGCGGAAAGGCCCTTGTGGCCGTTGCCCATGTCCATGCCGACCTTGGTGGCGATGATCATCCTGCTGCGGTTGCCGCGCTGCTTCATCCACTTGCCGATGATGGCCTCGGACTCGCCGCCCTTGTGCCCGGGCACCCAGCGCGAGTATACGTCGGCGGTGTCGATGCAGTTCAGCCCGGCGTCCAGCAGGGCGTCGAGCAGGCGGAAGGAGGTCGCCTCGTCGGCGCTCCAGCCGAAGACGTTGCCGCCGAACACCAGCGGCGGAATGGCCAGCCCGGAGCGGCCCAGTTCGCGAGAGTTCACCTGTCACTTCTCCATACTGCGGTGTGGTTGAACCAGCATAGACCCTAGGAGAAGGTTGACAGCCAAGTCCGACGTTGAGCATATTCGGTGCCTGATTCGCGCAACGGACTTCCCATGTTCGCCAACTCCGACCACTCGCTGCCGCTCCCGGGCTCTTTCGCCCCGGCCTGCGCGTGCGTCGCCGTTGCCAAGAAATCGAAGAAACAGTCGCTCATTTGACCGGGGCGCGCTGTCCCGTCAGATGGGCTGACAGGACAACCAGGCGCCAGGTCGATCTTCCCCCGCTTGCATCCCGCACCCTCCCTGACGGCGACCAGACGGTCAGCCACAAGGAGTTTTTCGCATGTCTACGTTTCGTGGGATCTGGGTGGCCCTGGCCACGCCCTTGCGTGCCGGGGAAATCGACTTCGCCGCCCTGCGCGGCCTGGTGGGCAGGTTGCTGGAGGACGGCGTCGCCGGCTTCGTGGTCTGCGGCACCACCGGCGAGGCCGCCGCGCTCAGCCATGAGGAGCAGCTGGCGGTGCTCGACGCCGTGCTGCAGTGGGTGCCGCCGCAGCAGGTGATCATGGGCCTGGCCGGCAACAACCTGCGCGAGTTGCTGGCCTTCCAGCAGGAAATCCAGCGCCGCCCCGTGGCTGGCCTGCTGGTGCCGGCGCCTTACTACATCCGCCCGTCGCAGCAGGGCCTGGAGGCGTTCTTCCAGACCGTGGCCGACGCCGCCAGCGTGCCCGTGGTGCTCTACGACATTCCCTACCGCACCGGCGTGCGCATCGAGCGCGAGACCCTGCGGCGCATCGTCCGCCACCCGCGCATCGTCGCGATCAAGGACTGCAGCGGCGACTTCGAGACCACCCTGGCGCTGATCGCCGACGGCGACGTCGAAGTGCTGGCCGGCGAGGATCTGCAGATCTTCGCCAACCTGTGCCTGGGCGGCGCCGGGGCCATCTCCGCGTCCGCCCACGTGCGCGCCGACCTCTACGTGCGCATGCAGCGCCAGGCGGAGGCGGGCGACCTGGCCGGCGCGCGGAGCACCTTCCTGCGCCTGCTGCCGTGGATGCAGGCTGCCTTCGTCGAGCCCAACCCGGCACCGCTGAAGGCCGCCCTGGCGTTGCAGGGGCTGATCGCCGACGAACTGCGCGAGCCCATGCAGCCCTGCTCGGCGGCCACCGTCGAGCGTCTGCGCGGCGTGCTGGCTGCACTGGCCGACTAGGCGGGGAGGGCCGCCGGCGGGGCTTTGCTCTATGATGGCGGCCTGTCTCACCGGGAATACGAAAAATGTCCGAAGAAACCCTCTATCTGCTGGACCAGCTCGAACTGACCGACATGCTCGAACTGGACGGCCTGCACGCCTGGGAATTCAGCCTCGACGAAGACCTGCTGGACCGCGCCGAGATCGCCGCCGAAGCCGGCCAGGCCTTCGCCAGCGAAGACGTGGTGCTGCGCGTGGAGGTGGTCGACGGCCGCGACAAGCGGCGCTGGCAGTTCACCTACAACGAGGTGATGGAAGCCCGGTACGAGGCCAGCGACGACAGCTGGACGCTGCAATCCAACGGCAGCGAGCACCGCCTGCGCTGCCTGGGCGCGGTGAGCGCCAGCGGCGACGACGAGTAGGCATGGCGTCTCCCTGTAGGAGCGGGCCCTGCCCGCGATATCGCGCGCAGGGCGCGCTCCTACATGGGAATGGTGCGGGTGGGGCAGCGTAGGAGCGGATCTCATCCGCGATCCGCGCCGAGATGCCCGGCTATCGCGGACAAGGTCCTACGTAGCAGGTGAGCACGGCTTCTCGTAGGAGCGAGCTTGCTCGCGAACCGGGCGGTCACGGAGCCGGGCTTGGTTCGCGAGCAAGCTCGCTCCTACGAAGAGCGCTTCGGCGCAGCCTGACCGAGAAGATGAAAAAAGGGGCCCGAAGGCCCCTTTTTCACATCACCGGCGGGTTCAGGCGGCTTTCGCCTGGCCCAGGGTCACGGCGCGGTTCAGCGCGCTGAACAGGGCGCGGAAGCTGGCGGTGGTGATGTTCTCGTCGATGCCGATGCCGTGCAGCGAGCGGCCGCCTTCGACGCGCAGCTCGATGTAGGCTGCCGCGCGGGCGTTGGTGCCGGCGCCGATGGCGTGCTCGTTGTAGTCCATGATCTCGACGTCCACCGGCAGCGCGGCGACCAGGGCTTCCAGGGTGCCCTTGCCCTTGCCGTGCCAGCGGTGCTGCTCGCCCTTGTGGGTGACGTCGATGTCGATGGCGCAGATGCCGTTCTCTTCCTGCAGGCGGTAGTTCTTCAGGCCGAACGGCGAGACGGCTTGCAGGTACTCGCTCTGCAGCAGGTTGTAGATCTGCTCGGCGGTCATTTCCAGGCCGAGACGGTCGGTCTCGTTCTGCACCACCTGGCTGAACTCGATCTGCATGCGGCGCGGCAGGCTGATGCCGTATTCCTGTTCGAGCAGGAAGGTGATGCCGCCTTTGCCCGACTGGCTGTTGACGCGGATGACCGCCTCGTAGCTGCGGCCGATGTCGGCCGGGTCGATCGGCAGGTAGGGCACTTCCCACACGGCGTCGTCCTTCTGCTGGGCGAAGCCCTTGCGGATGGCGTCCTGGTGGGAGCCGGAGAAGGCAGTGTGGACCAGGTCGCCGACGTAGGGGTGACGCGGGTGCACCGGAATCTGGTTGCACTCTTCCACCACCTTGCGCACGGCGTCGATGTCGGAGAAGTCCAGCCCCGGGTTGATGCCCTGGGTGTACATGTTCAGCGCCATGGTCACCAGGCAGAGGTTGCCAGTGCGCTCGCCGTTGCCGAACAGGCAGCCTTCCACGCGGTCGGCGCCGGCCATCAGCGCCAGCTCCGAGGCGGCCACGCCGGTGCCGCGGTCGTTGTGGGTGTGCAGGCTGATGATCACGCTGTCGCGCTTGTCGATGTGGCGGCCGAACCACTCGATCTGGTCGGC
The DNA here is from genome assembly GCF_052367875.1 of Pseudomonas sp. A6. Lineage (NCBI taxonomy): Bacteria > Pseudomonadati > Pseudomonadota > Gammaproteobacteria > Pseudomonadales > Pseudomonadaceae > Pseudomonas > Pseudomonas sp. A6. The sequence continues at coordinate 5,776,912 of NZ_CP198970.1, read as the reverse complement.
GTAGTTGTTCGGCGTGGCGCACTCGACGGTGGCCGGCAGGTTGAGGATCAGGCGGTTGGCCGGGGTCGGCTGGAACACGTCGATCACCGCGTTGCACACCTCGACGGCGAAGTCGGTCTCGGTGGAGCTGAACACCTCGGGGGAGTACTCGAAGCCCCACTGGGTTTCCGGCGCGGCGGCGGCCAGGCGCTTGATGGTCTTGCCGGCGGCGATGGCGATCTGCTTGACGCCTTCCTTGTCCTGGTTGAAGACGATCTTGCGGAAGCTCGGCGCGCAGGCGTTGTAGTAGTGCACGATGGCGCGCTTGGCGCCCTTCAGGGATTCGAAGGTACGCTCGATGAGGTCGTCGCGGGCCTGGGTCAGCACCTGGATGGTGACGTCATCGGGAATGTGGCCGCCCTCGATCAGCTCGCGGACGAAGTCGAAGTCGGTCTGCGAGGCGGACGGGAAGCCCACTTCGATTTCCTTCAGGCCGACCTGCACCAGGCACTTGAAGAAGCGCATCTTCTTCTCGGCGTCCATCGGCTCGATCAGCGACTGGTTGCCGTCGCGCAGGTCGGTGCTCAGCCAGATCGGCGCCTGGTCGATGATCTTGTCCGGCCAGGTGCGGTCGGGCAGGGTGATCGGGGTGAAGGGACGGTATTTCTTCGACGGGTCTTTGAGCATGGTCATGGGCGGAATCCTTGTTCTTCCGGGCCAGCGGCGGCCCTGCGCGGTAGAAAGATGAAGAGGTGAAGCCGGGAAACGGATTCAGCCACGCAGTCGCGGGCTGACCAGGCGCAGGCAGGCGTGTTGGCGAAGCAGGATGAGGGTGTGTGCGGTTTTCATAGCGCCCACCCTAGTGCGCTTTGGGGGTGGATGGCAAGCATTGTGGAAAAATTGGTAGTAATCGTCGATCAATAAAACTAAACGAGATTTTATGCTCGTATGTGAGCTTTATTGCGCAAGGAATTGCGAAGCGCTTTTTCTGCCTTACTCTCCGATGCGTCTCCATGCCGCACAGCATTGAGCCATCGGCGAATTGCGCCCATCGGCCCGGCAGGGTAAAACGCCGCCAATCGATTCGGGGACTTCCAGTGACAGGTCGCAGACGGCGAGGCACAGGACAAGGCACGGGCATCTGGCTGGCGCTCTTCGCCATGCTGATGATCCACCTCGGCCCGCTGCTGTCGCAGTCCATGCCCATGGACCACCCCATGCCGGCGATGGCCGGGATGGAGGACATGGCCTGCTCCGAACAGATGCGCGGCGGCCACCATGGCTCCGATGCCGCGCAGCAGGGCTTCTCCGCCGACCACTTCATGGAGAAGTGCGGCTACTGCGGCCTGCTGCTCCACAGCCCGGCGCTGGAAACCCCGCGCCTGGCGCTCTCCGCCGACCTGCCCGGGGCCGCCCCGGCGCCCCAGGTCGTCATCGAACAATCCATCCCGCCTTCGCCGATCTTCCCCGGCGCCCGTTCGCGCGCGCCACCGTCCATGACCGCCTGACCCTTCTTTCGCCGTAGCCAGCGCAAGTCGCCATCGCGCAGAGGAACCTTCCTCCGTGCGCATCCGCCGTGCCTGGCCAGAAGAACATCGTCATTGATCATGGAATTTCGCATGTCCAGACTCTTCCTGCGCGGGCGCGTTCGCCCGGCGCACCTGCGCACCCTTTGCGCACTCACCGCCCTCGGCGGCATCGTCGGCCTGACCCCGTCCGTACGCGCCGACGAGACCGACGACCCGCACGCCGGCCACCACGCCATCGAACTGCAACCCAGCGTCATCACCGCGGTGGCGCAGAGTTCGCCGCTGACCGTGGTCACCGACCCGAAGCAGGCGCGCCAGCCGATCCCGGCCAGCGACGGCGCCGACTACCTGAAGACCATCCCCGGCTTCTCCGCCATCCGCAACGGCGGCAGCAATGGCGACCCGGTGCTGCGCGGCATGTTCGGCTCGCGGCTGAACATCCTCACCAACGGCGGCGTGATGCTCGGCGCCTGCCCGGCGCGGATGGACGCGCCCACTTCCTATATATCCCCGGAGACCTACGACCGGCTCACCGTGGTCAAGGGCCCGGAAACCGTGATCTGGGGCCCCGGCGCCTCGGCCGGGACCATCCGCTTCGACCGCGAGCCGGAGCGCTTCGGCGAGCTGGGCACGCGGATAAACGGCAGCCTGGTGGCCGGCTCCAACGGCCGCTTCGACCGCGTGCTGGACGCAGCCGCCGGCGGCCCCGAGGGTTACCTGCGCTTCACCGGCAACCGCTCGCAGTCCGACGACTACGAGGACGGCGGCGGTAACACCGTGCCCTCGCGCTGGAACAAGTGGAACGGCGACGTCGCCCTGGGCTGGACGCCGGACGCCGACACCCTGGTCGAGCTGACCGCCGGCAAGGGCGACGGCGAGGCACGCTACGCCGGGCGCGGCATGGACGGCTCGCAGTTCAAGCGCGAGAGCCTGGGCCTGCGCTTCGAGAAGTCCAACCTCGGCGGCGTGCTCGACAAGCTGGAGGCGCAGGTCTACTACAACTACGCCGATCACGTGATGGACAACTACAGCCTGCGCACGCCCTCGGGCACCGGCATGATGGCCGGGCCCATGGCCTCCAACGTCGACCGCCGCACCCTCGGCGGGCGCCTGGCGGCCACCTGGCGCTGGGACGACTTCAAGCTGATCTCCGGCGTCGACGCCCAGAGCAGCGAGCACCGCCAGCGCAGCGCCATGGGCATCGGCGCCTACGACGAGGTGCCGTGGAGCAAGGACGCGACCTTCCACAACTACGGCGCCTTCGCCGAGCTGACCTGGTACGCCGCCGAGCGCGACCGGGTGATCGCCGGCGCGCGGCTGGACCGCGCCTCGGCCAAGGACTACCGGCAGACCACCGGCTCGGGAATGATGATGCGGCCCAACCCCACGGCCGACGACACCCGCGCCGACACCCTACCCAGCGGCTTCCTGCGCTACGAGCACGACCTGGCCGACTCGCCCACCACGCTCTACGCCGGCCTCGGCCATGTGCAGCGCTTCCCTGACTATTGGGAGCTGTTTTCCCCGAACATGGGCCCGGCCGGCTCGGCCAACGCCTTCGACGCCATCAAGCCGGAAAAGACCACCCAGCTCGACTTCGGCGCCCAGTACGAGGGCGAGAAGCTCAAGGCCTGGGCTTCGGGCTACGTCGGCGAGATCCGCGACTACATCCTGTTCACCTACACCAGCGGCGGCATGATGGGGGCAACGTCCCAGGCGACCAACGTCGACGCACGCATCATGGGCGGTGAACTGGGCGCGGCCTACCAACTGGCGCCGAACTGGAAGACCGACGCCACCCTGGCCTACGCCTGGGGCAAGAACACCAGCGACGACCGAGCGCTGCCGCAGATGCCGCCGCTGGAAACCCGCCTGGGCCTGACCTACGAGCAGGGCGACTGGAGCGCCGGCGCCCTGTGGCGCCTGGTGGCGAAGCAGGGGCGGGTGGCCGAGGGGCAGGGCAACGTGGTCGGCAAGGACTTCGACGAGAGCGCCGGCTTCGGCGTCTTCTCGCTCAACGCCGCGTACCGCGTGAACAAGCACTTCAAGGTCAGCACCGGCGTCGACAACCTGTTCGACAAGGACTACGCCGAGCACCTGAACCTCGCCGGCAACGCCGGCTTCGGCTACCCGGCGAACGATCCCCAGGCGATTCGCGAACCGGGCCGTACGCTCTGGACCAAGGTGGACTTCAGCTTCTGAACCCCGGCGGCCGCGGCCGCCGGTATGAGCGGGGGCGCCCAGCAGCTATGCTGACCGAGCCCCCGGCGAAGCCGCCCGCTCGACGGGCGGCCCATGAGATCGTTAGGAGTTTCCAACATGCGCAAGACCCTCCTGGCCCTGGCGGCCATGCTGTCCTTCTCCACCCCGCTGCTGGCCCACGAATACAAGGCCGGCGACCTCGATGTCGAGCACCCCTGGTCGCTGCTGCTGCCGGCCAATTCGGAGAACGGCGCGGCCTATTTCGTCGTGCACAACCACGGCAAGGCGGCCGACCGCCTGCTCGGCGCCGACACCGAGCGCGCGGCCAGCGCCGAGGTCCACGAGCACCAGATGAAGGACGGCATGATGAAGATGCAGAAGGTCGACGGCGTGGACATCCCCGCCGGCGGCACTGTCACCTTCGCCCCGGGCCATTACCACCTGATGCTGTTCGGCCTGAAGAAGCCGCTGGTCGACGGCGAGCGCTTCCCTGTGACCCTGCACTTCCAGCAGGCCGGCGACCTCAAGGTCGAGGTGCAGGTGCAGAAACAGGCGCCCGAGGCGGGTGAGCACGGCATGTCCGGCCACGATATGTCGGGTCACGACATGCCCGGGATGAAGATGAACTGACCGTCCGGCCGGCCGCGCGCCGGCCTTTTCCCAGGGTGGGAAAATGGAGCCGGGCCGGTTTCGGCTCGACATGGGCCACCCATCCGTGGCCGGGAGGTGAGCATGCGCAATGTCCGCAGTGCCGCCATGCTGGCGGTTGCCGTCCTGCTGGCCGCCTGCAGCCAGTCCGGGCTGCGCAACGACCCGTTGCCCCTCGACCAGCACCTGGAACGCCTCGGCTACCGCCAGGGCGAGACGGTCAAGTCGATCCCGGTGTGGGAAACCCAGGGCTGGGAATACCTCGACAAGGGCCACATCGTCCTCGGCCACGCGCCCGGCCGGCGCTACCTGGTGGCCTTCTCCTCGCCGTGCGACAACCTGTCGTTCAGCAACCGCCTGAACATCAGCAGCACGGTGGGAGCGGTGACCAGGCTCGACCGCATTCTCTCGTACGACTCGAGCGGTATCCCCGAGCCCTGCCTGATCGGCGAGCTCTATCGTCTGGAGCGGGTGCCCAGCCGCGCAGAATGAACCTCAGGGCTTGAAGGCGCCGATGAAGATCGCCGGGTCGACGCGGGCGTCGTTGAGGCTGACGTTCCAGTGCATGTGCGGCCCGGTGGCCCGGCCGGTGGCGCCGACGCGGCCGACCACGCCGCCGCGCGGGACCTGGTCGCCGAGCTTCACGTCGATCTTCGACATATGGCAGAACATGCTGATGAAGCCCTGGCCATGGTCGACGAACACGGTGTTGCCATTGAAGAAGTAGTTGCCGATGAGGATCACCTTGCCCGCCGCCGGGGCCTTGATCGGCGTGCCGGCGGGCACCGCGAAGTCCAGCCCGGAGTGCGGGTTGCGTTCCTCGCCGTTGAAGAAGCGGCGCAGGCCGAAGGGGCTGGAGAGCGGGCCGTTGACCGGCTTGTCCAGCACCAGGTTGCTCGGCGTGCCGGGGCTGAAGCTGCGGTAGGCGGCGGTCTGCTCGGCCAGTTCGCGGTTGATGCGCTTGAGGTCCTCGGGCAGCGGGTTGACCTGGCGGGTGTTCTTCAGGGTGATGCGCTGCTCGCGGTAGTGCTTGCTGCCGACCTGGAACGGCAGGCTGCGGCTGGCGCCGGCCTGCTTCACCTGGAGCTGCTGCTGGCCCGGCTTGACGCTGAGTGGGATGCCGACCACGGCGATCCAGTCGCGGCCTTCCTCGCGCACCACCAGCACCGGCTTGCCCTGGTAGCTGGCGCTCGGCGCCGGCCCCGCGCTGCCCAGCTGGACCACGGCGACGCCGCCGGGCACCGGCTTGTTCAGGGTACGGCTGATGAAACCCTCGGCATGGGCGGGCAGGGCGAGAAGGGTGGCGAACAGCAGGCAGAAGACGCGGAACATGGGCTTTCCGTAAATCCGGTAAAGCCGGCAGTCTACATGGCACGAACGTCGGGCGTGTAACCGTTGGCGGTTATTCGTCAGTCCCTGTAGGCGCAACTGTCTTGCCGGCTGCGCCGGGGTGATGGGTATCGCTCCGCTCAACGCCATCCTACGGGGCAATCTTGCACCGGAGGGCTCTTCGTAGGATGGGTTGAGCCTGCGAAACCCATGCGGTCGTGGTGATGGGTATCGCTTCGCTCAACACCATCCTACGAAGAGCCGTGCTTCTTGGAAACGTAGGAGCGGACTCCGTCCGCGATTTCGGCGCATGTCACAGCCAAGGCCCAGGTCAGTCCAGCAGCGAGAGGGTGACCGGGGCCTGGTGGTTGTCTTCCACCCGCACTTCCAGTTGGCCTTCGCCCAGTTTCGCGGTCAGACGCTGGCCGGGCTGGGCCTGGGCGGCGCGGCGGATGGCCTGGCCGCGCTCGTCGAGGAGGATGCTGTAGCCGCGCCCGAGGGTCGCCAGCGGGCTGACGATGTGCAGGCTCTGGGCCAGGCCGTCGAGGCGCTGGCGGCGCTCGCGGAGGATCGCCCGGGTGGCGTGGGGCAGGCGCGCGGCCAGGCTGTCGAGTTTCTGCCGCAGCAGCGCCAGGGCGCGGCCCGGGTGCTGTGCCTGCAGGCGCGTCTGCAGGCGGCCGATGCGTTCCTGGCGCACCTGCAGCTGGCGCTCGAAGGCGCGGCGCAGGCGCATGTCCAGGTCGTCCAGGCGCTGGGCCTGCTGGCGCAGGCGCTCGCCGGGGTGGCGCAGGCGCCGGGCGGTGCCTTCCAGGCGCAGGCGCTCGCGGGTCAGGCGGTCCTGGATGCGCAGGATCAACCGGCGGCGCAGGCCGTCCAGGCGCTGCTGCAGGTCGCCGGCGTGCGGCGCCAGCAACTCGGCGGCGGCCGAGGGCGTGGGCGCGCGGACGTCGGCGACGAAATCGCTGATGGAAACGTCGGTCTCGTGGCCCACGGCGCTGACCACCGGCGTGGCGCAGGCGGCGATGGCGCGGGCCACGACTTCCTCGTTGAAGCACCAGAGGTCTTCCAGCGAGCCGCCGCCGCGGGCCAGGATGATGGCGTCGAAACCGCGCGCATCGGCCAGCTTCAGGGCGCGGACGATCTGCGCGGTGGCCTCGCGGCCCTGCACCGCGGTGGGCACCAGGGTCAGCTCGACCTGCGGCGCGCGGCGGCGGAACACGCTGATGATGTCGCGGATCACCGCGCCGGTGGGCGAGCTGACGATGCCGATGCGCCGCGGATGGGCCGGCAGCGGCCGCTTGCGCTCGGCGGCGAACAGGCCCTCGGTGGCGAGCTTCTGCTTCAGTGCCTCGAAGGCCAGGCGCAGGGCGCCGTCACCGGCCGGTTCGACGGCGTCGGCGATCAGTTGGTAGTCGCCGCGGCCCTCGAACAGCGAGACCTTGCCGCGCACCTTGACCGCCAGGCCGTCGCGCAGGGCCTGGCGCACGCGCAGGGCGTGCTGGCGGAACAGCGCGCAGCGCACCTGGGCGTTGCCGTCCTTCAAGGTGAAATAGATGTGCCCGGAGGCGGGGCGGGCGAGGTTGGAGATCTCGCCTTCCACCCACACCTGCGGGAACACGTCCTCCAGGAGCTGGCGGGCGCGCTGGTTGAGCTGGCTGACGGTCAGCACCTCGCGGTCGAGGCCCAGCCGTTGGAAAGGGTCATTGAACATGGCGCTGGATGATAAGCCCGGGGCCTTGCCGAGGGCCAGCGCGAAACCCGCGAATCCAGCGGTCGGGCGCGTTGAGCCCGAGCGTGAAGCTGGGGTATAATGCCGCGCTTCCATTTTCCCGTGTGGGAGCCCTCGCCATGCTGCGCATCAGCCAAGAAGCCCTGACGTTCGACGACGTCCTCCTCATCCCCGGTTACTCCGAGGTCCTGCCCAAGGACGTGAGTCTGAAGACTCGCCTGACCCGGGGCATCGAACTGAACATCCCGCTGGTGTCCGCCGCCATGGATACCGTGACCGAATCCCGCCTGGCGATCGCCATGGCGCAGGAAGGCGGTATCGGCATCATCCACAAGAACATGGGCATCGAGCAGCAGGCTGCCGAGGTGCGCAAGGTCAAGAAGCACGAGACCGCCATCGTTCGCGACCCGGTCACCGTGACGCCCTCGACCAAGATCATCGAGCTGCTGCAGATCGCCCGCGAATACGGCTTCTCCGGCTTCCCGGTGGTGGAAGAGGGTGAGCTGGTGGGCATCGTCACCGGCCGCGACCTGCGCGTGAAGCCGAACGTCGGCGACAGCGTGGCGGCGATCATGACGCCCAAGGACAAGCTGATCACCGCCCGCGAAGGTACCGCCCTGGAAGAGATCAAGGCCAAGCTGTACGAGAACCGCATCGAGAAGATGCTGGTGGTCGACGAGCAGTTCCGCCTCACCGGCCTGGTCACCTTCCGTGACATCGAGAAGGCCAAGACCTACCCGCTGGCGTCCAAGGACGAGCAGGGCCGCCTGCGCGTCGGCGCCGCCGTCGGCACCGGCGCCGATACCGCCGAGCGCGTCGCCGCGCTGGTCGCCGCCGGCGTCGACGTAGTGGTGGTGGACACCGCCCACGGCCACTCCAAGGGCGTGATCGATCGCGTGCGCTGGGTGAAGGAAACCTTCCCGCAGGTCCAGGTGATCGGCGGCAACATCGCCACCGGCGAAGCCGCCAAGGCCCTGGCCGACGCCGGCGCCGACGCGGTCAAGGTCGGCATCGGCCCGGGCTCCATCTGCACCACCCGCATCGTCGCCGGCGTCGGCGTGCCGCAGATCTCGGCCATCGCCAACGTCGCCGCCGCCCTCGAAGGCACCGGCGTTCCGCTGATCGCCGACGGCGGCATCCGCTTCTCCGGCGACCTGGCCAAGGCCATGGTGGCTGGCGCCTACTGCGTGATGATGGGCTCCATGTTCGCCGGTACCGAAGAGGCTCCGGGCGAGATCGAGCTGTTCCAGGGCCGTTCCTACAAGTCCTACCGCGGCATGGGCTCCCTGGGTGCGATGGCTGGCGCCACCGGCTCCTCCGACCGCTACTTCCAGGACGCCTCCGCCGGCGCCGAGAAGCTGGTCCCCGAGGGCATCGAAGGCCGCGTCCCGTACAAGGGCCAGCTGACCGCCATCGTCCACCAGCTGATGGGTGGCCTGCGCGCCGCCATGGGCTACACCGGCAGCGCCGACATCCAGGACATGCGCACCCGGCCGCAGTTCGTGCGCATCACCGGCGCCGGCATGGCCGAATCCCACGTGCATGACGTGCAGATCACCAAGGAAGCGCCGAACTACCGCGTCGGCTAAACCGCTCTTTCGCTGGAGGCTGGAGGCTGGAGGCTGGACGAGATTGCTCTTTCGTTCAGCCTTCAGCCTTCAGCCTTCAGCCATTTCCCCAGGGGAAGAAAATGGCCCATCAAGATATCCACGCCCACCGGATCCTGATCCTCGACTTCGGTTCCCAGTACACCCAGCTGATCGCCCGCCGCGTGCGCGAGATCGGCGTGTACTGCGAAATCCACCCATTCGACATGAGCGACGACGACGTCCGCGCCTTCGCCCCGCGCGGCATCATCCTGGCCGGCGGCCCGGAGTCGGTGCACGAGCTGGACAGCCCGCGGGCGCCCAAGGCGGTGTTCGACCTGAACGTGCCGCTGTTCGGCATCTGCTACGGCATGCAGACCATGGCCGAGCAGCTGGGCGGCAAGGTGCAGGGTTCGGACCTGCGCGAGTTCGGCTACGCCCGCGTCGACGTGGTCGGCAAGGCGCGCCTGCTGGACGGCATCGAGGACCACGTCGATGAAGACGGCGTGCTCGGCCTCGACGTATGGATGAGCCACGGCGACAAGGTCACCGACATCCCCGAGGGCTTCCACATCCTCGCCAGCACCCCGAGCTGCCCGATCGCCGCCATGGCCGACGACGCTCGCGGCTACTACGGCGTGCAGTTCCACCCGGAAGTGACCCACACCAAGCAGGGCGGCCGCATCCTCTCGCGCTTCGTGCTGGACATCTGCGGCTGCGAAGCCCTGTGGACGCCGTCGAACATCGTCAACGACGCCATCGCCACCGTGCGCGCCCAGGTGGGCAACGCCAAGGTGCTGCTGGGCCTGTCCGGCGGCGTCGACTCCTCGGTGGTCGCGGCCCTGCTGCACAAGGCCATCGGCGACCAGCTGACCTGCGTCTTCGTCGACAACGGCCTGCTGCGCCTGCACGAGGGCGACCAGGTGATGGCCATGTTCGCCGAGAACATGGGCGTCAAGGTGATCCGCGCCAACGCCGAAGACAAGTTCCTCGGCCGCCTGGCTGGCGAGTCCGATCCGGAGCAGAAGCGCAAGATCATCGGCAAGACCTTCATCGAGGTCTTCGACGAGGAAGCCACCAGGCTGCAGGACGTGAAGTTCCTGGCCCAGGGCACCATCTACCCCGACGTGATCGAGTCGGCCGGCGCCAAGACCGGCAAGGCCCACGTGATCAAGTCGCACCACAACGTCGGCGGCCTGCCCGAAGACATGCAGTTCGAACTGGTCGAGCCGCTGCGCGAGCTGTTCAAGGACGAAGTGCGCAAGATCGGCCTGGAACTGGGTCTGCCCTACGACATGGTCTACCGCCACCCGTTCCCGGGCCCGGGCCTGGGCGTGCGCATCCTCGGCGAAGTGAAGAAGGAATACGCCGACCTGCTGCGCCGCGCCGACCACATCTTCATCGAGGAACTGCGCAACTTCGACTGGTACCACAAGACCAGCCAGGCCTTCGTGGTGTTCCAGCCGGTGAAATCCGTCGGCGTGGTCGGCGACGGCCGCCGCTACGCCTGGGTCGTGGCCCTGCGCGCGGTGGAAACCATCGACTTCATGACCGCACGCTGGGCGCACCTGCCCTACGAGCTGCTGGAGAAGGTCAGCAACCGCATCATCAACGAGATCGAAGGCATCTCCCGCGTCACCTACGACGTGTCGAGCAAGCCGCCGGCGACCATCGAGTGGGAGTGATCCCAGCACGCCGGCGCCGCTGAGCGGCGCCGGCAACTGGAAGACGGGGCGGTCGTGGTCATCCACGCCGCCCCGTCGTCGTTTCAGCGGCCGACGAAGTTCGCCTCGCGGCGTTCGAGGAAGGAGGCGACGCCTTCCTTGACGTCCTCGCTGCCCATCAGCGGTTGCAGGTCCGGCAGCAGGCGGCGGGCGGCTTCCGTCTCGCCTTCGGCCAGGGCCAGGCGCGCGCTGGCCAGGGTGGCGCGCACGCCCAGCGGGGCCTGGCGGGCGATGCGTTCGGCTATGGCCAGGGCTGCGGCAAATTCCTCGCCGGGGGCCGTCACTTCCTGCACCAGGCCTATGCGGTGGGCTTCCCGGGCGTCGAATTCGTCGCCGGTGAGCAGGTAGCGCATGGTGTTGCCCCAGCCGATGTTCTGCACGAAGCGGATGGTCGCGCCGCCCACGGCATAGATGCCGCGCTTGACCTCGATCTGGCCGAAGCGGGCATCTTCCGCGGCGATGCGCACGTCGGCGGCCAGCATCAGTTCCAGGGCGGCGGTGAAGCAGACGCCGCGGGCAGCGACCACGATCGGCTTGGCCACCCGCCGAGCCGGGTCCAGGCCGAAGGGGTCGCAGGCGCCTGGAGGCAGTTCGGGGAAGCGGCCGCTGGCGAACTGCGGGCCCCACTTGTCCAGCTCCAGGCCGGCGCAGAAGTGCTTGCCTTCGCCGTAGAGCAGGCCGCAGCGCAGTTCGTCGTCGCGTTGCAGTTCACCGTAGGCGTCGGCCAGCGTCAGGTACAGCTCCACGTCCATGGCGTTGTACTTCTCCGGGCGGTTCAGCCCGATGCAGAGCACATGGCCCTTGCGTTCCACCTTCAGTTTCTGGCTCATGCCTCGTCTCTCTCGTCGTCAATGGCGGTGTATCGCCGTGGAAGCGAAGTTATTCAGATAGCCTTCCGTGGCGTGGCTGTCCATGTCTGTCAGGCATTTGCTGCGGTTGCCCGGGATGCGACATCGCGCAGCGCCTTCGTGCTCGCCTTGCCACCGGGAAAATGAGAAAATCTTGCATTTGCGAGATACCCGCAGGGGTTGGGGGAGACATGAGCTTTACCCGCAGACAGGTACTGGGTGGCATCGCCGGCCTCGCCGTGGTCGGCCTCGGCGCCGGCGGCGCGCGTCTATGGCTGGCGCGCCCGCAGGTGACCGCGGAGCACGACTACGAACTGATCGCCGCGCCCATGGACCTGGAGCTGGTGCCCGGGCACAAGACCCCGGCGCTGCTCTACGGCAACCGCTTCCCCGGCTTCGAGATCCGCGCCCGCCAGGGCGACTGGCTGCGCGTGCGTTTCACCAACAAGCTGGACCAGCCGACCACCATCCACTGGCACGGCATCCGCCTGCCCATCGAGATGGACGGCGTGCCCTACATCTCGCAGCCGCCGGTGCAGCCGGGGCAGAGCTTCGTCTACCTGTTCAAGACCCCCGACGCCGGCAGCTACTGGTACCACCCGCACCTGATGAGCAGCGAGCAGCTGGGCCGCGGCCTGGTCGGCCCGCTGATCATCGACGAGCGCGAGCCCAGCGGCTTCAGCCACGAGAGAATCCTCTGCCTGAAGACCTGGCACGTGGACGAGCAGGGCGCCTTCACCGCCTTCAGCGTGCCGCGCGAGGCCGCTCGCGAGGGCACCCGCGGCAGTCTGTCGACCATCAACGGCGAGCACGTGCCGGTGATCGAGCTGCCCGCCGGCCAGGTGACCCGCGTGCGCATCCTCAACATCGACAACACCGTGACCTACCGGCTCAACCTGCCGGGCAGCGAGGCGAAGATCTACGCCATTGACGGCCACCCGGTGGAGCCGCGGGACCTCGACGAGCAATACTGGATCGGCCCGGGCATGCGCCTGGAGCTGGCCATCCGCGGTCCGGCCGAGGGCCAGGAGCTGTCCCTGCGCGACGGCGTGGTGCGCCTGGGCACGGTGCGCGGCGTGGCGCCGCTGCAGGGTGGTTCCGCCGAATGGCCGCCGGCGCTGCCGCACAACCCGGTGAGCGAGCCGGACCTGGACAAGGCCGAGACCATCGACTTCAAGTTCGAGTGGGTGGGCGCCATGACCGACTACTCCAAGGGCCAGGCGACCCCGTCGCTGTGGCAGATCAACGGCGTGGCCTGGCAGGGCGGCGAGGAGCACAAGCACAACGCGCCGCCGCTGGCCAAGCTGGAGCTGGGCAAGAGCTATATCTTCACCCTGCGCAACCTGACGCAGTACCAGCACCCGATCCACCTGCACGGCATGACCTTCAAGGTGCTGGCGTCCAACCGCCGCAAGATCATCCCGTACTACAGTGATACCTACCTGCTGGGCAAGAACGAGAGCGCGAAGGTGGCGCTGGTGGCGGACAACCCTGGCCTGTGGATGTTCCACTGCCACGTCATCGACCATATGGAGACCGGCCTGATGGGCACCATCGCCGTGGGTGACGCCTGGTGCGGCTGACCAACAGCAAGGGCCACCCGACGGTGAAGGGGCTGGCCCCGGTGATCGACCGCAGTCGCGATCGTGAGTTCATGCGCGAGGCCATGGCCCTGGCCGAGCAGGGCGCGGCCCTGGGCGAGGTGCCGGTGGGCGCCGTGCTGGTGCTGGAGGGCCAGGTCATCGGGCGTGGCTTCAACCAGCCGATCACTGCCCACGACCCCAGTGCCCATGCCGAGATGATCGCCATCCGTGAGGCCGCGGCGGCGGCCGGCAACTACCGCCTGCCCGGCAGCACCCTCTACGTCACCCTGGAGCCCTGCAGCATGTGCGCCGGCCTGCTGGTGCATGCGCGCATCCAGCGCCTGGTCTATGCCGCCGCTGAGCCCAAGTCGGGGGTGGTGGTCAGCCGGGGGGAGTTCTTTGCCCAGGATTTCCTCAACCACAAGGTGCTGGTGGAGGGTGGGGTGCTGGCGGAGGAGTGCAGTGCGATGTTGTCGGCTTTCTTTAAGGCAAGGCGCAAGGGATAGGGCGCGGCGTCCTACGCGAATAGCGGACGGAGTCAGCTCCTACGATAGTGCATTCCTGAAAACTGTCTTGCCGAATGCGCCGAGGTGATGGGTATCGCTTCGCTCAACACCATCCTACGGGTGTTGTGTTTGCCGGAGGCCTCGGCGCGATTCGCGGATGAGATCCGCTCCTACGCTGCCCGCTCGCGCCATTCCCATGCAGGAGCGCGCCCTGCGCGCGAAATCGCGGGCAGGGCCCGCTCCTACAGTTGTCGTGAGGCATGGAGTTCCCTCGTAGGGGACTCCGTCCGCGATGCTCTGCGCTTCAGAGCTTCTCGTCAGGCTCTTCGCTGGGGCGGGTCTTGTTCACCCCGGGCAGGTGCAGGCCGCTTTCGGCCAGTTGGCCGCCTTCGAGCTGCGGCTGGGTCACCCAGGTGAGGATGTCGTAGTAGCGCCGCACGTTCTGCACGAAATGCACGGTCTCGCCGCCGCGGGCGTAGCCGTAGCGGGTCTTGCGGAACCACTGCTTCTGCGACAGGCGCGGCAGCATCTTCTTCACGTCCAGCCACTTGTCCGGGTTCAGGCCTTCCTGCTGGGCCAGCTTGCGGGCGTCGTCGAGGTGGGCGCTGCCGATATTGTAGGAGGCCAGGGCGAACCAGCTGCGGTCCGGCTCCTTGATGCTGTCCGGCAACTCGTCGCGGATCTGGTCGAAGTACTTGCCGCCGCCCTGGATGCTCTGCTTGGCGTCTAGACGGTTGGACACGCCCATGGCTTGGGCGGTGCGGTTGGTCAGCATCATCAGGCCGCGCACGCCGGTCTTGGAGGTGGCGTCGGGCTGCCACATGGATTCCTGGTAGCCGATGGCGGCGAGCAGGCGCCAGTCCATCTTCAGCGTCTGGGCGATCTGCTTGAAGTGCGTTTCGTAGCGCGGCAGGCGCTGCTGCAGGTGCTGGGCGAAGGTGTAGGCGCCGACGTAGCCGAGCACGTCGACGTGGCCGTAGTAGCGGTCCTTCAGGTGCTGCAGGGTGCCGTCCTGCTTGACCTTGTCGAGGAACTTGTTGACCTCGGCGTACAGGCTGTCGTCCGTCCCGCCGGGCAAGGCCCAGGCCAGGCCGCGGGCGTCGCCGAAGTCGAAGGCCACGCGCACGTTGGGGAAGTAGACCTGGTTCATCGCCAGCTCGTTGGAGTCGATCAGCGTCAGGTCGATGTCGCCGACGTCCACCATGCGCAGCAGGTCGACCATCTCGTCGGCGTCGGATTCCTTGTACTCCAGCTTCGGATACTTCTTCTTCAGCTCGGCCAGCTGCGTGGCGTGGCTGCTGCCCTTGAGCACCACGATGCGCTTGCCGACCAGGTCGTCCGGGCGGGTGGGGCGCGGGTCGCCATTGCGGTAGACCACCTGGGGGGTGACGTCCAGGTAGGAGTGCGAGAAGCGTACGGAGATCTCCCGCTCGCCGCCGGGGGTGAGGCCGGCGGCGGCCAGGTCGGGGCCGCCGGATTGGCCGAGCTTGCTGTAGAGGTCGTCGAGGTTGTCGGCGGTCTCCATCTGCAGCTTCACCCCCAGGTGATCGGCGAAGCGCTTGGCCAGCTCGTATTCGAAGCCGGTCTCGCCGTTGCGATCCTGGAAGTAGGTGGCCGGGCTGTTGCGGGTTATCACGCGCAGCACGCCGTCCTTCTGCACTCGCTCCAGGACTGTCGGGACTTTCGCCTCGCTACAGCCGGAGAGCAGCAGAAAGATACAGGTCGCCAGGATCCATACGGCGGAGCGCACGCGTGACGGGTTCAGGGCAAACATCGGCGCAGTATACGCCAAGGTCGCGGAGCCCAATATCTGGACAGCTCGGGGCATCTCTGCTAGCAGCTTCGTTTCAGAGGCCGTGCCAGACTCCGGTCAGGGGCCCCGGGGCACGCCTGGAGCGGGCGTGCGGCGAGCCTGTTCGAAAGCGTTCGAAGATGAATGGCGCCGCTCCCCCGCCCAATGGCAGAAAGCCCTTGCCGTCGGCCGAGCTGCAGGTGCCGCCGGGGCATGCTTTACGGTAGAATGCACGGCCTCTGCGGGCCGGCCCTCCCGGCCCTGCGAATTCCCCTGTCTCCAGAGGCTGTTCCGACAATGCTGATCCTGCGCGGCGCTCCCGCCCTTTCCGCCTTCCGCCACGGCAAACTGCTCGACCTGCTGACCCGGCAGGTACCCGCTGTCACCGGGCTGTACGCCGAGTTTGCGCATTTCGCCGAGGTCAGTGGCGTGCTGACCGCCGATGAGGAACAGGTGCTCGGACGGCTGCTCAAGTACGGCCCGAGCGTGCCGGTGCAGGAGCCCAAGGGCCGGCTGTTCCTGGTGGTGCCGCGCTTCGGCACCATCTCGCCGTGGTCCAGCAAGGCCACCGACATCGCCCACAACTGCGGCCTGGCGAAGCTTGAGCGCATCGAGCGCGGCATCGCCTACTACGTCGCCGGCGAGCTGTCCGAGGCCGACGCCGCGCACATCGCCGCGCGCCTGCACGACCGCATGACGCAACTGGTGCTGAACCAGATGGAAGAGGCCGCCGGCCTGTTCAGCCACGCCCAGCCCAAGCCGCTGACCGTGGTCGACATCCTCGGTGGCGGCCGCACCGCGCTGGAGAAGGCCAACCTGGAGCTGGGCCTGGCCCTGGCCGAGGACGAGATCGACTACCTGGTGAAGAGCTTCGTCGAGCTGGGCCGCAACCCGCACGACGTCGAGCTGATGATGTTCGCCCAGGCCAACTCCGAGCACTGCCGCCACAAGATCTTCAACGCCAGTTGGGACATCGACGGCCAGGCCCAGGACAAGAGCCTGTTCGGCATGATCAAGAACACCTATGAAATGCACCGCGAAGGCGTGCTGTCCGCGTACAAGGACAACGCCGCGGTCATGGTGGGCTCGGTCGCCGGGCGCTTCTACCCGAACTCCGAGACCCGCCAGTACGGCGCCAGCGAAGAGCCGGTGCACATCCTGATGAAGGTCGAGACGCACAACCACCCGACCGCCATCGCCCCGTTCCCCGGCGCCTCCACCGGCTCCGGCGGCGAAATCCGCGACGAAGGCGCCACCGGCCGCGGCGCCAAGCCCAAGGCCGGCCTGGTCGGCTTCACCGTCTCCAACCTGAACATCCCCGGTTTCGAGCAGCCCTGGGAAGTGCCCTACGGCAAGCCCGAGCGCATCGTCACCGCGCTGGACATCATGATCGAAGGCCCGCTGGGCGGCGCCGCGTTCAACAACGAATTCGGCCGTCCCAACCTGACCGGCTACTTCCGCACCTTCGAGCAGGCCGTGGCCACCCCGCGCGGCGAGGAAGTGCGCGGCTACCACAAGCCGATCATGATCGCCGGTGGCCTGGGCAACATCCGCGAAGACCATGTGCAGAAGGGCGAGATCAGCGTCGGCGCCAAGCTCATCGTGCTCGGCGGCCCGGCCATGCTCATCGGCCTGGGCGGCGGCGCGGCTTCCTCTATGGCCACCGGCGCTTCCGCCGCCGACCTGGACTTCGCCTCGGTGCAGCGCGAGAACCCGGAAATGGAACGCCGCTGCCAGGAGGTCATCGACCGCTGCTGGCAACTGGGCGCGAACAACCCGATCAAGTTCATCCACGACGTCGGCGCCGGCGGCATCTCCAACGCCCTGCCGGAACTGATCAACGACGGCGGCCGCGGCGGCCGCTTCGAACTGCGCGCGGTGCCCAACGACGAGCCGGGCATGAGCCCGCTGGAAATCTGGTGCAACGAGTCGCAGGAACGCTACGTGATGTCGGTGGACGCCGCCGACTTCGAGACCTTCAAGGCCATCTGCGAGCGCGAGCGCTGCCCGTTCGCCGTGGTCGGCGAGGCCACCGAGGAGAAGCACCTGACCGTCGCCGACAGCCACTTCGGCAACAAGCCGGTGGACATGCCGCTCGACGTGCTGCTCGGCAAGCCGCCGCGCATGCACCGCTCGGTCGCCCGCGAAGCCGAGATCGGCGATGACTTCAGCGCCGCCGCCCTGGACCTGGGTGAAGCCACCGAGCGCGTGCTGCGCCACCCGGCCGTGGCCAGCAAGAGCTTCCTGATCACCATCGGCGACCGCACCATCACCGGCCTGGTGGCCCGCGACCAGTTCGTCGGCCCGTGGCAGGTGCCGGTGGCCGACTGCGCCGTCACCGCCACCAGCTTCGACGTCTACACCGGCGAAGCCATGGCCATGGGCGAGCGCACCCCGCTGGCCCTGCTCGACGCCCCGGCTTCGGGCCGCATGGCCATCGGCGAGACCATCACCAACCTGGCTGCCGCCAGCATCGGCGCGATCTCCGACATCAAGCTGTCGGCCAACTGGATGGCCGCCGCCGGCCACCCGGGCGAGGACGCGCGCCTGTACGACACCGTCAAGGCGGTGGGCATGGAACTGTGCCCGGCGCTGGGCATCACCATCCCGGTGGGCAAGGACTCCATGTCCATGAAGACCCGCTGGCAGGATGAGGGCGTGGAGAAGAGCGTCACCGCGCCCATGTCGCTGATCATCTCCGGCTTCGCCCCGGTCGGCGACGTGCGCAAGACCCTCACCCCGCAACTGCGCCTGGACAAGGGCGAGACCGACCTGATCCTCATCGACCTCGGCCGCGGCAAGAACCGCCTGGGCGGCTCGATCCTGGCGCAGACCTACGGCAAGATCGGCCAGCAGGCCCCGGACGTCGACGACGCTGAGGACCTCAAGGCCTTCTTCGCGGTGATCCAGGGCCTCAACGCCGACGGCCACCTGCTGGCCTACCACGACCGTTCCGACGGCGGCCTGCTGGCCAGCGTGCTGGAAATGGCCTTCGCCGGCCACTGCGGCCTGTCCCTGCGCCTCGACGACCTGGCTTCCAGCCGCGAGGAACTCAATACCGCGCTGTTCAGCGAGGAGTTGGGCGCGGTCATCCAGGTCCGCGAAGCGGCCACCCCGGAAGTGCTGGCGCAGTTCAGCGCCGCCGGCCTGGGCGACTGCGTGGCGGTGATCGGCCAGCCGGTCAACGGCGACGCCATCGAGCTGGGCTTCAACGGCGCGCCGGTGTACAGCGCCGAGCGCCGCCTGCTGCAGCGTATCTGGAGCGAAACCAGCTACCAGATCCAGCGCCTGCGCGACAACGCCGAGTGCGCCGACCAGGAGTTCGACGGCCTGCTGGCCGAGGACAATCCCGGCCTGTCCGCCAAGCTCAGCTTCGACGTCAACGACGACATCGCCGCGCCCTACATCAAGAAGGGCGTGCGCCCGCAGGTGGCG
Source organism: Pseudomonas sp. A6 (assembly GCF_052367875.1). Lineage (NCBI taxonomy): Bacteria > Pseudomonadati > Pseudomonadota > Gammaproteobacteria > Pseudomonadales > Pseudomonadaceae > Pseudomonas > Pseudomonas sp. A6. The sequence continues at coordinate 5,758,022 of NZ_CP198970.1, read as the reverse complement.
ATCCTCCGCGAGCAGGGCGTCAACGGCCAGGTGGAAATGGCCGCGGCCTTCGACCGCGCCGGCTTCGCCGCGGTTGACGTGCACATGAGCGACATCCTCGCCGGCCGCGTCAGCCTGGAAGACTTCAAGGGCCTGGTGGCCTGCGGCGGCTTCTCCTACGGCGACGTGCTCGGCGCCGGCGAGGGCTGGGCCAAGTCGATCCTGTTCAACGCCCGTGCCCGCGACGGCTTCCAGGCCTTCTTCGAGCGCAAGGACAGCTTCGCTTTGGGCGTGTGCAACGGTTGCCAGATGATGTCCAACCTGCACGAGCTGATCCCCGGCACCGAATTCTGGCCGCACTTCGTGCGCAACCGTTCCGAGCAGTTCGAGGCGCGCGTGGCCATGGTCCAGGTGCAGGAGTCGCAGTCGATCTTCCTGCAGGGCATGGCCGGTTCGCGCCTGCCGATCGCCATCGCCCACGGCGAAGGCCATGCGGAGTTCGAGAGTGAGGAAGCCCTGCTGGAGTCGGACCTGTCCGGCTGCGTGGCGCTGCGCTTCGTCGACAACCACGGCAAGGTCACCGAGAGCTACCCGGCCAACCCCAACGGCTCGCCGCGCGGGATCACCGGCCTGACCAGCCGCGACGGCCGCGTGACCATCATGATGCCGCACCCGGAGCGGGTGTTCCGCGCCGTGCAGAACTCCTGGCGCCCGGACGAGTGGCAGGAAGACGGCGGCTGGATGCGCATGTTCCGCAATGCCCGCGTCTGGGTGGGCTGAGGCCGTATCTGACGTAGCAGGAAAAAGGGGAAGGCTTCGGCCTTCCCCTTTTTCGTTGCGGGCTCGCGAACCCGACCTCCTGTAGGAGCACGCCCTGCGCGCGAATCGCGGACAAGGTCCGCTCCTACAGGGAGGCGCCATCGTACGCGTAACTGTCTATTGGGTTCCCGCGTTCGCGGGAATGACGTCGGAAAACACGATTCTTACCCCGTCATTCCCGCGAACGCGGGACGCGGCTCCATCGCGAACAGCGCTTGCGCTGGCCCGAAGGGGAATAACCCAGAAAACAGTGTAGGAGCGGACCTTGTCCGCGATCGACGTGATTCGCGGATGAGATCCTGCGTTGCAGGCGAGCACGGCTTTTGTAGGAGCGAGCTTGCTCGCGAATGAGCCCCGCTGCGGAGTCTGTTCGCGAGCAAGCTCGCTCCTACGAAGAGCGCCTCGGCGCAGCCGGCAAGACAGTTGCTCCTACGAGCATCGCGGTGCAGCGAATCGGACCCCACCAAAGGTTGGGCTGGGCGCTGGCGGCGCTTTATCGGAAAGTGATTCCGACTGAATCTGCGCTCCATCACGTTTTAAAAATCTTGGGAATTTTCCCTTAGAACGTGAAGGCAATCGCGCTGTCGATATTTGCCGAGCATGACCGCTGAGTCATTGGAGGCAAAACGCCATCATCTGTGGCAGCATTCGCTCCTCGACTCCCCACCCGGTCCAGTTTTCCGCCACGGAGCGTCCGATGTACAAACTCTGCTTCTATGTTCCCGAGACTCACCTGGAGACGGTGAAGAAAGCGGTGTTCGCCGCAGGTGCAGGACGCATCGGTGCCTACGACAGCTGCTGCTGGCAGTCCCTCGGCCAGGGCCAGTTCCGCCCGCTGCAGGGTAGCAACCCCTTCCTCGGCTCGACCGGCCTCATCGAGCAGGTGGCCGAATGGAAGGTGGAGATGGTGGTGGCCGACGAACTGATCCACGACTCGGTCAAGGCGCTGAAGGCCGCGCACCCCTACGAGACGCCGGCCTTCGAGGTGTGGCGGTTGTCGGACATGGTCTTCTAGCCACCGCAAAATGAAAAAAGGCGCCCGAAGGCGCCTTTTTTCATTGCCGCCTCAGGGGCGGATCTCGATCAGCGTGCCGTCCTTGACCAGGCTCCAGACCTCCTGCATGTCCGGGTTGGTCATGGCGATGCAGCCGTTGGTCCAGTCCAGGGTGGAGAAGTACCACTCCGGGTACTCGTCGCTCAGCGGGGTGCCGTGGATCATGATCATGCCGCCGGGCGACAGGCCCTTCTCGCGGGCGCGCACCACGTCGCGGGCGTTGGGGTAGGAGATGTGCATGGAGAGGTTGAACTTGTCGCTGGTCTTGCGCCAGTCGATCCAGTAGAAGCCCTCCGGCGTGCGGTTGTCGCCCTCGGCCAGCTTGGTGCCGCGCGGGCTCTTGCCCAGGGAGATGCGGTAGCTCTTGAGGATCTTGCCGTTGCTCAAGAGGTGCAGCTTGTGCTCGGATTTGAGCACCAGCACCTTGTCGATGCGGCCTTCCAGGGTCGGCGTCGCATTGGCCTGCGATAGAGCGGCAAAGGTCAGGCACAGAAAGGCAAGCAGCCAGCGCATGGAAAGACGATCCCCCGGATGTTCGATAAAGCGCCGCGATGCACGGCCCTGCAAAGTGTTCAGGTCTTCTTATAGTGGCCCGGCATGGGTGCTATGGCCTCGTTGCGCACCGGGAAGTCCTGCCTCTGCCGGTCGCTGAAGTAGCATTCTAAGGTACGGCCCACGGTGGGGAAAGCCAGCTCCGACCAGGGAATCGCCGATTCCTCGAACAGGCCCACCTCCAGGCTTTCCTCGCCGGCGGCGAAGTCCAGGTCGGCCAGCTCGGCGCGGAAGAACATGTACACCTGGCTGATGTGCGGCAGGTCGAACAGGGTATAGAGCTGCAACTGGCGCACGCGGGCGCAGGCTTCCTCCAGCGTCTCGCGGGCGGCGGCCTGCTCGAGGGTCTCGCCGTTCTCCATGAAGCCCGCCGGCAGCGTCCAGAAGCCCTGGCGCGGGGCGATGGCGCGGCGGCACAGGAGGATGCGCCCCTCCCATACCGGCAGGCAGCCGGCGACGATGCGCGGGTTCTGGTAATGCACCGTATGGCACTGGTCGCAGATGTAGCGCGGCCGGTTGTCGCCGCTGGGGATGCGCAGGCTCACGCTGGCGCCGCACTGACTGCAGAATTTCATGCACTTTCCCTGGGAATCGATACAGCCATCTTGCTCGCCGGAAGGCCCGCGCAGCAAGGGGGTGGGGCTTGGGCGAGGCAGCCTTTCATGCCATGATTCCACAATTGAGAGAATGGCTTACACGCAGGATGTCCGCATGCTGGACGAGCTGCGCCGGCGCATCACGGCGCACACCCCCCAGGACCTGAACAGCGAGCAGCGCTTCCCCGAAGCGGCGGTGCTGCTGCCCATCACCCCCAGCGAAGAGCTGGTGCTGACCCTGCGCGCCACCGGGTTGTCCACCCACAGCGGCGAGGTGGCCTTCCCCGGCGGGCGCCGCGACCCCGAGGACGTCGACCTGATCCACACCGCGCTGCGCGAGGCCGAGGAGGAGATCGCCCTGCCGCCGAGCCTGGTGGAGGTGCTCGGGCCGCTGAGCACCCTGGTCTCGCGCCACGGCATCAAGGTGACGCCGTTCGTCGGTTTCGTCCCGGACTTCGTCGAGTACACCCCCAACGACGGCGAGATCGCCGCGGTGTTCAAGGTGCCGCTGGAGTTCTTCCGCGGCGACCCGCGGGAAATGACCCATCGCATCGACTACTTCGGGCGCAGCTGGTACGTGCCCAGCTACCGCTTCGGCGAATACAAGATCTGGGGCCTGTCGGCGATCATGGTCGTCGAGCTGGTCAACCTGCTGTTCGATGACCGCATCGACCTGCACCGAGCGCCGCCACAATTCATCAAGCTCAGCTGAGCGGCGCGTACAACAACGAGATGCCTGAGGAGCCACCGATGAAATACCGCCTGGACGACGCCCGAGTCGAAACCCATCCCGACAGCTGGATCGCCCCGAACGCCGCGGTGATCGGCAAGGTGCGCCTGGACGCCGGCGCCAGCGTCTGGTTCAACGCCGTGCTGCGTGGCGACAACGAGCTGATCCACATCGGCGAGAACAGCAACGTCCAGGATGGCACCGTGATGCACACCGACATGGGCTTCCCGCTGAACATCGGCAAGGGCGTGACCATCGGCCACAACGTCATGCTGCACGGCTGCACGGTGGACGACTACAGCCTGATCGGCATCAACACCGTGGTGCTCAACGGCGCGAAGATCGGCAAGTACTGCATCATCGGCGCCAACTCGCTGATCCCCGAAGGCAAGGTGATCCCCGACGGCTCGCTGGTCATGGGCTCGCCCGGCAAGGTGGTGCGCGAGCTGAGCGAGCAGCAGAAGAAGATGCTCGAAGCCAGCGCCGCCCACTACGTGCACAACGCCCAGCGCTACGCCCGCGACCTGGCCGAGCAGGAAGAATGAGCCAGGAACGCCCGGTGGCCTCGCCCTGCGTCTACGTCTGCACCCTGGACGATCAGGACCTGTGCATAGGCTGCCAGCGCACGGCCGACGAAATCACCCGCTGGGGCCGCATGGACAACGACGAGCGCCGCGAGGTGCTGCGCCTGTGCCATGAGCGCGCCCGCGAACAGGGCGTGCTGCTCTAGCGCGCCGACAGAACATCCCCTTCCCGAGGTTGCACGCAATGCCCCGTATTGGAACCCCCCTGTCGCCCACGGCGACCCGCGTACTGCTCTGTGGCTCCGGCGAGCTGGGCAAGGAAGTGGTGATCGAACTGCAACGCCTGGGCTGCGAAGTGATCGCCTGCGACCGCTACGCCAACGCCCCGGCCATGCAGGTGGCGCACCGCAGCCACGTGCTGAGCATGCTCGATGACGCCGCCCTGCGCGCGGTGATCGAGCAGGAGAAGCCGCACTACATAGTCCCGGAAATCGAGGCCATCGCCACCGCCACCCTGGTCGAGCTGGAGGCCGAGGGCTACACCGTGGTGCCCAGCGCGCGCGCCGCGCAGCTGACCATGAACCGCGAGGGCATCCGCCGCCTGGCCGCCGAGGAACTGGGCCTGCCCACCTCGCCGTACCACTTCGCCGACACCTACGAGGACTACGTCGCCGGTGCCGCAGCGGTGGGCTACCCCTGCGTGGTCAAGCCGATCATGAGCTCCTCGGGCAAGGGCCAGAGCGTGCTCAAGTCCGACGCCGACCTCAAGGCCGCCTGGGACTACGCCCAGGAAGGCGGCCGCGCCGGCAAGGGCCGGGTGATCGTCGAGGGCTTCATCGACTTCGACTACGAGATCACCCTGCTCACCGTGCGCCATATCGGCGGCACCACCTTCTGCGCGCCCATCGGCCACCGCCAGGTCAAGGGCGACTATCATGAATCCTGGCAGCCCCAGGCCATGAGCCCGAAGGCCCTGGACGAGTCCGAGCGCGTGGCCAAGGCGGTCACCGAGGCATTGGGCGGGCGCGGCCTGTTCGGCGTGGAACTGTTCGTCAAGGGCGACCAGGTGTGGTTCAGCGAAGTCTCGCCGCGCCCCCACGATACCGGCCTGGTGACGCTGATCTCCCAGGACCTCTCCGAGTTCGCCCTGCACGCGCGGGCCATCCTCGGCCTGCCGATCCCGGCGATCCGCCAGTTCGGGCCCTCGGCCTCGGCGGTGATCCTGGTGGACGGCGAGTCGCAGCAGGTCAGCTTCGGCAACCTGGGCGCCGCGCTGACCGAGCCGGACAGCGCCCTGCGTCTGTTCGGCAAGCCGGAAGTCTCCGGCCAGCGGCGCATGGGCGTGGCCCTGGCGCGCGCCGAATCCATCGAGGAAGCGCGGGCCAAGGCCACCCGTTCGGCCGAGGTGGTGGTCATCGAACTGTGAACCGCCTGGCGGGGCTGGCCTGGTGGGCGGCGGCGCTGCCGTTGCTGCCGCTGGCCCTGCCGATGGCCGTGCGTACCCGGCGCACGGCCCTGCGTCTGGCGCCGGCGGCCGGTTCCCGCGAAGGGCTGGCCGGCGCCGAACTCCCCGGCGAGCCATTGAGGCTGCTGTTGCTGGGCGAGTCGACCGTCGCCGGCGTCGGCGCTTCCTGCCTGGACTTCGCCCTGGCCGGGCGCCTCGCTGCGGCCCTGGCGGCGCGTTTGCAACGGCCGGTGGCCTGGCGGGCGCTGGGGGAGAACGGCATTACCGCCGGTGAGGCCTGCGAGCGCCTGTTGCCGCTGGCCGACGGGGGGTATGACCTGGTGGCGCTGGTCTTCGGCGTCAACGACACCACGCATTTCAGTTCCACCGAGCGCTGGCAGGCATCCATCGCCCGTCTGATCGGGCATTTCCAGGCCGGCGGCGCGCGGGTGGTGTGCACGGCGGTGCCGCCGCTGCGGCATTTCCGCGCCTTGCCCTGGCTGCTGCGGCAACTGCTGGGCTGGCGCGCTGCGTTGCTGGATGGCCAGTTGCGGGAATTGGCTACGGCGCTAGGCGCTGGATACTGCGCGGTGGGGCTGGAGATGCAGCCGCAGTATCTCGCCATCGATGGCTATCACCCGTCGGCGCTGGGCTACCAGGTGTGGGGCGAGCATCTGGCCCAGTGGCTGGTGGCCGCGGAGCGCGGCTGAGGCCGGATCGCGGGCAGGGCCCGCTACGTTGCAGGCGAGCACAGCTTCAGGAGCGAGCTTGCTCGCGAATGAGCCCCGCTGCGGAGTCTGTTCGCGAGCAAGCTCGCTCCTACGAAGAGCATCCCGGCGCTCCTACATGGATATGCCATGGCTGATGCGGCGTAGAAACCGTAGGGCGTACAACCGTTCGCGGTTGTACGCCGATGGGGCTATGGTCTGCGCCGAGTTGCCTTTCGTAGGATGGGTTGAGTTTGCGAAACCCATGCTGTCACGGCGATGGGTATCGCTTCGCTCAACCCATCCTACGGGGCTGGAGTGACAGCCCCGGTCGCGATGGCGCTATCAGAGCTCCCGCTCCCGCGTCTCGTGCAGGCACAGCACCGCGATCAGGCTCAGCGCCGCCGCCACCGACACGTAGCCGCCGACCCAGCTCAAGCCGCCCATGCCCACCAACTTCTGGGCGATGTAGGGCGCCACCGAGGCGCCGAGGATGCCGCCCAGGTTGTACGCCGCCGAGGCGCCGGTGTAGCGCACGCGGGTGGGGAAGAGTTCCGGCAGCAGGGCGCCCATGGGGGCGAAGGTCACGCCCATGAGGAACAGCTCCAGGGCCAGGAAGATCGCCACTTCCACCGACGAGCCCTGGCTCAGCAGCGGCTGCATGGTGAAGCCGGAGAGGATGGCGGCGATGCAGCCGACGATCAGTACCGGGCGGCGCCCGTAGCGGTCGCTCAGCCAGGCGGAGATCGGCGTGGCCGCGGCCATGAACAGCACCGCGAAGCACAGCAGGCCGAGGAACTGCTCGCGGCTGTAGCCCAGGCTGGTCACCCCGTAGCTCAGCGAAAACACGGTGGAGATATAGAAGAGCGCGTAGCACACCACCATGGCCAGCGCGCCCAGCAGCACCGGGCGCCAGTGCTGGGCGAACAGCTCGGCGATCGGCAGGCTGGAGCGCTCCTGGCGTTCCATGGCCTTGGCGAACACCGGGGTTTCCGACAGCTTCAGACGCACGTAGAGGCCGACGATCACCAGCAGCGCGCTGAGGATGAAGGGAATGCGCCAGCCCCAGGCGCGGAACTGCTCCTCGCTGAGGGTCATGGCCAGGCCGAGGAACAGGCCGTTGGCGGCGAGGAAGCCGATCGACGGGCCCATCTGCGGGAACATGCCGAACCAGGCGCGGCGGTGCTTGGGGGCGTTCTCCGTGGCCAGCAGCGCGGCGCCGCCCCATTCCCCACCCAGCCCCAGGCCCTGGCCGAAGCGCAGCAGGCAGAGCAGCGCCGGGGCCCAGGCGCCGATGCTGTCGTAGCCCGGCAGCAGGCCGATCAGGGTGGTGGACAGGCCCATCAGCAGCAGCGAGGCGACCAGCGTCGACTTGCGCCCGATGCGGTCGCCGAAGTGGCCGAACAGCGCCGAGCCCAGCGGCCGGGCGAGGAAGGCGATGCCGAAGGTGATGAAGGCGCTGAGCATCTGCGCGGTGCCCGAGGTCTGCGGGAAGAACACCGGGCCGATCACCAGGGCGGCGGCGGTGGCGTAGACGTAGAAGTCGTAGAACTCGATGGCGGTACCGATGAAGCTGGCGACCGCGACCCGCGCGGTGGAGTTGGCGGGTTGCTGTTCGGCGGCAGCGGCAAGGCTGGCGGTGGTCATGGGATATCCCTGTCAGTCATGGCCGGCACGGCTCTGCGGGCGTGTCCGGCGGCGATGGAGGCTGCGCCCGTGCGCGAGGCGGGAAGCGCCACCCGGGTAGGGCAGGGGCGGGAACCTCGCGGCGGGTCGGGGCGAGGCCGGGTGCTTCGCCGGGCGCAGGCGCGGGGCCGGGCTCGGGCTGGCGGGCGGTCGACTGGCGCCGGGCGTTGCGCGGGTAGCGCAGGCCCTGGCGCGGGATGCTGGGTAAGCAGGGGGCGATTATAGGGCGCGGGCCGGCCGCTCAGGCAAGCCCGTCGGCGCTGCCCGGCGCCGGCGCGGCGGCGCGCCCGGTGAGCCAGACGCGCACGCTCTTCACGCGGTTCTCGCCGGACTGCAGGATTTCCAGGCGGTAGGGGCCGATGCGCAGGCACACCGGGCAGTCGGGGATCTGCTCCAGGGCCTCGGTGACCAGGCCGTTGAGGGTCTTCGGCCCCTCGCTGGGCAGTTGCCAGCCGAGGGCGCGGTTGAGCTCGCGGATGTTCGCCGAGCCGTCGATCACGTAGGTGCCGTCGGCCTGGGGGTGGATGTCCGGGTTGCGCAGGGCGTCGGCGTTGCTGAACTCGCCGACGATCTCTTCGAGGATGTCTTCCAGGGTGATGATGCCGATCACCTCGCCGTATTCGTCGACGACGATGCCGATGCGCCGCTTCTGCTTCTGGAAGTTGATCAGCTGGGTGGCCAGCGGCGTGCTCTCGGGGATGAAGTAGGGCTCAAGGCAGGCCGCGCGCAGGCTGTCCTTGGTCAGCTGGTTGTGCGTCAGCAGGCGGGCGATCTGGCGCATGTGGACGATGCCCTCGACCTGGTTGATGTCGTTGCGGAACACCGGCAGGCGCGTGTGGGTGGTGTTGCGCAGCTGGCCGATGATGCTTTCCACGTCGTCGTCCAGGTCGATGCCCTGCACCTCGTTGCGCGGCACCATGAGGTCGTTCACGGTGATCTTTTCCAGGTCGAGGATGCTCAGCAGCATGTCCTGGCGGTTGGCGCTGAGCTTCTCGCTGGATTCGCTGACCACGCTGCGCAGCTCGTCGTTGTTCAGCGGCCGGCTGCGGCGCTGCGCCGGGTCCAGGCCGCACAGGCGCAGGATGCCGTTGCTCACCCCGTTCATCAGCCACAGCAGCGGGCTGAACAGGCGCTGCAGCCACAGCAGCGGCAGGCTGGCGGGGAAGGCCACGCGTTCCGGGCGCAGGGTGGCGTAGGTCTTGGGGGTGATCTCGCCGAAGATCAGCAGCACCAGGGTCAGCGCCAGGGCGGTGGGCGCCACCGCGAAGTCGCCCCACAGGCGCAGGGCCAGCAGGGTGGCCAGGGACGAGGCGATGACGTTGACCAGGTTGTTGCCGATGAGGATGGTGCCCAGCAGGCGGTCGGTGCGCAGCAGCAGCCAACTGGTGCGCCGCGCCGCGCGGTTGCCCTGCTTGGCCTGGTGGCGCAGGCGGTAGCGGTCCAGGCTGAGCACGCCGGTCTCGACGCTGGAGAAGAACGCCGAGCACAGCAGCAGGACGACCAGCAGGCCGATCAGGTAGCCGGGGTGGATGTCGCCCATGCGTCGGGTTCCCTCAGCGTTCCGTGGCGCCCAGGCGCCGCCGGGCTCAGATGTGCAGGATGAATTCCTTGACCAGCTTGCTGCCGAAGTAGGCCAGCATCAACAGGCAGAAGCCGGCCAGGGTCCAGCGGATCGCCTTGTGCCCGCGCCAGCCGAGCTGGTGGCGGCCCCACAGCAGCACGGCGAAGACCACCCAGGCGAAGCAGGAGAGGATGGTCTTGTGCGCCAGGTGCTGGGTGAACAGGTTGTCGAGGAACAGCCAGCCGGACACCAGCGACAGCGAGAGCAGCACCCAGCCGCCCCAGAGGAAGCCGAACAGCAGGCTTTCCATGGTCTGCAGCGGCGGGAAGTTGCGGATCAGCCCGGCCGGGTGCTTGTGCTTCAGGCGATGGTCCTGCACCAGCAGCAGCAGGGCCTGGAACACCGCGATGGTGAGCAGGCCGTAGGCCAGCACCGAGAGCAGGATGTGCGCGAGGATGCCCGGCTGCTCGTTGATCGGCTCCAGGGTGCCGTGGGGCACCAGCACCGACAGCGCGGCGGTCAGCATGCCCAGCGGGAAGAGGAACAGCAGCAGGTTCTCCACCGGGATGCGCAGGCAGGCCAGCAGGGTCAGGGCGATCACCGCCGCGGCGATCAGGTTGGCGGCGTTGAAGAAGTCCAGCACCAGCCCGGCGTCGGTCAGCAGTTGCGGCGTCAGGCCCAGGCACTGGGCGACCAGCGCGGCCAGGCCGAGCACCAGCAGCAGGGGTTTGTTCGGCGCGGCGCGGCGCGCCAGGCAGACACCGTGGTAGGCCGTGGCGCCCAGGTAGAGGAGGGCGGCGAGCAGGCTGGGCAGCAGAGGGTGCATAGCGTCTTGGGCGAATCCTTCGAAAGGTGCCGAGTTTGGCACAGAACGCCCATGCCTAGAAAGCAGCCGGGAACGCTTCGCTTTCTCGCTGCGGCGGGATCATCGGCGGTGTCTGCGGCCTTCGCAGTTGGTTATAATCCCGCGCTTGCTGCCACGCCCACCCCGGCCGCTCCCGGCCCGATAGGAACGCGCATGTTCGAAAACCTTACAGACCGCCTCTCGCAAACGCTGCGCCAGGTCACCGGCAAAGCCAAGCTGACCGAGGACAACATCAAGGATACGCTCCGCGAGGTGCGGATGGCCCTGCTCGAGGCCGACGTGGCCCTGCCGGTGGTCAAGGACTTCGTCAACCGCATCAAGGAGCGCGCGGTCGGCACCGAGGTGTCCAAGAGCCTGACCCCGGGCCAGGCCTTCGTGAAGATCGTGCAGGCCGAGCTGGTCGAGCTGATGGGCGCGGCCAACGAGGACCTGGCGCTCAACGCCGCGCCGCCGGCGGTCATCCTCATGGCCGGCCTGCAGGGCGCGGGCAAGACCACCACCGCCGGCAAGCTGGCGCGCTTCCTCAAGGAGCGCAAGAAGAAGTCCGTGCTGGTGGTTTCGGCGGACGTCTACCGCCCGGCGGCGATCAAGCAGCTGGAAACCCTGGCCAACGACATCGGCGTGACCTTCTTCCCCTCGGACACCAGCCAGAAGCCGGTGGCCATCGCCGAGGCGGCGATCCGCGAGGCGAAGCTGAAGTTCATCGACGTGGTGATCGTGGATACCGCCGGTCGCCTGCACGTCGACAGCGAGATGATGGACGAGATCAAGCAGGTCCACGCGGCGATCCAGCCGGTGGAAACCCTGTTCGTGGTCGACGCCATGACCGGCCAGGACGCCGCCAACACCGCCAAGGCCTTCAACGACGCCCTGCCGCTGACCGGCGTGGTGCTGACCAAGGTCGACGGCGACGCCCGCGGCGGCGCCGCGCTCTCGGTGCGCGCCATCACCGGCAAGCCGATCAAGTTCCTCGGCATGGGCGAGAAGAGCGAAGCGCTCGACCCCTTCCACCCGGACCGCGTGGCCTCGCGCATCCTCGGCATGGGCGACGTGCTCAGCCTGATCGAGCAGGCCGAGCAGAACATGGACCGCGAGAAGGCCGAGAAGCTCGCGAAGAAGATCAAGAAGGGCAAGGGCTTCGACCTCGAAGACTTCCGCGACCAACTGCAGCAGATGAAGAACATGGGCGGCCTGGGCAGCCTGATGGACAAGCTGCCGATGATGGGCGGCGTCAACCTGGCGCAGATGGGCAACGCCCAGGGCGCGGCGGAGAAGCAGTTCAAGCAGATGGAGGCGATCATCAACTCCATGACCCCCGCCGAGCGCCGCGACCCGGAAGTGATCAGCGGCTCGCGCAAGCGCCGCATCGCCATGGGTTCCGGTACCCAGGTGCAGGACGTCGGCCGCCTCATCAAGCAGCACAAGCAGATGCAGAAGATGATGAAGAAGGTCACCGCCAAGGGCGGCATGGCCAAGATGATGCGCGGCATGGGCAGCATGTTCCCCGGCGGCATGCCGAAGATGTGACCCCACGGGCCCGCCCGGCTGGCGGGCCGACGTGCTGCGGCTTGCGGCGCGGGGCTTTAGCTCATAGAATATGCGGCCTTTCGGGCTCCGTGCCCGGGGGCTGCATTTCTTTTTTGCAAGCAAACCATAGGAACAATGTACGCATGGTAACCATTCGTCTGGCTCGTGGCGGCTCCAAGAAGCGCCCGTTCTATCACCTGACCGTGACCAACAGCCGCAACGCTCGCGACGGCCGTTTCGTCGAGCGCGTCGGTTTCTTCAACCCTGTCGCCACTGGCGCCGAAGTCAAGCTCTCGGTCAACCAGGAGCGTCTGAACTACTGGCTGAGCCAGGGCGCCCAACCGTCCGAGCGCGTTGCCCAGCTGATCAAGGAAGCCGCCAAGGCTGCCTGAAGTCGATGAACACGATGCCTGCGGCCGAGGAAATGATCGTACTCGGCAAGATAGTTTCCGTGCATGGCATTCGTGGCGAGGTGAAGGTGTATTCCTTTACCGACCCGTTGGACAACCTGCTGGACTACCGGCGCTGGACGCTACGGCGTGGCACCGAGGTTCGACAGGCTGAACTGGTCAGTGGCCGCGTGCAGGGCAATGTCCTGGTGGCGAAGCTGAAGGGACTGGATGATCGCGAAGTCGCCCGCACCTATGCGGATTTCGAGATCCTGGTACCGTGCAGCGAGCTCCCGGAGCTGGACGACGGCGAGTTCTACTGGAGCCAGTTGGAAGGTCTCAAGGTGATCGACACGAACGGGCAACTGTTCGGGATACTCGACCACATGCTGGAGACCGGCGCCAACGACGTGATGGTGGTCAAGCCCTGTGCGGGCAGCCTGGATGACCGCGAGCGCCTGTTGCCCTATACGGAGCAATGCGTGCAATCGGTGGACCTGGCGGCTGGCGAGATCAGGGTGGACTGGGACGCGGATTTCTGACCCGCAGGGTAGGAGTTTCAACCCATGTGGATCGGAGTCATCAGCATCTTTCCGGAGATGTTCCGCGCCATCAGTGACTACGGCATCACCAGCCGTGCGGTGAAACAGGAGCTGATCCGGCTCGAGTGTTTCAACCCACGCAACAACACTGATGACCGTCACCAGACGGTGGACGACCGGCCCTTCGGCGGTGGTCCGGGCATGGTGATGAAGATCAAGCCGCTGGAAGGCGCACTGGGCGATGCCCGGCAAGCCGCAGGCGGACCGGCGAAGGTGATCTACCTGTCGCCGCAGGGTCGCAAACTGACGCAGGCGGCCGTGAAGGAACTGGCGAACGAGGAGCGGTTGATCCTCATAGCCGGGCGTTACGAAGGCATCGACGAGCGCTTCATCGAAGAGCACGTGGATGAGGAATGGTCGATTGGCGATTATGTCCTGTCCGGGGGTGAGCTTCCGGCCATGGTGCTGATCGACGCGGTCACACGGTTGTTGCCCGGTGCATTGGGCCACGTGGACTCCGCCGAGGAGGACTCGTTCACCGACGGCCTGCTCGACTGTCCGCATTACACCCGACCCGAGGTGTACGCAGACAAACGTGTTCCCGAGGTGCTGCTAAGCGGCAACCACGAACACATCCGGCGCTGGCGTTTGCAGCAGTCCCTTGGAAGGACCTGGGAACGACGTGCCGATCTTCTGGATTGCCGCTCGCTTTCTGGAGAAGAGAAGAAGCTGCTGGAGGAATACATCCGCCAGCGGGACGATAGTTAACGTATCGATGGCGAGCGCCGAGCGCTTGTCTTAGGAGCACTGAGATGACCAACAAGATCATTCAGCAGATCGAAGCTGAACAGATGAACAAAGAGATTCCGGCGTTCGCCCCCGGCGACACCGTAATCGTCCAGGTGAAAGTGAAGGAAGGCGACCGTCAGCGTCTGCAGGCCTTCGAAGGCGTCGTGATCGGCAAGCGCAACCGCGGCCTGAACAGCGCGTTCACCGTTCGCAAGATCTCCAACGGCGTAGGCGTAGAGCGTACCTTCCAGACCTACAGCCCGCTGGTCGACAGCGTCAGCGTCAAGCGCCGCGGCGACGTGCGCAAGGCCAAGCTGTACTACCTCCGCGAACTGTCCGGCAAGGCAGCGCGCATCAAGGAAAAACTGGTCTGAGTCCACGACTCCCAGTCGATCCGGAAAAAAGCAGCCCTCGGGCTGCTTTTTTCATGCCTGCGATTTGCCGGGGACGCCTGTAGGGGCGGGCCCTGCCTGTGTCTCCCTGGAACCGTAGGGCGTACAACCGTTCGCGGTTGTACGCCGCTACACCCATCCCGTCGGCTACGCCATGGCTGAGCCTGGGAGAATGTCGGCCCACGACAAGCCCGGAACCGAGCGGAGCGGTAGCCAAGGTCAAACGGCGTATAACCGCGAACGGTTATACGCCCTACACGCTTGCCGGCTGCGCCGAGATGCTCTTCGTAGGATCGAGGGGGACGCCTAGTTCTTGCTCGCGAACCGCATGGCACCGCGTTTGTTCGCGAGCAAGCTCGCTCCTACGAAAAGCCATGCCCACCGGTATGGTAGGAGCGGGCTTTCCGGTCGCCTCAGGGCCGCATGCTGACGTGCAGCGAGGCCTGGGACAGGTCGATGTCCTGCAGGCTCAGGCTGCCCATGCTCTGGCTCTGCGGGGCGCCGGCGACGCGGATGTTGTCGAAGCGCATCTCGCCGATGGAGCTGGGCAGGCGCAGGCTGATCGAGCCGTCGGGGTTGAGGCTGGAGGCCATGTGTTCGGTGTCGTAGACCACGTCCTTCATCGAGGTCTCGGCCTGCAGGCTGTCCACCACCGGCAGCACCAGGCGCGCCAGTTGCTTCATGGTGCCCACGCCGTCACCGGCCTCGGCACTGACGAACAGGCTCTGCAGGGTTTCATCGAAACCCTGGGCATTGATGCTGCTCATTTCGCTGTCGCTCAGCGGCTTCAGCCCGCGCTGCTGGTGGCTCTGGCTGATCGCCGGGGCCTGTTGGCGCTGGATGTCCGCGCTGGCCAGCTGGAAGGGGCCGAGCAGGGCCGCCACCAGGGTGGCGGCTAGGCGCAGGTTGTTCTGCTTCTTCAGCGCCTGCCTGACCTGGCGTTCGCTGACCCAGCCCTGGGCGATCAGGGTTTCCCCCAGGCGCAGGCCGTTGCGCAATTGCAACTGGATCGCCTGGTCCAGTTGGGCGGCGCTGATCAGGCCCTTGCTGACGAGAATCTGGCCGAGGCGGGAATTCTGGGTGTTGGGCATGGTTGTGGACCGTGGAACTGAAAGAATGATGGCGTGGTGCAATCATTGCTTCCGACACCCCGCCCTGTCACCCATCTTAGGATAGGCTGACGGACGATTCGCCAGCCGATCCCGGATCATTCCGACTGTCGGTCGTCCTCCTTGCCGGCCGCGTGGGCGCCTTCCTCGATCAGCGCTATCACCAGCCAGCTCTCCGCGGGGTTCAGCGGCCGGGTGCTGCTGGCCACGTGCATCCAGCCCGAGGGATCGCGGGCGAACAGCAGGGTGGCGGCGTTGCCGTACAGCGCCTGGTACTGCTCCCAGCCGAAGCTCTCGCTGAGCAGGGTGCTGCGCACTTCGGCGCCGCGGGACAGCAGGCCGGCGAACTGCGGGTAGCTCAGCTCGCGCGGGCTCAGGTTGTGCCCGCGGTGCTGGTCGCTGGCGCGGTGCTTGTCGGTGCGCCGGCTCTCCTGGCCGCTGGTCAGGCTGAAGAGGCGCGCGCCGAACTCGTGGCGGAAGCGCATGCAGGCCAGGGTGTTCAGCTCGCCGGAGGGCGACAGGGCCAGCAGGTGGCCGAGGCCGACTAGGTCCAGGTGCGCCTCGGCATGCTGCGAGGTGGGGTTGCCGAAGTAGGTGGGCAGGTTGTCCATGCGCGCGGCGCGGATGTTCTCCCAGCTGGAGTCGGTGAGCAGCACGCGGCTGCCGGCGTTCTTCAGCGCCGTGCCGATGGCCCGCGCCACCGGGTTGGCGCCGACGATGAGGAAGCCGCTGGGCGCCGGCTCCGCCACTTTCAGCAGGCGCGCCAGGGGCCGCGCGGTGGCGCTCTGCAGGACCACGGTGCCGATGATCACCAGGAAGGTCAGCGGCACCAGCAACTGGGCCTGCTCGTGGCCGGCCTCCTGCAGGCGGATGGCGAAGATCGCCGAGACCGCCGCCGCGACTATCCCGCGCGGGGCGATCCAGGCCAGCAGCGCCCGTTCGCGCCAGTTCAGCGACGAGCCGGCGCTGCTCACCAGCACGTTCAGCGGGCGGGCGACGAACTGGATCAGCGCCAGCACCAGCAGCGCCGCCGGGCCCAGGCCGAGCAGGGCGGACAGGTCCAGGCGCGCGGCGAGGACGATGAACAGGCCGGAGATCAGTAGCACGCTGAGGTTCTCCTTGAAGTGCAGGATCTGCCGCACGTCCACGCCCTTCATGTTGGCCAGGCACATGCCCATCAGCGTCACCGCCAGCAGGCCGGACTCGTGCACCGTGAGGTTGGCGCCGATGAAGATGCCCAGCACCGCCGACAGCGCGGCCAGGTTGTGCAGGTAGTCCGGCAGCCACTGGCGGCGCAGCACCTGGCCCAGGGCCAGGCCGCCGAGGATGCCGAAGGCGCTGCCGCAGGCGATCACCCCGGCGAAGGCGCCAAGACTGTGGCGCCAGCCGCTGCCGGTGTCGCTGGCGGCGATGAAGCTGTAGACCACCACCGCCAGCAGCGCGCCTATGGGGTCGATGACGATGCCCTCCCAGCGCAGGATGTTGGCGATGGTCGCCTTCGGCCGCACCACCCGCAGCATCGGCACTATCACCGTGGGGCCGGTGACCAGGGTGAGGGTGCCGAACAGCAGCGCCATCTCCCAGCTGAAGTCCAGCAGCCAGTGCACCGCCAGGGCGATCACGCCCCAGGTCAGCAGCGCGCCCCAGGTGACCATGCGCTGCACCACCTTGCCGATCTCGCGCCACTCGCTGAAGTGCAGGGTGAGGCTGCCTTCGAAGAGGATCAGCGCCACCGACAGCGAGACCAGGGGGAACAGCAGCGGGCCGAACAGCGCCTGCGGGTCGAGCAGGCCGAGCAGGGGCCCGGCGAGGATGCCGGACAGCAGCAGGAAGAGGATCGCCGGCAGGCGCAGGCGCCAGGCCAGCCACTGGCAGAGCAGGGCGCCGGCGCCGATGCCGCCGAGGGAAAGCAGAACTCGGGTTTCATCCATGCGGAGGATTCCTTGACGAGGGGATGGCTGGCCGCGGACGGCCTGCCTGTGGAAGACTAGCTGCGCCCCGTCCGCTTTAGAATCCGAAAACCGCCGTGAATCCCGTTGCGCACCCGCTGATCGACCGCTTCCTCGACGCCCTCTGGCTGGAAAAGGGCCTTGCCGACAACACCCGCCTGGCCTACGGCAGCGACCTGGCGCTGTTCAACGGCTGGTTGGGGGAGCAGGACGTGAGCCTGGAGCGCGCCGGCCGCGAGCTGATCCTCGACCACCTGGCCTGGCGCCTGGCCCAGGGCTACAAGGCCCGCTCCACTGCGCGCTTCCTCTCCGGCGTGCGCGGTTTCTACCGCTACTGCCTGCGCGAGGGACTCATCGCCGAGGACCCGACCCTGCAGGTGGAACTGCCGCAACTGGGCAAGCCGCTGCCCAAGTCGCTGTCCGAGGCTGACGTCGAGGCGTTGCTGGCCGCGCCGGAGACCGAGGACCCGCTGGGCCTGCGTGACCGCGCCATGCTGGAAGTGCTCTACGCCTGCGGCCTGCGCGTCAGCGAACTGGTCGGCCTGACCCTCGAACAGCTCAACCTGCGCCAGGGCGTGGTGCGGGTGTTCGGCAAGGGCAGCAAGGAGCGCCTGGTGCCGTTGGGCGAGGAAGCCATCGTCTGGCTCGAACGCTACCTGCGCAACGCCCGCGACGACCTGCTCGGCGGCCGCCCCAGCGACGTGCTCTTCCCCAGCCTGCGCGGCGAACAGATGACGCGGCAGACCTTCTGGTACCGCATCAAGCACCACGCCAAGGTCGCCGGCATCGGCAAGTCGCTGTCGCCGCACACCCTGCGCCACGCCTTCGCCACCCATCTGCTCAACCATGGCGCCGACCTGCGCGTGGTGCAGATGCTGCTGGGCCACAGCGACCTGTCGACCACGCAGATCTACACCCACATCGCCCGCGCGCGCTTGCAGGAGCTGCATGCGCAGCACCACCCTCGTGGCTGAAGAGGGCTTTTCGTAGGAGCGAGCTTGCTCGCGAACCAACCCCGCAGCGGAATCGGTTCGCGAGCAAGCTCGCTCCTACAGGGCAGGGCCCTGCGCCGAGGTGCCTTTCGTAGGATGGGTAAACCCATGCGCTCGTGCTGATGGGTATCGCTTCGCTCCACCCATCCTACGGGGAGCCGTCCCGCGGATGAGATCCGCTCCTGCGACAAGGCGCCGTCTGGCCTTGGTTGCCTGCCGCTCGATGTCGAGCTGGAAGAGCCTCGGTTCGAAGCCGGAGCCAGGGAGGGCATGGGTGAAGCGGCGTATAACCGCGAACGGTTATACGCCCTACGAGATAAGGGACGCCGATCGACCAACGGCGCGCCCTGAAGCCTCGTGCTACAAGCTCGCGGTTCGGTCCGCGGGCTCTGCTGTGGTAGGCTGCGAGGTTCATCCACAGGAGTTTTCCATGCGTCTGTCCCGTTTCCTGGCTGCCGCGGCCTTGGGCCTCGCCAGCACCCTTGTCCTGGCCGCCGAGCCCGACCAGACCATCCGCAAGACCCTGCAGTCGCTGCAGCCCGACCTGCCCATCGAAACCATCAGCGCCAGCCCCGTGCAGGGCCTGTACCAGGTCCAGCTCAAGGGCGGCCGTGTGCTCTACGCCAGCGTCGACGGCAATTTCGTGGTGCAGGGCAACATCTACCAGGTGAAGGACGGCGCGGCCACCAACATCACCGAGGTCGCCGAGGCGGCCGGCGTGGCCAAGACCATCAATGCGCTGCCGGCCAGCGACATGGTGGTGTTCCCCGCCCAGGGCAAGGCCAAGGCGCACATCACCGTGTTCACCGACACCACCTGCCCGTACTGCCAGAAGCTGCACGCCGAGGTGCCGGAGCTGAACAAGCGCGGCATCGAGGTGCGCTACCTGGCCTTCCCGCGCCAGGGGCCGAAGTCCCCAGGTGACCAGCAACTGCAGGCGGTGTGGTGCTCCAAGGACCGCGCGGCGGCCATGACCGAGATGTTCCACGGCAAGGAAATCAAGGCCGCGCAGTGCCCCAACCCGGTGGACAAGCAGTTCCAGCTGGGCCAGATGGTCGGCGTGCAGGGCACCCCGGCGATCATCCTCGAAAGCGGCCAGATGCTGCCGGGTTACCAGAGCGCCGGCGAAATCGCCAAGCTGGTGCTGGACACCAAGTGAATCGGGCCCTGCGCCTGATTTGACTAATAGGGAGCCGCTTCGTAATGTGCGGTTCCTTTAACCATGAGGCCGGGCGTTCGCCCGGCCTTCGTACGGTACGTCCCCGCTCTCGCCGCGCATGCGCCGCGGGCCGGGACGTACCCCGTTTGCCGCGATGATGGGGAGTTTCAGCGTGAAACCGGTGAAAGTGGGAATCTGTGGGTTGGGGACCGTCGGTGGCGGTACCTTCAATGTACTCAAACGCAACGCCGAGGAGATTGCCCGCCGTGCCGGGCGTGGTATCGAGGTTGCGCAGATTGCCGCCCGTCGCCCCAATCCGAAATGCGAAACCGGCAGCACCCCCATCACTGCCGACATTTTCGACGTGGCGAACAACCCGGAAATCGACGTGGTCATCGAGCTGATCGGCGGCTACACCCTGGCCCACGAGCTGGTGCTCAAGGCCATCGAGAACGGCAAGCACGTGGTCACCGCGAACAAGGCGCTGATCGCCGTGCACGGCAACGAAATCTTCGCCAAGGCCCGCGAAAAGGGCGTGATCGTCGCCTTCGAGGCCGCGGTGGCCGGCGGCATCCCGGTGATCAAGGCGATCCGCGAGGGCCTGGCGGCCAACCGCATCAACTGGCTGGCCGGCATCATCAACGGCACCGGCAACTTCATCCTCACCGAGATGCGCGAGAAAGGCCGCGCCTTCGCCGACGTGCTCAAGGAAGCCCAGGCGCTGGGCTACGCCGAAGCCGACCCGACCTTCGACGTCGAGGGCATCGACGCCGCGCACAAGCTGACCATCCTGGCGTCCATCGCCTTCGGCATCCCGCTGCAGTTCGACAAGGCCTACACCGAGGGCATCACCAAGCTGACCACCGCCGACGTGAACTACGCCGAGGCCCTGGGCTACCGCATCAAGCACCTGGGCGTGGCCCGCCGCACCGACGCCGGCATCGAGCTGCGCGTGCACCCGACGCTGATCCCGGCCGACCGCCTGATCGCCAATGTGAACGGCGTGATGAACGCGGTCATGGTCAACGGCGACGCCGCCGGTTCCACGCTGTTCTACGGCGCCGGAGCCGGCATGGAGCCCACCGCGTCCTCGGTGGTCGCCGACCTGGTCGACGTGGTCCGCGTGCTCACCACCGACCCGGAGAACCGCGTGCCGCACCTGGCCTTCCAGCCGGACGCGCTCTCCGACCACCCGATCCTGCCGATCGAAGCCTGCGAAAGCGCCTACTACCTGCGCATCCAGGCCAAGGACCACCCGGGCGTACTGGCCCAGGTGGCGACCATCCTCTCCGAGCGCGGCATCAACATCGAATCGATCATGCAGATGGAAGTCGAAGAGCATGACGGTCTGGTGCCGATGATCCTGGTTACCCACCGCGTGCTCGAGTCCCGCATCATCGAAGCCATCGCCGCGCTGGAAGCGCTGGATGACGTGGTCGGCAACGTCGTACGCATTCGTGTAGAGCAGCTCGCGTAAGGCTATAGGCTGAAGGCTGGACGAGAAGGCTTCTACGTCCAGCCTCAAGCCTCCAGCGCTTTTATCGGTTTTCAAGAAAGGTTTCTAACATGCGCTACATCAGTACCCGCGGCCAGGCGCCCGCGCTGAACTTCGAAGACGTGCTGCTGGCTGGCCTGGCCAGCGACGGCGGCCTGTACGTGCCGGAAAACCTGCCGCGTTTCACCGTCGAGGAAATCGCCTCCTGGGCCGGCCTGCCGTACCACGAGCTGGCCTTCCGGGTGATGCGCCCGTTCGTCGCCGGCAGCATCTCGGACGCCGACTTCAAGAAGATCCTCGAGGAGACCTACGGCGTCTTCGCCCACAACGCCGTGGCGCCGCTGCGCCAGCTGAACGGCAACGAGTGGGTGCTGGAGCTGTTCCACGGCCCGACCCTGGCCTTCAAGGACTTCGCCCTGCAACTGCTCGGCCGCCTGCTCGACCACGTGCTGACCAAGCGCGGCGAGCGCGTGGTGATCATGGGCGCCACCTCCGGCGACACCGGCTCGGCGGCCATCGAAGGCTGCAAGGCCTGCGAGAACGTCGACATCTTCATCATGCACCCGCACAACCGCGTGTCCGAGGTACAGCGCCGGCAGATGACGACCATCCTCGGCGAAAACATCCACAACATCGCCATCGAAGGCAACTTCGACGACTGCCAGGAGATGGTCAAGGCCAGCTTCGCCGACCAGGGCTTCCTGAAAGGCACCCGCCTGGTGGCGGTCAACTCGATCAACTGGGCGCGGATCATGGCCCAGATCGTCTACTACTTCCATGCCGCCATCCAGCTCGGCGCGCCGGCCCGTTCGGTGGCCTTCTCGGTGCCCACCGGCAACTTCGGCGACATCTTCGCCGGCTACCTGGCGCGCAACATGGGCCTGCCGGTCAGCCAACTGATCGTGGCGACCAACCGCAACGACATCCTGCACCGCTTCATGTCCGGCAACCGCTACGACAAGGACACCCTGCACGCGTCGCTGTCGCCGTCCATGGACATCATGGTCTCGTCCAACTTCGAGCGCCTGCTGTTCGACCTGCACGGCCGCAACGGCAAGGCCATCGCCGAGCTGATGGACGGCTTCAAGGCCACCGGCAAGCTGTCCGTCGAGGATGACCGCTGGACCGAGGCGCGCCGCCTGTTCGACTCCCTGGCGGTGGACGACGAGCAGACCTGCCAGACCATCGCCGAGGTCTACGCCGAGTGCGGCGAACTGCTGGACCCGCACACCGCCATCGGCGTGCGCGCCGCCCGCGAATGCCGTCGCAGCCTGGCCATCCCCATGGTCACCCTGGGCACCGCGCACCCGGTGAAATTCCCCGAAGCGGTGGAGAAGGCCGGCATCGAGGCGGCCCCGGCGCTGCCGGCGCACCTGGCCGACCTGTTCCAGCGCGAGGAACGCTGCACCGTGCTGCCCAACGAACTGGCCAAGGTCCAGGCCTTCGTCAGCGCCCACGGCAACCGCGGCAAGCCGCTCTAAACCGGCCGCAGGAAGAGCCCGCCACCTTGGCGGGCTTTTTCGTTTTCGGGGCAAATATCTGAGGTTATTGAACTTTTTCCTTCAGATAGAGGTCTTTTCCTGACGTATCCGTTGTATCCCAGGAGAACCCCATGGACCGACTCGAGCCCCTGCTCGCAGCCATCTTCAGCCAGTACGCCCACGATCTCGGCCCCGCGCGTCCGGACGGTGGCCGGGTGCTGAGCCTGAGCACTTCCGAAGGCGAGGTCGTCCTGCGTCGCGTCCTCAGTGGCGAACAGCTGGCCGACGAGCGCAGCAGCCAGGAGGCGCTGGAGGCCATCAGCCGCGACCTGGCGGTGCAGGAGGGGCGCATCTGCAATGACGTGATCCACGCTCTGCGCCAGCGCGCCGCCCAGGTGCTCAGCTACGACACCTGAGCCCCGCCGGTTCCATCGCGAATGCCGCCGCCCCGGCCCGGGACGGCGGCATTCGTGTTTCTACAGGCGCCCGCACTGCACCAGGCGGGCGCGGATGGCCCCGGTGGTGCGGCCATGGGCGCGGGCGATGGCGGTGATGGGTTCGCCCTCGTCGAAGCGCTGCAGCAGGGCCTGTTCCTCTTCCTCGCTCCAGGGCTTGCCGGCCTGCTCCGGCGGCGGGCGTACCTTGCTCTGGGCTTCGAGGGCCTGGATGGCCTGGAACAGTGCGCGGATCACCTCCGGCGCCTGGCAGGCATCCTCCTCGGGAAGCGGCAGGCCGCTACGCGGGTCGATGCCCTGGGCCAGCTTGCGCAGCGTGTCCAGGCAGTGCTGGTTCATCTCCATGGAGCCTTCTCCTCTGCGGGGCGCCCGGAATGGGCGCCGAAAGGATCAGGTAGTGGATTTTCCAGCGTGGATCAGCCAGGTGATTCCGTTCTTTTCGTAGGAGCGAGCTTGCTCGCGAATGGGGGTTGCCGGGGACGTAGGTGTTAGGGGTTAAGAGCCTCTCTCCCCAACCCTCTCCCTGAAGGGAGAGGGTTGGGGAGAGGGGCGGAGTCAAGCCATGGCGTCGAAGTCGCAGGTGACTCCAGTTCGCGAGCAAGCTCGCTCCTACAAGAGCAGTGTGCTCACCGCTATCAGACCGCCCCATCCCGCCGTAGCGCGGCGATCTGTCCGGCGTCGTAGCCTAACTCCGCCAGGATTGCGTCGTTGTGCTCGCCCAGCTTCGGGCCTATCCACTCTGCCGAGCCGGGGGTTTCCGAGAGCTTGGGCACTATGCCGGGCATCTTGAAGGGCTTGCCGTCCGGCAGCTTCGCCGAGAGGAACATCTCGCGGGCGAGGAATTGCGGATCACTGAACATGTCCTCGGCGGAGTAGATGCGGCTGGCCGGCACCTCGGCCTCGTTCAGCACCTTCAGCACCTCTTCCTGCGGCAGCGAGCGGGCCCAGCGGTCGATCACCCCGTACAGCTCGTCGCGCCGCGCATCGCGGCCGTCGTTGCTTGCCAGTTGCGGGTCGTCGGCCAGGTCCTGGCGGCCGATGGCGAGCATGAAGCGGCGGAAGATGGCGTCGCCGTTGGCGGCGATCTGCACGTGCTTGCCGTCGGCCGTGGTGTGCACCGAGGACGGGGTGATGCCGGGCATGATGTTGCCGCTGCGCTCGCGGATGAAGCCGAACACGTCGAACTCCGGGACCATGGACTCCATCATGGCGAACACCGCCTCGTACAGCGCCACGTCCACCACCTGGCCCTGGCCGCCGTTGACCTCGCGGTGGCGCAGGGCCATGAGCGCGCCGATGACGCCCCACAGGGCGGCGATGGAGTCGCCGATGGAGATGCCAGTGCGTACCGGCGGGCGGTCCTCGAAGCCGGTGATGTAGCGCAGCCCGCCCATGGATTCGCCCACCGCGCCGAAGCCCGGCTGGTCCTTGTAGGGGCCGCTCTGGCCGAAGCCGGACAGGCGCACCATCACCAGCTTCGGGTTCAGTGCGTGGAGCACATCCCAGCCCAGGCCGAGCTTCTCCAGTACGCCGGGGCGGAAGTTCTCGATGAGGATGTCGGCCTCGGCCAGCAGCTTCTTCAGCACCTCGCGGCCGGCTTCCTGCTTGAGGTTGAGAGTCAGCGAGCGCTTGTTGCGCGCCTGCACGAACCACCACAGCGAGGTGCCCTCGTAGAGCTTGCGCCACTTGCGCAGCGGATCGCCGCCGTCGGGCGACTCGATCTTGGTCACTTCGGCGCCGAACTCCGCGCACAGGCGCGCGGCGAAGGGGCCGGCGATCAGGGTGCCGAGTTCCACGACCTTGAGGCCGGCGAGGGGTTTGGCGGTGGCGTTCATCGAAGGGTTCCATCAGTCGGGCAGTGGGGCGACTCTAGGGCCGTCGCCGGCCCGCCGCAAGCCATGGCCGGGGCGGCGGCGCGGGCAAAGCTGACCGATCGGTTGTGAAGGCGTTCCGCGATCGACGCCGGACGCGTAGAGTAGGGAACATTCCCACACCCTTTTCAGGCCGGCCGGGTATCCGTTCATGCGCGCCGTTGATCTTTCTCCTTCCGTCGACCCTACGTCGCCTGCGCGCGGGATGCCGAAGGAGGGCGCATGTCGCTGAGCCTGCCCACCCTGCTGCTGGTGGACCTGTACATCCTCGCCCTGGTCGGCGTGCTGATGTTCTTCGCCTGGTACGGTGGGCGCCGCGAGCCGACCCTCGGCTACATGGCCGCCATGCTCCTGCTCGGGGCGCTGTCCACCTTCCTCATCGCCCTGCGCAGCTTCGGCCTGGAGCTGCTGGCCATCGTCGCCGGCAACATGGTGGTGGCGCTTTCCTGCGCACTGCTGTGGACCAGCATGCGGGTGTTCGCCGGGCGTTCGCCCTACTGGCCCGGCGTGGCCGCGGGGGCCGTGATCTGGTTGTTGCTGTGCCTGTGGCCGGCCTTCCTGCAGTCGATGGTCTTGCGCATCCAGGTCCATTCGGCGCTGACCGTGGTCTACTGCCTGCTCGCCGCCGCCGAGCTGTGGCGCAGCCGCCAGCGCCTGGAGGTGCCGCTGCGGCCGACCTTGGCCCTGCTGCTGTTCCACGCCGGCTTCTATACCCTGCGCATCTTCGTCGACCGCGGCGAGGTGCCGGTGGTGCCCTCCGGCACCTACACCACCCTGTTCACCCTGCTGGTGTTCGAGACCATGCTGGTCGCCGTCGGCCTGGCCTTCACCACCCTGACCATGGTCAAGGACCGCGCCGAGCTGAAGTTCCGCTCGGCGGCCCTGAGCGACCCCCTGACCGGCATCGGCAACCGCCGCGCCTTCATGGATTCCGGCGAGCGCCTGCTGCGCCTGTGCGCCGAGCGTGGCGAGCCGGTGGCGCTGCTGGTCTGCGACCTGGACAACTTCAAGCGCCTCAACGACGCCTACGGCCACCCGGTGGGCGACCGCGCCCTGCAGGAGTTCAGCCGCATCACCGCCTCGCGCATGCGCCGCCAGGACGTGTTCGGGCGCATCGGCGGCGAGGAGTTCGCCTGCCTGCTGATCGGCGCCGGCACCGAAGCCGCCTGCCAGGTGGCCGAACGCATCCGCCGGGAGTTCGCCGAGGTGCCGTTCGTCGCGGATGGCCTGCTCAGCGTCAGCATCGGCGTGGCCACCAGCGAGGAGGGCGGCTACGAGCTGGCGCGGCTGCTGTCGCTGGCCGACCAGGCGCTGTACCTGGCCAAGGCCAAGGGCCGCAACCGCATCGAGCTGTCGGCGCCGGGCTCCGGCCGCGAGGGCCGCGGCCACCGCTGAGCGCGACGGGGGCGGCAGGGCCGGCGCAATCGGGGTAGACTTGCCGCCTTCGCATCGCTGGGATAGACCATGGCCCTCTCCGCCACCCCCTACAAGGCCGACATCAGCCTCACCGACTTGGACCGCGGCGTCTACGAGACGCTGCGCTTCACCGTCGCCCGCCACCCCTCGGAAACCGAGGAGCGCCTGGCGGTCCGCCTGATCGCCTTCGTGCTCTGGTACAACGAGCAACTGGCCTTCGGCCGCGGCCTGTCGGACGTCGAGGAACCGTCGCTGTGGGAGAAGAGCCTGGACGACCGCATCCTGCACTGGATCGAGGTCGGCCAGCCGGACAGCGAGCGCCTGGTGTGGTGCTCGCGGCGCTGCGAGAAGCTCTCGCTGCTGGCCTACGGCAACCTGCGCGTGTGGACCACCAAGGTCCTCGACGGCGTGCGCCACCTGAAGAACCTCAACGTCGCCGCCGTGCCCCAGGAGCCCCTGGAAGAACTGGCCCGCGACCTGCCGCGCTCGATCAACTGGACCGTGATGATCAGCGAGGGGACGATCTTCGTCACCGACGAGAACGGCCAGCACGAACTGCAACTGGAATGGCTGATGGGTGAGCGTTGAGCGCCGCCGGATAAGGACACTGTACGACCGATGCGCATCGATCCCCGCCCGCTCCCCGAACACCTGCCCGACCTCGGCGACCTGCCGCCACTGCTGACCCGCCTGTACGCCGCCCGTGGCGTGAAGTCCGCCGAGGAGCTGGACAAGGGCCTGGCGCGGCTGATCCCGTACCGCCAGCTCAAGGGCATCGACGCCGCCGTCGAGCTGCTGGTCGACGCCCTGGAGAAGCGCCAGCGCATCCTCTACGTCGGCGACTTCGACGCCGACGGCGCCACCGCCAGCAGCGTCGGCGTGCTGGCCCTGCGCCTGCTCGGCGCGGCCTGGGTCGACTACCTGGTGCCGAACCGCTTCGAATATGGCTACGGCCTGACCCCGGAGATAGTCGCGGTCGCCCTGGAGAAACGCCCGGAGCTGCTGGTCACCGTGGACAACGGCATCTCCAGCATCGACGGCGTGGCCGCGGCCAAGGCCGCCGGGCTGCGCGTGCTGGTCACCGACCACCACCTGCCGGGCCCGGAACTGCCGGCGGCGGACGCCATCGTCAACCCCAACCAGCCGGGCTGCGAATTCCCCAGCAAGGCCATGGCCGGGGTCGGCGTGATCTTCTACGTGATGCTCGCCCTGCGCGCGCGCCTGCGCGAGCTGGACTGGTTCGCCCGCAGCGGCACGCCGGAGCCTAACCTGGCCGAGCTGCTCGACCTGGTGGCCCTGGGCAGCGTCGCCGACGTGGTGCCGCTGGACGCCAACAACCGCATCCTGGTGCACCAGGGCCTGGCGCGCATCCGCGCCGGCCGCGCCCGCCCGGGCCTGCGCGCGCTGCTGGAAGTGGCCGGGCGTGACGCCCGGCGCATCACCTCCACCGACCTGGGCTTCATCCTCGGCCCGCGGCTGAACGCCGCCGGGCGCCTGGACGACATGTCCCTGGGCATCGAATGCCTGCTCTGCGAGGACGAGGCCCTGGCCCGCGACATGGCGGTGCAGCTCGACCAGCTCAACCAGGACCGCAAGGCCATCGAGCAGGGCATGCAGCGCGAGGCCCTGGCCCAGCTCAAGGAGCTGCCGGTGGAGGAAATGCCCTTCGGCCTGTGCCTGTTCGACCCGGACTGGCACCAGGGCGTGATCGGCATCCTCGCCTCGCGCCTGAAGGAGCGCTACCACCGCCCGACCATCGCCTTCGCCGACGCCGGCGACGGCAGCCTCAAAGGCTCGGCGCGCTCGGTGCCGGGCCTGCACATCCGCGATGCGCTGGACGCCGTGGCCGCGCGCCACCCGGGGCTGATCAGCAAGTTCGGTGGGCATGCCATGGCCGCCGGCCTGTCGCTGTCGCAAGGGCACTTCGGCGCCTTCGCCGCGGCCTTCGACGCCGAGGTGCGCCGCCAGCTCAGCGAGGACGACCTCACCGGGCGCATCCTCTCCGACGGCCAGTTGAGCCTGACCGAGTTCCACCTGGAACTGGCCCGCGCCCTGCGCCAGGCCGGCCCCTGGGGCCAGCACTTCCCCGAGCCGCTGTTCCACGGGGTGTTCCAGATCGTCCAGCAGCGCATCGTCGGCGAGCGCCACCTGAAGCTGGTGCTCAAGACCGAGTGCGGCTCGCTGCAGCTGGACGGCATCGCCTTCAACGTCGACCGCGAGGTCTGGCCGAACCCGACGGTGCGCTGGGCGGAAGTGGCCTACAAGCTGGACGTCAACGAATACCGCGGCAACGAGAGCGTGCAGTTGATGGTGGTGCACCTGGCGCCACGCTGAGCTCGCCGGCCGATGGGTATCGCAAAGCTCAACCCATCCTGCGAAAGCGCCCTGGCACACCTGCAGTCCCTCGTAGGATGGGTTGAGCGAAGCGATACCCATCGCAGGGTTTTACCAGCGCCCACTTCAGGCAAAAAGAGACCCGCGCAAGGCGGGTCTGAAATCGCCGCAGGAGAGAACGCGGCGAGCGTGGTTGGTCTTCCGGCTCAGGCGCCGGCCAGCTCCGCGTTGCGCCGGGCCAGGCGGCGGCGCCAGGCGCGGTACAGCGGCAGCACGAGCATGAGCGCGACCAGGGTCCAGGTGCCGATGGCGATGGGGCTGGACCAGAGGATGCCCAGCTCGCCGTTGGAGATCGACAGCGCGCGGCGCAGGTTCTGTTCCATCAGCCCGCCGAGGATGAAGCCCAGCAGCAGCGGCGAGAGCGGGAAGTCGAGCTTGCGCAGGATGTAGCCGAGGATGCCGATGGCGACCATCAGGAACAGGTCGAAGGTGGTGGCATGCACGGCGTACACGCCGATCGCGGTGATGATCGCGATGCCCGGCACCAGCGCCCAGTTCGGCACCGAGAGGATGCGGGTGAACACCCGGACCATCGGCACGTTGAGGATGATCAGCATCAGGTTGGCGATGAACAGCGAGGCGATCAGGCCCCAGACGATGGTCGGCTGCTCCTGGAACAGCAGCGGGCCGGGGGTGATGTTGTACAGGCTGAGCGCGCCGATCATCACCGCGGTGGTGCCCGAGCCGGGCACGCCGAGGGTCAGCATCGGCACCAGGGCGCCGCAGGCGGAAGCGCCGATGGCGGTTTCCGGGGCGGCCAGGCCGCGCATGTCGCCCTGGCCGAACTTGCCGCTGGCGCCGGCATAGCGCTTCTCGGTCATGTAGGCCACGGCGCTGGCCAGGGTGGCGCCGGCGCCGGGCAGCACGCCCATGATGAAGCCGAGCAGACCGCAGCGCAGGTTGACGACGAACACCGAGGCCGCCTCCTTGAGGTTGAACAGCATGCGCCCGCTGGCTTCCACGGCTTTGTGCCCGTGGTGGGTCTTCTCCAGCAGCAGGAGGATCTCGCTGACCGAGAACAGGCCCAGCACCAGCACCACGAACTGGATACCGTCGGCCACGTGGATGCTCTCGAAGGTGAAGCGGTACACGCCGCTGTTGGCGTCGATGCCCACGCTGGAGAGGAACAGCCCGAGCAGCGCCGCCAGCAGCGTCTTCAGCGGCCGGTCGCCGGCCAGGCCGCCGAGCGCGACTATGGCGAAGACCATCAGCACGAAGTATTCCGCCGGGCCGAAGGCGATCGCCCATTTCGCCAGCAGCGGGGCGAACAGCACCATGCCGCAGGTGGCGATGAAGGCGCCGATGAACGAGCTCCAGGCCGACAGCGACAGGGCCACGCCGGCCAGGCCGTTGCGCGCCATGGGGTAGCCGTCGAGGGTGGTCATCACGGTGGAGGCTTCGCCGGGGATGTTCAGCAGGATCGAGGAGATCCGCCCGCCGTATTCGCAGCCCAGGTACACCGCGGCCAACAGGATCAGCGCCGACTCCGGCGGCAGGCCGAGGGCGAAGGCCACCGGGATCAGCAGGGCCACGCCGTTGATCGGGCCCAGGCCCGGGAGCAGGCCGACCACGGTGCCGATCAGCGTACCGATCAGCGCGGTGACGAGGTTGTAGGGGCTCAGGGCGACGCCGAAGCCCTGCCCGAGATAGCTCAGGGTATCCATGACGGTGTCCTCAGAAGGGCAGGAAGTCGAGCACGCCCCGCGGCAGCGGGACGTCCAGGGTGCGGTCGAAGAGCAGGTACAGGCCGATGCTCAGCAGCGTGCAGGTGAGCACGCTGACGGCCGGCTTGCCGCCGTAGAGCAGGGCGATGAAGCTGCCCACCAGGGCGCTGGCGAGGATGAAGCCCAGCGGCTCGAAGAGCCCGGCGTAGACCAGCAGCAGGCCGATGCACGCCACCACCTTGCGCAGCAGCGCGCCTTCCAGCGGCTGCTCGTCGTCGTGGCGCACCGGCGTGGGCCGCAGGATCAGCCAGGCCAGGCCGATCGCCATCAGCGCCAGGCACAGCAGCGGGTAGGCGCGCGGGCCCACCGGTTCGTAGGAGAAGGGCGCCTGGTAGTTCCAGGCCACGGCGGCCAGGCCGAGGCAGGCCAGCAGCCAGGCACCGGCGAACAGCCGCTGCGGCAGCGAGTGGGGGGCGTGCATGTCGGGAACCTCGCGGCTTACTGGATCAGGCCGAAGTCATGGGCCATCTGGCGGTAGCGGGCGACCTGCTGCTTGACGTAGCTGTCCAGCTCGGGCCCGGTCATGGCGAAGGGGAACAGCTCGCGCTGGTCGCGCAGCTTGGCGAAGTCCTCCGAGGCCAGCAGCTTGTCGAACGAGGCCTTCCAGAACTGGTAGTCCTCGTCGCTGACCTTGGGCCCGACGTAGAAGCCGCGCACCACCGGCCAGACGATGTCGAAACCCTGCTCCCTGGCGGTGGGGATGTCGGCCATGCCCTCGTCCTGCAGGCGCTCCTCGGCGAACACCGCCAGCAGGCGCATCTTGCCGGCGCGGATGTGCGGCATGGAGTCGGAGATGTCGGTGCTGCCCACCTGGATGTGCCCGCCGAGCAGCGCCGTGGCGATCTCGCCGCCGCCTTCCAGGGCGACGTAGCGCAGCCGCTTCGGATCGATGCCGGCGGCCTTGGCGATCAGCGCGGTCTGCATCCAGTCCTGGCTGCCGACGGTGCCGCCGGAGCCGATCACCACCTTGCCCGGGTCGGCCTTGAGCGCGGCCACCAGGTCGGCGAGGTTCTTGTAGGGTGAGTCGTCGCGCACGGCGATGGCGCCGTAGCTGGTGCCGATGGCTGCCAGCCACTTCACCGCGTTCTCGTCGTAGCGGCCGAACTTGCCCTGGGCCAGGTTCAGCAGCGAGCCGCTGGAGAAGGCGGTGATGCTGTTGCCGTCGGCCGGGCGCTGGGCGACCACGGCGTTGTAGGCCACCGCGCCGACGCCGCCGGGCATGTAGGTGACGCGCATCGGGCTGGACAGCAGCTTCTCGTCCAGCAGGGCGCTCTGCGCCAGCTTGCAGGTCAGGTCGAAGCCGCCGCCGGGGGCGGCCGGGGCGATGCATTCCGGGCGCTTGGGCTCGGCGTGGGCGACGGCGGCGGTGAACAGCGCGCCGGCGGCGAGGAGCAGGGGGAGGGTGCGGAGCTTGGTCATTATCGGGGCCTCTTCTTGTTGTTGTTTACCAGATCGCCAGGGAATAGGTGAGGTAGACGCGGGTTTCGTCGGCGTTGCGGGCGAAGTTGGAACGGTAGGTGGCGTTGCGCAGGCGCACGCCGAAGTCCTTCAGCGGGCCGCTCTGCACCACGTACTTGAGGTCGGTGTTGCGTTCCCACTCGCGGCCTTCGCCGGTGCGCCCGTTGATCTCGGCGTTGTCGCCCTTGAGGTAGCGGTTCATCAGGGTCAGGCCGGGCAGGCCGAACACGGCGAAGTCGAAGTCGTGGCGCAGCTGCCAGGAGCGTTCCTTGGTCTCGGCGAAGTCGCCGACCTGGACGAAGTTCACCAGGTAGGGGTTGCTGCCGTCGATGTAGGGGAAGGCGCTGTCGCCGTCCATCTGCTGCCAGCCAACGCTGAACTTGTTGGCGCCGATGGCGTAGCCGAGCATGGCGTTGAAGGCGCGGTTGTCGATCCTGCCGCCGCGGGCGGCGCCGTCGTCGTCGCTGATCGCCAGGCGCCAGTCGGTGGTCAGCTTGCCGTCGCCCAGCTTGTGGCTGCTGAGCAGGCCGATGAAGTGCTGGCGGTACACCTCGTCCAGCTCGGCGTAGTGGTAGCGGCCGGTGAAGTGGTCGTCGAACTTGTAGTCGCCGCCGGCCAGGTCGTAGTGCTCGCCGGCGACGCTGCCGGTGAAGCGCTTGTTCTTGTTGTTCAGCGCCAGGTCCTGGGTGTCGGTGGAGTCGCGGTCGATGGCCTTTTCCAGGCGCCCGCCGGTGAAGGTCAGGCCGGGCAGGTCGCGGGACTCCAGCAGGCCGCCCTCGAATATCTGCGGGAACAGGCGGCTGTCGTTGGGCTGCAGGGTGGGCAGGTCGGGGATCAGGCTGCCGAGCTTGAGTTCGGTCTGCGAGACCTTGAACTTGGCGGTCAGCCCGAGCTTGCTGTACTCGTCCGCGGCGCGGCCGTCGTCGTGGGTGGGCAGCAGGCCGCTGCCGGTGCGGTCGGGGCTGGAGTCGAGCTTCAGGCCGAGCATGCCCAGGGCATCCAGGCCGACGCCGACGGTGCCGTCGGTGTAGCCGGACTGGAAGTCGAGGATGAAACCTTGCGCCCACTCCTCGCGCTTGGACTGGCCGGCGCCGTCGCGGAAGTCGCGGTTGAAGTAGATGTTCTGCGTCTGCAGCTTCAGGCTGCTGTCTTCGATGAAGCCGGAGGCGTCGGCTTCCCCGGCCAGGCCGCCAAGGGCCAGGGCCGCGCCGAAACCGGCAGGGAAGACACGGAACAGGACGGGATTGGCCCTACGGGCCGGGTGCTGGACAGTCAGCATCGGTGGACTCCATTTCTTGTTCTTGTGTGGATGGCGCCACGCCGCCAGCCGATTTGGGGACGATCTTCGTCGTCTGAGGGGCGATCCTAGCGCCGCTGCCTTTCACCAGGCTTTCAGCCGTTCACAGGCGCCCGTGGGCGGGTAAACTGCGTGCACCTGTCCACATCCGAGCGAGGAATACCGCCGTGCGCATCCTTCTGGTCGAAGACCATCCGCAACTGGGCGACAGCGTGCAGCAGGCGCTCAAGGGCGCGGGCTGGACGGTCGACCTGCTGCGCGACGGGGTGGCCGCCGACCTGGCCCTGGCCAGCGAGGAATACGCCCTGGCCATTCTCGACGTCGGCCTGCCGCGCCTGGACGGCTTCGAGGTGCTGGCGCGCCTGCGCGGCCGCGGCAAGACCCTGCCGGTGCTGATGCTGACCGCCCGCGGCGAGGTCAAGGACCGTGTCCATGGCCTCAACCTCGGTGCCGACGATTACCTGGCCAAGCCCTTCGAGCTGAGCGAGCTGGAAGCGCGGGTGAAGGCCCTGCTGCGGCGCAGCGTGCTCGGCGGCGAACAGCAGCAGCGCTGCGGCGAGCTGGTCTACGACCTGGGCGCGCGGCGTTTCACCCTGGCCGGCGAGGCGCTGACCCTGACTTCCCGCGAGCAGGCCGTGCTGGAAGCGCTGATCGCCCGCCCCGGGCGGGTGCTGAGCAAGGAGCAACTGGCCGCCCAGGTGTTCGGCCTGGACCAGGACGCCAGCGCCGACGCCATCGAAATCTACGTGCACCGCCTGCGCAAGAAGCTGGAGGGCGACGCGGTGCGCATCGTCACCTTCCGCGGCCTGGGCTACCTGCTCGAGGCCGTGGATGCCTGAGGTGCTCCGGCGCCTGGCCCTGCCCGGTTCCGGCAGCCTGCGCTGGCGCCTGCTGTGGCGCCTGGGCGGATTGCTGCTGGTGCTGCTCCTGCTGGGTAGCCTGGCCACCTACCAGCGTGCCCGCCACGCCTCGGACATCGCCTACGACCGCACCCTGCTGGCCTCGGCGCGGGACATCGCCGACGGCCTCTACGACAGCGACGGCAGCTTGCGCGCCAATGTGCCCTACGTGGCGCTGGACAGCTTCGCCTACGACAGCGCCGGGCGCATCTTCTACCAGGTGATCGACACCCGCGGGCAGTCCATCTCCGGCTACGAGAACCTGCCGGCGCCGCCGCCGGGAACTCTGCGCACCGACGACTACCCGGCGCTGGCGCGCTTCTACGACAGCGAATACCAGGGCCAGGGCGTGCGCGTGGTCAGCCTGCTGCAGCCGGTCAGCCAGCCGACGGTCAACGGCATGGCCGAAATCCGCGTGGCCGAGACCCTCGGCGCGCGCGAGCGCCTGGCCCGCGAACTGCTCACCGACACCCTGCTCAACCTGGCGCTGTCGGCACTGGCCGCGCTGGTCATGGTCTGGTACGCGGTGAGCGCCGGCCTGCGCCCGCTCGACCGCCTGCGCGCGGCGGTGGAGGAGCGCCAGGCGGACGACCTGCGGCCCCTGCCGCCGGTGGCGGTGCAACGCGAATTGCGCCCGCTGGTGGCGGCGCTGAACCATTTCACCGTGCGCCTGCGCAGCCTGTTCGAGCGCCAGTCGCAGTTCATCGCCGAAGCCTCCCACGAACTGCGCACGCCGCTGGCGGCGCTCAAGGCGCGGCTGGAGCTGGGCCTGCGCGAGCAGGAGCCGCAACGCTGGCGCGAGACGCTGGAGGAAGCGGTGCAGTACACCGACCGCGTCACCGGGCTGGCCAACCAGCTGCTGTCCCTGGCGCGGGTGGAAAGCGGCGCCCGGGCCATCGCCGAGGGCGGCGGCGAGGCCATCGAGCTGGGCGCCCTGGCCCGCGAGCAGGGCATGGTGCTGGCGCCGCTGGCCCACGCGCGTGGCGTGGCCCTGGCCCTGGAGGCGGAGCGGCCGGTGTGGATCAAGGGCGACCCGACGCTGCTCCACGAACTGCTCGACAACCTGGTGGGCAACGCCCTGGCCCATGCCGCTGGCAACGTGGTGATCCGCGTCGAGCCGCCGGCCGTTCTGGAGATCGAGGACGACGGCCCGGGCATCCCGGCGGAGGAGCGCGACAAGGTCTTCGGCCGCTTCTACCGCAAGCGCCAGGAGGGCACCGGGCTGGGGTTGGCGATCGTTGGGGAGATCTGCGCGGCGCACCGGGCTCGTATCGAGCTGGCCCATGGCGAGTTGGGTGGGTTGTTGGTGCGGGTGAGTTTTCCGGTGGAAGAGGCGAGGGGCGGCTAGGCGATTTTCGTAGGAGCGAACTTGCTCGCGAAGGGTGTTCTACCGGAAAGGTTTGGTGTAGCTCCGAAGAGCGCCCTCTCCCTAACCCTCTCCCTTCAGGGAGAGGGCTGGGGAGAGGGAGCGGAGTTAATCCAGACACCGAAGCCCGCCGGCAAGCGCTATTCGCGAGCAAGCTCGCTCCTACGAAGAGCCCCGCGCCAACGCCGGACCGGTGACCTATTGCAACATCCCCATCGCCGCCTCCATGGCGGCCGACAGGTCCTCGTCCTCGTTGAGGTTGGCCTGCGGGTCGATGCCCAGCTTGGCGAAGGACGGGATGCCGCTCCAGTCCAGCTCGGTGAAGGGATGCTGGCTGCCCAGGTAGCTCTGCAGGGTGGCGACCTGGACGATGTCCACGTAGTCGGCCTTGGCGGAGTCGCGGGTGAAGTCCAGGTAGTGGCCGGGCACTTCGGCGATGGGCGCGGGGAATTCCCAGGCCTTGAGGATGCGGTCGCCGATGATCGGGTGGATGCGCTCGATCACGTGGTTGAGGCTGATGGAGTCGGCCAGCAGTTCGCTGTTCTCCTCGGCGTAGGTGAGGATCGGCAGCACGCCGATCTGGTGCACCAGGCCGGCGAGGGTCGCCTGGTCGGGCATCAGCCGGGTGTAGTGGCGGCACAGCGCGTGGCAGATGCCGGCGACCTCGACGCTCTTGTTCCACACCTCGCGCATCTTGCGGTCGACCACGTCGGAGGTGGCCTGGAACATCTGCTCCATGGCCAGGCCCGTGGCCAGGTTGCTGGTGTAGTTGATGCCCAGGCGGCCGATGGCCATCTGCAGGTCGGTGATTTCCTTGTTGGTGCGCAGCAGCGGGCTGTTCACCACCTTGATGATGCGCGCGGTGAGCGCGGCGTCGTTGCCGATCACCCGGGCCAGGTCATGGATGCTGACGTCCGGGTCCTCCGCCGCCTCGCGGACCCGCAGCGCCACCTCGGGCAGGGTGGGCAGCACCAGTTCGTCGTTGTCGATGGCCCGCAGCAGTTCCTGTTGTACTTTTTCGGCAAGCTTGCTCATGGCGTTTCCTTGAGGGACGCCGGGCTCCCCACCCGGCAGGCGATTCGGTCAGCGCTGGATTTCGCGGTCGCTGTCGAGAACGTAGGGCAGCGTCAGCAGGCGCAGGGCCGGGCCGTCCTCGGCCTGGCCGAGGCGCACGCGGCCGTCGGCCACGGCGTCGTCCTGCAGCACCGCCAGCAGCTCGATGCCTTCGGCGGCGCGGGCGGCCAGCACCACTTCGCCGACGCTGCTGCCGTGCACCGGCGAGAACAGCGCGGCGCCCGGCTCGGGCAGCTCGGCGGCGTCCAGCGCCAGGCGGTGCAGGCGGCGCTTGAGGCGGCCGAGGTACTGCATGCGCGCGACGATTTCCTGGCCGGTGTAGCAACCTTTCTTGAAGCTCACGCCGCCGACCGCCTGCAGATTGATCATCTGCGGGATGAACAGCTCGCGGGTGGCGCCGAAGACCTGGCCGACGCCTGCGCGCACCTGGCCCAGCAGCCAGTCGTTGAGGGTGCCTTCGTCCAGGCCGGCGTCGAGCGCCTCGCGCACTTCGCTGGCGCGGGCCGCCGGCACCCAGAGTTCGGCGCGGCCATGGCCCAGGTTGATGGCCAGCAAATCACCGTTGCGCGCCACGCGGTCGGCTTCGGCGGGCAGTTCCAGGCCGAGGCCGGCGAGCACGGCATCGCCGCCGCTCAGGCCGAAGCGGAGCCAGGCGGCGCTGTCGTCGCTCAGGCTGGCCTTGGAGAACACGGCGTACTTCTTCAGGTCGGCCAGTTGACCCTCCAGCAGCTCGGCGGCCAGCGCCAGCAGGTAGCCGTCGCCCTCGGCGACGATGCGGAAGCTGGAGGTCATGCGCCCCTTGGGCGTGCAGCGGCCGCCCAGGCTGGAAGTCGTGGCGTCGAGGTAGTTGAGGTTGCAGGTCAACTGGCCCTGCAGGAACTTGGCGGCGTCCACGCCACGGACGGCGAGGACTCCTTCGTGGGTCAGGGCGGTGTAGAACGCGGAATCGGCCATTGCGGGTCGCTGGAAGAAAGTTAGGCTTCTCATCATAGAGCCGGGGCCTGCGCTTGTCAGCGGGTGCCGCCGGGCGAGGGCATGCGTATAATGCCGCTCGCTTCACGGAATCCGGCAGGCGCCGCACCGTGGGGTTTCCGATGTAGCGCCGAGGACCCGCAGATGACCGACGAAACCGAACTGAAACGACTCTTCTGGCACAGCCGCCGCGGCATGCTGGAGCTGGACGTGCTGCTGGTGCCCTTCGTGCAGGAGGTCTACCCGGGCCTGGACGCCGAGAACCAGGCGCGCTTCCGTATGCTGCTGGAATGCGAGGACCAGGACATGTTCGGCTGGTTCATGCAGCGCGGCGAGCCGGAAGACGCCGACCTGCGCCACATCGTGCGCATGATCCTGGACCGTGTCCAACCGAAGTGAGCCCTTCGAGTGCCACTGGCGGCCGTCCGAGCGGCTGCTGGCGGCCTACCTGGCGAGCCTGGCGCTCGCCGTGGCGGCGCTGTATCTGGCCGCCATTCCCGCCTTCTGGCAGGCCGCCGGCCTGCTGCTCTGCCTGATCCATGCCCTGTGGGTGCTGCCGCGCCAGGTCCTGCTGCGCAGCCGCCACGCCTACCGCGCTCTGCGCCACGACGCCGACGGCTGGCAGCTGTGGAGCCCGGCCGACGGTTGGCAGGCGGTGCAACTGCGCGCCGACAGCCTCGCGCTGCCGGCGCTGATCGTGCTGCGCTTCCGCCTGCCGGGCCAGCGCCTGAGCCGCGGCCTGTGCCTGCCGGCCGACAGCCTGGCGGCGCAGGCCCACCGCCGTCTGCGCGTAAGGCTGCGCTTCAGCCGGGGCCGCTGGGCGGCGCCGCAGTAGCTTCAGCGCGGCCTGTTCGCCAGTTCCGCGCCCTGGCGTAGCGCTTCCAGCAGGCTGCGTTCGTCGGCGATGCCCTTGCCGGCGATGTCGAAGGCGGTCCCGTGGTCCACCGAGGTGCGCACCACATCCAGGCCGACCGTAACGTTCACCCCGGCTTCCAGCCCGAGGACCTTCACCGGGCCGTGCCCCTGGTCGTGGTACATGGCCACCACCAGGTCGAAGTCGCCGCGGCCGGCGCGGTAGAACAGCGTGTCGGCCGGCAGCGGGCCGGTGACGTCCAGGCCCCGCGCCTGCAGCAGGCTGACGGCGGGGATGATCTTCTCTTCCTCTTCGCCGTAGCCGAACAGGCCGTTTTCCCCGGCGTGCGGGTTGATGCCGCAGACGCCGATGCGCGGCTGCGGGATGCCGGAGCGCACCAGGGTCTCGTGGCCGCGCTCGATGGTGCGCTGCACCAGGCCGGGCTCGATGCGGCGTATGGCATCGATGATGCCGATGTGGGTGGTGACGTGGATGACGCGCAGCTTGGGGGCCACCAGCATCATCGAGACCTCGTCGACATGGGTCAGGTGGGCGAGCAACTCGGTATGGCCGGGAAACTTGTGGCCGCCGGCGTGCAGGGCCTCCTTGTTCAGCGGGGCGGTGCAGATGGCGTCGATCTTCCCGGCCTTGGCCAGGTCCACTGCGCGGGCGATGTACTGGTAGGCCGCATCACCCGCCACGGGGGAGAGCACGCCGAAGGGCAGGTCGTCGGGGATGAGCCCGAGGTCGATGCAGTCGATCACGCCCGGCTCGAAGCGGGCGTCGTCGGCATCCTCGATGCGCCGTACCCGGGCCAGCCCGCCGAGCAGCCGGTCGGCCTTCTCCAGGCGCTGCGCATCGCCGATCACCAGGGGGCGGCAGAATCGGTGGAGCCCGGTGCTGGCCAGGCTCTTGACGATGATCTCCGGTCCGACGCCGGCGGCGTCGCCCATGGTGATGCCGATTACGGGAAGATAGTCGTTCATTGCTGGGACACTCTGAATTCAGGATGGGGACTGTTGCGCGTCGCGCAGGTGGCGCCACGCGCGATAGAGGGCTTCGGGGCTGCCGAAGGCGCCGGCCTTGGTGACGATGCCGGGCCGGTGGCCGCCCGCCGGGGCCAGGGGGTGGCTGAGGACGCTGCCGGCCTCGATCTCGCCGACCAGCTGCAGGCCGTCGATGCCGACCGCGCCGAGCATCGCCCGCGCGGTTTCGCCGCCGGTGGCGACCAGGCCGCCGACCTGATGGAAATGTGGCTTGAGCAGGGCGGCGAGGTTGGCCGAAAGCAGGGCGCCTTCGGCGGGATCGGGGCGTTCGTCGCGGCCGATGCGCAGCAGCAGGTCGCGGCCTTGTTCGAGCAGCGCGCCCACCTGCGCCTGCCAGTCCGGCCAGTCGGCATGCTCGCTGCCCTGGCGTAGCACGGCCGGCGGCAGGCTGAGCTGGAGGATGTCGCTGCGTCGTTGCAGTTCTTCGCATTGCCGGTCGGCGACGGCGGAAAGGCTGCCGGCCAGCACTACTGTCGACAGCTGCGATGGGAGATGCCCGGCCTCGGCGGGGATTGCCTGCGAAGAGGAGGGCGCAGGCGTTTCGGTTATCTGCCTTGCCAGGCCCCCGGAGCCGACCCAGAACGCCCGGAGTTCCGGCTGCGCTGTTTCCCGGGCCAGCAGGCGCAGGTCCTCGGCCGTCTCGGCGTCGAAGATCAGGGCCTGGACGCCGCGCTCCATGGCCGACTGGATGATCCGGGCCACTTGCCCCGCCGACCGGCGCAGTTGTTCCAGAGCGCAGTGTTCGACGCGCAGCCCGGCGGCGCCGAGCATCCTGGCCATGTCGGCCGGCGCATCGGCATGTTCTAGGCGCCAGGTGTCGGTGCTTTCCAGCGGCGCGCCGTGCACCAGCACCTGACCGTCGCGCACCGTGCGGCCCATTTCCGGAAAGGCGGGGGCGACCAGCGCCAGGCCCGCCAGGGGATGCAGCGCGGCGACTTCCGCGGCCCAGTTGCCGCGCAGGGTCGAGTCGATCTTCTTGTACAGCCGCTGGCCCGGCCTGGCCAGGGCATGGAAGGCTGCGACGCTGCGCTGCGCGGCCTGTGTGGCGTCCAGGCGGCGGCTGTCGGTATCCACGGCGATGACCTCGACCTGCGCCTGCGTCGGCCGGGCGTCGAGCATCACCAGGCTTCGCCAGCCGCGGCTGGCGAAGCCCACGGCGCAGTCCGCCGCGCCGGACAGGTCGTCGGCGATGATCAGCATGTTCATCGGGGCGACTCCGGCGCCATCGAGGTGCGCTGCTCGGCGCTTTCGGCCCGCTGCCTGACGCGCTTGGCCAGGGTGGAGACCAGTACGGGCGTGAGGATGGCGGTGACCACCACGCAGGAGGCGACGAGCATGGTGGCGCTGGCGGCGGCCGGGGCGTAGACCGGGTTGGCGGCGGCGACCAGGGCCGGCACGGCCGCGGCATTGCCCGCCGTGGTGGCCGCCGCGGCGCCGGCGACGCCAGTGCCACCGGTCAGGCGGTCGGCGAAGTACAGCGGGATGCCGGTCAGCAGCACCACCGCCACGCCCATCAGAAGGCCGAGCACGCCGGCCTGCCAGACCTTGTGCAGGTCCAGGCTGGCGCCCAGGGCGAGGGCGAAGAAGGGGATCAGCACCGGCACCGCCTTGCCGAGGAATTCGCGCATTTCACGGTCGAGGTTGCCGATGAGGATGCCCAGCAGCAGCGGCAGTATCGCCCCCAGCAAGGTCGGCCAGGGGAACGCCGAGAGCCCGGCGACGCCCAGGGTGAGCATGGTCAGGAAGGGGCCGGATTCCAAGGACATCACCGAATAGGCGCCGACGTCCTCGGGGCGGCCGTACTGGCCCATCAGCGCCATGTACAGGCCGCCGTTGGTGTCGTTCATCGCCGCCACCACGGCCAGTGTGGACAGGCCGGCGAAGAAGCCGGCCGAGATGGGTTGTTCCCCCAGGAACTGGCCGAGCAGGATGCCGAGGAGCATCGCCGTGCCGACCTTGGTCGCGAACAGCGCGCCGCCTTTCTTCAGCAGGTAGGGCGTGGTGCGGACGTTGATGCTCGCGCCCATGCAGACGTAGAACACCGCGAGTATGGGCAGCGCGCCGGTGAACAGGGCGTTGGTGAAGGAGCCGAAGAATTTCGGCGTGTCCGGCGCGAAGGTGGCCACCAGCGAACCGAGCAGCAGCGGGACGATCATCATGCCGCCGGGAATACGCTCGATCGTGCGCTTGATCGGGATCTGGATCATGGGCAGGTACCTGTTCGTTCTTGTTCGACTTGTTGTAGGGGGATTTGATCGAATCGCTCATGTATTTGATTGATTCGATCATCAGGATGCGATTTAAAGGACATGTTCTGCGCAAGTCAATCATGGTTTTGCGCATTTCGATCAAGAAGGGACGGCCGGCAGGCTGCGGAGGGAGGCGGCTGGAGGCTGGGCGGAGCGAGGGAAGGGGGCCCGCTTCAGCGGGCGGAGGAACTGGTCGGCGCCAGTTCGACGGTGGCCATGGGCAACTGGCAGAAGGGTTCGAGCGTCCTCTCGTCCGGCGTCGAGGTGATCAGGCGCCATTCCCGCTCCAGCGGCGTCCAGTGCTGCTGGCGCGCGCGGCCCAGCTTCTCGGCGTCGGCCAGTATGTAC
Source organism: Pseudomonas sp. A6 (assembly GCF_052367875.1). Classification (NCBI taxonomy): domain Bacteria; kingdom Pseudomonadati; phylum Pseudomonadota; class Gammaproteobacteria; order Pseudomonadales; family Pseudomonadaceae; genus Pseudomonas; species Pseudomonas sp. A6. The sequence continues at coordinate 5,716,259 of NZ_CP198970.1, read as the reverse complement.
ACCTCGGCCGCCCGCCTGATCACGCATTCCTTGAGGTAGGCCTGCTGGGCGCTGGCTTCGCAGAGGCCGAGCCCGGCGACGACGCCGTCGGCACCGAGGAAGGCGCGGTCGAAGCTCAGCCGGCTCAGCGACAGTTCCGCCAGCGGGCCGAAGGTGCTCATGCCGGTGCTGCGCAGGTCGCCGCCGATCAGGGTGATCCGCACGCCGGGGGCATTGGCCAGCGCGGTGAGCGCCAGCAGGTTGTTGGTGATGACGTGCACGTTCTGCAATGCGCGCAGATGCGCTGCCAGCGCCGCGCAGGTGGTGCCGCTGTCGAGGAAGATGCTGTCGCCCTCGCGGATGTGCGCGGCCGCGGCCCGGGCGATGGCCATCTTTTCCTCTCGATGGCTGGCGTTGCGCTGCTCCAGGCTGGCTTCCGGCTCGTGGGTGCCGATCAGCGCGGTGGCGCCGCCGTGGGTCCGCACCAGCCGCCGCTGTTGGGCCAGCAGGCTGAGGTCGCGGCGCACGGTGGCCTCCGAAACGCCCAGGGCGGCGCCCAGTTCTTCCACGCTGGTGTCGCGGTGGCGAACGAGGTCGAGGATGGCGCGCTGGCGGTCGGTCGGTTTCATGGCGGTCTCGCTTTGCTGTCGGGGCTGCCGGTTGGCCGTTGCGCAGGCCGCCCGCGGTGGCGGGCGGGGCGGGCTAGCGGGGGCTGAGGATGGTGTCGCGCGCCTCGGGCAGCAGCCCCGGGTAGTCCAGGGTGTAGTGCAGGCCGCGGCTTTCGTGGCGCTGCATGGCCGAGCGGATGATCAGGTCGGCGACCACGGCGAGGTTGCGCAATTCGATCAGGTCGCGGCTGACCTTGTAGTTGCTGTAGAACTCGTCGATCTCGCTGAGCAGCATCTGCACGCGGTGCTGGGCGCGCTGCAGGCGCTTGGTGGTGCGCACGATGCCGACGTAGTCCCACATGAAGCGCCGCAGTTCGTCCCAGTTGTGCGCGATGATCACGTCTTCGTCCGAGTCGGTGACCTGGCTTGCGTCCCAGCTCGGCAGGGCCGGGGTGGCCGGGGTGCTTTCCAGGCGCGCCTGGATGTCGGCGGCGGCGGAGCGGGCGTAGACGAAGCACTCCAGCAGCGAGTTGCTGGCCATGCGATTGGCGCCGTGCAGGCCGGTGAAGCTGGTTTCGCCGATGGCGTAGAGGTGCGGCACGTCGGTGTGGCCGTGCTCGTCCACCAGCACGCCGCCGCAGGTGTAGTGGGCGGCCGGCACCACCGGGATGGGCTCGCGGGTGATGTCGATGCCGAAGGTCAGGCAGCGTTCGTACACCGTGGGGAAGTGTTCCTTGATGAACTCGGCCGGCTTGTGGCTGATGTCCAGGTACACGCAGTCCACGCCCAGGCGCTTCATCTCGTGGTCGATGGCGCGCGCGACTATGTCCCGCGGGGCCAGTTCGGCGCGCGGGTCGAAGCGCTTCATGAAACGCTCGCCGTTGGGCAGGCGCAGGTAGGCGCCTTCGCCGCGCAGCGCCTCGGTGATGAGGAAGCTCTTGGCCTGCGGGTGGTACAGGCAGGTGGGGTGGAACTGGTTGAATTCCAGGTTGCCGACGCGGCAGCCGGCGCGCCAGGCCATGGCGATGCCGTCGCCGGAGTTGCCGTCCGGGTTGCTGGTATAGAGGTAGACCTTGCTGGCGCCGCCGCAGGCGAGCACGGTGAAGCGCGCCGAGAAGGTGTCCACCTCGCCGCTGTCGCGGTTCAGCACGTAGGCGCCGAGGCAGCGCTGGCCGGGCAGGCCGAGCTTGCGTTCGGTGATCAGGTCGACCGCCACCCGCTGCGCCAGCAGCTCGATGTTCGGGCGCTGCCGGGCCTGTTCCTGCAGGGTGTTGAAGATGGCCGCGCCGGTGGCGTCGGCGGCATGGATGATGCGCCGGTGGCTGTGGCCGCCCTCGCGGGTGAGGTGGAATTCGAAGCCGCTGTCCTCGCGGCCCGCCTCGTTGTCGCGGGTGAAGGGCACGCCCTGGTCGATCAGCCACTGGATGGCCTCGCGGCTGTGCTCGACGGTGAAGCGCACGGCGTCTTCCCGGCACAGGCCGGCGCCGGCGTCCAGGGTGTCCTGCACGTGGGACTCGACGGTGTCGGTGTCGTCCAGCACCGCGGCGACCCCGCCCTGGGCCCAGAAGGTCGAGCCCTGGGACAGTTCCCCCTTGCTCAGCACGGCGATGCGCAGGTGCTGCGGCAATGTCAGGGCGAGGCTGAGGCCCGCGGCCCCGCTGCCGATCACAAGGACGTCGTGATGAAAGTGCTCGCTCATGCCCGGATTCCGATTGGTGGCGGCCTAGTATATAGAAGGGGGGATCGGCACAATAGCGGCCCTGTGCCTGCCGCCGTATTTCTGGCGCAAGCCCCGGCGTTCATGCGCCAGGGGCGGCAGGTGGAACTATTTCAGTCTTTCTGGTTCTAACGGTGAATGTCCGAAACCTTCTTGCAACGGGGTTCCCGACGCGCGAGAAGGCTGTGGTTGTTCGCCGATTGCAGTGGATTTTCAAGGGCTTGGACAATGGGTCCGGCCGGGTCGCGGTGAAGCGACAAAAAAACTGTGCGGCGTACGCTTGGAGGGGAGAACTTTTGCAAGACATCCGAGTCTATCTTGGCAGAGCGATTCTGCAGGGTGCTCGCAGCTCCTCCGGGCTTGTTGAGGAGCATGCATGCTAACCCAGGAACAGGATCAGCAACTGGTTGAACGGGTACAGCGCGGAGACAAACGGGCTTTCGATCTGCTGGTGCTGAAGTACCAGCACAAGATCCTCGGGTTGATCGTGCGGTTCGTGCACGACGCCCAGGAAGCCCAGGACGTTGCGCAGGAGGCTTTCATCAAGGCGTATCGCGCCTTGGGCAACTTCCGCGGTGACAGTGCCTTTTATACCTGGTTGTACCGGATCGCCATCAATACCGCGAAGAACCACCTGGTGGCGCGCGGTCGGCGGCCTCCGGACAGCGATGTGACAGCCGAGGATGCGGAGTTCTTCGATGGCGACCACGCCCTGAAGGACATCGAATCGCCGGAACGGGCAATGTTGCGGGACGAGATCGAGGAAACGGTCCATCGCACCATCCAGCAACTGCCAGAGGACCTGCGCACGGCATTGACCCTGCGCGAATTCGAGGGATTGAGCTACGAGGATATCGCCACCGTGATGCAATGCCCGGTGGGTACGGTCCGCTCACGGATCTTCCGTGCGCGGGAAGCGATAGACAAAGCCTTGCAGCCGTTGCTGCATGATGAACAGCCCTGAATACGGCGGAACAGCCAAGAGAGGTACGCCATGAGTCGTGAAGCCCTGCAGGAGTCGCTGTCCGCGCTGATGGATAACGAAGCGGACGAACTCGAACTGCGCCGGGTACTCGCAGCCTGCGGTGAAGACGCGGAAATGCGTGCCACCTGGTCGCGCTATCAACTGGCCCGGTCGGTGATGCACCGCGAGCCGGTGCTGCCCAAGCTGGATATCGCCGCGGCGGTATCGGCTGCGCTGGCCGAGGAGGCCGCCCCGGCCCAGCCGCGGCGCAATCCGTGGCGCAACGTCGGGCGCGTAGCGGTTGCCGCATCGGTGACACTGGCCGTGCTGGCGGGTGTTCGTCTATACCATCAGAATGATAGCGTTGCTCCGAGCCTGGCCCAGCAAGGCGCCACGCCGCAGATCACTCTGCCGCAGGTGCAGGGCCCGGCGGTACTGGCCGGCTACAACCAGGACGAGGACGCACCGCAGGTCATCACTGGTGGCTCGGGCAGCCCCACCACCTGGCACGAACAGCGTCTTCCGGGATATCTCCGCCAGCATGCCCAGCAGTCGGCGGTGAACGGTGCCGACAGCGCCCTGCCTTACGCGCGAGCCGCCAGCCTGGAAAGTCGCTGAAACCCCTTTAAGGAGCGTCATGCGCGCCACCTTCCTGTTGTTCTTCCTGGGCGGTCTGCTGGCAATGCCGGTACAGGCCGCCGATGTTCAGGCGTGGGTCAAGCGACTGACCGAGGGCCAGCAGCGACAAAGCTTCCAGGGCACCTTCGTCTACGAGCGCAACGGCATCTTCTCCACCCATGAAGTCTGGCGTCTGGTCGAGCCCGACGGCTCGGTGCGCGAGCACTGGCTGCAGCTGGACGGCCCGCGCCAGGAAGTGGTCAAGCGCGATGGCGTGACCCAGTGCATCGCCGGCGGCATGGCCGGGCAACTGGGTGCCGGGCAGCTCTGGCCGGTGCGCAAGCTGGCCTCGGACGACCTGGCTTCCTGGTACGACATCCGCGTGGTCGGCCAGTCCCGCATCGCCGGGCGCGCGGCCACGGTGATCGGGCTGATCCCCCGCGACCAGTACCGCTACGGCTTCGAGCTGCACCTGGACCAGGAAACCGGCTTGCCGCTGAAGTCGCTGCTGCTCAACGACAAGGGCCAGGCGCTCGAACGCCTGCAGTTCACCCAGTTCAGCACCGCGGCGCCGGACGACAACGGCCTGCAGCCCTCCGATGCCTGCCAAGCGGTCCCGGCGGGCAAGCCGGACGCCCCGGTCGCCAGCAGCTGGCGCTCGGAATGGGTGCCGCCGGGTTTCACCCTGAACAACACCTATGAGCGCCGCAGTCCGGTGTCGGATGACCGCGTCGTCAGCATGGACTATGGCGATGGCCTGGCGCGTTTCTCGATCTTCATCGAGCCGCTGCACGGCGCCAGGATCGACGACGCGCGCACCCAGCTGGGGCCGACCTCGGTGGTGTCCAAACGCCTCAATACCGAAGATGGCGGCATGATGGTCACCGTTGTCGGCGAGATTCCCACCGGGACCGCCGAGCGCATCGCCATGTCGGTGCGTCCGCAGGCGCCCGCCCAGGGAGCCGCCGCGCAGTGATCGAAGAGCGGGGTCGGGTGATCGGCGTCGAATCCGCAGCGGTGCGGGTCCAGACGCTGCGCCAGGGCACCTGCTCAGCTTGCAGCGCCAAGGCCGGATGCGGCCAGGGTTTGCTACAGCAGTTGGGCTCCACTTCGGGGCGCGGAGAAGTCCGCGCCCTTTCTGCTTTCCCGCTCGGGGTGGGTGACGAGGTGGTGCTCGGCATACGCGAGGACCTCTTGTTGAAATGCGCCCTGATGTTCTATCTATTCCCCCTGCTCGGCCTGTTCACCGCTACGCTGCTCGCGTGGTGCGCCGGCCTCGCCGAGCCCTGGTTGATCCTGGCCGGCCTCGCGGGTTTCCTCGTGACCTGGCTGTGGGTACGGCGCCATGCCCGGCGCCATTCGGATGACCCGGCGTTGCAGCCGGTTGTGCTGCGTACGCTGGTCACAGGGGCCGAGGGCCCCGCCTAAGTCCACTTCCCTTTGAATACGGGAGCAGTAGTCCATGCAAACCCTGAAACGCAGTATGGCCGCGATGGTCGCCCTGCTGGCCTTGAGCCTGTCTGTGGTCGCCCGCGCCGAATTGCCGGATTTCACCCCGCTGGTGGAGAAGGCTTCGCCGGCCGTAGTGAACATCAGTACCACCCAGAAGGTGCCGGACCAGGTCGCCAGCGGGCAGATGCCCGACCTGGAAGGCCTGCCGCCGATGTTCCGCGACTTCATCGAGCGCAGCATGCCGCGTGGCCAACGCCCGCCGCGTGGGGCGCAGCGCGAGGCGCAATCCCTGGGTTCGGGGTTCATCATTTCCGATGATGGCTACGTCCTGACCAACAACCACGTGGTCGCCGACGCCGACGAGATCGTCGTGCGCCTGTCCGACCGCAGCGAGCACAAGGCCAAGCTGATCGGCGCGGACCCGCGCAGCGACGTGGCCCTGCTGAAGATCGACGCCAAGGGCCTGCCGACCCTCAAGCTGGGCGATTCCGACAAGCTCAAGGTCGGTGAGTGGGTGCTGGCCATCGGCTCGCCGTTCGGCTTCGACCACTCGGTGACTGCCGGTATCGTCAGCGCCAAGGGCCGCAGCCTGCCGAACGAGAACTACGTGCCCTTCATCCAGACCGACGTGGCCATCAACCCGGGCAACTCCGGCGGCCCGCTGCTGAACCTGCAGGGCGAGGTGGTCGGCATCAACTCGCAGATCTTCACCCGCTCCGGCGGCTTCATGGGCCTGTCCTTCGCCATCCCGATCGACGTCGCCATGAACGTGGCCGACCAGCTGAAGAAAGGCGGCAAGGTCAGCCGCGGCTGGCTGGGCGTGGTGATCCAGGAGGTCAGCAAGGACCTCGCCGAATCCCTCGGCCTGGACAAGCCGGCCGGCGCCCTGGTGGCTCAGCTGGTGCAGGACGGCCCGGCGGCCAAGGGCGGCCTGCAGGTCGGCGACGTGATCCTCAGCCTGAACGGCCAGACCATCAACGAGTCGGCTGACCTGCCGCACCTGGTCGGCGGCATGAAGCCGGGCGACAAGGCGGCCCTGGACGTGTTCCGCGATGGCTCGCGCAAGACCCTGAACATGACCATCGGCAACCTGCCGGACGAGGACGACGAAGTCGCCGCCGTCGAAGGGCAGGGCGCCGAGCGCAGCAGCAACCGCATGGGCGTGACCGTCGCCGACCTCACCGCCGAACAGCGCAAGTCGCTGGACATCAAGGGCGGCGTGGTGATCAAGGACGTTCAGGACGGCCCGGCGGCGATGATCGGCCTGCGTCCGGGCGACGTCATCACCCACCTGAACAACCGCACTGTGGATTCCGCCAAGGCCTTCTCCGACATCGCCAAGGCGCTGCCGAAGGGCAAGTCGGTGTCCATGCGCGTTCTGCGCCAGGGGCGTGCCAGCTTCATTACCTTCAAGCTGGGGGAATGACTGGCGGGTAGGTAGGCCGGAAAAGGGTCGTGCTACCGGGGCATCCGGTGTGGCCGATGAATCCAATCGCGGACGGAGTCCGCTCCTACGACGTGCTTCCCTGAACCGTAGGAGCAACTGTCTGCGTCGAGGTGCTTTCGTAGGATGGGTTGAGCTTGCGAAACCCATGCGGTTGCGGTGATGGGTATCGCTTCGCTCAACGCCATCCTACGAAAAGCCGTGCTTCCTGGAAGCGTAGGAGCGGGCTCTGTCCGCGATTCGGCGGATAACGCCGCACGCAGAAACCTCCGGGCGCACCGGAATACCTCTGAAGGCCAAATGAAAAACGCCGTTTCCCCCTCAGGAAACGGCGTTTTTTCTTAAGCGCATTCAGCGCGGCTCAAAGAAACGCCCAGCGCACCCCCAGCCAGGCGGTACGCGGCGCCCCCGGAGCAACGAAGGTCTCACCCACCGAATTGCTGCGCCTGCCGTTGACCGTACCGTTACCGGCGGCGCCATCGGTTCGCAGCACGCCGTTGTCGTCAAACGGATTGGCGCCAAGCATGCCGGCCGTGGCGTACTCACGGTCGAACAGGTTGTTGACTTGGGCGAAGACACGCCAGGCCGGAGTGAGCTGGTAGGCGCCGTTGAGGTTGAACACGGTATAGCCGCCGATCTCGCCGCCGCCCTGGTACAGGCCGCCGCTCTGATGGTCGTTGTTCTCGTTGCCGCGTACGTAGGAACTGGAGACGCTGATGGCATCGGCGCCGATGCTCAGGCGCTCGGTCACCGCGTAGTCGGCCGACAGCTTGAGGATGTTGCGCGGGACCAGCGGAATGCGGTCGCCGGACTTCACGCTGATGTTGCCGTCGTCCGCGCTGCTGTTGGCCTCGCCCAGGAAGGTTTCGCCCGAGCGGTAGGTGGCGTCGATGAAGGTGTAGTTGGCGGCCAGCGCCCAGTCGCCCCAATTCCCGGAAATGCCGGTTTCGACGCCGCGCCGGCGGGTTTCGCCGAAGTTCGCGAAGTAGCCGCTGCCGCTGGTGCTGGAGGACACGAACATGATGTCGTTGCTGTTGCGTGCACTGAACAGCCCGGCGTTCCACTGCACGTTGTTTCCGATCAGGCCGCGCAGGCCGGCTTCCCAGGTGCGCGTCACCACCTGTTCCAACGGTGGATCGCCAGCCATGGAGTTGGGCAGGCGGCAGGGCGACTCGGGGTTGGCGCAGCCCAGCTCGATGGTGGTCGGGGCCCGGCTGCCTTCGCTGTAGCCGACGTAGGTGGTCAGGCTGGGCGTCGGACGGAAGGTCAGGCCGATGGCCGGGTTGAAGCGGTTGAAGCTGTGCTTGCCGCTGAGCGAGGCGTTCTCGTCGACGGTATCGCCCAGGGTGTCGCCGTCGAGTTCGTAGTGGGACAGTTGGTCGTGGTTGCGCACCGAGATGTCGTTGTAGCGCCCGGACAGCGTGAGGTCGAGCGTCGGGGCCAGGCTCAGGGTGTCGCTGCCGTAGAGGCTCCAGGTGCGGGTGTTGCCCTTCAGGCGCGCGGCGCGGTCGTCCAGCTCGCCGTCGAGGTTGAAGGCGTTGCCGGCTTCGGCGTACACGCCGGTGCCGACGATGCCGCGGTCGGCGGTGAGCGCGCCGTATTCGGCCGACTGCCGGAAGCGTACCTGGCTGTAGTCGAAGCCGCCGCCCAGGGACAGCAGATTTTCCTTGCCGAACAGGCGGTTGCGCAGCGAGAACTGCTCGAACAGGCCGATATTGCTCTGGGTGGTACTGGTGCGGTTGATCATCCCGGTGCATTTCTCGCCGGGTTCGCCGCCCGGCTCGAACTGCGCGACGCAGGCCGCCAGGTTCGCCGCGGTGGTGTAGCTGCCGGCCGTCGGCAGGATGTTCTGCCCGGCTTCGCCGATGCCCTCGGGCAGGGACTCGTCGTTGATGTCGCCGTTGAAGGTGTCGGTCTTGATGTGGTGGTAGTAAAGGTTGCCGGAAGCGCTCAGGTCGTCGCTGTAGTCGTGGTTCCACTGCAGGTTGAGGAAGTTGGCGGTGTTCTGCGTGTTGTCCGGATAGGTGTACACGCTGTCGCGGTCGCGGCGCAGGAAGCTCTCGGGGACCATGCCGTTACCGTTGAGGTCGCTGTCGGCGAAGCTGTAGGTCAGCTTCAGGTCGGTGGCCTCGCCCTGCCAGCCGAGCTTGCCGAACAGCTGCTGCGCGTCGGAGTCGGAGTGGTCGCGCCAGCCGTCTTCCTCGAAGTGGGTGCCGGCGAAGAACCAGTCCCATTGCCCCTCGCTGCCGCCGTATTCGGCCTCGCCGATCCTGCGCCCGTAGGAGCCCAGGGTGGCCTGGACGGCGCCGCCGGGGTTGTCGCGGCCGTTCTTGGTCTGCACCGAAAGCGCGCCGCCCAGGGTGTTGAGGCCGAACAGCGGGTTGCTGCCGGGCATCAGTTGCGCGCCGGCGATGGCGTTGTCGGGGATCAGGTCCCAGCTGACGACGTCGCCGAACGGCTGGTTCATGCGCACGCCGTCGAGGTACAGCGACAGCCCCTGGGGCGTGCCGAGCAGCGGCGAGGCGGTGAAGCCGCGGTAGTTGATGTCCGGCTGCAGCGGGTTGTTCTGGATCTCGTTGACGTAGACCCCGGCGCTGCGCCGCTTGAGGTAGTCGGCCAGGTCGAGCGCCTGGCTCTTCTGCATGTCCTCGCCGCTGAAGGTCTGTACCGGCGCGGCGATCTGGTCGCGGGAAACGCCCAGCGAGGGCAGCGGCAGGCTGCTGATCACCTCGCTCTGCCCGAGCGACAGGGGCTGCTCGCCGTCCGCGGCCCGGGCGGGCAGGGCGAGGCCGGCGGCATGGGCCACGAGCAGGGCGAGGGCGCTCGGGCCGAAGGGGTGGCGTCTGGGCATGGCAGTGCTTCCTGGTTCTTGTTGGCGTTGTGGAGCTGCGCGGCCGAATCGCTCTGCCGCGCCTGGGCCAGGCGCGCAGGTGCTCGGTGGGGAGGGGGCCTTGGCCGGCGTGCTGCTGCACGGAGGACACTAGGGCCCTGGGCGGGGTGGGAAAATCCTACGTTGGATGCGGGCGCATCGTACGAACGTACTGGATGGCCGCCGCTGGGCGTCGGCAGCGCTGCGGCGCAGGGTGACGCCTGGCTGCGGATTCAGGTAAACTCCCCGGCTATTTTTCGGCGGATCGCCGCCTTCAGCCTTCCGAGTGTGTCAAGCCGTGAGTGACCTGAGTCATATCCGCAACTTCTCCATCATCGCCCACATCGACCATGGCAAGTCGACCCTGGCCGACCGCTTCATCCAGATGTGCGGTGGTCTGTCCGACCGCGAGATGGAAGCGCAGGTCCTCGACTCCATGGACCTGGAGCGCGAGCGGGGCATCACCATCAAGGCCCACAGCGTCACCCTGCACTACAAGGCGAAGGACGGTAAGACCTACCAGCTGAACTTCATCGACACCCCCGGCCACGTCGACTTCACCTACGAAGTCAGCCGCTCCCTGGCCGCCTGCGAAGGCGCGCTGCTGGTGGTGGACGCCGGCCAGGGCGTCGAGGCGCAGTCGGTGGCCAACTGCTACACCGCCATCGAGCAGGGCCTGGAAGTCATGCCCGTGCTGAACAAGATGGACCTGCCGCAGGCCGACCCGGACCGCGTGAAGGACGAGATCGAGAGCATCATCGGCATCGACGCCACCGACGCCGTGGCCTGCTCGGCGAAGAGCGGCATGGGCGTGGACGAGGTGCTCGAGCGCCTGGTGCAGACCATCCCGGCGCCCGAGGGCGAGATCGAGGCGCCGCTGCAGGCGCTGATCATCGACTCCTGGTTCGACAACTACCTGGGCGTGGTCTCGCTGGTGCGCGTCAAGCACGGCCGCGTCAAGAAGGGCGACAAGATCCTGGTGAAGTCCACCGGCAAGCTGCACCAGGTGGACAGCGTCGGCGTGTTCTCGCCGAAGCACACCGAGACGCCGGACCTCAAGGCCGGCGAAGTGGGCTTCATCATCGCCGGCATCAAGGACATCCACGGCGCGCCCGTGGGTGACACCCTGACCCTCAGCACCACCCCCGACGTGGCCGTGCTGCCCGGCTTCAAGCGTATCAAGCCGCAGGTCTACGCCGGCCTGTTCCCGGTCAGCTCCGACGACTTCGAGGACTTCCGCGAAGCCCTGCAGAAGCTGACGCTGAACGACGCCGCCCTGCAGTACGAGCCGGAAAGCTCCGAGGCCCTGGGCTTCGGCTTCCGCATCGGCTTCCTCGGCATGTTGCACATGGAGATCATCCAGGAGCGCCTGGAGCGCGAATACGACCTGGACCTGATCACCACGGCGCCCACCGTAATCTTCGAGATCGTGCAGAAGAACGGCGACATCCTCTATGTCGACAACCCGTCCAAGCTGCCCGACCTTTCGTCCATCGACGAGATGCGCGAGCCCATCTGCCGGGCCACCATCCTTGTGCCTCAGGAGCACCTGGGCAACGTCATCACCCTGTGCATCGAGAAACGCGGTGTGCAGCGTGACATGCACTTCCTCAGCGGCCAGGTCCAGGTGATCTACGACCTGCCGATGAACGAAGTGGTGCTGGACTTCTTCGACCGTCTGAAGTCGACCAGCCGCGGCTATGCCTCGCTGGACTACAGCTTCGACCGCTTCGAGCCGGCCAACCTGGTCCGTCTCGACGTGCTGATCAACGGCGAGAAGGTGGACGCCCTCGCCCTGATCGTCCACCGCGACAACGCCCCTTACAAGGGGCGCCAGCTGGTGGAGAAGATGAAGGAACTGATCCCGCGTCAGATGTTCGACGTCGCGATTCAGGCGGCCATCGGCGGGCAGATCATCGCCCGTTCGACGGTCAAGGCGCTCAGGAAGAACGTGCTGGCCAAGTGCTACGGTGGTGACGTGAGCCGTAAGCGCAAGCTGCTGGAGAAGCAGAAGGCCGGTAAGAAAAGGATGAAGCAGGTCGGTAGCGTGGAGATTCCCCAGGAAGCCTTCCTCGCCGTGCTCAAAGTGGACAGTTAGATTCTATGACGCTGAATTTCCCGCTGTTGCTGGTGATCGCCGTCGCCCTGTGCGGCGCCCTGGCCCTGGTCGACCTGGTGCTTTTCGCACCGCGCCGCCGGGCCGCCATTTCCGCCTACCAGGGCTCGGTCACCGAGCCCGATCCGGAAGTGCTGGACAAGCTGAACAAGGAACCCGTGCTGATCGAGTACGGCAAGTCCTTCTTCCCGGTGCTGTTCATCGTGCTGGTGCTGCGGTCCTTCCTGGTCGAGCCGTTCCAGATTCCCTCCGGCTCGATGAAGCCCACCCTCGAGGTCGGCGACTTCATCCTGGTCAACAAGTTCGCCTACGGCATCCGCCTGCCGGTGCTGGACGCCAAGGTGATCCCGGTCGGCGACCCGCAGCGCGGCGACGTCATGGTGTTCCGCTACCCCAGCGACCCGAACATCAACTACATCAAGCGTGTGGTCGGCGTGCCGGGTGACCGCATCCGCTACACCAGCGACAAGCGCCTGTACGTCAACGACCAGCTGGTGGCCGAGCAACTGATCGGCGAGGAGCCGGGCAGCCTGGGCAGCGTGACCCTGTACCAGGAGAAGCTGGGCGAGGCCGAGCACCTGATCCGCAAGGAGATGACGCGCTACCGCGTGGAGCCCGGCAAGGAGTGGACGGTACCCGCCGGGCACTACTTCATGATGGGCGACAACCGCGACAACTCCAACGACAGCCGCTACTGGAACGATCCGAAGATCCCCAAGGAGCTGCTGGGCATGGTTCCGGACCGCAACATCGTCGGCAAGGCCTTCGCCGTGTGGATGAGCTGGCCGGACCCGAAACTGCGCAACCTGCCGAACTTCTCGCGGGTCGGCGTGATTCACTGAATGTGAGATGCGTCGAGCGCCGGCCGCCGGTCGGTGCTAGAACGAAGGGCGGGGCGGCACGCGGGGAGCGGGTCTGCCCCGCTTGCACTTGGAACCGCCGGTGGCGGGGGATGAGAACCATACCGACATGAGGTCAGCATGAAGTACGCAGGTTCGCAGAAGGGGATGTCGTTGCTGGGTTGGCTGGTGGTGCTGGCCATTGTGGCCTTCCTGGCCAGTACCGCGTTCAAGATCATTCCGCATTACCTCGACTACTACGCCATCGAGAAGGCCATCAAATCGGTGGAAACCGACAAGGCGGCGGATGTGCGCAGCGTCCCGGAGTTCTACTCTTACGTGGACAAGGCGCTGACCATCAACAACATCCGCGACCTGAAGCTCGAGGACGCGCTGACCGTGGAACAGGACAACAACGAGTTCCGCGCGCACCTGAAGTATGAAAAACGCGAGCCGCTGATCGAGAACCTCGACCTGGTGGTCCACTTCGACAAAGAATTCCGTGTAAGAACGCCGTGAGCAATACCCTGGATCGACTCGAGCGCAAGCTCGGCTACACCTTCAAGGACCAGGACCTGATGGTCCTGGCCCTGACCCATCGCAGCTTCGCCGGGCGCAACAACGAGCGCCTGGAGTTCCTCGGTGACGCCATCCTCAACTTCGTCATCGGCGAAGCCCTGTTCAGCCACTTCCCGCAGGCCCGCGAGGGCCAGCTGTCGCGCCTGCGCGCACGGCTGGTCAAGGGCGAGACCCTGGCCCTGCTGGCCCGTGGCTTCGAGCTGGGTGACTACCTGCGCCTGGGCTCGGGCGAGCTCAAGAGCGGCGGTTTCCGCCGCGAGTCGATCCTCGCCGACGCCATGGAAGCGCTGATCGGCGCCATCTACCTGGACACCGGCATGGATTCCGCGCGCGAGCGCATCCTCGCCTGGCTCGGCCCGCAACTGCGCGAGCTGACCCCGGTGGACACCAACAAGGACCCCAAGACGCGCCTGCAGGAGTTCCTGCAGTCGCGCGCCTGCGAGCTGCCGCGCTACGACGTGGTGGACATCCAGGGCGAACCGCATTGCCGGACCTTCTTCGTCGAGTGCGAAGTGGCCCTGCTGAACGACAAGACCCACGGGCACGGCGGCAGCCGCCGCATCGCCGAGCAGGTGGCCGCCGCCGCCGCGCTGGTGGCCCTGGGCGTGGAGAATGGCCATGACTGAACAACACGACGACATCAGCCGCTGCGGCTACGTCGCCATCGTCGGCCGCCCCAACGTGGGCAAGTCGACGCTGCTCAACCACATCCTCGGGCAGAAGCTGGCCATCACCTCGCGCAAGCCGCAGACCACCCGCCACACCCTGCTCGGCATCAAGACCGAAGGCGCGGTGCAGGCGGTGTACGTCGACACCCCCGGCCTGCACAAGGACAACGACAAGGCGCTGAACCGCTACATGAACCGCTCCGCCAGCGCCGCGCTGAAGGACGTCGACGTGGTGATCTTCGTCGTCGACCGCCTGCGCTGGACCGACGAGGACCAGATGGTCCTGGACCGCGTGCAGCACGTCAGCTGCCCGGTGCTGATCGCGGTGAACAAGGTCGACCGCCTGGAAGACAAGGCCGAGCTGCTGCCGCACCTGCAATGGCTCACCGAGCTGCTGCCCAAGGCCGAAGTGGTGCCGATCTCCGCCCAGCACGGGCAGAACCTCGACCTGCTGGAAAAACTGGTGGCCGAGCGCCTGCCGGAAAGCGAGCACTTCTTCCCCGAAGACCAGATCACCGACCGCAGCAGCCGCTTCCTCGCAGCCGAGCTGGTGCGCGAGAAAATCATGCGCCAGCTCGGCGCCGAGCTGCCCTACCAGATCACCGTGGAGATCGAGGAGTTCAAGCAGGAGGGCGCCGTGCTGCACATCCACGCGCTGATCCTGGTGGAACGCGAAGGGCAGAAGAAGATCATCATCGGCGACAAGGGCGAGCGCATCAAAAGCATCGGCCAGAGCGCGCGCAAGGACATGGAAGTGCTGTTCGACTCCAAGGTCATGCTCAACCTCTGGGTCAAGGTGAAGGGCGGCTGGTCCGACGACGAACGCGCCCTGCGCTCGCTCGGCTACGGCGACCTCTGACACCCACCCGCGCGGCCCGCTCCAACGGGCCGCCTGAAGGCCGCACCCGCGCATGAGCCTCGTCAGCGTTCCCCTGCCGACCTTCATCCTGCACAGCCGCCCGTACAAGGAAACCAGCGCGCTGGTGGACTTCTTCACCCCCGAAGGCCGCCTGCGCGCCGTGCTGCGCGGCGCGCGCGGCAAGTCCGGGGCGCTGGCGCGGCCGTTCGTGCCGCTGGAGGCGGAATTCCGCGGCCGCGGCGAGCTGAAGAACGTCAGCCGCCTGGAGGCTGCCGGCATCCCCAACCTGCTGGCGGGCGAGGCGCTATTCAGCGGCTTGTATCTGAACGAATTGCTGATTCGTGTGCTGCCGGCCGAGGTCGCCCATCCCGAGCTGTTCGAGCACTATCGCGCGACGCTGCCGGCGCTGGCCGCGGGGCGCCCGCTGGAGCCCTTGCTGCGGGCCTTCGAATGGCGGCTGCTGGACGAGCTGGGCTATGGTTTCGCCCTCGATCGCGATATTGTCGGACAAGACATCGTCCCCGGCGGCCTCTACCGCCTGCTGCCCGACGCCGGCCTGGAGCCGGTGGGCGGCTTCCAGCCGGGCCTGTTCCACGGCGCCGACCTGCTGGCCATGGCTGAGGCCGACTGGAGCGCCCCCGGCGCCCTGGCCGCGGCCAAGCGCCTGATGCGCCAGGCCCTGGCGCCGCACCTCGGCGGCCGACCGCTGGTCAGCCGCGAACTCTTCATGAATCGCAAGGAACCTCCCCGTGACTGAAGCCAACCGCATCCTCCTCGGCGTCAATATCGACCACGTCGCGACCCTGCGCCAGGCCCGCGGCACCCGCTACCCGGACCCGGTGAAAGCGGCGCTGGACGCCGAGGAAGCCGGCGCCGACGGCATCACCGTGCACCTGCGCGAGGACCGCCGGCACATCCAGGACCGCGACGTGCGCGTGCTCGCCGAGGTGCTGCAGACGCGCATGAACTTCGAGATGGGCGTGACCGAGGAGATGCTGGCCTTCGCCGAGGCGATCCGCCCGGCCCACGTCTGCCTGGTCCCGGAAACCCGCCAGGAATTGACCACCGAAGGCGGCCTGGACGTGGCCGGCCAGGAAGCGCGCATCCACGCCGCGGTGCAGCGCCTGGCCGCCGCCGGCTGCGAGGTGTCGCTGTTCATCGATGCCGACCCGCGGCAGATCGAAGCCTCCGCCCGTATCGGCGCGCCGGCCATCGAACTGCACACCGGGCGCTACGCCGACGCCCACGGCGCGGCGGAAACCGCGCTGGAGCTGGCGCGCATCCGCGACGGCGTGGAGGCTGGCCTGTCCCACGGGCTGATCGTCAACGCCGGCCACGGCCTGCACTACCACAACGTAGAGGCAGTGGCGGCGATCGCCGGGATCAACGAACTGAACATCGGCCACGCCCTGGTGGCCCACGCGCTGTTCGTCGGCTTCAAGCAGGCGGTGGCGGAGATGAAGGCGCTGATCGTGGCGGCGGCCAAGCGCTGAGCCCTAGGGGTTCCGGGCGCGGCTCCGGCGTTGGCGGAGGCGGCGGTGTATCGGCGTATAACCGCGAACGGTTATACGCCCTACGTTTCCTGGGACACCCAGTCGTGGGAGCAATTGTCTTGCCGGCTGCGCCGAGGTGCTCTTCGTAGGAGCGAGCTTGCTCGCGAACAGACTCCGCTGCGAGGCTCATTCGCGAGCAAGCTCGCTCCTACGAGAAGCCGGGCCTGCCCGTACCGTAGGAGCGGACCTTGTCCGCGATAGCCGGACGTCCCGGCGCGATTCGCGGATGAGATCCGCTCCTACGCAACCCCACCCACGGCATTCCCTCTGCCCGCGATTCGCTAGGGCTTGCGCGCCACCAGGGTGGCGCGCAGCGGCGCCGGCAGGCCTTCGAGGGTGCGGCTGGGGTCGTGCGGGTCGAGGAATTCCGGCAGCGACTGGTAGCGCATCCACTGGGTGGAACGCTGTTCCTCCACCGTGGTGCGGCTCTGGTCGACGCAGCGCACATCCGTGAAGCCGGCGCGGCGCAGCCACAGTTCCAGGGCCGCCACCGAGGGCAGGAACCAGACGTTGCGCATCTGCGCGTAGCGGTCCTCCGGCACCAGCACGGTGGTGACGTCGCCTTCCACCACCAGGGTTTCCAGCACCAGTTCGCCGCCGCGGCGCAGGCAGTCCTTGAGCGCGTAGAGATGGTCGATGGGCGAGCGGCGGTGGTAGAGCACGCCCATGGAGAACAGGGTGTCGAAGCCTTCCAGCTTCTCCGGCAGCTCCTCCAGGGTGAGCGGCAGGTGCCAGGCGGGCAGCTCCGGCAGGTAGCGCTTCATCGCCAGGAACTGGCAGAAGAACAGCCAGTTCGGGTCCACCCCCACCACGCTGCGGGCGCCGGCGCCGAGCATGCGCCACTGGTAGTAGCCGTTGCCGCAGCCGACGTCGAGGATGCGCTTGCCGGCCAGGTCCAGGTGCGGCGAGACGCGCTCCCATTTCCAGTCCGAACGCCACTCGGTATCGATGTGCACGCCGAACACGTCGAAGGGCCCCTTGCGCCAGGGGATCAGCCCTTGCAGGGCCGTCTTCAGTTCGGCTCGGGTGGCCTCGTCGCAGGCGCCTTCCAGAGCGAAGCAGCGGGCCAGCTCGACGCTTTCGGCGCGCAGTCCGGGCAACTGGTCGACGGCGGCCAGCCAGCGTTCCAGGTCGCCGTGGCCGTCCGCCACCTTGGCCGCGAGCTGCGCGGCGAGGGATTCGCTCCAGGCTTGCAGGGGCGTGCCGGCCAGTTCCCGGCGCAGGCCGTCGAGGGCGAAGCGTTCGATCATGGCAGGGCGACCAGCGAGGCGAAGTTCAGGCACTGGAACCACGGCACCACCTTGGAGAAACCGGCCTGGGCCAGGCGCTCGCGGTGCTCGTCCAGGGTGTCCGGGCGCATCACGTTCTCGATGGCGGTGCGCTTCTGGGCGATCTCCAGCTCGCTGTAGCCGTTGGCGCGCTTGAAGTCCAGGTGCAGCTCGTTCAGCAGCTCCTGCTCGGCGTCGTCGCTGAAGCGCAGCTTCTCCGAGAGGATGAGCGCGCCGCCGGGCAGCAAGGCCTGGCGGATGCGCTGCAGCAACTCCAGGCGCTTGCCCGGCTCGATGAACTGCAGGGTGAAGTTCATGGCCACCAGCGAGCAGGGCTGGAAGTCCATGGCCAGGATGTCCGCCTCCAGCAGGTCCGCCGGCAGCAGTTCCTGGTACATGGCGTCCTGGGCGCTGAGGTACTCGCGGCAGCGCGCCAGCATGGCGGCGGAGTTGTCCACGCCCAGCACCCGGCAGCCGTCGGCCCTGACGTGGCGGCGCAGCGCCTGGGTCACCGCGCCCAGCGAGCAGCCCAGGTCGTAGATCAGGCTGTGCGGCTGGGCGAAGCGCGCGCCGAGCACGCCGATGTTCTCGACGATGGTCGGGTAGCCCGGCACCGAGCGCTTGATCATGTCCGGGAAGACGCGCGCCACGTCCTCGTTGAAGGTGAAGTCGGCGACGTGTTCCTGGGGTTGGGCGAAGATGCGGTCAGACTCGCTCACGCGGTGGGGCCTCGGTACGGGTGATGCGGACGGCCGGCGCCAGTCTCGGGCGCCGGGGTGCGCATTGTAGCCGAGCGGGGCGCGGCGCCCCAACCTCCGGGCGATGAGCCCGGCGCCTCACTTGAGCTTGTCGGAGAAGTACTCGCCGGCGCCCTGCAGCGGGCCCAGGGGGTTCTTCTTGTCTTCCACGCGGCGGATGTTCGGCTCGCCGTTGCTGACCTTGTGCACCACCACGTCGTCGATCAGCACGAACACCGGGCGGAACGACCAGCCCTGGACCTGGCGGCGCTTGCGGAAGTTGAACATGTCGGCCCAGAAGCTGCCGATGCGCTGGCTGTCGGTCTTGTTGAAGTCGAAGGAATAGCCGATGCAGCGGTCCTTGGCCTGCAGGCAGGTCACCAGGCCGTCGGGCAGGTAGTCGATGGGGATGTTCGGTTGCACGAAGAGCAGGCGCACGTCGATGAACGAGAGCATCTTGGCGTTGCCCTGGGTCAGCGGGTCGAAGCCCAGGCTGAGCAGTTGCGAGCGCGTGGTCCGGCCCGGCACCACCTGTTCGTAGCGGTGCTCGGCGTCCTGGTAGTCGATGAAGGGGGACTGCACTTCGGCGCGCTCGCTGGGCAGCAGGCTGCCGCACGCGCCAAGCATCAGACAGGTTCCAAGCATCCCCAGCAAACGGACTTCAGCACGCATGAAACCTCTCCATTCGATACTCCCTGGTATTTGATCTATAGACGATGACGGCAGCGCCTGCCGGACTTTTCTACAGGGCGAATGTGTCAGTCGACGGAGACCAGGTACTCGCGCATCAGCGGTGCCCAGGCGTCGCCTTCGCGCAGCCTGCGCAGGCCCTCGTCGAGCTGCGCCAGGCGTGCGTCGGCGTCCTTCAGGTGCGGGCTCAGGGCCACGTACATCGGCCGCGGGCTGGGCAGCTCGCCGGCGCTGCGGACCTGCCCGGCGAGGCCCTGGCGCTGGAGGTAGCGGTCGACGATGCGGCGGTCCTCGAGCACCACGTCGACGCGGCCGAGCAGCAGCTTCTGCAGGTTGCGTTCGAGCACGCGCTCGCCGCTGAGGACCTGCACCCGCTCGTGGTCGTCCAGGTTGCGGTCGCGCCAGGCGTCCAGTTGCTCGCCGTAGGAATAGCCCTGCGCCAGGCCGACGGCGAGCCCGTCGAGGGAGGCCGGGTCGCGGTAGCGCCAGTCGCTGTCGGCGCGGGTGTAGAAATGCATGTCGGCCCAGGCGATGGGCTCGCGGCCGATCAGCAGCCCTTGGCTTTCCTCCGCGTAGGCGCCGATCACCCCGTCGATAAGGCCTTCGCGGGCCATCTGCAGGGCCCGCGACCAGGGCAGGTTCTCGAACTGCGGCGGCTCGGGCAGGGCCTGGCCCAGGCCTTCGAGCAGGTAGCCGGGTTTCTCCGGCGTCTGCGGGCACAGGTAGGGGCACCAGTCGTCGCCGCCCAGGCGCAGCGGCTCGGCGGTGGCGCCCAGGGCTGCCGCGCAGCACAGGGCGGTGAGGGTGGCGCGCAGCATGTCGTCCTCAGGCGAGGGGGTTCGCCTGCGAGTATGGCAGAGGCGTATGGCGCGCACTAACCGAGGCGGCGATGCCCAGTTGGCCGAGCCAGTAGCTGAGCATGATGGCGTAGCCGGAACCGGCGAAGGGCGAGACGAAGCGGTTGATGCCGATCATGCCGTCGGAGATCACGAACAGCAGCGCGCCGGCGGCGGCCAGGCGGGCGCTGGGCGAGGCCTGCGGCAGCCGGGCCAGGGCGCGCCAGAGCATGCAGGCGATCACCAGGCTGTACGCCGCGATGGGCAGGCGCAGCGGGCCCAGGCCCTGGCGGTCGAGCAGCAGGAACAGGCTGCCGCCGAGAAGCACCGCGCAGGCCAGGGCCAACGGGGCGGGGCGCCGCGTCTCGCCCAGGTAGGCGGCGAGGTAGGCCAGGTGAGCGAGGAGGAAGGCGCACAGGCCGGGCACGAAGGCGTTGAGCGGCCATTCCAGCAGCACGTCGCCGAGCAGCGACAGCGCCAGGCCCAGGGCTATCCAGCGGCGGTAGGGGGTGGCGGGTTCGCGGCTCACCCAGCCGAGCAGGGCGATGATCGGCAGCGGCTTGCAGAGCATGCGCAGCCAGGGCAGGTCGAGGGCGATGCCGAGCAGGTAGGCGAGGCCGGCGAGGACGGCCAGGGGGAGCAGCCAGCGCATCTGTCGATTCTCCGCAGCAGGGTGCGTCGACTGTGCCGCAGCCGTCGCCGCCGCCCCAGGCCGCGGGCGTCAGATCGGGTGGTATTTGGCGCCGCGTTCAGTAGGCCTTGAGCGCGCAGTCGAAGGTGCGCTCGGGAGCGACGTCGGCCTCCCAGGGGCGGCGGTAGGCCAGTTGCAGGTGGTCCTCGCCGCTGGCGGTGACGCGGAAGCGCCAGGTGGACTCGCCGGCGCTGCCGACCAGGCCGCTGTCCTCGGGGTTGTTGTAGACCTCCGGGCCCAGGCTGGCCAGCACGTGGCTGGCGGGGTTGCGCACTTCCCAGCGGAAGCCGGTGGTGGGGTTGCTCGGCAGCATCAGCACCAGTTCCTGGCCCTGGTGCAGTTCCAGGGGCTTGCAGGGCTTGTCGTCTTCCAGGCTGACCACGGGCTTGGGTTGGCTGGCGCAGGCGGCGAGCAACAGCAGGGGCAGGGCGAGCAGGGGGCGGGGCGACGGCATGACGACTCCTCGGACGGTCCGGACAGGCGGGAGGATATCGCAAAGGTCCGGTGCGGTGGGGCCATACGTCCCCAGGGAACGGCATGGGTGAGATGCTCTTCGTAGGAGCGAGCTTGCTCGCGAACCTGATGCCCCGCAGCGGAGTCCGTTCGCGAGCAAGCTCGCTCCTACGAGAAGCCGTGTCAGCCTGCAGCTCGCGCCGGGATGGCCGGCGATCGCGGACAAGGTCCGCTCCTACGGGGGGATGCCGTGCCTCGGGGCAACCTGTAGGAGCGCGCCCTGCGCGCGATTCGCAGGCAGGGCCTGCTCCTACAGGTGGATGCCTATGCCCTCAGGCCGGGAACAGCACCTTGGCCACGTCGCTGTAGCGCTTGGCGAAGTGCACCGTCAGGTCTTCCTTGAGGTAGTCCGGCAGTTCCTCGAAGTCGCCGCGGTTGGCTTCGGGCAGGATCAGTTCGTGGATCTTCTGCCGGCGCGCCGCGATCACCTTCTCGCGCACCCCGCCGATGGGCAGTACCTGGCCGGTGAGGGTCAGCTCGCCGGTCATGGCCACGCCCTTCTTCGGCGCCTGGTTGCGCGCCAGGGACAGCAGGGCGCTGGCCATGGTGACGCCGGCGCTGGGGCCGTCCTTGGGCGTGGCGCCCTCGGGCACGTGCAGGTGGACGAAGGCCTGGTCGAAGAAGTTGGCGTCGCCGCCGTACTTCTTCAGGTTGGCGGTGATGTAGCTGTAGGCGATTTCCGCCGACTCCTTCATCACGTCACCCAGTTGCCCGGTCAGCTTGAAGCCGCGGTTCAGCGTATGGATGCGCGTCGCCTCGATGGGCAGGGTGGCGCCGCCCATGCTGGTCCAGGCCAGGCCGGTGATGACGCCGATGCCGGAGAGCAGCTGCTCGGTGCGGAACACCGGCATGCCGAGGTAGCTCTCCAGGTCCTTGGCGCCGATCTTCAGCTTGGCCTCGGGGTCTTCCAGCAGCTTGACCACGGCCTTGCGCACCAGCTTGCCGAGCTGCTTCTCCAGCTGCCGCACCCCGGCCTCGCGGGCGTAGCCCTCGATCACCGCGCGCAGGGCGGCGTCGTTGATCGACAGCCGCTCCTTCGGCACCCCGGCCTTCTCCAGCTGCTTGGGCCACAGGTGGCGCTTGGCGATGGCCAGCTTCTCCTCGGCGATGTAGCCGGACAGGCGGATGACTTCCATGCGGTCGAGCAGCGGCCCGGGGATGGAGTCCAGGGTGTTGGCCGTGCAGACGAACAGCACCTTGGACAGGTCCAGGCGCAGGTCCAGGTAGTGGTCGAGGAATTCCACGTTCTGTTCCGGGTCCAGCGTCTCCAGCAGCGCCGAGGCCGGGTCGCCCTGGTAGCTGGCGCCGAGCTTGTCGATCTCGTCGAGCATGATCACCGGGTTCATCACCTCGACGTCCTTCAGCGCCTGCACCAGCTTGCCCGGCAGGGCGCCGATGTAGGTGCGGCGGTGGCCCTTGATCTCCGCCTCGTCGCGCATGCCGCCGACGCTGAAGCGGTAGAACGGCCGGCCGAGGCTCTCGGCGATGGACTTGCCGATGCTGGTCTTGCCCACCCCGGGCGGGCCCACCAGCAGCACGATGGAGCCGGCGATCTCGCCCTTGAAGGCGCCCACGGCGAGGAATTCGAGGATGCGGTCCTTGACGTCGTCGAGGCCGGCGTGGTGCTTGTCCAGCACCTTGCGCGCGTGGGGCAGGCTGAGCTTGTCCTTGCCCAGCACGCCCCAGGGCACCGCGGTGGCCCAGTCCAGGTAGTTGCGGGTGACCGCGTATTCCGGCGAGCCGGTCTCCAGGATCGACAGCTTGTTCAGCTCCTCGTCGATGCGCTTCTTCGCCTGCTCGGGGAGGATCTTGCCTTCCAGGCGGGCGCGGAACTCGTCGGCGTCGGCGCTCCTGTCGTCCTTGGTGATGCCCAGCTCCTGCTGGATGGTCTTGAGCTGCTCCTTGAGGAAGAACTCGCGCTGGCGCTCGCCGATCTTGCGGTTGACCTCGGCCGACAGCTCCTTCTGCAGGCGCGCGACTTCCACCTCCTTGCGCAGCAGCGGCAGGACCTTCTCCATGCGCTTGAGCATCGGCACCGTGTCCAGCACCTCCTGCAGCTCGTTGCCGGGCGCGGTGGTCAGGGCCGCGGCGAAGTCGGTGAGCGGCGAGGGGTCGTTGGGGTTGAAGCGGTTCAGGTAGTTCTTCAGCTCCTCGCTGTACAGCGGGTTGAGCGGCAGCAGCTCCTTGATCGCGTTGATCAGCGCCATGCCGTAGGCCTTGACCTCGTCGCTGGAGTCGCTGGGCGTGTGCGGGTAGTCCACCTCGACCAGGAACGGCGGGCGGTGGCGCTTGATCCAGCCGCGGATGCGCACCCGCGACAGGCCTTGGGCGACGAACTGCAGCTTGCCGCCCTCGCGGCTGGCATGGTGCACGCGCACCAGGGTGCCGTGCTCGGGCAGGCTGTCCGGGTCGAAGTGGCGCGGGTCGTCCGGCGGGTTGTCCATGAAGAACAGCGCCAGGCAGTGGTGGTCGGTCTTGGCCACCAGCTCCAGGGTTTCCGCCCAGGGTTCTTCGTTGACGATCACCGGCAGCACCTGCGCGGGGAAGAACGGGCGGTTGTGGATCGGGATGACGTAGACGGTGGTCGGCAGCTTCTGGCCGGGCAACACCAGGCCGGTCCCGGTGACCTCCTCGGCGCTGTGGATATCGTGAATCTCGTCTTGGTCGCTCATGAGGCACCTGACTGATTGAACATGACAGTCTAGATGGGGAATCGGCCCGCGACTTTCAATTCCCCGACGAGCGCGGCCTGTTGCCGGAGGTTTCCCGCGGCGGGCGCAGGAAGTCGCTGGGCGGGCGGCCGAACTGGCGGCTGAACATGGCGCTGAAGGCGCTGGGCGTGGAGTAGCCGACCTCCAGCGCCGCCTCCAGCACGCTGACGCCGCTGCCCAGCAGCTCCAGGGCGCGCAGCAGACGGGCCTGCTGACGCCACTGGCCGAAGGTCAGCCCGGTGTCGCGCAGGAACCAGCGGCGCACCGTCTTGGCGTCGACCTTGGCCCGCGCGGCCCAGGCTTCCAGCCCGGCGTCCAGGCCCATGTCCCGGCACAGCCGGCGCAGGCGCGGCTCGTTGGGCAGCGGCAGGTGCAGGGGCAGCGCCGGCTCGCTGGTCAGCTCGTCGAGCAGCAGGCGCAGCACGCGGCCGTCGCGGCTGTCCGCCGGAACCTCGCCGGCGATGCCGACGGCGGCCAGGATCAGCTCGCGCAGCAGCGGCGAAATGGCCAGCACCGTGCACGCGGTGGGCAGGTGCGGCGCACTGTCCGGCTCGATGTAGAGAGTGCGCACGCGCACCTCGCCGACCATCCGCGTCCAGTGCTCGATGCCGGCGGGAATCCACAGGCCACGGTTGTCCGGCACCACCCAGAGGCCGCCGGCTGTGCCCACCACCAGCACCCCGCGCACCGCATAGAGCAGTTGCGCGCGCTGGTGGCTGTGGCTGGGCACCTGGTGGCCGTCGGCGTAGTCCAGGGCGACGGCGGTCACCGGGCCGGTGGCGTGCTGGTCGCCGTGGATGGAGGGAATGTCCGCTTCTCGCATTTCATCGCCCGTTTTGCGTTAGACGGCCAGTCTCGCCCGTTACTAGCATGCTCGCCAATCCCCTCGCGCCCGGTTTTTCCCATGTCCGATTTCGCCAGTGCCCTGCAACCGCTCACCGAGCAGCTCACCCGCATCGCCGACCTGCTGCAGCGCAACCTGCCGCCGCAGCCGGCCCAGGCGCTGCAGCCGGAAGTGATCGCCTACCTCTGGGAATACCGCCCCCACTCCGGGGTGGCCCAGGCGCAACTGACGCCGGTGCGCGAGCCGGCGCTGATCGCCTTCGACGACCTGCGCAACGTCGAGCGGCAGAAGGCCCTGATCGAGCGCAACACCCGCCAGTTCGTCCAGGGCCGCCCGGCCAACAACGTGCTGCTCACCGGCGCCCGCGGCACCGGCAAGAGCTCGCTGGTGAAGGCCTGCCTGCACGCCTTCCATGCCGAGGGCCTGCGCCTGATCGAGGTGGACAAGGAGCACCTGGGCGACCTGCCGCAGATCATCGAGCTGGTCCGCCAGCGCCCGGAGCGCTTCATCCTGTTCTGCGACGACCTCTCCTTCGAGGACGGCGAGACCGGCTACAAGGGCCTGAAGACGGTGCTCGACGGCTCGGTGGCGGGGCAGGCCGGCAACGTGCTGATCTACGCCACCTCCAACCGCCGCCACCTGCTGGCCGAGCGCGCCGCCGACAACCTGGCCTTCTCCCGCGGCGAGAACGGCGAGCTGCACCCGGGCGAGGCGGTGGAAGAGAAGGTCTCGCTGTCCGAGCGCTTCGGCCTGTGGATTTCCTTCTACGCCTTCAGCCAGGACGAATACCTGGAGGCGGTGGCGCGCTGGCTGCACTCCCACGGCCTGGGCGAGGAGGCCATCGAGGCCAGCCGCGCCGAGGCGATCCGCTGGGCGACCCACCGCGGCTCGCGCTCCGGGCGCATCGCCGCGCAGTTCGCCCGCGACTACGCCGGGCGCCAGGCGCTCTGACCGGCGCGGCTGGGCAGGGCCGCGCAACTTCGCTAGAGTGCGGGAAAGCCACGCACGCCTCCTGCCGATGTTGCACGCCCGTCTCGCTCGCCTGCCCGAGCAGTCCCACGCCCACGACCACGAACATCACCAACTGGTGATGGCCCTGGCCGGCCGCGCCGAGTTCGAGGTCGACGGGCGCGGCGGCGAGGTCTGCCGCATGCGCGCCTGCCTGGTGCCGGGGGACGCCCGGCACGCCTTCGCCGGCACGGGCGACAACCGCATGCTGATCCTCGACCTGCAGGCGCCAGGTGTGGCTGACGAGGACCGCGAGCTGCTGGCGCGGCTGTTCGAGGCGCCGCGCTACCCGACGCTGGATGCCGACTTCCAGAACCTGCTCAGCTACGCCGGCGCGGAACTGGCGCGCTACGGCAGCGACCCGCTGCTGGCCAGGGCACTGGGCGGCGTACTGCTGCGCGCCCTGCATCTGCGCCTGTTCGGCGAGACACCCCGGCCGGCCACCGGCCCGCTGGACATGCAGCGCCTGGACGGGCACATCCGCAGCCACCTGGCGCGGCGCATCACGGTGGCCGAACTGGCCCAGGTGGCCTGCCTGAGCCCCAGCCATTTCCACGCCCAGTTCAAGGACAGCGTCGGCCTGACGCCGCACCAGTACCTGCTCAAGCAGCGCCTGGACGCCGCCGCGCGCCTGCTGCGCGAAACCGACCTGGCGCTGGTGCGGGTGGCGGAAGAGTGCGGCTTCTCCAGCCAGAGCGCCCTGACCACGGCGATGCGCCGCTACCTGGGGCTCACGCCCGGGGCCCTGCGCCGCGGTTGAGCCGGCCGCCTCAGGGGCCGGCGATGTCGCGGGAGTCGACCTCGGCGCGGTAGCCGGGGCCGACGTCGAAGAGCACGAAGTAGGGCACCGCCGGGCGCTGGAAGGTCAGGCTGGAGTCGGCGCCCAGGCGTTCTTCCAGCAGCGTCTGGCCGTCATGGCCGAGGACCCGCAGCTTCACGCCCTGCGCCTGGCTGCCGTCGCTGAAGCCGCCCAGGCAGCGGATGCGCTCGGCGTCCAGGGCCTTGCATTCGAGGAAGGGCGCGTGGGCCATTGCCTGCGGGGCGAGGCCCAGCAGGAGGAGGGGAAGCAGGGCTTTCATCGGGACGCTCCTTGGCGGTCGAGCCAGGCCACCAGCGACGGGGAGGCCTCGGCGAGGGGCAGGCTGGCCTGGTGCACGCTGCCGTCCCAGGCTTCGACGGTCAGCCACAGCTGGTCGTCGGCGCGGGCGCGTGGCGGCACCGCCACCTCGGTGAACTGCTGGTACGGGCTGCCGCTGAGCAGCGCGCCGGGGGCGCTCAGGCTGTAGGGCCGGCCGATGCGCAGGTAGGCCGCGCGGATGCGCTGCTCGCAGCCCTGGCACCAGGCCAGGGTGAAGGCCTTGAGGTGGCCGGCGCGGCCTTCGTCCTCGGGATCGCCGACTTCCCATTCGGCCAGGCGCGCGCGCCAGGGGCCGACCTGCAGTTCGCCGACCTCGCGTTCGCCCAGGCCGGTGAGGCCGCGGTCGACGCGGGCGTCGTGGAGGAACGCCGGTAGGTAGCCGAGGGGGATCAGCACCAGCAGGGCGCTGAGGTGGAAGCGCCAGCGCAGCCACTGGCGGCGCAGGCGCGAAGGTTGACGGGCGGGCATGGCGTTCACTCCGTGAGGGCCGCGGTGCGCTGCGGGGCGCGTTGCTTCTTCAACTGCTTGGCGGTGGCCAGCAGGGTGCGCTTGCTCCAGATCTGCAGGCCGCTGAGCACCATCAGGCTGAGCAGCAGGCCGAAGGCGAACCAGATCAGTTTCACCCACAGCCCGCCGAAGTCACCCACGTGCAGCGGGCGCATGGATTCGCTGAAGAACTCCAGGCCGCTGCGGTCGCCCAGGCGCCGGGTGGCGGCCAGGCTGCCGTCGTAGGGGTTGACCTTGGCGCGCTCGAACAGCAGCGGGAACCAGCCGTGGCCGAGCAGGCCGATGGGCGCGAAGGCATCGCCCGGCAGCGCCAGGTAGCGCGGCTCGAAGCCGGGAATCTCGCGCTGCGCGACGGCCACCGCCTGATCCAGGCCGATGCGCGGCGGCGGCCCGCCGTCGACGCCCGGCGGCACCTGCTCGGGCTGGATGATGGCCGGCACGCCCTCGCTGGAGATGGAAATGGCGTTGTCGTAGAGCACCGCCTGGACCAGGAACCAGGTGCCGCTGACGGCGATCACCGCGATGAACCAGATCGACCAGATGCCGGTCAGGCGGTGGAAGTCGCCCCAGAAGATGCGCGCGCCCTGGTTCAGGCGCAGGCGCGGGGCGAGGAAGCCGCGCCAGAAGCG
Organism: Pseudomonas sp. A6; assembly: GCF_052367875.1. Taxonomy (NCBI): domain Bacteria; kingdom Pseudomonadati; phylum Pseudomonadota; class Gammaproteobacteria; order Pseudomonadales; family Pseudomonadaceae; genus Pseudomonas; species Pseudomonas sp. A6. The sequence goes on along the minus strand of NZ_CP198970.1, from coordinate 5,688,422 downwards.
CTTGTAGACCACCAGCCCGGTGACCAGCGAGGCCAGCATCGGCAGGCCCAGCAGCGTCACCAGGTACCAGCCCCAGCTGTAGCCGTGGCTGAAGGGCACCAGCCACCAGCCGTGCAGGGCGCGGGTGAAGTTGCGGAAGTCGAACAGCGGCGCCTCGCCCTGGATGGCGCCGCTGTACGGGTTGACGTAGAGGGTGGCGTTGCGCGCGTCCGGGTAGCTGACCTGGGCCTCCACGGCGAAGTGCTCTTCGCTCGGCACGCGCAGGCCCTGCACATGGGCCTGCGGCTGCTGGCGCCGGACCGCGGCCAGCAGGGCGTCGTAGCCCAGGCGCTGGGCGTTGCCGGGCGGCGCGTTGGCGCGGATGGCCGGGTTGGCCAGCCAGACGATCTCCTGGCTGACGGTGGCCAGGGTGCCGGTGATGCACACCAGGAAGACGAAGAACCAGATGGGCAAGGCCAGCCAGCTGTGGATCAGGAACCAGTTCCTGGCACGGGATTTCTTGGACATGGGGGCTTCAGGCTTCACGCAGTGGAGGAGGCGGCGATGCCGCCGGGGCCCCGCCATTGGCCGGGGATTCTATGGATAAGGACGGATGAGACGGAGAAATCGGCCAGTGGGTTTGCAATAAATTATTTCATCGCTCCGGTTGCCGGTTTTGCCTCGCTCGTTCGTCTTCATTAGAGAAAGCCGCAATGGCGGCCCGGAAAAGGACTCTTTCGTGACCCTCCATCATCGCTTCCCCGACGCGGCCGCCGACGGCCGGCCCGAGGTCCTGCCGCTGGCGCTGCGCCGTGAACTGCGCCCGGCGCGCAAGCTGCTCGAACGCGCCGGCCTGCGTTGCAGCCTGCCGCGCCTGAAGGTACTGGATGTGCTTTGCTCCGGCGGTTTCTACAGCGTTTCGGCGCTGCACCAGCGCCTGCTGGACGAAGCCGCGCCCATCTCGCCCAACTGCGTGCGCCAGACCTTGCGGCGCCTGCATGCCAGCGGCGTGCTGCGTCGCGATGCGCAGCGCCGCTACGGCCTGGAGACAGAGCTTTTGGCCTAGGGCCGAGGGGTTCGTGGACGAACGATTGGCGTGTCGGCCGGCCAACCCGGTCTACAGTTGAAGTGTCGATCATTCGTTGAAAGAACCTGAGGGAGTGTAGCCATGAGCCAGCTGTTCGAGCCCCTGACCCTGCGCCAACTGACCTTGCCCAACCGCATCGGCGTTTCCCCCATGTGCCAGTACTCGGCCGAGGACGGCCTGGCCAACGATTGGCACCTGGTGCACCTGGGCAGCCGCGCCGTGGGCGGCGCGGGCCTGGTCCTGGTGGAGGCCACAGCGGTGGTTCCGGAAGGGCGCATCACCGACCGCGACCTGGGCCTGTGGAAGGATGAGCAGGTCGAGCCCCTGCGGCGCATCACCCGCTTCATCGAATCCCAGGGGGCGGTGGCCGGCATCCAGCTGGCCCATGCCGGCCGCAAGGCCAGCACCTATGCGCCCTGGCTGGGCAAGCCGGGCAGCATGCCGGTAGCCGAGGGCGGCTGGGTGCCGCTGGCGCCGTCGGCCATTGCCTTCGACCCCAAGCACACCACGCCCACGGCGCTGACCGAGGCGCAGATGGCCGAGGTCACCCAGGCTTTCGTCCGCTCCGCCGAGCGCGCCCTGGCGGCGGGCTTCAAGGTGGTGGAGGTGCACGCGGCCCACGGCTACCTGCTGCATCAGTTCCTCTCGCCGCTGTCCAACCAGCGCCGCGACCAGTACGGCGGCTGCTTCGAGAACCGCATCCGCTACCTGCTGGAAGTGACCCAGGCGGTGCGCGAGGTCTGGCCTGAGGAACTGCCGCTGCTGGTGCGCCTGTCGGCCACCGACTGGGTGGAGGACGGCTGGAACCCCGACGAGACGGTGGTGCTGGCCCGGCGCCTGAAGGACCTGGGCGTCGACCTGATCGACGTGTCCTCCGGCGGCACCGCGGTGAACGCCGAGATTCCGGTGGGCCCGGGCTACCAGACGCAGTTCGCCGAGCGGGTGCGCAAGGAGGCCGAGATTGCCAGCAGCACCGTCGGCATGATCACCGAGCCGGTGCAGGCCGAGCACATCCTGCGCACCGGCCAGGCCGACCTGATCCTGCTGGCCCGCGAACTGCTGCGCGAGCCCTACTGGCCGCTCAACGCCGCCGACGAGCTGGGCGGCCAGCAGGTGCCCTGGCCGGCGCAGTACCTGCGCGCGGCCCATCGCGGCACGCCAATGCGCAAGCCCCTGGGCGAAGCCTGAGGCCATGGCGCGCCGTCCGTCGGGCGGCGCGCCAGCACTTTCGTACAACAAAATGTGAAATGGATCGTATGCAGGCATTTTGCTGCTATGCTCCGCCGCAACGCGTCAGGACGACGCACTTGCCACTGGTAGACGCATGGACGCACGCACCCCACCCTCCGCCGTGCCGGAGTCGGAGATCGCCCTGCTGGCGAACATCCTGGCCCTGGCGACGCGCAACATGTCCGCCCTCAGCACCCTGATCGGCCAGCTTTCCCTGGAGCTGGGCCGCAGCACCGACCCGCACCTGCAGCAGGTCGGCCAGCGTGCCCTGAACGACATCGCCCACCTGGCCGGCGACCTGGAAACCCAGTGGGAGCTGATCGGCAGCCTGGCGCGCTTCTGCCCGCTGCTCAAGCGCAGCCAGCTCAAGCCCGAGCCGCTGCTGACGGAAATCCACATCACCGAGCTGCCCACCGCCGAATGAGCCTTTGATCGGGATCAGGCCCTGGCCGCCGGGGCGGGACTAGCCTGTCCTGACCATTCCCCGAAAGGAGCCCGGCCATGAAAGCCCTGGTCTACCGCGGTGTCGGCGACATCGCCCTGGAAGAGCGCCCCGACCCCGAACTGCAGGCGCCCGGCGACGCCGTGGTGCGCCTGGTCCGCACCACCCTCTGCGGCACCGACCTGCACATCATCAAGGGCGACGTGCCGGCCTGCAGGCCCGGACGCATCCTCGGCCACGAGGGCGTCGGGGTGGTCGAAAAGGTCGGCGCGGCGGTCAGCCAGTTCAAGCCCGGCGACCGCGTGCTGATCTCCTGCATCAGCGCCTGCGGCAAGTGCGACTTCTGCCGCAAGGGCATGACCTCGCACTGCCGCACCGGCGGCTGGATCCTTGGCCACCTGATCGACGGCACCCAGGCCGAGAAGGTGCGCATCCCCCACGCCGACACCAGCCTGTACCACCTGCCCGCCGAGGCGGACGAGGAGGCCATGGTGATGCTCAGCGACATCCTTCCCACGGGCTTCGAGTGCGGCGTGCTCAACGGCCGCGTGCAGCCCGGCGGCAACGTCGCCATCGTCGGCGCCGGCCCGGTGGGCCTGGCCGCGCTGCTCACCGCGCAGTTCTACTCGCCGGCGCGGATCATCATGATCGACCTGGACGACAACCGTCTGGAAGTGGCGAAGGGCTTCGGCGCCACCGACTGCTTCAACGCCGGCGACCCTCAACTGCTGGAGAAGGTGAAGGCGCTGACCGACGGCCTGGGCGTGGACAGCGCGGTGGAGGCGGTGGGTGTACCGAGCACCTTCAGCCTGTGCGAGGAACTGATCGCACCTGGCGGCGACATCGCTGTGCTCGGCGTGCACGGGGTGCCGGTGGAGTTGCACCTGGAGCGCCTGTGGTCGCACAACATCACCCTGCGCACCCGCCTGGTGGACGCGGTGACCACGCCGATGCTGCTCAAGAGCGTGCAGGCCGGCAAGCTGCAGCCCGAACAGCTGATCACCCACCGCTTCGCCCTGGGCGACATCCTCCAGGCCTACGAGACCTTCGGCAAGGCGGCGCAGAACAAGGCGTTGAAGGTGATCATCGAGGTTTGATGGCGGGGGGCTTTTCGTTTTTTCGTAGGAGCGAGCTTGCTCGCGAACCGTGTATTCCTGCGATGTTGGCGTGATGGATTGACTCCGCTCCCTCTCCCCAACCCTCTCCCTGAAGGGAGAGGGGGCCTTATGGTTTGAAGCGCAACATCGGCGCTCGCCGGCGAACACCTTTCGTTTCGGTTAGCACGGATAGCTCCCTCTCCCTTCAGGGAGAGGGCGGGGGGAGAGGGTTGGTGGGGCCAGCGCAAACCTTCCAGCCCCAGGCCAACCTCACCACCCCAACTGCTTATGCAACCCAAGGGCGTCGTAGTAATCCCCCTGGTAAACGATCTTGCCATCCTTGACCTTCACATAACTCACACCGTCGAACGACAGCGGCTTGTTGGTCGCCGGTGTCTGCGCGTCCCAGGCGCCGGTGTTGGTGCCGCTGAAGGTCCACTGGAAGGCGATGCCGTCCTTGTCGACGATGGGCTTGCCGTTCATCTTCCACTTCAGGTCCGGCACGGCGCCGACGAAGACCTTGATCACGTTGTCGCGCGCGGCCTCGCGGCCCTTCTGCGGGGTGCCGACGGTAACGTCGAAGTACTCCGCGTCCTTGGCCAGGTAGCCGGCGGCCTTCTCGGCGTCGTGGGCGTTCCACGCGGCCATGTAGGCGTCGACTATCTGTTTCGGTGTCTCGGCCGCCTGGGCCAGGCCGGCGAGGGTGAACAGCGACAGCAGGTAGAACGCTCTGACGAGGTGACGCATGCTTGCCTCCGTTGCGGGCGCGCCCGCGGGTTGTGGGCCGGGTGGCCCTGGGTGCCGGGAAGTCGCTGGGTTCCCGCGTTCGCGGGAATGACGATGGGAGATCGTGCGCTAGCTAACCCCGTCACCCCCGCGAACGCGGGGGCCCAGCGACTTGCCTCAGTGCTTGAACATCACATGACGAACGGCGGTGTAGTCTTCCAGCCCGTACATGGACATGTCCTTGCCGTAGCCGGAAAGCTTCATGCCGCCATGGGGCATCTCGGTGGTCAGCATGAAGTGAGTGTTGACCCAGGTGCAGCCGTACTGCAGGCGGGCCGCCAGGCGGTGGGCGCGGCCGATGTCGCTGGTCCACACCGAGCTGGCCAGGCCGTAGTCGGAGTCGTTGGCCCAGGCCAGCGCCTGCGCCTCGTCGTCGAACTCGGTGACCGAAACCACCGGGCCGAAGATCTCGCGGCGCACCACTTCGTCGTCCTGGCGGGCGCCAGCCAGCACGGTCGGTTCGAAGAAGAAGCCGGGGCGGTCGGCGCGCTTGCCACCGGTGACCACTTCGATGTGCGGCAGTTGGCGGGCACGCTCGACGAAGCCGATGACGCGCTCCAGGTGCTGCTCGGTGATGACCGGGCCGAGTTCGGTGTCCGGGTCGTCCTGCTCGCCGTAGCAGATGCTGGCGACGGCTTCGCCCAGTTTCTGCACGAACTTGGCGTAGATGCCCTTCTGCGCGTAGATGCGGCAGGCGGCGGTGCAGTCCTGCCCTGCGTTGTAGAAGCCGAAGGTGCGGATGCCTTCCACGGCGGCGTCGATGTCGGCGTCGTCGAAGATGATCACCGGGGCCTTGCCGCCCAGCTCCATGTGCATGCGCTTCACGGTGTCGGCGGTGCCGGCGATGATGCGGCTGCCGGTGGCGACCGAGCCGGTCAGCGAGACCATGCGCACTTTCGGGTGGGTGGTCAGCGGCTCGCCGACGCTGGGGCCGCGGCCGAAGACCAGGTTGACCACGCCGGCGGGGAAGATGTCGGCCATCAGCTCGGCCAGGCGCAGGGCGGTCAGCGGCGTCTGCTCGGAAGGCTTGAGCACCACGGTGTTGCCGGCGGCCAGGGCCGGGCCGAGTTTCCACGCGACCATCATCAGCGGGTAGTTCCAGGGCGCGATGGAGGCCACCACGCCGATCGGGTCGCGGCGGATCATCGAGGTGTGCCCGGGCAGGTATTCGCCGGCGGCGGAACCCTGCAGGCAGCGGCTGGCGCCGGCGAAGAAGCGGAACACGTCGGCGATGGCCGGCAGTTCGTCGTTCAGCGCGGCGCTGTAGGGCTTGCCGCAGTTGTTGGATTCCAGGCGGGCCAGTTCCTCGGCGTGGGCGTCGATGGCGTCGGCCAGTTTCAGCAGCAGCAGCGAGCGGTCCTTCGGCGCGGTCTGCGACCAGGCGTCGAAGGCGGCGTCGGCGGCCTGCACGGCGGCGTCGACCTGGGCCGGGGTGGCCTCGGCGATCTCCACCAGGGTGGTGCCCAGGGAGGGGTTGAGCACGGCGAGCTTCTCGCCTTCGCCAGCGACCAGTTGGCCGTTGATCAGCAGTTTGGTTTGCATTCTTTAAGTCCTCTTGGTCAGGAGCTTGTGGCGTAATCGTTGGTCTTTCTTGTGGGGCCGCCGCTTAAGGCAGTCCTGAGGGGGTCTGTTGTTTCGGAGCGGGGGCTTTTCCCTCTCCCCCCGCCCTGGCTGCGCGCCCCGCTCCGAAGGGAGAGGGAGCCGTACGTGCCGGCTGAGGCCTTGGTTTCCTCCTGCTCCGATCGAGTCCCCTCTCCCTTCAGGGAGAGGGTTAGGGAGAGGGCCGCACGGCACGGTGTCACTTGCCACTCCCCGCCACACCCTCGCCACCCTTGGTCAGGTAGTAGGCGCCGAGGATCGGCAGCATGGTCACCAGCATCACCAGCATGGCCACCACGTTGGTCACCGGCACGTCGCGCGGGCGCGTCAGCTGGTTGAGCAGCCAGATCGGCAGGGTGCGTTCGTGGCCGGCGGTGAAGGTGGTGACGATGATCTCGTCGAAGGACAGCGCGAAGGCCAGCATGCCGCCGGCCAGCAGGGCCGAGCCGAGATTCGGCAGGATCACGTAGCGGAAGGTCTGCCAGCCGTCGGCGCCCAGGTCCATCGAGGCTTCGATCAGGCTGTGGGAGGTGCGGCGGAAACGGGCGATCACGTTGTTGTAGACGATCACCACGCAGAAGGTCGCGTGGCCGATGACGATGGTCAGGAAGCCCGGTTCTATCCCCAGCGTCTTGAACGCCGAGAGCAGCGCGATGCCGGTGATGATGCCGGGCAGGGCGATCGGCAGGATCAGCATCAGCGAGATGCCCTCCTTGCCGAAGAAGTCGCGGCGGTACAGCGCGGCCGCGGCCAGGGTGCCCAGGAGCATGGCGATCAGGGTGGCGATGCAGGCGATCTTCAGCGACAGGGTGATCGACTCCAGCACGTCCTGGCGGCCGAAGGCGACGCTGAACCAGTGCAGGGTGAAGCCCTGCGGCGGGAAGCTGAACGCGGCGTCTTCGGTGTTGAAGGCGTACATGAAGATGATCAGGATCGGGAAGTGCAGGAACACCAGCCCGCCCCAGGCGGCGGCTTTCAGGCCGAAGGAGGCTTTGTCAGAGTGCATCGAAGGCCCCCAGGCGTTTGACGATGGACAGGTAGACGGCGATCAGCACGATCGGCACCAGGGTGAAGGCGGCGGCCATCGGCATGTTGCCGATCGCGCCCTGCTGGGCGTAGACCATGCTGCCGATGAAGTAGCCCGGCGGGCCCACCAGCTGCGGCACGATGAAGTCGCCGAGGGTCAGGCTGAAGGTGAAGATCGAGCCGGCGGCGATGCCCGGGATCGACAGCGGCAGGATGACCTGCAGGAAGGTCTGCCGCGGATGCGCGCCAAGGTCGGCCGAGGCTTGCAGCAGCGACGGCGGCAGGCGCTCCAGGGAGGCCTGGATCGGCAGGATCATGAACGGCAGCCAGATGTACACGAACACCAGGAAGCGCCCCAGGTTCGAGGTGGACAGGGTGTTGCCGCCCACGCCGGGCACGTCCATCAGCAGGTCCAGCAGCCATTGCAGGCCGAGGTGGTGCACGAACCACATGGCCACGCCGCCCTTGGCCAGCAGCAGGGTCCAGGCGTAGGCCTTGACGATGTAGCTGGCCCACATCGGCATCATCACCGCGATGTAGAAGAACGCCTTGGTCTTGCCGCTGGTGTAGCGCGCCATGTAGTAGGCGATGGGGAAGGCCACCACGCCGCTGGCGATGGACACCGCGACCGCCATCGCCAGGGTGCGCTGGATGATGTCGAAGTTGGCCGGGGTGAACAGGGCGGCGAAGTTGGCCCAGGTCAGGTCCGGCGTCACCGTCATGGTGAAGTCGTCGAAGGTGTAGAAGCCCTGCCACATCAGGGTCAGCAGCGAGCCCAGGTAGATGGCGCCGAACCACAGCAGCGGCGGCACCAGCAGCAGCGAGAGGTACAGCGTCGGCTTGCGGTACAGCAGGTTGGACAGGCGCCGCAGCGGGCCGTTGCCGGCCGTGGGAGCCTGCGTGTTCATCGTCAGCTCCATCTCAGGCGCCCTCGTTCAGCGCCACCATGGCCTCGCGCGCCCAGCGCGCGGTCACGCGCTGCCCCGGCTGGTGGGCCACGGCGGCGGCATCCCACTGGCTGTTGGCCTGGCTCAGGCAGAGGTTCTGGCCGTTGTCCAGGCGGATTTCGTAGCGGGTGGCGGCGCCCTGGTACTGGATGTCGTGCAGCAGGCCGCTGATCTCCAGGTCGCCGGCGCCGCGCTCGCCGCTGGCGAAGCGGATGTGCTCGGGGCGGATGGAGAACGGCTGGGTGTTGCCGGTGAGGCTCTGGGCGAGGTCGCCGCGCAGCACGTTGGAGGTGCCGACGAACTCGGCGACGAAGGGCGTGGCCGGCTGCATGTACAGGTTGCGCGGGGTGTCGACCTGCTCGATGCGGCCCTTGTTGAACACCGCCACGCGGTCGGACATCGATAGCGCTTCGCTCTGGTCGTGGGTGACGAAGATGAAGGTGATGCCCAGCTGGCGCTGCAGCTTCTTCAGCTCGCTCTGCATCTGCTCGCGCAGCTTCAGGTCCAGCGCGCCCAGGGGTTCGTCCAGCAGCAGCACGCGCGGGCGGTTGACCAGGGCGCGGGCCAGGGCCACCCGCTGGCGCTGGCCGCCGGAGAGCTGCACCGGCTTGCGGCTGCCGTAGCCGCCGAGGGCGACCATGCCCAGGGCCTCTTCGGCGCGCTTGAGGCGTTCGGCCTTGCCCACGCCTTTCACCTTCAGGCCGTAGGCGACGTTCTCCAGCACGTTCATGTGCGGGAACAGTGCGTAGTCCTGGAACACGGTGTTGACGTCGCGCTGGTACGGCGGCAGGCCGGCGGCCTCCTGGCCATGGATGCGGATGGAGCCGGAGGAGGGCTGTTCGAAACCGGCGATCAGGCGCAGGCAGGTGGTCTTGCCCGAGCCCGAGGGGCCGAGCATGGAGAAGAACTCGCCGTCCTTGATGTCGATGGACACCCGGTCAACGGCTTTCACCTCGCCGAACTGGCGGGAGACCTGGGTGAATTGAACAGCGGGGGTGGTCATGGGGCACGCTCCAGGGGCAGGAATTCGGCGTGCGAAGGCCCTGCCCGGAAAAATCGGGTGAATCAGAAACGGATGTCGGGAAAGCGGGACGTAGGATGGGTTGAGCGAAGCGATACCCATCGATGTGGCATCGCTCCGGGGTGATGGGTTTCGCGGAGCTCAACCCATCCTACGAATGTCCCTACGGCGCTGGCTTAGCGGCCGCCCATGATCGCGATGTAGTCCTGGGTCCAGCGGCTGTAGGGCACGAACTTGCCGCCCTCGGCCTGCGGGGTCTTCCAGAAGGCGATCCTGGCGAACTGGTCGAAGCCGTTGGTGGCGCAGCCTTCGGCGCCCAGCAGCTCGCTGGCCTTGCAGCCTTCCGGCGCGGCCGGCACCGAGCCGAACCAGGCGGCGACGTCGCCCTGCACCTTGGGCTCCAGCGACCAGTTCATCCACTTGTAGGCGCAGTTCGGGTGCGCGGCCTCGGCGTGCAGCATGGTGGTGTCGGCCCAGCCGGTGACGCCTTCCTTCGGGAACACGGTGGCGATCGGCTGCTTCTCGCCCTTCAGCGCGTTGGCCTGGTACGGCCAGGAGCTGGAGGCGGCCACGCCTTCGTTCTTGAAGTCGCTCATCTGCACGGTCGCGTCGTGCCAGTAGCGGTGGATCAGCGAATGCTGCTTGCGCAGCAGGTCGAGCACGGCGCTGTACTGCGCCTCGGTCAGCTGGTACGGGTCCTGGATGCTCAGTTCCGGCTGGGTGCTCTTCAGGTACAGCGCGGCGTCGGCGATGTAGATCGGGCCGTCGTAGGCCTGCACGCGGCCCTTGTTCGGCTTGCCGTCGGGCAGGTCCTGCGCCTGGAACACCACGCTCCAGCTGTCCGGCGCCTTGGGGAAGACCTTGGTGTTGTACATCAGCACGTTCGGGCCCCACTGGTACGGGGTGCCGTAGGTCTTGCCGTTGACGGTGTACCAGGGCGCGTCCTTCAGGCGCGCGTCGACGTTCTTCCAGTTGGGGATCAGCTCGGGGTTGATCGGCTGCACGCGCTTGCCGTAGATCAGCCGCAGCGAGGCGTCGCCGGAGGCGGTGACCAGGTCGTAGCCGCCCTTGGCCATCAGGCTGACCATTTCGTCGGAGGTGGCGGCGGTCTTCACGTTGACCTGGCAGCCGGTGTCCTTCTCGAACTGGGTGACCCAGTCGTAGGCCTTGTCGGATTGGCCGCGTTCGATGTAGCCCGGCCAGGCGATGATGTCCAGGCGGCCTTCACCGGCGCCGACCGCCTTGATGGCGTCGGCGGCCTGTACGCCGGCGCTGGCCAGCAGGGCGGTGGTGATGGCGCTGAACAGTGCTGTCTTGCGCATGCGATGTCTCCCTCGTTTGTTGTCTCTATTGGTGGGGCAGTGTCAATCGAGCAACGGCCCTCGCGCGGCGTACCGCCGGGGCATTTCTTATGTACCGGCGGGCGGGCCCGCCGGGGCGTTCAATCCAAGCGGTCGCCGTGGCGGGCCATGATGTGGCGCACCACGCTGTAGTCCTGCAGCGAGTCGCTGGACAGGTCCTTGCCGTAGCCCGAGCGCTTGAGGCCGCCGTGGGGCATCTCGCTGGCGAGCATGAAATGGGTGTTGATCCAGGTGCAGCCGTACTGCAGGCGGTTGGCGATCTGGAAGGCCTTGTCCAGGTTCTGCGTCCACACCGAGGAGGCCAGGCCGTATTCGGAGTCGTTGGCCCAGTCCACCGCCTGTTCCAGTTGCTCGAAGCGCGTCACCGTGACCACCGGGCCGAACACCTCGCGCTGGACGATCTCGTCCTGCTGCTTGCAGCCGGCCAGCAGCGTGGGCTGGTAGTAGAAGCCGGGGCCGGAATGCACGGCGGCGCCGGTCACGCGCTCGATGTGCGGCTGGCCCAGGGCGCGTTCGACGAAGCTGGCCACGCGGTCGCGCTGGCGGGCGCTGATCAGCGGACCGATCTCGTTGTCCTGATCGCGCTTGCGGGCGAAGCGGATGCTCGCCACCGCCTCGCCCAGCTCGGCCACCAGGCGGTCGTGGATGCCGGCCTGGGCGTAGATGCGGCAGGCGGCGGTGCAGTCCTGCCCGGCGTTGTAGTAGCCGTGGGTGCGCACGCCCTGGACGACCGCCTCGATATCGGCGTCGTTGCAGACGATGACCGGCGCCTTGCCGCCCAGCTCCAGGTGGGTGCGTTTCAGGGTGCGCGCGGCGGCCTGGAGGATCTTCTGCCCGGTGACGATATCGCCGGTCAGCGAGACCATGCGCACCCGCGGGTGGCCGACCAGGTGGCTGCCGACGTTCTCGCCGCCGCCGCAGACGATGTTGAGCACGCCCGGCGGGAGGATGTCCGCCAGCGCCGGGGCCAGCGCCAGGACCGACAGCGGGGTGTGCTCGGAAGGCTTGAACACCAGGGTGTTGCCGGCGGCCAGGGCCGGTGCGATCTTCCACGCGGCCATCATCAGTGGGTAGTTCCAGGGCGCGATGGAGGCCACCACGCCCACCGGGTCGCGGCGCACCATGCTGGTGTGCCCGGGCACGTACTCGCCGGCCAGCTGGCCCTGCTGGCAGCGCACGGCGCCGGCGAAGAAGCGGAACACGTCGGCGGTGGCGGGGATGTCGTCCTGCCGCGCCAGGTGCAGCGGCTTGCCGCAGTTCAGGGCTTCCAGGCGGGCGAGGGCGTCGGCGCGCTTGTCGATGGCGTCGGCGATGGCCAGCAGCGCGGCGGAGCGCTGCGCCGGGGTGGTCCGCGACCAGGCCGGGAAGGCGCGCTGGGCGGCGTCGATGGCCTGTTCGATCTGCTCGGGAGAGGCATCGGCGACCGAGACCAGGGTTTCGCCGCTGGCGGGGTTGAGGATCGCCTCGGCGAGGCCCTGGCCGGGCGTCAGCTGACCGTCGATCAGCAGCTCGGTGTACAGGGTCGGGGTGCTCGCCAGGGCGTTCATCTTCGCGGCTCTTTTCTTCTCGGTCTTGTTTTCGGGGGCCATGGGTTGCTCCGGTGGGTTGCCCGGAACTGGCCCTTTTGTATGAAGCCAGAGACTAGATTCCGGACCTGAGGTCGACAAATTCTAAATACTGAAAGTGGCATTCGATTAAATCGAATGCTGCTAGATGGAAGGCCGCTTGGCGTTGGGCTGTTCGCGGGCCACGGTGAGGAACGGGTCCACCAGCGCCGGCCGCGCCGTGCCGCGGCGCCAGGCCAGGCCGACGTCCAGCGGCTCGCCCAGGTCCACCAGCGGGCGCGCCTCGATGATGTCGCCCTCGAGCGACCAGGGGCGGTAGGTCATGTCCGGTTGGATCGACAGGCCGAGGCCGGCGGCCACCAGGCTCCGCACGGCCTCCACCGAGGCGGTGCGCAGCGTCACCTGCGGCACCAGCCCGGCGCGCGACCAGATGCGCTGGGTGTGCAGGCCCATCTCGTCGGCGTTGAGCTGGATCAGCGGCTCCCCGGCGACGTCCGCCAGGCCGATGCTGTCGCGCTCCAGCAGCGGGTGCTGGGCTGGCAGCCAGAGGCGGTGCGGCGAGTGGGTGAGCACCTCGGTCTGCAGGGCGTGGCGGTCCTCCAGGTTGGAGAGGATCAGCACGCCGACGTCGATCTCGCCGCTCACCAGCAGGTGCTCTATATAGGGCCGCTCGTCCTCCACTACGCGCGTCTGCACGTTGGGGTAGGCGCGCTGGAAGCGGGTGATCAGGTCGGCCAGGTAGTAGCCGGCGACCAGGCTGGTCACGCCGATGGTCAGGCTGCCGGCGACCTTGTCGGTGCTCTGCTGCAGGCTGCGCTTGGCGTTCTCCACCGTGGCCAGGATCAGGTGCGCCTGGCGCAGGAACTGGTGGCCCTGGTGGGTGAGCGTCATGCCCTTGGCGTGGCGCTCGAACAGGCGCACGCCGATTTCCTCCTCCAGTTGCTGGATGGCCAGAGTCAGGGTGGACTGGGAAATGAACACCGCCTGGGCGGCGGCGGAGATCGAACCGGTCTCGGCGACGGCGATGAAATGGCGGATCTGGCGCAGGGTCATCATGGGTGGCGGGCCATGGCTTTTGTGCTTTATCGAAAATCTATAGGAGCATTCTTTTAAATCGAATGAAAGCACCCGCCCAACCTGCCTGCTCTTCGTAGGAGCGAGCTTGCTCGCGAACGGATTCCGTCGCGGGGATCATTCGCGAGCCGCGGCGATGGGTATCGCTTCGCTCAACCCATCCTACGACGACGTTCTCCTGCACCTGTAGGAACGGGCCCTGCCCGCGATTCGTACTCCCCGGCAATATCCCGAAGCACTCTGCGCCTGCGTACCCACGGGAGCGGGCGCTAGAGTCGAGGTTTCCCTCAACCGACCCAGGAGACCGCCATGAACACCCGTGGCCTGCTCGACCAACTGCTCAAATCCGGCCAGGACCTCCTGCAGAACAAGGGCCTCGCCCAGAGCGGCGGCCAGCCCGGCCAGGCCCAGGGCAAGGGCGGCCTGGACCTTGGCAGCCTGCTCTCCGGCGCCGGTGGCGGCGCCCTGGCCGCCGGCGCGCTGGGCCTGCTGCTGGGCAGCAAGAAGGCGCGGAAGATGGGCGGCAAGGTCGTCACCTACGGTGGCCTGGCCGCCCTCGGGGTGATCGCCTACAAGGCCTACGGCAACTGGCAGCGCCAGCAGGCCAGCGCGCCGCGCGGCGAGCCGCAGACGGTGGACCGCCTGCCGCCGGTGGAGGCCGAGGCCCACAGCCACGCCATCCTCCGCGCCCTGGTGGCGGCAGCCAAGGCCGATGGCCATATCGACGCCCGCGAACGCCAGTTGATCGACGGCGAGATCGCCAAGCTCACCGGCGACCTGGAACTGCAGGGCTGGCTCGACCGCGAACTGGCCAAGCCGCTGGACCCGCGGGAAGTGGCGGGGGCCGCGCAGAGCGAGGAAATGGCCGCCGAGATGTACCTGGCCAGCCTGCTGATGGTCGACGAGGAGAACTACATGGAACGCGCCTACCTCGACGAACTGGCCCGCCAGCTGAGCCTCGACCCGGGCCTCAAGGCCGAGCTGGAAGCCCAGGCGCAGAAGGCCCTGCAGGCACTGCCGGCCTGATTCTCAGCGCGCCCCTGAATAGTCCCGGACGGCATTGGCGGAATCCGCCACCGGGACTATCGTTGCCTGACTGCAACCACGCCGAGGGCGCTGCCATGAACACCACGGATCTGCTGGAACAACTGCTGCGGGCCGGCCAGGGCGCGCAGGCGCAACAGGGCGGCGCAGGCGGCCTGGGAGGCCTTGGCGGGTTGCTTGGCGGCCTGCTTGGGGGAGCCACTGACGGTGGCGGATCGGCCGGTGGCCTGGGCGGTTTGGGCGGCGTGCTGGGCAGCATGCTCGGCGGCGGCGCCCCGGCCAGCCAGGGCCGCTCCAGCGGCGGCGGCGGGGTCAACTACGCCATGCTCGCCTCCCTGGGCATGATGGCCTTCCAGGCCTACCAGAACTGGCAGCAGCAACAGGCGGCCGCCGCGCAGCAACAGCCGCCGACCACCGTCGACCAGCTCTCCGGCGACGAAGCCGAAGCCCACAGCCACGCCATCCTCATCGCCCTGATCGCCGCGGCCAAGGCCGACGGTCGCATCGACGACAAGGAAAAGCAGGCGATCTACGCCGAAATTTCCCGCCACGCCGGCGAACCGGAACTGCAGGCCTGGCTCGACAACGAGGTACAGAAACCCCTCGAAGCCGCCGACGTGGCCCAGGCCGCGCAAGGCGACCCGGGCAAGGCCGCGGAAATGTACCTGGCCAGCGTGATGCTGGTGGACGACCAGCAGGAAAGCGAGCGCAACTACCTGGACGAGCTGGCCTACCAGCTGCAGCTCGACCCGGAACTGCAGGCGCACCTGGAACAGCAGGCCAAGACCGGCGGTGAAGTAGCCTGAAACAACTTCGCGCGGCCCTGGGCCGCGCATTCGCACAGGCACATGGTCGAAGGGACGCAATCAATCCGGACGAATGTATCCTGCGTTCGCCCTTCAACCGGCAAGGAGGCGTCATGCCCTTCACCCGTTTCACCCTCTCCACCGCGCTGCTGCTCAGCGCCACCGCCACCCTGGCCAACGCCGCCAAACTCGAAGACGTGGCGCCCTATCCCAAGGCCGAAGACGGCTTCGTGCGCCAGGTCATCCACCTGCCGCAGCAAGCCCATGAAGAGAACTTCAAGGTCGAAGTCCTGGCCGGCAAGACCCTGACCGTCGACTGCAACCGCCAACGCCTGGGCGGCAGCCTGGAAGAAAAGACCCTGGAAGGCTGGGGCTACCCCTACTACCGCCTGGACAAGGTCGGCGGCCCGGCCAGCACCCTGATGGCCTGCCCGCAAGGCACCAGCAGGAAGGACTTCGTACCGGTGGTCGGCGACGGCTTCCTGCTGCGCTACAACAGCAAGCTGCCGATCGTGATCTACGCGCCGAAAGACATCGAAGTCCGCTACCGCATCTGGTCCGCCTCGGACAAGGTCGAACACGCCCGCGCCGAGTAAGCCCCCCGACCAAGCCCATGCATCCTGTAGGAGCGGGCCCTGCCCGCGATTCGCGCGCAGGGCGCGCTCCTACAAGGGAATGGCGTGGCTGGGGTGGCGTAGGAGCGGATCTTATCCGCGATCCGCGCCGAAACCTCCGGCCATCGCGGACAAGGTCCGCTCCTACGGGGAGAGGAATGCCGTATTTCCCGGCGACCTGTAGGAGCGGACTCCGTCCGCGATCCCGCCAGCACTGCTGGCGCCCGGCCAAGCACGGCGATGGGTATCGCTTCGCTCCACCCATCCTACGAAGAGCGCCACGGTTCGGCCTGCGATGCAGTTCGCCTGGACTCACTTAACGTCAACGCCAGGGTTGCCGCACAATACGCGGCCCGCAGCAGGCCAACAGGGAGCGTTCTGTGCAAAGAATCCTGATCATCGGCTCCGGTGGCAGCGGCAAGAGCACCTTGTCCGCCACCCTTGGCCAGCGCCTGGCGCTACCGGTCATCCACATGGACGCGCTGTACTGGCAGCCCGGCTGGCAAGAGCCGGAAAAACCGGACTGGCAGGCCCGCGTACAGGTGCTTTGCCAGGGCGAGCGCTGGGTGATGGACGGCAACTACTCCGGCACCCTGGCGCAGCGCCTTGCCGCCTGCGACACCGTGATCTTCCTCGACCTGCCACCCTTGCTCTGCCTGTGGCGCGCCCTCTGGCGCGGCTTCCGCTACCGCGGCCGAGTCCGCCCGGACATGGCCGAGGGCTGCCCCGAACAACTGCCCGACCCGGCGTTCCTGAGCTGGATCTGGAACTACCCCAAGCGCAGCCGCCCCAAGGTGATGGAATTGCTGGATGCGCACCGGCAGGGGCGGCGCATCATCCATCTGCGCTCGCGACGTGAGGTCAGGCAGTTTCTCCGAGAGTTGGACTGGAGTCCGTCTGCGACAGCGGAGCACAACTTCTGAGTGCAGAGACCTGAATCGTCAGTACCGCGCTGGTAGGAGCGAGCTTGCTCGCGAAGGGAACTTGCCGGCGACTCTGGTGTTTTCAGTTGAATCCGTCCCCTCTCCCCAGCCCTCGGCTACGCGCCCCGCCCTGAAAGGAGAGGGAGCTTGTCCATGCCAGTAGGGAAGGATGGTTTAAGCCGGAAACCACCATCGTGGCCGGCTAACACCATGATGTCCAACCCTGCCCAACGGTCCCCTCTCCCTTCAGGGAGAGGGTTAGGGAGAGGGCGCTCTCATGCCCGGCACCGGCATGACCGGGAAACTCTGTTCGCGAGCAAGCTCGCTCCTACAAAAGCGTCCCACGGCCCAACCCACGGGGCTCCGACCTTGGCGCAGGAAAGCCTAGAAAGAAATAACCGCTTAATATGGGGCGGCCATCAGTCCTGCGGCTGATGTTCCGCCAGCTTTGTTCCTCCGGGGAGGCCTGTTGTCATTCCAGTCTTCGGCTCCCCCATCAACACGCCCTGCTCCCGCTCACACAACCCCACCAGAAAATCCCAAACCAACCTCAGCCGCACCGACCGGTGCAGCTCCCGCCGCGTACACATCCAGTACTCCCGCTCGATGAATTCCTCCGGCAGCACCGGCACCAGCAGCGGGTCGTGCAGGCCCATGAACTGCGGGAGGATGGCCAGGCCGACGCCAGCCTGGGCGGCTTGTTGCTGGGCTACCACGCTGGTGCTGCGGAACACCACCTGGGGATGGCGGCAGAAGCTGTGGTGGAACATCAGTTCCTGGCTGAACAGCAGGTCGTCCACATAGCCGATCCACTGGTGCTTGCACAGGTCGTCGCGGTCGCGCAGGGGCGGGGCCTTTTCCAGGTAGGCGGGGCTGGCGAACAGGCTCAGGCGGTAGCGCGTCAGGCGGCGGCTGATCACCAGGTCGGCGTTGGGCCTTTCCAGGGTGATGGCGATGTCCGCCTCGCGATTGGTGATGCTGACGAAGCGCGGCACCGACACCAGTTCCAGCTCAAGGCCCGGGTACTGGCGCATCAGCTCGCCCAGGCGCGGGGCGAGGAACATGGTGCCCAGGCCCTCGGTCACGCCCAGGCGCACCTGGCCCAGGGGGCTGATGCTCTGGCTCATTTCCTCCTGGGCGAGCAGGGCGGTGTTCTCCATGGCCTCGGCATGCTTGAGCAGCGCCAGGCCCGCCGGAGTCAGCTGGTAGCCGCCGGTGTGCTGGGCGAACAGCTGGGTGCCCAGGTCGCGTTCGATGTTCTCGATGTGCCGGGCCACGGTGGCGTGGGTGGTGTTGAGCTTGCGCGCGGTGGCCAGCAGGCGGCCGCTGCGGTGCAGTTCGAGGAAGTAGCGCAGGTCGTTCCAGTCGAACATGGCGGGCTCCGTTGTTAGAAAACGATCAGCAGCTGACTCGAAATGTTCGTTTTTTTATCGCGAATGAGCGGCTAGCCTCAAGCGACGCATCGACAAGAACAACAAGAGGTCAGCCCATGCCCCAGGCACTGGACGCTTTCGACTACCTGATCGTGGGGGCCGGCCCCGCCGGTTGCCTGCTGGCCAACCGGCTGTCCGCCGACCCGGCCAACCGTGTGCTGCTGATCGAAGCCGGTGGCCCGGACAACTACCCCTGGATCCACATCCCCGTCGGCTACCTCTACTGCATCGGCAACCCGCGCACCGACTGGTGCTTCGACACCGAGTCCGTTCCCGGCCTCAACGGCCGCGCCATCAAGTACCCCCGCGGCCGCGTGCTCGGCGGCTGCTCGTCGATCAACGGCATGATCTACATGCGCGGCCAGGCCCGCGACTACGACGGCTGGGCCGCCGAGGGCAACCCCGGCTGGGGCTGGAACGACCTGCTGCCGCTGTTCCTCGGCATGGAGGACCACTTCGCCGGCGACAGCGCCATCCACCATGGCGGCGGCGAATGGCGGGTGGAGCAGCAGCGGTTGTCCTGGGAAATCCTCGATGCCTTCCGCGAGGCGGCGGCGCAGACCGGCATCGCTTCGGTGGACGACTTCAACGGCGGCGACAACGAAGGCTGCGGCTACTTCCAGGTGAACCAGCGCGGCGGCGTGCGCTGGAACGCTTCCAAGGCCTTCCTACGCCCGGTCGAGCAGCGCCCGAACCTGCTGGTGCTGACGAATGTCGAGGCGCAGCAGCTGAGCCTCGAAGACGGCCGCGCCAAAGGACTGGTGGTGGACTGGCAGGGCGCCCGCCGCGAACTGCGGGCGCGCCGCGAGGTGATCCTGTGCGCCGGCGCCATCGGCTCGCCGACACTGCTGCAGCGTTCGGGCATCGGCCCGCGGCCCTTGCTGGAGCAACTGGGCATCGGTGTGCGCCATGAGCTGGCCGGCGTCGGCGAGAACCTGCAGGACCACCTGCAGCTGCGGCTGATCTACCGCATCCAGGGCACCCGCACGCTGAACCGCATCGCCGCCACGCCCTGGGGCAAGGTCGGCATGGGCCTGGAATACCTGTTCAAGCGCAGCGGCCCGTTGTCCATGGCGCCGAGCCAACTGGGCGCCTTCGCCAAGTCCGACCCCGGCCAGGCCTCGGCCAACCTCGAATATCACGTGCAGCCGCTGTCGCTGGAGCGCTTCGGCGAGCCGCTGCACGCCTTCCCGGCCTTCACCGCCTCGGTGTGCGACCTGCGTCCGCAAAGCCGCGGCAGCGTGCGCATCCGCAGTACCGACCCGCGCGCCAAGCCGCTGATCCAGCCCAACTACCTGAGCCACCCGGAAGACCTCAAGGTAGCCGCCGACGCCATCCGCCTGACCCGCCGCATCGCCGCCGCGCCGGCCCTGGCGCGCTTCCGCCCGGAGGAATACAAGCCCGGCCCGGACTTCCACAGCGAGGAAGACCTGCACCGCGCCGCGGCTGACATCGGCACCACCATCTTCCACCCCGCCGGCACCTGCCGCATGGGCAGCGGGCCAAATGCCGTGGTCGATAGCGAGCTGCGCGTGCACGGCATCCCCGGCCTGCGCATCGCCGACGCTTCGATCATGCCCAGCCTGACTTCCGGCAACAGCTGCTCGCCGGTGCTGGTGATCGCCGAGAAGGCGGCGCGGATGATCCTGGCCGAACCCTCGCGGCAGGCGGAGGTCATCCCTATCAGCGGCCGGGAGGAGAAGGCCCTGTCCTGACGGCCACCCCGGCGGGACGAACACGAGGTTCGACAGCAGACAGCGTCGCTCGGCCCCCGGGCCGTGGCGGTCGAGGCTGAAACAACAATAAGAGCCCCCACGAGGGGCAGGAGAGCCGTAATGACCGATCTAGCACAGCCCCAGTCGTTCGAACGGGGGCGCTCAAGCAGCCGCGAAGAGCGCAAGGTGATCTTCGCTTCCTCGCTCGGCACCGTGTTCGAGTGGTACGACTTCTTCCTCTACGGATCGCTGGCAGCAGTCATCAGCAAGCAGTTCTTCGCCGGCGTCAACGACACCACTGCCTTCATCTTCGCCCTGCTGGCCTTCGCCGCCGGCTTCCTGGTGCGGCCCTTCGGCGCCCTGGTGTTCGGCCGTCTGGGCGACATGATCGGGCGCAAGTACACCTTCCTCGCCACCATCCTGCTGATGGGCCTGTCGACCTTCTGCGTCGGCCTGCTGCCGTCCTACGCCAGCATCGGCGTGGCCGCGCCGATCATCCTCATCGCCCTGCGCCTGCTGCAGGGCCTGGCCCTGGGCGGCGAATACGGCGGCGCGGCCATCTACGTCGCCGAGCACGCCCCGGCCAACAAGCGCGGCGCCTACACCAGCTGGATCCAGTGCACCGCCACCGCCGGCCTGCTGCTGTCGCTGCTGGTGATCTGGGGCTGCCGCCAGGCCACCGGCGAGGCCTTCGAGACATGGGGCTGGCGCCTGCCGTTCCTGATCTCCATCGTGCTGCTGGGCATCTCCACCTGGATCCGCCTGTCCATGCAGGAATCGCCGGCGTTCCTGAAGATGAAGGCCGAGGGCAAGATCAGCAAGTCGCCGCTGAAGGAGTCGTTCACCAACTGGAGCAACCTGAAGATCGTGCTGATCGCCCTGTTCAGCATCAACGCCGGCCAGGCGGTGACCTTCTACGCCGCGCAGTTCTACGTGATGTTCTTCCTCACCCAGGTGCTCAAGGTCGACCCGGGGCTGTCCAACGTGCTGCTGATCATCTCCCTGGTGATAGGCGCGCCGCTATTCGTGCTGGCCGGCTGGGTGTCCGACAAGGTCGGGCGCAAGCCGGTGCTGGTGGTCGGCCTGCTACTGGCGACGGTGTTCTACTTCCCGCTGTTCAAGGCCCTGACCCACTACGCCAACCCGCAGATCGACCAGGCCTCGCGCCAGGCGCCGGTGGTGGTGATGGCCGACCCGGCCACCTGCACCTTCCAGTTCGACCCGGTGGGCAAGGCCAGATTCGACAGCCCCTGCGACAAGGCCAAGACCCTGCTGGTGAAAGGCGGCGTGCCCTACAGCACCCAGGCCGCACCGGCCGGCAGCGAGCTGGTGGTGAGCGTGGGCGAGAAGCGCATCGAAGGCTTCGACGCCGCCGCCCTGGGCGCCGCGGTGAAGGAGGCCGGCTACCCAACCCAGGCCGATGCCTCGCTGGTGAACCGGCCGATGGTGATCGCCATCATCGTGGCGCTGATCTTCATCGCCACCTGCTGCTACGGCCCGCTGGCGGCGCTGATGGTCGAGCTGTTCCCGACGCGCATCCGCTACACCTCGCTGTCGCTGCCGTACCACATCGGCAACGGCTGGTTCGGCGGTCTGTTGCCGACCATCTCCTTCGCCCTGGTGGTGTACACCGGCAACATCTTCTACGGCCTCTGGTATCCGGTGCTGATCACCGGCGTGAGCCTGGTGTGCTCGCTGCTGTTCCTGCGCGAGACGCGGCATAACGACATCCATGCCGATTGATCATGGCGCCGCCGGCTTTCGGCTCTTCGTAGGAGCGAGCTTGCTCGCGAACGGTGCCTTCCGGCGGCAGCTGTGTTTCAGGTTGACTCCGCCCCCTCTCCCCAACCCTCTCCCTGAAGGGAGAGGGGGCTGTCCGGCGCGCTCGGGAAAGTTCGGCGTCAACCTGTATGAGCGGACTCTGTCCGCGAATCGCGCGCAGGGCGCGCTCACCCGTCCGTGCCACCGGGGCGTCCGGCGTGGCCGGCAAATCCAATCGCGGACGGAGTCCGCTCCTACGCCCGTGCTTCTCTGAACCGTAGGAGCGGACTCTGTCCGCGATTCGGCGGATAACGCCGTAGGCGTTATGCGCCCTACGTCCGGCCGGGGCGGGTGTGTTCAGAACAACTCCATCTGCCGATTGACCGTGCTGCAAGAGCAAGACGGCCCGCCTCGTGCGGGCCGTCGTGCAAGTGTCGGGGACGTGCTGACAGATAATTCAGGGCTGCCGAGTTCTTCATCATGTCCCATTTTCGCTGCGATATCCGGGAACGAGCATGCGGGTGACAGGGAAAGTGGACTGCATACTCTCTTGAACGCTCGCTCTAAAAACGCTCTGTCTTCCAAGGCCTTCAGGGGGGAACAGGTCATGCAGGGCCTCCGGGAAGCGAGCCCGCGCCGGTTGCCGGCAAGGGCTGGAAGACATCCTCGAGTACTGATGGAAACAGCAAGCAGTGGAAGGACATGACAAGGAGATCGAGCGATGAGCAAGCACTACGCGAACGACCTGGAGTATCCATTGCTCTTGGGCGCGCAGCCTCTGGGGCTGGGCCGGGAGGGCGGCTACGTCGAGGGCGGCCCGTCGGATGATACGTTGATCGGCGGCGCTGGAGATGACCTGCTGTACGGCGACGCTGGTGACGACTTTCTCGAGGGGGGCGGCGGCGACGATTACCTGATGGGAGGCGATGGCGAAAACACCTACTACTTCGCTCCCGGCTGGGGAAACGACACCATAGAGCCGCACCCGCTGTATGACTGGGAAACCGGTATCACCAGGCCACCCGGCGATAGCATCGAGTTCGGCCCCGGTATTTCCGGCAGCGACATACGGCTGGTCAAGAACGGCAACGATCTCATGATCTTCGGCCAGGATGGGCGTGACTCCATCGCCCTGTTGGGCTACTTCGACGAGGCCGGCCCGCTGCGCGAGATACGTTTCGCCGATGGCACGCGCTGGCTGCCTGAACATATCCTCGACCAGGTGCTATCGGGAACCGAGAACGACGACGATCTGCACGGTGATGATCGGGACAATCGGATTTCCGGTGGCCTGGGCAACGATCGGTTATTCGGTGAGAAGGGAGACGACCACCTCGATGGTGGGGAGGGAAACGACTATCTGCTGGGTGGCGATGGGGACGATACCCTCATCGGTGGCGCTGGCGATGATTTCCTCATGGGGCATTCCGGCCATAACCGTTACCGCTTCGAGAGGAACTGGGGGGCGGATCGCCTCTTCAGCACCAATGGCAAGGATGGTCGGGAAACGCTGGAGTTCGGCGAGGGAGTGGACCCTTCAAGCCTGAGGATCGCCGAGCGGGATGGCGTTCTGTACCTGATCCAGGAAGGCACCGGCAACCGGCTCGAATGGTCGGGCTATTTCGATTTCAAGCACGGAGATGCCGAGATTCGCTTCGCCGATGGCACCGTCTGGGGGCGTGACTATATCGACGCCGCATTGCAGCGTGGAGGTTCCCGCCAGGGGCGTTGCGATTTGCCCGGCGGCCCTGGCAGCCATACGCCGATGTCGCCGCTGGACGAGTCGCCTGGAGCGCCGCCGGCTGCAGCATCCGGCAGGCTCGATGCCGATGGCTTGCTGCTCACTCTCGAAGGCAAGGCTCATCAACTGGTCAACGTGCTTGCGGCGTTCGGTACGCCGCCTGCCAGCGGCTCCCTGGGTGCGGTTGCGGTGAGCACGCAGTTGGAGCATCTCCTGGCAGTCGCTGGCTGACTCCGGAGGAGTGGCTCCTCGGTGTGAGCCGAGGAGCCTTTGACCTTTGCCATCCAACTATTTCGGCTCCAGTTCCGGCGAAAGAATCGTCGTGTCGAGTTCCTGGGAAATTTCCATTGTTTCTGTAGCGTTTAGGAAAAATTTGCAGGCAGAACTGGAAGTGGACTGCATACGTTCCTAGGGCCTCCTCTTAAAAAGACTCCCAGCTATCCAGGGCATTTCAGGGAGTCGATCATGCTGCGCATTTCACGTGGGAGTTATCGAGCCAGTCCGCTAGTCTGCGGCCGCCAGCAACGGACGGGAGTCATCCTGTGAAGGTCCTGTTGCTGCACCAGAACTTCCCTGGCCAGTTCCGCTACCTGGCTCGGAGCTTGGCCAGCGATTCCGCCTGCGAGGTGCGGGCCGTCGGCTTGGACAGCGCGCCAGGGCTACCCGGTGTGCCACTGCTCCGATACCGTCCCACCCGGGCGCCGGCCAGACAGGCGCATGGTTATCTGCGCACGCTGGAAAACGCAGTGCTGCATGGCCAGCAGGTAGCGCGATTGCTGCTGCAACAGCGGCGCAAGGGATATCGCCCGGATGTGATCCTGGCGCATCCCGGCTGGGGAGAGACGCTGTTCGTCAAGGACGTATTCCCCGACGTCCCCTTGATCCATTTCTGTGAGTTCTATTACCAGCATCAAGGGGCGGATTCGGGCTTCGATCCCGAGTTTCCCTCGACGCTGGACGACTCCGCGCGCCTGCGCCTGCGCAATACCCTGCATCTGCTCAACCTCGAACAGTGCGACCTGGGCGTCACGCCAACCCATTGGCAGCATTCCCTTCATCCCGAGGCCTATCGGGGAAAGATCCGTATCGCCCACGAAGGCGTTCCGGTCGATGAGTTGCGACCGGACCCTCAAGCCTCGCTGGTTCTACCCTGCGGTCGGCAACTGCGGGCCGGGCAGCCGGTGGTGACCTATGTGGCGCGCAACCTGGAGCCTTACCGGGGCTTCCATAGCTTCATGCGTTCGCTGCCGGCCATTCTGGCGGCCAACCCGCACGCCCAGGTGCTCGTCGTCGGTGGCGACGGTTGCAGCTACGGGGCGCCGCCGCGGGATGCCGCCAATTGGCGCAGCAAGTTGCTGGAGGAAGTGTCGCCGGACCCGGAGCGCGTGCACTTTCTCGGCAAGGTGCCGTATGCAACCTACCGGCGTGTGCTGCAGGTCTCCGCAGCCCATGTCTACCTCACCTATCCCTTTGTCCTGTCCTGGTCGCTGCTCGAGGCGATGGCCGGCGGCTGCCTGGTCGTCGGTTCGGATACCGCGCCGGTGCGCGAGGTGATCGAAGACGGGCGCAACGGTTACCTGGTCGACTTCTTCTGCGCGCAAGCCATCGCCGAGCGCGTCCTGGCTGCCCTGGAACAGCCGGTTTCGCAGCAGCAGCTGCGGGATGCCGCCCGGCTCACGGCACAACGTTACAGCGTCACCGCTGGGCTCGAGGCCTACCGCCAGTTGCTGGCCGATGCCCTCGAAGGAAGGGCCGTGGCGGCTCGCTGAGGCCATGGACGCACTCTTGGAAAAGCACAAGGAAAGCCGATGCCCCTGGAACAACCCGAAGGCATAGCCGATGCCACCCCGAAACTGGACAGCGGAGTGGCCTGTCTGGTGATGCTGGCGCGTTTTCATCAGGTCGCCGTTTCGCCGGAGCAACTGGCCCATGAGTTCAGCCCGTCCCAGGAAGGCTTCGGTACTGCTGAAATCCTCCTGGCGGCGCGCAAGCTTGGCCTCAAGGCGCGCGCCGCGCGCAGCACGGTCGATCGACTGGCCAGAACGCCGCTCCCTGCCATAGCCCGGTCGAATGCCGGCGGCTTCTTCCTCATCGCACGGCTCGACCAGGGGCAGGCACTGATCCAGGACCCCAATGCACCGCGGCCGGAAGTCTGCTCCCTGGCTGACCTGGAGAGTCGCTGGAGTGGCGAGCTGATTCTGGTCCGCTCCGAGGCCTCGGATGCCGCCGGTCTTTCCCGTTTCGACTTCACCTGGTTCATCCCGGCCGTGGTCAAGTACCGCAAGCCACTGGGGGAGGTCCTGGTGGCGTCTTTCGTACTGCAGATATTCGCCCTGTTGACGCCGCTGTTCTTCCAGGTGGTGATGGACAAGGTACTGGTGCACCGAGGGCTTTCGACCCTGGACGTACTGGCGGTCGGCCTGCTCGGCATCATGCTGTTTGAAACCCTGCTCAGCGGCTTGCGCAGCTATGTCTTCGCCCATACCGCCAGCCGCATCGACGTGGAACTCGGTGCGCGCCTGTTCCGCCACCTGATCACGCTGCCACTGGCGTATTTCCAGGCGCGTCGCGTCGGCGACTCGGTGGCGCGAGTGCGCGAACTGGAGAACATCCGCAACTTCCTCACCGGCAATGCCATCACCCTGGTGCTCGACGTGCTTTTCTCGGTGGTGTTCATCGCCGTGATGTGCTTCTACAGCGGCTGGCTGACCCTGGTGGTGGTGCTCTCGCTACCCCTGTATTTCCTGCTCTCGCTGTTCGTCACGCCACTGCTGCGCGCGCGGGTGCAGGAAAGCTTCAATCGCGGGGCCGAGAACCAGGCCTTCCTGGTGGAAACCATCAACGGCATCGATACCCTCAAGTCGATGGCCGTCGAACCGCAAACCACCCGCAAGTGGGACAACCAACTGGCGGCATACGTGGCGGCCGGCTTCAAGACACAGAGCCTGTCCATGCTGGCCAACGAGGGGGTCTCGCTGATCGGCAAGCTGGTCACGGTCGCCACCCTGTGGCTGGGTGCGCGCCTGGTCATCGAGGGCCAACTCACCGTAGGGCAGTTGATCGCCTTCAACATGCTGGCAGGCCGGGTGTCGCAACCGATCATGCGCCTGGCGCAACTGTGGACGAATTTCCAGCAGACCGGCGTATCGGTGCAGCGCCTGGGGGACATCCTCAACAGCCAGACGGAGCTTTCGCAAACCTCCCGCAGCAGCCTGCCCGCGCTGAAAGGCCGCGTGGAATTTGACCAGGTGCATTTCCGCTATCGTCCAGACGGTTCGGAGGTGCTGCGTGGCATCAGCCTGGGCGTCGCTGCGGGCGAGGTCATCGGCATCGTCGGCCGCTCCGGCTCCGGCAAGAGCACCCTCACGCGCCTGCTGCAGCGGCTGTACGTGCCCGAGCGCGGGCGGGTGCTGGTGGATGGCATGGACCTCGCGCTGGCCGACGTTTCTTCGCTGCGTCGCCAGATCGGCGTAGTGCTGCAGGATAACCTGCTGTTCAACCGCAGCATCCGCGAGAACATCGCGCTGACCGACCCCGGCGTGCCGGTGGAAACGGTGATCCAGGCCGCGCGCCTCGCCGGTGCCCATGAGTTCATCCTGGAACTGCCGGAAGGCTACGACACCCTGGTCGGCGAACATGGCTCCTCTCTATCCGGAGGCCAGCGGCAGCGCATCGCCATCGCCCGGGCGCTGATCGGCAACCCGCGCATCCTGATCTTCGACGAGGCCACCAGCGCCCTGGACTACGAGTCCGAGCGCGTGGTTCAGCAGAACATGAAGGCCATCTGCAAGGGGCGCACCGTGATCATCATCGCGCACCGCCTGAGCGCTGTGCGCGATGCCGACCGTATCGTGGTCATGGAGCGTGGCCAGATCGTCGAACAGGGCAGCCATGCCGAACTGCTCGCCCACCAGGCCGGGCACTATTCGCGCTTGTTCCGCCTGCAGCAGGGCGGTGCGCCATGAGCGCCCGCCGTGAACTGCTGCAGCGCTACCGTGAAGCATGGCGCCAGGCCTGGCGCAATCGCCAGGCGATGGACGCGCCGCAACGCCTGCCCCATGAAGTGCAGTTCCTGCCCGCGGCCCTGGCCTTGCAGGAGCAGCCGGTCGGTCCGCTGGTGCGCTACATCAAATGGTCGATCATGGCCTTTGCCGCCCTGGCCGTGCTCTGGGCCTGTCTAGGTGAGATAGACGTGGTCGCCACTGCCCGCGGCAAGATCGTGCCCAGCGGCAAGACCAAGGTCATCCAGCCCAGCGAGGTGGCCGTGGTCAAGGCCATCCATGTCTACGACGGGCAGCAGGTGAAGGCCGGCGACCTGCTGCTGGAACTGGACCCGAGCCAGACCGAGGCGGACGTGGAACGCCTGAAAGCGGACCTGCTGGCGGCCAGGGTGGATAGCGCCCGTGCAAGCGCCATGCTCGAAGCCATTCGCGACGGAATCGAACCCGACTCCCTGGCGAAGCGCCTGCCCCAGGCCAGCGAAGAGCAGCGCCAAAGCGCCCAGCGTTGGCTGAGCGGGCAATACCTGGAGCTACGCAGCAATGTCGAGCAGACCCAGGCGCTGATCGAACAGCGCAGCGCGGAAATCCAGGCGGCGCAATCCACGGTCGACTCCCTGCGCATCACCCTGCCCATCGCCGAGCAACTGGCGGCGGACTACAAGCGCCTGATGGAGCGCCGTTTCGTCGCCAAGCACGCCTGGCTGGAGAAGGAACAGTCCCGCCTGGAGCAGACCCGCGAGCTCGCGGTGCAAAAGGCTCGCCTGCTGGAACTGCGGGCCTCCAAGCGCGAAGCCGAACAGCGCCGCGAAGGCGTGATCGCCCAGGCCCGCCGGGCCATGCTCGACCTGCAGCAGCAATCCGAACAGAAGGCCGCCGCCCTGTCCCAGGAACTGCGCAAGGCACAGCAGCGCGACCAACTGACCCGCCTCACCGCCCCTGTGGACGGCACCGTCCAGCAACTGGCCATCCACACCCGCGGCGGCGTGGTCACCGCAGCCCAGCCCCTGATGGCCATCGTGCCCAAGGACCAGCCCGTGGAAGTGGAAGCCATGTTGGAAAACAAGGACATCGGTTTCGTCTGGCCCGGGCAGGAAGTGGAAATCAAGGTCGAGACCTTCACCTTCACCAAATACGGCGTGGTGCCGGGCGAAGTCATCAGCATCTCCGACGACGCTATCGAGGATGAAAAGCGCGGGCTGCTCTACAGCATGCGTATCCGGTTGAAGCAAAACCATATCCGCGTCGGCACGCGGGATATTCCGCTGACGCCGGGAATGGCGGTCAGTGCGG
This sequence comes from Pseudomonas sp. A6, assembly GCF_052367875.1. Classification (NCBI taxonomy): domain Bacteria; kingdom Pseudomonadati; phylum Pseudomonadota; class Gammaproteobacteria; order Pseudomonadales; family Pseudomonadaceae; genus Pseudomonas; species Pseudomonas sp. A6. The sequence goes on along the minus strand of NZ_CP198970.1, from coordinate 5,659,880 downwards.
AGGTGAAAACGGATAAACGGAAGGTGATCGAGTATTTCCTGAGTCCGCTTAAACAGTATGTGAGTGAGAGTTTGGGGGAGAGGTAAGAACAAACTATGAGGCTGATTTATAGACGGGCGTTGGGATTTTTAAAAAGGGGTTTATATGGCGGAGGGTCAAGAACGATGAATGTGCTAATTGGATTTTTTCGTCAAGTGAGGGATTTGTTTCGCGGTGATGAGTTTCTTGTCGGGACTAGGATTGGGATTGTTTTGCTGGTGTTTTTTTCTGTTTTCCACTTTGTTGATATTTTGACCGATAGAAAAATTGAAGGGGAGGTTAATAGTTTTTCTGGTGTTTTGTATCACGTTACTTCTGGATCTTCAATTGGTAATACCGTTGTTTATAGGGATGGCGACAAGTATCGATGGTTATTTGCATCTCCTAGATATGTAAGGATTTTGGGGTTAAGAGAATATAAAGGGAAGGAGTTGGTGTTCAATGCAATCGGGAGAGAGTTGTATTCCTGTAAATATCAGGGGCGGGAGGTGTGTGGCTCAAGATGCTCTAATTTGAATGAATGTCAAAATAGAAAGGATTCAGCGTTGGGAACTATCTGGATAATGTTTGTTTTGGCGATTTTTACAGTTTCTTCGTTTTTAATTTATAAATTAAGAGATAGGAGGTGTGTCAATGTCTAAGTTTTCATCTGTTGCCGGTTTGGCCAGCGGAGTGGCTGGTCATATTTCAAATAAAACAAATGGCTCAGTAGCTGTTGCTAATGCTGCTAAAGATGTTCGCGATATGATGAGGAAGAAGGAAATTAGTTCTTCTGATATTCTGGCAGCTAGCGCATCAGCATCTTCCGCAGCTCTTTCATTTGCACCACTTTCAAAAGTGGCGGCTCCTGCATCTGCATTGTCAAGTGCTCTGGCGGTTTTAAATGATATAAAGGCAAATGGAGAGGCATCTGACCGCTCCTTGCTTTCTGCACTAGCCTCGTTGGCTGGGGTTGCCGGTTTAATTGCGTCTGGGCCGGCTGCAGCAGCTTTATTTGCAGCGGCTGCAATAGGTCTGGGGTTATATGCTCTTTCTACTGATAGTGAAAATAGAGAGATTGCACAGGCTGTATCGGAATTGTTCGATGCAATAGGCTCGCTCAAGGAAAGGTATAAGGATGAGGTGTCTCCAGATAAATGGGGAGGGATGGTCGGATCTCCGCCACTTTGGACTTGGAATGAGTTACAGCAGAGTTACATTGATGGTGGCCAGTCCTGTCTTCCCCTGCTGATTCCGGAGTTGCAGAAGGATTTTAAAGACTCTGAGCAGAATGCCTCCCCCTTGATCCTTGACCTCGATGGGGATGGTGTTGAGACCCTTGGTAAGGATGCTGGTATTCATTTCGATCATGATGGCAACGGCTTTGCCGAACTGAGCGGCTGGGTTGGCAAGGATGATGGCCTGCTGGTGTTCGATCGAAATGGCAATGGCGAGATCGACGACGGGAGTGAACTGTTCGGCAATAACACGGATCTCGCCGATGGCGGAAAGGCAACCAATGGTTTCCTGGCCCTCGCGGACCTGGACAGCAATGGAGATGGCTGGATCGATGCCGGTGACGAAGCCTTTTCCCAATTGAGAGTCTGGAAGGATAGCAACAGTAATGGAAAGGTGAATGAAGGAGAATTATTGACGCTGGAGGATGCGGGCGTAGGCAAACTGTCGACCGGGTTCTCCAACCAGAACAAGGTAGATGAGCACGGCAACAAAATTCTTCAGCAGGGTGGCTATGTCGATCTGAATGGCGACACCCAAGCCATGGATGATGTCTGGTTCACTTTCGATAGTGCAAATACGCAAGATAGGAACAAGGTGGACCTTGGTTCGGAATTTTCATCCTTGCCCAATGTGGCCGGGTTCGGGAGTGTTTCTGATTTGAATCAGTCCATTGCCAAGGACTCTACTGGAAGAATAAGAGAGTTGCTGGGGGAGTATGTTGAAGAAAAGAATTTTTCCAAAAAATCGGAGATTCTTGATTCTTTGATTTATGCCTGGGCAGGTGTTCAGGATATAGATCCTAATGATCGTGGTGCTGCCAATAATAAGCTGGGAGATGCTCGAAAAATAGCAGCGTTGGAGCGCTTTCTTGGCGAGAACTATGTGAACAAGTGGCAGGCTGGTGGACTGGGCCCTAATGCTGCTGGTCTACTGGCGCAAGCGTACTCGAAGCTCAAGGATTATGTCGCTACACAGTTGCTGGCTCAATCGAGTTTCAAACATCTTTATGATCGTGTGAGTTTGTCCTTCGATGAGGCTAGCGGACAGTTCAGGTTGGATGTTTCGCTTCTGGTCGATGAACTGATAACCGAGTATCAGACAAGAGGAGAGAGTGGGGCGGGATTCATCGGCGAGTTTGCCAAGAATATAAAAGCGTTGAAAACGGATGCTGGCGTCCAGGCACTTGAGGAGATACGGAGGGCTGGGAGATCGCTTGGGGGGACCTTGGGTATCGTGCTTGCGTCTCTAGGCGCGAGTCTGGTTGTGGGAGGCACTAATAATGGGCGCCTGAGTGGGACCGATACCGACGACCTGCTGTTGGGTGTGGCTGATAATGAGAGACTGAGCGGCGGAAGTGGCAATGACACGCTGATTGGTGGCGCAGGTAATGACCACCTTGAAGGCGGTAGCGGTAGTGATGTTTATTACTTTGAGCGTGGCTGGGGGCAGGACACGGTTTTCAATTATGACAGAAGCACCGACAAAGTTGATGCTATCGAATTTGGCAATGACATCTCGACTGACGACATCCTGGTGGGGCGCTGGGGCTCCGACCTGATCCTGAGTCTGAAGGGCGGCGATGATCGGATCACGCTCACCAATTACCTCTTCAATGATGGCAACAACTTGTATCGCCTGGAAGAAATCCGCTTCGCCGACGGCACGATCTGGGACGTCAAACGGATCAAGGCGATGCTGCTGCAAGGAGGCGAGGGCAATGACACCCTTACCGGCTATGCCACTGATGATTACCTGAGCGGCGGCGCCGGTAATGATCGGCTCTCTGCCGGGACCGGCAATGACTGGCTCGAGGGCGGTATCGGTAACGACACCCTATACGGCGATGCTGGCAACGACACCTTGGTGGGTGGTGTTGGTAATGACTACCTCCATGGTGGAGACGGTAGTGATGTATACCGTTTCGAACGGGGCTGGGGCCAGGACCGTATCGACAACTACGACCGAAATACCGGCAAGACGGATGCCATCGAGTTCGGCTCGGACATTTCTGCCGACGATATCCAACTGTGGCGCAACGGCAACGACTTGGTTCTGAGCCTGAAGGGCAGTGACGATCGGATCACGATCAGTAATTACCTTTACAACGACGGCAACAGTGATTTCCGGCTGGAGGAGATTCGTTTTGCCGACGGTGCCGTGTGGGATGTCGACCGAGTCAAGGCCCTGCTACTGCAGGGTGGCGAGGGTAACGACACCCTGACCGGTTACGCCAGTGATGATCGCCTGAGTGGCGGCGCAGGTAATGATTGGCTTTATGGCGAGGCCGGTAACGACTGGCTGGAGGGGGGGGCCGGTAATGACACCCTCTATGGAAGGGCTGGCGACGATACCCTGATCGGTGGAGCCGGCAACGATTACCTCGAGGGCGGTGACGGCAGCGATGTGTACCGCTTCGAGCGAGGCTGGGGCCAGGATCGTATCTATAACTACGACAGAAGCGCCGACAAAGTTGATGCCATCGAGTTTGGCTCGGACATTTCTGCCGATGATATCCAACTGAGTCGCTGGGGCTTCGACCTGATCCTGAGCCTGAAAGGCAGTGACGATCGGATCACGATCAGTAATTACCTTTACAACGATGGCAACAGTGATTTCCGGCTGGAGGAGATTCGTTTTGCCGACGGTACCGTGTGGGATGTCAACCGAGTCAACGCCTTGCTACTGCAAGGTGGCGAGGGCAACGATACCCTGACCGGTTACGCCAGTGACGATCGCCTGAGCGGCGGTGCCGGTAATGATCGGCTCTCTGCCGGGGCCGGTAATGACTGGCTTGAGGGCGGTATCGGTAACGACAGCCTGTACGGCGATGCTGGCAACGACACCTTGGTGGGTGGTGCCGGCAACGACTACCTCCATGGTGGGGACGGCAGCGATGTGTACCGTTTCGAACGTGGCTGGGGGCAGGACACGGTTTCCAATTACGACAGAAGCGCTGACAAAGTTGATGCCATTGAGTTCGGTGCAGACATTACTGCTGACGATATCCAACTAAGCCGTCAAGGTAATGAGCTGATCCTGAGCCTGAAGGGCAGTGACGATCGGATCACCCTCATCAGTTACCTCTCCAACGACGGCAACAACCAGTATCGCCTGGAAGAGATTCGTTTTGCCGATGGCACCATCTGGGATGTCGAGCGGGTCAAGTCATTGTTGCTACAAGGTGGAGCGGGCCACGACATTCTCACCGGCTATGCCAGTGATGATCACCTGAGTGGTGGCGCAGGCAATGATCGACTCGATGGTGGTATCGGCAATGACTGGGTTGGCGGCGGTATTGGTAACGACACGCTGTTCGGCAACGCTGGCAATGATACCTTGGTGGGCGGTGCCGGCAACGATTACCTCCATGGTGGAGACGGCAGCGATGTGTACCGTTTCGAACGGGGCTGGGGCCAGGACCGTATCGAAAACTACGACCGAAGTACCGGTAAGACGGATGCCATCGAATTCGGCTCGGACATTTCTGCCGATGATATCCAACTGAGTCGCTGGGGCTCCGATCTGATTTTGAGCCTGAAAGGCACAGACGATCGGATCACACTCAGTAATTACCTTGCCAACGACGGTAAAAGTGATTGCCGCCTGGAAGAAATCCGCTTCGCCGATGGCACCATCTGGGACGTCGAGCAGGTCAAATCGTTGCTTCAAGGCAAATCGATCGGCAGCAGAAGCACGAACGGAGGTGAACGGTCCAACTCCTTGCTGGCAGAGGGGCCTGCGGTACAAGGCGTCTCTCTATCCTTGATGAGTGATGCCATTGCTTCGCTGGAGGGCAAGACACAACACCTGATAGATAACATGGCTGCCTTCGGCGTACCGAGCCCAGCAGGATCCGGCGCGGTGTTCGAGCAGCGCCACGGGCTGGAACTGGTGCTTGCTGCCGGCAACTGATCGCTCTGTGTTGAGAAGGGCCCTTCGATGTGAGTCGAGGGGCTTTTTTTCAGTGACTTTAGGACAACTCCATCTGCCAACCGAACAGCCGTGCGAAGTCATCTTCTACGGCTTCTGGTATTCGATGCTGGTTACCGGAGGCTCGCTGCTGTTCCTGCGCGAGACGCGGCATAACGACATCCATGCCGATTGAACCTGGCGCTGCCGGGGGCTTTTCGTAGGAGCGAGCTTGCTCGCGAACGGTGCCTTCCGGCGGCAGCCGTGTGCCAGGTTGACTCCGCTCCCTCTCCCCAACCCTCGGCTGCGCGGCCCGCCCTGAAGGGAGGGGGGGCTGTCCGGCATGCTCTGGAAGTTCGGCGTCAACCTGTATGAGCGGACTCCGTCCGCGAATCGCGCGCAGGGCGCGCTCACCCGTCCGTGCCACCGGGGCGTCCGGCGTGGCCGGTAAATCCAATCGCGGACGGAGTCCGCTCCTACGCCCGCCGGCAAACCACCCCGTAGGATGGTGTTGAGCGAAGCGATACCCATCACCGCGGCCGCATGGGTTTTGCAAGCTCAACCCATCCTACGAAGAGCCTCTCGGCACAGTCGGCAAGACAGTTGCTCCTATGCCCGCGCTTCTCTGAACCGTAGGAGCGGACTCCGTCCGCGATCCCGCCAGCGGGTGTGTTCAGAACAACGCCATCTGCCGATTGACCAGCCGTGCGAAGTCGTCGCCGACGAAGGGCAGGATGGCGTCGGCCACCGGTTGCAGCTGGCGCGTCAGGTAGTGCTCGTAGTCGATGGCCGCGCGGCGGTTTTCCAGGGGCTCGGGGCCGGCGGTGGTGATCAGGTAGCTGATCCAGCCGCCGTGCTGGTATTGCCGCGGGCGGCCCTGGCTCTGGTTGTAGTCGTCGGCGGCGCGGGCTGCGCGGACGTGGGGCGGGACGTTGCGTTCGTAGTCGTCCAGGCGCCGGCGCAGGCGCTTGCGGTAGACCAGCAGGTCGTCCAGCTCGCCGGCCAGGGTGCGGTGCACGTAGTCGCGCACGTAGTCCTGGTAGGGCTGGCGGCGGAAGATGCGTTCGTACAGCTCCTGCTGGAAGCGCTGGGCCAGCGGCGACCAGTCGGTGCGCACCGTCTCCAGGCCCTTGAAGACCATTTCCTCGTTGCCATCGGCGCGTCGTACCAGGCCGGCGTAGCGCTTCTTGCTGCCTTCCTCGGCGCCGCGCACGGTGGGCATCAGGAAGCGCTGGTAGTGGGTTTCGTACTGCAGCTCCAGGGCGCTTTCCAGGCCGTAGGTTTCGCGCAGGTGTTCCTTCCACCATTGGTTGATGTGTTGCACCAGGGCGCGGCCGATGCGCTCGGCGTCCGCTTCGGCGTGGGCGCCGCCGAGCCAGACGAAGGTGGAGTCGGTGTCGCCGTAGATCACCTGGTGGCCCTGCGCTTCGATCAACTCGCGGGTGCGGCGCATGATCTGGTGCCCGCGCATGGTGATGGACGACGCCAGGCGTGGGTCGAAGAAGCGGCAGCCGCTGGAGCCGAGCACGCCGTAGAAGGCGTTCATGATGATCTTCAGCGCCTGGGACAGCGGCTTGTTGCCCTCGCGCTTGGCCGCCTCGCGGCTCTGCCACACGCGCTCGACGATGGCCGGCAGGCAGTGCCGGCTGCGCGAGAAGCGGGCGCCGCGGAAGCCTTCCACCGAGTGTTCGTCGTCCGGCTGGCGCAGGCCTTCCACCAGGCCCACCGGGTCGATCAGGAAGCTGCGGATGATCGACGGGTACAGGCTCTTGTAGTCCAGCACCAGCACCGATTCGTACAGCCCAGGGCGCGAGTCCATGACGAAACCGCCGGGGCTGGCCTCCGGCGGCTTGCCGCCGAGGTTGGGGGCGACGAAGCCGAGGCGGTGCATGGCCGGCAGGTACAGGTGGGTGAAGGCCGCCACCGAGCCGCCGCTGCGGTCGGCGGGCAGGCCGGTGACGCTGGCGCGTTCGAGCAGGAAGTGCAGCAGTTCGGTCTTGGCGAAGATGCGCGTGACCAGCTCGCAGTCCTTGAGGTTGTAGTGGGCCAGCGCCGGCTTGTCCTCGGCGAACTTGCGGTCGATCTCGGCCATGCGGTCGTAGGGATTGTCGATCGCCTTGCCTTCGCCCAGCAGCGTCTGCGCCACGCTTTCCAGGCTGAAGGAGGGGAAGCTCCAGGTGGCCGAACGCAGCGCCTCGATGCCGTCGATGATCAGCCGCCCGGCGGCCGCGGCGAAGTAGTGGTTGTTGCCGCCGCCGTGCTGGCGCCAGTGCATCTCGTCACCGTCGCGGCCCAGGCGCAGGGGGATCTTCAGGCGCTGGGCGTGCTCGCGCAGCACGCGCAGGTCGAACTGCACCAGGTTCCAGCCGATGATGGCGTCGGGGTCGTGCTCGGCCAGCCACTGGTTGAGGCTTTCCAGCAGTTCGCCGCGGCTGTTGCGGTAGGCCAGGTCGAAGTCCAGCCAGCTGGCGTCGCCGTTGGCCGGGCCGAGCATATACACCTGGCGCTGGCCGCAGCCTTCCAGGGCGATGGAATAGAGGTTGCCGTGGATGTCGGTCTCGATGTCCAGGGACACCAGTTTCAGCTGCGGCCGGTAGTCCGGCGCCGGCTTGAGCACGGCCTCGCACAGCACGCCCTCGGCATTGGCCTCGCCATCGAAGCTCACCGGGGCGGTGATGAAGCGCTCCATCAGGTAGCGCTCCGGCGGACGGATGTCGGCCTCCAGCACTTCGATGCCGGCCGCGCGCAGGCGCTTGTCCAGGTCCATCAGCTGGCGGTGCTGGCGGCAGTACAGGCCCCGCACCGGGCGTTGCTCGAAGTCGCGCAGCTGCAGCGGGCGCAGCTCCACGCCGGTTTCGCCCTGCAGCAGGCGCTGCGCTGCCTCGCGCTGGGCGGCGGGGAGGAAGGCCACCGAGGTCTGCGGCGGCAGGCGCACCCGGCGCGGGCCGGCGTCGGTGGCCAGCCAGAACTCCACCTCGGTGCCGGCGGGCGTGTCGCGCCAGTGCCGGGTGAGGACGAAGCCGTGTTGTGCTGCCACCGGTAACCCCTGGGAAGAATCTTTCAGACGCTCATTCTACCCGGGGCGCCGGACGCGCGCCCGGCCGCCTCTGGACGAGCGGCCTAAGGTTGGCGGCGGTAGCGGCCGATAAGTGGGGGTCATTCCACCCGCCGGTACCCTGTTCGTCATGCCTCACTCCCCCTTCTCCCTGGAAAACCACTACCGCAAGGCCGACCGCATCATGTTCGGCGTGCTCTGGCTGATGTTCGCCTACTCGCTCGCTCTGGCCGCCTGGCACGACACCTGGGGGCAGGCGCTGCTGATCGGCGGCGGCACGCTGGCGGCCATGCACGGCCTGTACCCGCTGATCGGCGGCCGGCGCCTGATGCGCTGCTGCATGGGCATCGCCTTCATGGCCTTCGCCGCCCTGCAGATCAACCAGAGCGGCGGGATCATCGAGATGCACTTCGGCATCTTCGTGCTGCTGGCGATCCTGGTGTTCTACCGCGACTGGCTGCCCATCGTGGTCGCCGCCAGCTTCATCGCCGTCCACCACCTGGCCTTCTTCGCTCTGCAGCAGGGCGGCAGCGGGCTGTGGGTGGCGCCCCAGGGCACATGGCCGATCATCTTCCTGCACGCTTTCTACGTGGTGCTGGAAAGCTCGATCCTGGTCTACCTGGCCATCCAGTCCCACGCCGAGGCCCGCGGCGCCATGGGCCTGCTGGCTTCGGTCAGCCGCCTGACCGAAAGCGACGTGGTCGACCTCAGCTACCGCAGCCCGGTGTCCGGCGCCATGAACTCGCGCCTCAACCGCTTCCTCGCGCGGCTGGACGAACTGGTCGCCGTAGTCCTGCGCGATGCCCTGGGGCTGAACGAACTGGCCCAGCAGCTGGCCAGCACCACCCAGACGCTGCGCGACGGCGCCCGGCGCCAACTGGGCGAGACCGCGCACATGTCCGGCGCCATGCGCCAGATGGGCAGCACCATCGAGGGCGTGGCGGCCAATGCCGGCGAGGCTGCGCAGACCGCCCTGCGCATCAACCAGGAGGCGCGCGACGGCAGCGAGCTGATGCGCGAGAGCCTGGAGGAGATCGGCCGCCTCGCCAGCCAGATCGACGACAGCGACCGCCAGGTCCAGGACCTGGACGCCCAGGCCCAGCAGATCGGCCGGGTGGTGGAAGTCATCCGCGGCATCGCCGAACAGACCAACCTGCTGGCGCTCAACGCCGCCATCGAGGCCGCGCGGGCCGGCGAGCAGGGCCGCGGCTTCGCCGTGGTGGCCGACGAGGTGCGCAACCTGGCGCAGAAGACCGCGCTGTCCACCCGCGAGATCCAGGAAGTGATCGGCCGCCTGCAAAGTGGCAGTCGCGCCGCGGCCCAGGCCATGTCGAGCAGCCGGGAGAACGTCGAGCAGTGCGTGTCGCGCAGCCGGCGCACCAGCGAACTGCTCCTGCGCATGACCGAGGGCATCGCCAGCATCAGCCAGATGAACCAGCTCATCGCTGTGGCCACCCAGGAGCAGAGTTCCGTCAGCGAGGAGGTCATCCTCCACCTGCAGGACGTGCAGGGTGTGGCCGAGCACAACGACAGCGATGCCCAGTCCCTGGAGCGCGAGGGCTCGCGCCTGCAGGAGCTGAGCGGGCGCCTGCAGCGCCTGACCGAGCGCTTCCAGGTCACCCGCTGAGGCGCTACGGGCGGTTCTCTTTTGCGTCGATCCTGTCCAGAATGGCCGCCCCTTTTTCCAGCCCCGACGCCATGAACGCACAAGCCCTCGACGTACTCCTGCAACAGCTGCTGGCCGCCCTGGAGGCGCCGCCCGCCGAGGTTCGCCGCCTGTTCCATGGCCGCGGCCGGCGCTGGCCGGGGCTGGAGCACGTGACCGCGGACTGGCTGCAGGGCGTGCTGCTGGTGTCGCTGTTCCGCGAGCCGGGCGAAGCCGAACTGGCGGCGCTGGAGCGCCTGCTGCTGGGCCTTTGCGAGTCGCCGCAATGGCGCGCCAGTGGCGCCGAGGCACTGCTGCTGCAGCACCGCTACCGCCCGGACAGCGCCATGCAGGCTCTGTTCGGCGAGGTGCCGGAGGAACGCGTGGTCAGCGAGAACGGCCTGCGCTACCTGCTGGACCTGGGCCGCAAGCAGAACAATGGCCTGTTCCTCGATATGCGCCTGGGCCGCCAGTGGGTGCAGGCCCGGGCCGCCGGGCAGCGGGTGCTCAACCTGTTCGCCTACACCTGCGGCTTCTCGGTGGCCGCCATCGCCGGCGGCGCCGAGCACGTGGTCAACCTGGACATGGCGCGCGCCGCGCTCAGCCGCGGGCGCGACAACCACCGGCTGAACGGCCACGACCTGTCACGGGTGGAGTTCCTTGGCCATGAGCTGTTCAAGTCCTGGGGCAAGGTGAAGAAGTCCGGGCCCTACGACCTGGTGATCATCGACCCGCCGTCGTTCCAGAAGGGCAGCTTCGCCCTCGGCAAGGACTACCCGCGCATCCTGCGCCGCCTGCCCGAGCTGCTGGCGCCCGGCGGCCGGGTGCTGGCCTGCGTCAACGATCCGTCCGTGAGCCCGGCCTTCCTCATCCAGGGCATGGCGGCCGAGGCGCCGGAGCTGGCCTTCGTCGAGCGCCTGGACAACCCGCCGGAGTTCGCCGACATCGATGAGGATGCGGCGCTCAAGGCGCTGGTGTTCGCTCGCCAGGGCTCGGTGTAACACCTGGCACACAATCTGCTCCGCATCGGCCATGGCACAGAAAACGCCGGTTTTCCGTCACCCCCTGGCCACGGAGCGAATCCCATGCGCTTTTCCTGCAACGGTTGCGGCAAGTGCTGCCATGACCACCACGTACCCCTGACCCTCGACGAATCCCGCGACTGGGTGGCCGATGGCGGCAGCCTGATCGTCCTGCTGGAAGCGGTGCTGGACGATGGCGCCGGGCTGCCGGAGGGGCAGCGCGAGCACGTGCTGCGCCGCTCGCTGCCGGTCCGCTGCGGCAGCACCCAGGCGCACCTGGCGATCACCTTCGCCGCCTTCAACCAGGGCGCCTGCCGCCACCTGGGCAGCGACATGCGCTGTGGCATCTACGAGCGGCGGCCGCTGGTGTGCCGCATCTATCCCATGGAGATCAACCCGCACATCCCGCTGCGCGCGGAGGCCAAGGACTGCCCGCCGCAGGTCTGGGACGAGGGCCCGGAGCTGATCGTCGGCGGACGCCTGGTGGACACCGAACTGGCGGCGCTGATCGAGCGCTCGCGCCAGGCCGACCGCGAGGAGATCGCCGCCAAGGCGGCCATCTGCGAGCGCCTGGGCATCAGCGTCTCGGCGCTCAAGGGCGACGGCTTCACCGCCTACCTGCCGCAGCGCAAGGCCTTCCTGGCGGCCCTGGACGCGGTGCGCGCGCAGGCGCCGGCCAGTTCCGCGGCGGACTGGCAGCTGCATGTCTCCAGCGACGACCTGGCCCGCCAACTGGAGGAAACCGGGGCGATGATCGCCGCCCTGCTGGCCGACGACTGCGCCTTCATTCCATTGCGCGCGGCCTGATGGGGGAGGGGATGGTCGGGTAGTAGTACTTCGGAATAATGACGCCGAAAATTCGCTAGCGCGGATAATATATGCGGCATTTTCCGCTAGAACTGAAAAGAAGGCTGACGACAATCCGCCTTCGTCTGCAGGTTTTACCTGTCAGACAGCCGACCATCACCAGGGGAATACTGTGAAGAATTGGACGCTCCGCCGACGTATCCTGGCCAGCTTCGCGGTCGTGATCGCGATCATGTTGCTGATGGTGGTGGTTTCCTACATCACCCTGCTCGCCGTCGAGCGTGATTCGCGCCGCGTCAGCACCGACGCCATGCCGGGCACCTATGCGCTGACCACGGTGCGTTCCTCCTGGACCGACACCATGCTGCGCACCCAGGCCCTGGTCGGCCTGGGCGACGGCAAGCCGCTGGATGCCGCCGGCCGCCAGGGCTTCCGCGAGCTGCACGAGACCCTGCTGCAGCGCATCGCCACCTACGAGTCCACCGTGCACGAGTCGGCCGACCGCGAGCTGCTGGCCCGCTACAAGCAGCAGGCGGTGGACTTCCAGGCGCAGCTGGAGCAACTGCTCGACCTCTACGACAAGGACCACGAGGCCGCCCGCCAGTCCCTGCTGCATGACCTGTTGCCGGCCTGGGAGAAGGGCCGGCAGACGCTCAACGAGCTGATCGCGCTGAACAAACAGATCGCCGATTCGGCGGCCATCGCCATCGTCCACCAGGTCGAGGTGGCCGAGGTCACCATGCTGGTCTCGCTGCTGCTGGCGATTTTCGCCGCTGGCGTCCTCGGCCTGCTGCTGATGCGCGCCATCACCGGCCCGGTGGAGAAGGTGGTGAAGACCCTCGATACCATGAGCGGCGGCGACCTCACCGCGCGCCTGGCGCTGGAGCGCAACGACGAGTTCGGGGTGATCGAGAGCGGCTTCAACGGCATGGCCGAGGAGCTCAAGGCCCTGGTGGCGCAGGCGCAGCGCTCGGCCATCCAGGTCACCACCTCGGTCACCGAGATCGCCGCCACTTCCAAGCAGCAGCAGGCCACCGCCACCGAGACCGCTGCCACCACCACCGAGATCGGCGCCACCTCGCGGGAGATCGCCGCCACCTCGCGGGACTTGGTGCGCACCATGACCGAGGTGTCCAGCGCCGCCGAACAGACTTCCACCCTGGCCGGCTCCGGCCAGCTGGGCCTGGCCCGCATGGAAGAGACCATGCACCAGGTGATGGGCGCCGCCGAGCTGGTCAACGCCAAGCTGGCGATCCTCAACGAGCGCGCCGGCAACATCAACCAGGTGGTCACCACCATCGTCAAGGTCGCCGACCAGACCAACCTGCTCTCGCTCAACGCCGCCATCGAGGCGGAGAAGGCCGGCGAGTACGGCCGCGGCTTCGCCGTGGTGGCCACCGAGGTGCGCCGCCTGGCCGACCAGACCGCGGTGGCCACCTACGACATCGAGCAGATGGTCCGCGAGATCCAGTCGGCGGTGTCCGCCGGGGTGATGGGCATGGACAAGTTCTCCGAGGAAGTACGCCGCGGCATCGCCGAGGTCGGCCAGGTCGGCGAGCAGCTGTCGCAGATCATCCACCAGGTGCAGGCCCTGGCGCCGCGGGTGCAGATGGTCAACGAAGGCATGCAGGCGCAGGCCACCGGCGCCGAGCAGATCAACCAGGCCCTGGTGCAGCTGGGCGAGGCCACCGGGCAGACCGTGGAGTCGCTGCGCCAGGCCGGTTTCGCCATCGACGAGCTGAACCTTGTGGCCAATGGACTGCGCAATGGCGTCTCGCGCTTCAAGGTCTGAGGCCGGCGGGCGGCTGTACCTGCAGTTCCGCCTGGGCGCCGACCGCTACGCGCTGGACGTGCACGAGATCGTCGAGGTCCTGCCGCTGCGGCGCTTCAAGCAGGTGCCCGAGGTACCGGCCTGGGTGGCCGGGCTGTTCGTCCACCGCGGCGAACTGCTGCCGGTGCTCGACCTCAGCCAGATCGCCTGCGGCCGCCCGGCGCCGCGGCACACCAGCACGCGCCTGGTGCTGGTGGACTACCGTTTCGCCGGCAGCGGCCCGCAGCGGCGCCTGGGGCTGATCCTGGAACAGGCCAGCCAGACACTGCGCCGCGACCCGGCGGCCTTCCGCGACTACGGCCTGGAGCCGGGCGAGGCGCGCTACCTGGGGCCGGTGCTGGAAGACGCCGAGGGCCTGCTGCAGCGCGTGCAGGTGGACGAACTGCTGCCCGAGCACGTGCGCGAACTGCTCCTGGCCCAGGGTGAGCGGCCATGAGCGACGAGCGTTTCAGCCAGTTGCTCAAGGCGCGCATCGGCCTGGACGCGGAGTCGGTGGGCGAGGCGGTCATCGCCCGTGCCGTGCGCCAGTGCGCCAACCGCAGCAGCGGCGGCGACCTGGAGGCCTACTGGCAGCGCCTGCAGGGCTCCGCCGAGGAGCAGCAGGCGCTGATCGAGGCGGTGATAGTCCCGGAGACCTGGTTCTTCCGCTACCCCGAATCCTTCGCCGCCCTCGGCCGCTTGGCCCTGCGCCGGCAACTGGAACTGGCCGGCGCGCGGCCCCTGCGCCTGCTCAGCCTGCCCTGTTCCACCGGCGAGGAACCGTACTCCATCGCCATGGCCCTGCTCGACGCGGGGCTGCCGGAGGCGGCCTTCCAGATCGACGCCCTGGACGTCAGCCCGGCCTCGCTGGAGCGCGCGGCCCACGGCGTCTACGGGCGCAACTCGTTCCGCGGCAGCGAACTGGGCTTCCGCGACCGCTACTTCCACGCCGAGGGCCCCGACTACCGCCTCGACGAGCGGGTGCGCCGCCGCGTGCGCCTGCGCCGCGGCAACCTGCTGGCGCCCGGCCTGCTGGCCGAGGAGGCGCCCTACGACTTCCTGTTCTGCCGCAACCTGCTGATCTATTTCGACCGCGACACCCAGGAACGCGCCGTGCAGGTGCTGCTGCGCCTGGTGCGCGAGGACGGCGCGCTGTTCATCGGCCCGGCCGAGGCCAGCCTGACGTCGCGCCCGGGGCTGCGCGCGCTGGGCGTGCCGCAGTCCTTCGCCTTCCTGCGCGTGACGGCGGAGCCCGAGGCGCCGGCGGCCAGGCCGCGCCCCACCCTGCAAATCACGCCGCCGCCCGCCATGGCGCCGCGCCCGATACCGCGCCGCGCGCCTCTGCCGCCACCCGCCAGGCCGGCGGTAGCGCCGCCGAGCGGCGCCGAACAGGGCCTGGCGGAAATCGCCCGGCTGGCCAACCAGGGCCAGATGGCCCAGGCCCGCGCCGCCTGCGAGGCCTACCTGGCCCAGCACGGCCCGGCGGCCCAGGCCTATTACTGGCTCGGCCTGCTGGCCGATGCCGAGGGCCGCAACGAACAGGCCCAGGGCTACTACCGCAAGGCGCTGTACCTGCAGCCCGACCACCAGGAAAGCCTGCTGCACCTGGCCGCCCTGCTGGCCGCCCGCGGCGACCAGGAAGGCGCGCGGCGCCTGCAGGAGCGCGCCGCGCGAGGAGTGAAGCGCGATGCCTGAGCAGCGCTACCACCTGCACCCGGAGGCCGCCGAACAGGCGGTGGACGATTGCTGGAACCGCATCGGCATCCGCGGCGACAAGTCCTGCCCGCGGCTGGCCGAACACATCCACTGCCGCAACTGCCCGGTCCACGCCGCCGCTGCCGTGCGCCTGCTGGACCGCTACGCCCTGGGCGCCGAAGGCGAGCAGGCCGCCAGCGTCGAGGACGAGGCGCCGCCGGGCGATGCCTACCTGCTGTTCCGCCTCGGCGAAGAATGGCTGGCCCTGCGCACCCTGGCGCTGGCGGAGGTGGCGCCGAACTGCCCGGTGCATTCGCTGCCGCACCAGCGCTCGCCGGTCGTGCTGGGCGTGGCCAACGTGCACGGCACGCTGGTCGCCTGCCTGTCGCTGGCCGAACTGCTCGGCCTGCCGCCTTCCGCCCCGCGCGAGGACGAGGGCCGCCGCCTGCCGCGCATGCTGGTGCTGGCCACCGATAGCGGGCCGGTCCTGGCGCCGGTGGACGAGGTGGATGGCATCCACCCGCTGGCGCCGGGCCAGGCGCGCGTCGCCACGGCGGCCGGCAGCCGTTTCACCCACGACGTGCTGAAGTGGCGCGAGCGCAGCGTGCGCCTGCTCGACCACCCGGCCCTGCTTGCTGCCGCCGCCCGGAGCCTGGTATGACCCCCGAGCAGATGAAGGACGCCTCGCTGCTGGAACTCTTCCGCCTGGAGGCCGAGGCCCAGGCCCAGGCGCTCGGCCAGGGCCTGCTGGCGCTGGAGCGCGAACCGCGCCAGGCCGCGCAGCTGGAGGCCTGCATGCGCGCCGCGCATTCGCTCAAGGGCGCCGCGCGCATCGTCGGCCTGGACGAGGGCGTGCAGGTGGCCCACGTCATGGAGGAATGCCTGGTGGCCGCCCAGGACGGCCGCCTGCTGCTGGGCGCGGAGCACATAGACGCGCTGCTGGCCGGCACCGACATCCTGCTGCACATCGCCGACGTCCAGGCCGAGCGTGCTGCCCAGGCGCGCGCGGCGGTGCCCGGCCTGGTGCAGCGCCTGGAGACGCTGCTGGGCGCGGAGCCTGCGCAGCCCGCCGCACCTGTCGCCGCCGAAGCGCCGCCAGCCGCGCCGCCAGTGCTGCCGGCCGAAACCGCCGAGCCGGTGCCCGCCGCGGCTGAAAAAAAGGGCGAGGAGGGCACCGGCCGGGTACTGCGCGTCACCGCCGAACGCCTGAACCAGTTGCTCGACCTTTCCAGCAAGGCCCTGGTCGACTCCCAGCGCCTGCAACCGCAACTGGCCTCCATGCAGCGTCTGAAGCGCCTGCAGGCCACCGCCAGCCGCCTGCTCGACGGCGCCCGCGACGCCGCCGGCGCCAGCCTCGACCCGCAGGCCCAGGCCTTCCTCGCCGATGCCCGGCGTCTGGTCGGAGAGTGCCAGCAACTGCTGGGCGAACAGATGGCCGAGCTGGACGAATTCGCCTGGACCACTTCGCAGCGCGCCCAGACCCTCTACGACAGCGCCCTGGCCTGCCGCATGCGGCCCTTCGCCGACGTGCTCGGCGGCCAGGCGCGGATGGTCCGCGACCTTGGCCGCGAGCTGGGCAAGTCGGTACGCCTGGAAGTGGACGGGGTGTCCACCCAGGTCGACCGCGAGGTCCTGGAAAAACTCGAGGCGCCGCTGACGCACCTGCTGCGCAACGCCGTCGACCACGGCATCGAGACGCCGGACGCGCGGCGCTGGGCCGGCAAGCCGGAGCAGGGGCTGATCCGCCTGCTGGCGCGGCACCACGCCGGCATGCTGGTGCTGGACCTGCGCGACGACGGCGCCGGTGTCGACCTGCAGCGCTTGCGCGAAGGCATCGTGCGCCGTGGCCTGTCCACCGAGGAGACGGTTGCGCGGCTGTCCGAGGAGGAGCTGCTGGCCTTCCTCTTCCTGCCCGGCTTCAGCCTGCGCGAGCAGGTCACCGAGGTCTCTGGCCGCGGCGTCGGCCTGGACGCCGTGCAGCACATGGTGCGCCAGCTGCGTGGCGGCATCCGCATGGAGCAGGTGCGCGGGCAGGGCAGCCACTTCCACATCGAGGTGCCGCTGACCCTCTCGGTGGTGCGCAGCCTGGTGGTGGCGATCGGCGGCGAGGCCTACGCCTTCCCCCTGGCGCACATCGAGCGCATGCGCAGCCTGGCGCCGCAAGACATCGTGCAGATCGAGGGCCGCCAGCAGTTCTGGCACGAGGGCCGGCACGTCGGCCTGGTGGCCGCGCACCAGTTGCTGCAGCGCCCGGAAGGCCGCGCGCCGGAGGGCGACATCCCGCTGGTGCTGATCCGCGAGCGCGACAACCTGTACGGCGTGGCGGTGGAGCGCTTCATCGGCGAACGCACCCTGGTGGTGATGCCGCTGGACGCGCGCCTGGGCAAGGTCCAGGACGTTTCCGCCGGCGCCGTGCTGGACGACGGCACGCCGGTGCTGATCCTCGACGTCGAGGACATGCTGCGTTCGGTGGACAAGCTGCTGGCC
Source organism: Pseudomonas sp. A6 (assembly GCF_052367875.1). Taxonomy (NCBI): domain Bacteria; kingdom Pseudomonadati; phylum Pseudomonadota; class Gammaproteobacteria; order Pseudomonadales; family Pseudomonadaceae; genus Pseudomonas; species Pseudomonas sp. A6. Next base: position 5,642,193 of record NZ_CP198970.1, on the reverse strand, counting down.
AGCGGCCGCCTGGAGCGCATCGACGCCGGCAACCGCCAGGGCGCGGCGCTGCGCAAGCGCGTGCTGGTGGTGGACGACTCGCTCACCGTGCGCGAACTGGAGCGCAAGCTGCTGGCCGGCCGCGGCTACGACGTGGCGGTGGCGGTGGACGGCATGGACGGCTGGAACGCCCTGCGTTCGGAGCGCTTCGACCTGGTCATCACGGATATCGACATGCCGCGCATGGACGGTATAGAACTGGTCGGGCTGATCCGCCGCGACGCCCGCCTGCAAGCCCTGCCGGTCATGGTCGTGTCCTACAAGGATCGCGAGGAGGACCGCCGCCGCGGGCTCGATGCCGGCGCCGACTACTACCTGGCCAAGGCCAGTTTCCACGACGAGGCTCTGCTGGACGCGGTGGTCGATCTGATCGGAGGTGCGTAGGGTCGGCTCCCGTTTCGGCGCGGCCGCGACGGAGCCGCATTTTGCGCAGAGCAAGGCGCGAGGAGAGAGGTTTGGTTATTCCAAATGAACGACGAGTAACGCGGCGCTGCGCAAAATGCGGCCCGTCCCTTCGGGTTGCGCGGCAAATCACGCCATGCGTCGTTGCGGGACTTGCCAAGGGAGCGACCATTGCCTGCGTCCCGCGCCTAGCCTGGCGTGATTTGTCGCGGCAACGCGGCTCGCGCCGAAACGGGAGCCGACCCTAAGATGAGAGTTGGCATCGTCAACGACATGCCGCTGGCGGTGGAAGCGTTGCGCCGGGCCTTGGCCTTCGAACCCACGCACCGCGTGCTGTGGGTCGCCAGCAACGGAGCCGAGGCGGTGGAAATGTGCGCCGCGCAGACCCCCGACGTGGTGCTGATGGACCTGCTGATGCCGGTGATGGACGGCGTGGAGGCCACGCGGCGGATCATGGCCGCCTCGCCCTGCGCCATCATCGTGGTCACCGTGGACCTGGAGCAGAACCTCTCGCGGGTGTTCGAGGCCATGGGCTGCGGCGCGGTGGACGCGGTGAACACCCCGGCGCTGGGCGTCGGCGATTCCCTGGAGGCGGCCCGCCCGCTGCTGCGCAAGCTGCAGAACCTGGCCTGGCTGTCGGCCCCGGGCAACAGCCGGCCGCGCAGCGAGGTCGCCGTGCGCGAAAACCCGGCCAAGGCCCGCCGCCTGGTGGCCGTGGGCGCCTCGGCCGGCGGCCCGGCGGCCCTGGCCGAGCTGCTGGGCAAGCTGCCGGCGAGTTTTTCCGCGGCCATGGTGGTGGTGCAGCACGTGGACGAAGTGTTCGCCGCCGGCATGGCCGAATGGCTGGCCAGCCAGGCGCGCATCCCCGTGCGCCTGGCGCGCAACGGCGAGGTGCCGCAGCCCGGCTGCGTGCTGCTGGCCGGCACCAACGACCACATCCGCCTGCAACGCAACGGCGAGCTGGCCTACACCGCCGAACCCTGCGGGCACATCTACCGGCCCTCGATCGACGTGTTCTTCGACAGCGTGGCCGACAACTGGGTGGGCCAGGCCACCGGCGTGCTGCTCACCGGCATGGGCCGCGACGGCGCCCAGGGCCTGAAGCACATGCGCGAGCGCGGCTTCCTGACGCTGGCCCAGGACCAGGCCAGCAGCGCCGTGTACGGCATGCCCAAGGCCGCCGCGGCGATCGGCGCCGCCACCGAAATCCGCGGCCTGGGCGACATCGCCCGGCGCCTGGGCGAACTGTACGGCTGACATTCCGGAGGCAGCGCCAGCGGCGCCACGACGACGATGAACCCCAAGCATAGCGAGAACCCCTTGATTACTCCGGACGACACCGCGGTCATGGTCCTGCTGGTCGACGACCAGGCCATGATCGGCGAGGCCGTGCGCCGCGCCCTGGCCGAGGACGGCGGCATCGACTTCCACTTCTGCTCCGACGCCACCCAGGCCATCGAGCAGGCCCTGCAGATCCGCCCGACGGTGATCCTGCAGGACCTGGTGATGCCCGACACCGACGGCCTGGAGCTGGTGCGCCAGTACCGCCGCCACCCGCAGACCCGCGACATCCCGATCATCGTCCTGTCGACCAAGGAGGAGCCGCAGGTCAAGAGCGCCGCCTTCGCCGCCGGGGCCAACGACTACCTGGTCAAGCTGCCCGACGCCATCGAACTGGTGGCGCGGGTGCGCTACCACTCGCGCTCCTACCTCGCCCTGCAGCAGCGCGACGAGGCCTACCGTGCGCTGCGCGAGAGCCAGCAGAAGCTGCTGGAGACCAACCTGGTGCTGCAGCGGCTGATGAACTCCGACGGCCTCACCGGGCTGTCCAACCGCCGCCACTTCGACGAGTACCTGGAAATGGAATGGCGCCGCGGCCTGCGCGAGCAGAGCCAGCTGTCGCTGCTGCTGATCGACGTCGACCACTTCAAGGCCTACAACGACACCTTCGGCCACGTCGCCGGCGACGAGGCGCTGCGCCGCGTCGCCGGGACCATCCGCGAAAGCTGCGCGCGCTCCTCCGACCTGCCGGCGCGCTACGGCGGCGAGGAGTTCGCCATCATCCTCCCGGGCACCTCGCCGGGCGGCGCGCGGCTGCTGGCGGAGAAGCTGCGGCTGACCGTGCAGGCCCTGGGCATCGCCCACGAGCAGCCGGATGCCGGCGCGGTGCTGACGGTCAGCGTCGGCGTGGCGACCCTCACCCCGGGGCAGGGCGAAAGCTGCCTGCGGCTGATCGAACACGCCGACCGCGCGCTCTACAACGCCAAGCACGGCGGACGCAACCAGGTGGGGGTGGACGGCGGCGCAACCGGCTGACGCACAGCCGCCCACGGGCGGCTTTCTCGGGTATACTTCCGGGTTTTTCCACGCCATTACCCGTGAGTGCTGACCGCCATGGAAATCCAACCGATCCTCAACAGCATCAAGGACCTCTCCGACCGTACCCAGTCCATTCGGGGGTATCTTTGACTACGATCTGAAACATGATCGTCTGATCGAAGTAAACCGCGAGCTGGAAGACCCGGCGGTCTGGAACAAGCCCGAATACGCCCAGAACCTGGGCCGCGAGCGCGCCATGCTGGCGCAGATCGTCGAGACCCTCGACGAGCTGACCGGCGGCCTGGCCGACTCCCGCGACCTGCTCGACATGGCGGTCGAGGAGAACGACGAAGGCGCCGTCGGCGACGTCGAAGCGGAAGTCCAGCGCCTGCGCGAAATCCTCGAGAAGCTGGAATTCCGCCGCATGTTCAGCGGCGAGATGGACCCGAACAACGCCTACCTGGACATCCAGGCCGGCTCCGGCGGCACCGAGGCCCAGGACTGGGCCAACATGCTGCTGCGCATGTACCTGCGCTGGGCCGACAAGAACGGCTTCGACGCCGAGATCGTCGAGCTGTCCGAGGGTGAGGTCGCCGGCATCAAGGGCGCTACCGTGCACATCAAGGGCGAGTACGCCTTCGGCTGGCTGCGCACCGAGATCGGCGTGCACCGCCTGGTGCGCAAGAGCCCGTTCGACTCCGGCAACCGCCGCCACACCTCGTTCACCGCGGTGTTCGTCTCGCCGGAAATCGATGACAACATCGAGATCGAGATCAACCCGGCGGACCTGCGCATCGACACCTACCGTTCGTCCGGCGCCGGCGGCCAGCACGTGAACACCACCGACTCCGCGGTGCGTATCACCCACGTGCCGACCAACACCGTGGTGGCGTGCCAGAACGAACGCTCCCAGCACGCCAACAAGGACACCGCCATGAAGATGCTGCGGGCCCGGTTGTACGAGCAGGAGATGCAGAAACGCACCGCCGCCTCGCAGGCGCTGGAAGACACCAAGTCCGATATCGGCTGGGGCCACCAGATCCGTTCCTACGTGCTCGACCAGTCGCGCATCAAGGACCTGCGTACCGGCGTGGAACGCAGCGATTGCGACAAGGTGCTCGACGGCGACCTCAACGAATACCTGGAAGCCAGCCTTAAACAGGGCCTGTAGACCGCACCCCGTAGGAGCGAGCTTGCTCGCGAACCCATTGAAGAGCTTCGCGAGCAAGCTCGCTCCTACAGTTGTTATCCCTAATTGAATGAATCGACGCCAGGCAGATAGAACGACCATGAGCGACCAACAACTCGACCAGCACGAGCTGCAACAGGAAGAAAACAAGCTGATCGCCCAGCGCAAGGAAAAGCTTGCCGCCGTGCGCGAGGCCAAGGCCATCGCCTTCCCCAACGACTTCCGCCGCGACGCCTACTTCGCGGACCTGCAGAAGCAGTACGCCGACAAGACCAAGGAAGAGCTGGAAGCCGCAGCCATCCCGGTCAAGGTCGCCGGTCGCATCATGCTCAACCGTGGCGCCTTCATCGTCCTGCAGGACAGCAGCGACCGCCTGCAGGTCTACGTCAACCGCAAGACCCTGCCCGAAGAGACGCTGGCCGAGATCAAGACCTGGGACCTGGGCGACATCATCGGCGCCGAGGGCACCCTGGCCCGCTCCGGCAAGGGCGACCTGTACGTCGACATGAGCAGCGTGCGCCTGCTGACCAAGTCGCTGCGCCCGCTGCCGGACAAGCACCACGGCCTGACCGACACCGAGCAGCGCTACCGCCAGCGCTACGTCGACCTGATCGTCAACGAGGAAACCCGCCACACCTTCCGCGTGCGTTCCCAGGTGATCGCCCACATCCGCCGCTTCCTGTCCGAGCGCGGTTTCCTCGAAGTGGAAACCCCGATGCTGCAGACCATCCCCGGCGGCGCCGCGGCCAAGCCCTTCGCCACCCACCACAATGCGCTGGACATGGCCATGTTCCTGCGCATCGCCCCGGAGCTGTACCTCAAGCGCCTGGTGGTCGGCGGCTTCGAGAAGGTCTTCGAGATCAACCGCAACTTCCGCAACGAAGGCGTCTCGACCCGGCACAACCCCGAGTTCACCATGCTCGAGTTCTACCAGGCCTACGCCGACTACGAAGACAACATGGACCTGACCGAGGAACTGTTCCGCGAGCTGGCCCAGGCGGTGCTCGGCACCACCGACGTGCCCTACGGCGACAAGGTCTTCCACTTCGGCGAGCCCTTCGCCCGTCTGTCGGTGTTCGACGCCATCCTCAAGTACAACCCGGACATCACCGCGGCTGACCTGCAGGATGTCGAAAAAGCCCGCGAGATCGCCAAGAAGGCCGGCGCCAAGGTCCTCGGCCACGAAGGCCTGGGCAAGCTGCAGGTAATGATTTTCGAGGAGCTGGTGGAGCACAAGCTGGAACAGCCGCACTTCATCACCCAGTACCCCTTCGAAGTCTCCCCGCTGGCCCGCCGCAACGACCAGGACCCGAGCGTCACCGACCGCTTCGAACTGTTCATCGGCGGCCGCGAGATCGCCAACGCCTACTCCGAGTTGAACGACGCCGAAGACCAGGCCGAGCGCTTCATGCTGCAGGTCAAGGAGAAGGACGCCGGCGACGACGAGGCGATGCACTATGACGCCGACTTCATCAACGCCCTGGAATACGGCATGCCGCCCACCGCCGGCGAAGGCATCGGCATCGACCGCCTGGTGATGCTGCTGACCAACTCGCCGTCGATCCGCGACGTGATCCTGTTCCCGCACATGCGCCCGCAGGCGTAAGCGCAGGAGCAAGTGGAGAAGCCGCCTTAGGGCGGCTTTTTCGTGCCTGCGAACCGGCAAACACAACGCCGCGTAGGATGGCGTTGAGCGAAGCGATACCCATCACCACGACCGCATGGGTTTCGCCAAGGCTCAACCCATCCTACGAAGAGCGCCAGTTGCTTCTACGGCCCCAGGGAAGCACGGGCGTAGGAGCGGACTCCGTCCGCGATCGTCTTCGCCGCTTGCGCCGAACGCTTCGGCGGCCTTTGCCACCAATTGATTCCCCAAGCAAAAGCCCGAACAATGCGCCATCGCCCGCGAGCGGAGGAAAGACCGTGCCCCGAGCAGTTTCCAGAGACAGCGCCGCCCAGGCCGCCAGTGCGGTGGCCGAGAGTGTCCAGTACCAGGGCCGCAAGGCCGCCCGCCAGGGCAGCGAGCAGCGCCGCCAGGCGATCCTCGACGCGGCCATGCGCATCATCGTCCGCGAGGGCGTGCGGGCCGTGCGCCATCGGGCGGTGGCGGCCGAGGCGGACGTGCCTTTGTCTGCCACCACCTACTACTTCAAGGACATCGACGACCTCATCACCGACACCTTCGCGCTCTTCGTCGAACGCAGCGCCGAAGCCCTGTCGGCCTTCTGGGCCAGCGTCGAGGGTGACCTGCAGGCTCTGGCCGCCGGCCTCACCGGCAGCCCCGAGGCGCGCCGCGAGCTGGCCGACCGCATCACCGAGCTGGCCATCCAGTACGTGCGCGTGCAGCTCACCGAGCGCCGCGAGCACCTGCTGGCCGAGCAGGCGTTCCGCCAGGAGGCGTTGCTCAACCCGCGCCTGGAACAGCTGGCGCAGAGCCACAGGCGCATCCTCTCCCTGGGCGTGGTGCACTTCTTCGAGGTGCTCGGCTCGCAGCAGCCGGAACAGGACGCCAAGGTGTTGACGGCCATCATCCTGCAGATGGAGTATCAGGGCCTGCTGGATGGCGTGGAGCACCTGGACACCGTGGAAATGCGCGCCATCCTGACCCGCTACCTGTACCTGGTGCTGGGCCTCTGAAGCCCGCCGACGACCCCATATGGCGTGCCGCCCGCGGCCCCTGAGGAGACTTCGATGAAAGCCTGGCGCGCCTTGCTGCTGTTGAGCATCTTCCTGCTCGGCGGCTGCCTGGTGACCTTCAAGGAGCCGATCCCGGCGAAGGAGGCCGCGCCCAAGCAGTTGCTCGGCCAGTGGTCGCGGATCGACGAATACGGCGAGGAACAGTTCCTCGAGATCAGCCGCACCGGTGAGGGCCTGTACCGCGCCTTCAGCTACTACGACGACAGCGGCAACACCGACAGCGCCGAGGACCTGCCCTTCACCGTGGCCCAGCACGGCCAGCGCTGGTACCTGTCCGCCGAACTGCCCAAGAGCCAGGGCGGCAACTACCTGCTGGCCGGCTTCGAGATCACCGACAAGGACGAGCTGGTGGTCTACTCGCTGGACGTCGAGCAGATCCTCCAGGCCATGGCCAAGGGCACCCTGCAGGGCCAGAAGGTGGACAGCGAGCAGGGCGCCGGCGCGCTGGTGGCCAGCCCCCTGGGCGACGTCCTGGCCTACCTGGACGACCCCGCCAACGCCGAAGTCTTCAGCGAAGCGCTACGCTTCCAGCGAGTGACTCCGGGAGAACGCCCATGAACCCGCGGCGCAAGAAAAGCACGCCCAGCGAGTACCAGCAGATCATCCGCGGCCTGTCCGACCGCCTGGTGGAGGCGCAGACGCCGATCCGCGTGCTCGACGCCATCAAATGGGACGACAGCGTGCGCGAAGACTTCCTCAAGGGCCGCGGCAAGCATGCGCCCAAGGTCGACCGCGGCTACTACGACGGCCGCCCGCTGGCCTTCGACGGCAACGCCAAGAAGCAGGAGTTCCAGAACCTGGAGCGCGATGTCACCCGCCAGCTCGGCCAGTTCAACCCGGTGGGGCAGATCATGCGGCGCATGTGCCGCGAGTACCGCATGGTCATCCGCATGCTGGAGGCGCGCGGCACCCAGGACTTCGGGCTGATCTCCCAGGAACTCTACGGCTCGGCCTCCGACGCCTTCCACGCCGGTGACCCGACCCTGGCCGACCTCGGCCTGATGCTCTCGGACTACCTGAACAACATCGCCGACCGCGGCGACCTCAAGGACGAACCCAAGACCCTCACCGCCAAGGAAGCGGTGGCCATGCTGCAGGAGCGCCTGAACAAGACCTTCGGCGAGGCCGAGGACACCATCCGCGTGTTCGAGTCCGACGGCATAGTCGCCGACGCCGCGGCCGGCGCCGACTACATCAAGGTGCGCGCCGACGCCATGTTCAACGAGCGCGACGTGCGCGCCCTGGAAGTCCACGAGGGCCTGGTGCACGTGGGCACCACCCTGAACGGGCAGAACCAGCCGATCTGCACCTTCCTGGCCAAGGGCCCGCCGTCCTCCACCGTGACCCAGGAAGGCCTGGCCATCCTCATGGAGGTGATCGCCTTTGCCTCCTATCCCACGCGCCTGCGCAAGCTGACCAACCGCACCCGCGCCATCCACATGGCGGAGGAGGGCGCGGACTTCCTCGAGGTGTTCCACTTCTACCGCGAGCAGGGCTACAGCCAGGAAAGCAGCTACCAGAACGCCAGCCGGGTGTTCCGCGGCTCCACGCCCGGCGGGCTGCCGTTCACCAAGGACCTGTCGTACCTGAAGGGCTTCATCCTCATCTACAACTACATCCAGCTCGCCGTGCGCAAGGGCAAGCTGGAGCAGATCCCGCTGCTGTTCTGCGGCAAGGCCACCCTGGAAGACATGCGCACCCTGCGCCAACTGGTGGACGAAGGGCTGGTGGTGCCGCCGAAGTACCTGCCGCCGCAGTTCCGCGACCTCAACGCGCTGTCGGCCTGGATGTGCTTCTCCAACTTCCTCAACCACCTGAGCCTGGACCGCATCGAGGCGGACTACGCGAATATCCTCTAGGACCGCGCCGAAATGCCCTTCGTAGGAGCGAGCTTGCTCGCGAACGGATTCCGCGGCGGAGTTGGTTCGCGAGCAAGCTCGCTCCTACGAAGAGCCGTACCAAGGATGACCCGACCATGACCCACCGCTTCAAGGCCGCCGCGCTGTCCCTGCTGCTTCTGCTCGGCGGCTGCAGCTCGCTGCTGTTCTACCCCAACCCCGACGTCGCCATCACCCCGGCGCGGGCCAAGCTGGACTACCGCGACGTCACCCTCACCACCGCCGACGGCGTGAAGCTCGCCGGCTGGTGGCTGCCGGCCAAGCCCGGCGTGCCGGTCAAGGGCACGGTGCTGCACCTGCACGGCAACGGCGGCAACATGGCCTGGCACCTGGGCGGCACCTTCTGGCTGCCGGAGCAGGGCTACCAGGTGCTGATGATCGACTACCGCGGCTACGGCCATTCCCAGGGCGAGCCCAGCCTGCCGGCGGTGTACCAGGACATGGACGCGGCCTTCGCCTGGCTGGACAAGGCCCCCGAGGCCCAGGGCAAGCCGCTGATCCTGCTCGGCCAGAGCCTGGGCGGTGCCATGGGCGTGCACTACCTGGCGCAGCATCCCGAGCGGGTGAAGCAACTCAAGGCCGTGGTGCTCGACGGCGTGCCCGCCAGCTACCGCGAAGTGGCACGCTACACCCTGGGCACCGCCTGGCTGACCTGGCCGCTGCAGATTCCGCTGTCCTGGTTCGTGCCCGATGGCGACAGCGCGATCCGCGCCATGCCGCGACTTTCTGGCGCACCCGTGCTGTTCTTTCACAGCATCGACGATACCATCGTGCCCCTGGACAACGGCCTGAGCCTGTACAAGGCGGCGCGGCCGCCGAAAGTCTTCCAGCTGACCCGCGGCGGGCACGTGGAAACCTTCGGCGAACCGACCTGGCGCGAAGTGATGCTGCGCTTCCTCGACGACCCGCAGCACTTCAGCGGCCTGCGCCGCCTGGCCGAAGTCCCCAACACCGATCCGCCGGCCGAGCCGGCCAGCCAGTCCCAGGGCAAGCCATGACCACCAGCACCGACCGCAACATGATCCCGTACATCCTCACCGCCATCGGCAGCATCATCGTCAGTGTCGGCACGCTCTGGTTCTACGGCTACCTGCACTTCGCCAAGGAGCAGGACGCCCTGCTGCTGGCCGAGTTCACCATGCTCAAGAGCATCCCCGGGCAGGACGTGAAGCTCTCGCTGGAGCCGGCCAACCAGATCGCGCAATGCATCGACGGCGTGCTGGTGCTGTTCGACACCACCCAGAAGGGCCTCTCCGGCGTGCTGGTGGACAACAAGAAGCACGCCGTGCGCTGCGCCGGCGAGGAAACCCCGCAGGAAGTCCGCTGACGGCATGCTTCGGGGCTAGGCTGGGAGCAACCTGGAGGGCGCGACCATGAGCAACCCCGAGATCCACGTCTGGCAAGGCGACATCACCACCCTGCGCATCGACGCCATCGTCAACGCCGCCAACAGCTCGCTGCTCGGCGGCGGGGGCGTGGACGGCGCCATCCACCGCGCCGCCGGCCCGGAACTGGCGAACCACTGCCGCAACCTGGGCGGCTGCAGGACCGGCGAGGCCAAGATCACCCCTGGCTTCCGCCTGCCCGCCGCCCACGTCATCCACACGGTAGGCCCGGTCTGGCGCGGCGGCGGCCACGGCGAGCCGGACCTGCTCGCCGCCTGCTACCGCAACAGCCTGGCGCTGGCGGAACAGTATGAGCTGGAGGGCATCGCCTTCCCCGCCATCAGCTGCGGAATCTACAGCTATCCCCTGGAAGCGGCGGCCAGCATCGCCATCACCGAACTGCGCCGCCTGCGGCCCGCCGGCAGCAGCCTGCAACGTCTGTTGCTGGTGCCTTTCGCCGAAGACATGGCCGAACTCTACCGGCGCCTGTTGCGGGGTGGCGCGTAGGCGCCGACTGCGCCGAGGTGCTCTTCGTAGGATCGAGGGGGACGCCTAGTTCTTGCTCGCGAATAAACGCGGTGCCATGCGGTTCGCGAGCAAGCTCGCTCCTACGAAAAGCCATGCTCGCCGGCAATGTAGGAGCGGGCCCTGCCCGCGATTCGCGCGCAGGGCGCGCTCCTACATGGGAAGGGTGCGGGTGGGGCGGCGTAGGAGCAACTGTCTTGCGCCGAGGTGCTCTTCGTAGGATGGGTTGAGCTTGCGAAACCCATGCGGTTGCGGTGATGGGTATCGCTTCGCTCAACGCCATCCTACGAAAAGCCGTGCATCCTGGAACCGTAGGATCTCATCCGCGAAGCGCGCCGGTGGTTCCGGCTAAGTAACCTGTAGGAGCGGGCCCTGCCCGCGAAATCGCGCGCAGGGCGCGCTCCTATATGGATAGCCGCGTCAGTAATCGCTATCCACCGACGACCGCGGCACCACCGGCTTGGCGTCGTTGGAGATGGTCACCTCCACCCGGCGGTTCTGCGCGGGGCCGGAGGAGCTGGCGTTGCTCGCCACCGGGTAGTCCTTGCCATAGCCGCGGGTGGTCACCCGCGCGGGGTCGACGCCCTGGGCCAGCAGGGCCATGCGCACCGAGTCGGCGCGGCGTTCGGACAGGCCCTGGTTGTAGCCGGCCGAGCCGCTGCTGTCGGTGTAGCCCTCGACCAGCACCTTGCGCTCGGGGTTCTGCTGCAGGTAGCTGGCCAACTGCTGGATGTTGTGGCTGGCCTCGGGCTTGAGGTCGGCGCGGTCGAGGTCGAAGAGCACGTCGCCGAAGGTCACCAGGGTGCCGCGCTGGGTCTGCTTCGCCTGAAGCTCCTTGAGCTGCTGGGTGCGTACGTCCAGGCGGGCCTGGGTGCGCTGCGCCGAGGCGTTCTGCAGCTGCCCTTCGGCGCTCTTCAGGGCGATGGTCTGGTTGGCCAGGTTGATGCGCTGCTGCGTCAGGTAGGCCAATTGGTCCACGTCCTGCTGCTTCTCGCCGTCGCGGTAGGCCTTGTCGGCCTTGGCCAGCCAGTCGCCGGCGTCCTTGGTTTCCAGGGCCGCGAGCTGGGTGGCCTGGGGTTGCGCCTGCAGGGCGGAGTAGTCGCTGCGGGCCTTCTCCAGGTTGGCGTTGGGCTCGTGGGCGCAGGCGGCCAGCAGCAGCGCCAGGCTGGAGAGGGCGGGGAGGGCGATGAGTTTACGCATGGCTGTCGTCCTTAATGATCCGGAGGGGGGAATGGGGAAGGGCGCCTACTGCTGTGGCTGCTGGAGCTTCTGCAGCCCTTCCTCGCGGATTTCCATCACGCCCTGCTGGGCGTCCTTGACGGCGTTCTGCGCCTTGACCGCCTGCGACTTGCGCTCGGCCACGCGGGCGTCCCATTCGGCCTGCTGGGCCAGGCGCCTGGCCTGCTCGTATTCCTTGTCGTTGAGGGCGATGCGCGCCTGGCCGAGCTTGTCCTGGGCGGTCTTCATTTCCAGCGGCGCGTACTGCGGGCCGCCGGCGCTGACCGCGGCGTTCACCGCCGATTCGGTGACTGCCATCTGTTCGCTCGGCGGGTTGCCGGCGCAGCCGGCCAGGGCCAGGGCGCCGAGGCCGGCCAGCAGGCCCGTGCGCAGGAAGGCGAGGCGGGGTTGGGGTGTTTTCAGTTCCATTGTTCGAGTCCTCTCGTCTGGGGAACGCGGATGCTCAGCGGGCGGTGCCCGGCCCGGCCGTTCGCAGCCCTGCGCTGCGGCGTTGTCCCGTTGCGGCCAGGTATTACTGGGGACTTGAGGACTTGTCCGAGGGTTCAAAAAAAATGGCCGCCCGGCGGGGCGGCCATGTCTGCGACGCGGCTTTCAGAAGCGCAGGCGGAGCAGGCGCAGGCCGTTGAACACCACCAGCAGGCTGGCGCCCATGTCGGCGAACACCGCCATCCACAGGGTGCCCAGGCCGGCCAGGGTGAGGGCCAGGAACACAGCCTTGATGCCCAGCGCCAGGCTGATGTTCTGCACCAGCACGGCGTGGGTGCGGCGCGACAGGCGGATGAACTGCGGCAGCTTGCGCAGATCGTCGTCCATCAGCGCCACGCCGGCGGTCTCGATGGCCGTGTCGGTGCCCGCCGCGCCCATGGCGAAGCCGATGTCGGCGCGGGCCAGGGCCGGGGCGTCGTTGATGCCGTCGCCGACCATACCCACCCGCGCGCCGCCGGGCTGGTGCTGCTCGACCTCGCGCAGCTTGTCCTCGGGCAACAGGTTGCCGCGGGCCTGGTCGATGCCCACCTGGGCGGCGATGGCGGCCGCGGTGTGCGGGTTGTCGCCAGTCAGCATCAGTGTCTTCACGCCCAGGCCGTGCAGCTCGACGAGGGCCTCGCGGCTGGTCTGCTTGACCGCGTCGGCCACGGCGAACAGCGCCAGCGGGCCTTCGTCGTCGAGCAGCACGATGACGGTCTTGCCCTGTTGCTCCAGGGCGTCGAGGCGTGCTTCCAGCGCCGCCGAGCACAGCCCCAGCTCCTCCACCAGGCGATGGTTGCCCAGGTGGTGCAGGTGGCCATCGACCACGCCCTTCACGCCGCGGCCGGGGATGGCCTCCAGTGCGTCGACGCCATACAGCGCCAGCCCATCGGCCTCGGCGGCGCGGGCCACGGCCTGGGACACCGGGTGGTCGGAACGAGCCGCCAGGCTCGCGGCCAGCAGCCGGGCACGCGCCTCGTCGCCGCGCAGGCCGTGGAAGTCGGTCTGCGTCGGACGGCCTTCGGTGATGGTGCCGGTCTTGTCCAGGGCCAGCCATTGCAGTTGGCGGCCCAGTTCGAGGAACACCCCGCCCTTGATCAGGATGCCGGTGCGCGCCGCCGCCGACAGGCCGCTGACGATGGTCACCGGGGTGGAGATCACCAGCGCGCAGGGGCAGGCGATCACCAGCAGCACCAGGGCGCGGTACACCCAGTCGAGCCAGGCGCCGCCGAAGGCCAGCGGCGGGATGAGCGCGGTGGCGATGGCGATGAGGATCACCACCGGCGTGTAGATGCGCGCGAACTGATCGACGAAGCGCTGCGTCGGCGCCCGCGAGCCCTGGGCTTCCTCTACGGCGTGGATGATCCGCGCCAGGGTGCTGTCGTCGGCGCCGCGGCTCACCGCATACTCCAGCGCGCCCTCGCCGTTGATGCTGCCGGCGAACAGGGGTTCACCGGCTTGCTTTTCCACCGGCAGGCTCTCGCCGGTGATGGGCGCCTGGTTGACGCTGGAGCGGCCGTCGACCACCTCGCCGTCGAGGGCGATGCGTTCTCCGGGGCGCACGCGCACGCGCTCGCCCACGGCCACCGACTTGGCCGGCACGTCCTGCCATTGCCCGTCGCGCAGCACCGTGGCCTGTTCCGGGGCCAACTGCAGCAGGCCGCGGATAGCGCTGCGCGCACGTTCCAGGGAGCGCGCCTCGATCAGCTCGGCGATGGCGAACAGCACCGCGACCATGGCCGCTTCCGGCCACTGGCCGATGAGCATGGCGCCGGTCACGGCGATGCTCATCAGCGCGTTGATGTTCAGGTCGCGGTTCTTCAGGGCGATCCAGCCCTTGCGGTAGGTCGGCAGGCCGGCGCCGAGGATGGCCGCCACGGCCAGGGCTGCCACTAGCCACTGCGGGCCGAGGGCGAACCATTCGCAGACTTCCGCGGCCAGCGCCAGCACCCCGGCCAGGGCCAGCGGCCACCAGGGCTTGTGCCTGCCCGGCGCGCTGGCGAGCGGCTGGCCGTCTTCCACGGCCTCGGCCTCCATGCCCAGGGAGGCGACCAGCTTCTGCAGCGGCTCCAGGCTGTCGAAGCGGTGCTGCACCTTGAGCAGGCGCTGCATCAGGTTGAACTCCAACTGCTCTACCGCCGGCAGCTTGCCCAGGGCGTCGCGCAGCAGGCGCTCCTCGGTGGGGCAGTCCATGGCCTCGATGCGCAGGCTGCTCCAGCGCAGCTCGCCGGTGGCCGCGGCCGCGGCGGCGCCCAGCGCCGGTTCGGCGTGGCGCGGGCGCTCGTGGTGGTGGTCATGCCCATGCTCGTGTTCATGGCGATGCACGGCGGCGGGGGCGTGATCGTGGCAGCAGGGCCCGCATCCAGGCTGGCGGCTGTTGGCGTCGGTCATCAGGTCGTTTCCCATTTGACGGTATGCTTGCGATTGCACACCCTGTAGCAACTACAGAGTCAAGCGGTTCCGGGAGGGAAGGGCGATGAAGATCGGTGAACTGGCGAAACTGACCGGCTGCCCGGTGGAGACCATCCGCTACTACGAGCGCGAGGGCCTGCTGCCGGAGCCGGCGCGCACCGGCGGCAACTACCGGCAATACGACAACGCCCACGTCGAGCGGCTGTCGTTCATCCGCCACTGCCGCTCGCTGGACATGACCCAGGAGGAAATCCGCATCCTCCTCGGCCTGCGCGACCGCCCCGAGTCCGACTGCGGCACCGCCAACCGGCTGATCGACGATCACCTGCACCACGTGGAAGTGCGCATCGCCGAGCTGCAGTCGCTGCGCCAGCAACTGCAGGACCTGCGCGCCCGCTGCAGCGGCAGCGGCAACAGCGAGGACTGCGGCATCCTCCGTGAACTGCAGCTGCCCGCCGAGCCCTCGGCGGTGCCGGAAGCCTGCGCCGAGGCCGGGCACCTGCACGTGCCCGGGGTGCATGGTCGGCATTGAGAGAAGGCGGTAGATGCTGTGCTCGCCGTAGGGCTCCGTCCGCGACAGCCGCGTCATACCCCTGTAGGAGCGCGCCCTGCGCGCGAAATCACGGGCAGGGCCCGCTCCTACAGCAGTCAGGAATGGCTCGGCTCTTCCTTGTGCCCCGTCAGCTCATGCAGGTACTTGCGCGACAGCTGCAGGAAGCGCGGGGTAGGGCCGACGTCCTCGTAGAGCGGGTCGCCCTGTTCGTCCAGCGCCACCACCTTCTGCCCTTTCACGTAGGGGAAGCTCGCCTCCAGTTCCTCCAGGGCCGAGCCGACCAGTTCGCCGAGCAGTTCCTCGACGCTGCGCTTGGGGTACATGTCGTGCAGCGCGGCCAGGCGCGCGGCGGTTTCCACGTCCAGCGGGATGCTGTAGCTGTGGCTGGTCATGCGCCCCCTGGCGTTCTGTTCCCAATGGCGTACCAGATCGCGGATCTTCATGTTCACCTCATGGGCCGGCTCGTGGCCGGCGGGGAAGACGGCCCTTTTGGGGCCGCCGGGAAGAATTTCCCGAATCCTTCGGGATCACATCTAGCCTAGACGCTGTCGGAGCAGGATCGCGGGCGTTCGTCGCACGCTTGTCAGTGAGTGTCGCCAGGCGGCACTGTAAGAGAATCCAGACACGGAGAACCCCCATGGCGGATATCGACGCGCGCCTGCGCGAGGACGTGCACCTGCTGGGCGAACTGCTCGGGCAGACCATCCGCAACCAGTACGGCCAGGCCTTCCTCGACAAGGTCGAGCTGATCCGCCAGGGCGCCAAGGCGGCGCGGCGCGGTTCGGCCGAAGGCGCGCGGCAGCTGGCGGCGGCCCTCGATGGCCTGGGCGAGGACGAGCTGCTGCCGGTGGCGCGGGCCTTCAACCAGTTCCTCAACCTGGCCAACATCGCCGAGCAGTACCACCGCATCCGCCGCCGCGGGCCGAAGGAGCCGCAGCCCTTCGAGCAGCGTGTGCTGGGCGAACTGCTGGGGCGCCTGCGCAAGGCCGGGGTGGAGCCGGCGGAGCTGGCGCGCCAGGTGGCGCAGCTGGACATCGAGCTGGTGCTCACCGCGCACCCCACCGAAGTGGCGCGGCGCACCCTGATCCAGAAATACGACGCCATGGCCGCGCAACTGGCGGCCAAGGACCACACCGACCTGCTCCCCGAGGAGCGCGAGCAGGTGGACACGCGCCTGCGCCGGCTGGTGGCCGAAGCCTGGCACACCGACGAGATCCGCCGCACCCGGCCAACGCCGGTGGACGAGGCCAAGTGGGGCTTCGCGGTGATCGAACATTCGCTCTGGCAGGCCGTGCCCAACTTCCTCCGCCACGTCGACGAGACCCTGCAAAGCTGCACCGGCCAGCGCCTGCCGCTGGAAGCCGCGCCCATCCGCTTCGCCTCCTGGATGGGCGGCGACCGCGACGGCAACCCCAACGTCACCGCCACCGTCACCCGCGAGGTGCTGCTGCTGGCGCGCTGGATGGCCGCCGACCTCTACCTGCGCGACGTCGACAGCCTGGCCGCCGACCTGTCCATGCAGCAGGCCAGCGAGGAGCTGCTGGCGGAAACCGGCGAGGTGGCCGAACCCTACCGCGCCCTGCTCAAGCAACTGCGCGAACGCCTGCGCGCCACACGGGCCTGGGCCCAGCGCGCGCTGAACGAAGACGAGGTTGCACCCGAGGCGGTGCTGCAGGACAACCGCGAGCTGCTGGCGCCGCTGGAGTTGTGCCACCGCTCGCTGCACGCCTGCGGCATGGGCGTGATCGCCGACGGCGCGCTGCTCGACAGCCTGCGCCGCGCCGCCACCTTCGGCCTGTTCCTGACGCGCCTGGACATCCGCCAGGACTCCGGCCGCCACGCCGCCGCCCTGAGCGAAATCACCGAGTACCTGGGCCTGGGCCGCTATCAGGACTGGGATGAGGCGGTGCGCCAGGAATTCCTCCTGGAGGAGCTGGGCAACCATCGCCCGCTGCTGCCGGCGGACTACCAGGCCAGCGCCGACACCGCCGAAGTCCTGGCCACCTGCCGCGTGGCGGCTGCCGCGCCGGCGGCCTCGCTGGGCTCCTACGTCATCTCCATGGCCGGCCAGCCGTCCGACGTGCTGGCGGTGCAACTGCTGCTCAAGGAATGCGGGTTGCGCCGGCCGCTGCGCGTGGTGCCACTCTTCGAAACCCTCGACGACCTCGACAACGCCGGCCCCTGCATCGACCGCCTGCTCGGCCTGGACGCCTACCGCGAGGCCCTGTCCGGGCCGCAGGAAGTGATGATCGGCTACTCCGACTCGGCCAAGGACGCCGGCACCCTGGCCGCCGCCTGGGCGCAGTACCGCGCCCAGGAAGCGCTGGTGGACATCTGCCGCGCCCATGGCGTCGAGCTGCTGCTGTTCCACGGCCGCGGCGGCACCGTCGGGCGCGGCGGCGGCCCGGCCCACGCGGCCATCCTCTCGCAGCCGCCGGGCTCGGTGGCCGGGCGCTTCCGCACCACCGAACAGGGCGAGATGATCCGCTTCAAGTTCGGCCTGCCCGGCATCGCCCGGCAGAACCTCGACCTCTACCTGGCCGCGGTGCTGGAGGCCACGCTGCTGCCGCCACCGGCGCCGGAGCCGGCCTGGCGCGAGGAAATGCAGCGCCTGGCCGCCGATTCCCTGGCCGCCTACCGCCAGGTGGTGCGCGAGACGTCGCAGTTCGTCGACTACTTCCGCGAGGCCACGCCGGAACAGGAACTCGGCCGCCTGCCCCTGGGCAGCCGCCCGGCCAAGCGCCGCCAGGGCGGCATCGAGAGCCTGCGGGCCATCCCGTGGATCTTCGCCTGGACGCAGACGCGGCTGATGCTGCCGGCCTGGCTGGGCTGGGAGACCGCGCTGTTCAACGCCATCGACCGCGGCGAGGGCAGCCTGCTGCAGCGCATGCGCGAGCAGTGGCCGTTCTTCCGCGCGCGCATCGACATGCTGGAGATGGTCCTGGCCAAGGCCGACGGCGAAATCGCCCAACTCTACGACGAACGTCTGGTGCAATCGGAACTGCGACCATTAGGTGCGCATTTACGCGACCTATTGTCGCAGGCGCTGCGCGTGGTGCTCGGCCTGACCGGCCAGCAGCGCCTGCTGGCGCAGGCCACAGAGACGCGCGAATCCATCGCCGTGCGCAACATCTACCTGGACCCGCTGCACCTGCTCCAGGCGGAGCTGCTGGCCCGTTCCAGACGCTGCGAAGGCGACGCCTGCGGCGGTCTGGAACAGGCCCTGCTGGTGACGGTGGCGGGCATCGCCGCGGGGCTGCGCAACACAGGTTGAGCGGCCCCGGCCACGACTTTCCGGTGGCTTGTGCGCTCAGGGTGCGCTGTGTATCTTGATCAGCCTTTCGGCGTATTCCTGCGCCATTTCAAGCATGTTCAGATAGGCCCCATAAGGCAGATCCGGGATTTCGCTTTCAACAAGACTAAGGAGCATATCGATGCGTGTGATTCTGCTCGGGGCGCCCGGTGCCGGCAAAGGTACTCAGGCTCGCTTCATCACCGAGAAGTTCAGCATTCCGCAGATCTCCACCGGGGACATGCTGCGCGCAGCGGTCAAGGCCGGCACCGAGCTGGGCCTGCAGGCCAAGAGCGTGATGGATGCCGGCGGCCTGGTTTCGGATGACCTGATCATCAACCTGGTCAAGGAGCGCATCGCCCAGCCCGATTGCGCCAACGGCTTCCTGTTCGACGGTTTCCCGCGCACCATTCCCCAGGCCGAGGCCATGAAGGAAGCCGGCGTGAGCATCGACCACGTGGTCGAGATCGCCGTCGACGACGAAGAGATCGTCAGCCGCATGGCTGGCCGCCGCGTGCACCCGGCTTCCGGCCGCGTGTACCACGTCGAGCACAACCCGCCGAAAGTCGCCGGCAAGGACGACGTCACCGGCGAAGACCTGATCCAGCGTGACGACGACCGCGAAGAGACCGTGCGCCACCGCCTGTCGGTCTACCACACCCAGACCAAGCCGCTGGTCGACTTCTACCAGAAGCTGGCCGCCGTCGAAGGCACCCCGAAGTACAGCCGCGTCGAAGGCGTCGGCTCGGTGGACCAGATCACCGCCAAGGTTCTGGCCGCGCTCAGCTGAGTCGCCGCCCGACCTGCACCAGAGGCCCGCTTGCGGGCCTTTGGCGTTTATAATGCCCGCCCTTTTTCAGCTTGCCGGAAGACCCCGATGCCCACCCTGCTGGCCCTGGACACCTCCACCGAAGCCTGCTCCGTCGCCCTGCTGCACGACGGCCGGCGTTTCAGCCGCCACGAGGTGATCCCGCGGCTGCACGCCAAGCGCCTGCTGCCCATGGTGCAGGAACTGCTCGACGAGGCCGGCATCGCCCTGGGCGCGGTGGACGCCATCGCCTTCGGCCGCGGCCCCGGCGCCTTCACCGGCGTGCGCATCGCCATCGGCGTGGTGCAAGGCCTGGCCTTCGCCCTGGACAAGCCGGTGCTGCCGATCTCCGACCTCGCCGTGCTGGCCCAGCGCGCCCACCGCGAGCACGGCGCCAGCCAGGTGGCGGCCGCCATCGACGCGCGCATGGACGAGGTCTACTGGGGTTGCTACCGCCTGGAGCGGGGCGAGATGCGCCTGGCCGGCGCCGAGGCGGTACTGCCGCCGGAAAGCGTGGCGCTGCCGCGTGATGCCGAGGGTGACTGGTTCGGCGCCGGCACCGGCTGGGGCTACCGCGAGCGCCTGGCGGTGAAGGTGCAGGCCGAGGATGCCAGCCTGCTGCCCAACGCCGAAGACCTGCTGGACCTGGCGCTGTTCGCCTGGGAACGCGGCGACGCCGTGCCGGCGGACCAGGCGCAGCCGGTCTACCTGCGCGACAACGTGGCCACGCCCAAGGCCGGCTGACCGGCGATTGCCAAGCCCTGGAGCGCTCGCTAGAGTGAAATCCTTACCCGCTGAGCCCTGAACATGCGCATCGACGGCCTGTCCAGCTACTCCATCACGCCCGACTCCGGCAGCCGCCCCGGCACCGCGGTCACGCCTTATCGCGAGGTCATGCGCGAGGCCGAGGCGCGTCGCGAGCAGCCGGCCTCGGTGGCTGCCAGCCAGGGCCTGGAGCAGCAGGCGCAGACGCGCTACGTGGAGCCGGGCAACGCCGGCAGCGGCAGCCTGCCCATCGTCCTCAGCGACGTCCTGGCCTACCAGCGCCCGGTCAGCAACCGCGCCGCCCAGGCCCTGGCCAGCTATAGCAGCACCGCCAACCTGCCGCTGGGCGGCTACGACGCCCCGGAAGTGCTGGGCATCGACCTCTACGCCTGATGGGCCTGCCGTACTACCTGGGCTGCCCGTCGTGGAACGAGCCCGCCTGGCGCGGCAGTTTCTACCCCGCCGACCTGCGCCCGGCCGACACCCTGGGCTTCTACAGCCAGGTGTTCAACGCGGTGGAGGGCAACACCACCTTCTATGCCCGGCCCAGCGCCGACACGCTGCAGCGCTGGGCGCAGACCATGCCGGCGGACTTTCATTTCTGCGCCAAGCTGCCCCGCGACATCAGCCACGAAGGCGACCTGCGCGAGCAGTTCGGCGCCACTCGCGACTTCCTTGACCTGCTGGCGCCGCTGGGCACCCGGGTGAGCCCGCTGTGGCTGCAGCTTTCCGCCGGCTTCGGCCCGCAGCGCCTGGGCGAGCTGGCCGCCTGGCTGGACGAGTTCGGCGCCCGGTGCATTGCCGTGGAGGTGCGCCACCCGGCGTTCTTCGAGAAAGGCGAGGAGGAGCGGCTGCTCAACCGCCTGCTCCACGAGCGCGGCGTGGAACGCATCTGCTTGGATTCGCGGGCGCTGTTCGCCTGCCAGTCCGACGACCCGGCGGTGCGCCATGCGCAGTCGAAGAAACCGAGGATTCCGGTGCGCCCGGCGGCCTTCAGCGACAGCCCGCAGGTGCGCTTCATCGGCGGGCCGGACCTGGACGCCAACCAGGCCTACCTGACGCCCTGGGTGGACAAGGTGGCCGGTTGGATCGAGGACGGCCTGACGCCTCACGTGTTCCTCCACACCCCGGACAACCACCGCGCCGCCGAACAGGCGCAGCGCTTCCACGCCCTGCTGGCCGAGCGCCTGCCGGGGCTGCCGGCGTTGCAACTGCCGCAGCCGGAAGTGGAGCAACTGGGCCTGCTCTGAGGCCCCGGTTGCGCTAACCTGCAAGCTCCCATTCGCACGGAGAGCGCCCCCATGACCACCCAACGCGAACGCGGCCTGGCCTTCCAGGCCCTGCACCGCCGCGACGGCCTGTTCGTCCTGCCCAACCCCTGGGACGCCGGCTCGGCGAAAATGCTCGCCGGCCTGGGCTTCGAGGCCCTGGCCACCACCAGCGCCGGCCTGGCCTTCGCCCTTGGCCTCTGCGACGCCGAAGGCGAGGTGAGCCGCGAGGAAGCCCTGGCCAACGCCCGCGCCATCGTCGAGGCGACGCCGCTGCCGGTGGCCGCCGACCTGGAGAACGGCTACGGCGACGCGCCCGAGGACTGCGTGGCGACCATTCGCCTGGCCGCCAGCATCGGTCTGGTGGGCGGCTCCATCGAGGACGCGACCGGCCGCCCGGACGATCCCATCTACCCCTTCGAACTGGCGGTGGAACGCGTGCGCGCGGCGGTGCAGGCCGCGCACTCCCTGGAATTCCCCTTCACCCTGGCGGCCCGCGCGGAGAACCTGCTGCACGGCCGCGACGACCTGGACGACACCATCCGCCGCCTGGTGGCCTTCGCCGACGCCGGCGCCGACGTGCTCTACGCGCCGGGGCTGACCACCCGCGAGCAGATCGACGCAGTGGTGCGCGCGGTGGCTCCGCGGCCGGTGAACGTGCTGGTCGGCTCGCCGGCCCTGCAACTGTCGCTGAGCGACCTGGCTGAACTCGGCGTGAAGCGCGTCAGCCTGGGTTCGTCCCTGGCGCGGGTGGCCTACGGCGCCTTCTTCCACGCCGCCAGCGAACTGGCCAGCGGGCGCCTGGAGGCGACCCAGGAAGGCATGCCCTTCGCCCGCCTCAACGAGCTGTTCCGGCGCTGAGCCGGGGCCTGCGGTAGAATCGGCGCTTTTGCACCGGATCGACCCGCATGAGCGCCAGCGCAGACACTCCCCGCATCATCGTCCAGGCCCTGGAGCCCCACTACCGTGAAGCCGCCGGACAATGGGCCCAGCGTCTGGGACTGGAACTGGCGGAGGAGGGCGCGGCTGACTTCGCCCTGCAACTGGGCGAGCAGGGCCTGCAACTGCTGCAACTGGGCCCGGACTCGCCGGGCCCGGTGCGCGTGGACTTCCTCGAAGGCGCCGCCGCCCACCGCCGCCAGTTCGGCGGCGGCAGCGGGCAGATGATCGCCAAGGCGGTGGGCGTGCAGCCGGGCGTGCGCCCGCAGGTGCTCGACGCCACCGCCGGCCTGGGCCGCGACGCCTTCGTCCTCGCCACCCTGGGCTGCGAGATGCAACTGATCGAGCGCCAACCGCTGATCGCCGCCCTGCTGGAAGACGGCCTGGCCCGCGCGGCACGCGACCTGGAAGTGGCGCCGATAGTGGCGCGGATGCGACTGCACCAGGGCAACGCCATCGACCTGATGGGCGCCTGGCAGGGCGAAGCGCCCCAGGTGATCTACCTCGACCCGATGTTCCCGCACCGCGACAAGAGCGCCCTGGTGAAAAAGGAAATGCGCCTGTTCCGCCCCCTGGTGGGCGACGACATGGACGCCCCGGCGCTGCTCCAGGCGGCCCTGGCCCTGGCCAGCCACCGCGTGGTGGTCAAGCGCCCGCGCAAGGCGCCGATCATCGAGGGCGCCAAGCCGAGCTACAGCCTGGAAGGGAAGTCGAGCCGGTATGACATCTATCCGTTGAAGTCCCTCAAGCCCTGAGCGGAGGGGCTTTTCGTAGGAGCGAGCTTGCTCGCGAAAGGGATTTACCGGCGGCTGTGGTGTGTTGGGTTGACGCCTTTCCCTCTCCCCAGCCCTCTCCCTGAAGGGAGAGGGGGCTTGTCCGTGCCGAGAGCAGGAGTGGTTTCAGCCGGAAACCCTCTATGTTGCCGGCTGACTCCAAAACATCCAAGCACACCGAACGGTCCCCTCTCCCTTCAGGGAGAGGGTTAGGGAGAGGGAGCGGAGTCAAGCACTGACATCGAGGTCCCGGGTGAGCACCGTTCGCGAGCAAGCTCGCTCCTACAGGAGAAGCGCCCACGGCATACGCCTCAAGGCCGATATGCCCGCAAAAACAACTCCACCACCTCCTGCACATGCCTTTCGCTCTCCTCCAGCGGCGGCCGCTCGACGCAGCCGATCAGCAGGCGGAAGTGCACGCAGCCCTGCACCAGCATCAAAAAGTGCTCTGCAGCGTTGCGCGCGTCACCCTCGCGCAGTTCGCCCCTGCGCTGGGCCTGGGCGATCAGCCGCTGCATCTGGTCCAGCACGCGTTGCGGGCCGGCGTCGAAGAACATCTGCGACAGCGCCGGGTTCTGCCCGCCCTGGGCGATCATCAGGCGGCTCAGGGCGATGGCCTCGGGGCTGTTGATCAGGCGGTTGAAGCCGCGCGCGATGTTCAGCAGCAGCTCCTGCGTGGGCGCGTCGGCCGGCGGTTCGTGGAACAGCTCCGGCACCTGCTCGGCGCACTTGGCCTGCACCGCCTCGCAGAACAGCGTCTCCTTGTCGGTGAAATGGCTGTACACGGTGAGCTTGGAAACCCCGGCCTCGGCGGCGATGGCTTCCATGCTGCTGCCGTCGTAGCCGTTGCGCACGAACAGCTCCTTGGCGGCTTCGAGGATCGCCTGGCGCTTGGCCGGGTCCTTGGGGCGGCCGGGGCCGGTGGGGAGGGTGGGCTGGGACATTTTTTTTACACTTCAAATACTGGACTGGTCGGTTTTGTATTCTTACTATACCGGCGAGTATAAGAATTCAACTGCGTTTTGCGAAAGGTCATACATCATGTTCCGCCATGCCTTGTCCGTCGCTGTCCCTCTCGCCTTCTCCCTGACCCTAGCCGCCTGCGGCAACGGCGAACCGGCCAAGCCGGCGCTGCGCCCGGCCATGGTCGTGCAGCCGCAGCTGGCGCGTTCGGTCACCGAGGCCTATCCGGGCGAGGTGCGCGCCCGCCACGAGCCGGAGCTGGCGTTCCGCATCGGCGGCAAGGTGGCCAAGCGCCTGGTGGAGACCGGCGAGCGCGTGCGCCGCGACCAGCCGCTGGCCGAGCTCGACCCCGAGGACGTGCGCCTGCAGCTGGAGGCCAACCGCGCCCAGGTCGCCGCCGCCGAGGCCAACCTGCAGACCGTGCGTTCGGAATACCAGCGCTACAAGGTGCTGCTGGAGCGCAAGCTGGTCAGCCAGTCGCAGTTCGACAACATCGAGAACACCTACCGCGCCGGCGAGGCGCGCATGAAGCAGGTGCGCGCGGAGTACGACGTGGCGCGCAACCAGGCCGACTACGCCGTGCTGCGCGCGCCGCAGGACGGGGTGATCTCGGCGCGGCGCGTCGAAGTGGGCCAGGTGGTGGCCGCCGGGCAGACGGTCTTCACCCTGGCCGCCGATGGCGACCGCGAGGTGCTGATCAGCTTCCCCGAACACGCCATCGAGCGCTTCCGCATCGGCGAGGGCGTCAGCGTCGAGCTGTGGTCGCAGCCGGACAAGCGCTTCAGCGGCCACATCCGCGAACTGTCGCCGGCCGCCGATCCGCAGTCGCGCACCTTCGCCGCGCGGGTGGCCTTCGACGATGCCAAGGTGCCGGCCGAGCTGGGCCAGAGCGCCCGGGTGTACATCCACAGCGAGGGCGCCGTGCCCCTGGCCGTGCCGCTGGCGGCGGTGAGCGCCGAGGGCGGCCAGCCGTTCGTCTGGGTGGTCGACCCGAAGGATGCCAGCCTGCACCGCCGGGCGGTGCGCATCGGGCCCTACACCGAGGACCGGGTGCCGGTGCTCGAAGGGCTGCAGCCCGACGACTGGGTGGTCGCCGCGGGCGTCCAGGTCTTGCGCGAAGGCCAGCAGGTACGCCCGGTCGACCGCGAGAACCGTTCGGTCAAGCTGCTGGCGAAGGAGTGACGCAGGATGCGCTTCAACCTCTCCGCCTGGGCCCTGCAGAACCGACCGATCGTACTTTTCCTGATGCTGCTGCTGGGCATCGCCGGGGCGCTGTCCTACACCAAGCTCGGCCAGAGCGAGGACCCGCCCTTCACCTTCAAGGCCATGGTGGTCAAGACCAACTGGCCCGGCGCCACCGCCGAGGAAGTCTCGCGCCAGGTCACCGAGCGCATCGAGAAGAAGCTGATGGAGACCGGCGACTACGACCGCATCGTCTCCTTCTCGCGGCCGGGCGAGTCGCAGGTGACCTTCGTCGCCCGCGAGGACTTCAGGTCCAGGGACATCCCCGAGCTGTGGTACCAGATCCGCAAGAAGATCAGCGACATCCGCTACACCCTGCCGCAGGGCATCCAGGGGCCGTTCTTCAACGATGAGTTCGGCACCACCTTCGGCAACATCTACGCGCTGTCCGGCAAGGGCTTCGACTACGCGGTGCTGAAAGACTACGCCGACCGCATCCAGCTGCAGCTGCAGCGCATCAAGGACGTCGGCAAGGTCGAGCTGGTCGGCCTGCAGGACGAGAAGATCTGGATCGACCTGTCGAACACCAAGCTGGCCACCCTCGGCCTGCCCCTGGCGGCGGTGCAGAAGGCCCTGGAGGAGCAGAACGCGGTGAGCGCCACCGGTTTCTTCGAGACCGCCAGCGACCGCGTGCAGCTGCGGGTTTCCGGGCGCTTCGATTCGGTGGAGGACATCCGCCAGTTCCCCATCCGCGTGGGCGACCGCACCTTCCGCATCGGCGACGTGGCCGAGGTGCACCGCGGCTTCAACGACCCGCCGGCGCCGCGCATGCGCTTCATGGGCGAGGACGCCATCGGCATCGCCGTGGCGATGAAGGACGGCGGCGACATCCTGGTGCTGGGCAAGGCGCTGGAAAACGAGTTCCACCGCCTGCAGCAGAACCTGCCGGCGGGCATGGAGCTGCGCAAGGTGTCCGACCAGCCGGCCGCCGTGCGTGAAGGTGTGGGCGAGTTCGTCCGGGTGCTGGCCGAGGCGCTGGTCATCGTGCTGCTGGTGAGCTTCTTCTCCCTGGGCCTGCGCACCGGCCTGGTGGTGGCGCTGTCGATCCCGCTGGTGCTGGCGATGACCTTCGTCTGCATGCGCTACTTCGACATCGGCCTGCACAAGATTTCCCTCGGCGCGCTGGTGCTGGCGCTGGGCTTGCTGGTGGACGACGCGATCATCGCCGTGGAGATGATGGCGGTGAAGATGGAGCAGGGCTACGACCGCCTCAAGGCGGCCAGCTTCGCCTGGACCAGCACCGCCTTCCCGATGCTCACCGGCACCCTGGTGACCGCCGCCGGCTTCCTGCCGATCGCCACCGCGCAGTCGGGCACCGGCGAATACACCCGCTCTCTGTTCCAGGTGGTGACCATCGCGCTGCTGGTGTCCTGGGTGGCCGCGGTGATGTTCGTGCCCTACCTGGGCGCCAAGCTGCTGCCGGATCTGGCCAAGCGCCATGCGGAAAAGCACGGCGGCAGCGACAAGGGCCACGACCCTTACTCGACGGGCTTCTACCAGCACTTCCGGCGCCTGGTGGAGTGGTGCGTGCGCCACAACAAGACGGTGATCGTCCTGACCCTGCTGGCCTTCGTCGGCTCCATCGCCGCCTTCCGCCTGATACCGCAGCAGTTCTTCCCGCCGTCGGTGCGCCTGGAGCTGCTGGTGGACCTGAAGCTGGCCGAGGGCGACTCGCTGGCCGCCACCGCCGAGCAGGTCAAGCGCCTGGAGAAGCTGCTCGCCGAGCATCCGGGCATCGAGAACTACGTGGCCTACGTCGGCACCGGCTCGCCGCGCTTCTACCTGCCGCTGGACCAGCAGCTGCCGGCGGCGAGCTTCGCCCAGTTCGTGGTGCTGGCCAAGGACCTGAAGGGCCGCGAGGAGGTGCGCCAGTGGCTGATCCAGCGCATGGCCGAGGACTTCCCCACGGTGCGCAGCCGCATCAGCCGCCTGGAGAACGGCCCGCCGGTGGGCTACCCGGTGCAGTTCCGGGTGTCCGGCGAGCACATCCCGGAAGTCCGCGCGCTGGCGCGCAAGGTCGCGGAGAAGATGCGCGAGAACCCCCACGTGGTGAACGTGCATCTGGACTGGGAGGAGCCGAGCAAGGTCATCCGCCTCAACCTCGACCAGGACCGCGCCCGCGCCCTGGGCGTGAGCACCCAGGACGTCTCGCAGTTCCTGCAGAGTTCGCTGACCGGCTCCA
Organism: Pseudomonas sp. A6; assembly: GCF_052367875.1. NCBI lineage: Bacteria > Pseudomonadati > Pseudomonadota > Gammaproteobacteria > Pseudomonadales > Pseudomonadaceae > Pseudomonas > Pseudomonas sp. A6. Next base: position 5,614,838 of record NZ_CP198970.1, on the reverse strand, counting down.
CCGTCAGCTACTACCGCGAGGACAACGAGCTGATCGAGATCCTCCTGCGCGGCGACGCCCGCGAGCGCCAGGACCTGTCGCAGCTGCCGAGCCTGGCCATCCCCACCAACAACGGCCGCAGCGTGGCGCTGTCGCAGGTGGCGACCCTGGAGTACGGCTTCGAGGAAGGCATCATCTGGCGGCGCAACCGCCTGCCGACGGTGACCGTGCGCGCGGACATCTACGACGACTCGCTGCCGGCCACCCTGGTCAAGCAGATTTCCCCGACCCTCGATCCGATCCGCGCCGAGTTGCCGGACGGCTACCTGCTGGACGTGGGCGGCACGGTGGAGGATTCGGCCAAGGGGCAGAACTCGGTGAACGCCGGCATGCCGCTGTTCCTGGTGGTGGTGATGACGCTGCTGATGATCCAGCTGCGCAGCTTCTCGCGCATGGCCATGGTGTTCCTCACCGCGCCACTCGGGCTGATCGGCGTGACCCTGTTCCTGCTGGTGTTCCAGAAGCCCTTCGGCTTCGTCGCCATGCTCGGCACCATCGCCCTGGCCGGGATGATCATGCGCAACTCGGTGATCCTGGTGGACCAGATCGAGCAGGACATCGCCCACGGCCTGGACCGCCGGCACGCCATCATCGAGGCCACGGTGCGGCGCTTCCGCCCCATCGTGCTGACCGCGCTGGCGGCGGTGCTGGCGATGATCCCGCTGTCGCGCAGCGCGTTCTTCGGGCCCATGGCGGTGGCCATCATGGGCGGCCTGATCGTCGCCACGGCGCTGACGCTGCTGTTCCTGCCGGCGCTCTACGCGGCCTGGTTCAGGGTGAAGCAGGAGCCTGCGTAGGGCGTATGACCGTTCGCGGTCATACGCCGATTGACCTTGGCCCCAGGCTGCTTCGGTATCGACCTCGGAGCACCATGGCGAGGCGCTTCGGGCTCGGCCATGGCGTTGACTGTCGATCGAGGCGTAGCGGCGTATAACCGCGAACGGTTATACGCCCTACGAGCGGGACGTTGCGGCTCAGGGAATCGGTGCCCCCGAATCCCGTTCGCGCACCGCCTGGGCGAAGCCCACCTCCTCGCAACGCGCCTTGAAGTGTACGCCTTCCGGGCTGTGGCCGCGGGCATGCGGTCGTCTATGGCGTTGAGGCGCTCGGGGCGGTTGAGGGTGGGGGCGACGCGGTACAGCAGGCAGGGTTCGCTCATGGCCTAATGCTGTTCACTTAAGAGAGGATGCCGTTTCTCTGGCTGGGGGAAACGGCATTTTTCATACGGGAGGGGCTGTGGCTTCGCTTGCGAATCCTGATCCCTCGCTCTAATCCCCACCCCGTCATTCCCGCGAACGCGGGAACCCAGAGACTTCTTCGGGATTGGGCTTGGTGTAACGCGCCGCTCCGAGTCTGCGGAGATCTTTTGTTTCGCCCCCTCGGGCGAGTCCCTTTTGTCAAACGCCACAAAAGGAACCAAAAAGGCTTGCCCCGACATACGGGCCCGACAGAGTCGGGCTACCCTCACGAACTCCCCCGCCACGGAGGCCCGCCCCGAGGGTACGTCCCTGTAGCCCACGGGGCTCTCGCGACATCCATGTCGCATGACCTCCTGAGCGCCGGTTTCGCTCGGCCTTCTGAAGGGGCGTTCCGGTGCGCTCGGCTATTTCTCTGGAAGTCCAAAAGCGAACGCGCTTTTGCTTTTGCTCTTCGTAGGAGCGAGCTTGCTCGCGAACCCTGCAGCCACTGGGTTATTCCCCTTCGGGCCAGCGCAAGCGCTGTTCGCGATGGAGCCGCGTCCCGCGTTCGCGGGAATGACGGGGTGGGGTTAGGCGTTTCAGGATAACTCCAAACTCCCCACCCACTCCGAACAGCCCCCTCTCCCTCCGGGAGAGGGCTGGGGTGAGGGAGCGGAGCCAGGCTGGAGCACCTTCGCTGAACCACCACACATCGCTTAAGTGAACAGCCGCCCATGGCCGGGCTGCTCTTGTGGTAATCGGGGCTTGGCTTGCTGGATGAAATAAGTAAACTGAATTCACTTTTCCTATCCGGCCCCGCGAGTCCCGCCATGCCCGACCTTTCGGCTAAAGCCCTGAAAACCCGAGCCAGCCTGCTGGAGGCTGCGCGCACCGAGCTGCTGGAGTTCGGCGGCGGCCTGGAAGTGGGGCGGGTGGCCGAGCGCGCCGGCGTCTCGGTAGGGCTGATCTACCGCTACTTCGCCTCGCGCGCCGGGCTGCTGGCGGCGGTGGCCGAGGACTTCTACGACCGCTACCAGGCCCAGGTGATGGTCGCCGACCCATTGCCCCAGGCCCAGGACTGGAGCGAGCGCGAGGAGCAGCGGGTGCTGCGGGCGGTGGAGTTCGTCTACGCCGAACCGCTGGCGCCGCTGGTGCTGGTGAGCCTGGCGCGCGAGCCCGAGGTGGCGGCGCTGGAGGCCCGGCGCATCGCCGAGAACATCCGCCAGGGCACCGACAACATCCGCCGCGGCCAGGCCGCTGGGCAGCTCAACGCGCAACTGGACGCGCAACTGGTCGCGGCGATGATCCTCGGCGGCCTGCGCCAGGCCCTGCTGGAAGCCCTGGCGCGCCAGCCCCGGCCGCCGGCCGCGCAACTGGCGCGGCAGCTCTGGCATTTCATCCGCGGCGCGCTGGCGCCCCTGTCGAACTGAGCAGAAGGAGAACCCCATGCAGCACGCAACCCAGGTGGCGTTGTTGAACAAGGTCCTGGCCCTGGCCGAGCGGGGCGCTTCCGATGGCGCAGAACAGCCGTCGTCGTTGCCGGTCTCCGTCTACCTGGACGAGGCGCGCTACCGCCGCGAACGCGACGAGGTGCTGCTGCGCGAGCCGGTGCTGGTGGCGCGTTCCGGCGAGATACCCAAGGGCGCTTTCCTCACCCGCGAGCTGATGGTGCCGCTGCTGCTGACCCGCGACGAGCAGGGCCGGCTGCGGGCCTTCCTGAACGTCTGCAAGCACCGCGGCACGCAACTGGTAAGCGAGGCGGCAGGGCGCAACCGCGTGTTCGTCTGCCCCTACCACGCCTGGGCCTACAACCCGGACGGGCAACTGCGCGGCATTCCCCACGGCTACGGTTTCGAAGGCATCGACCGGGCCTGCCTGAACCTCACCGAGCTGCCGGTGGCCGAACGCTTCGGCGCGGTCTGGGTGCGGCTGTCACCGGGGCCGGCGCTGGATCTGGACGGCTTCTTCGGCGAGACGATTTGCGCGGACTTCGACAGCTTCGCCATCGACCACCACGTCCTCTTCGACCCGCGCGACATCCGCCGCCCGGTGAACTGGAAGCTGACGGTGGACACCTTCCTGGAGAACTACCACGTGGCCAAGGCCCACCAGGCCACCATCGACCACCTGTTCTGGCCCAACCTGGGCAGCTTCGAGCGCTTCGGCCGGCACATCCGCAACTACTACGTGAAGCGCAACCTGCGCGAGCTGCAAGGGCAACCGCAAGCGCAATGGGACCTGCGCCGCCACGGCAACCTGCTGTATTTCCTCTGGCCGAACACCCTGGTGCTGGTGGAGCCGGACCACATCGACTTCTCCAGTGTGTTCCCCGACGGCCCGCTGGCGACGCGGGTACTTAGCCACACGCTGCTGCCCGAACAACCGCAGACGGAGAGGGCCCTGCGATATTTCGAGAAGAACAACGAAATCCTCTACGCCGCCCTGGAAGAAGACTTCGCCATGGCCACGCGGGTACAGAACGGCATCCGCTCTGGCGCCAGCGAACGCCTGTGGCACGGCACCTACGAAGTGGCGCTGCAGTGGTTCCACCAGAACCTGGACCAGGCTCTGAGCCACCCCGCCGGTACCGCTCTGGACCCGTAGAGCTGTGGCGTCTCAGGCCAACGGCGGATAACCGCGAACGGTTATACGCCCTACGGTCCGGGAGCACCCTGTAGGAGCGAGCTTGCTCGCGAACCCGCCAGTCACTGGGTTATTCCCCTTCGGGCCAGCGCAAGCGCTGTTCGCGATGGAGCCGCGTCCCGCGTTCGCGGGAATGACGAGGTGGGGTGAGGCGTTTCAGGATGACTCAGGATTCTCTCCCGGCTCAGGACAGCCCCCTCTCCCGCTTGCGGGAGAGGGTTGGGGAGAGGGTGCTCTTGAACCCAACACCGCAGCCATCGAGAAACACCCTTCGCGAGCAAGCTCGCTCCTACGAGTTCCGCGTGCCTCAGAGCGCCCCAAAAACCTTCTTCGCCAAACTGGTAGCCGCCCCCGCCGGATTCTCCCGAATCCCCTTCTCCTGCTGGGCGATCACCTTGAACAGCCCATCCAACGCCTGCTCGGTAACGTAGCCCTCGACGTTCGCATCCTTGGCATCGACCACGCCAAAAGCCGCGGCCTGGCTGGCGAAGGCGTTGTACTGCTTGGCCAGGCCGACCTTGTCGGTGGCCTGCTTGACGATCGGCAGGAAGCGCTGGCGCAGTTGCTCGCGGCTGCTGCGCTCCAGGTACTGGGTGGCGGAATCGTCGCCGCCGGCGAGGATGCCCTTGGCGTCCTGCACGGTCATCTTCTTCACCGCATCCACCAGCAGCGCCTGGGCCTGCGGCACGGCGGCCTCGGCAGCCTGGTTCATGCTGGCTTCCAGCTGGTCGACCTGGGCGCCCATGCCGAACTGCTTCATCACCTTGGCGGCCTTGCCCAGCTTGCCCGGCAGCTCGATGCGCACGGCCGGATCGTTAGTGAAGCCGCCGGGCTTGCCCAACTGCTTGACTGCGATCTGCGCGCCTTGGCTCAAGGCATCCTTGAGGCCGCCGCTGGCGTCGGTCTGGCTGAGGTTGGCGAGGGACAGGGCGAAGGCATTGGCGGACAACAGGGCGCCGGCCAGCAGGGCGGTGAAACGCAGCATCGGGATTCCTTGTGGGGCAGGGCGGAACCTTCGCCGAGCGTCTCGGCGAAGGAAGAAGGGGCAAGCTTAGCGAGGCCGGGCCGGCAACGGAACCCGGCCGGAAGAGGAGGGAAGTATCAGCGCACCGCGTCGACGCGGATGCGCAGCGGCTGCGGATCGCTGCCGTCGAGCTTGACGCTGTGGCGCTCGGTGCTGATGAACAGCAGCTTGCCGGCATTCTCGATACGCGCGCTGACCGCATAGCTGTGGCCGGGCTGGACCCGCTGCGGGTCGTAATCGAGCTTGAAGGCCACCGGCACCTGCTGCCCGCCGGGCAGCGTCTGCGAAGCCAGCTCCACGGCCGGCGCATCGGCCAAGGAAACATCCTGCAGGCTCACCGAAACCTGCGCTCCCGGCGGCAACGCAATGCGCTGCAGGTAGAACACCTCGCCACTGAGCGAAGCACTCTGCGAAGGCGAATTCGAAGTGCAGGCGGCGAGCATGCCGGTCATGAACAAGAGGGGGAGGGCGGTGAGCTTCATCGACGGATTCCTTCCGGATAGAACGGGCGTCATCCGACACAGCTTAGGCGCAAAGGTTGTGAGAGGGGTTGTAAGCGGAGGTTTCGCTGATCTGCAGCAAGCAGCCCCGCCGTTGCGGCGGGGCTGGGGGCTTACTCGGTGATCTTGCTGAAGCTGCCGTCGAACATGTCGACGTTGCGTCCGTCGGTGAGGGTATACAGCGAGTAGCTGCGGCCCAGGCGGGCGCCACCGTCACGGGTCAGCGGGGCCCAGGCCAGGTTGGCGCGGCGCATGGTCGAGCTGCTCATGATCTCGTCGAAGGGGATCGACACGTAGATGCCTTTGTCGAAGCTACCTTCGCCGTACTCTTCCTTGGAGGCGGTGGTGAGCGTCACCCAGCCACCGAAGCGCACGCCGTTGCTGAACTCGCGCGACAGGTCGATGGTGGTGCCCCAGTCGCGGGCCAGGTAGCGGCCCACGCTGACCGCGGCCAGCACGTCCTGGAAGTCGGTCTTCAGGTAGCCGGTGACGTGGCCGGTGAGCACCTTGTAGTCGCGCAGGCCGAAGTCCTGCTCGAAATCGCGCTGGCGTACGTAGTTGAGGTCGCCACCGATGGCCCAGCGCTCGCCCAGCGGGCGATACAGCAGCTCGCCACCGACGCCGGCGAACATCGACTCCAGGTAGCCGCCGTAGACCATGCCGTACATGTCCTCGTCCAGGCGCTTGACCTTGTTCAACTGGAAGGTCGGCATGGTCACGTCCGAGGTGGTCCAGTACTCGCGCAGGTAGGTGCGCACGCGCGGCAGGTTGGACGGCGCGTCGTACTTGAACTTGTCGAAGTTGTTCAGCAGGTTGGCGCTGAGCGAGCCGCTCCACCAGGTGTCCGGGGTGAAGCGGTATTCGCCGTTCAGGTCCGCGGTGAACTGGTAGAGCAGGAAGCCGTCGGGGCCGCCGACGTTCTGTTTGTAGCCCAGGCCGAGGCCGTAGCTGAACGGATCCGGCTTCTGTGTGTAAAGCACTTTCTCCTGGTGCGGCAGCGGCCAGTTGCTTTCGGTGCCACGGCGCAGGTCGTCCAGCGGGCGGTCGTTGTTCACCACTTCGCGGAAGGTCTCACGCGGTACGCTGGTCTCGGTGACCGGCATGTCGTAGCGCTTGTCCACCACGGTGAAGTACTTGATGTCGTCGTCCACGCTGTTGTCGAGGATGCGCGCCGCGCGCCCTACCGCCTTGGGCGGGTAGAGGTAGCGGGTCTGCTCGCCGTAGACGACGATTTCCTTGTCGCGCTGGGTGATGCGCTCGACCTTGTAGCCGGCGTTGTTCTGCAGGCGCCTGGATACGTTCGCCCAGTCCACCTGGTCCGGATGCAGGTCCGGCGCCTTGGCCGGCAGCGGTTCGGCCGGCGGGTCGAAGGTCTTGGCCGGCGCGGAGCGGGAAGCGAAGTTGGTGTGCAGGGTGATGCCGAACATGGCGGTGTTGCCACGCTCCCAGCCGGCGGTCAGGTCTACCGAGTCGCTGGCTTTGAAGACGAAGCCGAGGTTGATCGGGGAGCTTTGGTCCTGGTTGTTACTCAGCGGTTCGCGCTTGTAGTCGTTGCCGTCGTATTCCAGCTTGAGCGCCAGGCGATCCCAAGGGGTTTGCCAGAGTACGCCGCCGAAGATGCCGGGAGAACCGCGGAAATAGTTACTGGCGTCGAAGGAACCAGCATTGGCTACATCGCTGGTGGGGATTGGACGGTCGTCGTACTTGTCGTCTACCCAGCCCAGCGGGTTGCTGAAATCACCACGGTTACCGAGGTACCCCCAGGCAATGCCCAGGCTGACGTCGAAGTTCCCGAATCGCTTGTTGCCGACGAAGTATTCGCTGGAGAACAGGCCGGTACCGCCGATGTCCAGTGCGCCTACCGCGAGTTCCGGTGTCCAGCGGCTTTCCTGGAGCAGGCGGAATTTGGCGTCTACCGCCTTGTCCTTGTAGCTCTGGTCGCCACTGAAGTCTTCGGCGCCGTAACGACGGTTGCTGACGGACGTGTAGCGGAACGATGTTTCCAGCCAGTCGAATGGCTGCAGGGCAAAGCTGTAGCGCGAATAGGGATCGACACGGTTGGCGGTGACTGCGACGTCCCCTGCCGGCGCCATGCGCGCCGTGGGCGTCTGCATCAACCCCATGATGCCGAAGTCGTTTCTCGTGTCGCGGGGGTCGGCATGGGCCATGGCCCAGGGCAGCAGCAGGCAGAGGGAATAGCGGAGCTTCATTGCGCCACCTCGGACAACGGTTGGGTGGCGATGAATTGGGCCATTTCTTCATTCAGCTGCGGGACGGGGCTATCCGGCCCGGCCGACTTGATCGGTACCAGGATGGTCGCACCCGGCGCAGCGGGCTGGCCTTCCTGGAGGTTCCACAGGGCGATGCCGAGGCGAGTGACCTGGCCGTCCGGCTGGATCAGATAGACATAGTCGGGATCGGCTTCCGGCAGCGACGGGCACGCAGCGGAATAGTCGCGTGCCTGCTGCATCGGCACGTGGGTGAAGTAGCAGTCGGCCGCCACGGCACCCAGCACACGTACCGCACTCGGCCGGGCCGGGAAAATGAAAATGTCGCCAGGCGACACCAGGCTGTTCTGCGCCGGGGTGACTTCAACCTCGACAGGGTCCAGCAGGTGCAGGCGTCGGCCACTGACCGGCAGGCTGGCCACCTGGTCATAGAGGCGCTTGGCGAGGGTGGAAAGCGTGGGCTGATCGTCCAACAGGGCTTTCTGTTGCAGCATGGACAGATCGAACAGGATGCCGGCCTTCAGGCGTTTCTGCTCCGGCACAAGCTTCGATTGCAACCACGCGGCGCCCAGCCAATAGCTCTCGGCATCGACCTGGGCGGCACGGAAGACGTCGCCAAGGCGAGTAGTCGCGGTAATGGCCACGGGACCGGACCTGGCAGCGTCGCCGCGAACTTCGACAGAATCGCCGGCCATGGCCGGGCCGGCCAGCAGCAGTGCGGCCAGGGCGAGAAGGCGAATGCTCATTTGCCTGCCCCCCGATACGGACGCAACTGGGTGATCGCAACCTGCAGGTCGGGCGTGACCTGTTGCAGGCTCTGCATCACGAAGCCGTCCTTGGGGTCGACCCAGTATTTGTTCGTGGCGCTGAAGCCCAGCAGGGGAGCGCGGATGTCTTCATCGACGCGCAACAGGTCGTAGTCGCGCTCGAGGATGCTCACGCGCTCCAGGCCGACCTTGTGGAAACTGCTCTGCACCGGAATCCCCAGGCGATAGCCGCTCGCCAGATCGATCCAGCGCTCACTGCGCTGCCCATCCGCCAGCTTGTGCAGGCCGGCGTGGAACGGCGAGTCGGCACCCAGGTGCGTGCCGGCGAGGTTGTCGCCGAAGCCGGTTGTGCGCACCACCAGGCCATCCCGCATCATCAGCACCTGGTGGGTAGAGGCGAGCCAGAACTGCAGATTGCCCTGCTGGCGCACCAGCGCCATCACGGCTTCGCCGCCTTGAGTCTGCAGCTTGATCTGGTAATAGGGCACCGCATCCACCTGGGCCTGGGTCAGCTCAAGCGGCTTCGGGCCCTGGGTGGCGGCGCGCAGGGTATCCCACGACGCCTGCATCAGAGGGTTGCAGGCGGATAGCGACAAGGCCGCCCCAGCCAGGGCGGCGAATTGGAGGAGTTTCACGTCGGTCGACCTGAGCTCGGTGGGTTATTCGTCGTTCAGGTCGTTCTTGATGTTGGCACCAGTACCCAGAATGGTGGTGGACGGTACCAACTGGCTGATGAAGCGGTTCCAGCGGGTGACGCCAGCAGGACCGACATAGACCACGTCCTGCGGTTCCAGGTTGAAGCGCTGGGCGAGGATGAAGGCTGTGGGCGATTGTGCGTCCAGTTGGAAGACTTTGGCAGGTTCGCGCTCCAGGTCTTCAACGCCGCGAATCACGTAGACGGCCTTGCCGTTGGAACTGGCCTGGTTCAGGCCACCGACGCTGCCCAGGGCATCGGCCAGGTTCAGGTACTTGGTCTTGTAGGTGATGGCGCGCGGGCTGTTCACCTCGCCCATCAGGTAGACCTTCTTGCGGTCGTTGTAGGGCAGGTAGATCTGGTCGCCATCCTTCAGGTAGACGCTGTAGAGCTGGCTCTGCTGCTGGTCGTTGAGTGCGTCCAGGTTGAGCTTGTACTCGCGGCCATCGCGCTTGAGGACCATGTTGGAGAGGTCGGCGGAGCCGGTGTTCACACCTGCGGTGCTAATAGCCTCCATCAGGCTTAGGGGAACGGTGGTGATGGCCTGGGGACCAGACTTATTAAAGGCGCCGTTGACAATCACTTTCTGACTGGCGAAGCGCAGTACATTCAGGTCAACTTGCGGTGTTTCGACGTACTGCGCCAAGCGGCCGGAAATTTCACTTCTAACTTCTTCTATGGTGCGACCAGCGACCCGGACCTGACCAATATAGGGGTAAAAAAGGGATCCGTCGGGACGAACCAAGCGGCCATTAGCGTCGATCTGCTGTTGTTGGCCGGATGGTGCAGTTAATTCAGGATGGTCCCAAACGGTGATGTAAAGCAGATCGCTTGGTCCGATGCGATAATCCTGAGGGTGATAGTTAAGCAACTCAGGTGGAACCCGACCATCAATCTCCGTCGCGGCATTCACGGCCAGCAGCTTGGGGGTGATCTGCACCAGCTCGACGCGGCTGCTCTCGGCGGAGTCATCGCGAACGATGCGGCTGGTGTCCATATTCTGGCCAGGGGCGAACATGCAGCCCTGGAGCGAAAGAGCGGCGACAACGGCAACGAATAAAGAGCGAATCATGAGAAGGAACTACGCAGCAAGTCGATACGGCAACGCCCGGTGAGTCGGGAGCCGTGAACGGGGTTTAAGGGGGCTGGAGATAACCCTGCCGCCGCCGAGGCGGCGGCAGGGTCCAACAGCTACAGGCTGGAATCAGCGAGCAGTGCCGGTAGTACCAGTGGTACCAGTGGTGCCGGTAGTACCCGGAGTGCCGTCGTGGCCACCACCGCCACCGCTGTTGGAAGCGGCAACGCCTGCTGCCACTACGGCAGCGCCGATACCGATGGCGCCACCTACGGTGACACCGCCGGCAACCGGGGTGGACAGGGTCAGTGGCTCGGAGGAGGCCGGCGGGTTTGCCGGCTCTTCCGCCGCCAGCAGCGGCATGCTCAGGGTCGCCAGGGCGGCGAACGTCAGCAGTTTTTTCACGTTAAGACTCCTTGTGGGGTCGTTCCTTCAGAAAGAAGGAAGGTTAAGGCTGGCACGAAGCCAGCGCAAGCAGAAAAGCCCCGGCGCCGCTGAAGTAATCCTATTTCGTTCAGCGAGCAGCCCGCAACTCGTTCCAGTCCTTGGGAGCGGTGAGCTCGACGGGTGCCCTGAACTACTACAACTAGAACTCCGGCGCTTTTCAGCTTTTGGTGCTCTCAATAGGCGTTTTTGTGTATAAATCCTTTAAACACCGTGAGAAAAACAATTTTCAAATCCCACCAGAGGGACCAGTTGTGGATATAGGCTAGATCGTGCTCAACACGCTTTTGCATCTTATCTAGAGTATCTGTTTCTCCACGCCAGCCATTAATCTGAGCCCAGCCTGTAATGCCGGGCTTTACCTTGTGGCGAAGCATGTAACTATCAATCTTTCCACGATAGTGTTCATTATGAGCAACGGCATGCGGGCGGGGACCAACAATAGACATATCCCCAAGTAGAACGTTAATAAACTGAGGGAGTTCGTCTAGAGAGGTCCGGCGCAGCAAAGCACCAATTGGTGTTATGCGAGTATCTCCCCGGGTTGCCTGTACTACATTTTCATCGTTTTCCATGACCCGCATGCTACGGAATTTCAATACCTCGATTGATCTTCCATCAATACCATATCTTTTCTGACGGAAGAAGATAGGTCCTGGGGAGGTCAGTTTTATCATCAAGGAGATTAGAGCCATTGGAATCGCAATGATTGCCAGTATGGCAGCGGAAAGCACTATGTCTTCTGCCCTCTTGATGACGCTATTGGCGCCGGTCATTGGGCTATCAAATATGCTGATTGTAGGCACACCATTGATATTCTGACTACGGGCATGTAGAAGTTCAAAAATGAATACGTCAGGAACAATATAGACAGATGCTGTCGTGTCACTGAGCTTCTCGGTAAGCCATTTGATGCGTGCTTCACTGCGCATTGGTAATGTTATATATACTCTGTCTATTTGACCGGAGCGAGCCTGCTCTACTAGGTCCTCTAGTGATCCGGAAACTGGAAGCTTAATCTTGCTGCCTGCAATCCGTATGGGGTCGCGCCGTTTATCATCAAAGAAGCCCAGTAGGTCTAGCCCCATCCACGGGGCGCTAGCAATATTTCCAGCCAGTCTCTGACCTAAAGGTCCTGCGCCGGCAATTGCCACTGTCCGAGTATTGAAACCACGCCGGCGCAAAGCATTCAATGAAGTTCGAAGTAGAACCCGATAACAACACAGCAGCGCCAGGGATAGGGCGAACCATTGCAGCATAACTGCATCATCAAGTAGTGGTGTCGCCAATAGTAGATAATCAGCGAGAAATACTGTTGTAAAGCTGAGTGCCCATGTGCCACCTACCTTTCTTATCTCTTCACTGATACGCTCTCCACGCCAAGAGTTGTACAAATGAGAGAAGTCACTTAGGAGATAGAAGATAACTAATGAAAGAAGTGTGGCTACTGTCGGAGCATAGCTTAGGGGGATTGAGTTAAGTTTGATGGAAATTCCCATGCTGAAAAGTATTACAAAGAAGTCAAGGAGTCTCTGTAGTACAGAAATTGTCGCCTGATGGGGGCGCAGTATTCCGCGATCCATGCCGTTCATTATCTGTCTCCTTGCAGTAACAAGGGGCGTTGAGAGTGAGATGAAGTAGAAGGTTATTGAGGGTACCAAGAGTTAAGTAATTTCTCATAGTCCTGTAATACCTGCTCCCAGGTAAATCGTAGGAGAAATTGCGATTTACTAAACTCTCCCATACAAAAACTGGCCTTTATATCAGGAAGCAGATTATCAAAAATTTTTGCACAGTCGTCTTCCGTCTTGAAGAACATCGCGCCTTCCCCTGCCACCCAGCGATTGAATGGATTGTCATGTGCGATTACCGCATTACCGGCGCCAAGCGCCTCTACTAGAGAGGGGTTAGTTCCACCTACTGTGTGACCGTGGATATAGAAGCGACTAAAGTAGCGCAGGGCTTTCACTATGGTCGGCGTATAAATTGCCCCAAGAAACAAAACTTCATCACTCGCCGCATTCTGTACCATGCAATGATAAGGGTTGGACGTCGAGTAGTTACCAAGTACTAGAAGTTTATGGTTTCTTCGTTCTCTGCTAAAGGCCTTGACTATTTCGAGTATCGAGTTTTCTGGCTCGGCTCGAGCAATGATAATGGAGTAATTTCGGGCAGACACCCCGTAATGAGAGATCGCTGTTTCGTCGGAGGCGGAGATGAGTTCGGCCCCATAGGGGATCATTGTTATTTTGTTGTCGGGTACCGTCCGGGACAGATGGGCCTTTATATTAGGGTGGTCAGCAATTAGATGGTTGCCGGCATAACACCCGATTTTTTCATTGAGCCAGAACCAGGCTTTAGCGATACGGCCCCATTTTGCCCGGTGCCATTCAATACCGTCCATGTTTATGAGATTAGTTTGTCCTTTTATTCTCTGAAGGATATTGAATATGGCGGTATTGTAGCCTAATGTAAGAAAAATTCCGTTTCTCTTCATCGCATCTCGTGTGGCTTTCCAGTCGAAAATGATGGTACTTAGCGTTCCATCACCATTGACAGGGACATTTATCCGATACACATCTTGCCATTGGTCAACATAAATATCGGCACTAGAATTTTTTTGGCAGTAGACGTGGACTTTCCAACCTCGCTTCGAGAGAAAGATTGAAAGATGCTCCGCAAATGTTTCGAAGCCGCCATGTTCTGCGGGAATTCCTCGAGTACCGAGAATATAAATCTCTTTCATTTGAAATTAATTTACCAGTCGTTTGTATAACTCAATTAATTTTTGGTAGTGGGCCTGCTTGTTGAATTTTCGCTCTAGGTTTTCGCGTCCAAGCCTTCCCATTTCCACTGCAGAGTTTCTGTCGCTATCTAGCTTAGTAATTGCAGTTATTAAATCTTCGACGTCGCCTGGTGAAACTAATAAGGCGTCCTCTCCATCTGATACAACCTCTGGAATCCCCCCTATTTTTGAGGCGATGACAGGTTTACCGTAGGCGAAAGACTCTGTAATGGTCAGGCCAAAGGTTTCATACCACATTGAAGGTACAATCGTGGCAATACAATTATTTAATAAACTGTTTATTTTTTCCTTAGGAAGAAAACCCAAAAACTTTATATTGTTTAAGTTTTTCTTCTTGCAGTAATCCACTGCAGATGAAAGTTCTGCGCCATTCCCTGCTACAATAAGATTAAGATTTGGCGTCATCTCGAAGGCTCTGATTAGAGTGTAGATGCCTTTGATCTTCTCCACTCTACCGAAGTAAAGAAAATAATTACCCTGCGTGTAGTTGGGAGTGATGTTTTCAGTCTCTGTAAAATTATAAATAGTGGTTACTTTTTCTTCTGGGACGCCCATTGAAATAACTTTTTTCCGGAGAAAATCACTAACAGAGATGAAGTGATCGAACTTAGAAATTGAGCCAAGGGCAAGGCTGGTGTAGGACTCTAAAGTAGAGATTGCCGATCTAGCTAAAGAGTTTTTATTGCAGCGGTTTAAAGTCGCATTATAAAAGCGAAACCCGGAACATCTTTCGCAGGGAATGTCATCTTTAGTTAGCGTGTATGTAGGGCAGACAGATTTATATTCGTGTAATGTCTGTATTAGTGGGATCTGTCTGCGTTTTATTTCGGATATTATTGAGGCTGATAATTTCCCATAATATATGTGGCAGTGAACCAAGTCTGGATTGAAGTGGTGAAGCAGCTTAGAAAGTTCCCTCCTTGCCTGAGGGTTATAGATATATCGGGCTACATCCTTAATACTTGGGTTTTTCAGGTTCACATCGCTGGGAAAAAAAATCTCAAACTCACTTGGTAGATTTTTCGGGTTGCTTGCTGCAAAAGGAATGGCATAGTGCCCCATCGAATTTAATAATGAAATTTCATCCAAAAGCACACGGTCAGACCCTCCGGTGATGTGATGGTTCTGGCCGGCCATGATTATCTTCATGGGTGTTCCATTTCTTAGTTAAAATTTCTCTTCAAAAGAAGCAGGGTATGGTCATCGTTGCTGAATTTAGATTTGGGAGACCAGTATTTTGAATTGCTGTAGTCATGGTATGTCCAGCCCCATTGGTACTCGTCAAACAGGCTTATTAAATCGCGAAGATATGCCTCTCTACCTGGTGCACCATTTATTGCACTGAACTCACCAATAAATATATTTACGCCGTATTTTGTTTGGAAGTCTCTGATTGGCTTTAATGCCTCTCGGAGTTTTTCTTTATCCCAATATTCATTCTCAAAAAATCCGGGATAGGTACGATTTTTAAAGCTTTTCAGCCCTATTCCCTGATGGGTATATTGAAGGGGGGTGTAGACGTGAGGGCTATATACGATATTCCTATCTTCAATGGGCGTTAGGTCATCCATAGCTTCAGCTCTTGTATTGAGCTTTCCGTTGGGGGTTAGTTTTGCAGCTGGCTCAATTAAAATAGTAATTTTCTTGTCGTATTGTCGAATGATACTTACTATTTTATTTGCAAGTATATTCCAGTCTCCACGCCCGCCAACTTGATAGCCTTCAGCCATTGATGGCTCATTGAGAATGTCATAGGCAATTAATGCTCTAGATCTATCTTTATACTGCTTCGCGATATCCCTCCACGCCTCGATCAGGATGTGTTGTTTTTCTTGGGAGCGCCAAAGGCTATCATTGGGCGTAGTGGTGAAGTTACTTTCCAGACCTGGTGCAGTATGCAGATCAAGTATTACGAATAGGTCCTGATCTTCGCAAAGCTTTATTATCTCGTTTAGATGAGATATCGCTTCTTGATTAATGTTGTATGGGGGGTATTTATTTATCAGCGAAACCGTATCAAAACTTAATCTAACAATACTTGCGCCGAGGCTTTTAATTTCTAGGATTTCAGCCTTGGTTATGTCAGGATGAATGTTAAATCCCTTGTGTGGGCTTTTCCAGAACTCTGAGCTAAGGGCATAGTGACTTGCTACTGTCATCACTATACCTGTTGCAAATGTGAGAAATTTAATTTTCATTTGCTTGTGGGAGTGCTGCTTTTGCTTGTCTTCTTGATAGAAGTCCGCAATATAGTGAAAAGACAAAGCATGTAAGCCCAAATAAGTAGATATGGCCTGTAAGGGCGCCGCTAGCGACAAATAATATTATTAAAGTCTTTTTTAGGCTTGCTGTACTTTGGGTGACGGATTCTTTTCTGTATAGCTTTGTTGCAATGAGTATGAAAATAACAAGCCCTAAAAGGCCATAAGACATAAATATGTCAACGATGTCATTTTCTGAGAATGAGAAATAGGTTCCCCGTTTTAAGCCATAAACCTTTCCATACTCGGAAAGGTTTAATCCGATTATTGTATCAATAGAATCATAGCTCTTCTGATACAAGTCTATAGCTATTCCAACCAGCATGTCTCGTTCGCTAATTAATGCGCTGAACAAGTTTAAATAACTAAGTTTTGTTGAGAATTTTTCTGCGCCAGAACTATATTTTGAGAGAATAAGCACAACGCCGTCAGTTATCGTGCTTATTATGTCGTATTGGAGATCTGCCGCAATAAAAATGAGAGGAATTAGTAATAGAAGACCAGCGTAAATGTATCTTGTGAGTCTTGAGGAGTTGAAGAATATTAGTAATGAAAAGGCTAGCGCTAATAATGGAATAAAAGCTTTGTTGCCGATAATGCTGAAGCAAATTATCGTTGCTAATGTCGTGGCGTATTTTTGGGGAGTTGAAGAGGAAAGAGTATAAGTTATGATGAAGGAGGCTATATAGAAAAAGGTTAGCTCGTTTATTGAGGGAAAATAAAACTTGTGGCCAGCAGAGAACTCTTCATAAGTATATAGGCCAATACCAGTTAACCCGGAAAATATGATGGATGATGTAACAAAGAGCCATGCATAGATGGCTGAATTTTGCAGTATTTTTATTTTCTTCTGGTCTGGTATCGCATATGCAATTGAATAGGTTGCAAATCCTAATACAATCGAACGTAAAATAGCAAAGAAGTCATATTGCAAGTTTCCCGAAATTACTCCCTTGCTTGAGGTTAATAGCAAGAATATAAAAATTAGTACTGCGAGCAGGACGCTATGAGTATTTTTTAGACTGAATGAGGAGGGGGCTAATAGAAAAAAGACAATAATGAGTAGGGCCGCGAGAATGTTTGTAAGAGCCTTTGAAATATCACCTTGGAATATGAAGCCTTGGATGCATTCAATAATTGGAAATACGGCAATTGCGAGATATATCGCCCACTTTCTATAAAACGAGGATTTATATTCCATCATTTTTTTAAAGCTGTATAGTAAGAGTCTAGACTTTTCCGCTGGGACTGGCAGACTTTTAGGTTTTCTGCGGCGTATCCTACCGCTAACATCATCAGGATTGTGTGACTTTTCTTTATTTTAAATTTCTTTCTAAATGCAATGTCCGAGAGCGGTGATTTACTCCAATTTAGGCAGCAACTGCTTAGTCCAAGGGAGTGTAATGCCAGCACTACGGACATTGAGAACATTCCGCCATCAATCCAGTGCTGATATCTTTCTTCGGGCATGTCAAAAGCATGTAGGTCGCTTGATAATATTAATAAGAACGGTATTTTTTGCCCAAAACCCTTATTTCCATTTTGATGGCTGAGTGCTTCTCTTATGGTGTCGGCATCATCTATTATGTAAGCGTGCCAAGCTTGTCTATTACAGACCGAAGGAGTTTTTAAGGCCATCTTTATCGCGCGTAGTACTGTCTCTACAGACACTTCTCTACTTGAAAAATCGCGCACAGAATATCGAGTATTGAAGAAGCCTTCTGGGTCTTCCAAGGTGCCATTAATCATGCTGAGAGAGTCTATGTTATAGATACCTCCTAGCTCTGAGAGTTTTAATTCAGTGGCCATGTCTAAAGTGGCTTCTTTGTTAGGCACACTGCATTCGGGGGCGTTTTGGGTCAAGAATTGCTGTAGAACGTTGTTCGCAATTCTTTCATGAAATGTTGGATATCCCTCGCTCGTTTTGTGTTTTTCAAGGAAGTAACTGAGATCATCAACCGCGTCCTTGCCAGAATTTTTACGGCGATTAGGAAAGCTTAGGCTTTTTTCTAGACGGTGATATATTTTGGAAGATTTATAATCTCTCTTGGAAGGGGTTTCTACACTCACCCATCCCGCGTGCCTTATTAAGCGAATATAGTCATATAGATAGCCTATGGCACTATTGACGGTATATTTTGCTGGGCGAAGAATATCCTTGAGTTGCCTTTTAATCTTGTTCATACAAGTTGGTGCTCTTTGAAAACATGACGATGGGCGGCAAAAAAGTAAAGCGAAACCAAGATCAATTCACTTGCAACTGTTACTGCTGCAGCACCGATGATCCCATAGCGAGGGATAGCTATAAAATTTAGAATGACATTAATCACTGAAACAGCCCCCATATATCGCACCTTTGTACGCATATGCTCCTGCGTGACAAGTGTGGCACCTACACTCATCGCGACAAACCGTAGGGGAATAGCCAAGGAAAGGAGTTGTAAAATATTTATCACAGGCTCGTAACTGCTCCCGAATATTGCCGGTATCAGGACTGGCGATAAAAAGTAAAGTGCTATAGCAGCTACAATACCCAGTCCCGCCATGGCCCAATTGCCTTGTGTATATACTTTTCTAAACAGGGGTCTGTCACTGTATGACCATCGATGAATTTTTGCTATCAAAAATCTTTGGTAGATGACACTTGGTAAAAGATAAATTCCATTCATTACTACAAAAGCGACACTATATAAACCTGCGGAATGGTCTCCATCGAGGCGCTGAAGCAATATTATATTGCTTTGGTAATAAATTAGATGAAATAGAATTGCTACTCCAAAAGGCCAGGCGTGTGAGTAAGAGTCACGAATACTTGGTATCGTTACTTGTGTTCTCTGAGTGGGGCAGGGGCCATGACCTTTCAGCTTGAATCCGTCATCTGTCATTTTCTTGAGTTGAACTACACCAATAGATATGTAGATGAGTGAAATGGCTGAATACACAGACGAGACGAGTTCTACACTGAGCTCGTTATAGATTAGTGTGGCTGCTACTATAAATAGCAGTCTCAATATATGAGGGGTGGTTTGCCATAGCGCCTGCTTTTTGTAGTTTTCCTCAAGTTGATATTTTGAGGAGACTAGTTCGATGATTGCTTGGCATACAAGAAAGGGAGTGAGAAGGGTTAGTGATCTTTGAACTGTTTCTCTGGTTTCAAAAAACAAGGACCAGAGTATGACTAGGGCTGTGATTAAAATGGCGCTGTGAGTTAAAAGCTTGAATCCTGATGGCAGCCATCTCCTAGCTTTCCAGCCTTCTACGCCGAATACTCTTAGCCAGAATGCTGGTAAGCCGAACCCTGCTAGGGGAGCAAGCAGCGTCACAATAGTTAGAGATGCAGAAAATGCACCATACATTGTCGGCCCCATATGTCTGGCTAGAATAACCTGAGTGAAGAAGCCCAGTGCGGCGCCAAACGCAGAACTTAGCCAAAGTAACGATATTGCCTTCAAGGCGAGGGAAATATTCATTTGTTATTTGGCTGAGCTGCGAATATTGAGGATAGGAATTGCTTGGACTTGAATCTCTCTTGATCTAATTTAATCGACGCCTCTGAGTAAGAGAGGCTAGTCTGTATAAAGTCCTGATGGCTTTCGGGATGTATTACCCGCTCCTGCAATCCCAGTTTGCGAAGAAGATTTTCTATGCGGATTACACTCTTTCCTGGAGATGTCACAGAAAAAGGGATTTTAAAGATCAATGAAAATGCCACCCCATGAAAAGAATCAGTTACCACATATGAAGAGTTTTTGATTAGTCTCATGAAATCCAAAGGGCCTGCGTCTTTATATACTTTTGATGCTGACCTGTCGGGGAGTATTCCCGGGCTAATTGATATGATGGGAAGTTCTAGTTGTTTGGAGATTTTGACCAGGATGTCGTTGTAAAATGAGTTCTTCCGGTTTACAAAGTAAGAAACCATATAAGGTTGATCGTTTTCTTGGTCAAGATCAAAATTTTGACTCCACTCTTCGGATGTAAGTAATAGAGTCGGATCTAATACTTCAGATACTTTTAGGTTGAATATTTTTTCTATTTGCCTCTTTAGTTCGAGTTCTCTCACTCCGATATGTTTGAAATCGTGTAGTAGAGAGCGAACTTTGGTGGCTTCTTTTTCGGTAAATATATGTGCACCAGCGCTGGTCGCATAAGATGCTTTGAGCGAGTGTTTTGGGGCAAAATCGAAGAAGTAAGTTGAGTCGAGTGTTGAGGTGGAAGATATGCAGTTTGGATTCCAAACTTGGTCACTTCCTAGAAGGTAGATGTCGAATTCTTCTTCAGGTTTTTCCCCTTTATGAAATGGGGTAGTGACCTTCAAGTATTTGTTGATGAAGGTTTTAAATTTCTTGCATGCTCGTTGTCTGCTTCGAAATTCAATGATGTCGAGTACTGTTCTTCTGATGGAGCTTATAGATCTGGCTGGCCGAACTATATTTAAGCTGCTTGAGATGTGGGGGTTGTTGTAGTTGATTACTTTTACATCTTCAAATTCTGATCCAACGCTATGTTGGAGTGCGTATGCTTGTAGGACTGCACCAAAATTTTTGGCGTTATGGATCGTGAGTATGCCTATTTTCATAAGGTGCTGCCAATCTTGGGTATAATAAAGGAACGCTACCGCCCCAGGATTTACGGTCAGAATTCCTGAGGACGCAAATAACATCGAGAACGATAGGAGCTCTGCTTTATTCATAGGTGCAGAGGCATAAAAGTTTGAGAAGATTTCAGAGGGCTATGGATAAGCTCAGAGCTTTCATTGTTCCCTGTATTTACTTGCTTTTCCCTGTTTGCAATAGTTGCATGTGGGGGCGGCTCTTCTTATGGAGTCAAGCTCTCTGGAGTCTACTCGATGTCTGGTAATTAGAGGTTTTTGTGCTTGCGGTTCAGACATCTCTTCTCCTCAATCTATCGATAGGGAAGCTAATAGTGATCTCTCGTTGTAATAGGTTGAGCAAAAGCAGTACTCGATTGTTTCCATCCTTACTCAAAAATATAGCTTCTAGTTGTTGTAGGTTGGGATCATCTATCAGAACCTGATCACCTTGTGACAAGGCGGGAAGCATGGGGGCCTGCCGATTGGCTAATTGGCTGATGACGATCTTAGGCACCGAGGTTGGATGGCCACCGAAACTGACGATCCGGCTTACTCCACGGGTAGAGCGGATAGGCAACCAGTTATCGTCCACTTTATCCAGATGGATGAAGAGATAGCCTGGAAACAGAGGTTCGCTGAGCTGCTGCAACTGTCCCTTGTGCAGACGCTCGATCTGATGCATGGGGAGTAGGCACTCGTATCCCTGGCGTTCCAGATGCTCCAAAGCCCTTGGGGCTTGACGTGGTTTGCATTGGATCAGATACCAGCGTTTTCCGGTTGCGTCCGGCATGATTCCCTCGTTGCAGGACTGACTGCTCCTGCGGCGTTCCAATGTCCGCTATGCAGACGGGGTATATGGATAAGGCCTTCCCTGGCCTCTCCTCGATCAGGCTTTGTCCGACTTGTACTCGTAGTGGTAGTAGCCGTAGCCGCCATAGCCGTAATAGGCCGAGGCGCGCTTCTCGACACCATTGAAGATGGCGCCTTTGAGTTCGATACCGTTCTGCGCGAAGCGGCGAATGGTCAATTCAATTTCCCGTGCCGGGTTCAAGCCGAAACGGGTGACGATCAAGCTGGTACCAGACTGGCGGCCGACAATGGCGGCGTCAGTCACTGCCAGCAACGGCGGGGTATCCAGAATTACCAAGTCGAACTGCTGGCTGGCCTCTTCGAGGAACGCCGTGAAGTTGGGGTGCATCAGCAATTCGGACGGGTTCGGCGGGATCTGGCCACGCGGAATGAAGTGGAAACCCTCGATCTCGGTGGTGCGCACAGCAGTGTTGAAGTCGCAGCGCTTGACCAAGACATCGGACAGACCATTCTCTTCACCGCTGTTGAGCACCTTGTGCAGGTAGCCCTTGCGCATATCCACATCCACCAGCAGCACGCGCTGACCAGTCTGGGCGATGACGGCAGCCAGGTTAGAGGACACGAAGGTCTTGCCCACCGCAGGGCTGGGGCCGGAAATCATCAGGCGGTTGTTTCCGGCTTCCAGCATGGCGAAATGCAGGCTGGTACGAAGGCTGCGCAGGGACTCGATGGCGAGGTCGGTGGGATGACTAATGGCGAGCAGCGGTGCGGCTTTAGCTGAACGACCACGGCCTTTGTCGCGCCTGTCTTCCTCAGCCTTCTGCAAGACGCTGTAGGGAATCGAGGCATAAACGGGCAGGCCAAGTTGCTCGATGGCGTCCGGTGTTTCAATTCCACGGTTCAGGGCCTTGCGCAGAAGTACCAGGCCTACGGAGAAGAACAGGCCGAGCAGGGTGGCCATCAGAACCACCAGAGGCTTCTTGGGCTTGACCGGTTTGGTGATGTCGACGTCCGCGGTATCGATGATACGAACGTTACCTACCGCACCGGCACGCATCACATCCAGTTCCTGGGCCTTGTTCAGCAACTGCGTGTAGATGGCGGTACTGACCTGTACGTCGCGAGTGAGACGCAACAGTTCCTGTTGGGTTTCCGGCAGGCCTTCTACCTTGTGGGACAAACCACTCTGCTTGGAGGTCAGTTCGCCGATCTGCTTCTGCAGAGCCTGATAGGCCGGATGCTGGCGCGTGAACTTGCGATCCATTTCCGCTTGCTGCAGCTTGAGTTCGGAAATGCTGGTATCCAGGGCGACGATCTGGTCCAGCAGGGCTTTGGTTTCCAGGCTGATATCGGCCGACTTGGCGCGAGTCTGGTAGGCACTCAGAGCATCTTCAGCCTTTTCCAGCTCACGACGTACATCGGGCAGTTGACCGCGCAGGAACTCCAGACTGGAGGCGGCCTCGGCAGAAGCACGTTCCACGTTCTGCCGGACGTACAGCTTGCTGATCTCGTCCAGTACCTGCAGGGCGCGGGCCGGCTCGTCGTTTTCCAGCGACAGGCTGATGATGCCGGACTCTTTGCCAGTCTCCGCAACGTTCAGGTTGTCCTGGTAGCGCAGGATGGTAGTCAGGCGGCGCTCACGCACTACATTGAAATGCGTACCCGGGTTGGCGCGTAGGGATTCGACCTGAACCTTCACTCCATTCTGGTCGTAAGCCTCACCTACCTTGCCCTGCACGAGAACATTGTCATCGTCATCAAGCAGGGTGAAGGTGCCGTTTTCTCCGGCGATAAGTGTCAGATCCTCTTCGAGGAGATTTTCCGGTACATCGAGCTGGAAGATCTTCAGTTCTTCACCACCCCAGCCAAAACGGCTAAGGCCAAACATCGGCGCTGCGACTTCATCCGGGGTCTCCGGATCGAAATGCCGTGCGATGAAGCCACCAATCAACGGAAACCGCGATGGCTCCACCACGATATTCAGCTTGAGGCTATCCACTGCCTTGCCTATAACCGCGCGTGAGGTCAGCAACTGAATCTCGGTAATCGCTTCGGATTGGGTCCCCAGCAAATCCCCCATATCCGACAACCCCGGAATGGTCGGCTTCTTCGGCTCCACCTGCACGATCGCATCCGATCGGTAGATCGGCGTCGCCAGCAGCGCATAAGCAACACCCACGGCCATGAAGCCCGCGGTGATGCCGGCGATCAGCCATTTGTGGTCGATCAGGGTGCCGAGCAGACCTAGCAGGTCGATCTCGTCATCGTCTTTGTCGTGGATGGCTACCGGGGCTTGCTGCTGCATGGGCGTGCTTCTTTTACTTCTTCGTCAGTGAGGCTTAGCGGGTTGGGCGAATACGTTTGGCCCAGGCGTCGACGCCTTGTTCGATCAGCGCGTAGGCGTGCTCGAACACGGCTGTGCTCTGGCGGTAGGGGTCGGGGATTTCTCGATCGTCCTGCCACTTGCCGAGCAGGAAGGTCTTGCCGCGGGATTCCGGGGCGATCTGGCTGACGCCTTGCAGGTGGCGCTTTTCCATGACCAGGACGAGGTCGGATTCGCGCAGCAGGCTGGAGGTCAGTTGGCGGGCACGGTGTTCGTGCGGCTGCTCGCCGTGTTGCTGGAGGATGGCGAGAGCGTGGCTTTCGATGGGCTTGTCGACCAGGGCGCCGAGGCCGGCGGAACTCACCTGGATATCGCTGCCGGCCAGGCGCTGGCGCAGCAGATGTTCTGCGGTAGGACTACGGCAAATGTTACCGACGCAGACGACCAATATCCTTTTGAACACGGGAACGTTCCTTGATCCTACAGATATGTATGTATGAAAGCGGGGAAATGTAAGAGCCGCGGCACCCTGAGTCAAGGCTCACAGCCCTTCTGTGACGGGGTTCAGGCTTTTGAGGTCATGGCGTATTGCCATGAGTGCGCGGGTTTTGACGGGGGCCGACCGCTTGTCGTCTGGCGGCCCCCGGGGGATTGGAAGATCAGGGGGCGGGGGCTGGGGTTTCTTCCTGGGACGGGCGTTCGAGCGCCACCTGCCGAATCGACAACCGGATCTCCGCCGGCAACACGCGCTTGGCCGCGCCTTCGACCACTTCGCCCAGTTTCTCGTGGTAGCTCAGCTTGCCTTCTTCATCCTTGCGCAGCACACGCTGGTCGAGCAGGGCCTGGATGAAGTTGCGGAACAGCGTCTTGTCGAAGAACTCCGGGGCGTTCAGGCCGTGGAGAATGGACAGGCGCTGGGCCATGACGGTGCACAGGTTCTCCAGCTCCTCGGCGCTGAGCTGGCGTTGCCCGGCGTTGAGCAGCAGGGCGATGGCCATGTAGAAGCGCTGCAGGGTCTGGGTGATGGCGCGGGCGAGCAGGGTCAGCAGCACGTATTCGCGCGAGCTGGGCGCCGGGCGCACGTAGGCGTCGCCGTCCTGTTTCAGCAGGTTCTGCTCCACCAGCGCGGCCAGCCACTGGTCGACCACGGCGTCGAGCTGGTCCAGGTCCCAGCGGATGAACAGTTCCTGTTGCAGGAAGGGGTAGAGCGCGCGGGTGTAGTTGAGCAACTGTTCGCGGCTGATCCGCGCGTTGCTCTGGAAGAAGCTGGCGATCAGCGCCGGCAGGGCGAATACGTGCAGGACGTTGTTGCGGTAGTAGGTCATGAGGACGGCGTTCTGCTCGTCCAGGTAGAGGATGCGGCCCAGGGCGTCCTTCTGTTCGGCGAGCAGGTTCATGCTCTTCACGTATTCGATCAGTGCCTTGCCGTCGCCGTCGGGCAGGGTGGCGCTGGGCGAGTAGGGCACCTTGCGCAGCAGCGCCAAGTACAGGTCCAGCACGCGTTCCAGGGCGCGTTCGTCCAGGGCCAGGCGGCTGGTGGAGAGCAGCGCCAGGGCCACCAGGTTGACCGGGTTGATCGCCGCAGCGTCGTTGAGGTGGCGGGCCACTTCGCGGGCCAGTTGGTTGGTGGCGTCCGGTAGCCAGGCCGGGCGGTATTCCGGGCCGAGTTCCTGCTTGCGCCAGCCGGGCTCGTGCTGTTCGAGGAAGCTGTCCAGGTGGATCGGCTCGCCGAAGTTCACCCACACCTGGCCGAAGCGCTGGCGCAGCGCGCCCACCACCTTGAACAGGTCGAAGATGGATTCCTTCTTCTTCGCCGCGCCGCGCAGCTCGCCCAGGTAGGTGCGGCCTTCCAGAACGCGTTCGTAGCCGATGTACACCGGCACGAAGACGATCGGCCGGCGCGAGTCGCGCAGGAAGCTGCGCAGGGTGATGGCGAGCATGCCGGTGCGCGGGTGGAGCATGCGCCCGGTGCGCGAGCGGCCGCCCTCGACGAAGTACTCGGTGGAGAAGCCGCGGCTGAACAGGGTGTGCAGGTATTCGTTGAATACCGCGGTGTACAGCTGGTTGCCCTTGAAGCTGCGGCGCATGAAGAAGGCCCCGCCGCGGCGCAGGATGGAGCCGACCACGGGCATGTTGAGGTTGATGCCGGCGGCGATGTGCGGCGGCGTCAGGCCGTTGCGGAACAGCAGGTAGGACAGCAGCAGGTAGTCTATGTGGCTGCGGTGGCAGGGTACGTAGACGATCTCGTGGCCCTGGGCGACGTCCTGCACGCGCTCGATGTGGTTGACCCGCACGCCTTCGTAGAGCTTGTTCCAGAACCAGGTGAGGGTGACTTCGAGGAAGCGGATCACCGGGTAGGACACGTCCGCGGCGATCTCGTTGGCGTAGCGCAGGGCCTGGGCCTCGGCCTTTTCCGTGGAGAGGTGCTGCGTCTCGACCTCTTCCTGGATGGCCTGGCGCACCAGGGGGGCGCGCAGCAGGCCCTTGACCAGGGTGCGGCGGTGCGAGAGGTCCGGGCCGATGACCGCGGTCTTCTGGTTGCGGAAGTGCACCCGCAGGATGCGCTGGACCATGCGCTGGGTGCGCTCCTGGCCCTTGCCCTGGTCGACCAGCTCGCGCAGGTGGATGGGCGCGGAGAACTGCACGCGCGTCTTGCGCCCGAGGATGAGGATACGCGCCAGCTTGCGCAGGCGCCCGGTCACCGCCCAGTTGTCGGCGAACAGCAGCTTCCAGGCGCTCTTCTCGCTGTCCGGCGACTGCCCCCAGAACACGCTGACCGGGACGATCTGCGCGTCGTCCACGCCGTTCTGGCCGATGGCCGCGAGCATGCGCACCAGCGCCGGCGGCGCGCCGCGCTTGTCCTGGCGGCCGAGCCAGTCGGGCTCCGGCGTCAGGTAGAAGAAGGCCGCCGGCTCGATGCTGCCGCCCACCGCCACGGGCATCACCGGGCGCGGCAGCCCGGCCTTGCGGCACTCCGTGTCGACTACCGCCAGGTCGCTCACCGAAGGCTGCTGCAGCACGTAGAGCACCGGTTTGCTGCGGTCGATCTTCAGGCTCAGGGACGACTGGTTGATGGTTTCCGAGCGCACCCAGAGGTAGAGCAGGCGGCGCAGGACGCCAAAGCCGAAGCGGCGGAACGGGTAACGGGGCATACGGGCTCGCAGGCAGTTGAACGGGGCTCGGTGGCGACCAAGCGGACGCTAGTGTGCCGCAACGCTACGGCAGGCAAAAGGGTGGGACGGCAGCCTGGAAGCATGCTATGACCTCCGCTCGGCCGCTTTCGGTGTAGGAACAGGACCGCATTCCTAAATAAATTTTCATGCACGGCGGTGTACTTTTTCGTCACAGTCTTCGCCTTGCACTGCCGTCCGTCGGTTCATATATTCCCGGCGGCATTTTGTGGGAGCTCGTCTGCCCCGTGTGTTCCGAGTTCGCGGCGGGCTCTTGGCGCAACGGTGAGAGATATGATCGAAATAAGCAGACTCACGAAGCGATTCGCGCAGCACACCGCGGTGGACGACCTGTCGTTCAGTGTGCAACCGGGGGAAGTCCTGGGCTTTCTCGGCCCCAACGGCGCCGGCAAGTCCACCACCATGAAGATGCTCACCGGGTTCCTCGCGCCCACCTCGGGCACCGCGAGCATCCATGGCTTCGACATCCAGACGCAGACCCTCCAGGCCCAGCGCCTGATCGGCTACCTGCCCGAGGGCGCGCCCTGCTATGGCGACATGCGCGTGCGTGGCTTCCTCGAGTTCATCGCCGAGGTGCGCGGCTACCGCGGCGCGCAGAAGCGCGAGCGGGTGGCGCGGGTGGTCGAGCAGCTGGAACTGGAGAGTGTCCGCGAGCAGTCCATCGAGACCCTCTCCAAGGGCTTCAAGCGCCGCGTCGGCGTGGCCCAGGCGATCCTCCACGACCCGCGGGTGCTGATCCTCGACGAGCCCACCGACGGCCTGGACCCGAACCAGAAGCACCAGGTCCGCGAGCTGATCCGCGGCCTGGCCCGCGACCGTATCGTCATCATCTCCACCCACATCCTCGAAGAGGTCACCGCTGTCTGCACCCGCGCGGTAGTGATCGCCAACGGCCGCCTGCTGGCCGACGGCACGCCCTTCGAGCTGGAAAGCCGCTCGCGCTACCACCAGGCGGTGACCCTGGTCGCCGACGGCGAACTGGACCGCGCCGCCCTGGCCGCGTTGCCGGGCGTGGCGGCCTTGGAGGAAAACCCGCTGGAGCACAGCCTGACGCTGCTGGCCAGGCCCGGCGAGGTGATCTTCCCGCAGGTGAATGCGCTGATCGCCGAGCGCGGCTGGCGCATCCGCGAGCTGGACGTGGAGCGCGGCCGCCTCGACGAGGTGTTCCGCAGCCTGACCAGGGGGGAGGCGGCATGAAGCAGTTGCCGGTGGTCTTCAAGCGCGAGCTGGCGAGCTACTTCGCCACCCCGCTGGCCTACGTGTTCATCGTCATCTTCCTGGTGCTGTCCGGGGTCTTCACCTTCTACCTGGGTAATTTCTACGAGCGTAACCAGGCGGACCTGACGGCCTTCTTCAACTTCCACCCCTGGCTCTACCTGTTCCTCATCCCGGCGCTGGCCATGCGCCTGTGGGCCGAGGAGCGCAAGTCCGGCTCCATCGAGCTGTTGATGACCCTGCCGATCACCCGCTTCGAAGCGGTCACCGGCAAGTTCCTCGCCGCCTGGGTGTTCGCCGGCATCGCGCTGCTGCTGACCTTCCCCATGGTGCTCACGGTCAACTACCTGGGCGAGCCGGACAACGGCGCCATCCTCGCCGGCTACCTCGGCAGCTGGCTGCTGGCCGGTGGCTACCTGGCCATCGGCTCGTGCATGTCGGCGCTGGCGAAGAACCAGGTGATCGCCTTCATCCTCGCCGTGGTGATGTGCTTCGTGTTCATCGTCAGCGGCTTCCCGCTGGTGCTCGATGCCTTCAACGCCTGGGCCCCGCAGTGGCTGCTGGACGCGGTGGCCTCGATGAGCTTCCTGACGCGCTTCGATGCGATCAGCAAGGGCGTCATCGACCTGCGCGACCTGCTGTTCTTCGCCAGCCTGATCGTCGCCTGGCTCGCCGCCACGGCGGTGGTGGTCGACCTGAAGAAAGCCGATTGAGGAAGCCCGCATGAAGAAACTGATGTATTCCGCCGCCGGGCTGCTGGTCATCGCCTTGCTGTTCCTGGCTTTCAACCTGGTTTCCGGGCTGGCCTTCACCGGCGCGCGCCTGGACCTGACGCAGCAGAAGCTCTACACCATCTCCGATGGCACCAGGAGGGTGCTGGGCTCCATCGGCGAGCCGATCAACCTGTACTTCTTCTTCTCCGACAAGGGCAGCAAGGACCTGGTCCCGCTGCGCAACTACGCCAAGCGCGTGGAGGAACTGCTCAAGGCCTACGAGCGCGAGGCCGACGGCAAGATCCGCCTGCACGTCATCGACCCGCAGCCGTTCTCCGAGGAGGAGGACAAGGCCGCCGAGTTCGGCCTGCAGGCGGTGCCGCTGAACCAGGGCGGCGACACCCTGTACTTCGGCCTGGCCGGCACCGATGCCCTGGACAACATCCAGGTGATCCCGTTCTTCCAGCCGGACCACGAGGAATTCCTGGAGTACGACCTCAGCCGCCTGGTCAACGCCCTGGCGCACCCCAAGCGGCCGGTGGTGGGCGTGCTCAGCACCCTGCAGATGACCGGTGGCTTCGACATGCAGACGCAGCAGCCCAGCTCGCCCTGGATGCTGCTCGACGAGGTGCGCCAGCAGTTCGACCTGAAGAGCCTCAAGCCCGACGTCGACGCCATCCCGGACGACGTCAGCGTGCTGCTGCTGGTGCATCCCAAGCACCTGCCGCAGCAGACGCTCTACGCCATCGACCAGTTCGTGCTGCGCGGCGGCAAGCTGCTGGCCTTCGTCGATCCCTTCAGCGAGGCCGACAAGTCCTCGCCCATGGCCGCGCTGGATGGCCCCGGCGACCAGGCCTCCGACCTCGAGCCGCTGTTCAGGGCCTGGGGCGTGCAATTGTTGCCTGGCAAGGTGCTCGGCGACGCCAGCTACGCCATGTCGGTGAGCATGGGCCAGGGCCAGCGCGCGGCGCATCACCCGGCCTGGCTGAACCTCGACGCCAAGGCGCTGGACGCCAACGACGTGGCCACCGCCGGGCTGGAGAACCTGACCCTGGCCACCGCCGGCATCCTCGAACCGCTCAAGGACGCGAAGACCCGCTTCACCCCGCTGATCCAGAGCTCGGCGCAGGCCATGCCCTTCGACGCCCGGCGCTTCGCCACCCTGCGCGACCCCGACGAGCTGATGGCCCAGCTCAAGCCCACCGGCCAGCGCTACGTCATGGCCGCGCGCATCCAGGGCCCGGCGCAGAGCGCCTTCCCCAATGGCATCGAAGGCCGCAAGGATGGCCTGAAGAGCGCCGACAGCATCAACGTCATCGCCGTGGCCGACACCGATCTGCTCACCGACCGCATGTGGGTGCAGGTGCAGGACTTCTTCGGCCAGCGAGTGCCGCAGCCCTGGGCCGACAACGCCAGCTTCGTGATCAACGCGCTGGACAACCTGGCCGGCTCCGACGCGCTGATCAGCGTGCGCTCGCGCGGCCGCTTCAGCCGCCCGTTCACCGTGGTGGACGAGCTGCAGCGCCAGGCCGAGACGCGCTTCCGCGAGAAGGCCGACGCGCTCAAGCAGCGCCTGGCCGACACCGAGCAGAAGCTCGCCGCGCTGCAGAACCCCGACCCGGGCAAGGCCCTGGAGCTGACGCCGGAGCAGCAGAGCGCGATGCAGCAGTTCATCCAGGAGCGCGTGCGCATCCGCAAGGAACTGCGCGACGTGCAATTCCAGCTCAACGCGGATATCGAGTCCCTCGGCCGCACCCTGAAGATCGTCAACATCGCCGCCGTGCCGCTGCTGCTGACCCTGGGCGTGCTCGCCCTGTGGTGGTGGCGCCGCCGGCGCCAGGCCTGAGGAGGCGGCCATGCAACGCAAGAGTCTGATCCTGCTGGTGGCCTTGGTGGTGGCGCTCGGCGGCCTCTTCGCCTGGCTGCAGCGCGAGCCGGCCCGCATGGCGCCGCCGGCGGAGGTGCGCTATTTCCCGGGCCTGGATGTGCAGCAGGTGAGCGCGGTGACGGTGCGCCGCCCCGGCCAGCCGGACATCCGCGTGGCGCGCCAGGACGGGCGCTGGGTGATGCCGGCCAAGGCCGGCTACCCGGCGGCCGGGCGCCTGGTAGGCGACCTGCTGCACAACCTGGCGCAGGCGCGCAAGGTCGAGGCCAAGACCCGCGAGCCGGGCAACTTCGCCCAGCTCGGCGTCGCCGACCAGGGCGAGGGCGCCGGCGTGCGCCTGAGCCTGGAGCGCAGCGGCGGAGCGCCGCTGGAGCTGCTGGTGGGCAAGGCCGCGCAGCAGGGCGGGCGCCTGGTGCGCCAGCCCGGCGACGAGCAGGTCTGGCTGATCGACAAGGACCTGCGCCTGCCGCCCGACGAGCTGGACTGGCTGGACCGGCGCATCACCAGCATCCCCTTCGAGAAGGTCGCCGAGGTGTCGGTGAGCTACCCCGGCGGGGAAACCCTGACGGTGTTCCGCGACAAGGCCGGCGAGCCCAACCTGCGGGTACGCCAGTTGCCCAGGGACGCCAAGCTGGCCTACGAGTCCATCGCCAATGGCATGGCCACGCCCTTCGGCGCCCTGACCTTCAGCGAGACCGCGCCGCTGGACCAGGTGCAGTTCAAGGGGCCGGCGCGGCTGGACCTGGCGCTCAAGACCCTCGATGGCGCCAGCCTGAGCGGGCGCGTGCTGGAGCAGGGCGGGCAGAACTG
This sequence comes from Pseudomonas sp. A6, assembly GCF_052367875.1. Taxonomy (NCBI): domain Bacteria; kingdom Pseudomonadati; phylum Pseudomonadota; class Gammaproteobacteria; order Pseudomonadales; family Pseudomonadaceae; genus Pseudomonas; species Pseudomonas sp. A6. The sequence continues at coordinate 5,583,638 of NZ_CP198970.1, read as the reverse complement.
GCTGCTGCTGGAGCGCATCGACGGCTTCGCCGACGGGCAGATCCAGGCACGCAAGGGCTGGGCCTACCGCATCGAAGCCAACCAGTACGAGGCGCTGGCCCGGCACCTGGCGGATTTCACCGCGAAGAAACCTTGAGGTATTTCAAAGGCCGACCGGGCGAAGTTCCGCTCGGCAACTTTCGCCACGCGTGTGCGGAAATGTGCGTTGCAGCACGCCGGCAATGACAAAACTTACAACTCCGTTACACCGTCAAAGTGCACCAGGATGGCCCTGGAAGCCCCGTAAAATGGCACTTTGGCCGCATTGACCACGGTGCTGGCACTGAGGCGAAAAAGTGCTTTCCAGCTGTAACTTTTGATTTATATACTCGGGAGCGCGGTCGTCATTGGGGCGTTATTCGAATTGTCCATCCAGCGGCGAAGGTCCTGGACGGTCAACGCGGACAACCTTCCGCCTGTCGAGCCGTTGCAGTCCTCATTCCCGGGGGCCACCCAAAAATAATAGCGAGTTGGAGAGTGTGGTAATGGCTGATCGTGAGGTCGGAACCGTCAAGTGGTTCAATGACGCCAAGGGTTATGGATTCATTCAACGCGACAGCGGTCCGGACGTTTTCGTCCACTACCGCGCCATTCGTGGCGAAGGTCACCGCTCCCTGGTCGAAGGCCAGAAAGTGGAGTTCTCGGTGATCCAGGGTCAGAAAGGCCTGCAGGCGGAAGACGTCTCCAAGGTCTGAGCCCCCGAAGACAAAGGCCCGTCGCGAGACGGGCCTTCGTTTTCCAGCCGGCGCCTGGCGCCCGGCTCTTCAGCAACGACGCCGCGCATCGCGCCAGCGTCGTTTTCGTGCTTCAGCCGGTTCGCCAGGTGATCTCGGCGACGCCCTCGGCGGTCACCTTCAGCCAGCGGTCGGCGTCTTCCTCGCCCTGTTCTTCGCTCCAGCTGCCCGGTGCGCAGCGCACCTCCACGCCCAGCGCGGCGTTGGCCGCCCTGGCGCAGGCCAGGTCGTCGTCCCAGGGCGTGGCGTCGCTGTCGATGAACAGGCTGTGCCACTTGCCCACCGCCTGCGGCAGCCAGGTCAGCGGGATCATCCCGTTCGGGCTGTCGGCCAGGCACTTGAAGGTCTCGCCCTGGCGCCGCCATTCGCTGCAGGGGCCCAGCGCCTCGGCCAGCCAGGCGCCGACGGCGGCCTGGTCGGCGTCCTTCAGGTAGATCTCGATATCCGGTTGGCGCATGGGCGTCCTCGTCAGGGGGTTTGGCGTTCCAGCCAATCGTAGCGCACCGCCACCGTGACCTCGAAGGGCTCGGCGAGGATGCGCTCGCGGCGCTGCGGGTTGACCCGCCAGCCGTGGGGCGTCATCGCCAGCAGCGTTTCGCGGGCTTCGCGACTGTCCAGGGCCAGGTGGAAATTCAGGCTTTCCGTATGGGCCAGGGCCAGGCTCGGCGGCAGGTCGGCCAGGTGCTTGTCGTCGACGTACTCGCGCACCTCGTCGTACAGGCGCTGGCGCAGTTCCAGCAGGTGGTCGCGGCCCGGGCCCAGGCGCAGCACGCCGCCGCCGGGGGCCAGTAGGCGCGCGGCCTCGTTCCAGTCGATGGGGCTGAAGACGCTGGCCAGCAACTGGCAGCTGGCGTCGGCCAGTGGCACCCGGGCCATGCTGGCGACCATCCAGGTCAGCTGCGGGGCGCGGCGGCAGGCGGCTTTCACCGCCTCGCGGGAGATGTCCAGGGCGTAGCCGTCGCTATCGGGCAGGGCCTCGGCGAGCTGGGCAGTGTAGTAGCCCTCGCCGCAGCCGATGTCGAGCCAGCGCGCCGGCGCGCGTTCGGCGGCCAGCTCCGCCAGGCGCCGGGCCAGCGGGGCGTAGTGGCCGGCGCCGAGGAACTGGCGGCGGGCCTCGACCATGGCGGCGTTGTCGCCCGGGTCGCGGCTTTTCTTGTGCTGTACCGGCAGCAGGTTCAGGTAGCCCTGGCGCGCGCGGTCGAAACTGTGCCCGGCGGGGCACTTCACGCTGTTGTCGAGGTGTTCCAGCGGCGCCTGGCAGATCGGGCAGGTGAGCATCTCAGTCCTTGCGCTCCGTGCGCAGCGGGCTCAGCACGGTGAGCAGCGGCAGGCTGCGCTGGCGCAGGTTGAGCTGGTAGCTGCGCAGGGCGTAGCGCCGCTCGGCGGCCGGGGCCGGCGGTGGGATGTCGGGTTGGGTGGCGGCCAGGCAGAAGCCTTTCTTCACGTCTTTCATGCCAGCAGCCGCACCAGGGTCTGGTAGTAGATTTCGCTCAGCAGGTCGAGGTCGCTGGCCAGCACCCGCTCGTTGACCTGGTGGATGGTGGCGTTGACCGGGCCCAGTTCGACCACCTGGGTGCCCAGGGTGGCGATGAAGCGCCCGTCCGAGGTGCCGCCGGAGGTCGAGGGGGTGGTCTGCCGGCCGGTGACCGCCTGGATGCTGGCGGCCACGGCGTCGAGCAGTTCGCCCGGCTCGGTGAGGAACGGCAGGCCGGACAGCGCCCAGTCGATGTGCCAGTCCAGGCCGTGCTTGTCGAGGATGGTGGCGACGCGCTGCTGCAGCCCCTCCGGGGTGGATTCGGTGGAGAAACGGAAGTTGAACACCACCACCAGCTCGCCGGGGATGACGTTGGTGGCGCCGGTGCCGCCGTTGATGTTGGAGATCTGGAAGCTGGTCGGCGGGAAGAAGGCGTTGCCGTCGTCCCAGTGCTCGGCGGCCAGCTCGGCCAGGGCCGGGGCGGCCAGGTGGATGGGGTTCTTCGCCAGGTGCGGGTAGGCCACGTGGCCCTGCACGCCGCGCACCTTGAGGGTGGCGCCGAGGGAGCCGCGGCGGCCGTTCTTGACCACGTCGCCGACCAGGGTGGTGCTCGACGGCTCGCCGACGATGCACCAGTCCAGGCGCTCGTTGCGCGCGCGCAGGTGCTCGACCACGGCCTTGGTGCCGTGCTGCGCCGGGCCTTCCTCGTCGCTGGTGATCAGGTAGGCGATGCTGCCGCGGTGGTCCGGGTGCTCGACGACGAAGCGCTCGGTGGCGATGATCATGGCCGCTAGGCTGCCCTTCATATCCGCCGCGCCGCGCCCGCAGAGCATGCCGTCGGCGTCGATCAGGGCGTCGAACGGCTGGTGCTGCCAGGCCTGCGCGGGGCCGGTGGGGACCACGTCAGTATGGCCGGCGAAGCACAGCACCGGGCCTTCGCCGCCGTCACGGCCGGCACGGCGGGCCCAGAAGTTGTCCACTTCTTCGATGCGCATCGGCTCCAGGTCGAAGCCGCAGGCGGCCAGGCGCTGCATCATCAGCTGCTGGCAGTCGGCATCGACGGGGGTGACGGAGGGCCGGCGGATCAGCTCGCAGGCGAGGGCCAGGGTCGGCGACAGGGACATGGGCAAGGCATCCAGGGTGAAACGGAAAAGGCGCACATCTTAAAGCAAAAGCGCGGGGACAGCGCGTCGTCTGGTCGCAGCGGTTTCCCTGGCAGGATGCGCGTAGGGGCGAAGAGTCCGTTCGCGAGCAAGCTCGCTCCTACGATGCCTCCGACTCTGGGCCCACCTGTAGGAGCGGGCCCTGCCCGCGATTTCGCGCGCAGGGCGCGCTCCTACAAGGAGCAGGGTGCGGGGGATGGCGTATGAGCGAGCATGGCTTTTCGTAGGATGGTGTTGAGCGAAGCGATACCCATCGCCATGACCGCATGGGTATCGCCAAGGCTCAACCCATCCTACGAAAAGCGCCTGGCCGTTCAGCCCACCTGCTCGGAACCGCTCGGCGCCTCTTCCTCGCGCGGGCGCGGCAGCGAGGAGAGCAGGGCCATGATCAGCGCCGCCAGGTACGGCAGCGACTGCACCAGCAGCATCACCACCCAGAACATCAGGTCCGGGCTGGGCACGCCCTGCACCAGCACGATGCCCAGGGCGGCGCCCCACAGCAGGAGCATGATGAAGACTTCCTCGCGGGCCTCCGCCAGGACCACCAGCAGGCCGTGGCTGGAGCGCATCTTCGGCGTGCGGAAGAACGGGATGGAGCGGGTGACGAAGCCGTACAGCACCGCCTTGGCGATGGTGTGCGACAGCGACAGCCCGGCCAGCGCGGCGAACAGCGCGTCGCGCAGGTTCACGCCCACGGTGCGGCGGTAGAGGAAGAGGATCTTGCCGACCTTGAAGGCGAACAGCGTCAGCGGCAGGATCGCGAAGATCAGCAGCGGCGGGTCGACGCGCTTGGGCACGATGATCATCGCCGCCGACCAGAGCAGCGCGCCGAGGGTGAAGAAGATGTTCATGCCGTCGGCGATCCACGGCAGCCAGCCGGCGACGAAGTGGTAGCGCTGGCCACCGGTCAGCTTGCTGCCATCCGGGCCGCGGCCGCGCAGCAAGGCGTCGGTGTGGCGCTTCATGATCTGGATGGCGCCGTAGGCCCAGCGGAAGCGCTGCTTCTTGAAGTCGATGAAGGTGTCGGGCATCAGGCCCTTGCCGTAGCTGCGCTCGAAGTAGGCCGCCGAGAGGCCACGCTCGAACACCCGCAGGCCCAGCTCGGCGTCTTCGGTGATGCACCATTCGGCCCACTTCAGCTCGTCCAGCACCTGGCGCCGGACCATGGTCATGGTGCCGTGCTCGATGATCGCGTCGCGGTCGTTGCGGGTGACCATGCCGATGTGGAAGAAGCCCTTGTACTCGGCGTAGCACAGGCGCTTGAAGGCGCTCTCGTGCTGGTCGCGGTAGTCCTGCGGCGACTGCACCACGGCGATCTGCGCGTCGGCGAAGTGCGGCACCATGTGCTTGAGCCAGTCCGGTTCGACGCAGTAGTCGGAGTCGATCACCGCGATCACCTCGGCGTCGGGCGCGACGAACTGCAGCGCGTAGTTCAGCGCGCCGCCCTTGAAGCCGGCCAGGGGCGCCACGTGGAAGAAGCGGAAGCGCGGGCCGAGCAGTTCGCAGTGGGCTTGCACCGGCTCCCACACGGCCGGGTCCTTGGTGTTGTTGTCGATCACCAGGACCTCGAAGTCCGGGTAGTCGAGCCTGGCCAGGGCGTTCAGCGTCTCCTTGAGCATCTCCGGCGGCTCGTTGTAGCAGGGCACGTGGATGGAGACCTTGGGCCGGTAGGCGTCGGCCGCGGTGACCGGCAGGAACAGGCGGCGGCGCTTGCGCGTCCACACGGCCTCGGCCAGCTCGTGGGCCTCGGTGAACAGCACTATCACCACGCCCAGCGCGCCTATGCCCAGCAATACGCCGACGGTGATGCTGAACCAGGTGCTGTACTGCTGGCTGTAGTCGTAGCCGATCCACACCAGGATGGACGCGCAGACGAACGAGACCACGGCGAGGAAGGTCCGCCCGCGCTGGCGCAGGGCGCTGCTGTCGATCAGCAGCAGGGTGAAGGTGAGCAGCGCGAGCACCACCGAGGCGATGGCCAGCACGCGCCACTTGGGAATGGCCACCACCGGGCCCTGGAAGTTGAACTTGGGCTGGCGCGCGGCGTTGAACACGCCCCAGTAGGCGCCCACCGAGCCTTCGTCGGTGTATTTCCACGGCTGGTCGAAGGCCTCGACCACGAAGTAGTTGTAGCCCTTCTTGTTCAGCGCGTTGGTCAGTTCGCGCAGGTAGATGGCCTGGTCTGCCTGGGTGGCGGTGGCGCCGCCGCGCATGCGGCCGTTGCTGGGCCAGCCGACCTCGGCCAGCAGCAGCGGCTTTTTCGGAAACTTCAGGCGCAGGTCGCGGGCGCGGTCCAGGACGAACTGCACCGAATCCTGCATGGGCACGAATTCCCAGTAGGGCAGCACGTGGGCGGCGATCAGGTCGACGTGCTGGGCCAGTTCCGGGTACTTCTCATAGATGTGCCACTGCTCGGCGGTGGTCACCGGCACCTTCACCGCGGCGCGGACGCGGTCGAGGTAGCCGATCAACTGGTCCTTGGTGACTTCGCGGCGGAACAGCGCCTCGTTGCCGACTATCACCCGCACCACGCTGCGCGAGCGGTTGGCGATCTCGATGCCGCGGGCGATCTCCGCCTCGTTCTCGGCCTCGTCGGCGCTGATCCAGATGCCCAGGCTGACGCGCATCCCGTACTCCTCGGCGAGGAAGGGGATGTCGGAAAGGCTGCCCTTGGTCGAGTAGGTGCGGATGTTCTCGGTCATCCGCGAGACCAGTTCCAGATCCGAGCGGATCTGCTCGTCGCTGGGGAAGCGGCCGCTCTGCGGGCTCTGGTCCAGGCGGAAGGGCGAGAAGGAGAAGCCGGAGATGCTTTCCGGCCAGTCCGGCGCGCTCACCGGGCGGTTGTACAGGGCCCAGACGCCGGTGAGCAGGGCGGCCAGGGCGACCAGCACGACCAGATTGAGGCCGAATTTGCGTGATGGCATGGAGCGATCGGGTTCCTGTCGGTGTTTCGGGGCCGGGAACGGGTCGGCGCGCATCCTACCCCGCACCCCCCTGGGTGTATAGCTCCCGTCCGGCGCTCCGGGGCCGGCGTAGAATGTCCCGGGTAGCCGGCGCCGGCCTTGCCGGGCGTCAATTCGGCCGGCCCCGGCGGCCACCTTCCTATAGAATGCCGGGCGTTTTTTGCGGAGACACTGTGATGGTAGTGGACGATCAGCGTTTCGGTGGCATCGCCCGCCTGTACGGCACCCAGGGCCTGGAGCGCCTGGCCGCGGCCCACGTGGCGGTGGTCGGCATCGGCGGCGTCGGCTCCTGGGTGGCCGAGGCGCTGGCGCGCAGTGGCGTCGGCGAGATTTCCCTGTTCGACCTGGACGACGTCTGCGTGACCAACACCAACCGCCAGGTCCACGCCCTGGAAGGCGCCGTGGGCAAGCCCAAGGTGGAGGTGATGGCCGAGCGCATCCGCTCCATCAACCCGGCGTGCAAGGTCCACGCGGTGGCGGACTTCGTCACCCGCGAGAGCATGGCCGACTGCATCACCACCGACATGGACTTCGTCATCGACTGCATCGACAGCGTGCCGGCCAAGGCGGCGCTGATCGCCTGGTGCAAGCGGCGCAAGATCCAGATCGTCACCACCGGCGGCGCCGGCGGCCAGGTCGACCCGACGCAGATCCAGGTGGCCGACCTGAACAAGACCTTCAACGACCCGCTGGCGGCCAAGGTGCGCTCGCTGCTGCGCCGCGACTACAACTTCTCGCGCACGCCGGGGCGGCATTACAGCGTGCCCTGCGTGTTTTCCACCGAGCAGCTGCGCTACCCCAAGCCGGATGGCAGCGTGTGCCAGGCCAAGGGCTTCGTCGGGGAAGGGGTGAAGCTGGACTGCGCGGGTGGTTTCGGGGCGGTGATGATGGTTACGGCCACCTTTGGCATGGCTGCGGCGGCCAGGGCTGTGGATAAGTTGGTGGCGGGGGCGCGGCGGCCTTCGGAGCGTAGCGCGGCTGGAAATCCCTCTTAACGCGAACGGTGCTCACCTGTTATCGAGGTGTTTGCTGTTACTCCGCTCCCTCTCCCTAACCCTCTCCCTGAAGGGAGAGGGGACCGTTGGGCAGAGCTGGGTGTTCTGGAGTTAGCCGGCAACATCGAAGGTTTCCAGCTGAAACCATTCTTTCTCTCGGCACGGACTAGCCCCCTCTCCCTTCAGGGAGAGGGCTGGGGAGAGGGGACGGACTTCGATATCGCTCCGGAGTTGAGCTTGACTCGGTTGTTCGCGAGCAAGCTCGCTCCTACGAAACGAGTTCGCGCATGCGTTGGAGCACCGCATTCAGGCCATTGCTGCGCGAGGGCGACAACTGCCGGCCCAGGCCCAGGTCGTTGAACCATTGGCCCAGGTCCAGTTGCGCCAGTTCATCCCCCGGCAGCCCCTGCACCCGCACCAGCAGCAGCGCGATCAATCCGCGCAGCAGGCGTGCGTCGCTGGTGGCGCGGAAGTGCCAGGCGCCATCGCGTTGTTCGGCCACCAGCCAGACCAGGCTTTCGCAGCCGTGGATGCGGTTGGCTTCGTTGCGTTCTTCCTCGCCCAGCGGCTCCAGTCTGTCGCCCCACTGCATCAGCAGGCGCGCGCGCTGTTCCCAGGAGGCTTGGCCGGCAAAGGCTTCCAGTGCCTGGCGGGCGGCTTCGGGGAGGCTCATCGCAGCAGTTCCAGGGCGCCGTCGAGGGCGCGGAAGAAGCGCTCCAGGTCGGCGCCGTCGTTATACAGGGCGAGGGATACGCGGATGGCGCCGGGCAGGCCCAGGCGCTTGAGCAGCGGCATGGCGCAATGGTGTCCGGCGCGCACCGCCACGCCCTGTTCGGTGAGCAGATGGGCAAGGTCGGCGCTGTGCACGTCCCGCACCACGAAGCTGGCCAGCGCCGCCTGGGGTTCGCCCAGCAGGCGCACACCGTCGCGGGCGCGCAGCCCGGCCAGCAGCTGTGCGTGCAGCAGGGCCTCGTGGGCGGCCATTTCCGCGGCGTCCTGGCGGGTCAGCCAGTCGAGGCTGGCGCCCAGGCCGATCACCGCGCCTATGGCCGGAGTGCCGGCTTCGAAGCCCAGCGGCGCCGGGCGGAAGTGCGCGCTCTGGTAATCGGCGTTCTGCACCATCTCGCCGCCGAACTGCCAGTGGCGCAGGCGCGCCAGCGCGTCCGCGCGGCCCCAGAGCAGGCCCAGGCCCTCGGGGCCGTAGAGCTTGTGGCTGGAGAACACGTAGAAGTCGCAGCCCAGGGCGGACAGGCTGTGCCGGCCATGGACCACGCCCTGGGCGCCGTCCACCACGCTCAGCGCGCCTTGCGCGCGGGCCAGGGCCAGCAGCTCCGGCAGTGGCTGCCAGGTGCCGAGCACGTTGGACAACTGACTCACGGCGAGCAGGCGGGTGCTCGGGCCGATCAGCTGCCTGGCGGCCTCCAGGTCGATGACCCCGCGGTCGTCCAGCGGCAGCACCACCAGCTTCGCTCCGCGGCGCAGCGCCAGTTGCTGCCAGGGCAGCAGGTTGGCGTGGTGCTCCAGGGCGCTGATGGCGATCTCGTCGCCTTCGCCGAACAGCGGCTCCAGGCCGTAGGCCAGCAGGTTCAGGGCCTCGGTGGCGCCGTGGGTGAACACCAGTTGTTCCGGGCTGCCGGCGTCCAGCCATTGCGCCAGGCGTGTGCGCGTCGCCTCGAAGGCACGGGTGGCGCGTTCGCCGGGCAGGTGCTGGGCGCGATGGACGTTGGCCGCTCCGCTGGCGTAGTAGCCGGCCAGGGCGTCGAGCATGGCCTGGGGCTTCTGCGCGGTGGCGGCGCTGTCGAGGTAGGTCTGCTCCTCGGCTGCCAGCGCGGCGAGGGCAGGGAAGGCGGAGCGCCAGGGGGAAAGAAGCATGGCTGTAAGCCTGAAGCTGGAAGCTGGAAGCTGGAAGTGCCTTGTGCAGCCCGCTTCCGGCTTTTGGCTTCCAGCTTTCAGCTCTGACTTAGTTATGCGCGTGCAGCGCTTCGTTCAGCTCGATGGCGGTCTTGTTGGTCTTGCACTCCACCGCGCCGGTCTGCGAGTTGCGGCGGAACAGCAGGTCCGGCTGGCCGGCCAGGTCGCGGCCCTTGACCACCTTGACCAGGTTGTTCTGGTCGTCCAGCAGCGCCACCTTGGTGCCGGCGGTGACGTACAGGCCGGCTTCGACGATGTTGCGGTCGCCCAGCGGGATGCCGATGCCGGCGTTGGCGCCGATCAGGCAGCCTTCGCCGACGCTGATGACGATGTTGCCGCCGCCGGACAGGGTGCCCATGGTCGAGCAGCCGCCGCCCAGGTCCGAACCCTTGCCGACGAACACGCCGGCCGAGACGCGGCCTTCGATCATGCCCGGGCCTTGGGTGCCGGCGTTGAAGTTGACGAAGCCTTCGTGCATCACGGTGGTGCCTTCGCCGATGTAGGCGCCCAGTCGCACGCGGGCGGTGTCGGCGATGCGCACGCCGGCCGGGACCACGTAGTCGGTCATTTTCGGGAACTTGTCCACCGAGAAGACTTCCAGCAGCTTGCCCTTCAGGCGAGCTTCCAGTTGCAGCTCGGCCAGTTCGGCCAGGTCGATGGCGCCGATGTTGGTCCAGGCCACGTTCGGCAGCAGCGGGAAGATGCCCGACAGGTTGACGCCATGCGGCTTGACCAGGCGGTGCGAGAGCAGGTGCAGCTTCAGGTAGGCCTCGGGAGTGGAGGCGGGGGCGGCGTCTTCGGCCAGCAGGGTGGCGACCAGCGGCTTCTGGCTTTCGGCCAGGCGGTTGAGCAGGGCGGCCTGGGCCGGGGCGATGGTCTTCAGCGCGTCGGCCAGTTGGTAGGCCTGCTGGTTGCTGAAGGCAATGGCCTGGTTGCCGTTCTCGTAACCGAGGATCGGCGCGACGGCGGCGACCAGCTCGGCGGCCGGGTTCAGCAGCGGTTGCGCGTAGAAGACTTCCAGCCAGGCGTCCTGGCGGTTCTGGGAGCCGACGCCGAAGGCCAGACTGAAGAGGGATTGGGACATGTGTGGTTCCTCGAAAAAACGGTAAAAAAAGTATCAGGCCAGCGCGGCGGCGTAGGCGTCGGGCTTGAAGCCGACCAGGGTGCGGTCGCCAAGGTCCAGCACCGGACGCTTGATCATCGACGGCTGGGCGAGCATCAGCTCGATCGCGCGGGACTCGTCGAGGTCGGCTTTCTGCGCCTCGTCGAGCTTGCGGAAGGTGGTGCCGGCGCGGTTCAGGACCGTCTGCCAGCCATGCTCGGCGCACCATTGTTCAAGGTGCGCGCGGTCTATTCCGCTAGTCTTGTAGTCGTGGAAGGCATAGTCGACGCCGTGTTCCTCAAGCCAGGTGCGGGCTTTCTTCATGGTGTCGCAGGCCTTGATTCCATAGATGGTCCGCTGGGTCATGGGCGGCGCTCCTCGTCGTTCCTTTGGCAAGCGCGGGATTATGCCATTTTCCCGTGAACTTGCGGGGGCGGGGAGGGCGGGACGATTCTTTTGCGATTGCAATAGTCTATTGCTCGCCCGGGGGCTGATGGAGAGCGTCTCTGGATGTTCAAATGGGGCGCCGCGAACTGGCGACTGGGAGATCGTCGATGCAAACCGTTTATACCGTGCTCATCCTGCTGCTGGTGGTCGGGGGCACGCGCCTGCTGGCGCAACTGCTGCCCTTGCCGCTGCCGCTGATCCAGATCGCCTCGGGGGCGGTCCTGGCCTGGCCCAGCCTGGGGTTGCACGTGGCGCTGGACCCGGAGCTGTTCATGTTCCTGTTCATTCCGCCGCTGTTGTTCGCCGATGGCTGGCGCATGCCCAAGGGCGAGTTCTGGCAGATGCGCTGGCCGATCCTGACCATGGCCTTCGCCCTGGTGCTGTTCACCGTGGCTGGCGGTGGCGCCTTCATCCATCTGCTGATTCCCGAGATTCCCTGGGCCGCCGCCTTCGCCCTGGCCGCGGTGCTGTCGCCCACCGACGCCCTGGCGGTATCGGCGATCGCCCAGAACCGCCTGCCGCGGCGGCTGATGCACGTGCTGCAGGGCGAGGCGCTGATGAACGACGCCTCGGGCCTGGTGGCCTTCAAGTTCGCCGTGGCCGCGGCCATGACCGGCGCCTTCTCGCTGCTCGACGCCAGCCTGAGCTTCCTGCTCGTGGCGGTGGGCGGCCTGGCCTGCGGCGTGGTGCTGAGCTGGCTGCTGGGGCGCATCCGCGCCTGGATGATCCGCCGCGGCTGGGACGACCCGGCCACCCACGTGGTGCTCATGCTGTTGCTGCCCTTCGCCGTCTACATGGTCGCCGAGGAGCTGGGCGTCTCCGGCATTCTCGCGGCGGTGGCGGCGGGCATGATGCAGAGCTGGACCGACCTGCTGCCGCGACAGACCCATACCCGCGTGCTCAACCGCAGCGTCTGGTCGATGCTGGAGTTCGCCTTCAACGGCGTGGTGTTCCTGCTGCTGGGCCTGCAACTGCCGGACATCCTCAAGTCGGTGACGCACCACGCCGGCGACAGCCTGTGGCGTTCCTCGCAACTGCTGTTCTACGTGCTGGCGGTGTACGCCGTGCTGATCCTGCTGCGTTTCGCCTGGGTCTGGTGCTACTGGAAGCTGTCTCTGCGCTTCGAGCGCTGGTGGGGCATCGAGCTGGGCGGCAAGCCCGGCGAGCCGGTGCTGCGGCTGTCGGCGATCTCGGCGCTGGGCGGGGTGCGCGGGGCGGTGACACTGGCCGGCGTGCTGTCGGTGCCGCTGCTGCTGGGCAGCGGCGAGGCCTTCCCGCAGCGCGACCTGATCATCTTCATCGCCGCCGGGGTGATCCTGGTTTCGCTGCTGGCGGCCACCCTGGGCCTGCCGGCCTTGCTCAAGGGGCTGCCGGTGGCCAGCAACGACCAGTCCGAGCTGGAGTACCGCTCGGTATGGCGGCGCACCGCGGTGGCGGCCATCCGCATGCTGGAGAAGGAGGAAATGCCGGCCGGCGAGAAGGTGGATGCCGAGGAGGCTGCGCGGTTGGCGGAGGTGAAGGCGCGGTTGATGGCCGAGTACCGCCAGCAGCTCGACCCGGCTCCGGACAGCGCCGAGGCGCGGGAGCGGGCGCGCAGCCTGGAGCTGGCCGACCAGGCCCTGCGCATCAAGGCGCTGCGCACTCAGCGCCTGGAGCTGTACCAGCTGCGCCGGGAGAACCTGGTGGACGACGAGACCATGCGCAAGGTGCTCGGCGACCTGGACTCCCAGGAGGCCTGGCTGACCAGCAAGGCGGGGCGGTGGGTGTAGAGCGGCTGCAGGCGGCAGGCTGCAGGCTCCAGGCGGCTCCGAGGTTGATCTGGGCGTGGGCTGTGGCCCTGGTGAGGCGGCGTATAACCGCGAACGGTTATACGCCCTACGTCGCGGGTGGGCCTGGCGTAGGGCGGATAACGTTCGACGTTATCCGCCGCCTGGCCATGGCTCCGGGTGGCTCCGTAAAAGGCTCTTCGTAGGATCTAGGGGGACGCCTAGTCCTTGCTCGCGAACGAACCCCGCAGCGGAGTCCGTTCGCGAGCAAGCTCGCTCCTACAGGGGAGGGGAAGGGCGTTACCTGGCCTGGACGAAACGCTTGATTCGTTCGGCCGCTTCCACGCATTCCGCCAGCGGGGCGACCAGGGCCATGCGCACTCGGTTGGCGCCGGGGTTCTCGCCGTTCACTTCGCGGGACAGATAGGAGCCCGGCACCACGGTGACGTGCTGCTGGTCGAACAGGCCACGGCAGAACTCGGTGTCGGCGATGGGCGTTTTCGCCCACAGGTAGAAGCTGCCGTCCGGGCGCTGCACGTCGAGCACGCCGGCGAGGATGTCCAGCACCGCGGCGAACTTCTCGCGGTACAGGTCGCGGTTGGCGCGCACGTGGTCTTCGTCCTGCCAGGCGGCGATGCTGGCCAGTTGGGTCTGCACCGGCATGGCGCAGCCGTGGTAGGTGCGGTACAGGAGGAATTTCTTCAGCACCTCGGCGTCGCCGGCGACGAAGCCCGAGCGCAGGCCCGGCAGGTTGGAGCGCTTGGACAGGCTGTGGAACACCACGCAGCGCTTGAAGTCCGAGCGGCCCAGTTCGACGCAGGCGCTGAGCAGGCCGGGCGGCGGGTTCTGCTCGTCGAAGTACAGCTCGCTGTAGCACTCGTCGGCGGCGATCAGGAAGTCGTGCTGGTCGGCCAGGGCGATCAGCTTCTTCAATTCGGCGAGGGGGACAAGCGCGCCGGTGGGGTTGCCCGGGGAGCAGAGGAAGAGGATCTGGCAGCGCTGCCAGACGTCCGCCGGCACCGCGTCGAAGTCCGGATTGAAGCCGTTCCCGGCGCGGCAGGCCAGGTAGTGCGGTTGCGCGCCGGCCAGCAAGGCCGCGCCTTCGTAGATCTGGTAGAAGGGGTTGGGGCTGATCACCAGGCCGTTCTTGCTGCGGTCCACTACCGCCTGGGTGAAGGCGAACAGCGCCTCGCGGGTGCCGTTCACCGGCAGCACGTGGCGGGCGGCGTCCAGCCAGCCTGCGGGGACGCCGAAGCGGCGCTCGCACCAGGCGGCGATGGTTTCGCGCAGCGCCGGCAGGCCCAGGGTAGTCGGGTACACCGCCAGTTGGTCGAGGCTGTCGGCCAGGGCCTTGGCGACGAATTCCGGCGAGCGGTGCTTGGGCTCGCCGATGGACAGCGCGATGTGCGGCAGCCCGGCCGGCGGCTGGGCGCCGGCGAGCAGGGCGCGGAGCTTCTCGAAGGGGTAGGGCTGGAGCAGGTCGAGGTCTGGGTTCATGTGAATCGCTCGTCAGATGCTGATGCGGACCGGAACGGTTTCCTGGCCGTTGGCCTGTGAAAGCTGCTCGACCAGGGCCGCCTGCAGTCGCTTGCACAGGTCCGGGTCGGAGAGTGGCTGGTTGTGCGCGTCGGTGACGTAGAACACGTCCTCCACGCGCTCGCCGAGGGTGGCGATCTTGGCGTTGCGCACCGACAGGTCGAAGTCCAGGAACAGCCCACCGATGCGCGCCAGCAGGCCCGGGCGGTCGGGGGCGATGACCTCGAGCACGCTGACCTGGCGCGAGGCGTCGGTGGAAATGGTCACCAGCGGCGCGAAGGCGAAGTGCTTGAGCTGCCGGGGCACGCGGCGCTGGATGATGTTCGGGTAGTCGTCGGGGTTCTTCAGCGCGTCTACCAGGCCCTGGCGGATTTCGGCGATGCGCTGGGGATTGTCGCCGATCGAGCCGCCATCGGCGTCGAGCACTATGTAGGTGTCGAGGGTGAACAGGCTGGTGGAGGTGATGATCCGCGCGTCCTGGATGTTCAGGTTGAGCTGGTCCATCGCCGCCACGGTCACGGCGAAGAAGTCGTGCTGGTCGGCGGCGTAGATGAAGATCTGCGTGCCGCCCTCGAACTCGCGCTGGGTGGTTTCCTTGATCAGCACCAGCGGCGTGCCGTCGTCCGGGTGCTGGAGGATGGCCTCGGTATGCCAGGCCACGTCGGCGGCGCTGTGGCGCAGGAAGTAGTCGTCGCCCAGCTGGCTCCAGAGCTGCTCGGCGTCGTCCTGGTCGATGCCGTCGCGCACCAGGATGTCGATGGCCGCGCTCTGCGTCTGGCGGATCTGCTCCTCGCGGTCCAGCGGGTTCTCCAGGCCGCGGCGCAGGGCGCGCTTGGTCTCGGTGTAGAGCTGGCGCAGCAGGCTGGCGCGCCAGGAGTTCCACAGGCTCGGGTTGGTGGCGTTGATGTCGGCCACGGTGAGCACGTAGAGGTAGTCCAGGCGCGTCTGGTCGCCGACCAGTTGGGCGAAGTCGAAGATCACCTGCGGGTCGGAGAGGTCCTTGCGCTGCGCGGTGGTGGACATCACCAGGTGGTTCTGCACCAGCCAACTGACCAGTTGAGTGTCCCACTGCGGCAGCTGGTGGCGCTGGCAGAACAGCTCGGCGTCCACCGCGCCCAGCTCGGAATGGTCGCCGCCACGGCCCTTGGCGATGTCGTGGTAGAGCCCGGCGAGGTAGATCAGCTCCGGCTTGGGCAGGCGCTCCATGATCTTGCTGGCCAGCGGGTACTTCTCGGCCATGTCCGGGCGCTGCAGCTTGCGCAGGTGCTTGATCAGGTTGAGGGTGTGGGCGTCCACCGTATAGATGTGGAACAGGTCGTGCTGCATCTGCCCGATGATCAGGCCGAACTCCGGCAGGTAGCGGCCGAGGATGCCGTAGCGGTTCATCCGCCGCAGGTTGCGATGGATGCCTTCGCGGCACTTGAACAGCTCGATGAACAGGCTGGTGTTGCGGATGTCGTGGCGGAAGTCGTCGTCGATCAGGTGCCGGCTGTCGCGCAGCAGACGAATGGTGTCGGCGCGCACGCCCTTGATCGCCGGGTGCTGGGCCATCAGCACGAAGATTTCCAGGAGGGCGAAGGGGGTGCGCTTGAAGACGTTGGCGTTGGTCACTTCCAGGTAGCCGTCGCGGACCTGGAAGCGGCTGTTCAGCGGCGTCACCTGGCCGCCTTCGCCGGCGCGCAGGATGACTTCCTCGAAGTGCTGCATGATCAGGTCGTTCAGCTCGGAGACCGCCATCACCACCCGGTAGTACTTCTGCATGAAGCGCTCGACGGCCAGCTTGGCGTCGTTGTCCTGGTAGCCGAGCATCCCGGCGATGCGCCGCTGGTGGTCGAACAGCAGGCGGTCCTCGGCGCGCCCGGCGAGCATGTGCAGGGCGTAGCGGACCTTCCAGAGGAATTCCTGGCAGGAGGCCAGCACGCTGGACTCGCTTTCCACCAGGAAGCCTTCCTTGACCAGCGCGTGCAGGTTGAGGCTGCCGAAGTGGCGGCGGGCCACCCAGAGGATGGTCTGGATGTCGCGCAGCCCGCCGGGCGAGCCCTTCACGTTGGGCTCCAGGTTGTATTCGGTGTCGTTGTATTTGGTGTGGCGGTGGATCTGTTCCTTGCGCTTGGCAAGGAAGAACTGGCCGCTGGGCCACATCTGGCTGGTGGCCGTGGCTTCGAGCATGCGCTGGCGCAGGTGGTCGGGGCCGGAGATGGTCCGGCACTCCATCAGGTTGGTCACCACCGTCAGGTCGGCGCGCGCTTCCTCGGCGCATTCGGCCACCGAGCGCACGCTCTGGCCGACTTCCAGGCCGATGTCCCAGAGCAGGGTGAGGAAGCCCTCGATGGGCTCGCGGAAGACCTCCTGGTCCTCGCTGTCGAGCAGCACAAGGATGTCGATGTCCGAGTGCGGGTGCAACTCGCCGCGGCCGTAGCCGCCCACCGCCACCAGGGCGATGTCGGCGTCCTCGCACCAGGCGAAGCGCTGCCAGGCCTGCTGCAGGATCTGGTCGACGAACCAGGCGCGGTCCTCGATCAGCCGGCGGATGTCACGGCCGCCGTTGAAGCGCGCGTCCAGCACCTCGTTGGCCTGGCGGATGGCCTTCTTGAAGGCGGGGATGGGGCTGGATTTGAGGGCCAGTTCCGCCTGGAACTGCCCAGGGTCGAACAACTCGGGATCCACCTGCGGCATGGCGGCCTTCCTGATTCTGGGATGGGGGGAGGGCAGGGGCAAGTCATCGTCCGGGCCTGGGGCGCGTGGCGCCAGGCCCGGCGAGGGTGCCGGGCCGGGATTTCTATGTTCTACCCAGCCGTCGGCGAGATTGCAACGCCGCTCACGCGCTGGTGCGCGGGAAGCTCTCGTCGTTGCGCAGGGTGAGGATCTCGTAGCCGTCGGCGGTCACCAGCACGGTGTGCTCCCACTGGGCGGAGAGCTTGCGGTCCTTGGTGATGGCGGTCCAGCCGTCGCCCAGCAGGCGGGTTTCCGGGCGGCCCTGGTTGATCATCGGCTCGATGGTGAAGATCATCCCTTCCTTGAGTTCCAGGCCGGTGCCGGCGCGGCCGTAGTGCAGCACCTGGGGCTCTTCGTGGAACACCTTGCCGATGCCGTGGCCGCAGTACTCGCGGACCACCGAGAAGCCGTTCTTCTCGGCGTACTTCTGGATCACCTCGCCGATATCGCCCAGGCGCGCGCCGGGCTTGACCACGGAAATGCCCTTGTACATGCATTCCTGGGTGATCTGGCACAGACGGTCGGCCCACTCCGGGGTCTTGCCCACCAGGAACATCTTGCTGGTGTCGCCGTGGTAGCCGTCCTTGATGACGGTGATGTCGATGTTGACGATGTCGCCTTCCTTGAGCGGCTTCTCGTTGGGGATGCCGTGGCAGACGACGTGGTTGATCGAGGTGCAGATGGACTTGGGGAAGCCCTTGTAGTTCAGGGGTGCGGGGATGGCCTGCTGGACGTTGACTATATAGTCGTGGCAGATGCGGTCCAGTTCGTCGGTGGTGACCCCGGGCTTGACGTGCTCGCCGATCATTTCCAGCACCTCGGCGGCCAGGCGGCCGGCGATGCGCATTTTCTCGATGTCTTCGGGCGTCTTGATGGTGACGGTCATTGGGATTTCCTGGGGCGGACGGCAAAAGCGATAGCTTACCATTTTCACGGGCGGCAGGCTCTATGGGGCTGGAGGCTGGAGGCTGGAGGCTGGAGGCTGGAGCGAGGAATGCCTGCTCTTGTAGGAGCGAGCTTGCTCGCGAACGGGACTCGCGCCTACGCCGTTCGCGAGCAAGCTCGCTCCTGCGAAAAGCGAAGAGCGGCGGTACGTCGTCCGGCTTCCAGCTTCTAGCCTCCAGCGGCTTTGTGTGATATAAAGCGCCCCGCTTTTGCAGGCTATGGCCTGTTCAAGCCTAACCCACACATGCATCGACACGATGACCTGGGTGCCTTCTCGCCACGTGCGGAGGGTTGGTCATTGGGATGCATGGAGGCCCAACCCGACTTATCGAGGAACTATCATGTCCCAAGTCAACATGCGCGATATGCTGAAGGCCGGTGTGCACTTCGGCCACCAGACCCGTTACTGGAACCCGAAAATGGGCAAGTTCATTTTCGGCGCGCGCAACAAGATCCACATCATCAACCTGGAAAAGACCCTGCCGCTGTTCAACGATGCCCTGACCTTCGTTGAGCGCCTGGCCTCGGGCAAGAACAAGATCCTGTTCGTCGGCACCAAGCGTTCCGCCGGCAAGATCGTTCGCGAAGAAGCCGCCCGTTGCGGCATGCCGTACGTCGACCACCGTTGGCTGGGCGGCATGCTCACCAACTACAAGACCATCCGTCAGTCGATCAAGCGCCTGCGCGAGCTGGAAACCCAGCAGCAGGACGGCACCTTCGACAAGCTGACCAAGAAAGAAGCCCTGATGCGCACCCGTGATCTGGAAAAACTGGATCGCAGCCTGGGCGGCATCAAGGACATGGGCGGCCTGCCGGACGCGCTGTTCGTGATCGACGTCGACCACGAGCGCATCGCCATCACCGAAGCCAACAAGCTGGGCATCCCGGTCATCGGCATCGTCGATACCAACAGCAGCCCGGACGGCGTCGACTACGTCATCCCCGGTAACGACGACGCCATCCGCGCCGTGCAACTCTACCTGGGTTCGATGGCCGAAGCCGTACTGCGCGGCCGTCAGAACGCCCAGGGCGGTGCCGACGAGTTCGTCGAAGAAGCGCCGGCCGAATCCGCCGAAGGCTGATTCCGGGACGTCCAGACGTCCAGCGGTGCGCAAAAAGGGGGCCTGGCCCCCTTTTTGCCACTCCCGAATTCCGCCCGGCCCGCCGGGCGATCTGGTTTTGAGAACCAACTCAAGAGGATTTGCAAATGGCAGAGATCACTGCAGCACTGGTTAAAGAACTGCGCGAGCGCACCGGCCAGGGCATGATGGAGTGCAAGAAGGCCCTGGTTGCCGCCGAAGGCGACATCGAGAAGGCCATCGACGACATGCGCGCTTCGGGCGCCATCAAGGCTGCCAAGAAGGCCGGCAACATCGCCGCCGAAGGTTCCATCGCGGTGAAAGTGGCCGACGACGCCAAGGCCGCCACCATCATCGAAGTCAACTCGCAGACCGACTTCCTGGCCCTGCAGGACGACTTCAAGAACTTCGTCGCCGCCAGCCTGGACAAGGCCGTCGCGCAGAAGCTGACCGACGCCGCTCCGCTGATCGCCGAGCAGGAGTCCGCCCGTGAAGCCCTGGTCGCCAAGTGCGGCGAGAACGTCAACATCCGTCGTCTGGCCCGCGCCGAAGGCGACGTGGTCGGCGCCTACCTGCACGGTCACCGCATCGGCGTACTGGTCACCCTGAAAGGCGGCAACGCTGAACTGGCCCGTGACATCGCCATGCACGTCGCCGCCAGCAACCCGCAGTTCCTGGACCCGTCGCAGGTTTCCGAAGACGCCGTGGCCAAGGAAAAGGAAATCTTCCTGGCGCTGAACGCCGACAAGATCGCCGGCAAGCCGGAAAACATCGTCGAGAACATGGTCAAGGGCCGCATCAACAAGTTCCTCGCCGAAGCCAGCCTGGTCGAGCAGCCGTTCGTCAAGGATCCGGAAGTCAAGGTCGGTGAACTGGCCAAGAAAGCCGGCGCCGAGATCGTCTCCTTCGTTCGCTTCGAAGTGGGCGAGGGCATCGAGAAGGCCGAGGCCGACTTCGCTGCCGAGGTTGCTGCTCAAGTAGCTGCATCCAAGCAATAAGACGGTTTCCACCGTCGCCCCGGAAGAGGCTGCCCGCTCGCGCGTGCGGCCTCTTCGTCAAAGTGGGGAGACCATTCGGGGCGGTCTCCGCGGCTTCGCACCGTTCGTCGGTTCGCGGCGCTGCTAGCCTGGTAGGGCCAGGCTTCCCCGACAGGCGCCCGGACAGGCGCCCCGCATTCCACATCGCCGCAGGAGAAAAAGGTCATGGCTCAGCAGCTGAGCGCTCGTCAACCTCGCTATAAACGCATTCTTCTAAAACTGAGCGGCGAAGCCCTGATGGGCAGCGAAGAGTTCGGTATCGATCCGAAAGTCCTGGACCGCATGGCCCTGGAGATCGGCCAACTGGTCGGTATCGGCGTGCAGGTCGGCCTGGTCATCGGCGGCGGCAACCTGTTCCGCGGCGCGGCCCTGTCGGCGGCCGGCATGGACCGCGTCACCGGCGACCACATGGGCATGCTGGCCACCGTGATGAACGGCCTGGCCATGCGCGACGCCCTGGAGCGCTCCAACATCACCGCCATCGTCATGTCGGCCATCAGCATGGTCGGCGTCACCGACCACTACGACCGCCGCAAGGCCATGCGCCACCTCGCCAGCGGCGAAGTGGTGATCTTCTCCGCCGGTACCGGCAACCCCTTCTTCACCACCGACTCGGCCGCCTGCCTGCGCGCCATCGAAATCGATGCCGACGTGGTGCTGAAGGCGACCAAGGTCGATGGTGTGTACACTGCCGATCCGTTCAAGGACCCGAACGCCGAGAAGTTCGAGCGCCTGACCTACGATGAAGTGCTCGACCGCAAGCTGGGCGTGATGGACCTGACCGCCATCTGCCTGTGCCGCGACCAGAAAATGCCGCTGCGGGTGTTCAACATGAACAAGCCGGGCGCGCTGCTGAATATTGTTGTTGGTGGTGCCGAGGGCACCCTGATCGAGGAGGATTGACATGATCAACGAGATCAAGAAAGAAGCGCAGGAGCGCATGGGCAAGGCCCTGGAGGCCCTGGGTCACGCCTTCGCCAAGATCCGCACCGGCCGTGCGCACCCGAGCATCCTGGACAGCGTCATGGTGTCCTACTACGGCTCCGACACCCCGCTGCGCCAGGTCGCCAACGTCACCGTCGAGGATTCCCGCACCCTGGCCCTGAACGTGTTCGACAAGAGCATGATCCAGGCGGTCGAGAAGGCCATCATGACCTCCGACCTGGGCCTGAACCCGGCCACCGCCGGCACCACCATCCGCGTCCCCATGCCGGCCCTGACCGAGGAAACCCGCAAGGGCTTCACCAAGCAGGCCCGCGCCGAGGCCGAGCAGGCCCGCGTCTCCGTGCGCAACATCCGCCGCGACGCCCTGGCCCAGCTCAAGGACCTGCAGAAGGAAAAGGAAATCAGCGAGGACGAAGAGCGTCGCGCCGGGGACGAAGTGCAGAAGCTCACCGACAGGTTCGTCGCCGAGATCGACAAGGCCCTCGAGGCCAAGGAAACGGATCTGATGGCCGTCTGACGGCCAGGTTGCAGTCATGGACAAGACCAAGCAGGTGGCCGCGGTGCCACGTCACGTGGCCATCATCATGGACGGCAACAACCGCTGGGCGAAGAAGCGCCTGCTGCCCGGCGTTGCCGGGCACAAGGCCGGCGTCAGCGCGGTGCGTGCGGTGGTCAAGACCTGCGCCGAGGCCGGTGTCGAGGTCCTGACGCTGTTCGCCTTCTCCAGCGAGAACTGGCAGCGCCCGGTCGACGAGGTCGGTGCGCTCATGGAGCTGTTCCTCATGGCCCTGCGCCGCGAGGTGCGCAAGCTCGACGAGAACGGCATCCGCCTGCGCATCATCGGCGACCGCAGCCGCTTCCATCCGGAGCTGCAAGCCGCCATGCGCGAAGCGGAGAACCTCACCGCCGGCAACAAGGGGCTGCTGCTGCAGGTGGCGGCCAACTACGGCGGCCAGTGGGACATCACCCAGGCCGCCCAGCGCCTGGCCCGCGAAGTGCAGGCCGGGCACCTGGTGCCGGACGACATCACCCCCGGGCTGATCCAAGGTTGCCTGACCACCGGCGACCAGCCGTTGCCGGACCTGTGCATCCGCACCGGCGGCGAGCACCGCATCAGCAACTTCCTGTTGTGGCAGCTGGCCTACGCCGAGCTGTACTTCTCCGATCTCTACTGGCCGGACTTCAAGAGCGCGGCGATGCGCGAAGCGCTGGCCGACTATGCCACCCGCCAGCGTCGCTTCGGCAAGACCAGCGAGCAGGTGCAGGCCGAGGCCCCCCCGTCATGCTGAAACAACGGATCATCACGGCGCTGGTGCTGCTGCCCATCGCGCTGGGTGGTTTCTTCCTCCTCGATGGCCTCGCCTTCGCGCTGTTCATCGGCCTGGTGGTGACCCTCGGTGCCTGGGAATGGGCGCGCCTGGCCGGCTACAACGAGCAGCCGGCCCGCGTCGGCTATGCCGGCGTGGTCGCGCTGCTGATGCTGCTGCTGTACTGGCTGCCGCAGCTGGCCGGCGCCGTGCTGCTGCTGGCGGTGCTCTGGTGGCTGCTGGCTACCGTGATGGTGCTCACCTACCCGGACAGCGCCTCCAGCTGGGGCGGCCGCTGGCGCCGCCTGCTGATCGGCCTGCTGATCCTGCTGCCGGCCTGGCAGGGGTTGGTGGTGCTCAAGCAGTGGCCGCTGGCCAACTGGCTGATCGTCGCGGTCATGGTGCTGGTCTGGGCCGCCGACATCGGCGCCTATTTTTCCGGCAAGGCCTTCGGCAAGCGCAAGCTGGCGCCGCGGGTCAGCCCCGGCAAGAGCTGGGAAGGCTTCTACGGCGGCCTGGCGCTGAGCCTGGCGATCACCTTCGCGGTGGCCATCTACCGTGACTGGTCGGTGCGCGAACTGCTGCTGGCGCTGCCCTGCGCGGCCGTGGTGGTGGCGCTGTCGGTGGTCGGCGACCTGACCGAGAGCATGTTCAAGCGCGAATCGGGCCTGAAGGACAGCAGCAACCTGCTGCCCGGCCACGGCGGCGTCCTCGACCGCATCGACAGCCTGACCGCGGCCATCCCGGTCTTCACCGTGCTGCTCTGGGCCAGCGGCTGGGGCACGCCATGAGCGCGCCGCAGCAAGTCTGCGTGCTGGGGGCCACCGGCTCCATCGGCCTGAGCACCCTGGATGTCCTCGCGCGGCATCCGCAGCGTTACAGCGTCTTCGCCATCACCGGGCATTCCCGCCTCGCCGAACTGGAGGCCCTGTGCCTGGCCCATCGGCCGCGCTTCGCGGTGGTCGCCAGCGACGAGCAGGCCCGCCATCTGCAGGGCGCCCTGCAGGCCGAAGGCCTGGCCACTCGCGTACTGGTGGGCGAGCCGGGGCTGTGCGAAGTCGCCGGCCATCCGGACGTGGACGTGGTCATGGCGGCCATCGTCGGCGCCGCCGGCCTCAAGCCGACCCTGGCGGCGGTGCAGGCCGGCAAGCGCGTGCTGCTGGCCAACAAGGAGGCGCTGGTGATGTCCGGCGCCCTGTTCATGCACCAAGTGCAGGCCCACGGTGCGGTGCTGCTGCCGATCGACAGCGAGCACAATGCCATCTTCCAGTGCATGCCCGGTGACTACGCCCGGGGCCTGGGCCAGGTCGGCGTGCGACGCATCCTGCTGACCGCCTCCGGCGGCCCGTTCCGCGAGACGCCGCTGGATCAACTGTCAGAAGTTTCCCCGGAGCAGGCCTGTGCCCACCCCAACTGGTCCATGGGGCGGAAGATTTCCGTCGACTCGGCCAGCATGATGAACAAGGGCCTGGAACTGATCGAGGCCTGCTGGCTGTTCGATGCCCCGCCGTCGAAGGTGGAGGTGGTGATCCATCCGCAGAGCGTGATCCATTCCCTGGTCGACTACGTGGATGGCTCGGTGCTCGCCCAGTTGGGCAACCCCGACATGCGCACACCCATCGCCCACGCCCTGGCCTGGCCCGAGCGCATCGACTCCGGGGTGTCGCCGCTGGATCTGTTCGGCATCGCCCGCCTGGACTTCCAGGCCCCCGACGAACAGCGCTTCCCCTGCCTGCGCCTGGCACGCCAGGCGGCCGAGGCGGGCGGCAGCGCGCCGGCGATGCTCAATGCCGCCAACGAGGTGGCGGTGGCCGCATTCCTCGAACGGCGCATCCGTTTCACCGAGATCGCGGTTATCATCGACGAGGTGCTGAACCGCGAGGCTGCCACGCCGGTCGAAAGCCTCGACGTGGTGCTGGAGGCCGACCGCCGTGCGCGCGAAGCCGCGCAGGCCTGGTTGCATGGGCGTGGTCGCTAGGCCCTGAGCCCTGGAGGTAGAGATGAGCGCACTTTACATGGTCGTCGGGCTGATCATCGCCCTTGGCGTCCTGGTGACATTCCACGAGTTCGGTCACTTCTGGGTGGCGCGCCGCTGTGGGGTCAGGGTGCTGCGCTTCTCGGTGGGCTTCGGCACGCCCCTGGTGCGCTGGCACGACCGCCACGGCACCGAATTCGTGGTGGCCGCCATCCCCCTGGGCGGCTACGTGAAGATGCTCGACGAGCGCGAGGGCGAGGTGCCCCTCGACCAGCTCGACCAGGCCTTCAACCGCAAGACGGTATTCCAGCGCATCGCCATAGTCGCGGCCGGCCCTGTGGCCAACTTCCTGCTGGCCATCCTGTTCTTCTGGATCCTCGCCATGCTGGGCACCCAGCAGGTGCGCCCGGTCATCGGCTCCATCGTGCCCGACAGCCCGGCGGCGCTGGGCGGCCTGGCCGCCGGCCAGGAAGTGCTGGCGGTGGATGGCGAGCCGGTGGACGGCTGGGCGGCGGTCAACCTGCGCCTGGTGCGGCGCCTGGGCGAGACCGGCGAGTTGAGCGTCAGTGTGCGCGAGCCGGGCTCCTCGGCGCAGAGCCTGCACCAGTTGCCGATCAAGGCCTGGCTGAAGAGCGCGGACAACCCCGATCCCATCGGCGGCCTGGGCATCCAGCCGTGGCGCCCGGCCATGCCGCCGGTGATCGCCGAGCTGGACCCGCAGGGCCCCGGCAAGGCCGCGGGCCTGGCCATCGGCGACCGGCTGCTGCGGGTGGACGGCCAGGCGGTGGACGACTGGCAGCAGGTGGTCGACAAGGTACGCGCTCGTCCGGAGCAGTCCGTGAGCATCGCCCTGCTGCGTGACGGCCAGGAGCGCGAGCTGACCCTGAAACTGGCGGCGAAAGGCGAGGGCAAGGCCCGTGCCGGTTACCTGGGGGCCGGTGTGGCCAGTGGCCAGTGGCCGGCGGAAATGCTCCGCGAAGTCAGTTTCGGTCCGGTCGCCGCGGTGGGCGAAGCGCTCTCCCGAACCTGGTCGATGAGTCTGCTAACCCTGGATTCTCTAAAGAAAATGGTGCTGGGCCAGCTCTCGGTAAAAAACTTGAGCGGGCCGATAACCATTGCTAAAGTGGCGGGCGCTTCGGCCCAGTCCGGCGTAGGGGATTTTCTGCATTTCCTCGCCTATCTGAGCATTAGTTTGGGGGTGCTCAACCTGTTGCCGATTCCCGTCCTCGATGGCGGGCATCTGCTGTTCTACCTGGTCGAGTGGGTGCGTGGCCGCCCATTGTCAGAGCGGGTCCAGGCTTGGGGGATGCAGATCGGCATCAGCCTGGTCGTTGGGGTCATGTTGCTGGCCCTGGTCAACGATCTGAGTCGACTGTAGCTGCCATTGGGTTTCTGATCTGCCGCCTCACGCGGCAGATTCTTTATTTGTCAGTTGGAAAAAAAGGACTCCATGAAACGCTTTCTGTTACCCGCGGCTCTTTCCGCGTTGATGATCGCCCAGGTTCACGCAGAGTCCTTCACAGTTTCCGACATCCGCGTCAACGGCCTGCAGCGCGTATCCGCGGGTAGCGTGTTCGCCGCCCTGCCGCTGAACGTCGGCGACCAGATCGATGACCGCCGTCTGGTCGAGGCGACCCGCTCGCTGTTCAAGACCGGCTTCTTCCAGGATATCCACCTCGGCCGCGATGGCAACGTACTGGTCATCGACGTGGTCGAGCGCCCGTCCATCTCTAGCATCGAGATCGAAGGCAACAAGGCCATCAGCACCGAAGACCTGATGAAGGGCCTCAAGCAGTCCGGCCTGGCCGAAGGCGAAATCTTCCAGCGCGCCACCCTCGAAGGCGTGCGCAACGAGCTGCAGCGCCAGTACGTGGCCCAGGGCCGCTACTCGGCCAACATCGAGACCCAGGTCACTCCGCAGCCGCGCAACCGCGTGGCGCTGAAGATCACCGTCAACGAAGGCACGGTCGCAGCCATCGCCCACGTCAACGTGGTCGGCAACACCGTGTTCTCCGACGAGGACCTGACCGGCCTCTTCGAGCTGAAGGAAACCAACTGGCTGTCCTTCTTCAAGAACGACGACAAGTATTCCCGCGAGAAGCTCTCCGGCGACCTGGAACGCCTGCGCTCCTACTACCTGGACCGCGGTTATATCCACATGGATATCGCCTCCACCCAGGTGTCCATCACGCCGGACAAGAAACACGTCTACATCACCGTCAACATCAACGAGGGTGAGAAGTACAAGGTCCGCGAAGTGAAGCTGACCGGCGACCTCAAGGTGCCGGAAGAGGAAATCAAGAAGCTGATGCTGGTCGAGCCGGGCCAGGTGTTCTCGCGCAAGGTGATGACCTCCACCTCCGACCTGATCACCCGCCGCCTGGGCAACGAGGGCTACACCTTCGCCAACGTCAACGGCGTGCCGGAAGCCCATGACGACGACAAAACCGTGTCCATCACCTACGTGGTCGACCCGGGCAAGCGCGCCTACGTCAACCGCATCAACTTCCGCGGCAACACCAAGACCGAAGACCAGGTGCTGCGCCGCGAGATGCGCCAGATGGAAGGCGGCTGGGCCAGCACCTACCTGATCGACCAGTCCAAGCAGCGCCTGGAGCGCCTGGGCTACTTCAAGACGGTCAACGTCGAGACCCCGGCCGTTCCGGGCACCGACGACCAGGTGGACGTCAACTACAGCGTGGAAGAGCAGCCCTCCGGCTCCATCACCGCCAGCATCGGCTTCGCCCAGGATGCCGGCCTGATCCTCGGCGGCTCGATCAGCCAGAACAACTTCCTGGGTACCGGCAACAAGGTCAGCATCGGCCTGACCAAGTCCGACTACCAGACCCGCTACAACTTCGGCTTCGTCGACCCCTACTGGACCGTCGACGGCGTGAGCCTGGGCTACAACGCCTTCTACCGCAAGACCGACTACGACAAGCTCGACGTCGACGTCTCCGACTACTCGGTGAACAGCCTCGGCGCCGGCGTCAGCATCGGCTACCCGATCAGCGAGACCTCGCGCCTGACCTACGGCCTGACCGTGCAGCGCGACACCATCGACACCGGCGCCTACACCGTCGACGAGATCTTCGACTTCCTTGAGAAGGAAGGCGACAACTTCACCAACTTCAAGGCCTCCATCGGCTGGTCCGAGTCCACCCTGAACAAGGGCGTGCTGGCCACCCGCGGCCACTCGCAAAGCCTGGTGCTGGAATCGACCATCCCCGGCAGCGACCTGTCGTTCTACAAGCTGGACTATCGCGGCCAGATCTTCGCGCCGCTGTCCGACACCTACACCATGCGCTTCCACACCGAGCTGGGCTACGGCGACGGCTACGGCTCCACCGATCGCCTGCCGTTCTACGAGAACTACTACGCCGGCGGCTTTAACTCGGTGCGCGGCTTCAAGGACAGCTCCCTCGGCCCGCGCAGTACGCCGAGCGTCGCCGACCCCGCGACCAGCATCGTGTCGGGTGGCCCCGACGCCCGTGGCCGCTACACTGACCCGGACCAGGATCCGCAGGCCTTCGGTGGTAACGTGATGATCACCGGCGGCGCCGAACTGCTGTTCCCGCTGCCCTTCGTCAAGGACCAGAGCCAACTGCGTACCGTGCTGTTCTGGGACGTGGGCAACGTGTTCGACTCCGACTGCCCGCTGTCCACCACCCAGGGTTGCGACGGTATCAAGCTGAACGACATGGCCATGTCCGTGGGTGTCGGTCTGACCTGGATCACTGCGCTCGGCCCGCTGAGCTTCAGCCTCGGTACCCCGATCAAGAAGCCGGACAACGCGGAAACCCAGATCTTCCAGTTCTCCCTGGGGCAGACCTTCTGATTCGCCATCTTGTTGTATAGACAACCTAGCTTTGTGCAGGAGTGCAATGTGCGTAAGTTGACCCAGTTCGTCCTGATCACCGCCGCCCTGATGGCGAGCCCCGCGTTCGCCGACATGAAGATCGCGGTGCTCAACTACCAGATGGCGCTCCTCGAGTCCGATGCGGCCAAGCAGTACGCCGTCGACGCCGAGAAGAAATTCGGCCCGCAACTGACCAAGCTGCGCGCCCTGGAAAGCGACGCCAAGGCCCTGCAGGACAAGCTGGTCAACGGCGGCAGCAAGCTGTCCAAGTCCGAGCGCGACAAGGCCGAGGACGACTTCAAGCAGAAGGCCCGCGACTTCCAGTTCCAGTCCAAGGAGCTGAACGAAGCCAAGGCCTCCGCCGACCGCGAAATGCTCAAGAAGCTCAAGCCGAAGCTGGACCAGGCCGTCGAGGAAACCATCAAGAAGGGCGGCTACGACCTGGTGGTCGAGCGCGGCGCGGTGGTCGACGTCAAACCCCAGTACGACATCACCCGCCAGGTCATCGAGCGGATGAACCAACTGCGCTGATGATGAGCCCGCGGTCCCATACCCTCGCCGAACTGGCCGCTCAGCTCCAGGCGGAGCTGCGTGGCGACCCGGCCGTGGTCATCCACGGCCTGGCCACCCTGCAGGATGCCGGCCCGGAGCAACTGAGTTTCCTGGCCAACCCGCAGTACCGCAAGTTCCTGGCCGACAGCCGGGCCGGCGCGGTGCTGCTCACCGCCGCCGACGCCGAAGGCTTCACCGGCAACGCGCTGGTGGTGCCCGACCCCTACCTGGCCTACGCCGGGTTGTCGCACCAGTTCGATCCCAAGCCCAGGGCGCTTGCCGGCATCCATCCCACCGCGGTGGTCGATGCCAGCGCCAGCGTCGATCCCGCGGCCAGCATCGGCCCCTACGTGGTGATCGAGGCCGGCGCGCAGATCGGCGCCGGCGTCACCCTCGGCGCCCACTGCTTCGTCGGCGCGCGCAGCGTGATCGGCGAGGGCGGTTGGCTGGCCCCGCGCGTGACCCTCTACCACGACGTGCGCATCGGCAAGCGCGTGGTCATCCAGTCCGGCGCCGTGCTCGGCGGCGAAGGCTTCGGCTTCGCCAAGCAGCAGGGCGTCTGGCAGAAGATCGCGCAGATCGGCGGCGTCACCATTGGCGACGACGTCGAGATCGGCGCCAACACCACCATCGACCGTGGTGCGCTGTCCGATACCCTGGTTGGCAACGGCGTCAAGCTGGACAACCAGATCATGATCGCGCACAACGTACAGATCGGCGATCACACCGCCATGGCCGGCTGCTGCGGGATTTCCGGCAGCGCCAAGATCGGCAGGCATTGCATGCTCGCCGGCGGCGTCGGCCTGGTCGGACACATCGAGATCTGCGACAACGTCTTCGTCACCGGCATGACCATGGTCACCCGCTCGATCACCGAGCCGGGCGCCTACTCATCCGGCACGGCCATGCAGCCCGCCGCTGAATGGAAGAAGAGCGCTGCCCGTATTCGCCAGTTGGACGACATGGCCCGTCGTCTGCAACAGCTGGAAAAGCGCCTGGCCGCCGTGACCCCGAGCGGAGACACTCCATCTGATGCGTGAGTCACGCATTTTTTGGCGTTTCCCTTTTCTGAACAGGCTCCCCTGAACATGATGGACATCAACGAGATTCGCGAATACCTGCCTCATCGCTACCCCTTCCTGCTGGTGGACCGGGTGGTAGAGCTGGACATCGAAGGCAAGCGCATTCGCGCCTACAAGAATGTCAGCATCAACGAGCCGTTCTTCAATGGCCACTTCCCGCAGCACCCGATCATGCCCGGCGTGCTGATCATCGAGGCCATGGCCCAGGCGGCCGGCATCCTCGGCTTCAAGATGCTCGACGTGAAGCCGGCCGACGGCACCCTGTACTACTTCGTCGGCTCCGACAAGCTGCGCTTCCGCCAGCCGGTGCTGCCGGGCGACCAGCTGAACCTGCATGCCCAGTTCATCAGCGTGAAGCGCGGCATCTGGAAGTTCGACTGCCACGCCACCGTCGATGACAAGGCGGTGTGCTCGGCCGAAATCATCTGTGCGGAACGCAAACTATGAGTTTGATCGATCCTCGCGCCATCATCGATCCGCGGGCAAAGCTGGCCGACGACGTAGAGGTGGGCCCCTGGTCCATCGTCGGGCCGGATGTGGAAATCGGCGAAGGTACGGTGATCGGTCCGCACGTGGTGCTCAAGGGCCCCACGAAGATCGGCAGACACAACCGGATTTTCCAGTTCTCCAGCGTCGGCGAGGACACTCCCGACCTGAAGTACAAGGGCGAGCCGACTCGCCTGGTGATCGGCGACCACAACGTGATCCGCGAGGGTGTGACCATCCACCGCGGCACCATCCAGGACCGCTCGGAAACCACCATCGGCGACCACAATCTGTTCATGGCCTACGTTCACGTCGGCCATGACAGCGTGATCGGCAACCACTGCATCCTGGTCAACAACACCGCGCTGGCTGGCCACGTGCACGTGGACGACTGGGCGATCCTCTCCGGCTACACCCTGGTGCACCAGTTCTGCCGCATCGGCGCCCACAGCTTCTCCGGCATGGGCACCGCCATCGGCAAGGACGTACCGGCCTACGTGACCGTCTTCGGCAACCCCGCCGAGGCGCGCAGCATGAACTTCGAGGGCATGCGCCGCCGTGGCTTCAGCGCCGAGGCCATCCACGCCCTGCGCCGGGCCTACAAGGTGGTGTACCGCCAGGGCCTGACCGTGGAGGAGGCGCTCGCCGAGCTGGCCGAGTCCGCCGCGCAGTTCCCGGAAGTCGCGGTGTTCTGCGACTCCATCCAGAGCGCCACCCGCGGCATCACCCGCTGACCATGGCTGCGGGCACCGGCAAGCTGCGCGTCGCCCTGGTGGCGGGCGAGGCCTCGGGGGACATCCTCGGCGCCGGCCTGATGCAGGCCCTGCGCGAACGCTACCCCGAAATCGAGTTCATCGGTGTTGGCGGCCCGCGTATGCAAGCCCAGGGCCTGGTTTCCGAATTCCCCATGGAGCGCCTGGCGGTCATGGGCCTGGTCGAGGTCCTCGGCCGCCTGCGCGAGCTGCTGCGCCGGCGCAAGGACCTGATCCGCACCCTGATACTCGCGCGTCCCGACGTCTTCATCGGCATCGACGCGCCGGACTTCAACCTCGGGCTGGAGCTGCAACTGCGCCGCGCCGGCATTCGCACCGTGCACTACGTCAGCCCCTCGGTCTGGGCCTGGCGGCAGAAGCGCGTGCTGAAGATCAAGCAGGCCTGCGACCTGATGCTGGCGCTGTTCCCCTTCGAGGCGAAGTTCTACGAAGAGCACGGCGTGCCGGTGCGCTTCGTCGGCCATCCGCTGGCCAACACCATCCCCCTGGAAGCCGACCGCGCCGCCGCGCGCGAGCAGCTCGGCCTGCCGGCCGACGCCCAGGTGGTGGCGCTGCTGCCGGGCAGCCGCGGTGGCGAGGTGGGCAAGCTCGGCGCACTGTTCTTGGATACCGCCGAACGCCTGCTGCAGCAGCGCCCGGGCCTGCGCTTCGTGCTGCCCTGCGCCAGCCCCGAGCGGCGCGCACAACTGGAGCAGATGCTGCAGGGCCGCCAACTGCCGCTGCAACTGCTCGACGGACAGTCCCACGAGGCCCTGGCTGCCTGTGACGCGGTGCTGATCGCCTCCGGCACAGCGACCCTCGAAGCGCTGCTGTACAAGCGGCCGATGGTCGTGGCCTACAAGGTCGCGCCGCTGACCTATGCCATCCTCAAGCGCCTGGTGAAGAGCCCCTACATCTCGCTGCCGAACCTGCTCGCCGGGCGCCTGCTGGCCCCCGAGCTGATCCAGGACGCGGCGACCCCCGAGGCCCTGGCGCAACACCTGTTGCCGCTGCTGGACGACGGCAGCGCGCAGACCGAATCCTTCGACGCCATCCACCGCGCCCTGCGCCAGGATGCGTCCGCGCAGGCCGCCGAAGCGGTGCTCGCCCTGGTGGAGAAACGCTGATGCAGATGGGCCTGGATTTCGACCTGGTCGAGGAACTGGTGGCCGGTGTCGACGAGGTGGGCCGCGGCCCGCTCTGCGGCCCGGTGGTCACCGCCGCGGTGATCCTCGACCCGGCGCGGCCGATCATCGGCCTGAACGACTCGAAGAAGCTCAGCGAGGCGCGCCGCGAGGTGCTGTTCGACGAAATCCGCGAGAAGGCCCTGGCCTGGTTCATCGCCCGCGCCGAGGTCGAGGAGATCGACCGGCTGAACATCCTCCACGCCACCATGCTGGCCATGCAGCGCGCGGTGGAGGGCCTGAGCGTCACCCCGAAACTGGCGCTGATCGACGGCAACCGCTGCCCGAAACTCAGGGTGCCGGCGGCCCCGGTGGTGCAGGGCGATGCCAAGGTGCCGGCCATCGCCGCCGCTTCCATCCTGGCCAAGGTCTCCCGCGACCGCGAGATGCAGGAAATGGAAGCCCTCTACCCGGGCTACGGCATCGGCGGGCACAAGGGCTACCCGACCCCGGTGCACCTGGAAGCCCTCAAGCGCCTGGGCCCGACGCCCATCCACCGACGCTCCTTCGCCCCGGTGCGCGCGCTGCTGGAAAGCCCGTCCGGCATCCTCTGAGCGCCGCAGGGCGGCAGTGGCGATCTGAAGCCTGTAGCTTTGCGGAGCGGGCCGGTACAATCGGCCGCTTATCGTTTCCGCGTTGCATAGGACCACCATGACCGCCTCCTTCGTCCACCTGCGTCTGCACTCCGAGTACTCCCTGGTCGACGGCCTGGTCAGGGTCAAACCGTTGTGCAAGGCAGTGGCCGGCGCCGGCATGCCGGCGGTGGCGATCACCGACCAGAGCAACATGTGCTCGCTGGTGAAGTTCTACAAGACTGCCATGGGCGCCGGCATCAAGCCGATCTGCGGCGCCGACATCTGGCTGGCCAGCCGCGACGAGGACGGCCCGCTCAGCCGCCTGAGCCTGCTGGTGATGAACGCCAAGGGCTACCGCAACCTCACCGAGCTGATCTCCCGCGGCTGGCAGGAAGGCCAGCGCAACGGCGAGATCATCATCGAGCGCGACTGGGTGAAAGAGGGCGCCGAGGGCCTGATCGCGCTGTCCGCGGCCAAGGAAGGGGAGATCGGCCACGCCCTGCTCGACGGCGAGGACGCGCTGGCCGACTCGCTGCTGGCCGAGTGGATGGAAGTCTTCCCCGACCGCTTCTACCTGGAAGTGCAGCGCACCGCGCGGGTCAACGACGAGGAACACCTGCACGCCGCCGTGGCGCTGGCCGAGCGCAGCGGCGCGCCGCTGGTGGCCACCAATGACGTGCGCTTCATCAAGCAGGAAGACTTCGAGGCCCACGAGACCCGCGTGTGCATCGGCGAAGGCCGCGCCCTGGACGACCCGCGCCGCTCGCGCAACTACTCCGACCAGCAGTACCTGAAATCGCCGGCGGAAATGGCCGAGCTGTTCAGCGACCTGCCCGAGGCCCTGGAAAACACCGTCGAGATCGCCAAGCGCTGCAACATCGAAGTGCAGCTGGGCAAGTACTTCCTGCCCAACTTCCCGATTCCCATCGAAGGCATGGACATCAACGACTACCTGCGCCATGTCTCCTACGAGGGGCTGGAGGAGCGCCTGGAGGTGCTGCTGCCCAAGGACACGCCGAACTACGAGGAAAAGCGCCAGGTCTACGTCGACCGCCTGGAGTTCGAGTTGGGCACCATCATCCAGATGGGCTTCCCCGGCTACTTCCTGATCGTGATGGACTTCATCAAGTGGGCCAAGAACAACGGCGTGCCGGTGGGGCCAGGCCGGGGTTCGGGTGCCGGCTCGCTGGTTGCCTACGTGCTGAAGATCACCGACCTCGACCCGCTGGCCTACGACCTGCTGTTCGAGCGCTTCCTCAACCCCGAACGTATCTCCATGCCCGACTTCGACGTGGACTTCTGCATGGAAGGCCGCGACCGGGTGATCGACTACGTGGCCGACGCCTACGGGCGCAACGCGGTGAGCCAGATCATCACCTTCGGCTCCATGGCTGCCAAGGCGGTGGTGCGCGACGTGGCGCGGGTGCAGGGCAAGTCCTACGGCCTGGCCGACAAGCTGTCGAAGATGATCCCCTTCGAAGTCGGCATGACCCTGGACAAGGCCTTCGAGCAGGAGGAAATGCTCCGCGACTTCCTCAAGTCCGACGAGGAAGCCCAGGAAATCTGGGACATGGCCCTGAAGCTGGAAGGCGTCACCCGCGGCACCGGCAAGCACGCCGGCGGCGTGGTGATCGCGCCGACCAAGCTCACCGACTTCTCGCCCATCGCCTGCGACGAAGAGGGCGGCGGCCTGGTGACCCAGTTCGACAAGGACGACGTGGAGGCCGCCGGCCTGGTGAAGTTCGACTTCCTCGGCCTGCGCACCCTGACCATCATCAAGTGGGCGATGGAGATCATCCATCGCAAACAGCAGAAAGCCGGCGACGAGAACCTGGTCGACATCGACCGCATCCCGCTGGACGACAAGAAGACCTACGACCTGCTGCAGAAGGCCGAGACCACCGCGGTGTTCCAGCTGGAATCGCGCGGCATGAAGGAGCTGATCAAGAAGCTCAAGCCGGACTGCCTGGAAGACCTCATCGCCCTGGTGGCGCTGTTCCGCCCCGGCCCGCTGCAGTCGGGCATGGTGGACGACTTCATCAACCGTAAGCACGGCCGCGAGGAAATCTCCTACCCGCACCCGGATTACCAGTACCCGGGCCTGGAGCCGGTGCTCAAGCCCACCTACGGCATCATCCTGTACCAGGAACAGGTGATGCAGATCGCCCAGGTGATGGCCGGCTACACCCTCGGCGGCGCGGACATGCTGCGCCGCGCCATGGGCAAGAAGAAGCCCGAGGAGATGGCCAAGCAGCGCGGCGGCTTCATCGAAGGCTGCGCCAACAACGGCATCGACAAGGACCTGGCGGGCAACATCTTCGACCTGGTGGAAAAGTTCGCCGGCTATGGCTTCAACAAGTCGCACTCGGCCGCCTACGGCCTGGTCTCCTACCAGACCGCCTGGCTGAAGACGCACTGGGCCGCGCCCTTCATGGCCGCGGTACTCACCGCGGATATGCAGAACACCGACAAGGTGGTGACGCTGATCGAAGAATGCCGGCACATGAAGCTGCGCATCGTCGCCCCGGACGTGAACAACTCCGAATTCCGCTTCACCGTCGACGACGACAACCAGATCGTCTACGGCCTGGGCGCGATCAAGGGCGTCGGCGAAGGCCCGGTGGAAGCCATCACCGAATGCCGCGCCGAGGGCGGGCCGTTCAAGGACCTGTTCGACTTCTGCGACCGCATCGACCTCAAGCGCATCAACAAGCGCACTCTCGATGCGCTGATCCGCGCCGGCGCGCTGGACCGCCTGGGCCCGTATTTCCACGAAGAGCCCAAGGCCTACCTGGCCGACATCGACCGCAACCGCGCGGTGCTGCTGGCGTCCATGGAGGAAGCCATCAAGGCCGCCGAGCAGACCTCGCGCAGCCACGACAGCGGCCACATGGACCTGTTCGGCGGGCTGTTCGCCGAGCCCGAGGCCGACGTCTACGCCAACCACCGCAAGGCCAAGGAGCTGACCCTCAAGGAACGCCTGAAAGGCGAGAAGGACACTCTCGGCCTTTACCTCACCGGCCACCCGATCGACGAGTACGAAGGCGAGGTGCGCCGCTTCGCCCGCCAGCGCATCGTCGAACTGAAGCCGGCGCGCGACACCCAGACCGTCGCCGGGCTGATCGTCAACCTGCGGGTGATGAAGAACAAGCGCGGCGACAAGATGGGCTTCGTCACCCTCGACGACCGCTCCGGGCGCATCGAGGCCTCGCTGTTCGCCGAGGCCTTCGCCGCCAACCAGGGCCTGCTGCAGACCGACGCCATGGTGGTGATCGAGGGCGAGGTCAGCCAGGACGACTTCTCCGGCGGCCTGCGCCTGCGCGCCAAGCGCGTGATGGGCCTGGAGGAGGCGCGCACCGCGCTGGCCGAGAGCCTGCGGCTGAAGGTCGCCGCGGATGCGCTCAAGGGCGACCGCCTGCGCTGGCTGGCCGAGCTGTGCGGCCGCCACCGCGGCAACTGCCCGGTCACCGTCGACTACAGTTCCAGCGACGCCCGCGCCCTGCTGCAGTTCGGCGAAGACTGGCGCATCGACCCGGCCGATGCGCTGATTCAGGCATTGCGTGACCAGTTCGGACGCGACAACGTCTTCCTCAACTACCGCTAGCGTGGCCGGTGGCCGAACGCCGCCCGCCCGCCAGTCTCGACCCTGGGCGCCCGATACCGTAAGGTAGGGCGCCATACGGACCAGGCCCTGCCGCCATTCAGCACGACGGATAGCCCATGAACCCGAACTTCCTCGATTTCGAACAGCCGATCGCCGACATGCAAGCCAAGATCGAAGAGCTGCGTCTGGTCGGCAACGACAACTCCATCAACATCAGCGATGAAATCGCCCGCCTGGAAGACAAGAGCCGCGCGCTGACCGAGAACATCTTCGGCAACCTGAGCAGCTGGCAGATCGCCCAGCTCGCGCGCCACCCGCGCCGGCCCTACACCCTGGACTACATCGAGCACATCTTCAGCGAATTCGAAGAACTGCACGGCGACCGCCACTTCGCCGACGACGCCGCCATCGTCGGCGGCGTCGCCCGCCTGGACGATCAGCCGGTGATGATCATCGGCCACCAGAAGGGCCGCGAAGTGCGCGAGAAGGTGCGCCGCAACTTCGGCATGCCGCGTCCGGAAGGCTACCGCAAGGCCTGCCGCCTGATGGAAATGGCCGAACGCTTCAAGATGCCGATCCTGACCTTCATCGACACCCCCGGCGCCTACCCGGGCATCGACGCCGAAGAGCGCGGCCAGAGCGAGGCCATCGCCTGGAACCTGCGCGTGATGGCGCGCCTGAAGACGCCGATCATCGCCACCGTCATCGGCGAGGGCGGCTCCGGCGGCGCCCTGGCCATCGGCGTCTGCGACAACCTGAACATGCTGCAGTACTCCACCTACGCGGTGATCTCCCCGGAAGGCTGCGCCTCGATCCTCTGGCGCACCGCCGAAAAGGCCCCGGAAGCCGCCGAAGCCATGGGCATCACCGCGGCGCGCCTGAAGGACCTGGGCATCGTCGACACCGTGATCCCCGAACCGCTGGGCAGCGCCCACCGCGACCCGGCCGCTGCAGCGGAAAGCATCCGCAACGCGCTGAAGTCGCAGTTGGGCATGCTCAAGGGCCTGAGCACCCAGGAGCTGCTGGCGCGTCGCTATGAGCGGCTGATGAGCTACGGGATCGCCTGAGGGCGGCCGGTCCGGTTCTGCCAAGGCTTCGGCGCCAGGCCTGAGAGCGCCCTCTCCCTAACCCTCTCCCTGAAGGGAGAGGGGACCGTTCGGAGTACGCTGATGTTTCGGCGTTAGCCGGCTTGTACCGAGTACCCGGCTAACACCAAATCCTTTCTCGGCACGGACTAGCCCCCTCTCCCTTCAGGGCGGGGCGCGCAGCCGAGGGCTGGGGAGAGGGAGCGGAGTCAATCCCAAACACAGGTGTTGCCGGTAAGCACCGTTCGCGAGCAAGCTCGCTCCTACGAAAAGCCTGTCTCCCTCACGCTCTTCACCTGTAGCCGCCCCCATGCCCCTAGCATCCCGCCTGCTCACCACCCTGGCCCCCTGGCGCCAGGCCCCGGCATGGCGGGTAGGCTTCTCCGGCGGGCTGGACTCCACCGTGCTGCTGCACCTGCTGGCGCAACTGGCCAGGACCGAATCCCTGCCGCCTCTGTCCGCCATCCACGTCCACCACGGCCTGCAGGCCGCGGCCGATGCTTGGCCGGCGCACTGCGAGGTGTTCTGCCGCGAGCTGGGTGTCCCTCTGTTGGTCGAACGGGTGACGGTGCCGGCGGGCGCGAGCGTGGAGCAGGCCGCGCGTCGCGCGCGCTACGAGGCTTTTGCGAAACACCTGAAAACGGGCGACTGCCTGCTGGCCGCCCAGCACCGCGACGACCAGGCCGAGACCCTGCTGTTCCGCCTGCTGCGTGGCGCCGGCGTGCGTGGCCTGGCCGGCATTCCCGCGGCCCGGCCGCTGGGAGCCGGCATGCTGCTGCGGCCGCTGCTGGACGTCTCCCGCGCTGAACTCGAAGCCTACGCCCGCGAGCATGGCCTGCGCTGGATCGAAGACCCGTCCAACACCGACACCTCTTTCGCCCGCAACTACCTGCGCCAGCGCGTGCTGCCGCTGCTCGCCGAGCGCTGGCCGCGGGCTGTGGATAACATCACCCGCAGCGCCGCGCACCTGGCCGAGGCCGAGGCGCTGCTGGCCGAACTGGCGCAGCAGGACCTGGCGGCGGCACGGCCCGGCAACGACTTCGACTGGCTGACCGTCCCCTCGCTGGCCCTGGCGCCGCTGCTGGCGCTTGGCGAAAGCCGCCAGCGCAACGCCCTGCGCCACTGGCTGGCGCCCTTCACGCCGATGCCGGACAGTGCCCACTGGGCCGGCTGGCAGGCCCTGCGCGATGCCGCCGGGGATGCCGCGCCGGTCTGGCGCCTGGGCGGCGGCGAGCTGCAGCGCAGCAGCGGGCGGCTCTGGTGGCTGTCGGGCGCCTGGCTGCAGGCGCCGGCGTGCGAGCTGCCCTGGGACGACCCGTCGCAGCCCCTGGCGCTGCCCGGCAATGGCCTTCTGCACCTGGAAGGTGCACCGCCCGTCGGGCCGCTGCGGGTGACCTGCCGGCGCGGCGGCGAGCAGCTGGAACTGGCCCAGCGCGGCCGTCGCGACCTCAAGCGGCTGCTCAACGAAAGCGCCGTGCCGGCCTTCGTCCGGCCGCGGCTGCCGCTGCTCTGGCGCGGCGGGCAACTGCTCGGCGTGGCCAACCTGCCGGCGCTGCGCCAGGCCGGCGAGACGGGCTGGCGCCTGCGCTGGACAGCCCCGACGAATGACCCGGGTTTGAGCTGAAAGGGCCTTTCCGGTAGACTACGCTCCCGTCTTGTACCGCTCCCGTCGATTCCCACGGAATCGGCGGGAGTTCGCTATTGAGCGCGGCATGCGCCGCGGTTTGGGCCGCGGCCCATTCATTCGCTTCCCCGGCGGCCCAGCCGCCTAAACGCTGACATTCAGGGCTTTTCATGACGCGCTACATCTTCGTCACGGGTGGTGTTGTTTCTTCATTGGGGAAAGGCATCGCCTCGGCTTCCTTGGCTGCCATTCTGGAAGCGCGTGGCTTGAAGATCACGATGCTCAAGCTGGACCCCTACATCAACGTCGATCCGGGCACCATGAGCCCGTTCCAGCACGGTGAGGTGTTCGTCACCCATGATGGCGCGGAAACCGACCTCGACCTGGGCCATTACGAGCGCTTCGTGCGCACCACCATGACCCAGAACAACAACTTCACCACCGGCCGCGTCTACATGGACGTGCTGCGCAAGGAGCGCCGCGGCGACTACCTGGGCGCCACCGTGCAGGTGATCCCGCACATCACCGACGAGATCAAGCGTCGCATCATCAAGGGCGCCGGCGATGCCGACGTGGCCCTGGTGGAAGTCGGCGGCACCGTCGGCGACATCGAGTCGCAGCCGTTCCTCGAGGCGATCCGCCAGCTGCGCGTGGAAATCGGCTCGCGCCGCGCCATGCTGATGCACCTGACCCTGGTCCCGTACATCGCCACCGCCGGCGAGACCAAGACCAAGCCGACCCAGCACTCGGTCAAGGAGCTGCGCTCCATCGGCCTGCAGCCGGACGTGCTGGTCTGCCGCTCCGACCATCCGGTGGACGTCTCCTCGCGCCGCAAGATCGCCCTCTTCACCAACGTCGAAGAGCGCGCGGTCATCTCCCTGGAAGACGTCGACACCATCTACCGCATCCCGTCGGTGCTGCACGCCCAGGGCCTGGACGACATCGTCGTCGAGCGCTTCGGCCTGGAGTGCGGCCCGGCCGACCTGTCCGAGTGGGACCGCGTGGTCGACGCCAAGCTCAACCCCGAGCGCGAAGTCACCATCGCCATGGTCGGCAAGTACATGGAACTGCTCGACGCCTACAAGTCGCTGATCGAAGCCATGACCCACGCCGGCATCCAGAGCCGCACCAAGGTCAACCTGCGCTACATCGACTCCGAGGACATCGAGCAGCAGGGCACCGGCCTGCTCGACGGCGCCGACGCCATCCTGGTCCCGGGCGGCTTCGGCCTGCGCGGCGTGGAAGGCAAGATCACCGCCGTGCAGTACGCCCGCGAGAACAAGGTCCCCTACCTGGGCATCTGCCTGGGCATGCAGGTGGCGGTCATCGAATACGCCCGAAACGTGCTGGGCTGGAAGGACGCCAACTCCACCGAGTTCGACAAGTCCAGCGGCCATCCGGTGGTCGGCCTGATCACCGAGTGGGAAGATGCTACCGGCGCCACCGAAGTGCGCACCGAGGCCTCCGACCTGGGCGGCACCATGCGCCTGGGCGCCCAGGAATGCCAGCTCGAAGCCGGCACCCTGGTGCACGACTGCTACGGCAAGGACGTGATCGTCGAGCGTCACCGCCACCGCTACGAAGTGAACAACAACCTGCTGCCGCAACTGCAGGAAGCCGGCCTGAAGATTTCCGGCCGCTCCGGCGACGGCGCCCTGGTGGAAGTGGTCGAGTCCCCGGACCATCCGTGGTTCGTCGCCTGCCAGTTCCACCCGGAGTTCACCTCCACTCCGCGTGATGGCCACCCGCTGTTCAGCGGCTTCGTCAACGCCGCCCTGAAGCAAGCCGGGAAGGCCTGAACATGAGCCAGAAGATCATCCGCGTCGGCGACATCCAGATCGGCAACGAGCTGCCCTTCGTGCTGTTCGGCGGCATGAACGTGCTGGAGTCGCGCGACCTGGCCATGCAGGTCTGCGAGGAATACGTGCGGGTCACCGAGAAGCTCGGCATCCCCTACGTGTTCAAGGCCAGCTTCGACAAGGCCAACCGCTCGTCCATCAACTCGTACCGCGGTCCGGGGCTGGAAGAGGGGCTGAAGATCTTCGAAGAGATCAAGAAGACCTTCAAGGTGCCGGTCATCACCGACGTCCACGAGCCCTTCCAGGCCGCCCCGGTGGCCGAGGTCTGCGACATCATCCAACTGCCGGCGTTCCTCTCCCGGCAGACCGACCTGGTCGTGGCCATGGCCAGGACCGGCGCGGTGATCAACATCAAGAAGGCCCAGTTCCTCGCGCCCCAGGAGATGAAACACATCCTGACCAAGTGCGAGGAAGCCGGTAACGACCAGTTGATCCTCTGCGAGCGTGGCTCCTCCTTCGGTTACAACAACCTGGTGGTGGACATGCTCGGCTTCGGCATCATGAAGCAGTTCCAGTACCCGGTGTTCTTCGACGTGACCCACGCCCTGCAGATGCCGGGCGGCCGCGCCGATTCCGCCGGCGGCCGCCGCGCCCAGGTCACCGACCTGGCCAAGGCCGGCATGAGCCAGGGCCTGGCCGGCCTGTTCCTCGAGGCCCACCCGGACCCCGAGCACGCCAAGTGCGACGGCCCGTGCGCCCTGCGCTTGAACAAGCTCGAGCCTTTCCTGTCCCAGCTCAAGCAGCTGGACGACCTGGTGAAGAGTTTCCCCACCATCGAGACCGCCTAAGTCTCACCAGCCGCCCCGTTTATCTATCTTCGGAGTGTTATCAAGAATGGCAAAGATCGTCGACATCAAGGGCCGTGAGGTCCTGGACTCCCGCGGCAACCCGACCGTTGAAGCGGACGTGATCCTGGACAACGGCATCGTCGGCAGCGCCTGCGCCCCGTCCGGTGCTTCCACCGGTTCCCGCGAGGCACTCGAACTGCGCGATGGCGACAAGAGCCGTTACCTGGGCAAGGGCGTGCTGAAGGCCGTGGCCAACATCAACGGCCCGATCCGCGACCTGCTGCTGGGCAAGGACCCGGTCGAGCAGAGGGCGCTGGACCAGGCGATGATCGAACTCGACGGCACCGACAACAAGGCCAAGCTGGGCGCCAACGCCATCCTGGCCGTGTCCCTGGCCGCCGCCAAGGCCGCCGCACAGGCCAAGGGCGTGCCGCTGTACGCGCACATCGCCGATCTGAACGGCACCCCGGGCGTGTACTCCATGCCGGTGCCGATGATGAACATCATCAACGGCGGCGAGCATGCCGACAACAACGTCGATATCCAGGAGTTCATGGTCCAGCCGGTAGGCGCCAAGACCTTCGCCGACGCGCTGCGCATGGGCGCCGAGATCTTCCACCACCTCAAGGCCGTGCTGAAGGCCCGTGGCCTGAGCACCTCGGTGGGCGACGAAGGCGGTTTCGCACCGAACCTGGCTTCCAACGAAGACGCCCTGGCCGCCATCGCCGAAGCCGTGGCCAACGCCGGCTACAAGCTGGGTGACGACGTGACCCTGGCCCTGGACTGCGCCTCCAGCGAATTCTTCAAGGATGGCAAGTACGACCTCGAAGGCGAAGGCAAGGTGTTCGACGCCGCCGGCTTCGCCGACTACCTTGCCGGCCTGGCCGAGCGCTTCCCGATCATCTCCATCGAAGACGGCATGGACGAGTCCGACTGGGCCGGCTGGAAAGTCCTCACCGACAAGATCGGCGGCAAGGTGCAACTGGTCGGCGACGACCTGTTCGTGACCAACACCAAGATCCTCAAGGAAGGCATCGAGAAGGGCATCGGCAACTCCATCCTGATCAAGTTCAACCAGATCGGCTCGCTGACCGAGACCCTCGAAGCCATCCAGATGGCCAAGGCCGCCGGCTACACCGCGGTGATCTCGCACCGCAGCGGCGAAACCGAGGACAGCACCATCGCCGACCTGGCCGTAGGCACCGCCGCCGGCCAGATCAAGACCGGTTCGCTGTGCCGCTCCGACCGCGTGTCCAAGTACAACCAGCTGCTGCGCATCGAAGAGCAGCTGGGCGCCAAGGCGCCGTACCGTGGCCGCGCGGAATTCCGCGGCTGAGGCTAGTCTGGTACGGTGAAGGGGTGGCGCGAGCCACCCCTTCGCACATGGAGTCCACAATTGCGTCTGAGTAAGCTGCGCAGCCCCTACTGGCTGTTCCTCGTCCTGCTCCTGGGCCTCGCCGGCCTGCAGTATCGCCTGTGGGTAGGGGACGGCAGCCTGGCGCAAGTGCGCGAGCTGGAGAAGCAGATCGCCGACCAGCAGGGCGAGAACCAGCGTCTGCTCGAGCGCAACCGCATCCTCGAGGCCGAGGTGGCGGAACTGAAGAAAGGCACCGAGACGGTCGAGGAGCGTGCCCGCCACGAACTCGGCATGGTCAAGGACAAGGAAACCCTCTACCAGCTGGCGCAATGAAATTCCGCGACATCTCCCTGCCGGCCTTCTGGGCCGTGATCCCCGCCGCGGGCATCGGTTCGCGGATGCGCGCAGACCGCCCCAAGCAATACCTCGACCTCGCCGGCCGCAGCATTCTCGAACACACCCTCGACTGCTTCCTCGGCCACCCCATGCTCAAGGGCCTGGTGGTCTGCCTGGCGCCTGACGATCCCTGGTGGCCGAACCTGCCCTGTGCCGGCGACCCGCGCATCCTGCGTGCCGAAGGCGGCCGCGAGCGCGCGGATTCCGTACTCAACGGCCTGCTGCTGCTCAACGAACAGGGCGCCGCCAGCGACGACTGGGTGCTGGTGCACGACGCGGCGCGGCCGAACCTGAGCCGCGGCGACCTCGACCGGCTGCTCGGCGAACTGGACAACGACCCGGTGGGTGGCCTGCTCGGCGTGCCGGCGCGGGACACGCTCAAGCGCGTCGGCGCCGATGGCCGGGTGCTGGAAACCGTCGACCGCAGCGTGGTCTGGCAGGCCTACACGCCGCAGATGTTCCACTTGGGCGCCCTGCACCGAGCCCTGGCCGATGCCCTGGTGGCGGGTGCGGCGATCACCGACGAGGCCTCTGCGATGGAGTGGGCCGGCAACGCGCCGAAGATGGTCGAAGGCCGCGCCGACAACATCAAGGTCACCACCCCGGAAGACCTGCAGCGGCTGCAACGGGCTTTCGGAAAACGCTGAAACCATGAAGCGCCTTGCGAGGTTCCTGCCCAGGCTCGAAGGCGACTTGCACCGCATCCTGCGCTGGGCCGGCGACGGCTGGCGCATGCCCTGGCTGTGCCTGGGCCTGGCGCTGCTGGGTACCTGCACCGCCGCCTACCCGATCACCTCCGTGGTGGTGCCGGCGGTCCTGGTGGCGCCACGGCGCTGGGGCGGCATAGCACTGAGCGCCGCCCTGGGCAGCGCGCTGGGGGCGCTGCTGCTGGTGATCGTCCTGCACCACATGGGCTGGGCCAGCCTGTACGCCCACTTCCCGCAATTGCTGCAGGACCCGAGCTGGGCGCAGGTGATGGACTGGACCCGCCGTTACGGCCTGCTGGCGCTGTTCCTGGTGTCCATCTCGCCGCTGCCGCAGACGCCGGCGTTGGTGGTGCTGTCCAACGTGCCGCTGCACTATCCCGGCGTGCTGCTGGCGATCTTCACCGGCAAACTGCTCAAGTACCTGGTGTTCGCCTGGGTCGGTTCGCGCTTCCCCGGGCACATCCACGATTTCCTGCACCGCCACGGCCGCAATACCGGCCGTGGCGATTCGGCCTAGGCGGGCCTTGTCCGCGATTTCGCGCGCAGGGCGCGCTCCTACAAGGTGGGGTTGTGCGTAGGAGCAATTGTTTATTGGGTTCCCGCGAACGCGGGAACCCAATAAACAATGTAGGAGCGGTGTGGGTGCTTTTCGTAGGAGCGAGCTTGCTCGCGAATGAGCCCCGCAGCGGAGTCCGTTCGCGAGCAAGCTCGCTCCTACGAGAAACCACGCCCGCATGGGGATCGCCAAGGCTCACCCCAACAACGGCACCTCGATGAGAAAGCGGAACAGCGCCCCATGCTGCTCCACCGCCAGGCAGTTATAACCGTGGCGCTTGGTGTCCTCGGGGATGCCGTGCACCGACTGCGAGCAGTCGGTGACCACTTCCAGCAGGTCGCCCGGCTTCAGTGTCTCCAGGGTTTCCAGGGTGGCGATGGCGTTGTACGG
Source organism: Pseudomonas sp. A6 (assembly GCF_052367875.1). Taxonomy (NCBI): domain Bacteria; kingdom Pseudomonadati; phylum Pseudomonadota; class Gammaproteobacteria; order Pseudomonadales; family Pseudomonadaceae; genus Pseudomonas; species Pseudomonas sp. A6. Next base: position 5,538,649 of record NZ_CP198970.1, on the reverse strand, counting down.
GCAGTGCTCGCCACGCAGGTCAAGCGACAGCGTCGGCGTCTTGTTCGCGCTCATTGGCGGTTTTCCTCGAACGGGTGAAGCGGTTGGCGTTCAGTTGTACCAGCAGCATGCACAGCGCAAGGCCGGCGAAGGTCAGCAGCAGGCCGCCGCCGGGGCCGAACATCTGCAGCAGGTTGAGCTTGGGATAGGGCAGGGCCAGGGCGCTGCCCAGCGCGTCCCAGTACACCGCCACCAGGGTGCCGCCGATGACGTTGCCGACGCCGACCACCCAGAAATGCACCTGGCCTTCCATCGAGCGGTACATCCAGCCGGTCTCGCAGCCGCCGGCGAGGACGATGCCGATGCCGAACAGCACGCCGCCGATCACCGCGTTGGGGCCCATCCAGAAGGTCTTCGGCGCCACGCCCAGGTGGATCGCCGCGAAGGTGCCGACGCAGGCCGCGGCCATGCCCAGCAGGATGCCGAAGGCGGCCTTGGTCCGGCCGGTGGTCCAGAGGTCGCGGGCGGCGCTGGTGAAGCAGATCTGCGCGCGCTCGATCAGGCCGCCGAACAGCAGGCCGAACAGGGTGGCCAGGCCCAGTACCAGCGACACCTCGAAGCGCCAGGCGGCGAACAGCGCGGCCACGGCCAGCACCGCCAGGCCCAGGCGCCACTGCACCTTCGCGCGGCGGGCTAGGCTCGCCGCGTCGGGCAGGCTGGCGGCCTTGCCGGTGACCTTCAGCGGCGTGCGCAGGAACGGCAGCAGGCTCAGCTTCACGCCGAACCAGGCGCCGATCACGGTGGAGAGCATGAAGGCCCAGGCGTGCACCGAGAACATCGGGATGCCGGTGAAGAACGCCGCCAGGTTGCAGCCCATGGCCAGGCGCGCGCCGAAGCCGGCGATGATACCGCCCACCAGGCCCTGCAGCAGGCGCCGCCGGCTGGTCGGCCAGCGCAGGCTGACGTTGCCGGCCCAGAGCGCGCAGCACAGCGCGCCGAGGAACATGCCGATGATCATCACCCCATCGATGCGGTCCAGCGGGGTGCCCTGCAGGCCGATGATCTTGAAGTAGCTCCAGTCCTGCACCGGCACGCCGAACCAGGACAGCACGTGGCCGCCCCAGCGGGTGAACTCCCCGGTGACGGCCCAGAAGGTCCCGGTCAGGGCGAAGTAGTAGGCGGAGGCGACACCGAGCGCGACCAGGGTCGGCAGCGGTGACCAGAAGCGCAGCAGGTAGCGCTCGCGGAAGGCGGAGAGGGCGGACATGACGGCATCCTTGGCAGGGTAGCGTGGTAAACTGGTAATTCTAACCGAATCGCCAGAAACCACCCTGTTTCAGGACAACCCCGGATGCGTCCGCTGCAGGCCTTCCTTGAGGAAATCCACCAGTTGCCGCACCTTCGGCGACAGGTGCCGCTGCTGCGGGTACAGCGCCCAGACTGCGGTGTTTGGTGGCTGGTGTTCTTCCAGCAGGGAAACCAGCCGCCCGCTGCGCAGGTGCTCCAGCACGTAGTAGTCCGGCAACTGGCACAGGCCGAAGCCGTGCAGCGCGGCGTCGAGCACTGCCTGGCCGCTGTTGCAGCGCCAGTTGCCCTGCACGCGGTGTTGCGTCTCGCGGCTGTCTTCCAGGAAGGTCCAGATGTCGCTGCTGCCCACCAGGCAGTTGTGCTGCGCCAGTTCCGCCGGCGAGCGCGGCGCGCCGTGGCGCTCCAGATAGCCGGGCGTGGCGCACAGGTACATCACTCGCGGCGCCAGGCGCGTGGCCACCAGGCGCGAGTCGCTCAGGCGGCCGAGGCGGATGGCCAGGTCGAAACCCTCGTGGAGCAGGTCGAGCTGGCGGTTGGACAGCTCCATCTCCACCCGCAACTGCGGGTAGTCGGCCATGAAGGCGTTCACCAGCGGCACCACGAAGCGCTCGCCGTAGGCCACGGCGCAGGTCATGCGCAGCAGGCCCTTGGGCTCGGCGGAGAGGTCGCTGACCGCGCGCAGCGCCTCGTCGCGGGCGTCCTGCAGGCGCTGGCAGTGCTGCAGGAAGGTCTGCCCGGCTTCGCTCAGCGACACGCGCCGGGTGCTGCGGTAGAGCAGGCGGGTCTGCAGGCGTTCCTCCAGGCGGGCGATCTGCCGGCTGACGTGGGAGGAGGAGACGCCCAGGCGTTCGGCGGCGGCGGTGAACTGCCCGGTTTCCGCCACCGCGACGAATTCGTCGAGGCCTTCCCAGCGATTCATCTGGATTGTCCCTGTATGGCAATAAAGTTTTGATTATTGCCTGATTATTTCTTTCCAGGCACTTTTCTACACTTCCAAGGCTGTGCCCTGCGTTTTTCGCCGGGCCGCCCGGTTTCCGCCGGCATCCATCGCCGGCCGCTTCCGCCCCGAAGGCGGAGGCCCATGCATCAACCCGCCAGGAGTTCCGAGATGATCAAGTCCCGTGCCGCCGTCGCCTTCGCCCCCAACCAGCCGCTGCAGGTGGTCGAGGTGGACGTGGCGCCGCCGAAGAAGGGCGAGGTGCTGGTACGCATCGTCGCCACCGGGGTCTGCCACACCGACGCCTACACCCTGTCCGGCGAGGATTCCGAAGGCGTCTTCCCGTGCATCCTCGGCCACGAGGGTGGCGGCATCGTCGAAGCGGTGGGCGAGGGCGTGACCTCACTGCAGGTCGGCGACCACGTGATCCCGCTGTATACCGCCGAATGCCGCGAGTGCAAGTTCTGCAAATCCGGCAAGACCAATCTCTGCCAGGCCGTGCGCGCCACCCAGGGCAAGGGCCTGATGCCCGATGGCACCAGCCGCTTCTCCTACAACGGCCAGCCGATCTACCACTACATGGGCTGCTCGACCTTCTCCGAATACACCGTGCTGCCGGAAATCTCCCTGGCCAAGATTCCCAAGGACGCCCCGCTGGAGAAGGTCTGCCTGCTCGGCTGCGGCGTCACCACCGGCATCGGCGCCGTGCTCAACACCGCCAAGGTGGAAGAGGGCGCCACCGTGGCTATCTTCGGCCTGGGCGGCATCGGCCTTGCGGCCATCATCGGCGCCAAGATGGCCAAGGCCTCGCGGATCATCGCCGTCGACATCAACCCGGCCAAGTTCGACATCGCCAAGGAACTGGGCGCCACCGACTTCGTCAACCCGAAGGACCACCAGAAGCCGATCCAGGACGTCATCGTCGAGATGACCGACGGCGGCGTGGACTACTCCTTCGAGTGCGTCGGCAACGTGCAGCTGATGCGCGCAGCGCTGGAGTGCTGCCACAAGGGCTGGGGCGAGTCGACCATCATCGGCGTCGCCGGTGCCGGCCAGGAAATCAGCACCCGGCCGTTCCAGCTGGTCACCGGTCGCGTCTGGCGCGGTTCGGCGTTCGGCGGCGTGCGCGGCCGCACCGAGCTGCCCAGCTACGTGGAGAAGGCGCAGAAGGGCGAAATCCCGCTGGACACCTTCATCACCCACACCATGGGCCTGGACAAGATCAACGAGGCCTTCGACCTGATGCACGAAGGCAAGAGCATCCGCTCGGTCATCCATTACTGAAAAGCCGACGAGAGCGCTGGAGGCTGAAGGCTATACGTAGCGCTTTTTCGTCCAGCCTCCAGCGCTTTCCTCGTCTTTACACGGAGCTTTTTATGGAAATCGGCGAGGCCTTCGACCTGATGCACGAAGGCAAGAGCATCCACTTGGTCATCCATTACTGAAAAGCCGGCGGGAGCGCTGGAGGCTGAAGGCTATACGCAGCGCTTTTTCGTCCAGCCTCCAGCGCTTTCCTCGTCTTTACACGGAGCTTTTTATGGAAATCGTCTCCAGCACCAAGAGCTTCGAGGGCTGGCACCAGCGCTACCGCCACCGCTCCCAGGCGCTCGGCTGCGACATGGTGTTCGCTATCTACCTGCCGCCCCAGGCCGAGCCCGAGGCCGGCCTGCCGGTGCTCTACTGGCTGTCGGGGCTGACCTGCACCGACGAGAACTTCATGCAGAAGGCCGGCGCCCAGCGCCTGGCCGCCGAACTGGGCCTGGTGATAGTGGCGCCGGACACCAGCCCGCGGGGCCCGGACGTGCCGGGCGACCCGCAAGGCGCCTGGGACTTCGGCCTGGGCGCCGGCTTCTACCTCAACGCCACCCAGGAACCCTGGGCGCGCAACTACCGTATGCACGACTACGTGGTGCACGAGCTGCCGGCGCTGATCGAGGACAACTTCCCGGTCTCCAGCCGCCGTGGCATCGCCGGGCACTCCATGGGCGGCCACGGCGCGCTGGTCTGCGCGCTGCGCAACCCGGGACGCTACCAGTCGCTGTCGGCCTTCGCGCCCATCGCTCATCCCAGCGACTGCTCCTGGGGCCAGAAGGCCTTCGGCCGCTACCTGGGCGAGGACCGCAGCGCCTGGGCCGAGTGGGATGCCTGCGAGTTGCTGGCCGGCGCGAGCGAGCGGCTGCCGATCCTGGTCGACCAGGGCGAGCGCGACGACTTCCTCGCCACCCAGCTCAAGCCCGAGGCCCTGCGCCAGGCGGCGGAAGCGGCGGGGCACCCGCTGGAACTGCGCCTGCACCCGGGCTACGACCACAGCTACTACTTCATCGCCAGCTTCATCGACGACCACCTGCGCCACCATGCGCGGGCGCTGTCCTGAAGGCGTCGCGGCTTTCCGGTAGAATCGACGCCCTGACTGACTCAGGGCGTTTTTCTATGCGTATCGGCCATGGCTACGACGTACACCGCTTCGGCGAGGGCGACTTCATCACCCTCGGCGGCGTGCGCATCCCCCACAAGTTCGGGCTCATCGCCCACTCCGACGGCGACGTGCTGCTGCACGCGCTGAGCGACGCGCTGCTCGGCGCCTGCGCCCTGGGGGACATCGGCAAGCACTTCCCCGACACCGACCCGCGCTTCAAGGGCGCCGACAGCCGCGCGCTGCTGCGCCACGTGGTGGCCCTGGTCCACGAGAAGGGCTACGTGATCGGCAACGTCGACGCCACCATCATCGCCCAGGCGCCGAAGATGGCGCCGCACATCGAGGCCATGCGCGGCAGCATCGCCGAGGACCTGCAGGTCGACCTCGAACAGGTCAACGTCAAGGCCACCACCACCGAGAAGCTCGGCTTCACCGGGCGCGAGGAAGGCATCGCGGTGCACGCCGTCGCCCTGCTGGTCCGTCCATGACCGAGCTGGAACTGCTGGGCCCGCGCGCCCATGGCGAACCCTGCGGGCAGGCGGTGCTCAAGGCGGTGGCCGAGGACTTCCAGGTCGACGAGGTGCTGGACATCCCGCTGTCCGGCGAAGGCGAACACCTCTGGCTGTGGGTGGAGAAGCGCGGGCTGAACACCGAGGAGGCCGCGCGCCGCCTGGCCCGCGCGGCCGGGGTGTCGCAACGGCTGATCAGCTATGCCGGACTCAAGGATCGCCAGGCCCTGACGCGCCAGTGGTTCAGCCTGCACCTGCCGGGCAAGGCCGACCCCGACCTGGCAGTGGCCGAGGACGACAGCCTGCGCATCCTCAAGCGCACCCGCCACCAGCGCAAGCTGCAGCGTGGCGCCCACGCGGCCAACGGTTTCACCCTGCGCCTGACGCAACTGCAAGGCGAACACCAGGCGCTCGACGAGCGGCTGCGACGTATCGCCGCCGAGGGCGTGCCCAACTATTTCGGCAGCCAGCGCTTCGGCTTCGACGGCGGCAACGTCGTGGACGCCCGCAGCTGTGCCGAGCGCGGCATCCTGCCGGAGCAGCGCAACCTGCGTTCGCGCCTGCTCTCCGCCGGGCGCAGCTACCTGTTCAACCAGGTGCTGGCGCGGCGGGTGACGGACGGTAGCTGGAACTGTGCCCAGGTCGGCGACCTGCTGGCCTTCACCGACAGCCGCAGTTTCTTCCCGGCGGGCGAGGCGGAATGCGCCGACCCGCGCCTGGCCGAACTCGACCTGCACCCCACCGGGCCGCTCTGGGGCAAGGGCGCCTCGCCGGCCGGCGGCGCCAGCGGCGAGCTGGAAAATGCCGTAGGCGCCGCGGAAGTGGCGCTTTGCCAGTGGCTGGGCAATGCTGACCTGGCGCACGAACGGCGCATCCTGCGCCTCCCCATCCAGGCCCTGGCATGGCATTATCCGGCCCCTGACATTCTGCAACTGGAATTCGTCCTGCCGGCAGGCTGCTTCGCCACCGTCGTCGTGCGCGAGCTGGTCGAGCTGGTACCGGCAGGGCAGACGGAAAACCCATGCGCATACTGATTGCCAACGACGACGGGGTGAACGCACCCGGTATCGCCGCGCTTTACGACGCGCTGAGCGAACATGCCGAATGCGTGGTGGTCGCTCCCGAACAGGACCGCAGCGGCGCCAGCAGCTCGCTGACCCTGGATCGGCCGCTGCACGCGCAGCGCCTGAGCAATGGATTCATCGGCGTCGATGGTACGCCGACCGACTGCGTGCACCTGGGCCTCAACGGCCTGCTGGACACCTTGCCGGACATGGTCGTCTCGGGTATCAACCTGGGCGCCAACCTGGGCGATGACGTGCTCTATTCCGGCACCGTGGCCGCCGCCATCGAGGGCCGCTTCCTGGAGCGGCCGGCGTTCGCCTTCTCGCTGCTCTCGCGCCAGCCGGACAACCTCTACAGCGCCATGCACTTCGCGCGCCTGCTGGTACTGGCGCACGAGCAGCTCGAACTGCCGCCGCGCACCGTGCTCAACGTCAACATCCCGAACCTGCCGCTGGAACGCATCCGTGGCGTCCAACTGACCCGCCTGGGCCACCGCAAGCGCGCCGCGGCGCCGGTCAAGGTGGTCAACCCGCGCGGGCGCGAAGGCTACTGGATCGCGGCGGCCGGTGATGTCGAGGACGGCGGCGAGGGCACTGATTTCCATGCGGTGATGCAGGGCTACGTCTCGGTCACGCCACTGCAACTGGACCGAACCTTCCGCGAGGCGTTCAATGGACTGCAGGACTGGATCGGAGGGCTGGACCATGGCCGATGAACTGAGTCGCCGCGGCATCGGCATGACCTCCCAGCGCACCCGCGAACGGCTGATCCAGCGCCTGTACGAGGAAGGCCTGTCCAACGCCCGGGTGCTCGAGGTGATCCGCCGCACGCCGCGCCACCTGTTCGTCGACGAGGCGCTGTCGCACCGCGCCTACGAGGACACCGCGCTGCCCATCGGCCACAATCAGACCATCTCGCAACCCTTCATGGTGGCGCGGATGACCGAGCTGCTGCTGGCCGCCGGCCCCCTGGACAAGGTGCTGGAGATCGGCACCGGCTCCGGCTACCAGACCGCGGTGCTGGCGCAACTGGTCGAGCGGGTGTTCTCCGTCGAGCGGATTCAGGCCCTGCAGGACCGCGCCAAGGAGCGTCTTGCGGAGCTAAACCTGAGAAATGTTGTCTTTCGCTGGGGGGATGGCTGGGAAGGCTGGTCGGCGCTGGCACCGTACAACGGTATCATCGTCACCGCGGCAGCCGCCGAGGTCCCGCAGGCGCTGCTCGACCAGCTGGCGCCGGGCGGGCGCCTGGTGATCCCGGTGGGCAGCGGCGAAGTGCAGCAACTGATGCTGATCGAGCGCACCGGCGACGGATTCGACCGGCGCGTGCTGGATTCGGTGCGCTTCGTTCCCCTGCTCAACGGCCCCCTGGGCTGAGCGGCGGCGGGAGCGCCGTCGCGCGGCCAGGGGGAGCATAACGGCGAGATGCCGGGCACATATTCGATGGATAAGGGGGAAGGGGTGAGCCCTATCGCGGCCCAGAAACAATGGATCTGGATTCGGAGCGGCGTGCGCATGCTGCTGGCGGCAGCATTTTGTTCCCTGCTCGCGGCCTGCGCATCCTCCTCCGGGGGCAAGGTCAAGGTGGTCGACCGCAACCAGGCCGAGCGCACGCCGGCGACCACCAGCGGGCAGTACGTGGTGCGCCGCGGCGACACCCTGTATTCGATCGCCTTCCGCTACGGCTGGGACTGGAAGGCCCTGGCCGCGCACAACAACATCCCGCCGCCCTACACCATCCGCCCGGGGCAGGCCATTCGTTTCGGCGGCGCCGGCTCCAGCACCTCGGCACAGCCCGTCGTCGCCAAAACCACGCCGTCCGTCGCCCCGGTAGTGGTCGGCAAGCCTGCCGCCGGTTCTCCGGCACCGGCCAAGCCCGCTCCCGCGGCTACCGTCAGCAATTCGACACCCCCCGCCAGCACTGCCCCTTCGCAGGCTTCCGGCAAGGGCGTGGAGGGCTGGATGTGGCCGACCAGTGGCACTTTGATAGGCCGCTTTGCATCAAACGGGAGTTTGAATAAAGGGATTGATATAGCCGGGCAATTGGGCCAGCCTGTCCTGGCTGCGTCGAATGGCACGGTTGTGTACGCCGGTAGTGGTTTGCGGGGCTACGGCGAACTCGTGATCATCAAGCACAGCGATACCTACGTGAGTGCCTACGGCCACAACCGCAGGCTGCTCGTTCGGGAAGGGCAACAGGTCAAAGTCGGGCAGAGCATTGCCGAGATGGGCTCCACGGGCACGGACCGGGTGAAGCTGCACTTCGAGATTCGCCGTCAGGGCAAACCCGTGGACCCCTTGCAATACCTGCCTCCTCGTTGATCGACCGCCGCATCCCGCGTGGGTGAGCGGGCTTGGACGTCCCAAGGATATGGATTCGTCCGGGCTTGTTGTCGAACTCAGCAAGGGATAACGACATGGCACTCAAAAAAGAAGGGCCGGAGTTTGACGTGGATGACGAGCTGCTGTTGCTGGAGCCCGCCATCACATTCGACGAGTCACTTGCCGAAGAGCAGGTCTCACTTCAGGTCACCGGCAAGGCCAGCTCGCTGTCATCGAAGCAGCACAAGCACATCGATTACAGCCGGGCGCTGGATGCCACCCAGCTCTACCTCAACGAAATCGGTTTTTCCCCACTGCTGACTCCCGAGGAGGAGGTCCACTTCGCGCGGCTCGCGCAAAGGGGCGATCCTGCTGGGCGTCGGCGCATGATCGAAAGCAACCTGCGCCTGGTGGTGAAGATCGCCCGGCGCTATGTCAACCGCGGCCTGTCCCTGCTCGACCTGATCGAGGAGGGCAACCTGGGGTTGATCCGGGCGGTGGAGAAGTTCGATCCGGAACGGGGTTTCCGCTTCTCCACCTACGCGACGTGGTGGATTCGCCAGACCATCGAACGGGCCATCATGAACCAGACCCGCACCATCCGCCTGCCGATCCATGTGGTCAAGGAACTCAACGTCTACCTGCGCGCGGCCCGCGAGCTGACGCACAAGCTGGATCACGAGCCATCCCCCGAGGAAATCGCCAACCTGCTGGAGAAGCCGGTCGACGAGGTCAAGCGCATGCTCGGCCTCAACGAGCGGGTGACTTCGGTGGACGTGTCCCTCGGCCCGGATTCGGACAAGACGCTGCTCGACACCCTGACCGACGATCGTCCCACCGACCCCTGCGAACTGCTGCAGGATGACGACCTGAGCCAGAGCATCGACCAGTGGCTGTCCGAGCTGACCGACAAGCAGCGCGAGGTGGTGATTCGCCGCTTCGGCCTGCGTGGCCACGAAAGCAGCACTCTGGAAGAGGTCGGCCAGGAAATCGGCCTGACCCGCGAGCGGGTGCGGCAGATCCAGGTCGAGGCGCTCAAGCGTCTGCGGGAAATCCTGGAGAAGAACGGCCTGTCGAGCGACGCGTTGTTCCAGTAAGGCACCACCCGCAGTGAAAAAGCCCGGAGTGCTCCGGGCTTTTTTTCGCCTGCGCCCCATTTGTAGGAGCGGGCCCTGCCCGCGATTCGCGCGCAGGGCGCGCTCCTACGGGTAAGAAGGAATGCCGTTTCTCTGTCTGGGAGAAACGGCATTTTTCATATGGGGTGGGGCTATGGCTTCGCTTGCGGCTCTTGGCCCCGCGCTCCGATCTCTAACCCGTCATTCCCGCGAACGCGGGAACCCAGCTGCCTTGGCTTGGGTGTTTCTGCGCCGCTCTGAGTTTGCCCGACCTTCTTGTTTCGCCCCCTCGGGCGAGTCCCTTTTGTCAAACGCCACAAAAGGAACCAAAAAGGCTTGCCCCAACATACGGGCCCGATAAAGCCGGGCTACCCTCACGAATTCCCCCGCCACGGAGGCCCGCCCCGAGGGTACGTCCCTGTAGCCCGCGGGGCTCTCGCGACATCCATGTCGCATGACCTCCTGAGCGCGGGTTTCGCTCGGCCTTCTGAAGGGGTGTTTCGGTGCGTTCGGCTATTTCTCTGGAAGTCCAAGAGCAAACGCGCTTTTGCTTTTCGTAGGAGCGAGCTTGCTCGCGAACCCTGGCCGTCACTGGGTTCCCGCGTCCGCGGGAATGACGGGGTGGGGTTAGGCGTCTCAGGATGACTCAGGATTCTCCCTTCGCTCAGGACAGCCCCCTCTCCCTTCAGGGAGAGGGCTGGGGAGAGGGTGCTCTTGAACCCAGCACCTACACCGCCGGGAAGCTCCGTTCGCGAGCAAGCTCGCTCCTACGAGAATCCATGCCCACCGGCATGCTAGGACTCCGTCCGCGACTCCACCGGCAAGACCGGCCCCGGACCAGCGATGGGTATCGCAAGCTCAACCCATCCTACGAAAAACACCTTGTCCCGGACTTCACGGGCGCCCCAAACGGATACGCATCCCGAACAACTTCATCCGCTCGAGCCAGGCGAGACAGCAGTTTTTGAGTTTGGTTTTGTAAGCCATCGCTTACACGTGCTGTGAGTCTTTGACGATTCGGCTTGCCGGCAAGGGGCCCTTTTCTTCAGTCTTTATAAATAACCAATTGAATTTAAAAGGCTTTATTTTCGACTGCGCTAATCCTGGCCCTACCGGGGTGCGACCCGCAGCCGCTTGCCGCTTTTGTACGGAAAGCTAATATCACTCCTGCGTACAGGGAATGACGCAGGCCGACAAGGATGCCGGTCAGGACGTCGCGGGATGCGACTCATCAGGATGATGGGGTAGGGAAAAAAGGGCGGGCCATCCCGCCCCTTTTTTTTGCCCGCGAAAAAGTGCCGTCACAGATGGCACAAGGCCCGCGCGAGGCGGGCCTTGGAGCTTGGAGGAAGCGATCAGCGCTCCAGGTGCTTGAGCTTGTCGGCGACGCCGTCCCACTCTTCCGCGTCCGGCAACGAGTCCTTCTTCTCGGTGATGTTCGGCCAGACCTCGGCCAGATCCTTGTTCAGCTCGATGAACTCCTGCATGTTCTCCGGGACCTCGTCCTCGGAGAAGATCGCCTGTGCCGGGCATTCCGGTTCGCACAGGGCGCAGTCGATGCACTCATCCGGGTGAATCACCAGGAAGTTCGGGCCTTCGTAGAAGCAGTCCACCGGGCAGACTTCCACGCAGTCGGTGTATTTGCACTTGATGCAGTTGTCGGTGACGACGAAGGTCATTTTCTAATTCTCTCCTCAGGCGGGCGGCTAAGCGCGCGCGATTCTAGCAGCTTGTTCCGCTGTCCGTCAGATTCGCGTCTTCCATGCATATAACAAATCGAGCGCCTGGCGCGGTGTCAGGTCATCGGGTTTGATGCGTGCAAGCTCGTCGATCAGCGGGTGCGGCAGGCTGGCGAACAGGTCGCTCTGCATCGGCGCGGCGGGCTGGCCCGCCTCCTGGCGCGGCGCTTCGTGGGGCAGGCTGGTGGTCTCCAGGCGCGCCAGGTGCTCGCGGGCGCGCAGGATCACCGGGCCGGGCACGCCGGCCAGTTGCGCCACCGCCAGGCCGTAGCTCTGGCTCGCCGGGCCGGGCAGCACGTGGTGCAGGAAGACGATGCGCTCGTTGTGCTCGGTGGCGTTCAGGTGCACGTTGGCCACCACCGGTTCGCTCTCCGGCAGCACGGTCAGCTCGAAGTAGTGGGTGGCGAACAGGGTGAAGGCGCGCAGGTGCGCCAGGTGCTCGGCGGCGGACCAGGCCAGCGACAGGCCGTCGAAGGTGCTGGTGCCGCGGCCCACTTCGTCCATCAGCACCAAGCTGCGGTCGGTGGCGTTGTGCAGGATGTTGGCGGTTTCGCTCATCTCCACCATGAAGGTGGAACGGCCGCCGGCGAGGTCGTCGGACGAACCGATACGGGTGAAGATGCGGTCCACCAGCGACAGTTCGCAGCGCGCCGCCGGGACGAAACTGCCGATGTGCGCCAACAGCACGATCAGCGCCGTTTGCCGCATGTAGGTGGATTTACCACCCATGTTCGGACCGGTAATCACCAGCATGCGGGTGTCTTCGTCGAGCTTCAGGTCGTTGGCCACGAAGGGCGTGTCCAGCACCTGCTCCACCACCGGGTGGCGGCCCTGCTCGATGAGGATTCCCGACTCCTCGACGAAGCGCGGACGGTTCAGGTCGAGGTTCAGCGCGCGCTCGGCCAGGTTGGCCAGCACGTCCAGCTCGGCCAGGGCGGCGGCGGTGTCCTGCAGCGGCGCCAACTGGGCGATCAGCAGCTCCACCAGCTCCTCGTAGAGCTGCTTCTCGCGCGCCAGGGCGCGGCTCTGGGCGGACAGCGCCTTGTCCTCGAAGGCCTTCAGCTCCGGGGTGATGAAGCGTTCGGCGCCCTTCAGCGTCTGGCGCCGCTGGTAGTCGGCCGGCGCCTGCTCGGCCTGCATGCGCGGCAGCTCGATGTAGTAGCCATGGATTCGGTTGTAGCCGACCTTCAGGCCCGGCAGCCCGGTGCGTTCCTTCTCGCGGGTCTCCAGGTCCATCAGGTACTGGCCGGCGTTCTCGCTGAGCGTCTGCAGCTCGTCCAACTCGGCGTCGTAGCCGCGCTTGATGACGCCGCCGTCGCGGATCACCGCCGGCGGGTTGTCGATGATCGCGCGGGCCAGCAGGTCGGCCAGTTCCGGGTAGGTGCGGATGCTCGCGGCCAGTTCGCCCAGGTGCGGGGCCTCCAACTCGGTCATGCCGCGTTGCAGCTCCGGCAGGGCGGCCAGGGCGTCGCGCAGGCGCGCCAGGTCGCGCGGGCGGGCGTTGCGCAGGCCGATGCGGGCGAGGATGCGCTCGACGTCACCGATTTCCTTCAACTGCGGCTGCAGGTTCTCGAAGCGGTAGCGTTCCAGCAGGCAGGCGATGGATTCCTGGCGGGCTTCCAGCACGGCGCGGTCGCGCAGCGGGCGGTTCAGCCAGCGCGTCAGCAGGCGGCTGCCCATGGCGGTCTGGCAACGGTCCACCACCGACTGCAGGGTGTTGTCGCGGCCGCCGGAGAGGTTGGTATCCAGCTCCAGGTTGCGGCGGCTGGCGCCGTCGAGGATGACGGTGTCGTCCAGGCGCTCGTGGCGCAGGCTGCGCAGGTGCGGCAGGGCGGTGCGCTGGGTTTCCTTGGCGTAGGCCAGCAGGCAGCCGGCGGCGCCGATGGCCAGGGTCAGGTCCTGGCAGCCGAAGCCCTTCAGGTCCTGGGTGGCGAACTGTTGGCAGAGGCTCTTGAACGCCGAGTCGCGGTCGAAGTCCCAGGGTGCGCGACGCCGCACGCCACGACGCTTCTCCGCCGGCAGGCCGGCGGGCCAGTCGTCGGGGATCAGCAGTTCCGCGGGGTTCAGGCGCTCCAGCTCGGCCAGCAGGGTTTCCCAGCCGCGGATTTCCTGGACGCTGAAGCGGCCGCTGGTGATGTCCAGCACCGCTAGGCCGAACAACCGCTCGTCGCCGAGCAAGGCGGCCAGCAGGTTGTCGCGGCGCTCGTCGAGCAGCGCCTCGTCGCTGACCGTGCCGGGGGTGATGATACGCACCACCTGGCGTTCCACCGGGCCCTTGCTGGTGGCCGGGTCGCCGATCTGTTCGCAGATGGCCACCGACTCGCCCAGCTTGACCAGCTTGGCCAGGTAGCCCTCCACGGCGTGGAAGGGGATGCCGGCCATGGGAATCGGCGTGCCGGCGGACTGGCCGCGGGTGGTGAGGGTGATGTCGAGCAGCTTGGCGGCCTTCTTGGCGTCCTCGTAGAACAGCTCGTAGAAGTCGCCCATGCGGTAGAACAGCAGTTGTTCCGGATGCTGTCTCTTCAGCTTCCAGTACTGTTGCATCATCGGGGTGTGAGCAGAAAGGTCGCTTTGGCTCATGACTTTGGGCGGTCCGTCTTCTATATGCAAAAGCGCCTAGTGTACGGTATCCGGCCTGACGGCTTAAGCATCGGAGTACGCAATGAGCATCAGCGACGAAGGCATCACCGACCTGGCCGCGCGCCTGGGCGCGCAGTTGCAGCGGCTGGGGGCGCGGGTCAGCACCGCCGAGTCCTGCACCGGCGGCGGCATCGCCGAGGCGATCACGCGGATCGCCGGCAGCTCGGCCTGGTTCGACGCCGGCTACGTCACCTATTCCAACGCGCAGAAGAGCGCGCAGCTGGGCGTGCCTGACGAACTTTTCCTACAGGTCGGCGCGGTCAGCCGGGAAGTGGTCGAGGCCATGGCCCGCGGCGCACAGGCGCGCAGTGGCGCGCGTTTCACTGTTGCGGTCAGCGGCATCGCCGGTCCGGATGGTGGTTCGCCAGAGAAGCCTGTAGGAACCGTCTGGTTGTGCTGGGCCGATGGCGAACAATGCTCCGCGCAGCGCTTTCTTTTTTCCGGCGACCGCCTCGCGGTGCGCCGGCAGGCGGTGACGGCCGCTCTGGACGGGGTGTTGCGACTGGCCGTCGGGGAAAATCCCGTTCGGGGGTAGGCGCGCGCCTTGCCCTGTGAAATAATACTGTCTACTTATACAGTTGTTCGTGGCCCATCCCGGCCGCCTGACTTCGCGAGGACTTCAATGGACGACAACAAGAAGCGCGCCCTGGCCGCGGCCCTGGGACAGATCGAACGCCAATTCGGCAAGGGCGCGGTAATGCGCATGGGCGATCACGAGCGCCAGGCCATCCCGGCCATCTCCACCGGCTCCCTGGGCCTGGACATCGCCCTGGGCATCGGCGGCCTGCCGAAAGGCCGTATCGTCGAGATCTACGGCCCGGAATCCTCGGGCAAGACCACCCTGACCCTCTCGGTCATCGCCGAAGCCCAGCGCCAGGGTGCCACCTGCGCCTTCGTCGACGCCGAGCACGCGCTGGACCCGGACTACGCCGGCAAGCTGGGCGTCAACGTCGACGACCTGCTGGTCTCGCAGCCGGACACCGGCGAGCAGGCCCTGGAAATCACCGACATGCTGGTGCGCTCCAACGCGGTGGACGTGATCATCGTCGACTCCGTGGCGGCGCTGGTGCCCAAGGCCGAGATCGAGGGCGAGATGGGCGACGCCCACGTCGGCCTGCAGGCCCGCCTGATGTCCCAGGCGCTGCGCAAGATCACCGGCAACATCAAGAACGCCAACTGCCTGGTCATCTTCATCAACCAGATCCGCATGAAGATCGGCGTGATGTTCGGCAACCCGGAAACCACCACCGGCGGTAACGCCCTGAAGTTCTACGCCTCCGTGCGCCTGGACATCCGCCGTACCGGCGCGGTGAAGGAAGGCGACGAGGTGGTCGGCAGCGAAACCCGCGTCAAGGTGGTGAAGAACAAGGTCGCCCCGCCGTTCCGCCAGGCCGAGTTCCAGATCCTCTACGGCAAGGGCATCTACCGCACCGGCGAGATCATCGACCTGGGCGTGCAACTGGGCCTGGTGGAGAAATCCGGCGCCTGGTACAGCTACCAGGGCAGCAAGATCGGCCAGGGCAAGGCCAACGCCGCCAAGTACCTGGAAGAGAACGCGGAAATCTGCGCGGTGCTGGACAAGGCCATCCGCGAGCAACTGCTGAACAACCAGCCGGCGCCGACCAAGGCCGAGTTGGCTGCAGCCGAAGCTGCCGAGGCCGCTGAAGCCGACCTCGACTACTGATCCCGCCGATGCCGACCGTGCTCGATACGCCCGTCGCCGTGCGGCGGGCCGCCATGGACCTCCTGGCGCGACGCGAGCACGGTCGCGCCGAACTCGTCCGCAAGCTGCGCCAGCGCGGCGCGCTTGCGGAGCTCATCGAGCCCGCCCTCGACCGCCTGGCCGAGGAAGGGCTACTCAACGAATCCCGTTACCTGGAAGCCTTCATCGCCAGCAAGGCGCGCAGCGGCTATGGCCCCTTGCGAATTCGCGAGGAGCTGAGCCTGCGCGGCCTGCCACGGGGCGAGATCGAAAAGGCCCTGGGCGAGGCGGATGTCGACTGGCAGGCGCAACTGCGGGATGTCTGGCACCGCAAGTTCCCCCGCCTGCCCCAGGACGCCAGGGAGCGTGCCCAGCAGGGGCGTTTCCTCGCCTACCGGGGGTTTTCCATGGAAGCCATCAATCGCCTGTTCAGTGGGCGGGGCGGGGACGACTGAGCCCGGGGCTGGCGCTGGTTGACCGGCCTGTCGGCCGAATCGCGGACGGAGTCCGCTCCTACGCCATTCACATACCACGTTCGCTTGTCCGCGATAGCTGGCGGTATCGGCGTGGTTTGCGGATAAGATCCGTTTGTACAGACGCGGGCACGGCTTCTCGTAGGAGCGAGCTTGCTCGCGAATAAATCCCGCTGCGGAGTCTGTTCGCGAGCAAGCTCGCTCCTACAGAGAACACCTCGGCGTGGTTGGCAAGACAGTTGCCCCTACGCCATTCCGCACACCGTTTTCCCCCGGAATCACGCGCCAGTGCGGTGTCACGTCGGACCAACGGCGTATAACCGCGAACGGTTATACGCCCTACGGTTGGGCGTGGGTGTAGGAACGGACTCCGTCCGCGATAGCCGGAATCACCTGCGCCATTCCATGTAGGAGCGCGCCCTGCGCGCGAATCGCGGGCAGGGCCCGCTCCTACAGGTGCAGTGGCCTATGCAGGAACGGGACAAGCCTCGGTCCAGTTCTGCTTGTCGTTGATGAAGTTCACCAGCTCGCGCAGGCGGCCGTGGTCGCGGCCGTTGAAGGCGAAGGCCAGGCGCGTGAGCTGGGTGAATTCCGGCTCGTCCTTTTCCAGTTCGCCGCAGGCCTGCTGGTGGAAGCCGTCGTGCAGGCAGAGGTTGCCGAATTCCTCGTGCAGGCGCTGCATGGCGCTGTCGCTGAGGCGGTGGTTGAGGCGGATGACGAAGTTGTCCTTGAGCCAGCGGCTGGAGTGGAAGTTGCTGTAGAAGTGGGCGATCTCCCCGACCGCGTCCTCCACCGAGCGGGCCAGTTTCATCAGGTGCATGTCGCTGGGCAGGATGTAGCGGTTGTCCAGCAGTTGCTCCTGCATGAACTGCAGCGCCTGCTCCCAGTAATGCCCGCCGGGTTGGTCGAGCAGCACCACCGGCACCAGCGGGCTCTTGCCGGTCTGGATCAGCGTCAGCACTTCCAGCGCCTCGTCCAGGGTGCCGAAGCCGCCGGGGCAGAGCACCAGGGCGTCGGCTTCCTTGACGAAGAACAGCTTGCGCAGGAAGAAGAAGTGGAACGACAGCAGGTTGTTGGTGCCGGCCACCGTGTGGTTGGCCTGCTGCTCGAAGGGCAGGGTGATGTTGAAGCCCAGGCTGTTCTCCAGCCCCGCGCCTTCGTGGGCGGCGGCCATGATGCCGCCGCCGGCGCCGGTGACGACCATCAGGTCGTAGCGCGCCAGGGTGCGGCCCAGGTCCCGGGCCAGGGCGTACAGCGGGTGGTCCGGGGGCGTGCGCGCCGAGCCGAACACCGTGACCTTGCGCCGGCGCTTGAACTGCTCGAGGGTGGCGAAGGCGTGCTCCATCTCGCGCAGCGTCTGCAGCATGATCTTGGCGTCCCAGCGGTTGCGGTCGGCCTGGGCCATGCGCGCCACGGTGAAGAGCATCTCGCGGTACAGCGGCAGGTTCGGGCTGTCGCCCTGCGCGGCGAGGGCCGCCAGCTCCTCGACCTTCTGCGTCAGGTCGGTGCCGCTGGTCTGGAAGTGTCTGGAGAGGTAGTCCTCGGGTTCATAGGGCATGGGGATACTCCTTGTTCTTCAACCCCTTGTCGTAGGCGTGCGCCAGTCTGACATGCCGCTGATGACAGTCGGCGATGACCCTGTTTCAGATTGCGATGCGGTCCCCCTGTTCGGGAATGTTGGCTTTCCAGTCGAGGCGTTCGAGCAGTGCGGCCTGCAGGGCATCCATCTTTTCCCGCTCGCCATGTATCAGGTATAGCTCGGGTTTGTTCTCGAAGTGGCCAACCCACTGAATCAATTGCGATTGTCCGGCATGGGCGGAGAAGCCGCCGAGGGTGTGGACCTTCGCCCGCACGGCGATGCGCTGGCGCAATACGCGCACGCTCTCGGCGCCGTCGACGATGGTGCGGCCCAGGGTGCCCTTGGCCTGGAAGCCGGGGAAGACGATGTGGCACTCCTGGCGCCAGAGGTTGTGCTTGAAGTGGTGGACGATGCGCCCGCCGGTGCACATGCCGCTGCCGGCGATGATGATGGCGCCGCTCTTGATGCGGTTGATCGCCATGGAGTCTTCCGGCGTCTGCGTGGTGCGCAGCAGCGGCAGCCATTCGGACAGCTTCACGGTGCCGGTGCCGCGGATGTATTCGCGGTCGCTGTCGGAGAATTCGCCGGAGTGGCGCAGGTAGATGTCGTTGGCCCGCGCGGCCATGGGGCTGTCGAGGAAGACCATCTGCTGCGGCAGGCGGCCTTCCTGGTAGAAGCGCCCGAGGTAGAACAGCAGGTCCTGGGTGCGGCCGACGGCGAAGGCGGGGATCAGCACGTTGCCGCCGTCCTTTTGCGCCTGTTCGAGGATGTCCGCCAGTTCCAGCAGCGTCTCGTTGTTGTCGCGGTGGTCGCGGTCGCCGTAGGTAGATTCCAGCAGCACCACGTCGGCGCGGCTCAGCGGCGTCGGCGTGCGCATCAGCGGCGAGCAGGTGTTGCCCAGGTCGCCGGAGAACACCAGGCGGCGCGTCAGGCCCTGTTCGTGGATCTCGATCTCGACGATGGCCGAGCCGAGGATGTGCCCGGCGTTGTGGAAGGTCACGCGGATGCCGGGCGCCACTTCCACGGTGCTGCCGTAGCTGACGCTGCGGCGCAGCTTCAGGGCCTTCTCGGTGTCTTCCACGGTGTAGATCGGGGTGACCGCCGGCTTGTTCAGGCGGGCGCGCCACTTGCTCTCCCACTCGGCGTCCTTTTCCTGGATGTTGGCCGAATCCATCAGCATCAGTTCCAGCAGTTCGCAGCAGGACTCGGTGGCGTAGATCGGCCCCTTGTAGCCTTCCTTCGCCAGGCGCGGCAGCAGGCCGCTGTGGTCGATGTGGGCGTGGGAGATGACCACCGCGTTCAGGCTCTTCGGGTCGAAGGGGAAGGGCGTGCGATTGCTGGCCTCGTTGTCGCGGGTGCTCTTGCCGTTGCTGCGGCCCTGGCGCATGCCGCACTCGAGCAGCACGCGCACGCCGTCCCGGGTTTCCAGCAGGTAGCAGGAACCGGTGACTTCCTGGGCCGCGCCGATGAAAGTGAGTAGGGCCATGGGGCCTCCTTAGCAGGATTCGGTATTTCAGACTCGCGTAGCTGGAACGAAATGGCGTTGATACAGGTCAGCGCCGCTCCCATCCGGCGACCTAGACTTCCCCCATAGCCCCAGGGAGAACGTCGAGCATGTCGCAGATACTGCCCAGTCCGGACGAACTGGCCGCGCACGCGGCGGAGCAGCCGGCATTCGCCGAATGGTTGAGCGGATACGGTCCGCTTGAGCATAGCGCGCTGACCCAGGCTGCGGTCTTCCGCGTGGCTCATCAATTGGTCCAAGCCGGCCTGCAGCCGGACCTGCCCAGCGTCTACCGGCTGTTCCGCGCGCTGGACCGGTTGACCTGCGCCGGGCTCTGGCTGGTGGTGCACATGACCTACGCGCGCCGTGTGCACCTGGACGGCACGCCGCTGCAGGCCGAGGACTTCAAGGCCAGCCCCGAGGGCCACACCGGCGGCGCCCTGAACATGGTGCCAGCCTATGCCGGCTACCTGGCGCTCAATGGCCTGACCGGCACCACCCGCGGCTGGCTGATGGGGCAGGGGCACTGCGTGGCGGCCATCGAGGCGCTCAACGTGCTGACCGCCAACCTGCAGCCCGAGCAGGCGCGGCGCTACAGTATCGACGCCGCCGGCCTGGAGCGCCTGGTGCAGGACTTCTACAGCTACGCCCAGGCGCCGGACGGCAGCGTCGCCGCGCCCCTGGGCAGCCACGTCAACCCGCATACCGCCGGCGGCATCGCCGAAGGCGGCTACCTGGGCTTCGCCGAACTGCAGTACGCGCACCTGCCGCTACCCGGCGAGACCCTGGTGGCCTTCCTCTCCGACGGCGCCGCCGAGGAGCAGCGCGGCAGCGACTGGATGCCCCGCTGGTGGCGCGCCGAGGACTGCGGCGTGGCCCTGCCGGTGATGATCGCCAATGGCCGGCGCATCGAGCAGCGCACCCAACTGGGCACCCGCGAGGGTCTGGAGGGCTTCAAGCACCACCTGAGCGGTTGCGGCTTCGACCCGCTGAGTTTCGACGGCCGCGACCCGGCCGCCTTCGTCTGCGCGCTCTGGGAGATGGAGCAGCGCCTGGCCCATCGCGTTCACGAGAAGAACAGCGGCATCCTGCAGTACCCGCTGCCGATTCCCTACGGCATCGCCGAGACGGTCAAGGGCTTCGGCTTCTACGGCGCCGGCAGCAACGCCGCGCACAACCTGCCGCTGCCGGGCAATCCTCACGACGATGCGAACGCCCGTGAGCTGTTCAACCAGCACGCGGCGCGGCTGTGGGTGCCGGAAGCGGAGCTGGACGCCGCCTGCGCACTGTTCACCGCGAGCCGCCAGGGGCGCCTGCTGGAGCGCGACAATCCGCTGGCGGTGCGCCGGCCCATCGAGCCCAGCCTGCCGGAGCTGCACTACCGCAACGACCAGTGCTCGCCGATGCTGGCGCTGGACCGCTTCTTCAGCGAACTGTGCGCGGCGAACCCGGACCTGCGGGCCCGCGTCGGCAACCCCGACGAGCTGGCCAGCAACCGCCTGGGCGGCGTGCTCAAGGCGCTGAAGCACCGCGTCTGCCAGCCGGAGAGCGCGCTGGAGGCCGTCGACGGGCGGGTCATTACCGCACTCAACGAGGAGGCCGTGGTTTCCGCCTGCCTGGCCAACCAGGGCGGGCTCAACCTGGTGGCCAGCTACGAGGCGTTCTGCGTGAAGATGCTCGGCGCGGTGCGCCAGGCGTTGATCTTCGCCCGCCTGCAGAAGGAGGCGGGGCGCCCGGCGGGTTGGCTCGGCTGGCCGCTGGTGGCCACATCGCACACCTGGGAGAACGGCAAGAACCAGCAGTCGCACCAGGACACCACCTTCTGCGAGAGCCTGCTCGGCGAGATGAGCGACATGGTGCGGGTGCTGTTCCCCGCCGACCACAACAGCCTGCTGGCGCTGCTGCCGCAGATTTACCGCAGCCGTGGGCAGCTCGCCTGCGTAGTAGCGCCCAAGCGCGAGCGGCCGAACCTGTTCGACCGGGCCCAGGCGGAACAACTGGCGCGCGATGGCGCCATCGTGGTGGAAGAACATCCCGGCAGCGATCCGCTGCTGCTGATCGCCAACGGCAGCTACCAGCTCGGTGAGATGCGTCGCGCCGTGGCGCGTCTGGCCGAGGCCGGCTACCCGTACCGCCTGGTCTACCTGCAGGAGCCGGGGCGCTTCCGCGCGCCGAGGGACAACTGGGAACTGGCGGCGGTGGCCGACGAGGCGCTGATCGAGCAACTGTTCCCGGACGCCTACGGGCGCCGCGTGCTGCTCACCCACATGCGCCCGGAAGTGGCGCGCGGGCACCTGTGGCCGATCCTGCCGGATGCACTGCGCAGCTCGGTGCTGGGCTACCGCAACCGCGGCGGGACCCTCGACGAGCCCGGCATGCTGTTCGCCAACCGGGCCTGCTGGGGCGATGTGCTGGCAGCCTGCGCGCGCCTGCTGGAAGTACCGCGCAGCGCGCTGCTGACCGCCGAGGAGGTCGCGGCGCTGGCCGGCAAGGGGGACCCGCGGGCCCTGCGCTGAAACGCTGAGGCGTCTTAGCGCTTCAGCGGTTTCACCAGAGAATCAAGGCCCTCGACCTTCAGCTCCAGCACTATCTGCATCAGGCGGCCCAGCTCGCCCTTGGGAAAGCTGTCATTGCGCTGGAACCACAGCAGGTACTCCTCCGGCAGGTCCACCAGCATGCGTCCCTGGTACTTGCCGAAGGGCATCGGCGTGCGGGCGATCTTCAGCAGGTTGAGCTTTTCCGATTCCAGCATGGCTCCGGCTTCACTTCTGCAGCTTGATGCGGCAGCTGCCGGCATCGAAGCGCTCGACGGCCACCGGGGCGTTGCTGTGGTACTCGGTGAAGTCGTAGGTGAGCACCGCGCCCTGGGCCAGCAACTGGCGGTAGCCGGTGTTGCTGCACACGCTGTCGCCCAGCTGGCTGCGCACGCTCTCGGGGTTGGCGCGCATCTTCGCGGCGTGGCTGGCGCGCACGCTGAGGTGGTTGATCAACTGGTTGCCTTCGACGGTGTAGCCCTGGTCGAGGATGTCCTCGTTGATCGCGCGCGGAGTGCCTTCGCTGCTTTCCTTGGCGACTTTCTCCAGTGTCTTGGCCAGTTCGAAGTCCTTGAGCGACGCGGCGTGGGCCGCGGGCAGGACGAGGCAGAGGGCGAGGGCGGTTAGGCGCAGCATGGGCTTCTCCTGAAACGGGTGCGTATTCGACCGCGCGACGCCGGCACGGTTCGCCGACGCCGCAAATCCCCCATTGTCCCTGAAAACCGCCTGGCTGCCGAGCGGCCTTGGCGCGCAGGGGCTCTGTTACAATCGCCGCCCGCCGTGATCGCCCTCCCGAGTCGCCGATGTCGCCCGTCCATCCCGCTACCAAGAACCATGCCGTCGCCCGCCTGCGCGCCGAGCGCCTGGCCCGTTGCGTGAAGCCCTTCGTGGCCCGCGGCTCGCGTTCGCCGCGCTGCGCCGGCTGCCGCCTGCGCCCGGACTACTGCATGTGCGCCTGGCAGCCGCAGGTGCAGGCCAACGCCGGCATGTGCCTGGTGATGTTCGACACCGAGCCGCTGAAGCCGAGCAACACCGGCTGGCTGATCGCCGAGACGGTGCCGGACACCTGGGCCTTCGGCTGGTCGCGGATCGAGGTCGACCCGGCCCTGCTGGCGCTGCTGGACGATACGCAGTGGCAGCCCTACGTGGTGTTCCCGGGGGAGTTCGTCGCCGCCGAGCGGGTGGTGGAGAAGGTCGCGCCGCAGCCCGGCAAGCGCCCGCTGTTCATCCTGCTGGACGCCACCTGGAACGAGGCGCGCAAGATGTTCCGCAAGAGCCCCTACCTGGACCGTTTCCCGGTGCTGAGCATCACCCCGGACGCGCTGTCGCGCTACCGCCTGCGCCGCTCCAAGTTCGACGAGCACCTGTGCACCGCGGAAGTGGCGGCGCTGTGCCTGGGCCTGGCTGGCGACCAGCGCGCGGGGGACGCGCTGGATGCCTACCTGGACGTGTTCAGCGAGCGCTACCTGGGCGCCAAGCACCAGCGCGGCCTGGACGAGCAGAGCCCGGCGCACCAGACCCTGCGGCCCTACACCGCGCTCTAGGATTCAGGCCGCCGCGGCCTTCTTCTGCGGCCACAGCTGGGCCACCAGCATGCCGGCTAGCATCAGCGCGCAGCCGAAGTAACCGCGCGCGTGCAGGCTCTCGTCGAGGAAGATCGCCCCGGCGATGGCGGCGAACACCGCTTCCAGGGACAGGATGATGGCGGCGTGGGAGGCGATGGCGTGCTTCTGCGCGATCACCTGCAGGGTGAAGCCGGTGCCGACGCCGAGCAGGCCGCCGTAGAGCAGCGCCGGGCCGGCCTGGACGATGGCGTCCCAGTGGATCTCCTCGAACACCAGCGCCAGCGCCATGCTCACCACCGAGCAGGTGACGAACTGCAGGAAGGCCAGGCGGATGGGGTCGTAGCGGCTGGCGAACAGGCCCACCAGCAACACGTGGCAGCCCCACACCAGCGCGCCGGTCAGCTGCAGCCAGTCGCCGGAGGCCACCTTGAAGCCCGGGCCGATGCTCAGCATGGCCATGCCGATCACCGCCAGCGCCGCGCCGAGCCAGGTGCCCGTGCCGGTGCGGTGGCCCAGCAGCAGGCCGAGCAGCGGCACGATGATCACGTACAGGCCGGTGATGAAGCCGGAGTTGGTCACGCTGGTGAACAGCAGGCCGACCTGCTGCAGGTTGATGCCGAGGGTCAGCGCGGTGCCGATGGCCAGGCCCGCCAGCAGCAGGCCGCGGTTGAACGGCTGGGCGCCGCGCCTGGCCGACCAGGCCAGCAGCGGCAGCAGCATCAGCGCGCCGAGGGCGAAGCGCAGGCCGGTATAGAGGAAGGGCCCGATGGCATCCATCCCCAGGCGCTGCGCGACGAAGGACACGCCCCAGATCATGGCGGTGACCAGCATCAGGATATCGGCGCGCAGGGCGTGGCTCTTCATGGTGTTCTCGGCAGGCAAAAAAAGAGCGCAACTCTGCCGCAAGCCGGGGACTTTGAAAAGCTGTCCATCCCGTCAGCGGGTGCGCTGGGAGTCGCCCGCATCTGCATTCTCGGCAGGCATCGGCCGATGCATTTGCGTACAATGCGCCAATCAGGTCACGACCTTTCCCATGCTGGCCCCGCCGTTATCCGCGGCCGGGATCGAGCCTGGCCATCAAGGAACTTACATGGCTTCCTATGAAATCCTGATCGCTGACGATCATCCGCTGTTCCGCAGTGCCCTGCACCAGGCCCTCACCTTGGGCCTGGGCCCCGAAGCGAAACTGGTGGAGGCGGCGAGCATCGCCGAGCTGGAAGCCAGGCTCAACGAGAAGGCCGACTGGGACCTGGTCCTGCTGGACCTGAACATGCCCGGCGCCTACGGCTTTTCCGGCCTGGTGCTGCTGCGCGGGCAGTACCCGCAGATCCCGGTGGTGATGATCTCGGCCCAGGAGGACGCCGCCGTGGTGCAGCGCTCCCGCGAGTTCGGCGCCAGCGGCTTCATCCCCAAGTCCAGCGAGATGGCCACCCTGCAGCAAGCGGTGCGCACGGTGCTCGACGGCGACGTCTGGTGGCCGCCGCAGGCCGACGCGGTGACCGAGCTGAGCGAGGAAGTGCGCGCCGCCAGCGCCGGTCTGGCGAGCCTGACGCCGCAGCAGTTCCGCGTGCTGACCATGGTCTGCGAGGGCCTGCTGAACAAGCAGATCGCCTTCGAGCTGAACGTCTCCGAGGCGACGGTGAAGGCCCACGTCACGGCTATCTTCCGCAAGCTCAACGTGCGCACCCGCACCCAGGCGGCGCTGTTGCTGCAACAGATGGAAACGGTTCCGGGCGCCTGATCGGCCGCCCGTGACCTTTGTTTCACATTTTCCTACGGCGCCTGGTTTAGAGTGCCGCGTCTTTTTTCGCAGAGAGCCCTTCGTGACTTCTTCTCCCTTCAAGGGCCAGACCGGCCTGAAGCGCATCCTCAACGCCGCCGGCTACTCCATGGCCGGTTTCGTCGCCGCCTTCCGTGGCGAGGCGGCCTTCCGCCAACTGGTGCTGATCAACGTCATCCTCGTCCCGCTGGCGTTCTTCTGCGACGTCAGCCGCGGCGAACGCGCGCTGATGATCGCCGTGTGCCTGCTGGCGCTGATCGTCGAACTGCTCAACTCGGCGGTGGAGGCGGTGGTCGACCGCGTGTCCCTGGAGCGCCACCCGCTGTCGAAGAACGCCAAAGACATGGGCAGCGCCGCGCAGTTCGTCGCACTGAGCATCATCACCGTGACCTGGGCGGTGATCCTGCTCGGCTGAGCCTGCGCCGTTACCTGTAGGAGCGGGCCCTGCCCGCGATTCGCGCGCAGGGCGCGCTCCTACATGGAGTGGTGTGGGTGGGGTAGCGTAGGAGCGGATCTTATCCGCAAATCGTGCCGCAATCTCCGGCTATCGCGGACGAGGTTCTACGCTGTTTTCTGGGTTCCCGCGAACGCGGGAATGACGGGATGAAAGTCATGTTTTCCAACGTCATTCCCGCGAACGCGGGAACCCAATAGACAATTGCTCCTACGGTCGTTCGGCAGGCCCGCCTCAGGGAATCATCGGCAGCACGATCTCGTCGCTGCGGCTGATGCCCGCCGTCTCGCTGCGGCACAGGTCGAGGAATTCGCGCATGGTCGCGGTCTGGTACTTCTGCCGGTGCCAGATGAAGTAGAACTGCCGGCGCAGGTCCAGCTGCGGGGTATCCACCGGCACCAGGCTGCCGCGGCGGAAGGCGTCGCGCAGG
This sequence comes from Pseudomonas sp. A6, assembly GCF_052367875.1. Classification (NCBI taxonomy): domain Bacteria; kingdom Pseudomonadati; phylum Pseudomonadota; class Gammaproteobacteria; order Pseudomonadales; family Pseudomonadaceae; genus Pseudomonas; species Pseudomonas sp. A6. The sequence continues at coordinate 5,512,602 of NZ_CP198970.1, read as the reverse complement.
GCCAGGCGCGAGATGCAGCCGATGCCCAGGCCCGACTCCACGGCGCGCTTGATCGCCTCGGTGTGCTCCAGCTCCAGGCGGATATTCAGCGGCTCGATGTGGTGGCGCATGGCCTGGTCGAAGGTCAGGCGGGTGCCCGAGCCCTGCTCGCGGAGGATCCAGGCCTCGCTGCTGAGCCGGTGCAGGTCCACGGGGCCTGCGTTGGCCAGCGGGTGCTGCGGCGCGCAGAACACCACCAGCTCGTCCTCCATCCACGGTTGCACCTCGATGTCCGGGTGCTGGCAGTCGCCCTCGATCAGGCCCAGGTCCAGCTCGTAGTGGGCGATGCGCTGCACCACGTGGGCGGTGTTGTGCACGTGCAGGCGCACCCGGCAGTCCGGCTGGCGCTGCATGAAGGTGCCGATCAGCAGGGTGGCCAGGTAGTTGCCGATGGTCAGGGTGGCGCCCAGGTCCAGGGAGCCGAAGGCGCTCTTGCCGTTGAGCAGCGTCTCGATCTCGCTGCCGCGGTCCAGCAGCGCCACCGCCTGGGGCAGCAACTGGCGGCCTAGGGCGTTCAAGGTCAGGCGCTTGCCGGCGCGGTCGAACAGCTTGCAGTCGAACTGCCGCTCCAGCTCGCCCAGGGCCGTGCTGGTGGCCGACTGCGACAGCGAGAGTGCCTCGGCGGCGCGCGACACGCTTTCCTGCTGGGCCACGGCGACGAAGACTTCCATCTGGCGCAGGGTGAATTTCATCGGTTCGGCTGGCTCCGTGGCGGGCGAGGGGCGCGACATTCGGTCGCCCCTGGCGGGGCGGCAGGGGGCGTAAGCTGGCGCGCGCCGGCCGCCAGTCGTCCCTTATCTGCGTTTTGGATTAGCAATATCCAGATAATTTATTTTGCGGATATTCTCGCCCCCTATAAAATGTCGCGCAATCGCGCTACGTCCGGGATCTGCTGGGGTGCGCCACGAATCTCTAGGAGTCCTTGATGAGCAACCTGTACACCGAGCGCGTTCTCAGCGTGCACCACTGGAACGACACTCTCTTCAGCTTCAAGACCACCCGTAATCCGGGCCTGCGCTTCAAGACTGGCCAGTTCGTGATGATCGGCCTGGAAGTCAACGGTCGCCCGCTGATGCGCGCCTACTCCATCGCCAGCCCGAACTACGAGGAGCACCTGGAGTTCTTCAGCATCAAGGTCCCGGACGGCCCGCTGACCTCGCGTCTGCAGCACCTGAAGGAAGGCGACGAGCTGATGGTCAGCCGCAAGCCCACCGGCACCCTGGTGCTGGACGACCTCAAGCCCGGCAAGCACCTGTACCTGCTGAGCACCGGCACCGGCATGGCGCCGTTCCTGAGCGTGATCCAGGACCCGGAAGTCTACGAGAAGTTCGACAAGGTCATCCTGGTCCACGGCGTGCGCTGGGTCAGCGAGCTGGCCTACGCCGACTTCATCACCAAGGTTCTGCCGGAGCACGAGTACTTCGGCGACATGGTGAAAGAGAAGCTGATCTATTACCCCCTGGTCACCCGTGAAGAGTTCCGCAACATGGGCCGCCAGACCGACCTGATGCGCAGCGGCAAGCTGTTCGCCGACATCGGCCTGCCGCCGATGAACCCGCAGGACGACCGCGCCATGATCTGCGGCAGCCCGAGCATGCTGGACGAGACCAGCGAAGTGCTGAACGGCTTCGGCCTGCAGATCTCCCCGCGCATGGGCGAGCCGGGCGACTACCTGATCGAGCGCGCCTTCGTCGAGAAGTAAGCGCAGCCCGCTGAAAAAGCCCGCCACCCGGCGGGCTTTTTCGTTCATGGCGGATACGGGGAAATGCCGTGCGTAGGAGTGCGTAGGGTCCGGCGTGGCCGGTAAATCCAATCGCGGATGAATCCGCTCCTACGACCGTGCTTCCCTGAACCGTAGGAGCAACTGTCTTGCGCCGAGGTGCTCTTCGTAGGATGGGTTGAGCTTGCGAAACCCATGCGGTTGCGGTGATGGGTATCGCTTCGCTCAACGCCATCCTACGAAAAGCCGTGCTTCCTGGAACCGTAGGAGCGGACTCCGTCCGCGATTCGGCGGATAACGCCGTAGGCGTTATCCGCCCTACGGGGTGAGGCGGCGAAACGCGGGTTGCACATCCAATACCCGGATGACCCCAGCCTCGGGGTAATGCCAATGCACATCCAGGTCCCACAGGCGTGCGCCGTAGCGGCGTTCGGGCGTGGGTTGCTGGTAGGCCGGGCGCGGGTCCTGGGCCAGGCACTGTTCGACCAGCTCGACCACCGGCTCGCCCAGGCGCAGGGCCTGCTCCCGGGCCTGGGCCAGGGCGGCGTCGCTCCACTGCACCGGGATCGGCGCCGGCGGCGCCTCGGCGATGCCGTTGCGCGCGTCGGCCACGGCGTCGGCGTAGGGCACGTAGGGCTTGATGTCGAGCACCGGGGTGCCGTCCAGCAGGTCGATGCCCGACAGCCACAGGCGCCCGGGCTCGACCTTCTCCAGGCGCACCACCGATTGGCCGATGCCGTTGGGGCGATGTGTGGCGCGGGTGGCGAACACGCCCAGGGAACGGTTGCCGCCCAGGCGCGGCGGGCGCACCTTGAGCCGCGGCTTGTCTTCCAGGGCCTGGTGGAAGAGGAACAGCAGCCAGACGTGGCTGACCTGCTCCAGGCCTTCCACCGCCTCGCCGCCGTCGAATGGTGGCAGCAGCTCCAGCACGCCCCGCGCCGCCGGGGCCAGCTGCGGTTGGCGCGGGATGGCGAACTTCTCCTTGAAGCAGGAGCGGATATGGCCGATGGGGGAGACGGAGTAGGACATGGCGGCACGCGCGTGGAGCAGGGGCCGCCATGTTACCCGATCGGCACGGCAAACCCCCGCCGCTTGCGTCATCGCCGGCGCCTGCGCAGCAACAGCCAGCCGTAGCAGGCCAGGGTGAGCGCCGCGACCAGCGTGCCCAGCAGCAGTTGCACGGCGGGTGTCAGGCCGGGCGGGTAGATCAGCGGGATCAGGTAGTGCTCGACGAAGCCGCCAGCGTAGCCCTGTTCGCCGGCGGCGCGGCGCAGGTGGTTTTCCAGTGGCGTCAATGGGCAGACCAGCTGCAGCCACTCCACGGTAACGCCCCAGGCCGCGGCCGGCAGGTGCAGCCAGGCCAGGCGCGGCCAGCGCAGCACCAGTGGGCCGCCGAGGACGACGAAGAGGATGAAGGCCAGGTGCAGCAGCACCACGGCGTCGGCGGCCAGGCGCAGGAGCATGGTGGTGTTTCCGGCGTGGTGGAGTGGTCGAGGGAAGGATAGATGGGTCAATGGAAAGGCCGGCAGGGTGGTGATGCTGTTCATTTGGGTGGTGCTTCGGTTTGGCGGGGGGCTAATCCTGGCTCCGCTCCGTGCCGTCGGGGTATTCGGTGTGGCCGGGGAGTCCAATCGCGGACGGAGTCCGCTCCTACGTCCGTGTCTCCCTGGAGCCGTTCTCCTGCTATTCGCGCCCTATGATTTGCGTACTGTGATTCAGGGAGGCTGGTGATTGCGCTTCACGCCGAACGGTTCCCTCTCCCGCTTGCGGGGGAGGGTTAGGGAGGGGGGCGGAGTACAGGATTGGCAGAGGTGTGGGGGCGAAGTCCGTAACCCTCTCCCCAGCCCTCTCCCTGAAGGGAGAGGGGGCTGTCCTGAGTGGCTTGCCAGTCCGGCACCATCCTCCACCCCCGTCATTCCCGCGAACGCGGGACGCGGCTCCATCGCGAACAGCGCTTGCGCTGGCCCGAAGGGGAATAACCCAGTGACTGGCGGGTTCGCGAGCAAGCTCGCTCCTACGAAAAGCAAAAGCGCGTCCGCTTTTGCTCTGGCTTTTGGACTTCCAGAGAAACCTCCGCGCGCACCGAAACGCCCCTTCAGAAGGCCGAGCGAAACCGGCGCTCAGGAGGTCATGCGACATGGATGTCGCGAGAGCCCCGCGGGCTACAGGGACGTACCCTCGGGGCGGGCCTCCGTGGCGGGGGAATTCGTGAGGGTAGCCCGGCTCCATCGGGCCCGTATGTTGGGGCAAGCCTTCTTGGTTACTTCTTTGGCGTTTGAAAGAAGTGACTCGCCCGAGGGGGCGAAACAAAAAATCTCCGCAAACTCGGAGCGGCGCGTCACACCCAAACAAGAAGCCACTGGGTTCCCGCGTTCGCGGGAATGACAGGTTAGAGATCGGAGCGCCGGGCCAGGCCCTTGAGGAAATTGCGCAGCAACTGGTCGCCACAGGGACGGTAGTTGCCGTGACCGGGAGCACGGAACAGCGCATTGAGTTCCCCCTTGGTCATCACCAGCCCGGCATCGTCGAGGATCGCCAGCAGATCGTGGTCGCGCAGTTCGAAGGCCACCCGCAACTTCTTCAACACCAGATTATTGGTCAGCGGCAACTCCAGCGGCGGCAGCGGCCGGCTGTCGTCGCGGCCGCGGCGGTGGATGATCAGGCCGTCGAGAAAGCGCGCCAGCACCTCGTCCGGGCACTCGCGGTAGCCGGGTTCGTCCTCGCGGGCCAGCAGCGCGGCGACCTCGGCCTCGTCCAGCGTCAATCCGGCCAGGCCGGCGATGGCGGCGACCTCGTGGTCGGCGATGTCGAGGCTGTAGCGCAGGCTGCGCAGGATGTCGTTGTTGAGCATCGGTAGTGTCCCGGTTGAAAGAAAAAGCCCCGCAAGGCGGGGCTTTCGGCGACTCAGGCCAGTTCGGCCCAGAGATCGTACTCGTCGGCATCGGTGATGCGCACGCGCACCTTGTCGCCCGGCTTCACGTCGAAGGTGTCGATGTAGACGGCGCCGTCGATCTCCGGAGCGTCGGCCCAGGAACGGCCCACCGCGCCTTCGGCATCCACTTCGTCAATCAGCACGTCGATTTCCTTGCCCACTTTCAGTTGCAGGCGCGCGGCGGAAATCGCCTGCTGGTGCGCCATGAAGCGCTCCCAGCGTTCCTGCTTGACGTCATCGGGCACCGGCTCCAGGCCCAGGTCGTTGGCCGGGGCGCCTTCCACCGGGGAGTACTGGAAGCAGCCGACGCGGTCGAGCTGGGCTTCGGTCAGCCAGTCGAGCAGGTACTGGAAGTCTTCCTCGGTCTCGCCGGGGAAGCCGACGATGAAGGTCGAGCGGATGGTCAACTCGGGGCAGAGCTCGCGCCATTTCTTGATGCGCGCCAGGGTCTTGTCCTCGAAGGCCGGGCGCTTCATGGACTTGAGCACTTTCGGGCTGGCGTGCTGGAAGGGGATGTCCAGGTAGGGCAGCAGCTTGCCCTGGGCCATCAGCGGGATCACGTCGTCGACGTTGGGGTAGGGGTAGACGTAGTGCAGGCGCACCCACACGCCCATGCTCGACAGGGCTTCGCACAGCTCCAGCATGCGCGTCTTCACCGGCTGGCCGTCCCAGAAGTCCAGCTTGTACTTCAGGTCCACGCCGTAGGCGCTGGTGTCCTGGGAGATCACCAGCAGTTCCTTGACGCCGGCCTTGACCAGGCGCTGGGCCTCGCTGAGCACGTCGCCCACCGGGCGGCTGACCAGCTTGCCGCGCATCGACGGGATGATGCAGAAGCTGCAGCTGTGGTTGCAGCCCTCGGAAATCTTCAGGTAGGCGTAGTGGCGCGGGGTGAGCTTGATGCCCTGCGGCGGCACCAGGTCGATCAGAGGGTTGTGCTCGGCCTTGGGCGGCACCACCTCGTGCACGGCGCTGACCACCTGCTCGTACTGCTGCGGGCCGGTCACGGCCAGCACGCTGGGGTGCACGTCACGGATGCTGTCCTCGGCCACGCCCATGCAGCCGGTGACGATGACCTTGCCGTTCTCGGCGATGGCCTCGCCGATGGCGTCCAGGGATTCGGCCTTGGCGCTGTCGATGAAGCCGCAGGTGTTCACCACAACGACGTCGGCGTCCTCGTAGGTGGGCACGATCTCGTAGCCCTCCATGCGCAGCTGGGTGAGGATGCGTTCGGAGTCGACCGTTGCCTTGGGGCAACCGAGGCTGACGAAACCGACTTTGGGCGTTGCGGTGGACATGGGCGGCTAACCTCTAAGGGCGCGCTGGCGGCGCCTCTGATCAAAAAGTGCGCAATTCTAGCGGCGTCCCGCGCGCTTGACCAGCCTCCGTGAGACAAGCTGCCGCAGCGGCCGGCGAAAGCGCCGCCGGACACAGGGTAAGGGCGGCAAACACCTTCTATAGTCACTCAGATCAGGTTTTCGTGGCTCTTGCATCGCGGGGCCCGTCGGCGCAGGATGCGCCGAATTTTTCCTAGAGGAATTTTGTTACATGTCCAACGCCAGCGCTGGAACCGCGGAGCAGCAGGAAAACCATTCAAGCTCCGCCCTGGGCATGATGGTGGCCGCGGTGGGCGTCTGCTACGGCGATATCGGTACCAGCCCGCTGTACACGCTCAAGGAAGTCTTCGTCGGCGGCTACGGCGTGCAGGTGGGGCACGACGCCATCCTCGGCATCCTCTCGCTGATCTTCTGGTCGCTGGTCTGGGTGGTCTCGATCAAGTACGTGATCTTCGTCCTGCGCGCCGACAACCAGGGCGAGGGCGGGGTGATGGCGCTGACCGCGCTGGCGCGCCGCGCCGCCCACGATTACCCGCGGCTGAGTTCGGTGCTGGTGGTGCTGGGCCTGTTCGGCGCCTCGCTGTTCTATGGCGACAGCATGATCACCCCGGCGATCTCGGTGCTCTCGGCCATCGAGGGCCTGGAGATCGCCTTCGACGGCCTGGAGCACTGGGTGGTGCCGCTGGCGCTGATCGTGCTGGTCGGCCTGTTCCTCATCCAGCGCCATGGCACGGCGCGCATCGGCATCCTGTTCGGCCCGGTGATGGTGATCTGGTTCGTGGTGCTGGGCGCGCTCGGCCTGTACGGCATCTACCAGCACCCGGTGGTGCTGAACGCGATGAACCCCTACTGGGCGGCGAACTTCTTCATCGTCCACCCGGGCATCGGCGTGGCCATCCTCGGCGCCACCGTGCTGGCGCTGACCGGCGCCGAGGCGCTGTACGCGGACATGGGCCACTTCGGCCGCAAGCCGATTTCCCGCGCCTGGTTCGCCCTGGTGCTGCCGGGCCTGGTGCTGAACTACTTCGGCCAGGGCGCGATGATCCTCTACAACCCGGAGGCCGCGCGCAACCCTTTCTACCTGCTGGCGCCGTCCTGGGCGTTGCTGCCGATGGTAGCGCTGTCCACCGTGGCCACGGTGATCGCCTCCCAGGCGGTGATTTCCGGGGCCTTCTCGCTGACCCGCCAGGCCATCCAGCTGGGCTTCGTGCCGCGCATGTTCGTGCAGCACACCTCCAGCCAGGAGCAGGGGCAGATCTACATCGCCGGGGTGAACTGGGCGCTGATGGTCGGCGTGGTGCTGCTGGTGCTGGGCTTCGAGTCGTCCGCGGCGCTGGCCTCGGCCTACGGCGTGGCGGTGACCGGGACCATGCTGGTGACCACCCTGCTGATGGGCGTGGTGCTCTGGCTGCACTGGAAGTGGCCGCTGTGGCTGGCCATTCCGTTCTTCTGCATGATGCTGCTGGTGGACGTGCTGTTCTTCTCGGCCAACCTGCCGAAGGTGGTGCAGGGCGGCGCCTTCCCGGTGGTGGCCGGTATCGCCCTGTTCATCCTGATGACCACCTGGAAGCGCGGCCGCCAGTTGCTGGTGGAGCGCCTGGACGAAGGCTCGCTGCCGCTGCCGCTGTTCATCGCCAGCATCCGCTCGCAGCCGCCGCACCGCGTGCAGGGCACCGCCGTGTTCCTCACCGCGCGTTCCGACGCCGTGCCCCACGCGTTGTTGCACAACCTGCTGCACAACCAGGTGCTGCACGAGCAGGTGGTGCTGCTCACGGTGGTCAACGAAGACAGCCCGCGGGTCGCCACCGACCGCCGCTTCGAGGTGGATGCCTACGGCGAGGGCTTCTTCCGCGTGCTGCTGCACTTCGGCTTCATGGAGGACCCGGACATCCCGGCGGCGCTGAAGTACTGCCACCTCAACGAGCTGGACTTCAGCCCCATGCGCACCACCTACTTCCTCAGCCGCGAGACGGTCATCCCGTCCCGGCGCATAGGCATGGCGCGCTGGCGCGAGGGGCTGTTCGCCTTCCTGCTGAAGAATGCCAACGGCAACCTGCGCTACTTCAACCTGCCGCTGAACCGGGTGATCGAGCTGGGGACGCAGGTGGAGATCTGAGTGGTTTTGCTGGGGAAGACAAAGCGCGCCTGAGGGCGCGCTTTTTCGTTCTGGGGGGCTCGCCAAGCGATCGTGCATGGGATCGGCCGATCGCGGACGGAGTCCGCTCCTACGGTTCCAGGATGCACGGCTTTTCGTAGGATGGTGTTGAGCGAAGCGATACCCATCACCGCAACCGCATGGGTTTCGCAAGCTCAACCCATCCTACGGGACTCCGTCCGCGATTCGCGCGCAGGTGCGGGATGGCGCGGTTACTCCGGCCGCGCCTCGCCGGCGCCGGGCAGCATGCGCACCAGGGTGTTGTCGCGGCTGATGAAGTGGTGGAACAGCGCGGCGACGGCGTGCAGGCCGATCAGGAAGTAGCCGATGTTGCCGACGGTCTCGTGCACGGCCTTGACCTGCTTGGCCAGGTCCGGGTTCTCCGCCACCAGAGGCGGCAGTTGCAGGCCCCAGAAGGGGATCGGCTTGCCGGCGGCGCTGAGGATGGTCCAGCCGGCCAGCGGCAGGCCGATCATCATCGCGTAGAGCGCCACGTGCACGGTCTTGGCCAGCAGCATCTGCCAGGCCGGCGGGGCGGGCACGATCGGCGGGGTGGGGTAGATGAAACGGCCGATCAGGCGCAGCCAGACCAGGCAGAACACGCTCAGGCCGAGCATGAAGTGCCACTGGCTTAGCAGGGCGCGGGTGTCGCTGCCCTTGGGGTAGTTGCCCTTGAGTTCGATACAGGCGTAGACGCCGGCGATCAGCACCAGCATCAGCCAGTGCAGGGCGATGGACAGGCTGCCGTAGCGGCGCGGGTAGGGGGGCTGGCTCATGGAAACTCCTTCTCTTCAGGCTGTCCCGCTCGTGGCGGCGGGTCGGGGCAGCTTGCGTCCGCAGCCTGAAGCCAGGCTGAAGACGCAGCCAATGCCTGAAGTGTAAGCCAGCCTTCGCCTCAGGACTCGTTCGGCGGCACCTGGCGCGCGCGGATGGCGTTGACCAGGCGCTTGGCCAGGGCCGGGTAGTTCTCGTCGAAATGGTGCCCGCCGGGCAGTTCGAGGTTCTCGCCGATGGCCTGGGGCTGGGTGCAGCCGCTCTCGTCCTTCTCGTCGATGCCATACACGCAGAGCACCTTGGGCCCGGGCATGCGCGCCAGTTCCGGCCCGGTGGCGGCTTCCTGGCCGGCCTTGCCCAGCCAGCCCTGCACTTCGATCTCGAAGCTCCCGCTGCGCGCCAGGGCCAGCAGCAGCACGGCGCTGACCTGCTGCTTGTCGGCCTCGGGCAGGCGGTTGTAGATGGCCGGCAGCACGTCGGCGCCGAAGGAGTAGCCGGCCAGCACGAAGTGGGTGGCGCCCCATTTCTCGCGGTAATGCTGCATCAGCAGGGCGAGGTCGGCGGCGCTCTGCTCGGGGCTCTTGTGCTCCCAGAAGTAGCGCAGCGCGTCGATGCCCACCACCGGGTAGCCCAGTTCGGCCATCTGCCCGGCGACGTCGCGGTCCAGGTCGCGCCAGCCGCCGTCGCCGGAATAGAACAGGGTGACGGTGGGCGAGGGCTTGGCGGCCGGCACCTCGACCACCGGGAAGTCGTCGCCGCTGCCCTGGATCAGGCGCTTGAGCTGGTCGTCGAGGACCACCGGCAGGCTGTCGTAGTAGTTGGCGATGACGGTCTCGGCGTTCTGCTGGGTGCGGGCGAAGCGCGCGGTCTCGTCGTCCGGGTTGTCGTTCCAGGCCGCGGTCCAGTGGCCGTGGGGCGCGCTCTGCGGCAGCTTGGGCGCGGCGCAGTCGGGCTTGTCGAGGGCGAAGCCGACCGACAGGGCCTTGGCCTTGTCGCTGTTCTGCCCGGCCAGCCAGCGCCAGGCCCAGGCGCCGCCCTGGTGCACGCCGGCGACCAGGGTGGGCTGGGCGTCGAGCAGGTTCAGCGCGGCCTGCACGCGGTGCTGCTGGGCCACGCAGTCGTTGTCGGGGAAGAGGAACTGCACCACCCGCGCGCCGTTGTCGTGGGCCAGGGCCAGCAGCTGGGCGTCGTCCAGCTTGTTGTCCTGGGGCACCGCCAGCAGCACGGTGGCGGTCGGATGGCGGGCGGGAATGGCCAGGCTCACCGGGCTGCCGTCGGGCAACTTGCCGTGCTCCAGGCGCGCCTGGGACAGCGGGTGGAACCACAGCGCCACGGCTGCGGCAGCAGCGACGACTATCAGCAGCAGGACGATGGCCAACAGGCGCCAGCGACGTTTCGACATATCAGCGTTTCACCAGTCCGGACAGACCGCCCGCGATCAGGGCGGCGGTATCGGCCAGCGCCACCAGCGGATCCAGTCCGGCGGGCACGGCCAGGTAGCGGGGTTCCCAGTCGGGCTGGAACTTGTCCTTGAAGCGACGCAGCCCCTGGAAGTTGTAGAACTGTTCGCCGCGGTGGAACACCAGCGCGCCCAGGCGCTGCGTCAGCGGCGCGCCGCGGCGCGGCTGCAGGCCCGAGAGCGGCACCATGCCGAGGCTGAAGCGGGCGTAGCCGTGTTCCTTGTAGTGCAGGATCAGGCCGAGCATGAGGAATTCCATGGTCATCTTCGGCGCGTCCGGCACCACGCGCATCAGGTCCAGGCTGGCCAGCTCGCGGCTGGCGGTCTCCAGCAGGTTGACGAAGGCCACCGCGCGGCCCTGGTAGCGCACCACGGCGACGCGGAAGAAGCGCAGGTACTCGGGGGTGAAGCGGCCCAGGGAGAAGCCCTTCTCGCGGGTGGCCTTGCCGCCCAGCCAGGCGTCGGAGATCGCCCGCAGCTCGTCCAGCGGCGCCTGCCCGGCTTCATGGAATTCCACCGAGAGGCCGTCGCGCTGGCCGCGGTTCCAGGTGTAGCGCAGGTCCTTCATGTCCTTGCCCTTGGCTTCCAGGTCGAAGCGGCGCAGGTCCACGCGCGCCTCCTCGCCGAGCTTGAGGGCGGTCAGGCCGATGTCCATGTAGAACGGCAGGTTCTCCGCGCGCACCTGGTAGAACACCGGGCGCGCGTGGTGCAGGTCGCAGAGGTCGCGGAACTGCCAGATCAGCTCGGCGCGGGCCTGGGTCGGGCCGATCGGGTCGTACAGCGCCACCAGGCTGCGGCCGCGGCGGGCGTACATGAGGAAGGCGTCCTGGCTCGGATGGAACAGCAGGGCCTTGTCGCCGGACAGCGCCAGGCCGCCGTCGGGCTGCTCGGAGCGGGCGAGGATGGCGGCGGCGCGGTCCAGTTCCTCGGGCGTCGGCTCGTGGATCGCCGGCGGCGAGGTGCGCAGCAGCCAGGTCAGGCCCACCGCGGCCAGCAGCAGGCAACTGCCCAGGGCCGCGCGCAGGCCGCGCGGGGCATCGGCGTCGAGGGCGAACTGCCACCACAGCTCGTGGCTGTAGGGCACGTCCTGGTAGGCGAACAGGAACAGCCAGATGGATGCCGCCACCACGCAGCCGGCAGCCGCCAGGTACAGCGGCGAGAAGGGCACTTCCATCAGCCGGCTGCGGCGGTAGAAGGAGCGGCGGAAGATCGCCAGGAGCAGGGCGGTGACGCCGAGGATCAGCGCTTCCTCCCAGTCCACGCCCTTGAGCAGCGACAGCACCGCGCCGCTGAGCAGCAGCACCAGGGTGATGGCCCAGGCCGCCGACAGGCGCCGGCGCAGGCCCTGGGCCAGCAGCAGGCAGAGCACGCCGATCAGGCTGGCGGCGAAGTGCGAGGCATCCACCAGGCGGTGCGGGACCAGGAAGTCCAGCTCCTCCAGGCGGGTGTCGATGGACGGGGTGGCACCGGAGAACAGCAGGACGATGCCGGAAATGAACACCAGCACCGCCAGCACCGGCGCGGCCAGGCCGGAGGCCACGCGCATGGCCTGGCGCGCCAGGAGCATGCGCCGCGCCTCGACCACCAGCAGCAGCAGGCAGGCCAGCAGCAGCGGCAGCACCACATAGATGAGGCGGTACATCAGCAGCGCGGCGGCCAGCGGCGCGGCGCCGATCTGCCCGGAGAAGGCGGCCAGCAGGATCGCCTCGAACACCCCGACGCCGCCGGGCACGTGGCTGAGCACGCCGGCGGCCAGGGCGATCATGTAGACCAGCAGGAAGGCGCCGAACGGCGGCGCCTCGGGCAGCAGCAGGTAGAGCACGGTAGCGGCGGCAGCCACGTCCAGCGCGGTGATCACCAGCTGCAGCAGCGACAGGCGCAGGCCCGGCAGGCGCACCGAGCGGCGGCCGATGCGGATCAGCTGGCTGTCCGGCGAGGGCTGTTCCGGCTCGCGGCGCCGCTCCATGCCGATCACCAGCAGCACGCAGAAGGCCAGAATGGCCACCGCCAGGGTCGCCACCAGCCACTGCGGCAGGTTCAGCGCCTGGGCGGCGTCGGGCAGGTCGCTGAGCGCCGCCATGGCCGCCAGCACCGGCAGCGCGCAGCCCAGGGACAGGCTGGCGAACAGCGTCATGCGCGCCACTTCCATGGCGTTCAGCCCGGCGCGGGCATAAAGGCGGTAGCGCACCGAGCCGCCGGAGAGCATCGACAGGCCCACCGCGTTGCCGATGGCGAAGGCGCTGAAGCCGCCGGTGAGCAGCGTCGGCAGCGGCAGCTTCACCCCGGCGAAGCGGGTGGCCGACCATTCGTAGCCGAGCAGGCAGACGAAGCCGGCCACGGTGGCGGCCAGGGCGCCGAGCAGGGCGTTGCCGGGGATGTCCAGCACGGCGTCGTGCAGGGAATAGGGATCGATGTCGCGCAGCAGGTGGTAACAGGCCACCAGCGCCAGGGCGAACAGCAACAGGGTGACGCCGACGCCGATGGCCTGGCGATGGGCGCCGAGCCGCTCGAACAGGCGGGAGCGGGAAGGAGCGCTGGCAGTTTCCGGAGTCTCAGGCGCGGTGGAGTCGACGCGCATCGGGCACCTCAATGGCTGTTGCGCGACAGGTGGGGGCACCTGCGCGAATTCCCAAGTCCATGGGAACAAATGACTGCAATTATGGAGGGCGCGGCCTGGGTCAGGCTCGGTCTTTTTCCGCCGTAACGAAAAAAGCCACTCCGCAGAGTGGCTTTTTTCTATGTTGGTTGCGGGAGCTGGATTTGAACCAACGACCTTCGGGTTATGAGCCCGACGAGCTACCAGACTGCTCCATCCCGCGCCGGCCATTCTACTCGGGATGAACACCCTGTCAATCGATTTCTGCTTTCCGATCAATTATTTAAATTGAGCGCAAACGAAAAAGGCCACTCCGAAGAGTGGCCTTTTTCTATGTTGGTTGCGGGAGCTGGATTTGAACCAACGACCTTCGGGTTATGAGCCCGACGAGCTACCAGACTGCTCCATCCCGCGGCGGCCATTCTACTCAGGACGGCTACCCTGTCAACCGTTTTTTCAGAAAAACTGGTTTTTCTTCAGATGCTTAGCGAAGCGGGGCAGGCCGGGCGGGGCTTGCCCGGCCTGCCGGGCCGGCGGCGCAGGCGTTCGCGCCGTTTTGCATTACCATGGAAGCCTTCAGCTAATGCGCAGGAACGGACGGGGCATCTCCTCCGAGTTCCGGCGCTATCCCCTCCGAGCAGGTTCCGCGTTGAGTTCCCGGCAGCGAAAGATCATCCACATCGATTGCGACTGTTTCTACGCCGCCATCGAGATGCGCGACGACCCCAGCCTCGCGGGCAAGCCGCTGGCCGTGGGCGGCTCGCCGGACAAGCGCGGGGTGGTCGCCACCTGCAACTACGAGGCGCGCGTCTACGGCCTGCACTCGGCCATGGCCATGCGCACCGCGGTCAAGCTGTGCCCGGACCTGACCATCGTGCGCCCGCGCATGGACGTCTATAAAGGCGTGTCGCGGGAAATCCACGGGATCTTCCGCGACTACACCGACCTCATCGAACCGCTGTCCTTGGACGAGGCCTACCTGGACGTCAGCGACTGCCAGCAGTTTTCCGGCAGCGCCACGCTGATCGCCCAGGACATCCGCCGGCGTGTCTGGTCGTCGCTGGGCATCACGGTGTCCGCCGGGGTGGCGCCGAACAAGTTCCTGGCCAAGATCGCCAGCGACTGGCGCAAGCCCAACGGCTTGTTCGTGGTCACCCCGGAGCAGGTCGAGGACTTCGTCGCCGAGCTGCCGGTGAAGAAGCTCCACGGCGTGGGCAAGGTGACGGCCGAGAAGCTGGCGCGCCTGGGCGTGCAGGACTGCCGGCAACTACGCGACTGGTCGCGCCTGGCACTGGTACGCGAGTTCGGCGGCTTCGGCGAGCGCCTGTGGAACCTGGCCCGCGGCATCGACGAGCGCCCGGTGCAAGTGGACAGCCGGCGCCAGTCGATCAGTGTGGAGAACACCTTCGACCGCGACCTGCCCGACGTCGATGCCTGCCTGGCCGAGCTGCCCGGCCTGCTCGACGAACTGCAGCGGCGCATGCAGCGCCTGGACGCCAGCTACCGGCCGGGCAAGCCCTTCGTCAAGCTGAAGTTCCACGACTTCACCCAGACCACCCTGGAGCAGGCCAACGCCAGCCGCGACCTGGACAGCTACCGGCAACTGCTGAACCAGGCCTTCCAGCGCGGCGCCCGGCCGGTGCGGCTGATCGGCGTCGGCGTGCGCCTGGTCGACCTGCGTGGCAGGGCCGAGCAACTCAGCCTGTTCTGAGAACCTGCCTACGATCTGCTGCGCGTCGGCATAACTGCGTTGAAAACAGGCGAGTGATGCTCATTTAGTGGACTAAACTGCGCTCTCTCCCCTGTTTTTGCCTTGTTCTGCTCTAGCTCGCGAGCTCGTAGACAGGTTCTGAGCGTTGTCGGCGCCGGGTAAAAGTCCGATCATGCGCAGCGCGTAGCCAGGGCCCGAAGCATGCGAATCCACGTCACCTTCACCGACCGCGTCGGCATCACCCAGGAAGTCCTGGCGCTGCTGGGCGCGCGCAACCTGAACCTGGACGCGGTGGAGATGGTGCCGCCGAACGTCTATATAGATGCCCCCGAGCTGCGCCAGGAAGTGCTCCACGAACTGCACGGCGCGTTGCTGCGGGTGCGCGGCGTGCTCTCGGTGCAGATCGTCGACATGCTTCCCGGCCAGCGCCGCAGCCTGCACCTGGATGCGCTGCTGGCGGCCATGGGCGACCCGGTGCTGGCGGTGGACGCCCAGGCCCGGGTGCTCCTCGCCAACCCGCGGCTGATCGACCTGTGCGGCCGCCAGCCGGCCGGCGAGTCGCTGTCCACCCTGTTCGACGAGCCGGGCCTGGCCGAGCACCTGATGGAGAAGGGCTTCCGCCTGCCGATGCACGAGGTCAGCCTCGGTGGCCAGCCGCTGCTGCTGGACGCCACGCCGATCCGCGGCACTGGCGATGCGCTGGATGGCGGCCTGCTCACCCTCTACCCGCCGAGCCGCATCGGCGAACGCCTGTCGCTGCTGCACCATGACCACGCCGAGGGCTTGCAAGGCCTGATCGGCCGTTCCGCGCCGCTGATGCAACTCAAGGCGCGGGTGCGCAAGGTTGCCGGGCTGGACGCGCCGCTGCTGATCCAGGGCGAGACCGGCACCGGCAAGGAACTGGTGGCGCGTGCCTGTCATGCCCTGAGCGCGCGCCGCGAGGAACCCTTCCTGGCGCTGAACTGCGCGGCGCTGCCGGAAAGCCTGGCCGAGAGCGAGCTGTTCGGCTATGCCTCCGGCGCTTTCACCGGAGCCCAGCGCGGCGGCAAGCCGGGTCTGCTGGAGCTGGCCGACCGCGGTACCGTGTTCCTCGACGAAGTGGGCGAGATGTCGCCCTACCTGCAGGCCAAGCTGCTGCGCTTCCTCAGCGACGGCTGCTTCCGCCGCATCGGCGGCGAGCGCGAGGTGCGGGTGAACGTGCGGGTGCTCTGCGCCACCCACCGCAACCTGGCGAAGATGGTCGGCGAGGGCAGCTTCCGCGAAGACCTCTACTACCGCCTCAACGTGCTCAACCTGCAGGTGCCGCCGCTGCGCGAGCGCGGCCAGGACATCCTGCTGCTGGCCGAGCACTTCCTGCGCCTGGCCTGCACGCAGATCCAGCGCCCGCCGTGCCGCCTGGCGCCGGAAACCCACCCGCTGCTGCTGGGCAACCGCTGGGCCGGCAACGTGCGCCAGTTGCAGAACAAGATCTTCCGCGCCGCGGCCATCGGCGAGGGCGAGGTGATCGGCGTCGAGGACCTGGAAGTGGCCGGCACCGAGCTGGACACCCGCCAGGCTGCCGACGAGGAGGTCACCAGCCTGGAGGAGGCCGTGCAGCAGTTCGAGAAGTCGCTGCTGCAGCGGCTCTACGCGGCCTACCCCTCGACGCGCCAGCTGGCCGCGCGGCTGCGCACCTCGCACACCGCCATCGGCCAGCGCCTGCGCAAGTACGGGATCGGCGAGCGCTGAGAGTGGAACGGTTTCGCTCCGGTGGAGCGGTTTCGTTCCATCTGGCGGCGGCCGCGCCAGCCGGGGCCCTGATGCGCTAAAGGCCAGGAGACTGGTTGGTTTTTGTGGAATGATTTCGTTCCGATGGCTAGATCGTATCTGGCGACCATGTTAATCAACTGATTGATTTATAAGTACTTTGTTGGTTTTGGCATCACCCTTGCTCTCGTGCCGGGAAAAATCGCGAGCCACCCGACGGCTCGATTCGAGACCAAGAGGACGACCCATGACCACCCTGCGCTTCACACCCGACCATGAATGGCTGCGCCTCGAAGCTTCCGGCGAAGTGACCGTCGGCGTCACCGACTATGCCCAGGAGGCCCTGGGCGACGTGGTCTACGTTCAGCTGCCGGAGCTCGGCCGCCATGAGCAGGGCGCCGAAGTGGCGGTGCTGGAGTCGGTGAAGGCCGCCAGCAACATCGTCATGCCGCTGGCCGGCGAGGTCACCGAGGTCAACCCCGCGCTGATCGATGGCCCGGAGCTGGTCAACCAGGCGCCGCTGGCCGACGGCTGGTTCTTCCGCATCCGCCTGGATGACGCCGCCGCCCTCGACACCCTGATGGACCAGGCCGGCTACGAAGCCTACCTGTCCGCCCGCGCCTGAACCGGGGAGCCCGCATGAGCAAGGTCCAACTGAGCACCAGCAACGAATTCATCGCCCGCCACATCGGCCCGCGCGAGGCCGACACCCAGGCCATGCTCGAACTGGTCGGCTACGCCAGCCTCGACGCCCTGACCGACAGCGTCATCCCCAACAGCATCAAGGGCACCAGCGTGCTCGACGGCAGCGCGGGGCAGGGCGAGGCCCAGGCCCTGGCCGACCTGCGCGCCATCGCCGCGCAGAACCAGCTGCTGCGCAACCACATCGGCCAGGGCTACTACCCCTGCCACACCCCGGCGCCGATCCTGCGCAACCTCCTGGAAAACCCGGCCTGGTACACCGCCTACACCCCCTACCAGCCGGAAATCTCCCAGGGCCGCCTGGAAGCGCTGCTGAACTTCCAGACGCTGATCAGCGACCTCACCGGCATGCAGATCGCCAACGCCTCGCTGCTGGACGAAGCCACCGCCGCCGCCGAGGCCATGACCTTCTGCAAGCGCCTGTCGAAGAACAAGGCCGCCCAGGCCTTCTTCGCCTCCGCGCATTGCCACCCGCAGACCCTCGACGTGCTGCGCACCCGCGCCGAGCCGCTGGGCATCGAAGTAGTGGTCGGTGACGAAGCTGCGCTGCAGGACTTTTCCGCCTACTTCGGCGTGCTGCTGCAATACCCGGCCAGCACCGGCGCGGTCATCGACTACCGCGAGCTGATCGAGCGCGCCCACGCCGCCGGCACCCTGGTGGGCGTAGCCGCCGACCTGCTGGCGCTGACCCTGCTCACCCCGCCGGGCGAATTCGGCGCCGACGTGGTCCTGGGCAGCGCCCAGCGCTTCGGCGTGCCGCTGGGCTTCGGCGGCCCGCACGCGGCCTACTTCGCCACCCGCGACGCCTTCAAGCGCGACATGCCGGGCCGCCTGGTCGGCATCTCCATCGACCGCTTCGGCAACCCGGCGCTGCGCCTGGCCATGCAGACCCGCGAGCAGCACATCCGCCGCGAGAAGGCCACCAGCAACATCTGCACCGCCCAGGTGCTGCTGGCCAACATCGCCAGCATGTACGCCGTCTACCACGGCCCGCAGGGCCTGAGCGACATCGCCCGGCGCGTGCACCGGCTGACCGCCATCCTCGCCGCCGGCCTGGCGCAGCTGGGCCACAAGGTCGAGCAGGAATACTTCTTCGACACCCTGAGCGTCGCCACCGCGCGCCCGGCCGCCGAAGTCCACGCCGCCGCCCAGGCCGCCGGCCTCAACCTGCGGGTGATCGACGACGGCCGCGTCGGCGTTTCCCTCGATGAGACCTGCGAGCAGGCCGCCGTCGAAGCCCTGTGGGCGGTGTTCGCCGCCGGCCAGGCGCTGCCGGACTTCGCCGCCCTGGCCGCTAGTGTCGGCGACCAGCTGCCGCAAGCACTGCTGCGCACCTCGGCCTTCCTGCGCCACGAAGTGTTCAACCGCTACCACTCCGAAACCGAGCTGATGCGCTACCTGCGCAAGCTGGCCGACAAGGACCTGGCGCTGGACCGCAGCATGATCCCGCTGGGCTCCTGCACCATGAAGCTGAACGCCGCCAGCGAGATGATCCCGATCACCTGGGCCGAGTTCGGCAACCTGCACCCCTTCGCCCCGGCCGAGCAGGCCGCCGGCTACCGGGCCATGACCGAGGAACTGGAGGCCATGCTCTGCGCCGCCACCGGCTACGACGCCGTGTCGCTGCAGCCCAACGCCGGTTCCCAGGGCGAGTACGCCGGCCTGCTGGCCATCCGCGCCTACCACGCCAGCCGTGGCGAGGGCCACCGCGACATCTGCCTGATCCCGTCCTCGGCCCACGGCACCAACCCGGCCACTGCCCAGATGGCCGGCTTGCGCGTGGTGGTCACCGCCTGCGACGCCCGCGGCAACGTCGACCTGGCCGACCTCAAGGCCAAGGCCGAGGAACACCGCGAGCGCCTGGCGGCGATCATGATCACCTACCCGTCGACCCACGGCGTGTTCGAGGAAGCGGTGCGCGACATCTGCGCCATCGTCCACGACAACGGCGGCCAGGTGTACATCGACGGCGCCAACATGAACGCCATGGTCGGCTTGTGCGCGCCGGGCAAATTCGGCGGCGACGTCTCGCACCTGAACCTGCACAAGACCTTCTGCATCCCCCACGGCGGCGGCGGCCCGGGCGTCGGCCCGATCGGCGTGAAGGCGCACCTGGCGCCCTTCCTGCCCGGCCACGGCGAACAGCTGGAGCGCAAGCAGGGCGCGGTCAGCGCGGCGCCCTTCGGCAGCGCCAGCATCCTGCCGATCACCTGGATGTACATCCGCATGATGGGCGGGCAGGGCCTCAAGCGCGCGTCCCAGGCGGCCATCCTCGGCGCCAACTACATCGCCCGCCGCCTGGAAGAGCATTACCCGGTGCTCTATACCGGTGAGAACGGCCTGGTGGCCCACGAGTGCATCCTCGACCTGCGCCCGCTCAAGGAAACCAGCGGGATCAACGTCGACGACGTGGCCAAGCGCCTGATCGACTTCGGCTTCCACGCCCCGACCATGTCCTTCCCGGTGGCCGGCACGCTGATGGTGGAGCCCACCGAGAGCGAGTCGAAGCAGGAGCTGGACCGCTTCTGCGACGCCATGATCCGCATCCGCGAGGAAATCCGCGCGGTGGAACGCGGTGAGCTGGACAAGGACGACAACCCGCTGAAGAACGCCCCGCACACCGCGGCGGAGCTGGTCGGCGAGTGGTCGCACCGGTACAGCCGTGAGCAGGCGGTGTATCCGCTGGCCAGCCTGGTGGACGGCAAGTACTGGCCGCCGGTGGGCCGCGTGGACAACGTCTACGGCGACCGCAACCTGGCCTGCTCCTGCCCGTCGATCGCCGACTACCAGGACGCGTGAACCCTTAAGTCCCCGCGCCCGCTCCGGCGGGCGCCGTGGCCGCGGTTGGCGCCGGATGCGCCGACGCGGCCTTTTTTTCGCCAAGGAGTTGCCATGAGCCTCGCCAAGACGCCGCTGTACGACCTGCACCTGGAACTGGGTGCGAAGATGGTTCCCTTCGCCGGCTACGAGATGCCGGTGCAATACCCGCTGGGCGTGCTCAAGGAGCACCTGCACACCCGCGCCCAGGCCGGCCTGTTCGACGTGTCGCACATGGGCCAGCTGCACCTGCGCGGCGCCGACGCCGCTGCTGCGCTGGAAAGCCTGGTGCCGGTGGACATCCTCGACCTGCCGGTCGGCCAGCAGCGCTACGCGCTGTTCACCAACGCCGAGGGCGGCATCCTCGACGACCTGATGGTGGCCAACGCCGGCGACCACCTGTTCCTGGTGGTCAACGCCGCCTGCAAGGACCAGGACCTGGCGCACCTGCGCCAGCACATCGGCGCGCGCTGCGAGATCGAATCGCTGTTCGACAGCCACGCCCTGCTGGCCCTACAGGGCCCGGCCGCGGCGGAGGTGCTGGCGCGTTTCGCCCCGGCGGTGAAGGGCCTGACCTTCATGCAGGTGGCGAGCGTCGAGTTGCTGGGCGTGCAATGCAACGTCAGCCGCTCCGGCTATACCGGCGAGGATGGCTACGAGATTTCCGTGCCCGTGGCCCAAGCCGAAGCCCTGGCCCGTGCGCTGCTGGCCGAGGAAGAAGTGCAGCCGATCGGTCTTGGCGCGCGCGACTCGCTGCGCCTGGAAGCCGGCCTGTGCCTGTAC
Organism: Pseudomonas sp. A6; assembly: GCF_052367875.1. Lineage (NCBI taxonomy): Bacteria > Pseudomonadati > Pseudomonadota > Gammaproteobacteria > Pseudomonadales > Pseudomonadaceae > Pseudomonas > Pseudomonas sp. A6. Next base: position 5,491,834 of record NZ_CP198970.1, on the reverse strand, counting down.
GGCCACGACATGGACAGCGCCACCACGCCGGTGGAAGCGAGCCTGGGCTGGGCCATCTCCAAGGTGCGCCGCGCCGATGGCGAGCGTGCCGGCGGCTTCCCCGGCGCCGAGCGCATCTTCGCCCAGCAGCGCGAAGGTGTGGCCAGCAAGCGCGTCGGCCTGCTGCCGCAGGAGCGCGTGCCGGTGCGTGAAGGGGCGGAGATCGTCGACGCGGATGGCGCGGTGATCGGCAAGGTCAGCAGCGGCGGCTTCGGCCCGAGCCTGGGCGCCCCGGTAGCCATGGGCTACGTGGCCAGCGCCCATGCGGCGCTGGACAGCGAAGTGTTCGCCATGGTGCGCGGCAAGCGCGTGCCGATGAAGGTGGCGCGCACGCCGTTCGTGCCGCAGCGGTATTACCGCGGCTGAAGAGCATCGCGGACGGAGTCCGCTCCTACGAAAAGCGGGGTAGGGCGTATAACCGTTCGCGGTTATACGCCGTGGTTCCGAGCGCCATGGTCATGCGGGTGCTAAATGACGCGTCCGAACGGCGGATAACGCTTCGCGTTATTCGCCCTACGCGTTTGCCAGGAGGCATGGCATTTCCCCGTAGGAGCGGATTCATCCGCGATTGCGCCGGCAAGGGCGCTTTCAGGCCTGGCGCCGGAGTCCCCGGAAGCCTCGTTCGCGAGCAAGCTCGCTCCTACGAAGAGCCGCTGGGCGCCTCAATCCTCCGGCCACATCCGCAGCGCGCGGCTGTCGGCCGAGAGCAGGCGCAGTTCGCCCTTGTCTGTTATTTCCCAACGCTGCACTTCGCCCAGCGCCTGGAAGAACCGCTGCTCCTGCTCCATCAGCGCCGGCGCGCACATCCTTCGGGTGCTGCCGGGCTGGCCGAAGCTCAGCGTTTCGCCGTCCAGCTGGTAGCTGGCGAACCAGTGGTTGCAGCCGGCGTTGCCGAAGGCACGGCCCTGGCCGTCGAAGGTCAGGCTGACGTGGCTGCGGCCCACCAGCGGGCGCTTGCCGATCCATTCCACGCGGTAGGCCTGGTCGCTTTCCGGTTCCGTCGGGTGCTGGGCGCAGCCGGCCAGCAGCAGGGCGCCGAGCAGGGTCGTCAGCGTCTTGTTCATGGGTTCCCCCGGGCCTGGCAGGCGGGGCAGAGGTGGCGGTCGCCGTCCACCGTCCAGCCCAGTTCGGCGATGCGCGCGGTGGCGGCGGGGGCATGGGCGGGCTTGCCGAGGCTGGCGTCGACGGCGAACTCGAAGTCCAGCATGGTCCCGCAGCCGTCGCACTTGACCTGCCAGTTGAGGATCGACAGTTCCTTGAACACCGGGCCCTTGGCCACCGCGGTCCATTGCCCCGGCGGGTTGATCAGGTGGCGCACCTTGTCCACCGTCAGCGTCATGCTCAGGTCGCGGCTGCCCTTGAGGCTGACCAGCAGGGTGTCGCCGTTCTGGATCGAGCCACCGTTGCCGGTGACCTGGTAGAGGCCCGGCCCGAGCGCGCGGCATTCGTTCAGCGTGTGTTGCGGGTTGAGCAGGTTGTAGCGGAAATCGTGTTGAGCCATGGGTCCTCCGAAAGTCCGCCCATAGTAGGGGAAGTGGCCCGGACTCGCGACCGTGGCGGCGTGGCCACGGCCCCGGGGCTCAGGGTTCGACGAGGTTGACAGGGGCACCTTGGCGCCAGGCGCCGATGTTGTCCAGCGTGGTCCCGGCGATGGCCGCCAGCGCCTCGCGGGTGAGGAAGGCCTGGTGCGCGGTGATGATCACGTTGGGGAAGGTCAGCAGGCGCGCCAGCACGTCGTCCTGCAGCGGCAGGTCGGAGCGGTCGGCGAAGAAGATCTCCGCTTCCTCCTCGTAGACGTCCAGCCCCAGGTAGCCCAGTTGGCCGCTCTTGAGCGCCTCGATCAGCGCCGGGGTGTCCACCAGCGCGCCGCGGCCGGTGTTGATCAGCATGGCGCCGCGCTTCATGCGCTGCAGGCTGTCGGCGTTGACCAGGTGGCGGGTGGCGTCGTTGAGCGGGCAGTGCAGGCTGATGATGTCGGACTCGGCCAGCAACTGGTCGAGGCCGACGAAACGCCCGCCGAGGGCCTCGATGGCCGGGTTGGGGTAGGGATCGTAGGCCAGCACCTGGCAGCCGAAGCCGCGCATGATCTGCGCGAACACCTGGCCGATCTGGCCGCTGCCGACCACGCCGACGGTCTTGCCGTGCAGGTCGAAGCCGGTCAGGCCGTGCAGCGAGAAATCGCCTTCGCGGGTGCGGTTGTAGGCGCGGTGCAGGTGCCGGCACAGGGCCAGGACCAGCCCCACGGCATGCTCGGCCACCGCGTGCGGCGAGTAGGCCGGCACCCGCACCACGGTCAGGCCCAGGGCGTGGGCGGCGGCCAGGTCGACGTGGTTGTAGCCGGCCGAGCGCAGAGCGATCAGCCGCGTGCCGCCGGCCGCCAGTTGCTCCAGCACCGGCCGCGAGAGGTCGTCGTTGACGAACGGGCAGACCACCTCGAAGCCCATGGCCAGGGCGGCGGTGTCCGGGCGCAGCGGGCTCTGCTGGAAATGCAGTTCGAAGCCGTGCCCGGGGTTGGCGGCGAGGAAGCTCTCGCGGTCGTAGTTCTGGCTGCTGAACAGGATGATGCGCATGGCCGGCCTCAATGGGTGTCGTGGGGCGTGCGCTGCCCGGTGTGGCTTTCGGTGGCGCGGGTCAGTTCGCCGATGGCGTGGTCCAGGTCCTCCAGCGCAGCGCCGGACTGCGGATCGTTCTGCTTGAGCAGGGTTTCCGTGCGCTGGCAGGCGGCGCGCAGTTGCGGCACGCCGCAGTAGCGGGTGGCGCCGTGCAGGCGGTGCACGCGCTCGATCAGGGTGGCGCGGTCGTTGCGCTCGCGGGCCAGGCGGATGGCCTGGCGGTCGGCGGCCAGGGAGGCGAGCAGCATGGCCAGCATGTCGGCGGCCAGGTCGGCCTTGCCGGCGGCCAGGCGCAGGCCTTCCTCGGGGTCGAGCACGGCCAGGCCGTCGGCGGCGAAGCGCGCGCCCTGGGCTGCCACGCCGCGGCCGGCCAGGGCCAGGCCGGTCCACTTGAGCACCACCTGGGCCAACTGGCGCTCGTCGATGGGCTTGGTCAGGTAGTCGTCCATGCCGCCCTGCAGCAGGGCGCGCTTCTCGTTGGCCAGGGCGTGGGCGGTGAGGGCGACGATGGGCACCGGGCTGACCTCGCGCTGGGCTTCCCAGTGGCGGATCGCCTCGGTGGCCTGGCGGCCGTCCATGCCGGGCATCTGCACGTCCATGAAGACCAGGTCGAAGCGCTCGCGCTGCACCGCTTCCACCGCGGCCAGGCCGTTGTCCACCGCGGTGACTTCCGCGCCCAGGTCGCAAAGCAGCGTCTGCACCAGCAGCAGGTTGGCCGGGTTGTCGTCGACGCACAGCAGGTGCGGCACCTGGCGTTCGGCCCGCGGCGAGGGCTTGTCCTTGCGCGCCGGGCGCAGGTGCAGGAGCTGGTCGAGGGCGTGCTGCAGCTTGCGCGTGCAGGCCGGCTTGCTCTGCACCTGGCCCTCGGGCAGCACGGCGTTGTACTGCGACTGGTCGACGGTGGGGCAGAGCACCAGGGTCTTGCAGCCCTTGAACTCGAAGTCGCGGATGGTCTGGCGCAGCACGTCCGGCTGGCTGTCGGCGAGGTTGACGCCGAGCACCGCCAGCTCGATCGGCGCGCTGCCGGCGTCGGCGGGCTTGTCCAGGGCCGCGCGCAGGGCGTCGAGGTCCTCGAACTCATGCACTTCCAGGCCGCAATCCTCCAGTTGGTGGTGCAGCGCGGCGCGCGTCAGCTCATGGGGTTCGCAGAGCGCCACGTGGTGGCCGCTGGGCGGCGCCGGCAGGTTGTCGTCGCTGTCCTCGCGGGCCTTGGGCAGGCTCAGGCTGATCCAGAATTCCGAGCCCTCGCCGGAGCTGCTGTCGACGCCTATCTCGCCGCCCATCTGCTCGATCAGGCGCTTGGAGATCACCAGCCCCAGGCCGGTGCCGCCGGCCTGCCGCGACAGCGAGTTGTCGGCCTGGCTGAAGGCCTGGAACAGCGCGCGCAGGTCGGCGTTGGTCAGGCCGATGCCGGTGTCGCGCACGCTGATGCGCAGCTGCGCGCGCTCGTCGTTCTCGTCCTCGAGCATGGCGCGCACGGCGATGGTGCCTTCGTGGGTGAACTTGATGGCGTTGCTCACCAGGTTGGTCAGCACCTGCTTCAGGCGCAGCGGGTCGCCCACCAGGTTCAGCGGGGTGTCGCGGTAGATCAGGCTGACCAGCTCCAGGCGCTTCTCGTGGGCGGCCGGGGCGAGGATGGTGAGGGTGTCCTGGACCAGTTCGCGGAGGTTGAACGGGATGTTCTCGAGGATCAGCTTGCCGGCCTCGATCTTGGAGAAGTCGAGGATCTCGCTGATGATCCCCAGCAGACTCTCGGCGGACTTCTGGATGGTGCCCAGGTAGTCCTGCTGGCGCACGGTGAGGTCGCTCTTCTGCAGCAGGTTGGTGAAGCCGATGATGCCGTTGAGCGGGGTGCGGATCTCGTGGCTCATGTTGGCCAGGAACTCGGACTTGATGCGGCTGGCCTCCAGGGCTTCCTTGCGCGCCAGGTCCAGCTCGATGTTCTGGATCTCGATGGTCTCCAGGTTCTGCCGCACGTCCTCGGTGGCCTGGTCGATGTTGTGCTGCATCTCTTCCTGGGCGCTCTGCAGGGCCTCGGCCATGCGGTTGATGCCGCCCGCCAGTTCGTCCAGCTCGTGGCTGCCCAGGGCCGGCAGGCGGGTTTCCAGGCGGCCTTCCTTGAGCTGCGCGACGCCCTGGGCGATCTGCCCCAGGGGCGCGCTGATGGCGCGGCTCATGCGCAGGGAGAGCAGGGCGGTGACCACCAGGCCGGTGACGATCAGCAGCAGGCTGGTGAACAGGCTGCGGTAGCCGCGCAGCAGGGTGCCGTGGTGCGAGAGTTCCAGCTCGACCCAACCGAGCAGGCGGTTGGCGTCCTCTTCCGGGGTGCTGGACAGGCTGCGGTGGCGGCCCAGCACCGGCAGCAGGAAGTGCGTGGTGTCCAGGCTGCTGACCAGGCTCAGGTGGCTGCCGTCGCCGCTGGGCATGGGGGTGAGGATGCTCGGCCCGGCATGCACCAGGCGCACGCGCTCGGGGTTGAGGAAGGTCACCGCGCGCACGTCGGGCTGGTCCAGGGCCTCGTTGGCGATCCGCTCCAGCAGCGGCAGGTCGCCATGGTCCAGGGCGGAGGCCGACAGCGGGGCGAGCTGTTCGGCGATCAGTTGGCCGCGCTCGATCAGTTGCACGCGCATGTCCGACAGCTGCACCCAGGTGAAGTAGCCGCCCAGCACCAGCGTCAGCAGGCTGGTGGGCAGCAGGGTGAGCAGCAGCACCCGCCCCTTGATGCCGAGATCCTTGAACACGCGCGTCCTCCCAAACGGTTTCGGGGCAGTTTAGCGGGTCGCCGGGCGGGAATCCCGAACATTGACCGCCGGACGGCTGCGCTTGCCCTGGGCAGGTGCCGTCATGAATACTTGTCGTTCGCGAATAAGTCTTGTTTGTCATGACGCCGACCGCCACCAGCCAACCCCGCCTGCTGACCATCGAGGACGACCCCACCCTGGGGGCGCACCTGCACAGTCACCTGAGCCAGCGCGGCTTCGCCGTGACCTGGTGCCGCGACGGCCGCGAGGGGCTCGACCAGGCGCTGAGCGAGGCCTTCGACCTGGTCCTGCTGGACGTCATGCTGCCCGGCTGCAGCGGCCTGGAGGCCCTGCGCCAGCTGCGCCGCGAGCAGCGCGTGCCGGTGATCCTGATGTCCGCCCTGGGCGCCGAGCAGGACCGCATCGCCGGCTTCTCCCAGGGCGCCGACGACTACCTGCCCAAGCCCTTCAGCCTGGCGGAACTGAACGTGCGCATCGACGCCATCCTCCGCCGCGTCGCCCTGGAGCGCGGCAGCCTGCTGCCGGCCGGCCCCGCGGACGCCGGGCTGCGGCTGCGCGAGGAACCCTGCGAGGTGGTCTGGGAAGGCCAGACCGCGGCGCTCACCGCCACCGAGCAGCGCCTGCTGGAAACCTTCCTCGGCAACGTCGACGAGACACTGAGCAAGCCGTTCCTCTACCAGCACGTGCTGAACCGTGGCTACACCGCCCACGACCGTGGCCTGGACATGCACGTCAGCCACCTGCGCCGCAAGCTGCAGTCCATCGGTTATGCGCGCCATCAACTGCGCGCGGTCTGGGGCAAGGGCTATGTTTTCGCTAGCGCCGAGTGAGCGGCGCGTCCGCCAGGTACTGCCCAGCCGCCATTCGCTGTTCTGGCGCCTGGCGGTGCCGGTGGTGCTGCTCTGCCTGGTGCTGATCTGGCTGTCCTGGACCTGGGGCCGCCAGGTCGAGCGCCGCGGCTATTTCCTCGATACCCAGGCCCAGGCCGTGCTCCGCGGTTACGCGGCCGACCTGGAACGGGCCTGGAACGCCGGCGGCGAGGCCGCGGTGGACGACTGGCTGGCACGCATGCGGGCCAGCGAGCAGACCTGGATGGTGGCGCTGGACGGCCGCCTGCAGCCCCTGGGCAGCCAGCCGCTGAGCATCGAGGAGGCCACGCGCCTGACCTTCCAGCGCGGCCTCGACTGGCCGGTGAGCGAGCGCAGCCGGAGCCTGCCCTACATCGGCATTCCCTTCCCCGAGCACCCCGCCGACGGTCGCCTGGTGCTGCAGCTGCCGCAACGCTTCAAGCCCGCCGGCTACTCCACGCTGGCGCGGATCTTCACCCATGGGGTGGTGCCCGCCGCGCTGGCGCTGCTGCTGTGCGGGCTGCTCTACCGCCAACTGATCCACCCGCTGGCGCGCCTGCGCGAGCACGCCAACGCGCTGCGCGCCGACGACCTGGGCTCGGGCGCCGCCCGCGAGGTCAGCGTCCGCCGCGACGAGCTGGGCGAGCTGGGCCGCGCCTTCGACCACATGGCCCAGCGCCTGAGCGGCCACGTGGAGTTCCAGCGCCAGTTGCTGCGCGACCTGTCCCACGAGCTGCGCACGCCGCTCAGCCGCCTGCGCGTCGCCGCCGAGAGCGCGGCGGCCGAGGACCCGCTGCGCCTGCGCCTGGAGCGCGAGGTGGAAGTCATGCAGCGGCTGGTGGCCAACACCCTGGAACTGGCCTGGATGGACACCGAGCGGCCGCGCCTGCCGCTGGAGGACGTCGCCATCCTGCCGTTGTGGGAACTGCTGGTGGAGGACGCCGGCTTCGAGTCCGGCTGGGCGCCTTCGTGCTTCCACTGCGAGGTGCCGGCGGACTGCGTCGTCCGCGGCCACCTCAATGGCCTGGCGCAGGCCCTGGAGAACCTGCTGCGCAACGCCATCCGGCATTCCCCGGAGGGCGGCTGCGTCCGCCTGCTCGGCCAGCGCGAAGGCGACTACTGGCACCTCTGCCTGGCCGACCAGGGGCCGGGGGTGGAGGCCGCCGACCTGGAGCGCATCTTCCTGCCCTTCACCCGCCTTTCCGCGGCGCGTTCCGGCGAGGGCTTCGGCCTGGGCCTGAGCATCGCCCGCAGCGCCATCCGCCTGCAGGGCGGCGAACTCTGGGCCGAGCGCGGCAACCCCGGCCTGCGCATGCACCTGCGCCTGCCGGCCGCCTGACGCCGTACGGCGCCAGGCGACCGGCGGCGGTCAGAACTCCATCACCGCCGACAGCCACAGCCGGCGCCCTTCCTCCAGGGTGCCGGTGGTCCCCGCGCCGCCCTGGATGTAGTGCGAGGCCCAGCCCGTGGTGCCGTTGGCGGCGGTGTAGGAGTCGCCGCCGAGGAAGTCCTTGTCGAACAGGTTGTACAGGGTGGCGTTCAGCGTCAGGTTGGGCGTGGCCTTGAACGAGCCGCCGAGGTGGAACACCTGGTAGGCGTCGAGGTCGCCCAACTGGTCGGCGATGGCCTGGTTGGTCGCGTTGAGGTTGGCGTAGCGCGCGGTGAAGCGCGCCCGCTCGCCGTGGTACTCGCCCTTCAGCCAGAGCTTCAGGCGCTCGCTGGCCTGCCAGTCCAGGCGCAGGTTGGCCATGTGCCGCGGGGTGTTGGTCAGCGGGGCGCCCTTGTCGTCGCCGCTGAGCTGCTCGCTGTCGGTGTAGGTGTAGTTCAGCGAGGCGCTCAGGGCCGGGGCGAAGGCCCAGCGTCCGGCCAGCTCCACGCCCTGGGTGCGGGCCTTGCCGATGTTCACCTGCTGGGCGAAGTTCTCCTGCAGGAAGCCGCTGCCCATGTCGATGCAGCCGGACTGGTTCGGCGCGTCCGGCCAGTTGCAGTTGGGGATCGGGGTGCCGCTGTCGATCTTGTCCTTGAAGCGGGTGTGGAACAGCGTGAGGTTGGCGTTGAAGTCGGCGAGGTTGTCGTAGTAGACGCCGAACTCGGTGTTGGTGCTGGTTTCCGGGTCCAGGTCGGGGCTGCCGAGGGTGAGCAGCTGGCCCTGGCCGCTGACGCCGTTGATGCCGTCGTGCAACTGGTTCAGCGTCGGCGTCTTGTAGCCCTGGCTGACGCCGCCCTTGAGCGTCCAGCTGTCGGTGGTGTTCCACACCAGGTAGGCGCGCGGGCTGAAGTGCCCGCCGAAGGCCTCGTGGTCCTCGTAGCGGCCGCCGAGGGTCAGCGCCAGGTCCTGGCGCAGGCGCCACTCGTCCTCGGCGAACAGCGCCCAGGAGCTCTGCCGGAAGTCCTCGGCGGCGATGCCGTCCTCGACCTTCGCGTCCCAGTACTGGCCGCCGAGGGTGAACATGTGCGCGTCGCCCAGGGGCATCACCAGCTTGCTGTCCAGCACCAGGTCGGTGGACTTGAGGGTGCGGTCGTCGCCGCCGACGATCGACGGGTAGCCGCTGTAGGGCCGCCCGACGGTGCCGGGGATGGTGCGCCCGATGGTCTCGGTGGTGCTGTGCGTCAGGCTGCTGTCCAGGGTGCCGAAGCCCAGGCGGCCGGTGTGGGAGAGGGCGAACTGGTCGCGCTCGAAGCGCAGTTCGTCCTTGTAGCCATTGGCGCGTGTCGGCGCGTCGCGGCTGCAACCGTCGGTGGCGCTGCCGCCGGCCTTGCCGTCGAGGCTGCCCAACTGGCAGTCGTCGTTGTTGTACACCTGGCGGCCGCGCTCGAAGTCCAGGGAGATGTCGTGCTCGGCGTTGGGGGTGAAGGTCAGGCGGCTGCCGATGTTGTAGTTCTGGCCTTCCACCGGGGAGGCGCCGCGGCGGCTGACGGTGGCGCCGTCGTCGAAGCTCAGGTCCGAGGCGCTGCGGTCGAAGAAGCTGCCGCGCAGGTTCAGGCCGAGCCGGTCGGCCACCAGCGGGCCGCTGGCGTAGAGGCTGGTGCCGCTGCTGTCGCCGTAGTCGCGGTGCTCCTGGATGGTGTGGTCGAGGCTGAGGCTGGCGCCCCATTCGCGGGCCACCTTGCGGGTGATGATGTTGACCACCCCGCCCATGGCATCGGAGCCGTAGAGGGTGGACATGGGGCCACGGATCACCTCGATGCGCTCGATGGCCGAGAGCGGCGGCATGAAGCTGGTGGAGGTCTCGCCGAAACCGTTGGGGGTGATGTTGCCGGCGCTGTTCTGCCGGCGGCCGTCGATCAGCACCAGGGTGTAGTCGCTGGGCAGGCCGCGGATGCTGATGTTCAGGCCGCCGGTCTTGCCGGTGCTCTGGCCGATGTCGACGCCTTCGACGTCTTCCAGGGCCTCGGCCAGGTTGCTGTAGCGCTTCTCTTGCAGTTCCTCGCGGGTCAGCACGCTGATGCTGGCTGGCGCCTCGGTGACTTTCTGTTCGTAGCCGGCGGCGGTGACCACGGTGTCGCCCAGGCTCAGGGTGTCGTTGCCCTGGGCCTGGCCGGCCATGGCCAGGGCGATGGCGCCGGCCAGGGAAGTGCGGGAAAGAGGAATGGACATCGGTAGGCTCCTGACTGCTCGTGATGGCGGCGGAGCCTGTGGTTAACGCAAATCATTTTCATCTTCGAGGAAGTTACCGCATATGTCGGCAGGGGCCTCCAATCGCACCGCAGCCCCCGGCCCATGGGCGCTGGAACCCATCGGAGCTGTGTTTGAATTGCGGAGATTTCCTACTCGGATATTCCTGCGTCCGAGTAAGGATTCCTCGGCCGCAGAGCAGGGGCGGGCGCTGCCGCCGATGCCACTCGCTGCGCTTGCCGATATGGCCGGCGACGGTTTACCGGTATCATAGGCCGCTATTCAGATTGGCCTTGCTGACGACGAGCGACTCCATGACCGTGCAGTACCCCACCATCGCCGAGTGCATCGGCAATACTCCGCTGGTGCGCCTGCAGCGCCTGCCCGGGGAAACCTCCAACACCCTGCTGGTGAAACTCGAAGGCAACAACCCGGCCGGCTCCGTGAAGGACCGCCCGGCGTTGTCGATGATCACCCGCGCGGAGCTGCGTGGCGACATCCACCCCGGCGACACCCTGATCGAGGCCACCTCCGGCAACACCGGCATCGCCCTGGCCATGGCCGCGGCGATCAAGGGCTACCGCATGATCCTGATCATGCCGGACAACTCCACCGCCGAACGCAAGGCGGCCATGACCGCCTACGGCGCCGAGCTGATCCTGGTGAGCAAGGAGCAGGGCATGGAAGGCGCCCGCGACCTGGCCGACCAGATGCAGCGCGAAGGCAAGGGCAAGGTGCTGGACCAGTTCGCCAACGGCGACAACCCGGTGGCCCACTACCAGGGCACTGGCCCGGAGATCTGGCGCCAGACCAACGGCGAGATCACCCACTTCGTCAGCTCCATGGGCACCACCGGCACCATCATGGGCGTGTCGCGCTACCTCAAGGAGCAGAACCCGGCGGTGCAGATCGTCGGCCTGCAGCCGATGGAAGGCTCGTCCATCCCCGGCATCCGCCGCTGGCCGCAGGAATACCTGCCGAAAATCTTCGACGCCAGCCGCGTCGACCGCGTGGTGGACATGCACCAGAGCGAGGCCGAAGACGTGATGCGCCGCCTGGCCCGCGAGGAAGGCATCTTCTGCGGCGTGTCCTCCGGCGGTGCGGTGGCGGCCATGCTGCGCCTGTCCCGCGAACTGGAGAACGCGGTGCTGGTGGCGATCATCTGCGACCGCGGCGACCGCTACCTGTCCTCCGGAATCTACGACCCCAGCTGACATGGCCAAGCACAGAAGCGGCCTGCGCTTCCAGCCCAGCGGCGGCGCCCGCAACGCCGGCGTGCCGGTGGGCAAGAAGCAGCGCCTGCGCATCGAGCGCCTGGCCCATGACGGCCGCGGCATCGCGCACCTGGAAGGGCGCACCTGGTTCGTCGCCGGCGCGCTGCCCGGGGAAGAGGTCGAGGCCCGCGTGCTGGCCGCGCGCAGCCAGGTGGTGGACGCCCGCGGCGAACGCATCCTGGCCGCCGCGCCGGAGCGCCGCGCCGAACCCTGCACGGTAGCCGGCAAGTGCGGTGGCTGTACCCTGCAGCACCTGCCACACGCCGGACAATTGGCGCTCAAGCAGCGCACCCTGGCCGAGCAGCTGCAGCGCTTCGGCGACATCGTCCCGGAAGAGTGGGCAGCGCCCCTGGCCGGCCCCGAATTCGGTTACCGCCGCCGGGCCCGCATCGCCGTGCGCTGGGATGCCAAGGCCGAGCGTCTGGAAGTGGGGTTCCGCGCCGCCGTCAGCCAGGCCATCGTCGCCTTCGACGACTGCCTGGTGCTGGTGCCCGAACTGCAGGTGCTGGCCCGCGCGTTGCCGGGGCTGCTGCAGGGCTTCCAGCGGCCGCGGGCCATCGGCCACGTCGAACTGTTCCACGGCACCGCCTGCGCCTTGCTGCTGCGCCACACCGAACCTCTGCCCGCCGCCGACCTCGAACGCCTCCGGGCCTTCTGTTCGGCACGGGATGTGCAGCTGTGGCTGCAGGGCGACGGCGAACCGACGCCGGCCGACGGCGAAGAGCGCCTGGGCTACCGCCTGGACGCCTGGGACCTGACCCTGGCCTACCGGCCGGGGGACTTCGTCCAAGTCAACGAGCCGGTCAACGCGGCCATGGTCGCGCAGGCTCTCGACTGGTTGGCCCCCGCACCAGCGGAACGGGTGCTAGACCTGTTCTGTGGCCTGGGCAATTTCGCCCTGCCGCTGGCCCGAAGCGCCGCCTGCGTGGTGGGCGTGGAAGGCGTGGAAAGCATGGTCGCGCGCGCCGCGGCCAACGCCCGGGCCAATGGCCTGGACAACGCCGTGTTCCACCAGGCCGACCTGGCGCAGCCGCTGTCCGCGGCGCGCTGGTTCGCCGGGGACGCGGCCAAGGGATTTTCCGCCGTGCTGCTCGACCCGCCGCGTGACGGCGCGCTCGAGATGGCACGGGGCATGCGCGCCCTGGGCGCCGAGCGGGTACTCTATGTGTCCTGCAATCCGGCGACCCTGGCGCGCGACGCCGGCGAACTGGCCCGTCAGGGCTATCGCCTGAAGCGTGCCGGAATCCTCGACATGTTCCCGCAGACGGCGCATGTGGAGGCGATGGCTCTGTTCGAGGCAGGTTAGGACGACCTGCGCAATCCGACCGGCCCACGCCAGAAAGGCCGGCGCAGTCGAGCGGTGTGCCACGGCACACCGTGGGGAAGGGTAGACAAGATGGTACAGGTGAGAGCGCACCAGCCGGTCAACACCGACGGCAGCATCAACCTCGAGGCCTGGCTGGACCACGTCCAGACCCTGGTCCCGGTGCTGGATCGCAAGGTCCTGCTGGAGGCCTGCGAGTTCGCCCGCGAGGCCGAGAACAAGGCGGTCAGCCAGGTGGAAGCCGCCTGGGCCGATGGCACTTCGAGCTTCCAGACCGGCCTTGAGATCGCCGAGATCCTCGCCGACCTCAAGCTCGACCAGGAGTCGCTGGTGGCCGCGGTGATCTACCGCGGCGTCCGCGAGGGCAAGGTCAAGCTGGAGGAAGTGCAGCAGCGCTTCGGCCCGGTGGTGGCCAAGCTGATCGAGGGCGTGCTGCGCATGGCGGCGATCAGCGCCAGCCTCAACCCGCGGCAGTCCATGGTGCTCGGCACCCAGGCGCAGATCGAGAACCTGCGCAAGATGCTGGTGGCCATGGTCGACGACGTGCGCGTCGCGCTGATCAAGCTGGCCGAGCGCACCTGCGCCATCCGCGCGGTGAAGAACGCCGACGAGGAGAAGCGCATGCGCGTCGCCCGCGAGGTGTTCGACATCTACGCGCCGCTGGCGCACCGCCTGGGCATCGGCCACATCAAGTGGGAGCTGGAGGACCTGTCCTTCCGCTACCTGGAGCCCGACCAGTACAAGCAGATCGCCAAGCTGCTGCACGAGCGCCGCCTGGACCGCGAGCAGTACATCGCCACCGTGATGCAGCAGCTCAAGGACGCCCTGGCCGCCACCGGCATCAAGGCCGACCTGTCCGGCCGCGCCAAGCACATCTACTCGATCTGGAGGAAGATGCAGCGCAAGGGCCTGGACTTCAGCCAGATCTACGACGTGCGCGCGGTGCGCGTGCTGGTCCCGGAGATGCGCGACTGCTACACCGCGCTGGGCATCGTGCACACCCTGTGGCGGCACATTCCCAAGGAATTCGACGACTACATCGCCAACCCCAAGGAGAACGGCTACCGCTCGCTGCACACCGCGGTGATCGGCCCCGAGGGCAAGGTACTGGAAGTGCAGATCCGCACCCACGCCATGCACGAGGAAGCCGAACTGGGCGTGTGCGCGCACTGGCGCTACAAGGGCACCGACGTCAAGTCCGGCTCCAACCACTACGAGGAGAAGATCTCCTGGCTGCGCCAGGTCCTGGAGTGGCACGAGGAACTGGGCGACATCGGCGGCCTGGCCGAACAGCTGCGGGTGGACATCGAGCCGGACCGGGTGTACGTGTTCACCCCCGACGGCCACGCCATCGACCTGCCCAAGGGCTCCACGCCGCTGGACTTCGCCTACCGCGTGCACACCGAGGTGGGCCACAACTGCCGCGGCGCCAAGATCAACGGGCGCATCGTGCCGCTGAACTACAGCCTGCAGACCGGCGAGCAGGTGGAGATCATCACCGGCAAGCACAGCGGCCCGAGCCGCGACTGGCTGAACCAGAACCTCGGCTACGTCACCACCTCGCGGGCGCGGGCGAAGATCGTCCACTGGTTCAAGCTGCAGGCCCGCGACCAGAACGTCGCCGCCGGCAAGGCCATGCTCGAACGCGAACTGGGGCGCCTGGCGCTGCCGCCGGTGGACTTCGAGAAGCTGGCCGAGAAGGCCAACTACAAGACCGGCGAGGACCTGTTCGCGGCCCTAGGCGCCGGCGACCTGCGCCTGGCCCACGTGGTCAACTACGCCCAGGCGCTGGTGGAGCCGGAGCGCGGCAACGAGCAGCTCGAACTCATCCCGCGCAAGCCCAGCCGCCTCGGCCACGGCAAGCGCGGCGACATCCAGATCCAGGGCGTGGGCAACCTGCTGACGCAGATGGCCGGCTGCTGCCAGCCACTGCCGGGCGACCCGATCGTCGGCTACATCACCCTCGGCCGCGGCGTCACCATCCACCGCCAGGATTGCGCCACCGTGCTGCAACTGGCCGGCCGCGAGCCGGAGCGGATGATCCAGGTGAGCTGGGGCCCGGTGCCGGTGCAGACCTACCCGGTGGACATCGTCATCCGCGCCTACGACCGCTCCGGCCTGCTGCGCGACGTGTCCCAGGTGCTGCTCAACGAGCGCATCAACGTGCTGGCGGTGAACACCCGCTCGGACAAGGACGACAACACCGCGACCATGCGCCTGACCATCGAGATCCCCGGCCTGGATTCCCTGGGCCGCCTGCTGGCGCGTATCTCGCAACTGCCCAACATCATCGAGGCGCGGCGCGACCGCGCGGGTGGCAAGGATGTATAAGCTCGACGACCTGCTGTACCTCATGGCGCGCCTGCGCGACCCGCAGCACGGCTGCCCTTGGGACCTCAAGCAGGACTACGCGAGCATCGCCCCCTACACCATCGAGGAGGCCTACGAGGTCGCCGACGCCATCGAGCGCGGCGACTTCGACCACCTGCGCGAGGAGGCCGGCGACCTGTTGTTCCAGGTGGTCTACTACGCCCAACTGGCCCGCGAGGAGCAGCGCTTCGACTTCGACGAGGTGGTCCACGGCATCACCGCCAAGCTGGTCCGCCGCCATCCCCATGTGTTCCCCGACGGCGACCTGTACGGCGCGCCCGACGCGGCGAAGCTGGCGGAAGCGGCGGTGAAGCAGCGCTGGGAAGAACTCAAGGCCGAGGAACGCGCGGCCAAGGCCGCCGAGCCAGTGCAACTGTCGCTGCTGGACGACGTGCCGGTGGCGCTGCCGGCCCTCAGCCGCGCGGCCAAGCTGCAGAAGCGCGCAGCCCAGGTCGGCTTCGACTGGCCGGAAGCCCTGCCGGTGGTGGACAAGCTGCGCGAAGAGCTGGACGAAGTGCTGGAAGCCATGGCCGACGGCGATGCCGAAGCCCAGGCGGAAGAGGTCGGCGACCTGCTGTTCGTGGTGGTCAACCTGGCCCGGCACTTGAAGGTCGACCCGGAAACCGCCCTGCGTGCGGCGAATGGCAAGTTCGAAAGGCGCTTCCGCTACATCGAGACCGCCCTGCGCGACCAGGGCCGCAAGGCCGAGGAGTGCGGCCTGGAAGAGCTGGACGCGCTGTGGGGCGAGGCTAAGCGGGAGGAGAAGAATCCGCTGGGGTGTGGTTAGTTTCGCCGGTGTTACGAAAAAAGCCCCGCAGTGCGGGGCTTTTTCATGGGCTGGCTCTTTGTAGGAGCGAGCTTGCTCGCGAATGGGGTTTGCCGGTGGCTGCGGTGTTGGGGGTGAGAGCGCCCTCTCCCCAGCCCTCTCCCTGAAGGGAGAGGGGGCTGTTCGGAGTGGGTGGTGAGTTTGGAGTCGTCCTGAAACGCTTAACTCCACCTCGTCATTCCCGCGAACGCGGGAACCCAGTGGCTGCTGGGTTCGCGAGCAAGCTCGCTCCTACGAAAAGCGCATCATCCAAACATCCAGCGAATCAGCAACACCAGCAACAGCACCGCCAGAATCGGCCGACCGATGCGGTAGGCCTTGGGATAGCGCCGCTTGAACTTCTTCACCTGCCCACCTACTCCGTTGCCGATACGAATCAGCACCGAGTAGGCCTGGTTGATCCCGCCGACGCGCTCGCCCTCGACGTTCTGCGGCGCGGTGGCGCGGCCGAGGAAGGCGCTGACGCGGCGGTTGATGCGCGTCAGCAGCGGCGACTTGAGCGGACGCTCGACGTCGCAGAAGAGGATCAGGCGCGATTCGTCCGTCTCGTTCTTCACCCAGTGCACGAAGGTCTCGTCGAACATCACGTCCTCGCCGTCGCGCCAGGCGTAGGGCTGGCCGTCGACGAAGATGCGGCAACTGTCCGAGTTCGGCGTGGCCAGGCCCAGGTGGTAGCGCAGGGAGCCGGCATAGGGGTCGCGGTGCTTGTTCAGGTGGCTGTTCGGCGGCAGGCGGGTGAACATCGCGCCCTTGACGTTGGGGATGCTGCTGACCAGCTCCACGGTCTTCGGGCACAGTCGCTGCGCGGAGGGCAGGGGACCGTCGTACCAGGTCAGGTAGAAACGCGTCCAGCCCTTCTTGAAGAAGGAGCCGAAACCCGCCTCGTTGTTGTTCAGGGCGTCGCGGATGTAGCCCTCGTCGAACAGCTGCTCGGCTTCCTCGCGGATCATCTGCCAGTTGTCGCGCAGCTTGTCGAGTTCCGGGAAGCGCTCACGGTCCAGGTAGGGCTTGGAGGGTACGCTGGAGTTCAGGTACATCAGCGAGTTGTACGGAGCGAACCAGGCCGAGTGGTTGACCACCTGGCGCAGGAACGGCAGGCGTACCTTGCCGCGCAGGTGCACGTAGAGAATGGCGATGAGGAAGATGGCGAGGATCGCGAGGACGAGGAGCTTGATCATGGGATGGCGAGTCCGCCCTGTTTGGCTGAAAAACGGCCGGCCACTTGCGCAACGCCGACACAGGCCCGAGGATTATACCCTCAGCGCGCGTCGCCGCTGAATTTTCCGCCACGTCAGAATTGTCCTGCGTCATATTCGCAGGCTGTCGGAGAGTCGTTAGCCAATGAGCATGTCATTGCGTGACCAGCTGCTGAAAGCCGGGCTGGTCAACGAAAAGCAGGCCAAGCAGGCCAGCAAGCAGAAGCAGAAACAGCAGCGCCTGGAGCACAAGGGCCAGGCCGAGAAGGACGACAGCCAGCGCCAGGCCGCGTTGCAGGCCCAGGCCGAGAAGCAGGCCCGAGACCAGGAGCTGAACCGCCAGCAGCAGGAGAAATCCGAGAAGAAGGCCCGCGCCGCGCAGATCAAGCAACTGATCGAAGGCACCCGCCTGCCCAGGATGGAGGGCGACGACTACTACAACTTCGTCGACGCCAAGAAGGTCAAGCGCATCGCGGTGAACGCCCTGATCCGCGACAAGCTCAGCCGCGGCAGCCTGGCCATCGTCAGCTACGACGGGCGCTACGAGATAGTCCCGCGCGATGCCGCGCTGCGCATCCAGGAGCGCGACGAGCGCCGCGTGGTGCTGCTCAACGAGCCCAGCGGCGAGCCGGATGATGATGATCCGTACAAGGACTACGTGGTGCCCGACGACCTCATGTGGTGACACTTGCGGAAACGAAAAAGCCGGGCAAATGCCCGGTTTTTTTCATGCTGCCCGAGGTTACGAGCCCTTGACCTGCTTGCCGTCGACGGTGCCGGCCTTGAGCATGATCTGGTACTCCTTGCCGTCGGTCTCCTGCTGGTACAGGCGCACGAGCAGGTAGTCCCAGTCCTTGGCGAACCAGAGGACGGTCTTGCGGTTGCTCTTGGTCGGGTCGCGCACGCGCTCGACCTTGATGGCGTCGATCTGGCCGGCCTGGGTGGCGACCTTCTCCTCGCCGAGCACGCGGAAGTCGTAGGTATCGGTGTCGGTACCCTCGATCACCTGGTAGCTCATGCTTTTCTTGCCGACGGCGACGTCGTGCTGCAGCACCAGCTGGTAGGTGGACTTGTCGAGCTGGCCGCGGTTCAGCGGCAGGTGCACGGCGTCGCCGCGGTCGCTGCCGGTGACCTGTTTCTGCGCCCAGTTGAACTGCAGGTCGGTGGACTTGTTCTTGCCCAGGCCCTCGCGGGCCCAGTGGTAGGTCTGCGGCAGGTAGGTATCGCCTTCGACCTTGAAGGAACTGCTCTCCTTCAGGCTGGCGAGCAGCATGGAGGCCTGGAAGTCGAGTTCCCAGTTGCCGCCGTCGCCTTGCTTGAGGCTGCGGGACGCGGTCCCGCTCAGCGGCATCTGCTTCCAGTCCGCGGTGTAGCTGGCCTCGAACGGCTTGATCTGGAACGAGGCGGCATACGCCGGCAACGTCAGCAGGGCCATCAGGAACAGCAGGACTCTACGCATCGCGAATCTCCTAGGTTCGGAACGGGTAGCCGGTGGCCGGCAACGCCTGGCCATCCAGCATGGCGCCTCGCTCGCCCAGGCGCAAACGGCCTTCGGCGAACCAGCGCATGGCCAGCGGGTAGATCAGGTGCTCCTGCGCGTGCACCCGCGCAGCGAGCGTCTCCGGCGTGTCTTGCGACTCTACCGGGATTGCCGCCTGTACGACCAGAGGGCCGCCATCGAGTTCCTCGGTGACGAAATGCACCGAGCAGCCGTGCTCGGCGTCACCGGCCTCCAGCGCCCGCTGGTGGGTGTGCAGGCCCTTGTACTTGGGCAACAGCGAGGGGTGGATGTTCAGCAGGCGGCCGTGGTAGTGGCGCACGAAAGCCGAACTGAGGATGCGCATGAAACCGGCCAGGACCACCAGGTCCGCGGCGTGGGCGTCGATGCGGCGGATCAGCTCGGCGTCGAAGGCTTCGCGGTCGGCGAAGCCCTTGTGGTCCAGGACCTCGGTGGCGATGCCGGCGGCGGCGGCGCGCTGCAGGCCATAGGCGTCCGCGCGGTTGGAAATCACCGCGCGGATGGTTGCCGGCGTGGCGCCGTCGGCCAGGCTGTCGATCAGTGCTTGCAGATTGCTGCCGGAGCCGGAAATCAGCACCACGACATTGCAAGGATGGGACATCAGTGGCCTTTCAGGTTGTTCAGCACCACGCGTTCGGCGTCTGCAGCGCAGGCGTCGATGCGGCCGATGACCCAGGGCTGCTCGCCGGAAGCGCGCAGGGAGGCGAGGGTGGCCTCGACCTGGTCCTGGGCGACGCAGATGACCATGCCCACGCCGCAGTTCAGCACGCGGTGCATCTCATGCTCGTCGACGTTGCCCTTCTCCTGCAGCCAGTCGAACACCGCCGGGCGCTGCCAGCTGGCCACGTCGATCACGGCCTGGGCGTTGTCCGGCAGCACGCGCGGGATGTTGTCCAGCAGGCCGCCGCCGGTGATGTGGGCCATGGCCTTGACCGCGCCGGTCTGCTTGATCAGTTGCAGCAGCGGCTTGACGTAGATGCGCGTCGGCGCCATCAGCAGGTCGGCCAGGGGCTTGCCGTCGAGCTGGGTGGCCTCGATGTCGGCGCCGGCGACTTCGATGATCTTGCGGATCAGCGAGTAGCCGTTGGAGTGCGGGCCGGAGGAGGGCAGGGCGACCAGGGCGTCGCCGGCGACCACCTTCGAGCCGTCGATGATCTCGGCCTTCTCCACCACGCCGACGCAGAAGCCGGCCAGGTCGTAGTCCTCGCCCTCGTACATGCCGGGCATCTCGGCGGTTTCACCGCCGACCAGCGAGCAGCCGGCCAGCTCGCAGCCGGCGCCGATGCCGGTCACCACGGTGGCGGCGACATCGACGTTGAGCTTGCCGGTGGCATAGTAGTCGAGGAAGAACAGCGGCTCGGCGCCGCAGACCACCAGGTCGTTGACGCACATGGCGACCAGGTCTTGGCCGATGCTGTCGTGCTTGTTCAGGTTCAGCGCCAGGCGCAGCTTGGTGCCGACGCCGTCGGTGCCGGAAACCAGCACCGGCTGCTTGTAGCCGGCCGGGATCTCGCAGAGCGCGCCGAAGCCGCCCAGGCCGCCCATGACTTCAGGACGCGCGGTGCGCTTGGCGACGCCTTTGATGCGTTCGACGAGGGCTTCGCCGGCGTCGATGTCCACACCGGCGTCCTTGTAGCTCAACGAGGGTTGCTTGCTGCTCATGTATCCAGGCCTGTAGAAAGGAGTGATTCGTCTGCCGGCCGCGGCGCGAAGGATTCGCGGCGACCTCGCGGGAGGCGCGGGATTTTATCAGGCTTGCCCGGCAGCGGCCATCTCGCGCTGTTGCCGCTGACCGGAGGGCTGTTTAAGGTATAGGCCTTCCGGAAGGGCTTGCCAGGTGCCGTTCCCTTCCTTATTCCGTTCGTCGAGAGCCTGTCATGCGATTTACCGCCCGCCTGTTGATCCTCTGCCTGTCGTTGCTCAGCCTGCCGTCCTTCGCCGCCGCGCTGGGCAACCTCTACCAGGTGCATGAGCCGGTGGCCTCGCAGCAGCCGGACGAGCGCAGCGCCGGCCTGTCCCGCGCGCTGCAGACCCTGGTGCTGCGCCTGACCGGCGATCCCCGCGCCGCCCAGAGCGGCGCGCTGGCCGGCTACTTCAAGGACCCGCAGCAACTGATCAGCCAGTACGGCTACGAGAACGGCCCGCCGCTGGCCCTGGTGGTGGACTTCGACCCCACCTCGGTGAACAACGCCCTGCGCCAGGCCGGCCTGCCGGTCTGGGGCGCCAACCGCCCGAGCCTGCTGGCCTGGTGGCTGAACGAAAGCGCCGCCGGCAGCAGCCTGGTGGGCGACAGCCAGGAAGGCGCCGCGCCGCTCAACCGCGCCGCCCAGCGCCGCGGCTTGCCGCTGCTGCTGCCGATGGCTGACCTCTCCGAGCAGGGCGTGGGCACCGCGCAGAACATCACTGCCGCCCAGCCCGACGCGCTGCGCGCCGCTTCCGAGCGCTATTCCGCCGACGGCCTGCTGGCGGTCGACGCCAAGGAAGACGGCGGCAAGTGGCAGGCGCAATGGCGCCTGTGGCTGGGCGACTCCCGCGAACAGGGCCAGGTTCAGGGCGACAGCCCGGACGCCCTGGCCGATGCCGTGATGCTGGCGGTCAGCCAGCGCCTGGCGCCGCGTTTCGTCGGCGCGCCGGGCGCGGCTAGCGCCCTGACCCTGCAGGTGCAGGGCGCCAACCTCGAACGTTATGCCCAGTTGCAGAAACTGCTCGACCCGATGGGCGCGAAGCTGCTGCTGGCCCAGGGCGACAACCTGCAATACCGCCTCAACGCCAGCCCCGACCAGCTGCGCGCCCAACTGGGTCTGGCGCACCTGCAGGAGGCCCCGGCCGAGCCGGCCCAGCCGGCGCTGGACGCCAACGGCCAGCCGCTGCCGGCGCAGCCCGCGGTGCCGAGCAACGTCATGCGCTTCCGCTGGTAATGACGCCGTGGGTGGGCCTGGCGCCGGATTCGCAGTATGCTGCGCCTCCGGCGCCTTTTCGGATGCGCCAAAATGATGATTTGGTTACACTTTTGATCCGTACGGCTTCACTGTAAGCGTTTTCGAAGAAAAGCCCCGCCCGGCATGAAACAACCTATGCAGCTCCCCCTGGGCATCCGTCTGCGCGACGATGCCACCTTCGCCAACTTCTACCCCGGCACCAATGCCGCGGCGCTGGGGTATGTCGAGCGGCTGTGCGACTGCGACGCCGGCTGGGCGGAGAGCCTCATCTACCTGTGGGGCGTCGAGGGCGTGGGGCGCAGCCACCTGCTGCAGGCGGCCTGCCTGCGCTTCGAGCAGTACGGCGAGACTTCGGTGTACCTACCGATGGCCGAGCTGGTGCAATACGGCCCGGCGATCTTCGACGACCTCGAACAGCTGGAGCTGGTCTGCCTCGACGACATCGAGGCCCTGGCCGGCCTGCCGGAGTGGGAAGAGGCGCTGTTCCACCTGTTCAACCGCCTGCGCGACGCCGGCCGGCGCCTGCTGCTGGCGGCCTCGATGCCGCCGCGCGAGCTGCCGGTCAAGCTGCCTGACCTGAAGTCGCGGCTGACCCTCTCGCTGATCTTCCAGCTGCACCCGCTGACCGACGAGGAAAAGCTCCGCGCCCTGCAACTGCGCGCTTCGCGCCGCGGCCTGCACCTCACCGACGAAGTCGGGCGCTTCATCCTCACCCGCGGCGCGCGCAGCATGGAATTCCTCTTCGACCTGCTGGACGAGCTGGACAAGGCCTCGCTGCAGGCCCAGCGCAAGCTGACCATCCCCTTCCTCAAGGAAACCCTGGGTTGGTAGGCCCCTTTGGGGGAGCTGCAAGCCGCAAGCCATAAGCTGCAAGTCACCGGGAGCCGTACGCTCTTCGCCCTACGACGTTGCGCCGAGGTGCTTTTCGTAGGAGCGAGCTTGCTCGCGAATGGGCCCCGCAGCGGAATCTGTTCGCGAGCAAGCTCGCTCCTACGATGGGTCCGCCTCCGAACCCACCTGTAGGAGCGGGCCCTGCCCGCGAATCGCGCGCAGGGCGCGCTCCTACAGGGTCTAATCCTCCCCCGCCAGCTTGCGCTCGTACTGGAAGCGCCAGCGGGTGTACAGCAGCGCCGCGCAGAACAGGCTCACGCTGAGCAGCACTTCGGCCCAGCCATAGATGCGCTGGCCCGGCTCGAAGGTGTTGAGCACGCCGGTGATGAAGTACAGGTTGACCACGTAGCAGGCCCAGGCGTGGCCGCGGGCGCTGCCGATCAGCATGCCCGGGGCGATGATCAGCAGCGGCAGCAGCTTGAGCGCGGTCCACACCTTCGGCACCCAGTCCGGCGCGCCACGGGCGTCGGTGAACAGCAGGCCCCAGGTGAGGATCAGCAGGACCAGGCCCAGCAGGCTGCCCAGGCTTACCGCGCGGCTCGCGGCCAGGCGCGGGCGCAGGTGCTCCAGGGAGGGCAGGGGTTTCTTCTTGCGGGCCATTCAGCGCTCCAGTTTGCCGGCGACCTCGGCCAGGCGCTTGCCCAGCGCGCGGCACAGGGTGATCTCGTGTTCGTCCAGGGCGCGCTTGCCGTCGGCGCCGGCGAAGTGGCTGGCGCCATAGGGCGTGCCGCCACCGCGGGTCTCCAGCAGGGCCGGTTCGCTGTAGGGAATGCCGGTGACCAGCATGCCGTGGTGCAGCAGCGGCAGCAGCATGGACAGCTGGGTGGTCTCCTGGCCGCCGTGCAGGCTGGCGGTGGAGGTGAACACTGCCGCCGGCTTGCCGACCAGGGCGCCGGTCAGCCACAGGCTGCTGGTGCCGTCGAGGAAGTACTTCAGCGGCGCGGCCATGTTGCCGAAGCGCGTCGGGCTGCCCATGGCCAGGCCGGCGCAGTCCTTGAGGTCGTCGAGGGTGGCGTAGAGCGCGCCTTCCTCTGGCATGTCCGGGGCCACTGCCTCGCACTCGGTGGATACCGCCGGCACCGTGCGCAGGCGCGCCTCCAGGCCGCCCTGCTCGATGCCGCGGGCGATCTGCCGGGCCATCTCGGCGGTGGCGCCGTGGCGGCTGTAGTAGAGCACCAGGATGTAGGGCGCGCTCAAGGCAGGATCTCCAGCACCTTCTCCGGCGGCCGGCCGATCACCGCCTTGTCGCCGGCCACCAGGATGGGCCGTTCGATCAGCTTCGGATGGGCGGCCATGGCCTCGATCAGCTGGGCGTCGCTGAGCTGCGGGTCGTCCAGGCCGAGGGCCTTGTATTCATCTTCGCCGGTGCGCAGCAGCTGGCGCGCGCCTATGCCCAGCTTGCCGAGCAGCGCCTGCAGTTCGGCGGCGCTGGGCGGCGTTTCCAGGTAGCGCACGATGGTCGGGGCCAGGCCGCGCGCCTCGAGCAGTTCGAGGGCGCCGCGGGACTTGGAGCAGCGCGGGTTGTGGAAAAGTGTCAGTTGGCTCATATCCATGGGCTCGCTGGGCCGTTAAAGTGGCGGCTATTCTAACCGCCTCCCGAGGGTTGGCTGAACCATCGGCGTTCGGCCGGGCCGGCGGCCCTGCGACTTAAGGACACAGCATGCACCCGCGCCTGCGGAACCTGATCGAGTTCTGGCGTTATCTGCTCCAGCGTTTCCATGCCGACCGCGTCAGCAGCCACGCCGCCGCGCTGACCTACACCACGCTATTCGCCGTAGTGCCGATGATGACCGTGACCTTCGCCATCGTCTCGGCCATTCCCACCTTCGAAGGCATGGGCGAGCGCATCCAGTTGTTCATCTTCCACAACTTCGTGCCGTCCACCGGCGAGGCGGTGGAGACCTACCTGCGCGCCTTCATCGTCCAGGCGCGCCACCTGACCTGGCTGGGGGTGGCCTTCCTGGCGGTCACCGCGTTCAGCATGCTGGTGACCATCGAGCGGGTGTTCAACGAGATCTGGCGGGTGCGCAAGCCGCGCCGCGGGGTGACGCGCTTCCTGTTGTACTGGGCGATCCTCAGCCTGGGGCCGCTGCTGCTGGGCGCCGGCTTCGCGGTGTCGACCTACGTCACTTCGCTGTCGCTGCTGTCCGGGCCCCATGCGCTGCCCGGCGCCGGCATGCTGCTGAAGTTCATGCCGCTGCTGTTCAGCGTGGCGGCCTTCACCCTCATCTACGCCGCGGTGCCAAACGCCCGCGTGCCGCCGTTGCACGCCCTGGCCGGCGGCACCCTGACGGCTTTCCTGTTCGAGGCGGCCAAGTCGCTGTTCGGCCTCTACGTCGGCCTGTTCCCCGGCTACAAGCTGATCTACGGCGCCTTCGCCACGGTGCCGCTGTTCCTGCTGTGGATCTACCTGTCCTGGCTGATCGTGCTGTTCGGCGCCGAACTGGTCTGCAACCTGTCCTCGACGCGCCTGTGGCGGCGCAGGGCGTTGCCGCGGCTGCTGGTGCTGCTGGGCGTGCTGCGGGTGTTCTACGAGCGCCAGCGCCAGGGCGAGGCGACGCGCCTGGCGCACCTGCACCGCGCCGGCTGGATGCTGCCGGAGGACGAATGGGAGGAGATGCTGGCCTTCCTCGAACGCGAGCAGATGGTCTGTCGCTCGGGCGGCAGCGACGATACCTGGGTGCTCTGCCGCGACCTGGGCAGCTACAGCCTGCATCGCCTGCTGAACCGCTGCCCCTGGCCGCTGCCGTGCCTGGAGACGCTGCCGGACAGCCTGGCGGAGGATTGGTACCCGGCACTGCGCGAGGCCCTGCAGCGCTACCAGGCGGAGCGGGAGGTGCTGTTCGGCGGCAGTCTCGCAGAATGGTTGAGTCCGTCACATTCCAGGTGACGTAAAAGGTCAGTTTGCGGCGAAACGGAATGCTGGAAGCGGCCGGGCGAAGATGAAAATGCGTGGAATCGCGGGCCTCGAAAGTTTGGCACGCTTCTGGCTATAGCCGGTTTAGGACAGTGGTGTTCCCCAGAAGTTCCGAGAAGGCCCGCATCTTCATGAACAAAGACCTGAACAAAGTTGTACACCTGCACCAGCGCGACCCGCAGAGCGCCCTGGAGCGGCTGAATAGAATCACCGGTCTGCAGTTCAGCAGCTGGCCGGAGTCGCTGCTGCCCAGCGTCCATGCCGCGCTCGACGAGCAGGCTGCCAGCACCGCCGAGCCCGTCGGCGAACCCGCCCGCCAGCTGGGTTGAGCGCTACGACAGCTGGCCGGCGTTGATCCGCTGGTCGCTGGCGATCTGTTCCACCGCCTGGACGAAGAGTTCTTCCACCGTCAGGCGCGAAAGTCCCACCGCCGAACGCAATCTGATCTGCAGATTGTCGATCCTGTAGCGATACGGCAGCCGCGCGATGCCGGACAGCAATATGCGTCCGCTGGCGTTGAGGGTGCCGTGATCGATCACCACCTCGTGCTGCCGTTCGCCGTCGCCGTAGCTGGCCAGCAGCGTCACCGGCAGCTGGGCCATGCCCGGCACCTGCAGCCAGGCGGCGACGTTGTAGTCGCAAGCCCGCCCACCGTTGCTGGTACCGAGGGGCCTGGCATTGGCCACTATGTGTTCGGGCACCCGGCTGACGATCTGATCCGTGGGCTGCATATGTCTGTCGCTTCCGTGAATGGGTTCGGCCGGCGTACTTGGCGCCTGCGTGTTCTGACAGGATGTAGGGCCTGACGGAAGGAAAACTTCCGCAAGCCCCGCATTATAGGGAGCAACAAGCCCACAAAACGTGCGTGTTAGCGATCCTGGCTGTGACCTGTTTCCCAAATGACATCATCAGCCCAGCCGCAGCGGATGCCGGCTGACCAGGGGCGTGGTCAGGTTGGCCGCGGGCAGCGGGAGGATGGTCTGGTTGTCGAAGCTGGCCAGTTGCAGCCAGAGGTTCTCGCCTTCGACGAATTGCCCCTGGGGCAGCCAGATGCCGTGGTACCAGCCGTTGCCCGGTTCCGGGGTGCTCTGCAGGACCGCCGGGTGCCGCTGTGCGTCAGGCGTGCGGCGCAGCCAGGCCGGCCGTGGCAGGCCTTTGAGGAAGCGCAGGCCCAGGTGCAGGCCGTCGCCGTTGAGGTGACGCCAGCGCACCATCGCCAGGATCGGCGAGCCCGGCTTGTCGAGGATCAGCAGCAGTTGCCCGACCGGCAGGCGCTGTGCCTGGCTGCCCTGGCAGACGATGCGCGCCCCGCCGGGGCTGGCGTCGGCCATCTGCGCCTCGCAACTGCCGGCGGCGCTGGCCAGCAGGTGGGCCTGGATGGCCGTCAGGCCGATCACCAACTGGCAGCTCGCATGTTTCTCGGCGCGCGTATGGCGGCGCGGTTGGTGGCCCAGCCAGTGCGGGCGGACACGTTCCAGCAGCAGGCTCTCGGCCGCCGGGCGCAGCGGCGCCGGGTCGTGCAGGGCGATCAGCAGCGCGCCCAGTTCCAGGCGGCGCAACTGCTCGGCCGGCGCCTCGGGCTTCTGGTCGAAGCCGAGGCACGGGTGATCGTCGCCGAGATCGACCAGGTAGCCGTCCTGTTCCTCTTCCTCGTCGTCCCAGTCCTGCAGCCGGGCCAGGCCGGCCAGTGGGGCCAGGGCGCTGAACAGGTGCGGCGCCTCGCCCTCGGTGAGGTGGAAGGGGTTGCTCAGCGCCAGCAGCAGGGACTGCTGGTACAGGCCCCGCAGGGTGCCGGCAGGGGTGGGCTCGAAGGCGGCGGCGATGGGCTCGTCGAGGCACTGCTGGTATTCGCCTATCCAGTACAGCAGGTGGCTGTCGCGCCACAGCGAGCCCGGCGGCTGCTGGTATTGCTGGTAGTGGCGCAGCAGGGCCTGGGCGAGGAAGTGCTCGGCCATGTACAGGCACCAGGCCAGGTGCGGACGCGAGGGCTTGTGGCCGTTGAGTATCTGCAGCAGCAGGCGCTTGAAGCCGGCGGCCAGTTCGCCGCACAGGTGCACGAAGAGCGCCGGCGGCGTCTTCTCGGCGCGGATCAGTTGCGTGTAGTGGCGATATTCTTCGGCGAGGCTTTGCAGCGCGCGCTGCCTTTCCAGTAAGGTCAGTGCGCAACGGTTGAGCCGGAAGAGGACGCCCAGGCAGTGCTGCAGACCTTCGTGCAAGGGCAGCCGCCGGGCTTGCGCCAGTCCTGCCGCCAGGTTGCTCACTGCGTCGCCGTTGTCTTCCAGGATGTCCGGCACTTCCAGGCGCAGGGCTGAGAGCATCATGACCACCCCGCATACACGAGGACTGAAGGCATGGGAGTACGGCTCCGTTTTGTCAGTGGACTGTTGGCCGGCCTGATCCTGGCCGGCTGCTCGGCGGATTACGGCGTCGATCAGTATGGAAAGAAGGTACCTACAGCAAGCCTAGATGGCCAGTGGCTAGTCATCAATTACTGGGCCGACTGGTGCGTGCCTTGCCGCAAGGAAGTGCCCGAGTTCAACCGCCTGGCGGAGGACAACCGGGACAAGGGCGTGCGGGTGCTGGGCGTCAACTACGATGGCCTGCGTGACGCCGAGCTGAGCAAGGCCGCGCAAGACCTGGGCATCCGCTACACGGTGCTGGCCGACGACCCGGCGCCGCGCTTCAAGTTGCCGCGCAGCGAGGCGCTGCCGGTGACCTACATCGTCGACGCCAAGGGCCAGGTGCGCGAGCGCATGCTGGGCGAACAGACGGCCAGCGGCGTACAGGCGCGCCTGCTGGCCCTGCAGGAGGAGAAGCGCTGATGGCGAGAATCTGCATGCACGGCTTCGTCAGTGGACGTGTGCAGGGCGTCTATTACCGCCAGGGCACCCAGGAGCAGGCCGACCGGCTGGGCGTCGACGGCTGGGTGCGCAACCTGCCCGATGGGCGGGTCGAGGTGCTGATGGAAGGGGAGGAGAGCGCCGTCCACACGCTGCGCGAGTGGCTGCACCAGGGCCCGGAGAAGGCCCAGGTGACGGACGTGGCATTGCAGGACATGCCGGCTCAGGGCATCACCGGCTTCATCGTGCGGCGTTGAACCCGGCGGCGCCGGCCCGGGCTCAGTTGCTGGCGCCGGGGTCGGCGGCCAGGCGGCCGGCGTCGCTCAGCAGGCGCTGGAGGAATTCCTTCTGCAGCTCCGGATCGTTGCGCGTCAGCTCGATCAGGCTCTGTTCCAGCTCGCTGGCTTCCTCTTCCAGGCCGAGGTCGGACAGGCGCTTGACGCGGTGCACCCAGTGCTGCACGTCTTCGCCTTCAAGGTCGTCGTAGATCAGCGCATGAGCTTCGTGCAGCTTGCCCCGCAGCGTCGGGCTGACCAGCAGGCTGGCCTCGGCGTGGGCGCTGTCCTGGGCATCGCGCACGCTCAGCTGCAGGCGTCCGGCGCGGTACACGGCGTCGTCGCTGAAGGGGCTGTCCAGCAGGTTCAGGCGCAGGATGCCGTGACGGTCGGTCAGCAGTTCCTGGGTCTCCTTGCCGACGCTCACCTGCACCGGGCGCTCGGCCCAGGGCAGGCTGGAATACTCGGTGTGCCTGTTGCGCCGCTGTTCGTCGATGTTGGCCAGGTTCTGCTCGGCGCGGCCGTTGGATTGCACGTTCATGAACGGGTTCATGCCGTCGATGCCGTAGCTGATCCAGCCGCGGGTGACGCTTTCCGGCAGGTTGCCCAAGGCGAACACGTTGACCACGTTGGCGCCGATGCCGGCGACGAAGGTCAGCGCGCCCAGCGGCACTTCGTAGAACTCGCGCCAGCCCTGGTAGGGCGTGTAGCGGTCGTAGCGGCGGGTGACCTCGAAGGTGGTGACTTCGAAGGTCTTCTGCTCCTGCACGCGGACGCGGCGCTGCGGCAGCTGCAGGACGCCGGGCTCGCCGACGTCGATCTGCAGGCTGTGGTCGAGCAGCTTGCGCTCGACGCGCTCCTCGTGTTCGCTGCGCTGCGACATCTGGTTGGCGCAGCCGCTCAAGACAAGGCTGCCGCACAGGGCGGCAACCTTGAGGCGGGTGGTGCTTCGGGACATCGTGCTGCTCAGTTGCCGATCTTCGCCTTGAGGAAGCTCATCACGTCGGCCACGGCGACGTTCTGCGACTCGCTGTCGCGACGGCCCTTGTACTCCAGGGTGCCTTCGCCCAGGCCGCGGTCGCTGACCACGATGCGGTGCGGGATGCCGATCAGCTCCATGTCGGCGAACTTCACGCCGGGGCTGGTCTTCTTGTCGCGGTCGTCCAGCAGCACTTCATAGCCGGCGGCGGTCAGATCGGCGTAGAGCTTGTCGGTGGCCTCGCGCACGCTTTCGGTCTCGTACTTCAGCGGCACGATGGCGACCTGGAAGGGCGCCAGGGCAGCCGGCCAGAGGATGCCGCGCTCGTCGTTGTTCTGCTCGATGGCGGCGGCGACCACGCGGGAGACGCCGATGCCGTAGCAGCCCATGATCAGGGTGACCGGCTTGCCCTGCTCGCTGAGCACGGAAAGGCCCATCGCCTCGCTGTACTTGGTGCCGAGCTGGAAGATGTGGCCGACCTCGATGCCGCGGCGGATCACCAGGGTGCCCTTGCCGTCGGGGCTGGGGTCGCCGGCGACGACGTTGCGCAGGTCGGCGACTTCCGGCAGCGGCAGGTCGCGTTCCCAGTTCACGCCGAAGTAGTGCTTGTCGTCGAGGTTGGCGCCGATGGCGAAGTCGCTCATCAGGGCCACCGAACGGTCGACGATGCAGGGCAGCGGCAGGTTCAGCGGGCCGAGGGAGCCGGGGGCGGCGCCGATGGCGGCCTTGATCTCGGCTTCGCTGGCCATCTGCAGGGGGCTGGCGACCAGGGGCTGGTTGGCGGCCTTGATCTCGTTCAGCTCGTGGTCGCCGCGGACCACCAGGGCGACCAGCTTGCCTTCTTCGGCGCCGCGGACCACCAGGGTCTTGATGGTTTTCTCGATGGCCAGGTCGAACTTCTCCACCAGGTCGGCGATGGTCTTGGTGTCCGGGGTGTCGACCAGGCGCAGCTCCTCGGTGGCGGGGCCGCGCGCGGTTTCACGCGGTACGGCTTCGGCCTTCTCGATGTTGGCGGCGTAGTCGGAGCTGTCGCTGAAGACGATGTCGTCCTCGCCGGAGTTGGCCAGCACGTGGAATTCGTGGGAGCCGCTGCCGCCGATGGAGCCGTTGTCGGCCTGCACGGGGCGGAAATCCAGGCCCAGGCGGGTGAAGACCTTGCAGTAGGCCGTGTACATGCCGTCGTAGGTCTGCTGCAGCGATGCCTGGTTCATGTGGAAGGAGTAGGCGTCCTTCATGATGAACTCGCGGCCGCGCATCAGGCCGAAGCGCGGACGGATCTCGTCACGGAACTTGGTCTGGATCTGATAGAAGTTGATCGGCAGCTGCTTGTAGCTGGACAGCTCGTTGCGCGCCAGATCGGTGATGACCTCTTCATGGGTCGGGCCGACGCAGAACTCGCGGTCGTGGCGGTCCTTCAGGCGCAGCAGCTCGGGGCCGTACTGCTGCCAGCGGCCGGATTCCTGCCACAGCTCGGCGGGCTGCACGGCCGGCATCAGCACTTCCAGGGCGCCGGCGGCGTTCATTTCCTCGCGGACGATGGTCTCGGCCTTGCGCAGCACCCGCAGGCCCATCGGCAGCCAGGTGTACAGACCCGAGGCCAGCTTGCGGATCATGCCGGCGCGCAGCAGCAGCTGGTGGCTGATCACCACGGCATCGGCAGGGGTTTCTTTCAGGGTGGACAGCAGGTACTGACTGGTACGCATGGTTGGCCGTTATTCGATTGCGAGACAGAGGTAGGCGGGCATTGTACGGTGCGTGCCTGGCGCCGTACAGGGCGCGGCCGGGGGAGCTGGATGCAGTGGCGGGACACGGGCGCGGAAAAGGAAAAGCCCGGCGCGGGGCCGGGCTTTCCTTGACCTGCGGTCGTTCTGGTTACAGAACGGACAGCGGGTAGTCGACGATCAGGCGGAACTCGTTGTTGTCGCCTTCGGCCTGGTCGGTGTTGGCACGGTGCCAGGCTTGACGGATGCGGAAGGACAGGTCCTTCGCCGGGCCGTTCTGGACGACGTACTTGGCTTCCAGGTCGGTTTCGTGGTGCTTGCCGTCTTCGCCGTAACCGTAGGCCGCGTACGGGCTGGTCGGGTCGATGTGGGTGCCATCGATGTCCTTACCAGTGATGTAGCGGGTCATGAAGGTCAGGCCAGGAACGCCGTACTCGGCCATGTTCAGGTCGTAACGAGCCTGCCAGGATTTTTCGCCCGGGCCGTTGAAGTCGGAGTACTGGACGGAGTTGGCGAGGAAGATCGAGTCGCCACCGGCGTTGTTGTCGCCTACGCCGAGGTAGTCGAACGGGGTATCGCCGTTGACCTTCTGGAAGGCCAGGGTGAAGGTGTGCGCGCTGAGGGTGTAAGCGGCCGCCAGCGAGAAGGTGTTGTTATCGATATCGCCCGCT
This sequence comes from Pseudomonas sp. A6, assembly GCF_052367875.1. Taxonomy (NCBI): domain Bacteria; kingdom Pseudomonadati; phylum Pseudomonadota; class Gammaproteobacteria; order Pseudomonadales; family Pseudomonadaceae; genus Pseudomonas; species Pseudomonas sp. A6. The sequence goes on along the minus strand of NZ_CP198970.1, from coordinate 5,460,215 downwards.
TTCGCACTGCCGGAATCGGTAGTGCGATAGTAGTTGAAGTCGAAGCCCAGGGACTGATCGTCAGCGATCGGCAGGGTGTAGTTCAGGTTGGTGTAGTACTGATTCCACACGTCCTTGAACTTGGAGCCGTACAGCGAGGCGCTGAAGTTGTCGGTGAAGGCGTATTTGCCGCCGACGAAATCAACGGTGCGGGCATCCAGGTCTTCGTCGCCGAACCAGGCGTAGGTAGCGGTCAGCCTGCCGTCGCGGTTGGTGGTGTCCTGGCCGGTGCCGGAATAGTAGTGGCCGGCTTCCAGGTCGAGGCCCTGGATCTCGCTGCTCATCAGGCTGATGCCGCTGGCGGTTTGCGGCAGCAGACGGGTACCGCCGACGGCGAATACCGGAGCGGTCGGCTGCATGTCACCCAGTTTCAGTTCGGTCTTGGATACGCGGATCTTCAGCGCAGCGCCAGCCTTCCCGAAGGAGTCTGCCTTTTCGCCGTCATCGTGGACCGGCAGGTTGCCGGTGCCGCCATAACCGCTGCCGCCATCGAGTTTCAGGCCCAGGTAGCCGAAGGCATCGACGCCGAAACCGACGGTGCCTTGGGTGAAGCCGGAACTGAAGTTGCCCAGGAAGCCCTGGGTCCAGTCGCGCTGGTCGGTGCTGCCGTTCTTGTTGTCACGGTTGAAGTAGTAGTTGCGAACCAGGAAGTTCAGGCTGCTGTCTTCGATAAAGCCTTTGGATTCCGCTTGGTCGCTGACGAAGGCTTCGGCCATGGCCAGTTGCGAGGTGGCTGCAGAAATCGCCAGGGCAATGGCGCTCCACTTCATCACTTTCATCGTGATTGCTCCTTTGGTTTTGAAATTATTTGCCATCACTATGTGCCGCGGTGACGGCTCGTTCTTCTTGTCGGCGCTAACTTATAGCACGCGTGTTGTCTTGGCGATAGTTGCCGGAAACTTCAAACGGTTTCTTTATGGCACTGTCGCAAACATGTATGACAAGTGTCGCTTCCAAGTAGGTCTCATCTTGAGAATCTGCTTTTGCGACGACTTGACAGTCGCTTGTTTGTTTTATTTCCCCTTGGTGATGTCGCGTATCTTCTGGTTGTTTTTTGCTCAGTTGCGATCCGCGCTTTTGTTGTTCTTCCCGGTGGCGAGCATCTAGCAACATCCGTGCTCAAAACCCGATTCGCTCCCTCGAAGATTTCGCCATCGCTCCGGATGCTGCACGGTGTATGCCGTTGGCGCGCAGATTTCAAGATGTTGCGGGAATATTTGCGGCCCGTCCTAGTCCCGTGGCGGGCGCCCGGGGTTGCAGGTTCGCTCGAGAAGCCGGGGTTTTCCTGCCAGGTTCCTTTCCGTAGGCAGCAGATACCCCTGCTTCCCTGTTGTCGGAAAGTGCCCCGATTTGGCGCAGTGCACGAATAGGGTGCCGCGCCGCCGCGGGACGGCTGCCGTTCCCCGCCTGCCTCTAGTATCCTCCGCGTCCAGCGCTCCCCCGAGGGGGCTAAGCTTCTATTTCAAGACTGGTCGAACAGGAGAAGTCAGATGTTCGTCTTGGATTCCCGCCTGCAGCAGGACACCATCGCGCTGGGTGACTTTCCCCTGAGCCGCCTGCTGCTGATGAACGATGCGCAATATCCCTGGCTCATCCTCGTGCCGCGCCGCGACGATGTCAGCGAGATCTTCCAACTGGCGCCGGACGAGCAGCAGGAGCTGTGGCGCGAGGCGACCCATCTGGCGGAAGTGCTCAAGGACACTTTCAAGGCCGACAAGATGAACGTCGCCAACCTGGGCAACGTGGTCAGCCAGTTGCACATGCACGTCATCGTGCGCCGCCGCGACGACGCGGCCTGGCCGGGCCCCGTCTGGGGCCGGCATCCGGCGCGCCCCTACACGCCCGAGGAGTTGCTGGCGGTGCGTGGCAAGCTGCGCATGGCCCTGGGCGACGCCTTTCGTTTCGAGGAGTGAATGCCATGAGCCTGGAGGAACGGGTAACCGATCTGGAGAGCCGGCTGGCGTTCCAGGATGACGCTCTGCAGACGCTGAGCGACGTGGTCTATGAGCAGGAGCGGCTGATCGAGCGTCTGCGCCTGCAGATGCAGGTGCTACTGAAGCGCCTGGAGGATCTGCAGGGACAGGTCGGTATTGCTGAGGATGATGTGCCGCCGCCGCATTATTGAGTTGTGGTGGGGGGATGCCGTTTATGGGGGGGCTAGTGCCTGCCGGTGGTGTTGGTGTTGGGGTCAAGAGCGCCCTCTCCCCAACCCTCTCCCGCAAGCGGGAGAGGGGCTGTCCTGAGTGGCTTGCCAGTCCGGCACCATCCTCACACCCCCGTCATTCCCGCGAACGCGGGAGCCCAGTTGCCCTGACTTGGGTGTTTCTGCGCCGCACCGAGTCTGCCTGACCTTCTTGTTTCGCCCCCTGGGCGAGTCCCTTTTGTCAAACGGTGGAAGGCCACCCCCGCAAAAAGGAACCAAAAAGGCTTGCCCCGCATACGGGCCCGACAGAGTCGGGCTACCCTCGCGAACTCCCCCGCCACGGAGGCCCGCCCCGAGGGTACGTCCCTGTAGCCCGCGGGGCTCTCGCGACATCCATGTCGCATGACCTCCTGAGCGCGGGTTTCGCTCGGCCTTCTGAAGGGGCGTTCCGGTGCGCGCGGATGTTTCTCTGGAAATCCGTAGGGCGCATAACGCCTACGGCGTTATCCGCCGAATCGCGGACAGAGTCCGCGCCTACACCCTCCGGCAAGCACAAGACCCGTAGGATGGTGTTGAGCGAAGCGATACCCATCGCCATGACCGCATGGGTTTCGCAAGCTCAACCCATCCTACGAAGAGCACCCCGGCGCGGCTTGCAAGACAGTTGCTCCTTCGGTTACAGGGATGCACGGGCGTAGGAGCGGACTTGTCCGCGATTGGACTCCCCGGCCACGCCGGACACCCCGGTGGCGCGAACAGCCCGCTCTCCCTTCCAGGCAGGGCGCGCAGCCGGGGGGAGGGGGCGCTCTTGAGCCAAAAATGAAAAATGCCGTTTCCCCATGGAGGGAAACGGCATCTGTCTCAAGCGACCGGCATTGCGCCGATCGGCGCTTCGGCTCGTTCCTCAGCGGCGGCCGGGCAGGGCGGCGATCACGTCCTCCGCCTGCAGGCCCTTGTCGCGTTGCACCACGGAGAACTCCACGCGCTGGCCCTCGATGAGGATACGGTGCCCTTCGCCACGGATGGCGCGGAAGTGCACGAAGATATCCTCGCCGGTGTCGCGGGAGATGAAGCCGAAGCCCTTGGAAGTGTTGAACCACTTCACGGTGCCGGTCTCGCGGTTCTCGTCGCTGATCGGGGCTTCGGGGGCTGCGCCGGCGCTGGGGCGCTTCTGCAGGCCGCTGGCGAGTTGCAGGACCACGGCGACGGCCAGGATCAGCAGGGGCAGGACGATGGCCGGTTGGTCGCCGATGGACGGCAGCGGCGCCAGCAGGATGAGAATCTGCAGGACCACGGCCAGGGCGATCAGTGCCGATACCAGGCTCTGCAGCTGTTGCACCCGTTGGTTGGCGGGGGTGAGCAGCAGGGCGGTCAGGCCGAGCAGGGCCAGGTAGACGGCGTCGGGGTTCTGCAGGTAGGGGATGGCATCGGTGCGCAGCGAGGGTGCGAAGGACAACACGAGGGCGGCAACGCCCGTTAGCAGGTGGACGATTTTCAGCATGGTTATGGATTCACCTTGAGCGATAAGCGTAAAGAGAAGCAGCCGGTCGTGCGGTCTGGTTCGCAGCGATGAAAATGACCTGAAAGAGGCCGGCGGCCTATGCGCGAGGCGCACGGGCGGTATTTAACAGCAAACCGATAGCCTTCTCAAATCAACCGCTTAGCGCCTGGGGCGAGCAGAGGGGCCCGGCATGATGCCGGGCCCGGCGGGGAGGTGTCAGTGAGCGAGCAGGCTGCGCAGCATCCACGCGGTCTTCTCGTGGACCTGCATGCGTTGCGTCAGCAGGTCGGCGGTGGGCTCGTCGGCTGCCTTGTCGGCCAACGGGAAGATGCTGCGCGCGGTGCGCACCACGGCTTCCTGGCCCTGGACCAGCAGGCGGATCATTTCCTGGGCGTCCGGCACGTCCTGCTCTTCCTTTATAGAGGAGAGGCGGGCGTAGGCGGCGTAGGTGCCCGGCGCCGGGAAACCGAGGGCGCGGATGCGCTCGGCGATGCTGTCCACCGCCAGGGCCAGCTCGGTGTACTGCCCCTCGAACATCAGGTGCAGGGTATTGAACATCGGACCGGTGACGTTCCAGTGGAAGTTGTGGGTCTTCAGGTAGAGGGTGTAGGTATCGGCCAGCAGGCGCGAGAGCCCCTCGGCGATGGCGGCGCGGTCCTGTTCGGCGATGCCGATGTCGATTTCCATGGCGTCTTCCTCTTGATGAAAATTCCCGGTCAGGCTAGCACGGGCTTTGACGGGAACCTTTTGGTTTGAATCAAAGCTTCCGATAGTGGATTTCTATCGGCCGGTCGCCGCGGGGGCCGCTGGAGGGCGGCTGCAAGTCATGGTTTTTTCAGGCTATAATCCGCGCCTTTGCCGCGGGATGCGGGCCCGCGGCCATGTAGCAGCCAAGGTGTCCCGATGCCGATTTACGAATACCAATGCCGTTCCTGCGGCCATCAGCTGGAAGCCATGCGGAAGCTCAGCGATGCGCCGCTGGTCGATTGCCCGGCCTGCCAGGCCCCGGAATTGAAGAAGATGGTCTCCGCCCCCGGCTTCCGCCTGAGCGGCGGCGGCTGGTACGAAACCGACTTCAAGACCGGCGCGAAGAAGAACCTGGCGTCCGCCGAGCCCGCCTGCCCCGCCACGGGCTGCGGCTCGGGCGCCTGTGCCGCCGGCGAATGAGCGGTTCCCTCGAATCCAAGACTTGCGAGAAGCGAAACACACCATGATGCGCAGCCACTATTGCGGCCAATTGAACGAGAGCCTGGACGGCCAGGAAGTCACGCTTTGCGGTTGGGTGCACCGCCGCCGCGACCACGGCGGGGTGATCTTCCTCGACATCCGTGACCGCGAAGGCCTGGCCCAGGTGGTGTTCGACCCGGATCGCGCCGAGACCTTCGCCAAGGCCGACCGCGTGCGCAGCGAGTACGTGGTCAAGGTCACCGGCAAGGTGCGCATGCGTCCGGAAGGCGCACGCAACTCGAACATGGCCTCCGGCGCCATCGAGGTGCTGGGCTACGAGTTGGACGTGCTGAACCAGGCTGAGACTCCGCCGTTCCCGCTGGACGAATATTCCGATGTGGGCGAGGAAACCCGCCTGCGCTACCGCTTCATCGACCTGCGCCGCCCGGAAATGGCCGCCAAGCTGAAGCTGCGCGCGCGCATCACCAGCAGCATCCGCCGCTACCTGGACGACAACGGCTTCCTCGACGTCGAGACGCCGATCCTCGGCCGCCCGACCCCCGAGGGCGCACGCGACTACCTGGTGCCCAGCCGCACCTACCCGGGCCACTTCTTCGCCCTGCCGCAGTCGCCGCAGCTGTTCAAGCAGCTGCTGATGGTCGCCGGCTTCGACCGCTACTACCAGATCGCCAAGTGCTTCCGCGACGAGGACCTGCGCGCCGACCGCCAGCCGGAATTCACCCAGATCGACATCGAGACCAGCTTCCTCGACGAGAGCGACATCATCGCCATTACCGAGAAGATGGTGCGCCAGCTGTTCAAGGAAGTGCTGGACGTGGAGTTCGACGAATTCCCGCACATGCCCTTCGAAGAGGCCATGCGCCGCTATGGCTCGGACAAGCCGGACCTGCGCATCCCGCTGGAACTGGTGGACGTCGCCGACCAGCTCAAGGAAGTCGAGTTCAAGGTCTTCTCCGGCCCGGCCAACGATCCGAAAGGCCGTGTCGCTGCCCTGCGCGTTCCGGGCGCCGCGTCCATGCCGCGTAGCCAGATCGACGACTACACCAAGTTCGTCGGCATCTACGGCGCCAAGGGCCTGGCCTACATCAAGGTCAACGAGCGCGCCAAGGGCGTCGAGGGCCTGCAGTCGCCGATCGTCAAGTTCATCCCCGAGGCCAACCTCAACGTGATCCTCGATCGCGTCGGCGCCGTGGATGGCGACATCGTGTTCTTCGGCGCCGACAAGGCGAAAGTCGTCTGTGACGCCCTGGGCGCGCTGCGCATCAAGGTCGGCCATGACCTCAAGCTGCTCACCAAGGAGTGGGCGCCGATGTGGGTCGTGGACTTCCCGATGTTCGAAGAGAACGACGACGGCAGCCTGACCTCGCTGCACCACCCGTTCACCTCGCCCAAGTGCAGCCCGCAAGAGCTGGAGGCCAACCCGGCCGCCGCTCTGTCCCGTGCCTACGACATGGTGCTCAACGGCACCGAGCTGGGCGGCGGTTCCATCCGTATCCACGACAAGTCCATGCAGCAGGCGGTGTTCCGCGTGTTGGGCATCGACGATGCGGAGCAGGAAGAGAAGTTCGGCTTCCTCCTCGACGCCCTCAAGTACGGCGCCCCGCCGCACGGTGGCCTGGCCTTCGGCCTGGACCGCCTGGTGATGCTGATGACCGGCGCCGCGTCGATCCGCGAAGTGATCGCCTTCCCGAAAACCCAGAGCGCCGGCGACGTCATGACCCAGGCTCCGGGCACCGTGGACGGCAAGGCCCTGCGCGAGCTGCACATCCGCCTGCGCGAGCAGCAGAAGGCCGCCGAGTAATTCCAGATGAACCGCGGCGGCGCACAGCCTGCGCCGCCGCCGCAACAAGCTAGACGGAGTGAGTTATGGCTGGTCATTCCAAATGGGCCAACATCAAGCACCGCAAGGAGCGTCAGGACGCCAAGCGCGGGAAGATCTTCACCAAGCTGATCCGCGAACTGACGGTCGCCGCCAAGCAGGGCGGCGGCAACCCGGCTGACAACCCGCGTCTGCGCCTGGCCGTGGACAAGGCGCTGACTGCCAACATGACCCGCGACACCATCGATCGAGCCATCGCCCGTGGCGCCGGCTCGAACGACGCGGACAACATGGAAGAACTGACCTACGAAGGTTACGCGCCCAGCGGCGTGGCAATCATCGTCGAGGCCATGACCGACAACCGCAACCGCACCGCGGCGGAAGTGCGTCACGCCTTCAGCAAGTGCGGCGGCAACCTCGGCACCGATGGCTCGGTGGCCTACATGTTCGACCGCAAGGGGCAGATCAGCTTCGCCCCCGGCGTCGACGAGGATGCCCTGATGGAAGCGGCCCTGGAGGCCGGCGCCGACGACGTGGTGACCAATGACGACGGTTCCATCGACGTCTTCACCAGCTTCGCCGACTTCATCGCGGTGAACGAGGCGCTGACCGCCGCCGGCTTCAAGGGCGAGGAGGCGGAGATCTCGATGATCCCCTCGACCACCGCGACCCTGGACCTGGAGACCGCGCAGAAGGTGCTCAAGCTGATCGACATGCTCGAGGACCTGGACGACGTACAGAACGTCTATTCAAACGCGGACATCCCCGAAGAGGTGATGGCGCAGCTTGGCTGACGCCATCCCCGACCCGGGCCTCGCGCCGGAAGCCGGAGCCGTCGGATTCGACCGCTCCGGCTTCCGGCTTTTGGTTTCCGGCATATGACCCTGATCCTAGGCATCGACCCCGGCTCGCGCATCACCGGCTTCGGCGTGGTGAGGGACACCGGCCGCGGCTGCGAATACGTTGCCTCCGGCTGCATCCGCACCGGCAGCGGCGCCCTGCACGAACGCCTGCAGATCGTCTTCCGCGGCGTGCGCGAGGTCATCCAGACCTACCACCCGACCATGATGGGCATCGAGCAGGTGTTCATGGCGCGCAACGCCGACTCCGCGCTCAAGCTCGGCCAGGCCCGCGGCGCGGCCATAGTCGCGGCGGCGGAGGAGGGGCTGGAAATCGCCGAATACACCGCCAGCCAGGTCAAGCAGGCCATCGCCGGCACCGGCGGGGCCGACAAGCTGCAGGTCCAGATGATGGTCATGCACCTGCTGAAACTGACGCAGAAACCGCAGATCGACGCCTCCGACGCCCTGGCCATCGCCCTGTGCCACGCCCACACCCGGCAGAGCCTGGTGCCCCATGGCCTGTCCACCGCGCGCCGCCGCAGCGGGCGCCTGCGCCTTTGACCGACAACCTGCAAGGACCCTGAGCCGTGATTGGACGCCTGCGTGGCACCCTGGCGGAAAAGCAGCCGCCGCACCTGATCCTCGACGTCAACGGCATCGGCTACGAGCTGGAAGTGCCGATGACCACCCTTTATCGCCTGCCCGCCCTCGGCGAGCCGGTGACCCTGCACACGCACCTGGTGGTGCGCGAAGATGCCCACCTGCTCTACGGCTTCGCCGAGAAGCGCGAGCGCGAGCTGTTCCGCGAGCTGATCCGCCTCAACGGCGTCGGCCCCAAGCTGGCCCTGGCCCTGATGTCGGGCCTGGAAGTGGATGAGCTGGTGCGTTGCGTGCAGGCGCAGGATACTTCCACCCTGGTGAAGATCCCCGGGGTCGGCAAGAAGACCGCCGAGCGCCTGCTGGTGGAGCTCAAGGACCGCTTCAAGGCCTGGGAGAACATGCCGACCATCGCCCCCCTGGTGACGGAACCGAAACTGGCCGCAACAGTCTCAAGCGCCGAGGCCGATGCCGTCAGCGCGCTGATCGCGCTAGGCTTCAAACCTCAGGAGGCGAGCCGCGCCGTGGCCGCCGTGGAGGAAAAAGATTTGTCCAGCGAAGAACTCATCCGCCGCTCGCTCAAGGGCATGGTCTAGGTAGCCGCGCATGATCGAGACCGATCGCCTGATCTCGGCCGCCACCGCCGGCCCTCGCGAGCGCGAGGAGCAGCTGGACCGCGCCATCCGCCCGCTGAGCCTGTCCGACTACATCGGCCAGCCCAGCGTGCGCGAGCAGATGGAGCTGTTCATCAGCGCCGCCCGCGGCCGCAAGGAGGCCCTGGACCACACGCTGATCTTCGGCCCGCCGGGCCTGGGCAAGACCACCCTGGCGAACATCATCGCCCAGGAGATGGGCGTGGCCATCAAGAGCACCTCCGGCCCGGTGCTGGAACGCCCGGGTGATCTCGCCGCGCTGCTGACGAATCTCGAGCCGGGCGACGTGCTTTTCGTCGACGAGATCCACCGCCTCTCGCCCATCGTCGAAGAAGTGCTGTACCCGGCGATGGAAGACTTCCAGCTCGACATCATGATCGGCGAAGGGCCGGCGGCGCGCTCCATCAAGCTCGACCTGCCGCCCTTCACCCTGGTCGGCGCCACCACCCGCGCCGGCATGCTGACCAACCCGCTGCGCGACCGCTTCGGCATCGTCCAGCGCCTGGAGTTCTACAGCGTCGACGACCTGGCGACCATCGTCGCCCGTTCGGCCGGCATCCTCGGCCTGGACATGGACCCGGCCGGGGCCTTCGAGATCGCCCGCCGCGCCCGTGGCACGCCGCGCATCGCCAACCGCCTGCTGCGCCGCGTGCGCGATTTCGCCGAGGTGCGCGCCAGCGGGGCGATCAGCAGCGAGGTGGCGGACAAGGCGTTGAACCTGCTGGACGTCGACGAACGTGGCTTCGACCACCAGGACCGGCGTCTACTGCTGACCATGATCGACAAGTTCGACGGCGGGCCGGTGGGGCTGGACAACATCGCTGCGGCCATCGGCGAAGAAAAACATACGATCGAGGACGTGCTGGAGCCCTATTTGATCCAGCAAGGCTATATCATGCGCACGCCGCGGGGACGGGTCGTCACCCGGCATGCGTACCTGCATTTCGGCCTGAAACTGCCGAAGCGGATGGGTGAGGGGGCGATGCCGGATCTTTTCTCCCCTGAAGATGGTAATTAATTGCATTTGTGGCTGATTGCCGATTGGCAAAGCCCCAACTTGGTTCTAGAGTATGCGCGCGCAACACGGGGGTCAGCCGTTCGAGCATCGATTCCGGGTCTATTACGAGGACACCGATGCAGGCGGCATCGTCTACTACGTCAACTACCTCAAGTTCATGGAGCGGGCTCGCACCGAGCGGCTGCGGGCTCTGGGCTTCGCCCAATCCCAGCTGGCAGGTGAGAACCTGCTTTTCGTCGTTCATTCGGCCGAAGCGCGCTACCACGCGCCGGCCCGTCTGGACGACGAACTGGTCGTCAGCGCCGAGGTCGAGGAGTTGAACCGCGCGAGCCTGCGTTTCCGTCAACAGGTTCGTCGAGCGTCGGATTCGGCCTTGCTATGCGAGGGCCGCTTCCTGGTGGCGTGCGTACGGGCCGACAACCTCAGGCCCCGCGCCATCCCCGAAGTGTTGCGTGCGGCATTTGCCGGCACTCCGGACACCCTTTCAGCAGGAGAATAACGTGGAACCGAACGTCGTCGACCATACCTCCATGTGGAGCCTGATCAGCAACGCCAGTATCGTGGTGCAGCTGGTCATGCTCACCCTGGTGGCCGCCTCGGTCACTTCTTGGATCATGATCTTCCAGCGCAGCAACATGATGCGCTCGGCCAAGAAAGCCCTGGATGGCTTCGAAGAACGCTTCTGGTCGGGCATCGACCTGTCCAAGCTGTACCGCCAGGCCGGCAGCAACCCCGACCCGGATTCGGGCGTGGAGCAGATCTTCCGTGCCGGCTTCAAGGAATTCTCGCGCCTGCGCCAGCAGCCCGGCGTCGATCCGGACGCGGTGATGGAAGGCGTGGCCCGTTCCATGCGCGTGGCCATCTCCCGTGAGGAAGAGAAGCTGGAAACCAGCCTGCCGTTCCTCGCCACCGTCGGTTCCACCAGCCCGTACATCGGCCTGTTCGGCACCGTCTGGGGCATCATGAACTCCTTCCGCGGCCTGGCCGCCGTGCAGCAGGCCACCCTGGCCACCGTCGCCCCCGGCATCGCCGAGGCCCTGGTCGCCACCGCCATCGGCCTGTTCGCCGCGATCCCCGCAGTCATCGCCTATAACCGCTTCGCCGCGCGTTCGGAAATGCTGATCGGCCGCTACTACACCTTCGCCGACGAGTTCCAGGCCATCCTGCACCGCAAAGTCCACGCCAGCGACGATTGACCAGAGAGGTAAGCCGACATGGCAAGGGTCCGTCATAAACGCAAGCCGGTCGCGGAAATGAACGTGGTGCCATACATCGACGTGATGCTGGTACTGCTGGTCATTTTCATGGTGACCGCACCGATGCTGAACCAGGGGGTCAAGGTCGATTTGCCCAAGGTTTCCAGCGAAGTGCTCCCGCAGGACAACGATTCGCGGGTGCTGACCATATCGATCAAGGCCGACAAGACCTACTACTGGAACATGGGTTCGGAAGTCGATCCCGACCAGGGCAAGGGCAGTCAGACCGCGATCAATCTCGACCAGCTGGTGAGCGCAGCCACCGGCATCATGGCCGAGAACAGCCGTCAGGGTAAGAAAGTGCAGGTCTTCGTGCGTGGCGACAAGGCTGTCGACTACGGCTCCGTCATGGCTGTCATGGGCGGGTTGCAGAAGGCCGGTGTGGGTAACGTCGGGCTGATCACCGAGGCGCCCGGAACCTGATATGCACCAACTCGAACGCTCTCCATCGGAAAGCTACTTCTGGCCGGTCGTACTGGCGGTAGCGCTGCACGTCCTGATTTTCGCGATGCTCTTCGTCAGCTGGGCCATGACGCCCGAGCTGCCGCCTGCGCGTCCGATCGTCCAGGCCACGCTCTACCAGCTCAAGTCCAAGAGCCAGGCCACGCAGCAGACCAACCAGAAGATCGCCGGGGAGGCGAAGAAGACCTCTGCCAAGCAGTACGAACAGGAACAGCTGGAGCAAAAGAAGGTCGAGCAGCAAGCCATAGCCGAAGCGAAAGCTGCGGAACAAAAGAAAGCCGATGAGGCTCGAAAGGCTTCGGAGGCCGAGAAAGCTGCAGATGCAGCCAAGGCCGCCGAGGCGAAGAAGGCCGCAGACGCCGCCAAGAAGGCGGCCGAGGCCAAGGCTGCAGCGCAGAAGCAGCAGGCAGACATCGCCAAGAAGAAGGCCGAGGACGAGGCCAAGAAGCAAGCCGAGGAAGAAGCCAAGAAACAAGCCGCGGAGGAGGCCAAGAAGAAGGCTGCCGAAGAGGCCAGGAAGAAAGCCGAGGAGCAGGCCAAGAAACTCGCCGCCGCGGAGGACGCCAAGAAGAAGGCGGCCGCCGACGCCGCGAAGAAGAAGGCCGCTGCCCAGGCTGCGGCGAAGAAGGCTCAGGAAGACAAGAAGGCCCAGGCCCTGGCCGAACTGCTGTCCGACGACACGCAGCGGCAGCAGGCCCTGGCCGACGAACAGGGCAACGAGGTGGCAGGCAACTTCGACGACCTGATCCGCTCGCGGGTATCCGAGGGCTGGTCGCGTCCGCCATCGGCCCGTAACGGCATGAGTGTTACCGTGCAGATCAACATGCTGCCCGATGGCACCATCACCAATGCGACCGTCGTCCGCTCCAGCGGCGACAAGGCGTTCGACAGTTCCGCGGTGAATGCCGTGAGGAACGTCGGTCGCATTACTGAAATGCAGGGCCTGAGTCCCAAGGACTTCAATCCCTACCGCTCCTTCAAGATGACCTTCACGCCTGAGGACCTCACGCTGTGATCAAGATTTTCAGAGGATTGCTCGTCGCCCTGCTCTGCGTGGCAGGAGTGGCGATGGCAGATGAGAAGAACATTCTGGTGACCAGCGGCGCCGATCGCGCCGTGCCGATCGCCGTGGTGCCCTTCGGCTGGCAGGGCGGCAACGTCCTGCCCGACGACATGGCCAACATCATCGGCAACGACCTGCGCAACTCCGGCTACTTCGAGCCGATCCCGCGGCAGAACATGATCAGCCTGCCGGCCCAGGCCAGCGAGGTGATCTACCGCGACTGGCAGGCCCTCGGCGCGCAATACGTGCTGATCGGCAACATCACCCCGGCCGGCGGCCGCCTGCAGGTGCAGTACGGCCTGTTCAACGTCGCCACCCAGCAGCAGATCGTCACCGGCAGCGTCGGCGGCAGCGTCGAGCAGCTGCGCGACATGTCGCACTTCATCGCCGACCAGTCGTTCGAGAAGCTCACCGGCATCAAGGGCGCCTTCTCCACCAAGCTGCTCTACGTGACCGCCGAGCGCTTCTCCGCCGACAACACCCGCTTCACCCTGCAGCGCGCCGACTATGACGGCGCCCGCCCGGTGACCCTGCTGCAGTCGCGCGAGCCGATCCTCTCGCCGCGCTTCTCGCCCGACGGCCGGCGCATCGCCTACGTGTCCTTCGAGCAGAAGCGCCCGCGCATCTTCATGCAGTACGTGGATACCGGCCGCCGCGAGCAGCTGACCAACTTCGAAGGCCTCAACGGCGCCCCGGCGTTCTCCCCGGACGGCAACCGCCTGGCCCTGGTGCTGTCGCGCGACGGCAACCCGGAGATCTACCTGATGGACCTGGGCTCGCGCCAGCTGCGCCGCCTGACCAACAACGCGGCCATCGACACCGAGCCCTTCTGGGGCAAGGACGGCTCGACGCTGTACTTCACCTCGGACCGTGGCGGCAAGCCGCAGATCTACAAGATGAACGTCAACAGCGGCGCCACCGACCGCGTGACCTTCACCGGCAACTACAACGCCAACCCGAAACTCTCGGCCGACGAGAAGACCCTGGTGATGGTCCACCGCCAGGAAGGTTTCACCAACTTCCAGATCGCCGCCCAGGACCTGCAACGCGGCAATCTGCGGGTGCTTTCGAACACCACGCTCAACGATTCGCCCACTGTTGCGCCAAATGGCACGATGCTAATATACGCCACCCGCCAGCAGGACCGGGGCGTGTTGATGCTCGCCAGCATCAACGGACGTGTTCGGTTACCGCTACCCACCGCTCAGGGCGACGTGCGCGAGCCATCCTGGTCCCCTTACCTGAACTGACGGTTGCCAACTGTTCCAAACTTATACACTGGGGTTCATTAGGAGTTACATGATGGAAATGCTGAAATTCGGCAAATTTGCCGTTATCGCCCTCGCCATGGCCGTAGCCGTAGGTTGCTCGTCCAAGAAAGGCGATGCTACTGGTGAAGGCGCCAATGGCGGCGTTGACCCGAACGCTGGCTACGGCGCCAACAGCGGTGCCGTTGACGGCAGCCTGAGCGACGAAGCCGCTCTGCGTGCGATCACCACCTTCTACTTCGAGTACGACAGCTCCGACCTGAAGCCGGAAGCCATGCGCGCTCTGGACGTACACGCCAAGGACCTGAAAGGCAGCGGCCAGCACGTCGTCCTGGAAGGCCACACCGACGAACGCGGCACCCGCGAGTACAACATGGCTCTGGGTGAGCGTCGCGCCAAGGCCGTTCAGCGCTACCTGGTGCTGCAGGGCGTGTCCCCGGCTCAGCTGGAACTGGTTTCCTACGGTAAAGAGCGTCCGGTTGCCACCGGCCACGACGAACAGTCCTGGGCTCAGAACCGTCGCGTTGAGCTGAAGAAGTAAGACCCTATGCGCCTGCGACTCCTGACCTTGATGGTCTGCGGCCTGCCGCTGATGGCGGCGGCCGCGGTTCCGGTGGTGGATGGTAACGATGGCGGCTACGCCAGCGCGCCGCCCGCGGGGTACGGCACCGCAGGTGCTGATGGTGCTTATGCCGGTGGCGGGGCGGCTTCGGCCGCTCCCGTCTCCGGGCAAGCCCAGCTGTTCCTGCAACTGCAGCAGATGCAGGACGAGATCGCCCGCCTGCGCGGCACCCTCGAAGAACAGCAGAACCAGATCCAGCAGCTGAAGCAGGAAAGCCTCGAGCGTTATCAGGACCTCGACCGCCGCCTTTCCTCCGCTCCGGCAGCACAGAACCCCTCCACCGACGGCAGCGCCGCCGGTGCGGGCGCAGCGGCCGGCGCCGCTGCCGCCCAGCAGCAACAGGCCCAGCCCGCGAGCAGCGAGCCGGGCGATCCGGCGAAAGAGAAGCTCTACTACGACGCGGCTTTCGACCTGATCAAGGCCAAGGACTTCGACAAGGCCAGCCAGGCCTTCGGCGCCTTCCTGCGCAAATACCCCAGCAGCCAGTACGCCGGCAACGCGCAGTACTGGCTGGGCGAGGTGAACCTGGCCAAGGGCGACCTGCAGGGCGCCGGCCAGGCCTTCGCCAAGGTCAGCCAGGCCTATCCGAGCAGCCCCAAGGTGCCGGACTCGCTGTACAAGCTGGCCGACGTGGAGCGCCGCCTGGGCAACAACGACAAGGCCCGTGGCATCCTCCAGCAGGTGGTCGCCCAGTACCCGGGCAGCTCCGCCGCCCAGCTGGCCCAGCGGGACCTGAAGAGCCTCAAGTAAGCCTCTTGTCGTTCATCTGAAAACGCCGTTTCTTCCAGCTGGGGGAAACGGCGTTTTTCATTCCTGCCGGGCATGTCCTTCCTGTAGGAGCGAGCTTGCTCGCGAACCTTTATCCCGCGCTCTGATCCTCACCCGGAGGTTTCTGCGTAGGGCGCATAGCACCTACGGCGTTATCCGCCGGATCGCGGACGGAGTCCGCTCCTACGGTTCCAGGGAAGCACGGGCGTAGGGGCGGACTTTGTCCGCGATTGGATTCACCGGCCACGCCAGACGCCCCGGTGGCACGAGTCCCGTAGGATGGGTTGAGCGAAGCGATACCCATCACCATGGCCCGATGGGTATCGCAAGCTCAACCCATCCTACGAAAAGCTCCTCGACGCAGACAGTTGCTATTACGGTTCAGGGAAGCACGGACGTAGGAGCGGACTTTGTCCGCGATTGGATTCACCGGCCACGCCGGACGCCCCGGTGGCACGAACAGCCTAGCCCCTACGAAAAGCGTGCCCGCCCGTTACACCCGAACGAACGACTCTGCGCGCCGAACACCTGGTTTTCCGTTAGAATCGCCGCCACCCGGAGCCGCGGAGCGGTTTCAGCTCGGCTGATGTCTGCCCGCCCGGGAATTCCCGAACGCCTGGCGTTCGTTCGATTACACCGCAACGGAGGCGGATGGCCTGTGTAGCCGTCACGCCCGTGGCTGATATGCAACAGACCCTGCGAATCACCGAGATCTTCTACTCGTTGCAGGGGGAAGCGCGCACCGTCGGATTGCCGACCGTGTTCGTGCGCCTGACCGGCTGCCCCCTGCGTTGCCAGTACTGCGACTCCGCCTACGCCTTCAGTGGCGGCGAGATCCGCAGCCTGGACAGCATCCTCGAAACCGTCGCCGGCTACCGGCCGCGCTACGTCTGCGTCACCGGCGGCGAGCCGCTGGCGCAGCCCAACTGCCTGCTGCTGCTGCAGCGCCTGTGCGACGCCGGTTACTCGGTATCCCTGGAGACCAGCGGCGCGCTGGACATCTCCGCCACCGACCGCCGCGTCAGCCGGGTGCTCGACCTGAAGACCCCGGGCTCCGGCGAGGTGCGCCGCAACCGCTACGAGAACATCGCCGAGCTCACCGGCAACGACCAGGTCAAGTTCGTCCTCTGCTCCCGCGAGGACTACGACTGGGCGGTGTCCAAGCTGATCGAATACCGCCTCGACGAGCGCGCCGGCGAAGTGCTGTTCTCGCCGAGCCATCACCAGCTGGCGCCGCGCGAGCTGGCCGACTGGATAGTCGCCGACAACCTGCCGGTGCGCTTCCAGATGCAACTGCACAAGATCCTCTGGAACGACGAACCGGGCCGCTGAGACGCGGACGGGAAGGGTAACCACATGACTCAGAAGAAAGCCGTCATCCTGCTCTCCGGCGGGCTCGACTCCGCCACCGTGGTAGCCATGGCCAAGGCCGAGGGCTACGCCTGCTACAGCATGAGCTTCGACTATGGCCAGCGCCACCGCGCCGAACTCCAGGCCGCCGAGCGCGTGGCCCGCCAACTGGGCGTGGTCGAGCACAAGGTCATCGGCCTGAACCTCAACGGCATCGGCGGCTCGGCGCTGACCGACAGCAGCATCGCCGTGCCCGAGGCGCCCAGCGAGGGCATCCCGGTGACCTACGTGCCGGCGCGCAACACCGTGTTCCTTTCCCTGGCCCTGGGCTGGGCCGAGGTGCTCGGTGCGCGGGACATCTTCATCGGCGTCAACGCCGTGGACTATTCCGGCTACCCGGACTGCCGCCCCGAGTTCGTCGAGGCCTTCGAGCGCATGGCCAACCTGGCCACCAAGGCGGGAGTGGAAGGCGATGGCTTCCGCATCCAGGCGCCGCTGCAGTTCCTCTCCAAGGCGCAGATCATCCAGGCCGGCGTGGCCCGCGGCGTGGACTACGCGCTCACCGTGAGCTGCTACCAGGCGGACGACGCAGGCCGCGCCTGCGGCAAGTGCGACAGCTGCCGTCTGCGCGCCGAAGGCTTCGCCGCGGCGGGAATTTCAGACCCTACGCGATATTTCTGAAAAATTTTTCGTAAAGGTGTTGTTTTTGCGTTAGAAATCAGTATTATACGCCTCGCGTTGGGTCGTTAGCTCAGTCGGTAGAGCAGTTGGCTTTTAACCAATTGGTCGTAGGTTCGAATCCTACACGACCCACCACTTCGCAAAGCCCCTGGCCATCGGCCAGGGGCTTTTTCTTTGCCCGCGGGAAACTCAGAACGGCCGGCTGCCGCCCAGGCTGATGCGCTTCAGGCGGCGCCGCTCGCTGGCCGGGAAGGCGTTGCGGCCGTGCAGGGTGGCCTGGTTGTCCCACCAGACGATGTCGCTGACCTGCCATTTGTGGCTGTAGATCAGCTCCGGCTTCTGCAGGTGGGCGCGCAGGCGCTCGACCAGGGCCTTGCCCTGCTGCGGCTCATGGCCGGGGATTTCCACTTCGGTGTGGACGCTGAGGTAGAGCACGCGCTTGCCGCTTTCCGGATGGGTGCGCACCAGCGGGTGCTCGGTGCCCTGGATCGGCTCGATGTCCGGGGTGCGGTAGGTGACGAAACCGCCCGAATAGCCGTTCTTCAGGCGCACGAAGGGGTTGTAGCTGACCAGCCGCAGGTCGTCGATTTCCTTGCGCGTGGCTGCGTCCAGGCTCTGGTAGGCGAGCGCCAGGTTGGTGAACAGGGTTTCGCCGCCCTGGCTCGGCACTTCCAGCGCGTAGAGGAAGGAGCCGGAGGAGGGCAGCGGCGTCCACTGGTGGTCGATGTGCGCGGGCAGGGCGAAGTTGCCCAGTTCGCCATCGCCGGTATTGGCCACCTTGACGATGTCCGGGGCCTTGCCGTCGACGCCGGAAGACAGCACCGGCACGTCCGCCGGCGGCTGGAACACCGCGCCGAACAGAGTGGCGAAATTCAGGTACTGCCGATCGTCCAGTTGCTGGTTCCTGAAGATGAGAATGTGGTGGTCGCGGTGGGCCTGCTTGATCGCCAGAATCTGCTCGGGCGTCAGCGGCTGGCGTGCGTCCAGGCCGCGGACCTCGGCGCCCAGCGGGGCGTCGAGGGGGATGATGGTGAAGGGTTCGGGGGTGATCTTCAGGGCGGAGGATTGGCTCATGGTCTGGTGCTCCGTATCGGGCTTGGGTTGCCCTCTCCCCAGCCCTCTCCCTGAAGGGAGAGGGGGCTTGTCCGTGCCGAGAGGAGGCTTGGTTTCAGCCGGCAATCTCTGGGCTAGCCGGCTGACTCCAGAACACCCAAGCGCACCGAACGGTCCCCTCTCCCTTCAGGGAGAGGATTAGGGAGAGGGGCTCTTGAAAGCAGGACTCAAACTTTCCTGACAGTCCGACTCCGCTGCCCATCCACCCCCACCGGCACCTCACCAGCCAGCGTCACACGCCGCACGATGCGCGGCTGGGTGCCGTAGTCGTCCACCGCGTAGTGCTGGGTGGCGCGGTTGTCCCAGATGGCCACGTCGCCGGCCTGCCAGCGCCAGCGCACGGTGTTCTCCAGGCGGGTGACGTGGCTCTGCAGCACCGCGAACAGATGCTGGGAGTCGTGCTGCGACAGGCCCTTCAGGCGCTTCACGAAGTGCCCCAGCAGCAGGTTGCGTTCGCCGCTGACGGGGTGCACGCGCACTACCGGGTGCTCGGTCTCGTAGACGGTGGAGGTGAACACCTTGCGGTACTGCTCCAGGCGCGCCGGGTCGGCGTTGGGTTTGATGGCGGCGTAGTCGTATTCATTGCTGTGCACCGCCCAGAGCTTGTCGGCCAGGGCCTTGAGTTCGTCGCTGAGGTCGTCGTAGGCGGTCGCGGTGTTGGCCCAGACGGTGTCGCCGCCGGCCTGCGGGGCCACCACGTTGCGCAGGATCGAGGCCTTCGGGTAGGCCTCGACGAAGGTCACGTCGGTGTGCCAGGAGTTGGCCCGGCGGCCTTCGGCGCCGTCCAGTTCGAGCAGGTATTCGGTGCCGTCGCGCACCGGCACCGTCGGGTGCGCCACCGGCTCGCCGAGCAGCTTGGCGAAGGCTTCCTGGCCCTGGTCGTCGAGCTGGCTCTGGCCGCGGAAGAAGATCACCTTGTGCTTCACCAGGGCGGCCTGGATGGCCTCAACCGTGGCCGCGTCCAACTGGCCGGAAAGCGTCACCCCGCGGATCTCGGCGCCGATGCGCCCAGCCACCGGGTGGATGTCGAGTTGTACGGCGGGTCGAATGGCTTGTGCTGCGTTGCTCATCTCGTGTTCCTCATTGCTGTAGGTGGTACTGCAAGGGGCCGCGCGGGGCGGCGAGTGGGATCAGAAGTCGTAGCGGACCGAGGCGCCCAGGGTGCGCGGCTGGCCCACCGAGGCGGTGTAGGAGCCGTTGATGCTGGCGAAGGCGGCCAGGTAGTAGTCCTTGTCGAAGGCGTTCTTCAGCCAGACCGAGGCGTCCAGCTGGCCGTCGCCCAGGTCGTGGCGCACGCCCACGGAGAAGTTCGCCAGGCCGTAGCCGGGGATCTTCGAGAGGTCGGAGTCGTCCAGCGTGCCCTCGGCCTCTGAGCGGTACGAGTAGCTGGCGTTGACGTAGGGCTCGAAGCGGTTGGCCAACTGCCACTTGTATTCGCCGTTGAGGTTGGCGATCCATTTCGAGGCGCCGACCACGCGCTTGCCGGTGAGGTCGCAGCTGGCCGGGGCGCCGGGCTGGGTGCTGATCTCGGCCGGGCACGGGGCGTCCTTGAACGACAGGTAGCTGACGTCGTTGTAGGAGCCGTTGAAGTTCAGCGTCAGGCCGCGCAGCGGCAGGGCGGTGGCCTCCAGTTCCAGGCCGCGGGAGCGCACGCTGCCGGCGTTGGACAGCACCTGCACCAGTTGGGTGGAGCCGGCCGGCTGGTACAGGGTGGTGGCCTGGTAGCCGTGGATGCCGGTCCAGAAAATGTTGGCGTTGAGCTGCAGGCGGCGGTCGAGCAGCGTCGACTTGATCCCCAGTTCGGCATCGTTGGCGCGTTCCGGGCCGACCAGCAGCGAGTCGGCGCCAGCGGTCGGCGCGCTGGCCACCGCCAGGTTCACCCCGCCGGACTTCTCACCGTGGGACAGCGAGGCATAGCCCAGCAGCTCGTCGCTGAACTGGTAGCTCAGGCTGAGCAGCGCCGAGGGGGCGAAGCTGTAGACGCTGAGGTCGCCGGAGTCGTAGGCGCCCAGTTGGCCGTTGCGCACCACCGCGCCGGCGCCGGTCACGGGCGCGCCGCCCACCGGGGCGTAGCGCTTCACCTTGGCGTCCTTCTCCTCGTAGGTGCCGCGCAGGCCGGCGGTGAAGTCGAGCTGGTCGGTGAGGTGCCAAGTGCCCTGGGAGAAGAGCGCGAAGCTGTCGGTCTCGATCTTGCCGTTGGCCTTGCTGGAGGTGTCGTTCAGGGCGTTGAGGTTGGTGCCCAGCAGGTAGCTGTCGGCGAAGGGGCCGTAGTCGGTGAAGGTCTTGTTGCCCAGGTTCTGGTTGAACGCGTAGGCGCCGACCACATAGTCGAAGGCGCCGCCGGTGGGCGAGGCCAGGCGGATTTCCTGGGAGAACTGGCGGTCGCGCACCGCCACCCCGGTGTTGCGGATCGCCGAGACGTTCAACTGCTCGTCGTTGGCCGGGGTGAAGTTCCAGAAGCGGTAGGCGCTGATGGAGGTCAGGGTGAAGTCGTTGGCCAGCTTCCAGTTGGCCTCCACCGAACTGCCGCCCTGGTGCACGCTGACGTGCTGGCGGCTGTCGATGTTGACCTTGTGCCGGTCCGGATCGGCGATCGGCGAGGCGCCGACCAGCGCGGCGCGCTGCCAGAAGCGCGGGGCGGCGCCATAGACCACCATGCTGCCGTTGCTGGAGTCCTCCTCGTTGTACTCGCTGATCCAGCGCAGGCTGAAGTCCTCGCTGGGCTTGTACAGCAGCTGGCCGCGGATGCCCTGGCGCTCGCCGCCGTTGAGCTTGTTGTCGTCGTGGATGTTGGTGATGTAGCCGTCGCTGCGCGTGCGGTAGGCGGAAACGCGCCCGGCCAGCGCGTCGGTGAGCGGCCCGGAGACGGTACCGCGGCCCTGGAAGTAGCCTTCCTGGCCGCCGGAGACCTCCACCGTGCGCTCGGGGGTGAAGGTCGGCGCGCGGGTGCTGATGTTCAGCACGCCGGCGGTGGTGTTCTTGCCGAACAGGGTGCTCTGCGGGCCGCGCAGCAGTTCCAACTGCTCGATGTCCAGCAAGTCGAACACCGCCATGCCCGGGCGGCCCAGGTAGACGTTGTCCAGGTAGACCCCGGCGGAGCCTTCCAGGCCGTCGCTGGCCGGGTTGTTGCCGATGCCGCGCACGGCGATGCTCGACTGGCGGGCGTGGATGTAGGCGACGTTGACGCTGGGCAGCACCTGCTGCAGGTCCTGCACCTTGGTGATGCGCTGGTTCTCCAGGGTGGCGCCGTCGAGCACGGTGATCGGCGTGGGCACCTTCTGCGAGTCTTCCTCGCGGCGCCGGGCGGTGACCGTGACCTTGCCCAGGGCGGTGGCCTGGGTGCTGGTGCCCTTGTCGGCGGCGCTGGCGGCCTCGGGCGTGGTGCTGGCCTCGTCCTGCTCGGCGGCCTGCAGCGGCAGTGCGCCGCCCAGGGCGAGCAGCAGGGCCAGGGCGTAGTCGGGGGCGCCGGGCCGGGTTCGGCCGGGGCGGAGCGTGAATGGGGTCTGCAGCGAGGCACTCTGGCTCATCGTCTTTTCCTTGCATCAGGCACTGCCCGGCGGATCGCGGGCAACAGGGGGCCGCACCATGCGGGGCATGGCGGAAACGGCTCTCTTCTAATCGGTGGGCGTCGTCTGGCGACGCCGGGGCTCAGCGGCTACAGCCGCGAGAGGGAAGCATTCGTGCCGGCAGCAGGCGTGGGGCGAAAGGGTGCAAGGCCATTGGGGGCTCCTGGTCGAGGGGCATATTCTTATTTCTTAAAAGAATAAATTTAAGTTTTATTCTTCGTTGACGGAATAAGAGCTTGCATTTAAAACCAGCGCATCCCCGACGGCAAATGCCTTTGTCCAATATTTTCAATGCCGGTAAAGCATCATGGATCTGCGCCAACTGCGTTACTTCATCGCCCTCACCGAACACCGCAGTTTCGTCCGCGCGGCCGATGCCATGGGTATCACCCAGCCGGCCTTCAGCCGCAGCATCCAGGGCCTGGAGCAGGAGCTGGGCTGCCAGCTGGTGGACCGCGGCAGCAAGGAACTGCGCCCCACGCCGGAAGGCCAGGTGGTGCTGCAGCATGCGCTGCGCCTGGTGCAGGGCGCGGCCAACCTGACCCAGGAAATCACCCAGCTGAACAAGCTGGACGCCGGCGAGCTGCACTTCGGCTGCGGGCCGGCGCCGGCGCAGAAACTGGTGCCCGATGCGGTGGCGCGGCTGATCCGGCGCCACCCGCGGCTGCAGATCGATTTCCAGGTGGACAACTGGGAGCGTCTGTCGCGCAGCCTGCTGCGCGACGAGATCGAATTCTTCATCGCCGACATCCGCCACTTCGAGGCCGACCCCGGCTTCCAGACACGGCCGCTGAGCCCGCGCCGGGGCTTCTTCTTCTGTCGCACCGGGCACCCGCTGCTGGCCAAGGAGAGCCTGTCCACCAACGATCTGTTCGCCTACCCGCTGGCCTCGGCGCGGATGCCGCCGGGCATCCGCAAGCTGCTGGCCAACCTCAGCGGCAAGAGCGACCTGCAGGCGAACATCCAGTGCGAGCACCTGGGCTCGCTGGTGCGCATCGTCAGCCAGACCGATGCCATCGGCGTGGGCAGCGAGGATGGTTTGCGCCATGCGCTGGCCAATGGCGAAGTGGCGCGCCTGCATCTGCGCAATCTGCCGCATAACATCGACAGTCTGCAGGCGCGTTGCGGGATCGTCAGTCGTACCGGCTATCGCCTTTCGGCGGCAGCGAGGGCGTTGATCGAGATGTTGGTGGAGTTGGATGAGGAAGAGCGGAGCGCGGTGGCGTGAAGTGTTTGCGGGGAGGGGGCTGGGTGTAGGAGCGAGCTTGCTCGCGAACAGTGGTTACCGTAGGTGTCGGGTTCAAGAGCGCCCTCTCCCCAACCCTCTCCCGCAAGCGGGAGAGGGGGCTGTTCGGAGTGGGTGGGGAGTTCGGAGTCAGCCTGATACTCCTCACCCCACCTCGTCATTCCCGCGAATGCGGGACGCGGCTCCATCGCGAACAGCGCTTGCGCTGGCCCGAAGGGGAATCACCCAGTGACGGGCGGTTCGCGAGCAAGCTCGCTCCTACGAAAAGCAAAAGCAAAAGCAAAAGCGCGTTCGCTCTGGCTTTTGGACTTCCAGAGAAACATCCGAGCGCACCGGAACGCCCCTTCAGAAGGCCGAGCGAAACCGGCGCTCAGGAGGTCATGCGACATGGATGTCGCGAGAGCCCCGCGGGCTACAGGGACGTACCCTCGGGGCGGGCCTCCGTGGCGGGGGAATTCGTGAGGGTAGCCCGACTCTGTCGGGCCCGTATGTTGGGGTAAGCCTTTTTGGTTCCTTTTGTGGCGTTTGACAAAAGGGACTCGCCCGAGGGGGCGAAACAAGAAATCTCCGCAGACTCGGAGCGGCGCGTCACACCCAAGCAGGAAGTCTCTGGGTTCCCGCGTTCGCGGGAATGACGGGGTGAGGTTAGGGGGGAGGATGGCGCCTGACCGACACATCGCTCAGAACAGCCCCCTCTCCCTTCAGGGAGAGGGTTGGGGAGAGGGCGCTCTAAAGCCCAGCCCCCAAAGCCCCCGGCAAACTCCATCCGCGATTGAGCTCTCAGGCCGCTGAGGGCTCAATCACCGCACCTGCGCCACCGGCTGCGCCGCAGCCAGCCTCGCGGCGCCGGCCAGGTAGTCCGGCCTGGCCCAGTCGGCGGCCTTGAAGTCGCGGCGGATCAGGCCGTACTGCCTGGCCGCCTGGATCGAGGCGTCTAGCTGGCCGAGGAAGCCGGCGTCCAGTTGCGGCGACAGGGCCTCGGCCAGCGGGCGGTCCTTGTATTCGGTCTGCAGGACGATCGACGGGTAGCCGGCCTGGTTCGACACCAGGTCGATGAAGGCCGCGTGGTTGGCTTCGGCGCCGGCCCAGGCCAGGGCCTGCAGTTCCACCTTGAGCAGGCGCTGGGTGATTTCCGGGTGGGCGTCGACGAAGGCGCCGTTGCCTACCAGCACGGCTTGCAGGGTGCCGGCGCCGCCGAGGTCGCGGGTGCTCAGGGGGATTTCCGCCAGGCCCTTCTCGCGCAGGGCGAAGAGGCCGGCCAGGCCCCAGGTGGCGTCGATCTGCTTGGCCGCGAGGGCCGCCAGGGCGGCGTTGAAGTCCAGGCTGATGACCTTCAGGTCCTTCTCGCTCAGGCCAACGCTGGCCAGCGCGTTGTCGAACGACAGCTGGCTGGCGGTGCCGCGGAAGATGCCCACGCGCTTGCCCTTGAGGTCGGCCAGGGTCTTGATCCCCGAGCCCGGCTGCACGCCCAGGTAGTGGTTGACGCCGCGTCCGGTGGCGGCCAGCAGGCGGGTGTCCAGGCCGCTGGCCTTGCCGATGATGGCCGCCAGGTCGCCGAGGTAGGCGAAGTCCACCTGGCCGTTGGCGAAGGCCTCGTTGATCACCGGGCCGGCGCCCTTGAAGTAGGTCCACTTGATCTGGATGCCGTCGTTGGCGAACTCCTTCTCCAGCAGCTTGCGGGTGTAGAGCACGTCGACGAGGCCGCCACCGGAATGGTTCTGCCCGGCGCCCACGTCGGGCACGGCGATGCGGATTTCCTTCGGCGCTTCGGCGGCGCTGGTGAACGGGGCGTAAGCACCGAGCAATCCGGCGAGCACCGGGGCGGCGAAGAGCGACAGCAACTGGTGGGTGAGGGCCTTCATGGCGCCTGCCTCCTGCGGGGGAATGGGAAAGGCACTAAGGCAGGTCGCGGGTGATTAATAAAATAATAAAAATTTATTTTTTAATAATTTATAGAGATAAGTCAGCCCGCATCCGTGCTGCCGGGCGAATGCACGAAAGGCATAAAAAATATTCGTCGAATGCATTGGCTGCGCTGGGGAGGCTTCCCTTAAATGAAGGCTCTTAGCTCATAAATGCATTGATAGATTTTTTCATATTCCAATGAAGAATATTTCTAAGGCATTCGCCTTGCCTGTGTACCCCACCGCAAGCGCCGCCGCCTCGCAGCGGCTGGCGCTGATCGCCCCGCGCTTGCTGCCCTGGTTGTTGCCGCTGGCCCTGTTAGTTCTCTGGTGGCTGGCCTCCGCCCAGCACTGGATGTCCGCGCAGATACTGCCGGCGCCGGCGCTGGTCTGGCAGAGCGCCCGCGAGCTGTTCGCCGGCGAACTCTGGCAGCAGCTGTGGATCAGCCTGCAGCGGCTGTTCTGGGGCCTGCTCGCCGGCATCGCCAGCGGCGCGGCGCTGGGCGCCTGGCTGGGTTTCAGCCGCAGCGCCGAGCGCTTCGTGCTGCCGACCTTCCTGGCCCTGGCGCAGGTCCCCACGCTGGCCTGGATTCCGCTGTTCATGCTGTTCTTCGGCATCGGCGAACTGCTCAAGCTGGTGGTGCTGGTCAAGGCGGTGATAGTCCCGGTGGCGCTGCATACCCTGGTCGGCGTGCGCGACGCCCAGCCCAGGCTGCGCGAGGCCGCCGCCGTGCTGCGCCTGCCGCCGCCGCTGCTGGTGCGCCGGTTGCTGTTGCCGGCGGCGCTGCCGGCCTTCCTCACCGGCGTGCGCCTGGCCCTGGCACAGGGCTGGACCTCGCTGCTGGCGGTGGAGCTGCTGGCCTCCAGCGAAGGCATCGGCTACCTGATGGTGCAGAGCCGCCAACTGTTCATGCTCGACGTGGTGTTCGTCTGCATCCTCGTCATCGGCCTGGTGGGCGCGGCCATGGACCAGGGCATCCAGGCCCTGGAACGGCGCCTGGTGCACTGGCCGCAGCAGGCCGCCGGCGAGTTCCGCCGTGGCGTCCGCGGCCAGGGCTGGCAGCGCCTGCAGCCGTGGCTGTTGCCGCTGGCGCTGGTCGGCCTGTGGCAGGCGGCGAGCGTTGGCCAGTGGGTCGACCCGGCCATCCTCGCCAGCCCCGCCGCGGTGGTCGAGGCCACCTGGCGCGGCCTGCTCGACGGCAGCCTGCCGACGGCCCTGCTGGCCAGCCTGCAGCGTTCCCTGCTGGGCCTGCTGCTGGGCGCCGGCGCCGGCTTCCTGCTGGGCCTGGCCCTGGGGCTGTGGCGCCCGGCGGAGCGCCTGCTCGGCCCGTCGTTCTCGGCCCTGCGCCAGGTGGCGATCTTCGCCTGGGTGCCGCTGCTCACTGCCTGGTTCGGCCTGGGCGAGGCGGCCAAGGTGGTGTTCGTCGCCCTGGCCAGTTTCTTCCCGCTGCTGCTGGCCACCCAGCGCGGCATCGCCAGCCTGCCGGCGCAACTGGGCGAGGCCGCCCGCGTGCTGCGCCTGTCGCCCTGGCAGCGTCTGCGCCGCCTGGTGTTGCCGGGCGCGGCGCCGTCGATCTTCGCCGGCCTGCGCCTGGGCCTGATCTACGCCTGGCTGGGCACCATCGGCGCCGAGTACTTCATGCCCTCGGACGGCGGCATCGGCAGCCTGATGATCGGCGCCCAGCAGCTGTTCCGCATGGACCTGGTCAGCGCCGGAATGCTCCTGGTCGGCCTCACCGGCGCCCTGCTCGGCGCCCTCGGACAACGCATCGAAGCGCGCGCCACGCGCTGGAGACACGCATGAACGCTTTTACTTCCGCGCCGCTGGTGAGCTTCCGCCAGGTCGGCAAGAGCTTCCCGGTGGACGGCCGGCAACTGGAGGCCATCCAGCGCTTCGACCTGGACATAGCCGAAGGCGAGTTCATCGCCATCGTCGGCGCCAGCGGCTGCGGCAAGTCCACCCTGCTGCGCCTGCTGGTGGGCCTGGACCGCGAGTACCGCGGCGAGATCCGCATCGGCGACAGGGCCATCGACGGCATCGGCGGCGAGCGTGGCATCGTGTTCCAGGAACACCGCCTGTTCCCCTGGCTGACGGTGGAGCAGAACGTCGCCCTAGGCCTGGTCAACGAGCCGCTGAGCGAGGAGGGCAGGGCGCGCAAGGTCGCCGAGTACCTCGAGCTGGTCGGCCTGTCCGCGTTCAACCGCGCCTACCCGCACCAGCTCTCCGGCGGCATGGCCCAGCGCGTGGCCATCGCCCGCGGCCTGGTGGCCAGCCCGCGCATCCTGCTGCTGGACGAACCCTTCGGCGCCCTCGACGCGCTGACCCGCCAGCAGTTGCAGGAAGAACTGCTGCGCATCCGCGAGCGCGAGCGCATCACCACCCTGCTGGTGACCCACGACGTGGAGGAGGCGCTGTTCCTGGCCGACCGCGTGGTGGTCATGGCGCCGCGCCCGGGGCGCATCAAGCGCATCGTCGAGGTGCCCCTGGCGCACCCGCGCGAGCGCGGCGGCTTCGACTTCCTGCGCCTGCGCGAGGAACTGCTGCACGAGCTGACCGGCGATGGCGACTACCTCGCGCCGCAGCCCAGGCGGGTGGAGAACCTGCCGTTCGAGTTCATCGCCTGCTGAGGCGTCTTTTCTTTTCGTAGGAGCGAGCTTGCTCGCGAACAAACGCAGTGCCATGCGGTTCGCGAGCAAGCTCGCTCCTACAGGAAACTTCCCAAACACCGACCGAGTCCCGACATGAGCAAACGCCCCAACTTCCTGGTGATAGTCGCCGACGACCTCGGCTTCTCCGACATCGGCGCCTTCGGCGGCGAGATCGCCACGCCCAACCTCGACGCCCTGGCCCACGCCGGCCTGCGCCTGACTGACTTCCACACCGCGCCGACCTGCTCGCCGACGCGCTCGATGCTGCTCACCGGCACCGACCATCACATCGCCGGCATCGGCACCATGGCCGAGGCGCTGACCCCGGAGCTGGAAGGCAAGCCCGGCTACGAGGGCTACCTCAACGAGCGCGTGGTGGCGCTGCCCGAACTGCTGCGCGAGGCCGGCTACCAGACGCTGATGGCCGGCAAGTGGCACCTGGGCCTGAAGGCCGAGCAGGCGCCCCACGCGCGCGGCTTCGAGCGTTCCTTCTCGCTGCTGCCCGGCGCCGCCAACCACTACGGCTACGAGCCGCCCTACGACGAAAGCACGCCGCGCATCCTCAAGGGCACGCCGGCGCTCTACATCGAGGACGACCGGTTCGTCGAGCAACTGCCCGAGGGCTTCTATTCCTCCGATGCCTTCGGCGACAAGCTGCTGCAGTACCTCAAGGAACGCGACCAGGCGCGGCCGTTCTTCGCCTACCTGCCATTCTCCGCGCCGCACTGGCCGCTGCAGGCGCCCAAGGAGGTGGTGGACAAATACCGCGGCCGCTACGACGCCGGCCCCGAGGCATTGCGTCAGGAGCGCCTGGCCCGGCTCAAGGACCTGGGCCTGGTGGCGCACGACGTCGAGGCGCACCCGGTGCTCGCCATCAGCCGCGAGTGGGAAGCGCTGAGCGACGAGGAGCGGGCCAAGTCGGCGCGGGCCATGGAGGTCTACGCGGCGATGGTCGAGCGCATGGACTGGAACATCGGCCGGGTGGTCGACTACCTGCGCCGGCAGGGCGAGCTGGACAACACCTTCGTCCTGTTCATGTCCGACAACGGCGCCGAGGGCGCGCTGCTGGAGGCCTTCCCGAAGTTCGGCCCGGACCTGCTGGGCTTCCTCGACCAGCACTACGACAACAGCCTGGAGAACATCGGCCGCGCCAACTCCTATGTCTGGTACGGCCCGCGCTGGGCCCAGGCGGCCACCGCGCCGTCGCGGCTGTTCAAGGCCTTCACCACCGAGGGCGGCATCCGCGTGCCGGCCTTCGTGCGCTACCCGCAGCTGGCGCGCCAGGGCGTGATCAGCGAGCAGTTCGCCACCGTCATGGACATCACCCCGACCCTCCTCGACCTGGCCGGCGTGCGCCACCCGGGCAAGCGCTGGCGCGGCCGCGAGGTCGCCGAGCCGCGCGGCAAGTCCTGGCTGGGCTGGCTCTCCGGCGAGACCGAACGCGCCCACGACGAGAAGACCGTGACCGGCTGGGAGCTGTTCGGCATGCGCGCCATCCGCCAGGGCGACTGGAAGGCGGTGTACATCCCCGCGCCGGTGGGGCCGGCCAGTTGGCAGCTGTATGACCTGGGCAAGGACCCGGGCGAGATCCACGACCTGGCCGAGGCCCAGCCGGGCAAGCTGGCGGAGTTGATCGAGCATTGGAAGCAGTACGTCAACGAGACCGGCGTGGTGGAGGGGGCTTCGCCGTTCCTGGTGAAGTGATGCGCTGAGCGACGAAAAAGCCCCGGGCAGCGATGCTCGGGGTTTTTGTTTTGTAGTCCGCGGTACCAGGGAGGCACAGTTGTAGGAGCGGGCCCTGCCCGCGAATCGCGCGCAGGGCGCGCTCCTACATGGGAATGGCGACATCCGCGATGATTCATCGTTGGGAACGGCGGGACTCCCGTCCCAGCGCCGAGGTGCTCTTCGTAGGAGCGAGCTTGCTCGCGAATAAGTCCCGCAGCGGAGTCTGTTCGCGAGCAAGCTCGCTCCTACGAGAAGCCGTGCCTGCCTGTACGGTAGGAGCGGATCTTATCCGCGAATCGCGCCGGGATGCCCGGCTATCGCGGACAAGGTCCGCTCCTACGGGGAAACGCGGCATACCCAAGGCCCTTTCTCGAAGATAAAAAAAGGCCGCTTTCCCCTGCCTGAGTTGAAGAAAGCGACCTGGAAGAACGGATGTTTCGATGGGGTATTACATGAAGATCCGCGCGGAACCTCTCAGCGCGCCGTGATCACCGACAGCTTGGTGATCCCGGCCTTCTCGATCGAAGCCATGGCCTTGGCCACCTGGCCGTAGTTCACGCCCTCGTCGGCCTGCAGCTGCACGCGCAGTTCAGGTTCCTTGGCCTTGGCCGCCTCCAGGCTGCCCTGCAGCAGTTCGGGCTGGATCTCGTCCTTGTTGATGAACCACTTGCCGGCGCCGTCGATGCTGACCACCAGCGGGTCCTTCTGCTCCGGCGGGGCCACCGATTCGGTCTTGGGCAGGTTGATCGGGATGGCGTTGGTCAGCAGCGGCGCGGTGACGATGAACACCACCAGCAGCACCAGCATCACGTCCACCAACGGGGTGACGTTGATCTCGGAAAGAACCTCGTCGCTGTCCTGGGTCGAGAAGGCCATGTCAGCTCGCCTCCTTCACGCTTTTGCCGCCGGCCACCGGCTTGCGGGCCGTGGCGGGGTGGACGATGACGCGGAAGGCGCTCTTCTGCGCGAGGCTGTAGAAGTCGTGGGCGAAGTCGTCGAGGTCGGCCGCGGTGAGCTTCAGGCGGCGCAGGAAGTAGTTGTAGACCAGCACCGCGGGCACGGCGACGGCGATGCCCACGCCGGTGGCGATCAGCGCCGAGCCGATCGGGCCGGCCACGGTTTCCAGGCTCGCCGAGCCCGCGGCGCTGATGCCCTTGAGCGCTTCCATGATGCCCCACACGGTGCCGAACAGGCCGATGAAGGGCGAGGTGGAGCCGATCGAGGCGAGCACCGCCAGGCCCGATTCCAGGGAGCGGCGCTCACGCTGGATCTGCTGGCGCAGGGCGCGCTCCAGGCGGTCCTGGTGGTTGATCGACTGGGCCAGGTCATGCTGGTTGCCGTCCGGCACCTGGATGGCGGCGAAGCCGGCCTGGGCCACGCGGGCGCCGGCGCCGGGCTGGCCGGCGGACTGCTCGCCGGCCGATTCGAGGCTGGTGGCGCCCCAGAATTGCTTCTGGAAGCGGCGGTCCTGGGATTTCTGCCGGCCGAACTGGATGCCCTTGACCAGGGCCAGGCTCCAGGTGAGGACGGAGAAGCCGGCCAGCAGCCAGATCACCGCGCCTTCGACGGATTCCACGGGGTTGAGGGGCAGACTCATGGGGTTCTCTCCTGTGCGAACTCGTCGCAGATCAATTCAGTTTGAAGTCGATGGGCACGCTGACCCAGCCGTCCTGGGCCACGTCGCCGCGTTTGGCGGGTACGAACTTCCAGCGCTGCACGGCCTTGATCGCCGCCTGGTCGAGGGCCTCGCGGCCGCTGGAGGTCTGCACCTGGATTTCGCTCGGGCCGCCGCTGGCCAGCACGTGGACGCGCAGCAGCACCGTGCCTTCCCAGCCGCGGCGCTGCGCCAGGGCCGGGTATTCCGGCGCCGGGTTGTGCAGGTAGCCGGCGTGGGCCGAGGGCGGCGTGACCGGGGCCGGCGCCGGCGGAGCAGGGCGCGCGGGCGGTGCCGGCGGGGTCTCCGCCTTGGGCGGCGCGGGCGGCTGTTCCACCGGCTTGGGTTTGGCCACGGGTTTCGGCTTGGGCTTGGGGATCGGCTTGGGCGGCGGCGGTTTCACCGCGTTCTCGTCCACCACGGGCGGCGGCGGTTCTTCCACTACCGGCGGCGTCGGCTCGGGCGGTGGCGGCTCCACCACCGGCGGGGTGGGGGCGCTGAATTCGATGGTCATGGGCGGTACCTGCGGCGGCACCTCGGGCAGCCTGGGCGTGGGTTGCTGGCTCAGCCAGTAGGCCACGGAGCCATGCAGGGTCAGGACCAGCAGGCCGAGCAGCAGCGCTTCGCGGCGGCCCAGCACGTTGTGTTTCGCCGGTACGTGGCGCACCAGCTGCAGGGGCGGGCGCAGCGGCCGGCCCAGCTCGACCATATCGCCACCGGGCGCGTGGCGCAGGAGCGGGTCCTGCGCGACGGCGGGCTGGGGGTTGGCCATGGACGATCTCCTCGGGTTTCTAGCGAATGCGCGGCACCGTGGAGGCGCCGGGTACGGGCTGGATGATTGAGGGAGCGCCTTAGCTATTAAAGTAATTGTTTGCCTTATTTAAATTTCCTTAAGGAATAAGTGATTCGCGCGGATCGCTGCAGGCAGCGTGGCACTAAGGCTTGGCCGATCCGCTGGAGGCCTTCATGCCTTTGCGGCATGAAAAATATGCCCGCAGGGCTGGGCGCCGAAGCCCGTTCCAGAGGCTTCGCGACAGGGCCCGTCGCATCGCGTCAAGCCGACGCCGGCCCTCTCCCTAGACTCGGGGCCAACGGATGCGCGCCCGCCGGGTGCGCCCGTGTCGAGGAGCCGCCGCCATGCACACCGAAGCCATCGCCTTTCCCGAGGCCCATGCCCAGGCCCGCGCCGAGCTGGCCTGCGCCTTCCGCTGGGCCGCGCGCCTGGGCCTGCACGAGGCCATCGCCAACCACTTCAGCCTGGCCGTGTCCGAGGACGGCCGGCGCTTCCTGATCAACCCCTACGGCCGCCATTTCTCACGCGTCCGCGCCAGTGACCTGTTGCTGCTGGATGCCGACGACCCATCGGCGCTGGAGCGCCCCGACGCTCCCGACATCACCGCCTGGGCCCTGCACGGCGCGCTGCACCGGCGCCATCCGCACGCCCGTTGCATCCTCCACGTGCATTCGAAGTACGCCACCGCGCTGGCCTGCCTGGCCGATTCGCGGCTGCCGCCGATCGAGCAGAATTCCATGCGCTTCTTCGAGCGGGTGGCCATCGACGAAGGCTTCGACGGCATGGGCCTGGGTGACGAGGCCGAGCGGGTGAGCCGCCAACTGGGCGACAAGCCGATCCTGCTGATGGGCAACCACGGCGTGCTGGTGGCGGCGCCCAGCGTGGCCCAGGCCTTCGACGACCTGTACTACTTCGAGCGGGCCTGCGAGGTCTACCTCACCGCGCTGGCCACGGGGCGCCCGCTGCGCATCGCCAGCGACGCGGTGGCGCGCAAGACCGCGTGGCAGTGGCTGGACTACCCGGACTTCGCCCGCCGCCACTTCGCCGCGCTGCAGGGCATCCTCGACGAGGAGGAGCCGGACTACCGCAGCTGAGCCGGCAGGTGGTCATGCGCCAGGGGCTGGCGCATGACCGGTGCCTCCAGGCTTTGCGAGCGGTCACTGCTGGGCGTGCAGCCGAAGCGCGCGCGATAGGCGCGGGAGAAGTGCTCCAGCGAGCCGAAGCCGGCGCTGGCGGCGACCTGGGCCACGCTCATGCGCGTCTGCTGCAGCAGGTTGTGGGCCCGCGCCAGGCGCAGGGCCAGGTAGTACTTCAGCGGCGTCAGCCCGGTGTGCTGCATGAACTGCCGTTCCAGCTGACGGCGCGACAGGCCGACGCGCGCGGCCAGCGCCTCGCAGCTCAGCGGTTCCTCCAGGTACTGTTCCATCAGCGCGATGGCCCGCCCCAGGCGCCCGGCCTGGGCGTGCAGGCGGTGCTGGAAGCCGCTGACCTGGCCGACCTGGGGTTCGCGCACCCGCTCCACCAGCATGTGCATCGCCACCTCGCGGGCCAGGCCGGCGCCGGCCACTCCTTCCAGCCAGCCCAGCATCATGTCCAGCACCGCGGTGGCGCCGGCGCAGGTCAGGCGCTTGCGGCCGACCGAGTAGAGCTGCGCGCGGGCCTGCACGCGCGGGTAGCTTTCCTGGAAGCCCTGCAGGTTGTCCCAGTGCACCGCGGCGGGGTGGCCGTCGAGCACGCCGGCGGCGGCCAGCAGCTCGCTGCCGGTCTCGATGCCCATCAGCACCGCGCCGAACGCCGCCTGGCGCTTGAGCCAGGCCTTGAGCGCGGCGTCGCGGGCGTGGCGGTGCACGTCGAAGCTGGCGATCACTGCGCAGACGTCGAACTCGCCCGGCTCGCCGATGCCCTGCTGGGCGGCGGCGAGCAGGCCGTTGCTGGCCGGCACCGGCTTGCCGTCGAGCGACAGCAGGGTCCAGTCGAACAGCTTGCGCTGGGCCAGCCAGTTGGCGATCGACAGCGGCTCGATCAGCGCCGCCAGGCCGAAGTTGGAGAAGCACGGCAATAGCAGGATGCCGATGCGCTGGGGTTCGCGGGCGAGGGGCGGCCAGTCGGCGCGTTCGGTGAGGGTCATGGCTGCATCCGGCACTGTGCTGGGCGGCGGCTGCTTCGGCCGGCGCCTCGTGGAGGGGAAAGGCCCACGGCCTCTATGCAAAGGCAGTCGGCCGGGTTTGGCAAGGGCCGCGTCAGCGCTGGCATTCGCGCCAGCGCGGGTGCAGCCACACCGGCGCGTCGCTGGGCGGCAGCGGCGCGCGGCCGAGGATCAGGTCGCTGGCCTTCTCGGCGATCATCACTGTCGGCGCGTTGGTGTTGCCGCTGACGATCTCCGGCATGATCGACGCGTCCACCACCCGCAGCCCGCGCAGGCCGTGCACGCGCAGTTGCGCGTCGACCACCGCCTGGGCGTCGCCGGCCGGGCCCATCTTGCAGGTGCCGCTGGCGTGGTAGCCGGTTTCTGTGACGCGCCGCGCCCAGGCGTCGAGCTGCGCATCGCTGAGCTGGTCGGCGCCGGGCACCAGTTCCTCGCCGGCGAAGGCGCGCATCGCCGGCTGCGCCAGCACCTCGCGCACCAGGCGGGCGCCGGCGCGCATGTCCTCGCGGTCGCGCTCGGTCTTCAGGTAGTTGAAGAGGATGCGCGGCGCCTGGCGCGGGTCGGCGCTGGCGAGCGTGACGCTGCCCAGGCTGGTGGGGCGCATCAGGTCGATGTGCACCTGGAAGGCGTGGTCGGGCACCAGGTCGACGCTGCCCGGCTGTACCGCCAGGGGCATGAAGGTCAGCTGCAGGTCGGGGTGCTCGATGCCGGCCCGCGAGCGGATGAACGCGCCCACCTCGAAGTGGTTGCTCGCCGCCAGGCCGTCGTGGCGGGCGAACCAGCGCGCGCCCACCAGCCATTTGCCCGGCGCGTGGGTCCAGGGGTAGATGCTCACCGGGCGCTTGCAGCGGTACTGCACCACGGTGTCCGGGTGGTCGTTGAGGCGCTGGCCGACGCCGGGCAGGTCGTGCAGCGGGCGGATGCCCAGGCGCTGCAGGTCCTCGGCCGGGCCGATGCCGGAGAGCATCAGCAGTTGCGGCGAGTTGATCGCCCCGGCGCTCAGCAGCACCTCGCGGCGTGCCCGCACCTGGTGCAGCTGGCCGTCCATCTCGAACTCCACGCCGCAGGCCGCAGCGCCGTCGAAGAGGATGCGCCGGCTCAGCGCCGAGGTCGCCACCGTGACGTTGCCGCCGGCCAGGGCTTCGGCCAGGTAGCCGCGGGCGGTGCTCCAGCGCTTGCCGTCGCGGGTGGTGCGGTCCACCGGGCCGAAGGCTTCCTGGCGCTGGCCGTTGAGGTCGGCGCTGTAGCCGTAGCCGGCTTCCTGGCCGGCATCGAGGAAGGCCCGGCACAGGGGCGGCGAGGCATCGCCGGGGGTGACGTGCAGCGGCCCGTCGCCGCCGCGGTAGGCGTCGGCGCCGTCGCGGTGGCTCTGCGCGCGGCGGAAGTAGGGCAGCACCTCGCGGTAGCTCCAGCCGTCGCAGCCGCGCGCGGCCCAGCCGTCGTAGTCGCGGGCGTGGCCACGGACGTAGACCATGCCGTTGATCGACGAGGAGCCGCCCAGGGTGCGCCCGCGCGGCGTGCCGATGCGCCGGCCGTCGAGCCAGGGCTCCGGCTCGCTGGCGTAGCTCCAGTTGTAGCGGGTGCCGCCGACGACTATGCCCACCGCCGAGGGCATGTCGATGGTCCAGCTGCGGTCCACCGGGCCGGCTTCGAGCACCAGGATGCGCAGCGCCGGGTCCGCGCCCAGGCGCCGCGCCAGCACGCAGCCGGCCGAGCCGGCGCCGACGATGATGTAGTCGTATTCCGTGGCGAGCATGGCCTGTCTCCTCAGCGGATGCCGTCGAACACCAGCTTGTGGAAGTGGTGCACCAGGTGCTCGCTCTCGTTGCTGCGCTCGGCGTCGATCATGTAGCGGCCCTGGTCGTAGCCCAGGGAATGCAGGCCCTTCTGCACGCTGACGTTGAGTTCGATGTCCTCCGGGCCGAGTTCCTCGTTCATCCACTTCATGCAGGCGTGGGACACCTCCGGCACCGTCTCGTGGGGGCTGTAGTAGCCGAAGCGCAACAGCGAACGCTCGGCGTCCAGCGGGATCATGATGAAGGTGCCGAGGAACTCGGAAAACGGGAAGGTGTAGAAGGTGTTGTTCGGCCACAGGCCGATGTTGAAGAAGCGTTCGTCGGGGTTGCGCGGGCCGTTCAGCGGCACCCCGTAGGCTTCCTCGGCGGCGAGGTTGGCCGGGGCGATGTAGGTCCACCAGTTGTCGCGTTTGCTCAAGCGGTAGCCCTTGAAATCGATGAGCCTGGCCAGATCTATGTGGCAGGGCCCGGAGAGCTTGAAGTGGTAGCCCTCGATGGAGTTGTCCATGATGACTTTCCAGTTGGCCGGGACTATCACGTCCTGCTCCTCGATCAGGCGCATCCGCCCGAGGTCGGGGAAGACCTCGCGCATTTCCTGGTCGGCGCCGGGGAACAGTTCGGCCATCGACGGCGCCTCGGCGTCGAAGTTGAAGTAGACGAAGCCGCCGAGTTCCTCGACGCGCAGTTTCGGGATGTTGAACTGCTGTTTGTCGAAGGCGATCAGCCGTTCGCTGCGCGGCGCGCCGCGCAGGCTGCCGTCCATCTCGTAGCACCAGGAGTGGTAGGCGCAGCGCAGCACCCGGGTGTCGGCGCCGCGGCGCACGTCCAGCAGGCGGTTGCCGCGGTGCTGGCAGACGTTGTGGAAGGCGTTGACCTTGCCGTCGTTGCCGCAGGCCACCACCACGCTCTGGTCGAAAATGTCGCAGACCACGAACTGCCCGGGCTCGGCGAACTCGTTGCGGTGCCCGGCCAGGTGCCAGGCGCTCATGAAGATGCGGTCGCGCTCGGCGGCGAAGATGTCCTTGTCGAAGAAATAGCGCGAGGGGAGGGTGAAGGCTTCCTCCGGGCGCTGCTCGGCCCAGCCTTCGATGCGGGTGCCCTGCTTGATCTGCTCGATGGATTGCATGTCTGGTCTCCAGGCAGCGCCCCTCGGGATGGGGGCTCGCTGTAGAGCAATCTAGGGGAGCGGAACCGCCCGCTCTTGATGGAATGCGACAAGTTCGCGCGGCCGGCCGGCGCTTGCCTCCCGGCGGCTTTCCCCGCAAGATCGCGCGCTCGCTTTCGTGGCGATGTAAAATCGCCCCCACAGCTGGTCGTACCCCCGCAGGTGCAGTGAAGACATGACGCAGATATCCGAACGCCTCCTGGTCCAGGCCCACCTCGCCGCCAAGCAGCCCCGTGTGCTGAGCGTGCAGGAAGAGGCCGAGTACCGCGCGGCCATCGCCGCCGAGCTGAAGGCGCAGAACGCCGTGCTGGTGGCGCACTACTATTGCGACCCGGTGATCCAGGCCCTGGCCGAGGAGACCGGCGGTTGCGTCTCCGACTCCCTGGAGATGGCCCGCTTCGGCAACCAGCACCCGGCGCAGACCGTGGTGGTGGCCGGGGTGCGCTTCATGGGCGAGACGGCGAAGATCCTCAACCCCGAGAAGCGCGTGCTGATGCCGACCCTCGAGGCCACCTGCTCGCTGGACCTGGGCTGCCCGGTGGAGGAGTTCTCGGCCTTCTGCGACCAGCATCCGGAACGTACCGTGGTGGTCTACGCCAACACCTCGGCGGCGGTGAAGGCGCGCGCCGACTGGGTGGTGACCTCCAGCTGCGCGGTGGAGATCGTCGAGCACCTGATGGACAACGGCGAGCCGATCCTCTGGGCCCCGGACCAGCACCTGGGCCGCTACATCCAGCGCGAGACCGGCGCCGACATGCTGCTCTGGGACGGCGCCTGCATCGTCCACGAGGAGTTCAAGGCCAAGCAGCTGGAAGACCTCAAGGCGCTGTACCCGGACGCGGCCATCCTGGTCCACCCGGAATCGCCCGAGGCGGTGGTCGAGCTGGCCGACGCGGTGGGTTCCACCAGCCAGTTGATCAAGGCCGCGCAGACCCTGCCGAACAAGCGCTTCATCGTCGCCACCGACCGCGGCATCTTCTACAAGATGCAGCAGCTGTGCCCGGACAAGGAATTCATCGAGGCCCCCACCGCCGGCAACGGCGCGGCCTGCCGCAGCTGCGCGCACTGCCCGTGGATGGCCATGAACACCCTGGAACGCACCCTGGCCTGCCTGAAGGAAGGCAGCGGCGAGATCTTCGTCGACCCGGCGCTGATCCCGCGGGCCATCCGCCCGCTCAAGCGCATGCTGGAGTTCACCCAGGCGGCGAGGCTGAAGGTGGCGGGCAACGCCTGAGCCTTCCAGCGGACATGAAAAAGCCCGGCGATGCCGGGCTTTTCTTTTACTGTAGGAGCGGGCCCTGCCCGCGATTCGCGCGCAGGGCGCGCTCCTACAGGGGAATGGCGCGGGTGGGGTTGCGTAGGAGCGGATCTCATCCGCGAATCGCGCCGGAACGTCCGGCTATCGCGGACCCTGCCGGCGGGCACTGCTTCTCGTAGGAGCGAGCTTGCTCGCGAATAAGCCCCGCAGCGGAGCCTGTTCGCGAGCAAGCTCGCTCCTACGAAGAGCCCGCAATCGCTTCTACGACCGCGATCCGGTTAACCGCGCATCATCTCCTTGAGGATCTTCTCCTGCTCGCGGAACGCCTGCTGGCGCGCGTCCAGCTTGGCCGCCAGGGTGAAGTTGCCGCCGGCGCGGCGCTTGGCGAAGTCCAGCTGCTCGATGGCCGAGGGGTAGTCGCCGGTCAGCGCCAGGTACTCGGCGCGGGCCTGGTGCACGCCGATGGCGTTGCCGTCGATGGTGCGGGCGTCGGCCAGGCGGCTCCAGACGTCCGGGTCCAGCGGGCGGTCCTGGCTCAGCTTGATCAGGATCTTCTCGGCATCGGCGGCCTTGTTCTGCTTGAGCAGGATGTCGGCCTGGGCCTGGATCAGCGGGTAGTTGCCGGGGTACTGGCCGAGCAGGCGCTGCACCCGGGCGAGGGCGTCGCCGAGCTTGTTCGAGGTGATCTCCAGGTCGACCTGGGCCAGGTTGTAGGCCACGTCGTTGGGCGCCTTGGCCAGCAGCGGCTGGAGGGTGGCGCGGGCGTCGTTGAGCTGGCCGACGCGGATCTGCGACAGCGCCAGGCCGTAGCGCGCGGCGTCGAGCTTGGGGTTGTCGTCGAGCATGGCGCGGAAGCGCTTGCCGGCGATGCCCGGGGTTTCCTCGAAGATCAGCTGCACGCGGGCGCGCATCTGCTGGTAGCGCAGCGAGTCTTCCTTGCCGCCCTGTGGGTACTGCTCGGCGCGGTTGCGGGTGTCGGCGATACGCGAGTCGGTCACCGGGTGGGTGAGCAGGAACTCCGGTGGCCTGGCGTCGTAGCGGTACTGCCGCGCCAGGCGCTCGAACATGGTCGGCATGGAGCGAGGGTCGTAGCCGGCACGGACCATGTTGGTCACCCCGACGCGGTCGGCCTCCTGCTCGTTCTGCCGGGAGAAGCGCAGCTGGTTCTGGATCGCCGCCGCCTGGGTCGAGGCGATGGCGGCGATGCCGGCATCCCCGGCGCCCGCCGCCGCGGCCACGATCCCGGCGAGCATCGCCGCCATCACCGGCAGCTGCATCTGCTTCTGCGCTTCCAGGCCGCGGGCGAAGTGGCGCTGGATCAGGTGGCCGAGTTCGTGGGCCAGCACCGCGGCGTACTCGCCTTCGGTCTGGGCGTAGAGGAACAGGCCGCCGTTGACGCCGATGACGCCGCCGGGGGCGGCGAAGGCGTTGATC
Organism: Pseudomonas sp. A6; assembly: GCF_052367875.1. NCBI lineage: Bacteria > Pseudomonadati > Pseudomonadota > Gammaproteobacteria > Pseudomonadales > Pseudomonadaceae > Pseudomonas > Pseudomonas sp. A6. The sequence goes on along the minus strand of NZ_CP198970.1, from coordinate 5,420,496 downwards.
TGCGGGTCCTTGATCAGGATGAAGGCCAGGCGGTGGTCCTGCAGGTCGCTGGTTTCCGCCAGGCGGTAGACGCTGCTTTCGACGAAGTCCTTGAGCTGGGTGTCGTTGATCGAGTCGACCTGGTTGCGCAGCATGCTCAGCCAGGCGCGGCCGAGCTGGAACTCCTGTTCCGGCGAGACGATGGACGAGCTGGCGTCGCCCAGGGCGGGCAGGTCGTCGGCCAGGGTGGGCATGGCCAACAGGCAGGCAAGCGACAGCAGGGCGGGGCGCAGTACTTTCATGTACAGGGAGCTCGTTCCGGGAAAGGCTCTACTTTAGCCGCAGGTCGTCGCCCATGCCTAGGTCGGGGCGGCGCCCGGCGGCCGTCTGTGCGGATGCCGTCCAACCCTTGTAGGCCGCGCGTCTGAAGGATCGCTTAAGGCCGCGTGCATGCCGGCCCCTGGCGGCTTTTCCAACGGATTCGGTATTCTTGGGCGCCCATCTCGGAGTGCTTCGCCATGCCACCTGTCTCGTCCGCCGAAATTCCTTGTGACGCGGAACTGGACGCCAGCGGTCTCAATTGTCCCTTGCCCCTGCTCAAGGCCAAGCTGGAGCTCAACCGCCTGGCCAGTGGCCAGGTGCTCAAGGTGACGGCCACCGATGCCGGCTCGCAGCGCGATTTCCGCGCCTTCGCCCAGTTGGCCGGGCACCAGTTGCTGCGCGAAGAGGTCGAAGACGGCCTGTACCGCTACTGGTTGCGCAAGAAGTAACCCGCCTCCGGACGCCCGGGACGGCGTCCTCATCGATCGCAGGAACCCCGATGCTCAAAGTTCTGCAAGGCTGGATGCAGCGCTACTTTTCCGACGAGGAAGCAGTGGTGCTGGCGGTCATCCTGGCCCTTGGCTTCACCGTCATCCTGGCCTTCGGCAGCATGCTCGCGCCGGTGCTCGCGGCCATGGTCATCGCCTTCCTGATCAAGGGCCTGCAGGGCCACCTGGAGCGCCTGCGGGTGCCGCGGCTGTTCGCCCTGTGGCTGGTCTACGCGCTGTTCCTGGGCATGCTCGCGCTGTTCCTGCTGGTGCTGGTGCCGCTGATCTGGAAGCAGCTGTTCACCCTGCTCAACGAGCTGCCGCGGATGTTCGGCGAATGGCAGTCGGTGCTGCTGATGCTGCCCGAGCGCTACCCGGCGATGGTCACCGAGGAGCAGGTGCTGCGCCTGATCGAGACCGCGCGCAACGAACTCGGCCAGCTCGGCCAGTGGGCGCTGACCTTCTCCCTGTCGGGCCTGCCGGTGCTGGTCAACGTGATGATCTACCTGGTGCTGGTGCCGATCCTGGTGTTCTTCTTCCTCAAGGACCGCCGGCGCTTCTACAACTGGTTCCGCAGCTACCTGCCGCGCGAGCGCGGGCTGATGAAGCAGGTGTGGGCGGAGATGGACAAGCAGATCGCCAACTACATCCGCGGCAAGGTGATCGAGATCATCATCACCGGCGGCGTCACCTACGTGGCTTTCGTCGCCCTAGGGCTGAACTACGCAGCGCTGCTGGCCCTGCTGGTCGGCCTGTCGGTGGTGGTGCCCTACATAGGCGCGGTGGTGGTGACTGTGCCGGTGGCGCTGATCGCGCTGTTCCAGTGGGGCTGGAGCGACCAGTTCATCTACCTGATGGCTGCCCACGCGATCATCCAGGCGCTGGATGGCAACGTGCTGGTGCCGCTGCTGTTCTCCGAGGCGGTGAACCTGCATCCGGTGGCGATCATCTGTGCGGTGCTGCTGTTCGGCGGGCTGTGGGGATTCTGGGGGGTGTTCTTCGCCATTCCTCTGGCCACGCTGGTCAAGGCGGTGCTCGATGCCTGGCCGCGGCAGCCGGAGGTGCAGCCCCAGGTCAGTCCGATGATGTGAGCGAGAAAGGCTGCTTGAAAGTTTGATGCTGATACTTGAGAGATGCTTTGGAGCCTAAGCCTGGCTCCGTCCCCTCACCGCAACCCTCTCCCGGAGGGAGAGGTGGCTGTCCTGAGCGGCTTGTTGGTCAGGCGCCATCCTCACACCCCGTCATTCCCGCGAACGCGGGAACCCAGTGGCTTGGGGGCTCGGTGTAGCGCGCCGCTCCGAGTCTGCGGAGATTTCTAGTTTCGCCCCCTCGGGCGAGTCACTTTGGCAATCGCCCCAAAGTAACCAAAACGCTTGCCCCGACATACGGGCCCGATGGAGCCGGGCTACCCTCACGAACTCCCCCGCCACGGAGGCCCGCCCCGAGGGTACGTCCCTGTAGCCCACGGGGCTCTCGCGACATTCATGTCGCATGACCTCCTGAGCGCGGGTTTCGCTCGGCCTTCTGAAGGGGCGTTTCAGTGCGCTCGGATGTTTCTCTGGAAATCCGCTGAATCGCGGACAGAGTCCGCTCCTACCGCATGAGCGAGCATGGCTTTTCGTAGGATGGTGTTGAGCGAAGCGATACCCATCAGCGCAACCGCATGGGTTTCGCAAGCTCAACCCATCCTACGATGAGCGCCTCGGAGCGGCCTTCCTACAGTTCCAGGGAAGCTCGGGCGTAGGAGCGGACTTTGTCCGCGATTGGATTCACCGGCCACGCCGGACACCCCCATGGCACGAACAGCCCCCTCTCCCTCCGGGAGAGGGTTGGGGTGAGGGGGCGGAGCCTGGATCAGGCGCCTTCGCTGAACCCAGGCAGCAGGCGACGGCTCAGGCCTTGGCCAGTTCCTGCGCAGCGGCAAGAACCTCGTCGACATGGCCTGGCACCTTGACCCCGCGCCACTCACGACGCAGCACGCCCTTGGCGTCGATCAGGAAGGTGCTGCGGTCCACGCCCATATATTCCTTGCCGTAGAGCTTCTTCAGCTTGATCACGTCGAACAGTTGGCACAGCGCCTCGTCCTTGTCGCTGATCAGCTCGAAGGGGAAGCACTGCTTGGCCTTGAAGTTCTCGTGGGACTTCAGGCCGTCGCGGGACACGCCGAAGACCACGGTATTGGCCTTGGCGAAGGCCTCGATCTTGTCGCGGAAGCCCTGGCCTTCGGTGGTGCAGCCCGGGGTGCTGTCCTTGGGGTAGAAGTACAGCACCACCTGCTGGCCTTTCAGGGCCGAGAGCTGCACCTGCTGGCCGCTGGTGGCCGGGGCCTGGAAATCGGCGACGGGTTTGTCGAGTTCGACAGCCATGGAGCTCTCCTTGGAAATACCGGCCTTGGAAATACTGGGGCCTTACGGGTGCTGCGGGCGCCAGGGTTCGATCAGCGCGTCCAGGTTCAGGGCGTCGGCGAAATCGAGGAACTGGTCGCGCAGCCAACTGATCTGGGTGCCGGCCGGCAGCGTCACGGTGATGGTGGCGTTGAGCATGCTGGTGTTGGTGTGCGGCGCCTGGTAGGTGTCGCAGGTCAGGTTCTCCAGTTCGATGTTGTGGTCGATGAAGAACTGGCACAACTCGTTGAGGATGTCCGGGCGGTACACCGCGCTGACGTAGGCCACGTAGGGCAGGGCCTGGGCGCGGGTGACGTGGGCGTTGCTGCGGGTCAGGCTGAGGGTGAAGGAGTGGCGCTTGGCCAGCGCCGGCAGGCCGCCCTCGAGGCGGGCCAGGGCGTCCCAGCTGCCAGACACCTGGAGCACCAGCGCGCTGAACTCGCCGTGGCGGGTCAGGCGGCTGCTGACGACCGAGCAGCGGTTGTCCACGCAGGTGCGGCAGAGCACGCTGGTCAGCTCCATGGGGTTGGGCCCCAGGGCACTGATCAGCAGGAATTGTTCACGGGGGTGTGAGGCGGACATGCAGCTTTCCTGGGATGGGCGGCCAAGAGGGCCGCGTCGACAAAGGGGAAAGGGTAGCGAAAAGCGGCCGCCAGGGGAATGTCCGGCGTGCGCCGGCCGCCGCGCTCAGCTTGTGCAAGGCAGGTGGCACCAGTACCATTACGGCTTTCTTTTTCCGGCAGGAGCGGTTGCATGATTGCGGGCAGTATGGTGGCGCTGGTCACCCCCTTCGATGCTCAGGGTCGACTGGACTGGGACAGCCTTGCCAAGCTGGTGGACTTCCACCTGCAGGAAGGCACCAACGCCATAGTCGCCGTCGGCACCACCGGTGAGTCGGCGACCCTCGACGTGGCCGAACACCTCGAGGTCATCCGCCGCGTGGTCGACCAGGTCAAGGGCCGCATCCCGGTGATCGCCGGTACCGGCGCCAACTCCACCCGCGAAGCGGTCGAGCTGACCGAGGCGGCCAAGAGCGGCGGCGCCGATGCCTGCCTGCTGGTCACCCCGTACTACAACAAGCCGACCCAGGAAGGCCTGTACCAGCACTTCCGCCACATCGCCGAAGCCGTGGCCATCCCGCAGATCCTCTACAACGTGCCGGGCCGCACCGCCTGCGACATGCTGCCGGAGACCATCGAGCGCCTGTCCAAGGTGCCGAACATCATCGGCATCAAGGAAGCCACCGGCGACCTGCAGCGCGGCAAGGAAGTGCTCGACCGCGTCGGCAAGGACTTCCTGGTCTACTCCGGCGACGACGCCACCGCCGTCGAACTGATGCTGATGGGCGGCAAGGGCAACATCTCGGTGACCGCCAACGTCGCCCCGCGCGCCATGAGCGACCTGTGCGCCGCCGCCATGCGCGGTGACGCCGCCGCCGCGCGCGCCATCAACGACCGCCTGATGCCGCTGCACAAGGCTCTGTTCATCGAATCCAACCCCATTCCGGTGAAATGGGCCCTGCATGAGATGGGCCTGATCCCCGAGGGCATCCGCCTGCCCCTGACCTGGCTCAGCCCGCGTTGCCACGAGCCGCTGCGTCAGGCCATGCGCCAGACCGGCGTGCTGGCCTGAGGAGCATCGCGCATGAAGCGACTGGCAGGACTGACCGCGCTCGCCCTGGTCATCGGCAACACCTCCGGCTGCGGCTGGCTGTGGGGCAAGGACGGCTACTTCCGTGACCGCGGCACCGACTATCTGGATTCCCGGCAGACCGGGCCGATGAAGGTGCCCGAAGGGCTGCAGAGCAAGCAGCTCGACCCGCTGCTGCCGATTCCCATGAACATCGCCGACAGCCACGAGAAGGCCGGCGAGTTCGAAGTACCGCGCCCGCTGCCCCTGGCCAACGCCGGCAGCTCCAGCGACTACAGCCTGCAGAAGAGCGGCGACTCGCGCTGGCTGATCGCCCAGCGCCCGCCGGCGGAAGTCTGGCCGGTGGCCCACCAGTTCTTCCAGGACAACGGCTTCTCCTTCGCCGACGAGCGCCCGCAGACCGGTGAGTTCTCCACCAACTGGCAGCCGCTGACGCAGCTCTCCGCGCCCCTGGCCCGCCGCCTGGGCAGCCGCGTCGCCGGCGTCGACCCCAGCAGCGAGGCGCGCGTGCGCGTGCGCATCGAGCCGGGCGTGCAGACCAACACCAGCGAAGTCTACGTCCTCAGCGAAACCCGTCCGGCCGGCAGCAGCGCCAGCGCCGACTGGCCGAGCAAGCCGGCGGTCCCGGCGCTGGACGCCGCGCTGCTCGACGAAATGCTCGCCAACATGTCCACCAGCGCCGAGAAGGGCGGTTCGGTGTCGCTGCTGGCCGCGCACTCCACCTACGACACTCCCGGCAGCGTGACGCTGGAGAAGGACGGCAACGGCAACCCGATGCTGACCCTCGACTCCGACTTCGACCGCGCCTGGGTCAGCGTCGGCCGCGCCCTGGAGCGCGCCGACATCCGCGTCGACGACCTCAACCGCAGCCTGGGCGTTTACTACGTGAACGTCGCCGAGGGCGCGAAGAAGCTCGAGGAAGCGAAGAAGCCCGGCTTCTTCAGCCGCCTGTTCGGCGCCAGCGAAGAGAAGGCCAAGGCCGAGGAAGACGCCAAGGCGCAGCGCTACCAGGTGCGCCTGACCACCGTGAGCAACACGGTGCAGGTCACCCTCGACAAGGACATCAACACCTCCGCGCCGACCGACGTCGCGCAGAGCGTCCTGGAAAAACTTCAAGAGAGCATGCGCAATGCGTTTCGCGGTACTGGGGAGCGGAAGCCGGGGCAATTCGGCCTTGGTGAGCAGTTCTGACACCCGGGTACTGATCGATTGCGGCTTTCCGCTGCGTGAAACCATCAAGCGTCTGGCTCGCCTGGGTATGCACCTCGGCGAGCTGGACGCCATCCTGGTGACCCACGAGCATTCCGATCATGTCCACGGCGTCGAGCTGCTGGCCCGGCACTACGGCATTCCCGTGTACCTCAGCGACGGCACCCTGCGCGGGCTGCGCAAGCCGCTGCAGCCGGCGGGCCTGCTCAAGGCCGGCGAGCGCCTGGAGCTGAAGGACCTGGAAGTGACCGCGGTGGGCGTGGCCCACGATGCCCGCGAGCCCCTGCAATACGTGATTTCCGATGGCCGGCGGCGTTTCGGCCAGCTCACCGACCTGGGCAGCGTCACCGCCGAGGTGCTGGAATGCTATCGTGGCCTGGATGCCCTGGTAGTGGAGGCCAACCACGACAGCGACATGCTGGCGCGCGGCCCCTATCCCTACCCGCTGAAGGTCCGCGTGGGCGGCCAGTGGGGACACCTGAACAACCGCCAGTCCGCGCAATTCGTCGCGGAACTGGGCTGGGAAGGGCTGCAGCACCTGGTGCTGGCCCACCTCAGCGAAAAGAACAACACGCCGCAGCTGGCCCGGCAATGTTTCGTCGACACCCTCGGGTGCGACCCGGACTGGCTGCAGGTAGCCGATCAGCATTCGGGGCTGGACTGGCGCGAAATCGCCTGACCCCCTACCAACCTAGCAAGCGGAGCCCATCATGGAAAAACGCGAAGAACTCTATCGCGGCAAGGCCAAATCGGTTTACACCACCGACGACCCCGACCGCCTCGTCCTGCTGTTCCGCAACGACACCTCGGCGTTCGACGGCAAGCGTATCGAACAGCTGGACCGCAAGGGCATGGTGAACAACAAGTTCAACGCCTTCATCATGCAGAAGCTGGAAGCGGCGGGCATCCCGACCCAGTTCGACAAGCTGCTGGCCGACAACGAAGTGCTGGTGAAGAAGCTGGCGATGATCCCGGTCGAGTGCGTGGTGCGTAACTACGCCGCCGGCAGTCTGGTGCGCCGCCTGGGCGTGGAAGAGGGCCTGCAGCTCAATCCGCCGACCTTCGAGCTGTTCCTGAAGAACGACGCCCTGGGCGACCCCTTCATCAACGAATCCCACGTCCAGGCCTTCGGCTGGGCGACCCTGGAACAGCTGGCGCAGATGAAGGCCTACTCCTTCAAGGTCAACGAAGTGCTGAGCAAGCTGTTCGACGACGCCGGCCTGCTGCTGGTGGACTTCAAGCTGGAATTCGGCGTGTTCCACGGCCAGATCGTCCTCGGCGACGAATTCAGCCCGGACGGCTGCCGCCTGTGGGACAAGGAAACCCGCAAGAAGATGGACAAGGACCGCTTCCGCCAGGGCCTGGGCGGCGTGATCGAGGCCTACGAGGAAGTGGCGCAGCGCCTGGGCGTACCGCTCTGACCTGTTCCAGGCGCGCAAGCATCTGATAGCACGCGAAAATTTCTCAAAAGAAGGCTTCGCGTTCGCCGATCAAGCTGATATGATGCGCGCCGCACGGAGAGATGCCGGAGTGGTCGAACGGGACGGATTCGAAATCCGTTGAGTCAGCAATGGCTCCTAGGGTTCAAATCCCTATCTCTCCGCCATTACAGATGGCCAAAGCCCCTGAAATGCCTAGCGTTTCAGGGGCTTTGTCTTTTCTGCGCCAGGGCAGTCGAAACCTCCGACGCAAGCCTGCTTCCGTTCCGTCAATGACTGCAGCAGAATGCCGGGAACATGGATGCCCGGGAAGCAGCGGATGCGTACCAACTACGTACTGATCGACTACGAAAGCATTCCGGTCCGGTCGCTCGACCTGCTGCAGGACGCGCATTTTCGCCTGCGGGTCTTCCTCGGCCCGAACAACTCCAGGCTGCCCACCGAACTGGTCGTCGCCATCCAGCGCCTGGGTGAGCGGGCGGACTACATCCAGCTCGAAGCCGCCGGCCCCAACGCCCTCGACTTCCATATCGCTTACTACCTGGGTCGCTTCGCCCTGGAGGATCCCACGGCTTTCTTCCACGTGATTTCGGCCGACAAGGGCTTCGATCCCCTGCTCAGGCACCTGAAGGGCAAAGGTATCTTCGCAATGCGTTCCGAAAGCATCGAGGCCATGCCCTGCTTCAAGGATTTGCCTGCACTGCAGGCGACGCTGGCAGCCAGCGCGGCAAGCGCGAACGATGCCAAGCCGGCCAGCCAGGCATCTTCCAAGCCTGCTTCTGAGAGCGATGCCCATCTGAAGACCGTCATGGCCGACCTTGTTCGTCGGAAGGCTTCGAAGCCGGCTTCGGTCAAGACGCTGACCAGCACGATTCGAGCGACGCTTGGCAAGGACACTCCACTGGCCGAGGCTGAGCGCGTTTACCAGCTCCTGTGCAAGCGTGGCCTTGTGAAGGTGAAAGGGCAGAAGGTCACCTATTCGCTGCCGGAGCGTGTCTAGGGATGGCTTCCATACGCTGCGAATCTGGAGCTTACGCATCCATGGGGATCAAGCCGAACGGGAGGGCGCTCTAGACGCTGGAGTTCTATGCGGAATGTAGGCGCCGCGATCAGGCAAAGCCCTGCAGATAGTCAAAGCTCCTGGAGCGCCCAGCGCTCCAGGAGCTTTGTCCTTTCTGCGTCTACCTCAATCCTGCCCCTTCCACGCCCCCGAAGTCGCCGCGGCGCGGAACTTGGCGCGATTGGCCGGGGTGTCGGCCGGTTCCGATTCGCCGAAGATCGCTTTCATCCAGTGGCCGTCGGTGGGGTTGGGGAAGAGGATGAAGCGGTCGCCGAACTGGGCGCGGTCCTCGTCGAGCAGGGCGGCGCGTTGCTTGGCGTCGTCGACGTAGTAGCGGCGTTTGAAGTCGTTGAGGTTGTCGCCCAGCATCAGCAGCACGTCGTAGCGTTCGGCGATGGCTTTCTGCGCGGGTTCCTTGTTGGAGCTTTCGCGCAGGATGGTGACGTGTTCCTTGTCGGCGAAGGGTACCTTGAGGTTGCGCAGGTTGTTCAGGGCGTATTCGTCGGTCCTGTCGCCTTGGTCGCGGCTGGAGACGTAGAAGATTTCCACGCCCCGGGACTTGGCGTAGTCGAGGAAGTCCAGCGCGCCGGGCGTTAGGGTGGGGCCGTTGGCGGCTACCCAGCGGTCCCAGAGGGCGTCGTCGAAGAAGTCCTTGCCCTGGCTGAGCAGGGCGCCCCAGTAGCTGTTGCTGCTGAGGATGGTGTCGTCAAGGTCGCTGATGATCGCCGGTGGCCTGGCGCCGGGCTTGCGCTCGGCCAGGGCCTGGTCCAGGCGCAGTTTGGCCAGGTTGAAGCCTTGGTAGTAGAGGGCGCGGTACTCGGCGGCCGTCTGCCGCCAGGCGACGGCAGCGGTCAGCAGGTTGGGTGAGGCGGTGTCGGTTTTCGCCGTCTCGGCCAGCGCCAGTTGGAAGGGCGCGGCGAGGACGAGCAGGGCTGCAGCGATTGTCGTTCTTGGATTGGGCATGGGTGACGTTCCTTGTGGCTTGTGTGCCATGGCGGCGGGGGTGGGGTTCTCATACCCCAGGTGGGGGCGGGCCTCAATTGGGGCGACGCATATCCGTAAGGAGTTGGCGTGGTTGCGGAAGGATCGAGCCCGGCTGCGGGCGATTACCGGCGTCCCCGGGCGCCATGGGATTGGCGCTGCGGCCCGGCGATGGCCTGGGCGGGAAATAATGTCAAATTGCCGCCAATGCGCGTAGGCGCTTTCCTGTCGATCTGCTAGCTTGCTCTACCGGATGCCTGGATCAGGATGATGTATGGGTGCTGTAGTCGGTAAGGGGTTGTCTTTCGCCAGGCGCATCTATCTGCCGCGCATGGTGGGGTTGGGCATCGGCTTTTTCTGCGTGGCGGCGGCGCTGGAGCCGTTGCAGCGGCCGGGCTGGGCCTGGGCCCTGCTGGTGGCCAACGGCTTTCTCTGGCCGCACCTGGCCTACCAGTTGGCGCGCCTGTCGCGGGCGCCGTACCAGGCGGAGCGGCGCAACCTGTTGCTGGATTCGCTGTTCGGCGGCTTCTGGGCCGGCGCCATGCAGCTCAACCCGCTGCCGAGCGTGACCATCCTGTCGATGATGGCGATGGACAACATCGCCGCCGGCGGCCTGCGTTTCTTCCTGTTGGGCAGCGTGGCGCAGTTGCTGGGCGTGCTGCTGGCCTGGCTGTGCTTCGGCATCGCCTTCACCGCCGTGGCCACGCCGCTGCAGGTATATGCCTGCCTGCCGATGCTGGTGGTCTACCCGCTGGCGGTGGGCGGCGTGAGCTACAGCCTGGCCAGGCGCCTGTCCGAGCACAAGCAGGCGCTGCGCGCGGTCAGCCGCACCGACAGCCTCACCGGGCTGCTCAACCATGGTTCCTGGATGGACCAACTGGAGAACGAATTCCAGAAGTGCCGCCAGCAGCACACCCGGGCCAGCGTGGCGCTGATCGACATCGACCACTTCAAGGGCATCAACGACCGCTTCGGCCATGTGCTGGGCGACATGGTCATCACCGAGCTCAGCCACCTGCTCACCCACTCGCTGCGTGAAACCGACACCCCGGGGCGCTATGGCGGCGACGAATTCTGCGTGATCCTGCCCGGCACCACCCAGACGCTGGCGGTGGAGATCATGGAGCGCCTGCGCCAGAGCTTCGCGGAAAAGCACTACCAGCTGGCGACGGACCTGTCCGTCGGCCTGAGCATCGGCATAGCCTCCTACAGTCCCTACCAGGTGGATGCCAGCGCCTGGCTGAGCGATGCGGACAGGGCGCTGTACCAGGCCAAGCGCCTGGGCCGCAACCAGGTGGTGGGGGCCGAGCCTCAGCCGCAGTAGCCGTCCATCTTCAGCCGGTTCTTCTCGCTGGGGTCGGCCTGGTACTGCTGGCGCCAGAACTGGCAGGGCGCGCTGTTGAAGCGCTGTTCCCGCTCGCTCTGTTCGAGTTGCCGGCTCTGTTCGGCCTGGGCCTTGCGCTGGTTCTCCAGGTACTGCTGGAACATCGCCGCGTTGGCATCCGGGGTGGGCGCCGGAGCGCTGGCCGGCGCCGGCGACAGGCCGGCGGGCAACGGCAGGGGCGCGCCGGGCCACAAGCGCAGGAGCAGGACGCAGCTCAGGGCCACGGCGACGAAGCCCAGCCAGATGCCGGCGGCGATGCCGAGGGCGAGTTTGCAGAGACTGATGCTGGGCGAGGACATGGCGGCTCATCGTCGGGCGAAAACGCAATGGATAACCCAATTCCGCCGCCGGAGAAAGCCTGGGCGCGGCACCCGGCGCCGCGCCTGAACCTCAGCCCTGCGGCTGTTCGAAGGCCTCCAGCGCGCGCAGCGAGTAGACGTAGGCGGCGCCGGCGTTCATGGCGATCGCCGTGGCCAGCGCCTGGGCTACTTCGGCCTCACTGGCGCCGGCCTTGCGCGCGGCCTCGGCGTGCACGCCGATGCAGCCGTCGCAGCGGGTGGTGATGGCCACCGCCAGGGAGATCAGCTCGCGGGTCTTGGCGTCCAGCGCGTCGCCATCCGCGGCGGCGGCATCCAGCGCCTGGTAGGCGGCGATCATCTTCGGATGTTTCTTACCCAATGAGCCGAAGGCCTTCTTCACCGCGGGAACGTATTCGGACCAGTTGAACAGCATGGCGGCATCTCCTTTTCGGGTTGACGGCCATGCAGCTTAGTCCGGGATTCGCCGGTCTGCGGGCGGGGCGCTCAGAGCGCCGCGACGATCTCGTAGGCCTGGCGCGCCGAGCCCAGGCCGACCTCGATCTCGTCGCCGGGGTGGCGGCCGAGCAGGGCGCCGCCCAGCGGCGAGCGCGGGGTGATGACCAGGACCTCGTGGCCGTCCAGTTCGATCTTCAGGCCGGCGGCGTCTGGACCCAGGAACAGCCTGCGGCGGCGGTCCTCATGGTCTGCCAGTTCGACCAGGGCGCTGGTCTGGATGCCCAGCTCGGCGTCGAAGTCGCGCAGCACCAGGCCCTGGAACGAAGCGAGCGCCTGGCGGATCTCCTCCACCCGGCGCGATTGCCCGGCGGCCAGGTAGGCCGCTTCCAGGCCGAGGGTGTCGTACTTGTTCTCGGCGATGTTTTCCTCGTGGGTGGCGGCCTCGTGGGCGGTGCGCGCGGCGCGGACGGCGACATCGAGGTCGGCGTCGAGGCGCTGGAGGATCAACTGGTGGGCGCGTTGCTTGTCCATGGTGACGGCTGCCTGGGCATGAAGGGGCCTATCCTAGGGCCTTTGCCTGGCATCGGCGAATGGTCTTTCAAGTTTTTCCTACGGCAGTCGATAGAGCGGCAGAACACCCGGAAAAAGGAACCTCGGGCATGAACCTTTCCCTGACGCCTTCCAGCCAGGCCTTCGCCGGTCAATTGCGGATAGCTGCCAATGGCGATGGCGGCACGGCGGCCGATGCCAATCAGGACGACGGCGCCGTGACCAGTCGTGGCGCGAAGTCTGAAAGCCAGGGCGCGGCTGGCGCCGGCGCCGAAAGCGGCGGCAGCTCCAGCGTCGCCGTCGAGCAGTTGCAGAAGCGCCTGCAGCAGCTGCAGAAGCAGTTGCAGCAGGAGCAGCAGGAACTGGCGGCCGCGCAGGAGCGGCAATATTCCTCGGAAAACGAGCGCACCGCGATCATCATGGCCCTGCAGAGCCGCATCGCCAGCACCAGCGCCGCCATGCAGGCCACGGCGGCGGCGCTGGCCGAAGCGATCCGCAATGGCGGCGGTGGCGCCGGTGCCTTGCTCAGCACCAGCGCCTGAGGCGCCTCAATAGCCGGCCAGGATGTTGACGATCACCCCGGTGGCGATGGCCACCAGCACGTAGTCGCCGTTGACGTACAGCCAGCGATGGTCGCGCGGCGGCGCGTAGAGGTGACGGGCGCGCCAGTCGGTGACCCAGTAGCGGTCGCTGCGGTAGACCGGCTGCACCACCACGCCGCGGCGCCATTCGCGATGCGGCACCGGCATGCCGGCCTGCGGGCGGAAGTGCGGGTCGCGGTAGTAGCGCGGATCGGCGTGGCCCGTGCGGCCCTGGTAGTGGCCGCCCTGGGAGCCTTTCTGCTGCTGGTATTGCTGGTGCTGCTGCGGGCGATTGTCCGGGCGGTTCGGGCCGTGGTCCGGGCCGGGGCCCTGCTGGGCGAAACTCGCCAGCGGGCTGCCGAGCATCAGGGCGGCACAGAGCAGGGCGACGGTCTTCTTCATGGTGTTCTCCTGGCGCGGCCGGCGGTTGCGGCGCGCGCTGCTATCGGTCGATCCCGCCACCGGGCGCAGCCGGTTCGGGTACTTCATGAGACCGTGCGTCCAGGTCAAGAAACGCCAATGTGGAGTAAAGGTCCGGTAAAGAATTCGTCGCTTTCGTCAGGGCGCTGATACATGGCCGCCCGAACCGCGTCCGGCGCTCTGCCGGAAAAGGGGAAGTGCTTTGTGCGGTTTTCACGTTTGATGGTATGTTTGCATCAAATGCACGAAAGAGGTACGGCATGAGCGCACTGATCCGGGAAACTCCGTCGGCCGATCTGGTCCTGGCCAAGGCGGTACTGGCTGCCCGTGAGCAACTGGGCATGACGCAGCAGGAGCTGGCCGCCATCGTCGGCGTCGACCGCAGCGCGGTGAGCCGCTGGAAGAGCGGCGGCCTGCGGGTGGGCAGCAAGACCGGCGAGCTGGCGCTGCTGCTGGTGCGGGTATACCGCGCGCTCTTCGCCCTGTTCGGTGGCAACCTGGAGGACATGCGCCACTTCCTGCGCACCCCCAACCGCCACCTGAGCGGTGTGCCGCTGCAGCGGATGGAGCAGGTGCAGGGCCTGGTGCAGGTGGTCGAGTACCTCGACGCCATCCGGGGCAAGATCTGAATGGCCCTCGACGTCGGCGCCGAACTGTGGCGCGAATGCCGGGGCGAGCAGGCCATCGCCCCGCTGCGGGGCAAGCTGGTGCGCCTGGTGGAGAGCCAGGAGCAGGTCGCGACCCTGCAACTGGTGGATACCCTGGAGGAACAGGCCCTGCTGGAAGAGCTGATCGAGACCAGCAAGCCGCACCTGCCGCCGTCCACCGAAACCCTGCACTACCTGCTGAAGACGCCGTTCCGCTACCCGCCGCTGCGCTGGGGCTCGCGCTTCGGCCGCCGCCACGAACCCAGCCTGTTCTACGCCGCGTTGCGCCTGGAGACGGCCATGGCCGAGGCGGCCTATTACCGCTTCGTGCTCTGGGAGGGCATGGCCAGTCCGCCGCCCAGCGGGCGCATCCTTTCCGAGCACGCTTCCTTCGAGGCGCGTTTCCAGGTGCAACGGGGCATACGCCTGCAGGCGCCGCCCTTCGACAGCTATGCCGAGCGCCTGCAGGACCCGCGGGACTACCGCCTGACCCAGGCGCTGGGCAGCGCCATGCGCGCTGCCGCGGTGGAGGCCTTCGAATACCGCTCGGCGCGCTGCCCGGAAGGTGGGCTGAATGCCGCGCTCTTCGTGCCTTCGGCCTTCGTCGACAAGCGCCCGCGCAACCTCATGCCCTGGCTGTGCGAGACCACCGCCGACTACGTGGCCTTCAAGCATGCCCAGGTGCCGGGGGCGCCGCGGCTGTTCCCGCGCGCGGGATTCCTGGTCGAGGGCGACCTGCCGCACCCGGCGTGACCGTCCGTCGTCCTGCCCGCGCGGGGTGGGGCGAACGCGCTAGCTTATTGCGCTGGCCAAGCAACGGAGTGCGCCATGGACATTCGCCTGGAAGCCCATCCCCATGACCGCCGCCAGTGGCGCGTCTACCTCAACCAGTACTTCTTCCAGTACCCCGACAAGCCCACCGCGCAACGCATGTACGAGCGCGTGCTGGAGTCGTTGGGCCAGGCCGCGCCTGTTGCCGGGGCGGGCAGTATTCCTAGCCAGGAACGTCGGCGCAGAGCCCGCGAATGCGTCTGATTCTCTGCTGAAGCTTGCCTGAAAATCCCTTCGGATTGCCCTGAAATGAGGCGGTCCGCCCCTGTCCGGCGCGGACTTGTGCACAATGTTGGTGGCTGTTGTCAAGCACCGGAAACATTCCTCCGTAAGCGCTTGATTTTTCGTTGAGCGTTTGTAAATTATTGATTTTTAATGGCTTTATTTATTGGTGAAAAAAGCACCAATCTAAGCGGCAGCCCCAGCGGGCAAGGCGTATAAGACGTTTTCATCACCTTATCCACGTGGTTATCCACAGCTTCTGTGGATTGTCCCAAGCGCTTGCTTTCCTTCCGCGTTGTCAAGAGCCCTGACGGCAAAAGCCGCACTGAATTCCTATTCGCGGCTGCTACCATGACGCGAATTTTCCTGCGACCACCCGCCCTGGAGCGCCCATGCCCGTCGACTTGCCCAACCTGCTGATCGGACTGCTGGCCGCCACGCTGCCGCTGGGCTGGTTGGCCTGGCACCTGCGCGAGCGCGCGGCGCGGCAGGAGAGCGAACTGGCGCTGTTGCGCGAACGCCTGACCACCGCGCAACTGGCCCAGGATGGCCTGGGCGCGCAACTGGAGGCCGAGCGCGAAGCCTTCCAGCGCCTGAGCGGCCGCCACGGCGAGCTGGCCGGCGAGGCCGCGGCTCTGCGCCGCGAGGTGGACCTGGGCCGCGCCGAGCGCGAGCGCCAGCAGCAGGCCGAGCGCAGTTGGCAGGCCGAGCGCGAGGGCCGCGAGGAGGAACTGCGCCGGCTGTCCGCCGAACGCGCCGCGCTGGCCGCCGAACTGCGCGAGCAGCAGGAAGGCCACCAGCAGCGCCTGGGCGACCTGCAGGCGGCGCGGGACGAGCTGCGCGCGCAGTTCGCCGAGCTGGCCGGGAAGATCTTCGAGGAGCGCGAGCAGCGTTTCGCCGAGGCCAGCCAGCAGCGCCTGGGGCAATTGCTCGATCCGCTGAAGGAGCGCATCCAGGCCTTCGAGAAACGCGTGGAAGAGAGTTATCAACAGGAAGCCCGCGAGCGCTTCTCCCTGGGCAAGGAACTGGAGCGCCTGCAGCAGCTCAACCTGCGCCTGGGCGAGGAGGCGACCAACCTGACCCGCGCGCTCAAGGGCCAGAAGACCCAGGGCAACTGGGGCGAGCTGGTGCTGGAGCGCGTGCTGGAACACGCCGGCCTGGAGAAGGGCCGCGAGTACGAGACCCAGGTGAGCCTGCGCGCCGCCGATGGCGAACGCTTCCAGCCCGACGTGCTGATCCGCCTGCCCGGCGACAAGCAGGTGGTGGTGGACGCCAAGGTCAGCCTGACGGCCTACCAGCAGTTCGTCGCCAGTGACGACGAGGTGATCCGCCAGCAGGCGCTGAAACAGCACGTGCTGTCCCTGCGCAGCCACGTGAAGGGCCTCTCCGGCAAGGATTACCGGCGCCTGGAGGGCCTGCACAGCCTGGACTTCGTGCTGCTGTTCATGCCGGTGGAGGCGGCTTTCTCGGTGGCCCTGCAGGCTGAGCCGAACCTGTTCCAGGAGGCCTTCGAGCGCAATATCGTGATCGTCAGCCCGACCACCCTGCTGGCCACCCTGCGGGTGATCGACAGCCTCTGGCGCCAGGAGCGGCAGACGCAGAACGCCCGCGAGATCGCCGAGCGCGCCGGCGCGCTGTACGACAAGTTCGTGCTCTTCGTCCAGGACCTGGACGAGATGGGCTCGCGCCTGCAGCAGCTGGACAAGGCCTACGCGGCGGCGCGCAACAAGCTCTGCGAGGGCCGCGGCAACCTGATCAGTCGTGCGGAACAGGTCAAGCTGCTCGGGGCGCGGGCCAGCAAGAGCTTGCCGGGCGACTGGCTGGAGCGGGCGCTGGGCGACGAGCCGCAGGTTCTGGAAGAAGATAAATAGTCCTACCGCGCTGTAGGGCACATAACCGTTCGCGGTTATCCGCCATACGATGCTGCGCTTTTCGTAGGAGCGAGCTTGCTCGCGAACCCTAGGCTGTGGCACGAGGATTGAGTCCGCTCCCTCTCCCCAGCCCTCTCCCTGAAGGGAGAGGGGGCTTGTCCGTGCCGAGAGAAGACTTGGTTTCAGCCGGTAGCCTCTGTGCTAGCCGGCCAACGCCGAAATACCTGAGCACTCCGAACGGTCCCCTCTCCCTTCAGGGAGAGGGTTAGGGAGAGGGTGCTCTTTCTCTTACCCGGAACTCCCCTCAACCCCGAGCCGCCCGACTCGCCGCCGGCGAGCGCGCCAGGTAGTCCAGGGCCTCCTGGGTATTGGCCTCGTGGTCCGGGTGGTACCAGGGCTTGAAGTAGCGCAGGAAGCTGCCGGCCAGCGAGGCTCGCCGCGGCAGCAGGCCGCGCTTTTCGCTGTCGCGCCAGATGCGCCAGAAGGGCCGCGGCCTGCCCAGGCTCGGGTCCTGGCGGGCGAGGGTGCGGGTGCCGAAGGCGAACAGCCAGATGATCAGCGGCCAGACCACGAACATCCACAACTGGCGGCTGACGAAGCTGCCGCCCAGGTGCACGTGCAGGTCGTGGGCGACGTTGCGGTGCTCCACTTCCTCGGCGCCGTGCCAGCGGAACAGGTCCAGCAGCACCGGGTCGGAGCCGGCGCGGTCCAGCGCCTCGGCTTCCAGCACCCATTTGCCGAGCACACAGGTGAAGTGCTCGACCGCGGCGACAATGGCGCAGCGCTGGCCGATCCACCAGCGGCGCAGCCAGGGCGTTCTGTTGAACAACTGCAGCCCCAGCGGGGTGTCGCTGAGCAACTGTTCGAACAGGTAGTCCATGGCCTTCAGGTAGCGGCTGGAGTCGATGTTGTGCACCGTCAGGTAGCGCTCCACGGCGCCGGAGTGGGCGCGGGCGTGCATCGCTTCCTGGCGGATGAAGCCCTGTACGTCGTCGCGCATGCGCGCGTCCTTCACGAAGGGCAGCGCCTTGTTGTACAGGCGGCAGAACCACAGCTCGCCGGCCGGCAGCATCATGTGAATGACGTTGATGACGTGGGAGGCCTCGGCCTCGCCGGGGATCCAGTGCAGTGGCGAGGCGCTGTAGTCGAACTGCACCTTGCGTTGCACCAGGCGGTGATGATGGTCGGTCATGGCGGGCCTCAGGAAGTCAGGTCGAAACGGGCCAACAGGCGCGACAGGCTGGGCAGCAGGCGCCACTGCCAGCGCGCCAGGTGCACCTCGGCGCCGGCGGCGACCACCGGCTGGTTGCGCTGCACGGCCTGGACGATCTTCTCGCCCACCCTGTCCGGGCTCAGCCGGCGACGGCGGTAGAAGCGCTGCACCCTGGCGCGGCGGCGGGCCTGCTGCTCCTCGCTGAGGCCGGCGAAGCGGGTGGCCTGGACGATGCCGGTGTCGACGAAGCCGGGGCAGGCCGCGCTGACGCCGATGCCGTGCCCGGCCAGCTCGGCGCGCAGGCATTCGCTGAGCATCAGCACCGCCGCCTTGCTGGTGGCGTAGGCCGGGTAGTTGCGCGAGGGTGCGAAGGCCACGCCGGAGGCGACGTTGACCAGGTGCCCGGGCTTGCCGGCCTCGACCATCTGCCGGCCGAACAGGCGGCAGCCGTCGATGACGCTCCACAGGTTGACGCGCAGCAGGCGCTCCCAGTCCTGCGCGCTGGTGTCGAGCATGGCGCCGGCCAGGCCGATGCCGGCGTTGCTGACCACCACGTCGGGCACGCCCAGGCTGCTTTTCACCCAGGTGGCGAAGCGTTCCATGGCGGCGCTGTCGCCGACGTCCACGCAATAGCTGAAGGCCGTGGCGCCAAGGCTGCGGGCCTGGGCGGCGCTGGCTTCGGCGGCGGCCGGGTCGATGTCCGCGGCGAGCACGCTGGCGCCCTGTTCGGCGAAGCGCAGCAGCGTGGAACGGCCGATGCCGCCGCCGGCGCCGGTGACCACCACCAGCTTGCCGGCGAAGGGCCCGGCGCCGGGTTTCTGCTGAGCGCGCTGCAGCGGTTGGCTGGCCTCGCCGCCGTCGATGTGGCGGGCGAATTCGTCGATCCAGCCGGCCAGTTGTTCCGGCTCGGCGAGCAGTTGCCAGTGCCCGGCGGTCACCTCGCGGCGCCATAGCCGCGGCGCCCACAGCGAGAGCTGCTGGAACAGCTGCTGGCCGACGTAGCGGTCGCGGGTCGGCACCACCAGTTGCACCGGCACCTCGGTATGGCGCTTGCGCGGCTTGAAGATCGAACCGATGAAGTTGGCCCGGTACAGCTTCACGCCGTGCTCGCCGTCGCTGGCCTGGTGCGGGTTGCGCCCGGGGTTGCGGATGCCCTCGACCTTGCGCAGGTACTGCGGCCACAGGCGCGCGGCGCCCAGGCGCCAGGACAGCGCCGGCAGCAGCGGAAGGTGGAAGTAGTAGATGTACCAGGAGTGCAGCAGCTGGCTGAGCATCTGCAGCAGCGCGGCCGGGCGCCTGCGCCGCAGGCGGTCGCGCATCCAGTGGCCGACGTGGTCCAGGCAGGGCCCGGAAATGCTGGTGTAGGAGGCGATGCGTTCACGCAACGCCGGGTCGGTGACGCTCTCCCAGGTCTGGATCGAGCCCCAGTCGTGGGCCACCAGGTGCACCGCGCGTTCGGGGCTGACGGCGTCGAGCACGGCTTTCAGGTCCTGGCTGAGCAGTTCCAGGCGGTAGTCGCGGGTGCGCCGTGGTTTGTCCGAGGCGCCGGCGCCGCGCACGTCGTAGGCCACCACCTGGTAGCGGCCGAGCAGGCGGGCGATCAGCGGCAGCCAGACTTCGTGGTTGTCCGGGTAGCCGTGGACGAACAGCAGCATCGGCTTGTTCGCATCGCCCCAGCGGTACACCGCCAGGCGCACCGCGCCGGATTGCACGTCGAGGCGTTCGGCCGGCGGCAGGCCGGGGTTTTCGAGCATGGCGTTCATGCGGCCTCCCGTGGCGGCGGCGGGAGCGGATGGGCGGACGGGGTGCCTCGGGGCATGACGTTCTCCAGGCCATTGTTGTTGTACGGAGCGACCATGACATTGGTCGATGTCACGGTGGATGCTGACCCATTCGCCCCGCCCGCGCCATGCCCGGCGGCGCTGTTACCAATGCGGGCAGCGGCGCGCAGCCCAGTCGCCATGCGGGTTTGGTGGCAAGGGCAGGGTACGCGGGGCGATGAAGTCCCGCCTTTGGTTGGGCGTTGTGACGGGCTTCGCAAGCGCTTGCGTATCGATGCCTTGCGGTTGTGGCCGGCGCCGGGCGCTGGCTATGATCGCCGCCATGAGCACGCCCCTGAGCCTTCTGCAGCGCCTGCTCCAGCGCCCCGAGCAAAGCCCGGCGGAGATGGAGGACGAGCGCGAATTCAGCGTCGACGAGCTGGCCCGCGAGGCCGGCAGTACGGTGCGCAACATCCGCGCCTACCAAGACCGCGGCCTGCTGCCGCCGCCCGAGCGGCGCGGCCGCAGCGGCGTGTACTTCGCCAGCCACCTGCGCCGCCTGCGCCTGATCGGCGGCCTGCTGGAGCGCGGCTACGGCCTGTCGAACATCAAGGAGCTGCTGGAAAGCTGGGAGCGCGGCCACGACCTGGACCACGTGCTGGGCCTGGACCAGGCCATCCTCGGCGCCTGGAACCTGGAGACGCCGGGGCAGATCGGCTTCGACGAACTGCAGGCGATCTTCGGCGACGAACTCGACGACGAGGTCATCGACCGCGCCCTGCAGCAGGGTCTGCTGCAATTCGACGGCGAGCGCATCAGCATCCCCAGCCCGCGGTTGTTCAACGCCGGCGTCGAGCTGTACCGCTCGGGCATTCCCCTGGCCGCGCTGCTGGAGCACCTGGCGGTGCTGCGCGGCGATACCGAGCACCTGGCCGCCGGCATCGTGCGCCTGGTGGTCACCCACCTGGTGGACAAGCGCGGCGCCGAGCTGCTGCCTGGCGCGGCCGACCTGGAGCAACTGGCCGAGGTGTTCATGCGCCTGCGTCCGCTGGCCGAGCAGGTGGTGCTGGTGGAGCTGGCGCGGGGCCTGAAGCGGTCGGCCAACGAAATGCTCGGTGAGCGGGTGGAGGAGATCCTCCGCCAGTTCGAGCAGCCGCGCTGACGCCACTTCTGCAAGGTGCTTTTCGTAGGATGGGTTGAGCTTGCGAAACCCATGCGGTCATGGCGATGGGTATCGCTTCGCTCCACCCATCCTACGGGCGTTGCATTGGCTCGCCTGATCTACACGAAGAGCAGCGTCAGCGCCCCCGCGGCGAGGCCGGCGACCATCACCGGTACGCAGCGCAGGGCCAGCCGGGCGCCGCCGACCAGGGCGATCAGGGCGGCCTTGACCAGGCTGTTGCTGACCACGGCGAGGACGATGCCGTGCCCGGCCACTTCGGCGCCCAACCCGCCCAGGGCGTTGCTGGCCAGGGACAGGGTGATGGCGTCGACGTCGGCCAGGCCCGAGAGCAGCGCCACCAGGTACACGCCGACGTCGCCCAGGTAGCGGTGCCCGGCCTCGACCAGGAACAGGATCAGCGCCAGCAGGGCGGCGAAGCGCAAGGCCGGGCCCAGTTCGAAGGGGTTCTTCAGCGGCGGTTCGCTGGTGGCGGGCGTCTCGTCCCGGCTGGCGCGCTGCCAATACAGCAGCGCGCCGCCGGCATAGATCAGGGTGGCGACGATCAGCGGCGGCAGCAGGTTCGGCAGCAGCTCGGCGTTGACCAGGCCGACCTCCAGGGCCACCCGCGGGAACATCAGCGCCGAGGTGGCCAGCAGGCCGGCGGCCAGCAGCGGTTGCAGGCGGCGCTGCTCGTGCATGCCGGCGAGGGTGAGGGTCATCGCCGTGGACGACACCAGGCCGCCGAGCAGCGCGGTGATCAGCAGGCCGTGGCGGGTGCCGGTGAGGCGCACGGCGACGTAGGCGGCGAAGCCCAGGCCGGCGATCAGCACCACCATCCACCAGTTGGCGTAGGGGTTGAACACCTGCCAGGGGCCGTAGCCCTGGTTGGGCAGCACCGGCAGCATCACCACCGAGATGAACAGCAGCTTGAAGGCCGCCGAGAGTTCGCGGGCCTCCAGGTGCTTCAGCGCCGCATGCAGGGATTCCTTCAGGCTCAGCAGCAGCGCCACCACCACGCCGCCGCCGGCGGCCAGCAGGCGGCTGTCGGCCACTGCCAGGCTGCCCAGCAGGAAGGTGGCGAGCAGGGCGACCTCGCTGGTCATGCCCTGGTCGCCGCTGCGGCCCACGTCGGCCAGGTAGCCGGCCACGGCCAGCAGGCCCACCAGCAGCGCCATCACCGCCCAGGCCCAGACGCCGAAGTGCCCGGCCAGCAGCGCGCTCAAGCCGCCCAGCAGGCCGGCCAGGGTGAAGGTGCGGATGCCGGCGACCTGGCGGATGTCCTCGAAGTCGCGCTCGCGCCAGCCGCGCTCGGTGCCGACCAGCAGGCCGATGGCCAGGGCGGTGGTGAGGTCGAGGACGAGTTCCATGTGGTCCAGCATCGTGGGACGGCTCCGTGCGGGGATGCTGGGAGTCTAGAAGCTGGCGGCGTGGAGGGGGTGTTCCAGGTCAAGCCGGGGATGCCATTCGTGATTCGCGGCGGGACGTCCGGCTATCGCGGACAAGGTTCCGGTGGGCATGGCTTCTCGTAGGAGCGAGCTTGCTCGCGAACAGACTTCGCTGCGGGGCTCATTCGCGAGCAAGAACTAGGCGTCCCCCTCGATCCTACGAAGAGCGCCCCGACGCGGCCGGCAAGACAGGTGCTCCTACGAGGGAATGCCATGCCTCTCCATGGGCTGTAGGAGCGGGCCCTGCCCGCGATTCGCGCGCAGGGCGCGCTCCTACAAGGGAATGGCGTGGATGGGGCGGCGTAGGAGCGGATCTCATCCGCGAATCGCGCCGGTGGTCCCGGCTATCGCGGACAAGGTCTGCTCCTACGGGGGAGGAATACCGTGCCTCCCGGAACCGTAGGGCGGATAACCGTTCGCGGTTATCCGCCGATACGCCGGGGTCACAGCCAACGCCAAGGTCAACCCAGGAGCCGCCGGCAAGCAAGGCCAGGCGGCGGATAACGCCGTAGGCGTTATGCGCCTACGACGTCCGCTCAGCGCAAGCTCAGGTGCCGGCTCAGCAGTGCCCGTAGCGCCGCCGGTTTCACCGGCTTGGCGAGGAATTCCAGGCCGGCGGCGTGGATCTGCGCCACCAGCTCGGGGCGGGCGTCGGCGCTGATCACCACGCCGGGCACCGGTTCGCCCAGGCGCGTGCGCAGCCAGGCCATCAGTTCGGCGCCGGTCTCGCCGTTGTCCAGGTGGTAGTCGATCAGCGCCAGTTCCGGGCGCGCGTCGCTGTCCAGCAACTGCTCGCACTCGGCCTTGCTGCGCGCGGTGAGCACGCGGCAGCCCCAGCGGCTGAGCAGGCTGTTCATGCCGACCAGGATGCTGTCCTCGTTGTCCACGCACAGCACCTGGGCGCCGTTCAGCTCGGTGGGCACCTCGGCCTTGTGGCCGTTGAGCTCGGCCGGCGCCGGTTGCCGCGCCAGCGGCACGCTGACGCTGAACACGCTGCCCTTGCCCGGCCAGGAGCGCACCTGCAAGCGGTGGCCGAGCACCTTGCACAGCCGGTCGGCGATCGCCAGGCCCAGGCCCAGGCCCTTCTCGGCGCGGGTCTGGTGGCTGTCCAGGCGCTTGAATTCCTCGAAGATCACGCTGAGCTTGTCCTCGGGGATGCCCGGGCCGCGGTCCCACACCTCCAGGCGCAGGTGCCCGTCCTCGCGGCGCACGCCCAGCAGCACGCGGCCCTTGGCGTAGCGGAAGGCGTTGGTCAGGAAGTTCTGCAGCACCCGGCGCAGCAGCTTGATGTCGCTGTCCACCCGCAGCTTGCTGCCGCGCAGGTGGAAGTCGATGCCCTGTTCCTGGGCCAGGGCGCGGAACTCGGCGCCCAGCGGGTCGAGCAGGGCGCTGAGCGGGAAGGCCGCGCGCTCGGCGCTGACGCGGCCGCTTTCCAGGCGCGAGATGTCCAGCAGGTCGGTGATCAGGTCCTCGGCCGAACGCAGCGAGGAGTCCAGGTGGCGCACCAGGTCGCTGGACTCGCTGGGCAGTTCGCTCTGCGCCAGCGCCGCGGAGAACAGCCGCGCGGCGTTCAGCGGCTGCATCAGGTCGTGGCTGACCGCGGCGAGGAAGCGCGTCTTCGACTGGTTGGCGGCCTCGGCGGTGCCCTTGGCCTCGGTCAGCGCCTGGTTCAGCTGGGAGAGTTCCTGGGTGCGTTCCTCGACGCGCTGCTCCAGGCTCTCGTTGGCTTCCTTGAGGCCGTGCTCGGCGTCGCGGAACGCGGTGATGTCGGTGAAGCTCATGACGAAGCCGCCGCCGGGCATGGGGTTGCCGATCAGCTCGATGACGCGGCCGTTGGGGAACAGCCGCTCGGAGGTGTGCGGGGTGCCCTGGCGCATCCAGTACAGGCGCTTGGCCACGTGCAGGTCGGGGTCGCCGGGCCCGCACAGGCCGCGCTCGGCGTTGTAGCGGATGATGTCGGCGATCGGCCGGCCGACGTGGATCAGCCCCTCGGGGTAGTCGAACAGCTCGATGTAGCGGTGGTTCCAGGCCACCAGGCGCAGCGACTGGTCGACCACGCTGATGCCCTGGGTGATGTTCTCGATGGCGCCCTGCAGCAGGGCGCGGTTGAATTGCAGCACCTCGGAGGCTTCGTCGGCGATCTTCACCACGTCCTCTACCTGCATCTCGCGGCCTTCGATGGCGGCCTTCACCACCGCGCGCGCCGAGGAGGCGCCGAGCACGCCGGCGAGCAGGCGCTCGGTGTGGGCGATCCACTCGTCGTTGGCGTTCTGGCTGGGCACGAAGCCCTTGCCCTGGCGGTAGGCGAAGCGGATGAAGCTCTGCCGCGCGCGCTCCTCGCCGACGAAGCGCGCGGCGAGCATCAGCAGGTCTTCCAGTTGCACCGCCAGCATCGAGCGCGAGCTGAGCCGCTGGGAGATTTCCTGGCCGATGAAGCGGCTGGCCTGCCAGTGCTCGGAGACGCGGGTGCGGGAGAACACCGAGACCAGGCCGAACAGGGCGAAGTTGCCGATCAGCGAGAGCAGTACGCCGAGGGTCAGCGGCTCGATGTTGATGCCGAAGGGGTGGGCGGCCAGCCAGGTCAGCCCGGGGAAGTGTTCCAGCGGCCAGCCCAGGCTGCGGGCGATCACCGGCAGCACCAGGGTGTAGGCCCAGAGCGCGGCACCGGCGGCCAGGCCGGCGAACACGCCGCGGCGGTTGGCCTGCTTCCAGTACAGCGCGCCGATCATCGCCGGGCCCAGCTGGGCGATGGCGGCGAAGGCGATCTGGCCGATGGTCGCCAGGCTCGCGGTGGAGCCCAGCAGGCGGTAGCTGACGTAGGCCAGCAGGAGGATCAGCGCGATGCTCACCCGGCGCACGGTCAGCAGCCAGTGGCGGAACACCTCGAACGGCTGCTCGGCATCGGTGCCCTTGCGGCGCAGCAGCCAGGGCAGCAGCATGTCGTTGGAGACCATGGTGGACAGCGCCACGCTGGCCACGATGACCATGCCGGTGGCCGCCGAGGCGCCGCCGATGAAGGCCAGCAGCGCCAGCGCCGGGTGCGCTTCGGCCAGCGGCAGGCTGATCACGAAGGAGTCGGGGATGACCCCCGCCGGCAACTGCAGCTGCCCGGCCAGGGCGATGGGCACCACGAACAGCGCGGCCAGCACCAGGTAGGCGGGGAATACCCAGCGCGCCAGGTTGAGGTCGCGCGGCTCGATGTTCTCCACCACCAGCACGTGGAACTGCCGCGGCAGGCACATGATGGCGGTCATGGCCACGCCGGTCTGCAGCAGCATGGCCGGCCAGTGCACGGTCTCCTGCCAGTACTCGGCCAGCTGCGGGGCGTCACGGGCCCTGTCGAACAGGTCGCCGAAGCCGTCGTAGAGGCCGAAGGTGACGAAGATGCCCACGGCGAGGAAGGCGGTGAGCTTGACCAGCGACTCGAAGGCGATGGCCAGCACCATGCCGCGGTGGTGCTCGGTGACGTCCAGGCTGCGGGTGCCGAAGACGATGGTGAACAGCGCCAGCACCAGCGAGACGATCAGCGCCGTGTCCTGGGCGCGGCTGCCGCCGGAGTCGGCGCCGGCGCCGATCAGGAGGTTCACGCCCAGGACGATGCCCTTGAGCTGCAGGGCGATGTAGGGCAGCACGCAGACCACGCAGATCAGCGCCACCACCACCGCCAGGGCCTGGGACTTGCCGTAGCGCGCGGCGATGAAGTCTGCGATGGAGGTGATGTTCTCCTGCTTGCTGATCATGATCATCTTCTGCAGCACCCAGGGCGCGAAGAGCATCAGCAACACCGGGCCGAGGTAGATCGGCAGGAACGACCAGAGCTGGCCGGCGGCCTGGCCGACGGCGCCGAAGAAGGTCCAGCTGGTGCAGTACACCGCCAGCGACAGGCTGTAGACCCAGGCGCGCAGGCGCGGCGACAGGGGCGCGCGGCGGCGGTCGCCATAGAAGGCGATGGCGAACAGGATGGCCATGTAGAGAAGGGCGACCGTAGCGATCAGCCCACTGGACAACGACATGCGAACTCCGACAAATCGACTCGCTCCCCCGCAGGAGCTGCTGGGATGCAGTTTCGCACCAAAGTCCGATGCTGTCAGAACCCCTGCGACCAAGGTCTCAGAGGCCGCTTGCCGCAGTGGGAAAGCGCTGGTAGCTTTGCCGGCCTTTTCGCCCGGGGCCCGTCCGTCGCGCCCTGGCGCCGCTGTGGCACTATTGCCGGGCACCGGGTTCCGATAGGAGCCGGCGGAAAGTCGAGGTACGAGGAGGGGCCATGTTCAGACCGTCACCCATCACCCTGCAGCGCGGTGCGCTGCGACTGGAGCCCATGGTCGAGGCCGACGTGCCGGACCTGGTGGCGCTGGCCGAGGCCAACCGCGAGGCGCTGAGGTTCATGAGCGCGCCGCAGCGCCCGGACTGGTACCGCAACAGCCTCGCCGAGCAGCGCGAGGGCCGCGCCCTGCCGCTGGTGGTGCGCCTGGGCAACCAGCTGGTGGGCACCACCCGCTTCATGGACTTCCTCCCGGCGCTGCCGGCCTGCGAGATCGGCGGCACCTGGCTGGATGCGGCGCAGCACGGCACCGGGCTGAACGCCAGCATCAAGTACCTGATGCTGCGCCAGGCCTTCGACAACTGGAAGATGGTCCGCGTGCAGCTGAAGACCGCCGCCAGCAACCTGCGCTCGCAGCGCGCCATCGAGAAGCTCGGCGCGGTGCGCGAGGGCGTGCTGCGCAACCACCGGCGCCTGGCCGGCGGGCGCCTGGACGACAGCGTTCTCTACAGCATCACCGACCTGGAGTGGCCGCAGGTGAAGGCCGCCCTGGAAGCCGGCTTCATCGGCTGAGGCCCCGGCATGCCCCTCGACAGTGCCCATGGCGAGCAGACGCGCTTCTGGCGGGCCCAGGAACTGGGCGGCCTGGAGTTGCTGCACGCGCGCTTCATCGAGCAGCGCTTTGCCCCCCATGTCCACGAAGGCTTCGCCCTGGTGCTGATCGAGCAGGGCGCCCAGCGCTTCCGCCACCGTGGCGCCGAGCACCTGGCGCCCAGTGGCAGCCTGGTGCTGATCAATCCCGACGAGGTCCACACCGGCTCCAAGGCCCACGAGGCGGGCTGGCTGTACCGTGGTTTCTATCCGGAGATCGGGCAGGTCGGCAGCGTGCTCGACGAGCTGGAGCTGGGTGGCCGCGGCCTGCCCACCTTCGACGCCAGCGTGCTGCACGATCCCGAGCTGAGCCGGGCCTTCCTGCACGTGCACCGCCTGCTGGAGTCCAACGCCAGCAGCCTGGAGCGCCAGACCTGCTGGCGCGAGACGCTGCTGTTGCTGTTCCAGCGCCACGCGCGGGTGCCCGAGGCGCGCCCGGCCGGCCAGGAACCGCAGGCGGTGGCCCGTGCCCGCGAGCTGCTGGCGGCACGGCTGGTCGAGCCGCCGTCGCTGGAGGAGCTGGCGGCGGTGGTGAACCTGTCGCCCTTCCATTTCGCCCGGGTGTTCCGCAAGGCCACCGGCCTGCCGCCCCACGCCTGGATCAAGCAACGCCGCCTGGAACAGGCCCGCGCCCTGCTCAAGGGCGGCTGCGCGCCGGCCTCGGTGGCGGCGCAACTGGGCTACGCCGACCAGAGCCACCTGAGCCGCCAGTTCAAGCAGGCCTACGGCGTGGCGCCGGGGGAATACCGCCTGGCCTGCGGACGCTCCGGCCTGTCACCCGGCAACCTGTAGGAGCGGGCCCTGCCCGCGATTCGCGCGCAGGGCGCGCTCCTACATGGAATGGTGCGGCGGCGGCGTAGGAGCGGATCCTATCCGCGAATCGCGCCGGGGGTTCCGGCTATCGCGGACAAGGTCCGCTCCTACGGGGGAGGAATACTGTGCTCCTACATGGAATGGTGCGGGTGGGGCGGCGTAGGAGCGGATCTTATCCGCGAATCGCGCCGGGGGTTCCGGCTATCGCGGACAAGGTCCGCTCCTACGGGGGGAGGAATACCGTGCAACCTGTAGGAGCGGGCCCTGCCCGCGATTTCGCGCGCAGGGCGCGCTCCTACATGGAATGGCGTGGGTGGGGCGGCGTAGGAGCGGATCTTATCCGCGAATCGCGCCGGGGGTTCCGGCTATCGCGGACAAGGTCCGCTCGGGGGAGGAATACCGTGCAACCTGTAGGAGCGGGCCCTGCCCGCGATTCGCGCGCAGGGCGCGCTCCTACAAGGGAACACCGCGGGTGGGGCGGCGTAGGAGCGGATCTTATCCGCGATTTCGCCCCGGCCTGTCCGGTCATGCGAGAGGCAATTCGGAATTTTTGCCCGTGGATGTGGCCAGAGGCATCGCAGTTGCAGTCAAATCTGCGACGGACGCCGCGGCGTCCTCCCGGCCCGCTTTCGGGGTCGCCTGACCAGGTACACACGGACGATGAGCCAACACTCGCAATTCGCCCTGCTGGGCTCCCGGCGTTTCCTGCCGTTCTTCATCACCCAGCTGCTCGGCGCCTTCAACGACAACATCTTCAAGCAGTCGCTGATCCTGGCGATCCTCTACCACCTGAGCGTCGGCGGTGACCGCAATCTGCTGGTCAACCTCTGCGCCCTGCTGTTCATCCTGCCGTTCTTCCTGTTCTCCGCCCTGGGCGGGCAGTTCGGCGAGAAGTTCAACAAGGACGCGCTGATGCGCGCCCTGAAGGCCGCAGAGATCGTCATCATGCTGGTCGGCGCCGCGGGCTTCCTGTTCGGCAGCCTGCCGCTGCTGTTCCTCGCCCTGTTCGCCATGGGCACCCATTCGGCGCTGTTCGGCCCGGTGAAGTACTCGATCCTGCCGCAGCACCTGCGCGACGACGAGCTGGTCGGCGGCAACGCCCTGGTGGAGATGGGTACCTTCCTGGCCATCCTCGCCGGCACCATCGGCGCCGGCGTGCTGATGTCGCGCCAGGCCTACGCGCCGGCGGTGGGCGTCGCCGTGGTGCTGGTGGCTATCTGCGGCTTCCTGGCCAGTCGCGGCATTCCCCGTGCCGCCGCCGCGCTGCCGCAGCTGCAGCTGGACTGGAACATCTTCAAGCAGTCCTGGGCCATCCTGTGCCTGGGCCTCGGCCAGCGCCCGGCGGTGTCGCGCTCGCTGGTGGGCAACTCCTGGTTCTGGTTCCTCGGCGCGGTCTACCTGACGCAGATCCCCACCTACGCCAAGGAGCTGCTGCACGGCGACGAGAGCGTGGTGACGCTGATCCTCACCGTGTTCT
The DNA here is from genome assembly GCF_052367875.1 of Pseudomonas sp. A6. Taxonomy (NCBI): domain Bacteria; kingdom Pseudomonadati; phylum Pseudomonadota; class Gammaproteobacteria; order Pseudomonadales; family Pseudomonadaceae; genus Pseudomonas; species Pseudomonas sp. A6. The sequence goes on along the minus strand of NZ_CP198970.1, from coordinate 5,390,943 downwards.
CGGTGGGCATCGCCCTGGGCTCGATGCTCTGCGAGAAGCTTTCGGGCAAGAAGGTGGAGATCGGCCTGGTGCCCTTCGGCTCCATTGGCCTGAGCCTGTTCGGCATCCTGCTGTGGTGGCACAGCGGCGGCTTCCCCGTCGGCGCCGCGCCGTTCACCTGGCTGGAAGTGCTGGAGCATCCGCAGAGCTGGGCGGTGCTCGGCGACATCCTCGGCATCGGCATCTTCGGCGGCTTCTACATCGTGCCGCTGTACGCCCTGATCCAGGCGCGCACCGAGGAGGACAAGCGGGCCCGGGTAATCGCCGCGAACAACATCCTCAACGCGCTGTTCATGGTGGTCGCCGCCGTCGTCTCGATCCTGCTGTTGTCGGTGGCCAAGCTGAGCATCCCGCAGTTGTTCCTGGTGCTGTCGCTGATGAACGTCGCGGTGAACGTGTACATCTTCAAGATCGTGCCCGAGTTCACCATGCGCTTCCTGGTCTGGCTGCTCAGCCACTCCATGTACCGCGTCGACCACCAGAACCTCGAGGCTATCCCCGACGAGGGCCCGGTGGTGCTGGTGTGCAACCACGTGTCCTTCGTCGATGCGCTACTCATCGCCGGCTCCATCCGCCGCCCGGTGCGCTTCGTGATGTACTACAAGATCTTCCGCCTGCCGGTGCTCAACTTCATCTTCCGCACCGCCGGCGCCGTGCCCATCGCCGCGCGCCACGAGGACGAGCGCATCTACGAGGAGGCCTTCCGCCGCGTGGCGCAGTACCTGAAGGACGGCGAGGTGGTGTGCATCTTCCCCGAGGGCAAGCTGACCGCCGACGGCGAGATGAACGAGTTCCGCGGCGGGGTGGAGCGGATCATCGAGGAAACCCCGGTACCGGTGATCCCCATGGCGCTGCAGGGCCTGTGGGGCAGCTTCTTCAGCCGCGACCCGGACAAGGGCTTCTTCCGCCGCTTCTGGTCGCGCGTGTGCCTGGTGGCGGGGCAGCCGCTGCCGCCGCAGGAGGCTGGGCGCCAATACCTGCAGGCGCAGGTGGCTGGCCTGCGCGGCAACGCCCGCTGAAACGAAAAAGCCCCGGCAGAGCCGGGGCTTTTTCACAGGGGTGCGAGGTTCAGATGACCTGAACTTCGTCCGCCTGCAGGCCTTTCTGGCCTTCTACAACGATGAAGGAGACCTTCTGGCCTTCCTGCAGCGACTTGAAGCCATTGCCCTGGATGGAACGGAAGTGAACGAACAGGTCGCCACCGTTTTCCTGGGTGATGAAGCCAAAGCCCTTGGCATCGTTGAACCATTTGACGGTGCCGGTCTGACGATTCGACATGGAATTACACCTTGAACGTTGTGGTTTGCTGCACGGCGTTACCGCCGCCTGTTCTGAGTTGCAAGGTGTGGGCCGGGCCGAACGAAGAGCGTCGCCGCCTTCAGGTCATCAGCCGTGACGATCCTGGCAAGCACAGTTGCCGCAGCATACCGGGACTTTTCCGGGAAAGCGACAGGACGGACGTGCCGATTTCAATGGCTTAACTTCAGCCCGACCAGGCCGCAGAGGATCAGCGCGATGCTGAGCAGGCGCAGCGGGGCGACGGATTCGCCGAACAGCAGGATGCCGAGGGTCACCGTGCCCAGCGCGCCGATGCCGGTCCAGATGGCGTAGGCGGTGCCCAGCGGCAGGTGTTTCATGGCAAGGCCCAGCAGGCCGATGCTGGCGGCCATGGCCAGCGCGGTCAGCACGCTGGGCCACAGGCGGGTGAAACCTTCGGTGTATTTCAGACCGACGGCCCAGGCCACTTCGAACAGGCCGGCGAGGAAAAGGATGAACCAGGACATGGGGACCTCCGAGGGTAGTCGATGGCAGGGCCGTCCCCGTCGGTGCACCAGGCGGTGGTGAGGTCGTCCTCACGATGTGCAGTATTTTGCACAATCTGGCCCGGGCGGCAACCTGTGCAGGTGCCGCCCGGGCCAGCAGGTTTCAGGAGGTCTGTTCGGGCTTGTCCGTCAGGCGGCGGAACCAGCTCGACAGGGTGGCCCCGGAGATGTTGTGCCAGACGCTGAACAACGCGCTGGGCACCGCCGCCAGCGGCGAGAAGTGCGCGCTGGCCAGGGCCGCGCCAAGCCCGGAGTTCTGCATGCCGACTTCCAGGGCCAGCGACTTGCGCTGCGCCAGGGGCAGGCCGAAGACGCGCCCGGCGAGGTAGCCGAGGAGGAAGCCGAAGCTGTTGTGCAGGATCACCACGGCCATGATCAGCAGGCCGGACTCGGCGATCTTCGCCTGGCTGGCCGCCACCACCGCCGCGACTATCACCACGATGCACACCACCGATACCAGCGGCAGCACTTCCACCACCTTGCCCACCCGCGCGCCGAACAGGCGCTGGGCGACCACGCCGAGGGCGATGGGCAGCAGCACCACTTGCAGGATCGACCAGAACAGCTCGGCGAAGGACACCGGCAGCCAGGCCGAGGCCAGCAGCCAGATCAGCGCCGGCGTCAGCAGCGGGGCGAGCAGGGTGGTCACCGCGGCGATGGCTACCGACAGCGCCAGGTCGCCGCGGGCGAGCCAGGTCATGACGTTGGAGGCGGTGCCGCTGGGGCAGCAGCCGACCAGGATCACGCCCACGGCGATCTCCGGCGGCAGGTGCAGCAACTGGCACAGCAGCCAGGCCACGCCGGGCATGATGACGAAGTGGGCGACTACGCCCAGGCACACGCGCCAGGGGTGGCGCGCCACTTCGGCGAAGTCTTCCAGCTTCAGCGTCAGGCCCATGCCGAACATGACGATGCCGAGCATCGGCACTATCGCCGGCGCCAGCAGGCGGAACCACTGTGGCGCGAGGAAGGCCAGCACGGCGAACAGCAGTACCCAGAGGGCGAAGGTGTTGCCGACGAAGCGGCTCAGCAAGGCGATGGCGCGCATGGACGGTGATCCCTGTCGTTATTGTCGGGCCGGCGCCATGTGGGGCGCCGACCTTCTGAAGAACCTGTTCACGATCTCGCGAGCTAGAGCAGAACAAGGCGCAACGACCAACGGGAGTAACAGCCGAAGGCTGGCCCGAAGGGCGAGCGCAGCGAGTCAAACAGGCGAGGGAGGCACCGGGCTCGCGTTCGAGTTTAGTCCGCTAAATGAGCATCACTCGCCTGTTTTCAACGCAGTTATGCCGACGCGCAGCAGATCGTGGGCTGGTTCTTAGACGCCCTGGGGGATTTCCTCGCCGCCCAGCGCCTCGAACAGCGCCGGCAGGAACTGGCCGAAGGTCAGCATCATCAGGATGAAGCTGGCGTCGAGCTGGCCGAGGGCGTCGTCGCCGCCGTCCTTCTCGGCCTGCTCCTGCAGCAGTTCCTCGAAGCGCAGGCGCTTGATCGCCAGCTTGTCGTCGAGCACGAAGCTGAGCTTGTCCGACCAGGCCAGCGCCAGCTGGGTGACCAGCTTGCCGGAGGACAGGTGCAGTTGGATCTCGTCGCTGGTCAGGTCCTGGCGCTTGCAGCGCACCACGCCGCCGTCCTCGTGGGTGTCGCGCAGTTCGCACTCGTCGAGCACGAAGAAGTCGCCGGCGGCTTCCTGGGTCTTCACCCAGTCGGTGAGGGTGGCGCTGGGCGCGACCTTGACGCTGAGCGGGCGCACCGGCAGCGAGCCGAGGGCCTCGCGCAGGGTGGAGAGCAGGTCCTCGGCCTTCTTCGCGCTGGCGGTATCGACCAGGATCAGGCCCAGCTCCGGGGCGATCGCCGCGAAGGTCGAGGAGCGGCGGATGAAGGCGCGCGGCAGCAGGCTCTGGACGATCTCGTCCTTGAGCTGGTCGCGTTCCTTCTTGTAGACCTTGCGCATCTGCGCGGTCTCGATCTCGTCCACCTTGTCCTTCAGCGCATCGCGCACCACGCTGCCGGGGAGGATGCGCTCCTCCTTGCGCGCGCTGATCAGGTAGAAGCCCTGGCTGACGTGGGCCAGGGGGGCGTCGGGGCCCTTGCCGAAGGGCGCGGTGAAGCCGTAGGTGGTCAGTTCCTGGCTGGCGCAGGGGCGCGCCGGCTTGCTGGCCAGGGCTTTCTCGAGGGCATCGGCATCGATCTGCAGATCCTGGGTGAGGCGGTAGACGAGCAGGTTACGGAACCACATGAGGGTCAAACTCCCGGACACAAAGGACTGCATTATTCCCACAGCGGCGGTCCAGGCCAAGCCCATGGCGTTTCGCCGGCGTTTTCCTAAGCCTTTGGAACGGCAGAAAAAAATTTTCACGCGAGGGCTTGCCAGGGTGCGAATGCCTCCGTAGAATGCGCCCCACTTCGAGAGTGAAGGGTGATTAGCTCAGCTGGGAGAGCATCTGCCTTACAAGCAGAGGGTCGGCGGTTCGATCCCGTCATCACCCACCAAACTCGAGGTCCGACGCAGCGGTAGTTCAGTCGGTTAGAATACCGGCCTGTCACGCCGGGGGTCGCGGGTTCGAGTCCCGTCCGCTGCGCCATATTCCAAGCCCTCAGGCAGAAATGCCTGGGGGCTTTGTCTTTTCCGGCTCCGGAAAAGGCCCGCGTGCGACGCCGTTCGCAACGCCTATCCTGTTAATTTTTCTATAAGTTTGCCGTGGGAACTTATCCCCCGGCAGTGGTTCCTATTGCCCATAGCCATTGGCCGCGGCGCCCTGATAAGCTCGCGGTTTCATCGAAATGCCAGCATGGCAATCAGACAAGGAATCAGCATGAAACAACATCGGTTGGCGGCAGCGATCGCACTGGTCGGCCTGGTTCTCGCGGGCTGCGATCAGCAGGCTGCCAATGTGGAGCTCAAGACGTCGGCGCAGAAGGCTTCCTACGGCATCGGCCTGAACATGGGCAAGAGCCTGGCCCAGGAAGGCATGAACGATCTGGACTCCAAGGCCGTCGCCCAGGGCATCGAAGATGCCATCGGCAAGAAGCCGCAGCGCGTCACCGATGAAGAGCTGACCCAGGCGTTCACCGACCTGCAGAAGCGTTCCGAGGAGCGCATGGCCAAGCTGAGCGAGGAAACCCTCAAGGCCGGCAAGAAGTTCCTCGAGGACAACGGCAAGCGCGAAGGCGTGGTCACCACCAAGTCCGGCCTGCAGTACGAAGTGGTGAAGAAGGCCGACGGCCCGCAGCCCAAGGCCACCGACGTGGTCACCGTGCACTACGAGGGCAAGCTGACCGACGGCACCGTGTTCGACAGCTCCATCCAGCGCGGCAGCCCCATCGACCTGCCGGTCAACGGCGTGATCCCGGGCTGGGTCGAAGCCCTGCAACTGATGCACGTGGGCGAGAAGATCAAGCTGTTCATCCCCAGCGAACTGGCCTACGGCTCGCAGAGCCCGAGCCCGACCATTCCGGCCAACTCGGTGCTGGTGTTCGACCTGGAACTGCTGGGCATCAAGGACGCCAACCAGGCCGGCGGCGAGCAGCCGCAAGCCCCGGCGCAGAACTGAGTACATTCGTACCAAGAGGACGCCCCGCTCGTGCGGGGCGTTCCTGTTTCTGCAGGAAGATGGCGCTGCCCCGCGGCTGACCAGCCAGTCGGAAAGGGCGTAGTCTGGTGCGGGATGTTACCCTTATGCACATATATGTCGCAGCCGTGGTTACGGCCGGTGCTTGACAGCGAAGGGTGATATCGAATAGCCGCAACTGTATGATTTTTATAAGGTTTCCCGAGCTGAACAAAAAATCGCCGATCTGTCTGTAGGCCGCTGGCGACGGGCTTTCCGGCGCGGAGACCGGATACTTTCAACAGAGTTATCCACAGGAAAGGTGGATAACCCAAACGTCCCCCGGCGACACCGCCGGGACGAGGTGCCCGATGAAGAAACCCGCCGGTTTCGACCGTTATCTGGCCCTGGCCGAACGCTTTCTTGCCCGGGGCCGGGTACCGGCGCTGCTGTTCGCCGTGGCGCGCAAGAGCGCGCGCCTGAAGCTGGTCAAGGCCGACCTGCGCCTGCTGCAGGAACTCGCCCTGGCCACCGTGCGCGGGCAGTATCGCCAGCTCAACCCCAGGGCGCTGCTGGCCGTGGTGGCGGCGCTGCTGTATTTCCTCTCGCCGCTGGACATGATTCCCGACTGGCTGCCCGGCGTGGGCCTGCTGGACGACTTGGCGGTGCTGGCCTGGGTGGTGCGCCACTGGCAGGCCGAGCTGGATGCCTTCAAGGTCTGGCGCGATGCGCAGAGCCGCGAGACGCGCCAGTCCCTGGCGCTGTTGCCCAGGCCGGAGCGCCCGGCGCGCGGCTGAATCATCCACCGAAGCGTGCGCGGCTTCGCGATGCCGTGCGCGCCGATGCGCCCGATGAGGCCGAGCGGCGTTTCATGGGCGATACTATCAAGGGTCGGAATGCCGGGCAGGCGCCAGTGGTTGCCGTCATTGCCCGTTGAAATGCCGACATGCAAGGAGTGTTGTCGATGAATGTGCAAGTGATCACGCGAGACGGCGAAGCGGAGTACGCCGTGCTTCCCTGGGCCGACTACCAGGCGCTGCTGGCCGCTGCCGGCGCCCGCGCCGCCCAGCCCCCGGCGGCTGCCGTCACGGTGGCAGCGCCGACCGCCTCCTGGCGCGAACTGCGCGAGGCGCGTGGCCTGTCCCTGGAGAGCGTGGCCCGCGAGGTGGGGATCAGCCCGTCCTACCTGGGGATGATCGAAAGCGGCGAACGCGAGGTCAGCGAAGCCATCGAGCACGGCCTGCGTCGCGCACTGGGAGCGAAGTCGGAGTCGGCATCTTGAGCGTGCATATCAGCCGCAAGCATTGGCAGGGCTTGCTGGACGAGCTGGAAGACGCGCGCCGCCAGCGCCACCTGCTGACCTACCGGGCACTGATCGAGCGCCTGCAACTGCCGACCCCGGCGATGACCACCCTGACCGCGGCCCTGGAACACCTGGCGCAGCTCGATGCCCGCGCCGGCCGGCCGCTGCGTAGTTCGCTGGTGATCAGCCAGGGCGCCAGCCGCCTGCCGCGCACCGGGTTCTTCGAGTGCGTGGAGCGCCTGGGACGCTTCTCCGGCGCTTCTGACGGCCCGGCGGCGGCGGGCTGGCATGCCGCCGAGGTGGTGCGGGTGTTTGAATTCGACTATCCGGAAGAGCCGTGAGCCGCGAGTTCGTCTGGCGCCTGCGCGCCCGCCTGTCCTACGCCGTGGCGCGACGCCTGATGGGCTGGCCCTGGCTGGTCCGCCAGCCGCGCGCCTGGCAGTGGATGCAGGGGCAGTTCTCGCGCATGGCCAACCTCGGCGACGTGGCTGCGCAGAGCTTCTACGGCCACCTGCTGCTGTTCCGCGGCCAGGGTTTCGGCGCCCGCGAGGAGGGCCTGCGCCTGCTCGCCCTGGCGGCTGCCGGCGGTGATGCCAAGGCTGCCTACCAACTGGGCGTGCAGGCCCTGCAGGGCAGCGCGCAGCGGCAGCCGGACGGCGCCGCTGCGGCGCGCCACTGGGCCCAGGCCGCCGAGGCCGGTCATCCGCTGGCCGCGCGGCGCCTGGCCGAGCTCTATCGCGACGGGGCCGAAGGCCTCGCCGCCGATGCCGAGCAAGCCGAACGCTACCAGGCCGTGGCTGCGCGTCTCGGACTCTGAGCGGCTTCTATTCCAGCGTGATGACGTGCCGGCTGTAGCCCGGCACTTCCTTGGCGTGGCGCTTGGCCTCGGAGGCGATGCTCGCCAGTTGCGCCGCGTCCAGGCGCTCGCCGGCGCCGGGCTTGAGGTGCACCACGCCCACCGACAGCGACAGTAGCGGGAACTCCTGGCGCTGGCCGCGGCGGTTGTAGGCGACGAAGCAGCCGGCCTGCAGGTGCTCCTGGTTGTAGAAGCGCCGGCACTGGCCCTGGAAGTCCTCCAGCAACTGGTTGAGGCGGTTGCGCCAGTCCCCGGAGGTGAACACCAGCATGAAGTCGTCGCCGCCGATGTGGCCGACGAAGTCGCAGCCGGGGTCCACCCGGTCGCTCAGGCATTGCGCCAGGCACAGCAGCACCTCGTCGCCGCGGGCGTAGCCGTAGAGGTCGTTGAAGGGCTTGAAGCTGTCGATGTCGACGTAGCACACCGCCGCCTCGCGCTCCTGTTGCAGCAGGCGGCCCAGGCACTGCTGGATGGGCACGTTGCCCGGCAGCAGGGTCAGCGGGTTGGCGTAGCGCGCCTGGCGGATCTTCAGTTCGGTGATCAGCTTGAGCACGTCGATCACCCGGCCCAGGCCGAGGTAGCGGCCGCCCTGGGTGATGATGAAGTCTTCCTCGATGCGCTGCCGCGCGCGGCTGGTGAGCAGGCGGCTGACTTGCTGCAGCGACTGGCTGCGCTCCACCGCGAGAAAGTCCTCGCTCATCAGCCGGCTGATCGGCTTGCGCGCGTACAGCTCGGTGCCGAAGGGCTTGAGCAGGGCATCGGAGAGAGCGTGGCGGTGGACGATGCCCACCGGCTGCTGGTGCTCGTCGAGCACCGCCAGGGCGTTCAGGTTGGCCTGGGCGCGGAACGCTTCGAGTACCTCGGCGATCGGCGTATCGCGGCCCACCGCCGGCTGTTCCAGCAACAGCGGGCGCAGGTCGGCCTGTTCCTCGCCGTGCAGGGCGTCCGTGCGGTCGAGGTCCGGCAGCAGCCCGCGGACCTCGCGCACCGGCTGTTCCTGCGGGCGGCCGATCAGGTAGCCCTGGACCAGGTCGACGCCCATCTCCGAGAGCACCGCCAGTTCCTCCGGCAATTCGATCCCCTCGGCTATCACCTGGGCGCGGGAGGCGTGGGCCATCTTCAGGATGGAGCCGACGAACTCGCGCTTGACGCCGTCCTGGTGGATGCCGTCGATGAAGTGGCGGTCGATCTTCACGTAGTCCGGGCGCAGCTCCGACCACAGGCGCAGGCTGGAGTAGCCGGCGCCTAGGTCGTCCAGGGCGATGCAGAAGCCCATGGCGCGGTAGTGGTGCAGCGCGGTGTCGAGCAGGCCGAAGTCCTCGATGGGCGCCTGCTCGGTCAGCTCGATGACCACGTCGCCCGGCGCTATGCCGAGGGTCTGCAGCAACTGCAGGGTACGGCCGGGCTGGTGGTTGGGGTCCAGCAGTGACTCGGGGGCGACGTTGAGGAACAGCTTGCCGCCCAGCCCCAGCTCGTGGAAGCGCTGGCAGGCGCGGCGCCGGCAGAGCACGTCCAGCTCGCTCAGGCGGCCGGCGTGGCGCGCGGTGCTGAACAGCGTGAGGGGGGAGTGCAGCGGGCTGTTGGAGGGGCCGCGGGTGAGGGCCTCGTAGCCTACCAGGCGCCGCTCGGAGAGCGACACTATGGGTTGGAACAGACAATGCAGGTCGCCGTGAGCGATGATCTGGGCCAGCGCGCTCAACTGCTCGGTGACGGTCATGACGGTTCTCTGTGGGGTGAAAAGACGAAGGGCCGGTCTCCCGGCCCTTGCGCATTTCACTACTGAGTCATGACTGTTTCGTGACGACTCCGCTCTTTCAGTGCTTGGCCACCGCAGAGCTGAGCGTCAGGTAGTCCAGCAGGATGTGCCCGGACTCGGTGAGGTAGGCGTCGTCCTGCGGCTTGGTCTTGTCGTCGTCCGGCAGGGCGTTGTCATCCTCCTGCTTGAGTTCCTTCAGCGGCTCCTGGCCCTTGGATTTGCGCAGTGCGTTCTCCATGGCCAACTGGCGGCCCTCGATGCTGCTCTGCTGGGCGCGGCGCTTGGCCTCGTTCAGGCTGACGGTCTTCTCCTTCATCAGCTCCTGGGCCAGGGCCAGGCGCTGGCGGGCGTAGACGAAGTCGGCATTGTTCGCGGTGCGCGCGTCGTGCTGGGTCTTCAACTGGTCGAGGAACGGCTTGAAGGGGTCGCTCTGCGCCGACAGCACCGGGCGGATGGTGTCCCAGGGCATGGAGTCGGGCAGGGCGCTCTCGCCGATTTCCTTGTCGTCGACGATGGACGGGTAGCTGATGTCCGGGATCACGCCCTGGTGCTGGGTGCTCTGCCCGGAGACGCGGTAGAACTTGGCCAGGGTCAGCTTCAGCTCGCCGTGGTTGAGCGGCTGGATGGTCTGCACGGTGCCCTTGCCGAAGGTCTGGCCGCCGACGATGAGCGCGCGGTGGTAGTCCTGCATGGCGCCGGCGAAGATTTCCGAGGCCGAGGCCGAGAGACGGTTGACCAGCACGGTCATCGGCCCGGTGTAGAAGGCCTGGCCCTCGTCATCGTTGAGCACGTCGACGCGGCCGTCGCTGTTGCGCACCAGCACGGTCGGGCCCTGGTCGATGAACAGGCCGGTCAGCTCGGTGGCTTCCTGCAGGGAGCCGCCGCCGTTGTTGCGCAGGTCGATGACGATGCCGTCGACCTTGTCCTTCTGCAGCTCGCCGATGAGCTTCTTCACGTCGCGCGTGGTGCTCTTGTAGTTCGGGTCGCCCGCGCGGTAGGCCTTGAAGTCCAGGTAGAAGGCCGGCACGTCGATCACGCCGAGCTTGTAGTTGCGGCCGTCGTGGTCGAGGGTGATTTCCGACTTCTTCGCCGCCTGGTCTTCGAGCTTCACCGCCTCGCGGGTGATGGTGACGATCTTGCTGGTCTGGTCGTTCGGCGCGTTGGTGGACGGAATCACTTCCAGGCGCACCTGCGAGCCCTTCGGCCCGCGGATCAGCTTGACCACCTCGTCCAGGCGCCAGCCGACCACGTCGACCATCTCGCCCTTGCCCTGGGCGACGCCGATGATCTTGTCCGAGGTGGCGATCTGCTTGCTCTTCTCCGCCGGGCCCGCCGGCACCAGGCGCACGACCTTGACGTAGTCGTTGTCGCTCTGCAGCACCGCGCCGATGCCCTCCAGGGAGAGGCTCATGTTGATGTCGAAGTTTTCCGCGCTGTCCGGCGACAGGTACTGGGTGTGCGGGTCGTAGGTCTGCGCGAAGGCGTTGATGTAGGCCTGGAAGATGTCTTCGCTGCGCGTCTGTTCCAGGCGCATCAGCTGGTTCTTGTAGCGCTTGGTCAGCTGTTCCTGGATGGCCTTGTCGTCCTTGCCGGCGATCTTCAGGCGCAGCACCTCGTCCTTGACCTTCTTGCGCCAGAGGTCGTCGAGTTCGGCGCTGTTCTTCGCCCACGCGGCGTTCTCGCGGTCGATGGTCAGGCTCTCGTCGGCCTTGAAGTCGAGCTTGTCGACGCCCTTGCCGAGCATCGCCAGGGCGAAGTCCAGGCGCTCCTTGAGGCGGTCCAGGTGACGCTTGTAGATGGTGAAGCCGGGGTCCAGCTCGCCGCTCTTGAGGAAGTCGTCGAACTGGGTGCGCCAGGGCGCGAACTGGGCGATGTCGCCGGCGGTGAAGTACATCCGCGACGGGTCCAGGGCCTTGATGTAGGCGTCGTAGATCTTCGCCGAACGGTCGTCGTTGAGCGGCGGCTTGCTGTAGTGATGGCGCTTGAGCAGCTCGACGATGTTGAGGCTGGCGATCACCTGGTCACGGTCCGGCTGCAGGCCGTCCCAGGAGTTCTGGCCGGCGGAGGGCGCGGCGAACGAGGACAGGGCGCTGGCGCCGAGGACCAACAGCAGGGCGGTGCGGGGCAGAAATCGCTTCATGCTTAATCGACTGGGTGCGGAGTTATGACGCATATTAGGCCGTATCTGGCGTCGCCGGGTTCCAAGCTTGTCGAGATTGGGCTCTGGCGCGACGAGCGAAGAGAAAGGCCCGACCGACGTGGTGCGGGCCGTGCAAGCACTATGGAGGTAGCGTGAACGCATTGCAAGGTATCGAAGGGCGGGTGGAGTGGGCCGAGCGCGCCGCGCCGACCTGCGGGGCTGGGCAGGTGCGCATCCGCGTGGCCGCCGCCGGACTCAACCGCGCCGACCTGCTGCAGCGCGCCGGGCTCTACCCGCCGCCGCCGGGGGCCAGCGACGTGCTCGGCCTGGAATGCGCCGGGGTGATCAGCGAGGTGGGCGCCGGCGCCACCTGGCAGGTGGGCGACCGCGTCTGCGCGCTGCTGGCCGGCGGCGGCATGGCCGAGGAAGTGGTGGTCGACGCCCGCCACGTGCTGCCGGTGCCCAACGGCCTGTCGCTGGCCGAAGCGGCGGGGTTGCCGGAGGTGTACGCCACGGCCTGGCTCAACCTGTTCCAGCTGGCTGGCCTGCAGCCGGGCGAGAAGGTCCTGCTGCACGCCGGCGCCAGTGGCGTGGGCTCGGCCGCCATCCAGTTGTGCAAGGCCTTCGGCAGCCCCTGCTGGGTCAGCGTCGGCTCCGCCGACCGGCTGGCCTACTGCGAGGCCCTCGGCGCCGAGGGCGGCGTGCTGCGCGGTGAGGGACTGGAATCGCTGCGCGACTTCGCGCCCTTCGACGTGATCCTCGACCCGGTGGGCGCCAACTACGCGGCGCTCAACCTGCAGGTGCTGCGCCAGGACGGCCGCTGGGTGGTCATCGGCCTGATGGGCGGACGCAAGGCCGAACTGGACCTGGCGCTGCTGCTGGGCAAGCGCATCCAGCTGACCGGCTCGACGCTGCGCAGCCGCGACGCCGACTTCAAGGCGCAACTGATCGCCGAGCTGGGCACCCGCGTCTGGCCGCTGTTCGCCAGCGGCCAGCTGCAGCCGCGGCTGGAACGCCAGTTCGCCGCCAAGGATGCCGAGCAGGCCTTCGAGGCCCTGGCCAGCAACCAGGTGCAGGGCAAGGTGGTGCTGCTGGTCGACGAGAGCCTGGCCTGACGGGCGGTTCCGCACGGTGTTTCCCTCGAATCCGTAGGAGCGGATTCATCCGCGATCCGGCCGACGGGCCGGCTCCGGCATATCGCGGACGGAGTCCGCTCCTACGACCGTGCTTTCCTGGAGGTGTAGGAGCACCTGTCTTGCGCAGAGGTGCTCTTCGTAGGATGGGTTGAGCTTGCGAAACCCATGCTGTCGTGGCGATGGGTATCGCTTCGCTCAACACCATCCTACGACGGTACTTCTGTAGGCGCGTCCTCAGCGCCAGGCGAGGATTTCCCAGCCGTGTTTTTCCGCCTCGCCGCGCAGTACCGGGTCGGGGTTGACCGTGTGCGGGTTGCCGACGCGGTGCAGCAGCGGCAGGTCGTTGCGCGAGTCGGAATAGAAGTGCGCGGCGGCCAGCGGGTTTTCGTCGCCGCCGAGCCAGTCGAGCAGGCGGATGATCTTGCCGTCGCGGTAGGTCAGCACGCCCTGGGTGCGGCCGGTGTAGTGGCCGTTCAGCACCTCCAGGTCGATGGCCAGCACGTCCTGGATACCGATGCGCTCGGCGATCGGCTGCACCAGGTGCACGCCGGAGGCGGAGATCACCAGCGGGCTGTCGCCGGCGGCGCGGTGGCGCGCCAGGGTGCGGCAGGCGTCGTTGTAGATCAGCGGTTCGATGACGTCCTCGACGTAGGCCTCCACCTCCCGCTCAACTTCCTCGACGCTGCGCCCGGCCATGGGCTCCAGGCTGAAGGCCATGTAGGCCTCCATCGACAGCTCGCCCAGGGCATAGCGCGCCATCAGCTCGGCGTCGCGGCGGATGAAGGATTCGCCGTCGACCCAGCCCAGCTCGGCCATGCGCCGGCTCCACAGGCTGGCGCAGTCGCCGTCGATGAGGGTTTCGTCAAGGTCGAAGATCACCAGGGCCATCAGGCCACCTCCCGGATGCTTTCATGATCGATCGCCAGCGCCAGTTGGCTGCCGGCCGGATAAAGGCGTTCCGCGCTGCGGTTGAGCACGTCCACCGTGAGTTCGACGCCGTTGGCCCGCACCCGGTAACGGATGACGTTGCCCAGCAGGCTGTGGGACAGCACCTGGGCGGCGATGCCGTCGCCCGCATCCACGCTCAGGCGCAGGGATTCCGGGCGGATCGCCACCTGCCCGGCGAAGGGCCGGCCGAGCAGGCGGCCGGCCTGCTCGGCGTCGAGCAGGTTGTAGTTGCCGATGAAGCCGGCGGCGAAGGCGTCGGCCGGCGCGGTGTAGAGGGTTTCCGCGTCGCCGCTCTGGACGATGCGCCCGGCGTTCATCAGCACGATGCGGTCGGACAGCGTCAACGCCTCCTCCTGGTCGTGGGTGACGAACACCGTGGTCAGCTGCAGCTCCTGCTGGATGCGCCGGATCTGCTCGCGCAGGTGCTTGCGGATGCGCGCATCCAGGGCCGACAGCGGCTCGTCGAGCAGCAGCAGGCGCGGGCGGGTGACCAGTGAGCGGGCCAGGGCCACGCGCTGGCACTGGCCACCGGAGAGCTGGTGCGGGTAGCGCGCGGCGTACTGGCCCAGTTCGACCATCTCCAGCACCTCGGCCACCCGGCTGGCGGCCTCCGCGGCCGGCACCTTGTGCATGCGCAGGCCGAAGGCGACGTTCTGCTGCACGGTCATGTTGGGGAACAGCGCGTAGCTCTGGAACACCATGGCGATGCCGCGCTTCTGCGGCGGCAGCGGCACCAGGTCCTGGCCGTCGACCAGGATGCGCCCGCTGTCCACCGCGGTGAGCCCGGCGATGCAGCGCAGCAGGGTGGACTTGCCGCAGCCGCTGGGGCCGAGCAGGGTGACGAACTCGCCGCGCCGGGCGGCGAAGTCGATGTCCTGGAAGACCTGGGTATCCCCGAAGCTCTTGTCCAGGCGTTCGACGCTGAGGAAGCTCATGTGCGGTCCTTGTTCAGGCGGTTGGCGGCCCAGGTCAGCAGCAGGATGAAGAGGAAGTAGGAGACCACCACCGCGCTGGTGTAGTGGCCGCTGCTGTTGCGCATGTTGTTGAGGAAGACCTGCAGCGTCTCGTAGCGGGTGCCGACCAGCAGGTTGGCGAAGACGAACTCGCCGATGAGGAAGCTGAAGGACAGGAACAGCGCCACCATCAGGCCCTTGCGCAGGTTCGGCAGCACCACCAGCAGGGCCGCCTGCCAGGTGCTGGCGCCCAGCAGCTGGGCGGCGTCCATCAGGTCGTGCAGGTTGATCGCCTGCAGGTTGTTGCCGATGGCCCGGTACATGAACGGCAGGGCGATGGTGAAGTAGCAGCCGATGAGGATCCAGGGCGTGCCGGTCAGCGGCAGGGGACCTGCGGCATACAGCTGCAGCAGGCCCACCGAGGAGACCACCGGCGGCACCGCGAAGGGCAGCAGGATGAGCACGTTCATCAGCGCGTCCAGGCGCGGGAAGTGGTAGTGCACCACGAACATCAGCGGCAGGATCAGCAGCACGCTCAGCAGCAGCGCGCCGAAGCACACCAGCAGCGACTGGCCGAAGGCGGTGAGGAAGCGCGGGTCGGTCCACAGCGCCAGGTACCACTTCAGCGTCAGGCCGTCGGGCAGCACGCTGGCCGACCACTGGGTGGCCAGGGAGTAGAGCAGGGTGGCGGCCAGCGGCAGCAGCAGGATCAGGAACAGGGCCCAGACCACCAGCCGGTGGTACAGCGGGCTAGCGTTTCTGGACATGATAGCTCCGTCGCAGCAGCCACTGGTGGGCCAGGGTGATGACGGTCATCAGCCCGACCAGGATCATCGCCAGGGCGCTGGCCATGTTCGGGTCGAGGAAGACGTCGCCGGAGACCAGGCCGGCGATGCGGATCGGCACCACGTTGAAGTTGCCGGTGGTCAGCGAGTAGACGGTGGCGTAGGCGCCCAGGGCGTTGGCCAGGAGGATGACGAAGGTGCCCAGCAGCGCCGGCGTCAGCACCGGGATGCCGATGTGCCGCCAGAACTGCCAGTGGTTGGCCCCCAGCAGCGCCGCCGACTCGCGCCAGTCCTCGCGCAGGGCGTCGAAGGCCGGGTAGAGCAGCATCACCCCCAGGGGAATCTGGAAGTAGGTGTAGAGGATGATCAGGCCGGTCTTGGAGTAGAGGTTGAAGTCCTCGATCAGCCCGGCCTGCTTGAGCAGCAGGGTGATGGCGCCGTTGAAGCCGAGGATGATGATGAAGGCGAAGGCCAGCGGCACCCCGGCGAAGTTGCTGGTCATGTTGGCGAAGGCCATGACGAAGTCGCGCAGGCGGCTGTCCACCTGGCGCAGCGAATAGCTGCCGAGCACGGCGATGGATAGGCCGATCAGGCTCGACCACAGGGAAATCTCCAGGCTGTAGCGGATCGCTTGCAGGTAGAAGGGCGAGGCGAATATCTCGGCGAAGTTGCCCAGGCCCCAGGCGTCCTCGCTGCGCAGGCTGTTGATCGCCACCCACAGCAGCGGGGCGATCTGGAAGGCGAAGAAGAACAGCGCGAAGGGCAGCAGGCAGAGCAGGGCCAGGCGCTTTCCGCGGTTCGCGCTCATGGCCGCAGCAGTCCTTGGCAGACCGGCTTGTCGTGGGCCGCGCCGAGGATTTCGCAGAGGCTGCCGCATAGCTCGACCTGGCGCGGGCGCACCTGGTCGTCGAGGCTGAAGGCCTCGCCGAAGACGAACAGCGGCACCTCGCGCTCCTCGGGGAGGATGCCGCCGTGGGTATGGTCGTCGTTCATGCCGTGGTCGGCGGTGACCATCACCTGGTAGCCGGCGGCCAGCCACTGGTGCAGGTATTCCGAGAGCAGCACGTCGGCCTGGCGCGCGGCGTTGCGGTACTGGGCACTGTTCAGGCCATGGCGGTGGCCGGCGTCGTCGATGTTCATCGGGTGCGCCAGCAGCACGTCGGGCTTGTGGCGGCGGCGCAGGTGCTCGGCGTCGGCCAGCAGGTGCGAGTCGGGGTAGTGGTCGGTCCAGTAGAAGTGGCCGAACTGGATCGGCAGCGCCGCGTCCTCGGTGTGGCGGTCGCGGGCCGCGTCGAAGGGCGAGCGGTTGTACAGCTCGCTGACCCAGTGGTAGGCCGCCGCCGCGGTGCTCAGGCCGGCGTCGCGGGCGTAGTGGAACAGACTGAGCTCCCTCGACAGGCGCGACACCTGGTTGTGCAGGATGCCGCTGTCAATCGGCGCGACGCCGGTGAGCAGGCATTCGTAGAGCGGCCGCGACAGCGACGGCAGCTCGCACTGCAGGCGGTAGAGGCGGCCGCGGCCGGCGTTGCAGAGTGCCTGCAGGTGGCCCATGCAGTCATGGGCGACGCCGTAGTTGAGGCCGTCGAGAATGACCAGGATGACGGGACGGGACATCGTAGCTGCCTGTGTCGGGGAAACCGGAACGGGCGCCCCCGGCCATGGCCGGGGGCGGTGCCGCGTTACTGCATGTTGATGATCACGCTCTCCTGCCACATGCGCGGCAGGCGCTTGGAGGTCGCTTCCCAGGCCTGGCCGTCCTTGATCGGCTGGGCCTTGGCGTACTGCTCGTTGGGCAGCAGCTTGGCCTTGACCTCGGCCGGCAGCTGCAGGTGCTCGGCGCGGATCGGCCGGGCGTTGCCCTTGGCCAGGTTGATCTGCCCGGCGTCGCTGAAGATGTACTCGCGGGCCAGCTTGGCGGCGTTGGGGTGCTTGGCGTACTTGTTGATGATGGTGGTGTAGCCGGAGATCACCGAGCCGTCGGAGGGGATCAGCACCTCGAAGCGGCTGGGGTCGATCTGGTCGCGGTAGCTCAGGCCGTTGAAGTCCCAGACGATGCCGACTTCCACCTCGCCTTTCTCCAGGGTGTTGATCACCGGGTTGGTCAGCGACAGGCGGCCCTGCTTGGCCAACTGGGCGAAGAACTCCAGGCCCGGCTTGATGTTCTTCTCGTCGCCGCCGTTGGCGATGGCCGCGGCGAGCACGCCGTTGACCGCCTGGGCCGCGCTGCTGACGTCACCGATGGTGACCTTGTACTTGCCCTTGAGCAGATCGGCCCAGCTGCGCGGCACGTCCTTGACCAGTTGCTTGTTGACGATGAAGGCGATGGTCCCGGTGTAGGCCAGGGCCCAGTGGCCGTCCTTGTCCCTGGCCCAGTCCGGGACCTGGTCCCAGGTGCTCGGCTTGTAGGGCTGGCTGACGTCCTGTTGCACGGCGATGGGGCCGAAGGCGGCGCCGACGTCGCCGATGTCGGCGCTGGCGTTCTCGCCCTCGGCCTTGAACTTGGCCAGCTCCTGGGCCGAGCTCATGTCGGTGTCCATGTGCTTGAGCCCGTACTTGCTCTCCAGGTCCTTCCAGGTGTCCTTCCAGTTCGCCCAGCTGTCGGGCATGCCCACGCTGTTCACCTGGCCTTCCTTGCGCGCGGCCTGTTCCAGCGCCTGCAGGTCGGCCTCGGCGGCCATGGCGGTCGCGCTGCCCAGGGCAATCGCGGTTCCCAGCAGTGAAGCAAGCAAGCGTTTCATTCGGTGCTCCTTCGGTCATCGGGTTTGGCAGTCGGGCCCACGCCCCGGCAAGGGCGCGGCGCGTCGCTGGTCTAGATCAGCAAGACCCAGGCCAATCTACGAAGCGGGCATGACAATTTCGTGTCCGGGCGGCGGCATGGGGGTCAGCAGGCGGCGCCCGGATACAGCCTAGACCATGCACAAGACCTTGATGCGACGGGGCTATGCCGGGCCCGGGAGCTGGCATGGGGCCTGCTTGCCATGGCATTGTCACCGGACGGTCACCGGCGATTCCTACAGTGGAAGCTGCCGCCGGTTGCGGTGAAGTGCCCCAGGTTGGGGCTGGTCTAGTCCAGAAGAGGGAAACAGCATGCGCGACGAGGCGCTACCGACGGTGACGGCGATCTGCCGGGCGCTGCTGGAACAGATCGACAGCGGCCTGCTGCCGGCCGGCGGCAAGCTGCCGGCGGAGCGGCGCCTGAGCGAGCTGTTCGACACCACGCGCATCACCCTGCGCGAGGCGCTGACGCAGCTGGAGGCCCAGGGCCTGATCTACCGCGAGGAGCGCCGCGGCTGGTTCGTCTCGCCGCCGCGGCTGCTGTACAACCCGCTGGTGCGCAGCCACTTCCACGCGATGGTCGCCGGCCAGCAGCGGGTGCCGGCCACCGAGGTGCTGTCGGCGCGCCAACTGCCGGCCAGCCCGGCGATCTGCGCGCACCTGGAGCTGCCGGCGCTGTCCAGCGTCTACCAGATCCGCCGTGCACGAAGGGTGGACGGGCGGCTGGTGCTGTACGTGGAGCACTACCTGAACCCGGCCTACTTCCCCGGCATCCTCGACAACGACCTGCGCCAGTCGCTGACCGATCTCTACGCCAGCCGCTACGACATCCGCTACGGCCGCGTGCGCTTCGACATGGTCCCCACCGCCCTGCACGGCGAAGCCGCCAGCGCCCTGCGGGTGGCCGAGGGCAGCCCGGCGCTGCGCATCACCCGCATCAACCGCGACCAGCACGGCCGGGTGATCGACTGCGACCTGGAGTTCTGGCGGCACGATGCCATTCATGTGAGCGTGGAAGTGCCGGATTGAGGGGAGGGCTCTTCGTAGGAGCGAGCTTGCTCGCGAACCCGGACCTTCGTGCGTTTGGTCGACCTTCGCACCCTCTCCCCAGCCCTCGGCTGCGCGCCCCGCCCTGAAGGGAGAGGGGGCTTGTCCGTGCCGAGAAGAGGCCTGGTTTCAGCCGACAATCTCTGTGCTAGCCGGCTAACTCCAAACTATCCAAACACACCGAACGGTCCCCTCTCCCTTCAGGGAGAGGGTTAGGGAGAGGGGCGGACTTATCCCCAGGCATCTAGGTCAAGAGTTCGCGAGCAAGCTCGCTCCTACGAAAAGCCGCAGCCTCAAGGCAGCTCGGCACTGCCGTAGAACGCCCCCAGCACCTTGGCCAGGTAGCGCAGGTCGTGGCTGCCGGCCAGTTCGCGGATGCTGTGCATGGCGAAGGTCGGCAGGCCGATGTCGACGGTGCGCACGCCCAGCTGGCTGGCGGTGATCGGGCCGATGGTGGAGCCGCAGCCCATGTCGCTGCGGGTCACGAAGCTCTGCACCGGCACTTCGTTCTCCAGGCACAGGTGGCGGAAGTAGCCGGCGGTCTCGCTGCTGGTGGCGTAGCGCTGGTTGCTGTTGACCTTGATCACCGGGCCGCCGTTGAGCAGCGGGCCGTGGTTGCCGTCGTGCTTGTCGGCGTAGTTGGGGTGCACGCCGTGGGCGTTGTCGGCGGAGACCAGCAGCGAGCGCTGGATCACCCGCACGAAGGCGTCGCCGTCGGGCAGCAGGCGGCGCAGCACCTGCTCCAGGAAGGGGCCGTCGGCGCCGCAGGCCGAGCAGGAGCCGACTTCCTCGTGGTCGGTGCAGACCAGCACCGCGCTCTGCTCGTCGCCGCTGTCCAGCAGGGCTTCCAGGCCGGCGTAGCAGGACAGCAGGTTGTCCAGGCGGGCGCCGGCGATGAACTCGCCGCCCAGGCCCACCACCGCGGCGCGCTGGGTGTCGTAGAAGCTCAGTTCGTAGTCGAGGATGGCGTCGGCGATGATGCCGTGCTCGTTCTGCAGCTGTTCGCCGAGCAGGTCGCGGAAGTCGCGGGTTTCGCCGGCGGCCAGTTGGGCGAGGATCGGCGGCAGTTCGGTCTGGGCGTTGATCGCCCAGCCCTGGTTGGCCTCGCGGTTGAGGTGGATGGCCAGGTTGGGGATCACCGCGATGGGCGCGCGGAAGTCGATCAGGCGGCTTTCCACCTTGCCGGCCAGGCGGAAGGTGACGCGCCCGGCCAGGGACAGGTCGCGGTCGAACCAGGGCGCGAACAGGGCGCCGCCGTAGACCTCGACGCCCAGTTGCCAGTAGCCCTTACGGGCCAGTTCCGGGTTCGGCTTGACGCGCAGGCAGGGGCTGTCGGTGTGCGCGCCGACCAGGCGCAGGCCGTGCTCCAGCGGGGCGTTGCGGCCGAGCTTGAAGGCGATCAGCGAGGAGTCGTTGCGCGTCACGTAGTAGCGCCCGCCGGACTCGGTGCGCCAGGCGTCACGCTCGTCGAGGCGCTGGTAGCCGGCCTCTTCGAGGCGCCGGGCGAGGCTGGCGGTGGCGTGGAACGGCGTCGGCGAGGCCGCGAGGAAATCGATCAGGCCCTGGTTGAGATCTGCACGCATGGGAAACTCCGGACAACGATGGGCGGAAGTTTATCGCAAATGGCGGGGGCGGCGGGGCTGTGGCAGTGCCGGCGGGGATTCATCGCGGACTCCGTCCGCGATTCGCGCGCAGGGCGCGCTCCTACAGGGGAATGGCGCGGGTGGGGTGGCGTAGGAGCAGATCTCATCCGCGAATCGCGCCGGGACGTCCGGCTATCGCGGACAAGGTCCGCTCCTACGGGGGACGCCATGCCTCATGGTGAGTTGTAGGAGCGGGCCCTGCCCGCGATTTCGCGCGCAGGGCGCGCTCCTAGAGGGGAATGGCGCAGGTGGGGAGGCGTAGGAGCGGATCTCATCCGCGAAACGCGCCGGGATGTCCGGTTATCGCGGACAAGGTCCGCTCGGGGGCACCATGTCTCATGGTGAGTTGTAGGAGCGGGCCCCGCCCGCGATTTCGCGCGCAGGGCGCGCTCCTACAGGGGAATGGCGCGGGTGGGGCGGCGTAGGAGCGGATCTCATCCGCGAAACGCGCCGGGATGTCCGGCTATCGCGGACAAGGTCCGCTCCTTGTATGTCGACGACCCGCCATAACGGCGGGTAGTCTCCGGCTGATCACCGGAAGGAAGACCAGGAAGACGTGTCCGCTCCTAGGCTACGAGCCTGCACTGTAGATAGTCTCCTGCCTTCCCAATCCACTCGTGAGTCCGAACGGTATCTGGAGCCCCACCCCGGTGGTAGCTCGTATAGGCAAGGTTGGATGGAGTGGAGTGCTGATGATGTAAAGCTGTAAGAGGTAGCAGGAGTTATGGCCATCGTAGTTGGCGTGGATATCGCCAAGAAAACTTTCGACATTGCGGTTCTGCAGAGCAATGGCAAATACCGCACCAAAGGCAATCTGAGCAACGATCAGTCGGGCTTCAGCGTCTTTGACCAGTGGCTGCAAAAACATGCCGAGCCAGGGGCGTGGGTGGTGATGGAAGCCACCAACATCTATCACGAAGCTCTGGGCGATTATCTGTTGGCCCGGGGATATCGTGTCTGCGTGATGAATCCGGCACGTATCGCCAGCTATGCGCAAAGCCAGTTGCAACGGGTCAAGACCGACAAGGTCGACGCCAAGTTGATCGCCCTCTACGGCGCTCGGCATGCCGAGGATCTCCAGCTCTGGCAGCCGGACCCGGTGAGCGTGCGGCAACTCCGTGCGCTGGTACGGCGCTACGAAGAGCTCAAGGAGCTGTTCCAGATGGAAATCAACCGCCTGGAAACCGCCAAGAGCGACGTGGTGAAAGAGTCGATCCTGTCGGTCTCGGCCCATCTGGAACAGCAGATTGAACAGACGCTGGAAGCGATTCGCCAACATATCGACAACGATCCTGACTTGCGGGGCAAGCGCGATCTGCTGACGAGTATCGAGGGTATCAGCGACAAAACTGCAGCCCTGTTGCTGGCCGAACTTGGATCAATCAGCCGCTTCGAGAGTGCCCGGGCGGTCGTGGCTTTTGCAGGACTCAATCCGAGGCTCAGGGAATCCGGCCAACACAAGGGCCAGGTGAGGATCTCAAAGATCGGCTCACGCCTCTTGCGGGCAGGCCTGTTCATGCCAGCCATCTGTGCCATGAGCCATAACCAGGCGATACGGGCACTGCGTTTACGGCTCGAGGAGAAAGGCAAAGCGGGTAAACAGATCATCTGTGCTGCCATGCGCAAGCTGCTGCAGATCGCCTATGGCGTCCTCAAGTCGGGCCAGCCATACAATGTGGAACTGGCCCTTGCTCGAGGCTAGGTGACACGGTATCTACGGGCGCCGTGCCACCACGGCGAAGATATGCCAGTGCTTGGCACCACCGACGGCGGTCTTGCCTTGCCACTCGTGTTCTTCGAAGCGCAGCGTTTCCCAGCCCTCGAAAAGGGTTTGCACGGCTTCGCGGGTGTGGAAGCTCATGCCGTCGCGCCCCTGCCACTGGTCGCGTTCGCCGAAGAAGTGCCCGGCGAACAGCCCGCCACGCTCCAGGGCAGCCTCGATGCTTTGCCACAGGCGCGGGAAATCGGCAGGCGGGCAGAAGGGCAGGGCGAAGCTGCTGTTGATCAGCTGCGCGTTGGGCAGGGCGGTGTCCTGGAAGCGTTCGCAGCGGGTTCGCAGGCGTTCGGCCTGGCCTGTGGATAAACCTTCCGTCAGGTGACGCAGGCCGGCGGCGTTGCTGTCGATCGCCAGCACCCGCCAACCCTGGCGCAGCAGCTCATGGGTGTCGCGTCCCGAGCCGCAACCCAGGTCCAGGGCCAGGCCGGGCGCGCAGTGCCAGTGCTCCAGCGCCTGCAGCAGCGAGGGATGGGGCGGGGTGCCGCGGGTTGCCTGGTGGAAGTCTTGCCGGTCCATGGCGGGCTCCCGCTCAGAACGGCGCCGGCGACTCGAAGCGCAGGCGCTCGCCGGTCTGCGGGTGGGTCAGGCACAGCAGGCTGGCGTGCAGGCACAGGCGGTCGCGCAGGGCCAGGGCTTCGCCTTCGGCGTAGAGGCGGTCGCCGAGCAGTGGGTGGCCGATGGACAGCATGTGCACGCGCAGTTGGTGCGAGCGGCCGGTGATGGGGGTGAGTTCCACCCGGGCGTACTGGCCGCAGCGTTCCACCATGCGCCAGAAGGTCAGGGCGTGGCGGCCGTGTTCGTGGTCGACGATGTGCCGCGGCTTGTTCTCCGGGTCGTAGCGCAGCGGCAGTTCGATGCGCCCGCTGTCCAGCTCCGGTTCGCCCCAGCACAGGGCGGTGTAGGCCTTTTCGGTCTCGCGGTCGTGGAACTGCCGGGACAGCTCGCGGTGGCTGTCGGCGTCGCGGGCCAGCACCATCAGGCCGGAGGTTTCCCAGTCCAGGCGGTGGACGATGCGCGCTTCCGGGTAGCCGTTTTCCTGCAGGCGGGTGACCAGGCAGTCCTTGTTGTCCTCGGCGCGGCCGGGCACCGAGAGCAGCAGGGTGGGCTTGTTCACCACCAGCAGGGCGGCGTCCTGGTGGACGATCTGGATGTTCGACAGCGGCATGGGGCCTCGACAGCGGCTAGAAATGACTGCGGCGGCCGAGGCCGCCGCAGTTCACTCCGGGAACGATCAACGTTCCGGCAGAGTGATGTTGAGTTCCAGGATCGAGCAGCTGCCCTGGTTGGCCAGTTCCACCTGGACCTGTTCCTGGTCGATCGGCACGTATTTGCGGATCACTTCCAGCAGGTCTTTCTGCAGCTGCGGGAGGTAGTCCGGTTGCGAACGGTTGCCGCGCTCGTGGGCGACTATGATCTGGAGTCTTTCCTTCGCGATGGACGCGCTGTTCGGCGCTTTCCGGCTGCGAAAGAAGTCTAAAAGGCTCATTCACGTCCTCCGAACAGTCGTTGCAGGAATCCTTTCTTCTGCACATCGAGGAACCGATGTGGCATCTCTTTGCCCAGCAGGCGGTCGACCGCGTCGCTGTAGGCCTGGCCGGCGTCGCTCTGCTCGTCGAGGATGACCGGCACGCCCTGGTTCGAGGCCTTGAGCACGGCCTGCGACTCGGGGATCACGCCCAGCAGGCGGATCGCCAGGATTTCCTCGACGTCTTCCACGCCGAGCATCTCGCCCTTGGTGACGCGCTCGGGGTTGTAGCGGGTCAGCAGCAGGTGTTCCTTGATCGGCTCCTCGCCCTTCTCGGAGCGCGCCGACTTGCTGGCCAGCAGGCCGAGCATACGGTCGGAGTCGCGCACCGAGGAGACTTCCGGGTTGGTCACGACGATCGCCTCGTCGGCGAAGTACATGGCCAGGTGGGCACCCTTCTCGATGCCGGCCGGGGAGTCGCAGATGATGTATTCGAAGTTCTGTTTGAGTTCTTCCATGACCTTGCCGACGCCTTCCTGGGTCAGGGCGTCCTTGTCACGGGTCTGGCTGGCGGCCAGGACGAACAGGTTCTCGAGGCGCTTGTCCTTGATGAGGGCCTGGGTCAGCGTGGCTTCGCCGTTGATGACGTTGACGAAGTCATAAACCACGCGGCGTTCGCAGCCCATGATCAGGTCGAGGTTACGCAGGCCCACGTCGAAGTCGACGATGACGGTCTTGTGGCCGCGCAGGGCCAGGCCGGTGCCGATGGCGGCGCTGGTGGTGGTTTTACCGACGCCACCCTTACCGGAAGTGACTACGAGGATCTTGGCCAAGGTGATTCACCCCAAAGAAAAAACGAAGAGTTCTGGTCCCTGAAATTCGCGGCAGTATCCGTTAAAGGCGGGTGATGTTCAACACGTCTCCCGACAGGCTGACGTGTACCGCCTGCCCCCATTGCGGACTGCGCCTAAGGTCTTCTGCCACCTTGTAATTCCCGGCGATCGAGACCAGTTCGGCGCCCAGTTGCTGACAGAAGATTCGCGCGCTGGTGTCGCCCTTGACGCCGGCCAGGGCACGACCGCGCATCGGACCGTATACGTGGATGTTGCCGTCGGCCAGAAGTTCCGCACCGGGGCTCACGGGGGCCAGGACGATGAGGTCGCCGCCGGCGGCGTATATCTGTACGCCACCGCGCACCGGGCTGGTCACCAGCTTAGTCGGACGGACGGCCGGGGCGGAGGGCTCGGCAGGCTTTTCAGGGGCTTTTTCAGGCGCCGGGTCCGCGGTCTTGTCGCTGGCCTTGTCGATGGCTTTTTCGACCAC
Organism: Pseudomonas sp. A6; assembly: GCF_052367875.1. Classification (NCBI taxonomy): domain Bacteria; kingdom Pseudomonadati; phylum Pseudomonadota; class Gammaproteobacteria; order Pseudomonadales; family Pseudomonadaceae; genus Pseudomonas; species Pseudomonas sp. A6. The sequence continues at coordinate 5,365,623 of NZ_CP198970.1, read as the reverse complement.
CGGTTCGGCCAGCTTCTCGCTGCGCGGGCGGCGCACTATGCCGTCGTTCGCCGGGCCCGCGGTGGCGTCCTTGGGCTCCAGCGGGCGGTCGCGGGAGCCGGAGGGCGGCAGCACCGGGATGTCCAGCATGGTTGCCAGGCGCAGGTCTTCCTCGCGGTTGGCGCGGATGGCCAGGGTGCGCAGGCCGTGGCGGCGGCAGATGTCCAGCACGCCCTGCAGGTCGAGCTGGCCTTCGCCGCCGGGCAGCTTGTCCAGGGCCAGGACCAGGGGGGTGTCGCGGAAGAAGTTGGGAGCCTGGGCGACCTTGTCGGCGAGCTGACGGTCCAGGCGCGACAGGTCGTTGTGCGCCAGTTCCAGCACGGTGACGGCGAGCATGCTGCCCTTGAGCTGGAAAACGGGATCTTGGTCGAGGAGGTCGGCTTGGCTCATGGTCGCACTGCATCGCTAAATGGCCTCGACTTATAGCGAACCCTCCCGGCAGTCGCAAGCCTGGCGCGGGGCCAGGTGCGATAGTGGCACCGGGGCGGCGGCGCAAAGGCGGCGCTCGCGGTAGAATGCCGCCTTTGCCCGTCATTCCCGGAATCGTTCATGGACCGTCCCAGCTTTCGTGCCGCCTTCCTCCATCCGCGCTACTGGCCGCTGTGGCTGGGCCTGGGCGCGCTGTGGCTGGTGGTGCAACTGCCCTATCCGGCGCTGCTGGCGCTGGGGCGCGGCCTGGGCGCGCTGATGTACCGCGTGGTCGGCAGCCGCCGGGCGATCGCCGCGCGCAACCTGGAGCTGTGCTTCCCCGAGCTGTCCGCCGCCGAGCGCACCCGGCTGCTCAAGGCCAACTTCGCCTCCACCGGCATCGCCTTCTTCGAAATGGCCATGAGCTGGTGGTGGCCCCGGGAACGCCTGGCCAAGCTCGCCCATATAGAAGGCCTGGAGCACCTGCGCCAGGCCCAGGCCGAAGGCAAGGGCGTGATCCTCATGGCCATGCACTTCACCACCCTGGAGATAGGCGCGGCGCTGCTGGGCCAGGTGCAGACCATCGACGGCATGTACCGCGAGCACGACAACCCGGTGTTCGACTACGTGCAGCGCCGCGGCCGCGAGCGGCACAACCTGGACGCCAGCGCCATCGAGCGCGAGGACGTGCGCGCCATGCTCAAGGTGCTGCGCGCCGGGCGCGCCATCTGGTATGCCCCGGACCAAGACTACGGCGCCAAGCAGAGCCTGTTCGTGCCGCTGTTCGGCATCCAGGCCGCCACCGTCACCGCCACCACCAAGTTCGCCCGCCTGGGCCGCGCGCAGGTCATGCCCTTCACCCAGACGCGCCTGGCCGACGGTTCCGGCTACCGCCTGGTGGTGCACCCGCCGCTGCAGGACTTCCCCGGCGAGAGCGAGGAGGCCGACTGCCTGCGCATCAACCAGTGGGTGGAAGCCGAGATCCGCCAGCAGCCCGAGCAGTACCTCTGGGCCCACCGCCGCTTCAAGAGCCGCCCGGACGGCGCGCCGAAGCTCTACGACAAGCGCTGAATGCGGCGGCGGGCTTTACCGCGGCGGGCAGCGTTGCATACTGAAAAGTGCAGGACGCATCCAGGACTCCCGTCGTGACTGAATCCGCCGAGCCGCAACCCAACCTCCGCGCCGAACGCGCCATCACCGGCCTCATCCTTTCCGGCGGCGGTGCCCGCGCCGCCTACCAGGTGGGCGTGCTGGCGGCCATCGCCGAGCTGCTGCCGGAGGGCGCGGCCAATCCCTTCCCGGTCATCGTCGGCACCTCGGCCGGCGCCATCAACGCCGTGGGCCTGGCCTGTGGCGCGCTGTCCTTCCGCGAGGCCATCCACAGCCTGACGCGGGTGTGGAAGGGCTTCCACACCGGCCAGGTGTACCGCGCCGACTTCACCGGGGTGCTCGGCCAGGCCCTGCGCTTCCTCGGCCACAGCCTGCTGGGCCTGGGCCGGCGGCGGCCGGTGGCGCTGCTCGACAGCACGCCGCTGCGCCACCTGCTGGCCCGCGAGATGGACTTTTCCGGCATCAGCGCCGCCTTGCAGCAACGCAAGCTGCGCGCAGTGGCGGTGACCGCCTTCGGCTACGACTCCGGGCAGGCGGTGACCTTCTACCAGGGCCGCGCCACCATCGAGCCCTGGCTGCGCCACCGGCGCATCGGCGTGCCGACGCGGCTGCACCTGGAGCACCTGCTGGCCAGCTCGGCGATCCCGCTGCTGTTCGCCCCAGTGCGCATCAAGCGCGAGTTTTACGGTGACGGCGCGGTCCGCCAGCAGGCGCCGATCAGCCCGGCGCTGCACCTGGGCGCCAACCGCGTGCTGGTGATCGGCGTCAGCGGCAACCCGACGAACAACGGGCCTGACGAGGGCGCCGCCGACCTGGCCAGCGGGCGGCCGCCGACCCTGGCACAGATGGGCATCCACCTGCTCAACAGCACCTTCATCGATAGCCTGGAAGGGGATATCGAGGTGCTGCAGCGCGTCAATTACCTGGGCTCGCTGGTGCCCCAGGAGCGCCGCTGCCACGAGGCCGGGCTGCGCGAGGTGGAAGTGCTGCTGGTGTCGCCATCGCGACCGCTGGACGAGATCGCGGCCAAGCACCGCAAGGAACTGCCCTGGGCGGTGCGCCTGTTCCTGCGCGGCCCGGGCGCGACTCGGGCGAGCGGGGCGGGGGTGTTGAGCTACCTGCTGTTCGAGCGCGGCTATTGCCACGAGCTGATCCGCCTGGGCTACAAGGATGCGATGGACAAGCGTGCGGAGCTGGTGCGCTTTCTCGGGCTGGAGGAGCATTGTCTGTAGGGGAGGATCGCGGACGGAGCCCGCTCCTACGCTTCAGGCAAACACGTAACTGCCTTGCAGGCCACACCGGAGCGCTCTTCGTAGGAGCGAGCTTGCTCGCGAACCGCATGGCACGGCGTTTGTTCGCGAGCAAGCTCGCTCCTACGAAAAGCCATGCTCGCCTGCAACGAGCGGACCTTGTCCGCGATAGCCGGGCGTCCCGGCGCGATTCGCGGATGAGATCCGCTCCTACGCTGCCCCACCCACGCCGTACCCATGTAGGAGCGCGCCCTGCGCGCGAAATCGCGGGCAGGGCCCGCTCCTACAGGTTGCCGGGGGCACGGTATTCCTCCCCCGTAGGAGCGGACCTTGTCCGCGATAGCCGGGTGTCCCGGCGCGATTCGCGGATAAGATCCGCTCCTACGCTGCCCCACCCACGCCGTATCCATGTAGGAGCGCGCCCTGCGCGCGATTTCGCGGGCAGGGCCGCGACCCCGGCGGCTCAGACCGCCAGCACGCCATCCCGGTAATCGCGCAGGGCCTGTTCGATTTCCTCGCGGCTGTTCATCACGAAGGGCCCGTATTGCACGATCGGCTCGTTCAGCGGCTTGCCGGCCAGCAGCAGGACTCGCGCGCCCGTGTTGCTGTGCAACTTCACCGCGTCGCCTTCGCCCAGGCGCGCCAGGCGGTTGGTGCCGACTTCGCCGCCGCGCTCGGCCTGCACCTGCAGGCTGCCTTCGTAGACGTACAGCAGCGTGCGGTGGCTGGCCGGCAGGTTGAGGCCGATGTCGGCGCCGGCCGGCAGCTTCAGGTCGTAGTAGTGCGGTTCGCTGTCCGGGCGCTGCACGGCGCCGTCGAGTTGCACCTGGCCGTCGTTGAAGCGCCCGGCGATCACGGTCACTTCCACGCCGTTGGCGGTGGTAGTGCGCGGTACGTCTTGCGGCTCGATGTCGCGGTAGCCGGCCGGGCCGAGCTTGCTCTTGCCGGGCAGGTTCAGCCACAGCTGGAAGCCGCGCATGGCGCCTTGCTCCTGCTCGGGCATCTCGCTGTGGATGATGCCGTGGGCGGCGGTCATCCACTGCACGCCACCGGGCTTTAGCAGGCCTTCGTTGCCCAGGTGGTCGCGGTGGCGCATGCGCCCTTCGAGCATGTAGGTCACGGTCTCGAAGCCGCGGTGCGGGTGGTCGGGGAAGCCGCCGATGTAGTCGTCGGGGTTCTGCGTGTCGAACTGGTCGAGCATCAGGAAGGGATCGAAGCGTTCGATGCCCGGGCCGCCGATCACGCGGGTCAGGCGCACGCCGGCGCCGTCGGAGGCGGGGCGGCCGATGTGCAGGTCGATCAGGTTGCGCAGCTGGGTCATGGGGGACCTCCTCGTTCAGGCATGGAGGCCATGGTAGTCCCGCTGATTGAATGAATGGTTGCGAGTTTTGCGGGCCGAATATCGAATTTGTCGATATTCGGCCCGCCCACTCATTCGCCGATCTGCAGCTTGCGCGCCTCGGTATAGAAGTAGCGCAGCTTCTCGTACTCGAAGGGCGTGTTCATCTGCCCGTAGCGGAAGCTGTTGCTGTAGCGCCGGTCGATGACCTCCAGGGTGGGGATTTCCCAGTAGTCGCCGCTGGCGCTGGCCACGCCCAGGTAGTCCACCTGCTGGCCGGCGACGAAGTCGGTGACCAGCCCGCCGGTGTCGCGCAGGTTGGACGGGCCGAGGATCGGCAGCATCAGGTAGGGGCCGGCGGGCACGCCGTAGAAGCCGAGGGTCTGGCCGAAGTCCTCGGGTTGCCGCGGCAGGCCCATGCGGGTGGCCGGGTCCCACAGGCCGAGCACGCCGAAGGTGGTGTTGAACAGCAGCCGCGCGGTGGTGTTCATGGCCCGCTTGCCCTTGAACTGCAGCAGGCTGTTGAGCAGGCTCGGCACCTCGGCGATGTTGCTGAAGAAGTTGCTCACGCCGCTGCGCACGAAGCGTGGGGTGACGTACTCGTAGCCGTGCACCACGGGCAGGAACACCCACTCGTCGAAGCGGTAGTTGAAGTGGTAGACGCGGCGGTTCCACGACTCCCAGGGGTCGTAGACGTTGAGTGCGCTGAGGGTGGCGCGTTCGAACTCGCGCTGGTCCAGGCCGGGGTTGAACTTGAGCGCGTCCAGCGGGTGCTTGAAGCCGTCGGCGTCGGGCGTCAGCTGCACCTGCTTGGCGGCCGAGGGCGGCACGGCGGGCGCCGGGCCGAGGTCGGAGGCGTTGTCGGCGTGGGCCAGCGCGCTGCCCAGCAGCAGGGCCAGCAGCCAGGGGGATCGGCGGGTCATCTAGCGCTTTCCTGTGTCGGCGGCGGCCTGCAGCGTGGCGTCCTGGCCGCGGAAGAAGTCCAGCATGTCCTGGGCGTTGACCCGGTAGTTGAGGTTGCCGCAATGGCCGCCCAGCGGGTACAGCGTCAGCCGGTCGCCGAAGGTGCGGCGCAGGAAGCCGATGTCGCCGGGGCCGAGGATGACGTCGTCGGCGTTGTGCATCACGGCGATCTTCGGCGTGTCGTGCAGGTACTGCTGCAGGGCGTACAGGCTGGTCTGCTGGATCAGCTGCGGCAGGCTGCCGCCGCCATGGCGCTTGCGCCACATGGGGATCAGCTGCTCGACCATGTAGCAGTCGAAGTCGCATTGCAGCGCGCGCTTGAAGAAGGGTTCCAGGCTGGTGCCCTCGTTGATCGGGTAGTGCGGCGGGGTGACCAGCCCGCGCTGGTTGATCAGGTCCGAGGTGAAGGCGATGTCGGCGGAGGAGAAGCGGAAGGTCGTGCCGATCAGCATGGCCATCTCTTCGTTGGTCAGGTGCTGCCTGGAGTGCTGGAAGTCATAGAGGAAGGCATCGTTGAGGTCGATGTAGCCCTTCTGCTGGAAGTAGCGCGTCAGCTTGCCGAGCACCAGCTGGTAGTAGGTCCTGGAGTCGGTGATGCCCTTGACCTGGGTCTGCACCAGGCGGTCGAGGTTGCTCACCGAGGTGTAGAGGTTCACCGGCGGGTTGAGCAGCAGCACGCGCTTGAAGTTGAAGCTGCGGCGGGTTTCGTCGAGGTGGCTGACGAAGGCCGCGTGCAGCGCGCCGAGGCTGTAGCCGGTGAGGTAGTAGCCGGTGATCGGCAGGCTCGGGTGCTGGGCGCGCACCGCCTGCATCACCCGGTACAGGTCGTCGGCGTCGTCGGGGCTGTAGCCGGGGGTGGCACGCATCGAGGCGCCGGCCATGAAGTCCCAACTGGTCGGCGAGGAAATCTGCACCACGTGGTAGCCGGCGCCGTAGAACAGGCGCTTGAGGTACTCCGGGGTGCTGCTGAGGTAGCTGGCGCCGGTGCCGGCGATGATGAACACCAGAGGCGCCGGGTGGTCCTGGCGGGCCAGGCGGTAGTGCAGCTTCTTCACCGGCCAGAAGTTGTCCGGCAGCTGGAACTCGCGCTCCGGACGCAGCTTGAGGGCGTAGTCGTGCTGGTCGATGTCGGCATCGTCCGGCAGCTGCGGGCGCAGCTCCGCCGGGGTGGTGGCGATGGTCGCTTCGAAGGGGTTGCCCAGGGGGTAGCCGTAACTGGCCGGGTCGACATCCCTGGCGAGCGCCGGACCTGCGAAGCCCATGACGAGGCTGCCGAGCAGGGCAGCCACGCGCGTAAGCAGAGGCATGCGGTGGATTCCTTTCAGTAGGACGCGAAATGCAGTGAAACCGAGCACTATGACAAGTGCAAGTTCTACAAGTGCTGTAGGACGCGTCCGGAATCCTCTTGGGTGGTCGTTCAGTCGCGCCGGCCGAGGCGGGCGAGGGCATCGCCGGCCAGGCGGTAGACGGTCCATTCGTCCAGGGGCACGGCGCCCAGGCTGCGGTAGAAGCCGATGGCCGGTTCGTTCCAGTCCAGCACCGACCACTCCAGGCGCCCGCACTTGCGTTCCACCGCCAGGCGCGCCAGTTCGCTCAGCAGCGCCTTGCCCAGGCCCAGGCCACGGGCGCTGGGGCGCACGTAGAGGTCTTCGAGGTAGATGCCGGGCTGGCTCAGCCAGGTGGAATAGTTGTGGAAGAACAGCGCGAAGCCGGCGCCGACGCCGTCCACCTCGCCGATCAGCACCTCGGCGTAGGGGCGCGGGCCGAACAGGTGCTCGTGCATGCGCCCGGCGTCGGCCTTGTTCTCGTGGGACAGGCGTTCGTACTCGGCCAACTCGGCGATCAGTTCGAGGATCAGCGGGACGTCGTCGGGGCGGGCGGGGCGCAGCTGGATGCGGGACATGCTCATCTCCTGGTGAAGCGGACCGCCGAGCATGCCGTGCCGGCCCGGCGCTGGCAACCTCGGCGGTGCGGGATGCGCAGCTGCTGCAGCCGCCCACGCCAGGGGGCTGCGCCTCTTGCATCGGCCCCCGCGCTGGTTATGCTGGGCGCCCTTCGCCCGTGGAAGTGGCGCCATGCCTTCACGTTCATCGCTGATCCTGCTCTGCCTCGTCGCGCTCTGGCTGGCCGCCTGCTATGGCGTGCGCTTCGGCCTGCTGGAAAACGGCAGTTGGGTGGACGTGTGCGCCGACGATGCGGCGCTGTGGGCGTGCCAGGCGCGCTCCGGGCTGGGCCTGCTGATCCATTTCGGGGTGTTCGGCCAGGCGGCGCTGGCGGCGTCCGTGCCGGCCTTTCTGCTGCCAGGGCGCATCGGCTGGTGGCTGGCGGCCCTGGCGCTGTTCGTCGGCCTGCTGGCGCTGGTGTTCTACAGCGTGAGCATGGCGGTGTTCGCCGTGGTGCTGGCCGGGCTGCGCCTGGTGCGCCAGCCGCGCCCGGCGCGGGCCTGAGTCAGGCGGCCGGCGCCGAGGCTGCGGCCGCCACGCACCTTTCCTGGCGCAGGCCGCGCCACAGGGCGCCGGCGAGCAGCAGGGCGATCCCCGCCCAGATCAGCGCCTGGCGGTTGCCCAGCCCTTCCAGCACGAGTTGCGGGACTATGCCCGCGGCGATCAGCAGCGCCAGCAGGCCGGCCTCGCGGCGTGGCGCGGTCGCCGGCCGGCAGAGGTAGACCAGCGCCGGGAACAGCAGCGCCGCGTTGGGGAAGTTGCGGTAGCGCGCGTCGAACACCAGGGCCAGCATCCACACCGCGCCGGCGAAGCCGCTGGCCAGCAGCCACCAGCCGCCGCGGGTCTCCAGCCAGGCCAGCAGGCGCGCGCGCCAACCGGCCCCGGCGCCCAGCGCCAGGGAGAGGTGTGCCAGCACCAACAGGTTGAGCAGCACCAGGTACGCCGCCCACAGCCATTCGTCGAGGAAGGTGCAGATCACTTGGGCCTGGGCGCCCCACAGGCCGACGCAGGCAGCGCCGAGGGCGGCAGCCAGTGGCTGCAGCAGGGCGTCTCGGGCGCGGGCCGGGCGACCGCCGAGCAGCAGCGCGGCGCCCCACAGGGCTAGCGACAGTGCCAGCCAGCGCGGCCAGTCCGGCTGGTTGGAAACCGGCCCGGCGAGCACGTTCTTGTCCTGCCGGTCGGCGTCGAACAGGCCCCAGTAGCCACCCACGGCGCCCTCGATACGGCGCTTCCACGGCTGGTCGAAGGCCTCGATCAGGTTGTAGCGCCAGCCGTGCTCCTCGGCCAGGCGCACGAAGTCGCGGATGTAGCGCGCCTCGTTGACGCGGCTGGGCAGGGCGGTCTGGCGCTGGCGGCCCTCGCTGGGCCAGCCGGTCTCGCCGATCAGGATGGCCTTGCCGGGGAAGGCCTGGTCGAAGCGCCGGCGGATGTCCGCGACGTGCTCCAGGGCGCCGTCGATGCCGCTGGGTTGGTTGTCCCAGTAGGGCAGCAGGTGCAGGGTGATGAAGTCGACGCCGCCGGCCAGCTGCGGGTGCTTGAGCCAGTATTCCCAGACCTCGGCATAGGACACCGGCTGGCGCACCTGGCTTTTCACCCGCGCCAACAGGCCGTCGAGGTACTTGCTGGTGACTTCCTGGCGCAGCAGCGTCTCGTTGCCGACGATCACCGCCTGGACCACGTCGGGGTAGGCGTTGGCCGCCGCTATCAGCTTCTGCACCTCGCGTTCGCTGTCGGCGGGGATGGCGTTGATCCAGGCGCCGAGGATCAGCTTCAGGCCATGCTTGCGCGCCAGCTCGGGAATGCCCTCCAGGCCGCTCATGGAATAGGTGCGCACGCAGGTGAAGCGCGTCGCCAGCAGCGCCAGGTCGGCGTCCATCTGCGCCGGGCGCAGGGTGAAGGGCTGGTCGAAGGGCGACTGGTCCTTGCCGAAGGGGCTGTAGGAGGCGCACTGCAGCTTGTGCGTGGGGCCGGCCGCGTCGGGCAGGACGATGGCGCGGCCTTGCAGGTACCAGGTGGCGCAGAGGGCAAGGGTGGCCAGGAGCAGACCGAGACAGTAGGCTGAAAAAGGATGGCGCTGGAATCTGGGCATGGGCGCGGTGCTTTCGAGCAGGTCGCGCATCTTAGCAATGCCCCGCCTCCGGCGTCTGTGCAGACGAGCGTGGGATGGCTCTCTGGCATCAGTGGGGGACACGAGCATGTCGTAAATGCTCCGTGGTTGTCGCAATTGGACAGTCGTTGTCGCGTACCGGCAGGTTGCGCGTCGTTCTCGGAGCAGCCCGCCAGCCCCTCGCGCCGATGATGGAGGGGCGGCCAAGACCGTCCCGGAGCGCTCGTTCCGGTGAACCTAGAACAAGGGGAGACTCTTATGCGAATGATGCGACGACTGATGGGCCTGGGTGCGGGGCTCGTGCTGTCGGCGGCAGCGGGCCTGGCCGGTGCGGCGGCCAAGCCGGAGATCACCATCGGCTACGTGGATGGCTGGTCGGACAGCGTGGCGACCACCCACGTGGCCGCCGAGGTGATCCGCGAGAAGCTCGGCTACCCGGTCAAGCTGATGCCGGTGGCGGCCGGGATCATGTGGCAGGGCGTGGCCCGCGGCAAGCTCGATGCCATGCTCTCGGCGTGGCTGCCGGTGACCCACGGCGCCTACTACGAGAAGATGAAGAGCCAGGTGGTCGACCTGGGTGTCAACTACCCCGGGGCGAAGATCGGCCTGATCGTGCCGGAGTACGTCAAGGCCAACAGCATCGAAGACCTCAAGGCGATGAAGGACGACTTCGGCGGCCGTATCGTCGGCATCGACGCCGGCGCCGGGGTGATGCTCAAGACCGACCAGGCGATCAAGGACTACGGCCTGGACTACAAGCTGGTGGCCAGCTCCGGCAGCGGCATGATCGCCGAGCTGACCCGCGCCGAGAACGACAAGAAGGCGGTGGCGGTGACCGGCTGGATTCCGCACTGGATGTTCGCCAAGTGGAAGCTGAAGTTCCTCGATGATCCGAAGAAGGTCTACGGCGAGGAAGAGCACGTCGACAGCGTGGCCAACCCGGCGCTGGAGAAGAAGGCCCCGGAAGTCTGGGCGCTGCTGAAGAAACTGCAGTGGAAGGACGGCGCGGAGATCGGCCAGGTGATGCTCGCCATCCAGGACGGCGCCAAGCCTGAGGAGGCTGCCAAGCAGTGGGTGGCCAGCAACCCGGATCGGGTGAAGGAGTGGACGCAGTAGGGCTTTGCCTGGCCTGGCGGTAGGTTGCTGCTGGGGCTGGTAGAGGTTGTGAGGAGAGCCGCTTCTCTTTTTGGGGGAGCGGCTTTTTTGTTTGGGGAGTGGGGGGCGGTGGTTGTGGTGTTGGGGTCAAGAGCGCCCTCTCCCCAACCCTCTCCCGCAAGCGGGAGAGGGGGCTGTTCGGAGTGGGTGGGGAGTTTGGAGTCATCCTGGAACGCCTAACCCTACCCCGTCATTCCCGCGAACGCGGGAACCCAGTGACGGCCAGGTTCGCGAGCAAGCTCGCTTCTACGAAAAGCAAAAGCACGTCCGCTCTGGCTTTTGCTTTTGGGATTTCCAGAGAAACCTCCGCGCACTCCGAAACGCCCCTTCAGAAGGCCGAGCGAAACCGGCGCTCAGGAGGTCATGCGACATGGATGTCGCGAGAGCCCCGCGGGCTACAGGGACGTACCCTCGGGGCGGGCCTCCGTGGCGGGGGAATTCGTGAGGGTAGCCCGGCTTTATCGGGCCCGTATGTCGGGGCAAGCCTTTTTGGTTCCTTTTGTGGCGTTTGACAAAAGGGACTCGCCCGAGGGGGCGAAACGAGAAATCTCCGCAGACTCGGAGCGGCGCGCTACACCGAGCCCCAACTCAAAAAAGTCTCTGGGTTCCCGCATTCGCGGGAATGACGGTGGTGGGAGGATGGCGCCTGACCGACGCATCGCTCAGGACAGCCCCCTCTCCCTTCAGGGAGAGGGTTGGGGAGAGGGCGCTCTCAACCCCAACACCGCAGCCACCGACAAACCCCATTCGCGAGCAAGCCCGCTCCTACAGACATCCCCACCAAGACTCCGCCACTCCCACGCCGAAGGCTCTAGCCAGCACCTCCCAGCCCGCTACGACTAAAGTCGTCTGGAGGCCTTGCACCAGAGTCCTAAAGTGGGGATCGACGACATCCGCGTCATCCCCCGCTGTGAGGACAAGAACAAAATGAACGACAGCATCTACCAGCGGATTGATACCAATCCGCGCTTCAAGGAACTGGTGGCCAAACGCGAGCGATTCGCCTGGCTGCTCTCACTGATCATGCTGGGCCTGTACGTGGCCTTCATCCTGCTGATCGCATTCGAACCGCAAGTGCTGGGCGCCAAGGTGAGCCCCGATTCCTCGGTGACCTGGGGCATTCCCATCGGCGTCGGGCTGATTCTGTCCGCCTTCGTCCTCACCGGCATCTACGTGCGCCGCGCCAATGGCGAGTTCGACCGCCTGAACCAGGAAGTCCTCAAGGAGGTCCAGCAATGATCGCCCGCCTGTTCGCGGCCCTCGGCCTGGCCGCCTTCGCCCCCGCCCTCTGGGCCGACGCCCTGACCGGCGACGTGCAGCGCCAGCCGATCAACGTCTCGGCGATCATCATGTTCGTCGCCTTCGTCGGCCTCACCCTGTGCATCACCTACTGGGCCTCCAAGCGCAGCAAGTCGGCCGCCGACTTCTACACCGCAGGCGGCAGCATCACCGGCTTCCAGAACGGCCTGGCGATCGCCGGCGACTACATGTCCGCCGCGTCCTTCCTGGGGATTTCCGCGCTGGTGTTCACCTCCGGCTACGACGGCCTGATCTACTCCATCGGCTTCCTCGTGGGCTGGCCGATCATCCTCTTCCTGATCGCCGAGCGCCTGCGCAACCTCGGCAAGTACACCTTCGCCGACGTGGCTTCCTACCGCCTCAAGCAGAAGAACATCCGCACCCTGTCCGCCTGCGGCTCGCTGGTGGTGGTGGCCTTCTACCTGATCGCGCAGATGGTCGGCGCCGGCAAGCTGATCGAACTGCTGTTCGGCTTGAACTACCACGTCGCCGTGGTCATGGTCGGCATCCTGATGGTGCTCTACGTGCTGTTCGGCGGCATGCTGGCCACCACCTGGGTACAGATCATCAAGGCCGTGCTGCTGCTGTGCGGCGCCTCCTTCATGGCGATCATGGTGCTCAAGCACGTCAACTTCGACATCAGCGCGCTGTTCTCCGAAGCCATCAAGGTGCACCCCAAAGGCGAGGCCATCATGAGCCCCGGCGGCCTGGTGAAGGACCCGATCTCGGCCTTCTCCCTGGGCTTCGCGCTGATGTTCGGCACCGCCGGCCTGCCGCACATCCTGATGCGCTTCTTCACCGTCAGTGACGCCAAGGAAGCCCGCAAGTCGGTGTTCTTCGCCACCGGTTTCATCGGCTACTTCTACATCCTGACCTTCATCATCGGCTTCGGCGCCATCGTGCTGGTGAGCACCAACCCGGCCTTCAAGGACGCCGCCGGCGCCCTGATCGGCGGCAACAACATGGCCGCCGTGCACCTGGCCGACGCCGTGGGCGGCAGCCTGTTCCTGGGCTTCATCTCCGCGGTGGCCTTCGCCACCATCCTCGCGGTGGTCGCCGGCCTGACCCTGGCCGGTGCCTCGGCGGTGTCCCACGACCTGTACGCCAGCGTGATCAAGGGCGGCAAGGCCAACGAGAAGGACGAGCTGCGCGTGTCGAAGATCACCACCGTCGCCCTGGGCGTGGTCGCGATCATCCTCGGCATCCTGTTCGAGAAGCAGAACATCGCCTTCATGGTCGGCCTGGCCTTCTCCATCGCCGCCAGCTGCAACTTCCCGGTGCTGCTGCTCTCGATGTACTGGAAGAAGCTGACCACCCGCGGCGCCATGATCGGCGGCTGGATGGGACTGATCACCGCGGTGGTGCTGATGATCCTCGGCCCGACCATCTGGGTGCAGATCCTCGGCCACGAGAAAGCCATCTACCCGTTCGAATACCCGGCGCTGTTCTCCATGGCCGTGGCCTTCATCGGCATCTGGTTCTTCTCCATCACCGACAAGTCGGCGGCGGCGGACGAGGAGCGCGCACGCTTCTTCCCGCAGTTCATCCGCTCGCAGACCGGCCTGGGCGCCAGTGGCGCAGTAGCCCACTGATGCCTCGCGGCTGACTTGACGAAGCCGGAGGCTCGCCTCCGGCTTCGCCTTTTACGCACTGCCACAAGGGGCTCGCGATGCCCGAGAGCTTCAACTTCTCCGCGCCGCCGTTCGATCAGCTGCGCGTGAGCGAGCGCCAGGCCTTCGCCGAGGCCCTGAGCGTCGCCTACTACACCAGTGGCGAGACCGTACTCGAAGCCGGCGCCGCGGTGCCCTGCCTGTTCATCGTGCTTAAGGGCGTGGTCGAGGAGCGCGGCGAAGATGGCCGGCTGTTCGCCCAGTACGCCGGCGACGACCTGTTCGACATCCGCGGGCTGTTCTCCGGCAGCAGCAAGCACGACTACCGCGCGGTGGAGGAGAGCATCCTCTACGAACTGCCGGCCAGCACCTTCCACCAGCTGTGCGGCGACAACCCCGGCTTCGCCCGCTTCTTCCAGGCCGACCTCGCGGCCAAGCGCCAATTGGCGCGGCGCGACGGGCAGAACCTGGCCGAATTCATCCTCACCCGCATCGCCCGCGAACACCTGCTGCCGGCCATCGAAGTGGACGCCGGGCTGCCCCTGGGCGACGCCGCGCGCCTGCAACTCAGCCATGGCGCCGATGCCCTGCTGGTGCGCAGCGGCGGCGAACTGGGCATCGTCACCCGCACCGACCTGATGCGCGCGCATTTCCGCGACGGCCGCGCCGAGGACGAAGCCATCGGCCCGCTCGCCCACGGCCCGCTGGCCAGCATCGAGCTGGGCGACTTCCTGTTCGACGCCATGATCCTCATGACGCGCCTGCGCATCGAGCGCGTCGCGGTGCACGAGGACGGCGAAGTGGTCGGCCTGCTGCACCTGACCCAGGTGCTCAGCCTGTTCTCCACCCACTCCCACGTCCTGGCGCTGCGTATCGCCCGCGCCGAGACCGAGGAGGAGCTGCGCGCCGCCGCCGAGACCCTGCACACCCTGATCGCCACCCTGGCCGGCAACGGCATCCGCCTGCGCTTCATCATGCAACTGGTCAGCGCGCTCAACGAGCAGTTGCTTGAACGCCTCTTCGAACTGCTGGTGCCGCCGCCGTTGCGCAGCCGCTGCTGCCTGGTGGTGATGGGCAGCGAAGGCCGCGGCGAGCAACTGCTCAAGACCGACCAGGACAACGCCCTGATCCTCGCCGACGATTTTCCCCAGGAACAGGCCCTGGCGCTGATGCAGCGCTTCAGCGATGCCCTGCTGGCCTGCGGCTACCCGCCGTGCCCCGGCGGCGTCATGGCCAGCCACGCAGAGTGGTGCAAGCCGCTGGCGGCCTGGCAGCGCGAGCTGAACGCCACGGCCCTGGAAGGGCGCCCGGAGCAACTGCTGCGCCTGTCGATCCTCGCCGACGCCTGGCCGGTGGCCGGCAACCGCCAGTTGTTCGAGAGCCTGCGCCAGGGCCTGCTGGGCTTCGCCGCGGACGGCGAACGCTGGCTGGCGGACATCGCCGTGGCGGCCCTGCAGTTCGACACCCCGCTGACCTTCCTCGGCCAGTTGAAGACCCGCGAGGAACACCTGGACATCAAGCGCGGCGGCATCTTCCCCATCGTCCACGGCTGCCGCGTGCTGGCTTTGCGCGAGGGCCTGGAGGCGCGCGGCAGCCTGGCCCGGCTGGAAGCGCTGCAGGCGCGCGGGGTGCTCGACGAGGGCCTGGCGGAGAACCTTGCCGAGGCCTTAGAGCTGTTCCTGCAACTGCGCCTGACCCAGCAACTGGCCGGCGAGCGCGACGGCCGCCAGCAGGGCCTGGACGTGGCCCGCCTGAGCCGCCACGAGCGCGACATGCTGCGCTTCGGCCTGCACGCGGTGAAGAAGTTCAAGCAGAGCCTGGAACGGCAGTTCCACCTGGAGAGCCGATGAACGCCCTGGTGAAGATTCCCGACCACCACTGGTCCGGCTGGCGCCGCCGGCTGTACTGGTGCCTGCACGCCCCGGAGGAGGCCGAGGAGGTGGTCTCCCTGGACCTGGAGACCACCAGCCTCGACCCGCGCAAGGCGGACATCCTCAGCATAGGCGCGGTGCTCATCCGCCGCGGCAAGCTGGTGCTCGGCGAGCGCCTGGAGCTGCTGGTGGAGCCGCCGGCCAGCCTCGACGGCGAGTCGATCCGCATCCACAAGCTGCGCCGCGCCGACCTCGAAGGCCAACTGCCGCTGGAAGAGGCGCTGCGCCGGACCCTGGCCTTCATCGGCGACCGCCCGCTGCTGGGCTACTACCTGTCGTTCGACGTCGCCGTGCTGCGCCGCCACCTGCGCGAGCGCCTGGGCGAGGCCCTGGGCAACCCGCGCATCGAGGTTTCCGCGCTGTACCAGCGCAAGATGGCGCGGCGCTACCCGGACCTGCACCTGGACCTGCGCTTCGACACCCTGGCGCGCACCCTCGGCATTCCCGTGGAAGGCCGCCACACCGCGCTGGGCGATGCGCGCAGCGTGGCGCTGATGTTCCTGCGCCTGCGCAAGGGCTCGCTGCCCGACCTGCAGCACTGAGCCCGCGGCGCAGAAAAACTGAATCCCGGCGTTGCGACGCCAGTCCCAATAGCAGGTGGGCAGCCCGTGCGCTGCCCGTTCCGCGGACGCGGGCCGGCAATGCTGGCGTGCCGTCCGACTGCCTACGGGAGGCGCTCCATGGGAACCATTCTGCTGGTCATCCTCATCCTTCTGCTCATCGGCGGCCTGCCGGTGTATCCCTATTCGCGCAGCTGGGGCTACGGGCCCTCGGGGATCCTCGGCGTGGTCCTGGTGGTGCTGCTGGTCATGCTCCTGCTGGGCTACGTATAGCGTGAACCCTTCGCGGTTCGCCGCCGGCGCAAGGTGCGCAAAGTGATCCAGGACACAGCCCGCCGTCCTCCCACGCCCTACCATGATGGCCTTTTGCAGGACGGGGGAAAGGGAATGCTCGGAGTCGTACTGGTCGCCCTGGGCAGCCTGTGGCTGCTCGGCCAGTTGCTCAGTGGCCTGGTGGCGCTGCCGGCGGCGGACTGGTTGGCGCGGGAGAGCGATCCGCAACGCTACTGGCAGTTCGTCTATTTCGCCCCGGCCCTGCTGCTGGCGCTGGGCTTCTTCCTGTTGCGCTACCGCGTGCATTCGTTCGCCGGCCTGCGCCGCGAGAAGGTCAATTGCGCGGCCTTCGTGCTGATCTTCGCGGGCGTCGCACTGGTTCTCGGGAAGCTTTCCTGTCTGCTGCTTCCACTGTTCTGAAGGCCGCGCCTTACCTGGCTGTGGCGCCGGTTTGCCGGCGCCATTCAGCAGCCTGATTAAAGCGCAGCGCGGGCGGGGCCTTGGCTACACTGCCGGACAATTCCCCGGACAAGACAAGGCAACCCCCCTATGCAAAACCGCATGATGATCACCGGCGCCGGTTCCGGCCTGGGCCGCGAAATCGCCCTGCGCTGGGCCCGCGAAGGCTGGCGCCTGGCCCTGGCCGACATCAACGACGACGGCCTGGCCGAAACCCTGCGCCTGGTGCGCGAGGCCGGCGGCGACGGCTTCACCCAGCGCTGCGACGTGCGCGACTACAGCCAGCTGACGGCGCTGGCCCAGGCCTGCGAGGAGAAGCTCGGCGGCATCGACGTCATCGTCAACAACGCCGGCGTGGCCTCCGGCGGCTTCTTCGAGGAGCTGTCGCTGGAAGACTGGGACTGGCAGATCTCCATCAACCTGATGGGCGTGGTCAAGGGCTGCAAGGCCTTCCTGCCGCTGCTGGAGCGCAGCAAGGGGCGCATCGTCAACATCGCCTCCATGGCCGCGCTGATGCAGGGCCCGGCGATGAGCAACTACAACGTGGCCAAGGCCGGCGTGGTGGCCCTGTCGGAAAGCCTGCTGGCCGAGCTGAGCCTGGTGGACGTGAAGGTCCACGTGGTCTGCCCGTCGTTCTTCCAGACCAACCTGCTGGACTCCTTCCGCGGCCCCAGCCCGGACATGAAGAACCAGGTGGGCAAGCTGCTGGAAGGCTCGCCGATCAGCGCCGCCGACATCGCCGACTACATCCACCAGGAAGTCGAGCGCGGCAGCTTCATGATCCTGCCCCACGAGCAGGGCCGCCTGGCCTGGCAGGTCAAGCAGCAGAACCCGCAGGCGATCTACGACGAGATGACGCGCATGGCGCAGAAGATGAAGGCCAAGCAGCGCAGCCTGGCCTGAGTTTTCGCACCGCTTCGGTGCAGGCGAAAACAGCGCTTGCCCAGGGCGGTGCAAAAGCGTAGTTTTGCTTCACCGGCCTGCCTGCCGATGTAAGTTGGACCCCAGTGAAAGCCCCGCCTCCATCGCGGGGCTTTTGCTTTTCCGGGCCAGGCCACGCAACATTGCTGCCCGGCGCTTCCGTGGCGCCTGCGCCTGTGCTAGAAGGCAGCGTCGTCCAGAGGGAGTCTCACCGTCTTGCAGTCCGAATCCATCGTCTATGGTTGCATCCGCGACTGGCCCGGCGACTCCATGGAGCGGCGCCTGCGCCGCGCGGCCAACCGCAAGGTGCTGGACAGCCTGCCGGTGGGCGAGGCCTGGCCGTTCCTCGGCCGCGAGATGTTCAGCCGCTGCGAGCAGGAAGGCGCCGGCCTGTACCAGTCCCAGGTGATCCACTTCGGCGCCAGCTACCCGGCCATCGAATACGAGTGGAACCTGTGGGTGGAGCAGTTCGAGGCGCTGCTCAAGCGCCTGTACTGGGCCAGCGCGGTGGTGCACCTGGAAACCGAACTCAACGGCTGCCACACCTTCCGCTGGGAATCCGAACGCGGCTTCCACAGCCCCCAGGAAGGCGACCTGCGGGTACGCTGCGCCTGGGAACGCGAAGGCGGCCTGCGCGGCTGAGCCGCCAAGGAAAGCGAGATGCTCAACTACCTGTGGTTCCTCCTGGCCGCGTTCTGCGAGATCGCCGGCTGCTACGCCTTCTTCCTCTGGCTGCGCCTGGACCGCACGCCCCTGTGGATAATTCCCGGACTGTTCAGCCTGCTGTGCTTCGCCCTGCTGCTGACCCGCGTCGAGGCGGCCTATGCCGGGCGCTCCTATGCGGCCTATGGCGGCATCTACGTGGCGGCGTCGCTGTTCTGGCTGGCCTATGTGGAGAAGAGCCGGCCGCTGTGGAGCGACTGGCTGGGCGTGGCGTTGTGCATCGTGGGGGCGAGCGTGGTGCTGCTGGGGCCGAAGTTGGCGCCTTGATGGGGGCTGGCTTTTCGTAGGAGCGAGCTTGCTCGCGAACCTGGCTCCTGGTGCTCAGCTAACCCTTGCAACCCTCTCCCCAGCCCTCTCCCTGAAGGGAGAGGGAGCTATCCGTGCATGCCGGCAACTCCAGCATTGCCGGCGGGCATAGAAACCACCCCAGACACCGAATGCCCCCTCTCCCTTCAGGGAGAGGGCTGGGGAGAGGGCGCTCCAAAGCCCAGCACCTAAAGTCCCCGGCAAGCGCCATTCGCGAGCAAGCTCGCTCCTACGCGGCATCAGCCATGGCGTACCCCTGTAGGAGCGGGCCCTGCCCGCGATATCGCGCGCAGGGCGCGCTCCTACACCACCACACACCGTAGGATGGGTATCGCTCAGCTCTCCAGCCACTCCTTCGGCACTTCCACCTTGAGCATCAGCTGACATTGCTGGCTCTCCGGATCGAACACGATCACCGCCTCGCCGCGCCTGAGCGCGTGGCGGGCGCGTTCGACGCGGGTGGCCAGGGGCGTGTCGTCGCCGTTGTCGGTGCCTTCGCGGGTGACGAAGTCTTCCAGCAGGTTGTTCAGGGTATCGGCTTCGAGCAGGTCGTAGGGAATCAGCATGGGCGGGCACTCGGCGGAACTGGCGGCGATTCTAGTCGCGCGCCGGCCCGCCGGCGAGTGCGGAACGCCTCAGTGGCGCCCCTTTTCATCGTCCTTGCTGTTGTCCAGCAGTTCGCCCACCGGTTGCACGTGGGTGGTGCTCTCCATGTGCACCGGGTGTTCCAGCTGCTTGCTGAAGCGCTCGATGGCGCCTTCCTTGGGCTCGGCGTCGCTGTCGAACACCGGTGGGCTGAGCAGGTAGGCGCAGAGCAGGCGCGCCAGGTTGGCCAGGCTGTCGATGTGGGTGCGCTCGTAGCCGTGGGTGGCGTCGCAGCCGAAGGCCAGCAGCGCGGTGCGGATGTCGTGGCCGGCCTCGATCGCCGACTGCGCGTCGCTGTGGTAGTAGCGGAACAGGTCGCGGCGCACCGCCACCTCGTGGCGCTCGGCCAGGCGCAGCAGGTGCCGCGAGAGATGGTAGTCGTAGGGTCCGCCGGAGTCCTGCAGGGCCACGCTCACCGCGTGCTCGCTGGAGTTCTGCCCCTCGGCCACCGGGGCGATGTCGATGCCGACGAACTCGCTGACGTCCCAGGGCAGGGCGCCCGCCGCGCCGGAACCGATCTCCTCGGTGATGGTGAACAGCGGGTGGCAGTCGATCGGCGGTTCCTGGCCGCTTTCGACGATGGCCTTGAGCGCCGCCAGCAGCGCCGCCACGCCGGCCTTGTCGTCCAGGTGGCGGGCGCTGATGTGGCCGCTGTCGGTGAATTCCGGCAGCGGGTCGAAGGCTACGAAGTCGCCGATGGACACACCCAGCGCGGCGCTGTCGGCCGGGCTCACGGTGTAGGCGTCCAGGCGCAGCTCGACGTGGTCCCAGCTGATCGGCAGGCTGTCCACCGCGGTGTTGAAGGCGTGCCCCGAGGCCATCAGCGGCAGCACGCTGCCGCGCAGCACGCCGTTGTCGCAGAACACGGTGACGCGGCTGCCTTCGGCGAAGCGGCTCGACCAGCAGCCCACCGGGGCCAGCGCCAGGCGGCCGTTGGGCTTGATCTCGCGGATGATGGCGCCGATGGTGTCCAGGTGTGCCGAGACCGCGCGGTCCGGGCTGTTGCGGCGGCCGGCGAGGGTCGCGCGGATGGTCCCGCGGCGGGTCATCTCGAAGGGGATGCCGATCTCCTCCAGGCGCTCGGCGACGTAGCGCACGATGGTGTCGGTGAAGCCGGTGGGGCTGGGGATGGCGAGCATCTCCAGCAGCACCCGCTGCAGGTAGTTGAGGTCCGGTTGCGGCAGTCGGCTCATGCGGGCACCTCGCGGTCCAGGGGTTCGCGGCTGAGCGGGAAGAGCAGGTCGAGGAAGCGTTCGGCGGTGGGCTGCGGCTCGTGGTTGGCCAGGCCCGGGCGCTCGTTGGCTTCGATGATCACGTAGTCCTCGCCCTCCACGTCGGGCACCAGCAGGTCCAGCCCGGTGACCGGGATTTCCAGCGCCCGCGCGGTGCGGATGGCGGCCTCGCGCAGGGCCGGGTGGAGCTTGTCGGTGACGTCTTCCAGGGTGCCGCCGGTGTGCAGGTTGGCGGTGCCGCGCACGGCCAGGCGGCGGCCTTCGGGCAGCACGTCGTCGTAGCCGAAGCCGGCGGCGTGCAGGGTGCGCTCGGTCTCGCCGTCCAGCGGAATGCGGCTCTCGCCGCCGGTGGCGGCCTGGCGCCGGCGGCTCTGCGCCTCGATCAGCTGGCGGATGCTGTGGCGGCCGTCGCCGATCACCGTGGCCGGGTGGCGCACCGCGGCGGCCACCACTTCGTAGCCGATCACCAGCACGCGCAGGTCCTGGCCGGGGTGGTAGCTCTCCAGCAGCACGCGGCCGTCGAACTGGCGGGCGTGTTCGATGGCGGCCTCGACCTCTTCGGCGCGCATCAGGTTCACCGCCACGCCCTGGCCCTGCTCGCCGTCCACCGGCTTGACCACCAGCGCGCCGTGCTCGGCGAGGAACGCGGCGTTGTCCTCGGCGCTGCCGGCCAGGCGCTGCTGCGGCTGCTTCAGCCCGGCGCGGGCCAGCGCCCGGTGGGTCAGGCGCTTGTCCTGGCAGAGAGTCATGCTCACTGCGCTGGTCAGGTCGCACAGCGACTCGCGGCAGCGGATGCGCCGGCCGCCCTGGGTCAGGCTGAAGAGGCCGGCGTCGGCGTCCTGCACCTGCACTTCGATGCCGCGGCGATGGGCTTCGTCGACGATGATCCGGGCATAGGGGTTCAGCCCCTGCTCGGGGCCGGGGCCGAGGAACAGCGGCTGGTTGATGCCGTTCTTGCGCTTGATGGCGAAGGTCGCCAGTTCGCGGAAGCCGAGCTTGCGGTACAGCGCCTTCGCCTGTTTGTTGCTGTGCAGCACCGACAGGTCGAGGTAGGCCAGCTCGCGGCTCATGAAGTGTTCGATCAGGTGGCGCACCAGGGCCTCGCCGACACCCGGCCGGCTGCACTGCGGGTCCACCGCCAGGCACCAGAGGCTGGAGCCGCCTTCGGGGTCGTGGAAGGCCTTGGCGTGGTTCAGGCCCATGACCGCGCCGACCGCATTGCCGGTCTCGCTGTCCTCGGCCAGCCAGTAGGTGGGCCCGCCCTGGTAGTGCGGGGTGAGCCGCTCGGCGTCCACCGGCAGCATGCCGCGGGCCAGGTACAGGCGGTTGACCGCCGCCCAGTCGTCCTCGCCGTGCACCCGGCGGATGCGGAAGCCGCGGAACGAGCGGCGCGCCGGGCGGTAGTCGGTGAACCACAGGCGCAGGGTGTCGGAGGGGTCGAGGAACAGCTGCTGCGGGGCGTGGGCCAGCACCTGCTGCGGCGCCGCCACGTAGAGGGCGATATCGCGTTCGCCGGGGCGCTCGTTGAGCAGCTCCGTGGCCAGCGCGTCGGGTTCGGCGAAGGTGTGCCCGATCAACAGCCGGCCCCAGCCGCAGTGCAGGCTGTGAGGCTCGCAGCCGGGCCGCTCGTGGTCCTCGGCGAAGCGCGCCTGCAGGCGCTGGTAGGTCGGCACCTGGCCGCGCAGCAGGCGCTGGTTGTGCGGATGGGGCAGGTTGAAATGGCTTTTCATGGTTCGCTCCCTGGAGGGCGGGCCGCCGGTACGGTGCCGGTGGCCCGCGCTGCTGGCTGGGTCAGAGTCCCTGTTCGGTCAGCCAGAGGTTGAGGGCGGCCAGCTGCCAGAGCTTGGAGCCGCGCAACGGGGTGAGGTCGTCCTGCGGGCTGCCGAGCAGGCGGTCGATCTGCGCCGGCTCGAACAGGCCGCGGTCCTGGCTCGGGTCCAGCAGCAGTTCGCTGACCCAGGCCCGGGTGTTGCCCTGCAGATGCTTGAGCCCCGGCACCGGGAAGTAGCCCTTGGGCCGGTCGATCACCTCGGCCGGGATCACCCGCCGCGCCGCGGCCTTGAGCACCTGCTTGCCGCCGTCGCCGAGCTTGAAGCGCGCCGGGATGCGCGCCGAGAGTTCGGCCAGGCGGTAGTCGAGGAACGGCACGCGGGCCTCCAGGCCCCAGGCCATGGTCATGTTGTCGACGCGCTTGACCGGGTCGTCCACCAGCATGATGGTGCTGTCCAGGCGCAGCGCCTTGTCCACCGCGTCGCTGGCGCCGGGCATGGCGAAGTGCTCGGCGACGAAGGCCTGGGCCACGTCCTCGACGCGCAGGGCCGGGCGCACCGTGGCTTCGTATTCGCCGTGGCTGCGGTCGAAGAAGGCCGCGCGGTAGGCGTGCAGCGGCGAGGCGGCGTCGACCATGGGCGGGTACCAGTGGTAGCCGGCGAAGAGTTCGTCGGCGCCCTGGCCGCTCTGCACCACCTTGCAGTGCTTCGACACTTCGCGGGCGAGCAGGTAGAAGGCGATGCAGTCGTGGCTGACCATGGGTTCGCTCATGGCGCGGAAGGCTGCCGGCAGTTGCTCGATCACCTCGTTCTCGCCGATGCGCAGCTGGTGGTGGCGCGTGCCGTAGCGGCGGGCGATGAGGTCGGAGTAGTGGAACTCGTCGCCGCGCTCGCCGCCGGCATCCTCGAAGCCGATGGAGAAGGTCAGCAGGTCGTCCACCCCGGCCTCGTGCAGCAGGCCGACCAGCAGGCTGGAATCCACCCCGCCGGAGAGCAGCACGCCCACCTCGCGGGCGGCGCGCTGGCGGATGGCCACGGCCTCGCGCAGGCTGTCCAGCACGCGGTCTTCCCAATCCTCCAGGCGCAGTTCGCGTTCGTCCTCGTGGCAGCCGTATTCCAGACGCCACCAGCAGTGCTGCTCGCTGCGGCCGTCGGCGTCGATGCTCATCCAGGTCGCCGGCGGCAGCTTGCGCACGCCGTTGAGAATGGTGCGCGGGGCGGGCACCACGGCGTGGAAGTTCAGGTACAGGTTGAGTGCCTCGGCATCCAGGCTGGTGTCGACGCCGCCGCCCTGCAGCAGCGCCGGCAGGCTGGAGGCGAAGCGCAGGCGCTGGCCGTCGCGGGCGAGGTACAACGGCTTGATGCCCAGGCGGTCGCGGGCGATGAACAGCCGGCGGGCGTCGCGCTCCCAGATGGCGAAGGCGAACATGCCATTGAGCCTGGGCAACAGCTCCTTGCCCCAGGCGTGGTAACCCTTGAGCAGTACCTCGGTGTCGCCGCCGGAGAAGAAGCGGTAGCCGAGGGCTTCCAGCTCCTTGCGCAGTTCGGGGTAGTTGTAGATGGCGCCGTTGAACACCAGGGACAGGCCCAGGGTGGTGTCGATCATCGGCTGGCCGGAGGCTTCGGCCAGGTCCATGATCTTCAGCCGGCGGTGGCCGAGGGCCACTGGCCCTTCGCTGTGGAAGCCCCAGGCGTCGGGTCCGCGGGGGGCGAGGTGGTGGGTGATGCGCTCGACCGCCGCGAGGTCGGCCGGCTGGTTATCGAAACGTAGTTCTCCTGCTATGCCGCACATTTTCCTTACCGGTTCTCCGTTGGGGATGAATGGGGGGTCAGGCCGGGGCCCTTTTTTTGTGTTAACAGAAAGACTGTTTCATGTGAAAGTAGTTCTATGATTTTTTTATGAATTCATGCGCCTTCTGTATGGAAGATTGATTATGGTTGAAAGAAAAAATGCCTTGGAGGATGCCTATGCGTTGTCCATGTTCCAGGCCCTGCGGCGGCTGCAGCAGGGCAGCGAGGTGCACGCCAAGCGCCTGAGCCGCTTCGGCGGGCTGACGCCGCTGCAACTGCTGATCCTGCAGGTGTTGCTGGTGGAGAGGGAGATCACTGCCAGCCGCCTGGCCAAGCGTGTGAGCCTGTCCCAGGCTTCGCTGTCCGGGGTGCTCGATCGTCTGGAAAGCCGTGGTTTGCTGGCGCGCCGGCGTGATGAGCAGGATCGGCGCAAGCAATGGTTGCTGCTGGAGGACGCTGGCCGTGACGCATTGCAGTCGGCGCCGCCGTTGTTGCCGGAATATGTGTTGGTGCGCTTTGCCGAGTTGCCTGAGTGGGAGCGGCATGCGGTGTTGGCGGGGTTGTTGCGGGCGGCGGAGTTGTTCGAGTTGCCGGAGGAGGAGGAAGAGGAGTGATGGGAGGTTGGGAGGTTGGGAGGTTGGGATGCGTAGGAGCCTGATTCTTCACTTTGCACCCAACCTCACCCCCCGTCATTCCCGCGAACGCGGGAACCCAGTGACTTGGGGGCTCGGTGTAGCGCGCCGCACCGAGTGTTCGGATGTCTCTGGTTTCGCCCCCTCGGGCGAGTCCCTTTTGTCAAACGGTGGAAGGCCACCCCCGCAAAAAGGAACCAAAAAGGCTTGCCCCACATACGGGCCCGACAGAGTCGGGCTACCCTCGCGAATTCCCCCGCCACGGAGGCCCGCCCCGAGGGTACGTCCCTGTAGCCCGCGGGGCTCTCGCGACATCCATGTCGCATGACCTCCTGAGCGCGGGTTTCGCTCGGCCTTCTGAAGGGGCGTTTCGGTGCGCGCGGAGGTTTCTCTGGAAATCCCAAGAGCGAACGCGCTTTTGCTCTTCGTAGGAGCGAGCTTGCTCGCGAACCCACCAGTCACTGGGTTCCCGCGTTCGCGGGAATGACGAGGTTGAAGGATGGTGCCTGACTTACAGGCCACTCCGGACAGCCCCCTCTCCCTTCAGGGAGAGGGCTGGGGAGAGGGCGCTCTTGAACCCAACACCTACGTCCCCGGTAACCACTGTTCGCGAGCAAGCTCGCTCCTACGAAAAACACCTCGGCGCCGCCAGCGACAGGCTCATCACCAGGTGTGGCTAGGACTTCAGCCCCCGCACCAGCTCGCGCAGGAAGAACCGATTGGGATGGCAAGCCTCGGCCACGGCTCGAGGCAGGGGCAGTGGCTCGTCGTCCAGCCAGGCCGCCAGCAGTTCGCCGGACAGCGGCGCGCTGATCAGCCCGCGGGAGCCGTGGGCGCTGTTCAGGTACAGGCCGTCGAGCCAGGGGCAGGGCGTGTCGGGTACCTGGCGGGCGTCCTTGGCCAGTACGGCGTAGGCCTCGGCGAAGGCTTCGCGCGCGGCCAGCGGGCCGATCAGCGGCAGGTAGTCCGGCGTTGTGCAACGGAACGCGGCGCGGCCTTCGAGGGCTGCCGGGTCCTGCGGGCCCAGGCGCTGCAGCAGGTCCGGGGAGATTTCCCGCAGCAGTTCCAGATTGCCCTGGTGTTCGGCGACGGTGGGCTGCAGGTCGTCGCTGTGAAAGTCGAAGCTGGCGCCCAGGGTGTGCTCGCCCAGGCGCGGCGGAGCGACGTAGCCCTCGGCGCAGACCACGGTACGCAGCGCCGCGCTTGCTTCGGTGGCCGGCAGGCGGCTGATCTGCCCGCGGATGCGTTTGAGCGGCAGGCTGGCCGCGCCGGGGAAGGCGCGTACCTCGGCGGCGGTGGCCAGGACCGCCACCGGCGCCGAGGCCAGGCGCTGTTCGCCATCGAAGGCGTGCCACTGCCCGCCGTCGCGCTCCAGGCGCACCTCGTGGCCGCTCAGCAGCTCGATGTTCGGGTGTTCGGCCAGGGCCCGGCACAGCGCCGGCGGATGCGCCCAGCCGGCCTCGGGGAAGAACAGCCCGCCGGCCGGCAGGGCGATGCCGGCGGTGGCTTCGGCCTGTTCCCGCGAGAGCGCCTGCAGCAGGTCCTCGGGGAAGGCTTCGGCCAGCTTCGCCTGGCGCTTGCCCTCGGCTTCGTCGAAGGCCAGTTGCAGCACGCCGCAGGCGTCCCAGTCGCGGCCGCGTTGCAGACGCTCCAGCAGCCGGCGGGTATGGCCGAAGCCGGCCACCACCAGACGCGACAGCGCCGTGCCGTGGGCCGAGAGCTTGAGGTAGAGCACGCCCTGGGGGTTGCCCGAGGCCTCCGCGGCCAGTTCGCCATGGCGTTCCACCAGGCTTACCTTCCAGCCGCGCACAGCCAGGCTGGCGGCGGTGGCGCAGCCGGCCAGGCCGCCGCCGACGACCAGCGCGCGGCGCTCGCCCACGGGCGCCGGCGGGCGCGCATACCAGGGCTTGGCGGCGTCCTGCGGCTGGCCCTGGAACTCGCCCACCAGCATCTCGCGCTTCTGCCCGAAGCCCTTGACCCGCTGCATGGCGAAGCCGGCGGCGATCAGCCCGCGGCGGACGAAACCGGCGCTGGTGAAGGTGGCCAGCGTCGCGCCGGGGGCCGCCAGCCGCGCCAGTTCGGCGAACAGCGGCTCGGTCCACATCTCCGGGTTCTTCGCCGGGGAGAAGCCGTCGAGGAACCAGGCGTCGATACGCGCTTCCAGCTCCGGCAGGGTTTCCAGCACGTCGCCCACCAGCAGGGTGAGCACCACCCGGCCACCGTCGAACAGCAGGCGCTGGAAGCCGGGATGGATGGCGTGGTACTGCGCCAGCAACTGCTCGCTCCAGGGCCGCAGTTCATCCCACAGGGCCAGGGCGCGCGCCAGGTCGTCGCGGCGCAGCGGGTACTTCTCCACGCTGACGAAGTGCAGGCGCGCATCCGCCGGGGCCAGGGCCTCGAACTGGCGCCAGGCGCAGAGGAAGTTCAGGCCGGTGCCGAAGCCGGTCTCGCCGATGCACAGGCGCCCGCCCGCCGGCAGTGCGGCGAAGCGTCGCGGCAACTGGTTGCCGTCGAGGAACACGTGGTGGGTTTCCGCCAGGCCCGAGGCGCGGGAGAAGTACACGTCGCCGTAGGCGCGCGACAGGGGCTGGCCGTTTTCGTCCCAGTCGAGCTGGGCGCTGTGGTGGTCGGGCATGGGGCTACCGGCAGGAAAGCGAAGCGCGCATTTTAGCCGATCCCCCGCGCAGACAGCCTGCGTCACATCCGCTACCTTCAATGCAACCCGCAGTCAGGAGGCAGTGCATGTTCGAGTCCGCCGAGATCGGCCATTCCATCGACAAGGAAACCTACGAAAGGGAAGTCATAGAGCTGCGCGAAGCCTTGCTGGAGGCCCAGTACGAGTTCAAGCGGCAGGCGCGGTTCCCGGTGATCATCCTGATCAACGGCATCGAGGGGGCCGGCAAGGGCGAGACGGTCAAGCTGCTCAACGAGTGGATGGACCCGCGGCTGATCCAGGTGGAAAGCTTCCTCTGGCCCACCGACGAGGAGCTCGCCCGCCCGCCGCAGTGGCGCTTCTGGCGGCGCCTGCCGCCCAAGGGGCGCACGGCGATCTTCTTCGGCAACTGGTACAGCCAGATGCTCCATGCGCGGGTCAACGGCGACATCAAGAGCAGCCGCCTGGACGTGGCCATCGACGCCGCCGAGCGTTTCGAGCGCATGCTCTGCGACGAGGGCGCGCTGATCTTCAAGTTCTGGTTCCACCTGTCCAAGAAGCAGCTCAAGGAACGCCTGAAGACCCTCGAGAATGACCCCCAGCGCTCCTGGCAACTGAGCGAGATCGACTGGCTGCAGAGCGAGGTCTACGACAAGTTCGTGCGCTACGGCGAGCGCGTGCTGCGCCGCACCAGCCGCGACTACGCGCCCTGGTACATCGTCGAGGGCGCGGACGAGCGCTACCGCAGCCTGACCGTCGGCCGCACCATCCTCGAAGGCCTGCAGGCGGCGCTCGACGTCAAGGACCGGCCGCGCCGGCAGCCCCATGCCGCGCCGTTGGTGGCCAGCCTGGACAACCGCGGCCTGCTCGACAGCCTCGACCTGAGCCTGGCGCTGAGCAAGGACCAGTACAAGACGCAACTGGCCCGGGAGCAGGCGCGCCTGGCCACGCTGATCCGCGACAAGCGCTTCCGCCAGCATTCGCTGCTGGCCGTGTTCGAGGGCAACGACGCCGCCGGCAAGGGCGGCGCCATCCGCCGCGTCACCGACGCCCTGGACCCGCGCCAGTACCACATCGTGCCCATCGCCGCGCCCACCGAGGAGGAGCGCGCCCAGCCCTACTTGTGGCGCTTCTGGCGGCACATGCCGGCGCGCCGGCAGTTCACCATCTTCGACCGTTCCTGGTACGGCCGGGTGCTGGTGGAGCGCGTCGAGGGCTTCTGCCCGCCGGCCGACTGGCTGCGCGCCTACTCGGAGATCAACGACTTCGAGGAGCAACTGGTGGAGTTCGGCATCGTGGTGGTGAAGTTCTGGCTGGCCATCGACAAGGACACCCAGTACGAGCGCTTCAAGGAGCGCGAGAGCATTCCCTTCAAGCGCTACAAGATCACCGAGGAAGACTGGCGCAACCGCGACAAGTGGGACCAGTACGTCGACGCGGTGGGCGACATGGTGGATCGCACCAGCACCGAGATCGCGCCCTGGACCCTGGTGGAGGCCAACGACAAGCGCTTCGCCCGGGTCAAGGTGCTGCGCACGCTCAACGATGCGCTGGAGGCGGCGTTCGATAAGGACAAGTGAAGGAGACGGCGATGGTCTACGTGCAGCGCGATGAGAACGGCCGCCTGGTGCGGGTCGAACGCGAACCCTTCGCCGGCGGCCAGGGCGCCCCGGCCGACGACCCCGAGGTGCTGGCCTGGCTGAGCGGCGCCCTGGATGCGCGCCTGCAGTCCCTGCAGCGCTCGGACCTGGAGCTGGTGCGGGTGATCGAGGACCTGGTGGGCGTGCTGGTGGGCCGCGGCCTGATCCGCTACACCGACCTGCCCGAAGCGGCCCGGCGCAAGCTGGAAGACCGCGCCACCACCCGCGCCGGGCTGGATGGGCTGGGTGGGTTGGTCGAGGAGGAGGATGAGCGGTTGTTCTGAAGGCAGGCTCGGGGTTTTTGTAGGAGCGAGCTTGCTCGCGAACAGTGGTTACCGTAGGTGTCGGGTTCAAGAGCACCCTCTCCCCAACCCTCTCCCTGAAGGGAGAGGGGGCTGTTCGGAGTGGGTGGGGAGTTTGGAGTTATCCTGATACTCCTAACCTCACCCCGTCATTCCCGCGAACGCGGGAACCCAGTGACTGCTGGGTTCGCGAGCAAGCTCGCTCCTACGAAAAGCAAAAGCAAAAGCGCGCCCGCTCTGCCTTTTGCTTTTGGACTTCCAGAGAAACATCCGCGCACTCCGGAACGCCCCTTCAGAAGGCCGAGCGAAACCGGCGCTCAGGAGGTCATGCGACATGGATGTCGCGAGAGCCCCGCGGGCTACAGGGACGTACCCTCGGGGCGGGCCTCCGTGGCGGGGGAGTTCGTGAGGGTAGCCCGGCTTTATCGGGCCCGTATGTTGGGGCAAGCCTTTTTGGTTCCTTTTGTGGCGTTTGACAAAAGGGACTCGCCCGAGGGGGCGAAACAAGACGGTCGGGCAGACTCGGTGCGGCGCAGAAACACCCAAGCTGAGGCAACTGGGTTCCCGCGTTCGCGGGAATGACGGGGGTGAGGATCGGAGCGCGGGATAAAGACTGTGGTGGTTCAATTTCCTCGGACACCTCGATAGGTGGAAAATCTACTGAATAGAGGAGTCATTCATGAGCCGTAAACGCAGAGCATTCGATGCCAGCTTCAAGCTGCAAGTCGTCCAGATGATCAAAGACCAGGGCCTGAGCATTACGCAGGTCTGTCGAGACATGGACTTGGGAGAGACGGCAGTTCGCCGCTGGGTTCAGCAATACGAAGCCGAGCTGTCGGGGCAGGCGGGAGTGGGTAAGCCGTTGACACCCGAGCAGCAGCGGATTCGTCAGTTGGAGGCCGAGAATCGCCAGTTGAAGCAGGACAACGACCTGCTAAAAAAGGCCTCGGCCTTCTTCGCCCGCGAACTGAAGTGATTCACCGGTTGATCGCGCAGCAGCAGAAGGCCGGAGTTGCACGGCTGTGTCGGCTGCTGGGTGTCAGTCGGTCGGGCTACTACGCCGCACAGCGCCGCCCCTTGCGCCCAGCCTTGCACTGCCCGGTAGCCGCTTCCTTGAAGGCCCTGTTCATGAGCTGCGGGCGTACCTATGGGAGTCGTCGCCTGCAAGCCGCGCTCAATGGCGAGGGCGTGCATGTAGGGCGCTACCGAGTCCGCCGGCTGATGCGCGAGCACCGGCTTCGGCCAGTCTGGAAGCGCAAGTTCGTGCACACGACCAACAGCAAGCATGACCTGCCGATAGCCTCCAATATCCTGGCCCGCCGGTTCGATCCTCCGGCGGCAAACCAGGCCTGGGTGGCGGATATCACCTACATCCGTACCCGCCGAGGTTGGCTGTACCTGGCTGCGGTGATGGACCTGTATTCGCGCAAGATCGTCGGCTGGGCGATGGCGCCGAACATGTCGGCGGAACTGGTCTGTTCGGCGCTACAGATGGCGATTGCTCAGCGGCAGCCAGCGCCAGGCCTGGTCGTGCACTCGGATCGTGGTAGCCAGTACGCCAGCGAGGTTTATCGCGCGCTGCTCAAGCGGCATGGCCTGGTCTTGAGCATGAGCCGCAAGGGAAATTGCTGGGACAACGCGGTCATGGAACGCTTCTTCCTGAACCTGAAAATGGAGCGGGTCTGGCAACGTGACTACGCCAACCATGCTGAGGCTATGACCGACATTGCCGACTACATCGTCGGCTTCTACAACAACGTGCGCCTGCACTCCAGCCTAGGCTATCTGCCACCCACCCGCTACGAGCGCAGGCCACCCAGACAACCTATCGAAGTGTCCGAAATTATTTGACCACCACAGACTCGCAATCCCACCTCTACCCCCCCTCACCCCACGGCGCCGGCGCCCCGATCAACCGCCCCATCGCCCCCTTGATCCCCATCTCCCGCAACACCCGCAATTCCCCCTCGCTCTCCACCATCTCCGCGATCAGCGGCAGGTCGATGCTGTTGGTGGCTCGGAACACCGCCTCGATGAACAGGCGCTTGGCCTGGTCCTGGTCGATGGCGCGGATGTAGCTGCCGTCGAGCTTCAGATAGGCCAGGCCCAGGTGGGTGAGGTTGCCGATCAGGCTGAAGCGCCCGCCGAAATGCTGCAGGCCGAGGCTGGCGCCGGTTTCGCGCACGGCCTGGCCGAGCTGTTCCAGTTCGGCCGGCGGTGGCAGGTAGCGTTCATCCAGTTCCAGTGTCAGCAGGGCGGCCTGCTGCGGGTTGGCCTTGATGGCTTCGAGCAGTGGCCGCAAGGCCCGGGGCTCGCGCACGCTGGCGGCCGACAGGCTCAGCGCCACGGGCTCGGGGTGCTGGGCCAGGTGGGCCAGGGCGTGTTCGAGCATGGCCCGGTCCAGGCGCGCTGCCCAGCCGAAGCGCTCCACCCAGGGCAGGAACTGCCCGGCGGCCACCGCCTGGCCCTGCGGGTCGAGCAGGCGCGCCAGCAGCTTCTGCTGCAGCAGGGCGCCGTCGGCGCAGGCGCGCACCGGCTGGAACCACAGTTGCAACTGGCTCTTCTGCAGCGCGCTGTCGATCCAGGCGTGCCAGGCGTGGCTGTCCTGGGCCGGCTGGCCATTGGATTCGTCGAGGCGCTGCCAGGGCCGTTCGGCGCTGGCCTGGGCGCTGGCCAGGGCCTGGTCGGCGCGGGCCAGGACGCTGGCCGCCGCCTCCCCCGGGCGGAAGGCGGCCAGGCCCAGGTGCGCCACCGGTTGGACGTCGCTGGCGCCGGTGCGCTGGAGGCTTTCCAGCTGGTCGCTGAGGGCTTCGGCCAGGCGCTCGGCGCCACTGCCGTCCAGCCCCGGGGCGAGCAGGGTGAACTCGCCGCCGCGGCTGCGCGCGGCCAGCCAGTCGGGCTTGCCTTGCTGGGCCAGGGCGCCCTGCAGCAGGCCGGCGACTTCGCGGATCAGCGCGTCGGTGCGCTGGCCGCCCAGGCGCTGGTTGAGCCCGGCCAGGTCGTTCAGGCGCAGCAGCAGCAGGTAGCCGGCGGCGCTCTGCTCGCCGGGCGTCAGCTGGGCTTCCAGGCGGGCGTCGAACAGGCGCCGGTTGGCCAGGCCGGAGAGGCTGTCCTGGTAGGCCTCCTCGCGCAGCTTCTCGCTGCGCGAGGCCTCCTCGGCGAACAGCGCCTTGAGCTTCTCGACCATCTGGTTCATCGCCTGCACCACCCGGCGCAGTTCCGGGGTGCGCGGCTCGCGGGGCAGGGTGAGGAATTCGCGGCGGGTGATGGCCCGGGCCTGTTGCACCATCTGGTCCAGCGGCCGCAACTGGGTGCGCAGCAGCCAGCCGCCGAGGATCGCGCTGACCACCCCGCAACCGAGCAGCCAGGCCAGGCTGCCCAGGGCGCTGTCCCACAGCCGCGCCAGGGCGAACTGCGGGTGGCTGACCACCTCGACCCGCGCCGCCTGTTCCCAGCCGCGCATGATCAGGGCGTCGCCGCCTTCGGCCTTGAGGTTGACCAGGCGGGCGAACCAGCCGGGCACCTCGCCGTTGCCGGGGGCGGCCTTGCGCTCCACCAGCACCTGGCCGTCGGCGATGCGCACCACGCGGATGCTGGCGAAGTAGCCGCTGTCGAAGATGGAGCTGACCATCAGCTCGATCATCGCCGGATCGTCGACGTGGGGCGTCAGTGACAGCCCCAGGGCGGTGGCGGCGTCCTGGGCGTGGGAGCGCAACTGGCTTATGAGCTGCTCGCGGGAACTCTCCAGGCTGGTGGCGAAGCTGCCGGCGAAGGCCACCACCAGGAACAGGCAGATGGCCAGGAAGAGTTGCTTGAGTAGCGACATGCATGCCTCCTAGCGCGTCTCGTCGAGGATCAGCCCCTCGCCGCGCATCTTGGTCAACAGGTCCTGCCAGCGCGACAGCTGCTTGCTGCTGCCGCTGCGCTTGCCGCCGCCGGGGCCGGGCAACCACAGCCCTTCGGCGTTGAAGGCGTAGACCGGGAGCAGGTCCTGGCGCTGCGAGGCGGGGCGGATCTGCGGGATGAGGTTGTCGAGCACCAGCGGCTCGGCGTCGGGGCTGGCGTACCAGGTCAGCACCATGTGCGCCTGGTTCAGGCGCAGCGCCTTGACGTAGGTGATACGCAGCTTGTCGCTGGGGATGCCGAGCTGGCGCAGGGTGACGTACTTGGCGATGGCGTAGTCCTCGCAGTCGCCGGCGCCCTTGTACAGGGCCTCGACGGGCGTCGCCCAGTAGTCTTCCTGGCCCCACACGCTGCGGTCGTCGCGGAACGCCAGGCTGGCGTTGAAGAAGTCGTTGGCGGCCTTGAGCTTGCCGGCCTCGTCCTGGCCCCGGGCGCTTTGCAGCAGCTCGCCCCAGTCGCGGATGCGCTGGCGCTCCGGGCCCAGGTCGCCCCAGCGTTGCTCGGCCTTGCGCAGGATGGCGTCGAAGTCCCATTGCGCCTGGATGCCCAGGGCCAGGACGAGGAGCAGCGCCAGGCCGGCCCCGGACGGGCGGACGAACAGCCGGAGGGCTCCTTGCAGTGGCCGCATCGCCGGGGCTCCAGGGGGAATGAGTGAAGTCTAGGCGCTGCCTGGCGGCTGTCGACGGCGGCGAAACTGACAGCATTGTCATCTTCGGGTCAGGGTGAAGTCCCGCGGCCTGGCCTATAAACGCAGGATGCGGTCCGCCGGGCCGCGACGAGGAGGAGGGCGGCATGCAGGCGCAAGGCAGGCGGATAGGGATGGCGGCGGGGCTGCTTGGCGTGGTGCTGGCGGGCGCCCTGGCCTGGGGGCTCGGCGCGCGCCAGGGCGAGCCGCGGGCGGCCGCCGCGGCGCCCGGAGTGCCGGTGACCCTGGTGCGGGTGGCGCGCGAGGACCTGGCGCAGAACCTTGCCGGCGTCGGCACCGTCACTTCCCTGCACAGCGTGCTGCTGCGGCCGCAGGTCGAGGGCCAGCTGACCGCCTTGCTGGTGGAGGAGGGGCAACTGGTCGAGCGCGGCCAGTTGCTGGCGACCATCGACGACCGCGCCATCGCCGCCGCCCTGGAGCAGGCCGAGGCCACCCGGCAGAGCAACCAGGCGCAACTGCGCATCGTCGAGCAGGACCTGCAGCGCTACCGCACCCTGATCGAGCGCGGCTCCATCTCCCGGCAGATTCTCGAACAGCAGGAGGCCCAGGCCGCGCAGCTGCGCGCCACCCTGCGGGCCAACCAGGCGACCATCGACGCCGAGCGCGTGCGCCTGTCCTACACCCGGATCACCTCGCCGGTGGCCGGCCGCGTGGGCATCCGCAACGTCGACGTCGGCAACCTGCTGCGCACCAACGATGACAGCAGCCTGTTCAGCGTGACGCAGATAGCGCCCATCTCGGTGGTCTTCGCGCTGCCCCAGGAAAGCCTGCCGCAACTGCAGCCGCTGCTCGGCGGCGACACCCTAGTCAGCGCCTACAGCCGCGACGGCGGCCAGTTGCTGGGCGAGGGCCGCCTGCGCAGCATCGACAACCAGGTGGCCAGCAGCACCGGCACCATCCGCGTGCGCGCGGTGTTCGACAACCCCGACGGCAAGCTCTGGCCCGGCCAGTTCGTCGCCGTGGACCTGCGCACCGGCGTGCTGCGCGACGGCCTGGTGCTGGACAGCCGCGCCGTGCGCCGCGGTCTGGAAGGCGCCTTCGTGTACCGGGTGGTGGACGGCAAGGCCGAGGTCGTGCCGGTGCGGGTGCTGCAGGAGGTCGACGGGCGCAGCCTGGTGGAAGGCCTGGAGGCCGGCGAGGCGGTGGTGCTCGACGGCCATTCGCGGCTGGTCCCCGGCGCCCGCGTCGAAGTGCTGGGCGAGGCGCCGGCCCTGGCCCTGCGCCGGAGCCAGCCGTGAGCGTGCGCGCCGGCATGTCCGGCTGGTGCGTGCGCCACCCCATCGCCACCTGCCTGCTGACCATCGCCTCATTGCTGCTCGGCCTGCTGGCCTTCCTGCGCCTGGGCGTGGCGCCGCTGCCGCAGGTGGATTTCCCGACCATCCAGGTCAACGCCCTGCTGCCCGGCGGCAGCCCGGAGACCATGGCCTCGGCCGTGGCCACGCCGCTGGAGGTGCAGTTCAGCGCCATTCCCGGCATCGCCGAGATGACCTCCAGCAGCGCCCTGGGCTCCACCACCCTGACCCTGCAGTTCGAGCTGGAGAAGGACATCGACGTCGCCGCCCAGGAAGTCCAGGCGGCCATCAACGCCGCCTCCGGGCGCCTGCCGGCGGACCTGCCGAACCTGCCCACCTGGCGCAAGGTCAACCCGGCGGACAGCCCGATCATGATCCTGCGGGTCAATTCCGAGCTGCTGCCGCTGATCGAGCTGAGCGACTACGCCGAAGTGCTGCTGGCCCGCCAACTGAGCCAGATAGCCGGAGTGGGGCAGATTTTCGTGGTCGGCCAGCAGCGCCCGGCGATCCGCATCCAGGCGCAGCCGGAGAAGCTCGCCGCCTACCGCCTGACCCTCGCCGACCTGCGCCAGGCGCTGCAGTCGGCCAGCATCAACCAGGCCAAGGGCGCGCTCTTCGGCGACGGCCGGGTGTCCACCCTGGCGGCCAACGACCAACTGTTCAGCCCAGCCGACTACGACGATCTGGTGGTGGCCTACCGTGCCGGCGCCCCGGTGTTCCTGCGCGACCTGGCGCGGGTGGTCAGGGCGCCGGAGGACGACTACGTCAAGGCCTGGCCCAACGGCCGCCCCGGCGTGGCCCTGGTGGTGCTGCGCCAGCCGGGGGCGAACATAGTCGCCACCTCCGACGCCATCCAGGCGGCCCTGCCGCGCCTGCGCGGGATGCTCCCGGCCGGCGTCGAGGTGGAGGTGCTCAACGACCGCACGCGCACCATCCGCGCCTCGCTGCACGAGGTGGAGCTGACGCTGCTGCTGACCATGGGCCTGGTGGTGCTGGTGATGGGCCTGTTCCTGCGCCAGCTGTCGGCGACGCTGATCGTCGCCACGGTGCTGGCGGTGTCGCTGAGCGCCAGCTTCTCCGCCATGTACCTGCTGGGCTTCACCCTGAACAACCTGACCCTGGTGGCGCTGATCATCGCCGTGGGCTTCATCGTCGACGACGTCATCGTGGTGGTGGAGAACATCCACCGCCACCTGGAGCAGGGCAAGGACCGCGTGCTGGCGGCCCTGGACGGCTCTGCGGAGATCGGCTTCACGGTCGTTTCCATCAGCTTCTCGCTGATCGCCGCGTTCATCCCGCTGCTGTTCATGGGCGGCATCGTCGGCCGGCTGTTCCGCGAGTTCGCCGTCAGCGTCACGGCGGCCATCCTGCTCTCGGTGCTGGCCTCGCTGACGGTGGCGCCGATGCTCGCCTCGCGCTTCATGGGCGCGCCGAAGCACGCCGGCCACGGCGGCATTTCCGAATGGCTGCTGGCCCGCTACGCCCGCGGTCTGGACTGGTCGCTGCGGCACCAGCGCACGGTGCTGGCCGGCTTCGGCCTGTGCATCGCGCTGGCGGTGGCCGGCTACGCGGGCATCCCCAAAGGCTTCTTCCCGCTGCAGGACACCGCCTTCGTGTTCGGCACCACCCAGGCCGCCGAGGACATCTCCTACGCCGACATGGCCGAGAAGCACCGCCAACTGGCCGAGATCGTCGCCGCCGACCCGGCGGTGCAGAGCTACAACCATGCCATCGGCATCACCGGCGGCAGCCAGAGCCTGGCCAACGGGCGCTTCTGGATCGTGCTGAAGAACCGCGGCGACCGCGACGTCTCGGTGGAGGAGTTCATCAACCGCCTGCGGCCGAAGCTGGCCAGGGTGCCCGGCATCGTCCTCTACCTGCGCTCGGCCCAGGACATCAACCTGGCCACCGGCCCGGTGCGCACCCAGTACCAGTACGCCCTGCGCAGCAACGACAGCGCCGAGCTGGCGCTGTGGGCGCAGCGCCTGACCGAGCGGCTGAAGCAGGAGCCGGGGCTGGCCGACGTGTCCAACGACCTGCAGGTGGGCGCCAGCGTCACCGCCCTGCAGATCGACCGGGTGGCGGCGGCGCGCTTCGGCCTGAGCGCCGAGGACATCAGCCAGACGCTGTACGACGCCTTCGGCCAGCGCCAGGTCGGCGAATTCCAGACCGAGGTCAACCAGTACAAGGTCATCCTCGAACTGGACGCCCGCCAGCGCGGCCGCGCCGAGAGCCTGGCCTGGTTCCACCTGCGCTCGCCGCTGAGCGGCGAGATGGTCCCGCTGGCCGCCGTGGCCAGGGTCGCCCCGGCGCGCTCGGGGCCGCTGCAGATCAACCACAACGGCATGTTCCCGGCGGCCACCCTGTCCTTCAACCTGGCCCCGGGCACGGCCCTGGGCGAAGCGGTGCGCCTGGTGCAGCGCGCGCAGCAGGAGATCGGCATGCCGGCCAGCATCGGCGGCGACTTCCAGGGCGCCGCGCGGGCCTTCCAGAGCTCCCTGGCGAGCCAGCCGCTGCTGATCCTCGCCGCGCTCTTCGCCGTGTACGTGATCCTCGGCGTGCTCTACGAGAGCTTCGTGCACCCGCTGACCATCCTTTCCACGCTGCCCTCGGCCGGCATCGGCGCGGTGTTCCTGCTCTGGGGCTGGGGCCTGGAGTTCTCGGTGATGGCGCTGATCGGCCTGGTGCTGCTGATCGGCATCGTCAAGAAGAACGGCATCCTGATGGTCGACTTCGCCCTGGCCGCCCAGCGCCAGCGCGGCCTCTCGCCCCATGACGCGATCCGCGAGGCGTGCCTGGCGCGCTTCCGCCCGATCATGATGACCACCCTGGCCGCGCTGCTCGGCGCCATCCCGCTGATGATCGGCTTCGGCACCGGCTCGGAGCTGCGCCAGCCGCTGGGCGTGGCGGTGGTCGGCGGGCTGCTGGTGAGCCAGGCGCTGACGCTGTTCAGCACCCCGGTGGTGTACCTGGCGCTGGACCGCCTGTTCCACCGCAAGCCGGCCGCCGTGGCCCTGGGAGGTGCGGCATGAGGCGGGGCTGGTTAGCATGGCCGCACGCAGCGAACGGAGGCCGGGCATGCGCGTACTGATAGTCGAAGACGAGAGCAAGACCGCGGACTACCTGCAGCGCGGGCTCAGCGAGCAGGGCTTCACCGTGGACGTGGCGGCCGACGGCATCGACGGCCGCCACCTGGCGCTCAACGGCGAGTACGACGTGATAGTGCTGGACGTGATGCTCCCCGGCATCGACGGCTACGGCGTGCTGCGCGCCCTGCGCGAGCGGCGGCAGACGCCGGTGATCATGCTCACCGCCCGCGAGCGCGTGGAGGACCGCGTGCGCGGCCTGCGCGAGGGCGCCGACGACTACCTGATCAAGCCGTTCTCCTTCCTCGAACTGGTGGCCCGCCTGCAGGCCCTGACGCGCCGCGGCGCGCACCTGGAGAGCGCGACGCAGATGCGCATCGCCGACCTGTCCATCGACCTGGTCAGCCGCCGCGTGTTCCGCGGCGCCACGCGCCTGGAGCTGACCGCCAAGGAATACGCGCTGCTCTGCGTGCTGGCCCAGCGCAGCGGCGAGATCCTTTCCAAGACCGCCATCGCCGAGCTGGTCTGGGACATCAACTTCGACACCGACACCAACGTCGTCGAGGTCGCCATCAAGCGCCTGCGCGCCAAGCTCGACGGGCCCTTCGAGACCAAGCTGCTGCACACCATCCGCGGCATGGGCTACGTGCTGGAGAGCCGCGCCGGGCAAGGGGGCGGCGGATGAAGGGCCTGTCGCTGTCCACGCGCCTGGCCGGCATGTTCGCCATCGCCGCGCTGGGCGCGTTCCTGCTCATCGGCTCGGCGCTGTACTGGGTGCTCGACCAGCAGATCGAACGCCTGCAGCGCTCGGAGCTGGACACCCGCTTCAACATGGTCGCGCGCATGCTCGACAAGCCCGACCTGGTGCAGCGCTGGCCGCACCTGCAGGGCAAGCTGAACACCCTGAGCCAGGAGTACGAGCTGATCCGCTTCTGGATCGACAGCGACGACGCGCGCCTGCGCTACGGTCAGGCCAGCGAGCCGGTGCGCCGCCTGCTGGCCGCCGGCAGCGGCTACGGCGAGCTGGAGCTGCCGGACCACGGCTCGCCGCTGTCCACCCGCGTCGGCCGCCTGCCGGCCAGCGGCGAGCGCCCGGCGCTGGTGCTGCTCACCGCCATCGACAGCGTGGCCTTCCAGCAGGCGCGCCAGGCCACGCTGGTGGCGCTGTTCGGCCTGTCGGCGCTGGGCATCGCCCTGGCCTCGCTGTGCGGCCACTGGATCGCCCGCGTCGGCCTGCGGCCCTTGCACCGGCTCAGCGACGAGGCCCGGCAGATCAGCCCGCGGCAGTTGTCCCAGCGCCTGCGCCTGGAGCGCCTGCCGGCCGAGCTGTCGGCCCTGGCCCAGGCCTTCAACGAAGCGCTGGACCGCCTGGAACAGGCCTACCTGCGCCTGGAGTCGTTCAACGCCGACGTGGCCCACGAACTGCGCACGCCCCTGGCCAACCTGATCGGCCAGAGCCAGGTGGCGCTGTCCCGCGAGCGCGACGCGCGGGACTACGAAGAGGTGTTGCAATCCAACCTGGAAGAACTGGAACGCCTGCGCGCAATCGTCAACGACATGCTGTTCCTCGCCCGCGTCGACCAGGGCAGCCTGGCCGCCGAGCGGGTGGAAACCTCGCTGCGCGCCGAGGTGGGCAACACCCTGGACTTCCTCGAAGTGATCTTCGACGAGCAGGGCGTCAGCGTGGCGCTGCATGGCGAGGCCCGCGCCAGCGTTGAGCGCGCCCTGTTCCAGCGCGCGGTGACCAACCTGCTGTACAACGCCGCCCAGCACACCGCGCCGGGCGGGCGCATCGAGGTGCGCCTGAGCGGCGAGGGCGGCGCCGCGCGGGTGGAGGTGAGCAACCCCGGCACGCCCATCGGCGACGAGGAGCGCGCCCGGCTGTTCGAGCGCTTCTACCGCGTCGATGCGGCGCGGGCCAACAGCCAGAGCAGCCACGGCCTGGGCCTGTCCATCGTCAAGGCGGTGGCGAGCATGCACGGCGGCAGCGTCTTCGTGCGCAGCGAGGCGGGGCTGAATACCTTCGGTTTCAGCGTGGCCGCCGTGCCGGCGCCAGCGGGGCCGGACGGGGAGGGCGGAGGCGAGCCGCTGCCGGCCTGAGCCTCAGATGCGGCGGGTCTTCACCTTCAACAGGAT
The DNA here is from genome assembly GCF_052367875.1 of Pseudomonas sp. A6. Lineage (NCBI taxonomy): Bacteria > Pseudomonadati > Pseudomonadota > Gammaproteobacteria > Pseudomonadales > Pseudomonadaceae > Pseudomonas > Pseudomonas sp. A6. The sequence goes on along the minus strand of NZ_CP198970.1, from coordinate 5,325,440 downwards.
GTACAGGCTGACCAGCACCGCGCTGCTGAGCATGAACACCCGGGCCCAGAGGTGCGGGACCAGGTAGCAGGAGAAGCCGATGCTGATCCACATCAGCCCCACCGTGTAGAGCTTGCCCTTGAGCGGGATGCCGTTGCCTTCCAGGTAGTCGCTGATCCAGGGGCCCAGCCTGGGGTGGCTCACCAGCCAGTCGTAGAAGCGCTGCGAACTGCGCATGAAGCAGGCCGCGGCGAGCAGCAGGAAGGGCGTGGTGGGCAGCAGCGGCAGGAAGATTCCGGCCACGCCGAGCGCCACGCTGAGCCAGCCGACGGCCAGCAGCAGGTAGCGCACCCAGGCGTGACGGCTACGGCGGATTTCCCGCGGTGCCATAGGCGCCGGATCAGTGTTGGCGGGGCTTGAGCAGCGCCGGCTTCTCTTCCGGGGCCTGGCAGAGCAGGAACAGGTTGGTCAGCAGCTCGGGGATCTGCGCGACCATGTCGTCCACCAGGTGGCGGTCGCGGGCGATCTCGTCGAACTCCGGCTGCTCGTCGAACAGCCCGGAACCGACCATGATCGGCAGCAGCAGCTCGCTGACTTCTTCCTCGGCCTGCTCGAACCACACGGCCTCGCGCAGGAACACGCCTTCCATGAAGCCGATGCACCAGCCGCGGATGTCGGAATCGTCCGGTTCGTCGCCCAGGTAGGGCTCGCAGGGCAGCTCCAGTTCCTCGTCGCCGGCCAGCTGGCGGGTGATGTGCGCCTTGAGCAGCAGCAGGGAGCCTTCGATTTCCTCGCGCTCGGCGTCGCTGCGGTAGTGCGGCGGCTCGGCGAAGAGCGCATCGATCCACTCGCGGTCGGGCACCTGGTCCGGGCAGATCGCCAAGGCGGTCAGGTAGCCGTGGGCCGCGACATAGTCCAAGGCTTCCTCGTGCAGGTCGTCGGCATCGAGAAAGGCTTGCAGGCGGGCCAGTTGGTCGGCGAAGGACATCGGTTACTACCTCGGCGGGGATGCGGGCCTGAATTGTAGTCTTTCCGCGGCCCGCGGGCCAGCCACGGGGCTTGGTGGCCGGCGTGGGGTTCTGCTTTTCGTAGGAGCGAGCTTGCTCGCGAACCTTGCCCCCACTCCTCAACTCAACCTCGTCATTCCCGCGAACGCGGGAACCCAGAGACTTCTTTGGGGTTGGGCTTGGTGTAGCGCGCCGCTCCGAGTGCGTTGATGTCTCTTGTTTCGCCCCCTCGGGCGAGTCCCTTTTGTCAAACGCCACAAAAGGAACCAAAAAGGCTTGCCCCGACATACGGGCCCGACAGAGTCGGGCTCCCCTCACGAACTCCCCCGCCACGGAGGCCCGCCCCGAGGGTACGTCCCTGTAGCCCGCGGGGCTCTCGCGACATCCATGTCGCATGACCTCCTGAGCGCCGGTTTCGCTCGGCCTTCTGAAGGGGCGTTCCGGTGCGCTCGGGTGTATCTCTGGAAGCCCAAGAGCAAAAGCCGCTTTTGCTTTTGCTTTTCGTAGGAGCGAGCTTGCTCGCGAACCCCGCAGTCACTGGGTTCCCGCGTTCGCGGGAATGACGGGGTGGGGTTAGGCGTTTCAGGAAGACTCCGAACTCCCCACCCACTCCGAACGGCCCCCTCTCCCTTCAGGGAGGGGGCTGGGGAGAGGGCGCTCCAAAGCACAGCCCAAAAGCCTCCAGGAAACTCCATTCAAAAGCTCCCTCCTACGCCAAGACAAAAAACATCCCCCCATCCATTGCGACGGCTGACCCACCCCCATCGCCCCGCTTGCGTATAATGCCCGGCTCGAAACGGAGTCCCCCATGCTCGACCAGGCCCAGCGCATCCTCAAAGACGTATTCGGCTACGACGCCTTCCGTGGCAACCAGGCGCGCATCATCGAACGCGTGGCCAGCGGCGGCGACGCCCTGGTGCTGATGCCCACCGGCGGCGGCAAGTCGCTGTGCTTCCAGGTGCCGGCGCTGCTGCGCGAGGGCCTGACGGTGGTGGTCTCGCCGCTGATCGCGCTGATGGAGGACCAGGTCGCCACCCTCGACGAGCTGGGCGTGCCGGTCGCGGCGCTGAATTCCTCGCTCAGCCCCGAGGCGCAGCGCGACATCGCCGCGCGTCTGCAGCGCGGCGAGATCAAGCTGCTCTACCTCGCCCCCGAGCGCCTGGTGCAGCCGCGCATGCTGGACTTCCTGCAGCGCCTGAACGTCGGCCTGTTCGCCATCGACGAGGCGCACTGCGTGTCGCAGTGGGGCCACGACTTCCGCCCTGAATACCTGCAGCTGGGCCAGCTCGCCGAGCTGTTCCCGGACGTGCCGCGCATCGCCCTGACCGCCACCGCGGACATGCGCACCCGCGAGGAAATGATCCAGCGCCTGCACCTGCAGAACGCCGAGCAGTTCCTCTCCAGCTTCGACCGGCCGAACATCTTCTACCGCATCGTGCCCAAGGAGCAGCCGCGCAAGCAGTTGCTGGGCTTCCTCGCCGAGCGCCGCGGCGACGCCGGCATTGTCTATTGCCTGTCGCGCAAGAAGGTCGAGGAGGTCGCCGATTTCCTCTCCAACCAGGGCTTCCCGGCGCTGCCGTACCACGCCGGGCTGTCCAACGAGCTGCGCGCCTTCCACCAGAAGCGCTTCCTCAACGAGGAAGGCCTGATCATGGTGGCGACCATCGCTTTCGGCATGGGCATCGACAAGCCCAACGTGCGCTTCGTCGCCCACCTCGACCTGCCCAAGAGCCTGGAGGCCTACTACCAGGAAACCGGCCGCGCCGGCCGCGACGGCCTGCCGGCGGACGCCTGGATGGCCTACGGCCTGCAGGACGTATTGCTACTGCGGCAGATGATGCAGAACTCCGAGGGCGACGAGCGCCACAAGCGCGTCGAACGGCACAAGCTCGAAGCCATGCTGGCGCTGTGCGAGGAGACCCGCTGCCGGCGCCAGGCGCTGCTGGCCTACTTCGACGAGGTGATGCCCAACCCTTGCGGGCATTGCGACATCTGCGTCGATGGGGTGGAAACCTGGGACGCCACCGAACCCGCGCGCCAAGCCCTGTCGGCGATCTACCGCAGCGGCCAGCGCTATGGCGTCGGCCATCTGGTGGACATCCTCCTCGGCAAGGAGACCGAGAAGGTACGCAGCGTCGGGCACCAGCACCTGGCGGTGTTCGGCATCGGCAAGGCGCGCGGCGAGGAGGAATGGCGCACGCTGTTCCGCCAACTGGTCGCCCGTGGCTTCGCCGATGTGGACGTCGACGGCTTCAACGGCCTGCGCCTGACCGAAGCCTGCCGCCCGCTGCTGCGTGGCGAGGAGACCCTGGCCCTGCGCCGCGATCCCAAGCCGCAGCGCAGCAAGTCCCCGTCCTCCGGCGGCGCCAGCCCGGCCAGCCAGTTGGTGCGCCAGGAAGAGCGCGAGATGTGGGAAGCGCTGCGCACCCTGCGGCGCAAGCTGGCGCAGGAGCATTCGGTGCCGCCCTACGTCATCTTCCCCGACGCCACCCTGCTGGAAATGCTGCGCAGCCAGCCGACCACGCTCACCGCCATGGCCCAGGTCAGCGGCGTCGGCGCGCGCAAGCTGGAGCGCTACGGCCAGGCCTTCCTCGACGTGCTCACCGAGTCCGAGGCGGCGCCCGCCACGCCAGCGCCGGTGGTCGACCTCAGCCACGAACTGGTCAGCCTGGCCCGCGCCGGCATGACCCCGGCGCAGATCGCCCGCCAGCTCGATTGCACCGAGAAGAACGTCTACAACCTGCTGGCCGAGGCCATTGCCGCGCAGCAGCTGAGCCTGGAACAGGCCCTGGACCTGCCCGAGGAGCTGCTGGCCGAAGTGCAGGACGCCTTCCTCGAAGAGGACGGCGAGCTGCCGCCGGTAGCGGCCCTGGCCGAGCGCTTCGAGGGCCGCGTGCCGCAGGGCGTGCTGCATTGCGTGCGCGCCGCGCTGCAGGCCGAGCTGGAAGTCTGAGACCGGCGCCGGCCGTGCTGGCGCTTTGATGGCTGACAGAAAAGTGGCGTTTCGAGGCGACAAACTTGTGACGCGCTTCGCAACGGGCTAAGGTGTGCCCAAGACCTCCACCAGAAGAGGCGGACGTGCCACAACATGCCTGGCTCGACGACGTGCGCGCCAACCCCTATGCCGAACAGCTCGCCCGCGGTTTCCGCCGCCTGCGCTTCGACGCGCCCGTGGAAGGCGAGTACCGCGCCTACCTGCTGGAAGACAACTTCGCCCTCAAGTGCAGCGCCCTCGGCTTCGCCGTGCTGGCCTGGCTGGCGCTGGCGGCCATCGACCTGCTGCTGATCCCGGGGCCGGAGCACTGGAGCATGCTCGCCGTGCGCGCCGCGGTGCTGGTGCTGCTGGTTGTCTGCGGCGGGCTGATCCTGCAGCGGCGCTTCGTGCGCCTGGTGGTGCCGCTGAGCCTCGCCTGCATCCTCGCCGTGGGCATCGGCGCCGCCGTGGTGGTGGGCATCGCCCACCGCGTCGACCCCGGCTACCCCTACGAAGGCCTGCTGCTGGTCAGCATGGCCGCCTACTTCCTGGTCGGCCTGCGCTTCTCCGAGGCGCTGGGCTCGGCCTCGCTGATCCTCCTGGCCTACCTGGGCTGCGAGCTCTACGCCGGCCTGGCGCCGGCCAAGCTGCTGAACAACCTGGTGTTCCTGCTGCTGGGCAACCTGGTCGGCGCGGTGGGCTGCTACCTGCTGGAGTACAAGTCCCGCGAGCACTTCCTGGTCAGCCGGCTGATGCGCCAGATGGCCGACCACGACGCCCTCACCGGCCTGCACAACCGGCGCAGCTTCGACCGCCAGCTGGAGCGCCTGTGGCGCCAGGCCCAGCGCGATGGCACGCCACTGTCGCTGCTGCTCTGCGACGTCGACCACTTCAAGGCCTACAACGACCGCTATGGCCACCAGGCCGGCGACGAGGTGCTGCGCCGCATAGGCAAGGCCCTGGCGGCCAGCGCGCGGCGGCCGCTGGACATGGCCGTGCGCCTGGGCGGCGAGGAGTTCGCCGTGCTGCTCTATGGCACCGACCTGGACGAGGCCCGGCACCGCGCCGAGGTGTTGCGCCAGGCGGTGCAGGGCCTGGGCATCAGCCACGAGGGTTCGAGCACCGCCGCGGAGGTGACGCTGTCCATCGGCGTTTCCTGCCTGAAGCCCGACATGCCTTTGGCCCTGCAGGCGATCTACGCCCATGCCGACCGCGCCCTCTACGAGGCCAAGGCGTTCGGCCGCAACCAGGTGGTGGCCTGACCCATTCGGTCCCCCGTCCTGGCGCCGCCGGTGACTGCGCCCGCTGGCACGCCGGTGCTAGGATGCCGCCGACCCCGCAGCCGAGCGCCCGCCATGCAGCGACTGATCCAGGCCAACGGCCAGCCCCACTACGGGGTGTTCGCCGATACCCCGCAGGACGTCAACCACCGCGACTTCGACTACCGCTCGCCCATGGGGCGCAAGCTGGGCGCGCTGAGCAAGTGGCGCAATTTCCACCAGTTCCAGTACTTCGGCCTGATCAGCCCGCAGCTGATCGGCGGCTGCGCCCTGGCCGAACTGAGCCTGGTGGCCGTCGGCTTCGTCTACCTCTACGAGCCGCGCAGCGGGCGCATGCTCGAACGTCGCTTCAAATGCCCGCTGGGCCTGGGCACGCGCTTCTCGCAGCGCCCGGACGACGGCGCCTGCGAACTGCGCCAGGGGCGCAACCGGCTGCGCCTGGAGAATTCTGCCGGGCCGCTGCGCAAGCGCCTGCTGGTGGAACTGGACGACGGCACGCGCATCGACGCCTGTTTCGACGAGACTGAGCCGGCCTTCCAGCCCATGAGCCTGTGCACGCCCGCGGCGGTGAACGGCTGGGTATACGCACGCAAGGTCGCCGGGGTGCGCTGCGAGGGCCAGGTGCGCAGCGCCCTGGGCGACTTCGACCTGCGCGCCATCGACGCCTTCGCCCACCACGACTGGTCGGCCGGCTACATGCGCCGCGAGACCTTCTGGAACTGGGCCTGCCTGTCCGGCGAAGCGCAGGGGAGGCGGGTGGGGCTGAACCTGTCATGCGGGGTCAACGAGACCAGCTTCACCGAGAACTGCTTCTGGCTCGACGGCGAGTTGTGCAAGGTCGACAGCGTGCGTTTCGAGTTCGACCGCGACCGGGAACTGGGCCCCTGGCGCATCCGCTCCTTCGACGGCCAGGTGGACCTGGCCTTCGAAGCCCACGGCCTGCATCGCGAACGCCTGAACCTGGGTCTGCTGGCGAGCAACTTCAAGCAGATCTTCGGGCGCTTCCGCGGCGAGCTGCGCCCCCATGGCCGCGCGTCGCTGGTCATCGACGACCTCTGGGGCTTCGTCGAGGACCAGTACGCCAAATGGTGAACGGGTAAAGCCCTGCGACAAAATGTCATTGTACGGGCTTGATTAGCCGACTAATAATTAGCCAAATCAATTAGCCTGAAACTGCTGCAGCACAATGACAGATAAAGACAAGCACTACTTCGGCACCCAACTGGCCCAGGCCTCGCGTGCATGGCGCGCCGAACTCGACCGCCGCCTCAGCCACCTGGGGCTTTCCCAGGCCCGTTGGCTGGTGCTCCTGCACCTGGCGCGCAATTCCGGCATCCCCACCCAGCGCGAGCTCGCGCAATCGGTCGGCGTCGAAGGCCCGACCCTCGCGCGCCTGCTCGACGGCCTCGAATCCCAGGGCCTGGTGCGCCGCCAGGCGGTGGCCGAGGACCGCCGCGCCAAGCGCATCTGCCTGACGCCCAAGGCCGACGTGCTGATCGCCGACATCGAGAACATCGCCGCCAGCGTACGCAATGACGTATTGGCCGGCATCGATGAGTCGGACATAGCAATCTGTCAGAAAATCCTCTCCCGCATCCTCTCCAATCTGGAAAAGAACTGAGCGATTCTTCACACTTTTTCGAGTAGAATTGCCAAACTTCTGACGGCTCCTACGGGGGCCGTCATCCGTTCGGAGTGGTACCCAGGCCTTTCGCCGGGTTTCCGACGAATTGTCTTGACCTAGACGGGGCCTGCGCCTAATCGTAATGGCAATGAGCCTTTATGGCGTTGCCGGGCCAACCCACGTCCCGGATGGGCGTCTATATTGCATGGACAGCACGACCGATCGCACAGCGAGGTCAAGGATGGCCTGCAGACCTGGACACAACTGGGATGGGACCTATGGCTCGACTCACTCGCTTGCCGCTGGCAATGGCCGTACTCTCGGCACTCATGACTTCCCAGGCCCATGCTCTGGGGCTCGGCGACATCACCGTGCGCTCGGCGCTGAACCAGCCGCTGGATGCGGAGATCGAACTGCTGCAGCCCGGCGACCTGAGCAGTGACGAGCTCATTGCCCGCCTGGCCGACATGGCCACCTTCGAGCGCATGGGCGTGGATCGCACCACCTTCCTGCAGAACCTGCGCTTCACCCCGGTGATCCGTAACGGCCGCGGCTACATCCGTGTGGTTTCCACCCAACCGGTGCACGAGCCCTACCTGAATTTCCTCCTCGAGCTGGAGCGCCCCAATGGCCGCCTGCTGCGCGAGTACACGCTGCTGATCGACCCGCCGGGCTATGCCGGTGGCAGCTATGCCCAGAGCACTCCCACGCGCGGCGCCGACAGTGGATCGGCAGCCAACCGCCCGGCCAAGCGCAGTGCGGCGGCGCGCCCGGCATCCGTTCCAAGCGCGCCCATCGCTGCGGGCGAGGGGCGCTACACCACCGCCGCGGGCGACACCCTGTGGAGCATTTCCGGGCGCCTGGGCGCCAAGGGCGCCGCCCGCCAGGAACTGATGACCCAGCTGCAGCAACTGAACCCGCAGGCGTTCATCGGCGGCAACCCGCACCGCCTGCGCCTTGGCTACCAGCTGGTGCTGCCCGCCGGCCAGGCCGCGCCGGCGACTGCCACGAACACCGCTGCCGCCGCTGCGCCTGCCGTGCCGGCGCCGAGCGAGGCGACGGTGGCGCAGGCCCAGGGGCAACTGGCCGACATGACCGCCGAGCGCGAGCGTCTGAACCAGCGCATGGACACCCTGCAACAGCAGCTCGACACCCTGCAGAAGGCCCTGGAAAGCCGCGACCAGCAGGTGCAGAGCCTGCAGGCCGAGCTGGCCCGCCGCCAGGCCGAGCAAGCGGCCGCGCCGGCCAGCGCCCCGGTGCCTGAAGCGGCGCCTGCCGCACCCGTAGTTGCACCCGCGCCCGCGCCGACGGCGGAAGCCGCCAAGCCGGTGCCCCAGGCGCCCGTCGCGCAAGACGAAGAAAACGCATCCCTGACCCGCTACTGGCCGTGGGCCGCCCTGGCAGCCCTGGTGCTGGCTTTGGGCCTGGTCTACAACCGCCGGCGCAAGCCCGGCACCGACGAGCCGACCCTGGCGCAGCCCGAGGCCGCCAGCCTGCCGCCGCTGGCGCCGGCCGGCCCGGCAGCGCCGGCCAAGCCGGTGGTGGCTTCCGCCGTCGCGCCCCTGGCCAGCGCCAACGAGGCCTCCCTGGCCCGCTTGCCGGCCGCCAGCAGCGACAGCCTGGAAGGGGCGAACATCTACATCGCCTACGGCCGCTTCGGCCAGGCTCGCGACATGCTGGTCAAGTCCGTCGCCGCCGAACCGCAGCGCCGCGACCTGCGCCTGAAGCTGCTGCTGGTGCTCGCCGAGCTCGGCGACCTGGCCGCCTTCCACGAGCAGGAGCGGGCGTTGCAGGCGATGGGCGGCGACCAGAAGCAGATCGACCAGCTCAAGGCCCGCTACCCCGCCATGCTCGAGCGCGAAGACGAGCAGGCCATCAGCGACGGCCTCGGCGAATGGGAGGGCCTGGAGCTGGGCGACGTCGGCGAGCATCCCGCGCCGGCACAGCCGCCGCTGGGCGACAGCGCCGACCTGAACCTGGGCGAGCTGTCCCTGGACGTGGACTGGAACAGCCTGGACGCCTTCGATTCGCCCAAGGGCTCGCCGGCCAAGGGCGGCAAGGACGACACTGAGGACCTCCTGAAGGACTTCCGCAGCAACCTGCGCGAACTGCCCGAGGTCACGGAATTCGACCTGGACGACGAGCAGGCCGGCGCCTTCGGCCTGCCGAGCCGCGCCGGCGGCGAGCAGGACAAGCTGCTGGCCAGCCTCGACCGGGCCCGCGCCTGCATCGACCGCGGCGACCTCGACGAGGCCTACCGGATTCTCGAGCAGGTGCTGCAGGAAGGTGACAAGCAGGAACAGGAAGAAGCCCGCGAGTTGCTGGCGCGGATTGCCTGAAGCATCCCCGATTCACCTGGAGCCCGGCCTTGTGCCGGGCTTTTTGTTGCCTGAAGCCGGTGAGGCTCGGCGCTCGGGCTTTCCCCTCACCCCAGCCCTCTCCCGGAGGGAGAGGGGGCAGTACGTGCCGGCTGGGAGTGAGGTTTCAGCCGGAGAATCCTTACTCTCCGGCTAACTCCAATCTCCCCGAGCACGCCGAACGGTCCCCTCTCCCTTCGGGAGAGGGTTAGGGTGAGGGGGCCGCAGGCCTGCTCGCGCAATCCCGAGGGGAATGGCGCGGGGGAGCAACTGTCTTGCAGGCCATGCCGCGGGCTCTTCGTAGGAGCGAGCTTGCTCGCGAACAGACTCCGCTGCGGGGCTCATTCGCGAGCAAGCTCGCTCCTACGAGAAGCCGTGCCCGCCCGTACGGTAGGAGCGGATCTCATCCGCGAATCGCGCCGGGATGTCCGGCTATCGCGGACAAGGTCCGCTCCTACAGGGGAAGGAATACCGTGCCTCCCGGCGACCTGTAGGAGCGGGCCCTGCCCGCGATATCGCGCGCAGGGCGCGCTCCTACAGGGGAATGGTGCGGGTGGGGCGGCGTAGGAGCGGATCTCATCCGCGATTCGCGCAGGGCTTCCTCAGAAATTCCGCCCCAGGTTCAGGTACACCGCATGCTCATCGGCATCGTTCAACCCATAGCTGAACGACAGCGGCCCCAGCGGCGTCTCGAAGCCGAGCATGATGCTCATGGCGTTGATGTAGCCGGTGTCGTAGCTGTTGTCGTTGTTCCACACCCGCCCGCGTTCCAGGCTGCCGCCGAGGTAGAAGGGGAAGTCCAGGGGCAGGAACGAGCGCTCGGTCATGCGCCGGTAGTAGATCACCCGGCCGAGGCTGTAGTTCTGCCCGGCCAGGGCGTCCTGGCGGAAGCCGGAGAGTTCGCGCGCGCCGCCGAGCAGGAAGCTCGACACCACCACGTCGGCGTCGTCCAGGGTGCGCCCGTAGCCGCCGCCGAGCACCCAGGTGTTCGGCCCGCTGCTCAGCGCCTTGTCCAGGCGCAGTTCCCACTGGCGGTAGCGGTCGTCGTCGCCCAGCGACGGCGTGTGCTCGCGGTAGCTGGCCTGGATGTCCTCGCCCTCGCGGGGGAAGTCGACGTTGTCCATGGTGTCGAAGGAGTACTTCAGCTCGGCGTAGCCTTCGTTGAAATGGAAGTCCGGCAGGTCCCGCTGGCCCACGCGCACGTCGGCCTTGCCGAAGGCCTGGGCCACGCCCAGGCGGATCTCGCCGTTGTTGGCGATCTGCCGGCCGAGGTTGAGGCCGTAGCCGTAGCGCTCCAGGCGGTATTCGGCGATGGGGTCGTCGTTGTCGGTGGCCTCGACGTTGCGCGCCTCGTTGAACAGGTAGGGCGCCACGAAGTAGCGCGAGCCGGCGTCCAGCGGCTGGTAGAACTCGCTGTAGAGTTCCTGCTGGTCGCCGATCTGCAGGCGCGTCAGCCATTCCGCGCCGAGGCGGTTGATGCCGTTGACGCGGTAGCTGGCGCCGACGTTGAAGGTGCTGTCGCCGCGCAGGTCGTCCGACAGGTTCAGGCCCAGGCGCAGGTAGTCGGTGCCGCTGCGCTTGCCCAGGGCGTGGATGACCAGGGCGTTGCCGCCTTTCTCGCGGACCACGCGGTACTGCACCTGGTCGAAGTAGTCCAGGCCGTAGAGGGTGCTCATGTCGCTCTGCAGGCGCTCCAGGTCCAGCGGCTGGCCCAGCGGCTGGCGGATGTAGTGGCGGATCACCTCGTCGCCGACTTTGGAGTCGTTCTCCACGCGGATACTGCCGATCACCGGGGTGCGCTCGTCCGGCGTGCGCGCCTCGGCCAGGGCCACGGCCTCCTGGTCGCGGGGTTTGCGCAGGGCCGCCAGGCGCGTGGCGAGGATGCTGGTGGCGCGGTAGCCGGCGTCGATCAGCTGCGGCACGCGGCCGAAGTCGGTGGAGCTGTAGCCGCTGAGCGGCGGCTGGATGAGCACGTCGTCGGGCTTCAGGGTGGCCAGCTGCGCCTCGGAGTTCTTGCGCGTCATCAGGGTGACCGACTGGTTGAGCATGTCGACCACCGTGGTCAGTTGCTTGCGTTCGAGCAGCGGGTTGCCGATGTCGACCACGATGACCACGTCGACGCCCATCCTGCGCGCCACGTCCACCGGGATGTTGTCGACCATGCCGCCGTCCACCAGCAGCTTGCCGTCGACCTCCACCGGGGCGAACACCGCCGGGATCGACATGCTGGCGCGGATCGCCTGGGGCAGGTGGCCACGGTCGAACACCACCTTCTCGCCGGTGGCGATGTCGGTGGCCACGGCGCGGAAGGGGATGGCCAGCTTGTCGAAGTCGCGGGTGCCGCTGGTGTGTACCAGCAGGCTTTCCAGGAGCATGGTCAGGTTCTGCCCCTGGATGGCGCCCAGGGGCAGGCCGAGGGAGCCGTCGTCGCGGAAGCTGAGCTTCTGCTTGACCAGGAAGTCGCGGTCGTCCTGCTTGCGCCGGAAGGGCACGTCCACCCGCGGCGGCGAGTCGGACAGTGCCTGCTGCCAGTCCAGGCCGAGGGCGATGCGCTCCAGCTCCTTGGGCGTGTAGCCGGCGGCGTAGAGCCCGCCGACCACCGCGCCCATGCTGGTCCCGGCGATGGCGTCGATGTGGATGCCCTGTTCGTCCAGGGCCTTGAGCACGCCGATGTGGGCCAGGCCGCGGGCGGCGCCGCCGGACAGCACCAGGCCGATCTTCGGCGGGTGCCCGGCGGCGAGGGTGGACAGCGGAAGGAGCAGCAGCAGGGCGAACAGCAGGCGGCGCATGGGGCGGGGTCCGATCGGGCTTCCAGGCGGCTATTATAGGCATCCCAGAGCAGGAGCCCGGTCGCCATGAGCCAGCCCAGAGCGGAAATCGTCATCACCTATTGCACCCAGTGCCAGTGGCTGCTGCGCGCCGCCTGGCTGGCCCAGGAACTGCTCAGCACCTTCGCCGACGACCTCGCCCGGGTGAGCCTGGAGCCCGGCACCGGCGGGGTGTTCCGCATCACCTGCGACGGCGAGCAGATCTGGGAGCGCAAGGCCGACGGCGGCTTCCCCGAGGCCAAGGTGCTCAAGCAGCGGGTGCGCGACCGCATCGACCCGCAGCGCGACCTGGGGCACAACGACCGGCCGTGAGTCGGGTATTTCGTTAGCGAGCTATCTTTTCCTGCCTTATATCAAAGGCCGCCGGCGATGCGCGCAATAGCCTGTGGGCAATTCATTCTCCCCAGGGGAGTGTTCCCACATGAGCATCATCGTCACCGGGGCGGCCGGCTTCATCGGCAGCAATCTCGTCAAGGCACTGAACCGGCGTGGTGAAACCGAGATCATCGCGGTCGACGACCTGACCGAGGGCGACAAGGTCCGCAACCTCGCCGACTGCGACATCGCCGATTACCTGGACAAGCGCGACTTCGTCGAACGCTACGCCCGCGGCGGCTTCGGCGTGGTCCGCGCGCTGTTCCACCAGGGCGCCTGCTCCAGCACCCTGGAAGGCGACGGGCGCTACCTGATGGACAACAACTACCGCTACAGCTGCGACCTGCTGGAGGCCAGCCTGAAACTGGGCGTGCCCTTCCTCTACGCCTCCTCGGCGGCGGTCTACGGCGGCGGGCGCGACTTCCGCGAACTGCGCGAGTACGAGCGGCCGCTGAACGCCTACGGCTACTCCAAGTTCCTCTTCGACCAGCGCGTGCGCCGCGCCTTGCCGCAGGCGCACAGCCAGGTCGTCGGGCTGCGCTACTTCAACGTCTACGGCCCGCGTGAACAGCACAAGGGGCGCATGGCCTCGGTGGCCTTCCACTGCTTCGAGCAGTTCCGTGCCAGCGGCAAGGTGCAACTGTTCGGCGAATACGGCGACTACCCGGCCGGCGGCCACCTGCGCGACTTCGTCTCGGTGGAGGACGTGGCGCGGGTCAACCTGCACTTCCTCGACAATCCCGGGCGCAGCGGCATCTTCAACCTCGGCAGCGGCCGCGCCCAGCCGTTCAACGACGTGGCCCTGGCGGTCATCAACAGCCTGCGCGCCCAGCAGGACCAACCGCCGCTGGACCTGCAGCAGGCCATCGCCCAGGGCCTGCTGGAATACATCGAATTCCCCGACAGCCTGCGCGGCAAGTACCAGTGCTACACCTGCGCCGACATCGCCTTCCTCCGCGAGGCCGGCTACCGCGCGCCGATGCTGGGCGTGGAGGAGGGGGTGGAGCGTTATTGCCGGTGGTTGCTGGACCAGGCCTGATTCAGGCGAATTCGTCGATCAGCAACTGCGCCGGCACCGACAGGCTGGCGCCCTTGCGAGTGACCACCTCGTAGGGTTCGCTGCGCGTCTTCACGTTCAGCGCCAGGCGGGTGATGAGCCCTGCATCCAGGCCCACGCGCGCCACGTCCACCGGCATCAGCGCCACCAGCGCCTCGTCCTCCAGCAGCAGGCTCAGGGTGGTGAAGGTGGACGAGGTCTCGACGGGGTAGGGCGGGAAGGGCAGCCCGGCTTCGCGGAATTCCCGCTCCAGCAGCAGGCGCATCGGCATGTTCACCGGGAACACCACCCAGCGGTAGGCGGCCACGTCGGCCAGCTCCAGCGAATACGCCCCGGCCAGCGGGTGGCGCGGGTTGGCCACCAGGGCCAGGCCTTCCTGTTCCAGGGCCCGGCATTCGTAGTTGTCCGGCCGCCGGCTGACGCTGGTGCGGCAGATGGCCAGGTCCAGGCGGCCCTGGTCGAGCAGGCTGAGCAGGCGCGCACTGGTGTCCTCGACTATTTCCACCGACAGCTCCGGCTGCTTGTGCCGCAGCCGCGCCAGGCCCTCCACCAGCATGGGCACGGCGCCCATGATCACTCCCACCGAGAGCCGTCCGCCGTGGCCCTGGAGGATGCCCAGCATTTCCTCGCGCAGGTGCGCCAGGTCGGTGTGGATCAGCCGCGCGTAGCGGATCACGCAGCGCCCCAGGTCGTTCGGCTGCAGGCCCTTGGGCGTGCGCTCGAAAAGCGTCGCGCCGAGGGTCGACTCGATTTCGTGCAGCGCCTTGGTGGCGCCGGGCTGGGTGATGGCCACCGCTTCGGCGGCCTTGTGCAGCGAGCCGTGTTCGTCGAGGGCGATCAGCAGGCGCAGCTGCTTCAGGCGCAGGCGCGAGGCGATGGTGGTCAGCGAGGGCAGCATGGGGGATGAGGAAAAGTTATCGCTCAATCAGCAGCTCTCATTAGGCAGCATTTGCCCGCGAATTTACAGTGGCTCCCACGAGGTTCCTGCGCAGGGCCGTTGGACGATAACAATGCGAGCCGAATCATGAGACTGATCCAATTCCTCACCGACCAGGGCTGCCGCCGGGTCGGCGTCGTCGAAGGCCAACAGGTCGAGACCCTGCGCGACTGCTCCAGCACCCGGGAACTGGCCCTGGCGGCGATCCGCGCCGACCGCAGCCTGGGCGACGAAGTGCTGGCGCGCGGCAGCGAGCCCTGCGCCGAGACCTACGCTCAACTGCTGGAGGTCGGCCGGGTACTGCCGCCGCTGGACCACGAGGACCCCGCCCACTGCCTGATCAGCGGCACCGGGCTGACCCACCTGGGCAGCGCCTCCACCCGCGACAAGATGCACCAGCAGAAGGACGAGGACGACAGCGCCCTCACCGACACCATGCGCATCTTCCGCTGGGGCATCGAGGGTGGCCGTCCGGCGCCCGGCTCGGTGGGCGTGCAGCCGGAATGGTTCTACAAGGGCGACGGCAGCATCGTGGTGCCGCCCGGCGGCGCCTTCCGCGTCCCCGGGTTCGCCGAGGACGCCGGCGAGGAGCCCGAACTCACCGGCCTCTACGTGATCGGCGACGACGGCCGGCCGTACCGCCTGGGCTTCGCCCTGGGCAACGAGTTCTCCGACCACGTGATGGAACGCCGCAACTACCTGTACCTGGCGCACTCCAAGCTGCGCAGCTGCTCCTACGGGCCCGAGCTGCGGGTCGGCGAACTGCCGCGCCACCTCGAAGGCCGCAGCCGTATCCTGCGCGACGGCCAGGTCGTCTGGGAAAAGGCCTTCCTCTCCGGCGAGGACAACATGTGCCACAGCCTGGAGAACCTGGAGTACCACCACTTCAAGTACGCCCAGTTCCTCCGCCCCGGCGATGTGCACGTGCACTTCTTCGGTACTGCCACGCTGTCCTTCGCCGACGGGGTACGCACCCGGGCGGGCGACCGCTTCGAGATCAGCCTGGCCGAGTTCGGCGAGCCGCTGGTCAATGCCATCGAGCAGGTCGAGCCGGTGTTCGCCGCCGGCGGCGTCGTCCCGCTCTGAGCGACGCGCGGAGCCCCGGCCGGGCTCCGCCGCCGCGCTACGTCCACCCGCACGGCCATGGCCGCGCGGGTGCCCATAACAAACATAAGAAAGAGACGGCCATGAAAACCACCAACGCCCAGACGTTGTACGCCGATGTCGCTCCCGCCCGCGTGGCCCAGGCCACCACGGTGCGCTGGCGGATCTTCCTGCTCCTGCTGCTGCTCGCGGCGATCAACTACATCGACCGCGCCTCGCTGTCGGTGGCGCTGCCGCTGATCTCCCAGGAATTCAACCTGACCCCGGCCCTGGAAGGCCTGCTGCTCAGCTCGTTCTTCTGGTCCTACGCGCTGATGCAGATTCCCGCCGGCATGCTCCTGGACCGCTTCCAGGCGCGCAACATCGTCGGCATCGCCACCGTCGCCTGGGGCAGCTTCCAGGCCCTGGGCGCGGCCTCGCACAACTGGATACTGCTGCTGGCCACGCGCATCGGCCTGGGCGTCGCCGAGTCGCCGATCATGCCCGCCGGGGCCAAGCTCAACGGCGCCTGGCTGACGCCCAACGAGCGCGGCCGCGGCGCCACCCTGGTGGACGGCGGCGCACCGCTGGGCACCGCCCTGGGCGCGATCATCATCGCCGGGTTGATTTCCTGGTTCGGCTCCTGGCGCACCGCCTTCGTCATCGCCGGCATCGGCACCGTGGTGGTCGGCCTCTGGGCCTGGTGGTACATCCGCAACAACCCCGCCGAACATCCCGGGGTGAACGAGGAAGAACTGCGGCACATCCGCGAGGCCAACGAGGCCGCTGCCCGCGAGCATGGCCAGGGCCGCAAGGCGGTGCTGCGCGAGATGCTCCGCGACCGCTCGGTGCTGGCCATGATCTGCGGGTACATGTGCTACAACAGCGTGTTCTACGGCCTGATGACCTGGATGCCGAGCTACCTGCACCAGGCCCACGGCCTCGACATCAAGGCCATGGGCGGGGCCACCTTCCTGATCTTCATCTGCGGCTTCGTCGGCGAACTGGTCGGCGGCTGGCTGGCCGACAAGTGGAAGGCCGCCGGCGGCGCGCCGAACCGGGTGATGCGCAGCATGTTCGCCGGCTCGGCCATGATCGCCTCGCTGTGCATCCTGCTGGTGGCCTACACCGCCGATGCCGCCGGGGTCATCGCGCTGCTCTGCGTCGCGCTCTTCTTCATCCGCTGGTGCGGCATGTACTGGTGCCTGCCGGCGATCCTCGGCGGCAAGTCGCGCGCCGGCGTGCTGGGCGGCAGCATGAACTTCGGCGGCAACATGGTCGGGGTGATAGTGCCGATCCTCATCGGCCTGATCGTGCAGTTCACCGGCTCCTACTTCCTGGCCCTGATCTTCTTCGTCGTGATGGCCCTCGGCCTGGTGCTGTTCTCCAGCCTGATCGACTACCGTGAGCGCGGGCTGGCCTGAGCCGGCCCGCCGATGTGAGGTTGCTGTAATGGAACTGATAAGCAGAACCGGCGGGCCAAGCACCGCCAACGCCGTTATCCGCCTGAACCCGCTGGACGACGTGCTGATCGCCCGCCTGGCCCTGCCCGCCGGCCTTGAGCTGGCAGGGAAGGGGCTGAAGCTGCGCGAGGCGATCCCCGCCGGGCACAAGGTCGCCACCCGGCGCATCGAGGCGGGCCAGCCGCTGCGCCGCTACGGCCAGATCATCGGCTTCGCCAGCCGGACGATCGAGGCCGGCGAACACGTCCACGTGCACAACCTGGCCATGGGCGACTTCGCCCGCGACTACGCCTTCGGCGTCGATGCCGTGGCCGCAGCGCCGTCGCGTGAAGAGAGCTTCCTCGGCATCCGCCGCGCCGATGGCCGCGTCGCCACGCGCAACTACATCGGCATCCTCACCTCGGTGAACTGCTCGGCCACGGTGGCGCGGGCCATCGCCGACCACTTCCGCCGCGACATCAACCCTGCCGCGCTGGCCGACTACCCCAACGTCGACGGCGTGGTGGCCCTGACCCACGGCGTGGGCTGCGCCGTCGATCCGGGCGGCGAGGCCCTGGCCATGCTGCGCCAGACCCTCGGCGGCTATGCGATACACCCGAACTTCGCCGCGGTGCTGATGATCGGCCTAGGCTGCGAGACCAACCAGATTCCCGACCTGCTGGCGGCCCAGGGATTGAGCAGCGGCGAGCAGCTGCGCACCTTCACCATCCAGGACAGCGGCGGCACGGCGAAGACCGTGGCCAGCGGCATCGAGCAGGTGAAGAGCCTGCTGCCCATGGCCAACCGCGTGCAACGCGAGCCGGTCAGCGCGCGCTACCTGACCGTGGGCCTGCAGTGCGGCGGCTCCGACGGCTACTCGGGCATCACCGCCAACCCGGCGCTGGGCAACGCGGTGGACCGCCTGGTGAGCGCCGGCGGCACCGCGATCCTCTCGGAAACCCCGGAGATCTACGGCGCCGAACACCTGCTGACGCGCCGCGCGGTGAGCCGCGAAGTGGGCGAGAAACTGATCGCCCGCATCCGCTGGTGGGAAGCCTACTGCGAGCGCATGGGCGCCGAGCTGAACAACAACCCCTCGGCCGGCAACAAGGCCGGCGGGCTGACCACCATCCTGGAGAAGTCCCTGGGCGCGGTGGCCAAGGCCGGCTCCAGCAACCTGGTGGACGTCTACGAATACGCCGAGCAGGTGCGCGCCCACGGCCTGGTGTTCATGGACACCCCCGGCTACGACCCGATCTCCGCCACCGGCCAGGTCGCCGGCGGCGCCAACCTGATCGCCTTCACCACCGGGCGTGGCTCGGCCTATGGCTGCGCGCCGTCGCCGTCGATCAAGCTGGCTACCAACTCGCGCCTGTGGGAGCGCCAGGAGGAGGACATGGACGTCAACTGCGGCGGCATCGCCGACGGCTCCACCAGCATCGAGGAACGCGGCGAGCACATCTTCCGCCTGATGCTGCGCATCGCCTCCGGCGAACGCAGCAAGAGCGAACTGCACGGATACGGCCAGAACGAATTCGTGCCCTGGCAGATCGGCGCCATCACCTGATCCGCCGTCACCGACGGGCGCCTACCCGCGCCCGCCGGCCTCTTCCCAGGGGCATCACGCCCCACTTCTCACGCCCTCCGGGGCCGCGCCAGGCTCACGAGGCCTGGCAATCTTTTGCAGGAGACCAGCATGTTCGGACACAATTTCATCGGCGGCGCACGCACCGCCCAGGGCAACCTGACCCTGCAAAGCCTCGACGCCGGCACCGGCGAGGCGCTGCCCTACAGCTTCCACCAGGCCACCCCGGAAGAGGTGGACGCCGCCGCGCTCGCCGCCGAAGCGGCCTTCCCGGCCTACCGCGCGCTGCCCGACGCGCGCCGCGCCGAATTCCTCGACGCCATCGCCGCCGATCTGGATGCCCTGGGCGAGGACTTCATCGCCATCGTCTGCCGCGAGACCGCCTTGCCGGCGGCGCGTATCCAGGGCGAGCGCGCTCGCACCAGCAACCAGCTGCGCCTGTTCGCCCAGGTGCTGCGCCGCGGCGACTACCACGGCGCGCGCATCGACCGCGCGCTGCCGGAACGCCAGCCGCTGCCGCGTCCGGACCTGCGCCAGTGCCGCATCGGCGTCGGCCCGGTGGCGGTGTTCGGCGCCAGCAACTTCCCGCTGGCGTTCTCCACCGCCGGCGGCGACACCGCAGCGGCGCTGGCCGCCGGTTGCCCGGTGGTGTTCAAGGCCCACAGCGGACACATGGCGACCGCCGAGCACGTCGCTTCGGCCATCGTCCGCGCAGCGCAGGCCACCGGCATGCCGGCCGGAGTGTTCAACATGATCTACGGCGGCGGCGTCGGCGAACAGTTGGTCAAGCACCCGGCGATCCAGGCCGTCGGCTTCACCGGCTCGCTCAAGGGCGGCCGCGCGCTGTGCGACCTGGCCGCGGCCCGGCCGCAGCCGATCCCGGTGTTCGCCGAGATGAGCAGCATCAACCCGGTGCTGGCGCTGCCGGCGGCGCTGGCGGCGCGCGGCGAGCAGGTGGCTGCGGACCTGGCCGCCTCGGTGGTGCTTGGCTGCGGGCAGTTCTGCACCAACCCCGGCATGGTGATCGGCATCGCCTCGGCCGAGTTCTCCGCCTTCGTCGCCAGCCTCGCCGGGCGCATGGCCGACCAGCCGGCGCAGACCATGCTCAACACCGGCACCCTGAAGAGCTACGAACGCGGCATCGCCGCCCTGCACGCGCACGTCGGCATCCGCCATCTGGCCGGCCAGCCGCAGCAGGGCCGCCAGGCGTTGCCACAGCTGTTCCAGGCCGACGCGCGCCTGCTGGTGGAAGGCGACGAGTTGCTCCAGGAGGAGGTCTTCGGGCCGGTCACCGTGGTCGTCGAAGTGGCCGATGCCGCCGAGCTGCAGCGTGCCCTGCAGGGGCTGCGCGGCCAGCTCACCGCGACCCTGATCGCCGAGCCGGAGGACTTTTCGCGCTTCGCCGCCCTGGTGCCTCTGCTCGAACGCAAGGCCGGGCGCCTGCTGCTCAACGGCTACCCGACCGGCGTGGAAGTCTGCGACGCCATGGTCCACGGCGGCCCCTATCCGGCCACCTCGGACGCCCGCGGCACCTCGGTGGGCACCCTGGCCATCGACCGCTTCCTGCGCCCGGTGTGCTACCAGAACTACCCCGACGCACTGCTACCCCCCGCCCTCAAGGACGCCAACCCGCTGGGCATCGCCCGCCTGGTGGACGGCGTCGCCAGCCGCGAGCCCCTCTAGCCGCCCCGCCATCGGCTGCATCGCCTGCGCCGGCGGGCGATGTATCGGTTGTTTTACCCAGTCTTTACCAAGCGCTGACAACCGACAGGCCCCGGACGAGCGATGATAGGCACCATGAAAGGCGGGCGCTTGGGCGCCCGTGTCCGGAGGTGCAATCAAGATGTCGTCGCAAGCTGTGCTCAAGTCGATCGCCGCTGTCCTGGCCCTGAGCCTGTCGGCCGCCGCCGTGGCCGGGCCGCCCGGTTATGGTCCCGGCCCGGGGCATGGTTGGGGGCCGGGCCCCGGGCATGGCCACGGCCTGCCGGATTACGCACGGTCGCTGTGGATCGGCAGTGCGCTCTATTTCGTTGCCGCGGGCACCTACTACCTGTGGAACGCCGACCGCCGCGAATATGTGGTGGTGGAGCCGCCGCCGGCGGTGCAGCAGGCGCCGGCAGGCGTGAGCTACGACGTGATCGCCTACCCGGCGCGCGGGCAGACGCCCGACCAGCAGAGCCGTGACCGCTACGAGTGCCATACCTGGGCCGTGGGCCAGAGCGGCTTCGACCCGGCCGCGGCCAGCCAGGCGCCGGTGCCGGGCGTGGCGGATACCTACCGGCGGGCGCTGGGTGCCTGCCTGAATGGGCGAGGCTACAGCATCAACTGAAACAACCGGCCCCGGGCCGGACCGAACAGGCCGCTTCGCAGGCAATCGTGCGGTGAGTCCTTGGCAATCCCTCCCCAGGGCAAGGAGTCGGGTTACGCATGCTGCGGGGTGGCCTTCTTATTTTTTCCGACGCTATTGGAGCGGAATCATGCCCTCACCCCAGCCCTCTCCCGGAGGGAGAGGGGGCCGTTCGGAGCGGGGCTGAGTCCGGAGCCATCCTGAAACGTCTACGGCGTATTCGCCGAATCGCGGACAGAGTCCTGCACCTTCCGGCAGTGCCCCGCAGGATGGCGTTGAGCGAAGCGATACCCATCGCCATGGTCCGATGGGTATCGCAGGCTCAACCCATCCTACGAAAAGCGCCCCGGTGCGCTGGGCAAGACAGTTGCTCCTACAGCTCCAGGGAAGCACGGGCGTAGGAGCGGACTCCGTCCGCGATTGGATTCACCGGCCACGCCGGACGTCCCGGCAACACAGGCTAAGCCGCACTCCGCGCACTGAGAAAGGTGGCGAAGATGATCAGCGCGCCACCGGCCAGCATCCGCAGGCTCGGCTGCTCGCCGAACAGCACGGCGGCGAAGGCGATGCCGTAGACCGGTTCCAGGGCGAAGATCACCGCCGCGGTGCGCGCCTTGATCAGTTGCAGGCTGGCGACGAACAGGCTGTGCGCCACGCCCGTGCACAGTACCCCCAGCAGCACCAGCCACAACCAGTCCAGCGCCCGCACCGCGGGTAGTTCGAACAGGGCCAGCGGCGCCAGGCAGAGGACGATGGTGAGGTTCTGCGCGAAGGCCGAGAGGATCGGGTCCAGCCCGCGCACGCTGGCGCGGTTGGCCAGTGACAGCAAGGCGAACAGCAGGCCCGAGACTATGCCCCAGAACAGCCCGGCGGTGGCGCCCTGGCTGAAGTCCAGGTTCGGCGTCACCAGCACCAGGCCCAGGCACACCAGCCCCACCACCAGGTACTCGGCGCGGCGGATGCGTTCGCGGAACAGCAGCCCCTCCAGCAACACGGTGAAGGCCGGGAAGCTGGCGAAACCCAGGGTGGCCACGGCGACGTTGCCCACCTTCACCGCGAGGAAGAAGGTCAGCCAGTGCGCGCACAGCAGCAGCCCGCTGCCGGCCAGCGCGGCGGCCTGGCGCAGGCTTGGCCGCGGTTGCGCCGCCAGGTGTCCGGCGAAGGCGCCGCCCAGGGCCGCCAGGCCGAACAGCGCGCGGCCGAAGACGATCACCAGCGGGGCGGCGAGGATGAGTTTGCCGAAGATGCCGCTCAGGCCGAACATCAGGGCGCCTACGTGCAGGCCGATCAGGGCCGAGCGGGGTGTCAGTCGGGGAACGCGCATTGCTTCTCTATCTATCGCAGGATCGCAGGTGCTCGATGGGCCAGTCGCCCGGCGGTGAAAGGCCTCAGGCCAGGCGCGCGCCGTTGGGCAGCGGCTTGTCGAAGCCGGCCAGCACCACTTTGTCGTCGCTGTCGTAGACGCCGGTGACCAGCACTTCCGAGCGCACCCCGGCGATCGACTTGGGGGCGAAGTTGCAGACGCACAGGACCTGGCGGCCGAGCAGCTCGTCGAGGGAATAGTGCGCGGTGATCTGCGCGCTGGAGGTCTTCAGCCCCAGCGGGCCGAGGTCGACCTGCAGGATGTACGCCGGCTTGCGCGCCTTGCTGTTGGGTTCGGCGTGGACGATGGTGCCCACGCGCAGTTCGACGCGCTCGAAATCCTGCCACTCGATGGTCTCTGCCGACATCGCCGATCTCCTCAGCTCATCTTCTCAATGATGGAGCGGCAGTCTAGGGCGTGGCGGGGCGTTTGTCTGTCGCGCGGCTAGCGGGAATTGTCGCGCGCCTCGCGGCGGATCTGCCGCGGTGTGCTGCCGAACTGGCGGACCAGCGCGGCGGTGAAGGCGCTCTGCGAGGCATAGCCGACCCGCGCGGCGATTTCGCCCACCGCCAGGTGCGTGGCGCAGAGCAGCTCGCGGCCCAGTTGCAGGCGGCGTTGGCGCACGTAGTCCATGGGTGTTTGCCCGGTCTCGGCGAGGAAGCGGGCGTGGAAGCGCGCCGCCGACAGCCCGGCCAGCCGCGCCAGGTCGGCGACCTGCAGCGGGTGCCTGGCGTGGCGGTCGACGTAGGCGTCCAGGCTGGCCAGCGGCAGGCGCGTCGGCTCCTCGGCGGCGTGCATGCCAGCCAGGCTGGCGAGCAGCAGCAGGGCGCCCTGGCGGGCGATCACCGGGTCCTGCAGGGGGCTGGCGGCCAGCCAGTTCACCAGTTGCCCCTGGGCCGGGTTCAGGGCCAGGGCGGCGGGGCGTTCCAGCAGACGGCGGATGCTCTGCGCGTGTTCGCCCAGGCCGCGCAGCAGGTCCTCGTCCTCCAGGTCGAACACCAGGCACTGGCTGCCGCCGGGGGCGGCGCAGGCGTGGTGCGCGCCGCGCGGCACCACCGCGAAGTGCTGGCGGGTGACGCGGCTGCCCAGGCCGCCGACCTCGAATTCCAGGTCGCCGGACAGCCCCAGGACCAGCTGCGCGTGGTCGTGGCTGTGGGCGAGGTGCTCGTGGCTGTAACGGCGCAGGGAGAGGATCTGGCTCATGGCGGGCTCCGGGGGCAGGCCCACAGTCTAGCGCGGCGCAGGCTGTCACGGGACTGTCGCGCGGCCGTCACGCGCGGGTCACCGCCGGGCCGGAAAATCGACTAAACCCCGCCGGAGGCCGCCCATGACCAGCGCCCAACGCCTGATGCCGACCAAGAAACAACGGGTGCGCACCCTGTGGATATCCGACGTCCACCTGGGCACGCGCGACTGCCAGGCCGAGCACCTGGCGGGCTTCCTCAAGCGCTACCACGCCGAGCGCATCTACCTGGTGGGCGACATCATCGACGGCTGGAAGCTGCGCGGCGGCATCTACTGGCCGCAGGCGCACACCAACGTGATCCGCCGCCTGCTGACCATGAGCAAGCGCGGCACCGAGGTGATCTACGTCACCGGCAACCACGACGAGTTCCTGCGCCGCTATTCCACGCTGCTGCTGGGCAACATCCGCCTGGTCGACGAGATCGAGCACACCACCGCCGACGGCCGCCGCCTGCTGGTGATCCACGGCGACCAGTTCGACGTCATCACCCGCTACCACCGCTGGCTGGCGTTCCTCGGCGACTCGGCCTACGAGTTCACCCTGACCCTCAACCGCTGGCTGAACCACTGGCGCAGCCGCTACGGCTATGGCTACTGGTCGCTGTCGGCGTACCTGAAGCACAAGGTGAAGACCGCAGTGAACTTCATCAGCGACTTCGAGGAAGCCATTGCCCACGAAGTCCACAAGCGCGGGCTGAACGGCGTGGTCTGCGGGCACATCCACCACGCGGAGATCCGCCAGATCGGCGAGGTGGAGTACCTCAACTGCGGCGACTGGGTGGAGTCCTGCACGGCGCTGATCGAGCACTGGGACGGCAGCATCCAGCTCTACCGCCTGGCCGAGGAGCAGCTCCAGGGCGCCAGCGAGGCCATCGTCGCCGAGCCGGCGGCATGAGGCTGCTGATCGTCAGCGACGCCTGGGCGCCGCAGGTGAACGGCGTGGTGACCAGCCTGCGCGCGCTGGTCGCCGAACTGGAGGCCATGGGGCACCAGGTGCGCCTGCTGTCGCCGGCCGAGTTCCGCAGCCGGCCCTGCCCGAGCTACCCGGAAATCCCCCTGGCCTGGGACCTGTGGAAGGTCGGCCCGGCCATCGAGGCCTTCGCCCCGGACTGCGTGCACCTGGCCACCGAGGGCCCGTTGGGCTGGGCCGCGCGGCGCTGGCTGTTGCGCCGCGGCCTGGCCTTCACTACGGCGATCCACACGCGCTTCCCGGAATACCTGAACAACCGCTGGCCCTGGCTGCCGCTGTCCTTCGGCTATGCCATGCTGCGCCGCTTTCACGCGCCCAGCGCAGCAGTGCTGGTGAGCAGCGAGCGCATGCGCGGCGCCTTCACCGACTGGGGCGTGCAAGGTCTGGAGTTATGGCGCAAGGGCGTGGATACCACACAATTCCAGGCGGGACCGGGACCCGCCGAGGGCCCGGTGTTCCTCTATGTCGGGCGCCTGGCGCCGGAGAAGAACCTGGAAGCCTTCCTCGACCTGGAGCTGCCCGGGCTCAAGCGGGTGGTGGGCGACGGCCCCTCACGCGGCGAGCTGCAGGCGCGTTATCCCCAGGTGGAATTCCTCGGCTACCGCCATGGCGAGGCCCTGGCCGAGGCCTATCGCGGGGCCAGCGTGCTGGTGTTCCCCTCGCGCACCGACACCCTCGGCCTGGTGATGTACGAGGCCCTGGCCTGCGGCACGCCGGTGGCTGCCTTCCCGGTGGCGGGCCCGCTGGACGTGCTGGAGGAGGGCGTCACCGGAGCCATCGATCCCGACCTGGGCAAGGCCTCCCTGCGCGCCCTGGCGCTGGACCGCCAGGCCTGCGCCGAGTGGGCAGCCGGGCAGTCCTGGCGACTCTCGGCGCAGCAGTTCCTGGCCCTGCAGCGGCCGCTCGGCGAGCCGGGCGGGGTGATCGAGGCCGAGGCCCTGGCCGACTGAGGCCTAGTGGAACAGGTCGCGGTCGCTGTCCAGGCTCTGGTCCACCAGCCACTTGCCGTGGGCGATGGAGGCGTGCTGCGCGGCGTCCAGATCGGCGAGGAAGGCCATCTTCGTCGGCAGCGGCTGGCGCCGTGTGCTGCGTCCGTCCGGGGCGATGATCTGGCAGCCGCCGGCATAGGGCGTGGGCAGCCCCGGGTGTTCGAAGACGCGGGCGATGATGGTGTAGTCGCGATGGGTGCATTGCAGGGTTTGCATGGCATGGACCTCGCTGTCGGGCCAGGGGGCGCCGCCTGCGCCATTGCCGGCGCCAGGCGCCGCGCCGCTCTGGCGTGGCTGTCCCGCCGGCGGCGGGGCCTGTGCTTTCGCGTATCCCCACCTTAGAACAGCGGGCCGGCCGTGCAAGGACGGGGCGACGAAGGGCGCCGCGGCACTTTTCTTCCGCCGCGCCCGGCGCCAGACTGTCGGCATGCCTATCCATAGACTTTCCCGCCTCGGCGACCTCGCGCCCGGCCAGTGGGACGCCCTGCTGCCGGACGCCCAGCCGTTCCTGCGCCACGCCTTCCTCGCCAGCCTGGAGGACAGCGGCAGCGTCACCGCGCGCACCGGCTGGCGCCCGGCGCACCATGTGCTGCTCGACGACGCCGGGCGGCTGCGCGCGGCGCTGCCGGCCTATGTGAAGGCGCATTCCTATGGCGAATACGTGTTCGACTGGGGCTGGGCGGACGCCTGCCAGCGCGCCGGCATCCGCTACTACCCCAAGCTGCTGGTGGGCGTGCCCTTCTCGCCGGTGAGCGGTGCGCGCCTGCTGGGCTCGGACGAGGGCATCGCCGAGTTGCTGGGCGTGCTGGCCGAGGGCACCGCGGAAGGCGTGTGGTCCGGCGTGCACGTGAACTTCACCGACCCGCGCGCCGATGGGCTGATCGCCGCGCAGGGCGGCTGGCTGGAACGCCTGGGCTGCCAGTACCACTGGTTCAACCGCGGCTACCGGGATTTCCAGGACTTCCTCGATGCACTGGCCTCGCGCAAGCGCAAGCAACTGCGCAAGGAGCGCGAGCAGGTGGCCGGGCAGGGCATGGAGTTCCGCTGGATGGAGGGACCCGAACTGGCCGAGGCCGACTGGGACTTCGTCTACGCCTGCTACGCCAGCACCTACGAGGTGCGCGGCCAGGCGCCGTACCTCACGCGGGAGTTCTTCAGCCTGCTGGCCGAGCGCATGGGCGAGGCGATCCGCGTGGTCTTCGCCCGCCGCAACGGACGGCCGGTGGCCATGGCCTTCAGCCTGGTGGATGGCGACACCCTCTACGGGCGCTACTGGGGTTGCCTGGCGGAGTACGACCGCCTGCACTTCGAAACCTGCTTCTACCAGGGCCTGGACTACGCCCTAGCCGCCGGGTTGCGCCGCTTCGACGCCGGCGCCCAGGGCGAGCACAAGCTGATCCGCGGCTTCGAGCCGGTGCTCACGCGCTCCTGGCACCAACTGGGGCACCCGGGCCTGCGCGCCGCGGTTGACGACTTCCTCGCCCAGGAACGCGCCGGCATCCGCGCCTACGCCGAGGAGGCGCGGGCGGCGCTGCCATACCGGCAGGCTGAGTAGGGGGAAGTCGGGTAGAAGGTCGGCCCCCGGCCGCTACGACAGGCTCGCGGGGTGGCCAAGTCGGCCAGGGACCGAGACCGGGTGGGGCTCAGACGTGGCTCGCCTGGCCGCCCCATTCGAGGAAGCGCACGCGGTGCGTGGTGCCCTCGTGGTCCTGGTACACGAGGTAGGCGGGGACCATGCCCACCTTGTGTGAGTTGTCGGTACGGTGCAGCACCTTGTCGATGTCCAGCGGCATGCCGTAGTGGTATTCGACCGTCGGAAGGTCGGCGCCCGGCTCCTTGATCGCGTCCTGGGCGAAGACCATGGGAGCGAGGCTGGAAAGCACCGCCGATACGACAGAAGCAATCTTCATTCTGGTGGTCCTCATAGCGAAGGGGATGAAGCCCCGCCCTGGAGCACTGGCATCCGATGTCTGGCCGCGGGTCCGGGGGCGGGCAGGGGGCGATGCGTCAGGCGTCCACCGCGTGGCGGGGCGTGGAACAGATATGACCACCGAACCACCCCACGCGAGAAATTGATGTGCTTGCTAATGATCATCGACCGGGGTGATGCGGCGACTTGTCGCAGGGTTCGGGATAGAGGCTTAAGGCTTCATTAACGGACAGCTCTCTCCCACGAATGTATGCGCCCTTGCCCACAGCAACGCCGGGCCGACCCTCTACGTAGGAGCGGACCTTGTCCGCGAAGGTGGTTCCAGCCAACTCGGGAACCTCACCATGGACGATGCACTCTCCGCCATTCATACCTCCGGCCATCGTGCATTGCGCAAGGGCCGGATATCGCTGCCGGGAACGGTCTACCTGGTCACCGCAACCACCTTCGAGCGGCAAGCGCTTTTCGGCCATTTCGCCGGTGCCTGTGTGGTTGCGGCCACTTTCGAGAACCGCACGTTACTGGGTACCAACAGACTGCTCGCCTGGGTGCTGATGCCCGACCATGCGCATTGGCTGATCCAGCTCGGTGCCGGTGGACGCCTGGAGGCGAGCATCGGCCGTCTGAAGGCCGTCAGCAGCCGTAATTTCAATTGCCGATTGGGGCGGGAGGGAAAGGTGTGGGCCC
Organism: Pseudomonas sp. A6; assembly: GCF_052367875.1. Lineage (NCBI taxonomy): Bacteria > Pseudomonadati > Pseudomonadota > Gammaproteobacteria > Pseudomonadales > Pseudomonadaceae > Pseudomonas > Pseudomonas sp. A6. Next base: position 5,297,381 of record NZ_CP198970.1, on the reverse strand, counting down.
CGGCTTTCCATGACCGTGGCTTGCGCCGGGAGGAGGATTTGCGCCGCGTGGCGCGTTATGTGGTGGCCAATCCATTGAGGGCTGGATTGGTGCGGCGGGTGGGCGATTATCCGTTCTGGAATGCGGTCTGGTTGTAGCCGGGATTCGCGCGTGGGGCGACCCGTAGGAGCGGATCTCATCTGCGAAACGCGCCGGGGCGTCCGGTGATCGCGGACAAGGTCCGCTCCTACGGAGGCATGGGGTGCCACCGCCTTAATCCACCCCCACGAACCCGCCGGTCTGGTGGCGCCACAGGCGGGCGTAGAGGCCGCCGTGTTCGATCAGTTCGGCGTGGCTGCCGCTTTCGACGATGCGGCCGTGTTCCAGCACCACCAGGCGGTCCATGCGGGCGATGGTGGAGAGGCGGTGGGCGATGGCGATCACCGTCTTGCCCTGCATCAGCGTCTCCAGGCTTTCCTGGATGGCCGATTCCACTTCCGAGTCCAGCGCCGAGGTGGCTTCGTCGAGGATCAGGATGGGCGCGTCCTTGAGCAGCACGCGGGCGATGGCGATACGCTGGCGCTGGCCGCCGGAGAGCTTCACGCCGCGCTCGCCGACGTGGGCGTCGAGGCCGGTGCGGCCCTGGGCGTCGTACAGCTGCGGGATGAACTCGCTGGCGCGGGCCTTGCGCACCGCCTCCTGCAGTTCTTCCTCGCTGGCGCCGGGGCGGCCGTAGAGCAGGTTGTCGCGGATCGAGCGGTGCAGCAGCGAGGTGTCCTGGGTGACCATGCCGATCTGCGCGCGCAGGCTCTCCTGGGTCACGTGGGCGATGTCCTGGTCGTCGATCAGGATGCGCCCGCCCTCGATGTCGTACAGGCGCAGCAGCAGGTTGACCAGGGTCGACTTGCCGGCGCCGGAGGGCCCGACCAGGCCGATCTTCTCGCCCGGGCGCACTACCAGGTCCAGGCCCTGGATCAGGCCGCTGCCCTTGCCGTAGCTGAAGTCCACCTCGTCGAAGCGCACCTCGCCACGCGCCACCACCAGCGGCTTGGCGTCGGGCGCGTCGACCACCTGGCGGGGGATGGCGATGGTCTGCATGCCGTCCTGCACCTGGCCGATGTTCTCGAAGATGCCGCCGACCACCCACATGATCCAGCCGGACATGTTGTTGATACGGATCACCAGGCTGGTGGCCAGGGCGATGGCGCCCACCGAGATCAGTTCCTGGCTCCACAGCCACAGGGCCAGGCCCGTGGTGCCGGCGATGAGGATGCCGTTCATGATGGTGATGCTGACGTCCATGGAGGTCACCACGCGCCCGGCGCGCTGGGCCTTGTGCGTCTGCTCGGCGATGGCTTCGCGGGCGTAGTCCTCTTCCTGGCGGGTGTGGGCGAACAGCTTGAGGGTGGTGATGTTGGTGTAGCCGTCGACGATGCGCCCCATCAGCTTGGAGCGCGAGTCCGAGGCGGCCACCGAGCGGCGCTTCACCTGCGGCACGAAGTAGGCGAGGGCGCCGACGTAGGCGATCACCCAGAGCACCAGCGGGATCATCAGCCGCCAGTCGGCCTCGGCGAACAGCACCAGGGCGCTGAGGGTGTAGATCGCCACGTGCCAGAGCGCGTCCACCACCTGCACCGCCGAGTCGCGCAGCGAGTTGCCGGTCTGCATGATGCGCTGGGCGATGCGCCCGGCGAAGTCGTTCTGGAAGAAGCCCAGGCTCTGCTTGAGCACGTAGCGGTGGTTCTGCCAGCGGATCAGGTTGGTCATGCTGGGGTTGATGCTCTGGTGCACCAGCATGTCGTGCAGGGCGTTGAACAGTGGGCGCAGCACCAGCGCCACCGCGGCCATCCAGGCCAGTTCGTTGCCGTGCAGGCGGAAGAAGTCGGCGGGCGCGGTGTTCTGCGCGAGGTCGACGATGCGCCCCAGGTAGCTGAACAGCGCCACCTCGATCAGGGCGACGATCAGGCCGACCACCAGCAGGATCGAGAACACCGGCCAGACCTGGCGCAGGTAGTAGGTGTAGAAGCGCCAGACGTCGGCCGGCGGCATGTGCTCGGGGGCGTCGCGGAAGGGGTCGATGAGCTTTTCGAAGCGGCGGTAGAGCATGATGTCTCTCGGTTGTCGCGGGCCCGTCCCGGGCCCGCCGTTTCAGGCCTCCGTCAGCGTGGGAATCGGGGATTCTCAGAGACGCTTGGCGGAGAGTATGACCACCGGCTCGGCGGGCACGTTCTGGTACATGCCGCGGTTGGTGGTGGGCACCTTGGCGATCATGTCGACCACGCCCATGCCGCGCACGACCTTGCCGAACACGGCGTAGCCGAAGTCGCGCTGGCCGTGGTCGAGGAAGTCGTTGTCGGTCAGGTTGACGAAGAACTGGCTGGTGGCCGAGTCCACGTCGCTGGTGCGGGCCATGGCCAGGGTGCCGCGGGCGTTGAGCAGGCCGTTGTCGGCCTCGTTCTTGATCGGCTCGCCGGTGTCCTTCTCCTGCATCTTCTCGGTGAAGCCGCCGGTCTGCACCATGAAGCCGGGGATCACCCGGTGGAAGATGGTGCCGTTGTAGAAGCCGCTGTCGACGTAGCCGAGGAAGTTCTTCACGCTGATCGGCGCCTTGGCGCTGTCGAGTTCCACCTCGATCTCGCCCAGGGTGGTGGACAGCAGCACGTGGGGTTTCGCCGGGTCGGCGGCGAGCGCCGAGGTGGCCAGGACGAGGGAACAGGCGGCGAGCAGGAAGCGTTTGAACAGGGTCATTTTGCGGATGTTTCCTGAGATGTTTTAGGAATGGTCTACCTGCTCGAGGAAGTCGAGCAGGGTGCTGTTGAAGGCTTGCGGCTGGTCCAGCGGGGTGGCATGGCGCGAGTCCTCGATCACCACCAGGCGCGCGTTGGGCAGGCGCTCCACGTAGGCCTGCTTGAGCGTCACCGGGGTGTAGTCGCGGTCGGCGCTGACCACCAGCGTCGGACAGGTTATGCGCCCCAGGCGCTCCTGCACACCCCAGCCGATGATGGCGTGCAGGCTGGAAAGGTAAGCGCGTTTGTCGTTCTGCGGCCAGCGTTGCTCGATCTTGCGCCGCAGGTCGGCCTGCTCCGGCTTGGGGAACAGCAGCTTGCCGAGGGCCTTGCCCACGGTGTCCAGGCCCAGCACGTGGGCGAGGAACAGCCGGCGCGCCACTTCCAGGTATTCGCGCAGGGTGCGCGGCTTCACTTCCGGTGCGCTGTTGACGATGGTCAGGCTCTTGAGCAGTTCCGGCCGGCGGGTGGCCAGCTCGAAGCCGATCATCCCGCCCATGCTGATGCCCACCAGGTGCACCGGGGCCAGGCGCAGTTCCTCGATCAGCGCCGCCACGTCCTCGGCGAAGCCGGCGATGCTGTAGCGCTCGCGGGGCTTGTCGGATTGGCCGTGGCCGCGCACGTCGAGAGCGATCACCCGGTGGCGCCGGAGCAGCTCCGGCACCTGGTATTCCCAGTCGCGGCTGCTCGAGCCCAGGCCGTGCACCAGCAGCACGGGCGTGCCCTGGCCGCTGTCCTCGAAGTACAGGCGCTGGCCGTCGTGGTGCAGGTAGGGCATCGGCGCTTCTCCGGGTCAGGCGCTCGGCGGCGCGGCGAAGGGGGCGTCCAGGGGCACGTTGGCGAAGGTCTTCAGCAGCTCGACGAGGATCTGCGTGGCCGGGCCCAGGGGTTTTTCCTTGTTCGGGTAAAGATAGAAGCGGCTCTCGCGGGTGACGCCCTGGGTCAGCGGCAGCGGCTTGAGCGAGCCGTCGCGCAGTTCGCGCTCGATCATGTGCCGCGGCAGCCAGGCGAAGCCCAGGCCGTTGCCGACGAAGGTGGCGGCGGTGGCCAGGCTGCCCACCGTCCAGCGCTGCTCGGCGCCCAGCCAGCCGACGTCGCGCGGCTGCAGGCGGCCGGAGTCGCGGATGACCACCTGCATCTGGGTTTCCAGGTCCTGGTGCGTCAGCTCGCGCTGCAGGCGGTGCAGCGGATGGTCCGGGTTGGCCACGGCGACGAATTCCACGGTGCACAGGTCGGCGCCCAGGTAGCCGGCGATGTTCAGGCCGCTGATGGCCAGGTCCGCATGGCCCTGCTGCAGCGCCTCTTCGACGCCGGAAAGCACCTCCTCGCGCAACAGCACGCGGCAGCCGCGGCTCTGTGGCACGAACGCGGACAGCGCGCGGACCAGGCGCAGGGTGGGGTAGGCGGCATCCACCACCAGGCGCACTTCCGGCTCCCAGCCCTGCTCCATGTGGTGGGCCAGTTCCTCCAACTGGCCGGCGCTCTTCACCAGTTGCCGCGAGCGCCGCAGCAGCACCTCGCCGGCCTCGGTGAGCACCGCCTTGCGGCCGTCGATGCGCAGCAGCGGCACGCCGAGCTGCTCCTGCATGCGCGCCACCGTGTAGCTGATGGAAGACTGCGAGCGGTGCAGGGCCTCGGCGGCCTGGGCGAAGCCGCCGTGGTCGACCACCGCCTGCAGCGTGCGCCATTGATCCAGGGTAACGCGGGGCGCTTTCATCCTCGCCTCCTCTTGTCTAATCTGGCGCTCTGCCTGAACCGAGCGAGACCGCCACATGAAAAGAATCTGCTGTGCGTTGCTGCTGTCGCTGCCGTTGACCGCCCTGGCCTACCCGATCGAGGTGGAGAAGTCCCTCAACGGCACGGAGATCGACGTCCAGACCCAGGACATCGGCGACAGCATGGGCGCCGTGCTGTTGCAGAACTACGGCAAGCAGGACGTGGCCTGCACCGCGGTGTTCCAGAACGGCCCGGAGTCGCCCAAGGTGCGCAAGACGGTGCTCGCCGCCGGCAAGTCCAGCAACCTCACCGCCAGCTTCGGCCGCGCCATCATCAAGCTGCGCATCAAGCTGACCTGCAACCCGGCCTGAGCCGGCAGCGCATGTTCTCCAGACTAGGAGCAGATGCGGTACAAATCAACTAAATCGATATTTTGAAGCAATTATTTCTGCTTTTTTATCGATAAGTCATTCCATAAGCTGACCTCCATCGACGCAAACGACCGCTGGAGGTCAAGCCCATGTCCCGTGTTCTGGTAATCGAAAGCAGCGCCCGCCAACAAGGTTCGGTCTCCCGCCAACTGACCGCCGAATTCATCGCCAACTGGCGCGCCGCCCACCCCGCCGACGAGATCCAGGTCCGCGACCTGGCGCTGGAACAGGTTCCGCACCTGGACGCCGACCTGCTGGGCGGCTGGATGAAGCCGGCCGAGCAGCACAGCGCCGCCGAGCAGGCCGCGCTGCAGCGTTCCAACCTGCTCACCGGGGAGCTGCTGGCCGCCGACGTGCTGGTGCTGGCCGCGCCCATGTACAACTTCGCCATCCCCAGCACCCTGAAGTCCTGGCTGGACCACGTGCTGCGCGCCGGCGTCACCTTCAAGTACACCGAGACCGGTCCCCAGGGCCTGCTCGGCGGCAAGCGCGCCTACATCCTGACCAGCCGCGGCGGCGTGTACGCCGGCGGCCCGCTGGACCACCAGGAACCCTACCTGCGCCAGGCCCTGGCCTTCATCGGCATCCACGACGTCACCTTCGTCCACGCCGAGGGCCTGAACATGGGCGCCGAGTTCGCCGAGAAAGGCCTGGCCAAGGCCCGCGAGCAACTGGCCACGGTGGCCTGACCCCAGATTCCGGCTTACCACTTGCGCGCCCGTCGCTCCTGGGCGCGACGCCCGGTCGACGCACTTCCCCCGCGAATGTCGATCGGGCTTTTTCTTTGCCGGGGTTCGCGATGACATGGGGCGCCGGCCCTGCCGGCGGGATCGCGGATGAATCCTATCCACGTCGTTCCCATGTAGGAGCGGGCCCTGCGCGCGAATCGCGGGCAGGGCCCGCTCCTACAGGTCGACGCTGAACCTCCCGTTCATGCCGGAGAGCACCCAGGCCCTTTCTTCGCCTCGGCAAAACCGCTATTTTCCACGCCCCTTTTCGGTGCGCCTGTCCGGTCATGCCTTACCTGCTTTTCGTAACCGTCCTCTGGGCGTTTTCCTTCAGCCTGATCGGTGAATACCTCGCCGGCCAGGTCGACAGCTATTTCGCCGTGCTCACCCGGGTGCTGCTGGCCGGCGCGGTGTTCCTGCCGCTGACGCGCTGGCGCGGGGTGGCGCCGCGCTTCATCTGCGGGGTGATGCTGGTCGGCGCGCTGCAGTTCGGCATCACCTACGTCTGCCTGTACCAGAGCTTCCGGGTGCTGACGGTGCCCGAGGTGCTGCTGTTCACCGTACTCACGCCGCTGCACGTGGCGCTGATCGACGACGCCCTGAACCGCCGCTTCAACCCCTGGGCGCTGCTGGCCGCGGCGGTGGCCGTGCTGGGCGCGGCGATCATCCGCTACGACGGCGTCAGCGGTGACTTCATCGAGGGCTTCCTGCTGCTGCAACTGGCCAACGCCACCTTCGCCGCCGGCCAGGTGCTGTACAAGCACCTGGTGGCGCGTTACCCGTCGGACATCCCGCAGTACCGGCGCTTCGGCTACTTCTTCGTCGGCGCGCTGCTGGTCGCGCTGCCCGGCTGGGCGCTGCTGGGCAACCCGGCCAAGCTGCCGACCACCGACGTGCAGTGGCTGGTGCTGCTGTTCATGGGCCTGCTGGCCACCGCCCTCGGGCAGTTCTGGTGGAACAAGGGGGCTACCCTGGTGGATGGCGGCACCCTGGCGGTGATGAACAACCTGCACGTGCCGGTGGGGCTGCTGATCAACCTGCTGATCTGGAACGAACATGCCGACCTGGCCCGCCTGGCCCTGGGCGGCGGGGTGATAGTGGCGTCGCTCTGGGTGAACCGCCTGGGGCTGGCGCGGAGGGCCGTGGCATGAACATTTCCGGTCGCGGCGTCGCCCTTTCCCTGGCCGCCTCGGTGCTCTTCGTCACGCTGCCGGGCTACCTGCGCTGGCTGGCGCCGCTGGACAGCATCCAGATCGTGGCGCACCGGGTGGTCTGGTCGATCCCCATGGTCCTGCTGCTGGTGGCCTTCACCGGCCAGGGCGGCGTGCTGCGCGATGCCGGCCGGCGCCTGCTGCGCGAGCGCTGGCTGCTGCTGTGCTTCCCGCTGAGCGCGGCGATGATGCTGGTGCAGTGGGGCGTGTTCATCTACGCGCCCATGGTCGGCCAGACCCTGCAGCTGTCCCTGGGCTACTTCCTGCTGCCGCTGACCATGGTGCTCTGCGGCCGGCTGTTTTACGGCGAGCGCCTGACGCCGCTGCAGGGCATTGCCGTGGCCTGCGCGCTGGTCGGCGTGCTCCACGAGCTGTGGCTGACCCGCGCCTTCTCCTGGTTCAGCCTGATCACCGCCCTGGGTTATCCACCGTATTTCATGCTGCGCCGGCGCATGGGCGTGGACGCGCTGTCCGGCTTCGTCTTCGAGATGCTGGTGCTGTTGCCCTTTGCCCTGTGGACCATCTGGCACTTCGGCGACCTCCAGGTGTTCGCCGAGACGCCGCGGCTGTGGGCGCTGCTGCCGATGCTGGGGCTGATCAGCGCTCTGGCCTTCGCCGCCATGATGGCCTCCAGCCGGCTGCTGCCCATGGGGCTGTTCGGCATCCTCAGCTATGTCGAGCCGATGCTGCTGTTCCTGCTGGCGGTGCTGTTCCTCGGCGAGGCGTTCCAGCCGCAGCAGTTGTGGACCTACGGGCCGATCTGGCTGGCCATCCTGCTCACCGGCTGGGACAGCGCGCGGCTGCTGCGCAAGCAGGCGCGGCGGGAGCGGCGGGGTGGTGGGGCGTGATGAGGCACGCAATGGCCCGGCGCACTACCACTCCGGCGGGCACGGCTTCTCGTAGGAGCGAGCTTGCTCGCGAATGAGCCCCGCAGCGGAGTGTGTTCGCGAGCAAGCTCGCTCCTACGAAGAGCTTTTGGCGCGGTCTGCAAGGCACTCGCGCCCATGAAAAACGCCGTTTTCCCTGCCCGGGAAAACGGCGTCTTTGTTCTTGCGGCGCGGGCCCTTACTCGAAGCGATTGCCCGGCAGGTCGGCCTTGGCCAGGGTCTCCGGCAGCACGCGCTTGGCCGCCAGGTAATGGCGCTGCCAGTACTTGTCGTTGAGGTTGGCCACCTTCACCTTCTGCCCGCGGCGCGGGGCGTGGACGAAGCGGTCGTTGCCGACGTAGATGCCCACGTGGTCGACGTTGCGGCTGCGGATGCGGAAGAACACCAGGTCGCCGGGCTGCAGGTCGCGGCGCGCCACCTTGGGGTTGCTGCTCTGGTAGATGGCCCGGGCGGTGCGCGGCAGCTCGACGTCGTCGACGTCGCGGAACACGTACTTGACCAGGCCGCTGCAGTCGAAACCCTTGGGCGAGGTGCCGCCCCAGCGGTAGGGCGTGCCGATCATGCTGAAGGCGCGCTGGGTGACCTGGTGGGCGTCACTGGGCTGCTGCTTCGCCGGCGGGGCGATGCTCAGCAGCTCCTTGCCCTGTACCGGGACACGGAGTTCGAGGGGGGCGGGCGCGTAGGAACGCGTGGCCCGTGGAGAAGCTTCCACCCCGGTTACAACGGCGGCCAAACTGGCTGCCAAGCCTATGGAAAGGCATGTCAAAAGGGTACTGCGCATTCGGCATGTCTTCTTTCTGGTTGTGGATGTAACCCAGACTCCGCTGGATCGCCGTTGCTCTTCGGCGGGCGATGGTTTCCTTTGGTCCGCGAAAAAATTCCGCGCATTCTGACCGACTTTTCGTGACAGTGTTTTGACCGTCCGTCGCTTGTGGATAAGCCCATGTGACTCGGCGGGCGTTCGATGACATGTGTTCGGACTACCCGGTCGGGGGCCGGCCTTATAGCTGAAAACCCTATGCCAGGCGGGTTGCCGGAAGATGGCCAAGGGCCGCGCGAGGGTGGCCGGAAGAGGGCGGGAAAGGCGTGGGGTGGGACCTGGTGTCGCAGGGAAAAACCCGACGAAATGCAGGTCCTCTGACGATTTTCGTCAGTCGGCGAGGTGTTCGCGCAGCGCCGGCAGGACTTTTTCGCGCAGCAGCGGCGCCAGCGGCTCGGGGTGGCGGCCGTCCTCCAGCCAGGCCAGTTCCTCCAGTTCGGCGGCGGCGCTCACCGCGTGCGGCAGGCTGGCGACGAAGACGTGGGCGTCGACGCGGGTGTCGGCCTCGTTGGCCGCGGCGGCCTGGAAGTTGCCCAGCGGCTGCAGGGCGCTGGCCGGCAGGTTCAGGCCGAGTTCTTCCTGCAGTTCGCGCAGCAGCGCCTGCAACGGGCTTTCGCCGGGCTCGCGCTTGCCGCCGGGGAGCATGAAGGCGCGGGTGCCGCGCTTGCGCACCAGCAGCAGGCGGCCGGCGTCGTCGAGCAGGCAGGCGGCGGCGATGTCGAGGGTGGTCTGGGGCATGCGGGGGCTCACTTGAGGACCTGGTAGCGCACCTGCACGATGCCGCTGGGGAAGCTGCGCTGTTCCAGCAACTGCAGGCGCCGTTCGAGCCCGATGCCGAACAGCGGGATGCCGGCGCCGAGCAGGTGCGGAATGATGCTGACGATCACCTCGTCGAGCAAGTCCGCCGCCAGGCAGTTGCCGGCCAGGCTGCCGCCGCCCACCAGCCAGATGCGCTGGCAGCCGCGGGCCTCGAGGTTGGCCAGGGCCTCGCTGGGCGGGCAGTGCTGCAGCTCCACCCGGGGCGAGGCCAGCGGCAGGCGGTTGGCGCGGGTGAGGACGATGGCCGGCTTGTCCGCGTAGGGCCAGTCGCCGAAGTCCAGGCATTGCAGGTAGGTGCCGCGGCCCATCAGCAGGCCGTCGATGCTGGCGTAGAAGGCTGAGTAGCCATGGTCGTCGTCATGGCCGTCGGATGCGTCCAGCCAGTCGACGCTGCCGTCGGGGCGGGCGATGTAGCCGTCCAGGCTGCTGGCCACGTAATAGATGAGGGTGGCGGACACGGCGTTTCTCCGGGAAAGGCGCGCGGAAGCGCGCGCCTGCCTTGAGCATGGCACCGGCCCGGGCGGGCGGCCAGCCGAACGCTGCCGCCCGTCCGATCAGGCCTGTTCCATGTCCAGCGCTGGGTGGCGTTCGCCGCGTGCCGCTGGCGCCGGCAGCAAACCTTGCAGCCCGCCACGCAGGTCCTGGCCGCTGGGTTGCTGGTAGACGCCTAGGCCGAACTCCGGCAGCACCGCCATCAGGTAGTCGAAGATGTCGCCCTGGATGCGCTCGTAGTCCAGCCACGCGGTGGTGCGGGTGAAGCAGTAGATCTCCAGGGGCACGCCCTCGGCGCCGGGCTGCAGCTGGCGGACCATGCAGGTCATGTGCGGGTGGATGTCCGGGTGGGCCTTGAGGTAGGCCTCGGCGTAGGCGCGGAAGGTGCCGATGTTGGTCAGCCGCCGGCGGTTGGCCGACAGCGGCACGTTGCCGGCGTTGGCCTGGTTCCACTCGCTCAGCTCGTCCTGCTTGCGCCGCAGGTAGTCGGTCAGCAGGCGCACGCCGGACAGCTTCTGCGCCTCGGCCTCGTCGAGGAAGCGCACCTGGCTGGCGTCGAGGTACAGGCTGCGCTTGATGCGCCGTCCGCCGGACTGCTGCATGCCGCGCCAGTTCTTGAACGACTCGGACATCAGGCGCCAGGTGGGCACCGAGACGATGGTCTTGTCCCAGTTCTGCACCTTCACCGTGTGCAGGGTGATGTCCACCACGTCGCCGTCGGCGCCGACCTGGGGCATCTCGATCCAGTCGCCCACGCGCAGCATGTCGTTGCTGGTCAGCTGCACGCTGGCGACAAAGCTCAGCAGCGTGTCCTTGTAGACCAGCAGCAGGACCGCGGACATGGCGCCCAGGCCCGAGAGCAGCAGCATCGGCGAGCGGTCGATGAGGATCGACACCACCACTATGCCGCCGAAGACGAAGAGGAACAGCTTGGCCAGTTGCACGTAGCCCTTGATCGAGCGGGTGCGGGCGTGTTCGGTGCGTGCGTAGATGTCCAGCAGGGCGTCGAGCAGGGCGCTCAGGGCCAGCAGCAGGAACAGCGCGGTGACCGCCATGGCCAGGTTGCGCAGGAAGGCCTCGGGCTTGCCGGCCAGGTTGGGGATCAGCACCAGGCCGAACTGCACCACCAGCGACGGCACGGCCTGTGCCAGGCGCTGGAACACGCGGTTGTCGCGCAGGTCGGCGAGCCAGGCCAGGGCCGGCTGGCGCGCCAGCAGGTCGGCGGCGCGGCGGACCAGGAAGCGGGCCAGGCGGCCGACGATCCAGGCCACTGCGAGGAGGATGACGAGGCCGAGGGCGGCGCTGGTCAGCGGGTGTTGGTCGAGCAGGGCCCAGTAGCCCTGGAGGGTGGCGAGGGGAGAGGAAAGGTCCATAGGCCGGAAACATCCTTTGGATCGGGGCGCCAGTGCGGGGTGGCGCGTGGTGCGGAGGCTACGGGGTAGCCGCGAAGGCCCGGCCGCGATGGCCGGGATGAGCGCGACATTGTAACGGCAGGGTAGCGGCAGGGCCGAGCAGGATATTTCCGAAATGTAACCTCAGCCCGCCAGCTCCTCCAGGGTGCGCCCGCGGGTCTCGATGCCGAAGCCCCAGACCACCGCCGCGGCGACCAGGAAGCACAGCGCGCCGAGGGTGAACACGCCGCCCTGGCCGGCCACCGGCAGGACCAGGCCGCTGATCGTGGGCCCGAGCAGCGAGCCGACGCGGCCCACCGCCGAGGCGAAGCCCGAGCCGGTGGCGCGCGCCGAGGTGGGGTACAGCTCCGGGGTGTAGGTGTAGAGCACCGCCCACATGCCGAACAGGAAGAACTGCATGGCCAGGCCGAAGCCGATCAGCAGCGCCAGGCTGCCGCCGAACACCGCGGTCTGGCCGTAGGCATAGGCCATGGCGCCGCCGCCCAGGAGCATCAGCACGCAGCTGGGCTTGCGGCCCCAGCGCTCCACCAGCCAGGCGGCACAGAGGAAGCCGGGGATGCCGGCCAGGGAGATCAGCACCGTGTAGTACACCGATTGCGTCACGGCGAAGCCGGATTGCTGCAGCAGCGCGCTGAGCCAGGAGGTCAGCCCGTAGAAGCCGAGCAGGGCGAAGAACCACAGGCTCCAGACCGTCAGGGTGCGGCTGCGGTAGGCCGGCGACCAGCGTTCGGCGAAGGCGCTGAAGAAGCCCGGGCGGTTCGGCTCGGGGCGCGCCAGGGCCTGCGGCTCGGGCAGGCTGGACAGCTTCAGCGAGGCCATCACCCGCGCCTCGATGCGCTGCAGCGAGCGCTCGGCCTTGTCCGCCAGCCCGGCCTGTTCCAGCCAGCGCGGCGATTCCGGGACCATGAAGCGGATGGCCAGGACGAACAGCGCCGGGAAGGCCAGCAGCAGGAACAGGCTGCGCCAGCCGGCCGCCGGCAGCACGAAGTAGGACAGGCAGCCGGCGGCGATGAAGCCCAGAGGCCAGAAGCCGTCCATGAGGGCGATGTAGCGGCCGCGGGACTTGGCCGGGATCATCTCCGAGAGCAGCGACTGGGCGATGGGGAATTCCATGCCCATGCCGATGCCCAGCAGCACGCGGTACAGCGTCAGGCTCTGCACGTCGCCGGCGGTGGAGCACAGGTAGCTGGCCAGGCCCCAGAGCACGATGCTCCACTGGAACACCGGCTTGCGCCCGAAGCGGTCGGCGAGCATCCCCGACAGCGCCGCGCCCAGGACCATGCCGAAGAAGCTGGAGCTGGCCAGCAGCCCGGCCTGGGCGCTGGACAGGCCGAACTCGGCTTTGATCGAGCCGAGCAGGAAGGTCATCATCGCCAGGTCCATGGAGTCGAAGAAGAACGCCAGGGCGATGATCACGAAGATCAGCCGGTGGTAGGGGCTCAGCGGCAGGCGCTCGAGGCGCTCGGCGGCGGTGGGGCGATGCGGCATCTCGACACTCCTTAGGCTGTCCTGCGGCCAGTCTGGGACGGGCCTGCGCGGTGGACTTGCTCGAGGGCGACACGGGGCGTGCGGATCGCGACCGGCGAATAAAACCTGCTTTCGGGCGCGGCAACCGTTAGGCTATGCAGCTATTTGGTCTTTTCGTCTTCCCGAGGTCTGCCTTGTTCGCCCAATTCGCCCTCCACGAACGCCTGCTCAAGGCGCTGGAAACCCTGTCCTTCACCGAGCCGACCGCCGTCCAGGCCGCGGCCATCCCGAAGGCGCTGGAGGGCCGCGACCTGCGCGTGACCGCGCAGACCGGCAGCGGCAAGACCGCCGCCTTCGTGCTGCCGCTGCTGCACCGCCTGCTCAGCGAGGAGAAGCCCAAGACCGGCGCCCGCGCGCTGATCCTGCTGCCGACCCGCGAGCTGGCCCAGCAGACCCTCAAGGAAGTCGAGCGCTTCGCCCAGTTCACCTTCATCAAGGCCTGCCTGATCACCGGCGGCGAGGATTTCAAGGTGCAGGGCGCGCGCCTGCGCAAGAACCCGGAGATCATCATCGGCACCCCCGGCCGGCTGAACGAGCAGTTCAACGCCGGCAACCTGCCGCTGGGCGACGTCGAGGTGCTGGTGCTGGACGAGGCCGACCGCATGCTCGACATGGGCTTCGCCGAGGACGTGCTCAAGCTCGCCGGCGCCTGCCCGGCGCAGCGCCAGACCCTGTTGTTCTCCGCCACCGCCGGCAGCGGCCTGCACGCGATGGTCGAGCAGGTCCTGCGCGAGCCGGAAAGCCTGCAGCTGAACCGCGTCAGCGAGCTGAACGAGGACATCGCGCAGCAGGTCATCCTGGTCGACGACAACGCCCACAAGGAAGCCATCCTGCACTGGCTGCTGGAGAACGAGACCTTCGAAAAGGCCATCGTCTTCACCAACACCCGCGTCCAGGCCGACCGCCTGACCGGCCGGCTGATCGCCGCCGGGCACAAGGTCTTCGTGCTGCACGGCGAGAAGGACCAGAAGGACCGCAAGCTGGCCATCGAGCGCCTGAAGCAGGGCGCGGTGAAGATCCTCGTCGCCACCGACGTGGCCGCCCGCGGCCTGGACGTCGAGGGCCTGGACCTGGTGCTGAACTTCGACATGCCGCGCCGCGGCGACGAGTACGTGCACCGTATCGGCCGCACCGGCCGCGCGGGCGAGGCCGGCCTGGCCATCTCGCTGGTGTCGCACAGCGACTGGAACCTGATGTCGAGCATCGAGCGCTACCTCAAGGTGCGTTTCGAACAGCGCACCATCAAGGAGCTCAAGGGCAGCTACAAGGGGCCGAAGAAGGTCAAGGCCTCGGGCAAGGCCGCCGGCACCAAGAAGAAAAAGACCGATTCCGGCAAGAAGGCCGGGGCCAAGCCCGCCGCCAAGCGCAAGCCGGCGAACAAGCCGAAGGCGGCGCCCTCGTCGGTGGTCAGCAACGACGGCATGGCGCCGCTCAAGCGCAAGAAGCCGGCTGCCGAGTAAGCCTCCGCTCCTGTGATGCGGACCCTGTCCGCGATTCGCGGATGAATCCGCTCCTACAGGATTGCGCCGACCCTTGTGCTTGCTCCGGACGGCTCCCTCTCCCGCTTGCGGGAGAGGGCTGGGGAGAGGGCGCTCTCAGCCCCGTAGGATGGGTTGAGCGAAGCGATACCCATCGCCATGACCGCATGGGTTTCGCAAGCTCAACCCATCCTACGAAGAGCGCCTCGGCGTAGTTTGCGCCAGGGCTTTTCGTAGGAGCGAGCTTGCTCGCGAACGGATTCCGCAGCGGGGTTCGTTCGCGAGCAAGCTCGCTCCTACAACAACTGCCGGAACCTGGCGGGCGTCCCGGATCACTCGAAGGCGAAATGCTCCGCCTTCAGCCCCATCACCGAACGCACCGGCTTGCCCATGGCCGCCGCGTGGCCCTTGGCGCGGGGTAGCAGGCGGGCGAAGTAGAAGTCGCTGGTGGCGATCTTGGCCTTGTAGAAGTCGCTCGACTCGCTGCCGCCCTGGCGCAGGCGCTTGCGGGCCGTGGCTTCCTGCAGCGCCCAGGCGTAGGCCAGGGCGACGTAGCCGGAGAACATCAGGTAGTCGTGGCTGGCGGTGCCCACCAGGTCGCGCTGCTTGCGGGCGCTCAGGGCGATGCGCAGGGTCAGCAGGTTCCACTGCGCGCACAGTTTCAGCAGCGTCAGCGCGCGACCGCGCATGGCCGGTTCTTCCTTGAGCAACCCCGTGGCGAATTTCGCCACCACCCTGGTGAAGTCGCGCACCGCCTTGCCCTGGGTCATCAGCAGCACCTTGCGCCCGAGCAGGTCCAGGGCCTGGATGCCGGTGGTGCCCTCGTAGAGCGTGGCGATGCGCGCGTCGCGGACGATCTGTTCCATGCCGTGCTCGCGGATGTAGCCGTGGCCGCCGAACACCTGCATGCCCAGGTTGGCGCTCTCCAGGCCCAGCTCGGTGAGGCAGCCCTTGAGGATCGGGGTGAGGAAGCCGAGCTTGTCGTCCCAGCGTTCGTACTCGGCGTTGTCGCTGGTCAGCAGGCCCTGGATCATCTTGTCGGCGTACTGCGTGGCCAGGTAGACCAGCGTGCGGCCGCCCTCGGCCACGGCCTTCTGCGTCAGCAGCATGCGCCGCACGTCGCCGTGGTGCATCAGGCTGTCGGCCACCTGTTCCGGTTCCTTGGTGCCGGACAGCGCGCGCATCGAGCGGCGCTCGCGGGCGTAGGCCAGGGCGCCCTGGTAGGCCAGTTCGGCGGTGGCCACGCCCTGGATGGCGGTGCCGATGCGCGCGCTGTTCATGAAGGTGAACATGCATTCCAGGCCCTTGTTCGCCGGGCCGATGAGAAAGCCCCTGGCCTCGTCGAAGTTCATCACGCAGGTGGCCGAGGCCTTGATACCCATCTTCTTCTCCAGCGCGCCGCAACTCACGCCGTTGCGCGGGCCGAGGCCGCCGCCTTCGCCGGGCAGGAACTTGGGCACGATGAACAGCGAGATGCCGCGGGTGCCCCTGGGCGCGTCGGGTAGGCGGGCGAGGACGATGTGCACGATGTTCTCGGTGAGGTCGTGCTCGCCGGAGGAGATGAAGATCTTGGTGCCGGTGATGGCGTAGCTGCCGTCGGCGTTGGGCTCGGCGCGGGTCTTCACCTGGCCGAGGTCGGTGCCGCACTGCGGTTCGGTGAGGCACATGGTACCGCCCCAGCGGCCTTCGGTGAGGGGCGTCAGGTAGGTGCGCTTCTGCTCTTCGGTGCCGTGCTGCATCAGGGTGTTCATGGCGCCCAGGGACAGCCCCGGGTACATCGAGAACGGCCAGTTGGCGGTGCCGAGCATTTCCTGCTTGAGCGCGCCCAGGCTCATCGGCAGGCCCTGGCCGCCGTATTCCACCGGGTGCGACAGGCCTTGCCAGCCGCCGGCCACGTAGGCGTCGTAGGCTTCCTTGAAGCCCTTGGGCGTGCGTACCTCGCCGTTCTCCAGGTGGCAGCCTTCCTCGTCGCCGGAGTGGTAGAGCGGGGCGATCACTTCCTCGCAGAGCTTCGCGCATTCGCCGAGGATGGCGTCGACCATGTCCGGCGTGGCCTCGGCGCCGTTGATCAGGTTGCGGTAGTGCTCGGGGAAGTCGAAGACCTCGTTGAGCAGGAAGCGGGTGTCGCGCAGCGGGGCTTTGTAGACGGGCATCGCGGTGATCTCGGAAGGACGGTGGCGCAGTTATACGGCCGCGCACCCGGCCTGGCCTTGGCAGCGGCAACAGCCGGCACCTGGCAGATCGGACAATCGACCGCGATTGACCTTCGCGGGTATCGCGGGTATATACACGTATCATGCTGACCACCCAATGCCTCTGCACCCAGTTGCGCCGCGCCGCCCGAGGTGTCACCCGCGTCTATGACGATGCCCTGCAGGGCATCGGGCTGACGGTTGCGCAGTTTTCCCTGCTGCGCCACTTGGCGCGCCTGGAGCGACCGAGCATTTCCGAGCTGGCCGAAGCCATGGGCCTGGACCGCAGCACCCTGGGGCGCAACCTGCGCCCGCTGCAGGCCGAGGGCCTGGTGGAGCTGCAGGGCGATGCCGGCGACCAGCGCAACCGCCTGGTGCTGCTCACCGCCGCCGGGCGCGAGCGCCTGGAGCAGGGCGCGCAGCCCTGGGAAGCGGCGCAGCGGCGGATGTACGAACGCCTCGGGGTGGAGCGCCGCGAGCAACTGATGGCGTTGCTGGGGGAGCTGGAAGCCCTCGATTGAACGCCTTGCCAAGGGCGTTCGTATGGATGAATGCGGGTATATACCCCTGTTGGAGCGAGAAGAACAATGTCCAAGCTGTCGCGTGCGGGTTTCTGGATCCTGCTGTCCGGCGCCCTGATCCTGGCCCTGTCCCTGGGCGTCCGCCACGGCTTCGGCCTGTTCCTCGCGCCGATGAGCGCCGAGTTCGGCTGGGGCCGCGAGGTGTTCGCCTTCGCCATCGCCCTGCAGAACCTCATCTGGGGCATCGCCCAGCCCTTCACCGGCGCCCTGGCCGACCGCTTCGGCGCGGCGCGCGCGGTGCTGGTGGGCGGCCTGCTGTACGCCTTGGGCCTGGTCATGATGGGCTATTCGGACTCGGCAACCAGCCTGTCGCTGTCCGCCGGGTTGCTGATCGGCATCGGCCTGTCCGGCACCTCCTTCTCGGTCATCCTCGGCGCCGTCGGCCGCGCCGTGCCGCTGGAGCGGCGCAGCATGGCCATGGGCATTTCCGCCGCCGCCGGCTCCTTCGGCCAGTTCGCCATGCTGCCCGGCACTCTCGGCCTGATCGGTTGGCTCGGCTGGTCGGCGGCGCTGCTCGCCCTCGGCCTGCTGGTGGCGCTGATCGTGCCTCTGGCCGGGCTGATGCGCGACAAGCCGCTGCCGGTGCAATCCCATGAACAATCCCTGGGCGAAGCGCTGCGCGAGGCCTGCGGACATTCCGGTTTCTGGCTGCTGTCGCTGGGCTTCTTCGTCTGCGGCTTCCAGGTGGTGTTCATCGGCGTGCACCTGCCGGCCTACCTGGTGGACCGCCACCTGCCGGCCACCGTCGGCACCACGGTGCTGGCGCTGGTGGGGCTGTTCAATGTGTTCGGCACCTACATCGCCGGCTGGCTCGGCGGGCGCTTCAGCAAGCCGAAGCTGCTGACCGGGCTGTACCTGATCCGCGGCCTGGTGATCCTGGCCTTCCTCTGGGCGCCGCTGACGGTGTGGACGGCCTACGCCTTTGGCATCGCCATGGGCCTGCTGTGGCTGTCCACGGTGCCGCTCACCAATGGCACCGTGGCCACCCTGTTCGGCGTGCGCAACCTGTCGATGCTCGGCGGCATCACCTTCCTGTTCCACCAGATCGGCGCCTTCCTTGGCGGCTGGCTGGGCGGCTACGTCTACGACCACACCGGCAACTACGACCTGGTCTGGCGGATCGCCATTCTCCTCTCGCTGCTCGCCGGCCTGCTCAACTGGCCGGTGCGCGAGCGCCCGGTGGCGCGCCTGGGCGTCGCGGAGGTAGCGTGAGGCCGCTATTGCGCCTGGGCGCGGCCGTGCTGGCCGCGGCGCTGCTGGGCCTGGCCTGGTGGGGCTGGCGGCATGGTGGCCTGGCGTTGTTGCAGGCCGGCCTGGGCCATTGCTTCTGAGGATTGCCGCGGGCGGGGCAGGGGAGTAGCGTCCTTCGATCGAAGAAGGAGAATCGCCATGTCCCGCTACCTGTTCCTCGGCCTGCTGTGCTGCCTGCCCCTGGCCGCCCAGGCTGCCGACTGCCCGCCGCTGCTGGCGCAGCAGGGGCACCTGCAGAAGCTGCGCTCGAAGGTCGACCTCGACCTCTGCGGGCTCTACGCCGGCAAGCCGCTGCTGGTGGTCAACACCGCCAGCCACTGCGGCTTCACCCCACAGTTCAAGGGCCTGGAGGCGATCTACCAGCGCTACAAGGGCCAGGGCCTGGAAGTGCTGGGCGTGCCCTCGGACGACTTCAAGCAGGAGGCCGACGACGCCGCCGAGACCGCCCAGGTCTGCTACGGCAACTACGGCGTGACCTTCAACATGACCCAGGTGCAGCCGGTGCGCGGCGACGACGCCATCCCGCTGTTCCGCGAGCTGGCGCGCCAGGCCGACCAGGCGCCGCGCTGGAACTTCTACAAGTACGTGGTGGACCGCCAGGGCAAGGTGGTGGCGCAGTTCCCCAGCCTGACCAAGCCGGATGATCCGGCCTTGCAGGCGGCTATCGAGAAGGCCATTGCCAGCCAGCCGTAGGGATGAAAAGCCGGGCAGTGTTTGGTTCAGCGAAGGTGGCAAGCTTGGCTCCGCACCCTCACCCCAGCCCTCTCCCTGAAGGGAGAGGGGGCTTGTCCGTGCCAACGTCGACAATGGTTTTAGCCGGAAGCGCCGGAGCTGCCGGCTGATGCGGGAATACCCAAGCGCTCCGAACGGTCCCCTCTCCCTTCAGGGAGAGGGTTAGGGAGAGGGAGCGGAGTCGATCCAAAACACCGCAGCCGCCGGGAAACTCCCTTCGCGAGCAAGCTCGCTCCTACGAAAAGCAAAAGCGCGTTTGCTCTTGGGACTTCCAGAGAAACGTCCGAGCGCACCGGAGTGCCCCTTCAGAAGGCCGAGCGAAACCCGCGCTCAGGAGGTCATGCGACATGGATGTCGCGAGAGCCCCGCGGGCTACAGGGATGTACCCTCGGGGCGGGCCTCCGTGGCGGGGGAGTTCGTGAGGGTAGCCCGGCTTTATCGGGCCCGTATGTTGGGGCAAGCCTTTTTGGTTCCTTTTTGCGGGGGTGGCCTTCCACCGTTTGACAAAAGGGACTCGCCCGAGGGGGCGAAACAAAAAATCTCCGCAGACTCGGAGCGGCGCGCTACACCAAGCCCAATCCCGAAGAAGTCTCTGGGTTCCCGCGTTCGCGGGAATGACGGGTTCGAGATCGGAGCCCAGGGCTAAGAGCCGCAAGCGAAGCCACAGCCCCATCCCAAATGAAAAAATGCCGTTTCCCCCATGGAGAGAAACGGCATTCTTTTTAAGGGAACAGCATCAGGACATCTACCCGGCTTTCCCCGTGCGCTGGCGACTAACTATCAGAAGCGATAGGTCACCTGCGCAGTCAGACCGTGAGCGCTGTTGTCGTACTTGGCGCTGTAGGCCGGCTGGACGTTCAGGCCAAGGACGCTCGGGCCGTCAGGCTGGTTCACGCTCGCGGTGTTTTCCCACAGGTAGGCGTAGGCCACGTCGACGGTCAGGTCGGCGTTCGGCGACCAGCCGGCGCCCAGGGTGAAGATCTTGCGATCGCCCACCGGGATACGCACGTTGCGGTCCGCGTTGCTGGTCGGCGACGGATCGTAGGCGAAGCCGGTACGCAGCACCCATTCCGGGGTCAACTGGTAGGAGGTGCCGACGGCCACCGACCAGGTGTCCTGCCAGTTCAGCTCTTCGCCGATGGTGTTGAACTGGGCGACCGGGGCGCCCTGGTTGCGCACGCTGATTTCCTTCAGGCGGCTCCAGCGCGTCCAGGTGGTGCCGCCGTACACGGTCCACTTGTCGTCCAGCTTCTGGGTGATGGACATGTCCACCGATTCCGGCAGGGTGATGTCCAGCTTGGCGTCCATGCGCGAGTCGAACAGGCCCAGCGGCGAGCCGGACACGGTGGTGTGGCCGCCCAGGTGGTAGTCGACCTTGGAGTGGTAGGTCAGGCCCAGGCTGGTGCTGTCGGTCGGGGTGACCAGCACGCCGACGTTGTAGCCGATGGCGGTGTCGTCGCCCTTGATGCTGATCTTGGTGTCGTTGGCGGCGCCGGCCAGGCCGGCGGTGGCCAGGTAGTTCTCCAGCTTGCCGTCGATGCGGTTGAAGGTGGGGCCGAAGCCGACCGACACGACATCGTTGAACTTGTAGGCGATGGTCGGCTGGACGGTGATCACCTGGACCTTGCTGTAGGAGCCGTGGGCACGGCCCTGGAAGCTGCTTTCGTAGTCGTTGATGATGCCGTAGGGCACGTAGATGCCCAGGCCGAAGGTGAAGTCTTCGTTGATCGGCGTGGAGAAGTAGCCGAACGGAACGGCGGCCAGGGGCACGGAGTCGCCCTTGTTGGTGCCGGTGCCGCCACCGTGGGCCTGGCTGATGTCGTCCTTGGCGTCGACGACGGCCAGACCGCCGCTGACTTCGGTGCGCTTGAGCTTGGACAGGCCGGCCGGGTTGCCGTAGATGGTGCTGGCGTCGAGCGCGGAGGAGGCACGGCCCGCGTAGGCGGTGCCGGCGCCGCTGGCGCTTTGTTCGTTGATGGCGATGCCGTTGGCCAGGGCCTGGGCAGAGGCAGCGCTAATCGTCAGTGCGAGAGTGGTTTTGAGCCATGTTGTTTTCATTGTAAGAGCAACTCCTGTGGTCAACGGCGCGCAAGCTACCAAGATTCCCAGGCCTTTGGTAGTACCTCTGGGGGCTCTATATCGGGCATTTGCGCGTAAAGTGCCGTCCTTGTGCGAGGTTTTCCCTTCGTTAATGTATGTAAATGAAAGTTGACTGATCGGTCATTGATCGCGATCAGGCGGCGAGCAGTGGATCGCCTATGTACGCCTGCCAGGCGTCGAGGAAATCACGCAGGTGGCCGTGGGGCTGGAAGACCCGCCGCCAGACCCTGGCCTGGCCGAGGTGGTCGCAGGCTTCGGGCAGTGGCAGGCGTTGGGATTCCACCAGCATCCAGGCGATGGCGGTGCTGTAGCGCAGGTTCACGGTCAGTTCCAGGTGCGGAGCGTCGAGGAAGGCGTGCTGGCTGGCCAGGCCGCGCACGCGGCTGGCGAGGTTCGGGTCCAGGGCCAGGTAGCGATCCCAGAGCTGTTGGTGGCGGTGTTCGTCGATGCGGAACAGGCCGTGTCCGCGGCCGCTGTCCAGGCTGCTGCCAAGCGCCGATTGACAGGCCGCCGCTCCCAGCAACAGCGCCTCGGCCGCCCCGCTGTGACGTTCCAGGTACAGCAGGGTGGGCCGGATGACGTGCTGTCGCAGGTCGCAGGCGGCGATTCCCATGGTCTTGTCCCTCAATGAACGGCGGGGCTGGGCGTCTTGGCAGCTTCTGATGTTCTCCTGGGCCCCGCCGTAAGCGGACTTAGCCGCTCGATTTGAAGTGTAGTGCGATAAACCCGCTGTAAAGGACTGTTTTTAAATTGTTTTGACTTTCTGCGGCGCAGGCATATTCCTCGATGTGATTAGTCGATAGCGGGTTACTGTGCCGGGGAAGGAGCCCCAGGCCGCGTCGGCCGCGGCCTGGGGCGGGGGCGTCAGGCGCCGGTGGCCACCGGGTGCCGCGGGTCGGTGATCCACTCGCTCCAGGAGCCGGCGTAGAGGCGGCCCAGGGGATAGCCGGCCAGGCTCAGGGCGAACAGGTTGTGGCAAGCGGTGACGCCGGAACCGCAGTAGGCCACCAGCTCCTGGGCCGGACGGCCGCGCAGCAGGTGGGCGAAGCGCTGGTGCAACTGCGCCGGCGGCAGGAAGCGGCCGTCGCTGCCGAGGTTGTCGGTGAAGGCCGCGCACTGCGCGCCGGGGATGTGCCCGGCGACCGGGTCGATGGGCTCCACCTCGCCGCGGAAGCGCGGCTCGGCGCGGGCGTCGATCAGCGGCAGCTGCGGGTCGGCCAGCAGCGCCGAGAGTTCGCCGGCGTCGATCAGCAGGCCGTTGTCCGGCTCGCCGTGGAAGGCGCCCGTCGGCACCGCCGGCTCGGCGGTGGTCAGCGGCAGGCCGGCGGCGCGCCAGGCGTTCATGCCGCCGTCGAGCAGGTACACGCCGTCGCGCTTGCCCAGCCACAGCAGCAGCCACCAGGCGCGGGCGGCGAAGGCGCCGGGACCGTCGTCGTAGAGCACCACCTCGTCGCTGTTGTCCAGGCCCCAGGCGCGCAGGCGCTGGATCAGCGCGTCGGCGTCGGGCAGCGGGTGGCGGCCGGTCACGCCCTTGACCACCGGGGCCGAGAGGTCGCGTTCGAGGTCGGCGTACTGGGCGCCGGGAATGTGGTTCTCGGCGAACACGCGGGCGCCGTAGCCCGGGTCGTCCAGGGCGAAGCGGCAGTCGAGGATCAGCAGGCCGGGTTCGTCCAGGCGGGCTGCCAGTTGTTGCGGGCTGAGCAGGCGGGCGAGTGACATCGTTCGGGTTCCTGTGTCGTGACGGTTTCCTCGCGCATCATAAGGCTTGTGCAATGGAAAACGCCGGTTCGCGGCGGCTTTCTTCGATCCGATGGAGTTTTCGCCCATGTTCAGTCTGCAACCGGCGACCCAGGCGGCCTCGCGGGCGCGCGTCTGCGCCATCGCCCTGGCGACCGGCCTGATCACCCTCTACTACAGCCTGCTGGTGCTGTCGCAGGCCGCCATCGGCCGCCTGCGCCGCGAGCGCGTGGACCGCTACACCCGCCAGTGGTCGGGCCTGCTGCTGCGCCTGGTGCGCATGCGCCTGAGTGTGCACGGGGCCATGCCGGACTTCGGCGACGGGCGGCGCTACATGATCCTCTGCAACCACTCCAGCCACTACGACATCCCGGCCAGCTTCGCCGCGCTGCCCGGCTCGATCCGCATGCTGGCCAAGAGTGAGCTGTACCGCATCCCTGTGCTCGGCCGGGCCATGCGCGCCGCCGAGTTCCCCTCCATCGACCGGCACAACAGCCAGCGCGCCCGCGCCGACCTGCAGCGCGCGCGGCAAATGATGGAGAGCGGCATAGTGCTGTGGGCGGCGCCGGAAGGCACCCGCTCGGACGACGGGCGCCTGCTGCCGTTCAAGAAGGGCTGCTTCCGCCTGGCGCTGGACACCGACGCGGTGATCATCCCGGTGGCCATCCGCGGCATCCACCGGGTGCTGCCGGCGCGCACCTTCGACCTCAACCTGGGCCAGCCGGTGGACCTGCTGGTGGGCCGCCCGGTGGACGCCGCGGCCTTCCACGGGCAGGGCCTGGAGGCCCTGATGGGCGAGGTACGCGGGCGCATGCAGGAACTGCTGGAGCCGGGCGCCGCGAAATGCGCCGAAGCGGCCCGCGAGGAGCCGCTGGCGCTGGGCTGAGGCGCTTCAGCGAATCTTCAGGCGGCCGATGCGGTCGTTTTCCAGGCTGCCGAAGTAGAGGTAGTCGCCCACCGGCTTGGCCGAGGTGATCATGCGCAGGTGCTGGCCGCTGGTGTCGTGCAGGCTGCGCACGATCTTGCCGTTCTCGTCCACGGCGATGACCAGGCCGTAGGGCACCGGCTTGGGCAGCAGCGCGCGCGGCAGTTTGGTCAGCTGGCGCTTGAGCCAGGGCTGGCCGAGGATGAAGTCGGCGTCGGCCTTGCGCGGCGTCGGCAGGGCCACCCAGAAGGTGCCCTTGCGGTCGCCCTGGAGGTTGTCCGGCAGCCCCGGCAGGTTGTCGATGAAGATGTCCTGCTGCCCGGCCTTCGGGCCTTTCAGCCAGTAGCGGGCGATACGGTAGCGGTAGGTCTCGTTGACCAGCACGAAGTCCTCGTTGGCCGACAGCGTCACGCCGTTGGCGAAGTACAGGTCCTTGAGCAGCGTCTCGGTCTTGCCGCTCGCCGGGTCGTAGCGCAGCAGGCGGCCGTGGGGGCGGGTCTCCAGGTAGTCGAGGATGTAGTCGGGCTGGTGGAAGCGGCTGGAAGCGTCGCTGAAATAGATGCGCCCGTCGCTGGCGATGTCCAGGTCGTCGGCGAAGGCGAAGGGCACACCGTCGGCCTCGGTGCTGAGCACCGTGATCTTGCCCTGCGCGTCGATCTTCAGCAGGCCCTTCCAGGCGTCGGCGACGATCAGGTTGCCCTGGGCGTCGAAGTCCATGCCCAGCGGGCGGCCGCCGGTCTCGGCGAAGGTGCTGACCTGGCCGTTGTCCAGGCGCACCACGCGGCCGTCGTCCAGGCCGGCGTAGACGCGGCCCTGGGCGTCCACCGCGGTGTCTTCCGGGCCCTTCACCTGGCCCAGGCCGAGCAGTTCGGCCTTCATCAGGGTGTCGTTGGGTTCCAGCACGCCGGTCATCGGCGGCGCCGGCGGCGGGTTCCAGGCCACGGGGTCGATGGGGCTGGGGGTGATGGCGAGGTAGACCGCGGCGGCGGCGATCAGCAGTACCAGCAGGCTTGCGAGTTTCTTCATCATGAAGGCTTCTTGTCGGGGTTCCTGGGGCAGGAAAGATAAGCCTTCGTTCGCGTCTGTACAGCCTTGCAAGCAAAAGCGGAATGCTCGGACATCATCCAGCCCGATATACTGCGCTCCACGTAAAGCAAGGAGATGTTCGTGAGCGCCCTCGATATCCGGTGGATCCGCGACGATGCCAGCCTGGCACAGCAATGCCGGGACTGGAAACAAAGGCCGTACCTGGCACTCGATACCGAGTTCATGCGCGTCGATACCTTTTACCCCGAAGCCGGCCTGGTGCAGGTCGGCGACGGCGAGCGGGCGTGGCTGATCGACCCGCTGCTGATCCGCGACTGGTCGCCCTTCGCCGAGGTGCTGGAGGCGTCCTCGGTGGTCAAGGTGTTCCATGCCTGCGGCGAGGACCTGGAAGTCTTCCAGCGCCTGACCGGCAGCCTGCCGCAGCCGCTGTTCGACACCCAGCTGGCCGCCGCCTACCTGGGCATGGCGCATTCCATGGGCTATTCCAAGTTGGTGCTGGAGATGCTCGGCCTGGACCTGCCCAAGGACGAGACGCGTTCGGACTGGCTGCAGCGCCCGCTGACCGACATGCAGGTGCGCTACGCCGCCGAGGACGTGCAGCACCTGGCCGAGGTCTACGTGAAGCTGGCGCCGCGCCTGCCCGAGCACAAGCTGGCCTGGCTGCTGGCCGACGGCGCCGACCTGGTCGCCAACCAGACCCGCGTCAGCGACCCGCGCCAGGCCTGGCGCGACGTCAAGCTGGCCTGGAAGCTGGCCCCGCAGCAGCTCGCTGTGCTGCGTGAACTCTGCGCCTGGCGCGAGGAACAGGCGCGCCTGCGCAACCAGCCGCGCAACCGCATCCTGCGCGAGCAGACGCTGTGGCCGCTGGCGCGTCTGCAGCCGAAGGACAAGCTGGCGCTGTCGCGCATCGACGAGATGCACCCGCGCACCGTGCGCCAGGACGGCGACACCCTGCTGGCGCTGCTCGCCCACGCCGCCGCGCTGCCCGCCGAGCAGTGGCCCGGGCCGCTGCCCGAGCCGCTGCCGCGTGAGGTGACGCCGCTGCTCAAGCAACTGCGCGAGGTCGGCCAGCGCGAGGCCGAGCGCCAGGGCATGGCCCCGGAGCTGATGCTGCGCAAGAAGATTCTCGAGGCGCTGCTCAAGACCGGCTACCCCGATGGCCCCTACCGCCTGCCCGATTCCCTGCAGGGCTGGCGCCGTGAACTGATGGGCCAGGCCCTGCTGGACTGCCTGGCCACCCCGGAGAAACCATGAAACGCATCTGCTCCATCTACAAGAGCCCGCGCAAGAACGAGATGTACCTGTACGTCGACAAGCGCGAGGCCCTGAGCCGCGTGCCCGAGGCGCTGCTGGCGGCGTTCGGCGCGCCGCAGCACGCCTTCGACCTGGTGCTCAGCCCCGAGCGCAAGCTGGCCCGCGAAGATATCCACAAGGTGCTGGAGAACATCGAGAAGCAGGGTTTCCACCTGCAGATGCCTCCAGTGGAGGAGGAATACATCGAGCACCTGCCGGAAGAGCTGTTGCGCATGAACGATCCGTTGTAAGCGTCGAAAAGCCGTCGCTTTCGCGAATTGGTACGAAATTGCTGTGCAAGTTGTAGGCTCAAGAGCATTATTGCGTCAGAAATTGCCTGAGTAAGCGGAACGCCTGGGCTTCCAGCCGGTCTACAGGCCCTTCGTTCAACTCGCACAAAATCGCCGCTGCATGCAGGGACGATAACGACAATGCCAATCAACGTGCCTACGCCTTGCCATCCCGGTGCGATCTAGACCATGCGCCTGCTCATCCTCGATCGCGAACACACCCTCTACGCCGCGCTGACCATGGCTGCCGAGCCCAGCCTCAGCGTGGTGTCCGGCGACAAACCCGACAACCTCGTCGAAGCCGCCGCCGAATGCCCGGTGTGGCTGGGCGAGCCCGACCTGGTGGCGCAACTGCTGCGCAAGGGCGTGCACCCCGTCTGGGTGCAGTCCACCTGGGCCGGCATCACCCCGCTGCTGGCCGACGACCTGCCCAAGGACTATGCGCTGAGCCGCGCGGTGGGCATCTTCGGCCAGGTGATGAGCGAATACCTGCTGACCTACATGCTGGCCCACGAGCGCCAGTTCCTCGGCCGCCTGGCCAGCCAGGTCGGCAGCCAGTGGGACGACCGCGCCCCCGGCAGCCTGCGTGGCCGCCACGTGCTGTTGGTGGGCACCGGCGAAATCGGCCTGGCGGTGGCGCACATGCTGGCGGCCTTCGGCGTCGAGCTGACCGGCGTGGCGCGCACGCCGCGGCCGCTGCAGCCGTTCCAGCGGGTGGGTTCGCTGGCCGAGTTGCCGCGTCTGGTGGAGACTGCCGACTACGTGGTCAACCTGCTGCCCGACACCCCGGATACCCAGGACATCTTCGACCTGGCGCTGTTCCAGCGGATGAAACCCTCGGCGCTGTTCATCAACGCCGGGCGTGGCGTCGCGGTGGTCGATGCCGACCTGGCCAGCGCTCTGGAAAGCAACCGTCTGGCCGGCGCCGTCATCGACGTCTGCCGCCAGGAGCCGCTGCCGCCGCAGCACCCGTTCTGGAGCGCGCCGCGCCTGCTGCTCACCGGCCACACCGCCGCGCCGACGCTGCCGGGGCCGATGGTGGAACTGTTCCGCGAGAACCTGTCGCGCTTCTGGGCCGGGCAGCCCATGCGCGGCGAGGTGGACTTCACCCGCGGCTATTGAAAGCGGGCGCCCCGCGCGGGGCGCCCTGTCCCTCACAGGCTGAAATCGCCCTCGGCGGCCAGTTGCTCCAGCGGCCGGCGCGGGCTGGGGATTTCGCGCGCCTGCAGGCTTTCCGAGAGGATCGACTTGTCACCGAGCTTGCCGATGGCGATGGCGGCGTGGATTTCGTGGTCGTCCGGCACCTTCAGCTCGACGCGGGTGGCCTCGCGGTCGAAGCCGGCCATGCCGTGGCTGTGCCAGCCGGCCAGGCTCGCCTGCAGGGCCAGGAAGCCCCAGGCCGCGCCGGTGTCGAAGGTGTGCCAGAGCGCCGGTTTCTCCTCGCTGGAGCCGGGCGGGGCGAAGGTGGTCTTGGACAGCACTATCACCAGCGCCGCGGCGTTCTGCGCCCAGCCGCGGTTGAACTCGCCCAGCAGGTCCAGGTAACGCTGCCAGTTCGGCGTGTCGCGGCGTGCGTAGAGGAAGCGCCAGGGCTGCGAGTTGAACGAGGAGGGCGCCCAGCGCGCGGCTTCGAGGAAGCCCAGCAGGGTCTCCTCGGGGATGCTCTCGCCACTGAAGGCGCGGGGCGACCAGCGATTGATGAACTGCGGGTCGATGGGATAGTCGGCAACGCGGGGATTGGCGCTCATGGCGGCTCCTGCTGGCAAAGGGGGATGGTGCCGTGGACGGCTGGGCATCGCGGATCGTGGGTGAAGCGGCGGCCCGCTCGGGCCTGATGGTGGGGGAAAACTACCCAGCCGCGCGGCCCCTGGCAAGCGCTCCGGTGGTCACCTGCGCTTGGCCGGCGCGGCGCCTGGGCATAGACTTGGCGCCCCCGTGAAAAGCCCCACCTAGAAAAACGATGGCCGCCAAAGTCGAACCCTTCTGGAAACGCAAGACCCTCGAACAGCTCGATCAGCAAGAGTGGGAGTCGCTGTGCGACGGCTGCGGCCTGTGCTGCCTGCAGAAGCTCGAGGACGAGGACGACGGCACCGTCTACTACACGCGCATCGCCTGCAAGCTGCTGGACCTGAAGACCTGCCGCTGCACCGACTACGCCAACCGCCGTGCCAGCGTGCCCGACTGCATCCAGCTCACCCCGGCCCAGGCCGACGAGTTCCGCTGGCTGCCGCCGACCTGCGGCTACCGCCTGGTGGCCGAGGGCAAGGACCTGCCGTTGTGGCATCACCTGGTCTGTGGTGATCCCGATGCGGTGCATCATGAGCGGATTTCGCAGTCGGGGCGGATGCTCAGTGAGACTGTGGTGGCTGAGGATGACTGGGAAGAGCATCTGATCTTCCGGGCGGGGTGATGGGCCGGGACGGGGATTGGTTATTGTAGGAGCGAGCTTGCTCGCGAATGGCATTTCCCGGCTGCATTGGTGTTTCGGGGTTACTCCGCTCCCTCTCCCCAGCCCTCTCCCTGAAGGGAGAGGGGGGCTGTCCTGAGCGGCCTGGAAGTCCGGCACCATCCTTCCACCCCGTCATTCCCGCGAATGCGGGAATCCAGTGACTGCGGGGTTCGCGAGCAAGCTCGCTCCTACGAAAAGCAAACGCGCGCCCGCGTTTGCTCTTGGACTTCCAGAGAAATATCCGAGCGCACCGGAACGCCCCTTCAGAAGGCCGAGCGAAACCGGCGCTCAGGAGGTCATGCGACATGGATGTCGCGAGAGCCCCGCGGGCTACAGGGACGTACCCTCGGGGCGGGCCTCCGTGGCGGGGGAGTTCGTGAGGGTAGCCCGGCTTCATCGGGCCCGTATGTCGGGGCAAGCCTTTTTGGTTCCTTTTGTGGCGTTTGACAAAAGGGACTCGCCCGAGGGGGCGAAACAAGAAACATCCGAGCACTCGGAGCGACGCGCCACACCAAACCCCAAAGTCTCTGGGTTCCCGCGTTCGCGGGAATGACGAGGTGAGGTTAGGCGTTTCAGGATGACTCAGGATTTTCCTCCCGCTCCGAACGGCCCCCTCTCCCTTCAGGGAGAGGGTTGGGGAGAGGGCGCTCTTAAATAGGGAAACGATGCAGACAGCAACACACCGAACTGGCTCTTTTTTCCCGCAACATTGGCTCGGGGCCAGACAGACTCTACGTCACCTAACGCCCACTCGGCACCGGTCGCAACCAGTAGCAGGCTTCCTCCCCAGCCACCAGCGGGCCGCCGCTGTCTTCTTCCAGGCTCGGGTAGTCCGCCCGGCGTTGCCACAGGGCGAACCAGCGTTCGTCCTTCTCGTCCTCGATGGTCGGCGGCCGCACCTGCTCGCGGAAGCGCCTTTCGCAGGCGCCCCACTGCACGTAGTTCACCTGCGCCTCGATCAGGCTGACCGCGTTGGCGCCGCCGCGGGCGTCGGGGAAGCACAGTTGCAGCAGGTCGTCTTCCCAGAAGCAGATCGGGCAGATTTCATACGAGCCCGGCGCGTCGGCGAAGCTGAAGTGGCCGCAGCACGGGCAGGTGTAGAGCATCAGGCCGCCTCCAGCAGGCCCAGCACCTTGAGCACGAAGGCGTATTCCAGGGCCACGTCCTTCAGCCCCTGGTAGCGCCCGCTCATGCCGCCGTGGCCGGCGCCCAGGTCGGTCTTGAGCAGCAGCAGGTTGTCGTCGGTCTTGCTGGCGCGCAGCTTGGCCACCCACTTGGCCGCTTCCCAGTACTGCACGCGGCTGTCGTTGTAGCCGGCCACCACCAGCAGCGCCGGGTAGTCCTGGGCGCAGACGTTTTCGTAGGGCGCGTAGGCGCGGATGCGCTCGTACACCTCGTGCTCCTGCGGGTTGCCCCACTCGTCGTACTCGGTGACGGTCAGCGGCAGGTCCGGGTCGAGCATGGTGTTGAGCACGTCGACGAAGGGCACCTCGGCGATGCACGCGGCGAACTGCTGCGGGCGCTGGTTGAGCACCGCGCCCATCAGCAGGCCGCCGGCGCTGCCGCCGCTGATCACGGTCTGCTGCGGCGTGCTGTAGCCCTCGGCGCAGAGGTGCTCGGCGCAGGCGATGAAGTCGCTGAAGCTGTTCTGCTTGTTGGCCAGCTTGCCGGCGCGGTACCAGGCCTCGCCCAGTTCGCCGCCGCCGCGCACGTGGGCGATGGCGAAGACGAAGCCGCGCTCCAGCAGGCTCAGGCGGGCGTGGGAGAACCAGGGATCGAGGCTCGCCCCGTAGGCGCCGTAGCCGTACAGGTAGAGCGGCGCCGGGCGGCCGGCGGCGATGCCCTGCAGCACCTCGCGGCGCGCCACCAGGCTGATCGGCACCTGCACGCCGTCGACGCTGGCGGCCCAGAGCCGGCGGCTTTCGTAGGCGTCGGCGTCGAAGGGGCCTTCCACCGGGGTTTCCTTGAGCACCTGCTGGGCGCCGTCGAGCAGGCCCAGCTGGCGGATCTGCGCCGGGCGGTTGAGCGCCTCGTAGCGCAGGCGGATGACCGGACTGTGGAATTCCAGGCTGTCCTGCACGTACAGGTTGTAGGCCGCGTCCGGCAGCTCCACGCGGCGCGGCGCCTGGCCGGCGGCATGGACCTCGACGATCGGCAGGCCGCCCTCGCGCAGGCTGAGGGTGAAGGCGTCCTGGTTGAGGGTGATGTCTTCGAGCATCACGCTGTCGCGGTGGGCGATCAGCTCGCGCCAGTGCTCGCGGTCGGGCGCCGCTTCGC
The DNA here is from genome assembly GCF_052367875.1 of Pseudomonas sp. A6. NCBI lineage: Bacteria > Pseudomonadati > Pseudomonadota > Gammaproteobacteria > Pseudomonadales > Pseudomonadaceae > Pseudomonas > Pseudomonas sp. A6. The sequence goes on along the minus strand of NZ_CP198970.1, from coordinate 5,266,221 downwards.
TGGCGCTGTAGAGGGCGAAGTTGATGCCGCTCTGGTTGCTGCGGATGAACCAGGTCCACTCATTGTCCAGACGGCCGTGGTCGACGTGATACTCGTGATCTTCCTGGCGCGGGGCGATGCAGCGGAATTCGCCGCGCGGCTGTTCGGCGTCCAGCACCCAGGCCTCGCTGGTGGTCTTGCTGCCCAGCAGCAGCACCAGCTGGCGTTCGGAGCTGGCGCGGTAGCAGTGCAGGAAGAAGCGCCCGTCGCGCTCCTCGAACACCTGCTCGGCGCCGGGCTCGCCCAGGGTGTGGCGGTACAGCTTGTGCGGGCGGTGGGTGTCGTCCAGCTCGCCGAAGAACAGCGTGCGGCTGTCGTTGGCCCAGGTCATGCTGCCGTCGCAGTCGTCGAAGGGCAGTTCCTCCACGGCGCCGCTGGCCAGGTCCTTGACGTACAGGCGGTAGATCTCGTCGCCGCTGGTGTCCAGGCTGTAGGCCAGGCGCGAGTGGTCGGGGCTGATGCTGAAGGCGCCGAGGGAGAGGAAGCCGCCGGCGGCCAGCTCGTTGGGGTCCAGCAGCAGTTGCTCGGCGCTTTCGTCCACGCTCAGCGAGTCGTCGGCCGGGCGCGGGCAGCGGTAGTGGCGCGGGTACTCGTCGCCGGCGGTGGTGCGCTGGTAGTACAGCCACGGGCCCCAGGGCGAGGGCAGTGACAGGTCGGTCTCGCGGATGCGCCCCTTGATCTCCTGGAACAGCTGTTCGCGCAGTTCGGCCTGGCCGGCCAGTTCGGTTTCGAGGTAGGCGTTCTCCGCCTTGAGGTAGTCGAGCACTTCGGCGCTGTCGCGCTGCTGCAGCCAGGCGTAGGGATCGGCGGCGGCTTCGCGGTGGGCGACGGGGGGCTGGCGGTCGGTCATGGCGGCTCCTTGGCGGGGCAGGGGTGACACCCGGCTGCGCACCCGTGGGGAAAAGCGGCTATCATAAGCCCCCTTCCGCCGCCATCGCACGCACGCGCATGAACGAACACGATTATCAACTCGCCTGGGGCGTCTACCTGTTCGCCGCTTTCGGACTCCTGGTCGTCTGGTTCCTGATGACCGGCTGGATGTGGCGCTGGCTGCGCGAACCGCTGCGGGTGATCGTGCTCGTGCTGTTGTTCACCCCGACGCCGGTTGACCCGGCCAACAACGAATACGCCCCGGCCATCGCCATCACCGCGCTGGACGTGTTGTTCAAGGTGGGCAACAACGCCTGGCGCGCCGTGTCCGACCTGGCCCTGGTGCTGCTGGCGGCCTTCGTCGTGTACCTGATCTTCGTCGCCGTGCGCTGGCCCATCGAGCGCGCCGCGCGCAACCGCCGCCAGCGCGCCGAGGCGGAGGACGAGCCGACCATGCGCCAGCTCATGCAGCCGCAGCTGATGCCCGACGTGGACGACAGCCGCGCCGACGAGCGCAACGGCAACCGCGGCATGCGCATCGAGCCGCGCCTCTGAGCGACCCCGGCGCCGCCCTTGCGCGGCGCCCGCCCGGCGTTCAGCATGGCGGCATAGCCGTAGCGGAACGAGCCCGATGCAGCCCAAGACCTTCACGCCAGGCCGGCGCCTGATTTCCCTTTTCACTTTCCACCGCGTGCCGGGCGACCGCCTGCCACAGGAGCGCTGACCATGTGCGAACTGCTCGGCATGAGCGCCAACGTCCCCACCGACATCGTCTTCAGCTTCACCGGCCTGATGCAGCGCGGCGGCGGCACCGGCCCGCACCGCGATGGCTGGGGCATCGCCTTCTACGAGGGGCGCGGCGTGCGCCTGTTCCAGGACCCGAGCGCCAGCGTCGAGTCGGAGGTGGCGCGCCTGGTGCAGCGCTACCCGATCAAGAGCGAGACGGTGATCGGCCACATCCGCCAGGCCAACGTCGGCAAGGTCTGCCTGTCCAACACCCACCCCTTCGTGCGCGAGTTGGGCGGGCGCTACTGGACCTTCGCGCACAACGGCCAACTGGCCGACTTCGCTCCGCCGCCGGGGCTGTACCGGCCGGTGGGCGACACCGACAGCGAGGCGGCCTTCTGCGACCTGCTCAACCGCGTGCGCCGGGCCTTCCCCGAGCCGGTGCCGGTGGAGGTGCTGCTGCCGACGCTGGTCTCCGCCTGCGCCGAGTACCGGCAGAAGGGCGTGTTCAACTGCCTGCTGAGCGACGGTGATTGGTTGTTCACCTTCTGCTCCAGCAAGCTGGCGTACATTACCCGCCGCGCGCCCTTCGGCCCGGCGCGGCTGAAGGATGCCGACCTGACCGTGGACTTCCAGTCCGAGACCACGCCCAACGACGTGGTCACGGTGATCGCCACCGAGCCGCTGACCGACAACGAGCACTGGTCGGTGCAGCAGAGCGGCGAGTGGATGCTCTGGTGGCGCGGCGAGATTCTCGACCAGGGCCGCGTCTGAGAGGGGGACTCCCATGTTGCGCAGCTACATCCGCCTGGTGCTTTTCGCCCTCGGCCTGCTGGTCGGGGTGCAGGTGCCGGGTTTCATCAAGGACTATTCGATCCGCGTCGACGCCCACCGCCAGGAAGCCCTGCAGGCCCTGGAGGGCTACCGCAACACCGCCGGGCAGTACTTCCAGGGTGACCTCGACGCCCTGGTGGCGCACTACCGCGGCAGCCCGGACCCGGTGTTCCAGCGCGATGGCGACAACGTCGAACGCCTGCTGCGCCGCGCCAAGCTGTTCGACAACGAATGGCAGGCCCTGCAGGGCCCCTGGTACGCCCGCGCCTGGCACCTGCTGAGCGCGCCGAACCGCGAGCTGCTGCAGGAGACCCTCGACGGCTACAGCTACCAGGTGGTGCTGGCGCCGGAGGCCATCGGCTGGGCCCTGGGCGGCGGTTTGCTGCTGGCCTGGATCGTCGAGCTGCTGATCGTTTCGGTCGGCGCGCTGGCGGGGTTGGGCGACAACCGCAACGTTGCGCGGCGGCATTGGAGCTGAGGGCCGGTTGGACTCCGTGCGGGACGGGGAGGGCGGTCAGGCGGCGTATAACCGCGAGCGGTTATACGCCCTACGCCAGGAGTGAGCTTTGCGTAGGGCGGATAACGTTCGACGTTATCCGCCGTTTTCCTAACCGCGGGCGTTGATGGCGCGCTGGTTGGAGGCGTAGATGTTGTCGCGCTCCAGGGCCTTGCCGCTTGCCACTGCCGCCAGCCAGTCGGCGGTGCTGGCCACCGCGGCGAACGACGAATGCAGCACCACGTTGAACACCCGGTGGATTTCCTCGGCAGTGGCCGCGCCCGCGGCGTTGGCGTAGGGCAGCGAGCCGCTGGCGTCGTCGAGGAATTCCACCTGCCAGCCTTCGTGGGCGGCCTGGCGGGCGGTGGAGTCGTCGCAGTTATGCGTCATGTAGCCGACCAGCGTCAGGGTGTCGACGCCGCGCTCGCGCAGCCAGTCGCCCAGCCCGGTGCCGCTGAGGGCGCTGGCCTTGCTCTTGTCCAGCAGCAGGTCGCGGGGGCGTTCGGCCACCTGCGGGTGCAGTTCCACGCCGTGGCTGCCGGGGGCGAAGATGGGCGCGCCGGCCGGGGCCAGGTGACGCACCACCACCACCGGGATGCCGGCGGCGTGGGCGGCGTCCATGGCGCGCAGGATGTTGGGCAGCGAGTCGCCGACCGGCGGGTATTCGATGCGCAGGTTGCCGCTGAAGTACTCGTTCTGCACGTCGATGACGATCAGGGCGCGTTTCGGGGCGTTGATCATGCTGGGTGTCTCCGCTGGAGTGGGGATGGGGCTATTCTGCGCAGGGGCCGACGGTCGGCGTGAGTGGCCCGCAAGACAGCTTTCGCTAGAATCGGGCCAAAGCCTTGCCCGGATGATGTCCATGGAAACCCATCGCGTGGCCGTGGTGGCCTTCGACCAGATCAGCCCCTTCCACCTCTCGGTGCCCTGTCTGGTGTTCGGCGAGGGCGACCCGGGCGGCTCGCGCACGCGCTTCGAATTGCAGGTCTGCGCTGCCGAGCCGGGGCCGCTGAGCACCACGGCCGGTTTTGTCATCGATACGCGCCACGGCCTGGAGGCGCTGGAAACCGCCGATACCCTGATAGTGCCGAGCTGGCGCGAGCCGGCGGAGCGCCCGCCGCAGGCCCTGCTCGACGCCCTGGTGGCTGCGCATGCGCGCGGCGCGCAGCTGGTGGGCCTGTGCCTGGGCGCCTTCGTCCTGGCCGAGGCTGGTCTGCTCGATGGCCGCCGGGCCACCACCCACTGGCTGTGGGCAGACTATTTCACCCAGCGTTATCCCCAGGTGCGGGTGGAGCCGGACGTGCTCTACGTCGACGATGGCCCGATCCTCACCTCCGCCGGCACCGTGGCCGGCATCGACTGCTGTCTGCACCTGCTGCGCCAGCGCTGCGGCGCCGGCCTGAGCAACCAGCAGGCCCGCCGCCTGGTGGTGGCGCCGCACCGCCAGGGCGGCCAGGCCCAGTTCATCGAACAGCCGCTGCCGGCCACGGCGCGGGACAACCGCCTCTCCGGCCTGCTCGACTGGGTACGCGAACGCCTCGACCAGCCCCACGACCTGGACAGCCTGGCTGAACGCGCGCTGATGAGCCGGCGCAGCTTCAGCCGGCACTTCCGCCAGCTCACCGGCAGCACCCTGGGCGACTGGCTGCGCGGCGAACGCCTGGCCCTGGCGCAGCGACTGCTGGAGTCCACCGAACAGCCGATCCCGGAGGTGGCGGCGCTGGCGGGGTTTGGTTCGGTGGCTTCGTTGCGGCAGCATTTCAGTGTGGCACTGGGGGTGTCGCCGAGTGCCTATCGGCAGGCGTTTCGGGGGTGAGCGGGGGCTCCGGCTTTTGTAGGAGCGAGCTTGCTCGCGAACAGTGGTTACCGGTGGCTGCGGTGTTGGGGGTAAGAGCTCCCTCTCCCCAGCCCTCTCCCTGAAGGGAGAGGGGGCTGTCCTGAGTGAGGGGAGAATCCTGAGTCATCCTGATACTCCTAACCCCGCCCCGTCATTCCCGCGAACGCGGGAAACCAGTGACGGGCGGTTCGCGAGCAAGCTCGCTCCTACGAAAAGCAAAAGCAAAAGCAAAAGCGCGTTTGCTCTTGGACTTCCAGAGGAACATCCGCGCGCACCGGAGTGCCCCTTCAGAAGGCCGAGCGAAACCCCCGCTCAGGAGGTCATGCGACATGGATGTCGCGAGAGCCCCGCGGGCTACAGGGACGTACCCTCGGGGCGGGCCTCCGTGGCGGGGGAATTCGTGAGGGTAGCCCGACTCCGTCGGGCCCGTATGCGGGGCAAGCCTTTTTGGTTCCTTTTGTGGCGTTTGACAAAAGGGACTCGCCCGAGGGGGCGAAACAAAAAACATCCGAGCACGCCGAAGCGGCGCAAACACACCCAAACAAGAAGGCAGCTGGGTTCCCGCGTTCGCGGGAATGACGGGGGTGAGAATCGGAGCACGGAATAAAGGTTCGCGAGCAAGCTCGCTCCTACTCCTCCAACACCTTCTCCGGCAACTCATTACGCCGATAAGGAAACACGTCTATCACTTTGCCCGCCCGTATCTGCGCCTGCAGCCCCTTCCAGTAATCCGCGTCATAGAGATCGCCATGCAACTTGGCGAACAACCGACGCAGCTTCAGATCGACGAACAGGAAACGCGGAAACTCCTCGGGAAACACATCCATCGGCCCCACCGAGTACCAGGGCTCGGAGGACATCTCGTCCTCCTCGTAGCGCGGCGGCGGGATGTGGCGGAAGTTCACCTCGGTGAGGTAGCTGATCTCGTCGTAGTCGTAGAACACCACGCGGCCGTGACGGGTGACGCCGAAGTTCTTCAGCAGCATGTCGCCGGGGAAGATGTTCGCCGCCGCCAGCTGCTTGATGGCCAGGCCGTAGTCGTACAGCGCCTCGTGCACCTGGGCCTCGGTGGCGTGCTCCAGGTAGAGGTTCAGCGGGGTCATGCGGCGCTCGGTCCAGCAATGGCGGATCAGCACCACGTCGCCCTCCATCACCACGGTGGAAGGCGCCACCTGCAGCAGTTCGGCCAGGCACTCGGGCTCGAACTTGGCCACCGGGAAGCGGAAGTCGGCGAACTGCTGGGTGTCGGCCAGGCGGCCGACGCGGTCGTGGTTCTTCACCAGCTGATATTTTTGTACCACGGTGGCATGGTCCACGGTCTTGGCCGGGTTGAAGTTGTCCTTGATGATCTTGAACACGGTGTTGAAGCCGGGCAGGGTGAACACGCTCATCACCATGCCGCGCACCCCGGGGGCCATGACGAAGCGGTCGTCGGTGCTCGCCAGGTGGTTGATCAGCGCGCGGTAGAACTCGCTCTTGCCCTGCTTGTAGAAGCCGATGGAGGTGTACAGCTCGGCGATGTGCTTGCCCGGCAGCAGGCGCTTGAGGAAGGCCACCAGCTCCGCCGGCACCGGCACGTCGACCATGAAGTAGGAGCGGGTGAAGGAGAAGATGATCGACACCTCCGCCTCGTCGGTGATCACGGTGTCGAAGCGGATGCCGCGGCCCTCGCGGTGGATCAGCGGGAACACCAGCGGCCACTGCTCGTCGGGGGTGAACAGGCGACCCACCAGGTAGGCGCCCTTGTTGCGGTAGAACACCGAGCCGATCAGCTCCAGGGCCAGCTCCGGGTCCTTGCACACCCAGTCCGGCAGGTTGCTGTGCAGCAGGGCGTCCAGCCGCGCCAGGTCGCCTTCGGCGTCCTCGTAGGGCACCTGGAAGCGGTAGTCGGCGAAGATCTGCTGCAGCGCCTGGCGCAGGTTGCCCCGGGGCCGGTAGACGCGGGTATGCGGGTCGCGCGCATGGGGCCGCAGCGACGGCCGCGTGGTGTGCACGAACATGGTGCCGTCGCTGATGTTGTCGTGGCTGAACAGGCCGCAGAAGATCGAGTTGAACCAGGTTTCCGCCAGCTCGTCGTCGTTGCGCGGATCGATCAGGGCGATGTAGGCGCTCTTGATCAGCGGCCAGCGCTCCACGTCCAGCAACTCCGCGGGGCTGAACCTGCTGCCGACCCGCGCCACCGTCTCGGCGACCTTCTCCTCGTAGAGGTCGATGCGCTCGGCCGAGGTCCGCTGGATCTCCTGCCACTGCGCCTGCTCGAAGCGCGCCTGGGCGCCGTCGGTGATCTGCTTGAAGCGCTCGCGGTAGACGTCGAAGCCGTCGAGGATGGTCTGCGCGATCTGGGCATGGCTCATGGGGCGCATCTCGTTCATGGGATGTGCAGCGAGCTTAGCCAGACTCCGGGGGCGGCGAAAGCGACACGGCCGACCGGCCGGTCAGGAAGCGGGGGCGTCGCCGCCCCCGTTCGTTCAGTACGTCGTGCGGGGGATTACTTGCCGGTCTTGACGTTGGTCCAGATGCGCGTGCGCAGGCGGTCGATCTTCATCGGCATGGATTGCAGGGCGAACAGCTTGGCCATCTTGTCCTGCGGCGGGTAGATCGCCGGGTCGGCCTTGATCGCCGCGTCCACCAGCGGCTCGGAGGCCAGGTTGCCGTTGGCGTAGTGCACGTAGTTGCTGATGCCGGCCATCACCTCCGGGCGCAGCAGGTAGTTCATGAAGGCGTAGGCGGCCTTCTCGTCGGGCGCGTCGGCCGGCATGGCGATCATGTCGAACCACAGCGGCGAGCCTTCCTTGGGCGTGGAGTAGTGGATCTCGATGCCGTTCTTGGCTTCCTTGGCGCGGGTGGCGGCCTGCAGGATGTCGCCGGAGAAGCCGACGGCCACGCAGATGTTGCCGTTGGCCAGGTCGCTGACGTACTTCGAGGAGTGGAAGTAGGCGATGTACGGGCGCACCTTGAGCAGCGCTTCCTCGGCCTTCTTGTAGTCCTCGGGGTTCTGGCTGTGGTGCGGCAGGCCCAGGTAGTTCAGGGCGATGGGCAGCAGCTCGGGGCCGTTGTCCAGCACCGCCACGCCGCACTTGGCCAGCTTCTGCATGTACTCGGGCTTGAAGAACAGGTCCCAGGAATCGACCGGTGCGTCTGCGCCCAGCACTTCCTTGACCTTGGCCGGGTTGTAGCCGATGCCGGTGGTGCCCCACAGGTAGGGGAAGCCGTACTGGTTGCCCGGGTCGTTGACCTCCAGCGCCTTCATCAGCACCGGGTTGAGGTTCTTCCAGTTGGGCAGCTGGCTCTTGTCCAGCTTCTTCAGCGCGCCGGCCTGGATCTGCTTGGCCATGAAGTGGTTGGAGGGCGCCACGATGTCGTAGCCGGACTTGCCGGTCATCAGCTTGCCGTCCAGCGTCTCGTTGCTGTCGTAGACGTCGTAGGTGGTCTGGATGCCGGTTTCCTTGCTGAAGTTGGCGACGGTGTCGGGGGCGATGTAGTCGGACCAGTTGTAGATCTTCAGGGACTCGGCCTGGGCGCCGGCGGCGACGCCCAGGGTGAGGGAAAGCGCTAGGGCACTGGACAGCGGTGCGGTCGTTTTCATTGTTGTTTCCTGACGGCAAACGGTAGTGGCGCGGCCGGGGTGGGGCCGCGGCTGCTCAAGGAATAACCGGATTGCCGGAGGATTTGGAGGGGGCGCGGTTGCCCGCGGGTCCGCAGACAGTGGCAAAGGGCCGCCGCGCGGGGCGCCGCCCCGCAGTGGGGCGGCGCGGGGGCTTACTGCACCATTTCCTGTTCTTCGAACACGCCTTCGAAGAGCATGCTCGACAGGTAGCGCTCGGCCGAGTCGGGCAGGATGACCACGATGGTCTTGCCCTGCATCGCCGGTTCCTCGGCCAGGCGCACGGCGGCGACCATGGCGGCGCCGCTGGAGATGCCGCAGAGCACGCCTTCCTCCTGCATCAGGCGCAGGGCCATGCTGCGGGCCTCGTCGTCGCCGACCAGCTCGACGCGGTCGACCATGGCCAGGTCGAGGTTCTTCGGCACGAAGCCGGCGCCGATGCCCTGGATCTTGTGCGGCGAGGGCTTGACCTCTTCGCCGGCGAGGGTCTGGCTGATCACCGGCGAGCTGGTCGGCTCCACGGCCACCGAGAGGATCGGCTTGCCCTTGGTGTTCTTGATGAAGCGCGACACGCCGGTGAGGGTGCCGCCGGTGCCGACGCCGGCCACCAGCACGTCCACCGCGCCGTCGGTGTCGTTCCAGATTTCCGGGCCGGTGGTCTTCTCGTGGATCGCCGGGTTGGCCGGGTTGTCGAACTGCGCCGGCATGAAGTACTGGGCCGGGTCGCTGGCCACCAGCTCCTCGGCCTTGGCGATGGCGCCCTTCATGCCCTTGGCCGGCTCGGTGAGGACCAGCTCGGCGCCGAGGGCCTTGAGCACCTTGCGCCGCTCCAGGCTCATGGAGGCGGGCATGGTCAGCACCAGCTTGTAGCCGCGCGCGGCGGCGACGAAGGCCAGGCCGATGCCGGTGTTGCCCGAGGTCGGCTCGACGATGGTCATGCCCGGCTTCAGGCGGCCGCTGGACTCGGCATCCCAGATCATGTTGGCGCCGATGCGGCACTTCACCGAGTAGCCGGGGTTGCGGCCCTCGATCTTGGCCAGGATGGTGACGCCGCGCGGGGCCAGGCGGTTGATCTGGACCAGCGGCGTGTTGCCGATGGACTGCGCGTTGTCTGCGAAGATGCGGCTCATGATGGGTGTCCTTGTGGATCGATGCTGACCCACCAGCCTATTCCCCGGCGCCCTGGCCGTAAAGCTGCGAAACCGTCGGAAAGGTCGGCTCCAGGGCAGCGGCGTCGGTGAGAGGGTGGTGCGCGGTCGACGTCGTTCGACGAATGGACGAGTGGCTGCGCATTCAGTGACTGAATGCCATGCCTGCGTTCACAGTCGACGGAGCTGCGCGGTATAGTCGCAGTCTGTCTCCCAGTTCCTACAGCCCGGGCATAGGCCCGGCCGATACCGTTCGAGGATTCCCCGATGAAGTTCGAAGGCACCCAGTCCTACGTCGCCACCGACGACCTCAAGCTGGCGGTCAACGCCTCCATCACCCTGCAGCGCCCGCTGCTGGTGAAGGGCGAGCCGGGCACCGGCAAGACCATGCTCGCCGAGCAGCTGGCCGAAGCCTTCGGCGCCAAGCTGATCACCTGGCACATCAAGTCCACCACCAAGGCCCACCAGGGCCTCTACGAGTACGACGCGGTGAGCCGCCTGCGCGACTCGCAGCTGGGCGTGGACAAGGTCCACGACGTGCGCAACTACATCAAGAAGGGCAAGCTCTGGGAGGCCTTCGAGGCTGACGAGCGCGTCATCCTGCTGATCGACGAGATCGACAAGGCCGACATCGAGTTCCCCAACGACCTGCTGCAGGAACTCGACAAGATGGAGTTCTACGTCTACGAGACCAACGAGACCATCAAGGCCAGGCAGCGGCCGATCATCATCATCACCTCGAACAACGAGAAGGAGCTGCCGGACGCCTTCCTGCGCCGCTGCTTCTTCCACTACATCGCGTTCCCCGACCGCGAGACGCTGCAGAAGATCGTCGACGTGCACTATCCGGGCATCAAGGCCTCGCTGGTCAGCGAGGCGCTGGACATCTTCTTCGACGTGCGCAAGGTGCCGGGCCTGAAGAAGAAGCCCTCCACCAGCGAACTGGTCGACTGGCTGAAGCTGCTGATGGCCGACGACATCGGCGAGGCGGTGCTGCGCGAGCGTGACCCGACCAAGGCCATCCCGCCGCTGGCCGGCGCCCTGGTGAAGAACGAGCAGGACGTGCAACTGCTCGAGCGCCTGGCGTTCATGAGCCGCCGCGCTTCACGCTGAATTTGACCGGCTCTTCGTAGGAGCGAGCTTGCTCGCGAACAGACTCCGCTACGGGGGCTCGTTCGCGAGCAAGCTCGCTCCTACAGGGCATGTGCTTCACGAGAGGATGCAGCCATGCTGCTCAACCTGTTCAACGAAATGCGCGCGGCCAAGGTGCCGGTGTCGGTGCGCGAGCTGCTGGACCTGATCAACGCGCTCCAGCACCGCGTGGTGTTCGCCGACATGGACGAGTTCTACTACCTCGCCCGCACCATCATGGTGAAGGACGAGCGCCATTTCGATAAGTTCGACCGGGCCTTCGGCGCCTACTTCAAGGGCCTGGAGAAGCTCGACGACCACCTCAAGGCGCTGATTCCCGAGGAATGGCTGCGCAAGGAGTTCGAGCGCCTGCTGACCGACGAGGAGCGCGCGCAGATCCAGTCCCTGGGCGGGCTGGACAAGCTCATCGAGGAGTTCAAGAAACGCCTTGAGGAGCAGAAGGAACGCCACGCCGGCGGCAACAAGTGGATCGGCACCGGCGGCACCAGCCCGTTCGGCTCCGGCGGCTTCAACCCCGAGGGCATCCGCGTGGGCGACGCCGGCAAGCGCCAGGGCAAGGCGGCCAAGGTGTGGGACCAGCGCGAGTACAAGAACCTCGACGACCAGGTCGAGCTGGGCACGCGCAACATCAAGATCGCCCTGCGCCGCCTGCGCAAGTTCGCCCGCGAGGGCGCGGCGGAAGAACTGGACATCGACGGCACCATCGACCACACGGCCAAGGACGCCGGGCTGCTCAACATCCAGATGCGCCCGGAGCGGCGCAACACCGTGAAGCTCCTGCTGCTGCTGGACATCGGCGGCTCGATGGACGCCCACGTGAAGGTCTGCGAGGAGCTGTTCTCGGCCTGCAAGACCGAGTTCAAGCACCTGGAATATTTCTACTTCCACAACTTCATCTACGAGTCGGTGTGGAAGAACAACCTGCGCCGCGGCAACGAGCGCACCGCCACCTTCGACCTGCTGCACAAGTACGGGCCGGACTACAAGGTGGTGTTCGTCGGCGACGCGGCCATGGCGCCCTACGAGATCACCCAGGCCGGCGGCAGCGTCGAGCACTGGAACGAGGAAGCCGGCTACGTGTGGATGCAGCGCTTCATGGAGAAGTACAAGAAGCTCATCTGGATCAACCCGTACCCGAAGGACACCTGGAACTACACCGCCTCCACCAACCTGGTGCGCGAACTGGTGAAGGACCAGATGTACCCGCTGACCCTGCGCGGGCTGGAAGAGGGGATGCGCTTCCTTTCGCGCGGTTGAGCCCGCTGTGCTGCACCAACCATCGCGCTCCCCTGTAGGAGCGCGCCCTGCGCGCGAATCGCGGGCAGGGCCCGCTCCTACAATTGCCGCCTTTGCCTTGCCAAATCCCATGCCCGCGACGGTAACATCGCGGGCACGGCGCAGCGCACCGATGGGCAAGACATGACCGGAACCAGCTTCTCCCGCAACACCTGGCTCAACTCCCTGCACATGACCACCCTGACGGTTTCCCTGCTGGAAGCCGAAGGCCATGATCGAGACGGCATCCTCGAAGGCAGCGGTATCACCGCCGCCGACCTGGTGGACCTGCGCCGGCTGGTCAGCCCCTGGCAGGAGCAGCAGGTGTTCGCCAACGCCGAGCGCCTGGCCGCCGAACCCGCCCTGGGCTTGCGCCTGGGCCTGCGCACGCGGATTTCCGCCTACGGCCTGCTGGGCTATGCGCTGCTTTCGGCGCCGACCCTCGGCGAGGCGCTGCGCATCGGCCTGAGCTACCCGGTGCTGCTGGGCACCTATTTCCACCTGTCTCTGCAGGTCGAAGGCGAGGTGGCCTGGCTGGTGGCTACCGGCTACAGCGAGGACGAGGCCCTGCGGCCGTTCAACACCGAACTGTGCCTGGGCTCGATGAAGGTCACCTGCGGCGACCTGCTGGGCCAGCCGCTGGAGCTGCTGTGCGCGGAGTTCGACTATGCCGGCTCGCCTGAGCGCGAGGCCGCCTACGCCGAAGGCTTCGCCTGCGGCCTGCGCTTCGGCGCCTCGCGCAGCGCCTTCGGCTTCCCCGCCGCCTGGCTGGAGCGCCGCCTGCCGCTGGCCGACCCGGTGACCCACCGCGAGATGCTCGAACAGTGCCGCCGGCAGAACGTCGACCTGGCCGCCCGCCGCGCCTGGCTGGACAAGGTCCGCGGCATCCTCGGCGAGCGCCTGCAGTCGCCGCCGGGCCTGGAGGAACTGGCGCGGCGCCTGAACTGCTCCTCGCGCAGCCTGCGCCGCCACCTGCAGCAACAGCAGACCAGCTACCAGCAACTGCTCGACGAACTGCGCTTCGCCCGCGCCAAGGAACTGCTGCAGGGCGGCGACATGCCCATCTACCGCATCGCCGAGGAACTCGGCTTCAGCGAAACCGCCAGCCTGCGCCACGCCTTCCAGCGCTGGAGCGGCCAGCCGCCGAGCCATTTCCGCGCCTGAGTTGCGTAGGTGCATGCTGCTCCTTTGTAGGAGCGCGCCCTGCGCGCGAATCGCGGGCAGGGCCCGCTCCTACAGGAGGCACGGTGCCGGGAACGGCTTATCCGCGATAGCCGAACGTACCGGCGGGCACGGCTTCTCGTAGGAGCGAGCTTGCTCGCGAACGGAACCCCGCAGCGGAATCTGTTCGCGAGCAAGCTCGCTCCTACGAAGAGCAGCCCGGCGCGGCCTGCAAGACAGTTGCTCCTACGATCGACCACTCATGGCCGCGCCTCCAGGATCAGGTTGAACGGCGTCTCCGCCGCCCGGCGGAAGCGGGTGAACCCGGCTTCTTCGAACACCGCGCGCAACCGCGCCTCGCCCGCCTGGGCGCCCAGGCCCAGGCCCACTTCCTGGGACAGCGAGTTGGGCGTGCAGATGAAGGTCGAGGCGGCGTAGAACAGCTTGCCGATGGGCGTCAGGTTGTCTTCCAGGCGGTCGCCGGCGTAGGGCTCCACCAGCAGCACCGAGCCGTCCGGCGCCAGGTGGCGCAGGGCGTGGCGGGCGGCGCCCACCGGGTCGCCCATGTCGTGCAGGCAGTCGAAGTAGCAGATCAGGTCGTACTCGCCCAGGTAGTCCTTGGCGCTGGCCTGGGAGAAGGCCACGCGGTCTTCGACGCCGGCCTCGCGGGCGCGCTGGCTGGCGGTTTCCACCGAGGGCGCGTGGTAGTCGAAGCCGGCGAAGCGCGAGGCCGGGAAGGCCTGGGCCATGATCACCGTGGAAGCACCGTGGCCGCAGCCGATGTCGGCCACCCGCGCGCCGTTCTGCAGCTTGGCCACCACGTCGTCCAGCGCCGGCAGCCACTCCTCTACAAGATGCGCGCGGTAGCCGGGGCGGAAGAAACGCTCGGTGCCGCGGAACAGGCAGGGGTGGTGGTCGCCCCAGGGCAGGGCGCCGTCGCCGCGCATGGCGGCCAGCAGCTTGTCCTTGTCTTGGTACAGCGAAGCCAGCACGCCGGCGCCGCCGGCCACGTACACCGGCGAGTCCTCGATGGCCAGGGCCATGGCCTGTTCCTCGGGCAGGCGGAAGTTGCCGCCTTCGTGCTCCAGGTAGCCGGCGGCGGCCTGGGCGCTGAGCCATTCGCGCAGTAGCCGCGGGTTGCAGCCGGTGCGCTCGGCCAGGGCCTGCGGGCTTACCGGCTGGTTGTCGGCCATGGCCCGGTACAGGCCCAGTTCGTCGCCGAGGATGACGTTCGCCAGCATGGCCGCGCCGCCCATGTCGGCGACCAGGCGGCCCATGAAGTCGTTGAGTTTGGCTTCGTCCATGGCAACTCCTCCGCTGTCGGGCGCCCGCGCGGCGGCGGGGGGCTCCGGGTGGATGGCGGGAGGTGCCGGTTCTCCGTACGCGAGGCGAACAGCGGGGCAGGGCAGGCGCCGGCCCGGGACGGGCGCGTGCCGGCAGCCGCGGTTCGCGCGTCATTGCCGGCCCGGGGCGGGCGGCCCCTCGGCGGGGCGTCGTTTCAGTCTAGCGCTGCGGCCGCGGCGGGTGGCGCCGGCCGACGCCCGGCGTCAGCGCGCGGCTTCGCCCAGGCCGCCGTTGCGCATGATCTGCGCGATGATCGGCACCGGCGTCATCAGGTGGTTGCGCATCATCTCGCTGGCCTTGGCGGCATCCCGGGCGAGGATCGCCTCCACCAGCGCGGTGTGCTCCTGGCGCTTGAGCTCCAGGGCCTGTTCGGAGAACACCGTGTGCGTCAGCCACAGGTGGCGGTAGCGCTCGGCCTGGTCGAACAGGTAGGTGCGCGCCTGCAGCAGGTGCTTGGAGCCGCAGCCCTGGGCGATGGCGGTGTGGAAGGCCTTGTGCCGCTCGTCCCAGACGTCCAGGCGTTGCTCGCGGGTCTTCACCTCCACCACCTTGGCCAGGGTGTGCGAGTGCGCCAGCACCTGCGCTTCCCAGGCGTCGTCGCCGCGCTGGATGGCCAGGCCGACGATCATCGCTTCCAGGTTGGCGCGGGCATCGTAGATGTCCTGCATCTCTTCCAGCGACATGGGCGCCACGCGGTAGCCCTTCTGGCTGATGGCCACCACCAGGTGCTCCGCCACCAGTTGCGACAGGGCCTCGCGCAGCGGGCCCACGCCCAGGTCGTAGCGCTCCTTCAGGGTGCTCATCAGCAGCTTTTCGCCGGGTTTGAAGACGCCGCGGATGATGTCCTTCTTGAGCCACTCGTAACCGCTGACGGCCGAGTTCTGACGGGGGGCGATCGCTTCCAAATCCAGCTCCTGTGGGGATTTGCGCTGGATCATACCCAAATGTCGTATGGACGAAAAACAATAGACAGGACGCCTATTTGTCGTCGAAAAATAAAAATGTAGACATTTTTAGTTTGTGACGATATTTTTCTCCTGCCCGCCTGATCCAGGTCATTGCCGGACGGCGCCACCCCATCATTGCCAGGACACCGCCATGAACGCCTTCACCTCCATCCAGGACCTCGCCATGCCCCTGCCGCTGGAGACCCGCGGCTACTCGGTAGCGCCCTCGGCGCAGTCGCCGCGCCTGCTGGAACTGACCTTCGCCCGTGAAACCGTGAAGGCCTTCGTCGAGGCGGTAGCGCAGTGGCCGGTGCAGGCCCTGGAGTACAAGTCGTTCCTGCGCTTCCGCGTCGCCCAGATCCTCGACGAGCTGTGCGAAGGCACCCTGCGCCCGGTGCTGCTGAACACCATCCTCGACCGCGCCACCGGCGGCATGCTGGTCAAGCCCGAGGGCCTGGACGACGTGGCCCAGGCCGAGGACATGGTGAAGTTCTCCACCGCCATCGCGCACCTGATCGGCCGTTCCAACTACGACGCCATGAGCGGCCAGTTCTACGCCCGCTTCGTGGTGGTCAACAGCGACAACTCCGATAGCTACCTGCGCCAGCCGCACCGCGTGATGGAGCTGCACAACGACGGCACCTTCGTCAATCAGATCACCGACTACGTGCTGATGATGAAGATCGAAGAGAAGAACATGGAGGGCGGCAACTCGCTGCTGCTGCACCTGGACGACTGGAACGAGCTGGACGAGTTCTACCGCCACCCGCTGGCCCGCCGCGAAATGCGCTGGACCGCGCCGCCGAGCAAGAAGGTCAGCGAGGACGTGTTCCATTCGGTGTTCGACTGCGACGCCGAAGGTCGCCCGACCATGCGCTACATCGACCAGTTCGTGCAGCCCAAGGACTTCGAGGAAGGCATCTGGCTGAACGCCCTGTCCGAGTCCCTGGAAACCAGCCCGGCCAAGCTCTCGGTGCCGGTGCCCCAGGGCTGCTTCCTGCTGATCAACAACCTGTTCTGGCTGCACGGCCGCGACCGCTTCACCCCGCACGAGGGCCTGCGCCGCGAGCTGATGCGCCAGCGCGGCTACATCGCCTACCAGAAGCCGCTGTATCAGCGCGGCCAGTAATTCCGACAGCGTCACCCTTGCCACAGGAGCGGGCTCGCCCGCGAAGGTCCGCGCACGGTCTTCGCCGGCGGCCCGCTCCTGTGGGTCTTTTTCAGCTGAGCCAGTGCGCGAGGTAATGGCTGTGTACGATTTCATCATCATCGGCGGCGGCATCGTCGGCATGTCCACCGCGATGCAACTCACCCAGGTCTACCCGGACGCGAAGATCCTCCTGCTGGAGAAGGAAGCCGGCCCGGCGCGCCACCAGACCGGGCACAACAGCGGCGTGATCCACGCCGGCGTCTACTACACCCCTGGCAGCCTCAAGGCGAAGTTCTGCCTGGCCGGCAACAAGGCCACCAAGGCCTTCTGCGACAAGCACGGCATCCGCTATGACGAATGCGGCAAGCTGCTGGTGGCCACCAACGAGCTGGAGATGGAGCGCATGCGGGCGCTCTGGGAACGCACCGCGGCCAACGGCCTGGAGCGCCATTGGCTGAGCGCCGGCGAGCTGCGCGAGCGCGAGCCGAACATCGTCGGCATGGGCGGCATCTTCGTGCCCTCCAGCGGCATCGTCAGTTACGCCGAAGTCACCGCCGCCATGGGCCGCGAGTTCCAGGCCGCCGGTGGCGAGATCCGCTACAACGCCGAGGTGACGGCGCTGGATGAGCGCGCCGAGGAAGTGGTGGTGCGCACCACCGACAACGAATTCCGCGGCCGCTACCTGGTCACCTGCTCGGGCCTGATGGCCGACCGCATCGTGCGCATGCTGGGCCTGGAGCCGCAGTTCATCATCTGCCCGTTCCGCGGCGAGTACTACCTGCTGCCCAAGCAGCACAACCAGATCGTCAACCACCTGATCTACCCGATCCCCGACCCGTCCATGCCGTTCCTCGGCGTGCACCTGACGCGGATGATCGACGGCACCGTCACCGTCGGCCCCAACGCGGTGCTGGCGATGAAGCGCGAGGGTTACCGCAAGACCGACGTCAGCCTCTCCGACCTGTTCGAGACGCTGACCTCGCCGGGCATCCTCAAGGTGCTGGCGAAGAACCTGCGCCCGGGCCTGATCGAGATGAAGAACTCGCTGTTCAAGGGCGGCTACCTCAAGGAAGTGCAGAAGTACTGCCCGAGCATCGTCAAGAGCGACCTCACCGAGTACCCGGCCGGCGTGCGCGCCCAGGCGGTGTCGCGCGACGGCAAGCTGATCGACGACTTCCTCTTCGTCAACACCAGGCGCAGCGTCAACGTCTGCAACGCGCCGTCGCCGGCCGCCACCTCGGCCATCCCGATCGGCGCCTACATCGTCGAGAAGGTCCGCGAACAGGTCGCAGCCCAAGGCGGCGACTTCGCCAGGGCCGCCACCCCGGACAACAACCTGCGGGCCGCCGGCTGAGCCGCCCCCACCGATAACGAGGAAGAACGCGTGCAACTCAAAGACTCCAGCCTGTTCCGCCAGCAGGCCTACATCGACGGTGCCTGGGTGGATGCCGACAACGGCCAGACGCTCAAGGTCAACAACCCGGCCAGCAACGAGATCATCGGCAGCGTGCCGAAGATGGGCGCCGCCGAGACCCGCCGCGCCATCGAAGCCGCCGACCGCGCCCTGCCGGCCTGGCGCGCGCTGACCGCCAAGGAGCGCGCCAACAAGCTGCGCCGCTGGTTCGAACTGATGATCGAGAACCAAGACGACCTGGCCCGCCTGATGACCCTCGAGCAGGGCAAGCCGCTGACCGAGGCGAAGGGCGAGATCGCCTACGCCGCCTCCTTCCTCGAGTGGTTCGGCGAGGAAGCCAAGCGCGTCTACGGCGACATGATCCCCGGCCACCAGCCGGACAAGCGCCTGATGGTGATCAAGCAGCCCATCGGCGTCACCGCGGCCATCACCCCGTGGAATTTCCCCTCGGCGATGATCACCCGCAAGGCCGGCCCGGCCCTGGCCGCCGGCTGCACCATGGTGCTCAAGCCCGCTTCGCAGACGCCGTATTCCGCCCTGGCCCTGGCCGAGCTGGCCGAGCGCGCCGGCATTCCGAAAGGCGTGTTCAGCGTGGTCACCGGCAGCGCCGGCGAAGTCGGCGGGGAGCTGACCGGCAACCCCATCGTGCGCAAGCTGACCTTCACCGGTTCCACCGAAATCGGCCGCCAGCTGATGGCCGAGTGCGCCAAGGACATCAAGAAAGTCTCCCTGGAGCTGGGCGGCAACGCGCCCTTCATCGTCTTCGACGACGCCGACCTGGATGCCGCCGTGGACGGCGCGCTGGTCTCCAAGTACCGCAACAACGGCCAGACCTGCGTCTGCGCCAACCGCCTGTACATCCAGGACGGCGTGTACGACGCCTTCGTCGAGAAGCTCAAGGCTGCCGTGGCCAAGCTGAACATCGGCAACGGCCTGGAGCAGGGCATCACCACCGGCCCGCTGATCGATGCCAAGGCCGTGGCCAAGGTCGAGGAGCACATCGCCGACGCCGTGGGCAAGGGCGCCAAGGTCGTCGCCGGTGGCAAGCCGCATGCCCTGGGCGGCACCTTCTTCGAGCCGACCATTCTGGTCGATGTGCCGAACGACGCCGCCGTGGCCAAGGAAGAGACCTTCGGCCCGCTGGCGCCGCTGTTCCGCTTCAAGGACGAGGCCGAGGTGATCGCCATGTCCAACGACACCGAGTTCGGCCTGGCCGCCTACTTCTACGCCCGCGACCTGGGCCGCGTGTTCCGCGTCGGCGAGGCGCTGGAGTACGGCATCGTCGGCATCAACACCGGGATCATCTCCAACGAAGTCGCCCCCTTCGGCGGCATCAAGGCCTCGGGCCTGGGCCGCGAAGGCTCCAAGTACGGCATCGAGGACTACCTGGAAATCAAATACCTGTGCATCGGCGTGTAAGCCGCGGCCACCCCCATTCCTGACCTGGAGACAGCTATGAACAGCAACCAGAGCCTGCAAGAGCGGCGCATGGCCGCCATCCCGCGCGGCGTCGGCCAGATCCACCAGATCTACGCCGAGCGCGCCGAGAACGCCACCATCTGGGACGTGGAAGGCCGCGAATACCTGGACTTCGCCGGCGGCATCGCCGTGCTCAACACCGGCCACCTGCACCCGAAGGTGATGGCCGCCGTGCAGGCGCAGATGGCCAAGCTGACCCACACCTGCTTCCACGTGTTCGGCTACGAGGGCTACGTGGCCCTGGCCGAGAAGATCAACGGCATGATCCCCGGCGACTTCGAGAAGAAGACCCTGCTGGTGACCACCGGCGCCGAAGCCGTGGAGAACGCCATCAAGATTGCCCGCGCCGCCACCGGCCGCAGCGGCGTGATCGCCTTCACCGGCGCCTACCACGGCCGCACCCACTACACCCTGGCGCTGACCGGCAAGGTCGTGCCGTACTCCGCCGGCCTTGGCCTGATGCCCGGCGGCGTGTTCCGCGCGCAGTACCCGAACGCGCTGCACGGCGTGTCGGTGGACGACGCCATCGCCAGCATCGAGCGCATCTTCAAGAACGACGCGCAGCCGCGCGACATCGCCGCGATCATCCTCGAGCCGGTGCAGGGCGAGGGCGGCTTCAACCCGGCGCCGAAGGACTTCATGCAGCGCCTGCGCGCCCTGTGCGACGAGCACGGCATCGTGCTGATCGCCGACGAAGTGCAGACCGGCGCCGGCCGCACCGGCACCTTCTTCGCCATGGAGCAGATGGGCGTCGCCGCCGACCTGACCACCTTCGCCAAGTCCATCGCCGGCGGCTTCCCGCTGGCCGGCGTGGCCGGCAAGGCTGAACTGATGGACGCGGTGGCCCCGGGCGGCCTGGGCGGCACCTACGCCGGCAACCCGATCTCCTGCGCCGCCGCCCTGGCGGTGATCGAGGCCTTCGAGGAAGAGAACCTGCTGCAGCGCGCCCAGGCCGTGGGCGAGATCCTCGGCGCCGGCCTGCGCCAGATCGGCGAGCGCCACGCCAGCGTCGGCGACGTGCGCATCCTCGGCGCCATGGTCGCGGTGGAACTGTTCGAAGCCGACGGCCAGACCCCGGCCGCCGAGCTGACCGCGAAGATCGTCGCCAAGGCCCGCGACAAGGGCCTGGTGCTGCTGTCCTGCGGCACCTACTACAACGTCCTGCGCATCCTCGTGCCGCTGACCGTCAGCGACGCCGACCTGCAGCGTGGCCTGGGCATCATCGGCGAGTGCTTCGACGAGCTGGCCTGAGGTTCCTCCGCGTGCCCCGCGGCCCCTTTCCCTGAAGGGGTCGCGCCGAAGAGAACAAAGACGGACCCCGTACCCGCCCGTGCCCACGCACGGGTGGGCCGGGCCATTTCCGCCGCAGGGACGCAGCTTTACAAGGTGAGACCATGCAACAGCTCAACAAGAACAACCTGAGCCATGGGTTGAAATCGCGGCATGTGACCATGCTGTCCATCGCCGGCGTGATCGGCGCCGGCCTGTTCGTCGGCTCCGGCCGCGCCATCGCCGAGGCGGGCCCGGCGGCCATCCTCGCGTACATGCTGGCCGGCGCCCTGGTGGTGATCGTCATGCGCATGCTGGCCGAGATGGCCGTGGCGTCGCCCGACACCGGCTCCTTCTCCACCTACGCCGACCGCGCCATCGGCAAGTGGGCCGGCTACACCATCGGCTGGCTGTACTGGTGGTTCTGGGTCCTGGTGATCCCCATCGAGGCGAACATCGCCGCCACCATCATCAACAGCTGGGTGCCGCAGCTGGACATCTGGGTGCTGTCCCTGGCCATCACCCTGCTGCTCACCGTCACCAACCTGTTCAGCGTGAAGAACTACGGCGAGTTCGAGTTCTGGCTGGCGCTGGTCAAGGTGATCGCCATCGTCGGCTTCATCGTCCTCGGCGCCTGCGCCATCCTCGGCCTGCTGCCCGATACCGGCGTCAGCGGCGTATCGCGCCTGTGGGACAACGGCGGCTTCATGCCCAACGGCTTCGGCGCGGTGCTCAGCGCCATGCTGATCACCATGTTCTCGTTCCTCGGCGCGGAAGTGGTGACTATCGCCGCCGCCGAGTCGGACGCTGCCGAAAAGCAGATTTCCAAGGCCACCAATTCGGTGATCTGGCGGATCACCCTGTTCTACATCCTGTCGATCTTCATCGTCGTCGCCCTGGTGCCCTGGACCGATTCGCGCCTGGCTGCCGACGGCTCCTACGTGACCGTGCTGGAAGTGCTGGGCGTGCCCCACGCCAAGGCGCTGATCGACGTGGTGGTGCTGACCTCGGTGACCAGCTGCCTGAACTCCTCGCTGTACACCGCCTCGCGCATGCTCTACTCGCTGAGCAGCCGCGGCGACGCCCCGGCCGCCGCGCGCATCACCAGCCGCGCCGGCACCCCGGTGGTGGCGGTGCTGCTGTCGACCGCCGCGGCCTTCGCCACGGTGATCGCCAACTACCTGGTGCCCGCGCAGGTGTTCGGCTTCCTCATGGCCAGCTCCGGCGCCATCGCCCTGCTGGTGTACCTGGTGATCGCCATCTCCCAGCTGCGCATGCGCAAGCGCATGAACGCCGAAGGCCAGGTGCCGCAGTACCGCATGTGGCTGTTCCCCTGGCTGACCTGGGGCGTGATCCTGTTCATCGTCGGCGTACTGGTGCTGATGCTGCTGCGCCCGGACCACCGCGTGGAAGTGACCGCCACCGCGTTGCTGAGCATCCTCATCGTCTGCTCCGGCCTGCTGGTCACCCGCCGCCGCGCGCGTGGCGAACAGGGCGCCACACGCCTGAGCGTGGCCGAGCGCTGATAGCTCTTCGTAGGAGCGAGCTTGCTCGCGAACGGCTCCGCAGCGGGGTTGGTTCGCGAGCAAGCTCGCTCCTACAGGTTTCCGTGAGGCACGTAGCTCAACCGTAGGAGCGGACCTTGTCCGCGATAGCCGGCCATCCCGGCGCGATTCGCGGATGAGATCCGCTCCTACAGGTTGCCCATACGCCATGCCATTGTAGGAGCGCGCCCTGCGCGCGAAATCGCGGGCAGGGCCTGCTCCTACAACAGGTTTCCGTGAGGCACGTAGTTCAACCGTAGGAGCGGACCTTGTCCGCGATAGCCGGCCATCCCGGCGCGATTCGCGGATGAGATCCGCTCCTACAGGTTGCCCATACGCCGTGCCCCCTGTAGGAGCGCGCCCTGCGCGCGAAATCGCGGGCAGGGCCCGCTCCTACAGGTATCTGTCAGTCCCAAACGAAAACGGGGCGCCAATGCGGCGCCCCGTTTTCGTTTCCTCAGGCCAGCTTCAACAGCACCATCCCCGCCACCAGCAAGCCCAACCCCAACCAACCACGCCACACCAGGCGCTGGCCGAACAGCGCCCAGCCCATGGCCACGGTGGCGAGGATGCCGAAGCCACCCCACACCGCGTAGGCCACCGACAGTTCTATGTCCTTCACCGCCTGCGCCAGGGCCGAGAAGGCGCCCAGCACGCAGAGGATCGAGGTGACGCCCAGGGCGCGCCTGCGGAAGCCGTCGGAATACTTCAGCAGCAGGTTGGCGATCACTTCCAGCACGATCGCCAGGCCCAGCCAGGCGAACGGAACCCAATCGAGGCTCAGCATGTGACGGCCTCCTCTGCGGACGGCTCGCCCTTGCTGCGGGTGCCGGACTTCACCAGCAGGATGCCGGCGATCATCACGGCCAGGCCCAGGACCTTCTCCGGGGCCAGGTTCTCGCCCAGCCAGGCGACGCTGACCAGGGTGATGAGGACGATGCCGATGCCCTCCCAGAGGGCGTAGGCCACGCCCACCGGCACGCGCTTGATGGCCAGCGACAGGAAGTAGTACGACAGGCCGACCATGGCGTACATCAGCAGGTGGCCATAGAACGGGGCCAGGGTGGTGGTGAGTTTCATCGAAGTGGTGCCGACCACTTCGAAACCGATGGCGGCGAACAGATAGATCCAGGAACGCATGATCGAGCCCTCCCTTGGGCAAGCCGCTGCCCTCGCGAACGGACGCGTGGCCAGGCGGAAAGTCGGAACGGGGAGGTGACGCTGGGCGAGCGGTGATACGCTCGGGCGCATCGTCACCAAAGACGTGACTTCGGGGAGGGCGCTAGAGGTCGCCGGTCCAGTGACGCTCGCGGGCGACCAGGCGGGAAGTGGAGAGGCGGTAAAGCGTTGTGTTCAACATAATGCACGGTATATTGCCTGAGCTTAGGGAAATTGGCAAATCGATAGGCTCAGGCAATGAGTCGATGACAACGGATCTCCCTGTTTTATTGGAGTGAGCCTTAGGCGGGGAATCAGCTGCTCAAAAGATGTGTGCAATATTTTGTTCATTATGCTGTGCGCCCGCCCGCTCCTGTCATCTTGGCTGGGCAAATCCGCCGGAAAGGAGTAGCCTTCATTTGACGGTTTATTTTTCATCATTTGAGGAGGTCGCATGTTGGCCATCAAGACGGAAGATCGTCGTCGCAGCGACTCGCCGTCCCCGGTGTTCTGGCATCTGGTGCACGACCATGCCAGCCTCACCGAGGCCCAGCGGCTGCAGCACATCCGCCACGGCCTGAGCTGGCGCTGGGTCGAATCGGTGCGCGATACCTTCCGCATCAGCGGCTCCGGCTTCGTCGAGCTGTTCAACATCTCCCTGTCCACCTACGAGCGCAAGAAGAAGGCCGACCAGGCGCTGGACCTGGTCACCTCGGAGCGCCTCGACCGCCTGGCCTCGGTGGCCGTGCTGGCCGAGCAGGTGTTCGAGGACAAGGACGCCGCAGCCCAGTGGCTGGAGCGCCCCAACCAGGCCCTTGGTGGCCTGACGCCGCTGAGCCTCTGCGACACCGAGATAGGCGCCAACCAGGTACGCCGCGTGCTGCACGCGCTGGAGTGGGGCGGGGTCGCCTGATGCGGGCCTGGCGCGTCGCCAAGGCGGCCCGGGCCAGCGACCTGAGCGGTCAGGGCGCGGCCATCCTCGGCGGGCGCTGGAACCACCGCGACGTGCCGGTCGTCTACCTGGGCCTGACGCCGGCCATCTGCTGCCTGGAAACCTTCGTGCACGCCAGCGGCCGGCCGACCTTCCCCATGAAGATCACCGCCTTCCGGCTCCCGGAAGGCGACGACCTCTACCTCAAGCCCGATCCCCGGGACCTGCCCGAAGGCTGGAACAGCCTGCCGGCGGACCGCCCAAGCATGGACTACGGCACCCGCTGGCTGCAGGCCGGCGAACAGCTCGGCCTGATAGTGCCCTCGGCGGTGCTGCCGCTGGAGTGGAACCTCCTGCTCAACCCGCGGCACCCGGCGATGAGCCGGGTGCGGGTCGAGGACAGTTACGACTTCATGTATGACGAGCGGATGTTCCAGGCGCGCGCTTGACGAGGCTGTCAGGCGCCGAACAGTCCCTGGGCGCGCAATAGTTCCCCCAGTCCATTGGGATACAGCGGCGTGCCTTCATCGAAGTCGGCGATGCCGCGCCAGACGGCGGTGAAGGGCTGGCCGTCGCTTTCGTTGCCCGGCAGTTCGGTGCGCAGGTAGGTTTCGGCATCAGCGAAGCGGCCGTCGTAGACCATGACGATCTCGTGGCCCGGCCTGCCGGCGTAGGTGAAGAGGTTTTCCAGTGCGCCCAGCAGGCGCGGTTCGAGCACTTCCAGGCCCAGTTCCTCGCGAATCTCCCGCGCCACGGCCTGGACGCTGCTTTCGCCGAACTCGATGCCGCCGCCCAGCGGGCGGTAGTAATGCTGTTCCTTCACCGGGTCGTAGGCCTGATTGACCAGGATTCGCCCCTGGTGGTGAAAGACGCAGAGGGCTACCGCGCGGATCCGTCCCTGGGACATGTTCATTTCCTCCTGACGAATGGCCGGCAATGATAGCGCCGGCCATTCAAGCGCGATATCAGCCCGGGTCCGACACCAACCCCGCCGCCAGCCGTCCAACCTCCGCCAGCAGCGCATCGCGCTTTTCCGCCGGGGCCGGGCTGCCGGTGAGGTAGGCCGCCACCAGGATCGGCGCGCGGCCCGGCGGCCGGAGGATGGCCACGTCGTTGCTGGTGCCGCGCTCGCCGGTGCCGGTCTTGTCGCCGACTTTCCAGCCCGTTGGCAGGCCTGCGCGGATACGTTTGTCGCCGGTCTTGTTGGCCGCCAGCCAGGCATTCAGCTGGTCGCGCGAGGCGGGTTGCAGGATGTCGCCCAGCAGCAGGCGCTGCAGGGTGGCGACCATCGCCCGTGGGGTGCTGGTGTCGCGCGGGTCGTCCGGGAGGGCCTGGTTGAGGGTGGGCTCGTTGCGGTCCAGGCGGCTGATGTCGTCGCCCGTGCTGCGCAGCCAGCCGGTCAAGCCGGCGGGGCCGCCCAGGCTGGCCAGCAGCAGGTTGGCGGCGCCGTTGTCGCTCAGGGTGATCGCCGCCTCGCAGAGGTCGGCGACGCTCATGCCCGGCTGGCCGACGTGGCGCTCGCTGACCGGCGAATACTCCACCAGGTCCGCCTGGCCGTAGACGATGCGCCGCGCCAACTGCTCCTCGCCACGATCCACGCGGGCCAGCACGCAGGCGGCGAGCAGCAGCTTGAAGGTGCTGCACAGCGGGAAACGTTCGTCCTCGCGCAGGCCGAAGCGGCGGCCATTGCCGGTGTCGAGCACGGCCACGCCCAGGCGTCCGCCGCTGTCGCGTTCCAGTTGCTTCAGGCGCTCCAGCGTGGATTGCCCATCCGCCTGCGCGGTGCCGGCGAGCAGGCCTGCCAGGGGCGCCAGGAGCATGGCGCGGTTGATCTGTCTTCTGCTGAACATTCTGCCTCCTTGTCGAAGCGCGACTATCGGCCAGCCGGGCGGGGTGGGGCAAGCGGGCACGCCCATCGGTTTTTCCCGGCCGGCGCGGCGAGCGCTTCTACCCTGAAAAGGTGCGGCCTCGGCGACAATTCGTTGCAACCTTTGTCCAGGGCCGCGGCTCGAACCCGATGAGTGCGCCGCAGCGGTGCCTTCCACCCGGAGAAGGTCAACCTCGAGAACGAATGACCGCCTGCGTTCCGAACCCGCCCACGGAAAAGGGGACCACCCCATGTCCAGCAAGGCCCCGTCTCTGCTCGATGCCTACCGCCAGGTGCGGCGGCACAGCGAGGAACTGATCGCCCCCCTCAGCGCCGAGGACGCGGTCACCCAGTCGATGCCCGACGCCAGCCCGGCCAAGTGGCACATCGCGCACACCACCTGGTTCTTCGAGACCTTCCTGCTCAAGCCGCGGCTGGCCGGGTACAGCGAATTCGATGCCAGCTTCGGCTACCTGTTCAACTCCTACTACGAGGCCCTGGGCGCGCGCCAGCCGCGGCCGCAGCGGGGAATGCTGACGCGGCCGCCACTGCACCGGGTGCTCGACTACCGGCTGCACGTCGACGAGCACATGCAGGCGCTGCTCGCCGTGGAAGCCGATGCTGAGCTGGAAGCCCTGGTGCGCCTGGGCCTGGCCCACGAGGAGCAGCACCAGGAACTGCTGCTGATGGACATCCTCCACCTGTTCAGCCTGTCGCCGCTGGCGCCGGCCTATGGCGACGGATACGCGCCCCCGGCCTGCGGGCCGCAGCGCTTCCTGGCGATCCAGGGCGGGCTGCTGGGCATCGGCCATGACGGCCAGGGTTTTGCCTTCGACAACGAGGCGCCGGCGCACCGCTGCTTCCTGGCGCCCTTCGAGATCGCCGAGTCGCTGGTGAGCAATGGCCAGTGGCTGGCGTTCATCGAGGATGGCGGTTACCGGCGCGCGGAATTCTGGTTGTCCGACGGCTGGGCCAAAGTGCAGGAGGAGGGCTGGGAAGCGCCGCTGTACTGGCGACGGCAGGATGACGGCTGGCACGAGTTCGGCCTGGCCGGCCTGCGCCCGCTGGACCTGGATGCACCGGTGTTGCACGTCAGCTACTACGAGGCCAGCGCTTACGCCAACTGGGCCAGCGCGCGGCTGCCCACGGAGATGGAGTGGGAAGTGGCCGCCCGCGACGGCCGCCTGCGCCAGCTCTACGACGCCGCCTGGCAGTGGACGCAGAGCGCCTATGCGGCGTATCCCGGCTTCCGCCCCGGCGCCGGGGCGGTGGGCGAGTACAACGGCAAGTTCATGGTCAGCCAGATGGTCCTGCGCGGCGGCGCCTGCATCACCCCGGCCGGGCATTCGCGGCCCAGCTACCGCAACTTCTTCCACCCCGAGAAGCGCTGGATGTTCGCCGGCCTGCGCCTGGCCCGCGACCTGCCCGAACAGGCCGCGCTGGACCCGCGCGCCCGCGAGCTGGCCGAGGACCTGGAGGCGGGCTTCTCGCTGCAGCCGCGGCAACTGTCGCCCAAGTACTTCTACGATGCCGCCGGCTCCGAGCTGTTCGAGGCCATCTGCCGCACCCGCGAGTACTACCCCACGCGCAGCGAGACCGCGTTGCTCAAGCGTATCGCCCCGGCCCTGGCCGAGCGCATCCCGGCCGACTGCACCCTGGTGGAGTTCGGCAGCGGCGCCAGCGAGAAGACCTGCCTGCTGCTGGACGCGGTGCCGCAGATCCGCCGCTACGTGCCCATCGACATCAGCCCGGCGGCCCTGGACAAGGCCGCCGCGCGCCTGCAGCGCGACTACCCGGCGCTGCGTGTCGAGCCCCTGTGCGCCGACTTCACCCGCCTTGAGGCGTTGCCCCCGGCGCTGGCCGACGGCCCACGGCTGGGCTTCTTCCCCGGCTCCACCATCGGCAACTTCGCCCCGGAGCAGGCCCTGGCCTTCCTCCAGGGCGCCCACGAACTGCTGGGGCCGAGTGCGAGCTTCATCGTCGGGGTGGACCTGCGCAAGGACGTGAAAGTGCTGGAGGCCGCCTACAACGATGCCGAGGGTGTGACCGCGCGCTTCAACCTCAACCTGCTGCAGCGCATCAACCGCGAACTGGGCGCCGACTTCCAGTTCGACCAGTTCGACCACCTGGCCTTCTGGAACGCCGAGCACAGCCGCATCGAGATGCACCTGGTCAGCCGCGTCGAGCAGCGCGTGCGCATCGCCGGCATGGAGTACCTGTTCCGCACCGGCGAGCGCCTGCACACGGAGAACTCCTACAAGTACGCCATCGACGACTTCCGCGCGCTGGCCGAGCGCGGCGGCTGGCTGGTGCGCGAGCACTGGACCAGCGCCGAGCCGGCCTTCGCGGTGTTCCGCCTGCAGGCCTAGCGCTCCAGGCCCAGGCGCCGGTGCCAGTCGGCGATGGATTCCTCCGGGTAGCCGTCGAAGTACAGGTCGCGCGGGTGCTTTTCCACCTCCACCCAGGGGGCCTTGGAGTCCAGCAGCAGGTGGGTGTGTTCCGGCGGCACCGGCAATGGGGTGTCGATGGCCGAGGCGAAGGGGTGGATCAGCTCCGGCCATTCCGGGCTGAACAGCCACAGCGCGCTGCCGCATTCGCCGCAGAAGTTGCGCTCGGCAGTGCTGGTGCAGGTGCGCTGGCCGGGCTCGCGCAACTTGGCGTGGTAGACGCGCAGGTGCTTGCGCCCGCGCACCTTGAGGCTGGCGGCGTCGCCGCCGAGGTTGATGGCGTAGCCCCCGCCGCCCTGGGTCTTGCGGCAGATCGAGCAGTAGCAGCGCTGGTAGGGATAGGGGTGGGCGCTCTCCAGGCTGAAGGTCACGGCGCCGCAATGGCAGGAGCCTTCCAGTCGCATGGCTAATCTCCTCTGTAGGGATACGGGGCCTGGGCAAGGGTGGTCGATCGCGCCCCGCCGCGCCGGGCGCGACGACGGATGGTCGGCTCGCCCGGGATGTTATATGTTGATCGTAATTCAATGATGGCAAAGCCATCCTCAGGCAGGTGAAATCATGGCTGTACAACGCATCGTGGTAACCGGGACCGGGGTGGTCAGCCCCCTCGGATGTGGCACCGAGAAGGCCTGGCAGCGCCTGCTGCAGGGGCGCTCCGGCATTGTCCGGTTGGCCGACGAATTCGTCCGCGACCTGCCCTGCGAGGTGGGCGGCCCGGTGCCGGACATCGCCGTGGACGCCGAGGCCGGCTTCGATGCCGAGCGTGCCGCGCCGGCCAAGGAGCAGAAGAAGATGCACCGCTTCATCCTCTTCGCCCTGGCCGCCGCCGAGGAGGCCCTGGCCCAGGCCGGCTGGGCGCCCCAGGATGAGCGCGGGCAGACGCGCACGGCCACGGTGATCGGCTCGGGCATCGGCGGCTTCAGCGCCATCGCCGACGCCGTGCGCACTACCGACGGGCGCGGGCCGCGGCGCCTGTCGCCGTTCACCATCCCGTCGTTCCTGGTCAACCTGGCGGCCGGCCACGTATCCATCCGCCATGGCTTCAAGGGGCCGATCGGCGCGCCGGTGACCGCCTGCGCCGCCAGCGTCCAGGCCATCGGCGACGCCGCGCGGATGATCCGCGCCGGCGAGGCGGACATCGCCCTGTGCGGCGGCGCCGAGGCTTCCATCGACCGCGTCGCCCTGGGCGGCTTCGCCGCGGCGCGGGCACTGTCCAGCGGCTTCAACGACCGCCCGCAGCAGGCCTCGCGGCCCTTCGACCGCCAGCGCGATGGCTTCGTCATGGGCGAGGGCGCCGGGCTGCTGGTGATCGAGTCGCTGGAGCACGCCCTGGCCCGCGGCGCGCAGCCGCTGGCCGAGGTGGTCGGCTACGGCACCAGCGCCGATGCCTACCACTTGACCGCCGGCCCCGAGGACGGCAGCGGAGCGCGCCGGGCCATGCAACTGGCCATCGCCCAGGCCGGCATCGACCCGGCGTCGATCGGCCACCTGAACGCCCACGCCACTTCCACGCCGGTGGGCGACAAGGGCGAGCTGGCGGCCATCCGCTCGGTGTTCGGCGACACCGGCTCGGTGGCGGTGAGCGCCACCAAGTCCGCCACCGGCCACCTGCTGGGCGCGGCCGGCGGGCTGGAGGCGATCTTCACCCTGCTGGCCCTGCGCGACCAGTTGGCCCCGGCGACCCTCAACCTCGACGAGCCGGACGAAGCCGCCGCCGGCATCGACCTGGTGCGGGGCGCGCCGCGGGCGCTGCAGACGGAATACGCGCTGTCCAACGGTTTCGGCTTCGGCGGCGTCAACGCCAGCGTGCTGTTGCGCCGCTGGACCGGCGCCTGAGGCGAACGCAAGGCGCCCGGCGCTGTCGGATCGTCACTGAAACCCCTTATCATTCAGCGACATCCTCCAGGGCCGGAGCCTTCCGATGCTGTCTGCCGTAAGGCGCTACAAACTGCTGTTGTCCGAATCCCTGGCGCGGTATTTCCCGCGCACCACCGCCTACCTGCGCGAGCAGAACGAGGCCGCCCAGGCGCCAACGGCGAAGAAGCCGCGCGCCACGGCGCGGAAGAAGGACGGCGCCGCGGCCAAGCCCCGCGCGCCGCGCAAACCCAAGGCTGAGGCGGGCGAGAAACCTTCGGCGGAAAGCCCCGCCGGCATCTACCCGGCGCGCGCCCTGGCGGTGCGCCCGGAGCAGGTCGAGGCGATGCGCGAGCGGGTGCGCCAGGCGGTCAGCGCCGGCGTGATCAGCCCGCCGTCGGACGAGCAGTGGGCGATGATCCTGTGCCGCCAGCCGCTGGCGCGCATCTTCGCCGGCGCCGGCTCGGGCAAATCCACCACCCTGGTGCTGCGCCTGGTGTTCATGCTCTGCCACCTGGGGATCGAGGCGGACAAGGTCACGGTGATCTCCTTCACCAACGCCTCCTGCGCGCAACTGCGCGAACAGCTGGTGCGCGTGCTCGCCTTCTGGCAGTACCCCTTCGACATGGCCCGCGCCCGCGAATGCGTGCGTACCTTCCACTCGGCCATGGGCGTGCAGGCCCGCGAGCTGCTGGGCAAGCAGCGCTGGTTCGAGCAACTGGAAGAGCGCAACCCCGACGAGCCGGACAACCCCCTCACCGGTGGCCGCCTGCGCCCGGCGCAGCAGCGCCTGCTGCTGGAGGCCTACGAGGAGTGCTACGCGGTCAACGGCGCCTTCCGCGCCAAGGTGCACCGCCTGCTGGGCCTGGAGAAGCCGGAGGAAGTGCCGGGCCCGGCGCCGGTCCAGCCGTTCCGCCTGCCCGGCGAGTTCGTCGAGGCGCCGCTGGTGGAAGTCTTCCACACCCAGGCGGGCTTCATGGAAAGCCTCGGTCTGCGCCCGCAGGACCTGAAGGTGGCCGAGCTGGGCTGCTCGACCCGCGAGAAGATCTTCCTCGAAGCCCTGGCCATCTACTGGAGCTTCTTCCTGGCCCTGCTCAAGCGCCAGCGCCTGACCACCTTCAACGCCGCCTTCCAGCAGCTCACCAAGCGCTTCGCCGAGGGCGACGCCAAGCTGGAAGCGGCCGAGCCGATGACGCACCTGCTGATCGACGAGTTCCAGGACATCTCGCCGCAGATCGTCCTCTGGCTGCAGGCCCTGCACCGTTTCCTGGCGCGCAGCGGCAAGGCGCCGAGCCTGATGGCCATCGGCGACGACTGGCAGTCGATCTACGGCTGGCGCGGCAGCTCGCCGGAGCTGTTCATGGACTTCGACAAGCACTTCCCCAGCAAGGGCCGTAGCCGCCAGAGCACGGTGCTGCTGCTGGAGACCAACTACCGCAGCATCGAGCCGGTGATCCGCGATGCCGAGTCGGTGCTGGCCGAGGTGAACTTCAAGCAGGCCAAGACCTGCCGCGCCTTCAAGCCGATGCAGCCGGGCGACCACGGCGTGCGCGTGGAAACCCGCTTCGACCTGGCCCGCGACCTGCCCAGGCTGGTGGCCGACATCCGCGCCCAGTGCGAGCACGTGGCCCAGCGCGGCAGCCGCGAGAGCACCGCGGTGATGCTGCTGAGCCGACGCAACGAGCCGCTGCAGCAGATCCAGGCGCAATTGGACGCCAAGCTGCCGGTGAAGGCTATGAGCATCCACCGCGCCAAGGGCCTGCAGGCGGAGGTGGCGATCATCATCGACGACTGCGCGCCGCCGGAGCGCCATCCGTTGCGCAACGTGCTGTATGCGCACAGCGGGTTCTTCCGCAACAGCTATGACCAGGCGATGCAGGATGAGAGCTTGCGATTGGCCTATGTGGCCGTGACGCGCGGGGTGAACCGGGTGTTCTGGTACTCGCGCAAGGCGCAGGGAGCGGCGGCGTTGTTGGCGAGGCGAGGGTGAGCGTAGGGCGTACAACCGTTCGCGGTTGTACGCCGTTACACCCCGCCCATAGTCGACCGCGTGGCTGACCTGGGCGCTCGACACGGGGCGCTTCGTGTTCGACCTCGAGTTGGCTGTGGCCAAGGTCAGGCGGCGGATAACGTCGAACGTTATCCGCCCTACGCCCCGGTATCGCTCGCGGCATCCTCGATCCGTTCCTTGCCACCCCCCACCAGGCGCAAACTCCTTGGCGCCACCAGGCTGATGCCTTCCTCGCGCAACCTGCCGAAGATGGTGAACAGCAGGTCGCTCCGGGCGCTGGAGACCCCGCGCGGGCTGCTGACGCTGCCGCTGGCCGCCAGCGTCAGGCCTTGCTCGGTGAGCTGGGTGAAGCTCACCGAGGGCCTGGGGGTTTCCAGGATCGCCGGGTGCTCGGCGTAGGCCGCCAGCAGCAGTTCGCGGACCTTGTGCACGTCGGTGTCCAGCGGCAGCGTGAGGCTGATGCCGACGCTGCCCAGGGCGCCACCCATGGTCACGTTGCGCACGTTCTGGGTGATCAGTTGCGAGTTGGGCACTATCACCGTGGAGTTGTCCGACTGCTGGATTTCCGTGGCGCGCACGTTGATCCGGCGGATATCGCCTTCCACGCCGCCGAGGCTGACCCAGTCGCCGACCTTCACCGGGCGCTCGGTGAGCAGGATCAGGCCGCTGATGAAGTTCTGCACGATGGCCTGCAGGCCGAAGCCGATGCCCACCGACAGGGCGCTGACCACCCAGGTCAGGCTGGTCAGGTTGATGCGCAGGGCCGAGAGCGTCAGCAGGCCGAGCAGGACGAAGCCGAGGTAGCCGACCAGGGTCACCAGCGAGGCGCGCATGCCGGCGTCCATGCTGGTTTCCGGCAGCAGCCGCTCGGCCAGCCAGCGCTTGAGCAGGCGCAGGGCGAACAGCCCGCCGAGCAGGGTGAGCAGGGCCAGCAGGATGTCCTGCGGGACGATGTTCAGGTTGCCCAGCGCCTGGCCGCCCTGGGCCAGGCGCTCGACGCCGGCGAGCAGTTCGTCGGGGGTGCTGGCGGTGGGCGAGAGCATCACCATCAGCGTCATCAGCACCAGCAGGGTGCGGCCCACCCCGGACAGCAGGGTGGCGGCCTGGGCCTGGTGCTGCGGCGACAGGCCGAGGGCGCGGGCGAGGGTCTTGCCGCTGTCCTGGCGCGGTGACAGCAGGGTGTCGCAGAGGTCGCCGAAGAAGGCCGTGATCAGGTAGCCGGTCGCCGCCACGGCGCTGATCCACAGCAGCTTGGTGGCCAGGTAGAAGGCCAGCGACAGGTAGCCGCTGAGCAGCGCCAGGACGATCAGCAGCACCACCAGCAGGGCGATGAGGTGGATCACCCCGGCCAGCGCCGGGCGCGGGTGTTCCTCGTCCTCCTCGTCGCTGCGGCGCAGGCGCAGCAGGGCCAGGCCGAAGAGCACGGCGATCAGCAGCGCGGTGAGGCCGTTGACCGCCACGGTCAGCGCCAGGCTGGCGCCGATGGCGCTGTTGATGCGGTCCTGGGCGCCGAGCAGCATGGCCACTATCGCCAACAGCCCGGGGAAGTGGGCCACTGCCCTGGCGGCAGCGTCCGGGATCGGCAGCAGGCGCCAGGAGGGCCGGCTGACCATCAGCAGGGCGCGGCCCAGGCCGGTGATGAAGGCGCTGAACACCGCCAGGGTGACCATCTGCCCGGCCAGGTTGGCCAGGCCGTTGTCGAAGCCCTCGTTCCAGTCCAGGCCCTGGTGGACCAGCGCGGCGGCGCCGCCGAAGGTGACCACGCTGGCCAGGGCGATGGCCAGGGCCAGGCTGCTGCGGCGCAGGCGGCCCTCGGGGATGAAGTGGCTGGCCAGGTAGCCGGCGAACCTTTCCAGCAGGCGCCGGCCCGGTATCCACAGCAGCACGGCGGCGACCAGGCAGGCCAGCAGCGGCAGGCGCGCACCATGCCAGGTGTCCTCCAGGCTGGCGGTAAACTTGTCGCCCAGGTTGCGCAGGCGCGCCAGGTCGTCCTCGGTGGGGCGCGTCAGGGTGGACCAGAAGACGGGGCTGAAGGGCGGCGCGGAGCGGGTGGCGATCTGCGAGTTGAACAGGCTGCGGCGCAGGTTGACGATCTGCGCGGCCAGGTCCTGGGCCGAACGCAGGATCTGCGCGGCCTGGGTGGCCTGGGCCTGCAGCTCGGCCTTCTGCTGGTTCAGCTCGGTGCGCTGCAGGGCCAGGGCGGCGGCCTCGCCCTCTACCGGCGGGCCGAGCACGTTGAGCTGGTCGGACAGGCGGTCGAGGCGGGCCTGCAGATCGTCGCCGTGCTGGCCCGCCATCCTCTGCACTTCCAGGGTGGCCAGGCGCAGGCGCGCCAGCTCGTCGTCGCCGACCTGCTCGGAGACGCCCTGGCGGATGCTTTCCAGGCGCTCGGCCAGGGTTGGCAGGCCAGCGTCGTCGGCCAGCGCCGGCAGCTCGTCGGCGGGCAGGCCCGGGGCCGGCGCGGCCAGGGCCCAGCCGGCGCAGAACAGGTTCAGGATCAACAGGCAACGGAGCAGGATCTTGCGGTCCCCCGACATCTCTTCTTCCTTCCTTCGCCAGGTGCATGCTGTTCGACCGATGGGGCCGGCAGCCATTCCCCAGAGCATAGCGAGCCGGCGTGGATACGCAGGTTCACTGTAGTAAAGGGCCATAAATGTTGGCCATATCTATCCCCTTTTGGCCGCCGCCACCGTTCAGCCGAGGCCGCCCGAATGGGCAGAATCCCCCCACCAAGAACAACAAAGCCGAGAGGTTTTACTCATGCTGACCGTCTACAGCGACGATCACCGCCTGCATTTCGGCCAGTCCGAACTGGTCGATGGCAAGCTCCAGCCCTGCTTCGAAATGCCCAGCCGCGCCGACACCGTGCTGGCCCGGGTGAAGTCGCAGCAACTCGGCGAGATCATCGCGCCGAAGGATTTCGGCCTGGATGCCATCCACCGCGTGCACGATCCGAAGTACGTTGCCTTCCTCAAGGGCGCCTGGGCCCGCTGGGCCGCCGAGGGCCACAGCGGCGACCTGGTCTCCACCACCTTCCCGGGCCGCCGCCTGCGCCGCGACGGCCCCATCCCCACCGCCCTGATGGGCGAGCTGGGCCACTACAGCTTCGACACCGAGGCGCCGATCACCGCCGGCACCTGGCAGGCCGTGTACAGCTCGGCGCAGGTCGCGCTGACCGCCCAGGACCACATGCGCCAGGGCGCGCGCACCGCCTTCGGCCTGTGCCGTCCGCCGGGCCACCACGCCGGCAGCGACTTCATGGGCGGCTACTGCTTCATCAACAACGCCTCCGTGGTCGCCCAGGCCTTCCTCGACCAGGGCGCCAAGCGCGTGGCCATCCTCGACGTCGACTACCACCACGGCAACGGCACCCAGGAGCTGTTCTACGACCGTGGCGACGTGCTGTTCGCCTCGATCCACGGCGACCCGCTGGTGGAATACCCGTACTTCCTCGGCCACGCCGACGAGCGCGGCGAAGGCGCGGGCGAAGGCTTCAACCACAACTACCCGCTGGCCCACGGCACCGGCTGGGACGGCTGGTCCGCCGCTCTGGAGGACGCTTGCCGGAAGATCGCCGCCTACGCGCCGGACGCGGTGGTGGTGTCCCTGGGCGTGGACACCTACAAGGACGACCCGATCTCCGAGTTCAAGCTGGACTCCCCGGACTACCTGCGCATGGGCGAGCGCATCGCCGCCCTCGGCCTGCCGACGCTGTTCATCATGGAAGGCGGCTACGCGGTCGAGGCCATCGGCGTCAACGCGGTCAACGTCCTGCAGGGTTACGAAGGCGCCGCCCGCTGAGGGCGCGCCGTTTCGAGGAGCGAGTCATGCGCGAGAACAACAAGATCATCCGCGGCCTGCTCGGCGCCGCGCTGCTGGCCGCCGCCGGCATCGCCAGCGCCGAACCAGTGGTGCGCATCTACAACTGGTTCGACTACATCGGCCCGGACACCCTCAAGGGCTTCCAGAAGGACAGCGGCATCGCGCCCAAGTACGACGTCTACGACAGCAACGAGGTGCTGGAGGCCAAGCTGCTCTCCGGGCATTCGGGCTACGACCTGGTGGTGCCCAGCGACAGCTTCCTGCCCAACTACCTCAAGGCCGGCGTGTTCCAGAAGCTGGACAAGAGCAAGCTGCCGAACTGGAAGAACCTCAACCCGGCGCTGCTCAAGGTGCTGGAGAGCAAGGACCCGGGCAACCAGTACGCCATGCCGTACATGTGGGGCACCAATGGCGTCGCCTACAACGTCGACAAGGTGAAGGCCATCCTCGGCGACAACGCGCCAGTGGATTCCTGGGACCTGATCTTCAAGCCGGAGAACCTCGCCAAGCTCAAGCAGTGCGGCGTGGCTTTCCTTGACTCGCCCACCGAGGTGATCCCCGAGGCCCTGCATTACCTGGGGTTGTCGCCGAACAGCCACGACCCCGCGGACTATGCCAAGGCCGAGGCGCTGCTCAGCAGCCTGCGCCCGTACATCACCTACTTCAGCTCCTCGAAGTTCGTCACCGACCTGGCCAACGGCGACGTCTGCGTGGCCATGGCCTGGTCCGGCGGCGCCATGCAGGCGGCCAACCGTGCCAAGGAAGCGAACAACGGCATCCACATCGAATACCGCATTCCCAAGGAAGGCACCGCGGCCTGGTTCGACGTGCTGACCATTCCCAGGGACGCGCAGAACGTCGAGCAGGCCCACGCCTTCCTCAACTACCTGCTGCGCCCGGAGGTGGTGGCGCCGATCTCCGACTACGTGGCCTACGCCAACCCCAACCAGGCGGCAGACAAGCTGATTTCCGCCGACCTGCGCGACAACCCCAACGTCTACCCGCCGGCCGAGGTGCAGGCCAGGCTGTACTCGGTGGAGATGCTGCCGCCGAAGCTGGAGCGCATCCGCACCCGCACCTGGAGCAAGGTCAAGACCGGGCAGTGACGCCCTGGCGGCCGGCGGTGTCGGATTGGCACTGGTGCCGTTCGTCGTTTGGCTGGAATAATCGGCGGTACACCCTTGGGGTACCGCCGTTTTCACGTCTTGGTGCCCGCTCACTGCCGAGCCTTGCCATGAAACTGCCTTGCTGTCGTTGCCCCCTCCCTTCGTCCGGATCGCGGAGGTGCGCATGACGCCGCTACCCCCGCGCAAAGGCGCCGACGCCTTCGCCCTGCAAGCGATGCTGCTGCTGTGCCTGATCTGGGGCGTGCAGCAGGTGGCGGTGAAGCTCGCCGCCGGCGACATAGCGCCGATCATGCAGGCCTTCGGTCGCAACCTGCTGGCCGCCACGCTGGTGGGCTTGCTGGTGCTCTGGCGCGGCGACTGGAAGGCCGCGGGCGGCACCCTGGCCGGCGGCGCGCTGGCCGGGCTGCTGTTCGCCATGGAGTTCCTGTTCATCGCCCAGGGCCTGGTGTACACCAGCGCTTCGCACATGGCGGTGTTCATCTACACGGCGCCGATCTTCTCCGCCCTGGGCCTGCACTTCCTGCTGCCCAGCGAACGCCTGCGACCGCTGCAGTGGCTGGGCATCGCGGTGTGCTTCGGCGGCATCGCCCTGTGCTTCGGCGGCGGCTTCGACCTGCAGCACATGGACAGCCGCATGCTGCTGGGGGATTTCTTCGGCGTGCTCGCCGGGGCCTCCTGGGGCGCTACCACGGTGGTGGTGCGCAGCACGCGGCTGTCGGAGGCGCCGACCAGCCTGACGCTGTTCTACCAGCTGTTCGCCGCCGCGCTGCTGCTGCCCTTCATCGCCCTGGCCCTGGGCGAGTTCGGTAATGTGCGCTTCACCGCGCTGGGCGTGGGCAGCGTGCTGTTCCAGGGCGTGGTGGTGTCCTTCTTCAGCTATTTCGCCTGGTTCTGGCTGCTGCGCCGTTACCTGGCCTCGAACCTGGCGGTGTTCTCCTTCATGACGCCGCTGTTCGGCATCGCCTTCGGCGTGCTGCTGCTGCACGAGCCGCTGGCCTGGAACTTCGTCGCTGGGGCGGCGCTGGTGCTGGCGGGGATTTCCCTGGTCAGCGGCGAGGCGTGGGTGCGCCGGGCATTGCGCGGCAAGCGTGCCTGAACTTGATCCAGGTCAGCGGATCGCGGCCGGCCGACGCGTAGTCTTTGTTGCAAGGAGTGAGTGGCACGGGCGGAGAGTGGGACGCCGGGCTACTCTACTCTTAGGGCGGCCCGGAAGCGGGCCGCCCGACCCTTCCACCGCAAAGGAGGCATCCCATGAAACTCTGGCTGCAAACCCTGGCATGGAAACTGGGTGTCACGCTCGGCCTCATCGAGCCTCCGCGCCTGCAACCCATTCCCATTCCAAGCGATGAGCAACGGCGCTACGCACAGCAACGCCGACGCTGACTCCTGAAGCACCTGCTGGACACACCTTCTGCCCGCTCACGCGGGCAGATTGCGTTGGGCCCCGGTATTTCAGCCGTGGGCCGCGAACCACTCGTCGATGATCTGCCGCAAGCGCTCCCCGGAAAAACTCGGGAAGTGCCCGCCGTGCACGGTGCGCACCGGCAGTTGGCGCAGGCGTTCCAGGCTGCGCGCGTAGTCGTCCAGGTTGGAGTGGTAGGCATCCTCGATCAGCGGGCCGTCGTAGACGATGTCGCCGGAGAACAGCGTCTGCGTCCGCGCTTCCCACAGGCTGATGCCGCCCGGTGAATGGCCGGGGGTATGCAGCACCTCCAGCACGCGGTCGCCCAGGTCGAGCACATCGCCCTCGTCGATGGTGCGCGTGGCCGGCGCCGCCTTCACCCGGTACTCGGCGTAGCACAGCGGGCAGTCCGGGTGCGCTTCGAACATCTCGTCGCCGACGAAGGCCGTGGCCAGGGTGCGCTCGCCGTCGGGGCTGGCGAGGATGTCGGCCTCGGCCGGGTGGCACAGGCGCTCGGCGAATTCGTGGTGGCCGGCGATATGGTCGAAGTGGGTATGGCTGGCCACCGCCAGCAGCGGCCGCTCGGTGAGCCAGGGCAACTGCTCGCGCAGGCTGACCAGGCCGGAGCCGCTGTCCACCAGCAGGTCGCGCTCGCGGCCCTGGATGTGCCACATGTTGCAGCGGTAGAAGGGCCGCACCCAGGGCTCGTGGATCAGGCTGACGCCGTCGTAGCAGTGGCGGACTTCGAACCAGCGGTCGCGGGTGACGATTTTCATGGTGGGGCCTGGTGTCTTTGTGTTTTGTGTAGGAGCGCGCCCTGCGCGCGATTTCGCGGGCAGGGCCCGCTCCTACAGGGTGGCATGCCTGTGAGGGCGGTGCCGGGTGGGGGCCTTTCCCTCTCCCTAACCCTCTCCCTTCAGGGCGGGGCGCGCAGCCGAGGGCGGGGGGAGAGGGTTGCCGAGCTTCACTCCATCACCTCAAGGCGCGAACGGCGCCGCCTCCATCACTTCCACGATCAACGGCCGATCGCTCGGCGCGTTACGCAGCAACGCCTGCAGGTGCTCGTAATCCCGCGCCCGCTCCGCTTCGCAGCCGAAGCCGCGGGCGATGGCGAGGAAGTCCGGCGTGTAGATATCCACACCCAGCGGGGTGATGTCGCGGCGCTCCATGTAGCGCTTGATCTCGCCGTAGCCGTGGTTGTTCCACAGCAGCACGATGATGCCCACCCTGGCCTCCACGGCGCTGGCCAGCTCCGGCAGGGTGAACTGCAGGCCGCCGTCGCCCATCAGGCTGATCACCGGGCGGCCCGGTTCGCCGAGCTTGGCGCCGATGGCCGCGGGCAGGCCGTAGCCGAGGGTGCCGTAGCCGCTGGCGGAGTTGAACCAGCGGCGGCCGCCGTCCAGTTCCACCAGGTGGTTGCCGCTGTACACGGTCTGGGTGGAGTCGCCGACGAAACGGGCGTCCGGCAGCGCTTCGAGGATCTTGCCGAACAGCGTGCGATAGTGCGCCCAGCCGCTGAAGTCCTCGGCCAGCTGCGCGCGCACCTTGGCCGCGCGCTGGGCGCCGGGGCTGGCGGCGCTGGCCTGGCGGGCCGGCAGCAGTTCCAGCAGGGCGCGCATGGCGGTGCGGGCGTCGGCCTGGATGGCGACGCTCGGGACTTGGTTGCGCATCAGCTGCTGCGGGTCGATGTCGATGCGGATCAGCTCGCCGCCGATGCGGAAGTTGCCGTCGAACACCACGTCGTAGTCGGTCTCGCCCAGCTCGGTGCCGATGGCCAGGACCACGTCGGCCTCCAGCGCCAGTTCACGGACCGGCACCAGCGACTGGTTGCTGCCGACCAGCAGCGGGTGCTCCGGCTGCAGCAGGCCCTTGGCGTTGACGGTCAGCGCGGTGGGGGCGTCCAGCGCGGTGGCCAGGGCGCGGGCTTCGGCTTGCGCCGCGACGCAACCGCCGCCGAGCAGCAGCAGCGGCTTCTGCGCCTTGGCCAGCTTGGCCGCCGCTTCGTGCAGCGGCGAGCGCGCCGGGGCCGGGCGCGCCAGTTGCACGCGCGGGCGTACCTGCATGTGCTCGGCCGGGGCGGTGATGATGTCCAGCGGCAACTCGATGTGCACCGGGCGCGGGCGCTCGCTGTCGAACACGGCGAAGGCGCGGGCCAGCACCGCCGGCAGTTCCTCGACGCTCATCAGCGTGTGGCTGAAGGCGGTCACCCCGGCGGTCATGGCGCGCTGGTCGGGCAGCTCGTGCAGGTAGCCGTTGCCGTGGGCCAGGCGCGAGCGCTCGTTGACGCTGCTGATCACCAGCATCGGGATGGAGTCGGCGTAGGCCTGGCCCATGGCGGTGAGGATGTTGGTCATGCCCGGGCCGGTGATGATGAAGCACACGCCCGGCTTGCCGGTGACGCGCGCGTAGCCGTCGGCCATGAAGCCGGCGCCCTGCTCGTGGCGCGGGGTGACGTGGCGGATGGCGCTGCCCGGCAGGCCGCGGTACAGCTCGACGGTGTGCACGCCGGGGATGCCGAAGACAGTGTCCACGCCCCAGGCTTCGAGTTGCTTGACGAGGAATTCGCCGCAGGTGGTCATGGCAGTTCCTTTTGTTCGTGGGTGAGGAAGTTTCTCAAACGAAGAGGGCGCGGAGATCGACTCGCCGCGCCCTTGTTCATCGCAGCGTACGCGTCAGGCGACGCTGGCGGCCGCCTGCGGGCGGCGCGACAGCAGGCTGACCACGACGAAGCTGACCAGGCCGATGGCCAGGCTGTAGTAGATCGGGGTGTTGGCGTCGAAGCCATCCTTGAGCATGAACACCAGGGCGGTGATGAAGCCCAGAGTCATGCTGGTGATGGCGCCGGCGGTGGTGGCGCGCTTCCAGTAGATGGCGCCGATCAGCGGGATCAGCATGCCGCCCACCAGCAGGTTGTAGGCCAGGGTCAGGGCGCTGATCACGTCGTTCACCACCAGGGCGATGGCCAGCACCACCAGGCCGGTGAGGGCGGTGAACAGGCGGTTGATGCCCAGGCTGGAAGTCTTGCCGCCGCGCAGTTTCGGCAGCAGGTCCTCGGTCAGGGTGGTGGAGGCGGCGAGCAGGCCGGCGCTGGCGGTGGACATCATCGCGGCCAGGGCTGCGGCGATCACCAGGCCGCGGATGCCGTCCGGCAGCGAGGCCTGGACGATGGCGGCGAAGGCGTTGTTGACGTTGTCCAGGTCGGGCAGCAGGACCTTGGCGCACATGCCGATCAGCGCGCCGACCAGGCCGTAGATCACGCAGTACACGCCGGCGGCGGTGCCGGCGTACTTGGCCACGCCCTCGCTGCGCGCGGTGAACACGCGCTGCCAGATGTCCTGGCCGATGAGGATGCCGAAGAAGTAGATCAGGAAGTAGGTGATGATGGTGTCGTAGCCGATGGTGTGGAAGCTGAAGGCGCTGGCCGGCAGCTTGGCCACCAGCTCGTCCCAGCCGCCCACGCGGTACAGGCAGATCGGCAGCAGCAGGAACATCAGGCCGACGGTCTTGATGATGAACTGGACGATGTCGGTGAGGGTCAGCGACCACATGCCGCCGATGGTCGAGTAGACCACCACCACGCCGCCGCCGAGCAGCACCGAGATCCAGAACGGCAGGCCGAACAGCACCTGCATCACGGTGCCGATGGCCAGGGTGGAGACGGTGCCGATCATCAGCGCGTAGGCGAACATGATCACCGCGCTGGCCTGGCGCGCCATGGGGTTGTAGCGGCGCTCCAGGACCTGGGTGACGGTGAAGATGCGCAGCTTCAGCAGCGGCTTGGCCAGGAACAGGTTCAGCGCGATGATGCCGGCGCCCAGCGCGGCGCACAGCCAGAAGCCGGAGATGCCGTGGACGTAGCCCAGGCGCACGGTGCCGACGGTGGAGGCGCCGCCGAGCACGGTGGCGGCCATGGTGCCCATGTAGAACGACGGACCCAGGTTGCGTCCCGCCACCAGGAAGTCCTCGTGGGTCTTCGCCCGGCGCATGCCGTACCAGCCCAGTACCAGCATGCCGGCGGCATAGATCAGAACGACGATTATATCCAAGGCCATGATCGGCTCCTCACACTCGAATTGTCATTGTTGCCGCCCGCGGCTGGCGGGCGGTAGGCCGGCGGACCGGTGGTAACCGGCCCGTCGGCGTCTCACAGGTACTGCGGTTGGCGCTGCGCTCCAGGCAGGAAGCGCGGATTCAGGCCGCCGGCTCGTTGATGCCGAGCACCGGGCGGTCGTGGCTGGCGACCCAGCGCGGGCCTTGCGGGCCGTACACCCCGGCGGATTCCGGGAAGGTGCGCAGCAGCGTCAGGTAGAGCAGGGCGGCCAGGCCGAGGGTCACCGGCAGGCTGATGTCGATGCCGCCGGCCAGCTCGCCCAGGGGGCCGACGAACTGGCCCGGCAGGTTGACGAAGCACAGGCCGGCCAGCGCGCTGGGGATCCAGGCGCCCATGCCGCGCCAGTTCCAGCCGTGGTGGAACCAGTAGGCGCCGCCTTGCTGGCCACGGGTGAACACCTGCAGGTCGTCGGCGTGGTAGAAGCCGCGGCGCACGATCAGGCCGAGGATCATGATCACCATCCAGGGGCTGGTGCAGGTGATGATCAGCACGGCGAAGGTGGACACGCTCTGCACCAGGTTGGCGGCGAAGCGGCCGATGAAGATGAAGGCGATCGACAGCAGGCCGATGAACAGGGTGGCCTGCACGCGGTTGAGCAGGCGCGGGAACACGCTGGACATGTCCAGGCCGGTGCCGTACAGCGAGGTGGTGCCGGTGGACATGCCGCCGATGGTGGCGATCAGGCACACCGGCAGGAAGAACCAGCTCGGCGAGATGGCCAGCAGGCCGCCGACGTAGTTGTTCGCGGCGATGTAGTCCGGCGCTTTCACGGCGACGATGGTGGCGGTGACCAGGCCGAAGAAGAACGGGATCAGCGTGGCCAGCTGCGACAGCAGCACCGCCAGCATGATGCGCTGCTTCGAGGTTTCGCGCGGGATGTAGCGGGCCCAGTCGCCGAGGAAGGCGCCGAACGACACCGGGTTGCTCATGGCCAGCAGGGTGGCGCCGATGAAGGCGGCCCAGAAGCCCGCGCTGCCCAGCTGCACGCTACCGGCGTAGCCGGCGTCGAAGGGGCCGGCGAAGGCGAACACGCCCAGCAGGAACAGCAGGCTGGCGGCCCACACGGCGATCTTGTTGACCAGCAGCATGAAGCGGAAGCCGTAGATGCACACCACCAGCACCAGCACCGCGAACAGGCCGTAGGCCAGGCCCAGGGTGAGGTCGGTTTCCGGCAGGCCGAACAGGCGCTTGGCGCCGCCGACCAGCGCGTCGCCCGAGCTCCACACCGACAGCGAGAAGAAGGCGATGGCGGTGAGCAGCGACAGGAAGGAGCCGACGATCCGCCCGTGCACGCCGAAGTGCGCGCCGGAGGAGACCGCGTTGTTGGTGCCGTTGATCGGGCCGAACAGGCCCATGGGCGCGAGGATCAGCGCGCCGACCAGCACGCCCAGGACGATGGCCCAGGCGCCGGCCTGGAACGACAGCCCGAAGAGCACCGGGAAGCTGCCGAGCACGGCGGTGGCGAAGGTGTTGGCGCCGCCGAAGATCATGCGGAACAGGTCGGTGGGCGTGGCGTTGCGCTCGGCGTCGGGAATCTGCTCGACGCCGAATGTCTCGATGGTGGTGATTGCGTGTTGGTTGTTCTTGTTATCCATGACTTCCTCCCGGGAAAGTCCTGTCTCAGGGCGTGGGCGACAGGTGCTCGTGGACGGCCAGCCAGCGGCCTTGTTGTTGTTCACGGCGGAAGACGATGGTCTCCCGCTCGTGGTTCAGGCTCTCCGTTCCCTGGATGCGCAGCCGCGTGGCGACGTCGTGGCTGAAGATCGCCACGTCCTCGCCCTGCAGGCTGACGAAGGTGTTGCTGGACTGGCAGTCGAGGACCTCGAAGCCGTCGTCACGCAACCAGCTCTCCCACACCTCGCGGTAGGCCGCGCGGGTGCGCAGCGGCTGCGGCCAGTTGTGGAAGATGAAGCTGGCGTCTTCGCTGAAGGCCGCGAAGTAGGCCTCGGTG
This sequence comes from Pseudomonas sp. A6, assembly GCF_052367875.1. Classification (NCBI taxonomy): domain Bacteria; kingdom Pseudomonadati; phylum Pseudomonadota; class Gammaproteobacteria; order Pseudomonadales; family Pseudomonadaceae; genus Pseudomonas; species Pseudomonas sp. A6. The sequence goes on along the minus strand of NZ_CP198970.1, from coordinate 5,221,251 downwards.
TCGGTGCGCGCGAAGGCTGCCACGAGCGCGCGGGCAGCCTCCAGCACCTGTGCTACGCAGGCGTCGTTATGCATTTGGGGTCACTCAGCGGCGCTGTACGCCCGGGAGGATGCAGAGCATTTCGTACAGCAGGTTGGCGCCGAGCAACGAGGTGTTGCCGGTGGTGTCGTAGGGCGGGGAGACCTCGACCAGGTCGCAGCCGATGATGTCCAGGCCCTGGCAGCCGCGCACGATCTCCATCGCCTGGATGGTGGTCAGGCCGCCGATTTCCGGGGTGCCGGTGCCCGGCGCCCAGGCCGGGTCGATGCCGTCGATGTCGAACGACAGGTACACCGGGCCGCCGCCGACCTTCTCGCGCACTTCGGCCATCAGCGGCGCCAGCGACTGGTGCCAGCACTCCTCGGCCTGGACCACGCGGAAGCCCTGCTTGCGGCTCCAGTTGAAGTCCTCGGCGGTGTAGCCCTGGGCGCGCAGGCCGATCTGCACCACGCGGTCGCAATCCAGCAGGCCTTCTTCCACGGCGCGGCGGAAGGTGGTGCCGTGGGCGATCTTCTCGCCGAACATGTGGTCGTTGACGTCGGCGTGGGCGTCGATGTGCACCAGGCCGACCTTGCCGTGCTTCTTGTGGATGGCGCGCAGGATCGGCAGGGTGATGGTGTGGTCGCCGCCGAGGGTCAGCGGGACGATGCCGTGGTCGAGGATCTTGTCGTAGGCCTCCTCGATGATGCGCACGGCCTCCAGCAGGTTGAAGGTGTTGATCGCCACGTCACCGATGTCGGCGATGTTCAGCGAATCGAACGGGGCGGCGCCGGTGGCCATGTTGTACGGGCGGATCATCACCGACTCGGCGCGGATCTCGCGCGGCCCGAAACGGGTGCCGGAGCGCAGGGAGGTGCCGATGTCCAGGGGCACGCCGACGAAGGCGGCATCGAGCTCGTTGAGCTCTTCCGGAGACTGGATATGCGGCAGGCGCATCATGGTGGCGATGCCGCCGAAGCGCGGCATTTCGTTTCCGCCCAGGGGCTGGTGGAGTTTCTTGTCCATGGGTAGGCCTCACGGGATTCGCTGTTTTCGTGGAAACAGGCTTGTTGATACTGAGGCCGGATTCTGGTCATGCCCGGTAGTGGGAAGAATCGCTGGCTACAAATAATCAGTTCAGAGTTTTCTAAACTTATTTCCACGGCTAGACTGCGTTGCCCTGTCGCAGCCCCCGCGGCGCCAGCCCCGTCGTATGTGCCTTGCAGGCCGGGTGGCGACGGACGGTCTGGCCGATTGCCAGTCCAGTGACTGCTGAACTGGAGCCCCTCCACCTCGAATTGCGGAGCCCTTCATGAGCGCCAGCGCCCTGCCCGACGTCAAGCTTCTGCGGATTTTCGCCTGCGTGGTGCGCAACCAGGGCTTCGCCTCGGCGCAGCAGGAGTTGAATCTGTCGACTTCAGCCATCAGCACCTACATGAGCCAGTTGGAAAACCAGTTGGGCATCGTGCTCTGCCACCGCGGCCGCGGCGGCTTCGGCCTGACCAGCAAGGGCGAGCTGTTCCACCAGGAAACCCTGCGCATCCTCGGCGAACTGGAAGGCTTCGAGCGCTACGCGGCGACCCTGAAGGGCGAACTGCGCGGCACCCTCAACCTCGGCGTGCTCGACTCCACGGTGAGCGACCCGGCGCTGCCGCTGGCCGACGTCATCGGCTCCTTCAGCAGCCTGCACCCGGCGGTGCACCTGCACTTGCAGGTACAAAGCCCCTACGAACTGCAACTGGCGGTGCTGGACAACCGCCTGGACCTGGCCATCGGCTCGTTCTTCAGCCGCATGAACGGCCTGGTCTACCAGCCGCTGTACCGCGAGCAGCACTGGCTGTACTGCAGCGACCGCCACCCACTGTTCGACGGCCGGCGCATCCCCGCCGAGCTGATCACCCAGCAGCGCATGGTCGGCCGCGGCTACTGGAGCCAGGCGGAGCTGGCGCGCCATGGCTTCAAGCACAGCGCGGCGACGGTGGAGAGCATGGAGGCGCAGCTGATCCTCATCCTTTCCGGCGGCTACATCGGCTACCTGCCGGAACACTACGCCCATCCCTGGGTGGAGCAGGGCAGGCTGCGCGCGCTGCTGCCGGCCACCTTCGGCTACCAGGCGCCGTTCTCGCTGATCCTGCGCCGCGGCCGCTCCCGCGAGCCGCTGATCCAGAACTTCCGCGACCTGCTGCGCACGCAGCCGGGCAAGCCATGAGCCGCGCCCGCTGCGAACGCTGCCTGCGCCCGGCCGGCCATTGCCTGTGCGCGCTGATCCCGCGCCTGGACAACCGCACCCGCGTGCTCCTGCTGCAACACCCCAGCGAAGCCGGCCACGCCCTGAACACCGCCCGCCTGGCGGCCCTCGGCCTGGCCAACGCCGAACTGCGGGTGGGCGAGGACTTCCGCGACCTCGACCTGAGCGGCGAGGGCGCCTGGCTGCTGTTCCCCGGCGAAAACGCCATCCCCCTCGCCGAACTGGCCACCCGCCCGGCCACCCGGCCACGCCTGCTGGTGGTACCCGACGGCACCTGGCGCAAGGCGCGCAAGCTGCTGCACCTCAACCCCAACCTGGCGGCCCTGCCGCGGGTGGTGCTGCCCGAGGGCCTGACCTCGCGCTACCGCCTGCGCAAGGCGCCGGCCGAGGGCGCGCTGTCGACCATCGAGGCGGTGGTGCATGCGTTGAACGCGCTGGATGCACCGCAGTCCTTCGACGCGCTGCTGCGGCCGTTCGAGGCGCTGATCGACGGGCAGATCGCGGCGATGGGGGAGGAGACTTTCCAGCGCAATCACCAGCGCGAGTTGAAGCCTCGGCACGAATCGTAGGGCGCATAACCGTTCGCGGTTATCCGCCGTCGGCCAATACACCGAAGCCCGACGAAAACGGCGGATAACGCCTTAGGTGTTATGCGCCCTACAAGACAGGATGCAATCATGCTTATTCGCCAGCGCTTCGCCGCGGACAACCCGATCCTGCTGGACATCTGGCTACGCTCCGTGCGCGCCACCCACGACTTCATCAGCGAAGCCGACATCGCCGAACTGCTGCCCCAGGTGCGCGACCTCTACCTGCCGGCGGTGGAAGTGTGGGTCGCCGTCGATGATGAGGATCGCCCGCAGGGCTTCATCGGCCTGGACCAGGCACACGTGGAAATGCTCTTCATCGCCCCCGAATTGCGGGGGCAAGGCATAGGCACGCGCTTGCTTGACTACGCGCGCGAACTGCGCGGGCGGCTTAGCGTCGACGTCAACGAACAGAACTCGCAGGCGGTAGGGTTCTACCGGTGCTATGGGTTCCACGACATCGGCCGCTCTGAGACCGATGGCCAGGACCGGCCGTTTCCGCTGCTGCACATGAGCCTGTAGAGAGAAGCCGGCCTGGCGGCCGGATCGCGGACGGAGTCCGTTCCTACGGGGAGGCGCCATTTCTCACGACAGCTTGTGGGCGGGGTGATGGGTTTCGCTCCGCTCTACCCATCCTACGGCGGCATTTTCCTGCACCTTGGAGCAACTGCCTTAAAGGCTGCGCCGAGGTGCTCTTTGTAGGGCTCCGTCTGTGATTGGTCCAACAGTCAGGCCGGCCGCTCCGCCACCAGGAAACTGTCGAAGTGAATGCTGTTGGCCCCAGCCGCAGCAGGATGTCGCTGAACAGCTCGCCGCGGGTGGCGCCGCAGTCTCAGGTGGCTTCCCAGTCCTTGCGGCTGCGCCAGCACACGTAGCCGAGCAGATGGCGGCTGTCCGCGCCGAGCTGCTGCACCCGTGTGAGGTGCTGATCGACGGGCAGATCACGACGATGGGGCGGAGACTTTCAGGAGCAACTACTAGTTGGTGGTGGGTGTCTCGCTAGGGCATTTCCAAGGGGCGGCGGAGACTCGTAATGCATAGTCCCGTAGACCGCAGCGGGAACAGCAACGAAACACCTTGACTAATAGTCTGGGTGGCTGGGTGTATAAGAGCACGAGTCTTTCCTATCGATTCTTGAATTTTATGTTTGTTTAGGAGTTTTCATATTCCGAAGGTTGGATCGTGAATTTTGTTTTCATGGGTTGAGCGTGTCTCGTTGATGCTCGCGTGGTTTGTATTGCGCTTTTTCTCCTTGGGTTGTAGGCGTTTTCCTTTGCTCCTGGGCGTATGTTTGAGGTCTTCGCTTATCCTTGGTTGATTTTTCTTTTTTTCTCAGGGGTATAGGTTTGCGAGCGAGGTTTGGTATGGATGAGCTTATGCGTTTCTATCGCGGTGTTTTCGACTGGGGTGTCTGGTAGCTTAGTTGGGTGTTGTAGGGGGCGAACCAGATAGGTATCGATAGGAGGTCTTATGTGGAGGTTGGCTACATTGTTCTGGTCGATTTTTTGCGGAGTTCCTCTATCTCATGCATTGAGCTGGGATCTGGAAATGGTATCTCGGGCGAATTGTGTGAATAATGAATCTTTGTCGTTTACCTGGAATGTTTCGAATCCGAATCAATGGTTTCTGCAGACGCAATCCATGCAATATAACTACACCACTGGCGAAAGCGTGCATATAGAGTCGCCTGCCGAGGTTACTTGGCGATCGGCGGCAATATGCTGGGGGTGCGGTATTACGGGGGATTGGATAGTCCATGGGTTGCATGGTGTGACTACGGCTAATGCCTCCCAAGATTGTGAGGATATCGAGAGACACTGTCAGGCTATGCAGGGAAACAATATCGTTTGTTCAGGGACTCCCGAGATAGACTTTTGCGGTGAGACGATAACGACGAATTGTAGTTTCTAGGGGGCGTGAATGAGGTTTTCTGTTGCGTTATTCATAGGTTTTTTTCTAACAGGCCTGCTGCAGGGCGAGTGGGCGTTGGCAGATGCTCCTTCTGTTCAAGACTCAAAGTTGCCGCAGGGTTTTTTGCAAATAATAGAAGATGCGGCAAAAGGTGAGGGGCGAGGGAAGGATTCTGGTTTTTCAGAAGCATCTAGAATGAGTCGGCTTGATAGGTATAGGGAGGATGTCACCGGGCGAGATTTGAAAACCTCAATGAATGCTGTTCGAGTGTCCGAGTCGCCGCTGAAGGCTTGCAAAGAAATTTCTTCACAGGCGGTGGGGGTTCGTCGAGCCGAAGGGTTGGATGGTCTGCTCAGAGTTTATCAGTGTGCGGAGCAAGGGGGGATAACGTTGAAGGAACAAGGTGGTTCTTCGGTTCTTTACAGAGAATTGGTGAACTTCAACGTCAATGGAAAAAGTGCCAGGAAGACAGTTGGGTCAGGTAGCTCGCAGATTACCAGTATCCTATGGGTTGAGCCCGATAGGACCGTGTTGCTCCAAATGAATCGAATAGATGAGAAAAGTGTTGCGTGGCTAGAAACGGTGGCAGAGAGCTTGTCGGAGAATATTGTCAGGAACGCATTGTCTTCTGACTTGTGATCTATCTTCAGGGGGATCCCATGCTCATTCGCCAGCAGCTCCGCTGCGGACAACCCGGTTCTGCTGGACATCTGGCTGCGGGTGGCGCCGCAGTTCCAGGTGGCTTCCCAGTCCTCGCGGCTGCGCCAGCACACGTAGCCGGTAGCGGCCCTCATCGCTGGCGCGCAGTTCCGCGCCGAGCTGCTGCGGCCATTCGAGGCACTGATCGACGGGCACATCGCGGCGATGGGGGAGGAGACCTTCAGGCGCAATCACCAGCGCCCACACTGATTCCGTTCGTCTCGCCGGGGGCTGACAGCCGTGGCTGCCGCTCTTTATAGTGCGCGCTTCATTTCCTTTCGCGAGGTGTTCGTCCGATGCGCAATTGATGCTGCCGTGCCCGCACGGCCCGTTTCCGTCCCAGGCTGTGTGCCCTGGGGGATTCATGGCATCCAATTGGAGTCGGTATGACGAGCCCCTTCACCCTGGCGCTGCAAGGCGTCACCTGCCAGTTGCCCACTGGCGAAATCCTCTTCCGCGATATTGACGAAAGCCTCGACGAACGCCGCACCGGCCTGGTGGGGCGCAACGGCGTGGGCAAGTCGCTGCTCGCGCGCATCCTCGCCGGCGAGCTGGCGCCCAGCGCCGGGCGTTGCCTGCGCCAGGGGCGCGTGCACTACCTGGCGCAGCACCCGGTGGGCGCCGCCAGCGTGGCGGAGCTTGCCGGCGTGGCGGCTCCCTTGCAGGCCCTGGCGCGTATCGAGGCCGGTGGTGTGGACGCGGTGGACTACGAACTGCTCGACGGCCGCTGGGACGTTCGCCAGCGCCTGGAGGCGGAGCTGACCGCCTGCGGCCTCGGCCACCTGGAGGCGGAAACCCCGGCGGCGCGCCTGAGCGGTGGCGAAGCCACGCGGGTGGCGCTGCTCGGTGCCTGGCTCAGCGGGGCCGACTGCCTGATCCTCGACGAACCCAGCAACCACCTCGACCGGCCCGCCCGCGAGGCCCTGCACGAACAGTTGCAGCGCTGGCGCGGCGGCCTGTTGCTGGTCAGCCATGACCGCCTGCTGCTGGAGGGCATGCAGCGCATCCTGGAACTGTCGGCGGATGGGCTGCGCAGTTACGCCGGAGGCTATTCCGCCTATCGCGAGGCGCACCGCCTGGAGCGGGATGGCGCGCTGCGCGAATTGCAGCGGCGCAAGCTGGAGCGCGAACGCCAGCAACGCGCCATGCAGGCCCAGCGCGAGCGCCAGGAGCACCGCCAGGCCAGGGGCCGGCATCAGGCCCGCGAGGTCAACCAGGCGGCCATCCTGGTGGACCGACAGAAGGAGCGAAGCCAGGCCAGCATCGCCAGGCTGCATAGCCAGCACGGCGAGCGCCGCGAGCGACTCGACGACGAGGTTCGCGAAGCCTTCGCCCGGGTGCGCCAGGATGCAGAGGTGCTGCTGGACGCACCGGACTGCGAGCTGCCGGCACAACGCGGGGTGCTCGTGCTGGAAGGGCTGCGCCTGCCCTTCGGCACCTGCCGTGCCCCGCTCGACCTGCAGCTCTGCGGGCCTCGCCGGCTGGCCCTGACCGGGGCGAATGGCTGCGGCAAGTCGACCCTGCTCAAGGTCTTGGCCGGCCACCTGGCGCCGCTCGCCGGCTACTGCGAGACGACGGTGCGCACGGCCTATCTGGATCAGCATCTGCACAGCCTGCGCGCGGATAGCTCGGTGTTGCAGTCATTGCTGGAGCGCAACCGCCGCATGGCGCCTTCCGACCTGCGCACGCGCCTGGCCCGGATGGGCCTGGGCGCCGCGCGCATCGAACTGCCCACGGCACTGCTCAGCGGCGGCGAGCGGGTCAAGGCGGCGCTGGCCTGCGAGCTGTACGCCGAACAGCCGGCGCAATTGCTGCTGCTCGACGAGCCGGACAACCACCTCGATCTCCCGGCCCTGGAGGCTCTGGAAGCGTTGCTGCGGCAGTACCGTGGCGCGTTGCTGGTGGTCTCCCACGACGAGGCCTTCCTCGCCGCCCTGGAACTGGACGGCCGACTGCAGGCCGGTGCCGAGGGTTGGTGCTGGGCGGTGCCCTAGCGGCTCTACCCGGTCGCTGTGGCCAGCTCGCGTACCTTGCAGGCGAGCACCGCTTCTCGTAGGAGCGAGCTTGCTCGCGAACAGACTCCGCTGCGGGGCTCATTCGCGAGCAAGCTCGCTCCTACGAAGAGCACCTCCGGATCCACCTGTAGGAGCGCGCCCTGCGTGCGATTCGCGGCCATGGGCCGCATACGCCACAGGGGAAACGCCATGGCCGCATGGGGTTCGCCAAGACTCAACCCATCCTACGAAAAGCAGCTCGGCGTAGGACGGACCCCGGCCCTCAGGCCAACCGCTCCGCCACCAGGAAACTGTCGAAGTGAATGCTCCTGGCCCCCAGCCGCAGCAGGCTGTCGCTGAACAGTTCGCTGCGCGTGGCGCCGCAGTCCCAGGTGGTTTCCCAGTCCTCGCGGCTGCGCCAGTGCACGCAGCCGAGCAGGTGCTGGCCGTCTTCGCTGGCGCGCAGTTCCGCGCCCAGGTAGCCCGGCGCCTGGTGGAACAGTTCGCGCAGTTGCTCCAGGTAGCGCCCCAGGCGCTCGGCGATGTCGGGCTGTTGCGCCGGCGCCACCTCGATGTCGATCAGCAGGGCGAAATGCGCCGGGGTTCCGGCCTGGTCGGCGTCGGTGCTGCAGTAGGCGCTGGGAATGATCATGGGTGGGCTCCTGGGCTTGAAGGCAGACGCTGGCGAGGGTAAAACCTCAACTTAACTTGAGGTCAAGCCCGCCATGCCGAAAAAACACCAGGCCCTGCACGTACCCCATGAACTGAGCGTCGGCGAACTCGCCAGGCGCGCCGGCGTGGCCGTGTCCGCGCTGCATTTCTACGAGGCCAAGGGGCTGATCCACAGCACCCGCAATGCCGGCAACCAGCGCCGCTACCCGCGCGACGTGCTGCGCCGGGTGGCGGTGATCAAGGTGGCGCAGCGCGTCGGCATTCCACTGAACGAGATCGCCGAGGCCCTGGCCAGCCTGCCCAGCGGGCGTTCGCCCATGGCCGCCGACTGGGCGCGGCTTTCAGCGCGCTGGCGCGACGATCTGGACGAGCGCATCGCCAAGCTGGTGCTGCTGCGCGACCAGCTCAACGGCTGCATCGGCTGCGGCTGCCTGTCGCTAGAGACCTGCCCGCTGCGCAACCCCGGCGACAGGCTGGCGGAGCAGGGGCCGGGCGCGCACTGGGACGGTCAGCCGCCGGACAGCTCGCGGGCGTAGAGCTCGCGGTCGACGTTGCCGCCGCTGAGCACCAGGCCCACCTTCAGCCCGCGCAGCGCCTCGCGCTCCTGCAGGGCGGCGGCCAGCGCCGCGGCGCCGGCGCCCTCGGCGACGTTGTGGGTGGCGGTGAACAGCAGGCGCATGGCCGCGCCGATTTCCGCATCGCTGACCTGGACGAAATGGTCGGCGCCGGCGCGGATCATTGCCACCGCATTCGGCTCCGGGGTGGTGCAGGCCATGCCATCGGCCAGTTGCGTGCTGGTGGCATGGAACACCGGCTTCCCGGCGGCGAAGGACAGCGCATAGGCCGGCGCATGGCTGGAGACCACCCCGACGATGCGCGTCTTCAGGCCCAGGGCGTCGCGCGCGGCGATCATCCCGCAGATGCCCGAGCCCATGCCCACCGGCACGTAGCACACGTCCAGGTCGGGGTGGGCGCGCAGCAGTTCCAGGCTGTAGCTGGCCACGCCGGCCACCAGCCAGGGGTGGAAGGAGGGAATCAGGTGCAGGCCCTCGCGCTCGGCTAGTTCGCCTGCGTATTCGCGGGAGGCCTGGAAGTCCTCGCCGTGCTCGATCAGGTTGGCGCCCAGGGCGCGCATGGCGGCGTTCTTCTCGCGGCTGTTGCCGTGGGGCACGACTATGGTCGCCGGCATGCCCAGGCGCGCCGCGGCGAAGGCGATGGACTGGCCGTGGTTGCCGCGAGTGGCGCTGATCACCCCGGCCGGGCAGGGCGCCTGGGCCGCCAGGTGGTGGAAGTAGACCAGCCCGCCGCGCAGCTTGAAGGCGCCCACCGGCGAGTGGTTCTCGTGCTTGACCCAGGCTTCGCAGCCCAGGGCTTCCACCAGCAGGGGCCAGCGGATCTGCGGGGTGGGCGGCAGGCTGCGGTGGACGATGGCGGCAGCGGCTTCGAGGGCGGGCAGGCTGAGCGGCATGGGGGTTCTCCTATGGGGAGAGGGCAGTCTAGGACGCTGCGCCGGGAATGCGACAGGTACAGCTGGGAAGAGGATTTTTCGTAGCGCTCCAGTAGCGCTTCCGAGCGCCTGCGCCCGAGTGTGCCGTCGGACCGGTACAGTTGTATCGCCGAACTGTTCCTGTCGAGCGCCACCGACGCTGGCTTAGCATGGCTGACCGCACACGCGAAGGGCTGTCCTCCATGCACGTTTCCTCCGGCCGCTGGCAATTCGGCCTGTTCCTCTCCCTGGTCACCGCCGTGCTCTGGGGCATCCTGCCGATCAAGCTGAAGGAAGTCCTGAAGGTGATGGACCCGGTCACCGTCACCTGGTATCGCCTGGTGGTGGCCGGTGGCGTGCTGTTCGTCTGGCTGGCCGTGCGCGGCCAACTGCCGCGCTTCCGCCCGCTGGGCCGGCGTGGCGGCGGCCTGGTGCTGCTGGCGGTGCTGGGGCTGACCGGCAACTACGTGTTCTACCTGGTCGGCCTGCGCATGCTCACCCCGGGCACCACCCAGCTGGTGATCCAGATCGCGCCCATCCTGCTGCTGCTCGGCAGCCTGTTCGTCTTCAAGGAGAGCTTCAGCCTTGGCCAGGGGCTGGGCCTGCTGGTGCTGCTGGGCGGCTTCGCGCTGTTCTTCAACCAGCGTCTCGGGGAGCTGTTCGGCTCGCTGGGCGACTACACCCTGGGCGTGCTCATCGTCCTGCTGGCGGCTTTCGTCTGGACCTTCTACGGGCTGGCGCAGAAGCAGTTGCTCACGCAGTGGAACTCGCTGCAGGTGATGATGGTGATCTACCTGGGCTGCGCGCTGCTGCTCAGTCCCTGGGCGCATCCGCAGCAGGTGCTGCTGCTCGATGGCGTGCAGGCCTGGCTGCTGCTGGCCTGCTGCCTGAACACCCTGGTGGCCTACGGCGCCTTCGCCGAGGCCCTGGCCCATTGGGAAGCCTCGCGGGTCAGCGCGACCCTGGCGCTGACGCCCCTGGTGACCATCGCCAGCGTGGCCGTGGCGGCCAGCCTGTGGCCCGAGCACCTGCAGCCGGAAAGCCTCGACGGCCTGGCCTACCTGGGAGCGCTGCTGGTGGTGTGCGGTTCGGCGCTGACCGCGCTGGCGCCGTCGCTGCTGCGCAGCTACCGGGCGCGGCGGGCGAGGGCGGCGCTGTCGTCCTGAACCGTCCCTTTAATTTCGCGAATGATATGTATTATCATTTGAGGAATTACAGCAGTGGTCCGGCGCGGATGAAGCCGGTGCGGGGACGTTATCGTGAATGCGGGAAGGGCGGCCGGCGGGGCCGCAAGGCAGCGGGGACGGGGTCGTGGATGAGGGCTTCCGCCACTCGGTGGCGCAGGCCTACCAGGCTTTCCACGGCGAGCTGCTGCGCTTCCTGCACCGCAACCTGGGCAGTTCGGCCGATGCCGCGGACCTGGCCCAGGACACCTTCGCCCAGTGGCTGAAATCCGCCTCGCGCCAGCAGGTGCGGCAGCCGCGCGCCTTCCTCTTCCAGATCGCCCGTAACCTGCTGCGCGACCATTGGCGCCGCCAGGACGGCCGGCGCCCGTCCGCCGCCGAGGGCGAGGCCCGGGAAAGCGCCGAGCCGGCCAGCGAGGGCCGCGAACCCATGCTGCAACTGGAACGCCAGCGCTACCTGCGCCACCTGGCCGCGGCCCTGGACAGCCTGCCGCCGCGCCGCCGCGAGGCCTTCGTGCTGCACAAGTTCGACGGCCTGTCCCAGGCCGAGGTGGCGCAGCGCATGGGGATATCCCTGAGCATGGTGGAGAAGCACGTGGCCGCCGCCCTGCTGCATTGCAAGCGGCAGATGCAAGGAGAGAACGAGGCATGAGCCCGCAGCAGGAGCGACAAAGGATCATCGACGAGCTGGCCGCCAAGTGGTTCAGCCGCCTGCGCGCCGGCGCCGACGAGCGCGAGCGCCAGGCCTGGCGCCAGTGGCTGGCCGAGGACGCGGCGCACGAGCGCGCCTACCGCGCCATCGAAAGCCTGTGGGACGACTTCGACCTGCTGCCGCGCCCGGCCCTGGCGCCGGCCCGCCGTATGCCGCACTGGCGCGGCCTGGCGATTGCCGCGGCGGTGCTGGCTGCCGTGGTGCTCGGCGCCATGCCCTGGGGGCAGCCGCTGGTGGACCCGCAACTGAGCCAGGCCAGCGCCCCCGGCGAACAGCGCGAGCTGCGCCTGGCCGACGGTTCGCGGCTGTTCCTGGCCGGCGACTCCGCGGTGCGGGTGGATTTCAGCGGCGCCTACCGCGAGGTGCGGCTGCTGCGCGGCGAAGCCTATTTCGAGGTGGCCCACGACAGCGCCCGGCCGTTCCGCGTGCGCGCCGGCGACAGCCGCGTGCGCGTGGTGGGCACGCGCTTCGACCTGCGCCTGGCGGAGGATGGCCTGCAAGTGGCGGTCAACGACGGGAAGGTGGCCCTGCAACCGCGGCTGGACCGCGCGCAGGAACAACCCCTGGTGCGCGGCGACCTGGCGCGGGTGGCCGCCGACGGCGCGCTGCAAGTCGAACGCATCGACCCGGCCCGGGTGGCCGACTGGCGCGACGGCCTGCTGCGCTTCCGCGAGCGGCCGCTGGGTGAACTGGTCGAGGAACTCTCGCGCTACCGCAGCGCGCCCATCCGCCTGGGCGACCCGCGCCTGGCCCGGCGGCAGTTGTCCGGTAGCGTGCGCATCGCCCGCCTGGACGACTTCCTCGCCGCCTTGCCGGCGCTGGCGGACGTGCGGGTGCGCCGGCAGGCCGATGGCAGCGCGCTGATCCTGCCGCGCTGACGCCAAAGAAGAAATATTTTCATTCGCAGGTGTGGGTTTTTCGCGTTTGCGCGTCTTCCCCGTCGTTCGCCGCGATCTTGCGGCCCTATCGTCCCCGGGGAGGACTCGCCATGTTGTCTCGCTTCACCCTTCCGCTTTCCCGCCCGCTGGCCTGCGCGGCGCTGCTCGGCGGCCTGCTGCTGGCCGAATACAGCCGCGGCGCCGACCTGCAGCTGGCGCTGCCGGCGCAACCGCTGAGCGCGGCGCTGGGCCAACTGGCCGAGCAGGCGCAGGTCCAGGTGCTGTTCGACGAGGCCCAGTTGCAGGGCCTGCAGGCGCCGGCGGTGCAGGGCCGCTACGGCGTGCGCGAAGCCCTGGAGCGCCTGCTGCAGGGCACCTCGCTGGAACTGGTGGAGGCCGGCGAGGGCTTCGTGGTGCGCCGCCGCGGCAAGGTCGACGCCTTCCAGGACAACACCCTGCAACTGGACTCGCAAACCATCGTCGGCACCGGCGACTCGGTGGACGCCAGCAGCGTCGGGCGCTCGACCCTGACGCGCAAGGACATCGAGCGCATCCAGGCCGACAACATCCCCAGCCTGCTCGACACACTGCCTGGGGTGAGCATGGGCGGCTCGCCCAAGCCCGGCGGGCAGACCGTCAACATCTGGGGCCTGGGCGACGCCGAGGACGTGCCCTTCACCCTCGACGGCGCGCCCAAGAGCGGCTTCGAGCGCTACCAGCAGGGCACCGTGTTCATCGAGCCGGAGCTGATCAAGCGCATCGAGGTGGAGAAGGGCCCGCACTCGGTGTTCAACGGCAACGGCGGCTTCGGCGGCACCGTGCACATGGAGACCAAGGACGCCGGCGACCTGCTGCGCGACGGCAAGGACGTCGGCGCCATGCTCAAGTACGGCTACCACTCCAACGACCAGCAGAAGATCTACAGCGGCGCCGTCTACGGCCGCAGCGAGGACCGCAAGGTCGACGCCCTGGCCTATCTCACCGCGCGCGATGGCCGCGACATCAAGCTGGCCGGGCACATCCCCGACCCGGAAGGGCGCTACCCGATCAACCCGCAGCGCCTGCCCAACAGCGCCCAGGACCTGGACGCCGGGCTGTTCAAGCTGAACCTGCACCCGAACCCGGACAACGACCTGGGCTTCTCCTACAGCCGTTCGGAAAGCACGCGCTGGACGCCGTTTTCCTCGGCCAGCTACCCGACCCCGCCGACCCAGTCGAGCATCGACAAATACGGCTACGAGGCCGCGCTCAAGCGCCTGCTGGCGCACCGCGACACCACCGACACCACCTGGTCCGGCAAGTACCAGTACCACCCTATCGACAACCCGCTGCTCGACCTGCTGCTGCAGTATTCCGAGTCCCACGTCGAGCAGACCGACGAGCGCAACCCTGACGCCTTCTTCCAGGTCGCCACCGGCGGGCAGAAGATGGACACCGACTACCGCGACAAGGTGCTGGAGCTGCGCAACACCAGCCTGTTCGACACCGGCCCGCTGCAACACGCGTTCACCGTCGGCGCGCAGTTGCACAAGCACACCCGCGACACGCAGATGTACATCCCCGGTTCCACCTACGACACCGCGCGCTACAACTACGGGCACTTCCAGCCGGCCTTCATGCCCAGCGGCAAGCAGCTCACCCGCAGCGCCTACGTGCAGGACGCGCTGACCTGGGGCAGCGTGACCGTCACCCCGTCGCTGCGCTTCGACCAGGTGCGCAACGCCGGCAAGGCCAACGATGCGCCGCTCTACGACAACCCGGCCCAGGGCCACGACTACAGCTCGCAGACCTACAGCGGCTGGTCGCCGCGCCTGTCGCTGTTCTGGACCGCCACCGAACGCGTGGCCTTCTTCGCCGACTACTCGCGCACCTGGCGCGCGCCGGTGATCGACGAGCAGTACGAGGTGCAGAACAGCAGCACCATCAGTGCCACCAGCCGCGACCTGGACGCCGAGCGCATCCACGCCCTGCGCCTGGGCAACATCGTCAACCTGCCGGACCTGTTCGTCGCCGGCGACAACCTGCAGGTGCGCACCACGCTGTTCCAGAACAGGATCAAGGACGAAATCTTCCGCACCCGCAGCGTGGCCTGCGAGCAACAGTCCATCGACGACGGCAGCATCGGCGGCAGCTGCGCCGGCATGCTGCCGCTGAGCAATTACCGCAACCTGCCCGGGGCGACCTACAAGGGCTTCGAGATCGAGAGCTTCTACGACAGCGAGCGGCTGTTCGCCGGGCTGTCGTACAGCTGGGTGGAAGGCAAGCACGACGGCGCCTACAGCAACCCCTGGGGCCCCAACGTCTGGGCCCGCGACGTGCCGCCGGCGAAGTGGGTGGCGACCCTCGGCGTGAAATTCCCCGACTGGGACGCGCAGATGGGCTGGCAGGGCGAGTTCGTCCGCCAGACCGACCGCCTGCCCAGCGACAAGTACGTCGGCGGCATGGGCACCGTGGCGGGCGATAGCTATTGGGACCAGACGACCAACGACAGCTACGACACCCAGCGCGTCTTCGCCAGCTGGAAGCCGCGGCGCCTGGGCCTGGAGAACACTGAGCTGAACCTCACGGTGGATAACCTGTTCAACCGCGACTACCACCCGGCGCTGTCGGGCGACAACGTGTACAGCCAGGGGCGCAATGCGAAGTTCAGTGTGACTCAGTACTTCTGAGGTTGCGGTGGTGATGGGTATCGCTTCGCTTCACCCATCCTGCGGGGCGGTGTGTTTGGTGGGGGAGGTGAGGGGAAAGCCCGAGCGCCGATGTCATTCCCCTGTAGGAGCGCGCCCTGCGCGCGAATCGCGGGCAGGGCCCGCTCCTACAAGTGCATGGCCTCATGGAGCGTGTGGGGAACGGAATCGAGCGAGCAGGCCTGCGGCCCCCTCACCCTAACCCTCTCCCGGAGGGAGAGGGGACCGTTCGGAGTGCGTTGGTGTGGCGGCGTTAGCCGGCTAGCACAGGGATTGCCGGCTGAAACCAGGCCTCCTCTCGGCACGGACTAGCCCCCTCTCCCTCCGGGAGAGGGTTGGGGTAAGGGGAAAGCCCGCGCGCCGACGTCATTCCTCTGAACGAGCGGACCCCATCCGCGAATCACTCAACGCCCGCGAATAACCCGCCAGGCCAGGGCGCCGAGCACCCCGCCGGCCAGCGGCGCGACCCAGAATGCCCACAGCTGCTGCAGCGCCCAGGGATCGGTGAAGGGCGCCACGCCCAGGCTGCGCGCCGGGTTCACAGAGGTGTTGCTGACCGGGATGCTGACCAGGTGGATCAGCGCCAGGGCCAGGCCGATGGCCAGCGGCGCGAAGCCGGACGGGGCGTCGCGGTCGGTGGCGCCCATGATGATGAACAGGAAGACTGCGCTCATCAGTACTTCGCACAGCAGCACCGCCTGCAGGCTGTAGCCGCCCGGCGAGTGCTCGGCGTAGCCGTTGGCGGCGAAGCCCTTCGACGGGTCGAAGCCGGCGGCGCCGCTGGCGATGCAGTAGAGCGCGGCGCCGGCGAGCAGGCCGCCGGCCACTTGGGCCAGCACGTAGGGCAGCAACTGGTGGGTGGGGAAGCGCCCGCCGACGCACAGCCCCAGGCTCACCGCCGGGTTGAAGTGGCCGCCGGAGATCGGGCCCACGGCGTAGGCCATGGTCACCACGGTCAGGCCGAAGGCCAGCGATACACCGAGCAGGCCGATGCCGACATTGCCGAATTGCGCGGCCAGCACGGCGCTGCCGCAGCCGCCGAAGACCAGCCAGAAGGTGCCGACGAGTTCGGCACCGAGTTTGCGAAACATGTTTCCCTCCCAGGAACCCAAGGGCCGCCGGAATGGCGGCAAGGGCCGGGATGCTAGGCGAGGAGGGTGGGAGGGGGCTTTAGGGAACGTCTGGAAAAGCCCCGGCTCCCGGAGGAAGGATGCTGGGCGGGCCATCGGCCCGCCCGGTGCTCACACCTGCGTGCCCAACTGCTCGGCGCGCTTGAGCCAGGCCTGGCGCTGTTCCTCGCTGGCGCCGCGCATGGGGCTGAACTCCTCCAGGTGGCGGGTGGCGATGCCGCATGGGCCGAGGATGCAGCGCACCATCTGGCGGTGCGCCGGGGCGCCCTGGCGCAGGCGGTAGCGCCAGTGCGTCTGGTCGTGGGTCACCAGCAGGTCGGCGCTGCGCCCGCCCAGCAGCGGCTCCCACTCGCGGTCCTGCGGGGTGCGGTAGCGGAAGGCGAAGCCGGGCAGGAACACCCGGTCGAAGAAGCCCTGCAGCAGCGCCGGCAGGCCGCCCCACCAGATCGGGTAGACGAACGCCAGGTGCTGGGCCCAGTGCACCTGGCGCTGGGCTTCGAGCAGGTCCGGCTCCAGGTCCTGGCTGCGCTCGTAGCCGCCGCGCAGCACCGGGTCGAAGCGCAGTTCGCCGAGCTTGAGGGTGCGCACCACGTGGTCCTGGCTGCGCGCGCCGTGCTGGTAGGCGTCGGCCAGGGCGTGGCAGAAGCCGTCGGCCTTGGGCGTGCCGAGGATCACCAGGATGCGCTTGCCGTCGCCCTCCAGGGGCGTGGCGCCGGATTTGCCGGATTCAACCATGCTGCCCGGCCTCCAGCATGTCCTGCGGACGGACCCATTCGTCGAACTGCTGGTCCGTCAGGTAGCCCAGCTCCAGCGCCGCCTCGCGCAGCGAGGTGCCTTCCTTGTAGGCCTTCTTGGCGATCTCCGCGGCCTTGTCGTAGCCGATGTGGGTGTTCAGCGCGGTGACCAGCATCAGGCCGCGCTCCAGGTGCTCGGCCATGCGCTCGGCGTCCGGCTGCAGGCCGGCGATGCAGTGGCTGTTGAAGTTGCGGCAGCCGTCGGCCAGCAGGCGGATGGACTCCAGCAGGTTGTGGATGATCACCGGCTTGAACACGTTCAGCTGCAGGTGGCCCTGGCTGGCGGCGAAGGTCAGGGCGGCGTCGTTGCCCATGACCTGGCAGGCCAGCATCGACAGCGCCTCGCACTGCGTCGGGTTGACCTTGCCGGGCATGATCGAGCTGCCCGGCTCGTTGGCCGGCAGGCGTACCTCGGCGATGCCCGCGCGGGGTCCGGAGCCGAGCAGGCGCAGGTCGTTGGCGATCTTCATCAGCGCCACGGCGAGGGTCTTCAGGGCGCCGGCGAGCGTCACCAGCGGCTCGTGGCCGGCGAGGGCGGCGAACTTGTTCGGCGCCGAGACGAAGGGCAGGCCGGTGAGGCCGGCCAGTTCCGCGGCGATGTCCTCGGCGAAGCCCGCCGGGGCGTTCAGCCCGGTGCCCACCGCGGTGCCGCCCTGGGCCAGTTCGTAGACCGCCGGCAGCGCGGCGCGGATGGCGCGCTCGGCGTAGTCGAGCTGGGCGACGAAGGCCGACAGCTCCTGGCCGAAGGTGATGGGCGTGGCGTCCATCAGGTGGGTGCGCCCGGTCTTCACCAGGTCGGCGTGGCGCGCCGACTGCGCGGCTATGCCGCCGACCAGCTCGGCGATGGCCGGCAGCAGCTCCTGGTGCACGGCCTGGGCGGCGGCCAGGTGCATGGCGGTGGGGAAGCTGTCGTTGGAACTCTGCGCGCGGTTGACGTGGTCGTTGGGGTGCACCGGGGCCTTGCCGCCGCGGGCGTTGCCGGCCAGTTCGTTGGCGCGGCCGGCGATCACCTCGTTGACGTTCATGTTGCTCTGGGTACCGCTGCCGGTCTGCCAGACCACCAGCGGGAACTGGTCGTCATGCTGGCCGGCGAGGATCTCGTCGGCGGCCTGCTCGATCAACTGGCCGATCTCCGCCGGCAGCTCGCCCAGGCGCACGTTGACGCGCGCGGCGGCCTTCTTGACCAGCGTCAGGCCATAGACCACGGCCAGCGGCATGCGCTGCCCACCGATGGCGAAGTTCTCCAGCGAGCGCTGCGTCTGCGCGCCCCAGTAGGCCTGCTCGTCGACCTCGATGGGCCCCAGGCTGTCGGTTTCGGTCCGTTTCATGAAGGCGTCCTCCCGGAATGATCTGAGGGAGTTTAGGCCTTGTGCCGGCTTTCGGGTTCCGCGCTGCGTCAATGGCGCTTATAGCTTGCCGGCGGGCCTACCAGCGTGCGTGGGTGGCGCCTATCCAGCCCAGGGCGCGCTTGACCGGCACCTGCTCGCCGGCGGCGCTGCGCAGGAAGCCGTCGTAGTGGCCGAACCACTGGCTGGTGTGGGCATAGAGCAGGCCCAGGCGCGGCGAGGCCTCGTGCAGCTTGAGCGGGGTGAAGGCGAGGTCGACGCGCTGGTCGGCGGTGCTCAGGCGCCAGGGGGCGAGCGGGTCGTTGGGCGCCTGGCGGATGTCCACCTCGCCGCGCAGGCGCTGCAGCTCGCCGCCGAACCACAGGGCGTTTTCCTTGTGTTCGCTGTGGTCGGTCCAGCCCGAGCCGAAGTTGCCGGCGATGCCGCCGGGCGCGGCGAAGGCGGCGCGCGTCCAGAAGCTGCGGAAGGGCCACACGCCACGGCCGAAGTCCAGCGCGGCGAAGCTCTGCCCGGCCTGGGCCTGGTAGGTTTCCTCGCCCAGTTGCAGGGCGCCGGTGAAGGGCAGGCCCATCTGCCGGCTGCAGGCGTGGAAGTGGTTGCCGCCCATGGGCACCACCAGGTTGACCGAGTCCAGGTGCGCCGGGCGCTGCACGTCCAGCGCCAGGGACAGCGGCAGGCCGCCCAGGTCGCCGGCGTCGGCGTGGATGCGCAGGCGCGCGCCCTGGTCGTCGAAGCCCAGGTTGAGGCGTTCGTGGCGGAAGGCGTGGTTCTGGTTGGGGTGGTCGGGCAACTCGCAGCACAGGCCCAGCGGGCAGATCTGGGTGCGGGAATAGGCCTTGCCGGTGTTCAGGTCGAGGAAGTAGAGGGCGCCGTAGCCGAGGTAGTCGAGGTCGGCGATGGTCAGCGAGAGCATCCAGCCCGGGCTGATCAGGCACCAGTGGTTCCAGCGCTTGCGCCGGCCGCGCTGGCCGGGCAGGGCGCAATCCAGCAGCGGCCGCGACGACCAGCCGATGGCGCCCGGGTCCAGGTGGCCCCGTGCATCGCACAGCATCGGTAGGGCGGGAGGCAGCGTGAGGCGGGCCTGGGAGGTCATCGAACACATCCATGTGACAATCTGACCCAGCATGCCGATTCGCCGCTGACAGAACAAGGGTAGGCAGCAACTTTCAGCCATTTCTGCCACTGGGCTGGCATAAACGCCGTTGCTCGGCTCCCGCTTGAGGGCTTTCAGAACTTAGGCGCAGAATGGCGGGTCCCAAGGGACACACCAGACAGACTCAAGGACTGCCCATGACCGCCCTTCGCAAGATTTGCACCGCTGCACTCCTCGTTGGTTTCAGCACCATGGCCCTGGCCGATTCCGCCGCCGAGGCCGAGAAATTCCTCAAGCAGGTCCACGCCGACAAGCTCACGGTGCCGGTCTACGCCCAGGTGCAGCAGATGTTCTCCCAGCACTTCGCCCAGGCGAAGGCGCCGGACAGCAAGAAAGCGGTGCTCGACCGCTACCAGGCCAAGGCCAACGCCGAGCTGGACCGCGCGGTGGGCTGGGAGAAGATCAAGCCGGAGCTGGTCAAGCTCTACACCGACAACTTCACCGAGTCCGAGCTCAAGCAGCTGAACGACTTCTACGCCTCGCCCCTAGGCCAGAAAGTGCTGCAGAAGATGCCGCGCCTGACCGCGCAGTCCGCCCAGCTGACCCAGGCCAAGCTGCAGACCGCGGTCGACCCGGTGAACAAGCTGCTGGCCGACATGGACAAGGAACTGGGCGTGAAGGCCCCGGCGAAGAAGTGACGGAAACAGCGACATGAGCATGCAGGAACGTATCCAGTCCGCCCTGGCCGGCCTCGAACCGCAGCACCTGCAGGTGCTGGACGAGAGCCACATGCACAGCCGCGGCCAGGAAACGCACTACAAGGCGGTGATCGTCAGCCCGGTGTTCGCCGGGCTGAACGCGGTCAAGCGGCACCAGAAGGTCTACGCCACCCTCGGCGAGCTGATGGGCGAGTTCCACGCCCTCGCGCTGCACACCTACACCCCCGAGGAATGGGCCGAGCAGGGCGCCGCGCCCGACTCGCCGACCTGCCGCGGCGGCAGCAAGCACGACCACTGACGCTGCCTGATCGTTGCGGTAGAATGCGCCAACGCCGGCAACCGATGCCGGCGTTGTCTTTTCTGACCCGGTCCGCCCTTTACGCGGGCGACCACTGGAGGATGTACCCCATGACCCGCTCCATCGTCGTGGCGGCGCTGTACAAGTTCGTTTCCCTGCCGGACTACGTCGCGCTGCGCGAACCCCTGCTGCAGACCCTGCTGGACAACGGCATCAAGGGCACCCTGCTGCTCGCCGAGGAAGGCATCAACGGCACCGTGTCCGGTACCCGCGAGGGCATCGACGGCTTGCTCGCCTGGCTGCGCCGGGACCCGCGCCTGGCCGACGTCGACCACAAGGAATCCTACTGCGACGAGCAGCCGTTCTACCGCACCAAGGTCAAGCTGAAGAAAGAGATCGTCACCCTGGGCGTGCCCGGCGTCGATCCCAACCGCCGCGTCGGCACCTACGTCGAGCCGCAGGACTGGAACGCGCTGATCAGCGACCCCGAGGTGCTGCTGATCGACACCCGCAACGACTACGAGGTGGCCATCGGCACCTTCGAAGGCGCGGTCGATCCCAGGACCCAGTCGTTCCGCGAGTTCCCCGACTACGTGAAGGCCCACTACGACCCGGCCAGGCACAAGAAGGTCGCCATGTTCTGCACCGGCGGCATCCGTTGCGAGAAGGCCTCCAGCTACATGCTCGGCGAGGGCTTCGAAGAGGTCTTCCACCTCAAGGGCGGCATCCTCAAGTACCTGGAGGAAGTGCCCGAGGCACAGAGCCTGTGGCGCGGCGACTGCTTCGTGTTCGACAACCGGGTGACGGTGCGCCATGACCTCACCGAGGGCGACTACGACCAGTGCCACGCTTGCCGCAACCCGATCTCGGCCCTGGACCGCGCCAGCGAGCACTATGCCCCGGGCATCAGCTGCCCGCACTGCTGGGACACGCTGAGCGAGAAGACCCGCGCCAGCGCCCGCGAGCGGCAGAAGCAGATCGAGCTGGCGAAGCTGCGCAACCAGCCCCACCCCATCGGCCGCGACCCGCGGCAGGCCGTCCTGGAGGACTGACCCTTGGCCAACGCCCGCCTGCTCTACGTGATGGACCCCATGTGCTCCTGGTGCTGGGGCTTCGCCCCGGTGGCCCAGGCGCTGATTGAGCAGGCGGGCGCCGCCGGCGTACCGCTGGCGCTGGTCATGGGCGGATTGCGCACCGGCCACGGCGCGGCCCTGGAGCCGGCCACCCGGCGCTACATCCTCGAGCACTGGCAGGCGGTGCAGCAGGCCACCGGCCAGCCGTTCCGCTTCGAGGGCGCGCTGCCCGAAGGCTTCGTCTACGACACCGAGCCGGCCTGTCGCGCGGTGGTCGCCGCCCGGCGCCTGGACGAGGAGGCCGCCTGGGCGCTGGTCAAGGCCATCCAGCAGGCCTTCTACGTCGAGGGGCGTGACGTCACCGAGGCCGCGACCCTGGCGCAGCTGGCCGAAAGCGTCGGCCTGCCGCGCATCGAGTTCGCCGAGCTGTTCGACAGCCAGGAAAACCACCTGACGACCCAGGCCGACTTCTCCTGGGCCCGCGACCTGGGCATTGCCGGCTTCCCCACCCTGCTGGCCGAGCGCAACGGCCAACTGGCCCTGCTGACCAATGGCTACCAGCCGCTGGAAGAACTGGCGCCGATGCTCGAGCGCTGGCTGGAGCGCGGCCGCCAGGGCTGACTCCTGTTGCGCCGTTGGTGGTGGTGATGGGTATCGCTTCGCTCAACGCCATCCTACGGGCGTGGTGTATGCCGGAGAATGAATGTAGGAGCGAGCTTGCTCGCGAACGGCACTCCCCGGCGGCAACGACACACCGGCGAACCCCTCCCCCTCACCCCAGCCCTCTCCCGCAAGCGGAAGAGGGCTGGGGTGAGGTCTGATCGCTCGGCGTCACCCTGAATCCGCATCGCTGCGCTTCGCATTCGCGAACGGAATTGCCCTGCAGCGCCGACACGCCCACCACCGACGAAGTGCACCACTGTCGCCCATCGGCTGGCCGAAGGCCCTGGCGCAGGGGTTGGCAACGACGCAGGCGGCGGCCGGCGGCATTTTGTCGGACAATTTTGAGATTTTCCTCGGCCCAGGCCCTGTACCCCCGCCTTGTGGAATGGCTACCATGCGCTAAGAGTAAGGAGGGGCCGTTGCGCTCCAGTCCGGCTACGGCGGGCTGCCGCAGCGGTAAGGACACGAAAGGAATCCGACAATATCCATGGGTGCAACTGGGCAGAGCCGTATTCGCCATGACTCCCGGCTGTGGAAGCTGGTATGGCCGTTCATCGCCGTGGTCCTGCTGCAGGGATTGCTTGGCGTAGGCAGCCTTTACCTGATTTCGGGGGCGCGCGCCTACGTCGGCGGCGAGAGCCTCTGGTCCAAGGGCCAGAAGGACGCCATCCACTACCTGCAGCGCTACGGCGAGACGCGTGACGCCGACGACTACCGGCGCTACCAGGAAGCCATCGCCATCCCCCTCGGCGACCGCCTGCTGCGCACCGCCCTGGACAGCCCGCAGCCGGACTACGAACTGGCGCGCAAAGGCATCCTCGCCGGCGGCAACCATCCCGACGACGTCGGCGCCATCATCACCCTCTACCGCTATTTCCACGACTTCAGCTACTTCAACGAGGCGGTGCGCTACTGGAAGGAGGGCGACCGCTACCTCGACCAGCTCCAGGCCATCGCCGAGGAGATGCACCAGCGCATCCAGGCCGGCCAGGTCGGCCCCGGCGACATCAGCTACTGGGACCAGCGCATCCAGGCCATCAACGAAGGCGTGACCCCCGCCTCCGTGGCCTTCAGCGCCGCGCTCGCCCAGGGCTCGCGGGCGGTGATGCGCCTGCTGCTGGTGGCCAACATCGTCAGCGGCCTGGCCCTGATCCTCCTGGCGGCCTGGCGCACGCGCAAACTGCTGCTGGCCCAGCGCGCCTTCCAGAGCGCCCTGGACAGCGAGCGCGAGAAGGCCCAGACGACCCTGGCGGCGATCGGCGACGCGGTCATCACCATCGACGAGAACGCCCACATCGCCTACCTCAACCCGGCCGCCGAACGCATGATCGGCTGGGACAGCGAGATGGCCGTGGGCCTGCCGCTGAAGTCGCTGCTGCGCATGCTCGACGAGACCTCCGAGGAAGAGGACCTGGCCCTGGTCGGGCAGGTCCTGCGCGGCGAGGTAGAGGCTGGCAGCGAGGTCAGCAAGCTGCTGCAGCGCCTGGACGGCAGCGGCGTGGTGGTGACCCTGGTGGGCACGCCGATCCGCGTCGGCGGCCGCATCGTCGGCGCGGCGCTGGTGCTGCACGATATGACCCGCGAGCGGCAGTACATGGAAAGCCTGTCCTGGCAGGCCACCCACGACTCGCTGACCGGCCTGAGCAACCGCCGCGAGTTCGAGTACCGCCTGGAGCAGGCGCTGGAGCGCTCGGCGCAGCGCAACGACCGCCACAGCCTGATGTACCTCGACCTGGACCAGTTCAAGCTGGTCAACGACACCTGCGGGCATGCCGCCGGCGACGAGCTGCTGCGCCAGACCTGCAGCGTCCTCGAACGCTGCCTGCGCGAGGGCGACACCCTGGCGCGCCTGGGCGGCGACGAGTTCGGCGTGCTGCTGGAGAACTGCCCGCCGGAGGTCGCCGAGCAGATCGCCGAGAACCTCCGCCAGGGCGTCGAGGGCCTGCACTTCGTCTGGGACCGGCGGCCCTTCAACATCACCGTCAGCATCGGCGTGGTGCACGTCTCGGCCATGCTGGTGTCGGTGGAGGAGGCGCTGCGCTGCGCCGACATGGCCTGCTACCTGGCCAAGGAAAAGGGCCGCAACCGCGCCCAGGTGTTCAGCCCGGACGACAGCGAGCTGTCCATGCGCTTCGGCGAGATGGCCTGGGTCCAGCGCATCCGCCAGGCCCTGGACGAGGACCGCTTCCGCCTGTTCGCCCAGCCCATCCGCGCGGTCGACCCGCAGGCCGAGGAGGGCCTGCACGTCGAGCTGCTGCTGCGCGTGCTGGACGAGAGCGGCCGCCTGGTGCCGCCCAACGACTTCATCCCGGCCGCCGAACGCTACGGCCTGATGCCGCTGATCGACCGCTGGGTAGCCAACCGCGCCTTCGAGATCCTCGCCGAACGCCGCGAGGCCGGCTGCGCGCCGATCACCACCTGCGCCATCAACCTGTCCGGGGCCACCATCGGCGACGCCAGCTTCATCCAGATGCTCCGCGAGCTGCAGCCGGCCTACGGCCTGGCGCCGGAGAACATCTGCTTCGAGGTCACCGAGACCAGCGCCATCGCCAACCTGGTCAGCGCCACCCAGTTCATCCACGAACTCAAGGCCATGGGCTACCGCTTCTCCCTCGACGACTTCTGCGCCGGCATGTCGTCCTTCGTCTACCTCAAGCACCTGCCGGTGGACTACCTGAAGATCGACGGCAGCTTCATCAAGGATATGCTGGACGACCCCATCGACCGCGCCATGGTCCAGGTGATCAACCAGATCGGCCACGTCATGGGCAAGCGCACGGTGGCGGAGTTCGTCGAGTCGCAGGAAATCCTCGAAGTGCTGCGGGAGATCGGTATCGATTATGCCCAGGGTTACGCCGTGGGCCGCCCGCAACCGTTCAACCGTCACTATTCCGGGCAGGCGGAGCCGGCCCTGGTGGAGCCGGACACCACCTCCGGACGGTGACAGTGCGCGGCCCGTCATCTAGTCTGGCGGTCGATTTCATCGACGCACAAGGATGGGCCAGCATGAACGAAGCATTCCTCCGCGTCGGGTCCCTGAAGGACCTGACCAGCTACCCGCAGTGGGCACAGGACCTGGTGGCCGCCTGCGAAGGCGCCCGCCGCGCGGTCTCCGGGCACGAGTTCTACCGGCGCCTGCGCGACGGCCAGATTGGCGCCGCGACCCTGCGCACCTACCTCATCGGCGGTTGGCCGGTGGTCGAGCAGTTCCCCCTGTACATGTCGCAGAACCTGCTGAAGACGCGCTTCGGCCGTTCCCCCGGCGAAGACATGGCGCGGCGCTGGCTGATGCGCAACATCCGCGTCGAGCTGAACCATGCCGACCACTGGCTGCGCTGGGCCGAAGCCTACGGCGTGGGCCTGGCGGCGCTGCGCGCGCAGGAGGTGCCCGAGGCGCTGCACGCCCTCGGCCACTGGTGCTGGCACAGCAGCGCCTCGGACGACCTGGCGGTGGCCATGGCGGCCACCAACTACGCGGTGGAGGGCGTGACCGGCGACTGGTCGGCGCTGGTCTGCTCCAGCGACGCCTACGAGCAGACGCTGCCGGCGGAACTGCGCAAGAGCGCGATGAAGTGGCTGCGCCTGCATGCGCACTACGACGATGACCATCCCTGGGAAGCGCTGGAGATCATCTGCACCCTGTGCGGCCAGGAAATCGCCGCCGGGCGCTGGGACGAGCTGCGCGCGGCCATCTGCAAGAGCTTCCGCTACATGGAGCTGTTCCTGGACCACTGCCTGGCCCGGGAACTGGCCGGCACCTCGCGCCGCCTGCAGGTGCGCGTGGCCGGCTGAAGCCCGCCTCAGGGCAGCAGGATGTGCTTGTCGCTGCTGCCCTCGTTCACCTCGCGATAGCGCTGCTGGCCCTCGCTCAGCGGCGATTCGCGCAGCCCGCCGGGCAGCGGCAGGCGGCCTTCGTCGAAGCCGCGGCCGAACTGCTCCAGCATGCGTGCGCAGGCGATGCTGTCATACAGCAGTGAATTGACCCCCACCAGCGAACCGCCGCGGCGGTACAGCGCCAGCGCCGGCAACTGCACGTGGCCGTCCACCGGCGCGGCGATGATGGCGATGCGGCCGAAGGTGGCCAGGGCGCTGACCGCTGCCGGCAGCCAGAAACCGGTGGTGTCGAAGATCACCTCGGCGCCGCCGGGGAATGTTGAATTCACTTGCTCGGCCAGGCGCTCCGGCTGCTCCAGCAGCAGGCTGGCGATGCCGCGGGCCTGCAGTTCGGCGGCCTGTTCGGCGCGGCGCACCCCGGCCAGCACCTCGGCGCCGCGGGCGCGGGCCAGGTCCAGCGCGGCCGAGCCGACCGCGCCGGCGCCGATCACCAGCAGCCGGGTGCCGGCCTTCACGCCGCTGCGCTCCAGGGCGTCCCAGGCTGTGGTGTAGGGCACCCCGCAACTGGCGGCCTGGGCGAAGTCCAGGCTCTTGGGCATCAACGCCACGCCGCGCGCCGGCAGGGCCAGCAGGCCGGCATGGCTGCCGTCGCGGAGGAAGCCGAGCTCCTTGCCGGTACCCCACACGGCCTGGCCGAGCAGCGCCTGCGGGCCTTTCACCACGACCCCGGCGAAATCGCGGCCGGGCACCCGGGGCAGGGTGGTGTAGGGGAAGCGGCCGAGCACGTTCTTCACGTCGCTGGGGTTGAGGCCGGCGGCGCGGACCTCCACCAGCACCTCGTCGGCGGCGGGAACGGGATCGGCCAGTTCGACCCGCTGGAGCGCGTCGAGGTCGCCGGTACGGGCGAATTGCAGGGCTTGCATGGGAGTCTCCGTCGAAGGGTTTCAGTGGAACCAGCGCAGCACCAGCTCGCGGCCGACCGGCAGCAGGCTCTCGCCCAACTGCATGCCGAGCAGGCCGACCAGCGCCACCAGGGGCGGCGCCGGCGAGCGGAAGTCGAGCAGGTTGTAGAGCACGCCGACGGCAACACCGATGGCCAGCGATATCAGGTAGTTCATGGGGCCTCCGGGACGTTCGGCTGGGTGGAGGCAGTCTAGGGCGGACGGCGGGCGGGTACCGGTCAAGGACTTCGGAATTTCGGACAGATTGGGGCGATGTCGTCCGAACGCTGTTTCGTGTGGGAGCCCTGCTCACGGGGACGACAGAAACATCGCCCCCCACCTCGTCATTCCCGCGAACGCGGGAACCCAGCGACTTCCTCTATGAAGCGCAGACCTTTCCTGACCCTCCACCGCACCGCCACCCAGGCCTTCGATATCGCTAGGTTGGCGAATCCACGGAACAGGACGCGCCCGACCATGCCCATCGAACCCGCTGTCTACATCCTCGCCAGCTGCCGCAATGGAACGCTCTACATCGGCGCCACGAGCAACCTGCCCAAGCGTGCCTGGGAACATCGCAACGAGCAGGTTCCGGGCTTCACGGCGCGTTACGGCGTGCATCGGTTGGTCTATTACGAAATGCACGGCTCGATGCTGGAGGCGATCACGCGGGAGAAGCGCCTGAAGAAATGGCGGCGGGAGTGGAAGATCGAGTTGATCGAGTCGTTCAATCCCGATTGGCGTGATCTCTGGGAGGAAATCGTCTGAGGGGTTTTCTGGGTTCCCGCGTTCGCGGGAATGACGTGGTTGGCACAGTGTTTTTCCCGTCATTCCCGCGAACGCGGGAACCCAATAAACAGCCATCTACCCGGACGCATCCCCTCCCGCCATCCCCCACTCCGAAGGCGCCACCCCCAGCTCGCGGCGGAACATCTCGCTGAACGCCCCCGGCGTGTAGCCCAGCTCGTGGGCGATGCGGTTCACCGGGGTGCCGGCGGCCAGCGCGGCCACGGCGGTGGCCAGTTGCACCTGGCGGCGCCAGGCGGCGAAGCCCATGCCCAGGCTGCTCTGGAACAGGCGGGCGAGGGTGCGCACGCTGGCGCCGACGTCGGCGGCGTGCTGCTCCACGGAGATTTCCGTGCTGGGTTTGGCCATCACCGCCCGGCACAGGGCTAGCAGGCGTCGGTCGTCGTCTTCCGGCAGGGGGATGCGCGGCAGGCTGCTGCGGGCGCGGCGCAGTTCCAGCACGCAGAGGTCGGAGAGGGCGCGGTAGTACTCGGCGTCGGGCTGCCTTTCCTGTTCCACCAGGCGCAGGATCAGCTCGCGCAGCAGGGTGCCCACCTCGAACACCTGCACGCGCTCCTCCAGCACCCCGGCCAGGCTCGGGCGCAGGTAGATGTTGCGCATCTGCAGCTCGCTGACCACACGGATGCCGTGGGGTACGCCCGGCGGCAGCCAGACGGCGCGCTGCGGCGGCAGCAGCAGGGCTTCCTGCGGGGTTTCCAGCCACATCAGCCCGGACATGGCGTAGAGCACCTGGCCCCACTCGTGCTCGTGGGGCTCGATGTACAGCCCGCGCGGGTAGCTGCGCGCCAGGCCGCGCAGGGGCACCTGGGTATCGCTGAGGTCGGGCGGGGCGGCGCGGGCCATGGCTCACCGGAAAACGAAGGTCGATGCCGCGCATGGTAGCGGCGGCGCGGGCGCCTTGCATCTGCCCTGGAAAGCTGGTGAACCGCTGTGTAACGAAGGTTTTACGCGGGCGCCGAAGCACTGCGCAGCCCGCCATGGCTGTAACGAAAAGCTGCCGCCCGCGACGCTGGCCGGGCGCTTTCCCACAAGGCTCGCAGGCTTGTTCGCAGCGACCGCAGCGGCTGATATGGCGCCTGCCCCGCGCCCGGCGGCAATTCGCCGCGGCGCGATGCGCCTTGCATGCCGCGCGGCCACGAACCGCGGGGCCCGATCCGTCACAGATAACAACAAAAGGTGACGCAATGACGCGTGATACCCAGCACGCAGGCCAGTTGCAGCGCGGCCTGAAGAATCGCCACATCCAGCTGATCGCCCTCGGCGGCGCCATCGGCACCGGCCTGTTCCTCGGCTCGGCCGGGGTGCTCAAGTCGGCCGGGCCGTCCATGCTGCTCGGCTACGCCATCGCCGGGGTGATCGCCTTCCTGATCATGCGCCAGCTCGGCGAGATGATCGTCGAAGAGCCGGTGGCCGGCTCCTTCAGCCACTTCGCCCACAAGTACTGGGGCGGTTTCGCCGGCTTCCTCTCCGGCTGGAACTGCTGGGTGCTGTACATCCTGGTCGGCATGTCCGAGCTCACCGCGGTGGGCAAGTACGTGCACTACTGGTGGCCGGACGTGCCCACCTGGGCCAGCGCCGCGGTGTTCTTCGTGCTGGTCAACCTCATCAACCTGACCAACGTCAAGCTGTTCGGCGAGGCCGAGTTCTGGTTCGCGATGATCAAGGTCAGCGCCGTGGTCGGCATGATCCTGCTCGGCTGCTGGCTGCTGTTCTCCGGCCACGGCGGCGAGCAGGCGAGCGTGAGCAACCTGTGGAGCCACGGCGGCTTCTTCCCCAACGGCGCCAGCGGGCTGGTGATGGCCATGGCCTTCATCATGTTCTCCTTCGGCGGCCTGGAGATGCTCGGCTTCACCGCCGCCGAGGCCGACCAGCCGAAAACGGTGATCCCCAAGGCGATCAACCAGGTGCTCTGGCGCATCCTGATCTTCTACGTCGGCGCCCTGGCCGTGCTGCTCGCGCTGACGCCCTGGGACAGCCTGCTGCAGAGCATCAGCGCGGCCGGCGACGACTACAGCGGCAGCCCCTTCGTGAAAGTGTTCTCGCTGCTCGGCAGCGACACCGCCGCGCACATCCTCAACTTCGTGGTGCTCACCGCGGCGCTGTCGGTCTACAACAGCGGCACCTACTGCAACGGCCGCATGCTGGTCGGCCTGGCCGAGCAGGGCGACGCGCCCCGCGCCCTGGCGAAGGTGGACAAGCGTGGCGTGCCGGTGCGCGCGCTGCTGGTGTCGGCGCTGGTGACCTTCCTCGCGGTGGTGGTCAACTACGTGATCCCGCACCAGGCGCTGGAACTGCTGATGTCGCTGGTGGTGGCGGCGCTGGTGATCAACTGGGCGATGATCAGCTACGCGCACCTGAAGTTCCGCCAGCGCATGGACCGCGACGGCGTGCGCACCGCCTTCCGCGCCATCTTCTACCCCTACGGCAACTGGCTGTGCCTGGCCTTCGTGCTGTTCATCCTCGGGGTGATGGCGATGATCCCGGGCATCCAGGTCTCGGTGTACGTGATCCCGCTGTGGCTGCTGGTGATGTTCGCCTGCTACCGCCTCAAGCGCTCGCGCGCCGCGCAGCCGGTCTTGGCATTGGCCGAATGAGGGCGAGCCGCGCGCCCGACTTTTCGCCGGGGCGCGCGGCGTTGCCGCCGGCGGCGAACCTTGGCTAGAGTGTCCCGGCCATTTTTCGTCAGAGGGACACCCATGAAAAAAGCATTCTGGCTGCTGGCCGCCGCCGTTCCCGTGCTGCTGGTCGCCTGCGGCGGCGAGGAGAAGAAGGCGCCGCCGGTGGACGCGCTGGTCCTGCCGGGCGACGCCAAGCTGGATTCGCGCAGCGTCGACTACAAGTGCGACGACGGGCGCAAGTTCAGCGTCCAGTACCTGAACAAGGGCGACAACCACCTGGCGGTGGTGCCGGTGAGCGACAGCGCCAGCCTGGTGTTCAGCAACGTCATCTCGGCCTCCGGCGCCAAGTACGCCGCCGGCCAGTACATCTGGTGGACCAAGGGCGAGGAAGCCACCCTGTACAAGGACTGGAAGGGCGGCGAGCCCGCCGACGGGGTTTCCTGCAAGGAACGCTGAGTTCGTCGCGATGAAGAAAGCCCGGCCTGTGCCGGGCTTTTTCGTGGGTGAAAGCTGATGGGTATCGCTTCGCTCAACCCATCCTACAGGCAGCGCCGGGCTGCTCTTCCGCTCTTCGTAGGAGCGAGCTTGCTCGCGAATGGGCCCCGCAGCGGAGTGTGTTCGCGAGCAAGCTCGCTCCTACGAGAAGCCGTACCCGTACCGAGGACCGAACCTCAGAAACTGAACTCCAGGTTCACCGTCGGCGTCGAGGTGCGGCTGCCGGTGCCGCCGTCCACGCCGAACTTGTTGTGCCAGTACTCGTAGCCCACGCCGAGCCAGAGGTTCGGCTGGCGCTTGGCGCCGGGCAGGGCAGCCACCATCAGCGAGGTTCGCACCAGCGTCTCGGCGGCGGTGTCCTTGTCGTTGTAGTCCTCGCCCTTCTCGCCGACGTGGTTGAGGAAACCCTGGAACTTGGCCATGCGGTCGCCGAGCTGGAAGGGTTTCAGCCAGGTCAGGTTGAGCATGTAGGTGCCGTCGAAGGTGTGGTCCGGGTGCTTTGCGCCGGGCACGCCGAAGTGGTTCTTCTCGCGGTAGTACATCAGGCTCAGGTCGAGCACGCCGGCGCCGTTGAACTTCACCGTCGGGCCGATCACCAGGGCGCGCTTCTTCGCCGAGGCCAGGTTGTTGTTGCGGCTGGCGTCGAAGCCGAAGGTCAGCGCATGGTCCTTCACCAGGCCCTTGCCCAGCGGCACGTCGAACACCCGCGAGGCGTACAGCTGGTGGCGGTACACCGCGTAGACCTCGCTGCCACCGTGGTCGGTGCCCTTGCGCGGGTCGCGGCTGTCGGAGAGGAACACGTCCAGGTGGAAGAAGTTGCTGCCGTAGCGGTAGCCGTCGGCGTGGCTGAAGCTGTAGATGCGCTTGGCGAACTTGTCCGGGTTGTTCGGGTTGGTGAACTGCTGGCCGTAGCGGAAGCCCAGCGTGTTGCTGGTCCACTCGAAGAAGCGGTCGTCGTCGGCGAAGGCCGCGTCCAGGGGGAGGCCGGCCAACAGGGCGGCGCTCAGGGCGATACGGCTGCCGGTGCTCAGGCGGCGGGACGTACGCGGGTGTTGGCGGACGGCGCTGGGCGCCGGCACGGATGATACCGGGCGGAACATGCTGCACCTCGATCTTGTTGTTGTTATGGGGCCGGTTGCCGCGTGACTGCCCGCGGCCGGACAGGGACGGTTCTAAAGGTCTGTTGGATTCATTGCAAGTGATTTTTGTATACACAAGTGTATTCAAAAATTGATCCGCGAGTCAGGAATCGGCCTTGCGCCGCGGCGGGCTGCGTTCTGTGCCTGCTGGCGATTGCGCGTTATGCTGTGCTTTCCCTCCGTCCGAATTCCCCGCCATGCTCGTCATCTCCAACGCCGTGCAGATCCCCGACGCCGAAATCGAGCTGAGCGCCATCCGCGCCCAGGGCGCCGGCGGGCAGAACGTCAACAAGGTGTCCAGCGCGGTGCACCTGCGCTTCGACATCCGCGCCTCGTCGCTGCCGGATTTCTACAAGGAGCGCCTGCTGGCGCTGAGCGACCAGCGCATCAGCGGCGACGGCGTGGTGGTGATCAAGGCCCAGCAGTACCGCACCCAGGAGCAGAACCGCGAGGACGCGCTGGAGCGCCTGGCCGAGCTGATCCGCTCGGCGGCCACGGTGCAGAAGAAGCGCAAGCCGACGCGGCCGACCCTCGGCTCCAAGACCCGCCGCCTGGAGGGCAAGAGCAAGCGCGGGGCGATCAAGGCCGGGCGCGGCAAGGTGGATTACTGAAAGGGGCTGCCGGCTCTGCGTAGGATGGGACGAGCGAAGCGACTCCCATCGATGGGTATCGCTGCGCTCAACGCCATCCTACATAACCGGCGCCGTGGCCCTGGCGCTGCGCCAACTGGACAGCAGCACCAGCGTGGCCAGCAGGATTAATACGCCGGCATAGCCGTTGGTGGTGGGGACCAGGCCGTAGCGCTGGGTGGCCGCCCCCGCCAGCACCGCCGGCAGGCTGAAGGCCAGGTAGCTGAGCACGTAGAAGCCGGCCATCAACCCGCCGCGCTCATGGGCATGGGCCAGCGGCACCACCGCGCGCAGGGCGCCGAGGAAGCTGCCGCCGAAGCCCAGCCCGGCCACCGCGGTGCCGAGGAAGAACAGCCAGGCGCTGCCGCTGTCGATGCCCAGCAGGGTCAGCAGCAGGCCGCCGACCAGGGCCAGGCCGCCGCGCCGCAGGATGAGCGGCGCCGCGCCGTGGCGCAGGGCGAAGATCGCCAGGGCGCCGCAGGCGGTCAGCAGGAACACCAGCACGCCGCCGGTGAGCGGCGCCTGCAGGCCGCTGACCTGGCGCGCCAGGCTCGGCCCCAGCGACAGGTAGAAACCGCCCAGGGCCCAGAGGCTGGCATTGAGCGGCGCCACGCTCCAGAAGGCGCGGCGCGCCTGGGGCGGGATGCGGATGCGCGGGCGCAGCGAAGCCAGCGCGCCCGGCTGCGGGCTGACGCTCTCCGGCAGGCGCCACAGCAGCACCAGGCCGAGCGCGAACAGGCCGAACAGCACCCGGTACACCAGGTGCAGCGGCTCGCCGGCGAACTGCACCAGGGCGCTGCTGCCCAGGGCGCCCAGGGCCAGGCCGAGCATGGGCGCGATGCTGTTGACCAGCGGGCCGCGCTCGCGGTCGAAGTCCAGCAGGGCGGCGCCCAGCACGCTGGTGGCAAGGCCGGTGGCGAAGCCCTGCAGCAGGCGCGCCAGGATCAGCGCCTGGACCGAGCCCGCGGCCAGGAACACTGCCATCGCCAGCAACTCGATGAGCAGCGCGGCGCGGATCAGCGGGCGGCGGCCGAGGTGGTCGGACAGCGAGCCGAACACCAGCAGCGCCAGCAGCAGGCCGCCGGCGTAGATGCTGAACACCAGCGTCAGCAGCGTGGGCGAGAAGCCCCAGGTTTCGCGGTACAGCGCGTATAGCGGGGTGGGTGCGCTGGCGGCGGCGAGAAAGCCCATGAGGATGGCGCCGAGCAGGCCGCTGGCAGCCCGCGGGGACAGGCCGGGGCGGCGCTCGCTCGTGCTTTTGGGTAAGGTGGCTGTCATGGTTGGCCTCGCAAAGGCTAAGATTTAGCTTTTGCGAGATGCTGGACCTGTTTCGACACAAAAGCAAATTCTTTGCGTTAGGGTGATTATGGCGATCAATCAGGGCGCGCGGCCGGGGGGCCGCAGTGCGAGGGTGCAGGCCTCGGTGCACAAGGCGGTGACGGAACTGCTGGAGGAGCGCGAACGCGGCGAGCTGACGGTGCCGCTGATAGCCGCCCGCGCCGGGGTGACGCCCTCGACCATCTACCGGCGCTGGGGCGACCTCAACGAACTGCTGGGCGACGTCGCCCTGCAGCGCATCCGCCCGGACGCTGAACCGGCGGACACCGGCAGCCTGCGCGGCGACCTGCGCGCCTGGGGCGAGCAGTACATGGAAGAAACCGCCTCGGTGCCCGGCCGCGCCGTGGTGCTCGACCTGCTGGCCGCCGGCGGCGGCTGCTCCGGCCGCTGCCTGGAGATCGCCCTCGGCCAGTTCGAATGCATCCTCGCCCGCGCAGCCAAACGCGGCGAGGCGCTTCCAGCGGTGGACCGAATCGTCGACCGGCTGATGGCGCCACTGGTCTACCGCATCCTGTTCTCCAGCGAGGAACTGGGCGCCGACTACCTCGAGCGTCTGCTGGACGTCACCCTCGAAGGCCTCTAGCGCGCGCTTTCCAGCGCGACGGCCATGAACCGCCGCGCTTCAGGCGTGGCTAAGACGGATCACCAGGCGGGCGATGGACACGCCGCTGAACAGCACCACGAACAGCCGCAGGGTCTGCATGGCCAGCACCAGGCCGACGTCGGAGTGGGTATCCACCGCGATGATCGCCATGGCGTCCAGGCCGCCGGGGCTGGTGGCCAGGTAGAGGGACAGGAAGTCCATGCCGGTGACGGCCGCCAGGGCCCAGGCGAAGAGCGCGCAGCTGAGGATCAGGCCGAGGGCGCTGACCAGCATGGCCGGCAGGTGGCGGCCGACGTAGGCCAGGCTGGCGCGGTCGAAGCGCAGGCCGATGTAGCAGCCGATCACCCCGTAGGCCAGCACCAGCAGCCAGTGCGGCAGGGCGATCTGCAGCAGCCCGCCCAGTTGCAGCGTGGCGCCGGCCACCAGCGGCACCAGCAGCGGGCCGGCCGGCAGGCGCGCGCCCAGGCTGACGCCGACGAAGATCAGCAGCAGGCAGTTGACCAGGTCGGGCAGGTGGCCGGCGTCGTTCAGCGGCGTGCTGTGGGCCGCCGAGCCGCCGCCTTCCAGGCCCAGCAGGCGGCCGACCAGGGCGCCGGCCATGACCACGCAGACCACCCGCACGTACTGCATGGTCGCCACCACCCGCGGATCGGCGCCGTGGGACTCGGCCATCGCCACCATGGCCGCCGCGCCGCCGGGCGCGGTGCCCCAGGCCGCGGTGCTGCCGGGGATGCCGCCGAAGCGCACCATGGCGTAGCTGACCAGGGCGCTGAGCAACAGGGTGAGCAGGGTGGCGCAGAGCATCAGCGGCCAGGACGCGGCCATGGCTTGCAGCACCGACCAGTTGATGGCGTGGGCCACCAGCAGGCCGATGCAGCCCTGGCTGAGGCGGAAGGCCTGGCGCGGCAGGCGGATGCCGGCGCCGCCGACACCGAAGGCGATGGCCACCAGCATGGGGCCGAGGAACAGCGCGGCGGGGATGCCCAGCCAGGCTAGCAGCTGCCCGGCGCCGCCGGCCGCCAGGATCAGGGCCGGCCACTGCAGGCTGGCGGGGATACGGCTGAGGCTCTGGGCTTGAGGGCTGGACACGCGAAGGCTCCCGACTGCGGACAACGGGGAAAATTATCGATAGCGCAATCCATCAAGTCCATTTTCTAATAGTCATGAATTCATTCCTGAAATCTATCGGTGGCCGCCATGGACCTGCGCGATCTCGCCTATTTCGAAACCATCGCCGAGCTCGGCCACCTGGGCCGCGCGGCGGACCGCCTGGGGCGCAGCCAGCCGGCGCTGACCAAGAGCATCCAGCGCCTGGAGCAGTCCCTGGGCGCCAGCCTGTTCCAGCGCGAGGGCCGGCGCATCCGCCTGACCCCGGCCGGCGAGCTGATGCTGCAGCGCGCCCGCCAGCTGCGCCAGGACATCGAGGAGACGCGCCGCGAGGTACGCGACTTCGCCAGTGGCCTGGTGGGCAACATCCGCCTGGGCTGCGCCGCGACCATGGCCGAGTACCTGCTGCCGCCGCTGGTGGAGGAGCTGTTGCGGCGCGCCCCGGAGGTGACCATCAGCCTGTCCCTGGGCCAGGACGACGTGCTGCGCGAGGCCCTGCGCGGCGGGCGCCTGGACATGGCGATCTGCTCGCGCATCCTCGACGACGCGCACCTGCTCAGCGAGCCGCTGCTGCAGGACCAGGTGGTGGTGGTGGCCAGCCGCGAGCACCCGCTGTTCGACGGCCCGCTGGCCATCGCCGACCTGTGCCGCTACCGCTGGGTGCTGCCGGCGCCCAGCGTGTCGTCGCGGCGCTGGATGGACGCCACCTTCCAGGCCCACGGCCTGCCGCCGCCGCGGGTGCAGATCGAGACCAACGCCATTCCCATGCTGCCCAACCTGATCGCCCGCACCCGGCTGCTCAGCTTCGTTGCCCGCGAAACGCTGGACGGCGGGCTGCATGGGATGAGCCAGTTGCGCGAGGTGAGGCTGGCGGAGACCACCTTGACGCGGACCATGGGGCTGGCGGTGCGGGAGGGGGCCTATCTGTCGCCGGCGGCGCAGTTGTTGCGGGGGATGTTGCGGGAGCATGCGCAGAGGTTTGCGGGGGAGTGAGCTGGGCTTTTCGTAGGAGCGAGCTTGCTCGCGAACAAGCTCCCCGGTGACTCCGCTGCCGGGCCCACCTCTGTTCCCTCTCCCTAACCCTCTCCCTGAAGGGAGAGGGGACCGTTCGGTGTGCGTGGGTATTCCTGAGTCAGCCGGCAGCACCGAAGGTTTCCGGTTGAAACCATTCCTCCTCTCGGCACGGACAAGCCCCCTCTCCCTTCAGGGAGAGGGCTGGGGAGAGGGAGCGGAGTCAATCTGAAACACAGTTGCCGCCAGTAAACGCTGTTCGCGAGCAAGCTCGCTCCTACGAAAAGCAGCAAAGCAGCCGTCTCTTAGCGACTCGGCACTTCGCCCACCACCGTAGTCCGATACATCTCACGCCGCATCCCGTGGTAGTCCGACACCGGGTAGTGCCAGGTGCTGCGGTTGTCCCAGATCGCCAGGGTGCCCTGGCTCCAGCGCATGCGGCAGGTGAAGGCCGGCTGGGTGGCGATGCCGTAGAGGTAGTCCAGCAGCGGCTGCGCTTCGGCCGGGCGCAGGCCCTTGATGCCGCTGGTGTAGGCCGGGTTGACGAAGAGTATCTTCTTGCCGGTCTCCGGGTGGCGCGTCACCAGCGGGTGCGAGCGGGTTTCGCCGTCGGCGTTGCCGTAGCGCACCGCCATGTTCTCCATCAGGTCGTTGTGCTTGGCCTCGGCGCCGTAGGCGCGTTCCGGGCTGTGGATGGCGTCCAGGCTCTCCAGTTGCGCGCGCAGCTTGGGCGACAGCCATTCGTAGGCCAGCGCCAGGTTGGCGAAGAGGGTGTCGCCGCCGAACGGCGGGATGTCGTGGCCGTAGAGCAGGGTGAAGGCCGGCGGGCGTTCCTGGAACGACCAGTCGCTGTGCCAGGCGCCGCCGAACACCACCGGCGTCTTCTCGTCGGCCTCCTTGACCACCCGCACCACGTGGGGATGGTCGGGCAGGCCCTGCACGTAGGGCTCGCGGCCGAATTCGCCGAGGCGCAGGGTGACCGCCTCCAGGTCCTCGACGCCCAGCGACTGCCCGCGGATGAACAGCACCTTGTGCGCCAGCAATGCCTGGCGCAGTTCGGCGAAGCCTTCCTCGCCCAGGCTGCGCAGGTCGACGCCGCTGACGTCCGCGCCGATGGCGCCGGTGGCCGGGACGATCTGGAAGTGGCGGTAGCTGGCGGCGCGGTTCTGGCTCGGCAAGGCGTAGAAGAACTCGAACATGGGGTGCCCTCTTGTTGGTGTTGTCGGCCTGTTGAGGATGGTCGCCGCGGCATACTTGCGCCATGATGATCGGCGCCAGAAATTGATGATTCCCGCCACTTGCAGGAGGCCCCATGGACTGGCGACAGACCCGTGACATCACCGGCGTGCGCCACCTGCTCGACTGCGCCCGCAGCGAGGGCCTGGCCGCGGAGGCCTGCCTGGTGGGCAGCGCCATCGAGCCGCGCGAGCTAGCCGGGCGCCATGCGCAGATCCAGGCCTGGCAGGAGCTGGCGGTGATCCGCAACCTGCTGCAGCAGGGCGCCCGCCCCGGCCTGGGCTTCGCCGCCGGGCGCCGCTACCACCTCACCTCGCTGGGGCTGCTGGGCTTCACCATGCTCGCCTGCCGCAGCCTGCGGGAAGCCTTCGAGACCTTCGGCCGCTACCAGAGCCTGGCCCTGACGCTGTGCCCGGTGAGCCGCGAGGCCGAGCCGCGCGGGCACTGGATGATCTTCGACGACCAGGTGCTGCCGTTGGACGCCCGCGCCTTCGTGGTCGAACGCGGCATCGCCGGTTGCCTGCAACTGGCCGGCGAACTGCTGCAACGCCCGGTGCAGCCGCTGGCGCTGGAGCTGCGCGCC
This sequence comes from Pseudomonas sp. A6, assembly GCF_052367875.1. Taxonomy (NCBI): domain Bacteria; kingdom Pseudomonadati; phylum Pseudomonadota; class Gammaproteobacteria; order Pseudomonadales; family Pseudomonadaceae; genus Pseudomonas; species Pseudomonas sp. A6. The sequence continues at coordinate 5,182,717 of NZ_CP198970.1, read as the reverse complement.
GAGGCGCCGGCCGACCTCGACGCCTACGCCCGCGCCTGGCCGTATCCGGTGCGCTTCGGCGCCCCGCGCAATGCCCTGCTGTTCGCCCGTGCCGACCTGGAGGCCAGCCTGCCGCAGGCCAACCCGGACAGCCGCAGCAGCGGCGAGCAACTGTGCGAGAAGCTCTGCGAGGAGCTGGCGCTACCCCTGGCCGCCACGCCCACCGCGCGGGCGGTGCAGCGCCTGCTGGTGCGCGATGCCGCGAGCCTGCCGGGCTGCCGCGAGGTGGCGCAGCGCCTGGGGCTTTCCGAACGTACCCTGCAGCGCCGCCTGGCCGCCGAAGGGCAGCGCTTCCAGCCGTTGAGCGACGGCATCCGCCTGCGCCTGGCCGAGCGCCTGCTGCTGGAGTCGCGCATGGACCTGAACGGCGTCGCCCAGTGCCTGGGTTATGCCGAGGCGGCCAGCTTCTGCCGGGCCTTCCAGCGTTGGACCGGGACCACCCCGGGGCGCTGGAAGCGCCAGGCCGGGCCGCTGTCGCCACGCTGAGCGCGGGCAAAAAAAGACCGGCCAGCGGCCGGTCGAGCGAGGGTGGAAAACGCTTTCAGGTGCAGACCGCGGCGATGGCTCGGGCCAGGTCGTCCAGGCGGTTGGCGTCCAGCCCGGCGACGTTGGCGCGGCCGCTGCCGACCAGGTACACGCTGTGCTCCTCGCGCAGGCGGCGCACCTGGTCCGGGCTCAGGCCGGTGTAGGAGAACATGCCGCGCTGGATGGCGATGTGCGCGAAGCGCTCGGCCAGGCCGTGGGGCTGCAACGCCTCGACCAGGCCCAGGCGCAGCCCGGCGATGCGCGTCCGCATGGCGGTCACTTCCTCCAGCCAGACCTGCTTCAGCTCGGGATCGCCGAGGATGCTCGCCACCACCTCGGCGCCATGGGCCGGCGGCGTGGACCAGAGGTTGCGCGCCAGGTTGGCCAGCTGGCTGCGCACGTTGCCCAGTTGCTCGGCGTTGGCGGCGCAGACGATCAGCGCACCGACGCGGTCGCGATAGAGGCCGAAGTTCTTCGAGCAGGAGCTGGTCACCAGCAGCTCCGGCAGGCTCTCGGCGAACAGCCGCACGGCGCGGGCATCCTCCTCCAGGCCGTCGCCGAAGCCCTGGTAGGCGAAGTCGATCAGCGGCAGCAGCTCGCGGCGGCGCACCACTTCCAGCACCTTCTGCCAGTCGTTGTAGGCCAGGTCGAAGCCGCTGGGGTTGTGGCAGCAGGCGTGCAGCAGCACCACGTCGCCGTGGGGCACCTTTTCCAGGGTGGCGAGCATGCCTTCCACGTCGAGGTGGTTGTCGGCGCCGACGTAGGGGTAGTGGTGCACCTTCAGGCCGGCCGCGGCGAACAGCGTCTCGTGGATCGGCCAGGTCGGGTCGCTCACCCAGATGCCGCGGCCGGGCAGGCAGCGGGCGATGAAGTCCGCGGCCAGGCGCAGGGCGCCGGTGCCGCCGGGCGTCTGGCTGGCGTCGGCGCGCTGGCTGGCCAGCAGCGGCGAGTCGCTGCCCAGCACCAGCTCGCACAGGCGCGCGGCGAACAGCGCATCGCCGTGGCCGCCGACGTAGCTCTTGGTGGTCTCGTGCTCCACCAGGCGCTGCTCGGCCAGCTTCACCGCGCGGGGGATCGGCGTCAGGCCCTGGGCGTCCTTGTAGACGCCCACGCCCAGGTCCAGCTTGGCCGGGTTGGGGTCGGCGCGGTAGGCGTCGAGCAGCCCCAGGATGGGGTCGCCCGGCACGCGCGGGATGGGGGCGAAGTGGTTCATTTGCGGCCTTCGGCGACCTTGGCCAGCTCGTCGGTGCGCGCGGCCATGATGAAGTCGTTGCGGTGCAGGCCCTTGAGCTCGTGGCTCCACCAGGTGACGGTGACCTTGCCCCACTGGGTGAGCAGGTCCGGGTGGTGGCCTTCTTCCTCGGCGATGGCGCCGACGGCATTGGTGAAGGCCAGAGCGTGGCGGAAGTTCTTGAACAGGTACACGCGCTCCAGCTCCATATGGCCGTCGCGCACCTCGATGTTCCAGTCCGGAATCTGCTTGATCAGGGTCGCCAGTTCCTCGTCGGAGACGTGGGGCGCGTCGGCGCGGCAGGCTTCGCAATGGGCTTGGTTGAGGGCGGTCATGGGGTTCTCCTTGTAGGGTTCGTCACGCAAGACATTGATCTTAGGACTGTAGAGGCGAGCTTGCTTGCGAACCGCATGGCACTGCGTTTGTTCGCGAGCAAGCTCGCTCCTACGAAAAGATAACGGGCAGGCTGTAGGGGTCAGGCTGCCTGCTTCGGCGGGAACTTGGGCGCGTGCAGGCCCAGCTGCATGGCCTGGCGGACCAGCGCCATGATGTCCTGGTGGGCCAACTCGAACAGGCGCTTGAGTTCCGGCAGCACGAAGTACAGCGGCTGCAGGATGTCGATGCGGTAGGGCGTGCGCATGGCCTCCACGGGGTCGAAGGCCTGGTGCTCGGGCTCGCCGGAGAGGCTGTAGACGGTCTCCTTCGGCGAGGAGAGGATGCCGCCGCCGTAGATGCGCCGGCCCTGCGGGGTGTCGAGCAGGCCGAACTCGATGGTCATCCAGTACAGCCGCGCCAGGTACACGCGTTCTTCCTTGCTGGCGGCCAGGCCGAGCTTGCCGTAGGTGTGGGTGAACTCGGCGAACCAGGGGTTGGTCAGCAGCGGGCAGTGGCCGAAGATTTCGTGGAAGATGTCCGGCTCCTGCAGGTAGTCCAGCTCCTCCGGTGTGCGGATGAAGGTGGCCACCGGGAACTGCTGGCTGGCCAGCAATGCGAAGAAGGTCTGGAACGGGATCAGCGCCGGGACGCGGGCCACGCGCCAGCCGGTGGCGGCCTGGAGCACCTTGTTGATCTCGCCCAGTTGCGGGATGCGCTCGTGGGGCAGGGCGAGCTGCTCGATGCCGTCCAGGTATTCCTGGCAGGCGCGGCCTTCGATCACCTTGAGCTGGCGGGTGATCAGGGTGTTCCAGACCTGGTGCTCGGTTTCGGGGTAGTGGATGAAACCGTCTTCGTCAGGTTGGCGGGCCACGTACTGCGTTGTCTTCATGGGTCCTCCGGCTTCGAGGCCTTTGTTGTTTTGATGCCTCATCAATAGCCGCGTCGGCGTGCCCATGCAGCCCCCATGGGCCTTGGGCGAGCGCTGCAAATCCCCTTCGACCGTAAAGAAAAGATTACGAATCGCGCCGAATCGCGAGTCATCGGCTTGCTGCTGGCGTTCGCTGTCACATATTCTTGACGGAAATTTCCGCCTCGCCGGCGAAATCCGGCCGGGTACCGCCCCGCACAACGACAATCTCCGGGCTCGCCATGCGTATCAAAGTCCACTGCCAGAACCGCGTCGGCATCCTGCGCGACATCCTCAACCTGCTGGTCGACTACGGCATCAACGTCAACCGCGGCGAGGTCGGCGGCGAGCAGGGCAACGCCATCTACCTGCTCTGCCCGAACCTGATCAACCTGCAGTTCCAGTCGCTCAAGCCCAAGCTGGAGGTCATTCCCGGGGTGTTCGGCGTCAAGCGCGTCGGCCTGATGCCCAGCGAGCGCCGCCATCTGGAGCTGAACGCGCTGCTGGCGGCGCTGGACTTCCCGGTGCTGTCCATCGACATGGCCGGGCAGATCGTCGCCGGCAACCGCGCCGCCGCGCAGTTGCTCGGGGTGCGCGTCGACGAGGTGCCGGGCATTCCCCTGGCGCGCTACGCCGAGGACCTCGACCTGCCGGAACTGGTGCGCGCCAACAAGGCGCGGATCAACGGCCTGCGGGTGAAGATCAAGGGCGACGTGTTCCTCGCCGACATCGCCCCGCTGCAATCCGAGCACGACGAAAGCGAGGCCCTGGCCGGCGCCGTGCTCACCCTGCACCGCGCCGACCGCGTCGGCGAGCGCATCTACAACGTGCGCAAGCATGAGCTGCGCGGTTTCGACAGCATCTTCCAGAGCTCGCGGGTGATGGCCGCGGTGGTGCGCGAGGCCAGGCGCATGGCGCCGCTGGACGCGCCGCTGCTGATCGAGGGCGAGACCGGCACCGGCAAGGAACTGCTGGCCCGCGCCTGCCACCTGGCCAGCCCGCGCGGCCAGGCGCCGTTCATGGCGCTGAACTGCGCCGGGCTGCCGGAATCCATGGCCGAGACCGAGCTGTTCGGCTACGGCCCCGGCGCCTTCGAGGGCGCGCGCCCGGAAGGCAAGCTCGGCCTGCTGGAGCTGACCGCCGGCGGCACCCTGTTCCTCGACGGCGTCGGCGAGATGAGCCCGCGCCTGCAGGCCAAGCTGCTGCGCTTCCTGCAGGACGGCTGCTTCCGCCGGGTGGGCAGCGACGAGGAGGTGTACCTGGACGTGCGGGTGATCTGCGCCACCCAGGTCGACCTGTCCGAACTCTGCGCCAAGGGCGAGTTCCGCCAGGACCTGTACCACCGCCTCAACGTGCTCTCGCTGCACATCCCGCCGCTGCGCGAATGCCTCGACGGCCTGACGCCGCTGGTGGAGCACTTCCTCGACCAGGCCAGCCGGCAGATCGGCTGCCCGCTGCCGCAGCTGGCGCCCCAGGCCATGGACCGCCTGGGCCGCTACCACTGGCCGGGCAACGTGCGCCAGCTGGAGAACGTGCTGTTCCAGGCGGTGTCGCTGTGCGAGGGCGGCACCATCAAGGTCGAGCATATCCGCCTGCCGGACTACGGCGCGCCGCACCCGCTGGGCGACTTCTCCCTGGAAGGCGGCCTCGACGCCATCGTCGGCCGCTTCGAACGCGCGGTGCTGGAGCGCCTCTACCGCGAACACCCCAGCAGCCGCCTGCTGGGCAAGCGCCTGGGCGTGTCGCACACCACCATCGCCAACAAGCTGCGCCAGCATGGGTTGGGGCAGGGCGGGGAGTCCTGACATCGGAGCTCCGCGCCTGGTCCGGGGTCCGCCCCTGTAGGAGCGAGCTTGCTCGCGAACCCGGATTCCCGGCTGACTCCAGACTATCCACCCACACCGAACAGCCCCCTCTCCCGCTTGTGGGAGAGGGTTGGGGAGAGGGCGATCCAGGCCTTTGCTTCGACGTCATGGTGTCGCGGGCCATGTCCGCGATCGCGGATGAATCCGCTCCTACACCCGTGCCCGACCGTAGGGCGGATAACCGTTCGCGGTTATCCGCCGTTGGCCGTGACGTCGGTCAAACGGCGGATAACGCCGTAGGCGTTGTGCGCCCTACGGGTTGTCCCGTGCCGCCGTAGGATGGTGTTGAGCGAAGCGATACCCATCGCCACAACCGCATGGGTTTCGCAAGCTCAACCCATCCTACGAGAAGCCGTGCCCGCCGGTATGGCAGGAGCGGACTCCGTCCGCGATCACCGACACACGCCAGCCGGATCGCGAATAAGATCCGCTCGGTTTGCCTCTTTGCACCGTGCCTCCCTGTAGGAGCGGACCCTGCCCGCGAATCGCGCGCAGGGCGCGCTCCTACATGGGAATGGTGTGGATGGGGATCGCGTAGGAGCGGACTTCGTCCGCGATAGACCCCCGCCGGTGGATGATGTCACCAGGTCTTTACCCGCTGCCCCTTCACGCAGGCGCGCACCTCGTCGTCGATCAGGTTCCCCGGCTTGATGCACTCGGCCAGGCTCCGTGAGCTGTCGGTGTACTTCATGGGCTGGGCCGTGACCTGGTCGGCCGGGCGCTCCAGGCCCAGGCGGCCGAGCAGGGCGTGCCAGCGCGCCTCGCCCCACTGGCGGCTGGCAGGGTTCTGCCAGAGGGCGCCGGCGCCGATCGCCAGCGCCACCAGCAGGGCCAGTTGCAGCAAATGCCTGAACGCCCGGCGTAGGTGCCACTGCCGCCGGCGCGGCGGTGGTTCGCCGGGCTGGCCGGGGTTCTTCAGGTTCTGCCAGTACCAGTCGCGGTCTTTCTCGGCCATGTCTCGCGGTCCGTCGGGGGAATCCGCGAAGGGTAGCGCCCGGCTCAGCTGCCGGAAAGCAGGCGGCGGGCCAGGCGTTCGTTGCCGGTGAGGTCGGCCAGGTGCTGCAGCTGGTTGTTCTCGTAGGCCTGGTTGAAGGTCGCCACGTCCAGCGCCAGGACCTTGCGGAAGGCCGTCAGCGCCTCGGCGCCGGCCTGGCCGGCCACCTCTTCGCCGTAGCGGGCGATCAGGTCGAGCATGACCAGCGGGTAGCGCACCGGCAGGCCGATGCGCACGTGGATCAGGCCGATGTTCAGGCGCTTGAGCGCGTAGGTGTCGTCGTAGACGCCGCCGAACAGTTCGCAGAACCAGGTGGCCAGGGATTCCCCCAGGCGCTTCTGGTCGGTGATGAACTCGCGGGTGGCCTCCTGGCTCAGCAGGCGTTGGTAGAAGTCCTCGATCAGCGCCGGGCTGGCGGCCTTCGCCTGTTCGGCAAGGCCTGCGAGCAGTGCGCATTCCCTGTCGGACAGGTTCAGCAGGGCGATCAGTTCATGAACGATGGCGGCGTCCTTGGTGGCCCAGGACAGGCGGTCTGCGTGCATGGGGGCTCCTCAGAGAATGCCGTCGAGCGTGGCGAGGCTGTCCGCCACTTCGAGGTTGATCAGGCCCACGTTGCTGTCGCGCGCGGCGACGATCGCCAGGCAGGCCTTGTCGCCGGCCAGGTGGATGAACACCCGGCCGTCCTCCGCCAGCAGGCTCAGCTCCTTCATCGCGCCGCTCTTGAGGGTTTCGCCGATGCGCCGGCCCACGCCCAGGGCGGCGGCGGCCATGGCTGCGATGCGCGCCGGCTCGATGCCATGGTCGCTGATGGCGTCGACGATGGGCATGCCGTCCAGGCTGCCGAGCAGCACCCCGCGGATGCTGGGGACCGACTGCCGGAGGCGGTCGAGTTCGGCTTGCAGGCGTTCTTGTCGGGTCATGGGGTTTCTCCGTGGTGGGGGTCGGGTGATGGGGCGTCGTTGGCCAGCAGCTGTACCAGGACATCGCAGGCGCTCTGCCGGTCGCGGGCGTCCGTGGCGATGACGCGCTGCGGTTGCAGGTCGAAGTAGGCGGCGACCTCGGCCGGCACCCAGGCCTGGTCGTCGGCGTCGCAGTGGGTGAGGGCGACGATGAAGGGCACCGGCTGCACGCTGGTGATCGCCTCGAGGATGCTGCGGGCCTGGCCGAACTGTTCCGGGTGGTCGGCGGCCAGCATCAGCACCAGGCCGTCGGCGCCTTCGCTGAGCAGTTCCCACATGAAGCTGAAGCGCTCCTGGCCGGGCGTGCCGAACAGATGGATGTCGGTGGCGTCCAGGGTGATCCGGCCGAAGTCCAGCGCCACCGTGGTGTTCGCCTTGCCGATGGCTTCGCTGCTGGGCACCTCGGTGTCGACGACGGGGATTTGCGAGAGGTTGCGGATCAGGGTGGTCTTGCCCGAGCCCACGGGCCCGGAGACGACGACCTTGATCGGATGTGCGCTGTCCTGGTTCATGGGCGGAAGAGCCTCTTCAGACGGCTGGCGAGGGTGGAATTGGCATGCCGGGTCGATACGCCGGCGCCCTCGTGGGCGCGCACCGGCCAGATTTTCTTGATCTCCCGCAGGTGCTGCAGGAATGCGCAGGTCTCGCGGACTTCCAGGTTCAGCGCCTGGGCCAGTTGCCGCGCGCTGCAGCCCTCGGTCAGCAGGGGCATGGCCCTGGCCAGGAAGGCGTCGAGCTCGGCCGGCAGCGTCACTGTGCGCCCGCGGATCAGCACGAAGCGCGTGTCCGGATGCACCGACGGCTCCGCCCGGGACGACGGCGCCAGGCTGGCGAGCACCTGGTCGATGGGCAGATGCCGGCCGGGTGTCGCTTCCGTGGGCGGAGTGGGTTCGAAGTGAAAGCTGGCGTTGCCGATCGACTGCAGGACGCGCTTGATCTCGCCCGGGTCGCCGATCGGCTGTTCGAGGCTCAGGCCGAGCAGCTGTTCGTTCTGCAGCCGCAGGCGGAGCCGCCTGCCGTCCGCTTCTTCAAGCGTCAGCTGGCCTGCGCGCTTGCCGATGACCGAGAGGACTTCCGCGAGCGGGAAGTCGGAGAGCTTGCCGAAAATTGCCAAACGAAATGTCCTCCAGGGCGGGGCGGGCGCCCTGTCCTGGAAGGGAGTCAGTGCGCGATTCGTGATGCGCCGAGATGATAATGGGAGGAATTGTTATGACATGCCCGTACTGCTTGTAGGTGATCTCCGAGGGGCGCTGTCGTTTGTGTAGAGTGCTAAGGCTGTTTCCTTCGGTCCCCCATGACCTGGCCGCGCGATGCCTGCGCCGCGTCAGGCCAGCCACGATCGGCGGTGCTTGAGGGCCATGCCCGCCGCCACCATATTGGTGCCCATGAACCGACTCGCCAGCAGCGCCACGCCCGCCGACGTCCTGCAGGGTTTCCACCCCGCCGTCGCCGCCTGGTTCGCCCGCCACTTCGCCGCGCCCACCCCGGCCCAGGTGCAGGCCTGGCCGTCGATCCGCGCCGGGCGCTCGACCCTGGTGGCCGCGCCCACCGGCTCCGGCAAGACCCTCACCGCCTTCCTCTCGGCCATCGACCAACTGGTGCGCGAGGGCCTGGCCAACGGCGGCGAGCTGCCGGACCGCACCTGCGTGGTCTACGTCTCGCCGCTCAAGGCGCTGTCCAACGACATCCGCATCAACCTGGAAGAACCCCTGGCCGGCATCCGCGCCGAGCTTGAGCGCCAGGGCCTGCCGGCCGTGGATATCCGCAGCGCGGTGCGCACCGGCGACACCAGCCAGGGCGAGCGCGAGGCCATGCGCCGGCGGCCGCCGCACATCCTGGTGACCACCCCGGAATCGCTCTACGTGCTGCTCGGCTCCGACTCCGGGCGGCAGATGCTGGCCGGCGCGCGCAGCGTCATCGTCGACGAAATCCATGCCCTGGCCGGCAGCAAGCGCGGCAGCCACCTGGCGCTGTCGCTGGAGCGCCTGCAGGCCTTGTGCGCCGAACCGCTGGTGCGCATCGGCCTGTCCGCCACGCAGAAGCCCATCGAGGCGGTGGCGCGGTTCCTCTGCGGCAACGCCGACTGCCGCATCGTCGACATCGGCTACAGCCGCGCCCGCGACCTGGGCATCGAAGTGCCGCCGGCGCCGCTGGAGGCGGTGATGTCCCACGAGGTCTGGGACAGCGTCTACGACCGCCTCGCCGCGCTGGCCGAGGAACACCGCACCACCCTGGTGTTCGTCAACACCCGCCGGCTGGCCGAGCGCATCACCCGCCACCTGGGCGAGCGCCTGGGGATAGACAAGGTCGCCGCGCACCACGGCAGCCTGTCCAAGGAACAGCGCCTGGGCGCCGAGCAGCGGCTCAAGGCCGGGCGCCTGAAGGTGCTGGTGGCCACCGCCTCGCTGGAGCTGGGCATCGACATCGGCGACGTCGAGCTGGTCTGCCAGGTCGCCTCGCCGCGTTCCATCGCCTCTTTCCTGCAGCGCGTCGGGCGTTCCGGGCACAGCGTCGGCGGCACGCCGAAAGGGCGGCTGTTCCCCACCTCCCGCGACGAACTGATCGAATGCGTGGCGCTGCTCGACAGCGTGCGCCGCGATGAACTGGACGCCCTGGCGATCCCCCGCGCGCCGCTGGACGTGCTGGCCCAGCAGATAGTCGCGGAAGTGGCCTGCCGCGAGTGGAACGAGGACGAGCTGTTCCAGCTGCTGAGCCACGCCCAGCCCTACGCCGGCCTGCCGCGCGAGCGCTTCGATGCGGTGCTGCGCATGCTCGCCGAGGGCTACGCCAGCCACAACGGCCAGCGCGGCGCCTACCTGCACCGCGACGGCGTCCATGGCCTGCTGCGTGGCCGGCGCGGCGCGCGGCTGACCGCGGTGACCTCCGGGGGCACCATCCCCGACGCCGGCGACTATCAGGTGCTGCTGGAGCCCCAGGGCCTGACCGTGGGCACGGTGAACGAGGACTTCGCCGTGGAAAGCCTGGCCGGCGACGTGTTCCAGCTGGGCAACGTCTCCTATCGCATCCTCCGCGTGGAGCCGGGCAAGGTGCGCGTCGAGGACGCCCAGGGCCTGCCGCCGAACATCCCGTTCTGGCTGGGCGAGGCGCCGGGGCGCAGCGACGAGCTGTCGATGAGCGTGTCGCGCCTGCGTGAGCGCCTGGACGCCTTGCTGGCCGAAGGGCAGGGCAGCGACGCGCCCCTGGCCCCGGCGCTGCGCTGGCTGGAGGACGAACTGGGCCTGCAGGAAGCCGCGGCCCGGCAACTGGTGGAATACCTGGCCCGCGCCCGCGCCGCTCTCGGTGTGCTGCCGAGCCAGTCGGCGCTGGTGCTGGAGCGCTTCTTCGACGAATCCGGCGGCATGCAACTGGTGCTGCACTCGCCCTACGGCAGCCGCATCAACCGCGCCTGGGGCCTGGCCCTGCGCAAGCGCTTCTGCCGCACCTTCAACTTCGAGCTGCAGGCGGCGGCCACCGAAGACGCCATCATCCTCTCGCTGTCCACCAGCCACAGCTTCCCGCTGGACGAGGTATGGCGCTACCTGAATTCGAAGAGCGCCGAGCACGTGCTGATCCAGGCCCTGCTCGACGCGCCGCTGTTCGGCGTGCGCTGGCGCTGGAACGCCACCACCTCGCTGGCCCTTCCGCGCTTCCGCGGCGGGCGCAAGGTGGCCCCGCAACTGCAGCGCATGCGCAGCGAGGACCTGTTGGCGGCGGTGTTCCCCGACCAGGTGGCGTGCCTGGAGAACATCGTCGGCGAGCGCGAGATTCCCGATCACCCGCTGGTGGCCCAGACCCTCGACGACTGCCTGCACGAAGCCATGGACTGCGAGGGCTGGCTGGCCCTGCTGCGGCGCATGGAGGCCGGGGAGGTGGCGCTGCACGCCCGCGACCTGCCGGCGCCTTCGCCGCTGGCGGCGGAAGTACTGAGCGCCAGCCCCTACGCCTACCTCGACGACGCCCCGCTGGAAGAGCGCCGCACCCAGGCCGTGCTGAGCCGGCGCTGGAGCGACCCGGAATCCGCCGACGACCTCGGCGCCCTCGATCCCGAGGCCATCGCCGCGGTGCGCGCCGAAGCCTGGCCCGAGGCCCGCGACGCCGACGAGATGCACGAGGCGCTGACCGGCCTGGGCTGCATCCTCGCCGAGGAAGCCCGCGCCAACCTGGGCTGGGAACTGCTGCTCGGGCGCCTGGCCAAGGCCGGGCGGGCGACACGCCTGCGCAGCGGCGCGGCCGACCTCTGGGTGGCCGCCGAACGCCTCAGCCAGTTGCGGGCGGTCTATCCACAGGCACGGCTGGCGCCCGAGCTGGACCTGCCGCTGGCGTTGCAGGAAGGCTGGTCCGCCGAGGATGCGCGCCTGGAACTGCTGCGCGCGCGCCTGACCGGCTTCGGCCCGCGCACCCAGGCACAACTGGCCATGGACCTCGACCTGCCGCCCGCCGACATCGCCTTCGCCCTGGCCGGCCTGGAGCGCGAGGGCTACGTGCTGCGTGGCCGCTTCAGCCCCGGCATCGACGACGAGGAATGGTGCGAGCGCCACCTGCTGGCACGCATCCACCGCTACACGGTGCGCCGCCTGCGCCGCGAGATCGAGCCGGTGGAGCGCGCCGACTTCATGCGCTTCCTGTTCGACTGGCAGCGCGTCTCCAGAACCACCCGGGCGCACGGCGCCGAGGCCTTGGCCGGCGTGCTCAGCCAGCTGGAAGGCTTCCAGGCCGCCGCCGGGGCCTGGGAAAGCGACCTGCTGCCGGCGCGGGTGGCCGACTACGGCATCAACTGGCTGGACGACCTGTGCCGCGCCGGCCGCCTGGTCTGGGCGCGCCTGCCCAGCCGCGGCACGGCGCGCGGGCGCAGCGGCGCCGGGCCGCTGCGCAGCACGCCCATCGTCCTGCTGCCGCGCCGCCAGTTGCCGCTGTGGGGCGCGCTCTGCGCCGATGCGCCGGAGGCCGAGCTGTCCTCGAAGGCGCAGAAGGTGTTGCAGGCGTTGCAGGAGCAGGGCGCACTCTTCTTCGACGAACTTACCAGCGAGGCGCATCTGCTGCGCAGCGAACTGGAAATGGCCCTGGGCGAACTGGTGGCGGTGGGCCGGGTGAACGCCGACAGCTTCGCCGGCCTGCGCGCGCTGCTGCTGCCGGCGGCCAAGCGCAGCCGCCAGGAGCGCCGGGCCCGCACCCCACTGTTCGGCATGGCCGACGCCGGCCGCTGGGCGCTGCTGCGCCGCCCGCGCAGCGAACTGATCGAAGGTCAGCCACCGCGCCTGCAGGCGGAAGTGCTGGAACTCGTGGCCATGACCCTGCTGCGCCGCTACGGCGTGGTCTGCTGGCGCGTGCTGGAGCGCGAAGCCGACTGGCTGCCGCCCTGGCGCGACCTGCTGCGCGTCTACCATCGCCTGGAAGCCCGCGGGGAAATCCGCGGCGGACGCTTCGTCGCCGGCCTCACCGGTGAACAGTTCGCCCTGCCCGAGGCCGTCGGCCTGCTGCGCGAAGTGCGCCGGCGCGAAAAGGACGGCGAATACCTGGTGCTCTCGGCGGTGGACCCGCTCAACCTCGCCGGCACCCTGCTGCCGGGCAGCAAGGTACCGGCAGTAGCCGGCAACCGCGTGCTCTACCGCGACGGCGCCGCCCTGGGCGCGCTCATCGCCGGCAAGCCGGTGCTCTGGGCGGAACTGCCGGCGGAGGAAGTGGCGAAGGTGCGGGAGCTACTGATCCGGCGCTAGATCACGCTTCATGCTTTTCGTAGGAGCGAGCTTGCTCGCGAACCCATGTCGCTCGCGAGCAAACCGCTGCAACCTCAGAACCTAATCCGCCCCGTAAAGGCATCCCTGAGCATCACCCAGTCGCCCATGAACGACCACAGCGGGTACTTGAAGGTGGCCGGGCGGTTCTTTTCGAAGACGAAGTGGCCGACCCAGGCGAAGCCGTAGCCGGCGAAGGGCAGGGCGATGAGCCACAGCAGGTTGCCGCTGGCGATGGCGTAGGCGAGGATCGCCAGCACCAGCAGGCTGCCCACGTAGTGCAGGCGGCGGCAGGTGGGGTTGCTGTGTTCCTGCAGGTAGAAGGGGTAGAACTCGGCGAAGCTGTGGAAACGCTCGGCGGTGTGGGTGGTCATGGCGCACCTCCTGTTGTTGTGATGGCCGCAGTCTACGAAGGCGGCCGATGACTTGCAGATGACCCCTGCAGCCAGTTTAGTATCCAACCCCGCCATTCCTTGCGCGCGCTGACAACAAGAAGAACCGAGATGCCTGAGCGTACCACCCTGTCCAGTTGGGTTCGTGGGATCCTCCTCGCCATCGAGCTGGAGGGGCTGGACAGCCGCGAGCTGTTCGCCGAGCTGGGCCTGGACCTTGCCGTCCTCGCCGACCCGGACGCGCGTTTCCCCCAGGACGACATGACGCGCCTGTGGCAGTTGGCCGTGCAGCGCAGCGGCAATCCGGCCATCGCCCTCAACTTCGCCCGCGTGCACACCCCGGCGTTTCCGGTGCTGGGGTATTCGATGATGTCCAGCCGCACCCTGGCCGAGGCCTTCGAGCGCCTGGAGCGTTACCAGCGGATCATCGCCGAGGGGGCGGACGCGAGTTTCCGCCGCCTGCCCGAGGGCTGCCTGTTCAGCGTGCAGGTGCATGGCGACCGCCTGCTGCCGCCACGGCAGAGCGCGGAAAGTTCGCTGGCCAGCATGATCGCCCTGGTGCGCTGGATCACCGGGCGCGACATCCGCCCGCTGGAGGTCCGCCTGGCGGGCGAACCGCCGGTCGACCTGGCGCCCTACCAGGCGCTGTTCCAGGCGCCGCTCAGCCATGGCCACGGGCAGTGCGCCATGCTGTTTTCCCACGAGGACATGAATGCGCCGCTGCCGACGGCCAACGCCGAACTGGCGCGCCTGCATGACCGTTTCGCCGGCGAGTACCTGGCGCGCTTCGGCAGCAGCCGCTTCAGCCACCAGACGCGCCAGGTGCTGTGCCGCCTGCTGCCCCAGGGCGAGCCGCGGCGCGAGGTGGTGGCGGAAATCCTCCACTTGTCCGAGCGCACTCTGCAGCGGCGCTTGCAGGAGGAGGGCAGCAGCTACCAGCAACTGCTCGACGACACCCGCCGCGAGCTGGCCCAGCAGTACCTGGCGACGCCGCACATGACGCTGCTGGAGATCGCCTACCTGCTGGGGTTCTCCGAGCCGAGCAATTTCTTCCGCGCCTTCCGTCGCTGGTTCGGGGTGACGCCGGGGGAGTATCGGGAGCGGTTGTAGGCGGTCGAGGGAAATTCCATGCCTCCCCGGTGATCGTAGGAGCGGGCCCTGCCCGCGAATCGCGCGCAGGGCGCGCTCCTACATGGCTGTGGCGTATGGGGCAACCCGCAGGAGCGGATCTCATCCGCGAATCGCGCCGATACGTCCGGCCATCGCGGACAAGGTCCTACCGCATGAGCGAGCATGGCTTTTCGTAGGATGGTGTTGAGCGAAGCGATACCCATCACCGCAACCGCATGGGTTTCGCCAAGGCTCAACCCATCCTACGAAAAGCGTCTCGGTGCAGCCGGCAAGACAGTTGCTCCTACGCCCGTGTCTCCTGAAACCGTAGGAGCGGACTCCGTCCGCGATTATCCGCGCAGGCTCAGAAGAACGACCGCGACGCCTTGAAGGTCACGGCGCTGTCGCAATAGGCGTTGTGGCCGGAATAGGCGGTGCAGTCCGTCCCGCTCAGGCTGCTGCCGCTGTAGGAGAAGTTCAGGTCCAGGCCCAGCCAGGGGCGGCTGAGGTTCACCGACCAGTCGTTGAAGCCGCTGACGTAGCCATTGGTCACGCTCACCGGGTTTTCCAGGCTGTAGCTGGCGTACCTGAGCGTCAGGTCGAAGCCCAGCGGCGGCGTCAGGCCCAGGTCGGCGAACAGGGTGGCGCTGCTGCGCCCGGCGCTGTTGCTGTAGGCGGCGCCCAGGCGGCTGCCGAAGATCGACAGGCCGCCGTAGACGTCCTGGGTGTCCAGGTCCGGCCGCTGCGGGTGCACGTAGCGGATGCTGCCCAGCTCGTAGCCGAGGTGGCCATTGCCCAGCGGGCGCTTGAAGCCGGCGTAGGAATCGACTTCGGTGGGCTTGTCCGGCTCCAGGTTGGCGGCCCAGCCGCCGAAGTACCAGCCCGAGTCGTGGCTGGCGTCGAGCCCGCCGTGCAGGCTGTCCAGGCCGCCGGGCTGGACCAGGCCCTGGGCCATGCTGCGGGCCGGCGAGGTGGCGAGCTTGAGGTCGAAGTCGCCGAGCTGGCGCTGCATGACCTGGGCATTGGCGGCCAGGCTGGCGCACAGCGTGGCGCCCAGCAGCAGACGGTGGATGATCATGGCTCCCCCCTCGATCTTCGAAATGCTCCTTGGCAGGTGCGGTCCCCTCCGCACCTTTACAGGGTAAATCCATTCCTTGACCGGGCAATGACCGGCGGTCCATTTGTCGGCCGGAGCGAACCTTTGCGTACCGGCGTTCGTCGAGGTTGCCGGGCCGCGGACTAGCTGCTAAATCTTCCCCAGCATGCGCAGTTCATTCAGCAGGGAGGCCTCCATGGCCATCACATCCGTACCTTCGGCCGACGGCCAGGAACTGACCATCGTCGTTCAGGGCCGCTTCGACTTCGGTGCGCACCAGGAATTCCGCGACGCCTACGAGCGCGTCGAGACCACCCCGCGGCGCTACGTCGTCGACCTCAAGGGCGCCACCTACCTGGACAGCTCGGCGCTGGGCATGCTCCTGCTGCTGCGCGACCACGCCGGCGGCGAACATGCGCAGATCAGCCTGGCGCACTGCAGCCCGGACGTGCGCAAGATCCTCTCCATCTCCAACTTCGAACAACTGTTCCGCATTTCCTGAGCCGTGGCGGTCATGGCCAACTTCCTCACGGTCCTGATCGCCGACGACAACGCCGCCGACCGCCTGCTGCTGTCCACCATCGTCAGCCGCCAGGGCCACCGCGTGCTGACCGCCGCCAACGGCCTGGAGGCCCTGGCGCTGTTCGAGCAGGAGCGCCCGCAGTTGGTGCTGATGGATGCCCTGATGCCGGTGATGGACGGCTTCGAGGCGGCCCGGCGGATCCGCCGCCAGGCCGGCGAGGAGCTGGTGCCGATCATCTTCCTCACCTCGCTGACCGAGACCGAGGCCCTGGTGCAGAGCCTGGAGGCCGGCGGCGACGACTTCCTCTCCAAGCCCTACAACCGGGTGATCCTCGAAGCCAAGATCCGCGCCATGGGCCGCCTGCACCACCTGCAGCGCGAGGTGCTGGCGCAACGCGACCTGATCGCCCGGCACAACGAGCACCTGCTCAACGAGCAGCGGGTAGCCAAGGCGGTGTTCGACAAGGTGGCGCATTCCGGCTGCCTGAACGCGCCGAACATCCGCTACCTGCAGTCGCCCTTCGCGCTGTTCAACGGCGACCTGCTGCTGGCCGCCTACAAGCCCTCCGGCGGCATGCACGTGCTGCTCGGCGACTTCACCGGCCACGGCCTGCCGGCGGCCATCGGCGCCATGCCGCTGGCCGAGGTGTTCTACGGCATGACCGCCAAGGGCTACCCGATCGCCGACATCCTCCGCGAGATGAACGCCAAGCTGAAGCGCATCCTGCCGGTGGGGGTGTTCTGCTGCGCCAGCATGCTCAACCTGAGCTTCCAGCGCGGCCTGCTGGAGGTGTGGAACGGCGGCCTGCCCGACGGCTACCTGTTCCGCCAGGGCCGCGAACTGCAGCCCCTGGTGTCGCGCCACCTGCCGCTGGGCATTCTGGAGCCGGCGGCCTTCGACGAGGCTTGCGAAGTCTTCCCAATGGAGGACGGCGACCGCGTGTTGCTGTTCTCCGACGGCGTGCTGGAGGCGCGCAACCCGCAGGGCGAGATGTTCGGCGAGCAGCGCCTGCGCCAGGTGTTCGAGGAGCAGCGCGACGCTTCGCGGCTGTTCGACGGGGTGAAGGCGGCGCTGGTGCGCTTCCGCGGCGAGGCCCAGGACGACCTGAGCATGCTGGAGGTGGCCCTGGTGCCCGACGCCAGCCTGCAGCGGCCGCCGCTGGCGTTTTCCGAGAGCGGGCTGGGCGGCACCCAGGACTGGTCCTGCAGCTTCGAATTCCGCTCCCCTACGCTGCGTCACTTCAACCCCCTGCCGTTCCTGTTGCAGCTGCTGATGGAGGTGCATGACCTGCGCCCCCGCGGCGGGGCGCTGTACACGGTGCTCGCCGAGCTCTATTCCAATGCCCTGGAGCACGGCGTGATGGGCCTGGAGTCGCGCCTGAAGTGCGACGCCCAGGGCTTCGCCCGCTACTACGAGGAACGCCGCAGGCGCCTGGAAAGCCTCGACCACGGCTTCGTGCGCTTCCACATCGACCTCGCCCCCCATGGCGACGGCGGCCGCCTGCTGGTGCGGGTGGAGGACAGCGGCAACGGCTTCGACGTCAATGCCGTGCTGCAAGCCCAGGCGCAGTGCGCGCCGGGTTCCTTCAGCGGCCGCGGCCTGACCCTGGTGCGCAGCCTGGCCGACCGCTGCCAGTGGTCGGCGGACGGCAAGTCGGTGTCCGTGGAGTTTTTCTGGTCCGCTCAGGCATAATCCGGCACTTCCCGTGCGCCGGCCCTGGCCACGGGTAGCCAGGGAGCGAGCGAATGTCCGATGTGCATCTCGACGATGCCGTACTGAAGGCTTTGCGGGAGGTGATGGCGGAAGAGTTTCCGCTGTTGCTGGACACCTTCGTCGCGGATTCCGAGGAGCGCCTGCGCAACCTCCACGAGGCCTTGGCGGAACTCGACGGCCAGGCCCTGCGCCACGCCGCGCACAGCTTCAAGGGCAGCTGCGGGAACATGGGCGCGCCGGCCCTGGCCGCGCTGTGCAAGCGCCTGGAAGACGCCGCCCGGCAGGGCGACATGGCCAAGGCCGCCGGGCTGATCGAGCAGGTCGAACGCGAGTTCGCCATCGTCCGCATCCTGTTGCGCCAGCAGCGCCTGCAACGTTCCTGACGAGCGATCCGGGAAACTGGCCCGGCCCTTGCTATCTCCGTGTCATCGACGCAAACGAGAACGGAGATCGCCGATGGCTGTCGCCCCGGACATCCTACTTTCGCCGACCGCGCCAGCGAGCCCCCGGACATCCCCGTCCAGGGCCGCGCAGGATTCGGCCAACACCAGCAACGACAAGGGTTCCAGCTTCGCCGACGTCTACGCCCAGGAGAGCCGGCCGGCCGCCAAGGAGCGCCCGCAGGCCCAAACCAAGGCCAGCCGCGACAAGCCGCGCGGGCAGGACGACGCGCCGGCCAAGGACAGCGCCAAGGCGCCGGAAGCCGGCAGCGAGCAGCCAAAGGTTGCCGATGGCGGCAAGCCCTTGCCGGCCCAGGAACAGGCGTCGACCGACGACGACGGCCAGCAGCCGCCCGACCCCAGCCTCGACCCGCTGCTGGCGCTGGCCATGGGCGCGCAGCCGCCGGTGCAGGACAGCGCCGCGCAGCTCGGCCAGGCCCAGCTCAACGCCGCCAACAGCGATGGCGACCTGCAGAAGCTCAACCAGGCCCAGGGCGTGGCCCTGTTGCCGGAAGCGGGCGCCGAGGAGGTGACCCAGGCCCTGCAACTGCCCACCGCCGGCAAGGGTGAAATCAACCTCAAGCTGACCGACGACCAGGGCAAGGGCGACGCCAAGCTGGACATGACCAGCCTGCTGGCCGGCCTCAAGGACGCCCAGGGTTCGACCGAGGCCAAGACCACCGATGCCGCCGGCGAACTGGCCGGGCAGTTGGCCGACGACGTGGCACAGCCCAAGACCGAGACGCGCAACGAGAGCTTCGCCCATCGCCTGGAGGCCATGACCCAGGCGCTCAACGGCACCCCGCAGGCGCTCACCAGCCGCCCGGTCAACCCGCAGGTGCCCGGCCAGCCGGTGGCCATGCAGCAGAACGGCTGGACCGACCAGGTGGTGGACCGGGTGATGTGGATGTCCAGCCAGAACCTGAAGTCCGCCGACATCCAGATGGAGCCGGCCGACCTCGGGCGCCTGGAGGTGCGCATCCACATGACCAGCGACCAGACCCAGGTGACCTTCGCCAGCGCCAGCGCCGGCGTGCGCGAGGCCCTGGACAGCCAGCAGCACCGCCTGCGCGAGATGCTCGGCCAGCAGGGCATGAACCAGGTCAACGTCAACGTCTCCGACCAGTCCCTGGCCCGCGGCTGGCAAGGCCAGGGCCAGCAGCAGGGCAACGCTCGCGGCGGCGCTGCCACGGCGGGCGCGGAAGGCGATGACGAGCCGGTGCTCAGCGGCGTCAGCGAAATCCGCGCGCGGCCGCAGTTGGGTGGGTTGGGGATGGTGGATTATTACGCCTGATGCCGGTCCTGCCGTTCCTACACCACCGGTTGGCAGCGCTTTCGTAGGAGCGAGCTTGCTCGCGAACTGATTCCGCAGCGGGGTTGATTCGCGAGCAAGCTCGCTCCTACGAAGAGCTGGCGGAGCACCCTCGTAGGATGGCGTTGAGCGCAGCGATACCCATCGCCACGGTCGCATGGGCATCGCAAACGCAAAGCCCCGCGCAGCCCCGCACTTCCGCCATCCCGCACGCCGCCCCTCGCTCCGCTCATCGGCAGCCTGTAATATCCGCCGCGGCGGCCGGGCATGACCTGGCACAGCCCTTGCTCCTGTCCTTCTGGACAGGCAACGGACCGCGCAAGTGACGGATTTCTGGCATGGCTAAGAACGATCAGCAGACCACTCCACCCGCCGAGGGCGGCGCCGGCAAGGGCCGGCTCAAGCTCATCATCATCCTGGGCCTGGCCTTCCTGCTGGCGGTCGGGGCGTCGGTGGGCGGCACCTGGTTCTTCCTCAGCCGCGGCGCCAAGCCGGCCGAGGCACCGGCGGCGGAGGCCGGCAGCGGCAAGAAACCGGCGCTCTACGAGATGCTGGCGCCGTCCTTCGTGGTCAACTTCAACCAGGGCGGACGGCAGCGCTACCTGCAGGTCGCCGTGGCCCTGATGGGCCGCGACCAGGCCCAGCTGGACGCCCTGCGCGAACAGATGCCGCTGGTGCGCAACCAGTTGGTGATGCTGTTCTCCAGCCAGAATTTCGACACCTTGACCACCCCGGTGGGCAAGGAGATGCTGCGACAGCAGGCGACCGCCAGCATCCAGGAACTGGCCAAGAAGGCCACCGGTCAGTTGACCGTGGAACAGGTGCTTTTCACCAATTTCGTACTCCAGTAGGTAAGCCGCCATGGCTGTGCAAGATCTGCTCTCCCAGGACGAAATCGACGCGCTGCTGCATGGCGTCGACGACGGCCTGGTGGAAACCGAAGTCGATTCCGACCCCACGGCGGTCAAGTCCTACGACCTGACCAGCCAGGACCGCATTGTCCGCGGTCGCATGCCGACCCTGGAGATGATCAACGAGCGCTTCGCCCGCTACACCCGCATCAGCATGTTCAACCTGCTGCGGCGTTCGGCCGACGTCGCCGTGGGCGGCGTGCAGGTGATGAAGTTCGGCGAGTACGTGCACTCGCTCTACGTGCCCACCAGCCTCAACCTGGTGAAGATGAAGCCGCTGCGCGGCACCGCGCTGTTCATCCTCGACGCCAAGCTGGTGTTCAAGCTGGTGGACAACTTCTTCGGCGGCGACGGCCGCCACGCCAAGATCGAGGGCCGCGAGTTCACCCCCACCGAGCTGCGGGTGGTGCGCATGGTCATCGAGCAGGCCTTCGTCGACTTGGCCGAGGCCTGGAGCGCGGTGCTGCCGATCACCTTCGAGTACGTCAACTCGGAAGTGAACCCGGCCATGGCCAACATCGTCAGCCCCAGCGAGGTGGTGGTGGTCTCCACCTTCCACATCGAGCTGGACGGCGGCGGCGGCGACCTGCACATCACCGTGCCCTACGCGATGATCGAGCCGATCCGCGAGATGCTCGACGCCGGCTTCCAGTCCGACGTCGACGACCAGGACGAGCGCTGGCAGAACGCCCTGCGCGAGGACATCCTCGACGTCAACGTGCCGGTGGACGCCACCGTGGTGCGCCGCCAGCTGCGCCTGCGCGACATCCTGCACATGCAGCCGGGCGACGTGATCCCGGTGGAGATGCCCGAATTCATGGTGATGCGCGCCAACGGCGTGCCTTCCTTCAAGGTCAAGCTGGGTTCGCACAAGGGCAACCTGGCCTTCCAGATTCTCGATCCGCTCGAGCGCCCGCGCTGAGCGCATCCCCCCAGAGGACCCGACAATGGCAGATGAAGACAAAGTGACCCCCGAGGAGCAGGCCCTGGCGGACGAATGGGCCGCGGCCCTGTCCGAGGCGGGCGACGCCAGCCAGGACGACATCGATGCGATGATGGCCGGCAACGCCGCGCCGGCCGCCCCGGTGGCGCCGCGCGCGCCCATGGAAGAGTTCGGCATGGCGCCGCGGGCGCCGACCATCGCCGGCCTGGAGGGGCCGAACCTGGACGTCATCCTCGACATCCCGGTGACCATCTCCATGGAGGTCGGCCACACCGACATCACCATCCGCAACCTGCTGCAGCTCAACCAGGGCTCGGTGATCGAGCTCGACCGCCTGGCCGGCGAGCCGCTGGACGTGCTGGTCAACGGCACCCTGATCGCCCACGGCGAGGTGGTGGTGGTGAACGAGAAGTTCGGCATCCGCCTGACCGACGTGATCAGCCCCAGCGAACGCATCAAGAAGCTGCGCTGATGATGGCCCGCCTGCTCGCGCTGTTCTGCGCCCTGCCGCTGGCGGGGCTGCTGCCCCTGGCCCAGGCCGCCGATGAGCCGGCCGCCGCGCCGGCGCCGGCCATCGTCCACGCCAGCGCCTCGCCGAGCCTGATCACCGGCAGCGCCGGGGCCCAGCTGCTGCAGCTGCTGTTCGGCCTGGTGCTGGTGGTGGCGCTGATCTTCCTGCTCGCCTGGCTGGTGCGCCGGGTGCAGCAGATCGGCCCGCGCGGCAACCAGGCGATCAAGCTGGTGGCCAGCCAGGCCCTGAGCCCGCGCGACCGCCTGCTGCTGGTGCAGGTGGGCGAGGAGCAGATTCTCCTCGGCCTGACCCCCGGGCGCATCACCCCGCTGCACGTGCTCAAGGAGCCGGTGCGCGGCGTCGAGGCCGGCGAGCAGCCGGCGCCGCCGGAATTCGCCCAGCGCCTGCTGGAGCTGCTGAACAAGGACAAGGGCCGCCCGCAATGAGCTTCCCCGCCTTCGCCCAGGCACTGCGCCGTTGCCTGCCGCTGCTGGCCGTGCTGCTGGCGCTGCTCGCGCCCCAGGCCTTCGCCGCCGACCCGCTGCAGGTCTCGGCGATCACCGTGACCACCAACCCGCAGGGCCAGCAGGAATACTCGGTCAGCCTGCAGATCCTGCTGATCATGACGGCGCTGAGCTTCATCCCGGCGTTCGTCATGCTGATGACCAGCTTCACCCGGATCATCATCGTCTTCGCCATCCTGCGCCAGGCGCTGGGCCTGCAGACCACGCCGTCGAACCAGATCCTCGTGGGCCTTGCGCTGTTCCTCACCCTGTTCGTCATGGCGCCGGTGTTCGACAAGGTCAACAGCACCGCGCTGCAGCCCTACCTGAACGAGCAGATCCAGGCCCCGGAGGCGCTGAGCCGCGCCGAGGTGCCGCTGAAGTCGTTCATGCTGGCGCAGACGCGGCAGTCGGACCTGGACCTGTTCGTGCGCCTGTCCAAGCGCACCGACATCGCCAACGCCGACGCCACGCCGCTGACCATCCTGGTCCCGGCCTTCGTCACCTCGGAGCTGAAGACCGCGTTCCAGATCGGCTTCATGATCTTCATCCCGTTCCTGATCATCGACCTGGTGGTGGCCAGCGTGCTCATGGCGATGGGCATGATGATGCTGTCGCCGCTGATCATCTCGCTGCCGTTCAAGATCATGCTGTTCGTCCTGGTGGACGGCTGGGCGCTGATCATCGGCACCCTGGCCGGCAGCTTCGGCACCGTTTGACTAGAGAGGAGGGCGCGCCATGACCCCGGAAGTCGCCGTCGACCTGTTCCGCCAGGCACTCTGGCTGACCGCCATGATGGTCGCCATCCTGGTGCTGCCGAGCCTGCTGGTGGGCCTGGTGGTGGCCATGTTCCAGGCCGCCACGCAGATCAACGAGCAGACCCTGAGCTTCCTGCCGCGCCTGCTGGTGACCCTCGGCACCCTGATCGTTCTCGGCCCCTGGCTGGTGCGCGAGCTGATGGAGTACACCCAGGGCCTGATCACCAGCATCCCCACGCTGATCGGCTGATGCTGGAACTGACCAACGCGCAGATCGGCGCCTGGGTCGGCAGCTTCGTGCTGCCGCTGTTCCGCATCGCCGCGCTGCTGATGACCATGCCGATCTTCAGCAACCAGATGGTCCCGGCGCGGGTGCGCCTGTACCTGTCGCTGGCCATCGCCGTGGTGCTGGTGCCGACGCTGCCGCCGATGCCCCAGGTCGACGCCCTGAACCTGCGCGCCATGCTGCTGGTGGGCGAGCAGGTGCTGATCGGCGCCATGCTCGGCTTCACCCTGCAATTGTTCTTCCACGTCTTCGTGGTCGCCGGGCAACTGCTGTCGATGCAGATGGGCCTGGGCTTCGCCTCCACCGTGGACCCGGCCAACGGCATCTCGGTGCCGGTGATGGGGCAGTTCTTCAGCCTGCTGGTGACCCTGCTGTTCCTGGCCATGAACGGCCACCTGGTGGTGCTGGAGGTGATCGCCGAGAGCTTCGTCACCCTGCCGGTGGGCCAGGGCCTGTCGGCCGAGCACCTGTACACCGTGGCCGGCAAGCTCGGCTGGGTGCTCGGCGGCGGCCTGCTGATCGCCCTGCCGGCGGTCACCGCGCTGCTGGTGGTGAACCTCGCCTTCGGCGCCATGACCCGCGCGGCGCCGCAACTGAACATCTTCTCCATCGGCTTCCCGCTGACCCTGGTGATGGGCTTCATCATCGTCTGGATCGGCACCGCCGAAATCCTCTCGCAATACCAGGACCTCGTCCGCGAGGCCCTGGCGCTGCTGCGTGAACTGGTGGGGGCGCGCTGATGGCGGAAAGCGAGAGCGGCCAGGACAAGACAGAGGAACCCACGGAGAAACGCCGCCGCGAAGCCAGACAGAAAGGCCAGCTGCCGCGTTCCCGCGAGCTCAACACCCTCGCCGTGCTGATGGCCGGGGCCGGCGCGCTGCTGGTGTATGGCGCGCACCTGGCCGAGGTGCTGATGGGGGTGATGCGCAACAGCTTCGAGATGTCCCGCGAGACGGCGATGCGCAGCGAGAGCATGCTGCTACTGCTGGGCACCGCCGCGCGCGGGGCTGCCGAGGGGCTCTGGCCGATCCTGCTGGTGCTGCTCTGCGCCGCGGTCATCGGCCCCATCGCCCTGGGCGGCTGGCTGTTCTCCGGCGAGGCCCTGGCGCCCAAGTTCAGCCGCATGAACCCGCTGGAGGGGATCAAGCGGATGTTCTCCGCCAAGTCGGTGCTGGAGCTGTTCAAGGCGCTGATCAAGTTCGTCGTGGTGCTGGCGGTGGCGGTGCTGGTGCTGCGCTCGGACAAGGAAGCCCTGCTGGCGCTGCTGCACCAGCCGCTGCGGACGGCCATCGTGGAAAGCGTCAAGGTGGTGGGCTGGAGCGCCTTCTGGATGGCCAGCAGCCTGCTGCTGATCGCCGCCGTGGACGTGCCCTACCAGCTCTGGGACAACCGCCAGAAGCTGCTGATGACCAAGCAGGAAGTGCGCGACGAGTACAAGGACTCCGAGGGCAAGCCCGAGGTCAAGGCCAAGGTCCGCCGCCTGCAGCGCGAGATGGCGCAGCGGCGCATGATGCAGGCGGTGCCCGAGGCCGACGTGGTGATCACCAACCCGACGCACTTCGCCGTGGCCCTGAAGTACGACGCCGCGGCCGGCGGCGCGCCGCGCCTGCTGGCCAAGGGCAACGACTTCCTCGCCCTGAAGATCCGCGAGGTGGCCCAGGAGCACAAGGTCATGGTGCTGGAGTCGCCGGCCCTGGCCCGTGCGGTGTACTACTCCACCGAACTGGACCAGGAAATTCCCGCCGGCCTGTACCTGGCGGTGGCCCAGGTGCTGGCCTACGTCTACCAGCTCAAGCAGTTCCGTGCCGGCAAGGGCAAGCGCCCGGGGCCGATGCCCGAGGTGCCGATCCCGCCGGACCTGCGCCGCGACGAGTGAGGCACCGCGTTCGTCGCCCGCCATTGACGGCTGCCGCAGGCGGCCTTCACTTTCCCTTGAGGGCCGGTGGCGCGTGCCGTGGTACGACCTGAACGGAGTCGGACCACAACACGGGATTGCTGCCATGGCCAAGGTATTGCTGAGCGCCGCGCTGCGCGGCGAATACGAACAACTCTTCAACAGCTGCCAGATCCGCCCGGCGCGCGCCGCCGAGGTGGAAGCGCTGGTCGAACGCATCGAGGACAACCAGCCGCGCTACGCCGAGGTCGGCAAGGCCCTGGGCATCCCCTGGGGCTTCATCGGCGTAGTGCACTGCATGGAAAGCGGCCTGCGCTTCGACCG
This sequence comes from Pseudomonas sp. A6, assembly GCF_052367875.1. Classification (NCBI taxonomy): domain Bacteria; kingdom Pseudomonadati; phylum Pseudomonadota; class Gammaproteobacteria; order Pseudomonadales; family Pseudomonadaceae; genus Pseudomonas; species Pseudomonas sp. A6. The sequence goes on along the minus strand of NZ_CP198970.1, from coordinate 5,157,374 downwards.
CCACCTGCACAACGGCGACCCGCTGACGGCGCGCACCGTGCAGGTGCCGGCAGGGCGGCCGAAGGAGGGCAAGCCGCCGTTCACCTGGGAGGAAAGCGCCGAGGACGCCCTGCGCCTGAAGCGCCTGGGCGCGGCCACCGACTGGAGCCTGGCCGGCACCCTCTACCAACTGGAGGCCTACAACGGCTTCGGCTACCGGCTGTACCACCCCCACGTGCTTTCGCCCTACCTGTGGAGCTATTGCAACCACTACCAGAGCGGCAAGTACGTGCAGGACGGCACCTGGTCCGATAGCGCCCAGTCCAAGCAGTGCGGCGCCGCGGTGTTGCTGCGGCGCATGGCCGAGCGCGGCCTGCTGGAGTTCGTCGACCAGCCGAAGCCGAGCGCCGCCCAGCCGCTGCTGGTGAACTACTCCATGAGCCTCTCCGAGGACGCGGCCGAGGTGCGCCGGGTGGAGGAACTGCAGACCTGGCTGAACAGCTTCCCGGGCGTCTTCGTCAAGATCGACGGGGTGCCCGGCAAGCGCACCTCCGAGGCCTGGCGCCTGGTCACCGGCGCCTACCTGCCGGGCGATCCGCGCGCGCGGCGGCGGGCGGCCGCCTGAGACTCACCAGATGGGGATGCTGTAGTTGGCGATCAGGCGGTTCTCGTCCATGTCCGCGCCGTGGCTGCTGCGCGCAGTCACGTTGCGCCAGCGCAGCGACAGCCCCTTGAGCGGCCCGTCCTGCAGGGTGTAGGCCAGGTCGGTGTCGCGCTCGTACTCGTGGCCGTCCTCCAGGCCCGCGCCGCGGCGGATGTCGTCGCCGCGGGTGTAGCGGGTCATGAAGCTCAGGCCGGGAATGCCGAGGGAGGCGAAGTCGTAATCGTAGCGCAGCTGCCAGGACTTCTCCCCCGGCTGGGTGAAGGTCTGGATGGTCATCAGATTGTGCGAGTAGGGCGGGGTGTAGCCGTTGAGGGTGGGGAAGCCGTCGTCGCCGATCATTTTCTGGTAGGCCACGCCGATGGCGTGGGCGCCGGCGCGCAGGGTGAACATCATGCTCAGGTTGCGGTTGTCCACCGGGCCGGAGATGGCCTTGCCGTCGTCGTCGCTGTCGAAGTAGCGCAGGTCGCTGCGCAGCGACAGGCCCTCGGCCAGCGGCAGGGTGTGCACCAGGCCGTAGTAGTGCTGCTGGTAGATGTCCTTGAGCTGGCCGTAGAAGTAGCTGGCGGTCAGGTTCGGGGTGAAGGCGTAGCTGGCGCCGGCGAGGTTGAACTCGTCGCTGGCGAAGGCCTTGCTGCGGCCCATGATGTACATGTCGTCGTTGCCCGCCGACTCGCGGGTGCGCGACTTCCACAGCTGGCCGGCGGTGAGCGTCAGCCCGTCGATCTCGTTGGAGGTCAGCAGGGCGCCGTCGAAGGTCTGCGGCATCAGGCGCACGTCGTCGCGGAACACCACCGGCAGCTGCGGCTCCAGCAGGCCGATGTTCAGCTGCGTCTTCGAGTAGCGCAGCTTGGCGGTCAGCCCGGCGTGGCTGTAGTCGTCCACCGGCTCGCGGGAGTTGGGCCCGAAGGGCAGGGTGCCGTCGCCGCTGCGCCCGCGCCCGGAATCGAGCTTGACGCCGAGCAGCCCGGTGGCGTCCAGGCCGAAGCCGATGGGGCCTTCGGTGAAGCCCGACTGCAGGCGCAGGACGAAGGCCTGGGACCAGTTGCCAGCCTGGGATTGCGCGGCGTTGTCCTGGCGGTAGTCGCGCAGCTGGTAGAAGTTGCGCAGGTCCAGGCGGCCGCTGCTGTCGTCGATGAAATCGGCCTGGGCGGCCAGCGGCAGCAGGCCGGTGGCCAACAGGCCGAGGCGGAACGGAATGCGCTTCTGAATGTGTGTGGCGGACATGCTCTTCCCCTTGTTGTTCTTGTTCTTCGCTCCTCGGCGGGAGCGAGCGGGGAGAGGTTGTACCACATAATTAATTTGTTAATGATATGCCGGAACAACCCGGAACTTTCCTCCTGCGGATCGGCTGTTTTCCGCGAAATACGCGCCGTTGTCTGCTTGAGGAAGCCTTGAATCCCACGTCTACAGGCCTTTCCTGGATATCCATTAACATTTTGTCACATTTGTGCGGATGGCAATCCGCTGCCTGATTCGTTGGGTGTATTGTTAAAATATTAACTATGTGCCTGAATCTAGCCCCCGGGCGCCGCCAGGTGTCCACCCGACGATAAGAACAACACCGAGGTAACGGCATGAAGAAATCCTCCTTCCTGGCCCTGCTGCTCGCCTGTGGCAGCCTGGCCCCGGCCGTGGCGGCCGAGCGCGTGACGCTGAAGATCGCGCACTTCCTCCCGGCCAGCTCCAATGCCCAGCAGCACGTCATCCAGCCCTGGTGCGACACCCTGGCCCGCGAGTCGGAGCAGCGCATCCAGTGCCAGATCTACCCCTCCATGCAGCTCGGCGGCACCCCGGGGCAACTGCCGGACCAGGTGCGCAACGGCGTGGTGGACATCGTCTGGACCGCCCCCGGCTACTCGCCCGGGCGCTTCCCGCGCAGCGAGGCGGTGGAGCTGCCGTTCATGCTGCCGGCCAACGGCGTGCAGGCGTCGAAGATCATCTGGCAGTTCTACCAGCAGGCCCTGCAGGAGGATTACAAGGGCTACCGCGTGCTGGCCCTGCACAGCGACGGCGGCATGCAGCTGCACACCACCGGCAAGGCGGTGCACAGCCTGGAAGACTTCAAGGGCCTGAAGCTGCGCGCCTCTTCGCGCATGAGCGCCCGTCTGGCCACGGGCCTGGGCGCGGCGCCGGTGAGCATGCCGGCGGCGCAGCTCACCGAGTCGCTGTCCAAGGGCGTGATCGACGGCGCCCTGGCCAGCTGGGAACTGATCCCGGCGCTGAAGCTCGACGAGGTGACGCAGCACCATACCGACGTGCCCGAAGGCCGCCCGACCTTCTCCATCACCCTGCTGGGCATGCTGATGAACCCGCGCAGCTACGAGCGCATGCCCGACGATCTCAAGGCGATCCTCGACCGCAACAGCGGCGACGCCCTGGTGCAGCGCTTCGGCGAAGCCTGGGAGAACGAACTGGCGCGGGCCCGCGACATGGTCGCCAAGGACAGCGTGGCCAGCTTCGAGCCGGCGGCCTACCAGAGCCTGCGCGAGGCCGGCGACAAGGTCACCGCCGAGTGGGTGGCCGACGCCGAGGGCAAGGGCCTGGCGGGCGGGCAACTGGCCGACCAGCTGCGCGAGCTGTCCCGGGCCGCCGGCGTCGAGCTGTAAGGGGTGGCCGCGATGAGCGAGATGCTGTCCCTCGAAGGTGCCGTGCCGGCCCGCGGCAAGGGCCTGCCGGTGCGCCTGCTGGAATCCCTGGCGCAGGGCTTCGCCTATTTTGGCGGCGCCCTGCTGCTGGCCCTGGTGGGCATGTCCCTGGTGTCCATCGTCGGCCGCAAGCTGTGGTCGACGCCGGTCACCGGCGACATGGAGCTGCTGGAAATGGGCGCGGCGGTGGCCATCGCCGCCTTCCTGCCGCTGTGCGAGATGCGCAACAGCCACATCCGCGTGGAGATGTTCTCCAACTGGATGCCCCTGGCCGTGCGCCGCGGGCTCGATGCCGTGGCGCACCTGCTGTTCGCCACGGTCGCCGCGGTGCTGGCCTGGCGCACCGGCCTGCAGGTGCTGGAGGCCCACGCCCACGAGGACAGCAGCACCCTGCTGGCGGTGCCGCACTGGATCCCCCTGGCGCTGGTGGTGCCGAGCCTGGCGCTGCTGTGCCTGTGCGCCCTGTGCCGCAGCCTGCTGGCGCTGCTGGAAGAAGGAGCCGGACGATGAGCGGAATGGCCCTGGGCCTGTGGATGTTCGCCGGCCTGCTGGCGATGCTGGTGCTGCGCGTGCAGGTCGGCGTGGCGATGTTCCTGGCCGGCGCGCTGTGCTTCCTGGTGATCAACCAGGGCGACCTCGGCGCCTTGCTCTATACCCTCAACAACCTCGCCTACGCGCGCCTGTCCAACTACGACCTGGCGGTGATCCCGCTGTTCGTGCTGATGGGCCAGTTCGCCACCCACGGCGGCCTGTCGAAGGCGCTGTTCCGCTGCGCCTCGGCCTTCATCGGCCACTGGCGCGGCGGCCTGGCGCTGTCGGCGGTGGGCGCCTGCGCCGGCTTCGGGGCGATCTGCGGCTCGTCCCTGGCCACCGCGGCGACCATGGGCCAGGTGGCCCTGCCGGAGCTGGCGCGGCACAAGTACTCCGGGCGCCTGGCCACGGCCTCGGTGGCGGCCGGCGGCACCCTGGGCATCCTCATCCCGCCGTCGGTGCCGCTGATCATCTATGCGGTGCTGACCCAGGAGTCCATCGCCAAGCTGTTCGTCGCCGCCATGCTGCCGGCGCTGGTCGCGGTGCTCGGCTACATGCTGGTGATCCGCATCCAGGTCGCCCGCGATCCCAACGCCTGTCAGCCGGCGCCCAAGGCCAGCGGCCGCGAAAGGCTGGCGGCCTTCGTGCAGATCCTGCCGATCCTGGCGATCTTCCTGGTGGTGATCGTCGGCATCTACGGCGGCTGGGCCAACCCCACCGAGGCGGCCTCCATCGGCGCCGCGGCCTGCGGCCTGCTGGCGGCGCTGCGCGGCGGCATGCGCTGGGACGGCCTGGGCAAGAGCCTGACCGGCACCGCCGAGGCCAGCGCCATGATCTTCCTGGTGCTGCTGGGCGCCGACCTGCTCAACTCCGGCCTGGCCCTGACGCAGATGCCGGTGGAGCTGGCCACCTGGGTCCGCGACAGCGGCCTGGCGCCGCTGCTGGTGCTGGCGGTGATCCTGCTGATCTACCTGCTGCTGGGCTGCGTGATGGACTCGCTGGCGATGATCCTGCTGACCATCCCGATCTTCTACCCGATGATCATGGGCCTGGAGTTCTTCGACCTGACGGCGGGGGAGAAGTCCATCTGGTTCGGCATCCTGGCGCTGATGGTGGTGGAAATCGGCCTGATCCACCCGCCATTGGGGATGAACCTGTTCATCGTCAACAAGCTGGCCAAGGACGTGCCCTACATGGAAACCGCCCGGGGCGTGCTGCCGTTCCTCGCCTCCGACCTGCTGCGCATCGTGCTGCTGGTGCTGGTGCCGGGGTTGTCGCTGTGGTTGTTGAGTTTCTGAGCCGAGCGTCCGTCCCGAACCTGTAGGAGCGGGCCCTGCCCGCGATTCGCGCGCAGGGCGCGCTCCTACGTGGGGTGGTGTGGGCGGGGATCTCATCCGCGAATCGCGCCGGCGGTTCCGGTTATCGCGGACGGAGTCCGCTCCTACGCTTCCTGGAAGCACGGATGTAGGAGCGGACTCCGTCCGCGATTGGGCTCACCGGCAAACTCCCCAACCCTCACCTCAATACGCAATACAAACCGACTTCCCCTCCGTGAACCCCTCGATCGCCGCCCGTCCGAACTCCCTCCCCAGCCCCGACTGCTTGTAGCCGCCGAACGGCAGGTTGGGGTCCACCGGCACGTGGTTGTTGACCCACACCGTGCCCGCCTCGATCCGCGGGATCAGGTCCATCACCCGGCCCAGGTCGTTGCTCCAGATGCTCGCCGCCAGGCCGTAGGGGTTGTCGTTGATCTGCGCCACGGCGGCGTCGAGGTCGTCGTAGCTCAGCACCGAGAGCACCGGGCCGAAGATTTCCTCGCGGGCGCAGGCCATGCCGGCGTTCACCCCGGCCAGCACCGTCGGTTCGACGTAGTAGCCGGGCAGGTCCGGGCGGCCTCCACCGCAGATGAAGCGCGCGCCCTGTTCCCGGGCCAGGGCCAGGTGGCGCAGCACGCTGTCCTGCTGGCGGCGCGAGACCAGCGGGTTGACCTGGGCCTGCGGGTCCAGGCCCGGGCCGATGCTCAGCTTGCCCACCTGTTCGCCCAGGCGCTCGACGAACTCGGCGTGGCGGCTGGCGTGGACGAACAGCCGCGAGGCCGCCGCGCAGACCTGGCCCTGGTTCAGCAGGCCGCCGCCGATGGCGCCGGCGACGGCCTTGTCCAGGTCGGCGTCGGGCAGCACCAGCATGGGGTTCTTGCCGCCCAGTTCGAGGGTGAAGCGCGTCATGTTCTGCAGGGCCGCGCCACCCACCAGCTTGCCCACCGAGGTGGAGCCGGTGAAGGACACCTTGTTCAGCAGCGGGTGCGCCACCAGCGCCGCGCCGGCCTCGGCGCCGCCGAGCAGGACGTTGAAGACGCCGGCGGGGATGCCCGCCTCGCTGGCCAGCTCGGCCACCCGCAGGGCGGTCAGCGGCGTCTCGTCGGCCGGCTTGATGACAATGGCGCAGCCGCAGGCCAGGGCTGGCATGACCTTCCACAGGGCGATCATCAGCGGGAAGTTCCACGGCACTATGCCGGCCACCACACCCACCGGCTCGCGCCGGGTGTAGGCGGAAAAGCGCGCGCCGGCCGGCATCGGGATGGACACGTCCAGCGTCTGCCCCTCGATCTTGGTGGCCCAGCCGGCCATGTAGCGCATGTAGCCGAGGGAGGCGCCGACCTCGATGGCCCGGGCGATGTGGATCGACTTGCCCTGTTCCAGGCTTTCCAGCTGCGCCAGTTCCTCGGTGTGGCGCTCCACCAGCTCGGCGAAGCGCAGCAGCAGGCGCTCGCGCTCGCTCGGCGCCAGGCCGCTCCAGATGCCGGAGCGGAAGGCGCGGTGGGCCGACTGCACGCAGGCGTCGACCTGCTCCAGGTCGGCCAGGCGCACCTCGGCCAGGAGGCTGTCGTCGGCGGGGTTGCGCAGGGTGCGGCGGGCGTCGCCGCGCGGCGCGCATTGTTCGCCGTCGATGAAGGAGGCGTGGGCGCGGGCGAGGTAGGCCTGCACCTCCGGGAGGATCGGGATCAGCGGGCTGGACATGGGCAACTCCTGGGCTGCGATGGTCGATGGCCCAGGCTAGCCGCGGCGCGCGCCGGCGGCTTGTCCGAGCCTGCCAGTCGGGCATGACCCTCACTGCCGCCCTGGCAGCCATGGACAAGTCCGCCGGCAAGCCTGGGCAAGACGCCAGCAGGCGCCGGGCGCAGAGTGTCAGCCAGGCCCCACCGTGCCGCCCCTTCATGCCTAAGCCACAACAAACCAGAACATCTGCTTAGAGGCTCACCACCATGTCCATCCAGCAGCAGCTCGACGCGCACCTCAAGCGCGGCACTGTCGGTTTTCCCACCGCCCTGGCCAGCACCATCGGCCTGATCATGGCCAGCCCGGTCATCCTCACCGCCACCATGGGCTTCGGCATCGGCGGCAGCGCCTTCGCCGCGGCCATGGTGATCGCCGTGCTGATGATGCTGGCGCAGTCCACCACCTTCGCCGAGGCGGCCTCGATCCTGCCCACCAGCGGCTCGGTGTACGACTACATCTCCTGCGGCATGGGGCGCTTCTTCGCCATCACCGGGACCATCGCCGCCTACCTGATCGTCCACGTCTTCGCCGGCACCGCCGAGACCATCCTTTCCGGGGTGATGGCGCTGGTGAACTTCGAGCACCTCAACACCCTGGCCGAGTCCGCCGGTGGCTCCTGGCTGCTGGGCGTGGGCTTCGTGGTGGTGTTCGGCATCCTCAACGTGTTCGGCGTCAACGCCTTCGGCCGCGCCGAGGTGGTGCTGACCTTCGGCATGTGGAGCACCCTGATGGTGTTCGGCGTGCTCGGCCTGCTGGCCGCCCCGGCGGTGCAGCTGGACGGCTGGTTCGGCGCCTCGCTGGTGGGCACCGACCTGCAGACCATCCTCTCGCTGGTGGGCATGGCCATGTTCATGTTCGTCGGCTGCGAGTTCGTCACCCCGCTGGCGCCGGATTTGCGCAACTCGGCCAAGGTGATGCCGCGGGCCATGGCCCTGGGCCTGTTCGGCGTGGCCTCGTGCATGTTCATCTACGGCGCGGCGATGAAGCGCCAGGTGGAGAACGTGCTGCTCGACCCGGCCGCCGGCGTGCACCTGCTGGACACGCCCATGGCCATCCCACGCTTCGCCGAGCAGGTGATGGGCCAGGTCGGCCCGCTGTGGCTGGGCGTGGGCTTCCTGTTCGCCGGCGCCGCCACCATCAACACCCTGATGGCCGGCGTGCCGCGGATCATGTACGGCATGGCCGTGGACGGCGCGCTGCCCAAGTGCTTCGCCTACCTGCAGCCGCGCTTCAAGACGCCGGTGCTGTGCATCCTGGTGGCGGTGCTGATCCCCTGCCTGCACGCCCTGTGGCTGCGCGGCAACACCGACCACATCATGAACCTGGTGTTGGCCGCGGTCTGCGCCTGGAGCACCGCCTACCTGCTGGTGACCCTCTCCGTGGTGCTGCTGCGCATCCGCCGCCCGGACCTGCCGCGGGCCTACCGCTCGCCGCTGTTCCCGCTGCCGCAGATCATCTCCAGCGTCGGCATCCTCATCGGTATGTGGTACATCACCCCGCCGGGCATGAACCCCGCCGACATCTACGTGCCCTTCGCCGTGATGCTCGGCCTGACCGCCGCCTACGCGCTGGTCTGGACCCTGCTGGTGCAGAAGGTCAACCCGTTCCGCCCGGTGCCGGTGGAAGAGGTGCTGGAGAAGGAGTTCCGCGCCGAACCCGGCATCCATTCCAGCGAGTTCTACGGCCATGCTTCCAAGGCTGTCTGACTGGCTGCGCCGGCCGCCCTCGGGCTACCGCCCGGGGGTGACCCTGGAACAGGCCCGGCGCAACCTCGGCGGCCTGGCCTTCGAAGCGCTGGAGCCCGGCGCCGGGCGCTTCAGCACGGTGGACGGCGGGCTGGTCTTCGAGCTGCGCGAGTGGCCCCAGGCGCAGTTCCTCATGCACCTGGTGCTCACCGAGTTCGTCGTCGAGGGGCCGGCGGCGCATGCCGGCGAGGCGCGCTTCGAGCTGCGCCACCAGGGTGTGCTGCGGCGCCAGGGCGTGGAATGCCGCCAGCGTTCCGGCGACCCGGCGCTGGGCGCGCGCCTGGCCGAGCGCCTGGCGGCCGACGAGCACCTGCAACGGGCGCTGCCGCCGCTGGACTTCAAGCGCCTGGAGCTGGAGTTCGACGCCGGGCGCTGGCGCACCCGCCTGGAGCACATGGCCGCCAGCGAGGTGGTCAACCGCCTGCCCAGCTTCCGCCGCTACCTGCGCCTGGAGCGCGAACAGCGCGACCACCTGCTGCGCGCGCTGTTCCACCTGGGGCGCCTCGCAAGCGAACTCTGAGCGCGGCTTGCCGCGCTGCTTTCATTTACAGGTTATCCACGCCCACTGGCATGCCAGCTGCATAGGAAACGGCTGTCAGAAATTCGTTGCGGGCATTTCGATAACATGTTAACTGTTTCGCGACAACAACAACGCCACCCCACGGAGGTGCGTATGCAAGCCCATCATGCCGCCCAGGTCGGGCTGGAAGGCTGGAGCGCGGCGCTGCGCTCCATCTGCGGTCAGTTCGAGACGCAGCTGGCCTTCAGCCGTTCGCTGTTCATCGGCGAGATCCACGCGCAATCGCACTCCGGCCTGACCATGGCGCACCTGCGCACCAATGCCGGGCTGATCGCCCGCAAGCGCCTCAATGCGGACCAGGACGACGACCGCCACTGCTTCCTGATCAGCCAGCGCAGCGGCTTCTCCCAGGTCAGCCAGAACGGCGTGGACATCCAGCTTTCCCCCGGCGAGCTGCTGCTGATGGATTCGGTGGGCAGCTGCGAGATCACCCCCTTCGGCCTCATCGAGCACGCCTCCCTGCACCTGCCGCGCGCGGCGCTGGACAAGGTGCTGCCCGGGCGCAGCAAGTTCGGCAAGGTCTCCGCCGCCTGCGCCAGCGGGCGCATGCTGCACCTGTTGGTGGACCAGCTGTGCCGCGAGTCCGGCTCGAGCCCCGCCGGCGCCGAAAGCGAGGCCCTGGAAAACGCCTTCATCGCGCTGTTGCCCACGGCCCTCGGCGCCCACGGCGAGGCGCCCGGCAACGAGGCGCTGCAGGGCGGCAACCTGCGCAGCTACGTGCAGAAGGTCATCGACGAATCCCTCACCCAGCCGGGCCTGAACCCCCAGGGCCTGGCGCAGCGCCTGAACATCTCGGTGCGCCACCTGTACCGGCTGTTCGAGGAGCAGGGCGACAGCGTCTGCCGCTACATCCAGCGCGCGCGCCTGCAGCGCAGCGCCGACGACCTGGCCAACCCCATCCTGCGCGGCGAGTCGATCACCACCATCGCCTACAAGTGGGGCTTCACCGACTCGGCGCACTTCAGCCGCGCCTTCAAGAAGCACTTCGAGCGCTCGCCCAAGGACTACCGCGCCAGCGCCCTGAGCGTGGCCTGAATCAGAGCAGCTGGTCGATGAGCACGGCGTTGCTGTAGATCAGGCTGCCGTCGCTGGCGCGGTGGCCCACCAGGTGAAAGTGGCCGCGCTCGTCGCGGTCCAGGTAGACGCGCAACTGGCAGTCGGACAGCGGGCCGTAGTCCTCGGGCAGGTTCAGCTCCAGGGTGCTCATGTCGACGTCCACCCAGCGCTCGGGCTCGTGGCTGCGCTGCAGTTCCTCCTCGGCGTCTTCCAGGTGCCGGCGGTCTGTGCCGCTGAGGTAGAAGTGGATGTCCTCGATGGGCATGGGCTGGGCGTCGGGGCGGGTCTTGCACCAGCCTTCGATGGTCAGGGTGCTCATGGCGTGGCCTCCGTTTGGCGGGCCGGCAAGGTTCGTCCGGCCTGTCCCGATTGGACCACGGGTGTGCCGTGCCTGCTTCGACGCCTGGACAAACGGATCGGCGGCCGGCGCGGGGCGGCGGCCGCCGGTGGGCTCAGTCGGCGAGCTGGCGCGCCAGGTCCCGCACGCGCTGGTGGAGGAAGGCTGCCGCCTCGCTGCCCGGCTGCTGCAGGCCGAGGAATTCCAGCAGCGGGTCTTCCACCGCGGTGCGGACGCCGCTCAGTTCCTCCAGCACCGCCAGGCCGCAGAAGGGCACGTAGGCCTCGGCGTAGCCGCCTTCGTGGACCAGCACCAGGCGCCCGTCACAGAGCTGCTCGGCGGCCTCGCGCAGGCGCGCGGTCATGGCGCGGAAGGAGTCGCTGTGCAGCAGCATGCGCGCCAGCGGGTCCACGGCGTTGGCGTCGTAGCCGCAGGCGACGATGATCAGTTGCGGGCGGAAGCGCCGCAGGGCCGGCAGGACGATCTCGTCCAGCGCCTGCAGGTAGGCGTCGTGGCCGCTGCCGGCGGGCAGCGGCACGTTCAGGTTGGCGCCCAGGCCGGCGCCGCGGCCGCGGTCGGCGACGCCGCCGTAGCCGGGCGGGAAGCAGTTCTCCTGGTGCAGCGAGACGCTCAGCACGTCGCCGCGTTCCTCGTAGATGGCCTGGGTGCCGTTGCCGTGGTGCACGTCCCAGTCCACCACCGCCACCCGCTCGATGCCGTGCCGCGCCCTGGCCGCCTCGATGGCGATGGGGATGTTGGCCAGCATGCAGAAGCCCATGGCCTGGTCGGCCAGACAGTGGTGGCCCGGCGGGCGCGACAGCGAGTAGGCGTTGTCCGCCTCGCCGCGCAGCACGCAGTCCACCGCGGCCATGGCCAGGCCGGCGGAGAGCCTGGCGATCTCGTAGCTGCCCGGGCCGATGGGCGCGTGATCGCCCAGCTCGCCGCCGCCGGCGTCGCTCAGGGCCTTGAAGCGTTGCAGGTAGTGCTCCGGGTGGACGCGCAGCAGGTCGCGCTCGCTGGCCGGCTCGGCGCTGCGCAGGTCCAACTGGCGGGTGAGGCCGGAAACGTCCATCAGGTTCTTCAGGCGCCGTTTGCTTTCCGGCGACTCGGCATGGCCGCCGCCGGCCGGCGGCTGCACCCAGCCGCCCACGGGCAGGAACAGGGCGTGCTGGCTGGCGCTGTGCCAGAGGCTCAGTTCATCGAAGAAGAACGCGGTGCGTCGGGTCATGGAAGGCTCCATTCACGGGGATTCACAGGGGATTCACAGGGGTTGCGCAGTAGCGGCCGCCGCGCGTGGGCGGCTGCCGAGGATCAGGGGCAGGGACAGCGCGGTGAGCGCGGCGGCGCCCAACAGCAGGCCGTGGAAGCCGCCGTCGGCGCCGATCAGCCGGCCGCCGAGGGCCGGGCCCAGGGCCAGGCCGGCGCCTATCACCAGGTTGCTCAGGCTCATCAGCCGGCCGCTGGCGTCCAGCTCGGCGAGGCAGGCGAGGATGAAGGGCAGGGCATAGGTCCAGGTGAACTTGAACAGCAGCGCGGCCAGGGCGAAGCGCGCCAGGCCCGGGGCGCCGAGCAGCAGGAGGATGGCCAGGGCCATCAGCGCGAAGCCGGCGGCCAGCTGGCCCTCGCGGCGCCAGCGCTCGCCCGCCAGGCTGGCGCAGGTGGCGCCGGCGATGCCGGCCAGGGTGGCCACGGCCAGCACCTCGCCGCCCAGGGTGGCGGCCAGCCCGGCGCGTTCGCCGATGGCGCCGACGAAGGTCCAGACCGCGCTCAGGGCGACGTAGAAACCCAGCAGGCCGAGGATGGCGGCGGCGATCTTCCAGCGCGGCGCTTCGACGGTCCTGCGCGGGCCGGCGGCGGCCAGGGCGCCGCTCGGCAGGGCGCGCACCAGCGGCAGCGCCAGCAGCATCAGCCCGGCCAGGCCCAGGTAGCCGGCGCCCAGGCCGTAGGCCTGGTACAGGCGCGGCAGCACGGCCAGGCCGACGGCGCCGAGCACCAGCTGGCCCAGCACCCAGATGCCGTAGGCGCGGCTGGGGTTGGGCATGCCGGCGGCGCAGGACAGGCAGAGGATCATCAGCGAGCCGCCGCAGAAGGCGCTGAGGGCGCGCAGCACGAGCAGCGCCTGGTAGCCGCCGGCGTTCGCCGAGGCCAGGTTGGCCAGGATGAAGCCCAGCGCCGCCAGCAGCCCGGCCAGGCGCCAGTCCACGCGCCTGAGCCAGAACAGCGAGGGCAGGGTGGCCAGGCTCATGGCGCCCAGCTCGACGCCGAACAGGTCGCCGATGCGCGCCGGCTCCAGGTGCAGTTGCGCGGCCAGCTGGCTGGCGATGGCCGGGGCGGTGAGCAGCACCGCGGGGGTGATGGCGGCGAACAGCACCACGGCCGCCAGCAGGGCCGGCGAGGGAGTACGCGGAACAGTCATGGCGGCGACCTCAGAAGGCGTGGACGAAGCGCAGCAGCAGGTTGTCCTGGGCATACGCGTTGGCGGTGGAGACATTGCGGGTGAGGCCGAGCAGCACTTGGTTGCGCTTGTCCAGCCAGTGGCCGACCTCGAAACCGGCCTGGGTGTAGCGCTGATGGCTGTCGTCGATGTCGTGGCCGCCCAGGCGCAGAGCGCCGCCGTCGGCGGCGATCAGGCGCAGCGCGGCGTAGGTGGCGGGGGTGAAGTCGTAGGAGGCGAAGGCCTGCAGGCGGTACAGCGGCTTCTGTTCGAGGGTGGCGCCGAGGTAGTCGTCGTTGTTGCCGTAGAGCTGGGCTTCCAGGTTGGCCTCCAGCACCCAGTTCTCGCCCAAGCCGCGGGTGTAGTTGTAGTTCAGGTGCAGCGCCCAGCGGTTGGCGCCGGGCGATACGCCCGGGTCCTTGACGTGGTATTCGCCCAGGGGCAGGCTGACCAGGGCCAGCAGGCCGCTGTAGGTGCGCGTCTGCGGCTCGTCGATGAAGAACAGCGTGCCGCCTACCTGCGGGTCGCCCACCCCGCGCTCGCGGCTGCGTTCGGCGGCGCCGGGGCCGCGCGCCTCGATGTCGGCGTAGGGCACGATGAACTGCGGCGTGCACAGGCGCCCGCAGATGTCGCTGAACCACAGCTGGCGGTAGGCCAGGGCATTCACCTTGAGGTCGGCCTTGCCGCTGCTGTCCGCCGCGCCGTGGTAGTCGTCGGAGCGCGTCAGCGGCAGGTAGGTCACCCCCAGGCTGGTGCCCACGGGGGCGGAAAAGAAGTCGCGGGCGTTGAGGTCGGCGGCCTGGGCCGGGCCGAGGTACAGCGCGCCAAGGGCGCAGAGCGAAAGGCTTCGGTGCAGCTTCATGGTGGTTTTCTTCTTCTGTCGGTGAGGCGGGCGAAAGCCTCCCCTGGCGCCGCGCGCGGGCGCGGCGTCGGGATGTGGAGGCGTTGGGGAAATGCGGCCGGCTATCAGCCGGGCGGGTGGTGCAGCAGTTGGGCGATGCCGGCCTTGCCGTTGACGCCGAGCTTGCTGTAGATGCTGCGGATGTGGTGGCGCACGGTGTTCGGCGCCAGGCCCAGGTCGCGGGCGATTTCCTTGTAGGTGCTGCCCAGGCCGAAGCGCTGCGCCACCTCGGCCTCGCGGGTGCTCAGGCGGGCCATGGCCGGGCACAGGCGGGCGCTGAGCAGCAGCAGGTCGTGCACGGCGGTGGCCTGCAGTTGCAGGTGCTGGCCGCTGTAGCCGGCGGCCGGGTCGACCGCCGCCGGCAGGCGCGGGCCGGTCCAGCGCGGCCATTCGCGCAGCAGCAGTTCGACGAAGCCGCGCTCGGCGTAATGCAGCAGGCCGCGCCGGTCGCATACCGCCAGGGCCAGCGGGTTGGGCGCGTCCAGGCGCTCGCGCAGGGCCACCAGGGCGCGGATCTGGTTGGCCCCTTCGGCGGCCACCAGGTGCGGCATCAGCTGGTCCACCAGGAAGCGCTCGCTGGCGTCGAAGGGGCGCGCGCCGGCGCGGCGGTACAGGCTCAGGTGCAGGCTGAGCTGGGTGCGCGGGTCGATGTGGATGATGCAGAGGAATTCGCCGAAGCCGTGGCGCTCGGCCAGCCAGCGCAGGCCGGGGGTGCAGTCGGCGGCGCGGGTGTCGATGCGCACCGAGTGGCCGGGCGTGGCGTAGACGCGCTTGACGGTGATGTCCTGGTGGCGGATCGCCTGCCAGTCCTCCAGGTAGCTGTCCGGCAGCCGGTAGAGGTGGCTGCTGTGCTCCAGCGGCAGGCCGTCGACCAGGGCCGCGCGGCCCCACCAGGCCATGTCGAAGTCCAGCATCTGCTGCAGGCGGCCCATGGCGGCGGCGTGGAAGCCGGGCAGCGCGCATTCCTGGGCCAGGCGCTGGAGGTCCAGGACCAGGGCGTTGAATTCGCTGAAGCGCTGGGCGCCGAAGGACAGGTCGAGGGTGCTGCTCATGGGGTTCCCCTGCTGCGACTTTAGTTGTTGTTGTCAGTCATCAGTGAGCGGCCGGGTGTCGGGACGACAGGGCAGGGCCTGGGGCTGAGTATCCGCATCGCGGCGCGAGCGCACCATCCTGCAGATGCAGGATGGGCGGCTCGTTCAGGCCAGCGCGGCACTGCTTTCCGGCAGGGTGGCGCCGCCGTCCACCACCAGCGTCTGCCCGGTGATGTAGGTGGCGGCGTCGGAGGCGAGGAAGAGCATGGCGTTGGCGATGTCCGCCGGCTGGCCGAGGCGGCCCAGGGGGATGCCGGCGGCGATGCGCGCTTCCAGTGCTGCGTCGCCGAGGTTGGCCATGGCCGGGGTGTGGATCATCCCCGGTTCCACGCCGTTGACGCGGATGTTGCGTGGCGCCAGTTCCAGCGCGGCGTTGCGGATGAAGCCGTTGACCCCGGCCTTGGACGCCGCGTAGTGGCTCAGCCCCGGGTAGGCCACCCGGGGGCCTGTGACCGAGGAGGTGGCCAGCACGCAGCCGCCGCCGCGCGCGGCGAACAGCGGCAGGGCGGCCTGGGTCAGCCAGAACAGCGCGCCCAGGTTCACCGCCAGGGTGCGTTGCAGCAGCTGCGGGGTGATGGCGGCGAAATCGGTCAGCGGGAAGTAGGCGGCGTTGTGCACCAGCACGTCCAGGCCATCGAGCCCGGCGAGGGCGGCGGCGATGGCCGGCGGATCGGCCAGGTCCACGGCCAGCGCCCGGGCCTCGCGGCCCTGATTGCGCAGTTCGCTGGCCAGGGCTGCGACGGCCTGCTCCTGGCGGTCGAGCAGCAGTAGCGAGGCGCCGGCCGCGGCGAAATCTTCGGCGATACGGCGGCCGATGCCCTGGGCCGCGCCGGTGACCAGCACGCGCCGGCCGCTGAAGTCGAAGCGCGTCATGGCTGGTTCTCCATGCGTTCGAAGGCGAGGGTGGGCAGGTCCACCACGCTGGCGCCGCCGTCGGCCACCAGGCAGGCGCCGGTGACGATGGCCGCCGACTCGCTGGCGAGGAACTGGCACAGCCCGGCGATCTCGTCCGCCGTGGCCGGGCGGCGCAGCGGCACCTCGGCGGTGACCCGCACGTAGGCGGCGTCCAGGCTTTCGCCATGGTGCCGCATCAGCGGCTGCATCTCGGCGTCGGCCATGGGCGTGCGCACCCAGCCGGGGCACAGGGCGTTGACGCGCACGCCGTGCGGGCCATAGTCCCGCGCCAGGGAGCGCATCAGCCCGAGCAGCGCGTGCTTGGCGACGGTGTAGCCGCACACGCCGGGCCCGGCCACCAGGGAGGCGATGGAGCCGACCAGCACCATGTTGCCGCGCCGCGCCAGCAGCGATGGCAGGCAGGCGCGGGCGCTGGCGAAGGCGCTGTCGAGGTTGCCGCGCAGGGCGTCGCGCCAGGCCTGGTCGCTGGTCTCGCCGGCCGCGCCCAGGCCGTGGCCGCCGGCGCAGGCGACCAGCACGTCGATGCCGCCGAAGGCCGCCTCGATGCGCTGCACGAAGTCCCGCCAGGTCTCGCCATCGGCGGCGTCGCCGGCCAGCACCAGGCCGCCGCACTGGGCGGCGACCTGTTCCAGGGCCTCGCGGCGGCGGCCGATCAGCACCACCTTGTCGCCCGCTTCGGCGAAGCGCCGCGCGCAGGCCGCGCCTATGCCGGTGCCGGCGCCGGTGATGACGACGACGCGGCCGCTCACGGGTACACCGTGCGGTTGAGTTCGTCGCAGTAGGAGGCGACCGGGAAGTTGGACAGCTCGTCGAAGCCGCTGCCGGCGTAGCCGAAGATCTTGCCGTCGCTGCGGTGCTGCTGCAGGTCGATCATCACCAGGCCGAGGGTGGGGACGATCTTCTCGCGCCAGACGAACAGGTACAGCTGCTCGGCGACCTTGTAGTAGTGGCAGCGGTCGGTGTCGCACAGCCCGGCCTCGACGCCGGCCAGGCACTGCCAGGTGTAGAAGCCGTCGTTCAGGTAGATGTGCTCGTAGACCTCGGTGGGGCTGTAGCGGTAGCGGTTGCGCAGGCCCACCAGCTCGCTGCTCGGCGCGTGCGGGCAGGCGCCGTCCTGCCAGGGGCGGTCGAGGCTGCCGTGGAGGATCTGCACCTGCACGCCGGTCAGTTCCTTGCCGGCCAGGGCACGGGCGTAGAGGCCTTCGCCGGTCTCGGCGGCGCCGGGCAGCTGGCCGAGCACGGCGGTGAAGGACTGGCTGTGGCGGTCCAGCACCAGGCTGACCGACCAGGCCTGGCCGTCCTCGCGCTTGATGAAGTCGACCAGCACGATGCCGGGGCGCACCGAGGTGGCGCGGTAGGGCGCCTCGCCCGCGGAGTGGCCGTCGGCGGCGCGCCAGCGGGTGGTCTCGGCGTCGAACCGGTGCTCGATGCGCCAGCCGTTGGCGAAGTGCAGTTCCAGGCGCTGCCCGGCGAGGTCGGCCAGGCACGGCAGGATGAAGGCCTCGGGGGCGAAACCCTCGGCGAGGGCGCCAACGGTGATCCAGTCGGAAGAAGCGGTCATGGGTGGGACTCCTGTGTTTGTGGAGCCCCCATGCTGCGCGGCGGGGCGCGCGGGGAACATCAACCGGATGGTTGATCCAGGAACAGCCGCGCCAGCAGCTCGGTGCGGCTGGCCACGCCGGCCTTGCGGAACAGGTGGATGAGGTGCGTCTTCACCGTGGCCAGGCCCAGGCCGAGCTGGCGCGCCAGGTCCTTGTTGCTGGCGCCGTCGCGCAGCAGCAAGGCGATCTCGCGCTCGCGCGGGGTGAGTTGGGCGAGGGCGTCGTGGCTGCGGGGTAGGGCCTGGGCGGCCAGCTCCAGCAGCCCCTGCAGGGCCCGCAGGCGGTCGAGTTCGTCGCTGGAGAAAGGCGCTTCGCCGACGCGCCGCAGCAGGGAAAGCCCGGCCAGAGGGCGGCCGCGGTCGGCGGCGATGACTTCCACCACGTCGATCACCCCGTGCCGGCGCAGGAAGCCGTGGTAGCGCTCGCGCTGGTCGCCGGGCTGCTGCGCCATGCCCACGGCCAACGGCACCACCGGCAGGCCGGTGGCCAGGCAGGCGCCGGGCCGCAGCGGGTCGAGGCGGTGGTAGTGGTCGAGGTAGTCGGCGTGCATCTGCCGGCCCATGCCGAGCAGCTGGAAGTCGCAGGCCTGCAGGTCGGCGTCGATGCGGTAGAAGGCGGCGCGGGTGGCGGGGACCAGTTGGTGGAAGCTGTGCAGGCAGCGTTGGCCGATCTGTTCGGGGGTGGGCATGGGCTGGGTCCTGCGTGGGGGTGGGGTGAAGTGCCTGAGGGTAGCTTGTTTTCCCTCTCCCTAACCCTCTCCCTGAAGGGAGAGGGGACCGTTGGGCAGGGTTGGATGTTCTGGCGTCAGCCGGCAACGCCAAATGCTTTCGGCTGAAACCAGGCCTCCTCTCGGCACGGGCTAGCTCCCTCTCCCTTCAGGGAGAGGGTTAGGGAGAGGGGCTCTTCAGGCTACCGAACCAGCCCTCAAACCACCGCGTAGTAATGCTTCACGAACCCCTCCCCCAACACCTCCCAAAGCACCTGCGTGCCCTTGGTCACGAACCAGCTGTCCCCGGCCTTGTACAGCTGGCTCTGCCCGGTAGCCTCGTCGGTCAGCCGCACCTCGCCGCTGACCACCGTGGCCTGTTCGTTGAAGGGATAGGTCATGCGGAACTTGCCGCCGGTGGTGCCGAAGTAGGCGGCGCTGACCGGGTCGGTGGGGGCGCCGGCGGTCATCTTGCCGAAGGCGCGGACCTCGCCTTCGAGGATTTCCGAGCCGAGGTCGGCCACGGTGCCCCAGGCGTCCAGTTGGTCGAGGGTGATGCCTTGCCTGATGGGGGTGAGTGCCATGTGCTTGCTCCTGTGCAAGTGAGTGGAAAGCGGGTTCAGCGGCGCCCGGACCAGTAGCCGGACACCTGGTGCCAGGTCTTGCCGGCGCTGAGCAGCAGCGGGCGGAACTGGTCCTTGCCGTGGACGCGGATGCGCCGCACCGAGCTGATCAGGTCGTAGCGCGCCGAGCCTTCGCTCATGCCCTCGGCCAGCACCTTGCAGATGATGTGGCTGGGGGTGACGCCGAAGCCGGAGTAGCCCTGTACGAAGAAGGCGTTGGGGCGGCCGGGCAGGGCGCCGATCTGCGGGAACAGGTTGGGGCTGCAGGCCATGGGACCGCCCCAGGCCAGGTCGATCTTCACGTTTTCCAGGTAGGGGAAGATCTTCAGCATCAGCGCCCGGTTCCAGGCCTTGAGGTCGCGCGGGATGTGCTCGATGAAGGGCGTGGCGGCGCCGAACAGCAGGCGGTTCTCGCGGGTCACGCGGTAGTAGTCGATGACCGGGCGGATGTCGCTGTAGGCGCCGCGGATCGGGCTGATGCGCTGGATGAGTTCGTCCGACAGCGGCTCGGTCATCATCTGGAAGGCGTAGGTGTTGATGGTGCTCTTGTGCAGCTCCGGCTCCAGCTTGTTGAGGAAGCTGTCGCAGGCCCAGAGCAGCTTGCCGGCCTTCACCGAGCCCTTGGCGGTGCGCACGGTGATGCGCTCGCCGTAGGTCACGTCCAGCGCCGGGCTGTACTCGAAGATCTTCACCCCGTGGCTGGCCAGGGCCTTGGCCTCGCCGAGCAGCAGGTTGAGCGAGTGCACGTGGCCGCCGCCCATGTGCAGCAGGGCGCTGGAGTAGGCGTCGGAGCCGATGATCTGGCGCACCTCGGAGCCGTCCAGGTAGCGGATCTCGTGGGTGGAGTTCAGCGACTTGAACTCCTTCTCCCAGGCCCGCAGGGTCTTCGCCTGGCGGGCGTTGAAGCCCATGTAGCCGTAGCCGTGGCAGAAGTCGGCGTCGATGCCGTACTTCTGGATGCGGCCCTTGATGATGTCGGCGCCCAGGTCGCTGATCTCGAAGATCTGCCGCAGGCCGTCCTCGCCGACGTCCTTCCTGATCTTCTCCAGGTCGTGGCCGATGCCGGCCATGATCTGCCCGCCGTTGCGCCCGGTGCCGCCGAAGCCGAGGTAGCGCGCCTCCAGCACGACGATGTTGGTGATGCCCTTCTCGGCCAGCTCCAGGGCGGTGTTGATGCCGGAGAAGCCGCCGCCGATCACGACGACGTCGGCCTCCAGGTCCGCCTCCAGGGAGGGGAAGGACAGGTCGTATTTCTTGGTCGCGGTGTAGTAGGTGGGGGTCTCGATGTTGATCATGACTGCAGCCTGGAACCGGAGGAATGGAGCGCGACGGTTGCCGCGCGGATGGCCTATTAGGGCCCGCGCGGCAGGGTTTGTCTTGATCCAGGCTGCCCGGCCGCTTGTCCCGGGCTGACAGCGGCGGCTCAGTCGGCCAGCAGTTGGCGCACGCGCTCGACGGCGGCGCGGGCGCAGAGCATGTCCTGCGCCTCGGAGGCGCCGGAGACGCCGACCGCGCCGATGACCACCTCGCCCAGGCGCAGCGGCTCGCCGCCGCCGAACAGCACCAGCCCGGTCTGCAGCGGCAGGCCCTGGCGCACGGTGGGCGCGCTCTGTTCCAGGTAGGCCTGCCAGTCGCCGGTGGGTTTGTCGAAGGCGGCGGCGGTGCCGGCTTTCTTCAGCGCGATTTCGCGGCACGGCTGCGCGGCGCCGTCCATGTGCGCGGTGAGCACCGGCAGGCCGCTGGCGTCGACCAGCGCGATGCTGAGCCGCAGGCCCAGTTCCTCGGCGTGCGCGAGCGCGGCCTGCAGCGCCTGCTGGGCGAGGTTCAGGGTGAGGTGTGCCTGCTGGCGGACGAGAGCGGTCATCGAGGGGACTCCGAGTGGGAAGGTGGCGGGGCGGATCATGACCGAAAGGGGACGGGGCTTTGCAAGGGCCAGGAAAATCCTTGCCTGGGCGCCGCCCGGCGGCCGCGCCTTCCCGCGCGGGCCCGGCGGGCGGCGGGGCCTCAGTACACCGAGGGGGCGGACGGGGCCTGGGGCTGGGCGCCGCCCTTGAACTTGCCGGCCAGTTCGCGCAGCGAACGCATCAGCAGGCTGGTGTCTACGCCCACGGCGACGAACCTGGCGCCCAGCTCCAGGTAGCGCCGCGCCAGCTTCTCGTCGGCGCTGAGGATGCCGGCGGCCTTGCCGGCGCGCTGGATGCGGGCGATGGCGTCCTCGATGGCGGCCTGCACTTCCGGGTGCCCGGGGTTGCCGCGCTGGCCCATGGCCGCGCTGAGGTCGGCCGGGCCGATGAACACGCCGTCGACGCCGTCCACCGCGGCGATAGCGTCGAGGTTGGCCAGGCCTTCGAGGTT
The DNA here is from genome assembly GCF_052367875.1 of Pseudomonas sp. A6. Lineage (NCBI taxonomy): Bacteria > Pseudomonadati > Pseudomonadota > Gammaproteobacteria > Pseudomonadales > Pseudomonadaceae > Pseudomonas > Pseudomonas sp. A6. The sequence goes on along the minus strand of NZ_CP198970.1, from coordinate 5,136,155 downwards.
CTCCACCTGCACCAGCAGGCACATTTGCGCATCGGCCTCGTCGAGGTAGCCGGGGATGCTGTTCCAGCGCGAGGCGCGGGCCAGGGCGCTGCCCACGCCGCGCACGCCGAACGGCGGGTAGCGCATGGCGCGCACCAGCTCACGGGCCTGCTCGGCGGAATCCACCATGGGCACCAGCAGCGTCTGCGCGCCTATGTCGAGCAGTTGCTTGATCAGCGCCGTGTCGCCGAGCACCGGACGGATGATCGGCTGCACCGGGTAGGGCGCCACCGCCTGCAACTGGCCGAGCAGGCTGCGCAGGTCGTTGGGCGCGTGCTCGCCGTCGATCAGCAGCCAGTCGAAGCCGGCGTTGGCCGCCAGCTCGGCGCAGTAGGGATCGGCCAGGCCGAGCCAGAGGCCGATCTGGGCTTCGGCGGATTGCAGGCGTTGTTTGAAGGTGTTGATGGGCACTTTCATGGGGCTACCTCGGAGCGGTTCGCGAGCAAGCTCGCTCCTACAAGGGATGGCGCAGACAAGGGGCGGCTCAGACGAAGCGGCAGGAGATGCTGCCGAGCTGGTCGTAGTCGACGTGGAAGGTATCGCCGGGCGCCGCCGCCACCGGGCGGGTGAAGGAGCCGCCGAGGATCACCTGGCCGGGTTCCAGGGTGACGTCGTAGGGGGCCAGCTTGTTGGCCAGCCAGGCCACGCCCTTGGCCGGGTGGTTGAGCACCGCGGCGGAGACGCCGGATTCCTCGATCACGCCGTTGCGGTAGAGGATCGCCGGCACGCGTCGCAGGTCGATCTCGGTCGGCCGCACGGCGCGGCCGCCCATGACCACGCCGGCGTTGGCGGCGTTGTCGGAGATGGTGTCGAAGACCTTGCGGGTGACCTTCGTCTGCGGGTCCACCTGCTGGATGCGCGCGTCGATGATCTCCAGCGCCGGGATCACCCACTCGGTGGCCTCCAGCACGTCGAACAGGGTGACGTTCGGCCCCTTCAGCGGCTTGCCGAGGATGAACGCCAGTTCCACTTCCACCCGCGGCACGATGAAGCGCTCGAAGGGGATGTCGCTGCCTTCCTCGAAGAACATGTCGTCCAGCAGCGCGCCGTAGTCCGGCTCGGTGATGTTCGACGAGACCTGCATGGCCCGCGAGGTCAGGCCGATCTTGTGACCCTTGAGCACGCGGCCATTGGCTATCTTCTGAGCCACCCAGGCGCGCTGGATGGCGTAGGCGTCCTCGATGGCGATGTCCGGGTAGTCGAGGGAGAACTGCCGCACCTGCTGGCGCGAACGCTCGGCGGCGTCGAGGCGGGCGGCGGCTTCCTGGATGAGGCTGGAGTCGAGCATGGCGATATCTCTTTAGCGGGGGTTGACCACGGCGGCCGGGGTGCGCAGGACCAGGGCGGCGCCGAGGGCGATGAGGATGGCCAGCAGGTACAGGGCCAGGCTGGAGCTGTGGGTGGTGTCGCGCATCCAGCCGATGAAGTAGGGCGCGGCGAAGGCGGCGATGCTGCCGAAGGAGCTGATCAGGGCGATGCCGGCGGCCTGGGCGCGGTCGGCGAGGAAGGCCGGCGGCAGCTGCCAGAACATCGGCAGCGCGGCGCTGGCGCCCATGCCGGCGAGCACCAGCCCGGCCAGCACCAGCCACGCGCTGCTCGGCGCCAGGCCCGTCAGGGCCAGGCCGGCGGCGGCCAGCAGCAGCGGCACGGCGAGGTGCCAGCGGCGCTCGCGGCGGCGGTCGGAGGAGCGCCCCAGGGCGATCATGAACACGCAGCCGGCGAGGTACGGCAGGGCGCTGAGCAGGCCGACGCGGCCGTCGGAGCCGATGCCGGCGCCGTGGATCAGGCTGGGCATCCAGAACGCCAGGGTGTTCACCGCCAGCATCACCGCGAAGTAGATGGCCACCAGCAGCCAGACCTGGCGGTCGCGGAAGATGCCGGCGAGGGAGGTGATTTGCTTGCGCTGTTCCTCGCCCTGCATCTCCGCGCGCAGGCCGGCCTTCTGCTCGTCGCTGAGCCAGGCCACGCGCTCGAAGCTCTCCGGCAGGCGGCGCCAGACCAGCAGGCCGAGCAGCACCACCGGCAGGCCCTCGATGAGGAACATCCACTGCCAGCCGCGCAGCCCGAGGAAGTCGTGGAAGCCCTCGAGGATGCCGCCGGACAGCGGCCCGCCGATCACCCCGGCCATGGGCACGGCGATGGCGAACAGCGCGGTGACGCCGGCGCGGCGGCGCGCCGGGAACCAGCGGTTGATGTAGACCAGGATGCCGGGGAAGAAGCCGGCCTCGGCCACCCCCAGCAGCAGGCGCAGGCTGTAGAAGCCGGCCGCGCTCTGCACCAGCAGCATGGCGGTGGACAGCAGGCCCCAGGTGACCATCAGGAAGGCGATCCAGCGGCGCGGGCCGACGCGCTCCAGCATCAGGTTGCTGGGCACGCCGAACAGCGCGTAGGCGACGAAGAACAGCCCGGCGCCCAGGCCGTAGACGGTGTCGCTGAAGTGCAGGTCGGCGCTCATCTGCAGCTTGGCGAAGCCGATGTTGATGCGGTCCAGGTGGGCGAAGACGTAGCAGATCAGCAGCAGCGGCATCAGGCGCCAGACCACGCGGGCGTGGGTGGCGTCGCTGCCGGCGGCCAGGGCGGTGGAGGGTGGTGCGGCGGAGGGCAGGGTGGCGGTGCTCATGGTCTTGTCTTTGTTCTGCGAGTGGCCGGGGGCGCGGCGGGCTTCAGCCCGCCTGGCCGTTGAGGAAGGCGTGGACGTTGTTCTGCTTGTAGTTGAGCTCGGCGTTCAGCTCGCTCATCTCGAAGGACAACGCCAGCAGCCGGCGCGCCTGGAGGTCGGCGAAGTGCGCCTTGATCACCTCGAACAGCGCGTCGGCGACCTGCCTGCGGGTGGCCAGGTCGCGCCCGGCGCCCACCTTCAGGCTCATGTGGACGAAGGCGTAGTCGTGCGCGCCGTCGGCCATGCGCCAGGTGTCCAGGCGCACGGCGCGGCTGCGGATGCCGCCGAGCGGGAACACCCCGCTCGCGCCGAGGCAGGCGTGGACCTTCTCGAAGAGGTCGGGCAGGTCGGCCTCGGTTTCGATGTTGTGCGTGTACTCGGCGATGAAGTGCGGCATGGCGGGCTCCTCAGAGGCGGCTGGCGGACGGGTTGCCGGCGGAGTTGGAGGCCTGGGCGGCGGGGATCGCCGAACCGTCCTGCGGGGTGACCGGGAACACCGCGTTGATCTGCCCGGTGCCGGAGGAGCCGAAGTAGGGCGTGACCACCTCGGCCTTGCCGTCGTAGTCCGACCAGCCCAGCGCGCCGAGGAGCATGGCGGTGTCGTGCATGAAGCCTTCGCCGTGGCCCTTGGCCGCGTACTCCGGGAGCATGCCGCAGAAGGCCTGCCAGTCGCCGCGCTGCCACATCCGCACCACCTCGTGGTCGAGGGTTTCCAGGAAGGGGCTCCAGACCTTGTCGGCGAATTCCGGGGCCTGGCCGTTCTGGGCGAAGCGGTGGGTCAGCGAGCCGCTGGCGAGGAAGGCCACGGTGCCGTCGTAGTGTTCTTCCACCGCCTTGCGCATGGCCCAGCCCAGGCGCGCGCTGTCGTTGAGGTAGTGCACGGTGCACAGCGCCGAGACCGAGACCACCTTGAAGTGCTGGTCGGCGTTCATGTAGCGCATCGGCACCAGGGTGCCGTACTCCGGGCCGAGGGTGGTGGCGTCGTGGGCCAGCACGTCCACGCCCATGGCGGTGCAGCCCTCGGCGAGGATGCGGCCCAGCTCGGGGTTGCCGGGGAACTCGTACTCCATGTTGGCGATGAAGTGCGGCAGCTCGTTGCTGGTGTACAGCCCCTGGAAGTGCGGCGCGCAGTTGATGTGGTAGCCGGCGTTGACCAGCCAGTGGGTGTCGAACACCACGATGGTGTCCACCCCCAGCTCACGGCAGCGGCGGCCGATCTCCTTGTGGCCGTCGATCGCCGCCTGGCGGCAACCCTGGCGCGGGCCGGGCAGTTCGGAAAGGTACAGCGAGGGAACGTGGGTGATCTTGGCAGCCAGAGCGAGTTTGCCCATGGTGGTTCTCCTGGTGCGGGGCGCCTGCGCTGGGGCGCCCGGATTCTTGTGATTGTGGCTGCACGCCGGCGATGCAGGCGGCCTGGGCGGCCGCTCTCATCGGGCCGCCTTTTTACACGCCCCAGCGGGGGATGTGGTGGCTGCCCATGGAAATGCACACGTTCTTGATCTCGGCGAAGACCTCGAAGCTGTACTCGCCGCCCTCGCGGCCGGTGCCCGAGCCCTTCACCCCGCCGAACGGCTGGCGCAGGTCGCGCACGTTCTGGCTGTTGATGAATACCATGCCGGCCTCGATGCCGCGCGCCAGGCGGTGGGCCTTGCCGATGTCCTGGGTCCAGATGTAGGAGGCCAGGCCGTATTCGGTGTCGTTGGCCAGGCGCAGGGCCTCGGCCTCGTCCTTAAACTTCAGCAGGCAGACCACCGGGCCGAAGATTTCTTCCTGGGCGATGCGCATGCGGTTGTCCACGTCGGCGAACACCGTGGGCTGCACGAACTGCCCGCGGGCCAGGTGCGCCGGGAGGTTGGCCGGGCGCTCCAGGCCGCCGGCGACCAGGCGCGCGCCTTCTTCCATGCCGATGCGGATGTAGCCGGTGACCTTGTCGTAGTGCTGCTGGGTGATCATCGAGCCGACCTGGGTCTTAGGGTCCTGCGGGTCGCCGACGATCAGGCGCTTGGCGCGGGCGGCGAACTCCTCGACGAAGCGCTCGTACACGCTCTCCTGGATGAAGATACGGCTGCCGGCGGTGCAGCGCTCGCCGTTCAGCGAGAAGATGGTGAACAGCGCGGCGTCCAGGGCGCGGTCGAGGTCGGCGTCGTCGAAGATCAGCACCGGCGACTTGCCGCCCAGCTCCATGGAGTACTTCTTCAGGCCGGCGGTCTGCATGATCTTGCGCCCGGTGGCGGTGCCGCCGGTGAAGGAGATGGCGCGCACGTCGGGGTGGCGCACCAGGGCGTCGCCGGCGGTGGCGCCGTAGCCCTGCACCACGTTGAGCACGCCCGGCGGGATGCCGGCTTCCAGGGCCAGGCGGCCCAGCTCGTTGGCGGTCAGGGGCGAGAGCTCGCTCATCTTCAGCACCGCGGTGTTGCCCAGGGCCAGGCAGGGCGCGGTCTTCCAGGTGGCGGTCATGAACGGCACGTTCCACGGCGAGACCAGGCCGCACACCCCCACCGGCTGGTACAGGGTGTAGTTGAGCATCTGGTCGTCCACCGGGTAGCTGTGGCCGTCCATGCGCGTGCAGACCTCGGCGAAGAACTCGAAGTTGTGCGAGGCGCGCGGGATCAGCACGTTGCGCGTCTGGTGGATCGGCAGGCCGGTGTCGAGGGTTTCCAGCTCGGCCAGGTTGGGCACGTTCGCATCGATCAGCTCGCCCAGCTTGCGCATCAGCTTGGCGCGTTCCTTGGCCGGGGTGTTGGCCCATTTCGGGAAGGCTTCCTTGGCCGCGGCCACGGCCATGGCGATTTCCTCGGCACCGCCGCTGGCGACTTCGGCGATCACCTCGGTGGTGGCCGGGTTGATGGTCTGGAAGACTTCTTTGCTCTCGACCTCGCGGCCGTTGATCCAGTGCTTGATCATGCTTGTTTCTCTATCTCGATTAGGGACGGGCGCGGTTCGCGAAGAACTCGGCCTCGCTGACGATGCGGTTGACCAGGCGGCCGACGCCTTCCACTTCCACCACCACTTCATCGCCCGGCACCACGTCGGCCAGGCCTTCCGGCGTGCCGGTGGCGATCATGTCGCCCGGCTGCAGGGTCATGAAGCTGGAGAAGTATTCGATCAGGTAGGGGATGTCGAAGATCATGTCCGCGGTGGTGCCTTCCTGCTTCAGCTCGCCGTTGACCCAGGTGCGCAGCTTCAGCTTCGACGGATCGGCCACGTCGGCGGCGTCGACGAGCCAGGGGCCGACCGGGGTGGTGGCGTCGCGGTTCTTCACCCGCAGGTTGGGGCGATAGTAGTTCTCCAGGTAGTCGCGGATGGCGTAGTCGTTGCAGACGGTGTAGCCGGCCAGGTAGGCGAGGGCGTCCTCGCGCCTGACGTTGCGCGCCGGCTTGCCGATCACCGCCACCAGCTCGCACTCGTAGTGCATGTAGGCGACGTTGTCCGGGCGCCAGGTGACCTGGTTGTGGCCGGTGTAGGTGCCCCTGGACTTGATGAACGCCAGCGGCTCGGTGGGCGCCTTGAAGGCCAGTTCGGCGGCGTGGTCGGCGTAGTTCAGGCCGAGGGCGAACATGCTCCCTTCGGCCGGCGGCAGCCACTGCACCTCGTGCTCGCCGAGCAGGCGGCCATCGGCCAGGCGCACGGCGTTGTCGGCTTCCACGGTCACTGCGTGGACTTCGCCCTGGTAGCGGATGCGTGCGTGTTTCATCTCAGGCTTCCTCCGCCACGACGTGATTGACCAGGCGGCCGAGACCTTCGATCTCCACCACCACTTCGTCGCCCGGCTGCACGTCGATGCGGCCTTCGGGGGTGCCGGTGATGAGCACGTCGCCGGCGTGCAGGGTCATGAACTCGCTGATCTCGGCGATCAGTTTGGGAATGCTGCGCACCAGGTTGGCGGTGCTGTTCTGCTGGCGCACTTCGCCGTTGACCAGCAGGCGCAGCGGCAGGGCGTGCGGGTCGGCGATCTCGTCGCGGCCGACCACTTCGCTGCCCAGCGGGCAGAAGCCGTCGCGGCACTTGGCCTTGACCGCCGGGCGGTAGTAGCTGTCTTCCGGCAGGCTGAATTCGTTGACGATGACGTAGCCGGCCACGTAATCCATGGCCTCGTCCTCGCTGACGCGGCTGGCGTCGCGGCCGAGCACCACGCCCAGGGCCGGGCCCGGCTGCAGGCGCTCGACGCCGGCGGGGAACACCACCGCCTGGCCGTCGCCGTTGCGGGTGTTCGGCGTCTTGATGAACAGCACCGGCTTGACCGGCGGCTTCTGGTAGGGCGGCTGCTGGAATTCCTCCAGCCGGCTGTGCAACAGGCCCTGGTAGTTCAGCGCGACGCCGAACAGGGTGCCCGTTGCGGCTTCGCTGATAGCGCGACGCATGGCTTCGTTCTCCTGCTTCACCCGGGCCGTGGATACCCGGGTATCGTTAACATGTTAGCGTTATAGTTAATATGTTAACTATGGTCAAGCCTCGTCCATCGGGGCCTGGTTTCGCTGCAGGCATTGGAGCAGGCGCGCCGGCGTGGGGATTGTCCGGCGCTGCCATGGCCTTGACCGACGCTGCCAGGGCGCCGCGCGGGTCGTCGCAGGGTTTGCCTATGCAGGGGCTATGCTGGTTAAAATCTTTCCTATTTTCAGTCGAGTAGCCCATCTACATGTCCACGCCGCGTCCGTCCCTGACCCTCACCCTGCTGCAGGCCCGCGAGGCCGCCATGGCCTTCTTCCGCCCCTCGCTCAACCAGCACGACCTGACCGAGCAGCAATGGCGCATCGTGCGCATCCTCCGCCAGCAGGGCGAGATGGAGATCTACCAGCTGGCGCAGCAGGCCTGCATCCTCAAGCCGAGCATGACCGGCGTGCTGGCGCGCATGGAGCGCGACGGCCTGGTGCGCCGCTGGAAGTCCGAGCACGACCAGCGCCGCGTGCTGGTGTGCCTGAGCGAGAAGGGCCAGCAGTGCTTCGTGGCCATGAGCGACGACATGGAGAACAACTACCGGCGTATCCTCGAACAGTTCGGCGAGGACAAGCTGCAGCAATTGCTGGGGTTGCTGGACGAGCTGAAGAAGATCAAGCCCTGAGGCTCTTCTGTGTAGGAGCGAGCTTGCTCGCGAACCTGCCTCTCGCGCCGAAATCGGATTCGTCATCCCCGCGAACGCGGGGAACCAGTGGCTTCCAGTGCACGCGACCGAAGTCTCTGGGTTCCCGCGTTCGCGGGAATGACGGTTCGAGGTGAGGCGCTGGAGCTAGTTCGCCCCTACAGTCCCACAGGCAGGTAACCCCATGGCCCGCGCACCCATCCCCAACATCGACATCGGCCAGGTCTACGACCTGCGCTACAGCGATTCCGAGGTGCACTACGAGGAGCTGGGCAAGCTGGCCGACTTCTTCGGCCGCAACATGCCGGTGCACCGCCACGACCGCTTCTTCCAGGTGCACTACGTCAAAAGCGGCTCGGTGCGCGTGTACCTCGACGAGCAGCTCTACCACCGCCAGGGCCCGCTGTTCTTCCTCACCCCGCCAACCATCCCCCATGCCTTCGTCACCGAGAACGACGCCGACGGCCACGTGCTGACCGTGCGCCAGCAACTGCTCTGGCCGCTGCTGGCGCCGGAGCAGGGCTTGGCCGCCGGGCCGGACATCGGCCCGGTGTGCGTGGCCTTCGACCAGCTGGACGAGACCTTCGCCGGCGAGGTGGCGCGGGTCGACGGCCTGTTCGAGCTGCTGCGCGAGGAATTCCGTGGCGAGCGCCCCGGCCGCGAGCTGGCCCTGGCCGACCTGGTGCGGCTGATCTTCGTCAGCCTGCTGCGCCTGTCGGCGCGTTCGCTCAAGGCGCAGCCCATGCGCCGCGAGGACCTGCGCCTGTTTCAGCGCTTCAACCAGCTGATCGAGCAGCACTACCCCGAGCACTGGCCGCTGACGGCCTACGCCGAGCGCATCGGCGTGACCGAGGCGCGGCTGAACGACATCTGCCGGCGCGTCGCCGGGCTGCCGTCCAAGCGCCTGGTCCACGAACGGCTGATGCAGGAGGCGCGGCGCCTGCTGCTGTTCAGCGGCAGCTCGGTGAACGAGATCTGCTACCAGCTGGGGTTCAAGGACCCGGCCTACTTCAGCCGCTTCTTCGCCCGCAATGCCGGGATGGCGCCGGGGGAGTACCGGCAGCGTAGGGCGGGTGACAAGGAAGAAGCCTGGCGGTAGGTGGGTGCTGCTGGCTTTTCGTAGGAGCGAGCTTGCTCGCGAACGGGGTTCGTCGGTGACTATGGGGGCTGGGTTTGAGAGCGCCCTCTCCCTAACCCTCTCCCTGAAGGGAGAGGGGACCGTTCGGTGCATTTGGGTAGTTTGGAGTCAGCCGGCAAGCACCGTGGCTGCAAGCTGAAGCTGTCATCTTCTCGGCACGGACAAGCCCCCTCTCCCTTCAGGGAGAGGGCTGGGGAGAGGGTTACGGACTTCTATCCCGCTCCGTTGCTGAACCTGGCACCGCTGTTCGCGAGCAAGCTCGCTCCTACGAAAAGCATCCCGTTGCCCCGACAGAAACCCGTGGCTTCCGGTCCTTTGGTTAACTTGTTAACTTTATGCTCCGCCCCCATCCGGACCCGCCCATGCCCACCCCAGCCCACCCCCAGCGCCTGATCCTGCCCCTGGCCGCGCTGGTCGCCTTCGCGCCCCTGTCCATCGACACCTACCTCCCCAGCCTGCCGCTGATCGCCAGAGACCTGTCCGCCGGTGCCAGCGAGGTGCAACTGACCATCAGCCTGTTCCTCGCCGGCCTGTGCCTGGGCATGCTGTTCTACGGGCCGCTGTCGGACCGCTTCGGCCGCCGGCGCCTGCTGCTGGGCGGCATCTGTCTTTATCTGCTGGCCACCCTCGGCTGCCTGTTCGCCGGCACGGCTTCGGCGCTGATCGCCTGGCGTTTCTTCCAGGCCCTGGGCGGGGCGGCGGCCTCGGTGCTGGCGCGGGCCATAGTGCGCGACCTGTTCCCCCTGCAGCAGTCGGCGCGGGTGCTTTCGCTGATGCACCTGGTGACCATGCTCGCCACCCTGGTAGCGCCGCTGCTGGGCAGCCTGCTGGCCCAGGCCGCCGGCTGGCGCGCGGTGTTCGCCGTGCTCTTCGCCTTCGCCGCGCTGTGCCTGCTCACGGTGCTGTGGCGGATTCCCGAGAGCCTGCCGGCGGCGCAGCGCGGGCAGTCGGTGGCGCAGGTGTTCCACGCCTACGGGCGCATCCTCCTGCAGCCCAGGGCGCTGGGCTACATGCTGTGCATGGGCCTTTCGTTCGGCGGCATGTTCGCCTTCATCACCGCCTCGCCCTTCGTCTACATCGAGCATTTCGGCGTGTCCCCGCAGGCCTATGCCTGGCTGTTCAGCCTGAACATCGCCGGCATCATCCTGGCCACCAGCCTCAATGCGCGCCTGGTGGGGCGGCTCGGGCCGCAGCGGATGCTCGCCTGCGGCGCTGCCGTGGCTGCGCTGTCGGGGCTGCTGCTATTGGTCTGCGGCTTCACCGGCTGGGGCGGGTTGCCGGCGCTGGTGCTGGGCGTGCTGCTCTACGTCAGCGTCACCGGCCTGCTCGGCGCCAACTGCGTGGCCAGCCTGCTGGCGCTGTTCCCGCGCGAGGCCGGGGCCGCCGCCGGGCTGGCGGTGACCGGGCAGTTCGCCCTGGGCACGGCGTGCAGCGCGCTGGTCGGCGCGCTTTCCGATGGCAGCCCCTGGCCGATGTGCCTGGTGGTCGGCGGCGCCGGCATCGGCTGCCTGCTGGCCTTTCTCCTGGCCCGCTGGCACTCCCCGCAGCCGCTGGTGGAAGCGGCCTGAGCTAGGCCGGCTGCTGTTCCGTCCGCGCCGGGCGGCGCAGGCCCTGCCAGGCGCAGTAGGCCAGCAGCAGGGCGCCGGCCGCGGCCATCGCCCAGGGCCCGCCGTAGCGCGCCGCCAGCAGCCCGGCGAGCAGGCCGCCGATGGCGTCGAAGCCGAAGCGGGTGGCGGTGTAGATCGATACCACGCGGCCGCGCAGCGCTTCCGGCGCGCTGCTCTGGATGACGATGTTGGTGCCGACGTTGTTCACCGTGACGCCGAAACCCAGCACCGCCATGGCCGCCAGCGACAGCGGCAGGTGGCGGCTGAGGGCGAACGCCAGCAGCGCGCCGGCGCTGGCCAGGGCGGAGAGCAGGATGATCCGCGGCAAGCGCGCCGGGTCCTGGTGCTGCGCCAGGAACAGGCTCGACAGCAGCGAACCGAAGCCGGCCGCGCCCCACAGCCAGCCCAAGGTGCGCGCATCGCCGGCGAAGACGTCGCGGGCGAACACCGGCAGCAGCGCCGCGTAGCTGGAGGCGGTGAGGTTGACCAGCAGCACGCCGAGCATCAGCCGGCGCACGCTCGGGGTGCGCAGGGCATAGTCCAGGCCCTCGCGGAACACGCTGCCCATGCTGCCGCTGGCGCGCACCCCCGGCGCCAGGCGCACCCGCAGCAGGCCGGCCACCAGCGCCAGGTAGGACAGGGCGTTGAGGGCGAAGCACAGGCTTTCGCTGGTCAGCCCCAGCAGCAGCCCGGCCAGCGGCGGGCCGACGAAGCGCGAGCAGGTGAACAGCGAGGCGTTCAGCGCCAGGGCGTTGGGCAGGTCGGCGCGGTCGTCGACGAAGCGGCTGAGCAGCGATTGCCGCAGCGGCGTGTCGAAGGCGCTGAGCACGCCGAGCAGCGCCGACATGCCGACGATCAGCGCCGGGGTGATCAGCCCGCTGGCGGTCAGCCCGGCCAGGACCGCGGCCTGCAGGGCCATCAGGCTCTGGCTGGCGAGCAGCAGGCGGCGCTTGTCGTGGCGGTCGATCCAGGCCCCGGCCAGGGGGCCGATGAACAGCTGCGGCAGCAGCGCCACGCAACTGGTGATGCCCAGCAGCGCCGCCGAGCCGGTCAGCCGGTAGACCAGCCAGGCCAGCGCCACCTGCTGGACCCAGGTGCCCAGGGTTGAGACCGCATGGCCGGCGAAGTACAGGCGGAAGTTGCGGTGGCGCAGCGCGCGCAGGCTGTTCGGCCAGGAACGGGAAGCGGACATCGGCGGCTCGCTCGGGCGGAGGGCGAATGAGGGAAGGGCGCCATGATAACGGAAAAATTCCGTCAGAACGTTCAGATGTTAACGAAAGCCGCGCGGCGCCTGGCCCGGCGCCGATTTCGCCGCTTCCAGGGGCCGCTAAATCCCATGAAAAGTGCAATCGAGTCCGCGGAAGTTGCATTCAAGGCCCCGCCGGGCGGCTCCCATAATCGGCCCTGCCACTCTCGCCACGAGAGCCCTGCCGCCAGTCGCCAAGCATTCGAAGACGGCGGCGCGCCTCCAATAACAATCAAGGGTCGCCAAGATGAAAAAGCCAAACCCCCTGCTCGAAGACCTGAAATCCGTCCTGCCCGCCATTGCTGCCAACGCCGCCAAGGCCGAACAGGCGCGCACCGCGCCCGCCGAGAACATCGCCCTGCTCAAGGGCATCGGTATGCACCGCGCCTTCCAGCCCAAGTGCTACGGCGGCATGGAAATCTCCCTGCCCGAGTTCGCCGACTGCGTGGTCGCCCTGGCCGGCGCCTGCGCCAGCACCGCCTGGGCCTTCAGCCTGCTGTGCACCCACAGCCACCAACTGGCGATGTTCTCCAAGCAACTGCAGGACGAGGTCTGGGGCGAGAACCCCGACGCCACCGCCAGCAGCAGCATCGCGCCGTTCGGGCGCATCCAGGAGGTCGAGGGCGGCATCCTGTTCAACGGCGAGATGGGCTGGAGCAGCGGCAGCGACCACGCCGAATGGGCCATCCTCGGCTGCCGCCGGCAGAACGCCGAGGGCGAGCAGGTGTACTGCTTCGCCGTGCTGCCGCGCAGCGACTACGAGATCCGCGACGACTGGTACGCCGCCGGCATGAAGGGCAGCGGCACCAAGACCCTGGTGGTGAAGGACGCCTTCGTGCCCAACCACCGCATCCAGGCGGCCAAGGACATGATGGAAGGCCGCTCCGCCGGCTTCGGCCTGTACCCCTACAGCAAGATCTTCTACACCCCGTACCGCCCGTACTTCGCCAGCGGCTTCGCCTCCATCGGCCTGGGCATCGCCGAGCGCATGCTGGAAGCCTTCAAGGAGAAGACGCGCAACCGCGTGCGCGCCTACACCGGCGCCAGCGTCGGCACCGCCACCCCGGCGCTGATGCGCCTGGCCGAGTCCACCCACCAGGTGGCCGCCGCCCGCGCCTTCCTCGAGAAGACCTGGCAGGACCACGCCGAGCACGGCGAGCGCCACGAATACCCCAGCCGCGAGACCCTGGCCTTCTGGCGCACCAACCAGGCCTACGCGGTGAAGATGTGCATCCAGGCCGTGGACCGCCTGTTCGAGGCCGCCGGCGGCACCGCCTGGTTCGAGAGCAACGAGATGCAGCGGCTGTTCCGCGACTCGCACATGACCGGCGCCCACGCCTACACCGACTACGACGTCTGCGCGCAGATCCTCGGCCGCGAGCTGATGGGCCTGGAGCCTGATCCGAGCATGGTCTGAGCCACCACGCCCACACCCATCCTGCGGGCCGCACCGAACCGCTCTTCGTAGGAGCGAGCTTGCTCGCGAACCGACCCCGCTGCGGAATCCGTTCGCGAGCAAGAACTAGGCGTCCCCCTCGCTCCTGCAAGTGGGCGCCAACCGCAGATGAATCTCTTCAATCCCGCCGGCCCCCGCGCCGGTGCGGAGGAACCGCCATGAACCAGAACAATGAAGCGGGCCTGGACCCGCGTGCCTTCCGCCGTGCCCTGGGCAACTTCGCCACCGGCGTCACCGTAATGACCGCGGCCGCCGACGGCGAGCGTGTCGGCATGACCGCCAACAGCTTCAACTCGGTATCCCTCGACCCGCCGCTGGTGCTCTGGAGCATCGACAAGCGCGCCACCAGCCTGGCGCTGTTCGACAAGGCCAGCCACTACGCGGTGAACGTGCTGGCCGCCGACCAGATCGACCTGTCCAACCAGTTCGCCCGGCCCAGCGCCGACAAGTTCGCCGGCGTGGCCTGCGAGCAGGGCGCCGGCGGCGCGCCGCTGCTGCCGGACTGCGCGGCGCGCTTCCAGTGCGAGCTGCAGCAGAAGCTCGACGGCGGCGACCACTGGATCCTCATCGGCCGCGTGCTGGCCTTCGACGACCTGGGCCGCGCGCCGCTGCTCTACCACCAGGGCGTGTACTCCAGCGTGCTGCCGCACCCGCGCCTGCGCGAGGCCCAGGCCGGGGTGCCGCGCACCGCCTTCCAGGGCCGCCTGAACCACAACCTCTACTACCTGATGACCCAGGCGCTGCGCTGCTACCAGGCCGACTACCAGCCGCGGCAACTGGCCAGCGGCCTGCGCACCAGCGAGGCGCGCATGCTGATGGTGATGGAGAAGGACGCCGCCCTGGACACCACGGCGCTGCAGCAACTGGTGGCGATGCCGCTGCGGGAGATCGAGGAGGCCCGCGCCAACCTCGAACGCAAGGGCCTGCTGCAGGTGGGCGAGGGCGGCTGCGCGCTGACCGCCGCCGGCATCGACCAGGCCGAGACGCTGTGGAGCATCGCCGAGGAACAGCAGGCCAAGGTCTTCTCGCGCTTCAGCAGCGAGCAGGTAGAGACCTTCAAGACCGTGCTCAGGGGCCTGGCCCAGCCGCAGTAGAAGCTGTCAGAAGCGCTCGCTGGGCAGCAGGTAGCGCCACTGCCCCGGTTCCATCTTGCCCATGGACACGCCGCCCAGGCGCAGGCGGCGGATGCCCACGACCTTCAGGCCGACCTGGCGACACATGTCGGCGATCTGCCCGGGGCGGAAGCCCTTGCCGGCGAAGCGCAGGCGCGTCTCGTTCTGCCAGCTGACCTTCAGCGCCGGCAGCGGCCGGCCCTGGTACAGCAGGCCGTGGCGCAGGCGCGCCAGGCCGGCGTCGTCGAGGCTGCCGTCGACTTCCACCAGGTACTCGTGCTCGATGGTCGCCGCATCGTCCTGCAGGCGGTGCAGCACGCCGTAGTTCTGGGTGAACACCAGCAGCCCGCTGGCCTGGTCGTCCAGCGGCGTGGTGCTCTGCTGGCGGGCGAAGTGCTTGCTCAGCGGACGTTGCTCGGCGCTGTCGGCTTCCCAGCGATTGGCCGCCACCAGCAGGCCCAGGGCCTGCTCGGCGGAGTGGCCGGCCGGCTTGTACAGCAGCAGGGTGGCCGGCGGAATCGGCGCCGGGATGGCCCCGGGCAACAGCTCGACGCGCTGCCCGGCGACGCGGAAGTGCGGCTCGTCGACGGGTTGGCCATCCACCGTGACCCAGCCTCCCTCGATGTACAGCTCGGCCTCGCGGCGGGAGCAGGGCAGCAGTTCGGCGAGGCGCTTGGACAGGCGGGTGGTTTCGGTCATGGCAGGGAGTCGGCGGCGGGAAAGGCCGCCATTGTACTCCCGGGCCGCGGGTTCAGGGCGAAACGTCCTCGGGCTCCGGCGGCCGGGCGCCCTCGCGCACCCAGGTCATGAACAGCTGGAAGCCCAGGGCCAGCACCACCGGGCCGATGAACAGGCCGATGATGCCGCCGGTGAGCATCCCGCCCAGGGCGCCGAGGAGGATCACCGGCATCGGCACGGCGACGCCGCGGCCGAGCATCAGCGGCTTGAGCACGTTGTCGGAAAGCCCGGCCAGCACCGTCCAGACGGTGAACACCACCGAGCTGACGGTGCCGTAGTCGCCGCTCCAGAACACGTAGACGATGGCCGGCAGCGAGATCACCGCCACCGGCAGCTGGACGATGCCCAGCAGCAGCACGCCGAGGGACAGCAGGCCGGCGGCGGGGATGCCCATGACGATGAAGCCCAGGCCCAGCAGCAGAGTCTGGATGAAGGCCACGCCGACCACGCCCTGGGCCACCGCGCGGATGGTCGCGGTGCTCAGCCGGGACAGTTCCGGGCCGCGCTCGGGGCCGGAGACGCGCACCGCGATGTCTTCGGCGGTGCGCGCGCCCAGCGGGCCGTAGGCCATGATCACGCAGGCCACCAGGAAGGCGCCGAGGAACTGCAGCAGCTCCATGCCCACGCCGGCGGCCTTGGCCAGCACCGTGCGGGCCACGCCCTGCAGGTGCGGCGCGGCCTGCTGGGCGGCGCCGAGGAAGTCCTCGGCCAGCCGCTGCCAGGCGTTGTAGATGTAGGGCCCCACCAGCGGCCAGCCCGCCACCGCCTCGGGCGGCGTCGGGATGCGCAGGCCGCCGGCCTGGAAGCGGTGCGCAAGGTCCGCCACCGAGTCGGCGATGGAGAAGCCGATCAGCACCACCGGCACCAGCAGCAGGGCCAGGCCGACCACCGCCAGCAGCGTCGCCGCCAGGGCCGGCCGCTGGCCCAGGGTGCGCTGCAGCATGCCCTGCAACGGGTAGAGGGTGACGGCGAGGATCAGCGCCCAGAGCATCAGGTCGAGAAAGGGGTGGAAAATGCGGAAGCAGAACACCGCCAGGAACAGGATGAGACCGGCGCGTATCAACACGTCCAGCAGGTTGCGCGACAGTATCCGGTCCGCCGATGGCAGCATGACATCTCTCCTTGGAAAGCCTCGTGGGGTTCCTCAGAGCATTGGCGGTGCGCGGCGGAATGCAAGTCGGGCGGGAGAAATCGCAGGATGTCGAGCGAAAGTAGGAGTAGCGGGGGAGGGTACGCAGGGCTCTTGCTCGCGAACGCCCGGGCCGGAAACGGCGGGGTCCGCGAGCAAGCTCGCGCCTACGGGAGGAGCGGGGGGATTACTTCTTGCCGAGGCTGATGTGGCGGCTGGCGGCGCCGTTGGGCTGGCCGGTCACGCCCTTGGCGACTTGCTGGATCTCGCCGCCGGACTTGAGGAAGGCGGCCACCTGGGCTTCCAGGGCCTCGCGGCTGGTCACGGCCGCAGCGGGTTTCGGGGCGGACTTCTGGCGGGAGATGGTTTTGCTGGACATGCTTGCCATTACCTGTTCATTCGCGAAATGGCCGCCCATTGTACAGGAAATGACCGTCCTTCGGGGTGAAAATCGACCGAAGGGCCATTGCAGCGCCATCGCCGGGCCCGCGGCGGGGTGTTAACCTCGGTCGATTCCCGGTCGCCGCGAGCCCTCCATGCCCCTGCTGTCGTCCCGCCAGCGCAATGCCCTGCGCCTGGCCCGGGCCTTCCTCGGCCCCTACCGCTGGCGCGCCCTCGGCGCCCTGCTGGCGCTGCTGTTCACCGCGGCCATCACCCTGTCCCTGGGGCAGGGCATCCGCCTGCTGGTGGACCAGGGCTTCGTCACCCAGTCCGAGCACCTGCTCAACCGCTCCATCGGCATCTTCTTCCTGCTGGTGCTGGGCCTGGCGCTGGGCACCTTCGTGCGCTTCTACCTGGTGTCGTGGATCGGCGAGCGCTTCGTCGCCGACATCCGCCAGCGCGTCTTCGACCACCTGATCGAGCTGCACCCGGGCTTCTACGAGAGCAACCGCGCGCTGGAAATCCAGTCGCGGCTGACCGCCGACACCACGCTGCTGCAGACGGTGATCGGCTCGTCGCTGTCCATGGCCCTGCGCAATGCCCTGACCCTGGCCGGCGGGGTGATCCTGATGTTCGTCACCAACGCCAAGCTGACCAGCATAGTGGTGGCCTCGCTGCCCCTGGTGATCGCGCCCATCCTCCTGTTCGGCCGCCGCGTGCGCGAGCTGTCGCGGCAGAGCCAGGACCGCGTGGCCGACGTCGGCAGTTACGTCGGCGAGACCCTCGGGCAGATCAAGACGGTGCAGGCCTACAACCACCAGGCCCAGGACCGCGCGCGCTTCGGCCGCACGGTGGAGGCCGCCTTCGGCACCGCGCGCAAGCGCATCCTGCAGCGTTCCTGGCTGGTCAGCGTGGTCATCCTGCTGGTGCTGGGCGCGGTGGGGGTGATGCTGTGGGTCGGCGGCATGGACGTGATCGCCGGGCGCATCAGCCCCGGCGAACTGGCGGCCTTCGTGTTCTACAGCCTGATCGTCGGCATGGCCTTCGGCACCCTCAGCGAGGTGCTGGGCGAGCTGCAACGCGCCGCCGGGGCGGCCGAGCGCATCGCCGAGCTGCTGCGCGCGCGCAACCAGATAGTCGCGCCGCAGGAAGGGCTGCTGCGCCTGCCCGAACGCGTCGAGGGGCGCATCGAGCTGCGCGGCCTGCGCTTCGCCTACCCGTCGCGCCCGGAGCACTGGGCCATCGACGGCATCGACCTGGACGTGCGCCCCGGCGAGACATTGGCCCTGGTCGGCCCCTCCGGCGCCGGCAAGTCCACCCTGTTCGACCTGCTGCTGCGCTTCTTCGACCCGCAGCAGGGCGAGATCCGCATCGACGGCACGCCCATCACCCGCCTCGACCCCGCCGACCTGCGCCGCTGCTTCGCCCTGGTGTCGCAGAACCCGGCGCTGTTCTACGGCACGGTGGACGACAACCTGCGCTACGGCCGCCCCGACGCCAGCGACGAAGCGCTGCGCGCCGCGGCCCGCGCGGCCCATGCCGACGACTTCATCCAGCGCCTGCCCGAGGGCTACCGCACCCACCTGGGCGAGGGCGGCGTGGGCCTGTCCGGCGGCCAGCGCCAGCGCCTGGCGATCGCCCGCGCGCTGCTGGTGGACGCGCCCATCCTGCTGCTCGACGAAGCCACCAGCGCGCTGGACGCCGAGAGCGAGCACCTGATCCAGCAGGCCCTGCCGCAACTGATGAGCGGGCGCACCACCCTGGTCATCGCCCACCGCCTGGCCACGGTACTGAACGCCGACCGCATCGCCGTGATCGACCAGGGCCGCCTGCTGGCCCTGGGCACCCATGCCGAGCTGGTGGCCGGCAACCCGCTGTACGCACGCCTGGCGGAATTGCAGTTCGGCCAGGTGCAGAGCGTGTAGAATGCGCGCCTTTTCCCCGGAGTCCCGCACATGGCAGCCATCGGCCGTTTCAATTCCCTGCAGGTGGTCAAGCACACCGAGATCGGCCTGTTCCTCGACGGCGGCCCCCACGGCGAAATCCTCCTGCCCAAGCGCTACATCCCCAAGGACGAGCCCACCGAGCCGGGCGAGTGGCTGAACGTCTTCATCTACCTCGACAGCGAAGACCGCATCATCGCCACCACCCTGAAGCCCAAGGTGCAGGTCGGCGGCTTCGCCAGCCTGAAGGTGGTGGAGGTCAGCCGCGTCGGCCTGTTCCTCGACTGGGGCCTGCCCAAGGACCTGCTGCTGCCGCACTCGGAAGAGAAGCGCCCGCTGCAGGTCGGCGACTACTGCGTGGTGTACTGCTACATCGACGAGCGCACCCGCCGCATCACCGCCACTGCGCGCCTGGACCGCTACCTGGACAGCACCCCGGCGCACTACCAGGCGGGCCAGGAAGTGGACCTGCTGGTGGTGGAGCGCACCGACCTCGGCTTCAAGGCCATCATCGACGGCAGGCACTGGGGGCTCATCCACAAGAACGAGCTGTTCAAGTTCGTCCGCGGCGGCATGCGCGAGAAGGGCTACATCAAGGAAGTGCGCGCCGACGGCAAGATCAGCCTGAGCCTGCAGCCGGTCGGCCAGGCCGCCCGCGACGACCTCAGCGAGCGCATCCTCGCCGCCCTGCGCGAGGCCGGCGGCAGCCTGGCGCTGTCCGACAAGAGCCCGCCGGAGGCGATCAGCCGCGAATTCGGCGTGAGCAAGGGCAATTTCAAGAAGGCCATCGGCGGGCTGTTCAAGCAGGGCCTGATCACCATCCTCGACGACCGCATCGAGCTGCGCTGACTCCACCGGGCCGCAGCTGCCCCCGGCAGCCCCGCGGCCGCCCGCAGCGCGATCATCCAGCGGCAGGTCCGGCCGCCGCAGTCGCTACATCATGCGTTTGAAGCGGTGCCAGGCCTGTTCCCAGGCCAGCACCCAGCGCGGCATGGGCGCGCCGAAACCGGCCACTTCCAGGCGCGGGTGGTGGCCGACGACCATGTCCAGCAGCGGCTCCTGGTCGGCCCGCACGTCGACGAAGAACACGTGCCGGCCGGCCTGCAGCGAAGGCGCGAAGCGCCGCACGTCGCCGCTGGGCCGTTGCAGGCCGAAGAAGCTGCCTTCCCACAGGCTGAAGCCCAGCAGCACGGCCGCCAGGAACAGCACCGGAATCCAGCCGGCGGCGCTTTCGCTCCAGCCGCCGAAGTAACCCAGCGCCAGCACCAGGACCGCCAGGGCGACGCCGATGCCCAGCCCGTACTTGCCGCCGCGCACCAGGTCCTTGCGCATCACGTCCGGCACTTCGTGCAGGTGGCGCTGGTCGAGTTGCGCGTCCTGCTCGCTGAGCACGTGCATCTGCTCCTCGGCGATGCCGTTGGCCTTCAGCTCGCTCTCGACGTTCTCCAACTCGTCCAGGTCGTTGCTGATGTAGTAGTGCCTGTTCATGGAGCACCTCCAGGTCAGTCCCCCGGCTCCCCCTCGGCGAACGCTCCGGCGTTCGCGGCAGTTCCACGCGGATCGCAGCCCGATGGCCGCGTGTCACTCTTTGAATTTTACGCCCCTGAACGCTCCCGGCCCCCCGGGGCGACGGGCGTAGCAGGCCTTGCCAGGCGCCGGGCAAGGGGCGAGGATGCCAACTCACGCACAACCGCCAGCCAGGGGCCCAGGGGCATGATCCGCGAGATTCTCAAGATGGGCGACGAGCGCTTGCTGCGCGTCGCCCCGCCGGTGCCGGCGCAGATGATCGGCAGCGCCGAACTGCAACGACTGATCGACGACATGTTCGACACCATGCACCACGCCGGCGGCGTCGGCCTGGCCGCGCCGCAGATAGGCGTGGACCTGCAGCTGGTGATCTTCGGTTTCGAACGCAGTGAGCGTTATCCGGATGCTCCGGCGGTGCCGCCGACCATTCTGCTCAATCCGCTGATCACGCCGTTGGGCGAGGATATGGAGGAGGGCTGGGAGGGTTGCCTCTCTGTGCCCGGCTTGCGTGGGGCGGTGAATCGCTACAAGCGTATTCGCTATCAGGGGGTGGATCCGCAGGGGCAACCTGTCGATCGCACGGTGGAGGGGTTTCATGCCAGGGTGGTGCAGCATGAGTGCGACCATCTGATTGGTCGGCTGTATCCGTCGCGGATCACGGATTTCGGTAAGTTTGGTTTTACTGAAGTGCTGTTCCCGGGGTTGGATCCGAAGGCGGATGATTGAGGGGCCGCCTCCTGGGCATTTGGCGTGGCCGGTGAATCCAATCGCGGACAAAGTCCGCTCCTACGCCCGTGCCTCCCTGGAGTTGTAGGAGCGGGCCCTGCCCGCGATTCGCGCGCAGAGCGCGCTCCTACAGGGGAATGGCGCGGGTGGGGTCGCGTAGCGGATCTCATCCGCGAATCGCGCCGGGACGTCCGGTTATCACGGACAAGGTCCGCTCCTACCGCATGAGCGAGCACTGCTTTTCGTAGGATGGCGTTGAGCGAAGCGATACCCATCGGCGCAACCGCATGGGTTTCGCAAGCTCAACACCATCCTACGAAGAACCGACCCCCTGAGTAATTCGCGGACAACCGCCCCCAAGCGGCCGTCCGCAGCCGTTGGACTCAGGACGTCTGCCCGTGACTGCCGAGCAGCGCATTGCCGGATTTCTTCTGCTTTTTCGCCATGCGTTTCTCGTGGGCCGTCTTCAGGGGCTTCTTCTTGCCTTCCTTGTGGGCGTTCAGACCTTTGCTCATGACCGTTACCTCGTGGACTGGGAAGGGCTGGCATCCCTGCGTTCGTCGCTCCGCCGGCCCACGTGTGGGCCGGTGCTCCTACAGCATAGACCGGCCGGGTGCCTCAGGCGTCGCCGCTCATGCGCTCCAGTTCGCGGCGGACCATGGCCGCGTACTGCGGCGGGCCCAGGCGGTAGAGTTCGCCGGCCACCCAGGCCAGCCAGCGCCCGCCCAGGGCCTGGCGCTCGGCCAGCAGACGGCGGGCCTCGGCTTCGGCCCGGGCGGCGTGTTCGCGGTGATAGTCGGCGCGACTCATCCCTGACACTGGAGTTTCTGCGGGTCGATCTCGATGCTCGTCAGCGGCTTGCCGTCGCTGCCGTCGTAGTCATGGGCGACGCGGATGCCGTGCTCGCGGATGCGCTGCAACAGCGCCGGCTGCTGGCAGGTGGCGCGCTCCAGGCGGGCGCGCTGCTCGCCCTTGAACTTGTCCAGGGCATCGGCCTGCATGCCCTCGGCCTTCATGCTGGAAATGCCGTAGCGGTAGTGCAGCACCTTGCTGTCGGTGTCCAGGCGCACGTTCTCCAGGCGCGTCACCTGGTCCACCTGCACCGGCAGCTGCTTGCTCTGCTGCTCGAAGAAGGCGGCCGACTCCTTGAGGAAGGTGGCTTCGTCCTCCGCCCATGCCTGGGGTTGCAGGCTGGCGAAGGCAGCGCCGGCGAGCAGCAGGGTGGCGCCGAGGCGGCGGGCGGGGCGGAGCATCGGGATGGGCATGCGGGGTTCCTCCGGCTGTGGTTGCGCTGAAGTGTATAGGCCATTTCCGACACCTGCCCGTCGCCTGCGCAACTTCCCCTGGCCGCGGCGAGTGGCTAGGCTTGGCCGCAAGGACCGAACTTGAGCCGTGCCGGCGGGTCAACCGTCGACACGGAGCCGCGCCGCGGCCGGACTGCGGAGGAAGGAAACCAGGCATGCGATTCATGGATTTTCGGGGCCTGCGCCTGGGCCCCTGGCAACTGCTGAAACTGACCGTCAAGGAATTCCTCGACGACGAGATGCCCACCTACGCGGCGGCGCTGGCCTACCAGGGGCTGTTCTCGCTGTTCCCGTTCCTGCTGTTCCTCATCGCCCTGCTGGGCTTCCTGCACCTGCCGGAATTCTTCGACTGGCTGCGCGAGCAGGCCGCCTACGTGCTGCCGGGCCAGGCCCTGGAGCAGGTCAACCCGATCATCGACCAGCTGCAGCAGCGCCAGGGCGGGCTGCTCTCGGTGGGGATCGTGGTCGCGCTCTGGTCGTCCTCGGCGGCGGTGCGCTCGTTGATGAACGCGCTCAACGCCGCCTACGACGTGCGCGAGGCGCGCCCGGTGTGGAAGCGCGTGCCGCTGTCGCTGCTCTACACCCTGGGCCTGGCGGTGATGCTGATGCTGGTGACCGCGCTGATGATCCTCGGGCCGCAGGTGATGGGCTGGATCGCCGAGCGCATCGGCCTGCAGGATTACGTGGTGGTGCTCTGGTCGCTGCTGCGCTGGCCGGTGATGGTCCTGCTGATGATGATGGCGGTGGCGGTGATCTACTACGCCACCCCCAACGTCAAGCAGAAGTTCCGCTTCATCACCCCCGGCTCGGTGCTGGCGGTGGTGGCCTGGGTGGCGGCGTCCTTGGCCTTCGGCTTCTACGTGAAGAACTTCGCCGACTACAACGCCATGTACGGCAGCGTCGGCGCCATCATCGTGCTGCTGCTGTACTTCTACATCTCCGCCGCGGTGCTGCTGCTGGGCGCCGAACTCAACGCGGTGATCGAACACCACCTGCCCCACGGCAAGAACCCCGGCGAGCGCACCTTCGAACAGGCCGAGACGCGCAGCCCCGAGGAGGGCTGAGGCTCACTGTGCCGGCTGCAGGCTGAGCAACTGGTCGACGATCTGCCCGGCGCGCTCGAAGTTCGGGTAGCCGCTCTTGGCCACGTCCAGCTCGGCATAGGCCTTGCGGTATTCCTCGGCCTTCAGCGCGTCGGCCTCCTGGCCGAGCAGGGGCTGGCTGTAGACCCGGTAGAGCAGGGCGATGGCGTAGGGCTGGCCGGCCTTGGCGGCGCGCTCCAGCAGGGGCAGGGCCTGGTCCGCCGGGGCCTGCTGGCGGATCTTCAGCAGCGCCTCGTAGAAGGCCACCTCGCCGCGCTGGTCGGCCTCGCGGGCGCGTTCGAGCAGGTCGTTGGCGCGGGCGTAGTTGCCCGGATCGGCGGAGGCGATCAGCAGCTTCGCCTCGAGCATGTCGTTGCGGTACAGCTGGTGCTGCTGCTCGGCGTCATGGCTGGCGCAGCCGGCCAGGCACAGCGGCAGGCCGATGACGGCGAGGCGGGAGAACGGGTGGCGCATGCCCATGAAGGTCCCTCGATGGCGAACGGGCGCGGAGCCGACGATTTTGCCGTCTCCGCGTGGGCAAGCATAGACGGCCGGCGTGCCGTTCAGGAACCGGGCGCGCGCTCCCATGCCGAGCTGCTCTTCGTAGGATGGGTTGAGCGAAGCGATACCCATCGGGCCATGGGTGATGGGTATCGCAAAGCTCAACCTATCCTACATGGCTGGGCCGCGGTGTTCGGGGCAACGGCGGATAACCGCGAACGGTTATGCGCCCTACGGTTCCAGGTAAGCGCGGTTGCAGGAGCAACTGTCTTGCCCACCGTGCCGAGGCGCTCTTCGTAGGAGTGAGCCCGTGTATCCCTAGGACTGCCGGTGAGCTTCCATATAGAGCCGCAGCAACTGGTTGATGCGCGTCTGATAGCCGCTGCCCTGGGCTTTGAACCACTCCAGTACATCCGCATCCAGGCGGATGGTGACGGTCTGCTTGGCCGGGACGCGCAATTGCGCGCGGCGGAAGAAGTCGTCGCCCAGTTCGGGGATATCGGAGGTGTCGATGGCGTCGTCGCCCTGTTCGACCAGCAGCCGCTTCCAATCAGTCTTCGATGCTTTCGACATAGCGCCTCACCTCCTGGCATGTGGCCTTGCGCGCCGAGATGATGCGGATCACCTCGCCCCGTCGTTCGGTATAGACCACCACGCCGACGAGCCGCCGGAGCCAGCCGATGGCGATCCAGCGCTCTTCCTCGTAATCGATTCGGTCATCGCGCAAGGCCAGCAGCGGGTGCTGGAAGATTTCCGGTACATCGCGGAAATCGATGCCGTGCTTGCGGATGTTGGCCTGGTTCTTGGCCTCGTCCCATTCAAACTGCATGGGATGTCCCGTATTTACACTTGTAAATACAAGGTATGCCGAAAGTCCTGAAATTGCCACCCCTGGTTGGGCATCCCGGGCCCGGGAGCACGCGTACACGCGAATAGGCCGGGCCTGCGCACGGTTCGTGGATGGAGTCCGCTATGGATATTGCGCTCGGGTTTGGGCCCAGTCCTCGGCGAGCAGCCCATACAGTGCCGAGTCGGACACTTCGCCGGCGACCATCCAGCGCTGCCGCAGCAGGCCCTCGTGGCGGAAGCCCAGGCGTTCCAGGGTGGCGGCGGAGGCCAGGTTACGCGGGTCGATGTCCGCCTCCAGGCGGTTCAGGCGCAGGTCGCCAAAGGCGTAGTCGAGCAGGCTGCGCAGGGCCTCGTTCATGAATCCCTGGCCTTGCGCGGCGCTGGCCAGGCAGTAGCCCAGCTCGGCTCTTCTCGACTCCTCGGCGATGTTGAACAGCATGCAGGTGCCGATGAGTTCGGTCTCATGGCGGCGGGTGATGGCCAAGGTCAGATATTCCCCCCTGGCGAATGCCTCCATGTCCCGACGGATGCCATGCACGGCTTGTTCCGGCTCGGTCCAGGGCGGGGTGTTCCAATAGCGCATCACCTGCGGGTCGGACATCATCGAGAACAAGGCGTCGGCGTCGTCCAGGCACAGGGGGCGTAACTGCAAGCGGGCGCTCTGAAGGCCTTGGGTGAAGTTCATCGGCTACCTCCTGGGGCGTAGGTGAGCCGGGAAGCCTAGCAACCGCGGGGTTCCCCGCCGCGGCGGATATACGTGAGGATGTTTCTTGAGCGGGGCAGGGAGCACGCGGCGTTCGGCTCGATCCCCACAGGCACAACTACCTTGCCCGCTGCGCCGAGCTGCTCTTCGTAGGAGCGAGCTTGCTCGCGAATGAGCCCCGCTGCGGACTCTGTTCGCGAGCAAGCTCGCTCCTACGAAAGGCGCTGCGCCTACGCCCAGTGAGGCACGGAATACCGTAGGAGCGGATCCTATCCGCGATTGCGCCGGCAGGGCCGGCGATGGCTGGCGGAGGGCAGGGCTCAGATGCCGAAGGCACTCCCGCCCTCGTCGCCGTCGAAACCGCGCTCCAGCTTGATCTTCAGGCTCAGGTCGGTGCGTGAGTCGGCGAATTTCAGGGCGTCGGCGACGCTGATGCGGCCGGCTTCCAGCAGTTGGTACAGGCTCTGGTCGAAGCTCTGCATGCCTTGTTCCAGGGCGCGTTCGATGGCGCCGCGCAGTTCCGGCAGTTCGTCGCGCTGGATCAGCCCGCGGATGTGCGGCGTGCCCAGCACCAGTTCCACCGCCGCCACGCGGCGCTGGGTGGTGCCCGGCACCAGGCGCTGGCCGACCAGCGCCAGGAGGTTCTGCGACAGGTCGGCCAGCACCTGCGGGCGGGCCTCGTCGGGGAAGAAGCGGGCGATGCGCTCGATGGCGTGGCGGGCGCTGGTGCCGTGCAGGGTGGCCATGCACAGGTGGCCGGTCTCGGCGTAGTGCAGGGCGTGCTGCATGGTCGCGGCGTCGCGGATTTCGCCGAGCATGATCACGTCCGGCGCCTCGCGCAGCACGTTGCGCAGGGCGTCCTCGAAGCTGTGGGTGTCCAGGCCGACTTCGCGCTGGTCGATGATCGAGCGCTGGTGGCTGTGGAGGAACTCGATGGGGTCCTCGATGCAGACGATGTGCCCCGAGCGGTGGTGGTTGCGGAAGTCGAGCATCGCCGCCAGGGTGGTGGACTTGCCGGCGCCGGCCGCGCCCACCACCAGGATCAGGCCGCGGTCCTGCACCGCCAGCTTCTCCAGGATCGACGGCAGGCCGAGGCTGGCGGCGTCGGGGATGACCTGCCTGATCAGCCGCACCACCATGGCCACCTCGCCGCGCTGCAGGTAGACGTTGACGCGGAAGCGCCCGCTGCCGGGCACCGCCACCGCCAGGTTCATCTCCAGGTCGCGCTCGAAGTCGGCGATCTGCTGCTGCGACATCAACTGGTAGGCCAGCTGCTTGACCTCGCCGCTGCGCAGGCGGCGCTCGCCGGCCGGGCGGCTGACGCCCTCGACCTTGATGTGCGGCGCCGCGCCGACGCTGAAGAACATGTCGGAACCGGCGTGCTGCGCCAGCTGGTGCAGCTGGCTGAAGACGTCGGGCAGGGCGCTGTCGCTGGCATCGCTCATGGGGAATCCTCGCAAGGGCGGGCGCCCGGGTGGGGCGGGCGCATGTTCTCAGCCTAGCCGGCCTGGCGGACGGTGGCCTGTTGGGTGGCGCGCAGCCTAGCGTGCCGGCGGCGCCGATCTCTTGACCTGGGTCGTCCCGGCGATGTCGATGGGGCTGCGCCAGATTGGCCGATTACCTACGCAATACAAAGCCAAATCCTTCGTTGCTTGCGGACGTGGATGGCTGACTTGCGCGGGTATTTCTCAATGCTTCGTCTTGGTGCTGCCAATGACCGTCGCCATCCCCCATTTGCGGTTAGGCACTCCCCCGTTTTTACCGCTGTCCGTAGCCGGCAGCTTCCCATACTGCCGTGCCGGAAGGCGGCAGGAAGGCCGCCAGGTCCGTGCAGACACGCGACAGGACTCGATCCCCTGGCGGCCGGCCGGGTCCACCTGTGCGTAGCGCATCCTGGCTAGTGTCTGGATGCGAAAGATACGCAATACCCACTCGACCAACGGAGACAACCCTTTCCGGCCGCCCGCACCACCGCCGGTGATCCGCGCCATGCCCGGGGCGCCGGCGCCACCTGGAGAACGTATGGGAACTGCAAGCATGAGTACGTTGGCCGATGGCCGTTTCGCCCCGATCGTCGACATCAGTGATTCACTCCTCCGCCAGCGCCTGTTCGACGCGCTGCTCGGCGCCGCCCCGAGGGACGCCCGCCTGGTGCTGGTCTGCGCCCCGGCGGGCTTCGGCAAGACGACCCTGCTGGCGCAGGTCGAGCGGCTGCTGGCCGAGCGGGGCGAGTACACCTTCTGGGTGAACTGCGGCGAGAGCGACTGCCGGCCGGAACTGTTCCTCGAAAGCCTGCTGCAGTGCCTGCACCAGGGTGGGCTGGGCCCGGCGGAGGATGCCGGCCTCGGCGCGCTGCTCGGCCTGCTCGAAGCCTGCCCGCGCAATTGCAACCTGTTCGTCGACCAGTTGGACCTGGCCCTGGACCTCGAAGTCGAGCGGTTGCTGGAGGACCTGGCCCGGCGCCTGCCTTCGGGTTGCCGCCTGCTGCTGGGCAGCCGGCGGCAACCGGCGCTGCCGCTCACGCAACTGCAATTGGCCGGGCTGCTGCGCGTCGTCGAGGCCGACAACCTGCGGTTCACCGAAGAGGAGACGCAGCAACTGCTCGGCGCGCAGCTGGGCGAGACGCGCGCCCGCTACTGGGCGAACTACACCGAGGGCTGGCCCTTCGCCCTGCAACTGCTGCGCCTGCGCTGCAACGGCAACCTCGACGGCCAGGCGCCGCCGGAGACCGACCCGTACGCCTCGCTGGGCGGCATCTTCGATTACCTCGCCGAGGAGGTGTTCGCCAGCCTGCCTGTGGAACTGAGCGGGTTCCTGCTCGACTGCAGCATCCTGGACAGCGTGGACGTGCCCAGCGCCAATGCCCTGCGCGGGCGCGACGACGCCGAGCACTGGCTGCGCGAGGCCGCGCGCCTGGCGCCCATCGTGGTGCCCGAGCAGCCGCTGCGGGTGCGCCTGCATCCGCTGCTGCGCGAATTCCTCCTCGGCCGCCTGGAAAGCCGCGAGCCGGACCGCTTCGCCCTGCTGCAGGGGCGCGCGGCCGACTTCCATGCCCAGCGCCAGCAGGTGTTCCGCGCCGTCGAGCACGCCTCGCAAGGGGGGCTCTACTACCAGGCCGTGTCGATTATCCTGGAGGCCGGCGCGGTGCGCCTGCTGGTCAGCGAGGGGACGGCGCGCACGCGGGCGCTGCTCGAACTGCTGCCGCTGACCCTGGTGCGCCGCGAGCCGCGCCTGCGCCTGATGCTCATCTGCCTGCACATGCTCAGCGGCGAGACGCTGCAGGACAGCCTCGACCTGTCGCGGCTGGAGGCCGCCTACGGTGGCGTGACCTCATCGCCGGAAGACGCGGAGACGCGCACCGACCTGCTCTACGTGCGGGCGATGATGCTCATCGGCTGCGTGCAGCGGGCCGGCGACGGCGCCTCCCGCGAGGTGGTGGCGCGGGCCATGGCCGATGCCCGCGCGCGCTTCTTCGAGGACCCGCGCTACCTGTGCCTGGTGCTGCCGAGCGAAATCATGCTGCTGCTGCGCTACGGCAACATAGACGAAGCGCGCCTGCGCCTGGAGGAGTTCATCGAGGTCAACCGCGGCGAGGGCTTCCGCGAGAACCAGCCCTGGTCGCTGGTCTACCGGGCCCTGAGCGACAGCGCCCAGGCGCGCTTCGACGAGGTGCTGCAGGCGGTGACCCTCCTGCTGGCCAAGGACGGGCCGCTAGCTTCCCCGCAGGCGCGGGTGCTCTTCTACCTGGTGCATGCGCTGCTCGGCCATGTCCACTACGTGCGTGGCGAACTGGAGCAGGCGCGGCAGGCGTTCGCGCACTGCGCCTCGCGCCTGGGCAACGCCATGGCCGAGGCCTGGGAGCGCGGCCTGATCGGCGCGGCGCGGGCGGCCTACTTCCTCGGCGACAGCGCCCAGGCCATGGCCAGCCTGGAGGCGGCCTGGGCCGGGCGGGCCCTGGAGTACCCGCTGCGCCGCGCGGTGGCCGCGAGCCTGGTGGAGTTGCGCCTGCGCCAGGGCGAGGTGGAGGCCGGCCTGGAACTGGCGCTGGAGGTCAACCTGGCGAGGCTCTGGCAGGAGATCCTGGACGGGCGCCCGCTGTTCTGGGCCGAGCTGGTCGCCATCGCCCAGGCCCACTACTGGCTGCAGGCGGCCCAGGGGCAGATGGCGGAGGCGCTGCTGACGGCGGAGGCCTTCGAGCGCCTGGCCCGTGATAGGCGCAACCGCTCCGGCGTCGGCCGCGCCCTGGCGCTCAAGGCCCATGCGCTGCTGGCCGGTGAACTGCCCGGCGAGCCAACGGCGGTGCTCGACGAGGCGCTGGAATTGCTAGGCCAAGGTGGCGCGGTACAGAGCTTCATCGAAGCGGGCGCCGAGGTGATCACCCACCTGCGCGAGATGTCACGGCGCCAGGGCCACGCCCAGGCGCCGCTGATCGCGCGCTGCATCGAACTGTGGGAAAGGCACTTCCGCGCACGCCTGGATGCCCAGGCCCTGTTCACCCGGCGCGAGCTGGACGCGCTGATGGGCCTGGCCGGCGGCCGCACCACCAAGGTCATCGCCCGCGAACTGGGGATTTCCCCGGAGACGGTCAAGCAGCACCTGAAGTCGGTCTACGCCAAGCTGGGCGTGCACCGGCGCCGGGAGGCGCTGGCCATGGCGCGGCGCCGGGCCATCCTGCCCTGAGCCAGGGCGCCGTTCCGGCCTGCCGGAACGGAAACCGGGGCGCGGCCTCGATCCTTCGCCGGGGGATCGGCTGCTTCCCCCAGCTTCCTCCGTGGGCTGCGTCCGCATATCCCGCGCGGCCGAACGCCAGGACGCCGTCCAGGCCACTCCCGCCAGCGCCGTAGCGACGGGGGGCAGCGCTCCCCCGATTTACCCGCCACCTTCCCTCATCCCGGGACGGCTCGCGCCGTCCGGGCCTTCGCATACTGCGCCCGGCAGGCAGCGGCGGCACTGCGCCGCGCGCTAAGCCCATGACAACGACAATCCGCGGCCCGCGAGGCCGCAGGCTTCGCCAGGCCGTGAGCCGCGATGGCTCCGCCGGCAGGGCGCAGGAGGCGTGCAATGAACCTTCGAAGAACGACCGCGGTACTCCTCGGCCAGGCGGCGCTGCCCCTGGCCTGCGCATTCGCCGCCGAGGGGGCCAGCTACGGCGGGCCGGTGGGCGGCACCGACCTGGGGGCGGCGCTGCTGCCGGCCACCTCCGGTCTGTACGGCGGGCTGGTGCTCGGCTACGCCAGCGGCGATCGCTTCCATGGCAACGACGGCGGGCGCGACCCGGCGCTCGAAGGCCGCATGGCGTCCCAGGTGGCCGCCCTGGGCCTGCTCTACGTCTACCCCGGGCAGGTCTTCGGCGGCACCCTGGCCTCCAGCCTGCAGGGCAGCGTCAACGGCGGGCGCATGGAGCTGAGCGGCGAGGCCCAGCACTACCAGGGCTTCGGCGACCTCTACGCGGACCTGCTAATGTGGAGCCGCTACCTGGGCGACGCCGCCCCCGGCCAGCGGCCCACCGGGGCGACGCTCAAGCTGGCGTACTCGATGGTGTTCCCCAGCGGCCGCTACAACACCTCGGACCTCTACACCTCCGGGCGCAACGTCTACTTCTTCGTGCCCAACGCCGCGCTCACCTACCTCGGCGGGCCGAACGCCCTGGGCGAGGGCCTGGAGCTGAGCCTGCACGCCTTCGTCAACGTCGCTTCCCGGAACCGCGCCACCGACTACGAAAGCGGCACCGTGGCCAACCTCAACTTCGCCGTCGGCCAGCGCATCGGCCGTTGGCAGCTGGGCCTGGCCGGCTACCACGCGCGCCAGCTCGATGATGACCGCCAGCACGGCGCGCGCGTCGAGCCGGACGGCCGGCGCTACCGCGCCACCGCGCTGGGGCCGGTGCTGGCCTACGACCTGCCGCGCGCTGCCGGCTCGCTGAAGTTCAAGGCGCTGGCGCCGCTGAGCACGCGCAATTCGCTGGCGGCCAATACCGCCTACGTCGTCTGGTCACGTTCGCTTTGAGGAGAGAGCCCATGGTCCGCAAGGACACCCCTGCGCTGCGCATCGGCATCGATGTCGGCGGCACCAATACCGACGCCGTGCTGATGCGTGGCCGCGAAGTGCTCTGCGCCCTGAAGCGCCCCACCACCGCGGCGGTCGGCGACGGCGTGGCGGCGGCGGTCGACGAACTGCTGCGCGAGGCGGCGGTGGAGCCGGCGGCGGTAGCCGCGGTGATGCTGGGTACCACCCAACTGCTCAACGCCTTCCTCGAACGCCGGCACCTGGCGCGGGTCGCGGTGGTGCGCCTGGCGCTGCCGCGCTGCGACGGCGTGCCGCCGCTGCTGGGCTGGCCGGCGGAGCTGTGCGAGGCGATCGATGGGCAGGTCTTCCTGGCCGACAGCGGCGCGCTGTTCAACGGCCGCACCTACAGCGCGCTGGATGTGCGCCAGCTCGAACGGATCGGCGCATCGATCCGCCAGCGCAGCGCCGAGGCGCTGGTGCTGTCCACCACCTTCGCCCCGCTGCGCCCGGACATCGAGCAGGAAGCGGCGGCGGTGCTGCGGAAGGTCTTGGGTGACGCGGTGCACCTTACGCTGTCTTCGGATGTCGGCGGCATCGGCCTGCTGGAGCGGGAGAACGCGGCTATCGTCAACGCCAGCCTGCAGCCGCTGGCGCAGCGGGTGGTCGGCGACCTGATGCGGGCCTTCCGCCGCCTGCAGCTGAACGCGCCGCTGTTCATCAGCCAGAACGACGGCACCCTGATCACCCCGTCGATGGCCACGCGCTTCCCGATCCTCACCTGCGCCGCGGGGCCGACCAACAGCCTGCGCGGCGCGGCCTTTCTCACCGGCGTCGAGGACGCCCTGGTGCTGGACATCGGCGGCACCACCAGCGACATCGGCGCGCTGGTCCAGGGCTTCCCGCGGCAGACCGCCGGCCCCCTGGAGCTGGGCGGGGTGCGTTGCAACCTGCGCATGCCCGACACCCTGTCCGTCGCCCTCGGCGGCGGCACCCTGGTGCGTCTGGCGGAGGATGGGCCGGTGCTCGGCCCCGAGTCCCTGGGCCTGCACTTGCGCCAGCGGGCCCGGGTGTTCGGCGGCGACGCGCTGTGCGCGACCGACATCGCCGTGGCTGCCCACGGCCTGCAGGGCATCGGCGACCCGCGGCGCCTCGTCGATCTCGAACCGGCCCAGGTGGAACAGGCCATGGTCGCCATCCGCGGGACACTGGAGCACGCCCTGGAACGCATGCGCACCAGCAGCGCGCCCTTGCCGGTGGTGCTGGTGGGTGGCGGCAGCATCCTCCTGCCCATGCACCTGCAGGGCGCCGCGCAGGTGCTGCGCCCGGCCCGCGCGGAGGTGGCCAATGCCATCGGCGCGGCCATCGCCCAGGTCAGCGGGCGTGTCGACCGCTTGTTCGAGATGCACCCGGGCAACCGTGAAAGCGTGCTGCGCCAGGCCCGCCAGGAGGCCATCGACGCCGCCGTGGAGGCTGGCGCCGAGCCCGCCAGCGTCGGCGTCGTGGAACTGAACGAACTGCCCATGACGCACCTGCGCGCCGGCGCCACCCGCGTGCAGGTCCGCGCCGTCGGCGACCTGGCCCTGGCCGCCGCCCACTGAACTCCCGAAGAGGACCCGAGCATGCCTTGCTTCGATACCATCTCCAGCCAGGACCTGGCGCGCGGCGCCGTGCTGCTGGGCACCGGCGGCGGGGGCGACCCCCATGTCGGCGAGCTGTTCCTGCGTCGCCAACTGCAGCGTGGCCTGCAGCCGCGCCTGCTGCCGCTGGCCGAGCTCGCCGACGAGGCCTTCGTGGTCAGCGTCGCCGGGATAGGCGCGCCCACCGTGCTGGTCGAACACCTGCTCAGCGAGGCCGCCCTGCGGCACCTGCTGCAGCAGGCCGAGGCGTTCTACGCGCGGCCGATAGACGCGCTGATCTGCGCCGAGGTCGGCGGCGCCAATGCCATGCTGCCGCTGGCCGCCGCGGCCCTGAGCGGCCTGCCGCTGGTGGATGCCGACGGCATCGGCCGGGCCTTCCCGCACATCGACATGACCACCTTCGGCATCCACGGCTGCAGCGCTTCGCCGGCCCTGTTCAGCGACGACCTGGGCAACCTGGCGCGCCTGAACGCGGTCGACAACCCGAGCCTGGAACACATGGTCCGGGCCCTGGCCGCGAGCCTGGGCGGCAGCCTGTACGGCGTGCTCTATCCGCTGAGCGGGGCCCAGGTGAAGCGCTTCGCGGTAGCGGGCAGCATCACCCAGGCCCTGCGCATCGGCCGTCATATCCGCGAGGCGCGCGCCGGCAGCGCCGACCCGGTGGCCGGGCTAGTGCGCTTCCTCGACGGCCTGGAGCCGGGGCGCCGCGCCCGCGAGCTGTTCGACGGCAAGGTCGCCGATGTGCGCCACGAGACCCGCGACGGCTTCCACTGGGGCCAGGTGCTGCTGGAGCCGGCCAGCGGCAGCGGCGAAGCGGTGCTCATCGACATCCAGAACGAGTTCCTCCGCGCCCGCCAGGGCGAGCGCGTGCTGGCGGTGGTGCCCGACCTGCTGTGCCTGCTGGACAGCGAGAGCGCCGAACCGCTGACCGCCGAGAACCTGCGCTACGGCATGCGCGTGCGCCTGCTGGCCTACGCCGCGCCGCCGTGCCTGCTCAGCGAGGCGGCGCTGGCGGTGGTGGGCCCGGCGCGCTTCGGCCTGGACTCGCCGTGGCGCTCCTTCCTGGCCGATGACCAGGGGAGGGCGCCGGCATGAACGAGCTACCTGACGCGCAGCCCGACGGCGACCCTGCCACCTGCGCCCTGCCACACGGCGAAGGCCTGGGCGCCTGGCGCCTCGGCCTGATCCTGATGGGCGCGCTGATCGCCCTGCCGTGCTTCGTCACCGGTGCCGAACTGGCCCACGCCCTGGGCCGGCAGCAAGCGCTGCTGGCCTGCCTGGGCGGCGGCGCGGTGCTCCTGCTGCTGGCGCTGCCCGCCGCCTACGCCGGGGCGCGCTCGCGGCTGAGCACCTACATGCTGATCCTCGACGCCTTCGGTGCCGTGGGCGGGCGCTGCGTCAACCTGGTGCTGTCGCTGGCGCTGCTGGGCTGGTTCGGCGTGGTCGCCGGCCTGTTCGGCCAGGCCATGGCGGCGGCCGCGCCGGCCTTCCTGGCAGGGGTGCCGGCGCTGGGCTGGAGCCTGGTCGGCTGCCTGCTGATGCTGCTCACCAACCTGGTCGGCTTCCGCGCCCTGGACCGGCTGTCGCAACTGGCCACGCCGCTGAAGCTGGGCCT
This sequence comes from Pseudomonas sp. A6, assembly GCF_052367875.1. Taxonomy (NCBI): domain Bacteria; kingdom Pseudomonadati; phylum Pseudomonadota; class Gammaproteobacteria; order Pseudomonadales; family Pseudomonadaceae; genus Pseudomonas; species Pseudomonas sp. A6. Next base: position 5,101,680 of record NZ_CP198970.1, on the reverse strand, counting down.
GGTGCTGTGGGCCTGCTGGGTGGCGCTGAAAGGCCACGGCATGCCGCCCGCGGGCGGTGGCGCCGGGGATTACTCGGTGCTGCAGGGCATGTCGCTGGTGGTAGGCGGCGTGGTCATCGGCTGCATCCTGCTGCCGGACATCTGCCGCCACGCCCTGTCGCCCGGCCGCGCGCTGGCGGCGGTGTTCTGTGCCTTCGGCCTGGGCTTCCCGCTGGTGCTGACGCTGGCCGGGCTGCCCAGCCTGGTCACCGGGGAGCGGCAACTGGTGGCGATCATGCTCGCCCTCGGCCTGGGCCTGCCGGCGATGCTGATCATCCTGCTCTCGGCCTGGTCGACCAACGCCTACAACCTCTACGCGGCGACCCTGGTGTGCGCCAGCGTGGCGCCGCAGGTGCAGCGCCGGCGCCTGGCGCTGTTCACCGGGCTGGTCGGCGCGACAATGGGGCTGGCCGGCCTGGGCGACTCCCTGCAGCATTACCTGGCGCTGCTGGCCGTGGCCCTGCCGCCGGTGGGCGGGGTCTACCTGTGCAACTACTACCTGAACCTGCGGGGCGCCGTGCGCAGCCCTCGCCGCTGGCGGCCGGAAGCCTTCGGCGCCTGGGGTTGTGGGGTAGGGGCGGCAACATTGCAGGTGTTCTGGCCGTTCACCCTGACCTGGGTGCCGGCGCTGGATTCGCTGCTGCTGGCGGCTGGCTGCTATCTGCTGCTGCGCGCCATCGCCGCGCGCCGCGGAGTGCGGAAGCCGGGCGTGGCCCAGCAAGGCAGCCGGGCGCTGTTGCCCTGAGGCGCGCCCGGCTGGGAGGGATCAGTCTTCGCGGCTGGTGACTTCCACCAGGTGGTAGCCGAACTGGGTCTTCACCGGGCCCTGGACCTGGTTCAGCGGCGCGCTGAACACCACCTGGTCGAATTCGCGGACCATCTGGCCCGGGCGGAAGGAACCCAGGTCGCCGCCGCTGCGGCCGGACGGGCAGGTGGAATGCTCGCGGGCCAGGGCGGCGAAGTCGGCGCCACCTTCGATGGCGGCCTTGAGTTCATTGCACTTGGCTTCGCTGGAAACCAGGATGTGACGGGCGGAAGCGCGGGCCATGGTGATGCTCCTGAAAGGCAGAGGGGAGGGAGGCAGAGACTAGCGCATTTGCCGGTACGGTGCGGAGGGTTTCTGTCGGGGCGGCGCAGGCACGGAAGAATGCTGCGTTCATCCAGGGAGGCGCGGCTTCTTGTAGGAGTGAGGTTGCTCGCGAAGGGGGTTTGCCGGGGGCTGCGGTGTTGGGGGTAAGAGCGCCCTCTCCCCAACCCTCTCCCTGAAGGGAGAGGGGGCTGTCCTGAGCGAAGGGAGAATCCTGAGTCATCCTGGAACGCCTAACTCCACCCCGTCATTCCCGCGAACGCGGGAACCTAGTGACGGGCGGTTCGCGAGCAAGCTCGCTCCTACGAAAAGCAAAAGCAAAAGCGCGTTTGCTCTTGGACTTCCAGAGAAACATCCGCGCACTCCGAAACGCCCCTTCAGAAGGCCGAGCGAAGCCCGCGCTCAGGAGGTCATGCGACATGGATGTCGCGAGAGCCCCGCGGGCTACAGGGACGTACCCTCGGGGCGGGCCTCCGTGGCGGGGGAGTTCGTGAGGGTAGCCCGACTCTGTCGGGCCCGTATGTTGGGGAAAGCCTTTTTGGTTCCTTTTGTGGCGTTTGACAAAAGGGACTCGCCCGAGGGGGCGAAACAAGAAGGTCGGGCAAACTCGGAGCGGCGCAGAAACGCCCAAGCCAAGGCAGCTGGGTTCCCGCGTTCGCGGGAATGACAAAGGTTCGCGAGCAAGCTCGCTTCTACGAAAAGCGGGGGCCCCTTCATGTAGGAGCGGGCCCTGCCCGCGATTTCGCGCGCAGGGCGCGCTCCTACAGGGGAATGGCGCGGATGGGGTGGCGTAGGAGCGGATCTCATCCGCGAATCGTGCCGGTGGTTCCGGCTATCGCGGACGGAGTCCGCTCCTACGGGGGTGACGCCGAACCTCACTGCCTGCCGAACACCTCATCCAGATGCTTGCGATAACGCTCCACATCCGCCTCGATGTTCGGCCGCTTCATCACATCCACGCAGAGGAAGGTCGGCAGCGCCTGCATGCCGAGGAACTGGTTGGCCTTGTGGAAGGGGAAGTAGACCGCATCCACGCCCTTGCCCTCGAAGAAGTCGCTGGGGTCGTCGAAGGCCTGCTGCGGGGCGTTCCAGGTCAGCGAGAGCATGTAGCGCTTGCCATGGATCAGGCCACCGCTGCCGTACTTCTGCGAGGCGTCGGAGCGGGTGCGGCCGTCGTTGGCGTAGAGGCTGCCGTGGCCGGCGGTGAAGACCTCGTCGACGTACTTCTTCACGGTCCAGGGCGCGCCCATCCACCAGCCGGGCATCTGGTAGATCACCACGTCGGCCCAGAGGAATTTCTGCACCTCTTCCTGGATGTCGTAGCCGCCGTCGATGAAGGTTTCCTTCACGTCGAAGCCGGCGTGGTCGAGGTGGGCCAGCGCTGCTTCGTGCAGGGTGGCGTTGTACTGGCCGTTGGAGTGGGCGAACTGCTTGCCGCCATTGAGCAGGAGGATGTTTTTCATGGAAAGGCTCCGAAAGCTGTGAGTGGCCGGCAGGATAGCCAGGCCGCGGAAGCCGAAAAACCAGCCCCGCGGCAATTGATTTGTGTTTCTAACTCACGAATCGGCGCCGGGAATTGCTCCAGGTTATGCAATCGGCAGGTAGCCCGGGGCAATGCGCGGGCTGCGGGCGATGACGCCGCCGGCGGCTCCGGCCACCGGCGGCGCCTGGTGCGTCAGACGGAGCTGGGCACCAGCTTGCGGCAGCTTTCCTTGCGGCTGGGGTATTGCTCGCACTTGCGCAATACGGACTGCACCTGGTCGTCGGCCTTGAGCTGACGGTTGGCCAGCAGTTTCTCGGTGATGAACAGCTCTTCCGAACCCAGGTTGCGCTCGGCCTTGTCGATCATCGTCAATGCCGCCTGTGGATCGTTGCGCTTGAGGTGGTAGCTGATCATCAGGTCGTAGATCGACGGCCCGGCCAGCGACCAGTCCTGGATCGACTCCAGGTCGGCCAGCGCCGCGCGGCCGTCACCGCGGTCCAGGTGGACGTTGAAGGCGGCGCGGCGCACCCCGGGTTGGTTGCCCACCGGCGAGGCCAGGGCGCGGGCGATGAAGGCCTGGGCCTGGGCCGGTTGCTTCTGTTCCAGCGCCGCGGTGGCGGCGTAGGCGTCCTTGTAGCCCTGCAGCGAGGCACGCACCTTCTCCGAGTCACGCACCTTCGGCCAACTGCGCCGGTCGACCCGCGCGCGGGTCTGTTGGTGGTACTCGCGCTGCAGGTACTTGCGCAATTCCTCGTCGCGGTCGGTGGGCGACATGTGCGAGCGGGTGAAGTATTGCCCGGTAGCCGCGATGGCCGTGCCCAGGCCCTGGTCGAGCAGGGTGTTGAGCTCGCGGCTGAAGCGGTTCAGGTCGAACTGTTGCAGCGACTCCTGCATAGCGCCCTGGCGCGCCTTGAGGAAGCCGCCGAGCAGCGGTTCCTGCTTGCCCTGGAAATCGCCCAGGCGCTGCAGGCTGACGCTGGCGGCGCGCGGCGCGTAGCCGGCGCGGATCATCAGGTCGCTGCCCAGCAGGTCGGCCTGGTCTTCCTGGGTGCGGCCCCAGGCGGTGCTCCAGACGTTGTCCGAGAAGCTGTTGGCCAGTGCGGTGTAGAGCAGCGTATTGCCGATGGTCTTCTGGGTGCCCAGCGGGTCCTTGCTGATCAGCCTGAGCTTGCCGCTGCTGCGGTCCACGCCGGTGTCCGCAGCCACCGCGGCGACCACCACGGTGGTGGCGACGTTGAGCATCAGTTCCTTCTGCTGCTGGAACGCGGCCAGGCGGTCGTGATGGCGCAGCAGCACGTGGCTCATCTCGTGGCCGAGCATGGCGGCGATCTCGTCCTCGCTCTCGACGTTGTCGAGCATGCCCAGCGGCACGAAGATGGTGCCGAAGGGGTCGGCCGAGGGGCCGAAGGCGTAGCTGTCGGTGATGCGCACCTGCAGTTTCGGCGCTTCGCCCGGCCAGCCCTTGGCCAGGCGCTCGACGATGCCTTGCAGGTAGGCCTGCAGCTCGGGGATCTGCACCAGGTTCTGCTGGCGGATCTCGCCGGCAGGCAGGGTGCGGCCGTCGAAGCTCAGGCGCTGCTGGCCGGCGCGTTGCGGGTCGAGCCGGTAGTACTCGCGAACCTCGGCCTGGTCCAGGTAGTGGCCCTGCACCCGCGACTGGGTGGAGGGGCCGACCAGGTTCAGCGCCGCCTTGTGGGCACCGTCGAGGGTCTGGCAGCCGGCCAGCAGGGCGAGCAGCGGCAGGGCCAGCAGGGCGGGCGTCATGCGGGCCGTCCTCACTTCTTGCACCCCGCGCCGAAGCCGATGGTGGAGTTGTTCTGCTGGTCCTCGGCCTGGCTGCGGGTGAGTTTCTCGCAGGGCAGGTCGACCACGTGCAGCGGCGGGTCGACGCGCACTGCCATGCTGTCCAGCCAGACCTTCTGTCCGCTCACCTCGACCTCCACCAGGTCCAGCTCCTTGTCGTACTGCAGCACCGGCAGGGCCTGGCGCGGCAGGCTGGCGCTGGGCACCGCGCGCTGCACCTTGCCCTGGTCGTCGAGCAGTTCCACCGTGTCGTCGAGGTAGCCCACCACCTGGCTGGCGGCGAACAGGCTCTGGCTGAACAGGGCGCAAAGCAGGAATAGGGAGGTTTTGCTCATCTCTGGACTCCTTGAGTAGGGCGGTTTCCGAAGCCTCTTCAGGCGTTGCGCTGAAGGCGTTCCTGGATCTTCTCGGTGAACAGAGAAAGCGACAGCAGGAGGATGCCGAGCACGTTCACCGGGGTCATGTTCAGCCGGTACAGCGCATAGCTCAGCGCCGCCAGCAGCAAGGTCATCAGCGCAAGGCCGGTCATCGGCGAGCGCAGCCAGGGGCTGTGCGGCCAGCGTCCGGCGGGCCGCGCCTGGAGGAACTTGAGCAGCGCGATCAGGCCGAGCAGGGCCAGCTGCGCCAGGTCCAGCAGGTTCACCGAGCCCAGGCTGAAGTCGGCCAGTGCCGGTGGGTCGCGGTAGTAATGCGGGCCCCAGGCGATCAGGTTGTCCAGGGCCATGGCGTGCAGGTACACGCCGGGGATCTTGCCGTGCAGCGGCGACAGGGTGAGGTCGCCGGTGCCGGCGATGCTGGCGCCGACCAGCACCAGCTTGCCGCGCAGCAACTCGCGCAGCAGGGCGCGGTCTTGGTCGGCGGTGGCTTCCAGGTCGCTGGCGGTCAGCGTCAGGCTGTACGGGCAGGTGGCCTGGGCCGAGTTGCCGAGCTTCCAGAACATCGCCTGGAGCATCTGCCGGAACACTCCCGGGGCGCTGCAATGCCCGATGGTCGAGATATGCTCCTGCTGCGGCGAGAGCTTCAGGCCCCACTGCAGGGCCATGGCCGGCAGTTGCGCGGCGGCCTCGGCGTCGGCCGGCAGCGTCGGGCAGTCGTGGCGTCGGCAGTATTCGCGGTACAGGCCCAGGGCAGGAGTCTCCAGAGTGCCCAGCGGAGTCGGCGCGGCCAGCGGATACTGGTCGCCGAAGCCGCTCCAGGCCACCAGGGCCGGGCGGCTGACCGAGGCGAAGCGCGGCAGTGCGTTGACCGCGCCGTCCACGCCGCGCGGCAACCCCGTATTGGCCAGCAGCAGGGGGATGCCCTGGCGCTGGTAGCGCTCGAACACGTTGGCCAGCAACTGGCTTTCCATCAGCGGTTGCTGGCCTGGCACCGCCCGGGAGTGGTCATGGCTGTACAGCAGGTCGACGAACACCGCGCCGGGCTGGTAGGCGAGCAGGCGCTTGAACAGCTTGCTCTGTTCGTTGTAGGGCAGCGGCCAGTAGGCCTGGTGGCGTTGCAGGTAGGCGTCGTCGACCAGCACCACCACCACCTGGTGCTGCCCGCTGTCCGGGTAGCGCTCGGCGAACAGGCGGTTCAGCCAGCGCGCCGAGGCGGCGTTGGAGGAGCTGGCCAGGCCGAAGGGATCGCACAGGGCGATGAAGGCGACGGCCAGGCCGAAGACGATCGGGCGGGCATAACGCGAGACGAAGGCTTTGACCGACTGCTGCAACCTGGCTTCCCTGCACATGGCGATTCATTGGCGTCATTTTGCCATCATTGTTTCGTGATGTGAAAGTGCCATCTTTTGCTGGGCGACCGAGCGTGTGCAGGGGGCAGCGAAATCCCGCCGGATCGCGCATCATGTCCGGCAGTCCACCAAGGGAGCCTTTCATGCGCGTCTTGCCGTCCGTTCTGCGATGCCTCCTACCGTCCCTGGCGCTGCTGGCCGGCGCCGGCCATGCCGTGGCGGCCGAGCCGCTGCTCGAAGCCATCAACCTCTACCGCAGCCAGCCGCAGGCCTGCGCCGGTCGGGCCAGCGAGGCGCTGCCGCCGTTGGGGCAGGATGCGCGGCTGGTGCTGGCGCCGGGGGTTTCCGACTGGCAGTCGGCGCTCAAGGCCACCGGCTACCCCATGAGCAGTGCGCGCATGCTCAGCCTCAGCGGGCCGAAGGACGAGCAGGCGGCCATGGCGGCGTTGCAGGAGAGTTTCTGCCAGGTGCTGCTCGACCCGCAGTTCATCGAGGTCGGCGTCAGCCGCCAGGGCAACGACTGGCGCGTGGTGCTGGCGAGGCCGCTGCTGCAGGGCAAGCTGGGCGACTGGCAGGCCGAGGGGCAGAAGCTGTTGCAGGCGGTCAATGCCGCGCGGGGGCAGGCGCGCCAGTGCGGCGGGCAGGCCTTCTCCAAGGCCGCGCCGCTGGGTTGGAACGCGGTGCTGGGCGGCGTGGCCGAGGAGCACAGCCGCTCCATGGCCAACGGCAACTATTTCTCCCACCTGGACCGCGACGGCCGCACCCCCGGCGACCGCGCCGAGCTGGGCGGCTACAGCGCCGGTGCCGTGGGCGAGAACATCGCCGCCGGGCAGGGCACCGCGAATGCCGTGGTGCAGGCCTGGCTGGCTAGCCCCGGGCACTGCGCCAACCTGATGAGCCCGCAGTACCGCGAGCTGGGCGCGGCCTACGCGGTGGACCCGAAGAGCGACGCCGGCATCTACTGGACGGCGATGTTCGGCACGCCCTGAGCGCGCCTCAGGCGAGGCTGCGCTGCAGCTGCTCGATGGTGTCGCCGAGGCTGCCCAGGTACTGGCGGCGCACCTGCTCGACGCTGCCCTGGTCCTGCGGCCAGTGCAGCGCGACGCTGCCCAGCAGGCGTTCGCCGGCGCGCACCGGCAGGGCGATGGCGCGGATCAGGAAGGGCAGGCGCACCGAGTATTCCCAGTGGCCTTCGGTGCGTTCGCCGAAGCCGCGGTGGTGCGCGCGCTCGTGCAACTGCAGTAGTTCCTCGCCTTGCAGCGCGTGGCGTTCGGCCAGGCTGCGCACGTGCTGCTCGTCCAGCGCCGCCAGGCAGGCCTGGCCCATGGCCGAGTGGAACAGGCTGGCCTTGAGCCCGACGATCATGCGGTTGCTCGGGTAGCGCTTGCGCAGGCGCTCGGGCACCGAGCTTTCCATCACCCGCAGGTCGGCGCCGTCGAAGAACGACAGGTCGGCCACCAGCCCGGTGCGCTCGCTCAGCGCCTTGAGCAGCGGCGCGGCTTCCTCCACCAGGCGCCGGCTCTGGCGCTCGCTGGCGTCGCCGAACAGCCGCCGCGAGCTCAGGCGGTAGCGCCGGTCGCACAGGCCGCGGTACAGCCAGCCCTGCTCCTGCAGGGTGTGCAGCAGGCGCGAGACGGTGGCCTTGGGCAGGGCGGTGAGGTAGTGCAGTTCCTCCAGCCCCAGGGAGCCGTGCTCGCCGAGCAGTTCGACGATCGCCAGGGCGCGCTCCACCGAGCGCACCGTGCTGCCTTCCTCTTTCCCCTGCATCGCCGTTCCCCATGTGCCCAATGCCGTCGGCAATGGGGAGGCAGGATGCGTGCCATGCCCGAGCGGGCCCCGCGCCTCAGCGTTCATCGAGCAGCGCCGGCGGCCGCCGGGCGACCCAGCGCGTCCGTTGTTCATGGGCGTGGGCCAGTTGCAGCACGGCCAGGTCCGCCTGCGCCGGGCCGAGGATCTGCACGCCCATGGGCAGCCCGGCGGGGTTGAAGCCCACCGGCACGTTCATCGCCGGCAGCCCGGCGAGGGTGGCGCCGATCACCACTTCCATCCAGCGGTGGTAGGTGTCCATCGGGCGGCCGGCGATGGCATCCGGCCATGCCAGTTGTGCATCGAAAGGGAACACCTGGGCACTGGGCAGGAGCAGGTAGTCGTAACGCTCGAACAGCTTCTGCAGGGCGCGGTACCAGTCGCTGCGGTCCAGCGAGGCCTGGTAGACGTCGGCGGCTCCCAGGCCCAGGCCCGACTCCACTTCCCAGATCGCCTCCGGCTTGAGTTGCCGGCGCAACGTCGGCTCGGCATAGGCCTGGGCCAGGCTGCCGGCCACCAGCCACTGGCGGTGCACCAGCCAGCAGCGCCACAGGCGCGCCATGTCGTAGTCCGGGCGGCACGGCTCGACCTCGGCGCCCAGGGCGCGGAAGTCCGCCAGGCCCGCCTCGCACAGCGCGAGCAGGCCCGGCTCGGTGGGCAGGTAGCCGTCGAAGTCGCCCAGCCAGCCAATGCGCGCGCCGCGGAAGTCGCGCTCCAGCGGTCCGGCGAGGTCGTCGCTGCCACGCAGCGAAAGCGGCGCGCCGGGCGCATGGCCGGCCTGGGTGCGCAGCAGCGCGGCGACGTCGGCCACGCTGCGGCCCATGGGCCCCTCGCTGGCCAGTTGCTGGACGAACAGTTCATTGGACGGGCCGAAGGGCACGCGGCCCTGGGACGGGCGCAGGCCGTAGACGTTGTTGAACGCCGCCGGGTTGCGCAGCGAGCCCATCATGTCGCTGCCGTCGGCCACCGGCAGCATGCGCAGGGCCAGGGCCACCGCGGCGCCGCCGCTGCTGCCGCCGGCCGTCAGGCGCGGCTCGTAGGCGTTGCCGGTGATGCCGAACACGGCGTTGTAGGTGTGCGAGCCCAGGCCGAACTCGGGCACGTTGCTGCGCCCGACGAAGATCGCCCCGGCCTTGCGCGCGCGCTCCACCACGTAGGCGTCGTGCCCGGTCACCTGCCTGGCGAACAGCGGCGAGCCCATGCTGGTGACCAGCCCGGCGCAGGCCGCCAGGTCCTTCGGCGCCTGGGGCATGCCGTGCAGCCAGCCGAGCCAGCGGCCCTGGGCGAGCAGGCGGTCGTGCTCGTCGGCCTCGCGCAGCAGTTCGTCTTCAGGGCGCAGCGAGACCAGCGCATTGACCCGCGGGTTGTAGCGTTCGATCTGTTCCAGGTAGGCCTGCATCACCTCACGGCAACTGAGCTGGCGGTTGCGGATCGCCTCCGACAGCGGCAGCGCGTCGAGGGCGACGATGTCCTGCTGCAGCGGGGTGGCGTAGGGCGCGGTCATGGCGGTCATTCACAGGCTCCGGGCAGTGGCGGAAAGGGTAGCGCGGGCGCGGCGCCGGGCCAGGGCCTCGGGCGCGCCTTCGCGGAGGAAGGCCAGGGCGAACAGGCCGATCAGCGAGGCCGCCAGCACGTACCAGGCCGGCGCCACCGGGGTGCCGCCGACCTTTGTCAGCCAGGCGACGATGAACGGGGCGAAGCCGCCGAACAGCATCACCGCGACGTTGTAGGCCAGGGCCAGGCCGGTGGAGCGCACGCGGGTGGGGAACTGCTCGGCCACGGCGGTGGGCGCCGGGCCGTAGCTGATGCCGATCAGGCTGCACAGCACCAGCTGCATCACCAGCAGGTTGCCGATGCTCGGCGCGCCGGCCACCCAGGCGAACAGCGGGTAGACCAGCAGGGTGAAGCCGAGCATGCCGGCGAACAGCACCGGGCGCCGGCCGTAGCGGTCGGAGAGGGCGCCGGCGACGGGGATGATCACGGTCATCAGCGCCACCGCCAGCATCTGCACCATGAACACCTGGTCCAGCGGCAGGCCGAGCTGGGTGTGGGCGAAGGTCGGCATGTTCACCAGCACCACGTAGAAGGCCACGGTGCCGTTGATGGTCGAGCCCATGGTCACCAGCACCGCGCGGCGGTGCTCGCGCAGCACCTGGCGCAGGCCCACGGGTTTTTCCTGGCTGCTGGCGCGGACGAAGTCCTCGGTCTCTTCCATGTGCCGGCGCATCCACAGGCCCACCGGGCCGATCAGCAGGCCGAGCAGGAAGGGCACGCGCCAGCCCCAGGCGTCCAGCGCCTCGGGCGACAGGTTGTGGGTGACCAGCGCGCCCATGCCGGCGCCGGCGAACACCGCCAGGCACTGGCCGAACAGCTGCCAGGCGCCGTACAGGCCGCGGCGGTTGGCCGGCGCCGATTCCACCAGGAAAGCCGTGGCGCTGGCGTATTCGCCGCCGGTGGCGAAGCCCTGGAGCATGCGCGCGATGACGATCAGCGCCGGCGCCCCGACGCCGATGGCGGCGTAGTCCGGGGCGAAGGCGATCAGCGCGATGGCCAGGGTCATCAGCGCGATGATCAGCTGCATGGCCGCCTTGCGGCCCTTGCGGTCGGCGTACATGCCCAGCAGCACGCCGCCCACCGGACGCATGAAGAAGCCCACGCCGAAGGTGGCCAGGGCCATCAGCAGCGAGGCGTAGGCGCTTTCGGCGGGGAAGAACAGCCGGGCGATCAGGCTGGAGAGGAAGCCATAGACGATGAAGTCGTACCACTCGAGGGCGTTGCCGATCACGGCGGCCGCCACCTGGTGGTTGCGCGACACGGCGCGGGAGGAGGTCTGCATCACGGGGTGCTCCAGGAAAGGGGGAGGGCAGCTCGATAAGGCGCTCAGGAGCGCAGCCAGCGCTCGGCCAGCGCCGCCCAGTAGGCGGCGCCGCGCACCAGGATGGCGTCGTTGAAGTCATAGGCCGGGTTGTGCACCATCGCCCCGGCGCCGTTGCCGATGAACAGGTAGCTGCCGGGGCAGCGCTGGAGCATCCAGCCGAAGTCCTCGCTGCCCATCACCGTGGGCGCCTCGCGCACTTCGGCGGCGCCCACCAGTTCGATGCCGACCTCGCGGGCGAAGGCGGTTTCCGCCGCCGTGTTGACCAGCACCGGGTAGGCCGGGCGGTGCTCGACCTGCGCCGTGCAGCCGTAGCTCTGCGCCTGGCTGTGGATGATCGCCTGCACCCGCTCCAGCACCTGTTCGCGCACCTTGGCGTCGAGCGCGCGCAGGCTCAGGCGCAGCAATGCCTGCTGCGGGATGACGTTGGCCGCCTCGCCGGCCTGCAGCGCGCCCACGGTGACCACCGCGGCCTGCTGCGGATCGACGTTGCGCCCCACCACGGTCTGCAATGCCATCACCACGCTCGCCGCCGCCACCAGCGGGTCGACGCTCAGGTGCGGCATCGAGCCGTGGCCGCCGACGCCTTCGATGCGCACTTCCAGCAGGTCCTGGGAGGCCATCATCGGCCCGTTGCGGAAGCACAGGTGGCCGGCTTCCAGCCCCGGCATGTTGTGCATGCCGAACAGCGCGTCGCAGGGGAAGCGCTGCAGCAGGTCGTCCTCCAGCATGGCCAGGGCGCCGCCCTGGCCTTCCTCGGCGGGCTGGAAGATCAGCGTCAGGCTGCCCTGGAAGTTGCGGGTGGCGGCCAGGTAGCGCGCCGCGCCGAGCAGCATCGTGGTGTGGCCGTCGTGGCCGCAGGCGTGCATGCGCCCGTGATGGCAGCTGCTGTAGGGCAGGCCGGTGGCTTCCTCGATGGGCAGCGCGTCCATGTCGGCGCGCAGGCCCAGGCGCCGCGGCGAGTCGCCGTTGCGCAGCACGCCGACCACGCCGGTGTGGCCGACGCCGCGGTGCACCTCGTAGCCCCACTGGCCGAGCAGGTCGGCCACCAGGTCAGCGGTGCGGCGTTCTTCGAAGCCCAGTTCGGGGTGGGCGTGGATGTCCTGGCGCAGGGCCTTGAGTTCGTCGGCGCTGTCGTTCAGCCAGGCGAGGATGTGAGCGTGGCGGGGCATGTGGGGCTCTCCCGGGGTAGCCGGACTGGAGTCCGGTCCTGTTGGCGGTTACCGGCGGCGGGGCCGCCGGCTCGGATGGCTACCAGCAAAGCGCGGGCGCCGTGAGGGGGCAATGCGCGTTGGTTCCACCCTGTGGAACCGCGCGCGCTCAGAAGTGGTAGTAGATGCCGATGGCCACGCTGGACGGGTCGTCGCCGGCCTGCTCCACGGGGATGCCGGCATAGCTCACGGCGGCCTGGCGCTGGTTGTCGATCAGCGCCACGCGGCCATACAGCGCCAGGTTCGGGCGCAGGAAGTGGTCGTAGCCGAGCATCACCCCGGTGGCGTCCTGCTCGCCGCTGTCGACGTTGCGCCGGGTGGCCACCAGCCGCGCCAGGTCGCGCTCGCCCACCGGCAGCATGAAGCCGAGGGTCCAGGCGGTCATGCTCGGGGTGCCGTGGTAGTCCACGTCCTGGCGCTGCCAGGTGAGGTTGGAGGAGAAGGGCCCGAAGTCGTAGAAGGCCGAGGCGCTCTTGAACACGTTGTGCGTCTGCCGGCTGCGCCCGCCGTCGTCCCACGGGTCGCTCAGGTAGTCGTTGTAGGAGCCGAGCAGGATCAGCCGGCTGTCGCGGTACTGCAGGCTCACGCCCTTGCCGCGCACGGTGCGCCCGGAACTGGCGGCGTCGTCGAAGCCGAAGCTCATGGCGCTGCCGAGGCTGAAGCCGTGGTAGCTCGGCGTGGTGTAGGCGAGGGTGTGCTTGGGCCGCACGTCCAGGTAGTAGGCGCCCTTGCCGCGCGGCGGCAGGGTGAGGAAGGTGTAGGGCGAGCCGTACACGGCGAGGAAGGGGTCGGCGTAGGTCGGCGTGCTCATGTTGTAGGTCTTGCCGAACTCCAGCTTGCCGTAGTGGCGCGTGCGCAGCGCCACCAGCGCCAGGCGCAGCGCGCCGACCTGCTTCCAGTGCTGGTCCAGGGCCTGGCCGTTGAGGTTGAAACCTTCCTCGACGTCGGCCTCCAGCACCGTGTCCTCGTCCAGCGCCTTGCGCAGGTACAGGCCCAGCTTGTTGGTCCAGGCGCCGCCGCCTTCCAGGCGCCAGCCGGAGTGGTGGCCGGAGTCGTGGTAGTCGCTGAAGACGTCAAGGGTCCCGTAGACCTTGGCCTTGTCGTCGAAACCCTTGTCGATGTTGTAGTAGCCGAAGCCCGAAGCGATGCGGCCGATGCCGGGGAAGCCCTCGGCCTGGGCCGCGAAGGGGGCGGCCAGCAGGGCGGCGAGGAGGAACGGGGAAGGTTTGCGGTGGTGAGCTTGGGTGTGCACGGCGCGGATTCCTGGTTGTGGTTGTTGTAGGCAGGTACCGGGGCGGCAGCGGGGGCCGCCGTCGCCTTTCCAGCAGAATCCGGACGGGGCCGGCGCGGCAATGCACAGCGGTTCCATGGCGCGGAACCGCTGGCAGGCTGAGTCAAACGTTACGCTCAGGTTAACGATCGTGCGCCGCGCTTGATTGATGCAGCGGGCGGCAGGTCCCTAAGGTGCGTCCACGACAGCAGCGTTCGTGGAGGTTCCGATGATCCAGACATCCCCCCCGCCCCAGTGGTCGCGGCGGCGCGCCGAGAAAGCGCGACGCCTCGAACGGGTGCGCCACCTGGCCGACGGCGCGGTGCTGCCGCGCGAGCACCTGGTGCGCGCCCTGGAGGCGCTGATCGCCCCGGGCGACCGTGTGGTGCTGGAGGGCAACAACCAGAAGCAGGCCGACTTCCTCTCGCGCAGCCTGGCCCGGGTGGACCCGGGCAAGGTCCACGACCTGCACATGATCATGCCCAGCGTCGGCCGCCCCGAGCACCTGGACCTGTTCGAGCTGGGCATCGCGCGCAAGCTCGACTTCTCCTTCTCCGGCCCGCAGAGCCTGCGCATCGGCCAGTTGCTGGAGGACGGGCTGCTGGAGATCGGCGCCATCCACACCTACATCGAGCTGTACTCGCGCCTGGTGGTGGACCTGATCCCCAACGTCGCCCTGGTGGCCGGCTTCATCGCCGACCGCGACGGCAACCTCTACACCGGCCCCAGCACCGAGGACACCCCGGCGCTGGTGGAGCCCACCGCCTTCAGCGACGGCATCGTCATCGCCCAGGTCAACCGCATCGTCGACGATCCGCGCGACCTGCCGCGGGTGGACATCCCGGCCAGCTGGATCGACTTCGTGGTCGAGGCCGATCGGCCGTTCTACATCGAGCCGCTGTTCACCCGCGACCCGCGCCACATCAAGCCGGTGCACGTGCTGATGGCGATGATGGCGATCCGCGGCATCTACGAGCGGCACAATGTGCAGTCGCTGAACCACGGCATCGGCTTCAACACCGCGGCCATCGAGCTGATCCTGCCGACCTACGGCGAGTCCCTGGGGCTGAAGGGCAGGATCTGCCGGCACTGGACGCTCAACCCGCACCCGACGCTGATCCCTGCCATCGAGAGCGGCTGGGTGGAAAGCGTGCACTGCTTCGGCACCGAGCTGGGCATGGAGCGCTACATCGCCCAGCGCCCGGACGTGTTCTTCACCGGCCGCGACGGCTCGCTGCGCTCCAACCGCATGTTCTGCCAGCTGGCCGGGCAGTACGCGGTGGACCTGTTCATCGGCGCCACCCTGCAGGTGGACGGCGACGGCCATTCCTCCACCGTCACCCATGGCCGCCTGGCCGGCTTCGGCGGCGCCCCGAACATGGGCCACGACCCGCGCGGCCGGCGCCATTCCACCCCGGCCTGGCTGGACATGCGCCCCGAGCCCGAAGCCCTGCTGGAACGCGGCAAGAAGCTGGTGGTGCAGATGGTCGAGACCTTCCAGGACGGCGGCAAACCCACCTTCGTCGAGCAACTGGACGCGGTGGACGTGGCGCGCAAGGCGAACATGCCGCTGGCGCCGGTGATGATCTACGGCGACGACGTCACCCACGTGCTCACCGAGGAAGGCATCGCCTACCTGTACAAGGCGCGCTCGCTGGAGGAACGCCGGGCGATGATCGCCGCGGTGGCCGGCATCAGCCCCATCGGCCTGCGCCACGACCCGCAGGACACCGAGCGCATGCGCCGCGAAGGGCTGATCGCGCTGCCCGAGGACCTGGGCATCCGCCGCGCCGACGCCAGCCGCGAACTGCTCGCGGCCAAGAGCATCGCCGAACTGGTCGACTGGTCCGGGGGCCTGTACGAGCCGCCGGCACGCTTCAGGAGCTGGTGATGGCCCAAGCCTACGAACTCGAACCCCGCGTCGGCCTGGGCGAGCGCCTGGCCGACCTGGCGGTGGACGCGCTGATCGACGAAGCCGAGCTGTCGCCCAAGCCGGCGTTGGTGGACCGTCGCGGCAGCGGCGCCCACAGCGACCTGCACCTGGGCCTGATGCAGGCCTCGGCGCTGAGCCTGTGGCCGTGCTTCCAGGCCATGGCCGAGGCCGCCCGGGCCCATGGCGAAATCGGCCTGCCGCTGCGCGAAACCCTCGGCCGCCTCGGCCGCGAAGGCGAGGCGGACATGCTGCGCACCACGGCGGGGGTGAACACCCATCGCGGCGCCATCTGGGCCCTGGGCCTGCTGAGCGCCGCAGCCGCGCTCGACACTTCGCGGCTGGCGGCCGAAGCGGTGGCCGCCCGCGCCGGGCGCATCGCCGTGCTCGCCGACCGCGCGCAACCGCAACTGCCCAGCCATGGCGCCAAGGTGCGCCAGCGCTACGGCGTCGGCGGCGCCCGCGAGGAAGCGCAACTGGGCTTCCCCCGCGTGGTGCTGCACGGCTTGCCGCAACTAAGGCAGAGCCGCGCGGCTGGCAGCGGCGAGCAGAACGCCCGGCTCGACGCGCTGCTGGCGATCATGGCCGTGCTCGACGACACCTGCGTGCTGCACCGCGCCGGCACTGCCGGCCTGCAAGCCATGCAGGGCGGCGCGCGGGCGGTGCTCGATGCCGGCGGTAGCGCCAGCCTGGCTGGGCGCCGTGCGCTGCGCGAGCTGGACCGCGCGCTGTTGGCGCTCAACGCATCCCCCGGTGGCGCCGCCGACCTGCTGGCCGCCTGTCTCTTTCTGGATCGCCTGCCCGCCGCGCTCGGCGGGTGGGCCGGGAGCCTCTGACCATGGAAACCCTGTCCTTCGAATACCCCGCCACTTCGTCGGTGCGCGGCCGCGCCCTGGTGGGCTGCGTCGGTTCCGGCGACCTGGAGGTGCTGCTGCAACCGGCCGCGGCCGGCGCCCTGAAGATCGAGGTGGTGACCTCGGTGAACGGCAGCGCGCCGCGCTGGCAGCAACTCTTCGAGCGGCTGTTCGCCGCCGTGCCGGCGCCGGCCGCGCAAATCTGCATCCACGACTTCGGCGCCACCCCCGGGGTGGTGCGCCTGCGCCTGGAACAGGCACTGGAGGAGGCCGGCCATGAGTGACGTCGCCCAACTGCTGGCCCTGCGCAGCTTCACCGAACTCTCCGCCCGCCAGCGCGCCCGCGAACTGCTGGACGCCGGCAGTTTCCGCGAACTCATCGACCCCTTCGCCCGCGTGCAGTCGCCCTGGCTGGAAGGGCAGGGCATCGTGCCCCAGGCCGACGACGGCGTGGTCATCGCCCGCGGCACCCTGGACGGCCAGCCGGCGGTGGTGGCCGCCATCGAAGGCGCCTTCCAGGGCGGCAGCATGGGCGAGGTCAGCGGTGCGAAGATCGCCGGCGCCCTGGAACTGGCCGCCGAGGACAACCGCCAGGGCATCCCCACCCGCGCGCTGCTGTTGCTGGAAACCGGCGGCGTGCGTTTGCAGGAGGCCAACCTGGGGCTGGCGGCCATCGCCGAAATCCAGGCGGCCATCGTCGACCTGCAGCAGTACCAGCCGGTGGTGGCGCTGGTCGCAGGCCCGGTCGGCTGCTTCGGCGGCATGTCCATCGCCGCCGGGCTGTGCAGCTACGTGCTGGTCACCCGCGAGGCGCGCCTGGGGCTCAACGGCCCGCAGGTGATCGAGCAGGAAGCCGGCATCGAGGAATACGACTCCCGCGACCGTCCGTTCATCTGGAGCCTCACCGGCGGCGAGCAACGTGCCGCCAGCGGCCTGGCCGACGCCTGCCTGGCGGACGACGTGGCGACCCTGCACGGCGCGGTGCGCGACTACTTCGCCAAGGGCCTGCCGGCGCACCCGCGCAGCCGCCGCGCGCGGGACTTCCTGGCGCGCCTGGAAAGCCTCGATACGAGCGAGCAGATCGACGCCGCCGGCGTGCGCCGCCTCTACGCCGGCCTGAACCAAGGAGACGCGCAATGAGCCAAGCACCTTCTTCCCGTGGCCTGGCCTGGTTCCAGGCGCTGGCCGGCGAACAGCCCGCGCGGGCACAGGACGGCTTCTCGCTGCGGGTGGCCGACGTTGAGCTGGACGGCCAGCCGCTGCGCTACCTGGCGGTGATTGCCGATGCACAGAATCCCTTCCCCCGCGCCTGCAACGGCGAGGTCGGCCTGCTCGAAGGCTGGCGCCTGGCTGCGGCGGTGGACGAGGCCATCGAGGCCGACCGTGATGCGCCGCTCAAGCGAGCCCTGGTGGCGATAGTCGACGTGCCCAGCCAGGCCTACGGACGCCGCGAGGAAGCCCTGGGCATCCACCAGGCCTTGGCCGCTGCGGTGGACGCCTACGCCCGCGCGCGCCTCGCCGGCCACCCGGTGATCGGCCTGCTGGTGGGCAAGGCCATGTCCGGCGCCTTCCTCGCCCATGGTTACCAGGCCAACCGGCTGATCGCCCTGCGCGATGCGGGGGTGATGGTCCACGCCATGGGCAAGGCCGCTGCCGCGCGCATCACCCTGCGCAGCGTCGAGGAACTGGAACGGCTGGCCGCCACGGTGCCGCCGATGGCCTACGACATCGACAGCTACGCCTCGCTCGGCCTGCTGTGGGACAGCCTGGAAGTGCCGTCCATAGACACGCCCGGCGAAGCGGACGTGGCCCAGGTGCAAGCCAGCCTGCGCCGCGCCCTGGACGATATCGCCGGTGCCCCGCGCGACCTGCGCGGCCGCCTCGGCGCAGCCAACCGCGCGGCGTCCGGCCGCGTGCGCGAACTGCTGCGCGAGCAGTGGTAAGAACTCAGGAGCGGGCCATGGCCATCGTCGATAGCTCACAGCGGGGCTCGCGCCGGGACTGGCCCGCTCCTGACCTTTTCCGCGCCCATGACCTGCTCTGGGGCATGGGCGCCGAGCATCTGCCGGAAGATGCGCCGGCCTGGGCGAGCGAAGTGCTGACGGCCGGTTGGCCTGCTGTCGTGCGCCGTGCGCCGACGCGCCCGGGCTGGCTGGCGGTGGGCCTGCGTGGCCACAGCCGCGACCAGCGCTGGGCCGGCTGGCTGCCGGTAGCCGCGGTGCAGCGTTGCGCCACGCCCGAAGCGCTGCGCCAGGTCGCGCCGCAACGCGAGCTGCCGACCTGGCAGGCTCTGCGTCAGGTAAGCGAGGTACTGGATGCCAGCGGCCTGGCCTGGGGCATCACCGGCGGCGCCGGCTTCGAACTGGCCACCGGTGTGCCGGTGCTGCACGACGCCAGCGACCTCGATCTGCTGCTGCGCACCCCGCAGCCGTTTTCCCGCGACGCGGCCCGCGCGCTGCTCGCCGAACTGAACCAGGCCGCCTGCCGCATCGACCTGCAACTGCAGACCCCCGCCGGTGGCCTGGCCCTGGCCGAATGGGCCGGGGAGGGCGCCCGCGTCATGGTCAAGGGCGACCACGCGCCGGCGCTGCTGGCCGATCCCTGGGCGCGTGCCGAGGTGGCCGCATGAGCAACTTCTTCGCCTTCCCCGGCCAGGGCGCGCAGTACCCCGGCATGCTCTCGGCGTTGCCCGGCGAGCCGGAAGTGCGCACCTGCCTGGAAGAGGCGGCGGACGTGCTCGGCCAGCCCATGGCCAGCCTGGAAAACGCCGAGGCCCTGGCCTCTACCCGCGCCGTGCAGCTGTGCCTGCTGATCGCCGGTGTCGCCGCGGCACGCCTGCTCGGCGCACGCGGGCATCGGCCGGCGATGGTGGCCGGGCTGTCCATCGGCGCCTATCCGGCCGCCGTGGTCGCGGGTGCCCTGGCCTATGCCGATGCGCTGCGCCTGGTCGCCCTGCGCGGCGAGCTGATGCAGCGGGCCTGGCCCAGCGGCTACGGCATGAGCGCCATCCTCGGCCTGGAGCAGGCGCAGCTGGAGCCGCTGCTGGCCCAGGTGCACAGCGCCGAACGCCCGGTCTACCTGGCCAATATCAACGCCGAACGGCAACTGGTGGTGGCCGGCAGCGACGAGGCCCTGCAAGCCATCGCCGAACTGGCCCGCGCCCAGGGCGCCAGCGCGGCGAAGCGCCTGGCGGTCAGCGTGCCCTCGCACTGCGAACTGCTGGCCGAACCCGCCGCGCGCCTGGCCGAAGCCTTCGCCGGCGTGCAACTGAAGCGCCCGCGGCTGCGCTACCTGAGCGGCAGCACGGCGCGCCTGGTCATGGACCCGGCGGCGCTGGCCGCCGACCTCGCCTGGAACATGGCGCGCCGCGTGGAGTGGCGCGCCACCCTGCGCAGCGCCTACGAGCGCGGCGCCCGCCTGCACCTGGAGCTGCCGCCCGGGCGCATACTCAGCGGCCTGGCCAAGCCCTGCTTCGGCGCCGCCGCCATCGCCTTCGACGGTGCCCGCGCGGACACCCTGGACGCGCTGCTGCGCGAGGAGGAACGCCGCGACCCCTGAGCCGGTCCCACTACCCCCAACCCCAACGACCAACCGAGGACAACAACAATGATCATCTACGGTGTCGCTTTACTGTCTGCCTGCACGCTCGCGGGCGTGATCCTGGGCGATTTGCTGGGCGTGCTGCTCGGCGTGCAATCCAACGTCGGCGGCGTCGGCATCGCCATGCTGCTGCTGATCTTCGCCCGCCTGGCGATGCACAAGCGCGGCGGGCTGAGCAAGGAATGCGAGTTCGGCGTGGGCTTCTGGGGCGCCATGTACATTCCCGTGGTAGTCGCCATGGCCGCCCAGCAGAACGTGGTCACCGCCCTGCACGGCGGCCCGGTGGCGCTGCTCGCGGCGATCGGCTCGGTGCTGGTGTGCGGCGCGACCATCGCGCTGATCAGCCGTACCCACCGCGGCGAGCCGCTGCCGCGCGAGGACCGCGTCGAAGACCTGGGCGCCGCCCCGGTGGGAGGGCGCTGAGATGTGGCAGATCGTAGAGAACGCGCTCATCCATAACGGCCTGGTCACCGCCTTCGCGGTGGTGGGCGTGATCATGTGGGTGTCGGTGCTGATTTCCCGCCACCTGACCTTCGGCCGCGTCCACGGCTCGGCCATCGCCATCCTCATCGGCCTGGTGCTGGCCTGGGTCGGCGGCACCCTCAGCGGCGGGCAGAAGGGCCTGGCCGACCTCTCGCTGTTCTCCGGCATCGGCCTGATGGGCGGGGCCATGCTGCGTGACTTCGCCATTGTCGCCACGGCCTTCGAGGTGCAGGCCACCGAGGCGCGCAAGGCCGGGCTGATCGGCGCGGTGTCGCTGCTGCTGGGGACCATCCTGCCGTTCATCGTCGGGGTGATAGTGGCCTGGTCGTTCGGCTACCGCGACGCGGTGAGCATGACCACCATAGGCGCGGGCGCGGTCACCTACATCGTCGGCCCGGTCACCGGCGCGGCGCTGGGCGCCAGCTCCGACGTGATGGCGCTGTCCATCGCCACCGGGCTGATCAAGGCCATCCTGGTGATGGTCTTCACCCCGGTCTCGGCGCGCCTGCTGGGCCTGGACAACCCGCGCTCGGCGATGGTCTTCGGCGGCCTGGCCGGCACCGTCAGTGGCGTCACCGCCGGGCTCGCCGCCACCGACCGGCGCCTGGTGCCCTACGGCGCGTTGACCGCCACCTTCCACACCGGCCTGGGCTGCCTGCTCGGCCCGTCGCTGCTGTACTTCTGCGTGCGCGGCCTGGTCGGTTGAGCTAGTGGCCGGCTGAGAAAAGCGGGCGGGGCGCCTCAGGCTCCCGCCCGCGCCGCTTCCTGCTCGTGGCGCATGCTGTACATGCGGCATTCGGCGAGCAGCGCCAGCAGGTTCGGGTCGCGCTCCTTGGCGCGCAGGAACACCACGCCGATGCGTTGCTGCAGGCGGTAGCGCGCCTGCAGCGGAATCAGCTTCACGCGGTTCTCGTACACCGCCTCGATGCGCTTGGGCAGCAGCGCGTAGCCCACCCCGGAACTGACCATGCTGAGCAGGGTGAAGATGTCGTTCACCTGCATGGCGATGTGCGGCTCGAAGCCGGCCTGGCGGAACACCCGCACGCCGTCCTGGTGGGTGGCGAAGCCCTGGGCCAGGGTGACGAAGGGCGCGTCCTTCAGGCTGGCCAGGTCGATCTCGGCCTGCTCGGCGTAGGGCGAATCCACCGGCACGGCGAGGAAGATGTCGTCGGAGAACAGCGGCAGCTGCTCGCAGTCGGGGTCGGCCACGCTCTCGTTGAGCGACACCAGGATGGCGTCCAGCTCCATGTTCTTCAGCTGGTAGAACAGGTCGACGTTGGAGCCGAGGATGAGGTCGATGTTCAGCTCGCTGCGCCGCAGCTTCAGGCCCATGATCAGTTGCGGCACGGTCTTCACCGTCAGCGAATAGAGCGCGCCGAGCTTGAAGCGCTCGGCGGAGAAGCCGGCGGCCTCGCGGGTGAGGCGCACCGTCTCGTTCACGTCCTGCACCAGCTTCTGCGCGCGTTCCTCCAGCACGAAGGCGCTTTCCAGCGGCGTCAGCGTGCGCCCCTCGTGCTTGAACAGCGGGCAGCGCAGGGCGCTTTCCAGGGAGTGGATGGCGCGGTGCACGCTGACGTTGCTGGTGCCCAGCTCGGCGGCGGCGCGGGCCAGGTTGCCGGTGCGCATGAAGGCCAGGAAGACTTCCAGCTTCTTCAGTGTCAGCTCTTCGTCGATGCGCGGCGTGGGCGCGCTGGCCGTGTCAGCGCGGGCCATGGGGGCCTCGGGCGGCGTGCGGAAGGGGCATGGGGATTCTCGCTTCGTCGATGGCCCGGCCAAGGTAGCGGAGCCGGGCGCGGGCTGCCAGCGCCGTGCCGGTGGTGGTTTGGGGAAGTGCTTGGACAGCGCTGTCTTTTGCGCGCGGGAGGCTGCATGTCGCCGCAGGGCCCCGCAGGCGCGAACCTGTGGGCCGTCATTACCCTGGGTATTGTGCGGTTATTGAGGAAAATATTTCACGAACGGGCTGGATTATTACGGGATATGAAAAATAATATTGCCAGCCCTGCGTCTGGCCATTAGCCCGCGCGGGCAGTAACGTGCGCGTCGCCTTTGACCGGGCATTTTTTTCACCTGCAAAAGATAGCGCTGTCTCAAGGCTGCGCAGGTTTTCCGGGGCAGGGGGAATGGCCGCGCCAGAGCGCTGCGTCGGCCCCTGTTCTACAGTTTTCGTTTGGCCATGCGGCTCGCGCCCCGTTGGGGAGCGGGCCGGGTGGCGCTTTTTCGCTTCAGGCTGCCAGGAGGAATAGCCCCCATGATCACCGCCCGCAATCTCGCCCCGGGGCTGGGGCTGCTCGCCCTGCTGGCCGGCGGCGCCCATGGCGACGAGGCTTTTTCCGCCGATTCGAAGTGGGGCCTGGGGGACTGGGGCGGCACCCGCAGCGAGCTGCTGGAGAAGGGCTACGACTTCAAGCTGGACTACGTCGGCGAGGCCGCGGGCAACCTGCACGGCGGCTACAACGACGACAAGACCGCGCGCTACACCGACCAGTGGGCGCTGGGCACCCACCTGGACCTGCAGAAGATCCTCGGTTGGCACGGCGCGGAGTTCCAGCTGACGGTGACCGAGCGCAATGGCAACAACCTCTCCAACGACCGCCTCAGCGACCCGCGTGCCGGCCAACTCAGCTCGGTGCAGGAAGTCTGGGGCCGCGGCCAGACCTGGCGGCTGACGCAGATGTGGTACAAGCAGACCTTCCTCGACGACGCCCTGGACATCAAGGTCGGCCAGTTCGGCGAGGGCGAGGACTTCAACAGCTTCCCCTGCGACTTCCAGAACCTGGCCTTCTGCGGCTCGCAGGTGGGCAACTGGGTGGGCGGCATCTGGTACAACTGGCCGGTGGCGCAGTGGGCGCTGCGGGTGAAGTACAACCTGAGCCCGGAATTCTTCGTGCAGGTCGGCGCCTACGAGCAGAACCCCTCGAACCTGGAGACCGGCAACGGCTTCAAGCTCAGCGGCAGCGGCACCAAGGGCGCGATCCTGCCGGTGGAGCTGGTGTGGTCGCCGAAGGTCGGCGGGCTGCCGGGCGAGTACCGCCTGGGCTACTACTACAGCACTGCCAAGGCCGACGACGTCTACGAGGACGTCAACGGCCAGCCCCAGGCGCTGACCGGCAATGCCTTCAAGTCCCACGGCAGCAAGCACGGCTGGTGGGTGGTGGCGCAGCAGCAGGTCACCGCGCACAACGGCGACGCCGCGCGCGGCCTGAGCCTGTTCGCCAACTTCACCGTGCATGACCAGGCGACCAACAGCATCGACAACTACCAGCAGGTGGGCGCGGTCTACAAAGGCCTGTTCGATGCCCGGCCGAAGGACGACATCGGCCTGGCGGTGGCGCGCATCCACATCAACGACGATGTGACCAAGCACCAGAAGCAGCTCAACGAAGTCGCCGGCCTCGACGACTACGACAACCCGCTGTTCCAGCCGGTGCAGCACAGCGAATACGACGCCGAGCTGTACTACGGCGTGCACGTGACCAACTGGCTGACGGTGCGGCCGAACCTGCAGTACATCAAGCATCCCGGCGGCGTCTACGAGGTGGACAACGCCCTGGTCGCCGGCCTGAAGGTCCAGTCCAGCTTCTGAGCCGCCCAGTCATCACCAAGGCCCCGGCCAGCGCCGGGGCAGGGAGCAGGAACCCCAGCATGCCCTTGCGTTTTCGCCCGCTCAGCCTCGCCATCAGCCTGCAGCCGCCGCTGCTGCTCTGGGGCCTGGGCACCGGCACCTTCGCCCTTGCCGCGGACAGCGCCGTGCCCGCCGACGACGTGTTCGCCCCGATGGTCGTCACCGGCACCTACGCGCCGGTGTCCAGCTTCGACCTGCCGTTCTCCATCGACACCGTGCAGCAGCCGCAGATCGGCGACGGCCAGCTCGGCGTCAACCTCTCCGAGGTGCTGCCGCGGGTGCCCGGCCTGGTGGTGCAGAACCGCCAGAACTACGCCCAGGACCTGCAGATTTCCTCACGCGGCTATGGCGCTCGCTCGGCCTTCGGCATCCGCGGGCTGAAGCTGCTCAGCGACGGCATCCCGGCCAGCACGCCGGATGGCCAGGGCCAGGCGGCGACGCTGAACCTCGACGTGGCCGAGCGCATCGAGGTGCTGCGCGGCCCGGCCTCGACCATTTACGGCAGCAACGCCGGCGGGGTCATCCAGATGTTCAGCCGCGACGGCTCCGGCCCGCCGAAGGTGGGCGCCGAAACCACCTTCGGCAGCGACGGCTTCAACAAGAACCACCTCTACGCCGAGGGCGGCAACGACAAGGCCGGCTTCCTCCTCGACGCCTCGCGCATGGACACCGACGGCTACCGCGACCACAGCGCCGCGCGCCGCGACCAGACCTTCGCCAAGCTCAACTTCAGGCCCGACGACGACAGCCGCCTGGCGCTGATCTACAGCAGCCTGGAGCAGAACAACACCCAGGACCCGCTGGGCCAGACCTGGGACGCCTACAAGCACGACCCGCGCTCGGTGGCCTCGGTGGCCGAGACCTACGACACGCGCAAGAGCATCGACCACCAGCAGGTGGGCATGAACTACGAGCGCTACTTCGGTGACGCCACCCTGCAGTTCAACCTCTACGCCGGGCAGCGCAGCGTCATCCAGTACCTGTCGATCCCCAAGGGCGTGGTCTCCAACACCCAGCGCGGCGGCGGCGTGGTGGACTTCGACCGCGAATTCCACGGCGGCACCCTGCGCTGGATTCAGCCGGTGCAAGGCGTGCCTGGCGAGCTGACCGTCACCACCGGGGTGGACTACGACCGCAGCCGCGACGACCGCCACGGCTACCAGAACTACAGCGGCGACCTGCTGGGGGTGAAGGGCGAGCTGCGCCGCGACGAGGACGACATCGCCACCAGCCTCGACCCCTACGTGCAGGCGCGCTGGGAGCTGGGCGACTGGACCTTCGACGCCGGCCTGCGCCACAGCACCATGAAGATGGAAGTGGACGACCACTACCTGGCCAACGGCGACTCCAGCGGCTCGAAGAAGTACCAGAAGAACACCCCATCGCTGTCGGTGATGTACGCCTTCACCCCCGAGCTGCACGGCTACGTCAGCGCCGGCAAGGGCTTCGAGACGCCGACCCAGGCCGAGATGGCCTATGCCCCGGGCCTGGTGGAAAGCTTCAACTTCGGCCTCGACCCGGCCACCAGCACCCAGTACGAGCTGGGCCTGAAGGCCAAGGTCGGCGGCAACACGCGGGTCAACGCAGCGGTCTTCGAGATCCGCACCGACGACGAAATCGTCGTCGCCAGCTCCACCGGCGGCCGCACCAGCTACCAGAACGCCGGCAAGACCCTGCGCCGGGGCTTCGAACTGGGCGTGCAGAGCCAGCTCAACGAACAGTGGGACGCGACCCTCGCCTACACCCGCCTGGAGGCCACCTACGACGAGGACTTCGTCGAGAGCGGCAGCACCATCGAGAAGGGCAACCACCTGCCCGGCGTGCCCGGCAGCAGCCTCTACGGCGAGCTGGTGTGGAAGCCGCGCCAGGACATCAGCATGGGCTTCGAAGGGCAGTACCGCAGCAAGGTCTATGTTGAAGACAGCAACGAGGACAAGCCGGCGCCCAGCTATGCGGTGTTCAACTGGCGCACCCGCTTCGAACAGCGCTACGGCCCCTGGACGTTCCACCAACTGGTGCGCCTGGACAACCTGCTGGACCGCCAGTACGTCGGCTCGGTCATCGTCGGCGACAGCAACGGCCGCTACTACGAGGCCGCCCCGGGGCGCTCCTGGTACGCCGGCGCCGGCCTCGAATACCAGTTCTGAACCCAAGCAGTACCCGCTCACTGAAAGACCGAAGGAGAACACGCATGAGCACTGACGGTGCGTTTGGCAGGTCACGCCTGCTGCCGAGCCTGCTCGGACTATTGTTGCTGCTGATGGGCCTGGCCCTGCTGGCCGGCGGCGTCAAGCTGCTGAGCCTGGGCGGCTCGCTCTACTACCTGGTGGCCGGCGTGGTGCTGGCCGTCACCGGCGTGCTGCTGCTGCTCGGCCGCGTCGCCGCCATCGGCCTGTACGCGCTGTTCCTGCTGGGCAGCACCCTGTGGGCCTGGTACGAAGTGGGTCTGGACTGGTGGCAGCTGGTGCCGCGCCTGGCGCTGTGGTTCGTGCTCGGCATCGTCCTGCTGCTGCCCTGGCTGCGCCGCCCGCTGCTGAGCGCAGGCCCCGCGCCCAAGGCCACCGCGCTGCTGGGCCTGGCCGTGGTGCTGGCCGGCGCCACCGCCATCGCCTCGCAGTTCACCAACCCGGGCCGCATCGAAGGGCGCATCGACCGCGCCAGCGCCGGCGTGCCCAACGCCGCCCCGGCGCAGCCCGAAGGTGACTGGCAGGCCTACGGGCGCACCGCCTTCGGCGACCGCTACTCGCCGCTCACGCAGATCAACCCGGACAACGTCCACCAGCTGAAGCTGGCCTGGACCTTCCGCACCGGCGACCTGCCCGGCCCGAACGACCCGGGCGAGACCACCGCGGAGAACACCCCGCTGAAGGTCAACGGCAAGCTCTACGTGTGCACCCCGCACAGCCAGGTGATCGCCCTGGACCCGGACAGCGGCAAGGAACTCTGGCGCTTCGATCCCAAGCTGAGCACGCAGAACGCGGCCAACTTCAAGGGCTGGGCGCACATGACCTGCCGCGGCGTGGCCTACCATGACGAGGCCGCCTACGCCGCCAAGGCCGCCGACGGCACTACCGTCGCCAGCCCGGCGCCGGCCGCCGGCAGTTGCCCGAAACGCCTGTTCGTGCCCACCGCCGACACCCGCCTGATCGCCCTCGACGCCGACACCGGCAAGGTCTGCGAAGGCTTCGGCAACAAGGGCGAGATCGACCTGCGCGCCAACATCGGCAGCTTCACCGCCGGCGGCTACTACTCCACCTCGCCGCCGGCCGTGACCCGCGACCTGGTGATCATCGGCGGCCACGTCACCGACAACGTCTCCACCGACGAGCCTTCCGGGGTGATCCGCGCCTACGACGTGCGCGACGGCCACCTGGTGTGGAACTGGGACAGCGGCAATCCGGACGCCACCGCGCCCATCGCCGCCGACCAGACCTACACCCGCAACTCGCCGAACATGTGGTCGGTGGCCAGCGTCGACGAGAAGCTCGGCCTGGTCTACCTGCCCATGGGCAACCAGATGCCCGACCAGTGGGGTGGCAACCGCACCCCCGAGGCGGAGAAGTTCAGCGCCGGCGTCACCGCGCTGGACCTGGCCACCGGCAAGGTGCGCTGGACCCACCAGTTCACCCACCACGACCTGTGGGACATGGACGTGGGCGGCCAGCCGACCCTGGTCGACCTGAAGACCGCCGACGGCATCAAGCCGGCGCTGCTGGCCTCGACCAAGCAGGGCAGCATCTACGTGCTCGACCGGCGCAACGGCGAGGCCATCGTGCCGATCAACGAAACCCCGGTGCCGCAGGGCGCGGTGGAAGGCGACCACACCTCGCCGACGCAGCCGATGTCCGAGCTGAACTTCATGCCCACCACCCTGCGCGAGAAGGACATGTGGGGCGTGACGCCGTTCGACCAGATGCTCTGCCGCCTGGACTTCAGGTCGCTGCGCTACGAGGGCATCTACACCCCGCCGTCGCTGCAGGGCTCGCTGGTGTTCCCGGGCAACTTCGGGGTGTTCGACTGGGGCGGCGTGTCGGTCGACCCGGTGCGCCAGATCATGTTCGTCAACCCCGACTACATGGCCTTCAAGTCCAAGCTGGTGCCCAGCGAGGCAATCGCCGGCGGCCCGGCCCGCAAGAGCGAGACCGAAGGCGTGCAACCCAACGCCGGTGCGCCCTACGGCGTGATCATGGAGCCCTTCCTGTCGCCCGTCGGCCTGCCCTGCCAGGCCCCGGCCTGGGGCTACGTGGCGGCGGTGGACCTGACGAACCACAAAGTGATCTGGAAGCACAAGAACGGCACCGTGCGCGACAGCTCGCCGGTCCCGCTGCCGCTGACCATGGGCGTGCCCAGCCTCGGCGGCCCGATCACCACCGCCAGCGGTCTGGGCTTCCTCAGCGGCACCCTGGACCAGTACCTGCGCGCCTACGACCTGCGCGACGGCAAGGTCCTCTGGGAAGGCCGCCTGCCGGCCGGCGCCCAGACCACGCCGATGACCTACACCGGCAAGGACGGCAAGCAGTACGTGCTGGTCATGGCGGGTGGGCATGGTTCCCTGGGGACCCGCCAGGGGGATTACGTGATGGCCTTCGCGTTGCCGGATTGAGGGTGGCGCTGGAATGAAAGAACGCCCGCGGAGTGATCCGCGGGCGTTTTTGTTTGCAGGGTTGGTAGGAGCGAGCTTGCTCGCGAACAGGCTCCCCGATGACTCCGCTGCCAAGCCCACCTCTGTTCCCTCTCCCTAACCCTCGGCTGCGCGCCCCGCCCTGAAGGGAGAGGGGACCGTTCGGTGTGCGCGGGTATTCCGGAGTTAGCCGGCTAGCACGAAGTTTCCGGCTGACGCCAAATCCATTCTCGGCACGGACAAGCCCCCTCTCCCTTCAGGGAGAGGGCTGGGGAGAGGGCGCTCTGAAGGCTCACCACCAAAGCCCCCGGCAAGCACCTCACCCCATCACCCGATTACGCCCACCCTCCTTGGCCCGTTACACCGACTCCGCGGCTGAACTCGGCGCGCTCTTCAACGGCGGCTCCGTGCCCGGCAGCGAGCGGGATGTGGCCAAGGCCAAACGGCGGATAACGCGGAGCGTTATCCGCCCTACGCCACGCCCACCATGGACGTAGGGCGTATAACCGTTCGCGGTTATACGCCGCCACACCTTCCTTGCCGGCCGTTCCGAGGTTGAACCTGGCGCGCTCTTCAACGGCGGCGCCTTTGGACGAGCGTTCTGGAATTCTCGCGGAACCTGACTACGCTCAGTTCTTGCACCAAAGCGGTGCCACGATAACGAAAGCAGCAACATCAACCGTGATTGGCCTGAGTGCGATGCTATTCGCTGTGGACCGGTAGCCGCCGGTATCGGGACTCGCCCCCGGGCCTGTAGAGCAAGCGCCGTTCGAGGCGCTCGCCAGGGACTGCGCGCGCATGGCTACGACCGCTCCTGTCCGGGATCAATACCGGGCCCTCGGCTTGTCGACATTGGCGTTCACCCTCTGCTTCGCCGTGTGGACGCTGTTCTCCATCCTCGGCTTGCAGATCAAGGACGAGTTCGGGCTGACCGACACCCAGCTCGGCCTGCTGATGGCCACGCCGGTGCTGACCGGCTCCATCTCGCGGATCTTCCTCGGCCTGTGGACCGACCGCTACGGCGGGCGCTGGGTGTTCGGCCTGGTGATGCTGGCCTCGGCGCTGTGCGTCTACCTGCTGACCTTCGCCACGGACTTCTACAGCCTGCTGCTGGCGGCCCTGGGCGTGGGCCTGGCCGGCGGCGGCTTCATCGTCGGCACCGCCTACACCTCGGCCTGGTTCGAGCCGGGGCGCCAGGGCACCGCGCTGGGCATCTTCGGCGCCGGCAACGTCGGCGCCGGCATCACCAACTTCGCCGCGCCCTTCCTGCTGCTGGCCCTGGGCTGGCGCGGCGCCGCGCTGGTGTATGCCGCGGTGCTGGCGGTCATGGGCGTGGCCTTCATGCTGCTGGCCAAGTCCGACCCGCAGAGCCAGGCGCGCAAGCAGCAGCCCATTCCCCTGGCGGAGCAACTGGCGCCGCTGGCGGAGCTGCGCGTCTGGCGCTTCTCGCTGTACTACTTCTTCGTCTTCGGCGCCTTCGTCGCCCTGGCCCTGTGGCTGCCGCACTACCTGATGCAGGTGTTCGGCGTCAGCCTGGCCAGCGCTGGGGTGATCGCCGCGCTGTACACGGTGCCGGCGTCGCTGTTCCGCATCCTCGGCGGCTGGCTGTCCGACCGCTACGGCGCGCGCCGGGTGATGTACTGGACCCTCGGCGTGTCGGTGCTGTGCACCTTCCTGCTCAGCTACCCGCCGACGCGCTACATCGTCAGCGGCGTGCGCGGTGAGCTGGAGTTCTCCCTGCACCTGGGCCTGGCCGGCTTCATCCCGGTCATCGTGGTGCTGGGCTTCTTCATGTCGCTGGGCAAGGCGGCGGTGTTCAAGCACATCCCCAGCTACTACCCGCAGCACGTCGGCGTGGTCGGCGGCCTGGTGGGCATGATCGGCGGGCTTGGCGGCTTCCTGCTGCCGCTGACCTTCGGCATGCTCAACGACGTCATCGGCGTCTGGCAGAGCTGCTTCATGCTGCTGTTCCTGATCGC
The DNA here is from genome assembly GCF_052367875.1 of Pseudomonas sp. A6. NCBI lineage: Bacteria > Pseudomonadati > Pseudomonadota > Gammaproteobacteria > Pseudomonadales > Pseudomonadaceae > Pseudomonas > Pseudomonas sp. A6. Next base: position 5,071,291 of record NZ_CP198970.1, on the reverse strand, counting down.
CGCAGGCGCCCTGGCCTGGATGCACTACGCGATCCGCATGGCCGAGCGCGTGGAATGGGCCGAGCAGCGCGAGGGCCGCGACCTGCCGGAGTTGTCCACCCCCAGCAGCTTCGTGCTGCTGGACTGGCACCCGGAGGACACCGCGTTCTGGGAGAGCAAGGGCAAGCGCATCGCCACGCGCAACCTGTGGATCTCCATTCCCAACCTGCTGCTGGCCTTCGCCATCTGGATGGTCTGGTCGGTGGTGGTGGCCAAGCTGCCGCTGGCCGGCTTCAGCTACAGCGCCAACCAGCTGTTCTGGCTGGCGGCGCTGCCCGGACTGTCGGGCGCCACCCTGCGCATCTTCTACAGCTTCATGGTGCCGATCTTCGGCGGCCGGCGCTGGACCGCGCTGTCCACCGCCTCGCTGCTGCTGCCGGCGCTGTGGATCGGCTTCGCCGTGCAGAACCCCAATACGCCCTACCTGATCATGCTGATCCTCGCCCTGCTGTGCGGCCTGGGCGGCGGCAACTTCTCCTCGAGCATGGCCAACATCTCGTTCTTCTTCCCCAAACAGGCCAAGGGCGCGGCCATGGGCCTGAACGCCGGGCTGGGCAACCTGGGCGTGAGCGTCATGCAGTTCCTGGTACCGCTGGCGATCACCCTGGCGGTGTTCGGCAGCCTGGGCGGCGAGCCGCAGACGACCGCCGCCGGCACCCCGCTGTGGCTGCAGAACGCCGGCTTCATCTGGGTGCCGTTCATCATCGCCGCGACCCTCGCCGCCTGGTTCGGGATGAACGACATCGCCAGCGCCAAGTCCTCGTTCAGCGACCAGATGGCGATCTTCAAGCGCAAGCACACCTGGCTGATGAGCGTGCTCTACACCGGCACCTTCGGCAGCTTCATCGGCTTCTCCGCCGGCTTCCCGCTGCTGGCCGGGCACCTGTTCCCGCAGGTCGACGTGCTGCGCTTCGCCTTCCTCGGCCCGCTGATCGGCGCCTTGAGCCGCGCCTTCTCCGGCGGCCTGGCCGACCGTTTCGGCGGCGCCCGCATCAGCCTCTGGGTGTTCGTCGCCATGGCCGTGTGCGTCGGCGGCGTGCTGTTCTTCATCGGCATCAAGGACCAGCCGGGGGCCTACTGGGGCTTCCTGGCCATGTTCCTGCTGCTGTTCTTCTTCTCCGGGGTCGGCAACGCCAGCACCACGCAGATGATCCCGGCGATCTTCCGCATCCAGACGCCGCGCCTGTTCCCCGGCCTGCCCGCCGGGCAGCAGGCGCTGCAGAGCGAGAAGGAGTCCGCCGCCGCGGTGGGCTTCATCTCGGCGGTGGCGGCCTACGGCGGCTTCTTCATCCCGAAGTCGTTCGGCAGCTCGTTCGACCTGACCGGCGGGCCGGAGTGGGCGCTCTACGGCTTCATCGTCTTCTACGCCCTGTGCATCGTCGTGACCTGGTTCTACTACACCCGCCGTAACGCCGAGGTGAGCTGCTAGCCATCCGGCCCGCGCCGAGGAGGAGAGAAATGAGTTACTTCATCGACCGCCTGCGCTACCTGGTCAAACGCCCGCCGGAATTCGCCGGCGGCCACGGCGAGACCCGCGACGAGAGCCGCGCCTGGGAGGACGGCTACCGCCAGCGCTGGCAGTTCGACAAGATCGCCCGCTCCACCCACGGGGTGAACTGCACCGGCTCGTGCAGCTGGAAGATCTACGTGAAGAACGGTCTGGTGACCTGGGAAACCCAGCAGACCGACTACCCGCGCACCCGCCCGGACCTGCCCAACCACGAGCCGCGCGGCTGCCCGCGCGGGGCCAGCTACTCCTGGTACCTGTACAGCGCCAACCGGCTGAAATACCCGCTGGTGCGCAAGGCGCTGATCCAGCTGTGGCGTGAAGCGCTGGCCGTGCACAAGGACCCGGTGCAGGCCTGGGCCAGCATCGTCGAGGACCCGCAGAAGGCGAAGCAGTACAAATCCATCCGCGGCCGCGGCGGCTTCGTGCGCAGCGACTGGGACGAACTGCAGACGCTGGTCGCCGCGGCCAACGTCTACACCATCAAGACCTACGGCCCGGACCGCGTCGCCGGCTTCTCGCCGATCCCGGCCATGTCCATGGTCAGCTACGCCTCGGGCACCCGCTACCTGTCGCTGATCGGCGGGGTGTGCCTGAGCTTCTACGACTGGTACTGCGACCTTCCTCCCGCATCCCCGCAAGTGTGGGGCGAGCAGACCGACGTGCCCGAGTCCGCCGACTGGTACAACTCCGGCTACCTCATCGCCTGGGGCAGCAACGTGCCGCAGACGCGCACCCCCGACGCGCACTTCTTCACCGAGGTGCGCTACAAGGGCACCAAGACCGTGGCCATCACCCCGGACTACGCGGAAATCTCCAAGCTCTGCGACGAGTGGATGAGCGCCAAGCAGGGCACCGACTCGGCCCTGGCCATCGCCATGGGCCAGGTGATCTTCAAGGAATTCCACCTGGAGAACCCGCGGAGCTATTTCACCGACTACGCGCGCCGCTACACCGACCTGCCGATCCTGGTGGAACTGGAGCCGCGCGCCGAAGGCGGCCTGGTCCCCGGCAAGCAGCTGCGCGCCGCCGACTTCGCCGGCCAGCTGGCGCAGGCCAACAACCCCGAGTGGAAGACCGTGGCCTGGGACGAGGAGGGCGAGCGCCTGGTGGTGCCGCGCGGCTCCATCGGCTTCCGCTGGGGCGAGTCCGGCCACTGGAACCTGGAGCCGGTGGACGCCGAGGGCCGCGAGGTGCGCCTGGCGCTGTCGCTGCTGGGGCGCCACGACGAGGTGGCGCGGGTGGTCTTCCCGTACTTCGGCGGCATCGAGCGCAAGCACTTCCCCAACGTGCCGGTGCGCGACGTGCTCTACCACCACGTGCCGGCCAAGCGCCTGCAACTGGCCGACGGCCGCGAGGCGCTGGTGGCCAGCGTGTTCGACCTGATGGCCGCCAACTACGGCATCGACCGCGGCCTGCAGCCCACCGTGGGCGGCGCCGGCGAGGACGACGGCGCCAGCGACTACGGCCAGCTCAAGCCCTACACCCCGGCTTGGCAGCAGGCCATCACCGGGGTGCCGGCGGCGCAGATGATCCGCATCGCCCGCGAGTTCGCCGAGAACGCCGACAAGACCCACGGCCGCTCCATGATCATCGTCGGCGCCGGGATGAACCACTGGTACCACATGGACATGAACTACCGCGGGCTGATCAACATGCTGATCCTCTGCGGCTGCATCGGCCAGAGCGGCGGCGGCTGGTCGCACTACGTCGGCCAGGAGAAGCTGCGCCCGCAGACCGGCTGGACGCCCCTGGCCTTCGCCTTGGACTGGCACCGCCCGCCGCGGCACATGAACGGCACCTCGTTCTTCTACAACCACTCCAGCCAGTGGCGCTACGAGAAGCTGGAGGTGAAGGAACTGCTCTCGCCCCTGGCCCGGCCGCAGGACTTCGGCGGCAGCCTGGTGGACTTCAATGTGCGCGCCGAGCGCATGGGCTGGCTGCCCTCGGCGCCGCAGCTGGGCACCAACCCGCTGCGCCTGGCCGCCGCGGCCCAGGCCGCCGGCAAGAGCACCGCCGACTACGTGGTGGAGCAGCTCAAGAGCGGCCAGCTGCGCTTCGCCAGCGAAGACCCGGACAACCCGCAGAACCACCCGCGCAACCTGTTCGTCTGGCGCTCCAACCTGCTCGGCAGCTCGGGCAAGGGCCACGAATACATGCTCAAGTACCTGCTGGGCACGAAGAACGGCGTGCTCGGCAAGGACCTGGGCGAGGCCGGCAAGCAGAAGCCCGAAGAGGTGCTGTGGAAGGACGAGCCCATCGAGGGCAAGCTCGACCTGCTGGTGACCCTCGACTTCCGCATGTCCACCACCTGCCTGTACTCCGACGTGGTGCTGCCGACCGCCACCTGGTACGAGAAGGACGACCTCAACACCTCGGACATGCACCCCTTCATCCACCCACTCACCGCCGCCACCGACCCGGCTTGGGAAGCGCGCAGCGACTGGCAGATCTACGACGGCATCGCCCGCGCCTTCTCGCGCCTGTGCGTCGGCCACCTGGGCGAGGAGACGGACCTGGTGACCCTGCCGCTGCAGCACGACAGCCCCGGCGAACTGGCCCAGCCCGAAGTGCGCGACTGGAAGAAGGGCGAGTGCGAGCCCATACCCGGCAAGACCATGCCCTCGCTGATCGAGGTCAAGCGCAACTATCCGGAAACCTACGAGCGCTTCAGCTCCGTGGGCCCGTTGCTGGACACCCTGGGCAACGGCGGCAAGGGCATCGCCTGGCAGACCCAGGAAGAGGTCGACCTGCTCGGCAAGCTCAACTACCGCAAGCTCGACGGTTCCGCCGAAGGGCGGCCACGGCTGGCCTCGGCGGTGGACGCGGCGGAGATGATCCTCACCCTGGCCCCGGAAACCAACGGCCAGGTGGCGGTCAAGGCCTGGGCCGCGCTGTCGAAGATCACCGGGCGCGACCACACCCACCTGGCGCGGCCCAAGCAGGAAGAGAAAATCCGCTTCCGCGACCTGGTGGCGCAGCCGCGCAAGATCATCTCCAGCCCCACCTGGTCGGGCCTGGAGGACGAGCACGTGAGCTACAACGCCTGCTACACCAACGTCCACGAGCTGATCCCCTGGCGCACCCTCAGCGGCCGCCAGCAGTTCTACCAGGACCACCCCTGGATGCGCGCCTTCGGCGAGAGCCTGATGGTCTACCGGCCGCCCATCGACACCAAGGCCGCGGCCAGCGTCGCCGAGCCGCGCAGCAACGGCAACCCGGAAATCGCCCTGAACTGGCTGACGCCGCACCAGAAGTGGGGCATCCACTCCACCTACAGCGACAACCTGCTGATGCAGACGCTGTCGCGCGGCGGGCCCATCGTCTGGATCAGCGAGGACGACGCGCGCGCCATCGGCGTGGTCGACAACGACTGGATCGAGCTCTACAACGCCAACGGCGCCATCGCCGCGCGGGCGGTGGTCAGCCAGCGGGTGCGCCCGGGCATGGCGATGATGTACCACGCCCAGGAACGCATCCTGAATATCCCCGGCTCCGAAGTGACGGGTACGCGCGGCGGCATCCACAACTCGGTGACGCGGGTCTGTCCCAAGCCGACCCACATGATCGGCGGCTACGCGCAGCTGTCCTACGGCTTCAACTACTACGGCACCGTCGGCTCCAACCGCGACGAGTTCGTCATCGTGCGCAAGATGAAGCGCATCGACTGGCTCGACGGCGAAGGCAACGACTACCAGCAGGAGGCGGTGAAATGAAGATCCGTTCCCAGGTCGGCATGGTCCTCAACCTCGACAAGTGCATCGGCTGCCACACCTGCTCGGTCACCTGCAAGAACGTCTGGACCAGCCGCGAAGGCATCGAATACGCCTGGTACAACAACGTCGAGACCAAGCCCGGCATCGGCTACCCCAAGGAATGGGAGAACCAGAAGAAATGGAACGGCGGCTGGGTGCGCAACGCCGACGGCTCCATCAACCCGCGCATCGGCGGCAAGTGGCGGGTGCTGGCGAACATCTTCGCCAACCCCGACCTGCCGCAGATCGACGACTACTACGAACCCTTCACCTTCGACTACCAGCACCTGCACAGCGCCGCCCAGGGCGAGCACCAGCCGGTGGCGCGGCCGCGCTCGCTGATCAGCGGGCTGCGCATGGACAAGGTGGAGTGGGGGCCGAACTGGGAGGAACTGCTGGGCACCGAGTTCGCCAAGCGGCGCAAGGACATCAACTTCGAGCAGGTCCAGGCCGACATCTACGGGCAGTTCGAAAACACCTTCATGATGTACCTGCCGCGCCTGTGCGAGCACTGCCTGAACCCCGCGTGCGTGGCCTCGTGCCCCAGCGGCGCCATCTACAAGCGCGAGGAAGACGGCATCGTCCTGATCGACCAGGACAAGTGCCGCGGCTGGCGCATGTGCATCAGCGGCTGCCCGTACAAGAAGATCTACTACAACTGGAAGAGCGGCAAATCCGAGAAATGCATCTTCTGCTACCCGCGCATCGAGACCGGCCAGCCGACGGTCTGCTCCGAGACCTGCGTGGGGCGCATCCGTTACCTCGGCGTGCTGCTCTACGACGCCGACCGCATCGAGGAAGTGGCCGCCTCCGCCGATGACCGCGACCTCTACCACCGCCAGTGCGAAATCTTCCTCGACCCCCACGACCCGCAAGTGATCGAGCAGGCGCGCAAGGACGGCGTGCCCGACAGCGTCATCGCCGCGGCCCAGGCCTCGCCCGTGTACAAGCTGGCCATCGACTGGCAGCTGGCGCTGCCGCTGCACCCGGAGTACCGCACGCTGCCGATGGTCTGGTACGTGCCACCGCTGTCGCCCATCCAGTCCGCCGCCGAGGCCGGCCACGTGGAATTCGACGGCGTGCTGCCGAAGATCGAATCGCTGCGCATCCCGGTGCGCTACCTGGCCAACATGCTCACCGCCGGCGAAGAGGCGCCGGTGGTGCTGGCCCTCAAGCGGCTGATGGCCATGCGCGTGTACATGCGCGCCAAGCACGTGGACGGCACCCTCAACAGCGAAGTGCTGCAGCAGGTCGGCCTGAGCCAGCGCCAGGTGGAAGAGATGTACCGCTACCTGGCCATCGCCAACTACGAGGACCGCTTCGTCATCCCCACCGGCCACCGCGAGGCCCTGCCCGACGCCTACGCCGAGCGCAGCGGTTGCGGCTTCAGCTTCGGCAACGGCTGCCACGGCGGCAACAGCGAGGTCAGCCTGTTCGGCGGCAGCAAGCAGACCACCACCCTGGTCAAGCCGGTGCAGACCTTCGACCCGGTCGAGGACAGCCGCCATGGATGAGCGCCAGCCCCAGGGCCTGCTGAGCCTGCGCGTGCTGGCCCGGCTGCTCGACTACCCCTGCGCCGGGTTGCAGGCGGCGGCCGGTGAACTGGCCGCCATCCTCGACGACGAGATGCGCCTGCCCGAGCCCCTGCGCAAGCGCCTGGGCCAGTGGTGCCAACGCCTGGCGCGGAGCGACCTGCTGGACCTGCAGGAAGCCTACGTCGAACTCTTCGACCGCGGCCGCTCGGTCTCACTGCTGCTGTTCGAGCACGTCCACGGCGAATCCCGCGACCGCGGCCAGGCCATGGTCGACCTGCTGGCCGAGTACGAGGCCGCCGGCTTCCAGCTCGACGCTCGCGAGTTGCCCGACCACCTGCCGCTGTTCCTCGAATACCTCTCCACCCGCAGCCACGCCGAGATCGGCCAGTGGCTGGGCGACATCCAGCACATCCTCGCGCTGCTCGCCGCGCGCCTGGAAGAGCGCGGCGCCGACCACGCGCTGGTGCCCCACGCGCTGCTGGCGCTGATCGGCCGCAGCGAACTGATCCAGCAGCAGCGTCCGGCGGTCGAGGGGGAAGCGCCGGACCACACGCCACAAGCTCTGGACGCGGTGTGGGAAGAGGAAATCGTCCGCTTCAACGCCGAGACCGACCAGGACTGCAGCCTGCAGTCCGCCGAGGGCCGGCGCCTGGTCGAGCGCAAATACCAGGCGGTGCCCCAGGTCGTCCAGGTCCTGCCCGCCACCCCGTCCCCCCTGGCGGACGGCCAATGAACGGAGGCTCACCATGTTCGAAGACTACGTTCTGCACCTGCTCTACGGTTACTACCCCTACCTGGCCGGCACCGTGTTCCTGCTCGGCAGCCTGCTGCGCTACGACTACGGCCAGTACACCTGGAAGACCGGCTCCAGCCAACTGCTCTCCAGCCGCCACATGCGCCTGGCCAGCAACCTGTTCCACATCGGCATCCTGGCGATCTTCTTCGGCCACCTGGTCGGCCTGCTGACGCCGCACTGGGTCTACGAGCCGTTCCTCTCCGCCGGCCACAAGCAGCTCATGGCCATCCTCTTCGGCGGCGCGGCCGGGGTGCTCTGCGTGATCGGCGGCGGCATGCTGCTCTGGCGCCGGCTGTTCAACCCCAGGGTGCGCGCCTCGTCCAGCTTCATGGACAACCTGATCATCGCCCTGCTGCTGTTGCAGGCGTGCCTGGGGCTGATCACCATCTTCTTCTCGCTGCACCACCTGGACGGCGAAATGATGCTGGCCCTGGCCGGCTGGGCGCAGTCCATCGTGTTCTTCCGCGGCGACGCGGCCAGCTTCCTGATCGGCACGCCGCTGATCTTCAAGATCCACATCTTCATCGGCCTGACCATCATCCTGCTGTTCCCCTTCACCCGCCTGGTGCACGTCTGGAGCATCCCCTTGGGCTACTTCGGGCGTAACTACCAGATCGTCCGCCGGCGCGGCTGAGGAGCGAAGCCATGGCCCAAATGATCGCCGTCGAGAACCTGCCGGCCGAACCCGCCGCGGTCATCCGCGTCGGCAACACCCGGCTCAGCGAAGCCGACATCGCCCGGGAAACCCCCTTCCACCCGGCCGCCTCCCTGGCCGAGGCGCAACTGCAGGCCGCCCGCGCCCTGGTGGTGCGCGAACTGCTCGGGCAAAGGGCCGCCAGCCTCGGTCTGCTGCCCGCGGGCGAACTGGCGGAGGAGGGCGCCGACCAGGCCGTGGCGGCGCTGCTGGAGCGCGAACTGCAAGTCCCCGAACCCGACGAGGACGCCTGCCGGCGCTACTTCGAAGCCCAGCGCGAACGCTTCGCCGAGCCGGCCAGGATCAAGGTCCGCCACATCCTCCTGCCCGCCGCCCCGGACGACGCCTGCGCCCGCGACGCCCACTACCACCTGGGCGAAAAGCTGCTGCGCGAACTGCACCGCGACCCGCAACGCTTCACCGAACTCGCCCAACGCCACTCGGCCTGCCCGTCGAAAGAAGAAGGCGGCGACCTGGGCTGGCTGCGCGCCGGGCAAACCGTCGCCGAACTCGACCAGGCCCTGCACCGCCTGCCCCTGGGCCTGCACGACCGCCCCCTGGCCTCGCGCTATGGTTGGCACCTGGTCAGCATCGACCAACGCCAGGAAAGCCGCCCGCTGCCCTACGCCCAGGTCAGCACCCGCGTCCGCCACAGCCTGCGCGAAGAATCCACCCGCCAGGCCCTGCGCCAATACCTGCTGGCGTTGGAGAAGGAAATCGGGGTGCAAGGCATCACCCTGGACGACAGTCCCGAGCATGGCGCCCGGTCGTGACGTGAGCGCCACCCGCACCATTCACCTGTAGGAGCGCGCCCTGCGCGCGAAATCGCGGGCAGGGCCCGCTCCTACAGGTTGCACGGTATTCCTCCCCCCGTAGGAGCAACTGTCTTGCGCCGAGGTGCTCTTTGTAGGATGGGTTGAGCACTTGCGAAACCCATGCGGTTGCGGTGATGGGTATCGCTTCGCTCAACGCCATCCTACGAAAAGCCGTGCTTCCTGGGACCGTAGGAGAGGGCCTTGTCCGCGATTGCGCCGGCAGGCGCTGCGCGGGGCAGCGCTCAGGGATAGTCGATCTCGACCACGAACCAGAGCTTCTCGCCCGCCGGCGTGCGCACCATGACTTCGGCGTCCAGCTCCTTGCCCACCAGGGCGCGGGCCAGGGGCGAGTCGATGCTGATCTGGTTGCTGCGCAGGTCCAGCTCGTCCGGGCCGACGATGCGGTAGCGGGCCTGTTCGCCGTCCTCGTCCTCCAGCGTCACCCAGGCGCCGAAGTAGACCTTGTGCGGGTCGCCCGGGCGGTCGCGCACCACCTTGAGGTTCTCCAGGCGCTTGCGCAGGAAGCGCACGCGGCTGTCGATCTCGCGCAGCATCTTCTTGCCGTAGATGTACTCGGCGTTCTCCGAGCGGTCGCCGAGCGCGGCCGCCTCGCTCACCGCCTGGGTCACCTGGGGGCGGCGCACGTTCCACAGTTCGTGCAGTTCGGCGCGCAGGCGCGCCTCGCCTTCGGGGGTGATCAACGGGGTTCCGGCGGTGCGCGGCGGGCGATAACGGCTCATGGGGTTCCGGCTGTGGCTGGGCGGGCCCTGGAGTCTATCAGCCTTCGCGGAGCAGGCGCAGCGGGCTCAGGGTCAGCGCCCGGCGGGTGCCGAACAGCCCGGCACCGCCCACCAGCAACGCGCCCAGCAGCGGCAGGCCGAGCAGCCAGGGGTGCGGATGCCAGGGCAACTGGAACACCAGGCTGTAGAGCAGGTAGCTGATCAGCTCGCAGCCCAGGGCCGCCAGCACGCCGCTGACCGCGCCGAGCAGGGCGAACTCGCTGCGCCGGGTGCGTTGCAGCAGCTCGCGCTCGGCGCCCAGGGCGCGCAGCAGGGCGCCCTGGCGCAGGCGCTCGTCGAGGGTGGCCTGCAGGCCGGCGAAGAGCACTACGAAGCCGGCGGCGAGGACGAACACCAGCACGTATTCCACCGCCAGGGTGACCTGGTCGAGGATGCTGCGCAGCTGCGCCAGCAGCACGTCCACCGGCAGCAGGGTGACGGTGGGGAAGGCGCGGGCCAGCTCGATGGCGCTGCGCTGGTCGCTGCTGGGCAAATAGAAGCTGGTCAGGTAGGTCACAGGCAGGTCGGCGAGGGTGCCGGGCTGGAAGACCATGAAGAAGTTCGGCTGGAAGTTGTCCCACTTCACCGAGCGCAGGCTCTGCACCTGCACTTCGCGGGTCTGCCCGGCGACGTTGAAGCTCAGGCGGTCGCCGAGCTTGATGCCGAGGTTGCCGGCGAGCTTTTCCTCCACCGAGACGCCGGGTAGTTCGCCGGCTGGCGCGTCGCCCCACCAACGCCCGGCCACCAGCTGGTTGCCGGCGGGCAGCTTCTGCGACCAGGTCAGGCCAAGGTCGCGCTGCAGGGCGCGCTCGCTGCGCACGTCTTCGCTGAGCGTCTGCACCGGCTGGCCGTTCACCGCCACCAGGCGCCCGGGGACCATGGGGAACAGCCCTTCGGCGTTGGGCGAGACCTTGCGCACGCGGGTTTCGAAGGCGTCCTTTTCCGCCGGCAGGATGTTCAGGGCGAAATAGTTGGGCGCGTTGGCCGGCAACTGGGCGTGCCAGGTGTCCAGCAACTCGCCGCGCAGCAGGGCGATCAGCGCCATGGCCAATAGGATCAGGCCGAAGGCCAGGCTCTGCCCGGCGGCGGCCAGCGGGTGGCGCAGCAACTGGCCCAGGCCCAGGCGCCAGGGCAGGCTGGCGCGCGACAGCAGGCGGCGCAGGCCGTTCAGGGCGAGCAGCAGCAGGGCGCCGAGGATGGCCGCGGCGACCACGCCGCCGCCCAGCAGGGCCAGGGTCAGGCGCAGGTCCAGGCTCAGCCGCCACATGATCAGGCCCAGCGCCAGCAGCGCGCAGCCGTAGGCCAGCCAGCTGCGCATGGGCACCGGCAGCAGGTCGCTGCGCAGCACCCGCAGCGGCGGCACCCGGCCCAGGGCGGCCAGCGGCGGCAGGGCGAAACCGGCGAGGGCGACCAGGCCGGTGGCCACGCCGGCCAGCGCCGGCACCGGCCCGGCCGGCGGAATCTGCGGTGGCAACAGGTCGCCCAGCAGCGTCACCAGGCCGAGCTGCGCCAGGTAGCCGAGCAGCGCGCCGAGCAGGCTGGCGGCCAGGCCCAGGCTGAACAGCTGCAGGCCATAGAGCAGCAGTGCTTCGCGGCGCGTCAGGCCCAGGCAGCGGAGCAGGGCGCTGGCGTCGAAGCGGCGGGCGGCGAAGCGGTTGGCCGAGAGCGCCACCGCCACGCCGGCGAGGAGGATGGCCGCCAGGCTGGCGAGGTTCAGGTAGCGCTCGGCGCGCTCCAGGGCGTCGCCGATCTGGCGGTTGCCGTGGTGCGCGTCGAGCAGCCGTTGGTTCGCCGCAAGCCCCGGCTCCACCGCGCGGCGGTAAGCCTGCAGGGCTTCGCCGTCGCCTTCCCAGAGGTCGCGGTAGCGCACCCGGCTGCCGGGCTGGACCACGCCGGTGGCCTGCAGGTCGTGCAGGTTCATCAGCACCCGCGGGGTGAGGCTGTAGAAGTCGCCGGCGCGGTCCGGCTCGTAGGTCAGCACGCGGGCGATGCGCAGGTCCTGGCGGCCGATCTCGATGCTGTCGCCGACCTTCAGGTCGAGGCTGGTGAGCAGCCGCGTCTCCACCCAGACTTCGCCGGGTTGCGGGCGCCCGCCGGCGCGTTCCGGTTCCAGGGGCGCAGCCGCGCTCTTCAGCTCGCCGCGCAGCGGGTAGCTGTCGTCCACCGCCTTGACGCTGCTGAGCTGGATGCCCTGGTCGGTGGCGATGACGCTGGAGAACTCGACGCTGTAGGCGTGCTTCAGGCCCAGGCGATTGCCGCTGTCGATCTGCTCCGGGGCGGCCGGCTGGGTGCCGCTGAGGACCAGGTCGGCGCCGAGGAATTCCGAGGCGCGCACCAGCATGGCGCCGTTCAATCGCGCGCTGAAGTAGCCGATGGCGGAGCTGGCGGCCACCGCCACCAGCAGGGCGAAGAACAACACGCGCAGTTCGCCGCTGCTCCACTCGCGCAGCAATTGGCGCAGGGCCAGGCCGAACAGGCGCGACAGCGGCAGCGACTTCATCGGCTCAGGGCTCCGCGTGGTCGATCAGGTGGCCGCTTTCCAGGCGGATCTGCCGCTGGCAGCGGTGCGCCAGGCGCTCGTCGTGGGTGACCAGGACCAGGGTGGTGCGGCGCTCGCGGTTGAGCTCGAAGAGCAGGTCGCTGATGCGCTCGCCGGTGCTGCTGTCGAGGTTGCCGGTGGGCTCGTCGGCGAACAGCACGTCGGGTTCGGCGGCGAAGGCGCGGGCGATGGCGACGCGCTGCTGCTCGCCGCCGGAGAGCTGGCGCGGGTAGTGGGTGAGGCGCTGGCCCAGGCCGACGCGCTCGAGCAGGGTGCGGGCGCGCTCGCGGGCGTCGCCGCGGCCCTCCAGCTCCAGGGGCAGCATGACGTTTTCCAGGGCGTCGAGGCTGTCGAGCAGTTGGAACGACTGGAAGACGAAGCCGACGTGGGCGGCGCGCACCCGCGCGCGCTGGTCCTCGTCGAGCTCGCCCAGGCGGTGCCCGGCCAGTTCCACGCTGCCGCCGCTGGGCTCGTCGAGCCCGGCCAGCAGGCCGAGCAGGGTGGACTTGCCGGAGCCGGAGCTGCCGACGATGGCCAGGCTGTCGCCGCGCTGCAGGGCCAGGGAGAGGTCGTGGAGGATGGTCAGCTCGCCTTCCGCGCTGGGAACGACCTTGCTAAGGTTGCGCGCGGTGAGAATGCTTTCGCTCATGGAGGGTCCGATGCGTGCATGGCTATCGAGCGTCTGCCTGGCGTTGCTGCTGGTCGCCCAGCAAGCCGCGGCGCAGACGCTGCTGGTCGTCGGCGATAGTATCAGCGCCGGTTTGGGGGTGGATACCGGCCGCGGCTGGGTCAGCCTGCTGGAGCAGCGGCTGAAGGACGAGGGTTTCGACTACCGGGTGGTCAATGCCTCGGTCAGCGGCGACACCAGCGCCGGTGGCCTGGCGCGCCTGCCGGCGCTGCTTTCCGGGGAGAAACCCAGCGTCGTGGTGATCGAGCTGGGCGGCAACGACGGCCTGCGCGGGCAGGCGCCGCAGCAATTGCAACAGAATCTTGCTTCGATGGTCGCGGCCTCGCGCCAGGCCGGCGCCAAGGTGCTGTTGCTGGGCATGCGCCTGCCGCCCAACTACGGTGAACGCTATACCCAGGCTTTCGCCCGGGTGTTCCAGCAAGTCGCCGAGCAGGGCGGGGTGCCGCTGGTGCCGTTCTTCCTCGACGGCGTGGGCGGCGTGCCGCAGATGATGCAGGCCGACGGCATCCATCCGGCCGTGGCCGCGCAGCCGCGCCTGCTGGACAACGTCTGGCCGCAGCTCAAGCCGTTGCTCTGATCGCCGGGCTGTCGGAAGGCTTCCCCGCGCGGGGGCTTTCCGCTATGTTTGCGCACCCTTCAGGAGCCGCCATGTCCCGCCCCGCCTGGACCCTCTTCGCCTACCAGCTGATCGAACCCGATTCCCAGCTCGATCTGTTCGCCTGCCGCGAGGTGCGCGTGCATCTCGTCGCCCGGCAGCTGGAGCTCGGCTCCCCCGCGGACCGCACCCTGTGCGGCGGCCTGCTGCCGGCGCAACCGCTCTGGCGCGAGGCCCGGCGGCCGCAGCTGCGCGACCGGCGGCTGTGCCCGGAATGCCTGAAACGTCTGGAACAGGAAAAACGCGGGCAACGATTTTCCTGGATATTGTGAACTCTCCCGGAAAATAGGGTCTGAGTGGTACACTACCGCCCCCTCTGTCAACTGTGCTCTCGCCAAGGATCTCCGGATGTTGTCGCGTGTTATCGCCGCCTGCTCGCTGTCTTTTGCCGCGCTGCTCTCGGCCGGCCCCGTTTCCGCCCTCGAGCTGCCGCTGCCGGCGCCCGGCGAGGATATCGTCGGCCAGGTGCAGGTCATCAAGGCCAAGTACGAAGACACCTTCGCCGACCTCGGCCAGACCTATGACCTGGGCTACCAGGAAATGCTCGCCGCCAACCCGGGCGTCGACGCCTGGCTGCCCGGCGTGGGCACCGAGGTCATCATCCCGACGCGCTTCATCCTGCCGCCGGGCCCGCGCGAAGGCATCGTGATCAACATCGCCGAGTACCGCCTGTACTACTTCCCCAAAGGCAAGAACGTGGTCTACACCTACCCGCTGGGTATCGGCCGCGAGGGCTGGGGCTCGCCCATCGCCCACACCAGCATCGTCGCCAAGACCAAGGACCCGGCCTGGTACCCGCCGGCGTCGATCCGCGCCGAGCACGCCGCCGACGGCGACCCGCTGCCGACCGTGGTGCCGCCGGGGCCGGACAACCCGCTGGGCCCGTTCAAGATGTCCCTGGGCGTTCCCGGCTACCTGATCCACGGCTCGAACAAGAAGTTCGGCATCGGCACCCGCACCAGCCACGGCTGCTTCCGCATGTACAACGGCGACGTGACCGAGCTGTTCCCGATGGTGCCGGTGGGCACTTCGGTGCGCATCATCAACGAGCCGTACAAGTTCGGCCGCAGCGAAGGCAAGATCTACCTCGAGGCCCATACGCCGATCGACGACCACGGCAACCCCTCGGTCGTGGACAAGCACACCGCAGTGATCAACGCGCTGCTCAAGCGCGAAGACATCGCCAACCAGATGCAGATGGACTGGAACGTGGTGCGCGAAGTGGTGGCGGCCGAAGACGGCCTGCCGGTGGCCATCGCCATGCCGCAGCAGCCCGGTTCCTCGGTGGCTGCCAGCGAGAACACCACCGTGCAGATGCCCTGACGCCTGCGCCGTTGTGCCGAGCCCGCCGACCGCAAGGTCCGCGGGCTTTTCATTGCCCGGGAGAAAGTCCGGGCAATAAAAAAGCCGACCTCGAGAGGTCGGCTTTTCGAACAGATCCGAGGATCTATTACTTGCGGCTGGCTTTGTCCAGCATACGCAGAGCGCGCTCGTTAGCCTCGTCAGCAGTCTGCTGGGCTTTCTGAGCAGCGGCCAGAGCTTCGTCAGCGTGACGATAGGCTTCGTCAGCGCGGGCTTGGGCACGGGCAGCGGCGTCTTCAGTAGCGGTCAGACGGGCTTCGGTTTCTTTCGAGTGGCTGCTGCAACCGGTGGCCAGAACAGCAGCCAGAGCCAGAGCAGAGAATTTCAGAACGTTGTTCATCGTGTTCCCCTTAAGGTGGACATTTCCATTAAAGCAATTCCCCATGGGACTGGGAAATTAGCCGGACTACATAGTACTCATTACTTGTAGTAAGTAAACTGACCAAGCGCAAGTACGGCACTTTTTTTTCATGCCGGGGCGGCTTGAACTCTTAATTGCCCGATAGTTGTGCAAAAAATGTGCAAGTGTCCGCGACTGCCCTACAGCGGGGCTGTTGGGAGGAGCCGAGGCGAGGGCGGAATATCCGAGTATAGACGTCCGAAGTAATGCTAAAACGCGATAGGACGAAAGTCTGCTGGGAACTAATGGCGACTAACTGTGTCGCCAATTGCAAGGGTGCATTGCGAGTGCAACGCGCTGGAACGAAAAAGCCCGGCTAACTTCATCAGTCAGCCGGGCTTTTTGATCTGGCGGTGAGGGAGGGATTCGAACCCTCGATACGGTTTCCCGTATACACACTTTCCAGGCGTGCTCCTTCAACCGCTCGGACACCTCACCAGGGTTTCGACAGCGCTGTGTCTGTCGAGGCGCGCACTTTACTCAAAGGTTTTCCGAAAGGCAAATGTTTTTTCAACGGATTCATCGGCTTAAGGGCGTCGAGGGGAAACCGGGGCGGCCCGCCTTGCTAAACTGGCGGCTTCCTTCGAAAGGCGAGTGCGATGGCGAGCTGGGACATCTTCTGCTGCGTGGTGGACAACTATGGCGACATCGGCGTGACCTGGCGCCTGGCCCGCCAGCTCGCCGGCGAGCACGGCCAGGCGGTGCGCCTGTGGGTGGACGACCTGAATGCCTTCGCGCGGCTGTGCCCCGGGGCCGATCCAGCGCTGCCCGGCCAGCGCCAGGCGGGCGTCGAAGTCCGCCACTGGCCTGCGCTGTGGGAAGACACGCCGGCCGCCGACGTGGTCATCGAGGCATTCGCCTGCCCGTTGCCGCCGGCTTATGTGGAGGCCATGCGCGAGCGCGCCGTGGCGCCGCTGTGGCTGAACCTGGAATACCTCAGCGCCGAGGACTGGGTGGCTGCCTGCCACGGCCTGCCTTCGCTGCAGGCCAACGGCCTGCAGAAGTACTTCTATTTCCCCGGGGTGCAGCCGGGCGTCGGCGGCCTGCTGCGGGAGGCGGGGCTGCTCGAGCGGCGTCGGACCTTCCAGGCGGACGACGCCAGCCGCCGGGCATTCCTGGCCTCCCTTGGCGTGGAAGTGGAGGGTAGGGAGCGTCTGATTTCCCTGTTCGCCTACGAGAACCCGGCGCTGGCGCCCTGGCTGGACGCGCTGGCGCAAGACGTGCAGCCGACGCTGCTGCTGATCCCCGAAGGGCGCGTGCTGGGTGATGTCGCCGACTGGCTGGGCCTGCCGGGGCTGGCGCCGGGCGACCGCCATCGGCGCGGCAACCTGCGCCTGCAGGTATTGCCGTTCGTCCGCCAGGAGGACTACGACCTGCTGCTGTGGAGCTGCGACGTCAACGCGGTGCGCGGCGAGGATTCCTTCGTCCGCGCGCTCTGGGCGGGGCGGCCATTCGTCTGGCACATCTATGAGCAGGAGGAGGGCGTGCACCTGGAGAAGCTGGACGCCTTCCTCTCTATCTATACCGAGGGCATGGAGCCCGGGCTCGAGGCTGCCCTGGTGGCCTACTGGCACGCCTGGAACGGCCTTGGCGACGCGGCGACGGCCTGGATGGCATTGCAGCAGCGGGCCGGAGCCTGGCGGGAATGGGCGCTGCGCTGGAGCGAAAAGCATGCCGCACAGCCGGATCTCGCCGCGGGGCTGGTGCGTTTTTATACAAATTGGCTATGATACGTCCCCTGTTTTTTGTCTCCAATCCAAATCGGATATTCGTATGAAAACCGCTCAAGAGTTCCGCGCAGGCCAGGTTGCCAACATCAACGGCGCCCCCTGGGTCATCCAGAAGGCCGAGTTCAACAAGTCCGGCCGTAACAGCGCCGTCGTCAAGATGAAGCTGAAGAACCTGCTGACCGGCGCCGGCACCGAGACCGTGTTCAAGGCCGATGACAAGCTGGAACCGATCATTCTCGACCGCAAGGAAGTGACCTACTCCTACTTCGCGGACCCGCTGTACGTCTTCATGGACAACGAGTTCAACCAGTACGAGATCGAGAAGGGCGACCTGGAAGGCGTGCTGACCTTCATCGAAGACGGCATGACCGACGTCTGCGAAGCGGTTTTCTACAACGACAAGGTGATCTCCGTCGAACTGCCGACCACCATCGTTCGTGAAATCGTCTACACCGAGCCGGCTGTCCGTGGCGATACTTCCGGCAAGGTCATGAAGACCGCTCGCCTGAAGAACGGTGCTGAGCTGCAGGTTTCCGCGTTCTGCGAAATCGGCGACTCCATCGAGATCGATACCCGCACCGGCGAGTACAAGTCCCGCGTCAAGGCTTGAGCCTTCGCGTGATGTGAAAAGCCCGGCAGATGCCGTAGAGCTTTTCACTTAAGAAAGAATGCCGTTTCTCTTTCTGGGAGAAACGGCATTTTTTCATTCGCGAACTCCCCGCCACGCAGGCCCGAACCAGGCGCCCCCGGGCGTAGGAGCAACTGTCTTGCCGGCTGCGCCGAGGTGCGCCTCAACGCATGGGTTGAGCCTTGGCGAAACCCATGCGGTCGTGGTGATGGGTATCGCTTCGCTCAACGCCATCCTGCGGGTCTTGTGTTCGCCGGAGGGGGTAGGAGCGGACCTTGTCCGCGATAGCCGGACGTATCGGCGCGTTTCGCGGATGAGATCCGCTCCTGCGCTGCCCCAGCCGCGCCACTCCCCCTGTAGGAGCGCGCCCTGCGCGCGAATCGCGGGCAGGGCCCGCTCCTACAAGTTGCCGGGAAGCATGGTATTCCTCCCTGTAGGAGCGGACTCCGTCCGCGATTGGAACCACCGGCCACGCCGGACGCCCCGGCGGCACGAACTGCCCCCTCTCCCTTCGGGAGAAGGCTGGGGTGAGGGGGCAGATGCCGGGCTTCTTCGTTTCTGGCGTCCGTTACTTCAGATGCACTTTCAGCTCCTCGCCAGCCTGGCGCATGGCTGCCTGTACGGCGGGCACCTTGGCCAGCGGGTTGAGCAGGCCGTAGTCGTGGATCATGCCGTTGTAGCGCGTGGCGGTGACGGCCACGCCGGCGGCGTCCAGCTTGCGGGCGTAGGCTTCGCCTTCGTCGCGCAGCACGTCGAACTCGGCGGTCTGCACCAGTGCCGGCGGCAGGCCTTTCAGTTGCTCGGTGCTGGCGCGCAGCGGCGAGGCGTAGATCTCGGCGCGCTGCTTGGCGTCGGTGGTGTAGCTGTCCCAGAACCACTGCATCATCGGCTTGGTGAGGAAGTGCCCCTGGGCGAACTGGCCGTATGAGCCGGTCTCGAAGCTGGCGTCGGTCACCGGCCACAGCAGGGCCTGGAAGCGCAGCTTCGGTGTGCCCTTGTCCTTGGCCATCAGTGCGACCACCGCGGCCATGTTGCCGCCGACGCTGTTGCCGGCCACTGCCAGGCGCGCGCCATCGACGTCGATTTCCTTGCCGTGCTCGGCCACCCACCTGGTGGCGGCGTAGGCCTGGTTGATCGCCACCGGGTAGTGGGCCTCGGGGGAGGGCGTGTAGTCGACGTACACCGCCACCGCGCCGGAGTTCACCACCAGGTCGCGGATCAGCCGGGCGTGGGTCGGGTAGTCGCCCAGCACCCAGCCGCCGCCGTGGAAGAACATGAAAGCGGGCAGGGTGCCCTTGGCGCCTGCCGGGCGGACGATGGTCAGCTTGATGCGCTGGCCGTCAGCCTGGATGGTCTTCTCGCTGACGTTGGTGCCGGAAAGGTCGACCTTCACCGAGGCCTGGGCGCCGGTCAGTACCGCGCGGGCGTCTTTCGGCGACAGGGTTTCCAGGGGCTTGCCGCCGCCGGCCTCCAGGGCTTCGAGGAAGGCCTGGGTGTCGTGCTGCACGCCGGGGCTGCCGGCGGCGAAGGCGTTGCCGATGGCCAGGGCGAGCAGGCCGCCTGCGAGGGTTTTGCTGAGCGCTTTCATGTTCGGGTCTCCTTGGGCTGGGTGGGGTCAGACGGCGATGTTCAGGAGCACGTCGATGTTGCCGCGGGTGGCGTTGGAGTACGGGCAGACCTGGTGGGCCGCGGCCACCAGTTCCTCGGCGATGGCGCGCTCCAGGCCCGGCAGGGTGATGTTCAGTTCCACTTCCAGGCCGAAGCCGCCGGGGATCTGGCCGATGCCGACCTTGCCGGTGATGGAGGCGTCGGCGGGCAGCTGGCGCTTGCTCTGACTGGCGACGAACTTCAGCGCGCCGATGAAGCAGGCCGAGTAGCCGGCGGCGAAGAGCTGTTCGGGGTTGGTCGCGGCGCCGCCCTGGCCGCCCAGTTCGCGCGGGGTGGTGAGTTTCACGTCGAGGTTGCCGTCGGAGGAAACGGCGCGGCCGTCGCGGCCTCCGGTAGCGGTGGCAGTGGCGGTGTAGAGGGCTTTGATGGTTTGCATGGCGGTGTCTCCGGATGTCTGTTTGTTCGTTAAAATTTTGCGCGCTAAGTAAGTGCGTGAGGCAGAAATTAGTCCTGAGTTATCTTGCGCGCAAGATATTTATTGGAAGAATTCGCGATAAGAGAGCTCGATGTAGGGAATAAGCCTCTAGTCCGAGCCTTGCAGGCTGCCGCGCAGGTCCACCAGTTCGTTCTTCAGCCTGCCCAGTTCTTCGAGGGACAGGCCGCTGGCGGTGAGGATGCAGGCCGGGATGCTCTCGGCCTGCTGGCGCAGCTCCCGGCCCTTGTCGGTCAGGCGCAGTTCGACCACCCGCTCGTCGCTGGCGCTGCGCTTGCGGGTGATCAGGCCTTCGCCTTCCAGGCGCTTGAGCAGCGGGGTGAGGGAGCCGGGGTCGGTGAGCATGCGCGCGCTGATCTCGCCGACGGTGATGCCGTCCTGTTCCCAGAGCACCAGCATGGCGATGTACTGCGGGTAGGTCAGGCCCAGTTGCTGGAGCAGGGGCTTGTACACCTTGGTCATCTGCAGCGAGGTGGAGTAGAGGGCGAAGCACAGCTGGTTGTCGAGCTTGAGCGATTCGCAGGCGTCCTTGGGTTGGCTCATGACGGGCCTCCGAATAGATGATTGCGCCTTAATTTAGCGCGCTGGCTATTTCTTCGCCAGTTCCTTGCCTGCCAGGTGCGCGGCGAGGGCACTGTCCCAGGGTGGCGGGAAGCCGAAGCGCTCGACGAGGAAGGCCAGCAGGCGCTGGCTGCGCGGGTGGGTGCCGCGCTCCAGGCGCAGGGCGTGGATGCCGCCCGGTTCGGCTTCCGGCAGGCCCGGCTCGCAGAACAGCGGCTGCAGTTCGCCGCGCACCAGGTATTCGCTGCACAGCCAGGTCGGCAGGTGGGCCATGCCGAGCCCCTGCAAGGCGCCTTCGACCAGGGTTTCCGCGTTGTTGGCGGTTAGCCGCAGGCGTCGCGGTCGCAGGTGCTGCAGGCGCCCGTCGACGGCGAAGCGCCAGGCCAGCGGCGGCGCCAGGCCTTCCCAGTCCAGGCCGACGTGCTCGGGCAACTGCAGCGGCGAGGTCGGCCGGCCGTGGCGGGCCAGGTAGTCGGCGCTGGCGCAGACGATGCGGCGCATGGGCGCCAGCGGCGTGGCCACCAGGCGGCTGTCCGGCAGCGGGCCGATGCGCAGCACCAGGTCGACCTGGCCGAGGTTGTCGCCCTGCAGGTCGGTGAAGCTGTCGATCAGGCGCAGCTGCACGTCCAGGCCGGGGTTGGCCTTGAGGAAGTCGGCGATGGCCGGTGCCAGGTGGCGGCGGCCGAAGGGCACGGGCGCGTCTATGCGGATCAGGCCTTCGGGCGCGGTGCTCAGCGACACCGCCTCGGCGCGGGCCTGGCGCAGTTCCTCGACTATGCGCCGGGCGCGCTCGGCGAAGGCCAGCCCGGCCGGCGTGGCGCGCACCACGTGGGTGCTGCGGGCCAGCAGCGGGCTACCGAGGCCGCGTTCGAGGGCATCCATGCGTCGCGCCACCGCCGAGGGCGTGAGCTGGCGCAGGCGCGCGGCGGCGGAAAAGCTGCCGTTGTCGAGCACGTCGAGGAACAGGTCCAACTGGTCTTCCAGGGCGGTGGGAGTCATGGTGCTTACCTATGCGTAAAGCGCAAAGCCATTGTGCTGGGCTTTGCGTTTCCCATCCAGCGGCGGTTTTCTAGCATGGCCTCGACGTATTTGGAGGTTCGCATGCTGGAGATGGGGCTGGATTTCGTCCTGGGGTTGGTTCTGGGTTGCCTGGGCGGGTTGTTCGGCATCGGCGGCGGCCTGCTGGCGATCCCGGCGCTGGGCGTGCTGTTCGGCCTCGACCAGCAACTGGCCCAGGGCACGGCATTGGTGATGGTGGTGCCCAACGTGCTGCTGGCGCTGCGCCGTTATCACCAGCGCAATCGTATCGATCCCGGCCAGGCGGCGGTGCTTGCGGTGACCGGCCTGCTCTGCGCCTTCCTCGCTTCCAGCCTGGCGCTTCGCATCGACGCGGCGCACATGCGCACGGCCTTCGTGGTGTTCCTGCTGGCCCTGGCCGGCTACCTGCTGCTGCGCCAGCGCAGCGAGGCGCAGCCGCGCGAGGAAACACCGGGCCTGCCCTGGTTCGCCGCCCTCGGCCTGGGCGCGGGTTCCCTGGGCGGGCTGTTCGGGGTGGGCGGCGGCGTGCTGGCCACGCCGGTGCTGACCTCGCTGTTCGGCTTCACCCAGGTGGTGGCCCAGGGGCTGGCCCTGGCGTTGGCCGCGCCGAGCACGGCGGTGGCGCTGGGTACCTATGCGCTGCATGGCCACGTCGACTGGCGCATGGGCGCTTGCCTCGCGGCCGGCGGCCTGCTGAGCATCTCCTGGGGCGTGAGGCTGGCCCATGCGCTGCCTGAGCGCGCCCTGCGCTTCGCCTTCAGCCTGTTCCTGGTGGTTTGCGCGCTGCTTCTGCTGCGCCAGTGAGCCGGCTCAGGCGGCGAAGCCTTCGACGATGTAGTCGGCCAGCTTGTCGGTGACCGGCGACTGCCGCGCCGGGTTGCGCAGCAGCACGATGCTCGCCGAGGGCAGGGCCGGCAGGCCTTCCTCCTCGCCGATGATGCGCAGGTTGCCGGTGAGCAGGCTGCGCAGCTGGGCGGTGACCGCCAGGCCCGCGCTGGCCACGGCGAACAGCGCCGAGAGGCTGGGGCTGCTGTAGGCGATGCGGTAGTCGATCTCCAGCGCTTCCAGGGCGTTGCAGGCCCAGGCGCGGCAGAAGCAGGTGGTGTTGAACATCGCCAGCGGCAGCGGGCGCTGTTCCTGCGGGCAGAAGCTTTCCGCGGCCATCCAGACGAAGGGCTCCTGGCGCAGCAGCTGACCGATCTCGGTGCCCGGCTCGCGGGTGACTATGGTCAGGTCCAGGTCCTTGCGGGTGAGCAGTTGCGAGGAGGTCTCGCAATGCACTTCCACCTGCACCAGCGGGTAGGCCTGGGCGAAGCGCGAGAGGATTTCCGGGAGGAAGCGCATCACGTAGTCGTCCGGCGTGCCGATGCGCACCGCGCCGACCATGTGCGGCTGGCGCAGGGTGTTGAACACCTCGCCCTGCAGCCGCAGGATGCGCCGCGCGTAGCCCAGCAGCACCTGGCCTTCGGGCGTCAGGCGCACCTGGCGGCCGTCGCGCTCGAACAGGGTGCGTTCCAGCACGTCTTCCTCCAGGCGCTTCATCTGCATGCTCACCGCCGACTGGGTGCGGTTGACCACCTCGGCGGCGCGGGTGAAGCCGCCGTGGTCGGCGATGGCGACGAAGGTGCGCAGCAGTTCGCTGTCGATGCTGGGGAAGGCGCTCATACATCAATCTCCAAGATGGGATGCATAAGAATGATTCGTTGGATTGATCTTATGCCCGGCGCGAGACTGGCGCCAACCCCACAGGGAGGACGACACGATGAAAGCGCAATTCGGTTTCGTGATGACACCCTCGGTATTCACCCGCCGGCACGCCGGCGCGGCCTTCTGGCAGCGCCTGCTGGGCCGCATCCGCCGCTGGCGGGAACTGGCCCGGCAGCGCGAGCAGTTGGCCAGGCTCAGCGATGCGGCGCTCAAGGACATCGGCCTGAGCCGCGCCGACATCCTGCAGGAGGCAGAGAAGCCCTTCTGGATCGACCACCTGCGTCGCTGAACCCCTTCTATATTGCACGAGCACAAGGAAAGGCCCATGCCGCACCGCTACCACCTGGCCCAGGTCAACATCGCCCGGGCCAGGGCCCCTCTCGACCACCCGCTGATGCAGGATTTCGTCGACCAGCTGGCGCCCATCAACGCCCTGGCCGAGGCCAGTCCCGGCTTCGTCTGGCGCCTGCAGGACGAGGCGGGCGACGCCACCGGCGTCCAGGCCTTCGCCGACCCGCGGATCATCGTCAACCTGTCGCTCTGGGAGTCCCTGGAGGCGCTGCGCGACTATGTCTATGGCGGCGAGCACCTGAGCGTGCTGCGCCGGCGCAAGGAATGGATGGAGAAGCTGCCGGGGCCGAGCCTGGCGCTCTGGTGGCTGCCGGCCGGGCAACTGCCGACCTTGGCCCAGGCCCGTGCGGCATTGCAGCGTCTGGCCGAACATGGGCCGAGCGCCGAGGCCTTCAGTATCGCCCGGCCGTTCCCCGCGCCCAGCGCGCAAGCGCTGCCGGCCTGATGTCGGCGCTGGCGGCTTTGGCGTAGGATCGAGGGCTTCGATCCCGCCAGCAGGAAGCGCCCCATGACCGACAGCCTGTCCCTCAAGCAAGCCCGCCGCCTGGCCCTGGCGGCCCAGGGCTTCGCCAGCCGGCGGCCGCGCAGCCAGGTGCAGCGCCGGCACCTGCAGCAGGTGCTGGAACGCCTGGGCGTGTTGCAGATCGACTCGGTCAACGCCCTGACCCGCTCGCACTACCTGCCGCTTTTCTCGCGCCTGGGCAGCTATCCGCAGGCCCTGCTGGACGAGGCGGCCTGGAGCGCCGGGCGCCACCGGCGAATGTTCGAGTACTGGGGGCACGAGGCGTCCCTGCTGCCGCTGGAACTCTATCCGCTGATGCGCTGGCGCATGCGCCGCGCGGCCGTGGGGCAGGGCATCTACAAGCAGCTGGCGCGCTTCGGCGAGGAACGCCGCGAAGTGATCGAGCGCGTGCTGCAGGCGGTCCGCGAGCAGGGCGCCCTGGGCGCCGGCAGCCTGACCACCCGCAGCGAGCGGGCCGGCCCCTGGTGGGACTGGAGCGACGAGAAGCACGCCCTGGAATGGCTGTTCGCCGCCGGCGAGGTGACTGTGGCCGGACGGCGTGGCTTCGAGCGGCTGTATGACCTGCCGGAGCGGGTGCTGCCCGCCGCTGTGCTGGATGCGCCCGAGCTGGATGTCGAGCAGGCCCAGCGCGGCCTGCTGTTGCACGCCGCGAACGCCCTGGGCGTGGCCAGCGAGACCGACCTGCGCGACTACTTCCGCCTGGAGCCGGCGGACAGCAAGGCGCGCCTGGCCGAACTGGTCGAGGCCGGCGCGCTGCGCCAGGTGCGCGTGCAGGATTGGTCGCAGGCGGCCTACGTCGCCGGCGAGCCGGTCATTCCGCGCAAGGTGACGGCCAGCGCGCTGCTGTCGCCCTTCGACTCCCTGGTGTGGGAGCGCGCCCGCACCGAGCGGCTGTTCGACTTCCGCTACCGCCTGGAGATCTACACCCCGCAGCACAAGCGGGTCTACGGCTACTACGTATTGCCCTTCCTGTTCGACGAACGCCTGGCGGCGCGCATCGACCTGCGCGCCGAGCGGGCGGCGGGGCGCCTGGCGGTCCATGCCGTGCACGAGGAACAGCGGCCGCTGGGCGAGGAGGGGATGCTGGCGCTGGCCGGGCGCTTGCGTGAAATGGCCAGTTGGCTGGGCCTTGAGGATGTGCATGTGAACTGCCGCAAGGCGGAGGGCGTCCGCCTGCGGGCGATGCTCGGCGCCGGGGCTGGCGCCTAGCTGTCAGGCCTTGGCCGCCAGCTCGTCGAGGTGGGCGATGACTTCGTCCGGCTTGAGCACCAGCACGTCGCTTTCCAGGGCATCGAGCACCACCTCGGCGGTGTTGCCGATCAGCGCGCCGGAGAAGCCGGTGCGCGCCACGGTGCCGATCACCGTCACCGCCGCGTCCAGCTGGTGCGCGGTACGCGGGATGAGCACGTCGGCCGGGCCTTCCTCGATGTGCAGGTGCTGGTCGTCCACCCCGTACTCGGCCTGGAACGCCTTGCAGGCCTCGCGGTAGCGGGCCTCGATGGTCTCGCTGAGCTGGAAGGTCGGGTCGGCGGCAGACAGCATCGGCGAGGGGTGGGCGCTGATCACGTGCAACTGGCCGTGGGTCAGCCCGGCGATGTCGTAGGCGTGGCTGACGATATTGGCGTGCAGCGCGTGGTGCTCGGCGTCGTTGTTGCCGACGTCGACCGCGGCGAGGATGTTGCGCCCGGCCCAGGGCGTGGCGCTCTTCACCAGCAGCACGGGAGCGGGGCAGTAGCGCAGCAGCTTCCAGTCGTCGGGGGTGAGCAGCGCCTTCTTCAGCGGGCTGTCGGGGTGGTGCTGCTTGACCACCAGGCCGCAGCCCTCGGCCTGCTGCTCGGCGATGATGGTGGCGTGTAGGCTGTCGTGCCAGGCCTGCCGGCAACTGCTGCTGTAGCCTTCCTCGCGCAGGCTGGCGGTCAGTTCCTCCAGCCGGGCGCCGGCGTCGCCTCGCTTGCTGCAGGTCAGCAGGTGCAGGTGGGATTGAGTGACGCTGGCGATCAGCTTGGCGCGCTTGAGCGCCAGGCCGTCGGGCTGGTCGGGGGCCACTACTACGAGAATGCTGCGGATGGCTTGCATGGTCGTCTCCCTTGGCACTTGCCGTTGCTTTGCAGCAACTGTAGACGCGATCCGGCCGAGCGGTTCTTGAGATGCATCAAGTGTGGCGCTGGCCGTGCGCCGCTGCATTCGTATAATGCTCCGCCTTTGGCCGCCGGCGAACCCTTTTGCGCGGCGGCGCTGAGTGACTGGAGCCCGTCATGTTGTCCGAAATCCGCGAATTCCTCGGTTGCGCCACGCCCGATGCCTGGGTCGAGGCCGCGTTGCGGGACCAGGAAGTGCTGCTGATCGACCACAAGAACAACGAGTTCAAGGCCGCCAGCACCGCCCTGGCGCTGATCGCCAAGTACAGCGCCCACGAGGAACTGGTGAACTTCATGTCGCGCCTGGCGCGCGAGGAACTGCGCCACCACGAGCAGGTGCTGGCGATCCTCAAGAAGCGCGGCATCGCCCTGCGGCCGATCTCCGCCGGCCGCTATGCCTCGGGCCTGCGCGCGGCGGTGCGCAACCACGAGCCGCACAAGCTGGTCGACACCCTGATCGTCGGCGCCTTCATCGAATGCCGCAGCTGCGAGCGCTTCGCCGCCCTGGTCGACCACCTGGATGCGGATCTGGCGAAGTTCTATGGTTCGCTGCTCAAGTCCGAGGCGCGGCACTTCCAGGGATACCTGGCATTGGCGCGGCGGTATGGTGACGAGGCCGATATCCAGCGGCGGGTGGAGGATATTCGTGAGGTCGAGGCGGGTCTCATCAGTTCGCCGGACGAGGAGTTCCGCTTTCATAGCGGTGTGCCACGGGTGGCTTGAGGCCTTTGGCTTTCAGGTTGGGGTGAAGGGGCTCGGTGCTACCGGATAACCCAGCTTGGCCGGCGGGCCCAATCGCGGACGGAGTCCGCTCCTACACCTCCGGGAAAGCACGGTTTTTCGTAGGATGGCGTTGAGCGAAGCGATACCCATCACCATGGCCCGATGGGTTTCGCAAGCTCAACCCATCCTACGAAAGGCACCCCGGCGCAGTCGGCAAGACAGTTGCTCCTACCTCACCGGTAAACACGACGCCGCGTAGGATGATGTTGAGCGAAGCGATACCCATCGTCACGACCGCATGGGTTTCGCCAAGGCTCAACCCATCCTACGAAGAGCGCCTCGGTGCAGCCGGCAAGACAGTTGCAAAGCACGGGCGTAGGAGCGGACTCCGTCCGCGATTGGTGGATAACGCCCCATGCAATGGGGGCGCCTTCAGCGCTCGATGATCTGCCGAATCTGCGACTGCGGAATCATCTGCTCCTTGCCCTCGGAATCCTCGAAGCGAATCATCCCGCTGGCCTTGTCCAGCTTCGGCTTGTTGTCGGTAGTGATCATCTGGCCATCGGCAGTGCTGATGATGTACTCGCTGGAACAACCGGCGAGGGCGAGCAGGCAAGCGGCGAGCAACAGGTGTTTTTTCATGGTGATCCCGGACGATGCGGCTATGGATGGATTGAGCATAGCTGCTGGCCCGGGGCCATGAAGTTGATCCGCGTCAGTGGCCGGACGGCTCCGCTTCGAGACTGAAGGGCGCCTGGTGCAGGCCGTTGGCGTCGGCCTGCAGGGCCCAGCCTTGACGGTCCCAGTCGCCGAGGACGATGCGCCGGGCCGGCTGGCCGTCTAG
Organism: Pseudomonas sp. A6; assembly: GCF_052367875.1. Classification (NCBI taxonomy): domain Bacteria; kingdom Pseudomonadati; phylum Pseudomonadota; class Gammaproteobacteria; order Pseudomonadales; family Pseudomonadaceae; genus Pseudomonas; species Pseudomonas sp. A6. Next base: position 5,043,383 of record NZ_CP198970.1, on the reverse strand, counting down.
CTGCAACTCGTGCACCGCCGGGCGATGGGTGTGGCCGTGGATCAGGGTGCGCACGCCATGCTGGCGCATGACCTTCAGCACCTCGTCCGGCGTCACGTCGACGATCTCGCTGGCCTTCATGCGCGTCTGCGCGCGGCTTTCCTTGCGCAGCTTGCGCGCCAACTGGTGGCGCTTCGAAAGCGGCAGGTTGCGCAGGATGAACAGCGAGACCGGATTGCGCAGCCAGCGGCGCAGCTTCATGTAGCCGACGTCCAGGGTGCACAGGCTGTCGCCGTGCATCAGCAGCACCTTCTCGCCGTTCAGGCGGATCACGCTGGGGTCGCGCAGCAGGGTGCAGCCGGCTTCGCGGCAGAACGCCTTGCCGATCAGGAAGTCGCGGTTGCCGTGCATCAGGTAGATGCGCGTGCCGCTGTCGGCCAGTTCGCGCAGGGCGCGGGCGATGGAATGCTGGAACTCGTCCATGCCGTCGTCGCCGATCCAGGCCTCGAAGAAGTCGCCGAGGATGTAGAGCGCTTCGGCCTGGCGGGCGCAGCTGCGGAGGAAATGCAAGAACGCCCGGGTGATGTCCGGGCGTTCCGCTTCGAGATGCAGGTCCGAGATGAACAGGACGCTCATCGACTCACTCGACGATCTCGGCCTTCTCGATGATCACGTCTTCGCTCGGCACGTCCTGGTGGCCGGCGCGCATGGTGGTGGCCACGCCCTTGATCTTGTTGACCACGTCCATGCCGTCCACTACCTGGCCGAACACGCAGTAGCCCCAGCCCTGCACGGTCGGCGCGCTGTGGTTGAGGAAGTCGTTGTCGGCGACGTTGATGAAGAACTGCGCGCTGGCCGAGTGCGGCTCCATGGTGCGGGCCATGGCGACAGTGCCGACCTTGTTGCCGACGCCGTTGTTGGCCTCGTTCTTGATCGGGGCGCGGGTGCTCTTCTGCTTCATGCCCGGTTCGAAACCGCCGCCCTGGATCATGAAGTTGTTGATCACGCGGTGGAAGATGGTGTTGTCGTAATGACCGCTCTTCACGTACTCCTTGAAGTTGGCCACGGTCTCCGGGGCCTTGTCTTCGAAGAGTTCCAGGGTGATGACGCCATGGTTGGTGTGCAGCTTGATCATGAGGGGATTCCACTCTGTCGGGAAAATCGAAGGCCTGTCAGGGGGTTGACAGCTTCGGCTATGATAAGCGCTTTGGTTTGGCCGGCCTACCCTGGCCGAACGTCAGTAACGATCAAGGACACCATGAGCAAGCCCACCGCCGATTCGAAAGAAGCCACTGTCGCCGCCAACTTCCTGCGCCCCATCGTCCAGGCAGACCTGGACAGCGGCAAGCACCAGAAGATCGTCACCCGCTTCCCGCCGGAGCCCAACGGCTACCTGCACATCGGCCACGCCAAGTCGATCTGCCTGAACTTCGGCCTGGCCCGTGACTTCGGCGGCGACTGCCACCTGCGCTTCGACGACACCAACCCGGCGAAGGAAGACCAGGAATACATCGACGCCATCGAGGCCGACGTGAAGTGGCTGGGCTTCCAGTGGGCCGGCCCGGTGCGCTTCGCCTCCGACTATTTCGACCAGTTGCACGCCTGGGCGGTGGACCTGATCAAGGCCGGCAAGGCCTTCGTCTGCGACCTCAATGCCGAAGAGATGCGCCAATACCGCGGCAGCCTGACCGAGCCGGGCAGGAACAGCCCGTTCCGCGAGCGCTCGGTGGAGGAGAACCTCGACCTGTTCGCCCGCATGAAGGCCGGCGAGTTCGCCGACGGCGCCAAGTCGCTGCGGGCGAAGATCGACATGGCCTCGCCGAACATCAACCTGCGCGACCCGATCCTCTACCGCATCCGCCACGCCCATCACCACCAGACCGGCGAAAAGTGGTGCATCTACCCCAGCTACGACTTCACCCATGGGCAGTCGGACGCCATCGAGGGCATCACTCACTCCATCTGCACCCTGGAGTTCGAGGACCATCGCCCGCTGTACGAGTGGTTCCTGGCCAACCTGCCGGTGCCGGCGCAGCCGCGCCAGTACGAATTCGCCCGGCTGAACCTGAACTACACCATCACCAGCAAGCGCAAGCTCAAGCAACTGGTCGACGAAGGCCACGTGGACGGCTGGGACGACCCGCGCATGTCGACCCTCTCCGGCTACCGCCGCCGCGGCTATACCCCGGCCTCGATCCGCAGCTTCTGCGACATGATCGGCGTGAACCGCGCCGGCGGCGTGGTCGACATCGGCATGCTGGAGTTCGCCATCCGCGACGACCTGGACGCCAACGCCGCGCGCGCCATGTGCGTGCTCAAGCCGCTGAAGGTGGTCATCACCAACTACCCCGAAGGCCAGGTCGAGAACCTCGAACTGCCGCGCCACCCGAAACAGGACATGGGCGTGCGCGTGCTGCCGTTCAGCCGCGAGATCTACATCGACGCCGGCGACTTCGAGGAAGTCCCGCCGGCCGGCTACAAGCGCCTGATCCCCGGGGGCGAAGTGCGCCTGCGCGGCAGCTACGTGATCCGCGCCGACGAAGCCATCAAGGACGCCGCCGGCAACATCGTCGAACTGCGCTGCAGCTACGACGAGAACACCCTGGGCAAGAACCCCGAGGGTCGCAAGGTCAAGGGCGTGATCCACTGGGTGCCGGCCGCCGAGAGCGTGGAGTGCGAAGTGCGCCTGTACGACCGGCTGTTCCGCTCGGCCAACCCGGAGAAGGCCGAGGAAAGCGGCAGCTTCCTCGACAACATCAACCCCGACTCCCTGGTGGTGCTCAAGGGTTGCCGCGCCGAGCCGTCGCTGGCCAGCGCCGGCGCCGAGGACCGCTTCCAGTTCGAGCGCGAAGGCTACTTCTGCGCCGACAGCAAGGATTCCAAGGCCGGCGCCCTGGTCTTCAACCGCACCGTGACCCTGCGCGATTCCTGGGGGCAGTAAATGGCGCTTTCCGTCTACAACACCCTGAGCAAGGCCAAGGAGCCGTTCCAGCCGCTGGTCGGCAACCAGGTGCGCATGTACGTGTGCGGCATGACCGTGTACGACTTCTGCCACATCGGCCACGCCCGCGTCATGGTCGCCTTCGACGTCATCGCCCGCTGGCTGCGCCAGCGCGGCTATGAGCTGACCTACGTGCGCAACATCACCGACATCGACGACAAGATCATCCGTCGCGCCCAGGAGAACGGCGAGCCCTTCGACGCCCTGACCGAACGCATGATCGCCGCGATGCACGAGGACGAGGCGCGCCTGTCGGTGCTGCGCCCGGACATCGAGCCGCGCGCCACCGGCCACATCGCCGGCATGCACGCGATGATCCAGACGCTGATCGACAAGGGCTTCGCCTATGCCCCGGGCAACGGCGACGTCTACTACCGCGTCGGCAAGTTCGTCGGCTACGGCAAGCTGTCGCGCAAGAAGATCGAAGACCTGCGCATCGGCGCGCGCATCGAGGTCGACGAATCCAAGGAAGACCCGCTGGACTTCGTCCTGTGGAAGGCGGCCAAGCCGGGCGAGCCGAGCTGGGAGTCGCCCTGGGGCGCCGGGCGCCCGGGCTGGCACATCGAGTGCTCAGTGATGTCCACCTGCTGCCTGGGCGAGACCTTCGACATCCACGGCGGCGGCCCGGACCTGGTGTTCCCGCACCACGAGAACGAGATCGCCCAGAGCGAGGCGGCCACCGGCAAGCCCTACGCGGCCACCTGGATGCATGCCGGCGCGGTGCGCGTGGATGGCGAGAAGATGTCCAAGTCCCTGGGCAACTTCTTCACCATCCGCGAGGTGTTGGAGAAGTACCACCCCGAGGTGGTGCGCTTCCTGCTGGTGTCCAGCCACTACCGCAGCCCGATCAACTACTCCGAGGACAACCTCAAGGAAGCCAAGGGCGCGCTGGAACGCTTCTACACCGCGCTGCGTGGCCTGCCCGAGGTCGAGGCGGCCGGTGGTGGCGAAGCCTTCGCCGAGCGTTTCGCGGCGTCCATGGATGATGACTTCAATACCCCGGAAGCCGTCGCCGTGCTGTTCGAGATGGCCCGCGAAGTGAACCGCCTGCGTGAGGCCGACCTGCAGGCTGCGGCAGCCCTGGCTGCCAAGCTCCGCGAACTGGCTGGCCTGCTCGGCGTGCTGCAACTGGAGCCGGATGCCTTCCTTCAGGCCGGCGCCGCCGGCAAGGTCGACGCCGCCCAGGTGGAAGCGCTGATCCAGGCCCGCCTGGAAGCCCGCGCGGCGAAGAACTGGGCCGAGTCGGACCGCATCCGTGACGAGCTGACGGCCATGGGCGTGGTTCTGGAAGACGGCAAGGGTGGCACCACCTGGCGTTTGGCCGAGTGATCCACCGCTGAAAGGAAAGAAGGCCGCTGATGCGGCCTTTTTTCTGCCTCGCCGGTCGCACCAAAGTGCTCTTCGTAGGAGCGAGCTTGCTCGCGAATGAGCCCCGCTGCGGAGTCTGTTCGCGAGCAAGCTCGCTCCTACGAAAAGCCGGGCCCACCTGCAACGTAGGAGCGGACCTTGTCCGCGATGGCCGGACGTCCCAGCGCGCTATCCCCTGTAGGAGCGCGCCCTGCGCGCGAATCGCAGGCAGGGCCTGCTCCTACAGGTTGCCGGGAGGCAATGGTTTCGCCATGAAAAAAAGGCCGCGGATGCGGCCTTTTCCCGTCGGGGCAGGGCTGCCGGTCAGACGTGCAGCTCTTCCGCAGCGTACAGGGTGTTCTCCAGCAGGCACGCTCGGGTCATCGGGCCGACACCGCCCGGCACCGGGGTGATCCAGCTGGCGCGCTCGGCCGCCACTTCATATTCCACGTCGCCCACCAGCCGGCCGTCGGCCTGGCGGTTGATGCCCACGTCGATGACGATGGCGCCTTCCTTGATCCACTCGCCCTTGACCAGGCCCGGCTTGCCGGCGGCCACCACCACCAGGTCGGCGCGGCGCACATGGTCGGCCAGGTCGCGGGTGAAGCGGTGGGTGACGGTCACGGTGCAGCCGGCCAGCAGCAGTTCCAGGGCCATGGGGCGGCCGACGATGTTGGAGGCGCCCACCACCACCGCGTCCATGCCGTACAGGTCGGCGCCGGTGCTTTGCAGCAGGGTCATGATGCCTTTCGGGGTGCACGGGCGCAGCAGCGGGATGCGCTGGGCCAGCCGGCCGACGTTGAACGGGTGGAAGCCGTCCACGTCCTTGTCCGGGTTGATGCGCTCCAGCAGCTGCGAGGCGTCGAGGTGGGCGGGCAGGGGCAGCTGGACCAGGATGCCGTCGATCGCCGGGTCGGCATTGAGGCGGTCGATCAGGCCCAGCAGTTCTTCCTGGGTGGTGCTTTCCGGCAGGTCGTAGGCCTGGGACAGGAAGCCCACTTCCTCGCAGTCCTTGCGCTTGTGCGCGACGTAGACTTGGGATGCCGGATCGCTGCCGACCAGGATCACCGCCAGGCCGGGAATGCGCAGCCCCTGCTGGCGGCGCTCGGCGACGCGTTGGGCTATCTGCTGGCGGAGGCTGGCGGCGATCGCTTTGCCGTCGATCAGTTTTGCGGTCATGTCGGAGGAGCAACCATAGAGACGGGGAAAAAAGGACGCGCATTTTCGCACGCCGCCCACATAAGGCAAAGGCGGGCCGTCCCCGATTTGCCGTAACTCCTTTATCTCTTTGAAATTTTTTTAAAAAAACCGTTGACGAGGGTAGGGCTCGTCGCTAACATGCGCCCCGCTTGCCGAGCACAGCCTGAAGCAAGAAAGCCAAGGCAGTGCAAACCGGTTCAGTGGTTTCCACTGATCTGCTTAGCAAGGGTTGCAGCCACTAAAGCGCCCGTAGCTCAGCTGGATAGAGCATCCGCCTTCTAAGCGGATGGTCGCAGGTTCGAGTCCTGCCGGGTGCGCCATACTGGCGTTCGGTAAAGCATGTAATATGGTGGGCGTAGCTCAGTTGGTAGAGCACAGGATTGTGGCTCCTGGTGTCGTGGGTTCGATTCCCATCGTCCACCCCATATTCCGAAGCGCCAGGCCCCGAGCCTGGCGTTTTCGTTTCTGCGGTTCCCTGCGGACGTGGTGAAATTGGTAGACACGCCGGATTTAGGTTCCGGTGGCGCAAGCTGTGAGAGTTCGAGTCTCTCCGTCCGCACCATTCTTTTCCAGAAGCTCTCGCAGCCCGAGTATTTCCGCCGCTTTCAGCCTGGGTGACTTCTGCATTTCTTGTGACTAGAATGCTTGCCCTTGATTCTGGGAGCCGGGAGGACCGGCTTACGTCTGTGCCACGAGGAATATCCATGCAAGTTTCCGTTGAAAGCACCTCCGCTCTTGAGCGCCGCATGACCGTTGGCGTGCCGGCCGAGCGCATCGAGACCGAAGTCAACAAGCGTCTGCAGCAGACCGCTCGTCGCGCCAAGGTTCCCGGCTTCCGTCCCGGCAAGGTGCCGATGAGCGTGATCCGCCAGCGCTACGAAGCCGCCGCTCGTCAGGAAGCCCTCGGTGACCTGATCCAGGAAACCTTCTACGAAGCCGTGGTCGAGCAGAAGCTGAACCCGGCTGGCGCTCCGTCCGTCGAGCCGAAAGTGTTCGAGAAGGAGAAGGGCCTGGAATACGTGGCCACCTTCGAAGTCTTCCCGGAATTCCAGGTTGCCGGCTTCGACGGCATCGAGGTCGAGCGCCTGCAGGCCGACGTGGCCGACGCCGACGTCGACAACATGCTGGAAATCCTGCGCAAGCAGAACACCCGCTTCGAGGCCGTCGAGCGCGCCGCGCAGAACGACGACCAGTTGAACATCGACTTCGTCGGCAAGATCGACGGCGAAGCCTTCGCCGGCGGTTCGGCCAAGGGCACCCTGCTGGTGCTGGGCTCCGGCCGCATGATCCCGGGCTTCGAAGAAGGCCTGGTCGGCGCCAAGGCCGGTGAAGAGCGCGTGCTCAACCTGAGCTTCCCCGAGGACTACCAGAACCTCGACCTGGCCGGCAAGGCCGCCGAGTTCACCGTCACCGTGAACACTGTCAGCGAGCCCAAGCTGCCGGAACTGAACGAAGAGTTCTTCGCCCTGTTCGGCATCAAGGAAAGCACCCTGGAAGGCTTCCGCGCCGAAGTGCGCAAGAACATGGAGCGCGAGCTGCGCCAGGCCATCAAGTCCAAGGTGAAGAACCAGGTGATGGAAGGCCTGGTGGGCGCCAACCCGATCGAAGTGCCCAAGGCCCTGATCGGCAACGAAGTGAACCGTCTGCGCGTGCAGGCCGTCCAGCAGTTCGGCGGCAACATCAAGCCCGAGCAACTGCCGGCCGAGCTGTTCGAAGAGCAGGCCAAGCGCCGCGTGGTCCTGGGCCTGATCGTCGCCGAACTGGTCAAGCAGCACGAGCTGAAGGCCGACGAAGCCCGCGTTCGCGAGATGATCGAAGAGATGGCCTCGGCCTACCAGGAGCCCGAGCAAGTGGTCGCCTGGTACTACAAGAACGACCAGCAACTGAACGAAGTGCGCTCGGTTGTACTGGAAGAACAAGTTGTAGATACTGTCCTGCAGAAGGCCAAAGTGACCGATAAGCAGGTATCCTACGAAGACGCGGTCAAGCCTGCTGAAGCTCCTGTAGCGGCCTGATCCAACCCTTCGTTCGATCGTCCATAAGCCAGCCCTCGGGCTGGCTTATGTCTTTGAGACATATCTATTTCATTAGGGAGTGATCGTCGGACATGCCGAATACCTTCATGCCGCAAGTTCCGAACATCCAGGCCGCCGGTGGTCTGGTGCCGATGGTGGTGGAGCAGTCCGCCCGCGGTGAGCGTTCCTACGACATCTATTCGCGCCTGCTGAAGGAGCGGATCATCTTCCTGGTCGGCCAGGTCGAGGACTACATGGCCAACCTGGTGGTGGCCCAACTGCTGTTCCTCGAAGCCGAGAACCCGGACAAGGACATCCACCTGTACATCAACTCGCCGGGCGGTTCGGTGACTGCCGGCATGTCGATCTACGACACCATGCAGTTCATCAAGCCGGACGTGTCGACCATCTGCGTCGGCCAGGCCTGCAGCATGGGCGCACTGCTCCTGGCGGGCGGCGCCGCCGGCAAGCGCTACTGCCTGCCGCACTCGCGGATGATGATCCACCAGCCGCTGGGCGGCTTCCAGGGCCAGGCCTCGGACATCGAGATCCACGCCAAGGAAATCCTCTTCATCAAGGAGCGCCTGAACCAGGTGCTGGCGCACCACACCGGCCAGCCGCTGGACGTCATCGCCCGCGACACCGACCGCGACCGTTTCATGAGCGGCGAGGAAGCGGTGCAATATGGTCTGATCGATCAGGTTTACACTCAGCGCCCCTCGGCCGCCTGAGTCTTTCCGCTCGAACACGGCCGGGCGACCGGCCGTTTCGCGGGCTTGAAAATGCCCGCATTTGCCTTCATCTTGTGTTTCAAGCCTATCCGACTGGAACGATCTAATGACTGACACCCGCAACGGCGAGGACAACGGCAAGCTGCTGTATTGCTCCTTCTGCGGCAAGAGCCAGCACGAAGTGCGCAAGTTGATTGCCGGCCCCTCGGTCTTTATCTGCGACGAGTGCGTCGACCTGTGCAACGACATCATCCGCGAGGAGGTGCAGGAAGCACAGGCGGAGAGTAGCGCGCACAAGCTTCCGGCGCCGAAAGAGATCCGTTCCATCCTCGATCAGTACGTGATCGGTCAGGAACGTGCCAAGAAAACCCTGGCGGTAGCGGTCTACAACCACTACAAGCGCCTGAATCAGCGCGACCGCAAGGACGATGTCGAGCTGGGCAAGAGCAACATCCTGCTGATCGGGCCGACCGGCTCGGGCAAGACGCTGCTCGCCGAGACCCTCGCGCGCCTGCTGAACGTGCCTTTCACCATCGCCGACGCCACCACCCTGACCGAAGCCGGCTACGTGGGCGAGGACGTCGAGAACATCATCCAGAAGCTGCTGCAGAAGTGCGACTACGACGTAGAGAAGGCCCAGATGGGCATCGTCTACATCGACGAGATCGACAAGATCTCGCGCAAGTCGGACAACCCGTCCATCACCCGTGACGTGTCCGGCGAAGGTGTGCAGCAGGCCCTGCTGAAGCTGATCGAAGGCACCGTCGCCTCGGTTCCGCCCCAGGGCGGCCGCAAGCACCCGCAGCAGGAGTTCCTGCAGGTCGATACCCGCAACATCCTGTTCATCTGCGGTGGCGCGTTCGCCGGCCTGGAAAAGGTCATCCAGAACCGTTCCACCAAGGGCGGCATCGGCTTCAGCGCCGAAGTGCGCAGCCAGGAGATGGGCAAGAAGGTCGGCGAGGCCCTGCGCGAAGTTGAGCCCGAAGACCTGGTCAAGTTCGGCCTGATCCCGGAATTCGTCGGCCGTCTGCCGATCATCGCCACCCTCGACGAGCTCGACGAGGCGGCGCTGATGCAGATCCTCACCGAGCCGAAGAACGCCCTCACCAAGCAGTACGCCCGGCTGTTCGAGATGGAAGGCGTGGACCTGGAGTTCCGCCCGGACGCCCTCAAGGCCGTCGCCCGCAGGGCCCTGGAGCGCAAGACCGGCGCCCGCGGCCTGCGCTCGATCCTCGAAGGCATCCTGCTCGACACCATGTACGAAATCCCCTCGCAGACCGAGGTCAGCAAGGTGGTCATCGACGAGAGCGTCATCGACGGCTCGTCCCAGCCACTGCTGATCTACGAGAACAGCGAGCAGCCTGCCAAGGCTGCGCCTGAGGCATAAAGAAAAGGGGGCCTTCGGGCCCCCTTTTTCCTTCCCGTCTACCGCGCTTGTTTTTTCCCTGGCCTAACCCCATCTTAGGCCCAAGGGTCTAACCCCATCTTTTTTGGCCAAGTGCCGCTGTAGAGCCGAATATCATGAAAACACTCGTCGAGTTGCCCCTGCTTCCCCTGCGTGACGTAGTGGTCTATCCGCACATGGTCATCCCCCTGTTCGTGGGGCGCGAGAAATCCATCGAGGCCCTGGAGGCCGCGATGACCAGCGACAAGCAGATCCTCCTGCTGGCGCAGAAGAACCCCGCCGACGACGACCCGGGCGAAGACGGCCTGTACCGCATGGGCACCGTGGCCACCGTGCTGCAACTGCTGAAGCTGCCCGACGGCACCGTGAAGGTCCTGGTGGAGGGCGAGCAGCGTGGCCATGTCGAGCGTTTCATCGACGAAGACGCCCATTGCCGCGCCGAAGTCTCGATCATCGACGAGGCGCCGGTCGGCGAGCGCGAGTCCGAGGTCTTCATCCGCAGCCTGCTGAGCCAGTTCGAGCAGTACGTGCAACTGGGCAAGAAGGTGCCGGCGGAAGTGCTGTCGTCGCTGAACAGCATCGACGAGCCGGGCCGCCTGGTCGACACTATGGCCGCGCACATGGCCCTGAAGATCGAGCAGAAGCAGGAAATCCTCGAAATCATCGAGCTGGCCGCCCGCGTCGAGCACGTGCTGGCCATGCTGGATGCCGAGATCGACCTGCTGCAGGTCGAGAAGCGCATCCGCGGCCGCGTGAAGAAGCAGATGGAGCGCAGCCAGCGCGAGTACTACCTGAACGAACAGATGAAGGCCATCCAGAAGGAGCTGGGCGACATCGACGAGGGCCACAACGAGGTCGAGGAGCTGAAGAAGCGCATCGACGCCGCCGGCCTGACCAAGGAGGCGCTGACCAAGGCCAATGCCGAGCTGAACAAGCTCAAGCAGATGTCGCCGATGTCCGCCGAGGCCACCGTGGTGCGCTCGTACATCGACTGGCTGGTGAACGTGCCGTGGAAGGCCGAGAGCAAGGTGCGCCACGACCTGGACAAGGCCGAGGACATCCTCGACACCGACCACTACGGTCTGGAAGAGGTCAAGGAACGCATCCTCGAATACCTCGCCGTGCAGAAGCGTGTGAAGAAGGTCAAGGGCCCGGTGCTCTGCCTGGTCGGCCCGCCCGGCGTGGGCAAGACCTCGCTGGCCGAGTCCATCGCCCGCGCCACCAACCGCAAGTTCGTGCGCATGGCCCTGGGCGGCGTGCGTGACGAGGCCGAGATCCGCGGCCACCGCCGTACCTACATCGGCTCCATGCCCGGCCGCCTGATCCAGAAGATGACCAAGGTGGGCGTGCGCAACCCACTGTTCCTGCTCGACGAGATCGACAAGATGGGCAGCGACATGCGCGGCGACCCGGCCTCGGCGCTGCTGGAGGTACTGGACCCGGAGCAGAACCACAACTTCAACGACCACTACCTGGAAGTCGACTACGACCTCTCGGATGTGATGTTCCTCTGCACCGCCAACTCCATGAACATCCCGGCGCCGCTGCTGGACCGCATGGAGGTGATTCGTCTGCCGGGCTACACCGAGGACGAGAAGGTCAACATCGCTTCGAAATATCTTGTGCCGAAGCAGACTGCGGCCAATGGTCTCAAGAAGGGCGAGCTGACCTTCGACGAAGCGGCCATCCGCGACATCATCCGCTACTACACCCGCGAGGCGGGCGTGCGCAGCCTGGAGCGGCAGATCGCCAAGGTCTGCCGCAAGGCGGTGAAGGAGGGGGCCAGGGCCAAGCGCATCGAGGCCAAGGTCACCACCGAGACCCTCGAGAACTACCTGGGCGTGCGCAAGTTCCGCTATGGCCTTGCCGAGCAGCAGGACCAGATCGGCCAGGTCACTGGGCTGGCCTGGACCCAGGTGGGCGGCGAACTACTCACCATCGAGTCGGCCATCGTCCCCGGCAAGGGCGCGCTGACCAAGACCGGTTCGCTGGGCGACGTGATGGCGGAGTCCATTACCGCTGCGCTGACCGTCGTTCGTAGTCGTGCGAAAAGTCTGGGAATTCCGGCGGACTTCCACGAAAAACACGATATCCATATCCACGTTCCGGAAGGCGCCACGCCCAAGGACGGCCCCAGCGCCGGCATCGGCATGTGCACCGCGCTGGTCTCGGCGATCACCCAGATCCCGGTGCGCGCGGACGTCGCCATGACCGGCGAGATCACCCTGCGCGGCCAGGTGCTGGCCATCGGCGGGCTCAAGGAAAAACTTCTGGCGGCCCACCGTGGGGGAATCAAAACCGTGATCATCCCCGAAGAAAATGTCCGTGATCTCAAGGAAATTCCGGATAACATTAAGGCAGATCTCGTTATTAAACCGGTTAAATGGATTGACGAGGTCCTGCAAATTGCGCTGCAATACACGCCGGAGCCCTTGCCCGATGCGGCTCCCGAGATGGTTGCAAAGGATGAAAAACGCGAGTCTGATTCCAAGGAGCGAATCAGCACGCATTAGCCGGGGGGCTTTCTTGACACTGTTTTTGGGCCCTTGTTATAAAGCGGCACTTGCTTTGTCAGTTGGCAAACCAGCACCTGCTTTTGCTTACACCTAACACATAGAAACATACTCAACAGAAATAAGGGGACTTAGAGTGAACAAGTCGGAACTGATCGATGCAATTGCCGCATCTGCTGATATCCCGAAAGCTGTTGCCGGTCGCGCTCTGGACGCGGTAATCGAGTCCGTCACTGGCGCCCTGAAGGCGGGTGACTCCGTCGTACTGGTTGGCTTCGGCACCTTCGCTGTCAAAGAGCGTGCTGCCCGCACCGGTCGCAACCCGCAAACCGGCAAGCCGATCAAGATCGCTGCCGCTAAGATCCCGGGCTTCAAAGCCGGTAAAGCCCTGAAGGATGCTGTCAACTAAGCGTCTTTCTGGACTTGACCTGTCCGGTCCGACCTAGCGTCGGATCGGCCGCGGAGCGGCGCTCGGGATGGGTTACCATCCCGCATCGCCGGGGGTCGCGGGCCTAGCCCGCTAGCTCCGCCAGTTGCGAGAAGGCGCATCCTCGGATGCGCCTTTCTCATATCCGCATCTTAAATACCCACGCCTCGCCGACACTGACGGCAGGTGCGTGGCCGCTTTTGGGGGCCGCATGCTGCAAAACATCAGGGACAATTCCCAGGGCTGGATCGCCAAGACCATCATCGGTGTCATCGTCGTGCTGATGGCGCTGACCGGTTTCGATGCCATCATCCGGGCTACCCATCATGAGAATGTCGCTGCCAAGGTCAATGGCGATGACATCAGCATCCCCGAGCTGCAGCAGGCTCAGGAAATGCAGCGCCGCCAGCTGCAGCAGCGCCTGGGCAAGGACTTCGACGCCTCGACCCTGGACGACAAGCTGCTCAAGGACGCCGCACTCAAGGGCCTGATCGAGCGCAAGCTGCTGCTCCAGGCCGCACAGAACGACAAGTTCGCCTTCACCCAGCAGCAGGTCGACCAACTGATCCTGCAGACTCCCGAATTCCTGGTCGACGGCAAGTTCAACGCCGACAAGTTCGACCAGGCGCTGCGCCAGAACGGCTACACCCGCATGCAGTTCCGCCAGATGCTCGAGCAGGAAATGCTCATCGGCCAACTGCGCGCCGGCATCGCCGGCTCCGGCTTCGTCACCGACAACGAGCTGCAGGCCTTCGCCCGCCTGGAGAAGCAGACCCGCGACTTCGCCACCCTGACTTTCAAGGCCGATCCGGCCAAGGCCAAGGTCGAGGACGCCGACATCAAGGCCTACTACGACGCCCACAAGGCCGAGTTCATGAGCCCGGACCAGGTGGTGATCGACTACATCGAGCTGAAGAAGTCGTCCTTCTTCAACCAGGTCGTCGCCAAGGACGAGGACCTGCAGGCCCAGTACCAGAAGGAAATCGCCGGTCTCTCCGAGCAGCGTGATGCCGCGCACATCCTGGTCGAGGTCAATGCCAAGCAGACCGACGCCCAGGCCAAGGCCAAGATCGAGGAGATCAAGGCGCGCCTGGCCAAGGGCGAGGACTTCGCCAAGCTGGCCAAGGAACAGTCCAACGACGTCGGCTCCGCCGGCAATGGCGGTGACCTGGGCTACGCCGGTCGTGGCGTCTACGATCCGGCCTTCGAGGACGCACTCTATGGCCTGAAGGCCAAGGGCGATGTCTCCGAGCCGGTACGCACCCAGTACGGCTGGCACCTGATCAAGCTGCTCGGTGTGCAGGCGCCGGAAATCCCGAGCTTCGCCAGCCTGAAGCCGAAGCTGGAGCAGGACCTGAAGAGCCAACTGGTGGAGCAGCGCTTCGTCGACGCCACCAAGCAACTGGAAAGCTCCGCCTACGAAGCCTCCGACCTGGCCCAGCCGGCCCAGGAGCTGGGCCTGAAGGTCGAGACCAGCAAGCCGTTCGGCCGCGAAGGCAGCGAGGGCATCGCCGCCAACCGCCAGGTCGTCCAGGCCGCCTTCAGCACCGAGGTGCTGGAGGATGGCGCCAACAGTGGCGCCATCGAGCTGGATCCGGACACCGTGGTGGTGCTGCGCGTCAAGGAGCACCACAAGCCGCAGCAGCAGACCCTGGAGGAAGTGACCGCTTCCATCCGCGAAGTGCTGCAGCACCAGCATGCCGCCGATGCCGCCAAGGCACAGGGCGAAGCCCTGCTGGCAGGCCTGCGCGACGGCAAGACGCCGCTGGCCCAGGCCCAGAGCGGCCAGACCTGGAAAGTGGTGGAAGCCGCTTCCCGTGGCCAGGACGGCGTCGATCCGCAGCTGCTCCAGGAAGTGTTCCGCATGGCGCGCCCGGCCAAGGCCGAGCAACCGACCTTCGCCGGCGTGACCCTGGGCAATGGCGACTACGTGCTGATCCGCCTGAACGGCGTCAGCGAGCCGAGCGCCACCCTGAGCGACCAGGAGAAGGCCATGTATCGCCAGTTCCTCGCCTCGCGCAGCGGCCAGGAAGACTTCGCCGCCTTCCGTCGTCAACTGAGCGACAAGGCCGAGGTCGAGAAGTACTGATCCATCGGCTGTGAGAAAAGGCGGAGCAGGGTGACCTGCTCCGCCTTTTTTGTATCCGCCGCATACCGATGCCATCCCCATGTAGGAGCGCGCCCTGCGCCCTCGCCAAGATTGCTCTTCGTAGGATCGAGGGGGACGCCTAGTTCTTGCTCGCGAATGAGCCCCGCAGCGGAGTCTGTTCGCGAGCAAGCTCGCTCCTACGAGAAGCCGTGCTCGTCTGCAACGGAGCGGACCTTGTCCGCGATAGCCAGAACCCCCCGGCGCGATTCGCGGATGAGATCCGCTCCTACGCTGCCCCACCCATGTCATTCCAATGTAGGAGCGCGCCCTGCGCGCGAATCGCGGGCAGGGCCCGCTCCTACAGGGTGCCTTGAAGCCCGGCATTCCCACCCGTAAGTCGATCAGCGGATAACGCCGCAGGTGTTATGCGCCCCACGGGGCCGCTACGTAGGATGGGTTGAGCGAAGCGATACCCACCGCCATAGCCGCATGGACTGCCCTATCCTTCCCGCCGTGGCGAGACTCAACCGAAGCGGTAGATATCCATCCCGAGCGCGCCCAGGGTGAAGCCGGCGTGCTCGACGTGCATGGCGGGGCCGCCGGCGCCGCGGGCGAAGTACAGCGGCAGCAGGTGTTCGTCGCTGGGGTGGTTTCGCGTTGCCGACGGCGCCTGCTGGCGATAGTCGAAAAGCGCGGCTTCGTCGTTGCTCGCCAGCTTCTCGACGATCCAGTCGCGGAAGGCCTGGGCCCAGGGTTCGACCACGTCGGGGCCGGCGTGCCAGTCCAGTTCGCCGAGGTTGTGGGTGATGCTGCCCGAGCCGATGAGCAGGATGCCTTCCTCGCGCAACTGGCGCAGGGCCTTGCCGACGTGGTCCTGCAGGCGCGGACCGAGGCGGCTGGGCAGCGACAGCTGCAGCACCGGGATGTCCGCGGCCGGGTACATCAGGCTCAGCGGCACCCAGGCGCCGTGGTCCAGTGGCCGCTCGACGTCCAGGCTGGCCGGGATGTTCTGGCTGGCCAGCAGTTCGACGACGCGTTGGGCCAGTTCCGGGGCGCCGGGCGCGGGGTACTGGACCTCGTAGAGGGCGCGGGGGAAGCCGTAGAAGTCGTGCCAGGTGTCTGGTCGGGGGCTGGCGGTGACGCGCAGGTCCGGCGTTTCCCAGTGCGCCGATACCACCAGGATCGCCTTCGGCCGGGGCAGTTCGCTGGCCAGGCGCTTGAGTGGCGCCGCACTGGCACCGGGTTCCAGCGCCAGCATGGGGGAGCCGTGGGATATGAACAGGGTAGGGAGCATGAAACACCTCCAGGGAATGGCGTTATGTTCCCGCTGGGATAAATCGAAATCCAGTATAGGTTTTCGACCATAACTATCCGTTAATTCGATTCCGCTAGGCTGTGTCCGAGCCGACGGTCGGGTGGAACCTGGATGGCCACTGGCCGCTCCAACCCATGACTGTTCTGGGTGGTGGCGGTTGCCGAGGTGTTTTTGCCGGCTGCGTCGCAAAGCCAACTATTCTCGGAAAAGAGCCACAGCAAGTTGCGGCCTGCGTCTCTTTGGCGGAGGAGCGGGGGCGAGGATACTGCGCGCCCCGCAGTGCAGTCGTCGTTTCCAGCGTTCGAGGTTCCATCCATGCAAGCCTTCAGGCAAGAGCTGATCCTTCGGGAAGGCGATCGTTTCGTGCTCGCCGACGGTACCGAACTCATCGTCCGCCGCATCCGTGCGGGGCGGGTGAGCCTGGGGGTGGTCGAGCAGCGCGAGCAGGCCGAACGCCATGGCTGGCTGCACTGGCCGCTGCGGCCGGCGTTGCTGCGCGGTCGCTAGCGGCAGACGCCCGGCTGGGCGATCATGGGCATCCGGCGGAGCCGCTCCGCCGATTCCGTGCAGGCAATCCGGCCTGCACCGCAGCAGGAATGGAGCCCATGCACGAAGACTTCTGGCAGGCGCGCTGGTCGCGCAACGAAATCGGTTTCCACCTCGCCGAGGTCAACCCCTACCTCGTTCGTCACTGGCCGGCGCTGGCCCTGCCGAGGGGCGCGCGCGTGCTGGTGCCGCTGTGTGGCAAGTCGCGCGACCTGGTCTGGTTGGCGGAGCAGGGCTACCGGGTGCTGGGGGTGGAGCTGGCCGAGCGTGCGGTGAAGGATTTCTTCGCCGAGCAGGGCTGGCAGCCCGAAGTGGAGCAGCGGGGTGCGCTGAGCTGTTACCGGCATGGCGCCGTGGAAATCCTCCAGGGCGACTTCTTCGACCTGACGGCCGAACATCTGGCCGATTGCCAGGCGCTCTACGACCGCGCCGCGCTCATCGCCTTGCCGCCGGACATGCGCGAGGACTACGCGCGGCACCTGTCCGCCATCCTGCCGCGGCCGCTGGATGGCCTGCTGGTCACCCTGGAATACTCTCAGGAGCAGATGTCCGGGCCGCCGTTCGCGGTGCTGGCGGATGAAGTGAGGGAGCGCTTCGCGCAGTGGCAGGTCGTGGAGCTGGAGCGCCTGGACGTGTTGGGCGAGAACTGGAAGTTCCTCGACCGCGGGGTGCAGCGCCTGGAAGAAGTGGTGTTCCGGCTGCACTTGGACTGAAAGAAGAAGGGCGGCCCTGGGGCCGCCCTTGTTTCATCAGCGCGCGTTGCGCAGCGCCTCGATGCGTTCTTCCAACGGCGGGTGGCTCATGAACAGGCCGGCGAGGCCGTGCTTGAGGCCGCCGTTGATGCCGAAGGCGGTCAGGCTGTCGGGCATGTGCACCGGCACGCCCTGCTCGGCGCGCAGGCGCTGCAGCGCGGCGATCATCGCATTGCTGCCGGCCAGGTGGGCGCCGGCGGCGTCGGCGCGGAACTCGCGGCGGCGCGAGAACCACATGACGATGATGCTGGCGAGGATGCCCAGCACCAGTTCCGCGACTATGGTCGCGATGTAGTAGGCCGGGCCGCGGCCTTCCTCGGTCTTGAACACCGCCTTGTCGACGAAGTTGCCGAAGATGCGCGCGAAGAACATGACGAAGGTGTTCACCACGCCCTGGATCAGCGCCAGGGTGACCATGTCGCCATTGGCCACGTGGCCGATCTCGTGGGCGAGCACCGCGCGCACTTCATCCGGCGAGAAGCGCTCGAGCAGGCCCTGGCTGACGGCCACCAGGGCGTCGTTGCGGTTCCAGCCGGTGGCGAAGGCGTTGGCCTCGTAGGCCGGGAAGATCCCCACCTCGGGCATCTTGATGCCGGCTTCGCGCGAGAGCTGCTCGACGGTCTGCAGCAGCCACTGCTCGTGGCGGGTGCGCGGCTGGCTGATGATTTCCGTGCCGGTGGTGGTCTTGGCCATCCACTTGGACAGGAACAGCGAGATGATCGAGCCGGCGAAGCCGAAGACGGCACAGTAGACCAGCAGCGCTTGCAGGTTGAGGTCGACGCCGTTGGCGGCCATGACCCCGTTGAAGCCGAGCAGGCTCAGGGTGATGCTGGCGACGAGCACGACCGCCAGGTTGGTGGCCAGGAACAGCAGGATGCGCATCATGGGTAAGACTTCTCCTCGCGACTTGGGCGCACGGCGCGCAGGGGCGCGCCGGTGCCCCGGGCGTGCGCGCTCCGGGGCCGGGCTGGATTATGCGGGGTATATACGGTCGGCCCCTAGGCGATTCAACGTGGGGACTATTTCAAACTATGTCTCTTTTTCCACGCCAGCACATTCGAAGAGTAGCCGGGCCAGGCGCGAGATGCGTTCGCTGTGCGCATCGGTCAGCGCGTCGCGCAGTTGCTGCGCGAGGGTGGCCTGCTGGCGCCGCACGCTGGCGGGCAGTTGCGCGTCGTCGGCGCCGTGGGGCAGGGCGCGGCTCAGGCGCAGGAAGCCTTTTTCGCTGAGCACGGCCTGGTCCAGGGCTTCGTGGCGGATGCAACTGTCGTAGCGCAGGTAGCCTTCCTCGGCCAGCCACAGCAGCGCGCCCAGGCAGGCCTGGTGACGCTTGCTGGGCAGGCCGAACTCGTCGTGCTCCTCGCGGCCGATGAGGTCTTCCACGTACAGGGCGATCTTGCGCGGGAAGGCCTGGTAGAGCAGGAGCATCCCGGCGGCGGCGTCCTTGTAGAAGTCGTCGATATGCAGGTCCATGGTTACTGACGATAGCTGCCGAGGAAGCTGCCGATGCGCCCGATGGCCTGCTCCAGGTCGTCGACGCGGGGCAGGGTGACCACGCGGAAATGGTCCGGCCAGGGCCAGTTGAAGGCGGTGCCCTGGACGATCAGCAGCTTTTCGGAAAGCAGCAGGTCGAGGACGAACTTCTCGTCGTTGTGGATCGGGCAGACCTTCGGGTCGATGCGCGGGAAGGCGTAGAGCGCGCCCATGGGCTTGACGCAGCTGACCCCGGGGATGTCGTTGAGCAGCTCCCAGGCGCGGTTGCGCTGTTCCAGCAGGCGGCCGCCGGGCAGCACCAGGTCGTTGATGCTCTGGTAGCCGCCCAGGGCGGTCTGGATGGCGTGCTGGCTCGGCACGTTGGCGCACAGGCGCATGTTGGCCAGGATGTCCAGGCCCTCGATGTAGCTCTGGGCCTTGTGCTTGGGCCCGGAGATGGCGATCCAGCCGGAGCGGAAGCCGGCCACCCGGTACGCCTTGGACAGGCCGTTGAAGGTCAGGCAGAGCACGTCCGGCGCCAGGGAGGCGGTGGAGATGTGCACGGCCTCGTCGTAGAGGATCTTGTCGTAGATCTCGTCGGAGAAGATCACCAGGTTGTGCTGGCGCGCCAGTTCGACGATGTCCAGCAGCACTTCCTTCGAGTAGACCGCGCCGGTGGGGTTGTTCGGGTTGATCAGCACCAGCGCCTTGGTGTTGCTGGTGATCTTCGCCTTCATGTCGGCGATGTCGGGGAACCAGTTGGACTGCTCGTCGCACAGGTAATGCACCGGCTTGCCGCCGGCCAGCGATACCGAGGCGGTCCACAGCGGGTAGTCGGGTGCCGGGATCAGCACTTCGTCGCCGTTGTTGAGCAGCGCCTGCAGGGCCATGACGATCAGCTCGGAGACGCCGTTGCCCAGGTAGATGTCCTCGATGCCGACGCCTTCCACCTGCTTCTGCTGGTAATACTGCATCACCGCCTTGCGCGCGCTGAACAGGCCCTTGGAGTCGCTGTAGCCCTGGGCCGTGGGCAGGTTGCGGATGACGTCCTGGAGGATTTCGTCAGGGGCTTCGAAACCGAACGGCGCCGGGTTGCCGATGTTCAGCTTGAGGATGCGATGGCCTTCCTCTTCCAGGCGTTTGGCGTGCTTGAGCACCGGCCCGCGGATGTCGTAGCAGACGTTGGCGAGCTTGTTCGATTTGCTGACCTGCATGATGTGGCGTTCCCGAAATGAAGGTTCCCGCGCTCCGGCCCTGGCTTGGCAGGCTGTAACGCGGGTGACAGACTGGCGTCTATACGAGGTGCGGAATGTCGCGCGTCCTGGCGGTGAAACTGAAAAAACGCCTGGTTAACGGAGAAACGAACGAAAAAAAGCCCATAAAAAGGCTTTTTTATCGTCGATGATCCCTTGTGCGGCAGATTCTGCATCCAACGATGACGTCACGCATCATACGTGCGGCCCGTTTCCCGCGAAAGGGCGCGGACGGGCTTTTTTCAAGCTTGCGAGGTACAGCGATGGAAAAGATCGAGAAGCCCCTGGAAAGCTGGCGCGAGGAGCTCGACGAACAGCAGTTCCACATCTGCCGCCTGGGCGGCACCGAGCGCGCCTTCACCGGCGAGTACTACGCGACCAAGACCCCCGGCATCTATCACTGCGTGTGCTGCGGCGCGGCGCTGTTCGACTCGGACGCCAAGTACGATTCCGGCAGCGGCTGGCCGAGCTACTTCCAGCCGGTGTCGAAGCAGGCCATCGCCGAGCTGGAAGACTTCAGCCATGGCATGCACCGCATCGAGGTGCGCTGCGCAGCCTGCGAAGCCCACCTGGGCCACGTGTTCCCCGACGGGCCGCGGCCGACCGGGCTGCGCTACTGCATCAACTCGGCGTCGCTGAAGCTGGTGCCGCGCGACGAGGCTTGAGTGACGCAAGGCCCGCCGGTCGTCGGCGGGCCTTTTTTCGATATAAATAAATTGTGTGCAATTTAATTGCGGGCTATCTTGATCGCTCCCACTTTCCTGGAGCCGGTTCCATGAGCGACGCATTGCTGGATATCCCCTGCACGACCATCAAGGGCGAGCAGAAGACCCTGGCCGATTTCGGCGGCAAGGCCCTGCTGGTGGTGAACACCGCCAGCCAGTGTGGCTTCACCCCGCAGTACAAGGGCCTGGAGGCGCTGTGGGAGAAGTACCGCGACAAGGGCCTGGTGGTGCTGGGCTTCCCCTGCAACCAGTTCGGCAAGCAGGAGCCGGGCGACGAAGGCGAGATCTCGCAGTTCTGCGAGCTGAACTTCGGCGTCAGCTTCCCGCTGTTCAAGAAGATCGACGTCAACGGCGCCGGCGCCCACCCGCTCTACGTGCAGTTGAAGAAGCGCGCGCCGGGCGTGCTGGGCAGCCAGGGCATCAAGTGGAACTTCACCAAGTTCCTGGTCAGCCGCGACGGCAGCCAGGTCAAGCGCTTCGCCCCGCTGACCAAGCCGGAGGAACTCGCCGCCGAGATCGAAGCGCTGCTGCGATGAGCCGCCGTGAACCGGAACAGGCGCTGCTGCTGGACAACCAGCTGTGCTTCCGCCTGTACGCCGCCTCGCGGGCGATCATCCGCGGCTACCGGCCGATGCTCGACGCGCTCGGCCTGACCTACCCGCAATACCTGGTGATGCTGGTGCTGTGGGAATGGCAGGACAAGCCGCCCGCGCAACCGACCGTGAAGGCCCTGGGCGAGCGCCTGATGCTCGACTCCGGCACCCTGACGCCGCTGCTCAAGCGCCTGGAGCAACTCGGCCTGGTGCAGCGCCGGCGGGCGCGGCAGGACGAGCGCGAGGTACACCTGGGCCTGAGCGGGGAGGGCATCGCCTTGCGCGAGAAGGTGGCGCCGCTGCGCGAGGCTCTGCTGTGCGCCAGTGGCCTGGACCTCGACGCCATGGACGAGCTGCGCGGACGCCTGGACGACCTGCTCGGACAACTGCTGGTGCTGGAATCCTGAAGCGCCGACGGCCTCAGGCATTCAGCCGGGGCTGCGCCCAGCGCTCCAGCATTGCGGCCATCTCGTCGCGGTGGAAGGGCTTGGCCAGGTAGTCGTCCATGCCGGCCAGGCGGCAGCGCTCGCGCTCGTCGGGCAAGGCGTTGGCGGTCAGGGCGATCACCGGCAGGTCCTTCCAGCGCGGTTCCTGGCGGATCAGGCGGGTCGCCTCGTAGCCGTCCATCACCGGCATGTTGCAGTCCATCAGCACCAGCTCGAAGTCTTCCTCGGCCAGGGCATCCAGGGCCTCCTGGCCATCCGCGGCGACCCTCACCCGGCAGCCGAGCTTCTGCAGCAGGCCCCTGGCCACCAGTTGGTTGACCGGGTTGTCTTCCACCAGCAGCACGCGCGCGGCGAACTGCTCCGGGGCCTCGCCCGGCAACTGACGCTGGGCCGGTGTGGCCGGGCGGCGGAGGGCCTGCTGCAGGGCCTGGTGCAGGGTGGCGCGGCTGAGCGGGCGGGCCAGCTGGCGCAGGGGCGCCAACTGCTGCGCCAGTTCGGCTTCGACGAAGCTGCCGTAGGCGGTGACCAGCAGCACCGGGCGGTCCTTGAGATGTTGGCGCAGGCCGACCAGGCAGTCCGGGCAGTCGGACAGCAACACGTCCAGCTCCACGCCCAGCAGGCTGGCGTCGGTGTCCAGGCGCCGGTAGTCCAGGCCCCAGCGCGGCAGCCAGGTCTGCAGCAGTTCGGCCAGGCCGCTGCCGGCCGGGCACTGCGCCACCACCTTGCCGCTCAACGGCTCCAGCGTTTGCGCGGGGCCCAGGGCGTGTAGCGGCAGGGTCGCGGCGAACTCGCTGCCCAGGCCCGGTTGCGAGCTGACGCTCAGTTCGCCTTGCATGGCCTCGCACAGCTTGCGCGTCAGAGCCAGGCCCAGGCCGGTGCCGCCGAACTGGCGGGTGATGCCGGCGTCGGCCTGGGTGAAGGGCTGGAAGATGCGCTGCAGGGCGTCGGCGGCGATGCCGATGCCGGTGTCGCGGACGCTGATGCGCACGCCGTCCTCCCAGGGTTCGACGCGCAGGTCGACGCGGCCCAGGCGGGTGAACTTGAGGGCGTTGGACAGCAGGTTGCTGACGATCTGCCGCACCCGCGTCGGGTCGCCTTCCAGCTGTGCAGGCAAGTCGGGGCTGACCAGGCAGGTCAGCTCCACCGCCGGGGCGGCGTTCTGTGACAGCAGGCTGGCGGTGTCCTCCACCAGGGTGGCGAGGTCGAAGGGGATTTTCTCCAGCTCCAGTTGGCCGGACTCGAACTTGGACAGGTCGAGCACGTCGTTGAGCAGGTCCACCAGCACCTTGCCCGAGTCGTGGGCGATGGACAGCTGCTGGCGCTGTTCCGGGCTCAGCGGGCCGTCCAGGGCCAGGCCGAGCATGCCCAGCAGGCCGTTGAGCGGGGTGCGGATCTCGTGGCTCATGTTGGCCAGGAAGGTGGCGCGGGCCTGGGCCATGTCCAGGGCGTTGAGGCGGGCGCGCTCCAGTTGCTGGTTGGACTGCGTCAGGCGGGCGTTGGCCGCCTTCAGCTCGGCGGTGCGCGCCGCCACTATGTTCTCCAACTCGGCCAGGTAGCGGGTCAGGCGGTCCTCGGCCTCGCGGCGCTGTTCCATCTCCACGGCGATGTGGCTGAGCTGGCGGTTGGTCACCTCCACCAGCACGCCGATCTCGTCGCGCTCGTGGCCGCTGGGGCAGGGCAGGCGCAGGCGTGTGGGCGAGCGTGGGTCGTGGCGGGCGAGCACTTCGATCAGGCTCACCAGTGGCTTGGTCAGCAGGCCGTAGAACAGCACCAGGAGGATCAGCGACAGCAGCAGGCTGCGGACGAAGCCGGAGATCAGCGTCATGCCGGCGCGGCGCAGGAAGTCGTTGCCGAAGACGAAGGTGTCGATCTCCAGGCGCAGCACGCCGAGGGATTCCTTGGGTTGGTGCTCTATATACAGCGGCTCCTCGTAGACGCGCATGTGCCCGAAGAGGAAGTCGCTGAGCGGGCGCAGGCGGCTTTCCGCCGGCGGCCGGCCGGCGCTGGCCAGGGCCACGTCGGCGCTGTCGATGATTTCCGCGCGAATCACCGCCGGCGAGCGCAGCAGGCCCACCACCAGTTCCTGGGCCAGTTCGGCGTCGATGTTGTAGGCGATGCGCGCCGCCGGGTTGTGGCTGACGTCCAGCAGGGCGCGTACTTCGCGGTTGATGGAGGCGTCCTGGCTGGCATAATCGACGCCCACCTGGATGAGGCTGAGCAGGGTGCCGAGGATGAAGGCGACCAGCACCGTCAGGCTGGCCTGCTTGAACGAGAGGCGATGGGTGAGCGCAATATCCATGAGGTGCGGTACTTCGCCTCGAGAATGCTTTCCAGGCGCGTAGCATAGCCCAAGCCGGCAGGCTGTCGGCAGAGGCGATGCCATCCAAGTGACATGACCGAACGACAGCGTCGCTACGCTGAAGATTCCTGGGAGAAAGCCGTGGATTCCCGTCTGAATGATTTCCTGGCCCGCGCCGAAAGCGTGCTGGCCCGGCTGGAGCCGTTGCTCCCAGCAATGCGCGAGCCCATCGACTGGCAGCGCTGCCTGGCCGCCCGCTGGCACCGCGATGGCCGCAGCGGCTACCTGCAGGCGCTGCAGGTGAGCCTCGACCTACGCCTGGACGACCTGCTCGGCGTCGACAGGCAGCGCGAACAACTGGCCCGCAACACCCGCCAGTTCGTCGCCGGCAGGCCGGCCAACCATGCCTTGCTGTGGGGCGCCCGCGGTACCGGCAAGTCCTCGCTGGTGCGCGCGCTGTTGGCCGAGCTGGCCGGCGACGGCCTGCGCCTGATCGAGATCGAGCGCGACCACCTGGCCGACCTGCCGCGGGTGGTGGAGCAGCTGCACGGGCTGCCGCAGCGCTTCGTGCTGTTCTGCGACGACCTCTCGTTCGACGCCGGCGAGGGCGACTACCGGGTGCTCAAGAGTGTGCTCGACGGCTCGCTGGAGCAGGCCCCGGACAACGTCCTGCTGTACGCCACCTCGAACCGCCGCCACCTGGTCTCGGAGAAGCAGAGCGACAACGAGAACTGGAAGATGGTCGACGGCGAACTGCACCCCAGCGAGGCGGTGGAGGACAAGATCGCCCTGTCCGATCGTTTCGGCCTGTGGCTGTCGTTCTATCCCTTCACCCAGGAGCACTTCCTGGACGTGGTGCGGCACTGGGTGGAGGTGCTGGCCGGCAGGTCGGGGCTGGCTTTTACCTGGGACGAGCCGCTGGAGAAGGAAGCCATCCGCTGGGCCCTCGGCCGCGGCAACCGCAACGGCCGCTGCGCCTATCAATTCGCCCGCCAGTGGGTGGGCCGTCAATTGCTCGAAGGAGAAGAACCATGATCGACCTGCAACAAACCGGCGCCGGGCTGGGTGGCTACGCGCTGCTGGCGGCGCAGGCCGAAGCGCTGTTCGCCGACGAGCGCGACTTCATCGCCAACGCCTCGCAGTTCGCCGCCTTGCTGTTCCACGAACTGGGCGACCTGAACTGGGCCGGTTTCTACCTGAACAAGGACGAGGAACTGGTGCTGGGCCCGTTCCAGGGCAAGGTGGCCTGCGTGCGTATTCCCTTCGCCAAGGGTGTGTGCGGCGCCGCGGCGCGCACCCGCCAGACGCAGCGGGTGGAAGACGTGCACGCCTTCCCCGGGCACATCGCCTGCGACAGTGCCTCCAACAGCGAGCTGGTGGTGCCGCTGGTCAAGGACGGCCGGCTGATCGGCGTGCTCGATCTGGACAGCCCGAGCATCGGCCGCTTCAGCGCCGAGGACCAGGCCGGCATCGAGCGCCTGGCCGAGATCTTCCTGCGCCTGACCGATTGCTGAGGCACGAATTGTAGGAGCGGGCCCTGCCCGCGAAATCGCGCGCAGGGCGCGCTCCTACAGGGGAATGACGTCGGTGCTCGGGCTTTCCCCTCACCCCAGCCCTCTCCCGGAGGGAGAGGGGGCTAATCCGTGCCGAGAGGAGACCTGGTTTCAGCCGGCGATCCCTGTGCTAGCCGGCTAACGCCGAAACACCAACGCACTCCGAACGGTCCCCTCTCCCTCTGGGAGAGGGTTAGGGTAAGGGGGCCGCAGGCCTGCTCGCTCGATTCCGTGCCCCTATGCGTTCCGTGAGGCACGGCGTTTCCCCGCACCTGTAGTAGCGGGCCCTGCCCGCGAAATCGCGCGCAGGGCGCGCTCCTACAAGGGAATGGCGCGGGTGGGGCGGCGTAGGAGCGGATCTCATCCGCGAACCGCGCCGATACCTCCGGCTATCGCGGACAAGGTCCACTCCTACGGGGGATGTACGCCGTGCTCCGACCGACGGCGTCTTTCTATTCAGGCCGGCGCCTGGGCGATGCGTGCGCGAATCTTCTCGACGACCCGCTGTTCACCCTCGAGAACCGCTTGCAGGGCAGGGCGCTGCAGCATGCGCTGGAAGTGCGCGGCCAGACGCGGCCAGCGCCCGGCATCCAATACTTCCCCGCCGTGGCGCATGTTCACCAGTTGGCTGGCCACGGCGATGTCCGCCAGGCTGAAGCGGTCGTCGACGAAATACTCGGCTTCGCCCAGACAGCCTTCCAGGTAGTCGAAGTGCGGCGGCAGTTTCTCCTGCAGCGCGGCTTCCACCGCCGCCTCGTCGCACGGCTTGCCCAGCAACGGCTTGAGCAGGCGGTTGCGGAACACGGTGAAGGTGGCCAGGGGCGCCACTTCGTAGTCGGCGTATTTTTCCAGCCAACTGATCCGCGCGCGGGCCAGGGCGTTGCCGCCGCACAGGGGCGTGGCCTGGGGATCGCGGTCGTCCAGGTAGTGGCAGATGACGCTGGAGTCGGCCAGGGTGACGTCGCCGTCGCGCAGGGCGGGGATGCGTCGCAGCGGGTTGAGGTCGGCGTACCAGTCCGGCTGGTTGAACGGGTCGACGTTCTCCAGTTGGTAGTCCAGGCCCTTCTCCGCCAGGCACAGGCGGACCTTGCGGACGAAGGGGGATAGGGCGGCGCCGTAGAGGGTCAGGCTCATGCAGGTCTCCTCAGTCGTAGAGATTCTTCTTCTTCCAGATGTCGTCTTCGTCCAGCGCCTTCAGGCCTTCGGTCAGCTCGGTGTTTTCCTCGGCGGAGGGCTTGCTGCTTTCCAGCACCAGGGCGTTGGCGCGTTCGAGCTGTTGTTCCAGTTGCTTCAACTGGGCCTGGTAGCGGCCGAGGTCGGCCTGCTTCTGCAGGTACTGCACGCCGCGCTCGAAGGCCAGGCGGGCCTGGCGGGGCTGGTTCTGCTGCAGCGCCTGCTGGCCGATGTTGGTGAAGAACTCTATATGCAGCTGGGTGAGCAGGTGGCGGATTTCCTTCAGCCAGCGCTGGGCGTCGTTGCGCGGCAGCAGGCCATCCTGGGCGAAGCGGTTGATCTGGGCGTGCAGGCCCTCGAAAAGGAAGCGGACTTCCTTGGCCTTGGCTTCGGTGAGGATCAACTGCGGGGCGTTGCGCACTTCCATGGCGCTGCCCTGGCTTACCAGGCGGTTGAGTTCGGCGACGCGCTCGGCGACCTGGGGCGTTTTTTCCAGCTTGAGCAGGCGCTCGCCCAGGCTGAGTTCGAAACGGCTGAGCAGCAGCTTGAGGTCCGCGGAGATGAACTGACCGGGCAGGCTCTCGGCGATGGCGCCGCAGCGGCGGAAGCGATCCTGCAGGTCGGCCTTCTCCCGGGCCTTCTCCAGCTTGCGGTTTTCCAACTGCTGGTTGATGAAGACGATGGCGATCAGAATGACGATGCCGGCGACGACCAGGGCGGTGATGACGAGTGGCGACACCTTGGAAACTCCCTGAAGGATTTTTCCCGAGTGTAATGGCTCGCTGACACCGGTCATAGCGGCGGCGCAAAATTTGACCAGAAGTCTTTGATTTAAAAAATTTTTTCCGGAAGGGTTGACGCCCCTCCAAAGGCTCCATAGAATGCGCGCCACTTCGACGCGAAAGCCGAAAGGCAGAGCGAAGAAGCCGGAAAGAATGTTGTAAGTTCCGGGCCGCGTCCCCTTCGTCTAGTGGCCTAGGACACCGCCCTTTCACGGCGGTAACAGGGGTTCGAGTCCCCTAGGGGACGCCATTGCGGGAATAGCTCAGTTGGTAGAGCACGACCTTGCCAAGGTCGGGGTCGCGAGTTCGAGTCTCGTTTCCCGCTCCAAATTCTCGGTCATCGCCCCGGCGGTGAGCGGAAAGCGAAATGGCGTTACCCTCCGGCCGAAAGCTGGAGGTTGCAACAAGTTGATGCGGGAATAGCTCAGTTGGTAGAGCACGACCTTGCCAAGGTCGGGGTCGCGAGTTCGAGTCTCGTTTCCCGCTCCAATCCGGATCGCCCCTCGCGGTGATCCACGCAAAAAAGGCTGCCTCAGGGCAGCCTTTTTTCGTTTCCGCTCCCCGTCATTTCTCCGTGATAGCCGGCGCGCCCTGCGTTTCCCGTTCCAGCGCCCGGCGCAGGCTCGGCATGGCCGGCTGCGCGAGATCGTCCAGGCGCCAGGCCTTCCCGCGCCTGACCAGGCGCAGCAGCACGCCGCGGCGCCACTGCTCGTGCACCAGGATCACCCTGGCCGTGGCCCGGCCCTCGCCGGCCAGGTTGACGTGCAGTTGCTCCAGCTCCAGGCCTGGCGAACGCCGGCAGACGCAGAGCGGGTCGTTCTCCAGCAGCCCCGCGCCTTCATGGCGGGCTGCGCGGTAGGCCTTCAGCGCCCGCGCCAGCGCAGGGCTCAGCCAGCGCCGGGCGCGCGCCTCGCCGATATCGCCGGAGAGCGCCCCGGGGCCTTCGTCGCCGTACAGCCGGCGCACGAAGCTTTCCACCTCGACCTTCGCCGTCCGCTGCCCGCCCTGGCTCTGTCCCTGGCTGCTGGGCGCCAGGCTCGCCAGCAGCACCAGCAGCAGGGCGAGGATGCTGCCCGAGCGCAGCCGCAGCCCTCCATGGCTGGTGGTCATCGGTGGGAGGTGCGGCATGGGGAGGTCCTGCGATAGCGCCTTGGCGAAGTGTTCCGGCCAGCTTGGCAAGGCTTGCCCGGCCGGTGGAATAAGGCGCAGGCGCGGGCGCCGGTGAGACGTTTCCTCGCCCCCCGGCAATGCCGGTGCCGGGCAGCGAATTCGGATTGCCCTTATTTGGTCCGCCGGAGGGATTTGCTCTGATAGCGCCGGCTTCCCCGGCGCGCATCGGCGCCTGGGCAGCATTGCAGGGACCGTGTGGCCGCAATGCCTGGCACGGGTCGATGGATATTCTCCGAGTAGTTCTTCATATGTATGACGATTTCATTGGGCGGCTTCTGGAGACGCTCGTCCGCCGCTTCGGCCTGGCGCCGGAAAACGCCGGAAAGCTCCTGGGCCTGCTGGCCCACCTGGTGCTCGACGAGCAGCGCGGCGGCTGGGCCGGTTTCGTCCAGCACCTGCGCCGGCAGGGACTGGGCGCCTGGCTGCAGGGCGGCCCCCATGCGCAGGCGCCCGACCGCGCCCAGCTGGAGCAGGTGTTCGACGCCGGCACGCTGGGCCGCTTTGCCCGGCACCTGGGGCTGTCCGACGAGGGGCTGGAAGAGGCGGTCGCCGCCTGCCTGCCGGAGCTGCTGGCCGGACTCGACGCTGCCGGTGGCGCGGCGCAGGCCGGGGCCGAGGGGCTGACGGTGCTGATGGCCGACACCGCCGAATTGTTGCCGGCGCTGCGGCCGGAGGCGATCAGCGAGCCGGCTGGGCCGCGGCCGGGTGCGAAGCGGGGGCTGGCGCCCTGGCTGGGCGCGCTACTGGTGCTGTCGTTGCTCACCATGGTGCTGTCGTTTCGCCATTGCTCGTCCACGCCCGTGGCCCAGGCGCGGGTGGCGGCAGCCGTGGAGGTGGTCCCGCAGCCCGAGGCCAGCCCGGTGGTGGAGGCGCCGCGCTTCATGCTCGAACTGCGCGAGGGCAAGGTCCGCATCAATGGCCAGCTCACCAGCATCGACGAGCGCGCGGCGCTGCTGGGGCGGCTGAAGGAGGTCTTCGGCGCGGAGCGCCTGCGGGGCGACATCCTGGTCAAGCGGCAAACCAGCCCCGCTGCCTGGCTCGACGGCCTGCTGGAGCTGCTGCCGGAACTGAAGGTCGAGGGGCTCAAGCTGGGCTTCAACGGCGAGCGCATCCGCATGGATTCCACCGCGCTGAGCCAGGGGCAGCGCATCGAGCTGTCGCAGAAATTGCGCGAGACCTTCGGCGGCTTCGAATTCCTGGGGCTGTGGAACCGCACCCTGGCCGCCCTCAACGGCCTGCCGCCGGGCTCCGGCGCTCGGCAACTGGCCGATGCCCTGACCCAGTTGGGGATTCGCTTCGACAACCGCTCGAGCACCATCAGCCGCGACAGCGACGAGGTGTTGGCCGAAGCCGCCGAAGCCATCCGCCAGGCGCCGCCGGGCACCCTCGTGGAAGTGGGCGGACACACCGACGACAGCGACGATTCGCAAAGCAGCCAGCAGGCCTCCCGCGTTCGGGCCGAGGCCGTGGTGGCGCGCCTGGTGGAACTGGGCGTGGCGCCCGACCGTCTGCAGGCCAAGGGCTACGGGCGCAGCCAGCCGCTCTTCAGCAACGCCACCGAGGCGGGCAGGGCGCGCAACCAGCGCATCGAGTTCAGCGTGCTGGAGTGAGCCAGCCCTTGCCCTGGCGCGCCAGGCTCAGCGCACGGCACGCAGCGCCTGGCCCTGGGGCTGCCGGACCAGGCCGAACAGGTCCTTCGGGTCCTGCGGCCGCGGCACCAGTTCGATGTCGCGGCCGATGCCGCGCTCGCGCGCCGCGTCGTGCAGCCAGCGCAGGGCGGAGAAGTCTTCCAGGGCGAAGCCCACCGAGTCGAATACGGTGATCTGCTCGGCGTTCTGCCGGCCCTCGGCGGCGCCGGCGAGGATGCGTTGGAACTCGATCACCGGGAAATCCGCCGGCATCTGCTGGATGTCGCCCTCGACGCGGGTCTGCGGTTCGAACTCGACTATCACCCGCGCGCGCTCCAGCACTTCGGCCTGCAGCTCGGTCTTGCCCGGGCAGTCGCCGCCCACGGCGTTGATGTGCATGCCCGGTTCGAGCATGTCGGCAGTGAGGATGGTGGCGTTGGTCTTGTCGGCGGTGACCGTGGTGACGATATCGGTGCCGTGCACCGCTTCACGCACCGAGCTGGCGACCACCAATTTCAGGCCGGGGAGGCCGGCGAGGTTGCGCTGCAGCTTGGCGGTGGCCGCCGGGTCGATGTCGAACAGGCGGATTTCCTCGATGCCCAGCAGCTCGTGGAAGGCGATGGCCTGGAACTCGCTCTGCGCGCCGTTGCCGATCAGCGCCATGCTTCGGGCATCGGGGCGGGCCAGGAAGCCGGCGAACAGCGCCGAGGTGGCGGCGGTGCGCACGGCGGTGGTCAGCGTCAGTTCGCCGAGCAGCAGCGGGTAGCCGGTGTCCACCGTGGCCAGCACGCCGAAGGCCATTACCGTGGGCAGGTCGACGCGATAGTTCTTCGGGTGGCCGTTGACGTACTTGAAGGCATACAGCTTGCCGTCGTCGGCGGGCATCAGTTCGATCACGCCGAGGGCGGAGTGGTTGGCGACGCGGGCGCACTTGGTGAATTCATCCCAGCGTCGGTAATCGGCCTCGATGTAGCCGGCCATGGCGCGGATGGCCGCGCCCGGGCCGATCTCGCCGAGCAGTCGGCCAACGTCCTGCACATCCAGATAACGGGTCATGCTGCCTTCCTCCTGAGTGGGAGCGCCGCGCGTTCATCGGGCGCCTGGGGTCAGTCTATGCCGCTGGCCGGGAATAACTGTGCTTTCTGACTGCATGGGCTAGGCTTCTGCGCAATGACAGACTCAGGATGAGAGAAATGAAGAAAAGAAATTCCAGCGTGGCCGACCTGGATGCCACCGACCTGGCGATGCTGCGCCTGTTACAGGAGGACGCCAGCCTGTCCAACGCCGAGCTGAGCGAGCGCCTGGCGCTGAGCGTCACGCCCTGCTGGCGGCGGCGCAAACGCCTGGAGGAGGAGGGCTACATCCGCGACTACCAGGCCAACCTCGACCGCCGGCGCCTGGGCCTGGACATCCTGGCGTTCGTCCACGTGCGCTTCGCCGCCCACTCCGACGACGCCTCGGACCGCTTCGAGGCGACTGTGCGCGACCTGCCGGAGGTGCTGGCCTGCCACAAGATCACCGGCGATGCGGATTTCCTTCTGCAGGTGTTGGAGAAGGATCTGGATGCTTACGCGGAGTTCGTCGAGAAGGTGCTGCGCAAGCAGCCGGGGATCGCGTCGATCCAGTCGACGCTGGCGCTGCGGGAGATCAAGGATTGCCACCGGATACGGGTGCCGGAGGAGGGGTGACTGTCTTGCGGGGCTTTTCGTCGGATCGAAGGGGGCGCCCTCTCCCCAACCCTCTCCCTGAAGGAAGAGGGGGCTGTCCCGAGCCGACTGAAAACGCCGCATGATCCTGAAACCACGGTTGCCCCTGTAGGAGCGAGCTTGCTCGCGAACAGACTCCGCTGCGGGGGGCTCATTCGCGAGCAAGCTCGCTCCTACGAAGAGCACCTCGGCGCGGCCTGTAAGACAGTCGCTCGGGCCAGCGCAAGCGCTGTCCGCGGGAATGACGAGGTGCGAGGACGACGCTTGAGTTCAACGCCGCATGATCCTGAAACCACGGTTGCCCCTGTAGGAGCGAGCTTGCTCGCGAACAGACTCCGCTGCGGGGCTCATTCGCGAGCAAGCTCGCTCCTACGCAGAGCACCTCGGCGCGGCCTGTAAGACAGTTGCTCGGGCCAGCGCAAGCGCTGTCCGCGGGAATGACGAGGTGTGAGGACGACGCTTGAGTTCAACGCCGCTCAGGACAGCCCCCTCTCCCGCTTGCGGGAGAGGGTTGGGGTGAGGGTGCTCTAATGCTTCGGCGCATCTCCCGGCAACGCCAGCAAAGCCTTTTCCTTGTTCCAGTCGAAGGGCTCGCCGTTTTCCTCGGCGGCGAAGCGGCGTTCGTCCAGTTGCTGGTACAGGTCGATCTCTTCGTCGGGCATGAAGTGCAGGCAGTCGCCGCCGAAGAACCACAGCAGGTCGCGCGGCACCAGGTGGGCGATCTGCGGGTAGCGGTGGAAGGTCTGGGAAATCAGGTCCTGGCCCAGGTACTGGGCGCCCACCGGGTCGCGCGGCAGTTCCTGCAGCAGTTCGTCGAAGCGTTCGAGGAACAGGCCGTGGTTCTCCTCCGGGACCTGCTCGGCTTCGCCCAGGGCGCCGAGGATCATGCGCAGGTGCTGCAGCAGGGCGAGGTGGTGGTCAAGGTAGGCGCTGGCCATGGTGGGGTCCTCTGCGGAAACGGCTGAAACGGGGGCGGAGTATATAGGGGTTTCACCGGCCCCGCCGCGCGGCGCCGTTCAACGGAGCGGCCGCGACTGCGTCTGCCGGCGCTGGTTGTCGATCATCCGCCGCTGCATGTCGAGCTGCTGCTGTTGCTGCTGCAGGCGGAACTGCTGCAGGTCGGTGCGCTGGCGCTCGATGGTCTGGTCCTGCAGGCGCTGTTGCTGGCGCTGGCGCTCCAGGGACTGCTGCTGGTCCTTGAGCTGTTGCTGCTTGAGCTGCAGGCGCTGGTCCTCGTATTGCAGGCGCTGGTCCTGCTGCTGCGCGCGGCGTTGTTCGGCCTGGCGCTGCAGGCTGTCGATCTGCTGCTGTTGCGGGTCCAGGTCGACCAGCGGCGCCGGTGGCGGGCTGTTGCGGCTCGGGTAGAGCCAGGAGTCGGCCTGCGCCGTGGTTGCCAGGGCCAGGCCGACGAGGAGGATGGGCAGGATGCGCATGGGCGTTCTCCCGGTTGCCTTTGCCTGCCAGTGTGCACCCATCCGCCGGCACTGGCAGCCCCCGGGGCGAAAACGCCAAGGGCGCCGTGTCGGCGCCCTTGGCGTACTGCTCCCTTCATGGGGTAGGGAAGGGTTCTGGGTGGTCAGACCTTGCCGGGCTGGCCGAGTTCCTCCTTGGCGAAGTCGTCGACGTCGATCACCTGGCGCCGGGCCTTCTCCGCGGCGTGCAGCTGCTGGCCCTGCTCCTCGTCCAGCACCCGCGCGGCCACCGCGGCGTCGATCGGCGACTGGCCGGGCGCCGGGCGCACCTTGCCTTCCTTGATTGCCTTGTGCAGCTGTTTCTGCAGGGGCGCCACCTCGCGCAGGGCGGTGAGGGCGCGTTCCAGGTCGGCCAGCGGGTCGTCTTGCGCCGTGGGCAGGAAGGCGCCGTAGAGGATCGCCTGCAGCGCCGGGTCGTCCAGCGGGCGGCCGAGGATGCCGGCGATCTCCGCGTCCAGCGCGTCGCTCGGGCCCTTGTGGCGGCGGCCCAGGGGGAACACCAGGAGCTTGAGCAGGCAGCCGACGCAGCGGTTGGGGAAGTTCTCCAGCAGGGCGGCCAGGGCCTCCTCGGTCTTCGCCAGGTTCTCCTCCAGGGCCCAGCGCAGCAGCGGTTGCAGGTGCTCGGCATGGTTCAGGTCGTGGTAGCGCTTGAGCGCCGCCGAGGCCAGGTAGAGGTGGCTGAGGGCATCGCCCAGGCGCGCCGAGAGGCGTTCCTTGCGCTTCAGCTCGCCGCCCAGCAGCATCATGCTGAAGTCGGCGAGCATGGCGAAGCTGGCTGCCAGGCGGTTCACCGCGCGGAAGTAGGGGCGCGTCAGGCGGTCGCCGGGCACGTGGTCGAAGCGGCCGAAGCCCAGGCCCAGCAGCAGGCTGCTGGCGGCGTTGCTCACCGCGAAGCCGATGTGCCGCAGCAGCAGGCGGTCGAACTCGTGGGCGGCGTGGGCCTGGTCTTCCTGCTGGGCCAGGGCCATCTCCCTGAGCACGAAGGGATGGCAGCGGAT
Source organism: Pseudomonas sp. A6 (assembly GCF_052367875.1). Lineage (NCBI taxonomy): Bacteria > Pseudomonadati > Pseudomonadota > Gammaproteobacteria > Pseudomonadales > Pseudomonadaceae > Pseudomonas > Pseudomonas sp. A6. The sequence continues at coordinate 5,008,792 of NZ_CP198970.1, read as the reverse complement.
GGCGCCCTGGCCGAAGATCATCAGGTTGCGCGAGAGGATGTTGGCGCCTTCCACGGTGATGAAGATCGGCGCCGTCTGCCAGGCGCGGCCCAGGTAGTTGCGCGGGCCGAGGATGATGCCCTTGCCGCCGTGGATGTCCATGGCGTGGCTGATGCATTCGCGGCCGCGCTCGGTCAGGTGGTATTTGAGGATGGCCGACAGGACCGAGGGCTTCTCGCCCAGGTCCACCGCGTGGGCGGTGAGGATGCGCGCGCAGTCCATCATCCAGGCGTTGCCGCCGATGCGCCCGAGGGCTTCCTGGATGCCCTCGAAGGCGCCGATGGGCACGTTGAACTGCTCGCGGATCTGCGCGTAGCGCCCGCTGCTGTAGCTGCAGCCCTTGGCCGCGCTGGTGCCCACCGCCGGCAGGGAGATGGAGCGGCCCACCGACAGGCAGTTCATCAGCATCATCCAGCCTTTGCCGATCATGGCCTGGCCGCCGATGATGCAGTCCAGCGGCAGGAACACGTCCTTGCCCGAGTTCGGCCCGTTCATGAAGGCCGCGCCCAGCGGCACGTGGCGCCGGCCGATCTCCACTCCGGGGGTGTCGGTGGGCACCAGGGCCAGGGTGATGCCCAGGTCTTCCTCGCCGCCCAGCAGGTGCTCCGGGTCGTGGCACTTGAAGGCCAGGCCGAGCAGGGTGGCCACCGGGCCCAGGGTGATGTAGCGCTTCTCCCAGGTCAGGCGCAGGCCGAGCACTTCCTCGCCCTGCCACTGGCCCTTGCAGACGATGCCGATGTCGGTCATGCCGCCGGCGTCGGAGCCGGCCTGCGGGCTGGTCAGGCCGAAGCAGGGGATTTCCTCGCCGCGCGCCAGGCCCGGCAGGTAGCGCTGGCGCTGCTCGTCGGTGCCGTAGTGCAGCAGCAGCTCGGCCGGGCCCAGGGAGTTGGGCACCATCACGGTGGAGGCCAGGTCGCCGCTGCGGCTGGCCAGCTTCATCACCACCTGGGAGTGGGCGAAGGCGGAGAAGCCCTTGCCGCCGTATTCCCTGGGGATGATCAGGCCGAAGAAGCCCTGTTCCTTGATGAAGGCCCAGGCTTCCTCCGGCAGGTCCATGCGCCGGGAAATGTCCCAGTCGTTGACCATGGCGCAGAGCTGTTCGGTGGGGCCGTCGATGAAGGCCTGCTCCTCCTCGGTGAGCTGAGGCGCCGGGGCGCCCAGCAGCTTGCTCCAGTCCGGGCGGCCGCTGAACAGGTCGCCGTCCCACCACACGGTGCCGGCCTCGATGGCCTCGCGCTCGGTGTCGGACATCGGCGGCAGCACCTGCTTGAACCAGGCATACAGCGGGCCACTGAACAGCTTGCGGCGCAGATCGGGCAGGGCCAGGGCGGCGGCCACCGCCAGCCAGGGCAGCCAGAGCAGGATCATCCAGCCGTGGGCGTGGCTGAACAGGCCCATGAAGATGAGATAGACGGCGACTATCCCCAGCGCCGGGGCCGGCGCCACGCGCCGGTGGGCCAGCCAGGCGACGCCGAGCACGAGAACGATCAACCAGAGCAGCGACATGCACTTTCCTCCATGACGAACGACGGGGCGATCCCTCACAGCTTAGCCGGGTGTTGGCGCCTTCCTCGGCGAGCTTGGCCGGATCGTCCTCCACGGCATGCGGACGGGCTGTTTAGACTGGCCGGAACCGTGAAGGAGATTCCCCCATGCAGGCTTACCTCGAACCCGGCCGCTACCTGGATAGTGACCACCCCGCGGTGGTCGAGTTCGCCCAAAGGCACCGTGGCGCCTCGCCGCAGCCGCGCGAGCAGGCGGTGGCGCTGTACTACGCGGTGCGCGACAGCATCCGCTACAACCCCTATGTGTTCAGCCTCGATGCGCAGACGCTCAAGGCCAGCCACGCGCTGCAGGCCGGGCAGTCCTACTGCGTGCCCAAGGCCGCGCTGCTGGCGGCCTGCGCCCGGCATTGCGGCATCCCCGCGCGCATCGGCCTGGCCGACGTGAAGAACCACCTGGCCAGCGGGCGCATGGTGGAGATGCTGCGCAGCGAGGTGTTCGCCATGCACGGCTACACCGAGCTGTTCCTCGACGGCCGCTGGGTCAAGGCCACGCCGGCCTTCAACCGCGAGCTGTGCGAGGCCTTCGGCGTGCTGCCGCTGGAATTCGACGGGCGCGAGGACAGCGTCTTCCACGAATTCGACCAGGGCGGCCGGCGGCACATGGAGTACCTGTGCGACCACGGCCAGTTCGCCGACGTCCCCGAGGACCTGTTCTTCGGCCACCTGCGGGCCTGCTACCCGCACCTGTTCGACGCCGGCCCCACGCCGCTGTCCGGCGACATGCAGGCCGAAGCGCCGAAGCATGAAGGCAATCGATAGTCATCATCAGTCCGCATGCCTTTCTTCTTGCCGCGCCGACCGGTAGGGTGCTCGCATTCACCGGCCGACCTGCCGCGGCCGCGTTCACCCGCCAAACAAGAAGAGGCTGCACGCCATGCTGAAAATCTGGGGCCGCAAGAATTCCTCCAACGTGCGCAAGGCGCTGTGGTGCGCCGAGGAGGCCGCGGTGGCCTACCAGCGCATCGACGCCGGCGGCGCCTTCGGCGTGGTGAACGAGCCGGCCTACCGCGCGCTCAACCCCAACGGCGTGGTGCCGACCCTCGAGGATGGCGACTTCGTGCTCTGGGAATCCAACGCCATCGTCCGCTACCTGGCGGCGAAGTACGCGCCCGACAGCCTCTATCCGCAGGACTTGCAGCGGCGCGCCAGCGCCGAGAAGTGGATGGACTGGACCACCTCGACCTTCGCCGGGCCCTTCCGCACGGTGTTCTGGGGTACCCTGCGCACCCCGCCGGAGCAGCGTGACCAGGCCGCCATCGACGCCGGCATCGAGGCCTGCGTGACGGCCCTGGCGGTGCCCGAGCAGGCCCTGGCGCGCCAGCCATACTTGTCCGGCGAGCGCTTCGGCATGGGCGACATCCCCCTGGGCAGCTTCATCTATGCCTGGTTCGAGATGCCCATCCAGCGCCCGCCGATGCCGCACCTGGAAGCCTGGTACACCCGCCTGCGCGAGCGTCCGGCCTACCGCAGCGCGGTGATGACCGCGCTGACCTGAACCGCCCGCGGCGCCGGCGAAGGTTGCATTTGCCGGCGCGGGCCCTTATCTAGCTGTTCCATTTTCACGCGCCGCCCAGCCACGGGAAATTCCATGAGTTCCGCGCTTACCCTCCGTCAACTGACGAAAACCTACGGCAACGGTTTCCAGGCCCTCAAGGGCATCGATCTGGACGTCGCCGAGGGCGATTTCTTCGCTCTGCTCGGCCCCAACGGCGCCGGCAAGTCCACCACCATCGGCATCCTCTCGACCCTGGTGAACAAGACCAGCGGCACGGTCACGGTGTTCGGCCACGACCTCGACCGCGAGCCGCTGAAGGTCAAGCGCTGCCTGGGCGTGGTGCCCCAGGAGTTCAACTTCAACCAGTTCGAGAAGGTCTTCGACATCGTCGTGACCCAGGCCGGCTACTACGGCATCCCGGCGAAGATCGCCAAGGAGCGCGCCGAGAAGTACCTCAATCAGTTGGGCCTGTGGGACAAGCGCAACTCGGCCTCGCGCGAGCTTTCCGGCGGCATGAAGCGCCGGCTGATGATCGCCCGCGCGCTGATCCACGAGCCGCGCCTGCTGATCCTCGACGAGCCCACCGCCGGGGTGGACATCGAGCTGCGCCGCTCGATGTGGAACTTCCTCACCGAACTGAACCAGCAGGGCATCAGCATCATCCTCACCACCCACTACCTGGAGGAGGCCGAGCAGCTCTGCCGCAACATCGCGATCATCGACCACGGCACCATCGTCGAGAACACCAGCATGCGCAAGCTGCTGACCCAGCTGCACGTGGAGACCTTCGTGCTCGACCTCAAGGGCGCCGTGGCCCAGCTCCCGCAACTGCCCGGCTACCCGGCGCGGCTGCTGGACGACCACACCCTGGAGGTGCAGGTGGACAAGGCGGCCGGCATCAACGGCCTGTTCGCCGCGCTCAACGGGCAGGGCATCGAGGTGCTGAGCCTGCGCAACAAGACCAACCGTCTGGAGGAGCTGTTCGTGTCGCTGGTCGAGAAGAACCTGTCGAAGGTGGCGGTATGAGCGAGCTGCGCGCCAACTGGGTGGCCCTGAGCACCATCGTCTACCGTGAAGTCCGCCGCTTCACCCGCATCTGGCCGCAGACCCTGCTGCCCCCGGCGATCACCATGGTTCTGTACTTCGTCATCTTCGGCAACCTGATCGGCCGGCAGATCGGCGGCATGGGCGGCTTCAGCTACATGCAGTACATAGTGCCGGGGCTGATCATGATGTCGGTGATCACCAACGCCTACGGCAACGTGGTGTCGAGCTTCTTCGGCAGCAAGTTCCAGCGCTCCATCGAGGAGCTGCTGGTGTCGCCGGTGTCGCCGCACACCATCCTCCTCGGCTACACCGTGGGCGGCGTGTTGCGCGGGCTGGCGGTGGGCGTCATCGTCACGGCGCTGTCGCTGTTCTTCACCAAGCTGCAGGTGCACCACCTGGGCATCACCGTGCTGGTGGTGGTGCTGACGGCCACCATCTTCTCCATGGGCGGCTTCGTCAACGCGGTGTACGCGCGCAACTTCGACGACATCTCGATCATCCCGACCTTCGTGCTGACGCCGCTGACCTACCTGGGCGGGGTGTTCTACTCCATCCACATGCTGCCGGAGTTCTGGCAGACGGTATCGCTGGCCAACCCCATCCTGCATATGGTCAACGCCTTCCGCTACGGCATCCTCGGGGTATCGGACATCCAGATCGGTACGGCGCTGATCTTCATGCTGGCGGCGACAGTGATCCTGTACTTCTTCTGCATCCGCCTGCTGGTGAGCGGGCGGGGGATGCGGCAGTAACGGCGCGGTTTTGCGTTTGAACGAAGGCCCCGGTTTCGCGAGGAACCGGGGCCTTCTGTTTTTGTGGCGGTTCGCGAGCAAGCTCGCTCCTACACAGAGCAGTTGGTTCGCGGGCAAGCTGTGCGGCTTTTCGTAGGAGCGAGCTTGCTCGCGAACCAATGGTTCAGGATGACGCCGAACCATCTGTGCGCGCCGAGCAGCCCCATCGCGGGCAGGGCCCGCTCCTACAGTTCGCGGTGGGGCACGGCATTCCCTTGTAGGAGCGGATTCATCCGCGATTGCGCCGGCAGGGCCGGCGATGGGTATCGCTTCGCTCAACCCATCCTACGCAGAGCACCCCTACCGCACCCCATCAGAACGCCACCTTCACCCCCGCCTCGATGCCGCGCCCGGCCGCCGGCACGCTGTCGCGCAGGATCGAGCTGGCGTAGCGCACCGTCTGGTTGGTCAGGTTCTCGCCCTTGACGAAGGCCAGCCACTGGCTGCCGCCCATGTCGAACCTGTAGCCGACGCTGGCGCCCAGGGTGGTGTAGCCGTCGGTGGAGAGTTCCTCGTCCGGCACGCGGTGCTGCGAGGCGGCGTGTTCCACTTCCAGGCGCGCCTGCCACTGCTGCAGTTCCCAGATCAGCGCGCTGTTCAGGCGCAGCGGGGCGATGCGTGGCAGCGGCTCGCCGGTGTCGCGGTTCTTCGCCCGGGTGTAGTCGCCGGACAGTTCCAGGTCGAAGTTGCCGTAGGGGCTTTCCAGCAGGTGGATGCGGTCCTGCGCCTCGACGCCGTAGAACTCCGCGCGCACGCCGCTGTAGAGGTATTCCGGCAGGGCCTCGTCGCTGTCGGCGGCGACCACTTCGCCTTCCTCGTCGCGGTAGCGGCCGCTGGCGAGCAGGCCGATGTAGTTGGAGAAGCGGCTGTAGAACACGCCGACGCTGCCCTTGTGGATGCCATTGTCGAAGCGCAGGGCCAGGTCGGTGGACACCGCCTTTTCCTTGTCCGCATCGGCGTCGCCCACCTCGTAGGTGCCGGTGGCCGCGTGGGGGCCGTTGGCGTACAGCTCGTAGAAGGTCGGCGCGCGCTCGGTGTAGCTGAGGGTGGCGGCCAGCGCCCAGATCGGCGTCAACTGGTACACCGCGCCGGAGGACAGGCTGCCGGCGGTGAAGCTGCGGCTGCCGTCGTTCTCGGCGAAGCGCTCGTTGTCCTTGGCGTCGGGGTCGATGCGGCTGTGTTCGACGCGGCCGCCGAAGCTCAGCGCCAGGCGCTCGGTGGCTTGCCAGTTCTCCAGGAAGAACAGCGCCGCGCTGCCGGTTTCGGTGTGCGGCACGAAGGCCTCTTCGCCCAGGGCCGAGAAGCGGCTGTTGGCCACCTGCGCGCCGACCACGCCTTCGAGCGGGCCCAGCGGCTTGTGGCGGGCCTCGATGCGCGCCTCGTAGCCGTCGTTCTTGAAGGTGGTGCCGGTCTCGCCGTCCTCGATCTCCTTGTGCTGGTACTCGGTGTAGGCGGCGTCCAGCTTCACCGAGCTGAACGGGCCTTCCAGGTCGCGGATCTCCGAGGCGAAGGCGTAGCGGTCCTGCTGCATCTTCAGGCGCACGTCGTCCTCGGCGGGGGAGCCGTAGTTGCCGTCGTAGCCGCTGTAGGAAAGCCCGGCGTAGCCGTGGTCCCAGTGATAGCTGCCGCCGATGGCGCCGCTGTCCTGGCGGCCGTCGCTGTTCTCGACGCGGTGCTTGGAGTCGTCGCCGTCGATCGCTCGCTGGGCGCGGGAATGGGCGTAGCCGGGGATGCGCAGGTCGTTGAACTCGCGGGAGCCGGCGTCCAGGTGCAGGGCGAAGTTGCCGTCGCCGGCTTCCAGCGCGCCGGCGGCGCTGCGGGTGGTGTCGGCGCCGCCGTAGCGCAGCTCGCCGCGGCCGTGCACGCCGTCCACCGGTTCGCTGGGGATGCGGTTGTCGAAGCTGTTGACCACCCCGCCGATGGCGTTGCCGCCGTAGAGCAGGGCGGCCGGGCCGCGGACCACTTCGATGCGCTCGACCACGTTGGGGTCTTCCGGCACCGCGTGGTCGTAGGACAGCGACGAGGCGTCCAGCGCGCCCACGCCGTTGCGCAGCAGGCGGATGCGGTCGCCGTCCATGCCGCGGATGATCGGCCGGCTGGCGCCGGGGCCGAACCAAGTGGAGGACACCCCCGGCAGGCCGTCGAGGGTCTCGCCCAGGCTGCCTTTCTGGCGCAGCGTCAGCTCGTCGCCCTGCAGCACGCTGCTGGGCGCGGCGGGTTGCACCTCACCCAGCGGGTTGGCGGTGATCACCTGGGGCTGCAGCTCGGCGGGGCGGGTGTCGGCGAGCGCGGGAACGGCAAACAACGCGAGGGTCAGCGGCGCGAGTGGCCAGCGGGGCAGGGGGCGGGACGGGGACATCGGGGGCTCCTTGGTTTTTCGGGCAGAACGGGCCCCTCCCGTGGCGATCCGGGCTGCGCGAAGGCTCTAGGCAGGGGCTTGGCGGGCCGCTCGGTGGGGCGGTCTTGAGTTATGTTGTTATAACATAACATTCCCTGTGGTTTGAAAATCAAGTGCTTTCAGATCCGAAAGTGCTAGCCGCTGGCTGCGAAGGACGGGCGTCCTGGAGTTTTTCGCAAGAAGTCCAGAGCTTTTCGCAAGAATGCCGGGGCAGGGTGCCACTAGATTCCGCCAGTCGCCCGTCGGGGTTGCACCTTGAGTGCAACCGTTCGGCGATTCGGTGCAACAAGGGCTTTTCCTTGCGCTAGAATCCGCCGCCCGCGCGTGTCCCCGGACGTGCTCCGGGCAATGTGGCGACGGCTGCCCCGGGACTGGTGAGGGGGCGCCGAAGAATCAGCCGCCCGCGTGGTGCAACCGCGACGGGTGGCGACAGGGGTGGTAGCGGAGCTTGCGCAGGGCCGCTGCTGCCCCGCCGTGCCGAAGGGCACGGCAGGGGGACCGACGCCAACCGCGCCGGCCCCGACGAGCAAGGGCCCGGGCTACCCTCCGGGCCTGGATAAAAACAAGCTTCAGGGGAGCCCCCATGAGCGTCAACACGCCAACACTGGTCACGTTCGTGATCTACATCGCGGCCATGGTCCTGATCGGACTCGCCGCCTACCGTTCCACCAACAACTTCTCCGACTACATCCTCGGCGGCCGCAGCCTCGGCAGCTTCGTCACGGCCTTGTCGGCCGGCGCCTCGGACATGAGCGGCTGGTTGCTGATGGGCCTGCCGGGGGCGATCTACCTCTCCGGCATCTCCGAAAGCTGGATCGCCATCGGCCTGATCGTCGGCGCCTACCTGAACTGGCTGTTCGTCGCCGGCCGCCTGCGCGTGCACACCGAGCACAACGGCAACGCGCTGACGCTCCCCGACTACTTCACCAACCGCTTCGAGGACAACAGCCGCATCCTGCGCGTGCTCTCGGCGGTGGTGATCCTGGTGTTCTTCACCATCTACTGCGCCTCGGGCATCGTCGCCGGCGCCCGCCTGTTCGAAAGCACCTTCGGCATGTCCTACGAGACCGCGCTGTGGGCCGGCGCCGCCGCGACCATCGCCTACACCTTCGTCGGCGGCTTCCTGGCGGTGAGCTGGACCGACACCGTGCAGGCCTCGCTGATGATCTTCGCGCTGATCCTCACCCCGATCATCGTGCTGTTCGCCACCGGTGGCGTGGAGCCGACCTTCGCCGCCATCGAGCTGAAGGACGCGGCCAACTTCGACATGCTCAAGGGCGCTTCCTTCATCGGCGTGATCTCGCTGATGGCCTGGGGCCTGGGCTACTTCGGCCAGCCGCACATCCTGGCGCGCTTCATGGCCGCCGACTCGGTCAAGTCGATCCCGGCCGCGCGCCGCATCTCCATGACCTGGATGATCCTCTGCCTGGGCGGCGCCGTGGCCGTGGGCTTCTTCGGCATCGCCTACTTCCAGGCCAACCCGGAGCAGGCCGGCGCGGTCACCGAGAACCATGAGCGGGTGTTCATCGAGCTGGCGAAGATCCTGTTCAACCCGTGGATCGCCGGCGTGCTGCTGTCGGCCATCCTCGCCGCGGTGATGAGCACCCTGAGCTGCCAGCTGCTGGTGTGCTCCTCGGCGCTGACCGAGGACTTCTACAAGGCCTTCCTGCGCAAGAACGCCAGCCAGCTCGAGCTGGTCTGGGTCGGCCGTGCCATGGTGCTGCTGGTGGCGCTGATCGCCATCGCCCTGGCGGCCAACCCGGAAAACCGCGTGCTGGGCCTGGTGTCCTACGCCTGGGCCGGCTTCGGCGCCGCCTTCGGCCCGCTGGTGCTGTTCTCGGTGCTGTGGAAGCGCATGAACCGCAACGGCGCCCTGGCCGGCATGCTGGTCGGCGCGGTGACCGTGATCGTCTGGAAGCAGTTCGGTTGGCTCGGCCTGTACGAGATCATCCCCGGCTTCCTGTTCTCCAGCATCGCCATCGTGGCCTTCAGCCTGCTCGGCCCGGCCCCGTCCAAGGCCATGCAGCAGCGCTTCGATGAAGCCGAGGCGGAATACGGCGAGGCCCACCTGCCGGCCTCGGCTCCCGCCGCCGGCCGCTGATCCGCTGAGCTGTAGCCAAGGCCGCGGTCCCGCAAGGGGCCGCGGCCTTTTTCATTTGTGCCCGTTGCGCAGCGCCTCGGCATAGCGCCAGCAGGCGAACAGGCACAGCGCCAGGCCGGCCATGGCCAGGGCGCCGCCGACGTTGCCGATCTGCGCCAGGCCGATGCCGCCGACCACCCGGCTGCCCAGCAGTGCGCCGCCGCCGATGCCGACGTTGTATAGCCCGGAGAACATGGCCATGGCCACGTCGGTGGCGTCGTGGGCCAGTTGCAGCACCTTGGCCTGCAGGGCCAGGCCGAAGCAGAGGATGGCGGCGCCCCAGAACAGGCTCAGGCCGAGCAGCGCCAGGGGCTCGTGGGCCAGCGGCAGGAGCAGCAGCAGGCAACTGCCGAGCACGGCGATGGTCAGGCACGGGAAGCCGCGCGGGAAGCGCTCGCTGTAGCGGCTGAAGAGGATCGAGCCGAACAGCCCGGCGCCGCCGAACAGCAGGAGCAGCAGGGTGGTGCGCTGGCTGTCCAGCCTGGCCACCTCGCGGGCGAAGGGCTCGATGTAGCTGTAGGCGGTGAACTGCGCGGTGATCACCAGCACGGTGAGCACGTACAGCGCCACCAGCGCCGGGCGCCGCAGCAACAGCGGCAGGCTGCGCAGCGAGCCGGAGTTCTGGCTGGGCAGCAGCGGCAGCGCGCGGGCCAGCCAGAGCACCACCACCAGCGAGACGCCGGCGATGGCCAGGAAGGTCGCGCGCCAGCCCATGGCCTCGCCGAGCACGCGGCCCAGGGGAATGCCCAGGACCATCGCCAGGATGGTCCCGGTGGCCAGCAGGCCCAGGGCTTTCGCCTGCTGGCCCGGCGGCGCCACGCGCACCGCCAGGGATGCGGTGATCGACCAGAACACCGCATGGGCGAAGGCGATGCCGAAGCGGCTGAGCATCAGCGTGGTGAAGCTCCAGGCGACGCCGGAGAGCAGGTGGCTGCCGATGAACAGGCAGAAGATCGTCACCAGCAGGCGCCGCCGCTCCATGTTGCGCGTGGCCAGCATCAGCGGCAGCGAGGTGAGCGACACCACCCAGGCGTACAGGGTGAGCATCAGCCCGGCCTGTTCCGGGCGCATGTCGAAGCTGCGGCCGATGTCGCTGAGCAGGCCCACCGGGACGAACTCGGTGGTGTTGAAGATGAAGGCGGCGATGGCCAGGGCGATGACGTTCAGCCAACTGCCGGTGCGGGTGTCTTGCGCGGTGTGCATGGGAATCCTGAGTGAGGGTGGGGCTCAGGCCGAGTCCCCCGGCCACGCGTGATGCCCCGGCAGCGAAGGGCCGGGTGCGGGCGGGCGAAGAGGAGTCGTTGTTGGTATGGGGGCTGCGGCGGTCGCGGCGGCCATTCTACGCCGCGTGCCGGGCGCCTGTCTGCGCCTGGGCTGCGCGCCCGGCGGCTTGCTGCTAAGGTGCGCGCATTTCCCGTATCGACGAAGCCCGACACATGAGCGAAAGACCCAAGGATCCGCTGCATGGCATGACCCTGCAGACCATCCTCGAACGCCTGCTGGAGCAGTACGGCTGGGAAGGATTGGCCAAGCGCATCGACATCCGCTGCTTCAAGAGCGAGCCCAGCATCAAGTCCAGCCTGACCTTCCTGCGCCGCACGCCCTGGGCGCGGGAGCAGGTGGAGAAGCTCTACGTGCAGACGGTGCGTGGGAAAGGTTGAGCGGATAGTCCGGCCCCCCGGCGACCTGTAGGAGCGGGCCCTGCCCGCGATTTCGCGCGCAGGGCGCGCTCCTACAGGGGAATGGCGCGGGTGGCGTGGCGTAGGAGCGGATCTCATCCGCGAATCGCGCCGGGGCGTCCGGTTATCGCGGACAAGGTCCGCTCCGGGGGAGGAATACCGTGCCTCCCGGCAACCTGTAGGAGCGGGCCCTGCCCGCGATTCGCGCGCAGGGCGCGCTCCTACAGGGGAATGGCGTGGCGTAGGAGCGGATCTCATCCGCGAATCGCGCCGATACCTCCCGGCTATCGCGGACCATACCGGTGCACATGGCTTCTCGTAGGAGCGAGCTTGCTCGCGAACCGCATGGCACCGCGTCTGTTCGCGAGCAAGAACTAGGCGTCCCCCTCGATCCTACGAAGAGCACCCCGGCGCGGCCTGCAAGACTGTTGCTTGGAGCGATTATCCGTCGCCGAGCCTTGACCGCCGCTTTGTTCGGATACCGGCGCCACCTCAATTGGGCTTCGCCTGCGCCGGCAGCCAGAACTCGATCACCCCGGGCGAGGCCTGCAGGCTCGCCGCCAGCGGCAGGGCCACGGCTTTGTCGCTGAACTTGTGGGCCAGCCAGCGGGCGCATTCGCCGTCGCGGCGGGCGTGGTAGATGAAGGTCGGCCGCGGCCAGGGCAATGGCGGCGGCGAGCCGCGGCGGGCGGCGGCGCTGACCACGTTCTCGATGCCCGGGGTGCTGATCCCGCTGCCTTCCAGCAGCTTGAGGAAGTCCCGCGCCGGGCGCTGTTCGTCGGCCGAGTAGATCTGCGTGTAGAGCACCACCGGCCGCCTGCCTTCGCGCATGCAGGGGTTGGCCACCGGCTCTGCTGCGGGCGCGGGCGCGGCGTTGGCCGTGACGGCGGGCGGTGGCACCATCTCGGCGCTGACAGGCGGTGATGCCGGCGCCGCGGCTGGCGGTGGCGGAGGGGGCGGCGGGGCGCTGGCCAGCGCCGGGTTGTCTTCCGGCAGCGGGGTGAAGCCGAACCAGTATTGCTGCACCGGGCTGTTGGGGTGCGGGTCGCTGGTGAGCTGGCGCAGGTAATCGCAGTCGGCCGACTCGGCGCCGCTGGCGCAGGCCGTGCTGGCGCGCTCGAACAGGGTGCGCATGTCGCTGGCGAACTCCACCGACAGGCCGTTGCGGCTGGCGAAGTTCTCCAGGTGGCCGATGCGCGTGCGCAGGGCGTCGCTGACCTTGTTGCCCTTGGCGTAGAGGTCGGCGATGGCCTCCAGCTGGCTGGAGTACTTCGATTCGCTGTCGGCAATGCTGCCGCGGTACTGCTCCAGGCCCTGCCAGAGCGCCACCACCAGGCTGGCGGAGAGGCCCACGCCGAGGGTGGTGCGCACGTTCTGGGCGATGCGCTGGCGGCGGTTCGGGCCGTTGGCCGGGGCCGGCTGGCCGACCGCGGTGAGGGTCACGATGCTGGCCAGGTCGGTCCAGCCCGGCAGGCGCTGGAGGAAGTCGCGGCTGAGCACCGAACCCAGCGCCAGGCCCAGTTGGTGATAGGCCTCCCACTGGCTTTCGTCGAAGAACTGGTCGTCGGTGCCCTGCTGCGGGAAGGCCGGGTTGCGGTCGGCGTAGCCCACCAGGTCGAAGGGCAGCTCCAGCAGCGGCGAATCGCAGCGGTGCGGCTTGACCACCAGCAGGGTGCCGCGCCTGTGGCTGGCGTAGGTGATGCGCGCCAGCAGCAGGTATTCGCGGCCGCAATCCGGCGAGATGGATTCCGGGGTGCCGAACAGCAGGGCGCGGGCGTCGCCGGCGGAGACCCGCGCCAGGCTGTCCGGGTCGATGAACTCGATGTCGGCGTCGTAGTCGATCTTGGCCTTGCGCACCAGGTTCTCCAGGTCCTCGAACAGGTAGCGCGGGTCGGCGCCGCAGTCGCTGGCGATGATCAGGTCGACCTCGCGCTTGAGCAGGGCGTAGACGCCGCTGTTGTCGAAGTGGCCGCCGTCGGACAGGTACCAGAAGGGCGCGCGCAGGCCGGGGAACTGGGCGAGCATCTCGGCGCGGGTGGCCAGGTACTTGGCCAGGCGCGCGCGCCAGCCGGTCTCGGCGGCGCGCGTCGGGTTGGGCAGCCAGAAGCCCAGGCGCAGGCCGGTCATGAACACCAGCGCGGCCAGCCCGGCGCTGGTGCGCGAGCCCATGCCGGTGCTCAGCGCGGCGCCGGAGATGGTCGCCCATTGCGCCAGGCTGCTGCGCTCCATGCCCTGGGGCGGCCGCGGGCCGTGGGTGCCGGTCTCCACGCCCAGGGCGCTGACGGTCAGGGCGACGCCCTTGCGGTCGGCGTTGTAGCTGTGGGTGCGGTCGTCGAGGGTCTGGTTGATGCAGCAGTTGATCAGGTGCAGCGGCCCGCCGTAGGCGTGCGGCTGGTAGTCGGCCAGGGCCACGTCGTCGCCGGGCAGTATCTCCCGCAGCGACTCGATGCCTTCGATCAGCCGGCGCTCGGCCGGCACCAGCAGCGAGGCCGGGAAGCGCGCCTCGGGCCCGCCGTGGTTGGCCACCGCGACGTAGGTGCGGGCCAGGCGCGAGCGGTAGAAGTAGTGCAGCGAGGCGAGGTTCAGCTGGGTGAGGTTGGCGCCGCTGATGCCGATGTAGAAGCCCAGCGCGGCCAGCACCAGGGCCCAGTACAGCAGCGGCAGCCAGGGCTGCATGGCGGCGCCGGGGCTGAGCAGGTTGCCGCCCAGGTAGAGGAAGGCCTGCAGCAGCGTCAGCCAGGCCAGCAGCAGGAATGCCAGCAGGGCCAGGCCCAGCAGGTTGGCCAGCTGGCTGCCGTAGGCGCTCGGCAGGCCCTGCTGGCGCAGGCGCTCCAGCAGCGTCGGCAGCAGGGCGCGCAGCAGCACCACGGCAAGGCCCGTGGAGCCCAGCACGCTGGAGGAAATGAGGGTGAAGTTGCCGCTCTCGCGCAGGCGCACGACCAAGTGCCAGGTCGCCGCCTCGCAAACGCCCAGCAGCAACACCCCGGCGCCGCCCAGCAGCACCCAGCCCAGCCAGTGGGTCAGGCGCAGGCGCTGCTGTTCCGGCGGGCAGGCGCGCAGCGGCAGGCGCAGCAGCCAGCCCAGCGGGGCGATCAGCAGGGCGCCGACCAGAACGGCGTAGGCCAGCAGCCGCGGGCCCAGCTCGATGTCGCTCTGCAACTGCGGCCACAGGCCCTGCACCGCCAGGGCCAGCGCGGCGAGCAAGGCCAGCAGCACCGAGAGCAGGTCGCGCAAGGCGTGGTCCTGGCGGTCGCGGCTGAACCAGTAGGCCCAGCACAGCGCCCCGGCGGCCAGCAACAACAGCGGCACGGCGAGGAACCACAGCGACCAGAGGTTGCCGAGGAACACCGGCGGCGTGCCCAGCAGCGCCAGCAGCACGTGGGGCAGCACCGTGAACATGCCGATGCACAGCAGCAGGATGCCGATCTCCAGCTGGGTGGCCATGAAGCCACGGAGCATCGAGGCGCCGGCCATCAGCAGGTCGCGGCCGCCGGCCGGGGCCAGGTAGCGGCCGTTGTTGCGCAGCCACCAGAGCAGCAGCGAGTCGTCCGCCGCCAGGCCGTTCTCCACCTCGCGGGCGCCCTGGGCGGGGCCGTACAGGCGGCCGAGCATGGCGCCGACGTAGCCGCCGCCGGACACCGTGGATAGGTAGTCGAAGCGCTTGAGCACGTGGTTCTTCGCCAGCGCCCGCAGCAGGCCGAAGTTGAAGGTGGCGCTGCGCACGCCGCCGCCGGAGAGGGCCAGGCCCCAGCTGAAGTCGCTCGGCACGTCGATGCCGGCCTGGGCGCGGCGCTGGCGCAGCAACGCCTGTTCCTGGTCCCTGAGGTTTCCGTGGCGGCGCGGCATGGCGGTGCCCTCCGGCTCCGGACCCGCGCGGCAAGGGGCGCCGCGCCAGGTCATGCTGACGGCCGGCCGGACCTCCCGGCGCCGAACCCTTGGCGCCGTGCTTCCCTGGCCTTTCCCGGGTTCAGGCCGCGGCGGCGCGCGGCCTCATAGCCAGCTCACCCGCAGGGTGTCCTGGGGCGCGTGGCACTCGGTGCCCGGCTCCAGGTAGTGCTGCAGCATCGGCGCCATGCCCTTGAGCACCTGCACCGGCAGCGCCGAGGTGAACTTGAAATTGCTCGACGCGCTGCCGGCCACGTAGGCGGTGAGGGTGCCGAAGTGCCGCGGGCCGAGGTAGAACACGAAGGTCGCGGTGCGGTTCAGCGAGCGCGAGCTCTTCACCGCCCCGCTGCGGGTGAAGCTTTCGATGCGGTTGTCGCCGGTGCCGGTCTTGCCGCCCATCACCAGCGCGCTGCCGTCGTCGCGGCGGAAGCTGCCGGACAGGCGCCGCGCGGTGCCCTGGTCGACCACCTGGGACAGCGAGTCGCGCAGGGTGCTGGCCACCTCCGAGGTCATCACCCGGGCGCCGACGTTGGCCTGCGGCGCCAGGCTCACCTCGTAGGGCGTGCCGGCGGCGAAGTGCAGGCTGTCGATGCGCAGGGTGGGCAGGCGGATGCCGTCGTTGAGGATGATGCCCATCAGCTCGGCCAGCGCCGCCGGACGGTCGCCGGAGCTGCCCAGGGCGGTGGCCAGCGAGGGCACCAGGTGGTCGAACGGGTAGCCCAGCTGTTTCCACTGCTGGTGGATGTCGAGGAAGGCCTCCACCTCCAGCATGATGCGGATGCGCTTGTCGCGGGCAGCCTTGTAGCGCGACTTGTACAGCCAGCCGTAGACCTGCTTGCGCTCGGCGTTGCTGGCGGCCACCGCGTCGGCGAAGCTGGCCTGGGGCTGGCGTTGCAGGTAGCCCAGCAGCCACAGCTCCAGCGGGTGCACGCGGGCCACGTAGCCCTGGTCGTTGAGGTCGAAGGCGCCGGGGCCGTAGCGGGTGTAGAGGTCGGCGATGCGCTTGTCGGTGAGCTTCTCGCCGGTGTAGTGGCTCTGCTTCAGGCGGTCCTGGAGGAAGGCGGCGAAGGTCGCCTGGTCGGCCTGGGGCTGCAGGTAGCGGTGGATCGCCGCCAGGCGCACCGGCCACGGGCGCAGGCCGTCGAGGAAGGTGTCCAGGCGCTCGTCGGCGTTCTGCCCGCGGTACTTCTGCCAGAAGCGCAGCAGGTAGACGCGGCTCTCCTGGTCGACGAAGCGGTCCAGGTACAGCTGGCGGCGCGGGTCCTTGTCGTCCTGCAGCACGGTCAGCTTGTTGCCGTCCTTCTGGTACATGTCGTGGCGCACCAGGTCGCGCAGCAGGCGCACGAAGGGCAGGTTGATGGACTCGCGCAGGGCTTCGAGCAGGGTGGGGATGCGCCCGTTGTCCTCCCGGCGGAAGTTGGAGAAGGTGTGCACGCCGCCGCCGGTGAAGAAGCTCTCGTAGGGGCTGGCCGAGTACTTGCGCTGCATGGCCGCGGCGAGCATGGCCGAGAGGTCGGCGTTGGGGTTGGCGATCAGGTAGTCGATGGACCAGCGGCTGATGAAGTCCAGCGGCTCCACCGGCACCTTGCGCAGCTCGGCGGCGGGCTTGCCGTTGTAGGCGCGGTACTGGTCGGCGATGCGCTCCAGGTAGTTGGACAGCACCCGCAGCTTGGCGGTGGAACCCAGCTCCAGCTTGCTGCCCTCGTTGATGTCGAAGGGCTGGTCGGTGCTGTCGGTCTGCACGCGCACGCGGTTGCCGTCGGCGGTGCGTTCGAACAGCACGAAGCTGTAGCGCACGTCGGCGGTCTTGTCCTTGGACAGCAGGTGCTCGCCGAACAGGCCGATCTGCGCGGCGAAGTCCGCGTCGGCCAGTTGCTTGAGGTAGGTGCTGACCTTGTTCTGCAGCTCGTCCTGCAGGGTGGTGCTGAAGGTCAGGTCGAGGCGGTCCAGGTCATACAGCGGCACGTTGAGCATGCCCGCCAGGCGGGTGCGGGCCAGGCTCACGCCCTTGTTCGGCTCCAGCGGCTGCACCGTCGGCTGGTTCTGTGGGTCGCGGAACTCCAGGCGCTGGGCCAGCGCGGCATCGCGCAGCGGCGCCTCGATCACCCCGGCCTGGGCCAGCAGGCGCAGGTAGCTGTCGGTCAGCTCGCCCAGCGGCTTGCGCCCGCGCGCCAGGTAATAGGACGGGCGGCGGTGGGCGATCATCAGCGACACCACCTGGCGCAGCGCCCGGCCCTGGGCCTCGAGTTCGGCGTCCTGGCCGACGGGGGCGGAGAGCAGGCGGTTGACCTGCTGGTAGTCGGCGCCGTACCAGATCCACAGGCCGTCGGGCAGGCCGCTGACCTCGCCGTAGCCCGGCTGCGCCGAGAGCGGCACCGAGTTGAGGTAGGTGAGCACCACGTTGCGCCGCGCCGGCAGGTTCTCGGCGCCGCCCTGGTAGGCGCGCACGCTGGCCGAGGCCATCTGCCGCAGCTTGTCGCGGATGGAGTTGGTGCGGCCGTCCACCGAGTGGCGGTACTTCTCGATCTGCGTGGCCAGGGTGCTGCCGCCGGGGGCGTGGTTGCCCATGCCGACCAGGCGCCCGGCCTGGGCCACGGCGGCCTGGGTGAAGCGGCTCCAGTCGATGGCCGGGTTGAGGTAGGGGCGGCTGGCGTCGAGCAGGTCGCGGTTCTCGATGTACAGCAGGCTCTGCACGATCAGCGGGGCGATGGCGTCGTAGCTGGCGTAGAGCCGCTGCGGGTAGCGGAAGTTGTAGATCGGCAGGCCGCGGCAGTCGCTGATGTCGACGCCGGCCTGGGCCTTCTCGGCATAGGGCGGGAACATGCCGTAGCCGGCGTACTGCAGCAGGGCAGGGGAGAAGCGCGCCTGGTCGAGGGTGACGAAGTCGCGGTCGTGCAGGCGCTGCAGGAAGTCCGGCAGTTGCAGGTAGCCCAGGCGGCGGTCGAAGGGGCCGTCCTTCGGATAGACCACCTGGTCGCTGGAGCCGGCGCCGACCTGCCAGGTCAGCTCGCCGGCCAGGCGCGCCAGCTCGCGGGCCTGCAGCTTCGACGTATGCGCCTCGTAGAGCAGCGCCGCGCCCATCGCCGCCAGCAGTGGCAGGACGAACAGGAACAGCAGCAGGAAGCGGTGGTGGCTGGGTTTTTTCGGGGAAAAGCCAGGCTCCGGCACGCCCGGTTGAGAATGCAGTTGACCGGTATGCTCCGTATGCGCCATATCACGACCTGCCCATGCTTGCGAAAGCCTGAGTAAGTGGTCTCCGCCGACGTGACGACCGGCACCCATCCCGGTGCCGCGAAAGCCCCCGTGCCAGCGGCCTCCCCTTTCTTTGAGCGTAGTAGGCGGGGAAAATTCTGCTGAATGTCGTGCCTTCGTCCTACCCAAGCCGCGACAATGCCCGACGAGTGACCTGGAAAACGACCCGATGCGCCTGTTCCTGCTGTTCCTGCCGTTGATCGCCAGCCTGGCCGCCCAGGCCGCGCCCATGCCGTTCTACCTGTGGCAGAGCCGCGTGGACGGCCACCTGACCTGCAGCCAGACCTCGCCGGGGGAGGGCTGGGCACGGCTGTCCGGGCCGTTCAGCGATGCGGGGTGCCGGCAGCCGTTGAAGCGCGGGCCCTCGACCAAGGGGCTGGCGGTGCCGAAGGGGTTGTGAGGGGGCGGGTTTTTCTTTTGTAGGAGCGAGCTTGCTCGCGAACGGAGTTTCCCGGTAGCTGCGGTGCTGGCCCTGAAGAGCGCCCTCTCCCTAACCCTCTCCCTGAAGGGAGAGGGGACCGTTGGGCAGACGCTGATGTTTTGGAGTCAGCCGGCTAGCACTTGGATTGACGGCTGAAACCACTCCTTCTCTCGGCACGGCCAAGCCCCCTCTCCCTTCAGGGCGGGGCGCGCAGCCGAGGGCTGGGGAGAGGGTACGGAGTCCACCGAAAGCACCGCAGCCACCGGGAAACACAGTTCGCGAGCAAGCTCGCTCCTACGAAAAGCCGTTGCCTAGAATGAAGGCGCCATTCCCCACAGCGGACCCCCACCATGCCCGACAATCCCACCCGCATCCGCCACAGCTGGGACAGCAACGCCAGCGCCTGGACCCGCGTGGTGCGCGAGCAGCGCATCGACAGCCGCCGCCTGGCCACCGACGAGGCCATCGTCCGCGCCGTGCTGGAGGGTTCGCCGCATCGTGTACTGGACATCGGCTGCGGCGAAGGCTGGCTGTGCCGGGTGCTGGAGGCCCGGGGCTGCGAAGTGCTGGGCATCGACGCCTCGCCAGCGCTGATCGAGGCCGCGCGCCAGGCCAGCGAGGGGCAGTACGAGGTGCTGAGCCAGGCCGAACTGGCGGGCGAAGCCGGGGCGCACCTGGGACGGTTCGACGCGCTGGTGTGCAACTTCGCCCTGTTCGACGAGGACCTCGCGCCTCTGCTGCGCGGCCTGCAACAGCGCCTGGCGCCGGGCGGGCGGCTGCTGATCCAGACCCTGCACCCCTGGAGCGCCTGCGGCGACGAGCCCTACGAAGACGGCTGGCGCCTGGAGACCTTCAGCGCCTTCGGCGACGAGTTCCGCGAGCCCATGCCCTGGTACTTCCGCACCTTCGAATCCTGGCTGGCCCTGCTGCACGCCAGCGGCTGGCGCCTGCTGGCCCTGCGCGAGCCGCGGCGGCCGGATACCGGGGCGGCCTGCTCGCTGCTGCTGGTGGCTGCGCCGGCCGGGTAAGCCTTTGGTCTCGTTCGCACCATAAGGGGGCAGACGCCCCGGCAATCTTGTGCAACACTCCGCGGCGACCTCAGTGGTTCACTCCCGCAATGCCCACGTCCGCTCCACAAGAGCGGGCAGCCTCTTCCGGTGTGCAGTCCCGGAAGGCCCCAGACGAATCCTCCCCCGTGCCCACCGGCGCGGTGGCGGCGCTTTTTCCGTCGCGGGCCTTCCTCATCCCGATTGCGCTTCGAGTCGCCGCTGATATACCCAACAACAAAATCGAGGTTGCACCATCATGTCGTCCCACGATCTCCAACGGGATCTCAACGAGCGGCACATCCGTCTCATGGCCCTCGGCGCCTGCATCGGCGTCGGCCTGTTCCTCGGCTCCGCCAAGGCCATCCAGATGGCCGGCCCGGCCATCATGCTCTCCTACATCATCGGCGGCCTGGCCATCCTGGTCATCATGCGCGCCCTCGGCGAAATGGCCGTGCACAACCCCGTGGCCGGCTCCTTCGCCCGCTACGCCCAGGACTATCTCGGCCCGCTGGCCGGCTACCTGACCGGCTGGAACTACTGGTTCCTGTGGCTGGTGACCTGCGTCGCCGAGATCACCGCGGTGGCCATCTACATGGGCATCTGGTTCCCCGAGGTGCCGCGCTGGATCTGGGCCCTGGCGGCCCTGGCGAGCATGGGCACCATCAACCTGATCGCGGTGCGCGCCTTCGGCGAGTTCGAGTTCTGGTTCGCCCTGATCAAGGTCGTCACCATCCTCGCGCTGATCCTGGTGGGCGGCGGCATGATCGTCTTCGGCCTGGGCAACGGCGGCGTGGCCACCGGCATTTCCAACCTGTGGAGCAACGGCGGCTTCATGCCCCATGGCATCACCGGCGTGCTGATGTCGCTGCAGATGGTGATGTTCGCCTACCTGGGTGTGGAGATGATCGGCCTCACCGCCGGCGAGGCGAAGAACCCGCAGAAGACGATCCCCGGGGCGATCAACTCGGTGTTCTGGCGCATCCTGCTGTTCTACGTCGGCGCGCTGTTCGTGATCATGTCGATCTACCCGTGGAGCGAGATCGGCACCCAGGGCAGCCCCTTCGTGATGACCTTCGAACGCCTGGGCATCAAGACCGCCGCCGGCATCATCAACTTCGTGGTGATCACCGCCGCGCTGTCCTCCTGCAACGGCGGCATCTTCAGCACCGGGCGCATGCTCTACAGCCTGGCCCAGCACGGCCAGGCGCCGGCGGTCTTCGCCAAGACCTCCAAGGGCGGCGTGCCGCGCAATGCGCTGATCCTGTCCATAGTCGCGCTGCTGTTCGGCGTGCTGCTGAACTACCTGGTGCCGGAGAAGGTGTTCACCTGGGTGACCTCCATCGCCACCTTCGGCGCCATCTGGACCTGGGCCATGATACTGCTGGCGCAGCTGAAGTTCCGCCGCGGCCTGAGCCCGGCCGAGGCCGGCAAGCTGCAGTTCCGCATGTGGCTGTACCCGCTGAGCTCCTACCTGGCCATGGCCTTCCTGGTGCTGGTGGTGGCGCTGATGGCGTTCTTCGAGGACACCCGCATCGCCCTCTACATCGGCCCGGCCTTCCTGGTCTTGCTGGTGGTGCTGTACCGCGTGTTCGACCTGGCGCCCAAGGGCGAGCAGGGCGCGGTCGCCAGCGGCGCGTGAGCCTGATGGCGAAATGACAAAGGGCCTCTTCGGAGGCCCTTTTCTTTTGTGTGGCGGAGAGGAAACTCCATGCCCCACGACAATTGTAGGAGCGGGCCCTGCCCGCGAAATCGCGCGCAGGGCGCGCCCCTACATGGGAATGGCGCGGGTGGGGCAGCGTAGGAGCGGATCTTATCCGCGAATCGCGCCGGAACCTCCGGCTATCGCGGACAGAGTCCGCTCCTACACCTTCCGGCAAACCCATCGCCCATGACCGCGCCGAGGTGCTCTTCGTAGGAGCGAGCTTGCTCGCGAACAGACTCCGCTGCGGGACTCATTCGCGAGCAAGCTCGCTCCTACGAAAAGCCGTATCCGCCAGCAACGGCGGCATCGGGCAGTCGAGGATGTCGGCCACCGCGCGCAGCAGTTCCGCCTCGGCCACGCTGATGCGGCCGTCGTATTCGCTGCAGCGGACCATGGCCTTGAGCAGCTGCGGCTTCTGCAATGGGCGCAGTTGCGCCAGGCGTCGCAGCGCCGCCTCCAGCTCGCGCAGGGTGCCGGCCTGCGGCGGCTGCCGCACGGCGAAGGGCAGGGTGGCCCAGGCCTGGGCGAAGGCCTGTTCGGCGTGGGCCGCTTCGGCTCCGTCGACGCCGGCGAGGAAGGCCAGCAGGACCGCCGCCTCGTCGCCCAGCTCGGCCAGCGGCAGGTTGCCGATGCGCGCCGGGGCCGGGCGCAGGTTGCGTTCGACGATGCGCAGCAGCGTCCACTCCAGCAGCTTCACCCGGTGGTCGGCCTTGATCAGCAGCGCCATGTTGCCCAGCAGGCTCGTCACCTGGGTGGCGTCCAACTGCTTAAGCGCCGGCATGGCCAGGTCCAGCAGGGGCAGGCGCTGGCCCGGGTCGAGGATGCGCAGGTGCTCCTCCAAACGGTCGAACTGGAAGGCCACGCCCAGCTCCAGGCGCGGCTTGATCAGTTGCAACTGCTGGGCGCGGGCCAGCGCTTCGGCATCCAGCAGCAGGCCGTAGACCAGCGCCTGGGCGCCATCGACCTTGTGCGCCGCCGCCCGCAGGCTTTCATCCAGCCGCTGCAGGGTGTGCCGCGCTTCTGCCAGGTGCGCCCCAGCCGGCTCGCCGATGGCCTCGACCGACGCCAGCGCCGCGCCCGAAGGGTAGCCGCGCAGGGCGGCGTTCCAGGTCTCGCGGTCCACCAGCGGGATGTCCAGGCGCGGTTCCAGCTTCGGGTAGCGGCCGTCCCAGCCTGGCTCGATGCGGCGGATGCGCGCCTCCAGCGGCGGGTGGGTGGCGAGGCCGAACCAGTGGCTGGCCAGGCCGTCGCTGAAGTACAGGTGGCTGAACTCGGCGCGGTGCAGGGCGCCGAGCAGCGAGCCGTAGCCGCCGACCTTCTTCAGCGCCCCGGCGATGCTGGCCGGGTTGCGGGTGAACTGCACGGCAGAGGCGTCGGCGAGGTATTCGCGCTGGCGGTTCACCGCGGCCTTGATCAGGCTGCCGAAAAAGGTCCCGACCGAGCCCAGCACCCACAGGCACAGGCCGGCGACGAAGGCCAGCGCGATGAAGCCCAGGGCCGAGCCGGAGCCGCTGTCGTTGCCGGCATTGCTGCGCTGCACGCGGATGCGCGCTACGTCGTCGGCGCGGTGGCTGTCCCACAGGCCGCGGACCATGGTCTCGCCGATCAGGCCCAGCAGCAGGATGCCGTGCAGCAGCGCCACCAGGCGGGTATTCAGGCGCATGTCGCCGTGGTGGATGTGGCTGAACTCGTGGGCGATCACCCCCTGCAGTTCGTCGCGGCTGAGCAGGGCGATGGTTCCGCGGGTGACGCCGATGACCGCGTCGCGCGGCGTCAGGCCGGCGGCGAAGGCGTTGATGCCGCTGTCCTCCAGCAGGTACACCGGCGGCACCGGGACGCCCGAGGCGATGGCCATCTCCTCGACCACGTTGAGCACCCGGCGCTCCTCGGCGTCGCGGGCGTCCAGGTTGATCAGCCGGCCGCCCAGGCGCTCGGCCACGGCGCGGCCGCCCAGGCGCAGCTGGCGGTGCTTGTACCAGGCGCCGACGATCACCACGCCGACCACCACCAGGGCCACCCACAGGTAAAGCTCGAGGTCGGGCAGGCGCTGCGGCGAGGTCCAGTGGCTGGCGGGCTCGCCGATGTGGCGCCAGAGCCAGCCCAGTACCAGGCTGGTGAGCGTCACCAGGCAGGCCACCGACGCGGCCAGGAGCAGGATCAGCCGGCCGGTCTGGCGGCGGGCGCGGTCCTGGTGCTGGAAGAAGTTCATCGCGCGCACCGCCCGTCAGAAGGCGATCTTGGGCGCGTCCTGGATCTGCTTGCTGTCGGCGAACTCCAACTGCGCGACCTCGGCCTTGTGGCCGAAGTTCGCCGCCAGCACCACGGCGGGGAACGACTGGCGATAGGCGTTGTACTCCATCACCGCGTCGTTGTAGGCCTGGCGGGCGAAGGCCAGCTTGTTCTCGGTGCTCGACAGCTCCTCGGTGAGCTGCTGCAGGTTCTGCGAGGCCTTGAGGTCCGGGTAGGCCTCCATGGTCACGTTGAGCCGCCCCAGCGCGCCGCCCAGGGCGCCCTCGGCGTTGGCCAGCTGGGCCAGGCCGGCGGCGGCGCCGGGCTGGCTGGCGGCGGCCTTGAGCCCGGCCACCGCGGCGTTGCGCGCGGCGATCACCGCCTCCAGGGTTTCCCGCTCGTGCTTGAGGTAGGCCTTGGCGGTTTCCACCAGGTTGGGGATCAGGTCGTAGCGCCGCTTGAGCTGCACCTCGATCTGCGCGAAGGCGTTGCGGTAGCGGGCGCGCAGGTTCACCAGGCGGTTGTAGATGGCGATGACGCCGAAGAACAGCACGGCGAGGACGAGCAGGGTGACCAGGGAGGAAACCGACATGGGAGGTCCTTTTCGGGCGTCGGGAAAGGTCCGCCGATGATAGCGGAAAGCTGGCGCCGGGCCAGCGGACGCGCTGCGCAGTCGCTCACAGCCCGTCGAGGTAGCCCAGGAAACTCGCTGCCGGTTCCGCCCACAGCTCGGTGGCGGCTCAGTCCTCCCGCAGGCCGATGCAATTGCCCCAGGGATCGCGCACCTGGCACATGCGCCCGCCCTCCGGCAGGGCCAGCGGCCCGCGCCAGGGTTCGGCGCCCAGGGCCAGCAGGCGGGCCCGCTCGCCGTCGAGGTCGGCGACGCGCCAGTACACCACCGAGCCTGCGGCGCCGGCGGTGACCTTGGCGTCGGCGTTGACGATCTCCAGGGCCACCGCGCCCAGTTGCAGGTGGCCGAAGTCGTCGGGGGCGTGCACCACGCGGCGTGCCGCGGGAAAGGCACGGGCGTACCAGTCGGTGGCTGTGCGCCAGTCGGGCACGTGGATGAGCACGGAGACGATGGGGAGGTCGGTCATTTGTATCCAGTCTTTTCCATGTGCAGGGCACCGGGGGCCCGGTTCCGGGCCGCTCACCTTAACTGCCGTTGGATGAGCGGTCCAGGCGCGACACCCGCGCCCTTGACGCCCCGCCGCACCGATGGTCAGATGCGCGCCGTTCCAGGTGCCTCACGCCGCCGTGCGTGAGGTGAAACGGGAAGCCGGTGCGTCGCCCTTGGCGATCAGTCCGGCGCTGCCCCCGCAACGGTAAGCGAGCGGGGCATCCACGAGGCCACTGTGCTCAGGCATGGGAAGGCGGATGCTCCAGGCCCCTCGCAAGCCCGGAGACCGGCCTGGAGCGTTGTTGGCAAACCCGCGGTGGGCGGGCGTGAGCCGGATTCCGGACGCGCTCGCGCCGGGACTCGCTGCGCCGCCTGCGAAATTCCCGTTTCGAGGCGATCACCTTGCAATTCCCCCTTTCCCATTCCGTTTCCCGGCGTGCGCCCTGGCTGGCCGGGCTGCTGCTGAGCCCCTGCCTGAACGCCGAGCCCCTGGGCCTGCGCGATGAAATCGTCAGCGCGCCCTCGGTGGAGTCCACCACCGTCGCCGAGATGGCCCGCTACGGCAGCAAGCTCGAAGTCATCGAGCGCGAGCAGATCGAGCGCGCCGGCCCCAGCGCCGACATCACCCGCGTGCTGCAGATGTACGTGCCCGGCCTGTTCGTGGCGCCGAAGAACGGCCCCTTCGACTACGGCACCTACTCGCTGCTGGGCGGGCGCAACGACGACACCCTGATCCTGCTCGACGGCGTGCGCCTGAACAACCGCCTGTACGGCGGCCTCTACCTGGACACCCTGCCGACCACCGCGGTGGAGCGCATCGAGGTGCTCAAGGGCGGCCAGGGCCTGCTGTTCGGCACCCAGGCGGTGTCCGGGGTGATCAACATCGTCACCCGCAGCGCGCAGACCCGCGAGGCTTCCGGCGAGGTCAACCTGGGCCTGGACAGCTTCCGCGGGCGCAACGGCGACGCGCGGGTGGAGAAGGTGCTGGAGAACGGCCTGGGCGACCTCGGCCTGCTGGCCTACGTCAGCCACAACCGCTCCGACGGCTACAAGCCGTTCCGCGAACAGGACATGACAGACACCGTCAGCGACAAGCGCCGCTCCTACGACGTCAACGTGTTCGGCGCCAAGGCCATCCAGGCTTTCGGCGATACCTCGCGGCTGGAGCTGTTCTACCAATACGCCGACGCCGACCTGGACTTCGCCCGCCCGGCCGACAACCACCACACCAGCAACGACCGCATCCAGCAGATCGCCACGGCGACCTTCGAGCAGCGCCTGAACGACGACTTCAGCTGGTTCGCCAAGGCCCACCTGAACGACTGGGACACGAGCTACACGCGCATCTACAACCTCGCCGGCGGCGGCACCCGGGTGCTCAACCACAACGACTACTGGGGCTTCACCGACTGGGGCGCGCAGCTGGAGGGCAAGGCGCGCCTGGCCGGCGGCCACGAGCTGGTCTTCGGCAGCGACAACCAGTGGTACAAGGGCCAGGACGACGTGCTGATCATCGACAACGACAAGGCCGAGTCCCACGCCCTGTACGCCCAACTGCGCCCGCAGGTCGACCTGCTGCCGAACTGGCACCCCAGCCTGGGCGTGCGCCGCGAGGAAATGAGCGGCGGCGAGGGCGCCACCGTGTGGATGCTCACCTCGCTCTACGACCTCAGCGACCAGCTCAAGCTGCGCGGCCAGCTGGGCACCGCCTTCAAGCTGCCCAACGCCGAGCAACTGTTCGTCAACGAGCCGGGCAGCGAGATCGGCAACCGTGACCTCAAGCCCGAGCGCAGCCGCAACGCCGAACTGGGCCTGGACTACAGCGGCGCGCTGTTCGGCCAGCCCTGGAGCGGCAGCGTCACCCTGTTCCGCCGCGAGATCAAGGACCTCATCACCCTGGCCGGCGACCAGTGGGTGAACGGCGACGGCGAGATCGAGGTGCGCGGCATCGAAGCCAACGGCCAGTGGCGGCTGGGCGAGCACTGGCAGCTGGATGCCGACGCCACCCGCAACCTGGTGGACACCCGCGAGGGCGTGACGGTGAACAACATCCCGCACTTCTTCGCCCGCACCCGCCTGGGCTACGACCAGGCCCCGTGGGGTTTCGGCATGGCGCTGCGCTACGTCGGCTCCATCGTCAGCCCGCAGGGCGACGACTACGGCCACTACACGGTGCTCGACGGCGACGCCTACCGCTACCTCGACGGCGCCCGCCGCCACCGCCTGAGCCTGCTGCTGGAGAACCTGCTGGACCGCGACTACGCCACCAGCCGCACCACCAACGGCATCCGCCAGGTGGACAACCTGGGCCGCCCGCGCACCGCCGAGCTGCGCTACACCTTCAGCTTCTGAGGTGGCCATGGACCAGGCGCTGCTGATCGTCGGCCCCCTCGCGGGCGCCCAGGGCGAGGCCTTGCGCGCCGAGCTGGCGGCATCCCACCGCGCCGTGACGCTGGTCGATACCAGCGACGGCTTCGACGCCCTGTGGCCGGCCATCCGCACGCACCTGCAAGCGGGCAGGGCGCTGCTGCTGGTGGACCTGGAGCCGGCCAGCGACGGCGCCTACCTCGACTGGCTGCGCGGCGAGGTGGCGCAACTGGCCGGCGACTTTCCCCAGGCACCGTGCCCGCGGCTGACCGCCTCGGCCCTCGGCCGCCGTGGCCTGGACGCCCGGCTGGTCAGCGCGGCCATCGACGACGGTCGCCAGCAGCTGGAATGCCGCACCGTCGGCCCGGTGCCGGAACAACCGGACTGGTCGGCGCCGCCGCCGCACAAGCGCCAGCTGTTCCTCTGCACCGGCCCGCGCTGCGTGCGGCGCGGCGCCTTGCCACTGTGGAAGTCGCTGCGCCGCGAGCTGGCCAGGCGCGAGCTGATCGAAACCGCCGAAGGCGTGCTGCTGACCCGCACCGGTTGCCAGTTCCCCTGCAACCGCGGGCCGCTGCTCACCGTTTACCCGGACCGCTGCTGGTACGGCGTGCACGACGAGGCCCAGGTGCTGCGGGTGGTGGAGCGGCATCTGGCGGGCGGCGAGCCGGTGGCCGAACTGCTGATCGAGGGCGCGCCATGAAAGGCTTCGCACTGCTGCTGGGGCTGCTGGTGGCGACGCCGGCCCTGGCCGCCGAGGACTACCGCAACTGCGGCGAGACCTGGCACCTGGCCAAGAAGGTGCCCGAGCGCATCCTGGCGCTCAACCAGCACGCCGCCGACCTGCTGCTGGAACTGGGCGCCGGGGAGCGGCTGGCGGGCGTGGCCTATCTGGACGACCCGGGGCCGCAGTTGCAGGGTGACCGCTACCGCGGCGTGCCCGTGGTGTCGGCGCGCTATCCGTCTACCGAGCTTCTCTATGCGTTGCGCCCGGACCTGGTGGTGGGCGGCTTCGCCACTGCCTTCGACCCCGGGCGCGGGCGCGCCGAACTGGCCGCCGCCGGGATCGCCAGCTACCTGCTGGAGGCGGCCTGTGCTCAGCGCACGGGAGATGGCTTCGGCAACGTGCGCGACGACCTGCGCACCCTGGGCCGGCTGCTCGGCGTCGAGGCGCGCGCCCAGGCGCTGATCGACGCCCAGCAGGCCCACCTGCGCGCGGCGGCCGCCAGGGCTGACGGCCGCGCGCCGCTGCGGGTGTTCTACCTCGACAGCAGCGACGCCGGCCTGGCCAGCCAGGGCGGGCGCGGCTTCGTCAGCGAGCTGCTGCGCGCCGCCGGGGCGCGCAACCTGTTCGAGGCGGTGGCGCTGCGCGGCTACCTGGCCAGCCCCGAGACGCTGCTCGCGGGCGACCCGGACGTGATCCTGCTGGCCGATGCGCGCTGGTCGCCGGCGGCGGAGAAGGTCCGCTACCTGCGCGCGCACCCGCTGCTCTCGCGGCTGCGCGCGGTGCGCGAAGGGCGCTTCGTGACGCTGCCGTTCAGCCAGTTGGTGCCGGGGGTGGAAAGCGGCCACGCGGCGCGGGCGCTGGCCGAGGCCCTGTACCCCTGAGCACCCTCAGAAGCGCACATCCACCACCACGCTGTCGCTATAGGTGCCGGCCGGCGGCGTGGGCTGGTCGGGGAGGATTTCCGCGCGGTAGTCGAAGCCCTGGTAGGTGAGGCCGTCGAGGCTGCCGGGGTTCAGTTCGGCGCTGCTGCTGGGGCGCCTTTCAGTGCCCGCAGAGCCCCAGCGCTCGCTGCCGCTGCTCGACTTGTACAGCTCGTAGGCCAGGCGGTTGCCGCCGCTGGCCATGCGCCGCTGGCCGCCGCTGGCGTTGACGCCGTCGCTCAGGCCGACGTCGTAGCTCGTGCCCTTGGAGCAGCGCACCTGGATGCGCTGCTGCATCGGGCGGAAGCCGGCGATCAGCGGCGCGCTGCCGAAGTTCACGGCGGGCGCGTTGAGCTGGCAATCGCGGCGGACCTGCACCGTCAGTTGCAGGTTGGTGAGCACGCCCGTGCCCCAGTCGGTCGGCGCCGAGGTGCAGAGCTCGGCGATGCAGCCGCCGCTTACGCCGGGCGTGATGTCCCAGCCGGGGAAATAGCAGGCGCCGAGCACGCGGCCGGCCACGCAGATGCGCCAGTGCCAGCGCAGCTGGATGGTGGCGGTGTAGGTGCCGGGCGCCACGTTGGCCGGGCGCAGGCGGGCGTGCAAGGGGAACTGCGAGACGTCCGGCGTGCCGCCGGGAAACGGGAAGCGGGAATAGTCGTAGAACAGGCCCTGCTGCAGGCGTTGGGTCAGGCCGGCATCGCCGTACAGCTCGAAGGGGATGGTGTCGCCCGTGGCGGCGTTGCGCAGCACGCCGCCGTTGAGGTTCACCGGGCGCAGGCTTATCCAGTTCTCGCGGATCGGATAGCCCTTGAGGCTGCATCGGGCGCCGCCGGAGAGCTGCCTGGCCGGGGCGCCGTTGGCGATGGTCATCGAGCCGTGGGTGCCGAAGCTGGCGTTGCCGGGGTTGGGCTTGCATTGCTCGGTCACGGTATGGGCCAGGCCGGTGAGTGGCGCCAGGGCCAGGAGGGGCAGCAGGTAGCTCGGTATGGTCATGGTCGACTCCGGGGTTCAGCGGCAGGACAACGGGCCCAGCTGCGCCAGTTCTTCGGCCTGCGGGTCGAGGTCGAAGACCAGGCTGCAGGCCTGGCCGTCGGGCAGGCTCACGCGCAGGTGGTTGTGCGCTTGCAGGTGTTCCAGGTAGACCAGTCCGTCCCAGCCCACGGGCACGGGCGGGCCGCCGTTGATGCGGGCCTGGGCGCCGATCGGCAGCGGCCGGCCGTGGCTGTCGTGCAGCAGCAGGCTGGCGGCCAGCACCCGCTGCAGCGGGAAGCGCAGCAGGTAGCCGCTGCCGGAGCGCACCGCCACGCGCTGCTCCACCAGCGGCGCCACGACGTTGGAGGCCAGGCCCAGCGGGTCGATCTCGTACTTGCCGGCGTAGTAGGCGCTGCTCCAGGGCACCAGCAGGTGGCCGTCGGCGTTGGTGTGGCCGACCAGCTGGTTCTCGTAGCGCACTGGAACATCGGCCTGGCCGTCGGTGCTGACCAGCACGAAGGCGTCGTGCACGCGGTTGCTGGGGAACAGCGCGCCGTCCATCCAGGCCACGGCGCCGCCGGCGTCGAGCCAGTGGGTGTAGTCGCCGGCGCTGCCGTACAGGCCGCCCCGGGCCTGCAGGTGCTGGCCGCGCCAGTGCAGCGCGGCCTGGCGCCAGGCGCCGCCCTGGGCGTTGTCGGCCAGGCCGAGGTTCCAGCCGAAGCCGCCCTCGGTGGGCGCCGACTGGCTGTAGTCGAGGCGCCGACTGCCGCGGCCCTCGGCGTCGCGCTCGACGCTGGCGCTGAGGGTGCCGCGCAGGTCGAACGGCACCACCAGTTGCACGACGCTGCTCCACCTGCCGTTGCCCAGCTCGCGGTTGGCGGACAGGTAGAGGCTGGCGTCGCCCCACAGCGAGCGGCTCCAGGACAGGTTGAGCAGGCGCGTGCGGCTGCCGTCGCCGGTTTCCACCTCGAAGTAGCCGGCGCCCAGGCTGCCCCAGTCGTCCAGGGCCAGGCTGGCGGTGGCCTGGGTGCTGCGGCGGAAGGGCGAATAGCGCCGCCCTCGCTCGTCGTCTTCGTCTTCGGCCGTCGTCCCGCGCCACTGGTGCTCCTGGGCGAGGTGCGCCAGGTCGCGGTAACCGGCGTCGCGCTGGCTGCGCTGAATGGAGAAGCTGAAGCGCCGCGCGCTGTACTGGTAGCCGAAGCTGAACTGCCGCCCGCCGTCGCCGCCTTGGCTGCCATGGCTGGCGGCGGCGTTGAGCATGCCCAGGGTGCCCAGCCGCAACACGCCGCCGATGCCGCCCATGGCGAGGCCGGCGGCGCCCTCGGCCTGGGCCTGCAGGGTGAAGTAGTCGCTCAGGCCGTGGCGCAGCGATGCGCTGGCGGCACCGGTGCCGTAGGCGAAGTCGTCCTCGCCGTAGCCCTGGCGCAGGCTGCCCAGGCTGAGGGCGAAATCGCTGAGGCCCGGGCGCAGCAGGTCGCTGCTGACGTAGAAGGGCACGCTGGTGGAGACCTGGCGGCCGAGGGCGTCGGTTGTCTGCAGCACCGCCTGGCCGGCGCCGTTGATGTAGGGCAGGCCGCCGATGCTGAAGGGGCCGGGCTGCAGCTGGTAGCTGCTGTTGCGGTAGCCGTCGATGAACAGGTCCAGGGTGCTGGGCAGCGCCGCCTCGCCGGCGAAGCGCGGCAGCGGATAGGTGACGATGTCGGGGCGGATGGCGAAATCCCGGGACAGTTGCACGCCACCCAGGCGCACCGGCGTGGCCCAGGATTGCGTGCGGCTGACCAGGTCGCCGACCTCGTAGGTCAGCGCGCGTTCTTCGTCGGCGTAGCGCCAGGCGCTGTCGTAGCGCAGGTAGCGGCTGCGCTGCGCCGAACCGCCGAAGGGCTGCTGGTAGACGCCGCTGTGGCTGAACACGCCGAAGTCGCCGAACAGGCGCAGGTCGGTCCAGGCCGAGTGGATGTCCTGGCCGTCCTGCGGGCTGCTGGCGTACAGCTGGTAGTCGAGCAGGGCGCCGAAGCTGCTGCGGGCCGGCAGGCGGGCCTGTGGCGCCGCGCCTTGCAGGTGCTGTTCCGCCAGCCAGTGCGCCGGCACCTGCAGCAGCAGGCGTTGCTGGGCGGCGTCGTAGCGCACTTCGACTTCCGGCAGTTCGGCGAGGTCGAGCGGGCCGTCGCGCGTCACCGGCAGGCCGAGGGCGCGCAGGTCGGCCGCATCCATGCGCAAATGCTCCTGGCGCCTGTCCACGGCCATGACCTGGCCGCTCGGCCGCAGGTTCACCAGCACCTCCAGGTACAGGCGGGCATCATCGACCAGGACGTTGGACTCCCGCGGCGGCAGGGGCAGCGAGGCCGCCGCCGGGGGCTCGCCTGCGCACAGCAGGGCGGCTCCGGCGAGCAGCGCGGGGCAGCGGCGCGGCGACTGGCGGCCCATGGCCCGGCTCAGCGGGGCGCGGCGGCTATCTCGCCACCTTCGCCGTTGACCTCCGCCCGCAGGCGCCCGCCGCCGCTCAGCGGCCGTGGTAGCGGCCAGCGCATGCTGGCGCCGGCCAGCACATAGCCGAGCAGGCCGTCCTCGATCGCCTGGTTGCCGCCAGGCCGTTCGAGGACCACCTGCGTCAGACGGGCGTGGCGTGGCCCGCGGTTGCGCACCTCCAGGTAGGCCTTGCCGCCTTCGACGAGCTGGCGCCAGTCCAGCGCCGGGCGCTCGGCGCTCTTCGCCCCCAGGCCCTCGCCATAGAGGAACAGGGGAACCGAGTAGCGCATCTGGAAGCGGATGCCATTGCCTTCGGCGGGCGCCGGCGAGGCCTGCGGCGTGGGGATTTCGTCGATGAGAATGCGGTAGGCGCGCTCCGTGCCCGGGGCGCTGGGCGCCAGGCGCGTCAGCCGCACCAGCTGGCGGGCGCCCGGTTCGACGCGGAACATCGGCGGGCTGCCGACCACCTCGTGCTGCGCCTGGTAGTGTTCCTCGCCGCCGCGCTGGCTCCAGGCGAAGATGCGCACCTGCAGCTGGGCCGGCTGGTTGCCGTGGTTCTCCAGCCAGAGCGCGCTGGCGCGCTGGTCGTGCTCCAGCGCCGGGTCGATCGGCCAGATCAGCAACGAGCTGCCGGCCCGCGCCGCGCCGGGCAGCAGGACGAGCAGGGCGAGGAGCAGGGCCATCGGGGCGCTCACCATGACAAGGTCACCCCGAGGCGGTCCTGGTAGCGCCCGGACGCCTGGTTGCCGGGCAGCCGCAGGGCGGCGTTGATCGGCAGCCGGATGTTCTCGGCGTCGTCGTAGTCGACGCGCACGCTGGCGTTGACCGGGATCTCCTGGCTGAGGCCGGCGTCGAGGTACAGGCGGTAGGCCAACTGCGCTTCGCCTGCGCGCAGGTGGCGCAGGCCGCCGGCGAGGTGCAGGCCGCCGTTCACCGTCATGCGCAGGGTCACGCCGGGGGTGCAACTGAGGGTGACGGCGCTGTTGGGTGACAGCCGGGTGCTGATGCCGGCGGTGGAAGCGGGCGGGTGGCGGCCGAAGTCCAGGCGCCCGAGGTCGCCCAGGTTGCTGCCGTTGCCGGGCACCGCGTGGTTGACCAGGCAGCCGCGGGTGACGCTGGCGGAAACCCGGAAACTGGCGCGGGTGTCGGCGCTGGCCGTTTGCAGCGGCGCCAGGGTGGCGAGCAGTACGGCCGGCAGCAGCGTGGCGCACCGGCACGGCAGTGGGTGAGGTGTCATGGCAAGCCCCAGGCGGGTCGAGGATGGACGGGCCCCGCAGGGCGTCAGAAGTCGATGGTGACGGTCAGGGTGTCCTGGTACGTGCCGCTCGGCTTGGGCCTGGTATTGGGCGCGATGGAGCCATGGATGGGGATGTTGACGGTCGCGCCGCCGGTGGGGATGGGGAAGGAGACGAACTGGTCGACGGCGTATTCCTTGGTGTGCTGGGCGTCCTGGTACACCTTGTAGGCAACGGTGTCCGGGCCGGTGTTGAGCTTCAACATCCGATCGCCCCGCCGGCCGCCATCGATGGCGACCTTGAAGGCCTTGATGTTCGGATCGCAGGTCACCTGAAGCGTGCCGCCTTGCGGGCTGATCAGCTGGGTTTTCAACGTCGTGTCCCAGGTCGGGCCGACCCTGCCGAAATCGAGTTCGCCGAAGTCGTTGGTGCTGTCGAGCACTGCGCTTCCACCCACCTGGCAGCCCTTGGATATTTCCAGGTAAACCTCCACGTCGCCGTATACCTCCGCCAGTGCCAGGGCTTGCTCCAGGGGCAGGGCCAGCAGGGTGCCGGCGAATATGTGCTTGAGCAGGTTGTGCGTCATCGTCTTGGCCTCGATAAGGGATCGGCGGAAATCTTCCCCAGGAATGGCCAATCTGAACCAGATGAAAAGGCGGACGAAAACGTAGGTTTATTCGCCAGATTAAGCAGGTGTTTTTTGTAGGCTGATGTAGGCCTCGCAGGCCTCAAGAATCGGCGGGTTTGTCTACAAGGCCGATGGGGGAGGGCGTCTGGAAAAAGCGGGGATATGGCGGGGTAGGAAAGCGGGTCCCGATGACGGGACCCGCGGCGGAAAATGGCTGGCCGGAAGCGGTCAGGCCTTTCCTATGAACGATTGACTCAGCGGCTTGGACTCGATCCACCAGCCGAAGACCAGGCCGACGGTGGTCCAGAGGATCGCCTGGATGCCCAGGGACACCAGGCGGAACTGCCACAACAGGTCGGCCGGGAAGTCCGCCGGCACTTCGCGCACGGCCGGGAACAGGACCGCGGCGACGATGCAGACCACCACGTACAGGGCCACGCCGGCGATGGTGCCGGCCCAGGCGCCGTGGCTGGCGCTCAGGCGGCGGGCCAGGTTCAGCGCGATGGCGGCGGCGGCGATGGACACGGCGATCATCAGGAAGAACAGCGTGGTGCGCTGGCGGATGGTTTCCGGGTCGCCCACCGACGGCGGGTTGGCCGGGTACTTCAGGCTCGGCACCAGGTACAGGGTGACGAAGGCCGCCAGGGCCAGCAGGGCGCTC
Organism: Pseudomonas sp. A6; assembly: GCF_052367875.1. NCBI lineage: Bacteria > Pseudomonadati > Pseudomonadota > Gammaproteobacteria > Pseudomonadales > Pseudomonadaceae > Pseudomonas > Pseudomonas sp. A6. The sequence continues at coordinate 4,974,007 of NZ_CP198970.1, read as the reverse complement.
AGCGCGCGCGGGCTCAGGTGCCCGGAGCGGCCGAGCCGGTAGGCGAACACCAGGGCGAACAGGCCACCCATGGCGGCGCTGTAGACCACCACGCCGGTGAGCAGGCCGATGCTGGCCTGGACCTCGCGGCTGACCAGTTCTTCCTCGTGGTCATGTGCGGCCATGCCGCCGTTGGCGGCGGCTTCCTCGGCCTCGTGCATGGCCGACATCTGTTCTTCGAAGGCGATGGCGCGGTCTACCTCGGGCTCACCGAAGAGGCGGGCGAAACCGAAGGCGAGCAGGCCCGCCAGGACGCCGACGAGCATCCCGCGCAGCAGGAGTTTTCCAGTCATGTCAGGGAGTCCCCGGGGTCAGTGGCAGGGGAAGCCCAGCAGGTGGCGGCCGTCGTGGACGAATTCGTGCACGTACATGCCCTTGAACATCGAGGTGGCGCCCTGTTCGGCGCCGACGAAGTACAGCGCCAGGAGCAGCAGCAGGCCGCCGAAGATGGCCCACGGCAGCAGTTCGCCGAGCGGGATGACGGGGAGCGATACGCCGGCATCGGCGTGGGTGGCTGAATGAGCCATGGAGACCTCCTAGGATTACGCGTCCTGAAATGGTGGGCGATCTGTTTTTGTAGGGAAGGGTCTGACTCTCGGCCTTGGGACCGAATACAGTGGCGCGACCGTGCCGGGTTTTCACCGGCTTCCTTCCAAGTAACAAGATGCTACGAGAGCGTCGGCCAGTGTAAACCCCGGCGCCTGCGAATGGGAGAGAATTCGATGCCGAGCCGCCTGAGCTTCGTCTGCCACGGGCGCACCGCCGCCCAGCGCCAGGGCCGTTTCGCCCAGGCCGACGAGCCATTGGAACCGGGCCAGGACGAGCGCCTGGCCGAGCGCCGCGCCGGGCTCAAGGCGCCGCGCCGGGTGCTCTGCGCCCCCGAGCTGCGCGCCCGGCAGACCGCCGCCGCCTGGGGCGCCGAGCCGCAGCTGCTGGAAGCCCTGCGCGACTGCGACTACGGTGCCTGGCGCGGGCAGAGCCTGGAGGCCCTGCAGGCCACGGCGGCGCAGGACCTGGCCGCCTGGCTGACGGACCCCGCCGCCGCGCCCCACGGCGGTGAATCCCAGGTGCAGTTGTGCGAGCGCGTGGGCGCCTGGCTCGACGCCTTCGACGAGGACGGCCACTTCATCGTCGTCAGCCACCCCGCGGTGCTGCGCGCCGCCGCGCTGCACGTGCTGCGGGCCGACGCGGCGGCGTTCAACGCCATCGACGTCGAACCGCTGGGCGTGCTGCGCCTGGTCCGCAACGGGCGCTGGCGCCTGCGCCTGTGACGGGCCGCGGTCTATGCTGTGTGGGCCCCAGCGCCACGAGGAGACCGCCATGGCCAGCCATCCCCGCCTGATCCCCTGCCTGCGCTACCGCGACGCGCCGGCGGCCATCCACTGGCTGTGCGACACCTTCGGCTTCGTCCGCCAACTGGTGGTGGACGACGGCGAAGGCGGCGTGGCCCATGCCCAGCTGTGCCTGCCCGACGGCAGCGGCATGCTGATGCTGGGTTCGGCGGTGGACAACGAATACGGCCGGCTGATGCGCCGGCCCGAGGACGTCGGCGGCTGCACCCAGAGCCTGTACCTGCTGGTGCCCGACGCCGAGGCCCTGTACCGCCGCGCGCTGGACGCCGGCGCGCAGATGGTCATCGACATCCGCGACGAGGACTACGGCGGCCAGGGCTTCACCTGCCGCGACCCCGAGGGCCACGTGTGGAGCTTCGGCACCTACGACCCCTGGCATTGAACGAAGAAGGAGCAAGGCATGAAAGAGGTGGTATTCGCCGATGGCGCGCGTGTCCCGGCCATCGGCCAGGGCACCTGGCGGCTGGGCGAGGACAGGGCGGCGCGCAAGCGCGAGGTGGCGGCCCTGCGCGAAGGCATCGAACTGGGCCTGACGCTGATCGACACCGCCGAGATGTACGGCGAGGGCGGCTCGGAAGAGGTGGTCGGCGAGGCCATCCGCGGCCTGCGCGAACAGGTCTTCCTGGTCAGCAAGGTCTACCCGCACAACGCCAGCGCCCGCGGCGTGCCGGTGGCCTGCGAGCGCAGCCTGAAGCGCCTGGGCACCGACTGCCTGGACCTCTACCTGCTGCACTGGCGCGGCCAGTACCCTCTGGAGGAAACCGTCGAGGCCTTCGAGCGCCTGCGCCAGGACGGCAAGATCCGCCGCTGGGGCGTCTCTAACTTCGACCTCGACGACATGCAGGAACTGGGCGCCCTGCACTGCGCCACCAACCAGGTGCAATACAGCCTGGAAGAACGCGGCATCGAATGGGACCTGCTGCCCTGGTGCCAGGAACAGCGCATGCCGCTGATGGCCTACTGCCCGGTCGGCCAGGGCGGCCGCCTGCTGCGCGATGCCAGCCTGCGCGAAGTGGCCGAACGCCACGGCGCCACTCCGGCGCGGGTGGCCCTGGCGTGGCTGATCCGCCAGGAAGGGGTGATCGCCATTCCCAAGGCGGTGGAGGCTGTGCATGTCCGCGACAATGCGGCGGCGCTGCAGCTGCGGCTGGATGGGGAGGACCTGGCGAAGCTGGATGCGGCTTTCCCGCCGCCGCGGCGCAAGATGCACCTGGCGGTGGTTTGAGGCTGGGCTGGCTTTTCGGCTTTTCGGCTTTTGGCTTTCCGGCTTTTGGCTTTTCGTAGGAGCGAGCTTGCTCGCGAACGGTGCCTCCCGGATATGCAGGTGTTCGGGCGTGGCTCCGCCCCCTCTCCCTAACCCTCTCCCTGAAGGGAGAGGGGACCGTTCGGCGCGGTCTGGTTTTCCCGAGTCAGCCGGCAAGCGCGGTGATTTCCGGCTGAAACCATACCTGCTCTCGGCACGGACAAGCCCCCTCTCCCTTCAGGGCGGGGCGCGCAGCCGAGGGCTGGGGAGAGGGTGCTCTTCAGAATAGGCACCACCCCACCCGACCACCGCTCCTATAAAAATCCCCCCCACCATGATAAGAAGCGCCCATCAGCAAGCTGGAGGCAGTCATGAGCAAGTTGCGTGTCGGGGTGATTTTCGGTGGGCGTTCGGCGGAGCACGAGGTGTCGCTGCAGTCGGCGAAGAACATAGTCGATGCCCTGGACCGCTCGCGGTTCGAGCCGGTGTTGATCGGCATCGACAAGGACGGCCGCTGGCACCTCAACGACGCCTCCGACTACCTGCTCAACCAGGAGAACCCGGCGCTGATTGCGCTCAACCGCTCCAACCGCGAGCTGGCCGTGGTGCCCGGCAAGGCCGAGCGGCAGCTGGTGGAAACCGGCAGCCGCCAGTTGCTCGACCACGTCGACGTGATCTTCCCCATCGTCCACGGCACCCAGGGCGAGGACGGCTGCCTGCAGGGCCTGCTGCGCATGGCCGACATCCCCTTCGTCGGCGCCGACGTGCTCGGCTCGGCCATCTGCATGGACAAGGACGTGAGCAAGCGCCTGCTGCGCGACGCCGGCATCGCCATCACTCCCTTCATCACCCTGACCCGCGCCACCGCCGCGCGCACGCCCTTCGCCGAGGCGCAGCGCCAGCTGGGCCTGCCGTTGTTCGTCAAGCCGGCCAACCTGGGTTCCTCGGTGGGTGTCAGCAAGGTCGAGGACGAGGCCGGCTACGTCGCCGCCGTGCAACAGGCCCTGGCCTTCGACGACAAGGTGCTGGTGGAGGCCGCGGTGAACGGCCGCGAGATCGAGTGCGCGGTGCTCGGCAACGACGAGCCCATCGCCAGCGGCTGCGGCGAGATCGTGGTGCGTGGGGGCTTCTATTCCTACGACAGCAAGTACATCGACGAAGACGCCGCCCGGGTGGTGGTGCCGGCGGACATCGATGCCGCGGCCTGCGAACGCATCCGCCAGCTCGCCGTGGAAGCCTTCCAGGTGCTGGGCTGCTCGGGCCTGGCGCGGGTCGACGTGTTCCTCACCGGCGATGGCCAGGTGCTGGTCAACGAACTCAACTCGCTGCCCGGCTTCACCCGCATCAGCATGTACCCCAAGCTCTGGCAGGCTGCCGGCATGAGCTACAGCGAACTGGTCAGCCGGCTGATCGACCTGGCCCTGGAACGCCACGCCGCGCGCCGCCGCCTGCAGACCAGCCGCTGAGGCGGGCGCGGCGGGGGCCGGTTACTCCGGGCGTTCCTCGTGGGTGCGCTGGTGCGCAGCCTCGAGCAGTGCCTGGGTGTCGGCGTGGAGCATGCGCAACGTTGCGCTCCAGCGCGCCAGGTCCCACTGCGAGGCACTGGCGGCGGGGTGCTCCTCCAGCAGGTCGAGCACGCCGCCGAGCGCCCGCAGGCGCTGCAGGGCGGTGTCGAGCAATTGCGTCGAGGGTGCCAGCGTGTCGATGTAAAGCACTTCGGAGAAGGCCTGCGAGCTTTCCGGAAGGGGTTTGAATTCACGAATCCTGAAAGACTCTTGCTGAATGCCCGGGCGGGCGTTCTTCGCGCGGAGGGGCGCGGGCTTGGAAGGGAACTGGTGCATTTCCTTACGCTCCTTGGACCGGATGGAACCCGCCGCAGCCGTTGCGACACGGAGGGCGGCGAGCCGTGCAGGGGTCGCAAACCGGAGGTCCAAGGAGAGTTCCGGCCAGGCGGAAGCCTGCCCTGCACGGCCAGCCATAACCAAGGCAAGCGCGACGCACGTGGCGCCTTTGCTTTGAATGCTGCTGCTGTGCTGAAGGACCTTTGGGTTGCGACACCCCGTCATGGCCAATGCCATGACGGCGGGAAGACTATCGATCCGGCTCGTGGGAGCTGAGCGTTATGTGCTGTAGGGAAATTCCTTGATGAGGGTTTTCTCGATGGCGTTCCCGGTTTACCGAGGCCATGCCCGGTGGCTGCAATTTTGACCGCCCAGCCTCTACACTCCTCGAAGTCACATTGGCCAGCCTAAGGAGCCAGACGATGAGTTCTTCCTCGCGGACGGTATTGGCGGCGGCGCTGGCGGCGCTGCTGGTTGCTGTTGTTCCGGTCGCACACAACCCGGCCTGGGCCGAGGACGCCGCGCCGCCCAGCGGCATGGAGGCCGACGACCAGCAGGGCCCGCTGGGCGACCTCACCGAATACGGCCGCCTGGCCGAGGAGTCGCTCGACGCGGTGGGCGCCGACGACTTCGCCAGCGCCCGGGCCAAGGTCGACGCCCTGCAGGCCAAGTGGCGCGCCGCTGCCGCCGAGCTCAAGCGCAAGAGCCCGGAGGACTGGAAGGCCGCCAACGCGGCGGTCGAGGGCGCGGTGCGGGAACTGCACGCCAAGTCCCCGGACAAGGACCGTAGCCTGGATTCGCTGAACACCCTGCTGTCCACCTTCAACGACATCCAGGGCATCAGCGACTGACGCCCGCCCGGCCAGGGCCCGCCGACGGCCCTGGCCCTGCGGGTCGTCGGCATCCCGAGCGGCGGCTGGCGCTCAACGAAATCCTCACATTCGCCTCGCGGAGTTTTCACCTTCGCCCGTGCAGGATGGCGGCCAGCATCCGGCAGCGTGCCGGGTGCGTTCCGAACCATCGAGCGCGAGGCCTGTGGCGAAGTGAGGCAGATTCCGGAAACCTGGCGGCGTCCATCCGGACGGGTAATGGCCCTGGCCTGCGGGCTGCTCGGCCTGCTGGCCGTGGCCCTGTGCGGCGCGGCCAGCGTCGCGGCGCAGCGCCCGCCGCTGCCGGGCGAGGACGACCTGGCCCGCCACTGGCGCCTGGGCGAGGTGGTGGTGCTGGTGCGCCACGCCGAGCGCTGCGACCGTTCCGACGCTCCTTGCCTGGGCGCCGAGGACGGCATCACCGTGCGCGGCGGGGCGCTGGCCACGGCCCTGGGCGACGACTACCGCAGCCGCTTCGGCCTGGATAACGCCGACGTCTACGCCAGCCCGCTGACGCGCACCCTGCAGACCGCCAGCCTGATGTTCGGCGACGGCACCCTGGGCCAGGCCTGGGTCGCCGACTGCACCGGCAACCTGCTCAACCACGTGCTGGAACACAAGGCCAGCCACCGCAACCTGATCCTGGTCACCCACAGCGAATGCATGGAGCAACTGGCCCAGGCGCTCAGCCACCGGGACCTGGAAACCCCCGGCTACGGCACCTCGCTGGTGCTGTTCAGCGACGCCCGCGGTGGCTTGCAACTGGCCGGCGAGATTGCCCCGCGGGACTGGGCCCGCCTGCAATTGCGCTGAGCCGACGGCGCCGCTGCGCTTGCGGCATCCGCCGATGCGGTCCTAGGCTTGCGGGGGAGGGCGGTGCCGTCGTCCGCCCCGGGAGCCGCCAATGCCACGCATCCAGCTCGGCGGGGTCAAGGAAACCCTGCTGATCACCTTCTACGCCAAGGCCATGGAAAGCCGCCTGCCCGATTCGTTGCTGCAGGACCGCTTCGCGGCTGCCGCGCTGGCGCGCCTGGACTACGACTTCGCGCGCTTCCGCCTAGGCCGCAGCAGCTACGTCGGCATCGCCCTGCGCGCCTGGAAGCTCGACCGCTGGGCCGCCGAATTCCTCGCCGCCCACCCCGATGCTTGTGTGGCGCACCTGGGCTGCGGCCTGGACAGCCGGGTGTTCCGCCTCAACCCGCCGCCCAGCGTGGCCTGGTTCGAAGTGGACTACCCGGACGTGCTGGCGCTGCGCAGCGAGGTATACCCGGCACGCGAAGGCTGCACGCTGCTGCCCGGCGCGATGGGCGACCCGTCCTGGCTCGACGCGCTGCCCACCGGCCGCCCGCTGCTGATCGTCGCCGAAGGCCTGATGCCCTACCTGCGCGAAGCTGAGGTGAGCGCATTGCTGCGCGGCCTGCTGGCGCGCTTCCCCCAGGGCGAGCTGATCTTCGACGGCTACAACCGCTTCGGCATCCGCATGCTGGGGCTGTTCCTGCCGTTCTGGGCACGCGGCGCCCGGGTGCACTGGGCACTGGACGAGCCCAAGGAGCTGGAGGCGCTGGTGCCGGGGCTGCAACTGGTCGAGGAGCGTCTCACCTACACCCCCGAGGAATGCCGGCGGATGGCCTGGTCGTCCCGCGCATTCGTGCAACTGATGCAGCGCTGGCCCACCCTGGGCCGTATCGGCCGGCTGCTGCGTTATCGCTGGTAGGGCATGTAACCGTTCGCGGTCATACGCGGCCTGTCTGGCGGCTGCGGCGAGATGCTTTTCGTAGGATGGGTTGAGCTTGCGATACCCATCGGGCCATGGTGATGGGTATCGCTTCGCTCAACCCATCCTACCGGGCTAGCCCGTGCCGAGAGGCGGCCTGGTTTCAGCCGGCAATCCCTGTGCTAGCCGGCTAACGCCGAAATACCAACGCACGCCGAACGGTCCCCTCTCCCTTTGGGAGAGGGTTAGGGTGAGGGGGCCGCAGGCCTGCTCGCTCGATTCCATTCCCCTACGCGCTCCGTGAGGCCATGCACCTGTAGGAGCGGGCCCTGCCCGCGATTCGCGCGCAGGGCGCGCTCCTACATGGGAATGACACCGGCGCTCGGGCTTTCCCCTCACCCCGACCCTCTCCCGGAGGGAGAGGGGGCTGCCCGTGCCGGCTGGGAGTGAGGTTTCAGCCGGAGAATCCTTGGTCTCCGGCTGACTCCAACCTCCCCGACTACTCCGAACGGTCCCCTCTCCCTCCGGGAGAGGGTTAGGGTGAGGGGGCCGCAGGCCTGCTCGCTCGATTCCATTCCCCTACGCGCTCCGTGAGGCCATGCGCCTGTAGGAGCGGGCCCTGCCCGCGAATCGCGCGCAGGGCGCGCTCCTACAGTGGGAATGACACCGGCGCTCGGGCTTTCCCCTCTCCCCAACCCTCTCCCTGAAGGGAGAGGGGGCTAGTCTGTGCCGAGATAAGGCTTGGGGTCCTGCCCGCGAATCGCGCGCAGGGCGCGCTCCTACAGTGGGAATGACACCGGCGCTCGGGCTTTCCCCTCTCCCCAACCCTCTCCCTGAAGGGAGAGGGGGCTAGTCTGTGCCGAGATAAGGCCTGGTTCCAGCCGGCAATCCCTGCGCTAGCCATCTAACGCCGAACACCAACGCACTCCGAACGGTCCCCTCTCCCTTCAGGGAGAGGGTTAGGGAGAGGGCGCTCTTCAGGCCACACACCACAGGCCTCCCCGCTCCATCCCTCCTACAAAACCCCAGCCCAAGCCGACTGTGGTGGTCAAATAATTTCGGACACTTCGATAGGTTGTCTGGGTGGCCTGCGCTCGTAGCGGGTGGGAGGCAGATAGCCCAGGCTGGAGTGCAGGCGCACGTTGTTGTAGAAGCCGACGATGTAGTCGGCAATGTCGGTCATAGCCTCAGCATGGTTGGCGTAGTCACGTTGCCAGACCCGCTCCATTTTCAGGTTCAGGAAGAAGCGTTCCATGACCGCGTTGTCCCAGCAATTTCCCTTGCGGCTCATGCTCAAGACCAGGCCATGCCGCTTGAGCAGCGCGCGATAAACCTCGCTGGCGTACTGGCTACCACGATCCGAGTGCACGACCAGGCCTGGCGCTGGCTGCCGCTGAGCAATCGCCATCTGTAGCGCCGAACAGACCAGTTCCGCCGACATGTTCGGCGCCATCGCCCAGCCGACGATCTTGCGCGAATACAGGTCCATCACTGCAGCCAGGTACAGCCAGCCACGGCGGGTACGGATGTAGGTGATATCCGCCACCCAGGCCTGGTTTGCCGCCGGAGGATCGAACCGGCGGGCCAGGATATTGGAGGCTATCGGCAGGTCATGCTTGCTGTTGGTCGTGTGCACGAACTTGCGCTTCCAGACTGGCCGAAGCCGGTGCTCGCGCATCAGCCGGCGGACTCGGTAGCGCCCTACATGCACGCCCTCGCCATTGAGCGCGGCTTGCAGGCGACGACTCCCATAGGTACGCCCGCAGCTCATGAACAGGGCCTTCAAGGAAGCGGCTACCGGGCAGTGCAAGGCTGGGCGCAAGGGGCGGCGCTGTGCGGCGTAGTAGCCCGACCGACTGACACCCAGCAGCCGACACAGCCGTGCAACTCCGGCCTTCTGCTGCTGCGCGATCAACCGGTGAATCACTTCAGTTCGCGGGCGAAGAAGGCCGAGGCCTTTTTTAGCAGGTCGTTGTCCTGCTTCAACTGGCGATTCTCGGCCTCCAACTGACGAATCCGCTGCTGCTCGGGTGTCAACGGCTTACCCACTCCCGCCTGCCCCGACAGCTCGGCTTCGTATTGCTGAACCCAGCGGCGAACTGCCGTCTCTCCCAGGTCCATGTCTCGACAGACCTGCGTAATGCTCAGGCCCTGGTCTTTGATCATCTGGACGACTTGCAGCTTGAAGCTGGCATCGAATGCTCTGCGTTTACGGCTCATGAATGACTCCTCTATTCAGTGGATTTTCCACCTATCGAGGTGTCCTAGGAAATTGAACCACCACAGTCTTCCTTCTTCGCCAACTCGTTGGCCGGGTTGGCGAAGGCCAGGTCGCGCAGGTGCAGGATCAGCTCGCTCAGGCCCTGGGCGAACTGCTCCATGCTCGGCGTCTTGCCGACGCCCAGCAGCGTGGAGGCCGGGTCGTAGTAGCGGTAGATGACGATGGAGCGGGCGGCCAGCTTGTTGTTCTTCTGCGCCAGCCAGTTGGGGTCGAGGACGTCATAGCCGTCCTCGTACACGTCGCCGTAGCCGAACTGGCTGGCCAGGCGGATCACCGGCGACTCGAACACGAACTTGCGCGGCGGCGCGCCCGCGGTGGCCACCGCGCGCATCACCGTGGAACCCAGGTTGAAGCCGCAGAAGGGGTCGGCGGTGGTCTCGTCGATCTCGCCGCGGCTCATGGCGTAGCCGCGCACGTAGATGATCGGGTAGAAGGGCGCCTTCATCGGTTGCTGTTCCATGCTCGGTCTCCTGCTCAGGGCCACTGGATCTTCAGTGCGCGCGCGGTGGCCGGGCCGACGACGCCATCGGCGACCAGGCGGTGGGTGGTCTGGAAGGCGGCCACGGCCGCGGTGGTGTGCGGGCCGTAGGCGCCATCGATCTTGCCGGGGTCGAAGCCGGCCGCCTTCAGCGCCTGCTGGATTTCCGTCACCTTCGGCCCTTTCACGTTCGGCTGCTCCAGGCGGATGACCGAGGGCGGCGGCTTGAGCCTGGGCGTGCCCGGGTTGCTGCTGTAGCTCACACCGGGCAGGCGGCAGTAATAGTCCCAGACGCGCCCGGTGACATTGCCGGCGCGCACGCCCAGGCCGGTGCCGGCGGCCTCCATGGTCTTGCCGGCGCCGTCGGTGATGGCGACGTGGCCCATGTGCCCGGGCAGCGGCGGCTTGCGCACCAGCACCACGCCGGCGGTGAGCATGGCGTCGGCCTCGTTGGTGGGGATGAGGGTGCCGTTGCTGGCGTCATGCACCCAGGCGCCGGAATAGGCCTCGGTGGTCGCCGGGTTGCCCTGGTTGTTCACGCAGCCGTAGAGCTTCTTCAGCTTCTGGTAGGCCACCCAGGACACGAATTCCGCGCAGTCCCAGGGGCCGTTCCAGTTGGGGTTGTCCTTGGGGACCAGCACGTTGGCGTACTTCTGGTTCTTTTTCGTGGCGGCGAGCGTGTACAGATCCAGTCCGGTGACCATGGTGCGTTCCTCGGTAATGGGGCGGGACAGGGCTCAGGCGAGTTCCACCGTCTGCGGGGCGGCGCCTTCGCCGTTGGGGGCGTCGAGCGGGAGGATGCGCAACTCCAGGTCGATGAAGTCGTTGCCCTGCCGGTAGCTGCGGTTGATGTGGTAGGGGTTGGGCTGGTCGCGCAGGAAGGCGCCCTCGGTGCGGAACAGCTCGTCGTCGCCATCGCTGGCCAGGCGCCCGGCGGTGAAGGCGGTCAGTTCCTTGAGCAAGGCGACCACGGCGGCGGAGCCAGGGTTGGCCAGCATCACCGCCTTGAGCCCCAGGTCGGCGGCTTTGCTGCCGACCACGTCGCGGATGCGCTCGCCCGCCTCGCGCAGGTCGCGGTCGGATTCCATCATCAGCAACGACAGCGCGACGTACTCGCCGGGGTTGGCCGGGCCATACAGCAGGTGGCCGTCGCCGAGCATGCTCACCGTCGAGCCCTGGCGAACTTTCGGGAAGGGCATGTAATTGAAAGTAAGGGCACCCTGCTGGATATTCGAAGTATCGATGGCGAGGGAAACTATATAGGGCTCGCTATAACGGTCGAATAACAGGTCGGCGCGTTTCAATAAAGTGAATTGGCCGAGGGTGATTGCAATACGGGAATTGAAGCGATCGAAGGCCATCTTCGTACTTCCCTGTGGATGGTGGAGGGCGCCAGGACTGCGGCGTTCAAGCTGAAGCTAGCTGTCGTTCGCCTACCTGTCCAAGGCGCCCGCAGGGTATTTTTTGATAATCTTGGAATGAAATCATGTAGGAAATTCTTATTTGATTTTGTTATTGGAAGTGTAAATTCCAGGTGACAGTTTTCGTGGTCTTTCGAACCTCTGATGAATATAAGGCGCCAGGAATTTACATACATTGTCGATAATAAAAAGCGACCACTGGACAACGCGTCGCCGGTCGGTTGGCGTGCAGCCCCCGGCAGGCTGTGCTACCACTTGCCGCTGGCACACCCACAGCAAACAGGTGGTCCGCCATGGCGCTCGTGCTCTACGGTCACCCGTTTTCCTCGTACACCCAGAAAGTGCTGATGGCGCTGTACGAGAACCAGACGCCCTTCGAATTCCGCTGCATCGGCCCCGACACGCCGCAGCACGCGGCGCAGTGGTTGCGGCTATGGCCGCTGGGCAAGTTCCCGCTATTGCTGGACGGCGAGCGCAGCCTCGCCGAGAGCAGCATCATCATCGAATACCTGCAGCTCACCCACGGCGGCCCCGTGCGCTGGCTGCCGGACGACCCGCTGGCGGCGCTGGACGTGCGCTTTCTCGACCGCTTCTTCGACCTGCACGTGATGACGCCGGTGCAACACGCCGTGGGCGGCGCGCTGACGGGCGACGCGACCAAGCGCCAGGAAGCCCTGGCCGACGCGGTGGAAAAGCTCGAACGCGCCTACGCCTGGCTGGAAGGCCAACTGCCGGGCCGCACCTGGGCCGCGGGCGAAGCCTTCACCCTGGCCGACTGCGCGGCCGCACCCTCGCTGTTCTACGCCGACTGGACGCACCCCATCGGCGAGACCTACCCGACCCTGCGCGCCTACCGCGCCCGCCTGCTGGCGCGCCCCTCGTTCGCCAGGGCGATGGACGAGGCCCGGCCCTACCGCCCGCTGTTCCCGCTGGGCGCGCCCGACCGCGACTGAGCCCGCACGAAAAAGGCCGGCCCCGTTCGCACGGGCGCCGGCCTGGTCAGGCAGTGGAGCGGGGTTACACGTTGGCGGGGGCCAGCGCGCGCTTGCGCGCCAGCTCGTACAACTGCCGCGCTTCGCCCACCAGCGGCACCAGGGCGGAGGCGACCCGCGCCGTTTCATGGACCAGCACATCGTGGCCTTCGTGCACCTCCAGCACCCGCAGCAGGTCCTCCAGCGCGTTCAGCCGGCGCTCGGCCACGTCGTAGAGATGCTCCGCAGGGGCGGAAAGGTCGACATACAGCACGCCATCGAAGGCCTGGGATTGCAGCGCTACCAGCTTGCGATCAGGCATGACGCACCTCCGGGATGGAGGCGAAGGGGAGGGAGGACAGCAAGGCACGTACAACGAACAGTGGGTGTTTAGGCATTTCCGTTGCTCCTGTTTCGGAGGAAGGAGCCGCCCGCCCGGGAAGGGCGGCGGACCGTGCGGGGTCGCAGTACCGGTTAACCAACGTAAAGACCGGCCAGGCCGAAGCCTGCCCCGCACGGCTCGCCATGGCTGCACATAACAGCAGGCAAGAAAAAGCGCCTGTGCAAGGTGCGTCGGCGCTTCGTGCACGTTGGTTATCGCCGGACTGCGATCCGGGCCACGGGATTGACCGTGGCAGGAACGGAATCTATCGACGGGGTTTGTAGGCTCACAAGGGCGAATGTGGGTGGGAAATTTCGGGTGGTTTGGAAGGCCGCCGTCCATATTCAACGAGGTGTTACGAAGGGGCGTATGTGATTGGAGTAACTAAAAGCCTATTCAAAATTTTCTGAATCTTGAGATGGATGTGCGTAGTGGAGTTCTTCTCCAACTTTCCCTGGATTCTCTTGGGGTACTGGGTTGTGGTTGAGAGAATAGGTCTCTATTAATTTCCTCTGGAGCTAAAAGAAAGGCCGTTTCAATAGGATTTCTTGTTTATGGGATGTGTCTCAGAGGGAAAAAGGAAGCTTCCTTCAGGCTTGCTACTTGCACAAGCATGCAGCGCCGCTAATCGTATTTCTTTGTTCATGGCAGTAATCAAGGAAATACCATGGGTAACCGAAGTTCAGGGCCAGGGCCAATGCCGCAGGTATGCAAACCTGCGATGCCCAATCCACTGCTCAAGAAAATGAAGTACAAGGAACAGGAGCCAGATTGGCCACGTGAGTCGTCATACCCCAGGAAAATTCCTATACCTGTAGAAACCCGTCCTACGATACCTGGGTTTGTGTTTGCGAAGTCCTGCAAGCTACCTGACGCTGTAATCGATCATGCCAATCCGATTCCTGTAGGAAACTTAGAGGATTACGGTAGCTTTGCGTTGCTGGGAGGGCGCGAAGTCGACGGTGAGGGAAGTCTTCTTCTAAAGAAAATCAGCGGGGATGTACCCTCAACCTTCGGTCGGCTGGTGTTGCAAGGGCTTTCGGTAAGAGGAGCATCTTGCGCAGGTCGTTGCACACCGCTCAGTGGGCCTGTTGTCACCACTGGCGTAGCAGCGGGCACATTCGTAGGGCTTGTTGCATTGCTGTGGCCTTCTAGCCTGGGAGATAGCGCCCTTTACAGTGAGGAACAATTGAGGTCGCTCGGCAAGGCCAGATCAAGGGTCAGGTTACGTATTGAAGAACAGCCAGATGGAAGCCTGAAGGGATATGGCTTCAATACACAGAAGAATCGCGATTGGGAAATGCTGGATGTTGTCCAGTTCAACGAGCGAAGGGTTGCTGATCTGGGCGACGGAATTACGCTGCTCTGGACTCCCGCTGTTGATTCTTCCAGCAGAATTCCTGCATTAGAAGCTCCTCCACGAGCGCCGCTTATCTGGATATTCCCGCCTACCGAAAAGGCGGAACAGATAATCGTCAATCCCATCTATCCTCCTGAATACAAGGACTTTATTCTTGTTTTTCCGGCGGATTCTGGAGTTGAGCCGTTATATATAGTTCTGAATGTCCGGCGCGAACCGGGAGTTGTTACAGGAACGGGCGAGGATGTGCAGGGCATCTGGTTGGCTGGGGCAGGAGAGGGAAGTGGGAGCCCTATTCCTACGCAAATTGCTGATACGTTACGAGGGATGAGTTTCAACAGTTTTGACAGTTTCAGAGAGATGTTTTGGAAGACTGTGGCAAGTGATGCTGAACTGGCAATCCAGTTCGGGCATGATAATCTTGAGCGGATGCTGGGTGGCAATGCTCCAATTGCACGGAACAGGGATACGCTAGGGAAGCGTAAGTCTTTTGAATTGCACCACGTCGACTTGGTGTCCGAAGGCGGTGAGTTGTATGGATTAGATAATCTCCGTGTCGTTACGCCTAAAAAACATATTGATATTCATAGGTGAGTTATGAAGAGAATTACTGACTACACGGAAGATGAGTTTATTCGGCTCGTTGACGAGATACGTGCGGCGAATAAGTCGGCTTCAGATGGTGTGCTAGGAGAGCTTTTAGAGCACTTTTGTGAAATTACTGAGCATCCGGATGGTACAGACCTTATCTACTACCCAGAAGAGGGCGCGGATAATTCGTCTGCTGGTATCGCTCTCGCTGTAAAAACATGGCGTAAGGCCAATGGCCTGCCTGGATTCAAGACTTAGAACGGTATTGTTTATCAAAAGGTATCTTCTAAGCCTTACACCATTTTAATAATGTAGCTGGAACGATTGACCGGCTTCGGGAGAAAAATAAATCCGGTCTCATTGCCCGGCATAGTTACAACCTCTTAGACGTGACGGCCCAACGCGCCATAGCAGCTATACGCCTTTTCGAGGCGACGCGAGCGAGGTCGTACGACCTCGCTCAGCCCTGGCCCTGCTGCTTGTTGAGCATCGACTGGATGTGCAGCACCGAGTCCTGGGTGCGCTTGGCCAGGTTGCGCACCTCGTCGGCCACCACGGCGAAACCGCGCCCCTGTTCGCCCGCCCGCGCCGCCTCGATGGCCGCGTTCAGGGCCAGCAGGTTGGTTTGCTCGGCAATGCCCTTGATCACGCCCGCCATCTGAGAAATCTCGGCGTAGGTGTTCTGGATGCTCACCTGCTCCCGCTCACGCAGCGCTTCCGCAGCCTTCTCATCAGTGATTTCCCGGGTCGCGCCGGTCACCCGCAACAGCACGCCATTGGCATCGCGCAGGCAGCGCCCGCGCTCGCGGAACCACAGGTCGCCGCGGGTCTTGTGGCGCATGCGGTACTCGACGACATAGACGCGCTGCCCGGTGGGGTCGGCCATCATCTCGCCGAAGGCGCGCATGACGCGCTGCTGGTCCTCGGGCTGGGTGATGGCGAAATAGCTGTCCCAGCCATCGGGAAACTCCTGGCGGTTGTAGCCGATCAACGAACGGAACTGATCCGACCAGCGAATCACGTTGTCGGGATGATCGGGGTTGCCATCGACCACGCTGAGGTCCCAGCAACCCTCGGTCAGTGTCTGCTTGGTCAACTCCCACACCTGCTGCTCCTCCAGCAGCCGCGCCCGCTCCGCCTCGACCGCAGCGGCCCATTCCTCGGCACGCTTCATCGCTTGCTCGGCCTCGGCCTGCTGTTGCTCGCGCAAGCTGAGCGAGGCCTGTAGTTCCTGCAGTTGGGCTTCATCGACGCGGTCGTGACGTTCCGCCAGGCGTGCGAGGGTGGCGCGGTCTTCCTGCCAATGGCTCTGGACATCCTGCAGGGCCAGCGCAAGCTCGCGATGACGGCTCAGCGCGGCATACTCGGCCGGGCTACGCCAATTCCCCGCCAGCCACTGCCGGCACAGCTCGCTCACCTCACCCGCCAGTTCCTTCGCCCCCTTTGCGAACCACATGCCTCGCCACTCCTCGCCGCTTGCGGTGATGTCAAATTAGTATGAAATCATATCTTATATGTAAAAGGGGGTGGCGAGGGAATAGGGGGTTGTTTTTTGGTTGTGGGCGAGGGCGCTTCGTCTGGTATCGCCTGGTCCTGCTGAGCGAGGCGCTGATTTTGGTTCAGGAGCTGGCAAGCCCCACGGCCGGCCTGCGTGCCGGGCCTGCCATCGACATCGCAGAAGACCCCTATGTGGAAGGACATTGGTTAGCGGTTTACGCCTGCATACCCAGCCCTCAAGGCGCCAGCACGATGCTGCCCCCAGGCGCGGCGTCACCGGCATTCCCCGCGGCGGCCGCGCGTTCCAGCAGGTAGCGCGCCGGCGGCTTGCCCATCGCCTTGCGGAACATGGTCACGAAACCGCTGGCGCTCTCGTAACCCAACTCCAGCGCAACCGCCTGCACGCTCTCTCCGTTGGTCAGGCGCCGCAGCGAAAGAATGATATGTAACTGCCGGCGCCAACGCCCGAAACTCATGCCGACTTCCTGCATCAATAAGCGGCTCATGTTGCGTTCGCTCATGCCGATGCATCTGGCCCATTGAGCCATCGATGTCTTGCTCGAAGGATCGGCTAGCAGCATTTGCGCCAACTGACGCAGGCGCTGGTTCTGCGGCATCGGCAAATGCAGACGCTCCACGCTCGCCTCCCGTAACTCGTCCAGCAGCACGGCGATCAGCCGCGCCTCCGGGCCGTTCTCGGCGTACAACTGTTCGAATCCAGTCGCCTTGAGCAGCAGCTCGCGTAGCAGGGGCGAGACCGAGAGCGTGCAGCACTGGGTAGGCAGGCCTTCGATCGCGCCCGGTTCGACGAACAGGCAATAGCACTCGGTTTCTCCCGAGCCCCGGGCCGAATGCGGCATCTCTCCGGGAATCCAGATGGCGCACTGCGGCGGAACGATCCACACGCCGCTATCCAGCTCGCAGTTGAGGATCCCGCGCACCGAATAGATCAGTTGCGCCTTGCGGTGCTGGTGAGGCGCGTGCTCCCAGTCCCTGGCAACGACATGGGATGCATTCAACGCCGTGACCTGGCGCGCGATGCTATCGACATCCCATGTGAGCGATGGGCCGTCGGCGATAACACAGTCCATAAGCGCTTTCCGAATCGGTTGGCTGAAATGAAAAATAGTGTGGCTAGATTGTGCAATGACGCAAAGCGACCGGGCTAGTTATCTTGCAGGCGAATTGACGGCGCCCCATATCCACGGCGCCACTACTCAACGCAGGGGACGGTTCGCATGGTCATTGATTCCACACAGTTTCCGCTGGTCCGGATGCAGGTCGGTGCATCCGGCATTGACACCGACGACGAGGGGTTCAAGGCTTTCGAAGCCTTGCTGGGGCGTGCGGAACCGTTCGTATTGCTGGACGAGGAGCGAACGCAGCAGGAGGAGCACGAGCATTCCCATGAAGAGAGAAAGCAGTTGTCCCTGTGGATGAAGCGCCACAAGGCTGCCTTGCGGTCGTTCGTCAAAGCGCAGGTCTACATCGAGCCGGACCTCGTCAAGCGGAAGGCGGCCGAACTGTTCGCGGGCAAGTTCGAGGCGTTCTGGGGCTACCCCTTGCGGGTCGTCGCTACCCGGGAGGAAGGCTTGACGCTGGCGCGCAAGCTGCTGGCCCAATGAGCCTCAGGAGATGACATCCATGGGCCTCGTTGCAGTGAGCACGGTCGAAATCGATCCGGCCAGCGGCTCGGTGGCGGTTCTTCGAATGGGATTGCAAGAGTTGCTGGCAGACCTGAATCGTCTCTCGGGCTGCACGGCCTACCATCTGGCTTGCGACAGCGGTTCTGGCGACACCTGGCTTCTCACCGGGTACTGGGATTCGATCGAACGCATGGCCGCACACTTCCATCTGCCATGCCTGGCCAGGCTGTTCGAACTGGCGGCGGAGGGACTGATCGTGGGGCTGCGCTTCGGGACATTCCTCGTGTCACCGCTTATCGAACAGGCCGGCGAGATGGCGGGGCCGACCAGTGCCACGGCACTTTGAGCCGCCCCGGAGGTTCGGAGCAGGAAGGCTAAAGGGGACGAAGGCTAAATTTGTTTTTCTACTCTGAATCTGTCTGTATGGACAGGATTGGGTTGTTTAAATGAATCCTTTTTTGTCCCCCTTTCCGTTCTTGGCAACCATCCCCCAAACCGCCAAACACCGGCGCACCCAGTTCCACCCTGACTACTCGCCACGCCCCACCAAGGCCTCCGTAGCCGTTTTTCCCCACGTCCCCCAGGTGCGGGGTGCAGAGCACGCGCGGGTGGTTCAGCAGGGGATTGTCGGGGGCGAGCCCATTGAACGGCTTTTCGCCGTCCTGGAACAGTCCTGGCCGCGCAGGTGGAAAGCGCTCAGCCAGGCAACGATCTTTCAGCCAGTTGCCGTGCAGGCACGGCTCGCTCGACTAGCGACATGGCGATGATTAGGGGCAGGCGAGCATAAGTCGACCCCCTCAGAAAGAGCGTGCCGCCGGGCTGGCCAGGTCCTGCAGGTAGGTGAGGTCGCACAGCCGCCATTGCCGGAGCCGGCCCTGGATGCGTCCCGCCTGCTGCCAGTCGGAGAGCAGACGGCTGAGGGATTCCGGGCGAATGCCCAGGTGGGTGGCGAGTTGGCGCTGGCTGATCGGCAGCATCAGGCTTTCGCCCTGGCGACGGTGCAGGCCCAGCAGGTAGGCGGCCAGGCGCTGGGAGGCGGAACTGGCGGTCAGCCAGTCGACCTCGTTGACCTGGCGGTAGAGACGCAGGCTGAGGCTTTCCAGCATGCGCATGGCCAATGGCGGATGGCCCTCGCAGGCCTTGTGCAGCGCGTTGCGGCTCAGTCGGAAGAATTCGCCGCTACCCTGGCAGCGGGCGTTCATCGGGTAGCGGCCGTGGGGCATGAACATGGCCGCCTCGGCGATCAGTTGACCTTCGCGGAACAACTGGAAGACATGCTCTTCGCCGTCGCAGGTGAAGCGCAGCATTTCCACGCAGCCACGCCGCACCAGCAGGAAGTGCTCGGCCGGGTCGCCTTCGCGGAACAGCAGTTTGCCGCCCTCGGCGCGCAGCAGACTGGCCGAGTCGCACAGGCTGGCCATGAGGCCCTGCGGCAGGTCGGCGAAGAGGGGGATGGCGCCCAGCAATCGCAGGCATTCGCCGCGGTCTGGCGCGAACTTAACATTTGTCATTCGTGGCGTGCGGGCGGGCTGCAATGATCTGCGAATGAAGATAAGTCTTATTCGCAAGCCGATCAATCGAAGGCTCCCCCGCCTGCTCCTTTCTTTCGTTCTGGCGGCCGGCGCGTGCCTGCAGGCGCCTGCCGGTACGGCCAGGGAAGCGGTGCTGCGGCTGGGCGGCCCCGGCGCGGTGGTGAGCTTCCCGTTGCTGCACATGGTGGAGAGCGGCGCTCTGCAGCAGTACGCCGAGCGCGTCGAATTCCGCCTCTGGCAGAACCCCGACCAGTTGCGCGTGCTGCTGGCCAAGAACGAGCTCGACTACAGCGCCGCCCCGGTGAACCTGCCGGCGCTGATGGCCGGGCGCGGGCAGCCCGTGCGGCTGCTCAACGTCTCGGTGTGGGGAATCATCTGGCTGGTGAGCCGCGACCCCCAGGTGAAGAGTTTCGCCGACCTGGCCGGCAAGGAGGTGGTGCTGCCGTTCCAGCGCGACCTGCCGGCGATCCTGGTCGATGAATTGCTGCTCAGCCACGGCCTGAAGCCGGGCAGGGACCTGACGCTGCGCCCGGTCCGCGATGGCCAGGACGCCCAGGCGCTGCTGCTGGCAGGCCGCGCCGATCACGCCTTGCTGGTGGAGCCGGCGGTGTCCCTGCTGCTTTGGCGCAACCACAGCCAGGGCGGCGCGCCGCTGTACCGCGTGCAAAGCCTGGAGAGCGCCTGGCGGCAGGCCTTCCCGCAGCAGGCCGAACTGCCTCAGGCAGGGCTGATGAGCAGCCCGCAGCGCGCCGAGGACGGCGAACTGGCGCGGGCGGTGGATGCCGCCTACGCCGAGTCCGCCCGTTGGTGCAGCGCGCACCCGCAGGCCTGCGCGGAGCTGGTCCATCGGCACCTGCCGCACCTGCCGGTGGAGGCGCTGGAAGAGTCCATCCGTGTCACGCGCCTGGAGAGTGTTTCCGCCAGCGCGGCGCGTGGACCGCTGGAGGCGCTGTTCGGGCTGATCGCCAAGCGCCATCCACAGGCAATCGGGGGCGCCCTGCCGCCCGCCAGCTTCTATGGGCCCTGAGATGAGACCCATGACTTCCCGACGCTGGGCCTTGCTGGGCGGCGCGCTTCTGCTGGTGGGCTGGCAGCTGCTGGCGCTGCGCCTGGGCCCGCTGCTCATGGCGACGCCATGGCAGACGCTGCAGGCCATGGTCCGCCTGCCTTTCGAGGCCGACTTCCGCCTCAACGCCGGCGCCAGTCTGCTGCGTATCGTCCTGGGTGTCGGCCTGGGCTGCCTGCTGGGCTTCTGCCTGGGGCTGCTGGCCGGACTCGACGCCCGTGTGCGCGGTCTGCTGGAGCCGCTGCGCTGGCTGCTGATGTCGGTGCCGCCGGTGGTGGTCGTGGTGCTGGCGATGCTCTGGGTGGGTCTCGGTTCGGCCATGGTGGTGCTGATCAGTGTGCTGATGCTGGCGCCGGGCATGTACGTGAACACCGTCAAGGGCATGCAGATGGTCGACCGCGGCCTGCTGGAGATGGCGCGGGTCTACCGTTTCAGCCCCTGGCAGAAGTTGCGGCGGCTCTATATCCCGTCACTCACCGCGCCGCTGGGCGCGGCGCTGTTGATCGCCACGTGCGGCGGCGTGCGCCTGGTGGTGATGGCCGAAGTGCTCGGCGCGGAAAGTGGCGCCGGTTTCGCGCTGGCCAATGCGCGCAGCACCTTCGATAGCGCCGGGCTGTATGCCTGGACGCTGCTGATCCTGCTGCTGGTCGCCGCGCTGGAGTTTCTTCTGCTGCAGCCGCTGCAGCGGCGCATGGGCCGTTGGCAGGAGGCCGCCCATGCTTGAGTGGCACGGCGTCGATCTGGTGCTGGGCGAGCGTCGAGTGTTTGCCGATGCCTCCCTGCGCCTGCTGCCCGGCGAGCGGGTCGGCATTCTCGGGCCCAGCGGCGCCGGCAAGAGCAGCCTGCTGCGCCTGGCTGCCGGCCTTCTGAAGCCCCGTCGGGGGCGGCTGGAGAATGGATTCCGCCACCCCGTGCTGGCCTTCCAGGAGCCGCGCCTGTTGCCTTGGTGCCGGGTCGCGGAGAACCTGGAAATCCCCTTGCAGGCGAGCGGCCTCGACCGTGCGGCTGCGCGCCGGATGGCCAGCCACTGGCTGGAACGCGTCGGCCTCGCCGGGCACGAGCGCGCCTGGCCGCATCAACTGTCCGGCGGCATGGCCCAGCGCGTTGCCCTGGCGCGCGCGTTCTCGATCGAGCCGGACCTGCTGCTGCTCGACGAGCCATTCAGCGCGCTGGACCCGGCCCTGCGTGAA
Source organism: Pseudomonas sp. A6 (assembly GCF_052367875.1). NCBI lineage: Bacteria > Pseudomonadati > Pseudomonadota > Gammaproteobacteria > Pseudomonadales > Pseudomonadaceae > Pseudomonas > Pseudomonas sp. A6. Next base: position 4,952,534 of record NZ_CP198970.1, on the reverse strand, counting down.
TCCCTGCTCGACCTCTGCCGCGACTGGCTCGCCAGCTCGGGCGCGGCGCTGCTCTGCGTCAGCCACCATCCGGCCGAGCTGATCGGCCTGGTGGAGCGCTTCGTGCTGGTCAACGACGGCGCGTTGCAGCCCTTCGACCTCACCGGATACGCCGCCGACCAGGTGGCGACGGTGCTGCATCAGACCCTGCTGGCCCTGGAGGCACCCGCGCCATGATCTATCCCATTCTGCTGACCCTGCACCTGTTCGCCGCGCTGATGTTCGTCGGCACGGTGTTCTTCGAGGTGCTGATCCTCGAAAGCGTGCGCAAGCACGTACCGGCCGCGGTGATGCGCCAGGTGGAGCAGGGCATCGGCAAGCGCGCGCGGCGGCTGATGCCCTGGGTGCTGCTGGTGCTGTTCGGCGCCGGCCTGGGCATGGTCTGGACGCGCTACCTGCCGCTGCTGGCGGACCCGCTGGCATCGTCCTTCGGCACCTTGCTGAGCCTGAAGATCCTGCTCGCCCTGAGCGTGCTCGGGCACTTCTTCAGCGCCATGTTCCTGCTCCACAGCGGGCGCATGAATTCGACGTATTTCCGCCGAATCCACCTGAGCGTCTTCAGCCACATGGTCGGCATCGTGCTGCTGGCCAAGGGCATGTTCTACCTGAGCTGGTAAGCCAGATTTCGTGCAGACGGAGCTTGTCATGAGTCGTTGTCCTTCCCCCAAACGCCATTTTCCCTCGAAACTTTCACTTCCCCTGCTGGCCCTCGGCCTGCTGCCACTGGCGGTGGCGGCGGAGGACCGCCTCGAGCTGGAGCCGATGCAGATCAGCGAAAAAAGCCTCGCGCCGGTCAGCCAGTCCGCGCAGGCCGAGCGCCAGCGCCTGGCCCGCGTACCGGGCGGCACCAACCTCGCCGAGCCGCAACAGGAGACACGCCTGGCGACCCTGCGCGATGCGCTGGACTACCAGCCCGGCCTGGTGATCCAGGACTTCTTCGGCGGCACCGACCAGCCGCGCCTGAACATCCGGGGTTCGGGCATCCAGAGCAATCCGGTCAACCGCGGCGTGCTGCTGTTGCAGGACGGGCTGCCGCTCAACGAGGCCGACGGTTCCTTCATCATCGGCCTGCTGGAGCCGCGTAATGCGTCGTGGATCAGTGCCCGCCGCGGCGCCAACGCCGGCAGCCCCGGTGCCACCGCCCTGGGTGGCGAGCTGGAGTTCAACTCGCTGACCGGCGCCGACGAAGCCGGACGCGTCCGCCTGGAGGCCGGCAACTTCGGCCGCCAGGGCCTGCAGGCTGCCGCCGGGCTGGATGAGGGGCGGTACGATGGACGGGTGAGCGTCAGCCACGACGAGTACGACGGCTATCGCCACCACTCCGCTTCCCATCGCACCGTGATGCAGAGCAACTTCGGCCTGGACCTGGGCAACGGCGTACAGAATCGCAGCTACCTGTCCTACAGCGACCTGACTTTCGAGATTCCCAACGTCATCACCAAGGCGCGCCTGAAGGACGATCCGCGCAGCGTGCTGGGCGACGGCAACACGCCGCAGGATCGCCTGCTCAACGTCTACCAGCGTGACCCGCACCGCGATACCCAGCAGCTGCGGCTGGCCAACCGTACGCAGTGGAGCGGCGCGGGCTGGCAGCAGAGCTTCGGCGTCTACGGGCAGAACACCCAGGACGATTTCACCGATCCGCTCAGCCACACCCTGACCGACAGCGACACGCTCGGCGCGCAATGGCTGCTCGAAGGCGAGCAGCGCCTGTTCGGCTACCGCCTGGGCGCCAGTTGGTCCTACAGCGACATGACCCGCGAGCTGTACGCCAACAACCCCCAGAACGGAAGCCGCATGCAGCGTTTCGGCAACTTCGACCTCACGGCCTCCAACCTCGATCTGCTGCTTGGCCTGGACTGGAACCTGGCGGCGGACTGGACCCTGGTGACCGAGGTGAAGTGGAGCGATGTCAGCCGCGATGCGGATTCGCGCGATGGCGCCGGCCATCTCGACCAGGGCTGGAACTTCGCCACGCCGAAGATCGGCCTGAACTGGACGCCCAGCCCGGACCTGCGCTGGTACGCCAACATCAGCCGCAGCCACGAAGCGCCGACGTTCTGGGAAATCGTTTCCGCCGAAGTCTCGCCCGCAGCCCCGGCGACGGCGCAGGCGCAGCTGGTCGACCTCGACGTGCAGCGCGCTACCACCTACGAGATCGGCGGCGCCGGTCGCATCGCCCGGACCGACTGGAGCCTGACGCTGTACCAGAGCGACGTGGAAGACGAGCTGATCTCCACCAGCGACGCCTACGGGGTGAAGGTGGGAACCTACAACTACGGCTCGCGCACCCGCCACCGCGGCGTCGAAGCGGGGCTCAACGGCTTGCTGCCGATGGTATCCAACATCGGCGGCGACCTGGCCTACCGGGTGGCGTGGACCTTCAGCGACTTCCGCTTCCGCGGCGGCGAGTTCCAGGGCAACCGGATCGCCGGCGTGCCGCGCCAGCTCTGGTCGGCCGAGCTGCTCTACCGGCGCGGGCCGTGGAGCGTCGGGCCCAACCTGCGCTGGCTGCCCCAGGACACCCCGACCGACCACGCCAACACCCGCAACAACTATCAGGACGCCTACGCGCTCTGGGGCCTCAAAGCCGCCTACAAGGCGCGCGAGGGCCTGAGTGTGTACGTGCAGGGCGACAACCTGGCGGACAAGACCTATGCCAGCAGCTACGTGATCCGCAACCGCGCCGATGCCAGCCAGCCGACCTTTCTCAGCGGCAACGGGCGCAGCCTGACCGTGGGGGCGGAATACGCTTTCTAGGGGCGGTTGCTTCCCAGCCTACTCGCCACGCCGCACTGCCAGCGCCTGCGGGTTAGCAACGTTCTTCGGCTTGCCTTCGAAGAAGGCCAGCACATTGTCGAAGGCATCGCCGAAGTACAGCTCATAGCCGTTCTTCTCCACGTACCCCAGGTGCGGGGTGCAGAGCGCGCGCGGGTGGTTCAGCAGGGGATTGTCGGGGGCGAGCAGGGGCTCCTGTTCGTAGACGTCCACGGCCGCGTAGCCGGGGCGTCCGGCGTCCAGGGCCTGGAGCAATGCTCCCGGGGCGATCAGCTCGGCGCGGCTGATGTTCACCAGCAGGGCGCTGCTTTTCATCCGGGCGAGGTCGTCGAAGGTGACGCCATGGCGCGTACGCTCGGACAGGCGCAGGTTGAGGCTGAGGATGTCCGCTTCGGCGAAGAAGGCTTCGCGAGAGGCCGCTGCCTGATGGCCGTCGGCCGTGGCGGCCGCCCGGCTGCCTTCGCTGCCCCAGACCAGCACCGGCATGTCGAACGCCCGGGCGTAGCGCGCCAGGCGCTGGCCGATCTTGCCGTAGCCCCAGATACCCAGTGTTTGCCCGGCCAGTGCCTGGCCCACATTGACCTGCCAGTGGCCCGCCTTGAATGCCTCGATGGCCGGTACCAGCTGCCGGCGCGCATCGAGGATGAGCGCCCAGGCCAGTTCGGCGGGCGCCACGGGCGAGCCGCGGCCTTCGGTCACGACGATGCCGCGCTTGGTGCAGGCGTCGAGGTCGAGGTGGCCCGAGACCTTGCCCGTCTGGCTGATCAGCTTGAGCTTCGGCAGCCTGTCGAGCAGCGCGGCATCGATGCGTGTGCGTTCGCGGGTGAGCACCAGGGCGTCGGCGTCGGCGAACCGCGTCGCCAGTTCGTCCGGCGACGCCGGGCCCAGGTCGTGGATCAGGCTGACCTCGTGCCCGGCCAGGCGGGCGAAGCAGTCGAGCGTCCGGATCGCGTGTTGGTAGTCGTCGGGGATGACGATGTGCATGTGGGTTCGGCCCCTGCGGTCATGTGAGCGGCCTCGGGACGATAGCCGATTTCCGGGGGGATTTCGTGGGTGACGGCTTGCGGCCCGGAGCGTGGAGCTTGCCAGCCGTGTGCCTATGCTAATGTGCGCACACACCACTCTCTGGTCCCGAATGCCCATGTCCACCGCCGACAGCCTGCTTGCGTTTACCTTCGCTGCCACATTGCTGGCGCTGACTCCCGGCCTGGATACCGCCCTGGTGCTCCGGACGGCCGCGGTGGAAGGCAAGCGCGAAGGATTGCGCGCCGCGCTGGGGATCAACGCCGGCTGCCTGCTGTGGGGCGCCGCCGTCGCTTTCGGGCTGGGCGCGTTGATCGCCGTGTCCGAGCTGGCCTTCAACGCGCTGAAGTACTGCGGCGCCGCCTACCTGGCGTGGCTCGGGTTGAACCTGCTGCTGCGGCCGCGGCATAGCCTGGCGCCGGTCGAAACCCGGGGCAGGCCAGAAACCAACTGGTTCCTCAAGGGCATGCTGGGCAACCTGCTGAACCCCAAGGTCGGTGTCTTCTACGTTTCGTTCCTGCCGCAGTTCATCCCGCAGGGCCAGCCCCTGGTGGCCTGGACCTTCGGCCTGGTCGGCATCCATGTGGCGATAGGTCTGCTCTGGTCGCTGGCCCTCATCGGCGCGACCCGGCCTCTGGCGGGCGTGTTGCGTCGCGAAAAGGTCATCAGGTGGATGGACAGGACGACGGGCATGGTCTTTCTCCTGTTCGCCGCGCGGCTGGCGCTGAGTCGGCGTTGAGGCGCGCCGCGCCAAAGAGGGCGTTATCCGCCGAATCGCGGACGGAGTCCGCTCCTACAAGGTAGCCGGGAAGCACGGCATTCCTCCCCCCGGAGCGGACCTTGTCCGCGATAGCCGGAGGTATCGGCGCGGTTCGCGGATGAGATCCGCTCCTACGTAGTACCACCCGCGCCATTCCCCTGTAGGAGCGCGCCCTGCGCGCGAATCGCGGGCAGGGCCCGCTCCTACGAAGAGCAGCGCATGCTCCTGCAGGCTGCCGGCAAGAGCTTGCCCCTACCACACCCGTAGGATGGGTTGAGCGAAGCGATACCCATCACCAATGGCAGCATGGGTTTCGCAGGCTCAACCCATCCTACGAAGAGCGCCTCGGCGAGTGGCTCTTACGTTCCCCGTCCGCGATGGGATTCACCGGCCACGCCGAACGCCCCGGTGGCACGGCCTGCTGCCGAACCACGGTTGCGACGGGGCCTTGCGGTCAGATGCTCTCGGCAACCGGTGATAGACTGGGCCGTTTCAGCGCCCCTGCCTGGCCAAGGAGATTCATCCATGTTCGGAGTGACCGATTACGGCGCGTTCCTCGTTGCGTTCATCGTTCTGCTGGCCATTCCCGGGCCGGGTAACTTCGCGCTGATCACGGCCACCGGCAAGGGCGGCATCAAGGCCGGGCTGGCGGCGACCTGCGGGGTGATCCTGGGCGATCAGGTGCTGTTGTGGATGGCGGTGGCGGGCGTGGCGACCTTGCTGGCCACTTACCCCGCGGCCTTCCACGCGGTGCAATGGCTGGGCGCCGCCTACCTGGCGTGGCTGGGGCTGCGGATGCTGTTGAGCAAGCCGGGCGGCACACCCCGCAAGAGCAGCATGCAAAGCGGCCATTACCTGCGCCAGACCATGCTGATCACGCTGCTGAACCCCAAGGCGATCGTGTTCTACATGGCCTTCCTGCCGCTGTTCATCGACCCGGTGAGGCACCAGGGCCTGGTGACCTTCGCCTTCATGGCGGTGACCGTGGCGGTGGTGACCTTCCTCTACGGCCTGGCGGCCGTCCTGCTGACCCACAAGCTGGCCGAGCGCATGCGGGCCAATCCGCGTGTCGCCAATCTGCTGGAGCGCCTGGCCGGGGCTTGCCTGCTGGGGTTCGGCATCAAGCTGGCGGCAATGCGCTAGGCACCGGCCAGCGCAGGTGTCCGGCATTCGCCAGGTGCTCGGGAGAATTGCGCCGGGCAGGGCAAATCCAGTATTGTTGAGAACGATTATCATGTTTAACAAGACTGGACGTCCATGGACCGCGAGCAGGCATTCGAACGGGATGTTGAACGGCTCTACATTGCCCACCACGGCTGGCTGAAGGGCTGGCTGCAGCGTCGCCTGGGCGGGCATGCCGATGCCGAGGACCTGGCCCAGGACACCTTCGTGCGGGTGATGCGTTCGCGCAGCCCCCTTGCCGACCTGCGCCAGCCGCTGGCCTACCTCGCCACCATCGCCAATAGCCTGCTGGTCAACCGTTGGCGGCGCCAGGCGGTGGAGCGTGCCTACCTGGAGGCGCTGGCTGCGCGCCCGGAACGGGTGGCGCCTTCCGAAGAGGAGCGCCTGCTGCTGATCGAAGCGCTGGTGGAGGTGGATGAACTGCTGCACGGCCTCGCGGCGCAGGTGCGGGAGATCTTCCTGATGTCGCAGCTCGACGGCCTGACCTACCCGCAGATCGCCGCGCACCTGGGTCTGAGCGTCAACCAGGTGCAAAAGGCCATGGGCAAGGCCTTCGCCGCCTGCTACGCCAGCCGCTTCGAGTGAGTGCCATGTCCCGCGATACCGACTCCCGTCCCATTCCCGCGGTCATCCGCGACCAGGCCATCGCCTGGTTCACCCTGGCCCAGTCGGGCTGCATGAGTGATGCCGAGCAGCGCCAGTTGCTGAACTGGCGCGAGGCGAGCAGCGAGCACGAGCGCGCCTGGCAGCGCCTGAGCAGCATTCCGCTCAGCCTGCAGCGCCATGCCGGCCCGCTGGCCGACCCGCTGGCGCGGCAACTGGCCGGGCGCCGCCACTACAGCGAGCTGGACCGGCGCAAGGCGCTCAAGGTGCTGGTCGGCTTCGGCCTGCTCGGCGGGCTTGCCTGGCAGGGGCGCGACAGCCACTGGGTGCAAGGCGCCATGGCCGATTACCACACCGGCACCGGTGAACGCCGCCAGCGGACGCTGCCCGATGGCACGCGCCTCTGGCTCAATACCGCCACGGCAGTCGATGTGCGTTACACCGACAGCGCGCGCGAGTTGCACCTGCGCTATGGCGAAATCGAGATTCTCACCGCCAGCGATGCCGCGGGGCGGCCGTTCCGAGTGATCAGCCAGGAGGCGGTGCTGCAGCCCCTGGGGACGCGCTTCCGCGTCCGGCGGGAGAACGACGGGCAGGGCACCTTCCTGGCGGTCACCCAGGGACGCGTCGCCGCCAGTTCCCTGGCGGGCGGTGCGCCGACGGTGATCGAGGCGGGCTGGCAGGCGCGCATCGGCGCGGCTGGCGTGGGCACGCCGCAGGCGCTGGAGGTGAACGAGGGCGCCTGGGTCGATGGCTACCTGATCGCCGAGCGCATGCGCCTGGCGGACTTCCTCGCCGAGCTGGATCGCTATCGCCCCGGCCTGCTGCGTTGCGACCCGGCGGTGGCGGACATCCGCCTGAGCGGTTCCTACCCGCTGGGCGACACCGACCAGGTGCTGGCCATGCTGGCGGACAGCCTGCCGGTCAGGGTCCAGCGGCGTACCCGCTACTGGGTGACGGTAGGCCCTCGCTGAGGCGGATAGCCCCCTCCAGCGTGGCGATGAAAATAATTCTCAAAAAAGTGGCAGGTTTTCGTTTCTCGCTTGGCCTAGGGAGAAATCCCTGCTCGCACACGCGGGCCCACAACGAGAAACGGACCCTCTGCCCATGACGCTTCACCCCATCGCTCGCGCTCTGCGCCAATCGCTCGGTTTGGCCATGCTCTCCTGTTCCTCGCTCGCCCTGCTGCCGGCCTTGCCGGCGCAGGCCGAATCCACGGCCACGCGGACCCAGCAATACGCCATCCCCGCCGGCCCGCTGGACCAGGTGCTGGGCGAGTTCGGCCGGCGCGCGGGCATTCCGATCTCGGTGAACGCCGGGTTGACCGAAGGCAAGCGCAGCGCCGGGCTCAACGGCGAGTACGGCATCGACGACGGCTTCGCCCGCATCCTTTCCGGCACGCAGCTGAGCGTGCGGCGCCTGGGCAACGGCGGTTACGGCCTGGTACCGGCGCCGCAATCCGGCGCGGTGCTGGAGATGGGCGCCACGACCGTCTCCAGCCAGCAACTCGACCCGACCACCGAGGGCACCCAGTCCTATTCGGCCCGCGCGGTGACCATCGGCAAGGGCGCGCATACGCTGCGCGAAACGCCGCAGGCGGTGACCGTCCTGACCCGCCAGTACATGGATGACCGCAACATCACCACCATCGACCAGGCCATGGAGAAGACCCCGGGCATCACCGTGTACGAGTCGCCCATGGGCGGCAAGTACTTCTACTCCCGCGGCTTCATGATGCAGGGGCAGTACCAGTACGACGGCGTGCCGCTGGATGTCGGCGGCGAATACGTCCAGGCCAACAGTTTCTCCGGCGACATGGCCTTCTACGACCGTGTCGAGGTGCTCAAGGGGGCGGCGGGCATGATGAAAGGCTCGGGCAGCTCCACCGGCGGGGTCAACTTCGTGCGCAAGCGTGGCCAGAGCACACCGACCACCCACCTGACGCTCTCGGCGGGCTCCTGGGACAACTACCGCGGCCAGGTCGACAGCGGCGGCCCGCTCAACGAGTCCGGCACGCTGCGCGGGCGCACCGTGGTGGCGCTGCAGGACCGGCAGTATTTCTATGACCTGGGCAAGCGCAAGGACCAGGTCCTCTACGGCGCCCTGGACTACGACGTTACGCCGGACACCACCGTCGGGCTGGGCGTCGCCTACGAGCGGCTCGATGCCAGGCCCTGCTGGCACGGCCTGCCGCGCTACAGCGACGGCTCGGACCTGAAGCTCAGCCGCTCGACCTGCCTGGGGGCGTCCTGGAACACCTGGGACAGCGAACGCACCACCGTCTTCGCCGACCTGTCCCACCAGTTGAACGAGGACTGGGCCTTCAAGTTCGCCGGTGTCTGGACGCACAACGACCAGGACATCAAGTACGCCCTGTCCGAGACGCCGGGCGGCGTTACCCCGGGCGCGACCACGGCGCCTTCCTCGGTCTACTCCGGGCTGTTCGACTACGACCAGACCGACTACGGCTTCGATGCCTACCTGGACGGAAAATTCGATGCCTTCGGCCTGCAGCACGAGCTGATCGTCGGCGCCAACGCCAGCCGCGCACAAACCCATGACCATTGGGCGCTGATCAACATGACCGGGTTGCTCGGCGTTTCCCAGGACCCCTTCAACCCCAACCCCCACATGCCCGAGCCGGCGGACAGCTTCTACGCCCCCAACTCCTACCGGGGCGGCCCGGTTCCCACCGAGTCCGACACCCGGCAGTTCGGCACCTACGCCACGCTTCGGCTGAAGCTGGCCGAGCCTCTGACCTTCGTCCTCGGCTCCCGCGTCAGCTGGTACCGCAACAACCGCGACTCCTACACCCAGGCCTGGGATTACTGGCAGCACGACAAGAGCCAGGAAAACGGCCAGGTCACGCCCTTCGCGGCGCTCATCTATGACCTGAACGAGGAATGGTCCGTGTACACCAGCTACGCGGATATCTTCCAGCCCCAGAGCACCTACACCGACGAATCCGGCAGCCCGCTGCAGCCCAAGACCGGCGGCAGCTACGAAGTCGGGATCAAGGGTGAGCTGATGGGCGGCCGCGTCAACACCGCCTTCAATCTCTTCCGCACGATCGAAGAGCACCGGGCCGAGGCGAACTACGACAGCGCCTGCCCCGGCTCTTCGGACGGCTACTGCTACAGCGACGCGGGCAAGGTACGGGCGCAGGGCTTCGAAGCGGAAATCAGCGGCGAGGTGATCGACAGGCTGCAGGTGCTGGCCGGCTATACCTACACCCAGACCAAATACCTCGAGAGCGCGGACGACAACCCGCAGGAAACGGCCTTCGCGGTCACCTATTTCCCGCTCCACCTGTTCCGCGCCTGGGCCGACTACCAACTGGCCGGCGAGCTGGATCGGTGGAGCGTGGGCGCCGGCGTTACGACGCAGAGCGACACCTCTGTCACGTCGTCCAGCGTGAAGTCGGTGCAGTCCGGCTACGCCATCTGGAGCGGCCGCCTGGGCTACCGCATCGACGACCACTGGTCGGTCGCCCTCAACGGCAACAACCTGTTCGACAAGAAGTACTACCAGAGCGTGGGGGCCATTTCCTGGGGCAACTTCTACGGCGAGCCGCGTAACTTCATGGTCACGCTGCAGGGCTCGTTCTGACATCGGCTTCTCTGCAAGGCGCCTCGCATTGGGGGGCGCCTTTCACGGTCGCGGGAATGGAAGTTCGCGTCTGGTCGATGGTGGGCGGTTGTTCATGGAGACGAGCCATGGCCACTGGTTGCTTCCGACGCCGAAGCGGACATTCAGGCAAAAAGAATCCGCTGCACAGTTCCATCCTGCAGCGGAGAGTGTGAAACCCATGATGCTTGTCGCCCTGCACGTCAGGCGTGGCCGGGAAGGAAAGTCGTGGCCCGCGGGTCGTGCCGAGGGCCACACCGAGATCAGACTCCGCTAGCCTCGGACAGTGAACGACCTTTGGTTTCCGGGGCCAGGAAGTAGGAGATGATGAAACCGACCGCTGTCATGGCTGCCATGATCAACATCGTGGCGCCGTCGCCGTAGTGCTCCAGCGAAAGCGGCAGCAGGAAGGTCCCCAGGGCTGCGCCAATTCGGCTGACCGCGGTGATCACCCCCATGGCCGTGGCGCGGATGTCGGTGGGGAACAGCTCGTTCGGATAGGACCACTCGAGGATGTTCGGGCCTCCCGAGGTCACCGCGTAGAGGCAGAACCAGAAGATAATCAGCGCGACCGGTGCTTCAGGGGCGATGCCCAGTGCCAGGAAAGGCAGGATCATCAGCGCGAAGGACCACAGCAGGAGCGGGCGGCGGCCGACGGTTTCCGAGAGCCGCAGCGCCGGCAGGCAGCCCAGGAGGAACAGCAGGCTGATCAGCGCGTAGCCGATGTTGCTGAGGTTGCCCTCGTTCAGCCCGAATGCCGAAAGCATGACGGGGCCGAAGGTGTAGATCGCGAAGACCGGCGTGACCGCGCAGAGATAGAACATCCCGCAGAAGAAGGTGCGCTTGAGGTACTCGCCCTGGAGAAGCGCCGAGTAGCCAAGGCGTTTCGGGCGCACCGACTCGACCTCGCGAATGGAAGAAAGATCGGCATCCTGCCCGTAGATCTTCCTGACGACTGCCTCTGCTTCTTCGAACCGGCCTTTGGAGAGCAGCCAGCGTGGGGACTCCGGGGTACCGATGCGCATCAGCAGGATGATCAGGCCCGGCACACCTGAACTGGCCAACATCCAGCGCCAGGAATCCTCGCCCAGGTACTCGACCATGCCGAAACCGAGGAAGGTCGCGACGGTCGCACCGAGGAACCAGGCCACCACCAGGGAGCCGAGCATCGCCGCGCGCTGTTTGGTGGGCAGCCATTCGGCGAGCAATGACGTGGCGATGGGATAGTCGGCGCCGATGGCGACCCCGATCAGGAAGCGCAGCAGGATGATCTGCCACGCATGATCGACGAAGGCGCAGAGCACCGAGCCGACGACCAGAACGATGAGGTCGATCGTGTACATCAGCTGACGCCCGATCACGTCGGTCATGCGACCGAAGATCAGACCGCCGAAGAAGATGCCGATGAGTGCGGCAGCGCCTGCCAGGCTCAGGTCCGTGCCGGACAGCCCGAGCGCCGGCGTCATGCCGATCAGCGCGACGCCGATGATGCTCAGCAGCCAACCGTCGAGGAAGGGGCCGCCGGCGGATTGCAGGAGCAGCCGCCAATGGAAGAAGGTCATCGGGCTGTCGTCGATGATGGAGGAACCACGGTTCGCATTCGATGAGGAGTCGGCGAGCGTTGCCGAGCCGGATCCGGTGATCACTGTCATTTCATTCACCCCGTTCTAATTGTTTTCATTCGTGGGTTCGTCGACGACACGCTCGTTCATCGAGCCGCGTCGATCAAGGGTATTTCGCACGCGTAAGTCGATATACGGACTGGACTGAATCCTCCGTGGAAAGGGAAGGGGAGCCCGGCTCGGGAGAGCCGGAGCGGGAATTCAGGCCTTCAGGAAGTCCTGCCAGCGGCTTTCCGCGACGAAGTCGAGTTCCTGACGAGCCTTGTCGCCGGAGAAGATCGAGGCATACGGGTCACGCTCGTAGCGCTCCTTGTCGCGAATCTCCGGCAGCTTGCCGAACACCCGCTCCACCCATTGCAGGGTCGGTTCGGCACGGCAGCTGTCCTGGGCGGTGATGAAGAAGTTGCCGCTGCTGACGTGGGTCGCCCGCAGGGCCGCCTCGAAGGCGCGAGCGCAGTCCTCGGGCGTGATGTAGTAGAACAGCCAGCGGGAGGAGCGATCATCGGCGCGGGCGAGGGTCGGTGCGATGTTTTCGGGGATCAGGACCATCATCGGGCGCAGGCACAGCACCTGGATGTCGCCGCGGCGAACGAAGCTGGCGGCCATGTTCTCCATCAGCTGCTTGCTGACGCTATAGGCCTGGATGGGCGAGTGGGGATGGTCTTCGTCGACCGGAAGGTACTCCGGGGTGAAGGACGGATTCGCCTCCGAGAGACCACAGGCCGAGATGCTGGAGCAGAGGACCACCCGCCTGATGCCCAGTTCGTTGGCGGCCTGAAGCACGTTCCAGGTTCCCTGGACATTGACGTGAATATAGTCCTCGGGTTTTGCCTGATGATCGAAGTCAATGGCTGCCAGATGAACTACTGCATCGGCGCCAACGAACTCTTTACGAAGTATATCCAGGTCGAGGACATTCGCTTCTGCGAATTCCACATTCTGTTTGGGCGGGCGAAGATCGAGAACTTTAACTTCGAAGTTGTTCTGAAGTTGCTCGACCACATAATGGCCGAGGCGTCCGCTGCCGCCGGTTACTATGACTTTGCGCGGCTGGGGAGTGGAAGTTTCACGCACGGCATATCTCCTGCTCGGATATTATTGAATTTATGAGGCAGGAGACTATCCAATTCACACCAGGCCCGCGAAGTATAAATACTTGGCCACCTGTGAGAATTTTTCATTGGCCTGGATGAAGCCTATTCATCGGGCGACAGCCGCTGTGCAAGCGGCTGCAATTCTGCTTTTACAGGGGCTGTCGCCGAGCTCCCAGGCCGCTCAGGCGGCCTGGGCCTTGAGCCAATCGATGAAGATACGTGCCTGCGGGTTGCTCAGGACGTCGGGGCGATACAGGAGGTAGTAGGAGTAGTGCGGTAGCGCCGTGGGGAACGGTGCCACCAGCGTGCCTTCGCTCAGCTCCCGCTCCAGCAGCGACAGGCACGTCAGGATGAAGCCCTGGCCATCGATCGCTGCGTGGAGCCTGACGTTGGTGTCGTCGATGCTCACGCGCTTGAACGGTTTCAGGCGCGGTTGCCCGGCCAGTTCGAGCCATCGATCCCAGTTGTCGGGGGCCTCTTCGTCCAGCAGCACTTGCCCGGCAAGCGCGGCCGCGGTCGGTGGGCTTCCCAGGGTTTTCAAGGTGGCGGGGCTGCAGACGGGGGTGAGGTCGCCATTCACCAGCAAATGCGATTCGAGGCCCGGGAAGTGCCCGCTGGCCCAGGCAATGGCGATGTCGCAGGCGTCGAGGCTGGTCGGCGAGAACTGGATGGTGTGGTGCAGGCTCAGCTCGATCTCGGGGTGTTGCTGCCAGAACGAAGGCACCCGCGGCATCAGCCATTTCTGGGCGAAGTAGGGGCGCAAGGCGATGGTCAGCGGGCGGCCATTGCCCAGGTCGCGGACCTTCTGGGTGACCTCCAGCAGGTGGGCGAAGGAGCGGCTGCACTCCGGTAGCAGGTAGCTGCCCGCATCCGTGAGCAGCAGACGGTTGTTCTCCCTTCGGAACAGTCGAACCCCGAGGTTCTCCTCGAGCAGCTTGATCTGATGGCTGATCGCGGATGGCGTGACGTTCAGCTCCAGGGAGGCTTGCGTGAAGCTGAGGTGTCGCGCCGCGACTTCGAAGGTCTTCAGGGTATTCAGCGGGGGAAGTCGATTGGTCATGATTCTTGTTCTGTATGCAGCGAGGCTATATCGACGTACGCACTGAGCGCTTTTCGAGTGTTGAGCAAAAGATTTGTTGCGTCAATCGTGACGAGACCATGAACTGGATTTGACGAGCGCTTTTATTTTTTCTCATTCGCTGTTGAATTCTTATCGTTTGTTCCCCTGGTAATGCGTTTTTAGGATGCAGGTCGAGTCAATCAAACTCACCATCAGCCTGACCAGGAAGGAATAAAAATATGTCAGTCGTTGAAGAAGTCATCCGTATTCGCGAACAGTCGTGCACCGATGAACCCGGTAATGTTCTTCCGGGCCTTTCCCAGGCTGCCTATACCAGCGAAGAGTTCTATCGCACCGAGCAGGACAAGGTATTCGCGAAGAGCTGGGTCTTCGTCGGTTTTGTCCATGAGTTCGTCGAGCCCGGTACTTGCGCGCCGATCGAGGTCGCCGGCCAGCCGCTGCTCATCGTCTCCAACGACGAGGGCGAGATAGGCGTCTTCCACAACATCTGCCGCCACCGCGGGTTGAAGCTCGTAACCGATCGCTGCAATGTCCAGGGCTCGATCAGTTGCCCCTACCACGCCTGGTCCTATTCGCTGGATGGCGAGCTTGAAGCCGCCCCGCATTTCGGTGGCTTCCGCAAGCAGGACGTACCCGGCTTCTCCCGCGCCGACCATGGTCTCAAGCGCGTGCGCCACGTGGAGTGGAACGACTGGATCTTCGTCAACCTGTCCGGCGATGCCGAGGCGTTCGAAGACTACTCCCGCTCCTTCGCCGAGCAGATCAAGATCCTCGACGTGAAGCTGCTCAAGCCGATCGGCAAGATCGACCTGGGCGAGGTGAAGTGCAACTGGAAGTTCCTGATGGAGAACTTCATCGAGCCCTACCACGTGCCGATCGTGCATGACCAGACCGCGTCGGGCCAGCCGCTCAAGGACCACTACACCATCATCGACGGGCGTTGCCTGGGTTCGGCCATCGACCTGGAAGCGGAGAAGGAAACCACCGCGAAGTCCAGCGCCCTGGACATGAGTGCCCGCTACCTGACGCTGTTCCCCAACTTCGTGCTGGGCATCTACCTGCCGGACCAGGCGGGCGTGCACCTGAACATCCCGGTTTCCGCCGACCGCACCCGCCAGTTCCGCGTGCTCTACAGCGTGGGTGAGCAGCACTACACCGACGCCGACAAGGAGAACCTCTGCAGCCTCTGGTACAGCGTGCACAAGGAGGATCACGAGATTGCCGAGCTGCTGCAGGAAGGGCGTCGTTCCCCGGTCATGAAGGACGGCGGCGTGATGTCGCCGCACTGGGAAGACAGTGCCAATCAGTTCCAGAACCTCGTTCTGCAAGCGCTGAAGGACTGATCCATGCAGGTACGCCTGATGCACACGATGCTGCGGGTCATGGACCTGCAGCGTTCGCTGGACTTCTACGTCGGCCAGCTGGGGATGCGCCTGCTGCGCAGCACGGATTACCCCGACGGCCGTTTCACCAACACCTTCATCGGTTTCGAAGAGGAGGCGCGTGGAACAGTCCTGGAGCTGACGCATAACTGGGATCGAACCGAGCCCTACGAACAGGGTACGGCCTGGGGGCATCTGGCATTCGGTGTGGGTTCTCTGCGTGATTTCGTGGAGCGCTTGCGCGCCGCCGGCGTGCCGGTGGTGCGTGAGCCCGGTCCGATGTCGGGCGGTACCCGGGAAATCGCTTTCGTCCTCGACCCGGATGGCTATCGGGTCGAGCTGCTGCAGTCTGTGGTGGAGGGCATCTGATGTCCGTGCGCGAAGAGGATTGGGCTGTTGCCTGTCGTGTCGACGAGGTCGGCGACGAGCAAGCCAAGCGAGTTCAGATCGGCGATCAGGCGATCGCCGTCTTCAACCTCGATGGTTGCTTTCATGCGCTGGCGGACCGTTGCCCCCATGGCGATGCCTCGCTGGCCGAGGGCTGGATCGAGAACGGCGAAGTGGAGTGCCCCCTGCACCAGGCAAGGTTCGAAATCGCAACCGGCGAGGTCCTCTGCGCGCCTGCCAAGTCCTGCGCCCGTCGCTATCCGGTCAGGGTCGAAAACGAGGTGGTGTTGATCGGCCTGTTCGAAAACACCTTGCAAATCGCATAACAAGAAATCAGGAGTCTACGTATGCCCATCATCCAGAAAGGTGTCGTCAGTTGGTCGGGGGAGAATCCCGGTATCTACCTGAAGAAAGCTTCCGATCCCCAGGGCGACTGGCAGGTTCTGGCCCTCTATTTCCGTGTGATCGCGTCCGCCTATGGTCGCGGTCGCGGCATCCTCCTGCTGGGGGACCCTGCTGCCGCGGCCGGGTATCCCGCCGCGAGGAACCTGTGCATCGGCGACAACCTGGAGCTGATGGATTACCTGCTGGCCCGTTTCGTCCCGAAGTTCGGTGCCTTCCGCGGTCGCGAGGCGCTGCCCCATGTCACGCTGCTGCAGGCAACCGGCGGCAGCACCGACGACAAGGACCCGAGCCAATGGGTGGAAACCATTGCGGCCGGCGATGTGAGCCTGTCGCTGGCCTGGAAGGGGCTGCAGCGCCCCCTCGCCGCGGACGTGGGGCCGGGCATTTCCGCAACCGGCGAGCACCGGATGTACAGCCTGTTCCAGGGCGCGGAAAAGGGCGAGATCCGGCTCAACGGTGAACGGCTCGACGGCGTGGTGGTGGAGCGCGACTTCCTCGATGGCAAGCTCAACTCTGCGTTCCTCGCCTTCGCAGAGACCTGGGTGGAAGAGGGGAGCCAGTGATGAATCTCGCTCTGCGCCGTCACCTGGCGGATTCGCTGGCGGTCGATGCCATGCTTGGCTGTCGTCCGCGCTGGACCGCCATTGCTACAGCCAAGGATGCCGTCGGTCTGCAGGGGCGCTACCTGCTCCACGCCGGCCCACCGATCACCGATCGCAGCCTGATCTCACCGCCGCAGAAGAATTCGATGCTGATGGCCATCCTGTTCGAAGGGTGGGCCACCGACCGGCAGGGCGCCGAGGAATTGCTGATGTCCGCCGAGGTGGCGTTGCATGCTGCTCAGGATCATGCTTGTGCCGTTCCCTTGGCCGATGTGCTTTCTCCGAGCATGCAATTGCTGGTGATCGAGGATGAAGGCTGCCCGTCTCGCCAAGGCTTCAGCACCCTCAATGGCGGCGACGGACCCGTCATGCGTGTGGGGCAATATGGCGAGAACGTCCTGCAGCGTCTGCGCTGGATCAACCAGCATCTGGCGCCGCAGCTCCAGGCCGTCGTCGCGCGAAGCCCGATCGACCTGCTGCCGGTGGCCGATGCGGCCTTCGCGGCGGGCGATGATTGCCACGGCCGGACACAGCACGCCAGCCAGCTGATCGCCCAGGCGCTCCTGCAGCGTGCCGGCTCCGACGGCCTGGACGATGAGGCCAGGCGCTTCCTCGAACAATCCGCAGCCTTCTTCCTGAACTTGTGGATGGCGGCGGTGAAGTGCTGCTTCCTCGCCGCGGAAGAGGTTCCGGGTAGCAGTGTGGTGACCGCCATCGGCGGCAACGGTAGGCAGTTCGGTATCCAGGTTTCTGCCATGCCTGGGCGTTGGTTCGTGACCGCCGCCGATGCGCCGCTGCTTCCAGGGGCGGATGAGCAGACCCGCCAGCGCGCCCTGGGGGCGATTGGCGATAGCGCCATCGTCGATGCGTTCGGCAGCGGGGCGATGGCCCGTGACCTCGCCCCACTTACCGCGCAGCGCCTGGCGAACACCTGTTCCGAACATGGCCGGGCCTTCCCGGGCAAGCTGCTCCAGTGTCCCCACCCGCGGCTGCCCAAGTCGCAGGCGTACCGTACCGGGCTGGATGCCCGGCAAGTCTGTCGCCTGGAGCTGGGGCCGGTCATCAGTCTGGGCGTACTGGACAAGCAAGGGCTGTGCGGCCGTCTCGACGGCGGCTTCTTCTTCAGTCCGCTGAAACCCTTCCAAGCCGCTCTCGAGGCTCTGGAGGCCACTGATGCGTCCGCATGAGCTGGGGGTGGTCGAGGCGGCGGAGGCCATCGCGACCAGGGCGTTGAGCGCGGTGGAGCTGGCAACGGATTGCCTGGCCGTCGTTACGGCGCGGGAGGCCCAGGTAGGTGCCTGGGTCCACATCGACCCGGAACAGGTTCTGCGCGAGGCCCGGCGGCTGGACAACGAACCCGTGCGTGGCCCACTGCACGGCGTTCCCGTTGCCATCAAGGACATCATCGATACCTGTGACATGCCGACCTGCAGCGGCTCTTCGATCTACGCCGGACGTCTCCCCGGCATGGATGCCGCGTCCGTGGCGTTGCTCAAGCGCGCCGGTGCGCTGGTGATGGGTAAGACCGTCACCACGGAATTCGCCTATTTCAAGGCCGGCAAGACCCGCAACCCGCACAACCTGGAATACACGCCGGGCGGTTCTTCCAGCGGCTCGGCCGCCGCGGTCGCCAGTCAGATGGTGCCGGCGGCGCTGGGGTCGCAGACGGCCGGTTCGCTGATCCGCCCGGCGTCGTACTGCGGTGTCGTGGGTTACAAGCCCACCTATGGCGATTTCCCCACCACCGGGGTCAAGGGGCTCTCTCACTCGCTGGATACGCTGGGTGTCCTTACGCGCTCTGTCGACGATGCGCGCTTGCTGCGCTCCGTGCTCACGGCCGATAGCATTTTCCCTTTCAGCAGCAGCGAGCGCTGGATTCCCTCCATCGGCCTGTGCCGCACGCCGGACTGGCTGCAGGCCTCTCCCGAAACACGTCACGGACTCGAACAATTACTGTTGTCGCTAGGCGAGTGCGGGGCCCGTGTCGGCGATGCTCGATTGCCGCCCAGTTTCACGGCATTCGCCGACCTGCAGCGCAAGGTGATGGCCTACGAAGCGGCCCGCAGCCTCGCTCCGGAGTACGACGGCTACCGGGAACAGCTCAGCGAGCCGCTGCTTGCCCTTATCGACTACGGCCAGGGGATCTCCACCGAGGAATACGGTGAAGCGCGGTCCTGTGCCGAACAGGGCGTGATCGCGAGCGCATCGATCTTCGAAGAGTGGGACGTGCTGTTGGCGCCGAGTGCGCCTGGCACCGCCCCGCTGGCCAGCGACGGCACGGGGGATCCGCTGTTCAGCCGCCTGTGGATGTTGCTGGGCGTGCCGACTCTCTCGCTGCCAGCCCTGACTGGCCGGAACGGGCTGCCTATCGGTATCCAGCTGGTGGGTTCGCGGTTTGGCGATGATCGCCTGCTGCGTGCAGCGCAATGGGTGGAAAGCGTGCTTTCCGATCGTCCCAGGTTTTCGCTTCTCTAGGAGTACGCCATGCATGCGGATTATCTGATCGTCGGTGCGGGCCAGGCTGGTCGTCGTGCTGCCGAGTCGCTTCGTTCCCTGGCCCCAGCGGCGCGCATCTGCCTCGTTGGAGAGGAGACGGAGCCTCCCTACGACCGTCCCATTCTTTCCAAGGAGGCCCTGTTCAACGTCGAAGACGAGGCCAAGGCCTTCATCCAGGAAAGGGGCTTCTATGAGAGCCAGCGGATCGAGCTGCGCCTCGGCAGCCGGGTAGCGAAGGTCGATCGTGCCGCCAGGCAGATCGAACTGGCCAGTGGGGAACGGATCACGTACGAGAAGTTGCTGCTGGCGACCGGATCACGCGCGCGCCCCTATCCCGGGCAGGTTGGGGAGGGCGTGGAACTGCTTTACCTGCGCACCCTGGAGCAGGCTCGCCAGTTGCGTGATCGGCTGGTGGCAGGTAAACGCCTGGCCATTCTCGGCGGTGGATTCATCGGTCTGGAAGTGGCTGCTACTGCGCGCAAGCTCGGCTGCGAGGTTGCCGTTCTGGAGCCGGCGCCGTCCCTGCTGCAGCGAGTGATGCCCAAGGTCATCGGCGATTACTTGCTGCAGTTGCATCGCCAGGCTGGTGTCGACGTGTGCCTGGATACGCTCCCGAGCAAGATCACACGAGGTGCCAATGGCCTGCTCATCGAATCCAATCATGGCACTTATGAGGCCGATGAGGTTCTGGTAGGGATCGGTGCCCTGCCGAATGTCGAACTGGCGACGGAGATCGGCCTGCTGGTGGAAAACGGCATCGTGGTCGATGAGCGATGCAGGACCTGCGATCCGCACATCTTTGCCGCCGGCGACGTGACCTGTCACTTCAACCCTCTTCTGGGCCGCCATGTGCGGGTGGAGTCCTGGCAGGTGGCCGAGCACCAGCCTCAGGTGGCCGCTGCGAACATGCTCGGCAATGAGGAAAGTTACGCGCAGATGCCCTGGCTCTGGTCTGACCAGTATCAGTGCAACCTGCAGACCCTCGGTTTCTTCAGCGGCACCGGGCCGGTGTTGCTGCGTGGCAAGGCGGAAGAGGGGGCGTTCAGCGTCGTCGAACTGGATGCCGAGGGGTATCTGCTTGCGGTTGCGACTGTGAACCAGGGGCGTGACATGGCAGCCTTCAAACGCCTGGCGACTTCCGGGAAACCCCTTGATGCGGTCGCCTTGGCCGACAGTGCCATCAACTTGCGTAGCCTGCTGTAACCCGGTGACTTCCTGGGCATGGCGCCTTCTGTCTTCGACAGGGGCGCCATTTTCAATCGGACAATAACGGCGGCCTCCAGACCAGCCATTCTCAATGGCCACCCAGGTTCCGTTCCCACGCACAGCGTGGGAGCGGATCCAGATCAATAGGTCCCACGCAGGGTCAGGACCACGTTGCGTGGCTCACCATAGAAGTTCGAGCCCCAGGCGCTGTCCACCCGCTCGTAGTACTTGCGGTCGAAGAGATTGTTGACGGTCAGCGTCGAGCTCAGGTGCGGGTTGAACCTGTAGCCGAGCTGGGCGGTGGATACCGCATAGCCGGGCTGCACGAAGTCGGTGTCGCTGCGGGTATAGAGCGTCTCGCTGACCACGCGGGTGCCGCCGGCGACATGCAGGCCCTTCAGCGCACCGTCGAGGAATTCGTACTTGGACCACAGGTTGAAGTTGTGCTTCGGCGTGATGGTGCTGTAGGTGTCGCCCGAGTTCAGGCCGTTGTTCGGGTCGTCCTCCAGCAGGCGCGTCATGGTGAAGGCATAGCCGGTGACGATGCTCCAGTTGTCGGTCAGGTTGCCGGTCAGCTCGGTTTCCCAGCCCTGGCTGCGGACCTTGCCCTGGGCCTCGTAGGCGTTCACCGGGCTGCCGCTCCACTGGGCGCGGTTCTCGTCGTAGATGCGGAACAGGGCGATCGAGGCATTGAGGCGGCCGTCGAGCAGCTCCTGTTTCAGGCCCACCTCGTACTGCTTGCCTTCGTGCGGCCCGATCATCTTCTGGCCGCTGGCATCGGTCTCGCTCTGCGGCTTGAACACGCTGGTGTAGCTGGCGTAGGCCGACAGCTCCGGGGTCAGTTTGTAGATCACCGCGCCGTAGGGGATGGTCCTGGCGCTGATGCGGGTGGAGGGCGCACCGAAGTTGTCGAAGAAGGTATTGGCGTTCTTCGCGTCGGCGTCATACCAGGTCACGCGGGAGCCCAGGATCACATCCAGCTTGTCGGTCACGCTGAGCTTGGCGCGGCCGTAGATGCCGTACTGGTGGCTCTTGGTGTAGTTGAAGTTGGTGTGCGGCATGTCCAGGCGGGGCAGGTCATTGGCCCCATTAATACCGATCGGCAGCTCGTCGGCGTAGCCATCGCCGTCAAGGTCCACCGAGCCGTAGGTGAAGGCCTTGTCCAGGTGCTGGTATTCGCCGCCGAGGGTGAATTCGTGGGTGCGGCCGGCAAGGTTGAATGGCGCGGTGACGAAACTGTCCAGGCCGAGCGTCTTGATGCGCTCGTAGTACGAGTAGCGCGCTGCGTCCGCGGTCTGGGTGTCCGGGTCGATCACCCAGGTGGTCCAGCTGAACTCCCGCTGGGGCAGGCGGGCGTCACGGTAGGTCAGCGAGGTTTTCCATTGTCCGCCGTTGTCCAGGGCGTGGTCGAGTTCGGAGAAGGTCTCCCAGGTTTCCTCCTTCATCCGGTTCCACTTCGCATCGACATAGGTGGAGCGCGACACGTCGAGCAGGGTGCCGTCGGCATAGGCCGGCAGACCGAATGCGGGCGTGGAGTTGTTTTTCTGGTAGGCGCCGCCGAGCGACAGGGTGGTGCTGGGCGCCAGGTCCATTTCCAGGCGGCCGTAGAACATGGGGCGCTCGTTCTGCACGTAGTCGACGAACGACTTGTTGTGCTCGTAGGCCATGACCGAGCGGCCACGCACGGTGCCTTCGGCGTTCAGCGGGCCGGTGACGTCGACCATGCTGCGGTAGCGATCCCAGGAGCCGGCGGAAACCTCTCCGCTCAGGCCGAAGGTCCCCAGCGCACGCTTGCGCACCAGGTTGATGGTGCCGGCCGGTTCTCCGGAGCCGGCATACAGGCCGCCCGGGCCGCGCAGCACTTCCACGCGGTCGTACATGGCCAGGTCGAAGCTGGTGGCCATGTCGCCCTGGCCGGTGACCTGCGACACCCCGTCGACCTGCACCTGGTCCACCAGGAAGCCGCGCATGTACACGTCGTTGAGGCTGGAGCCGGTGTTGTAGGTCTTGATGGTGGCGCCGGTCACCTGGCGCATCGCGTCCTGCAGGTTGTTCATGTTCTGATCATCCAGGCGCTGGCGGGTGATCACGGTGACCGACTGCGGGGTTTCGAGCAGCGATTGCTCGCCTTTGCCGATGGTGATGGCGCTGGTGGCGTAGGAGCCGGTGCCCTCTGTCGTGCTGCCTAGGCGGCCGACCACCAGGGTGTCGTCCAGCGCCAGCGCCGCATTGGGGTTGCGCACCAGGCCGTAGACGCCGTCGCCGCGGAACACCGCTTGCAGACCAGTGCCGCGCAGCAGGGCGGCGAGACCTTCCTCTACGCTGTAGTGGCCGCGCAGCCCGCTGGAGTTCAGGCCCTGGGTCAGGTCCGGGGAGAATTGCACGGTGATCTGCGCCTGGGCGGCGAAGCGGGTCAGCGCCTGGCCGAGGCTGCCGGCCTGGATGCTGTAGGTGTGCCCGGCGGCCTCCGGCGCGGCCTGGGCCGGCGGCATCGCCGACTGCAGGGCCATGGCCAGCGCGCTGAGCGCGAGCAGGCGGCGGGGCTGGGCCAGGCGCTGGCCGGGGGCGGCGCGCCGCGTTGCGGAGGCGGGGGTGATGCGGTAGGTCATGAATGGGTTGTCCTTGGTGTGTGGCAGTTCCACATCAAAGGACTGATGGCGGGAAAAAAGAGGCCAACATTTTTCAGCGCTTGCTGATGCTGATCCAGTAACGCGTGCGGTAGCTGACCTCCACCGGCAGTGTGGCGGGCAGGGCGGCGAGGATCGCGTCGGTGTTGTCCAGCTGGAAGCCGCCGCTGATGCGCAGGCGCGCCGCCTCGCTGTCGCAGCGCAGCCAGCCGTTGCGGTAGCGCCCCAGTTCGCGGAGGAAGTCGCCCAGCGGCATGTCGTCGGCCACCAGTTGGCCCTGGGTCCACAGCAGGCTGTCTGCCTGGGCGGGGCGCGGCTTTTCCACGACCTGCTCGCTGAACAGCACCTGGCTGCCCGCCTCGACGACCTGCCCGTCGCCTTGCCGGGGCATGACCAGCACCTTGCCCTGCAGCACCTGCAGTTGCGTCAGGCCGTCGAGCTGGCGGACGCTGAAGCGCGTGCCCAGCGCCTGCAGCAGGCCTTGTTCGGTGGCGACGCGCAAGGGCCGATACACCGGGCTTTGGCTGTCCGCGCCGCTCTCGACGAGGATTTCCCCGCGCAGCAGGTGGATCAGACGTTGCTCGGCGCTGAAGTCGAGGTCCACGGCGGTATCGGTATTCAGGTCCAGCAGGCTGCCGTCGGCCAGGCGCAGGTGCTGGCGTTCGCCCACGGCCGTCTGGTAGTCCGCGGTCCAGCGCGTCCAGGGGGCCTGGCGGTAGCCGAGGTAGCCGGCCGGCAGCAGCGCGGCCAGCACCAGCAGTTTTTTCATCGCCTGGCGCCGTTCGCGGTTGAGCGTGCCCATGGCCAGGTCGCGCGGCAGCAGGCCGAGGCGTTCCTGAACCCGTTGCACACGCTGCCAGGCCCGCTCGTGTTCCGGGTCGGCCGCGCGCCAGCGGCTGCAGGCCTGCTGCTGGCCGTTGTCCGCCGCGCCTTCGTGCAGGCGCATCAACCAGTGCGCCGCCTGGCGGGCCACTTCGGGGCGGATCGGCGCGCCGTTGTCGCCGCTCATCCCAGGTCGCCCTCGAACAGGATGCAGGCCTCGAAGGCGCTGACCATGTGGCGCTTCACGGTGCGTTCGCTGATCCCCAGCTGCTGGGCGATCTGGGCGTAGGTGAGGCCGTCGAGCTGGGACAGCAGGAAGACGCTGCGCACCATGGGTTTGAAGCGGTCGAGGAGGGCGTCGAGCTGCTGCAGGGTTTCGCGCATCAGCCAGAGGTCCTCGGCGGACAGGGCGAAGGCCTCGGGCACGCGGGCGAGCACGTCGAGGTAGGCCTGTTCCAGGGAGTGGCGGCGGAAGTGGTCGTACACCAGGCGCCGCCCGACTGTGGCCAGGTAGGCGCGCGGGCGTTGCAGGTCGAGGGCTTCGCCGGTCTTGCGCTGGGCCTGGAGCAGGCGCAGGAAGGTGTCCTGGGCCAGGTCGGCCGCCTGGCTGGTGCAGCCCAGACGACGGTACAGCCAACCCTTCAGCCAGCTGTTGTGCTCCATGTACAGCAGCCCCATCTGATCCTTGCTCAAGCCCGCTTCCCCCTACCCAGGAAGCGCGAACGATAATTGATAGTCATTCTCACTTCAATGGGGTGTCGGCTCGGCGTTATGGGGCCTGATAGACGGCGGTCTGGTCGCCCGGACGAGTGCCCGGCGCTGCATCGAAAGTCCGCATCTGGCCGTTCTCTGTCGGTTGGGACTGGTAGAAGACTCCGCTCGGCGGCCAGAGGCAGGGAGTATCTGCGGTGGCGTAACCTACCCGAGATCGAGGTTTGGGTGACGAAATGGATGGAGCGAATGCATGAGGCTACTCAAGTATGTGATGACGCATGACTCCGGCCTGGCTCCGAACCCGTTCTTCGGCGTCTGTTCACTGGCACTTTGTACGCCCAATCATCGGAAAGCAAAGCTGTTGCCGGGGGACTGGGTTGTCGGTCATTCGAGCAAATCGACAGGGCGTCGGCTGGTATATGCCATGCAATTGACCAAGGTGCTCAGCATGGACGAGTACTTTAAGGCGTTTCCCGAAAAGCGTCCGGATCCCGACGGCAGCCTCGAGCAGCGCTCTGGCGACAACCTGTACTTTCGCGAGAATGGCAGATGGTTACGCGTGCCATCTGCTGAGCACAATGACGTGGAATCCTTTCGGAATGATCAAGGGTGTCCGGTGTATCTGGCGGAAGGTGACGATCACTTCTGGTACTTCGGCGCCGCCAATCCCATGCCTGAGATTCAGGGCTTCGCCGACCGTTTTCCGTGGCTCATTCACGGGCGGCAGGGTTGTGCCTATATCGATGATGTAGAGCGTATTCAGGTGTTCGCCGAATGGCTCTCATCACTGAAGCGAAGTGGTTGCCTGGGCAACCCGCGCGATCAGCAATTCATTGCGGCGGACCGCTACTTGATTGCAGTCGATCCCGAGCCTGTCTGGCGCATTGCGGACGTGGTTGGGAGTCATGGTCTATCGACTGTTGCACGCTGTTCGCGTAGCACTACCCGAAAGCGTCCCATCAAGCGGGGTTGTTGAGTGTCGCCTGTATAGTCCAGTTGATCGTGATCGATAAATGCCCACCTAAAGTGCATGGCCGAAGGGGTGAGTTTTTTATCTTTTCTGTCCGCGTGCTTCTGTGCGAGATGGGGTTTGGCGAGTACCAGCGCTTCTTCAGCAGTTCGTTGCCCTGGGGCGGATGCTGCCGGGCGTGGTCAGCATCTGATCCAAGGCAGACGTTAGGGCCTGGCCATGCCGGCTTTCGTTCTGAGTCCTGACACTCATCGCCCCGCTGGCAACCCGTATGCCTGCCTGGCGAGGGGCCGCTCCACGAAGATCGCCTTCGCCTGCATGAAATACGGCTATCTGGCCCAAGGGCACATCAGCGAGGCGATCTGCGACGAGGCCGTCGCCGTGATCGCCTGTCTGCCGCCTGGAAGTAGCGACAGCGACGGGCGTGTGATGTCGCAGCGTCCCGTTCTCTCGATGACGGAAAAACGAATGCCCGCAAACCGCGGGCATCCGGGGGCAAGGTGGGAGGATCCGGTGGAGCTTCCCGCAAGGTAGCGATGACGTTGCGCGGCGTGCTGTTCCTGTTGCCCTGTTGGCGGCTCGCCCCGGCCGCAAGGGCCTACACCGTGACCACGATCTTGCCGACCTGCTGGCCCTGTTCCATGTAGCGATGCGCCTGGACGATGTCGGCGAGGGGGAAGGTGCGGTCGATGCGTGGCTTCAACTGCCCGCTGTCGAGCTTTTCGTACACATAGCGCTCGGCCTGCCGCAGCGTTTCGGCGTCGCCGGTTATCGCGAACATCGTGTAGCCCATCATCCTGAAGGGTTTGCCCTGAGCGCCCTGGGCCCAGGCCTCGAAGACCGGGAACGGCGTCGGCTCGGGAGCCAGCGTGCCGTAGACCATGATGAGCGCGTCCCTGGCCGTGGCCTTGGCGAGTTCGAGGAGCCCGGCCCCGGCGACGGCGTCGAAGATGATTTTCGCGCCCACGCCGTGGGTGATCGCCATGATCCGCCCGGCGACGTCGCTTTCCTCGTTGGTCACGATCACGTGGTCGGCCCCCGCGGCGAGCAGTTCGTCGCGCTTGTCCGCGGTGCGGGTGGTGGCGATGGCGATGCCGCCTTCGGCCTTGACGATCTGGATCGCGGCGATGCCGACCGAACTGGTGGCCGCGGTCAGGACGACGTAGTCACCCCTGGCGATGCGCCCGTTGTGCACGATGGCGCCGTAGGCGGTGATGTACTGCATCCAGATGCTCGTGCCTTCCTCGAAGGACAGGCGCTCGGGATAGGCGGCGAGCGCAGCGGCGGGGACGATCGCCACCTCGCCATACACGCCGTACCGGTTCAGGGGGAACGCCGGCACGGTCGAACGCACCTGGCCGACCAGGCCGGCGTCGACGCCCGGGCCGACGGCCTCGACTATGCCCGAGGCCTCATAGCCGATCTTCGACGGCAGGTCGGGGGCGAGGAAGTACTGGCCCTCGCGGAACATGACCTCGGCCCGGTTGAGACCGATGGCCTTGACCCGCAGGCGGACCTCGCCGGGCCCTGGCTCGGGCAGCGGCAGTTCGTCGATGCGCAGTACCTGCGCATCTCCCGTCTCGTGGAAACGTACGATTTTCACCAGGTTCGGCATTTCGATTCTCCATGCTCGGTGGTTGGGCTTTTTCTGGCGGGGCGATTGCGCGGGATCAGCCCAGGCTCGGGTCGATCAGGAACTTCTCGCCGGTCGCCTTGCGTTCGATGGCGCGCAACACGTCGGGTTGCAGTACCTCGGCCAGACCGATGGTCCGCGTGTAGTGGTTGGCGAAGGTGGTGGTCAGCTCGTTCGCCACGCGCTGGTGGAGACGCTTCACCAGCGCGGGCTCGGCCTTGCGGAGGAAGGGGAAGAGCAGCCAGGCCGACAGGCTCCATTCGTAGCCCAGCATGGCGCGGTCGAGTACGGTCGGCCCGTTGTCGAGGCTGCCGTAGATATAGAGTTGCTTGAAGACGTCCGAGCCGTAGCGGTTGTAGGTGGTCATCCTGCGCACGGCGGCACGCTCCATCGCCAGCAGGATGTCGCTGCCGAGCTTTCCGCCGCCGATCGCGTCGAACGCGATGCTGGCGCCGGTCTGCTCGACCGCGTCGGTCAGGCGGGTGGCGAAGTCGTCGTCCCTGCTGTTCAGTACGTGGGATGCACCGAGGTTGCGCAGGAGGGTGGCCTGCTCCTCGGAGCGCACGATGTTGACCAGGGGGATGCCGTCGGCGAGGCAGATTCTCTGCAGCATCTGGCCGAGGCTGGAGGCCGCGGGGCTGTGGACGATCGCCTTGTGCCCCTCGCGGCGCGCGGTCTCGACGAAACCGAGCGCGGTGAGCGGGTTGATGAACATCGATGCGCCCTCGGCTGCGCTGGCGCCTTCGGGTAGGGGGATCACGTTCGCCATGGCGATCCTGCGGTAGTCGGCGTACATCGCACCGCCGAACATGCCGACGCGCTTGCCCACGAGCGCTGCCGCGTTCTTTCCGGCGGCCACGACCATGCCGGCGCCTTCGTTGCCTATGGGCAGCGACTGCCCCAGCCGGCCCGCGACCGAGGCCAGGCGTTCCGGCGGCACGCCGAGCGCCAGCCTGGGCCCGTGGCTATCCTCTGAGGCCTCGATGCTGGAAAGGTCCGCCGGGCCCAGCAGCAGGCCCATGTCGCTCGGATTGATCGGCGTGGCTTCGACGCGGACTATCAGCTCATCGTCGCCGGGCTCTCCCAGTTCCACGGGTTCAAGCGACAGGACGAGCCTGCCATTGCTGTCGATCGTGGAGCGCATTTCACGTCCTGCCCAGGTCATGTTCACCTCCTGCCTGCCGGTTGTGCTTTCGTGCGTGCCGCTTCGGTGCGCGGCGGGGGATGGGAACAGCCTGTCTCGGCAGGAGATACAATCCCGACCGCGGCAGGTGCTCGATCCGTAGAGCGTGACTCTACAGAAGAATATGACTCTACAGAAAACGTTTTCGAAATGCACCGGGCAATTCAGGCATACTCAAGCGAACGTCGGCGGTAATGGGGGAGAGATGAAGCAGCGGATCAATATCGTGGAGCTCGCGCGGCAGCTGGGGTTGTCGGTTTCCACGGTCTCCAAGGCGCTCAATGGCCGGGCCGACGTGAGCGACGCTACCCGTCAGCGGGTGCGCGAAGCCGCGGAGCAGTGCGGCTTTTCGCCGGACCCCGCCGGCAGGCGGTTGCGCCGGCAGTCTTCCGAGACCATCGGCTTCGTCCTGTCGCCGCCGCAAAGCCACTTCGCCCATCCTTTCTTTCTCGACCTGCTGACGGGGATCGACAGGGGGCTGGAGAAGACTGCGCTGCAGTTGGTGATCGTCACGGCGCGCACGGTGGAGACCGAGCTGGACAGCTTCCGCCGCCTGGTGGAGCAGCAGCGGGTGGATGCGGTGATGTTCGGCCGCACGCGGCGGGACGACGCGCGCATCCGCTACCTGCAGGAGCGCAACGTGCCGTTCGTCACGCTCGGCAGGAGCGAGACCGACAACCCGTTCCCCTTCGTGGACATCGACAGGACGGTGGCCGGCCGCAACGGCACCGCCCGCTTCATCGGCCTGGGGCACCGGCGGATCGGGCTGCTGAGCACGCCGGGCTTCCTCATGATGAGCCACTACCTGCAAGAGGGTTACCGGGCGGCGCTGGCTGCGGCGGGCGTGCCGTTCGATCCGGACCTGGTGATCGAGACCGCCTTCGACGAGGAGGGCGGCTTGAACGGCGCCCGGCAGCTCCTGGCGATGGCGCAGCCGCCCACGGCGATCATGTGCGGCCACGACCTCATCGCCAGCGGGGCGCTGCAGGCGATCGTCGAGACCGGCCGGCGCCCCGGCGTCGACGTGGCGGTCATCGGTTGCGACAACCATCCGCTGGGCCCCTACCTGAATCCGCCCCTGACCACCTTCTCGGCCCCGACGCTTGACGCAGGGCAGCGGATGGTCGAGCTGCTGCTCGCTTCCATGGAGGGCCGCCGCGCCGAGGAGTTGCAGGAGGTCTGGGCGCCGGAACTGATCCTGCGGTCTTCCCACGGCTTGCCGCTGGATAGCGTTCGCCAGCGCTGAACCGACAGGCTGTCTCTTGACACTGCGCTTCTGCATGCATAAGTTTCGAAAACGTTTTCGATCATTTTGCTGAAAGGAGGGTGCCCACATGCGCGATCAAGCAGGCGGCTGTTTGTGCGGAGCCGTGCGCTTCGTGCTCAAGGCCGAGCCACAGGCGGTGGTGATCTGCCACTGCACGCATTGCCGGAAGCAGAGCGGCAGCGCCTTTTCAGTCAACCTGCTGATGCGCGAGGGCGATGTCGAAGTGAGCGGCGAGACGCGCTTCTTCGTCGATCACGGCGACAGCGGCCTGCCGTCCTATCGGCACTTCTGCCCGAACTGCGGCTCCCCGGTCATGACCCGGGCCGAGAACCTGCCCGGCGTGGCGATCGTGAAGGCCGGCGCTCTCGATGACCCGGCCGCGGTGCGGCCACAGGCCGAGATCTATACCGACCATGCGCTCGGCTGGTTAACCCCGGTGGCCGGTGCGGCCCGATACGAACAGGCCCCGCCCCCGGCCCGCTAGCGGCGTGGCGGCGGATTTTTCCAGAATCGAACCCAAGGAGCAGACCATGAGCTTTCAGGCGATCAACCCGGCCACCGGCGAAGCGGGGCCGGAATACCCGTTCATTTCCAACGAGGCGGCCTTCGCGGCGCTGGATACGGCGGACCGCTGCTTCCACGACGACTGGCGCAGGCGCTCGGTCGCCGAGCGGGCCCGCATCGTCGGCCGCGCGGCGCAGATACTGCGGGAGAAGCGCGACGAGTATCAGCGCTATCTCACCCAGGAGATGGGCAAGGTGACGCGCTTCGGCTACATGGAGGTCGACCTCGCCGCCGACATCCTCGACTACTACGCCAGGCACGGCGAGCGCTTCCTGGCGCCGAAGGCGCTGCCCGAC
Organism: Pseudomonas sp. A6; assembly: GCF_052367875.1. Lineage (NCBI taxonomy): Bacteria > Pseudomonadati > Pseudomonadota > Gammaproteobacteria > Pseudomonadales > Pseudomonadaceae > Pseudomonas > Pseudomonas sp. A6. Next base: position 4,922,171 of record NZ_CP198970.1, on the reverse strand, counting down.
GTGCCCGGCGCCACCCTGGTGTCCGAGCCCATCGGCGCCATCCTCGCCATCGAACCCTGGAACTTCCCCTACTACCAACTCGCCCGCGTCGCCGGCCCGCAACTGGTCGCGGGCAACGTGGTGCTGATGAAGCACGCACCCAACGTGCCGCAGTGCGCGCTCGCCTTCGCGCGGCTGTTCGAGGAGGCCGGCGCGCCCAAGGGCGCGTACACCAACCTGTTCTGCAGCGTGGAGCAGGTCGCCGGGCTGATCGACGACTTCCGCGTGCGCGGCGTGGCATTGACCGGCAGCGAGGGGGCCGGGGTTTCCGTCGGCGAGCGCGCCGGGCGCAATCTCAAGAAGGTGATACTCGAACTGGGCAGCAGCGATCCTGCGCTGATTCTCCCCGGCGCGCCGCTCGATCACGCGGTCGAGCAGGTGGCGATGGGGCGGACCTTCAACTCCGGCCAGGGCTGCGTCAACATCAAGCGCGTCATCGTGGTCGGCAGGGAGCGGGGTGAGCAGATGCTGGCGGCCCTGAAGTCGCGGTTCGCATCGATCCGCGTCGGCGATCCTGGCGACGCGGCGACCGACATCGGACCGGTGGTCAGTGAGCGCGCGCTGGACACGCTGCTGCGGCAGATCGCTTCTGCGAAGGCCGCGGGAGCGGAGGTCGTCTTTGGCGGCAAGCGGGTCGAGCGCCCGGGCTTCTTCCTGGAGCCGACGATCCTCACGAATATCACGCGTGAGAATCCGTTGTTCGGCCAGGAAGTGTTCGGGCCCGTCCTGTCATTCCATGTCGTCGAGAGCGAGGAGGAGGCCATCGAATTGGCGAACGCCACCCGCTTCGGCCTGAGCGGCTACGTCTTCGACGCGGACACCCGGCATGCGCAGGAGGTCGCGGCGCGGATCGACTCCGGCATGGTGTACATCAACACCTGCTTCATGGATGCGCCGGAAACCCCCTTCGGCGGCGTCAAGAACTCCGGCTTCGGGCGCGAGCTGTCCGAGATCGGCATCGGCGAGTTCCTCAACCTCAAGCTCATACGGGTGACGGAAATCGCCTGACGGCGAAGGGGCGCATGGAGTCCGGCCAGGGGAAGGCCATGCGTTGCCCGCGCCGGCGGTCTGGGCAACAGCCAGCGCGCGGGCACGGCCAGCCCCGCCATTGCAGCGGGCGCTGGCTAGAAGAAACTCAACGCCGGACCTTCGGCTTCGGCCGGCCCTGCACGCACTTGAAGCGCGGGTTGGACTTGCAGATCACGTACAGCCGGCCGCGCCGTTTCACCACCTGGCAATCGCGGTGGCGCAGCTTGGCCTTCTTCAGCGAGGCGAGGACTTTCATCACGCCCCCTTGTTGCCGACGAACCCGGCAAAGCGCTTGTTGAAGCCGGCCACGCGGCCTTCGGCCTTGGTCTTGCGCTGCTCGCCGGTATAGACCGGGTGCGAGGCGCTGGATACGTCCAGGGTCATGTAGGGGTAGGTGTTGCCGTCGACGTAGGTGTGGGTCTTGTCCGTCTGCGCGGTGGAGCGGATCAGGTAGAACACGTCGGCGGCCGTGTCGTGGAACAGCACGGGGCGGTACTCGGGGTGGATGCCTGGTTTCATGGTGCCTCCTGTATGTAATGTAATAATATTACATTTAGTCGAGAAGGATTCGCAATACCGCATGTCCGGCGGCTCAAGGTCGGGCCTTTCAGAGAGGAGAGGTGGCTGCGGCACGGACATGCCTGCCCTTGTTGCATACGTCTCCAACGATCAACGCGCGGGTGCGTTTGAAAGCACCCGTGCTTGCCGCCGTCCAGCGTTCACGAAATGGAACGATGAGAGCCATTTGGTGTGACTACCGGCAGCATCGTTGCGGAACTAACGTGATTGCCGTCGGCTACGTCGAGAGCGCTGGAGGGCCCGCCCCCAGGCCGTTTCAGCTTCGACACCGGGACCGGCACGCGTCGTTCCCGGTCCGCATTCCCTTCGTATTTGCCGGCAGCCAAGGCAGGCGGCACGGGTTCGGCTTGTCCGCGATCCGTGAATTGGGCCCAGGCCTGTGCGCCCGTCCTGGCGGGCACCTTTCCGATTTCAAGAACAAGAGTACGGAGTCACGCTCATGAACCCGCAAAACACCTCCCACGTCATCGAAGTCCCCGTCCTGATCGTCGGTGGCGGCCCCTCCGGCCTGACGGCTTCGCTGCTGCTGTCGCGCTATGGCATCCGCAACCTGCTGGTCAACAAGTACCGCTGGACCGCCAACAGCCCACGTGCGCACATCACCAACCAGCGCACCATGGAGGTCTTCCGCGACGCGGGCGTCGAGGCGCAGGTGGTGGCCGCCGCCAGCCCCCACGAGCTGATGGCCAACAACGTCTGGGCCACCAGCTTCAGCGGCCAGGAACTGGGCCGCCTGCTCACCTGGGGCAACGCCATCGAGCGCAAGTCCGACTACGAACTGGCCAGCCCCTCGGCCATGTGCAACATCCCCCAGCACCTGATGGAGCCGATCCTCGCCAACGAAGCCCTGCGCGCGGGCAGCGAGATGCGCTTCAACAACGAGCTGCTGGACTTCACCCAGGACGGGGAGGGCGTCACCGCGCGCATCCTCGACCGCGGCACCGGGCGCGAAATCACCGTGCGCGCCCAGTACATGATCGGCGCCGACGGCGCCCGCAGCCGGGTGATGGAACTGCTCGGCATCCCCCTGGAAGGCGAGATGGGCCTGGGCTGCGCGGTGAACGTCTGGCTGCGCGCCGACCTGCGCCGCTACTGCGAGAGCCGTCCGGGCGTGCTCTACTGGATGGTCCAGCCGGGCAACGACTACTGGGTCGGCAGCGGCACCTTCATCTGCGTCCGCCCGTGGAACGAATGGGTGATGCTGTTCATGTACGACCCCGCCCAGGGCGAGCCGGACCTCAGCGAGGCCGCGGTGATCGAGCGGGCGCGGCGGGTGATCGGCGATGCCGACATCCCGGTGGAGATCCTGGCCGCCAGCAAGTGGCAGATCAACCACGTGGTCGCCCAGCGCTATGCCGAGGGCCGGGTGTTCTGCTGCGGCGACGCCGTGCACCGCCACCCGCCGGCCAATGGCCTGGGCACCAACACCTCGGTGCAGGACGCCTACAACCTGGCCTGGAAACTGGCCCTGGTGCTCAAGGGCCAGGCCGGCCCCGGGCTGCTGGACAGCTACTCCGCCGAGCGCCAGCCCGTCGGCCGCCAGGTGGTGGACCGGGCTATGGAAAGCGTGCGCAACATGCTGCCGATTTCCAACGCCCTGGGCTTCAAGCCGGGCCAGAGCGAGGCCGAGGGCTGGAACAGCCTGCACGAACTGAGCGCCGACAGTCCGCTGGGCCGCGAACGCCGCGCCGCCCTGGAAAAGGCCATCCAGCTGCAGCACTACCAGTTCAGCTGCCACGGCGTGGAACTGGGGCAGCGCTATGGCAGCGGCGCGGTACTCGCCGACGGCAGCGAAGAGCCGGCCTACACCCGCGACCGCGAACTCTACTACCACCCCACCACCTGGCCCGGCGCCCACCTGCCGCACGCCTGGCTGCACGACACCGCCGGGCGCAAGCTCTCCACCCTCGACCTCTGCGGCCAGGGCCGCCTGACCCTGCTCACCGGCCACGGCGGCGATGCCTGGTGCCGGGCTGCCGAGACCATGAGTCGCGAACTGGGTATCGACCTGGTGGTGCGCCGTATCGGCCTCGGTCTCGATTACGAAGACAGCTATGGCGACTGGGCGCGGCTGCGAGAGATCGACGAGGATGGATGCCTGCTGGTGCGGCCGGATCAGCATGTGGCTTGGCGTTCGCAGGGTGCGGCGGCTGATGCTGAGGCAGTGTTGCTAGGGGCGGTCAGGGCGGTGTTGGCGCGGGGGTGAAGGGGCTTTCCTCGTCCTGCGGGATAGCGGCCCAGGGAAGGGCCGCGGTGGTTAGCTGATGAGTTGTTCGGTTTTTATTCGAGGGTAGAAAAGTAAATCTCTCTATCTCCCAGACTGTTTGTGACCGATAGCTGCTTTTGGCGAGGGGCTGCTTACGACCCATTGCTGCCCGTCGCTGAAGGAGACAAGCAGCCAGAAGCGGAGGTTTAGAGTAGGGTAAATAGATCTGTCCCCGTTGGCTTGCATTTGCTTTTGGTGTAACCACGATGGCGCTCCTTTGAGCGCGGTACAAAGGGGCATATTTTCCAAACCCGTCTTGGGAGGGAAATTAGATTACTTTAATAAATCTGCCCTATTTATTTGGAGTGTCAGGAATCTTGGTCTTTTAGTTTTTCATATATTCTGTTGGCTGTTTTGGCTATGACGTACTCTCGCGTGGCACCGAAAATTATCAGCCAGCCCAAGGCCCAAAATAAAAATCCGGTAAGGCGTTGGGTGGCAATTGATTTGTTAAGAAATTCCTGTCTATTTGCGTCTTCTAGTATTTGGCAGGCTATATCATAGTCGTGCTCGTTTATTGGCGCTTCTTTTTGATGGCATAGTTCTGGCGTTATTTTCCATTGGAATATGTTGAAAGATCTAATGCTGTCTTCTGATGCCCAGACCATTGTTTCGGTTTTCTTGATTGTTAATAGTGCGGCAGGGGTCCAGGATGCTAGGAAGATTGCACTGGTGAAGATGAATATTGCCATTGCGAACTTCCAGAAAAAATTGTGGCTCTTTAGGCTTGGACGGCGAATAGATATTTCTTTCTGGTCGAAATAGGTTCTTATCTTTATTAGCTCTTCAAGTCCAATGCTATTCTTTCTCAACCAGGAAAGCGTTTCCTCAGCTTTCTTGTGGCTGGGGAAGCGGATTCCGGTTTTGTAGTTAAATTTCTCATGGTCACTTACTTTTTCTAGTTCGTTTGCGAACTCCTGGTTGTGGAAGGACTTCTTTCCACCGAGTATTCGCCATAATCTGTCGTGGAGGAAGTCGGATGACCCCGCTCTAGCTCGAACGTAGAAGAAAATAAAGGCCATGATTATGGCAGGTGTTAGGCCGGTAAGAAGCTCTTTTGCTTTGCTGGCGGTAGAGAAGAAATCGCTGGGAGTCATAGGGGTGTTTTATGGTCTGATTTGTGGGTTCGTAAGATGGTGGCGGCTCAAGTAAAATTTATTAGGATGTTTTGTCAAATCATAATATATCAAAAATTATTATGCTGATGTGAAAGTTGGTGGATTGGTTTTTCACTAAAGCTATTGTAGCGGTCAGGATTTTAGGGTTTAGATAGGCCTGAATATTTATTTTGCATTCCGTCTTGGCAAGTGAGGGCGAATGGGGATAAATCTAATTTCCCTAGTCTAAACGTCTGCTCCTGGCCGAAAGCTGCCGCTCAACGTGTCGAAATCAACGAGCCAGAAAGCCACGAGCCCAGTTTTGGAGCCTGCGAAAACTCGAGCAACAGGACGCACTGGGCTGCTCTGTCATAGTGGTTTCAAGGGTTCGATTTTCTACACATGAAAGGTTTGCTTCCGGCTGTGGATTCAACCGGTGGCTCGGCTACTACGTGATGACCTGGTACCCCAAGAAGACGAGGCAGGGGACCTTGGCAGGATCAATTCAACGGCGTTGTGCCGCAGGTAGGGGCAGGGGCTGAAATGATGAAACCCCAGCTAGTAGCTGGGGTTCCATTGTCGGCGAACTGTTGTGGTAGTCGGGGCCCGTGGTCGTTGGCCTGATTCAACGGTGTTGCATCGAAGGCCGGGATCTATGCCCCAGGGCTAGTCAACCGCCGCAGCCATGTCCGCATTGGCAGCCATCTTTCTTGCGCAGAATTTCGTAGAGATCGTCCTTGAGCTGCAGCTTCTGCTTCTTCAGCGACTCGATGGTGTCGTGGGTTGCGGGAGTGATGCCCGCTTCCATGTTCTTGATCTCCTGGTCGAGCTCGTTGTGGCTATGGAAGAGCTTTGCAAAATGCGGATCCTCGGTCTTGAGGCGAGAAATCTTTTCGCGGAACTCGGGAAACATGAGGGTTCTCCAGGGGAGTGAAAAAGGCACTTTGCGGGATTCGAACCTGGCCGGTGTTGAGGTAGATCACTGAAGGCGCCACACGAAAGGGCTTGTCCGCTCCTGGCCGATAGTCACCAGCCACCGATCTGTTTGCTCTGCTGATCCCCTCAAGATCAGGCCCCATTAGCCTCAAAGCTGTCACTGCGCGCCATGCGCCACATCCGCTCGTAGAACTCCCCTTCGATATTGCCGCTGAGCAGTTCGCCCGGCTTGAGGAAGTAGTGCAGGTGGGCGAACAGGCGGATTTCGCTGGACGACACTCGGCGCACCAGGTGTTTGGCTTCCACTTCCGAGGGGTGGCGCAGGCCGGCGGCGGCGAGCATTTCGGCCAGGGCTTTCAGGGTGTTGCGGTGGAAGTTGTAGACGCGCTCGGCCTTGTCCGGCACTACCAGGGCGCGTTGCCGCAGCGGGTCCTGAGTGGCCACGCCGGTGGGGCATTTGTTGGTGTGGCAGCTCTGGCTCTGGATGCAGCCGATGGCGAACATGAAGCCGCGGGCGGAGTTGGCCCAGTCGGCGCCCATGGCCAGTACGCTGGCGATGTCGAAGGCGCTGACCACCTTGCCGCTGGCGCCGACGCGGATCTTGTCGCGCAGGTTCAGGCCGACCAGGGTGTTGTGCACGAATAGCAGGCCTTCGCGCATCGGCAGGCCCATGTGGTCGACGAATTCCACCGGGGCGGCGCCGGTGCCGCCTTCCTTGCCGTCGACCACGATGAAGTCGGGGAGGATGCCGGTTTCGTGCATGGCCTTGGCGATGCCCATGAATTCCCAGGGGTGGCCGATGCACAGCTTGAAGCCCACCGGCTTGCCGCCGGAGAGTTCGCGCAGGCGGGTGATGAAGTCGAGCAGTTCCCTGGGCGTGCTGAATTCGCTGTGGCTGGAGGGCGAAATGCAGTCCTGGCCCATGGGTACGCCGCGGGTGGAGGCGATCTCGGCGGTGACCTTGTGCTTGGGCAGGATGCCGCCGTGGCCGGGCTTGGCGCCCTGGCTGAGCTTGATTTCGATCATCTTCACCTGCGGGCTGGCGGCCTGGGCGGCGAAGCGCTCGGCATCGAAGCGGCCGTCGTCGCCACGGCAGCCGAAGTAGCCGCTGCCCAGTTCCCAGGTCAGGTCGCCGCCGTACTCGCGGTGGTAGGGGCTGATGCTGCCTTCGCCGGTGTCGTGGATGAAGTTGCCCATGCGCGCGCCCTTGTTCAGCGCGCGGATGGCGTTGGCGCTGAGGGCGCCGAAGCTCATGGCGGAGATGTTGAACACCGAGATGGAGTAGGGCTGCTTGCACTCGGGCCCGCCGACCGTCACGCGGAAGGTGCTGGGGTCGGCCAGCGGCGCCGGGCGGATGGAGTGGGCGATGAATTCGAAGCCGGATTCGTAGACGTCGATGAGGGTGCCGAAGGGCTTGTCGGCGGTTTCCTGCTTGGCGCGGGCGTACACCAGGCCGCGCTGGGCACGGGAGAAGGGCAGGGCCTCGCGGTCGCCTTCGAGCAGGTACTGGCGGATTTCCGGGCGGATGCCTTCGACCAGGTAGCGGATGTTGCCGAGGATGGGGTAGTTGCGCCTTACGGCGTGGGGCGCCTGCAGCAGGTCGAACACGCCCAGCAGGCTGAGGGCGAGGGTCACCAGGGTGAAGGGCCAGACCCAGTCGTGCCCGAGGAAAGGCAGGCTGAACAGGGTGAAGAGCACACAAGCGGCGAAGAAGGCGTAACGGCTTAGCAGCGACAGGTTCATGGAATCTCCAGTCGTCGGGCTTGATCACGGGGGTGGGCTGCCGGCATGGCGCAGCGGACCGCCATTGAGCATGGCAGGCGTTGCGCCGCTGTGCTCGGGCGAAGGTCAATGGGCTGGGCGTTGCGGGCGGATTCTTATGGTGTGGAAGGCTTGCGAGGCCGAACTTAGCCCGAAGCGGGGAAAAAAGAAAGCAAGCTAACGATATTTTCTGTCGCTGAGAAAGCTTGTGCCGCGAACTGCAATTATGGGGGCGGAAAGGCTCCGCCCATGAGACTCGCATTTGCCAATGAGCCCGGCTGAGGTGTCATCGAGGCGAGCCGCATGGCCTGGATTGGGATTTAGGCGTGGTTGCGGGGGAGGGGGTCAACGCCCTGCGCGAAGCAAGTCCGTCCACTTGCGCACCAGGTAATTGTGTTCGTCCATGACGGAGTTCCACACGCCGATATGCCCCATTCGCTGGGCATATGAGCCGCCTTCGCGTACCTCGCCGGGTTCGATGAGGGGGGCTCCGTCGCTGCCGGGTAGCTGTTCGGTGGCGGGCTTGCCTTCGTACCAGTAGTCCCATTCCGCCGCAGACAGGTGGTCACGGGCACGCGGCGGGTTGGAAATGTAGAAGCCCTGCCTTGCCATCAACGCGCCAGGCCAGCCCGCAAGCCACCAGTTGAGATAGGCGTATGCGGCATCCTTCACCCGGCCTTCCACGCAGCGCGAGAGGGAGAGGCCGCCGAACCAGGCGCGGTAGCCCTCCCTGGGGATCGCCAGGCGGTATTTCACGCCGGCCCGGTGCAGTTGCATCAGTGTCGGCGACCACAGGCTCTGGATGTGGACGTCCGGGCCCAGCATGAGTTCGCCGGCCTCGTGGTCGTCCGACCAGAAGGCGGCGAAGTGCCCGTGGCGTTGCAGCCTGATGAGCACGGCGGCCAGTTGATCGATCTCTTCCAGGCGCAGATTGCCGATGTTTTCGAAGTGCGCCAGCCCCTTGGCCTGGACCGCCACGGCCGCGTCCAACGCGCCGATGGCGGCATCGCTCTGCAAGGCGATGTGCCCGCACCATCCCTCGTCGAGCAGCCACGACCAGCTTTCCTCCTGTCCGGCCAGGCTGGCGGGCAGCCGCTCTGGCCGATAGGCGAAGCTGTCGGCGTTATGCGTCAGGGGCAGCATGCTGATCAGTTCGGTGGGGCGGCTGGCCAGGCTTCCATCGCGTTGGACGAACAGGCGGTCACAAGGCAGGCTGCCGCTCGCCAGGCGATCTTCCTGGTGCAGCCGGCCACGCTTGGGCAGGTCGTTGATTTCCTCCCACAGTGCGACGCGACGCGTCTCGATGGGCTGGATCGCGCGCGCGGGCCAGACGAAGTCGATGTTGTGGAACCATTGATCGTAGAGGTCGTAGCTTTCCGGTTGCATCACGGCGATGCGCTGCGCCGTCTGGGTGTCGTGGATCCGGTATTCCAGGCGGATGCCCAGCTCTTCTTCGGCGCGCAGGCGAATAGGCTCCAGCAGCGTGACCGAGGTGCCGAGTACGCGCAGGGTGACGGGCTTGCTCATGCCGCCCGTCCCAGGCGTTTCAGGAAGGCTTCGAAGGACCGGCGCAGTGGCTGGGTATCGAGGTCGCGGACGATGAATACCAGGCGTGACCGGCGGGGGCCGGCAGGCCAGTCCGCCAGGTGGACCGGCGCGTACAGGCAGTGCTGCACGCCATGGATGACGATGGGCTGGGGGGAGTCGATCACGTCGAGAATGCCTTTGACTCGGAGAATCCGCTCGCCGTGGCATCTTAGCAGCATGGACAGCCAGACTCCGAAAGCCATCCAGTCGAGCGAGCCTTCGAACTCCAGGCAACAGACACTGGCGCTGCCATGGCGGGTTTGCGCCAGCGGGGCGAACAGTTGCCAGCGGGCGACTTCGGCATCCGCGGCCTCGCCCTTGAGCCCTTCGCCGAGGAGCAATTCGTCTCCGTTGGCTACCGCATCGGTCAGTGCCAGCGAGGCCGTGGGGTTCAGTTGCCCGAGACGCCGCAGAAGTTGCGCCAGCGCTTGCGGGGCGACAAGTTCGCTCTTGCTCACCAGGAGTCTGTCGGCGGCGGTGACCTGCCCGAGCCATTCCGGATGAAGCCGCTCCTGCATTTGCGCGTGCTGCGCATCGACGACGGTGGCCAGCAACCCGAGATGAAAGCGGCCACGCAACTGCGGGTCCCGGTGCACGGTGCTCAGGATCGGACCGGGGTCCGCCAGTCCTGTGGTTTCCAGCAACACTCGGCGAAAGGCTGGTATGTCGCCACGGCTGCGCTTTGCATGCAGGTCGAGCAGCGCCTGCTTCAGGTCGCCACGTACCGAGCAGCAGACGCAGCCGCCGGGCAGCAGCAGCGTACCGGGCGCTATTTCCTCGACCAGCAGGTCGTCGATTCCGACCTCGCCGAATTCATTGATCAGCAATGCCGTCTCCCCGAGTGCCTCGCCAGCCAGCAGACGCTTGAGCAAGGTGGTCTTGCCGCTGCCGAGGAACCCCGTGACGACATTGATCGGCAGGCTCATGGGCGGGCCTCCAGGTGGTCGAGCACGCGCGGGTCGAGGGGGTCGAGCTTGCTGCCAAGCACCTCCTCGGCCACCTGCCAGAGCTCCTCCAGGCCATTGGCGAGCGCCTGTTTTCCGGTCGGCCCTTGCACGAGGTAGGAGGTGCCCTGGACGTCACTGACCCGCAGGCGGAACGGTGCGATCACCTGATTGATGGCAGCGATCCGCCGCAGGCGCTCGCGCCGGCGGGGCAGGGTACTCCCCAGCGGGTCGCTCCAGTGCACATCTTCCCCAAGAAGACCACAGAGTCCGCACATCTTTTCACCTCAAGGCATCACGTCGCCGGCGTTCGGGCCGAGAGTCTGGCCGACGAAGAGGTTGCCGCCGGGCTCGGATGCCAGCAGCACGGCGATGGGGGCGACTTCGTCGGCCCTGCCGAAACGCCCCAGGGGAAGCTCCTTGGCCTTGGCGGTCTTCCACGCCTGGCTGATCCCGTCCACCAGGGGCGTTTCGATGGGGCCGGGCGCGATGGCATTGACCAGGACGTTGTGCTTGCTGACCTCCAGCGCCAGGGATTTGCTGAAGCCGATCACCCCGGCCTTGGCCGCGGCGTAGTGCGCCAGTTCCGCGCCGCCCTTGATACCCAGCTGCGAGGCGATGTTGATGATGCGTCCCCAGCCTTGGGCGAGCATGTGCGGCAAGGCGCGCTGGCTGGCGACGAAGACGCTGGTCAGGTCAACGCGCAGCATTTCTTCCCACATCTCGTAGGTCAGCTCGACGCAGGGGGCCTGGGTCAGCATGCCGGCATTGTTCACCAGGATGTCGATGCCGCCGAAGGCCTCCAGGCAGGCATCGACGCCGGCCTGCGCACCCTCGCGGGTGCCGACGTCGGCCACGCACGCCTGCACCTGTGCTCCACGGGCGCGGCATTCTTCGACCGTGGTCGCCAAGCGCCTGGCGTCACGGTCGCATAGCAGCAGGCGCGCGCCGGCGTCGGCATAGGCGTGGGCGATGGCCGCACCGATTCCGCTCGCTGCCCCGGTGATCACCGCACGCCGATTCTGCAGATGTTTCATGTGTATCTCCCAGGAAGCCGCGCGGGCTATCCCGCGCGGCGGTTCGATATCAATCGGGCCAGCGAACGGTCAGGCCACCATCGATGATGATGCTCTGCCCGGTGATGTAGCTGGCCTGGGGGCTGGTCAGGTAACGCACGAGGTCCGCGACTTCGCTGGCACGGCCCACTCGGCCCAGTGGAATGGCTGCGGCCGCCTTCGCCAGGCCCTCGGGGCCCAGGGAGTTCTTCGCATCGAGCGACTGCGGCGTTTCGATCAGCCCGGGAATCACCGCGTTGCAGCGAATGCCCCTGGGCGCCAGCTCCACGGCCAGCGAGCGGCACAGGCCGGGTACGCCCGCCTTGGCCGCCGCATAGTGGGCATGCTCCTGCCAGCCGTAGACGCCACCGGCGATGGAGGAGATGGCCACCAGGGCGCCGCCTTCGTCCATGTGCCGAACCGCGCTGCGGAAGGTCCGCATGACGCCGCTCAGGTCCACGTCGAGCATCTCGTTCCAGCGCTCGTCGGACATCTCCAGCAGAGGCGCGCGTCGCAGCAGTCCGGCGTTGGCCACGGCGTAGTCGAGTCGCCCGAAACGCTCCATGGCGGCAGCCGCGAGCGCATCCAGGGAGGCGCTGTCCGTGACATCGGTGGGCAGCATCAGGCATTCGCCTCCAGCTTCCTCCACCAGGTGGCGGGTGCGGGTGGGGTCGTGGGGATCGCCGGGGAAGTAGCCACCGGCGACGCGCACGCCGTGCGTGGCGTAGGCCACGGCCAGGGCCTGGCCGATTCCGCTGGCGGCGCCGGTGATCAATGCGACGGGTCGAGACATGTCGGAGGCTCCTGGTTACTTGACGCTGGTGGGGTCGACGTGGCGGGCTGCGAACATCACCAGCCCGGAGAGGAAGCAGGGTAGGGCGCCGAACCACAGCGCCGCAGCGTGCCACTGGCCGCCGCTGGCCAGCACGCTGGTGATGCCCAGACCGGCGACTATCGCGCCGATCGGCCCCATGGCATGGACGATCGCACCGCCCGTGGCGCGGATGCTCGTCGGGAAGCTCTCGCCCATGAAGAACAGCATTGCCGAGTAGGGGCCGGTCAGGAAGAACAGGCCCAGGCTGTACAGCGAGACTACGGTCGTCAGTTCGCTCGGCGCCTGGAGCATGGCGAAGAAGGCCAGGCCTCCGCACATCCAGCCGACGGCCACGGTGTTGCGGCGGCCGATGCGGTCACCGAGCCAGCCATGGAACAGGTAACCGATGAAGCCGACCAGGTTGGAAAGCACGAGGATCCACAGCGAGTTCTCGAACGACAGCTTGTGCACGCTGACGATCACCGAAGTGCCGAGCACGCTGAACACCTGGATCGCGGACCAGTTCAGCAGGATCGCCAGGCTCAGCACCAGGGTGGGACGCAGCGCAGCGCCGCGGAAGGCCGCGGCCACGCCAGCCTTGGCGTGCTCGTCATAGTCCACGTCGTACTCGCGGGCCAGGGCGCGGGCGTCGGCGTCCTGGCCGGCCTTGCGCAGCTGGACGATGCGCTGATGGACCTGGAACTGGGGGCTTTCCTTGAGCTTGCGGGCCAGCACGGCGATCACGAAGGCGGGAACCGCCGCGAAGACGAAGCAGCCCTGCCAGCCGATATGCGGAAGCAGCAAGGCGGTGAGGCCGGCGGCTATCAGCGCGCCCACCGGCCAACCGCTCTGCACGAGGCTGTAGATGAAGCCGCGGCGCTTGACCAGGCGGGGATCGGTAGAGGCGGCGTACACCTCGGTCAGGTAGGTTGCGTTGACGCCTTCCTCGGCGTAGCCGAGCCCTGCCACCGAGCGGACCAGGACCAGGGGCGCCTTGCCCAGGCCGGCGCACACTGCCGTCAACGCGGAGCACAGTGCGGTTCCGCCGATGGTGAGCATGATGCCCCCGCGCCGCCCGATGCGATCGACGACCGGGCCGATGGCGAAGGCGACGACGGCGCCACCGATGGCGACCCAGGTCGCGATCTCGGCCTGCTGGGTTTCGTTCCAGTCGAAGTGCCCACCCATGACCGGCAGCAGCGTGCCGAACAGGATGAAGTCGTAGACGGCGAAAACCCAGGCGAAGAAGGCGATCCAGGTGGCATAGGTGACGTCCCTGGATTCCAGCTGAACGGGTTTCCAGGCGTCTGGCTCGGTAACTTGCGTCGTGGTTGCGGCGTGCGTGGAGGTCATGTCGGCATTCTCTTGTTGTTGAGGGTCAGCGCTTGCGCGGCTGGCGACGCAGGAAATCGTCGGCGATCTCGTCCATGGTCACGAATCGCACGCCTTCATGGCCCTGCATGTGCTCGATGAGGCGCTCCAGCATGAGCAGCACCTGGGGGCGTCCGGACACGTCGGGGTGGATGGTGATGGGGAAGACCGCATAGTCCAGCTCGCGGTAGACCCAGTCGAACTGGTCGCGCCACATCTCTTCCAGGTGGCGGGGGTTGACGAAGCCGTGGCTGTTCGGCGACTTCTTGATGAACATCATCGGTGGCAGGTCGTCGAGGTACCAGTTCGCCGGAATCTCCACCAGGTCGGTTTCCTCGCCGCGGACCAGGGGCTTCATCCAGGTGTCCGGGTGGGCGCTGTAGTCGATCCGCGTCCAGCTGTCCTTCACCCGTACGTAATAGGGGTGGAAATCGTTGTGCATCAGGCTGTGGTCGTACTTGATGCCCTTCTTGAGCAGCAGTTCGTTGGTCACGTTGCTGAACTCCCACCAGGGCGCGACGTAGCCGGTGGGCCGCTTGCCCGCCAGCGCGGTGATCAGCTCGATGGACTTGTCGAGGACGATTTCCTCCTGCTCGGGGGTCATGGCGATGGGGTTCTCATGGCTGTAGCCATGAATGCCGATCTCGTGGCCGGCGTCGACCACCGCTTTCATCTGTTCCGGGAAGGTCTCGACGGAGTGCCCGGGGATGAACCAGGTGGTGCGCAGGTCGTACTTCCGGAACAGGTCGAGCAGGCGCAGCGAACCCACCTCGCCGGCGAACAGGCCGCGCGAGATGTCGTCCGGGGAATCCTCGCCGCCGTAGGAGCCAAGCCAGCCGGCCACCGCATCCACATCGACGCCGAGGCAGACGAATATTTCTTTTGCCATCGTTGAGTCCTCTGTTGCCCGGAAGCAGATACCGCGGGGGCAAGGCCGGGCCCTTGCCCCGCAAGGGGTTGTCGGGGCGTCAGGCCCGGCTCAGGGCCTGTTTGATCGAAAGGGCGGCGCGCAGCAGGCGTTCGTCGCTGCCACTGGGGCCGGCGACCAGCAGGCTGGTGGGCAGGCCGTTCTCGTCGACGCCGCTGGGCAGGGCCACGCCCGGCATGTCGAGCATGCTTCCGGGCATGGTCAGGCGCAGCGTGGCCAGGTTGGTCCGCGCGAAGAGGTCGTCGTCGCTTTCCAGGGGCGCGAGGGCCGGTGCGACGTGGGCCACCGTGGGGGTGATCAGCAAGGCGCCGTCAAGCTCGAGCGCCAGTTGTCGCTGCAAGCGTTCCGCGGCCTGGTACAGGCGGATCTGCGTGCTTGCCGGGAACTGCCGGGCCGCTTCCAGGCGCTTGCGCACGCGGGGATCGAGGTGTTCGGCATCGGGGCTGTCGAGCAACGCCTGATGCAAGGTGAAGGCTTCGGCGCTACCCAGCCAGCCGCTGCTTTCCACGAGCTGCAGGGCCTCCTGGAAGGCTGCCAGGGGCTGCTCCTCGATCACGGCTCCGGCCTCGGCCAGGCGTTTCAGGGCGGCCAGGAGATTGCCCGTGACAGCCGCCTGCAGGCGGGCGTCGCCGAGAAGCTGCGGGTCGACCCGCAGGCGTATCCCCGCCAGGGGCAGCCCCGAGACGGGTCGGTTCGAGGCAATGTCTGCGTGCATGAGCCGATCCATGACGATCAGGTCGCGAACGCTCCTCGCGATGGGCCCCAGGGCGTCCAGCGAGCGCGCGAGAGGGAATACGCCGTCGAACGAATAGCGCTGCCGGCTGCCGCGGTAGCCGACCAGGCCATTGAAAGCTGCTGGAATGCGGATCGAGCCGGCGGTATCGGTCGCCATGGCCAGTGGCACTACACCGGCCGCCACGGCGATCGCGGAGCCGGAGGATGAACCGCCGGGGACTCTGGCTTCGCCTTTGAAATGGCTATTGGCAGGGGTGCCGAAGTGAGGGTTCAGGCCAAGCCCGGAATAGGCCAGTTCGCTGAGATTGGTCTTGCCCACGGTGACCAGCCCCGAGCGGGCCAGGGCGGTGACCAGCGCCGAGTCCGCCACTGCCGCCGGGGAGTGCAGGCGAAGCTTGGCGCCCGCCGTCGTCACGCATCCGGCGACATCGAACAGGTCTTTCCAGGCCATCGGCACCCCATCCAGTGGCGACAGCGGTTGACCCGCTTCCCAGCGCGCCTTGGCGGCCAGGGCTTCACGGCGTGCCCTGTCCTCGGTCAGGCAGATGAAGGCTTCGGGTATCCGGGCGGCGCGGCTGAGCGCCTCGTCCAGCGCCGTGACGGGGTCTGAGGCGCCGGTGGCAAAGCCTTGCGCCAGTGAGAGAGCGTCAGTGAACATGGGTTTCCATAAATGTATATGTTTTTAATAAGTACATTTAAGAAAGCACTGTTCATGCCAATCCATCGCCGACTCACGTCCGATCTGCTTGTAGATTGCATTGCAGGTGCCCTTGGAGGCTTTTACCTCTCGATGAAGTGGTTCAAACGAAATAATGTATATATGAGAAAATGATCCATTTATGGGTGTTCCTGTAACAGCTGCACCAAGAGGTGTCACGGGGAGTGTTACCGGTTCGGACCGGCACGCCCCGCTGGTCGTCTATGAGAGACTTGTCGATCGAAGCGTTTTGGGAAGTCGCTATGCCCGTTACCCCCCCGCACGAAGAGCGCCTGGCGTCGCGCTACGAAATGATCCGGAACACGCTGCGCGAGGCGATACTCGCTGGCCAGGCCGCTCCCGGCCTGGTGCTGGTCGAAGGGCCCCTGGCCGAGCTTTTCGGCACCAGCCGTGTTCCGGTGCGGCAGGCACTCAACCTCCTGCACGAGGAGGGCTTGATCCGTCGGTTCGACGGGCGCGGGTATCTCATCGACCCCGATGGCAGCGCAACGGCTCCGCAGCGCCTGCCCTTGACGCGCAAGCTCCTCGGGCTGGAGCCGCGCGAGGACCTGATCGACAACCGCTCGCTGGGGGAGCGGATCCATGACGAGCTGGCGAGCTGCGTGATTCGCTTCATGGTGTTCGGCCATTACCGCATCGACGAGCAGCGTGCGGCCGAGGCGTTGGGGGTCAGTCGCAGCATCGTCCGCGAAGCGCTCATGAGGCTCAGGGACCGCGGGCTGGTGGAGAAGGAGCCGTATTCCCAATGGCTGGCCGGCCCGCTGACCGCCCAGGCGGTGATTCAGGACTACGAACTACGCGTCCTGCTGGAGCCCGATGCGCTTCGGCAGGGGGTCGAGAGCGTTACCCGTGATGAGCTCGAAAAGATGCTGGCGCGCATCGTCGATGCCCAGGAGGCGGGGAGCCGGGTGGAACGTTCCGCCATCGAGCAGATCGAGCAGGATTTGCACGTGACCTGCCTGGCCGGGCTGCGCAATGCGCGCATGGCGGCGATCATCCGGCAGTGCCAGATTCCGATGAACGTGGGCCGGGTGCTGCACGAGGCACTGCATACCAGTACCGATGAAGCGATGTTGCAGGAGCATCGGCTGGTCTTCGAGGCATTGCTCCACGGGACCGTGGAGTCGGCCTCATCGTGCCTGCGCGACCATCTTTGCCGAGCGCGGGAGCGTACGCTTCAGCGTCTGAAGGTGCTTTCGGTCCTGCCCGAGCCGGAGCTTCCGCCCTACCTCGAACGCCTGGCTTGATCCCCATGCGCTGAGCGCTGCCTGTCGGCGCGCCGGCCGCCGTTCGCTGGCGGCCGGCGGCGGGGATCAGAGCGTGGCCTTGACCTGCAGGCCGAAGACCAGGGCGTTGTCGATGCTTTGCCCGGAGAAGGCGCCCGGTTCGATCACGTATTGCACGTCCGGGCGCAGCAGCAGCCAGGGCGTGGCCTGGAAGCCGTAGCTCAGTTCGACCAGGCGCTCGGCGTTGTCCAGCTCGGGGTAGGCCTGGCCGTTGGCCAGGGCGTTGTCTTCCTGCAGTTCGCGGCTGCGCGGGTTGGGCACGGCGCGGCCGAAGCCCAGGGCGAGGGTGTCGCGTGGGCGGCCGGCGAAGGGCTGGTAGAGCACCACGCCTGCGCTGTACCACTTGCTGAAGGGCGAGGCCGCCGAGCTGGCCACCGAGGCCTGGCCGAAGAGGTGCAGGCTCTGCCCCGGGCGACCCGGCGCGTGCCACACGGCCTGGTCGGCGAGCAGATAGTGGCCGCCGCGCCCGGCGACTTTCTCATCGCTGCCGATGCGTTGGGCGTCGGAGCTGTCGTAGTACCAGCCCAGCTTGTATTCGCCGGGCAGTTCGTCGAGGCGCTTGTAGACCAGTTCGACGGGCACCACGGTGCCGGTGCTGTGCTTGGGCGTGAGGTGCCAGGCGCGGCTGGAGTTACCGTTGCTCTCGGGGTCGACGTTGAAGGCCGCCACGCGCAGTTGCCAGGCCGGCGAGAAGCTGTATTTCAGGCGCACGCCCAGGTGGGCGTTGGGGTAGTTGCTCCAGCCGCTGCCGCCGGACATGTTCAGCGGGTGGCCGCAGAAGCCGGCGTTCATGAAGTTGCAGAGGATGCCGCTGTCCAGGCCGCCGAGGTCGTTGCCCATGGCCATGTAGCCGAGCTTCACGTCCAGCGCCGGGGTGAACAGGCTGCGCTCGTAGCTCAGTTCGGTGAGGCGGGTGTAGAGGCCGCCGTAGTTTTCCTGCACGGGCAGGCGGTTGCCGACCAGGTCGCCGGAGCCGTCGTTGCCGCGGCGGTCGTTCACGGTCAGTTGCACCAGGCCGCCGTTGTCCAGGCCGTAGAGCTTGCCCAGGTCGAAGCGCACGCCGAGCTTGAGGTTCTGCGAGTAGCGCGCCGAGCGCTTGAGGCCGCCGTCGGCGTTGTACACGGTCTCGCCGCTGTATTCGCCGGTGAAGCGGATGCCCTGGTCGTCCAGTTCGTGGCGCAGGCCGCCCCAGTCGCCGCTGAGGGTCGAGCGTTCGAGCGGGTCGTCGGCCAGGGCCAGGGACGGGGTGAGGCAGGCGGCGCCCAGCAGCAGGCGCAGGGAGGTGGAGGGGAGTCGCATGACGGAACACTTACCGGATTAGGAGAGACGCGGCTCTGGGCCGCGTCGGAGGAAGGCGCCCGCCGGTGGCGGGCGCGGGGTTCAGGGCAGGGCGTAGGCCATCACGTAGTCGCCGCGGTCCGGCGACTGGCGGGCGCCGCCGGCGGTGACCACGATGTACTGCTTGCCGGTCCTGGGCGAGACGTAGGTCATCGGGCCGCCCTGGCTGCCCACGGGCAGGCGGGCCTTCCAGATTTCCTTGCCGTTGCCGCTGTCGTAGGCGCGCAGGTAGAAGTCCTGGGTGCCGGCGATGAACACCAGGCCGCCCTGGGTGGACAGGGTGCCGCCGAGGGTCGGCAGGCCGATGGGGATCGGCAGGTGCATGCGGATGCCCAGCGGGCCGGTGTCCTCGACCGTGCCCACCGGCACCTGCCAGGCGACCTTGCGGGTCTTCAGGTCGATGGCGCTGAGGGTGCCGAAGGGCGGCGCCTGGCAGGGGATGCCGGCCACCGAGAGGAAGCGGTTCTTGTTCACCGCGTAGGGCGTGCCCTTGAGCGGCACCGCGCCCATGCCGGTGTTCAGCGACTCGCCGCCGGAAGCGGCCTGGCCCTTGTTGGCCGAGGGGATCATCTGCACCCACAGGCCCAGGCGCATGTCGTTGACGAAGATGAAGCCGTGCACCGGGTCGGTGGAGATGCTGCCCCAGTTCATGCCGCCCAGGGAGCCGGGGAAGCTCAGCGAGAGGTCGGTGCCCGGCGCGGTGTAGAGGCCGTCGTAGCGCATCTTCTTGAAGTCGATGCGGCACAGCAGCTGGTCGTACGGGGTGGCGCCCCACATGTCCGACTCGGTGAGGGTCTGCGCGCCTATCTGCGGCATGCCTACAGACTTCGGCTGCGTCGGCGAGTAGGGCTCGTTGGGGATGTTGGCGGCTTTGACCGGCACTTCGTCGACCTGGGTCAGCGGCTTGCCGGTGGCGCGGTCGAGCACGTAGATCTGCCCGGCCTTGGTGCCGATCACCACGGCTGGCACGCTCTTGCCGTCGGCTACGGGGAAGTCCACCAGGCTCGGCTGCATGGGCAGGTCGAAGTCCCAGAGGTCGTTGTGCACGGTCTGGAACACCCACTTCTCGGCGCCGGTGGTGGCGTCCACGGCGAGGATCGAGGCACCGTAGGTGTGGTCGAGCTTCGTGCGCTCCACGCCGTAGATGTCGGTGGAGGAGCTGCCCATGGGCAGGAACACGGTGTTCATCGCCGCGTCGTAGGACATCGGCGCCCAGCTGTTGGGGGTGCTGCGCACGTAGGTGCTGCCCGGCGCCGGGGCCTGCTTGTCCTGCGGGTTGCCTGGGTCGAAGGCCCAGCGCATCTGCCCGCTGATGACGTCGAAGCCGCGGATCACGCCGCCGGGCATGTCGGTCTGGACGTTGTCCGCCACGCGGCCGCCGACCACTACGGTGGTGCCGGCCATCAGCGGCGCGGAGCTGAGCTGGTAGTAGGAGTCGGGCACGTCGCCCAGGCCGGCCTTGAGGTCCACCTGGCCGTCGTTGCCGAAGCCCTGGCAGAAGGCGCCGGTGTCGGCGTCCACGGCGATCAGGCGGGCGTCGATGGTGTTGGTCAGCAGGCGGCGCTGGCAGTTGGCGCCGGCCGGCACGCTGACGGTGGTGACCGGCGTGCTGTTGGGCTGGGTGGGCTGGGCGACGGTCTTGGTCGCGTCGAAGTAGGCCAGGCCGCGGCAGCGCTGCCAGACCTTGGACTGCGCGTTGATCTGGTTCTTCCACAACTGCTTGCCGGTGTCGGCGTCCAGCGCGATCAGGTCGTTGTGCGGGGTGCAGATGAACACCTTGTCGCCGACCTGCAGCGGGGTGAGCTGGTCCTCGGCGCCGTTGCCGTCGCTCTCGGCCACGTCACCGGTGTGGTAGGTCCAGGCCACCTCGAGCTTGTCGACGTTGCCGCGGTTGATCTGGTCCAGCGCGGCGAAGCGGCTGCCGCCCTCGGTGTTGCCGTAGTGGGCCCAGTCCTTCTGCGCGTGGGCCGGGTCCACCGGCGTCAGCCCTGGGCCGTCGCCTGTGGGGGCGACGCTGGGGTGGGCGACGAACATGTTGCCGGCGGCCACCGCCAGCAGCACGGCGAGCACCGCGGCCACGCCATAGGCGCCGCGCCCGGCGACGCCGCCGGAGGCGCGCACCAGCATGGGGTAGATCAGCGCCACCGCCAGGCCGATGGCGCCGAACATGAACAGCCGCGAGAACAGCGGCCAGAACGCCAGCCCGGCGTCGGCCAGGGCCCAGAGGGCGGTGCCCGCCAGGAAGGCGGCGAACAGCCAGGCGCCGGCCGGCTTGCGCAGCGCCAGCAGGACGCCGGACAGGGCCATGGCCAGGCCGCCGATGAGGAAGTACCAGGAACCGCCCAGGCTGGCCAGGCGGGCGCCGCCGGCGGCCAGGGCGAGGCCGAGGAGGGCGATGACCACCCCCAGGCCGACCAGAATGAAGGTGCTGGCGCCAGAGGCGCGCTGTGCTTGTCTCATGCCGGGAATCTCGCAGTGTGGGAGTGCGAATTATACCCTTAGCAAGCTAATTAACTAGATGGTTAATGGTGTTTTGTCCGATTTCCGACCAGGCGGTCGTGCTCAGCAGGCGATCACGTTCACCGCCAGGCCGCCCTTCGACGTCTCCTTGTACTTGTCCATCATGTCGCGGCCGGTGTCGCGCAGGGTGTCGATGGCCTTGTCCAGCGACACCAGGTGCTGGCCGTCGCCGCGCAGGGCCAGTTGGGCTGCGTTGATGGCCTTGAGCGAGGCCATGGCGTTGCGCTCGATGCAGGGCACCTGGACGAGTCCTGCGACCGGGTCGCAGGTCAGCCCGAGGTTGTGTTCCAGGCCGATTTCGGCGGCGTTCTCCACCTGTTCCAGGCTGCCGCCCAGCACTTCGGCCAGGCCCGCCGCGGCCATGGCGCAGGCCGAGCCGACCTCGCCCTGGCAGCCCACCTCGGCGCCGGAGATGGAGGCGTTGAGCTTGCACAGGATGCCGACGGCGGCAGCGGTCAGCAGGTAGCGCTCGATGGCGTCCATGGGCGCGTCGGCCTGGTAGTGGGCGTAGTAGTGCAGCACCGCCGGGACTATGCCGGCCGCGCCGTTGGTGGGGGCGGTGACCACGCGGCCGCCGGCGGCGTTTTCCTCGTTCACCGCCAGGGCCCAGAGGTCGACCCAGTCCATGGCGCCCAGGGTGCTGGCGATCAGGTTGCCGCTGCCGGCCTCGTTCAGCCGGCGGTAGAGCATGGGCGCGCGGCGGCGCACCCTGAGGCCGCCGGGCAGGGTGCCCTCGGTCTCCAGGCCGCGGCGCACGCAGGCCTGCATTTCCGCCCAGATGTGTGCAAGGCCGGCGTGGATCTGGTCCTCGCTGCGCAGGCTCAGCTCGTTCGCCCACATCAGGTCGCTGATGCGCCGGAAGCCGTGGGCATGGCACAGCCGCAGCAGTTCCTCGGCGCTGTGGAAGGGGTAGGGCATGGGGTTGTCGGGCAGGGCGCGGTCGGTGTTGAAGTCGGCCTCGTCGACCACGAAGCCGCCGCCCACCGAGTAGCAGGTGCGCTCGGCCAGCACGTGGCCGGCGGCGTCCAGGGCGCGCAGGCGCATGCCGTTGGGGTGGGCCGGCAGGCTGCCGTCGTGGAACACCAGGTCGCGGCCGGGGCTGAAGTCGATGACGTGCTCGCCGTCCAGGGCCAGGCTGTGTTCGGCGAAGATGGCGTCCACCAGCGGCGCCAGGGCGGCGGGGTCGGCGTCCGCCGGGTCGATGCCGAGCAGGCCGATCAGGCAGGCACGGTCGGTGGCGTGGCCCTTGCCGGTGGCGCTGAGCGAGCCGTAGAGGTTGACCTCGACGCGCGCCACGCGGGTCAGTTGGTCGGCCGTACGCAGGCGCTCGACGAACTCGCGGGTGGCGCGCATGGGGCCGACGGTGTGCGAGCTGGACGGGCCGACGCCGGGCTTGAACATGTCGAAGACGCTGAGGGTCATGGTTGTGGTCCTCCTGGGTTCAAGCATGGACCTGTTTGGGGGGGATTGCCGGGGGTTGTGGTGTGTGGGGTTAAGAGCGCCCTCTCCACAACCCTCTCCCTGAAGGGAGAGGGGGCTTGTCCTGAGTGGCCGGGGAGTCTGGAGTCATCCTGATACTGCTGGTCCCATCCTCGTCATTCCCGCGAACGCGGGAACCCAGTGCCTTGCACAGGGTTTCAGGGAGCTTGGTGATTGCGCTTCACGCCGAACGGTTCCCTCTCCCGCTTGCGGGGGAGGGTTAGGGAGGGGGAGCGGCGTGCAGGGTTGGCAGTGGAGTGTCGGCGAAGTCCCGTTGCCCTCACCCCAGCCCTCTCCCGGAGGGAGAGGGAGCCGTTCGGAGTGGATAGGGAATTTGGAGTTAGCCTGACACTCCTGGCCTCACCCTCGTCATTCCCGCGAACGCGGGAACCCAGTGCCTAGCACAGGGTTTCAGGGAGCTTGGTGATTGCGCTTCACGCCGAACGGTCCCCTCTCCCGCTTGCGGGGGAGGGTTAGGGAGGGGGAGCGGCGTACGGGGTTGGCAGTGGAGTGTCGGCGAAGTCCGTTGCCCTCACCCCAGCCCTCTCCCGGAGGGAGAGGGAGCCGTTCGGAGTGGGTGGGGAGTTTGGAGTCATCCTGATACTCCTGACCCCACCCTCGTCATTCCCGCGAACGCGGGAATCCAGTGCCTTGCACAGGGTTTCAGGGAGCTTCGTGGTTTCGCTTCACGCCGAACGCAGCGTCAGCCGGCAAGTTCATAGGGGCGCCCTACTTACCCCTGCGCCTGCAGAAACAACGAAAACAACTCCGACTGCGACTTGATCCCCAGCTTGCTGTACATGTGCTTGCGGTGCACCTTCACCGTCTCCGCCGAGATCGCCAGCTTGCGCGCTATCTCCTTGCTGGAGCAGCCGCTGAGCATCAGCCGGCCCACTTCCAGTTCGCGGGCCGTCAGCGGGGTTTCCAGGCGTTCCACGGTTTCTTCCAGGCGGCTCTGCCAGCGCGGCGCCGGTGGGGTGGCCTGCTCCAGCAGTTCGCGCTCGAAGGCCATGCGCTGGCGCATCAGGCCGGCCACCCAGGGGCGCAGCAGGTCGAGCAGGGCGGCCTGTTCGGCGTTGAAGCGGCCCTTGCTGCCCAGGGACAGGCACAGGGTGCGCTCGGCGTCGAGCTGCACGTTGAACTGCACCTCGTCGGCCACCACGTTGAGGCGGAAGTAGCGCTGGTAGTAGTCGGTCTGCTCGAAGCATTCCGGGGCCACGTCGGCCAGGCGCAGCAGGCCGCTGCCCGGGGCCTCGCGGCTGGCGATGTAGAAGGGGTCGAGCAGGTACAGGCCCTTGAGGTAGTCCTGGAACAGCGGGTCGGGGCCGCCGTCCTCGCCCGGGCATTCGGCGAACACCTGGGGGCGGCCGTTGCTGAAGAGCAGCGCCACCCAGCTGTCGAAAGGCACATACTCGTTCAGCAGGCGCACCAGGGCGAGCCAGAAGTTGGGCTTGTCCAGCGTCTCGATCAACTGCCCGACCGAGCGGTGCCAGGCGATGTCCTGCAGCGTAAGGTTCATGCCTCTACCCCTGTTGGGTTACCACGTGGGCGTAATTACCCGGGCGCGATGGCGAACTGCATACTCGGTGAATGCCTTGCACCGGCCCGGCGCGCATTCTGACCCTTTTGCGCCGGGCGGTCATGTTTCCCGCCAGGACGGCTGATCCATTCCGCGTGGCGAGCGAGCCCGCAACAGGAACGACAGGAGCTGCAATGAAGGTCGAACTCGTCCAACTGGCCGGCCGCGACGGCGACACCGCCTACAACCTCGGGCGTACCCTGGCGGCGATCCGCGCCTGCGCCGCGGATACCGACCTGGTGGTGTTCCCCGAGACCCAGCTGATGGGCTTCCCCACCGAGGACAACGTCGCCCGCCTGGCCGAGCCGCTGGACGGCCCCAGCGTGCGCGCCGTGCAGCAGGTTGCGCGGGAGCGCGACGTCGCCGTGGTGGTGGGCATCGCCGAGGCCGGCGACGACGGCCGCTTCTACAACACCACGCTGCTGGTCTCCCCCGAGGGCATCGCCCTGAAGTACCGCAAGACCCACCTGTGGGCCTCCGACCGCGGCATCTTCACCCCCGGCGACCGCTACGCCACCACGCTGTTCAAGGGCGTGCGGGTGGGCATCCTGATCTGCTTCGACATCGAGTTCCCGGAAAGCGCCCGCGCCCTCGGCCAGCTGGGCGCCGAGCTGATCCTGGTGACCAACGGCAACATGGACCCCTACGGCCCCACCCACCGCACCGCGATCACCGGCCGGGCCATGGAGAACCAGGCCTACGCGGTGATGGTGAACCGCGTCGGCGAAGGCGACGGCGGCCTGGTGTTCGCCGGCGGCAGCGCGGTGGTCGACCCCTTCGGCCAACTGCTCTGCGAGGCCGGCCGCGAGGAGTGCCGGATGCGCGTGGAACTGGACCTGGCGCGCCTGCAGCAGGCGCGCCGCGACTACAGCTACATCGCCGAGCGCCGCTTCGTGCTGCCCGGCGAGACGCGCGAGCACGCCGACGGCCTGCGCGAGCTGCTGATTCCGGGCTGAGCCCCGGAAGGCGCAGGGCCGCGCCAACGATCCAGCCAAGAAGTACCGGCGGGAGCGTGCCTCCCGCCTGCGTCTCCCGGGTGAGGGGAGGCGCCTTTGCACGCGTCGATTTCGACTCTGCCATAACAAACACAACTCGGAGTAAGCACTCAATGGCTCGACTCAAGCGCACCCTCTCGCTGGGTTCGGTGGTGCTGTTCGGCATCGCCTACATGACCCCCATCATCGTCCTCGGCACCTTCGGCATCCTCGCCGACACCACCGGCGGCGTGGTGCCCGCGGCCTACCTCGTGGCCTCGGTGGCTATGCTCTTCACCGCGCTCAGCTACGGGCGCATGGCCGCCGCCTTCCCGGTGGCCGGCTCGGCCTACACCTACGTGCGCAAGTCCATCAGCCCCAAGCTGGGCTTCCTCGCCGGCTGGGGCGTGCTGCTGGACTACCTGTTCCTGCCCATGGCCATCTGGCTGATCGGCGCGGCCTACCTGCACTCGGCCTTCCCGGCGGTGCCCCAGGCGCTGTGGGTGCTGGCCTTCATCGGCGTGACCACCGGCATCAACGTCATCGGCCTGCGCCTGGCGAAGAACGTCAACAGCGTGCTGATGCTGGTGCAGTTCCTGGTGCTGGCGGCCTTCGTGCTGCTGGCGGTGCACTACGTGCTGGGTGACGCCAGCAAGCCGCTGTGGTCGCTGGAACCCTTCTTCAAGGAGGGCGTGCAGCTGCCGCTGATCATGAGCGGCGCGGCCATCGCCTGCTATTCGTTCCTGGGCTTCGACGCGGTCAGCACCCTGACCGAGGAAACCCACGAGCCGCGCAAGAACATCCCGCGCGCCATCCTGCTGATCACCCTGATCGGCGGCTTCATCTTCATCGCCGCCAGCTACTTCGTGCAGCTCGCGCACCCGTCCACCGAGTTCCAGAACGCCGACTCGGCGGCCTACGAGATCGCCCGCAACATCGGCGGTGACCTCTTCGTCAGCCTCTTCCTCATCGGCCTGATCGTCGGCCAGTTCACCTCCGGCCTGTCGGCCCAGGCCAGCGCCTCGCGCCTGCTGTTCGCCATGGGCCGCGACGGCGTGCTGCCCAAGGCTTTCTTCGGCACCCTCAGCGAGCGCTTCGGCACCCCGGTGGGCAGCATCGTGCTGTGCGGCGTGGTCGCGCTGCTGGCTCTGGAGATGGACGTGACCACTTCCACCTCGTTCATCAACTTCGGCGCCTTCCTGGCCTTCAGCCTGGTCAACCTGTCGGTGATCTTCCACTACTGGATCGCCCGCGGCGAACGCGGCCTGCGCGGCGCGGTGCTGTTCCTGGCCTTCCCGCTGATCGGCCTGGTCGCCGACCTCTGGCTGATGGCCAGCCTCGACCACCTGGCCATCTACCTGGGCCTGGCCTGGCTCACCGCCGGGGTGCTGTACCTGGCCGTGCTCACCGGCGGCTTCCGTCAGCAGCCGCCGGAGATGCACTTCGAGGAGGCCTGACTCAGGCCGGGTGCGGGCCGGCGGGCAACGGCCGGCCGCGCTCGGGGGCGCCGGGCTCCTCCGCCGGCGCGGCGCCCGCGGCCAGTTCGCGGGCGTCGGCGCGTTCGGCGCTGGACAGCTCGCCGGCCCGGAAGCCGGTGATGCGCAGCAGCGCCAGGGTGCAGGCCAGCGAGACCAGGGCGTAGAGCCCAGAGGCGATGGCCACGCCGACGATGCTGCCGGTGCCGTTGAGGATCCACTGCGCCAGCACCGGCGTGCCGCCGCCCACCAGCAGCGAGCACAGCTGGTAGGCCAGCGACAGCCCGGTGTAGCGCACCCGCGCGGGGAAGGCGCGGGCGAGGATGCCGCCCACCGCGCCGTAGAACATCGCGTGCGGCACCGTGGCCAGGCACATGCCCACGGCGGCTATCCAGTAGACCTTGGTTTCCACGGCGAAGAACATCGCCGGCATCAGGATGAACTCCGGCAGCACCATCAGGCACGCCGCTTTGCGCATGTCGATGCGCGAGGCCAGCAGCGCGCCGAACGGCTGGCTGAAGAACTGCACCACCAGGGCGATGACGATGATGCTGAGGAAGGTGCCCTGGCTGTAGCCGAGGGTCTTGGTGGCCCAGGACAGGGCGAAGGTGCTCTTGAAGTAGGTGACGTGGATGATCGGCAGCACCCCGGCGCCGAGCAGCACGATCAGCCAGTGCTCGCGCAGCACTTCCACCAGCGGCAGCTTCACGGTCTTCTTCTGTTGCAGCAGGCGCTTCATGTCCTCGGATTCCTCCAGCTTCAGGCGGATGATCATGCCGACGATCACCAGCGCCGCGGAGATCAGGAACGGGATGCGCCAGCCCCAGAGGATGAAGTCCGGCATGGGCAGGGCGCTGAGGGCGAAGAACACCAGGGTCGCCAGCAGGTTGCCGGTGGGCGAGCCCTGCTGGGCGAAGGCGGCGTAGAGGATGCCCTTGCCCTTGGGCGCGCTTTCGCTGGCGATGAGGATGGCGCCGCCCCATTCGCCGCCCACGGCGACGCCCTGGATCACCCGCAATGCCACCAGGGCGACGGGCGCCCACAGGCCGATGTGCGCGTAGACCGGCAGCAGGCCGATGCAGGTGGTGGCGATGCCCATCATGATCAGGGTGATCACCAGGGTGTTCTTGCGCCCGATCCGGTCGCCCAGGTGGCCGAAGATGATGCCGCCCAGCGGGCGGGCGACGAAGCCGGACCAGAGGGTGACGAAGGACAGCAGCGTGGCCAGGCCCGGGTCCATGTCGGCGGGGAAGAACACCTTGCCGAACACCAGGGCGGCGGCCAGGCCGTAGATGTAGAAGTCGTACCACTCGATGGTGGTGCCGATGAAGGAGGCGATGCCGGCCTTGCGGGCCTTGCGGTGCAGCGCTGCGTCTGCGGAGGAGGGCGTGCTGGGCATGGGCGGGTCCTGCTTATTGTTGTTGTTCTGGTCGCCGACGCGCAGGCCCCGCGCGCGCCCTCCGGGGGAGGGCGCGGGGTGGCGACTGGCGTGCGTCGGTGTTGCCCCGGGTTGGCTCGGAGTCTATGCGGCGCCCCTGCGGATCAATAGTTTTTTAATCTTATGGTGCGATAAGCGATTGCGTATCGACGCCCTCGTCCAGGCAGGCCTTGAGCGTGGCCAGGAAGGCCTGGGCCGCATGGGGCGCGTCCTGCGCGGCGAGGATGGCGTGGATTTCCGAGCGCGTGCCGCTCTGCTCGATCTCCAGGTAGCGCACCTGGTTCTTCCAGGCCAGGCACAGCGTCTGCGGCAGCAGGGCCACGCCCATGCCCAGGCCGACCATGGCCGCGATGGTCTGCCACAGCCGCGCCTCGTGGCGGATGTGCGGGCTGAAGCCGGCGTCCACGCAGCGGGCAATGATCAGGTCGTGGTAGTGCGGCGACAGGCTGCGCGGGAAGAGGATGAAACCCTCGTCGCGCAGCTCGGCGAGGTCGATGCGCGCCCGCCCGGCCAGGCGGTGGCCGGCCGGTACGCAGCAGAGGAAGGGGTCGGCGACCAGGCATTCGGAGGCGATCCCGGCCGGCAGCCTGGCCCAGTGCACGAAGCCGATGTCGATCTGCCCGCGTTGCAGCGCCAGGGCCTGTTCCGAGGTGTTCATCTCCATCAGCACCACCTCCATGTTCGGCTGCTCCGCCTCGAAGCGCGCCATGGCCCGCGGCAGGCCGCGGTAGAGCATGGAGTTGACGAAGCCCACGCGCAGCTGGCCCACCGCGCCCTCGGCGGAGAGCAGCGTCAGGCGCTTCACCTTCTCGGCCTGCAGCAACAGGCTGCGTGCCTCGTCGAGCAGCACCTGGCCGGCGTTGGTCAGCTTCACCGACTTGTTGTTGCGCACCAGCAGCTGGATGCCCAGTTGCTCCTCCAGCTTCTTGATGTCGAAGCTCAGCGCCGGCTGGGAGATGAACAGGCGCGCGGCGGCGCGGCCGAAATGCAGCTCCTCGGCGACGGCGATGAAGTAGCGCAGTTGCTTGAGGTCCATGGCAGGGCACCCGGGTTTCTACGATTTGTTTTTCTTATCGTGGATGATTTTTATTGTATTGGATACTTATCGTCACGCACTCCTAGTCTCGGCGCCAGAACAAGACCTGGAGACGCGCCATGACCGCCATGCCTGAAGTCCGCCCCGAAGACGCCCTGAACATCCCCGACAGCCGCGGCATCAACCTGTATGCCTGCGACCCCTCGCTGCAGCGCCTGCTGGAGGTGTACCTGCCGCCGGAGGTGCTGGCGCAGTGGCGCGACACCCTCGAACGCCTCGGCGCCCGCGCCGGCGACGAACTGGACGTGCTGGCCCTGTCGGCCGACAGGAACCCGCCGCTGCTGGCGCCGCGCACCCGCCGCGGCGAGGACCTGCAGAGCATCCGCAAGCACCCGGACTACGTCGCCCTCGAGCGCGTGGCCTATTCGGAACTCGGCCTGGCTTCCATGAGCCACCGCCCGGACGGCGCGCTGCCGCTGGTGAAATACGCGCTCACCTATCTGTTCGTGCAGGCCGAGTTCGGTCTGTGCTGCCCGGTCAGCATGACCGACTCGCTGACCCGCACCCTGCGCAAGTTCGGCGCGCCGGAGCTGGTGGAGCGCTACCTGCCATCGCTGGCTTCGCGGGACTTCGACACGTTGTTCCAGGGCGCCATGTTCATGACCGAACAGGCCGCCGGCTCCGACGTCGCCCGCACCCGCACCCTGGCGCGGCAGCAGGATGGGGAGTGGAAGCTGTACGGCGACAAGTGGTTCTGCTCCAACCCCGACGCCGACCTGGCCATGGTCCTGGCCCGCCCCGAAGGCGCGCCCGAGGGCATGAAGGGCGTGACCCTGTTCCTGCTGCCCAAGCACCGCCCGGACGGCTCGCGCAACGCCTACCGCATCCTGCGCCTGAAGGACAAGCTGGGCAGCCGCTCCATGGCCAGCGGCGAAATCTGCCTGGAAGGCGCCACCGCCTACCTGATCGGCGAGGTCGGCCGCGGCTTCCAGCAGATGGCCGACATGGTCAACATGTCGCGCCTGTCCAACGGCGTGCGCGCCGCCGGCCTGATGCGCCGGGCGCTCAGCGAGGCGCTGTTCATCGCCCGCCACCGCCGTGCCTTCGGCAAGCACCTGATCGACATGCCGCTGATGCAGAAGCAACTGCTGAAGCTGATGCTGCCGGCCGAGCAGGCGCGTTCCATGTTCATGCAGATCGCCACCCTGCTGCCGCGCGCCGACGCCGGCGACGCCGCGGCACAGAAGTGCGTGCGCATCCTCACTCCGCTGATCAAGTTCCGCGCCTGCCGCGATGCCCGGCGCGTCACCGGCGACGCCATGGAGGTGCGCGGCGGGGTGGGCTACATCGAGGAATGGAGCGACGCGCGCCTGGTCCGCGACGCCCACCTGGGCTCCATCTGGGAAGGCACCAGCAACATTGTCGCGCTGGACATCGCCCGCGCCGTCACACGCGAACAGGCCCTGGAGCCGCTGCACCAGTACCTGCGCGGCCTGTTGGCCGAGAGCGGCCTGCCGGAGGCCAGCCGCGCCCGCTTCGAGGCGCTGCTGGAACGCAGCGTGGCGCTCATGGCCGACGTGGCCGAGGCGCGCCAGGACGAGCAGGTGCGCCAGGCCGGCAGCGCGCTCTACCACATCGCCAGCGCCATCTTCATGGCCTGGGAGGCCGGCCGCCAGGCCAGCGACCGCCGGCGCCTGGCCCTGGCCCACCTGGTGTTGCAGCACAAGCTGCTGCCGCGCGACCCGCTGGGCCTGCAAGCCGGGGCGCCGCTGCTGGCCCGGCTGCTCGACGAGGGCGAGATGAGCCTGGACGAAGCCATGCAGCTGCTGCCGGCCTGACTTCCCGCAACCGACAAGAATCGACAAAAGAGAGTTGCCATGAACCACGAGACCGGTGCCCTGCGTGGCCTGAAAGTCATCGATCTGAGCCGCGTGCTGGGCGGCCCCTACTGCTCCCAGGCCCTGGCCGACCACGGCGCGGAAGTGATCAAGCTGGAACCCCTGGGCGGCGACGAGACGCGCGGCTGGGGCCCGCCCTTCGAGGGTGATACCGCCGCCTACTTCCGTGGCGTCAACCGCAACAAGAAGGGCATCGCCGTCGACCTGTCCAAGCCCGAGGGCATCGAGTTGCTGCTGCAACTGCTGGAAGGCGCCGACGTGCTGATCGAGAACTTCAAGCCCGGCACCCTGGCACGTTGGGGCATCGGCTACGCCGAGGTGCTGAGCCCGCGTTTCCCGCGGCTGATCCACTGCGCGGTGTCCGGCTTCGGCGCCGACGGCCCGCTCGGCGGGCTGCCTGGCTACGACGCGGCGATCCAGGCCATGGCCGGGCTCATGAGCGTGAACGGCGAGGCCGAGGGCGGGCCGTTGCGCATCGGCCTGCCGATCGTCGACATGGTCACCGGGCTGAACGCCGTGGCCGGCATCCTGCTGGCGCTGCACGAGCGCGAACGCAGCGGGCGCGGGCAGTCGGTGGACATCGCCCTGTACGACTGCGGCATCTCGCTGCTGCACCCGCACCTGCCGAACTACTTCGCCTCCGGGCGCACGCCGCAGCGCACCGGCAACGCCCACCCGAACATCGCCCCCTACGACAGCTACCGCACCGGCGGCGAGCCGATCTTCCTCGCCGTGGGCAACGACCGCCAGTTCGCCAAGCTGTGCGAGTACCTGGGCGCCGGCGAACTGCTGGAAGACCCGCGCTTCGCCGACAACGGCCAGCGCTCGGTCAACCGCGAAGCGCTCAAGCAGGCGCTGGAGGGCCACCTGGCGACGCACGACGGCCGCGAGCTGGCCGAACGGCTGATCCGCCTGGGCGTGCCCTGCGGCGCCATCGCCACGGTGGACCGCGTGGTGGAGCACCCGCACACCGCGCATCGCGGCCTGGTGGTGCAACTGGGCGATTACCGCGGCATCGCCTCGCCGGTGAAGCTCTCGCGTACCCCGGCCAGCTACCGCAGCGCGCCGCCGGCCCTGGGCGGGAACACCCGCGAGGTGCTCGCGGAGCTGGGCCTGGCGCCGGAGACCATCGAGGCCCTGTACCGGCGCGGCATCGTCCGCGGCTGAGTCTTTCCGGCAGTTTTGCCCACGTGGGGGACCTGCGCCAGGCGATGGCGCCGTTCCGCTGCGAGCGGTCTATGCTTTTGGGCCGACCCGTCATCGGCAGAGGCAAGCACCATGAGCGACCGTCGCATCACCTTCTACCACTCCCCGCAAACCCGTTCCTCCGGCACCCTGGCGCTGCTGGAGGAACTGGGCGCCGACTACGACCTGCACCTGCTCAACATGCAGGCCGGCGAGCAGCGCCAGCCGGCCTACCTGGCGATCAACCCGATGGGCAAGGTCCCGGCCATCCGCCATGGCGAGGCGCTGGTGACCGAGCAGGGCGCCGTCTACATCTACCTCGCGGACCTGTACCCGGAAGCCGGACTGGCGCCGGCCATCGGCGACCCGCTGCGCGGGCCCTACCTGCGCTGGCTGGTGTTCTACGGCTCCAGCTTCGAACCGGCGGTGACCGACCGCTCCCTCGGCCGCGAGCCGGCACCCCAGGCGCGCAGCCCCTACGGCGATTTCGAGACGGTGATGAAGGTCATCGACGAGCAGTTGCAGAAGGGGCCCTACCTGCTCGGCGAACGCTTCACTGCGGCGGACGTGCTCTGGGGCTCGGCGCTGGCCTGGACCACGCACTTCGGCATAGTGCCGAAGACCCCGGCCATCGAGCGCTACATCGCGAAAGTCACCGCGCGGCCCTCCTTCGCCAAGATCGCCGAACGGGACGCGCAATGGCACGTGGAACACGCCGAGGTGGCGGGAAAGGTGTAGGAGCGGGCCCTGCCCGCGATTCGGCGGATAACGCCGTAGGCGTTATCCGCCCTACGGATTTCCAGAGAGCTTTGGGTGCTAGGCTCAAGAGCGCTCTCACCCCAGCCCTCTCCCGCAAGCGGGAGAGGGGGCTGTTCGGAGTCGCCGGAAACTCCAGAGTCATCCTGATACTCCCTTACTTCACCCCGTCATTCCCGCGAACTCGGGAACCCAGTGACTGCGGGGTTCGCGAGCAAGCTCGCTCCTACGAAAAGCAAAAGCAAAAGCAAAAGCGCGTTTGCTCTTGGGATTTCCAGAGAAACATCCGCGAACTCCGGAACGCCCCTTCAGAAGGCCGAGCGAAACCGGCGCTCAGGAGGTCATGCGACATGGATGTCGCGAGAGCCCCGCGGGCTACAGGGACGTACCCTCGGGGCGGGCCTCCGTGGCGGGGGAGTTCGTGAGGGTAGCCCGGCTTTATCGGGCCCGTATGTTGGGGCAAGCCTTTTTGGGTCCTTTTGTGGCGTTTGACAAAAGGGACTCGCCCGAGGGGGCGAAACGAGAGACATCCGAACACTCGGAGCGGCGCGCTACGCCAAGCCCAACCCCAAAGAAGTCTCTGGGTTATTCCCCTTCGGGCCAGCGCAAGCGCTGCCCACGACTTCAACCCTTCGCCGCGCTGACCCCTTCCAGCGTGGCAAAGGAGGTGTCCTTGGCCGTCAGCAGGAAATCACGCATGAAGGGCGCATCCAGCATGTCCGCGCGGATGGCCGCGTAGAGCGTGCAGTACAGACCCTTCTCGCCCAGGCGCTTGGCCGTCACGTAGCCGCGCGAGCTGTATTCGTGCAGCGCCCAGTTGGGCAGGCTGCACACGCCGCGGCCGGAGGCCACCAGCTGCATCATCATCACCGTCAGCTCCGAGGTGCGCACCTGGGCCGGCTCGACGTCGGCCGGCTCCAGGAAGCGGGTGAAGATGTCCAGGCGGTCGCGCTCGATGGGGTAGGTGATCAGCGTCTGGCTGGCCAGGTCTTCCGGCACTATGTAGGGCTTGCCGGCCAGCGCGTGCTGGTTGTCCACCGCCAGCAGCGCCTCGTAGGTGAACAGCGGCACGTAGGTGATGCCGGCGATGTCCACCGGGTCGGAGGTCACCACCAGGTCGAGGTCGCCGCGGGCCAGGGCCGGCAGCGGGGCGAAGGAGAAGCCCGAGGCCAGGTCCAGCTCCACCTCCGGCCAGGCGTCGCGGAACTGGTCGATGGTCGGCATCAGCCACTGGAAGCAGCTGTGGCATTCGATGGCCATGTGCAGGCGCCCGGCGGTGCCGCCGGCCAGGCGGGACAGGTCGCGTTCGGCGGTGCGCAGCTGCGGCAGCAGGGAGTCGGCCAACTGCAGCAGGCGCAGGCCGGCGCTGGTGAAGCGCACCGGCTTGGTCTTGCGGATGAACAGCGACAGGCCCAGGCGGTCCTCCAGTTCCTTGAACTGGTGGGACAGGGCGGATTGAGTCAGGTGCAGGCGTTCGGCGGCTTCCACCAGACTGTCGGCTTCACGCAGGGCGTGGAGGGTTTTCAGGTGACGAATCTCGAGCATGGCGCCGCTTCCAACATGAGTAAAACTTGATTACATCCGAAACTGGATTGAGTTTGTCTCATGCGCGGCCGGCTGTCGACCCGCCCGTGCCGCCGCCGATCTACCAGCTCAGGTAGAACATGCCCTTGGCCAGCAGCACTATGCCCAGGACGTGGGCGAAGACGCTGTAGTGGATGATCCGCGAGCGCCGTCCGGTCATCCCGCCGCTGTGCATCAGGTACATGGCGCAGAAGAAGTGGCAGAGCACGCTGGCGGCCAGCAGCAGCTTCAGGCTCAGCAGGGTGGCGAAGGGCGAGTCCAGCGGATGGGACAGCAGCGGCAGGTAGCGCAGTTTGAGCATGCCCAGGCCGCTGCCGAAGAGCGTCAGGATCACCCAGGGCATCACCCGCCGCAGGCGCTGGCCGAGGGCGCGCTCCACGGCGCGCAGGGCGTCTGCCGGTACATGGCGGCGCACCCGTTCGAGAATCAGCACCTCGAAGAACACGGTGCCGACGAAGGCGATGGCGGCCAGCAGATGCAGGACCAGCAGGATCGGATAGCTCATGGGCGCCCCTTGGCGAACGACTGCTTCCTTGGAACCATGCCGGGCCGGCCGCGCCCGTGCCATGACGCCGATCAGGCTGGCGGCGACCGCTCGGCGCCTTTCATCAAAGTGTCACGGTTGTGTGGCAGAGCGATGCACGGAAATTCATCAGAATCGGCTTTCACTGGGGTTCTGCATTCCGGATTTTCACATGCGTGCGTTTCTACTGGCGCTGGCACTGTCGTGCCTGGCGCCCCTCACTGCCTTTGCCGGCGATCGTTGCGACCCACGGGTGCCCACCGACACCCTGGACCTGGGCGACGTGCGCCTGGCCTACCAGAGCATAGGCTCGCCGAAGGACCCGACGCTGCTGCTGATCATGGGCCTGGGCGGCCAGCTCATCCACTGGCCCGACGAAGTGGTGCAGACCCTCTGCCAGCAGGGCTTCCGCGTCATCCGCTACGACAACCGCGACGTCGGCCTGAGCGCCTGGCGCGTGCCCACGCCCGGCGCCAACCTCACCTATGAGGTGATCCGCTACCGCCTGGGCCTGCCGGTCAGCGCGCCCTACAGCCTCACCGACATGGCCTGGGACGCCCTGCGCCTGCTGGACGGGCTGCACGTCGAGCAGGCCCACGTGCTGGGCGCGAGCATGGGCGGGATGATCGCCCAGCACGTCGCCGACCTTGCGCCGCAGCGGGTGCTCAGCCTGACCCTGGTGATGACCAGCTCCGGCGCCGAGGGCCTGCCGGCGCCCAGCGACAGCCTGCTGAAACTGCTGGCCCGGCGCGAGGCCGGCAGCCGCGAACAGGCCATCGAGCAACAGGCCGACCTGCTCGCCGCCCTGGGCAGCCCGGAGGTGAAGGACGACCGCGAGCAACTGCTGCACCAGGCGGCGCAATCCTACGACCGCGCCTTCAACCCCGAGGGGGTGCAGAGGCAGATGCTGGCGATCCTCGCCGAGCCCAGCCGGGTCGACCTGCTCAACCGTTTGAATGTGCCTACCCTGGTCATCCATGGCACCGCCGATCCGTTGTTGCCGGTGATGCATGGGGTGCATGTGGCGGCGCATATCCGCGGGGCGGAGCTGAAGCTGATTCCGGGGATGGCCCATCGTTTCCAGGAGGCGTTCAAGGCGCCGTTGCTGGCGGCGGTGTTGCCTTACCTGCGGGCGCATCAGACGGCGGGGCATGTGGCGCAGTTGTAGGGGGCTTTCGTAGGGCGCATAACGCCTACGGCGTTATCCGCCGAATCGCGGACAGAGTCCGCTCCTACGGTTCCAGGAAAGCCCCGTAGGATGGGTTGAGCGAAGTGTTCTGCCGGGACACATAGGTAACGCCTGTCGGGACACATGGGTAACGGTTTCCCATGGTCACTCCGGCTGCCTGAGGTCGACCTGCCGGACCGTTTTGTTGATGAAAATGATGTCGAGTACGCCATCCTCCTTGGCGGGGCGGATGGCGACTCGCTCACCCGCCAGACCTTCGCTGACGAATACCATTCGGCCATCGAGGCGAATCTGGCCCTTGGTATGTACCGTCAGCACCCGCTCTCCGGGCTCGTACTCCACTTCCAGCAACTTTTCCGGGTATGGCCTGGGGCTGCTCCGGTAACGCGTCAAGGGCGGCTTCTGGCCCAGCGCCTGATGCGGACGTTGCTGATTGTACTGTTCCAGCCAGCGGTCCATACCCGCCTGGCATTGCTCCAGGGTGCGGAAGTGCGCGTCGTGCAGCAGCTCGCGCTTGAGCGTCTGATGGAAGCGTTCGAGCTTGCCTTGGGTCTGCGGATGGTGAGGCCGGCTGTGTCCGACCTTGATGCCCAAGCGCATCAACCAGACTTCCAGAGCCGAGAGGCCGCCGCGACGGGTTGAGCCCCAGGGTGGGCCGTTGTCGCTGGTAATGCGCCGGGGCAGGCCATAGCGCCGGAATACCCTGATCAGTTGTTGGCGGACCGTTTCACGCCGCTCGTCAGCACAGGCCGCCAGGCACAGGGCAAAGCGTGAGTGGTCATCGAGCAGCGTCAATGGATGGCAATGCTGGCGCTGGCCGAACAGCGCAAAGTGCCCCTTGAAGTCCATCTGCCAGAGGTCGTTTGGCGCCTCGTGCTCGAAGCGCGATGTCGCGGCAGGGCCGGCGTCGGCCCCATAACGCAACGGCCGGCCATGCCGGCGCAGAATCGCATCGAGCGTGCTGTGATGCGGACGTGCAGACTCGTCACCCGACATCAGGCTGCGCAGTTTGCGGCCGCCCCAGGCGGGATAGGCCTCATGCAAGGCCAGGACAGCGTGCTCCAGGTCCTCGCTGCTACGGCGGGGGCAACTCAAGGGACGCCGGGACTTATCCAGCAATCCCGGTTCGCCTTGCTCTTGGTAGCGTCGAAGCCACTTGTAGGCTGTTTTCGGACTGATCTCGAAGCGCCGGCACAGCTCCCGCACGTTGGCATCAGGCTGTTCTGCCAGGAGAACGAACTCATATCGACTGGACACAGGTGTGCACTCCTTCCACGGCATCGCTCGATCTCCCGATACGGCAATTCCGTGATCCTAAATGCGTTACCTATGTCTCCCGACACCTGTTACCCATGTCTCCCGGCAGAACACGAAGCGATACCCATCACCATGGCCCGATGGGTTTCGCAAGCTCAACCCATCCTACGAAAGCACCTCGACGCAGACAGTTGCTCCTACGGTTCCAGGAAAGCGCGGGCGTAGGAGCGGACTCCGTCCGCGATTGGTCACCGGCCACGCCGGACGTTCCGGTGGCACGGCCAACGGCGGATAACCGCGAACGGTTATTCGCCCTACGCTCCCGGATGATCCACCCCTCAAACCGCCTTCGGCAAAGGCGCGAACAGCGCATCGATATCGGCATCATCCAGCTGCCAATCCGTTCCCGCGCCTTCGAGGATGCCGGCCGCCAGCGCGGCCTTCTCCCGCTGCAGCAGCTGGATCTTCTCTTCCACCGTACCGCGGGCGATCAGTTTGTAGACGAACACCGGCTTGTCCTGGCCGATGCGGTAGGCGCGGTCGCTGGCCTGGTTCTCGGCGGCCGGGTTCCACCAGGGGTCGTAGTGGATCACCGTGTCCGCCGCGGTCAGGTTCAGGCCCACGCCGCCGGCCTTCAGGCTGATCAGGAACAGCGGCACGCGGCCCTGCTGGAAGTCTTCCACCGGCTGGCGGCGGTCGCGGCTGTCGCCGGTCAGCAGGGCGTAGTCGATGCCGCGTTGCTGCAGGGCTTCGCCGACCAGCGCGAGCATCGAGGTGAACTGCGAGAACAGCAGCACGCGGCGGCCCTCGGCGAGCAGTTCCTCGAGCATGTCCAGCAGGTATTCCAGCTTGCCCGAGGTCACCGTCTTGGCGCGGCCGCTGGACGGCGGGGCGTCCTTCTGCACCAGGCGGATGTCGCAGCACACCTGGCGCAGCTTGAGCAGCGCCTCGAGGATGATGATGCGGCTGCGCGCCAGGCCGCGGCGGGCGATTTCGTCGCGGACCTTGCGGTCCAGGGCCAGGCGCACCGTCTCGTAGAGGTCGCGCTGGGCCTCACTGAGCTCGATGTGCTGGATGAACTCGCTCTTGGGCGGCAGCTCCGAGGCCACCTGCTCCTTGGTGCGGCGCAGCAGGAAGGGGCGGATGCGCGCGGCCAGGTGGGCCAGGCGCGCCTGGTCGCCGTGGCGCTCGATGGGCGTGCGGTAGTGCTGGGCGAACTGCTTGGCGTCGCCCAGCCAGCCGGGCAGCAGGAAGTGGAACAGCGACCAGAGCTCGCCCAGGTGGTTCTCCAGCGGCGTGCCGGTCAGGCACAGGCGGTGCCGCGCGTTCAGCTGGCGCGCGGCCTGGGCCGCCTTGGTGCCGGCGTTCTTGATGTTCTGCGCCTCGTCGAGGATCAGCAGGTGGTAGGCGTGCTTGCCGAGCTTTTCCGCATCGCGCGGGAGCAGGGCGTAGGTGGTGAGGATGAGGTCGTGTTCCTCGATCTTCGCGAAGTCGCGCCGGCGGCCGGCGCCATGCAGCGCCAGCACGCGCAGGCCGGGGGTGAAGCGCTCGGCCTCGTCCAGCCAGTTGGGGATCAGGCTGGTGGGCATCACTACCAGGGCCGGCGCGCTGAGGCGCCCGGCCTGCTTCTCCAGCAGCACGTGGGCCAGGGACTGCAGCGTCTTGCCCAGGCCCATGTCGTCGGCGAGGATGCCGCTGGCGCCCACCGCGCGCAGCGTTTGCATCCAGCTCAGGCCCTCGTGCTGGTAGGCGCGCAGCTCGGCGCGCAGGCCCTCGGGCAGCGGCGCCGGCTGGGCGCGGTAGTCGCGCAGGCGCAGGGCGATCTCGCGCAACTCGTCGCCGCCCTGCCAGCGCAGCGGCAGTTCTTCCAGCTCGGAGAGCCGCGCGGCGTCCGGCGCGCCCATGCGCAGGCGGCGCACCGGCGCCTGGTCGCCCAGGTAGAACTCCGACAGGGTGCCCAGCAGCGGCTTGAGCTTGCCGAAGGGCAGGGCCACCCGCAGCGGCCGCTCCGAGGCGGTCTGCCAGCTGTGCACCGGGTTGCGCCCGGCGTCCAGGCGCAGCACCAGTTGCTCGTCGTCGGGGTGGCGGGCCAGGGCCTGCGGGTCGAGCAGCGCCGGCATGCGCCGGATCAGTTCGATCAGCGCCGGCAGCAGGCTGATGCGGCGGCCGTCGACCTCGATGCCCAGTTCCAGGTCGAACCACTGGCGGTCGTCGGTCTCCTCGATCTCGGCGTACCAGTTCTCGATGGGCGTCAGGTCGAAGACGAACTCCGGGCGCACGTCCACGTCCCAGCCGCGCTCGCGCAGCTGCGGCAGGCCCTCGCGCATGAATTGCTGCCAGGTGGCGTCGTCGGGCAGCTCGAACATCTCACCGGCGCTTTCCTCCAGGGCGTCGCTGCGGCGCATCGCCGGCTTGAAGCCGAACTGGCGCAGTTGCTGGCGCAGTTGCTGCTCGCGCTCGGGCTGGCGGCTGAGGCGGACGATGCGGTCGTCGCGGAACACCCGCAGCTCGTTGCCGGTGCGCGGGTTGATTGGCCCCGAGACGGGCATGCCGGCGTACAGGAAGGCCAGCGCGGCGCGGTGCCGGGCGATGTTCTGCATGCGCCCGCTGCGCAGGTCGAAGCCGCTGTGCACGTGGCTGCCCAGGGTCAGGCGCGGGCGCGGCGCCAGGTCGGCGGGCGCCGCCGGCGGCTCGGCGGGTGGGGTCATCGGAGGTTCCTTCCGGCAAGCCCGGGGAAATACACAAACGCCCGATGATACCCCTATTTCCCGCGACGCGCTGCCACAGGCGGCTCAGCGGGCGAAGCGCCGCGCCCCCGCCACGCAAGCCACCACCGCCAGGGTCGAGACGGCCATCAGCGGGCTGACCTGCTCGTGCAGCAGCAGGCCGGCCAGGGCCAGGCCGAAGAAGGGTTGCAGCAGTTGCAACTGGCCCACCGCGGCGATGCCGCCGCGGGCCAGGCCGTGGTACCAGAAGAAGAACCCGATGAGCATGCTGAACAGCGACACGTAGCCCAGGCTCAGCCAGGCCGGCAGGCTGGCCGCGGCGAGGTCGGCTGGCCAGGTCCATAGGGTCAGCGGCAGCATCAGCGGCAACGACAGCACCAGCACCCAGCAGATCACCTGCCAGCTGCTCAGGTGCCGCGACAGCCGCGCGCCCTCGGCGTAGCCCAGGCCGCAGGCGAGGATGGCCGCCAGCATCAACAGGTCGCCCAGCAGGCTGCCGGCGCCGCCCTGGCTCAGCGCGTAGCCGGCCACCGCCGCGCTGCCGAGCAGCGAGAACGCCCAGAACGCCGGGCGCGGCCGCTCGCCGGCGCGCAGCACGGCGAAGCTGGCGGTGGCCAGCGGCAGCAGGCCGACGAAGACGATGGCGTGGGCCGAGCTGACGTGGCGCAGCGCCAGGGCGGTGAGCAGCGGGAAGCCGACCACCACGCCCAGGGCCACCACCAGCAGCGCGGGATGTCCTGGCGCGCCGGGCGGCGTTGGCGCAGCACGAAGAGGATGGCCGCGGCCAGCAGCCCGGCGATGCTGGCCCGGGCCAGGGTGAGGAAGGTCGGTTCGAAGCTGCCCACCGCCACCCGCGTGGCCGGCAGCGAGCCGCTGAAGATGAGCACGCCGAGGAAACCGCTGAACCAACCGCCGAGAGAAGCATTCATCGAGCATTCGCCAAGAGGAGAGGGGAGTCTCGATGGTGGCGCCGGGGAGGGCGGGCGGCCAGTGACAGATCAGTACAATTCGAACAAACTGTCCTGGATTTTCATCGGTACAGTCGAGGTGACCATGGCCGTGACACGGGTGGACGGGGTGATGCGCCAGGTGCGCGAACGCCTGGCGGCGCGCAGCCTGGTGCCGGGCGAGCGGCTGCCGTCGATCCGCGCGCTGGCGCAGAGCCTGGAGGTGTCCAAGAGCACCGTGGTGGAGGCCTACGAGCGCCTCGCCGCCGAGGGCCTGATCGCCGCCCGGCGCGGTTCCGGCTTCTACGTTTGCGGCCGGCTGCCGCCGCTGTCGCTGGCCGAGATCGGCCCGGCGCTGGACCGCAGCATCGACCCGCTATGGATTTCCCGCCAGGCGCTGGAAGCCGCCGAGGATTCGCTCAAGCCCGGCTGCGGCTGGCTGCCGCCGTCCTGGCTGCCGGAGGACGAGCTGCGCCGCGCCCTGCGCCAGTTGGCCCGCGAGCCGCAGTCGAGCCTGCTGGAGTACGGCCGCCCCTACGGCCACGCCGGCCTGCGCGAGCAGCTGGCGCGGCGCCTGGGCGACTACGGCCTGCAGGTCGGCGCGCAGCAGATCGTGCTCACCGACGGCGGCACCCACGCCATCGACCTGGTCTGCCGCTTCCTGCTGGAGCCCGGCGACGAGGTGCTGGTGGACGACCCCGGCTACTTCAACTTCCAGGCCCTGCTGCGCGCCCACCGCGCGGTGGCCATCGGCGTGCCCTACACGCCGCAGGGGCCGGACATCGAGGCCCTGGCCGGTATCCTGCAGCGCCACCGGCCGCGCCTGTACATCACCAACTCGGCCTTCCACAACCCCACCGGCGCGCAGCTCTCGCCGCTGGTGGCGCACCGCCTGCTGAAGCTGGCCGAGGCCCATGACCTGCTGATAGTCGAGGACGACATCTTCGCCGACTTCGAGCACGAGCAGGCGCCGCGGCTATCGGCCTTCGACGGTTTGCAGCGGGTGATCCAGGTCGGCAGCTTCTCCAAGACGCTGTCCGCCTCGGTGCGCTGCGGCTATATCGCGGCGCGACCGGAATGGTGCGAGCAACTGGTGGACCTGAAGCTGGCCACCTCGTTCGGCAACAGCCCGTTCAATGCCGAACTGCTCCACGAGCTGCTGCGCAAGGGCGGCTACCGCCGGCATATAGAAAGCCTGCGCGTGCGCCTGGCCGACGCCATGGGCGACACCCTGGCGCGCCTGCGCGGCCTGGGCCTGCAGCCCTGGCTGGAACCGCGCGGCGGGGTGTTCGTCTGGGCGCGCCTGCCCGGCGCTCTGGATGCCGCCGCGGTGTCCCGCGCGGCGCTGGAGCAGGGCATGGTGCTGGCGCCGGGCAACGTCTTCAGCCTGGGCCAGAACGCACCGGACTTCCTGCGCTTCAACGTCGCCCAGTGCCAGTCGCCGCGGGTCTTCCAACTGCTCGAACGGGCCATGGAGAAGGCCCGGCGGGGGCGCTGAAAACTTTTCTGATTTTTTTCTGCAGGTTTTCCACGGTCGTTCGGCCTCTGTGCAATCCCGCTTGTGCGAACGAGGAAATCCACAGCATGTCCCGCTTCCCCAACACGTCGCCGCGCCCGCTGCTGCGCGCCCTGCGCATCGCCAGCCTGGGCCTGGCCGCCAGCCTGCCGCTGGCCGTCGCCGTACCGGCCCTGGCCGCGCCCGCCGCGCACCACTTCAAGGTGCCGGCCGGCAGCCTGGAAGATGCGCTCAACGCCTACGCGCGCCAGGCCGGCGTGCTGCTGACCTTCGACCCGGCGCTGACCCGCGGCCTGCGCAGTCCGGGCCTGGAGGGCGACTACCCGGTGGAGGCCGGCTTCGCCGTGCTGCTCTCCGGCAGCGGCCTGGCCGCCGAATCCAGCGCCGACGGCAGCTACCGCCTGCAGCGCAGCGCCACCGAAGGCGCCCTGGAGATGAAGGCGCAGACCATCACCGCTCAGGCCGAGGAAGACCCCAAGGGCCCGGCCCACGGCTACCTGGCCAGGCGCAGCGTCACCGCGACCAAGACCGACACGCCGATCCACGAGACCCCGCAGTCGATCTCGGTGGTCACCCGCGAGCGCATGCAGGCCCAGGGCGTGCAGTCGGTGAACGAAGCGCTGCGCTACACCCCGGGCGTGTCGTCCTACGGCTCCAACAACCGCTCCGACTGGTACACGGTGATCCGCGGCTTCTCGCCGACCACCTACCAGGACGGCCTGCAGCTGCCCACCACCATCAACCTGGCCAGCTGGATGGTCGACCCCTACATGCTGGAGCGCGTGGAAGTGCTGCGCGGCCCGGCCGGCGTGCTCTATGGCCAGGGCGACCCGGGCGGGGTGATCAACCAGGTGTCCAAGCGCCCGAGCACCGTGGCCCAGCACGAAATCCAGGTGCAGTACGGCAGCGATGCGCGCAAGCAGTTGGGCATCGACAGCACCGGCCCGCTGGACGCCGCCGGGGTGTGGAGCTACCGGGTGGTCGCCGTCGGCCATGACGGCGACATCCGCGACACCCCCTGGGAGGACCGCCGCGCGGCCCTGGCGCCGTCGCTGAGCTGGCAACCCGACGAGGACACCCGCCTGACCCTGCTGGCCAGCTACCTGAAGGACGACAACAACGCCCAGGACAACTTCCTGCCGGCCTCGGGCACGCTCAACCACAGCGCCTACGGCAAGATCCACCGCAGCTACTTCACCGGCGACGAGCACTTCTCCAAATACGAGAAGGAGCAGTACAGCCTGGGCTACGAGTTCGAGAAGCGCCTGAACGACGTCTGGCAGGTGCGCCAGAACCTGCGCTATTCCCACCTCGACCTCAACGACAACATGGTCTACGGCGTCGGCACCCTGGCCTACTGGGACATGGGCGACGACCGCACCCTGATGCGCTTCGCCGGCATCGAGAACCCCGAGTACAGCCGCTGGACCCTGGACAACCAGGCCCAGGCCGACTTCAACACCGGCTGGCTGCGCCACACCCTGCTGCTGGGCCTGGACTGGCAGCGCCAGCACACCAAGGACCCGCAGGCCTACGTGCTGACCACCCCGCTGGACCTCTACGGCGGCCCGTCCTACGGCCCGGTGGATGCCTCGGCCTTCACCGCCGACGACTGGACCTACAGCGACCAGACCTCGCGCCAGACCGGCGTCTACCTGCAGGACCAGCTGCACTTCGACGAGCACTGGGTGCTGTCCCTGGGCGGCCGCTACGACTGGGCCAGAGCCAGCACCGACAGCTGGAGCACTGCCTCCAGCAGCCACACCAGCCAGAAGGACGAGGCCTTCAGCGGCCGCGTCGGCCTGGTCTACCTGGCGGACAACGGCCTGGCGCCGTACTTCAGCTACAGCGAGGGCTTCACCCCCAACGCCGGCACCGACTACGCCGGCAAGCCCTTCGATCCGACCAAGGCCAAGCAGTACGAAGTGGGCGTGAAGTTCCAGCCCAAGGGCTCGGACAGCAGCGTGAGCGCGGCGGTGTTCGAGATCACCCAGCGCGACGTGCTGACCCCGGACACCGACCCCACCCACGTCAACAGCTACGTGCAGACCGGCGAAGTGCGCTCGCGCGGCATGGAGCTGGAGGCCGTCGGCGCGGTGACCCGCGAGCTGAACCTGATCGCCACCTACACCTACCAGGACGTGAAGAACACCAAGGCCAACGACGAAAGCGACGGCAAGACGCCGATCAGCATCCCCACGCCGCGCAACATCGCCTCGCTGTGGGCCGACTACACCCTGCGCGACGGCCAGCTCAAGGGCCTGGGCTTCGGCGCCGGGGTGCGCTACAACGGCCGCAACCCGGGGGCGCCGGACAACTCGCTGAACGTGCCCAGCTACACCCTGCTGGACGCCGCCGTGCACTACGACACCGGTCCCTGGCGCTTCGCCGTCA
The DNA here is from genome assembly GCF_052367875.1 of Pseudomonas sp. A6. Classification (NCBI taxonomy): domain Bacteria; kingdom Pseudomonadati; phylum Pseudomonadota; class Gammaproteobacteria; order Pseudomonadales; family Pseudomonadaceae; genus Pseudomonas; species Pseudomonas sp. A6. The sequence continues at coordinate 4,877,212 of NZ_CP198970.1, read as the reverse complement.
ACGCCACCAACCTGACCGACCGCGAGTACATCGCCGGCTGCTACGACGCCACCCGCTGCATCTACGGCAACGGCCGCAACGTGCTGGGCAGCGCCACCTACCGCTGGTGATCCTGGCCCTGGACCAAGACCAAACGGCCAAGTGACGTAGGGCGCATAACCGTTCGCGGTTATACGCCGTTTCACCATGGCCACAGCCCACGCCAAGGCCAAACCCGGCGCCGCCTCGGACCAAGGCCAAACGGCGGATAACGCGGAGCGTTATTCGCCCTACGCCAAGCTCGACCGCGACGTAGGGCGTATAACCGTTCGCGGTTATACGCCGTTTCACCTTGCCCACAGCCCACGCCAAGATCGAACCCGGCGCCGCCTTGGACCAAGGCCAAACGGCGGATAACGCGGAGCGTTATTCGCCCTACGCCAAGCTCGACCGTGGCGTAGGGCGTATAACCGTTCGCGGTTATACGCCGTTTCACCATGGCCGCAGCCCGCGCCAAGGCCAAACCCGGCGCCACCTTGGACCAAGGCCAAACGGCGGATAACGCGGAGCGTTATTCGCCCTACACCCGGCCCGGAATGCCCTGATGGTGGGGAAGATGCGCGGGATTATTCACATCCGTTCTTGCGTATATCTTTCAAATGCGAACGCATTTCATATAAATTTCCGCTTTTGCCCACCCCGGATCGGGGTGAACTTCTGTCAGCAGGTGAGCACAGCCATGCACCCGTCCGGATTCCCGCCGTTCCAGCCCGAGGTACGCCCATGAGCAGCAAGGGCCGCTTCGGCGCGCAGCTCAGCGCGCGCATCCTGGCCGCGCTGTTCGGCGGCTATGCCCTGGCCTACACCAGCACCGCCTTCCTCAGCGTCTACCTGCCGCTGGCCCGCGCCGACCGCGTGGCCTTCGCCAGCCTGGGCTGCTTCATGGTCTGGGTCGTGGCCATCCTCTACGTGTTCGCCGCCCGCAGCACCTGGCGCGCCTGCCTGGTGCCGCTGGCGCTGAGCGCGCTGCTGGCCCTGGCCGCGTTCCTGCCCCACGATTTCGGAGTGCGCCCATGAGCCTGCGCCAGTCGATGTCCGGGCTGCACACCTGGAGCGGCCTGCTGGTCAGCTGGCTGCTGTTCGTGGTGCTCTTCTCCGGCAGCCTGTCGTGCTTCGACGCGGAGCTGACGCGCTGGATGTTGCCGCAACTGCACGAGGCGGCGCAGCCGACGGTGGGTGTGGACCAGGTCCATGCCGTGCTGGCCGAGCGGGCGCCCAAGGCCCATGCCTACTGGATGCTGCCGCCGAGCGAGCGCGCGCCGTACTGGACCGCCGGCTGGGTGCCCAGCGACCTCAGTGAGTTCCAGTCCTTCCTGATCGACGCCCAGACCGGCGAGGAACTGCCCAAGACCGTCGGCGGGCGCTTCTTCTTCGACCTGCACTACGGCCTGCATGCCGGCACCCTGGGCATCTACATCGTCGGCGTGGCCGGGATGTTCATGCTGGTGGCGATGGTCAGCGGGGTGATCGTCCACCGGCGCATCTTCAAGGACTTCTTCATCCTGCGGCCGAAGGCGGCGCGCCAGCGCGCCTGGCTCGACGCGCACAACGTGCTGGGAGTGGTCGGCCTGCCGTTCCACGTGCTGCTGGCCTACACCGGGCTGGTGATCTTCATCACCCTGTACATGCAGGCCGGCATCAAGGTCGCCTACAAGGGCGATTTCGAGCGTTTCGAACACGAGGTGCAGCACGCCTTCGACCGCGAGGAGCTGGGCCGCCCGGCCAAGCCGCCGAAGCCGATCTCGCGCATGGTCGAGCGCGCCCACGAGCTGTGGGGCGACGACAGCCGGCTGGGCTGGATCAACCTCGAACACCCCAACGACGCCTCTTCCATGGTGCAGATCCGCCGGGCCGTGGACCGCGGCATGGTCAACGACCAGCGCACCGTGTCCTTCGATGCCGGAACCGGTGCGCTGCTGCACGTGCAGCCGCCCTACGGCAACGGCTACAAGACCTACGCCTGGCTGACCGGGCTGCACATGGCGCAGTTCGGCGGCACCCTGGTGCGCATCCTCTACCTGCTGCTGGGCCTGGCCGGCTGCGCGATGATCTTCGGCGGCCTGCAGGTCTGGGTGGCCAAGCGCGAAGCCCGCGGCAGCCGCGGCCTGGGCCTGGTGCGCACGCTCAACGCCGTGGTCTGCGGCGGCCTGCCGCTGGCCAGCCTGGGCCTGCTGGCGGCCTCGCGCCTGCTGCCGGTGGAACTGCTCCAGCGCCAGCGCTGGGAAGCCGGCACTTTCGTGGTGGTCTGGCTGCTGGCGCTGCTGCACGCGGCATGGCGCCAGGGCAGCGGCCGCACTGCCCGCGAGCAGGCGCTGGTCGCCGCCGTGCTGGCCCTGGGCCTGCCGCTGCTGGGGCTGTTCGGCCCCGAGCCGGGCCGCCTGACCAGCAGCCTGGCCCGCGGCGACTGGATGCTCGCCGGCGTCGACCTGGCATTGCTGCTCAGCGGCGCGCTGTGCGCCGCCCTGGCCTGGCGCCTGGGCCGCCCGCCGGCGCCCGCAACCAAGGCGCGCCGCCGTGAGCGCGTGGAAGGGGAGTACGCCTGATGCTGCTGGTCTTCGGTCTCAACCTGCTGGCGATGACCGCCGCCTGCCTGGGCCTCGCCCGCCACCACCGCGAGCTGTTAGGCAGCGCGCCCAGCGAAGGCCGCGTGCGCCTGCTGCGCGGCGTGGCGCTGGTGGACGGCGGGCTGGCGCTGGCCTACTGCATCCACCTGCTGGGCATCGAGCTGGGCCTGGTCTACTGGGCCTGCCTGCTGATGCTCGCCACCGCCACCCTGGTGGCCCTGCTGGCCTGGCTGCCGCGCCTGACGCTGCCGGCGGCGGCGGGGGTGCCGCTGGTGGGTGGGGTGTTGGCGGTGTTGGGGTGATTGTTGGGGGGATGGGCTTTTCGTAGGAGCGAGCTTGCTCGCGAATGGGGCTTATCCTGGCGTCATTGGTGTTTGGATGAACTCCGTCCCCTCTCCCCAACCCTCTCCCTGAAGGGAGAGGGGGCTGTCCGTGCCGAGAGAAGGCCAGGTTTCAGCCGGTAGCTTTCGATGCTGCCGGCTAACTTCAGAACATCCGTTTCTGCCCAACGGTCCCCTCTCCCTTCAGGGAGAGGGTTAGGGAGAGGGCGCTCTTAACCCCAACACCAGAGCAACCGGGAATACTCCATTCGCGAGCAAGAACTAGGCGTCCCCCTCGCTCCTACAAAAAGCCCCGTCGCTCAGCTGTTGAACGCCGCGCGGTATTCCCCGGGAGTAGCCCCCAGCGCCGCGCGGAAGCGGTTGCCGAAGTGGCTGGCGCTGGAGAAGCCGCAGGCCAGGGCCACCTCGCTCAGCGCCAGGCTGCCCTGGCGCAGCAGCTCGCAGGCGCGGGCCAGGCGCCGGGCCAGCACGTACTGGTGCGGCGGCATGCCGAAGCTTTCGCGGAACATGCGCGCGAAGTGGTATTCCGAAAGCGCTGCCAGTGCCGCCAGTTCTCCCAGGCTGAGCGGTTCGGCGAGGTTCTGCTCGATGTAGTCGCACAGCCGCCGGCGCAGGGCAGGGGCCAGGCCGCCCTTCAGGCGCAGGCCGTCGCGGCGGCCGACCTGAGTGAGCAGGGCATGGTCGACGATGGCCTGGGCCAGGCTGCTGGTGTGCAGGCGTTCGCCCGGCTCGTTCCAGTCCAGCTGCACCAGCTGGCGGAAGCGCGCGGCCTGCAGTGGGTCGTCGAGGAAGGTGTTCTCACGCAGCCGCAGCTCGCGCGGTTCGCGGTCGAGCAGTTGCACACAGCCCAGGGCGAAGCGTTCCGGGCTGAAGTACAGGTGCGCCAGGCGGATGTCGCCGTTGACGATCCACGAGGCTTCCTCGCCGGCCGGCATGATGCACAGCTTGTCCGGCGCGCCCTTGGCGCCGGGGGCGCCGCGGCGGAAGGTGCCGGTGCCGCCGGCCAGGTAGCAGGACAGCGTGTGGTGGTCGGGGCTGAGGTAGTCGCGGGCGTCGTGGCGGTTGCTCCACATGGCAGCGGACAGGCCGTCGCCCAGCTCGGCGCAACGCTCCAGGCGGGCGTTGGGCGAACTGTTCATGGACTGGAAGACCTGCAGTTGTTCGATGGCGGACATGGGGCGACTCCTTCAGGCCTCCACTCTACCCGCGCCCGCGCGCGTTGCCAGCCCGGTTGTCGCAATAAGCGCAAGAATCTGCAAGCGGCGTCCCCGCCCGCGGGCGGACACTGGCCTCCCATGACCGGAGGCCAGCCATGAACCTGTCGCTCTACCTGCTCACGGTGCTCATCTGGGGCACCACCTGGATCGCCATCAAGCTGCAGGTCGGCGAGGTCGCCATCCCGCTGTCCATCGCCTACCGCTTCGCCCTGGCGGCGCTGGTGCTGTTCGCCATCCTGCTGCTGTCGCGGCGCCTGCAGCCGCTGGGCCGGCGTGGCCAGGCGCTGTGCCTGGCCCAGGGCCTGTGCCTGTTCTGCGTGAATTTCCTGTGCTTCTACACCGCCAGCCAGTGGATCCCCAGCGGGCTGATCGCCGTGGTGTTCTCCACCGCCACCCTGTGGAATGCGCTGAACGCGCGCATCTTCTTCGGCCAGCGCATCGCCGCCAACGTCGCCGGCGGCGGCGCCCTGGGCCTGCTCGGCCTGGCCCTGCTGTTCTGGCCGGAGCTGACCGGCCACGCCGCCAGCCGCGAGACCTTCTACGGCCTGGGCCTGGCCCTGCTGGGCACGCTGTGCTTCTCCGCCGGCAACCTGCTCTCCAGCCTGCAGCAGAAGGCCGGGCTGCGGCCGCTGAGCACCAACGCCTGGGGCATGCTCTATGGCGCGCTGATCCTGCTGGCGATCTGCCTGGTGCAGGGTGTGCCCTTCACCTTCGACGGCAGCGCGCGCTACGTCGGTTCGCTGCTGTACCTGGCGATCCCCGGCTCGGTGATCGGCTTCACCGCCTACCTGACCCTGGTCGGGCGCATGGGGCCGGAGCGCGCGGCCTACTGCACCGTGCTGTTCCCGGTGGTGGCGCTGAACGTCTCGGCGTTCATGGAGGGCTACCAGTGGAGCGCGCCGGCCCTGGCCGGGCTGGCGCTGGTGATGGCCGGCAACGTGCTGGTGTTCCGCAAGCCGAAGCCGGTTGCGGTGGGGAAGGTGGCGCGGGCGTGATTTACGTCGGTGCAGGGGGGCGGTGAATCCAATCGCGGACGGGGCGCACGGCTTCTCGTAGGAGCGAGCTTGCTCGCGAACAGACTCCGCTGTGGGGCCCGTTCGCGAGCAAGCTCGCTCCTACGAAGAGCACCCCGGCGTGGCCTGTAGGAGCGGACTTCGTCCGCGATCAGCCCTTCCACACCTGCGGGTTGACCAGGTTCTTCGGCCGCTCGCCGCGCAGCGCCGTCTCGAAGTTCTCCAGCGCGCATTCGGCCATGGCCAGGCGCGTTTCGTGGGTGGCCGAGCCGATGTGCGGCAGGGTCACGGCGTTGGGCAGGGCGAACAGCGGCGATTCGGCCAGGGGTTCCTTCTCGTAGACGTCCAGGCCGGCGGCGAGGATGCGTTTTTCCTGCAGCGCCTCGACCAGCGCCGCTTCGTCGATCACCTGGCCGCGGGCGATGTTGACCAGGATGGCGCTGGGCTTCATCAGCTCCAGCTCGCGCTTGCCGATCAGCTTGCGGGTGGCGTCGGACAGCGGCACCACCACGCAGACGAAGTCGGCCTCGCCAAGCAGTTCGTCGAAGCCGCAGTAGCGCGCGCCCAGTTCCTGCTCCAGCTCCGGCTTGCGGTTGTTGCCGTGGTAGAGCACCTCCATGTTGAAGCCGAAGCGGCCGCGGCGGGCGATGGCCGCGCCGATGCGGCCCAGGCCGAGGATGCCGAGCTTCTTGCCGTGCACGTCGACGCCGAACAGCGGCGCGTCCACGGTGCGCTTCCACTGCCCGGCCTTGGTCCAGGCGTCCAGCTCGGCGGTGCGCCGGGCGGCGGCCATGATCAGGGCGAAGCCGAGGTCGGCGGTGGTTTCGGTGAGCACGTCCGGGGTGTTGGTCAGGGCGATGCCGCGCTGGTTCAGGTAGGCCAGGTCGTAGTTGTCGTAGCCCACCGAGACGCTGGAGATGACTTCCAGCTGCCCGGCCTGGGCCAGCTGTTTCTCGCCCAGCGGGCGGCCGACGCCGATCATGCCGTGGGCCTGGGGCAGGGCGGCGGCGAACTGGGCGTCGACGTCACCCAGTTTCGGGTCGAGCACGGTGACGTTGAATTGCGCGCGCAGGCGGTCGAGGTGTTCGGGCGCCAGGCGGCTGAAGACGAAGACGTTCTTTTTCATGGTGGGGAAGGCAACGACTGACAGACGAGAGCGCAACCCTAGCATCTCCGCCACCGCCCTTGGCAAGCCCGGCGGCCCAGGCGGCGAGGATGCGGGGCGGTTATCGCGCGGCCAAAGCCGCGCGGGTGCGGGCTAGGCCAGGTGCGGGCGGGCCATGCCGGCCTCGTCGGCCTGCAGCACGCCGGGCAGGTTCTCGCGCAGGTAGCCGACCCAGGTCTTGATCTTGGCGTCCAGGTACTGGCGCGACGGGTACAGGGCGTAGACGTTGAGCAACTGCAGCTTGTGGTGCGGCAGCACGCGCACCAGCGAGCCGTCCTCCAGGCCTTCCAGCGCCGAGTAGACCGGCAGCGCGCCTATGCCCATGCCGCAGCGGATGGCCTCGGTCATGGCGTCGCCGACGTTGACCTGGAAGGTCGGCGAGCCGACGGTGATCATTTCCTGGCCGTTGGGGCCGTCGAACAGCCACTTGTCCAGGGCCAGCACCGGGCTGACCAGGCGCATGCAGTCGTGGTTGACCAGGTCGCTGGGGGTGCGCGGCGCGCCGCGGGCCTCTATGTAGGAGGGCGAGGCGCAGAGGATGCTGTAGGTCTCGCCGATGCGCTGCGACACCAGGCCGGAGTCGGGCAGCTCGGTGGCGACCACGATGGCCACGTCGAAGCCTTCGTCGAGCAGGTCGGGCACGCGGTTGGCCATGGTCAGCTCGAAGCTGACTTCCGGGTGCTGCTGGCGGTAGCCGGCGATGGCGCGGATCACGTAGTGCTGGCCGATGCCGGTCATCGAATGCACGCGCAGGCGCCCGGCGGGACGGGCATGGGCGTCGCCGGCCTCGGCTTCGGCCTCCTCGACGTAGGCGAGGATCTGCTCGCAGCGCAGCAGGTAGCGCTGGCCCGCCTCGGTCAGCGCGATGCGCCGGGTGGTGCGGTTGAGCAGGCGCGCGCGCAGGTGGGTTTCCAGGTTGGCCACGGCGCGCGAGACGTAGGCGGTGGTGGTGCCCAGCTGCTGGGCCGCGGCGGTGAAGCTGCCGGTCTCGGCCACGCAGACGAACGCGCGCATGGTTTGCAGAGTGTCCATTCGGAGCCCTCGGGAACGACAGGGTGGCTTATTGTCACATGAGACATCCGACCGCATTATTTCATTATCGGTAATAAAGATTCACAAATTGGCCGTCTTATCCGTTTCGCCGCGTCTCCCTAGAATTTACTCGCCCGAATGGTTTCTTCGGCATCCTCTACGCTTAAACAGCAAGTTCACCCTCCAGGACCCTCATCCGTGTCGCGTCACCTCGTGAAAGGACTGGCGTTCGTCGGCTCCTTTGTCGTTTTCTCAACAATCGCCGGTTGCATCAGTACCCATGGCATCGCCCCGCAGGAACAGCGCCTGGGCAATGACCAGCTGGCCACCGACGCCGCCATCCAGTCTGCCAACCGCGATGCGAAGTGGCCGGCCGAGCAGTGGTGGCGCGCCTTTGGCGACCCGCAGTTGAACACCTGGGTGCAAACCGCCCTGGACAACAGCCCGAGCCTTTCCGAGGCCGAGGCGCGGGTGCGCATGGCGCTGTCCATGGCCGGGGTGGCCGAGTCCGCCGAGTCGCCGCAGGTCAGCGCCGACGCCTCCATCCTGCGCCACAAGTGGCCCACCGACTATTTCTACGGCCCGGGCGACCTGGCCGACACCACCAGCTGGAACAACAACGCTTCCCTGGGCTTCTCCTACAACCTCGACCTCTGGGGCCGCGAGCGCAGTAACACCGAGCGCTACATGAACGTGGCCTACATGACCGCCGCTGAGGCGCGCATGGCCCAGCTGGAGCTGGAGAGCAACCTCGTCCGCGCCTACATCCAGATGTCGCTGCAGTACGCCGAGCTGGACATCGCCGAGGCCATGCTCGAACAGCAGCAACAGATTCTCTCCCTGGCCCAGCGCCGCCTGGCCGGGGGCCTGGGCACCCAGTTCGAGGTCAGCGAGGCCGAGGTGCCGCTGCCGGAGACCAAGCGCAAGATCGACGCCATCGAGGAAGCCATCGCCCTGTCGCGCAACCAGATCGCCGCCCTGGCCGGCAAGGGCCCAGGCGCCGGCTCCGCGCTGGGACGGCCGAAGCTGGCCCTGGCGAAGCAGCCGGGGCTGCCCAGCGCGCTGCCGCTGGAGCTGGTCGGCCGCCGTCCGGACGTGGTCGCCATGCGCTGGAAGGTCGCCGCCCAGGCCAAGGGCGTGGATGTGGCCCGCGCCGAGTTCTATCCCAACGTCGACCTGATCGCCAGCCTGGGCTACAGCGCCGTCGGTGGCGGCATGCTGGAGTTCATCACCGCGCGCAAGTTCACCTACAGCGCGGGCCCGGCGATTTCCCTGCCGATCTTCGACGGCGGCCGCCGCCGCGCCCAGCTGGGCCAGGAGTCGGCCGGCTACGACGCCGCCGTGGCGCAGTACAACCAGACCCTGGTGCAGGCGCTCAAGGGCGTTTCCGACCAGTTGATCCGCACCCATTCGATGGAGAAGCAGCAGACCCTCGCCGAGCAGGCGGTGGCCTCGGCGCAGAAGACCTACGACATCGCCACCAAGGCCTACCGCGGCGGCCTGACCGACTACCTCAACGTGCTCAACGCCCAGACCCGTCTGTTCCAGCAGCAACTGACCCTGCAGCAGGTGCAGGCCGCGCGCCTGGAAACCCACGCCGGCCTGGTGGTGGCCCTGGGTGGCGGCCTGATGGCGCCCAAGGACGCGCCGGGCGAGCACAGGATGGTCCCCGAGACCGTCTCCGTGCGGCCGCTGAGCGAGCGCTGAGATGGCCAGCAGCCAAGCCCTGCAAACCCGCTCGCCGCTGGAGGAGGTGCGCCGCGCCTTCTTCGAGTGGGCGCGCAGCGACGGCGTGACCTGGGTCTACGTCGCCAAGGTGCTGACCGCCGCCATGCTCACCCTGTGGCTGGCCATGCGCCTGGAGCTGCCGCAGCCGAGCACCGCGACCATCACCGTGTTCATCGTGATGCAGCCGCAGAGCGGCCAGGTGTTCGCCAAGAGCTTCTACCGCATCCTCGGCTCCCTGGTCGGGCTGACGGTGATGGTGGCGCTGATCGCCGTGTTCGCCCAGGAGCGGGTGCTGTTCCTGCTGGTGGTGGCGCTGTGGGTCGGCGCCTGCACCGCCGGCGCCGCGCGCTACCGCGACTTCCGTTCCTACGCCTGCGTGCTGGCCGGCTACACCGCGACGCTGATCGGCCTGCCGGCCACCCTGCACCCGGAAGCCGCCTTCATGTCGGCGGTGTGGCGGGTGCTGGAGATCAGCCTGGGCATCCTCTGCTCGACCGTGGTCAGCGCCGTGGTGCTGCCGCAGACTTCCGCCGCGGCCATGCGCAACGCCCTGTACCAGCGCTTCGGCGCCTTCGCCTGGTTCGTCCTCGACAACCTCGGTGGCGGCCAGCGCCAGCGCTTCGAGGCGGCCAACGTCAACTTCGTGTCCCAGGCCGTGGGCCTGGAGGCGCTGCGCAGCGCGACGCGCTTCGAAGACCCGCACATGCGCCTGCGCAGCGGCCGCCTGGCGCGCCTGAACAACGAGTTCATGGTCCTGACCACCCGCTACCACGCCCTGCACCAGTTGCTCGAACGCCTGCGCAGCCAGGGCGGCGAGCGCGTGCTGCAGGCCCTGGAGCCGTGCCTGGACGAGCTGCGCGAAGTGCTCGGGCCGTGGAAGGGCAAGCCGCTGCTGGACCGCGACGCCGCGGCCCTGGCCGAGCAGCTGGAAATGCGCCGCCAGCGCCTGATGCAGCGCATCCGCGAGGCCCGCGCCGCGGTGCGCGAACAGGTCGAGGAGGTCGGCGAGCGCCTGGACTTCAACACCGCCGCCGAGCTGCTCTACCGCCTGGTGGCCGACCTGCACAACTACGCCCTGACCCACGCCTCCCTGGCCGACCACCACCACGAGCGGGAGAACTGGAAGTTCGGCTTCTCGCCCAAGGCCAACCTGGTCGGCTCGCTGGTCGCCGGGGCGCGCACCACCCTCATGATCCTGGTGTTCGGCCTGTTCTGGATCGAGACCGCCTGGCCCAGCGGCAGCACCTTCGTGCTTAACGCCGCGGCCGTGGCGGCGCTGGTCTCGGCCGTGCCGGACCCCGCCAAGCTGGCCATGCAGATGGCCGTGGGCACCTTCTTCGCGGCCATCCTGGGCTTCGCCGAGACCTTCTTCGTGTTCCCCCACCTGGATGGCTTCCCGCTGCTGTGCGTGGCGCTGGCGCCGGTGTTCGCCCTGGGCGCCTTCCTCTCGGTGAAGCCGGCCTACGGCGGCTACGGCCTGGGCCTGCTGGTGTTCTTCAGCTTCGGCGCCATCCCGGCCAACATGACCGTCTACGACGCCGGGCGCATGCTCAACGAGTACATCGCCCTGGTGCTGTCGCAGAGCTGCGCAGCGCTGGTGGTGGCGGTGCTGCTGCCGCCCACCAGCGCCTGGCTGTGGCGGCGCCTGGAGAAGGACCTGCGCATGCGCGTGGTCGAGGCCATCAGCGGCAAGAGCGCGGGCCTGGAGGCCACCTTCGAGAGCCGCACCCGCGACCTGATGAACCAGGCCTACGGCGTCGCCGCGCGGCGCCCGGACGTGCAGCGCGGCCTGCTGCGCTGGATGTTCCTGGTGCTGGAGGTGGGCCACGCCATCATCGAGCTGCGCAACGAGCAGGCGCGCCTGCCGGACGAGCCGTGCTACGCCGAGGCCATGCCCTGGCGCCAGGCCATCCGCAGCATGGGCCGCGCGCTGATCCGCCTGTTCGTGCAGCCGGGCGAGGCCAACCGCGAGCGCGCCCTGGCCGCCGTGGAGCACGCCATACTCACCACCAAGGCCACCGAGGAGCCGTGCGCGCCGGACTTCGAGAGTTCGCCCCTGCGCCGGGTGGTCAGCTACCTGCACTTCATCCGCACCACGCTGCTCGACCCGCAGTCGCCGCTGCGTGATGCCAGCCAAGGAACCGCCAGCCATGCTGCTTGACGACCTGCCGCGGGAAATCGCCTTCCACGGCGTCTACATGCCGACCCTCACCGCGCTCTTCGTGGTCGCGGCGGTGATCTGCTGGGGCATCGACCGCATCTTCGCCTCCATCGGCCTGTACCGCTTCACCTGGCACCCGGCGCTGTTCCGCGTGTGTCTGTTCGCCTGCCTGTTCGGCGGCCTGTCCCTGACCGTCTACCGATAACGAGCCAGTTACCCATGACCTTGAAATCCGTCTTCAGCCTGCTGGCGACCCTGATCATCCTGGTGATCGCCGTGTTCATCGGCCGCACCCTCTGGGTGAACTACATGGACACCCCCTGGACCCGCGACGGCCGCGTGCGCGCCGACATCATCAACGTCGCCCCGGACGTGTCCGGCGTGGTGGTCGACGTGCCGGTGCGCGACAACCAGCAGGTGAAGAAGGGCGACCTGCTGATGCAGATCGACCCCGACCACTACCGCATCGCCGTGAAGCAGGCCGAGGCCCAGGTCGCCTCGCGCCTGGCCACGCTGAAGATGCGCCAGCTCAACGCCAAGCGCCGCGCCGCGATGGACAACGAAGTGGTGTCCCGCGAGAGCCTGGACGACGCCAGCAACACCGCCGCCGCCGCCGAGGCCGACTACCAGCAGGCCCAGGCCGCGCTGGACGCCGCCAAGCTGAACCTGGAGCGCACCCAGGTGCGCGCCTCGGTGGATGGCTACGTGACCAACCTCAACGTGCACCGTGGCGACTACGCCCGCGCCGGCGAGGCGAAGATGGCGCTGGTCGACGAGAACTCCTACTGGGTCTACGGCTACTTCGAGGAAACCAAGCTGCCGCACATCGCCGTGGGCGACCCGGCCGAGCTGCAGCTGATGAGCGGCCAGCGCCTGAAGGGCCACGTGGAAAGCATCGCCCGCGCCATCTACGACCGCGACAACCCGGAAAGCCGCGAACTGGTCGCCGACGTCAACCCGACCTTCAACTGGGTGCGCCTGGCCCAGCGCGTGCCGGTGCGCATCCACATCGACGAAGTGCCGGAAGGCGTGCTGCTGGCGGCGGGCATCACCACCACGGTGATCGTCAACCCGGGCAGCCAGGACGCGACGGCGCAGTGAGCGCAATGCGCGTCAGGTAAAAAACAGGGGCTTCGGCCCCCGTTCGTTTTTCCCGGCGGAGGCCCTGTAGGAGCGGGCCCTGCCCGCGATTCGCGCGCAGGGCGCGCTCCTACATGGAATGGCGTAGGTGGGGCAGCGTAGGAGCGGATCTTATCCGCGAACCGAGCCGGAACCTCCGGCTATCGCGGACAAGGTCCGCTCCTACGGGGGAGGAATACCGTGTTTCCCGGCAACCTGTAGGAGCGGGCCCTGCCCGCGATATCGCGCGCAGGGCGCGCTCCTACATGGAATGGCGTGGGCGGGCACAGCTTCTCGTAGGAGCGAGCTTGCTCGCGAACAAACGCGGTGCCATGCGGTTCGCGAGCAAGCTCGCTCCTACGAAGATACGAAGAGCGTTTCGGCGCGTTGCGGGCTCAGCGCTTGGCCAGGGTAGCGCCGCGCCCCAGGTTCTGCGCCTTGGCCACGCTGCAGCTGGCGCCGGCGAGGAATTGCGAGTTGCTCAGCCATTCCTGCTGCGGGTAGTAGGCGAACACGTAGCTGCCTTTCTGCAGGGTGTCGATCAGCTTCTGCGCCACCTGCGGGCGCACCGCCGGGCAGCCCTGGCTGCGGCCCAGGCGGCCGAGGCCGGGGACCACCTTGGGATCGGCGTAGGCTGCCGCGTGCATGACGATGGCGCGTTCTTCGCTGTTGTCGTTGAAGCCCGGTTCCAGGCCCAGCAGGCGCAGCGAGCGGCCGTGCTTGCCGCGGTAGGTCTGGCCGGTCTGGTACAGGCCGATGGACGACTGGTAGCTGTTGGGGCGGTTGGAGAACGAGGTGGCGAGGTCGTCACCGCTGTTCTTGCCGTGGGCCACCCACTCCTCGAACAGCAGCTTGCGCCGCTGCAGGTCGAACACCCACAGGCGCTTGTCGCGCGAGGCCTTGGAGTAGTCGATGACGGTCAGCAACTCGTCGCGCCCGCCCAGTTGCGCGGCGTTGGCGCACTGGTAGGCGCTGAGCGCCAGGCGCAGGGCCTGCAGGTTGGTGGCCGGGGCCAGGCGGTGGAGTTCCTCGGCGCTGGGCAGCGCCGCTTGGGCGAGGCTGCTGCCGAGCGCGTAGAGCGCGCCCACGGCGAGCAGCGGCCGGAGTTTCCCCCAGACGGTGGATATGGACGGCATGGCGCCGTTCCCCCTTTGTCACTTCCTAAGGTCTGTTTTTGATTGCGCATGCAAGTGCGCGAAATTGGTGGGATTCTCGCCTATTTTTTGATCGATGCCGGTACCGCTTGTCGGTCGTTGGTGGTGATCACCGTGAAGTCCGGGTTGCTGCGCGTCTCGCGGCTGGACGGCAGGTCGGTGATGACCAGGGTGCTGCCGACGTCCATGGCCAGCAGCAGCGAGTGCAGGAAGTGCGCGTCCATGCTGAACTGGCCGAGCTGTTCGGCGGGCGTCAGGCCGGCCTGCGGGTTGCTCACTTGCACCGCGCTCCAGCGCAGGTTCGGGCTGGGGCTGGCCAACTGTTCGGGGCTGGGCCGCTCCAGCAGCGAGAAGGCCGCCACGCCGGTGCGCGCGCCGGGGTTGTCGAGGGCCACCGGGGCGCTGCCGATCTGGGTGCCGCCGCGGTACACGTAGGCGCGGCGGTCGGCGCGGCTGATCAGCACCGAGATCGGCCCGAGGGTTTCGCCCGGGTCGCTCCAGTAGGGTTCCACCGCCGGGCTGGCCGGGCCGCTGGCCTTGCCTTCGCTGACCTGCGGGGCGAGCAGGCCGGGGTGGTAGACCTCCACCGGCGAGCTCTTGGCGTCGGAGATGATCACCGTGGTGTTGCTGAAGCCGGTGACCTCGTAGAGCTTCTTGGCGAAGGCCATGGGCAGGCGGATGCAGCCGTGGGAGGCGGGGTAGCCGGGCAGGTTGCCGGCGTGCAGGGCGATGCCGTCCCAGGTCAGGCGCTGCATGTAGGGCATGGGCGCGCTGTCGTACAGGTCGGAGTGGTACTCCACCTTCTTCTGCAGGATGGTGAACACGCCCGTGGGGGTTTCCTTGCCGCGCTTGCCGGTGCTGACCGTGGCCACGCCGATGGCGATGCCGTTGCGGTACACGTAGGCGCGCTGTTCGGTGAGGCTGACCACCACCGTGACCGGGCCCTGCGGGGAAATCTCCGGGTACCAGAGGAACTGCCCGGGCTTGAGCTTCTTCAGCGCCGCCTGCAGGTCGTTGAGCGGCGAGGCGTGGCCGGAGTTGGCCTCGGCGGGGAGGACGACCAGGCTGAACAGCAGCAGGACGAAAGACAGGATCTTCATCGTATTCCTTCGAGGCGCGGGCGTCCTCGCAGCTTAGTCGGGGCCGAGCCGCCCCTGCAATCCGCGATGCCGGACGGCAGGCCTCAGTCCAGCGCGGCCAGCTCGGCGGCGCTCAGGGCGCGGTACTGGCCCGGCGCCAGCTGCGGGTCCAGAGCCAGGCCGCCCATGCGTTCGCGGTGCAGGCGGGTGACCTTGTTCTGGAAGTTCCCGAACATGCGCTTGACCTGGTGGTAGCGGCCTTCGTGGAGGGTCAGGCGCGCCGCGCGCGGGGCGAGGATTTCCAGCTGCGCGGGGAGGGTGGTGAGGTCCTCGTAGCGGAAGTACAGGCCGCGGGCGAAGACTTCGGCGTAGTGCGCCTCGATCGGCTGCTCGGTCTCCACGTAGTAGACCTTGGGCAGCTTGCGCCCGGGCAGGGTCATGCGCCGCGACCACTGGCCGTCGTTGGTGATCAGCAGCAGGCCGGTGGTGTTGAAGTCCAGCCGCCCGCTGATGTGCAGCTCGTGCTTGTCCGGTTCGTCGAGCAGGTCGAGCACGGTGCGGTGCTCGGCGTCGCGGGTGGCGCTGACGCAGCCGGCGGGCTTGTGCAGCATGAAGTAGCGCGCCGGGCGGCCGGCCTGCAGCACCTCGCCGTCCAGCTCCACGCGGCTGAACTCGCGCACCTCGTGGCGGCTGTCGCGGACCACTGCGCCGTCCACCTTCAGGCGCCCGGCGGCCAGCAGCAGGCGCGCGTCCTGGCGGCTGAAGCGGGGCAGGTTGGTGAGGAAGCGGTCCAGGCGCATCAGGCGGATTCGTCGTCGGGCGGCAGGCTCTGCGCGCAGCGCGGGCACAGGCAGGCGCGGTCGAGCAGGTGTGAGGGGACGCGGGCCAGGGCGGCGGGGTCGATGCGCGTCTGGAAGCACCAGCAGAGCGTCCCGTCGGCGTCCGGGTCGGCCTGGCTGCAGCTGTTGCGCTGGCCGCAGAGGGGGCAACGGGTGGGATCGGGCGTGTCGGTCATGGTGCGGGTCGGTGCTTTGCTGGGGCACAGGGTGCAGCGGGTGGCGCTGGGGTGCAAGGGGAATCGGATGCTTGGGGGCGGGGTTGTTTGTGAGTGGGGTTTGCTGGGGGTGGAGGTGTTGGGTTTAAGAGCGCCCTCTCCCCAACCCTCTTCCGCAAGCGGGAGAGGGGGCTGTTTGGAGTGAGTGGGGAGTTTGGAGTCATCCTGGAACGCCTAGCCCCACCCCGTCATTCCCGCGAATGCGGGAACCCAGTGACGGGCGGTTCGCGAGCAAGCTCGCTCCTACGAAAAGCAAAAGCAAAAGCAAAAGCAAAAGCGCGTTTGCTCTTGGACTTCCAGAGAAATAGCCGAGCGCACCGGAGTGCCCCTTCAGAAGGCCGAGCGAAACCCGCGCTCAGGAGGTCATGCGACATGGATGTCGCGAGAGCCCCGCGGGCTACAGGGACGTACCCTCGGGGCGGGCCTCCGTGGCGGGGGAGTTCGTGAGGGTAGCCCGACTCTGTCGGGCCCGTATGCGGGGCAAGCCTTTTTGGTTCCTTTTGTGGCGTTTGACAAAAGGGACTCGCCCGAGGGGGCGAAACAAAAAATCTCCGCAGACTCGGTGCGGCGCGTTACACCCAAACAAGACGTCTCTGGGTTCCCGCGTTCGCGGGAATGACGGGGGGGGGAGGTTGGGTGCGAGGGACCAAGCCCCGCAAGCAAGCAAATCCATACCCCCATCCCAAATGAAAAATGCCGTTTCTCCCAGGGGAAGAAACGGCATTCCTTTGAAAGCCCCACCGTACCGGCCAGGGCTTTCCTCACGCCGAAAGGCTTAGGCTTGAACGACCGGAATCTTGGCGTTCGCAGCAGCTTCCTTGAACTCGGCGATCTGGTCGAAGCTCAGGTAGCGGTAGATATCGGCAGACATGCTGTCGATGTCCTTCGCGTAGGCCATGTACTCCTCGACGGTCGGCAGCTTGCCGATGATCGAAGCCACAGCGGCCAGCTCCGCCGACGCCAGGAACACGTCGGTGGAATCGCCCAGGCGGTTCGGGAAGTTACGGGTGGAGGTGGAGACCACGGTGGAACCGGTCTGTACGCGCGCCTGGTTACCCATGCACAGCGAGCAGCCCGGCATTTCCATGCGCGCGCCAGCCTTGCCGTAGATGCCGTAGTAGCCTTCCTCGGTCAGCTGGTGGGCGTCCATCTTGGTCGGCGGGGCCAGCCACAGACGGGTCGGAATGCCACCCTTGACCTTGTCCAGCAGTTTGCCGGCGGCGCGGAAGTGACCGATGTTGGTCATGCACGAACCGATGAACACCTCGTCGATCTTGCGGCCTTGCACGCTGGACAGCAGGCGGGCGTCGTCCGGATCGTTCGGGGCGCAGAGCACCGGCTCTTTGACGTCGGCCAGGTCGATCTCGATGACCGCGGCGTATTCGGCGTCCTTGTCGGCTTCCAGCAGTTGCGGGTTGGCCAGCCAGGCTTCCATCGCTTTCGCGCGGCGCTCCAGGGTGCGGGCGTCGCCGTAGCCTTCGCCGATCATCCAGCGCAGCAGGGTGATGTTCGACTTCAGGTATTCGGCGATGGCCTCTTCCGGCAGCTTGATGGTGCAACCGGCGGCGGAGCGTTCGGCCGAGGCGTCGGACAGCTCGAAGGCTTGCTCGACGGTCAGGTCGTTCAGGCCTTCGATCTCGAGGATACGGCCGGAGAAGATGTTCTTCTTGCCTTTCTTCTCGACGGTCAGCAGGCCGGCCTGGATGGCGTAGTAGGGGATGGCATGGACCAGGTCACGCAGGGTGATGCCCGGTTGCAGCTTGCCCTTGAAGCGCACCAGTACCGATTCGGGCATGTCCAGCGGCATGACGCCAGTGGCAGCGGCGAAGGCCACCAGGCCGGAACCGGCCGGGAAGCTGATGCCGATCGGGAAGCGGGTGTGCGAGTCGCCGCCGGTGCCGACGGTGTCGGGCAGCAGCATGCGGTTCAGCCAGCTGTGGATGATGCCGTCGCCCGGACGCAGGGACACGCCGCCGCGGGTCATGATGAAGTCCGGCAGGGTGTGGTGGGTCTTGACGTCGATCGGCTTCGGATAGGCCGCGGTGTGGCAGAAGGACTGCATCACCAGGTCGGCGGAGAAGCCCAGGCAGGCCAGGTCCTTCAGCTCGTCGCGGGTCATCGGGCCGGTGGTGTCCTGGGAACCGACGGTGGTCATCTTCGGTTCGCAGTAGGTGCCCGGACGCACGCCTTTGCCTTCCGGCAGGCCGCAGGCGCGACCGACCATCTTCTGCGCCAGGGTGAAGCCCTTGCCGGTGTCGGCGGGGGATTCCGGCTTCTTGAACAGGTCGGACGGGGCCAGGCCCAGTTCGGCGCGCGCCTTCTCGGTCAGGCCACGGCCGACGATCAGCGGGATACGGCCGCCGGCGCGGACTTCGTCGAGCAGCACGGGGGTCTTCAGCTCGAAGGTGGTGACCACTTCGCCGCTGTCGTGGCGGGTGACCTTGCCTTCGTACGGGTACACGTCGATGACGTCGCCCATGGCCAGGTTGGTGCAGTCGAACTCGATCGGCAGGGCGCCGGCGTCTTCCATGGTGTTGTAGAAGATCGGGGCGATCTTGGTGCCGAAGCAGAAGCCGCCAGCGCGCTTGTTCGGCACGTAGGGGATGTCGTCGCCGAAGAACCACAGCACCGAGTTGGTGGCGGATTTACGCGAGGAGCCGGTGCCGACCACGTCGCCGACGTAGGCGACCGGGAAGCCCTTGGCCTTGACCGCTTCGATCTGCTTCAGCGGGCCGACGGAGCCCGGCTGGACCGGCTCGATGCCGTCGCGGGCCATCTTCAGCATGGCCAGGGCGTGCAGCGGGATGTCCGGGCGCGACCAGGCGTCGGGGGCCGGGGACAGGTCGTCGGTGTTGGTTTCGCCGGGCACCTTGAACACGGTCAGGGTGATCTTCTCGGCCAGCGCCGGACGGGCCTGGAACCACTCGCCGTCGGCCCAGGATTGCAGCACGGCCTTGGCGGCGGCGTTGCCCTTCTTGGCGCGTTCGGAAACGTCGTGGAAGGCGTCGAACATCAGCAGGGTGTGCTTCAGTTGCGCGGCGGCGACTTCGGCCAGTTCGGCGTCGTCGAGGGCTTCGACCAGGGTGGCGATGTTGTAGCCGCCCTGCATGGTGCCGAGCAGTTCGAGGGCGCGCTTGCGGTCGATCAGCGGCGAAGCGGCTTCGCCCTTGACCACGGCGGACAGGTAGCCGGCCTTGACGTAGGCGGCTTCGTCGACGCCCGGCGGGACGCGGTTGGTGATCAGGTCGAGGAGGAATTCTTCTTCGCCGGCCGGCGGGTTTTTCAGGAGTTCGACCAGACCTGCGGTCTGTTCGGCGTTCAGCGGCTGGGGCACGATACCCTGGGCGGCACGCTCTTCTACGTGTTTGCGGTAGGCTTCAAGCACAGTATTTCCCTCATCAGTGGTCCCGTGGGACGCGTATCCAGGAGACCTCACCGATCCATTCGTCAGGCATGGTGGACGGTAATCCACGGACCTACGACGGCACCGGCAGCCTCCAGACAGAAGCTGTTTTCAAAGTTTTACGCCGGAGGGCCTGGGACGAGGGGGACTGGGCGCTTGAGGGAGGCGCCCAGGCCGCGAGGCCGCCGGAATCTGTGCTTCGTGACGCTTTGAAAACAGCTTCGAACGGGCATTGCGCCTTGTGAAAGGCGGGCCGATTCTACTGGAATTCATTGCTGAAAGTAAGCGCCATTGCGCCGATGCGGAAGGTGATCTTGCCTAGACAAAGGGCTAAGATGACGCCCGTCCCCCGTTGTCCCGAAGCCGTTCCGCCATGTCCTCCCAGCGCATCAAGACCCCCTGTGTCGGCCTCTGTTCCACCGTCTACGGCGACCTCGTGTGCCGCGGCTGCAAGCGCTTCCACCACGAGGTGGTGAACTGGAACCTGTACGGCGAGGAGGAGAAGCGCGCGGTGTGGAAGCGCCTGGAAGTGCTGCTGGTGCAGGTGATGGTGGCCAAGCTGGAGGTGTTCGACGCGCCGCGCCTGCGCGCCCAGCTGGAGCAGCGGCAGATCCGCTTCGTTCCCGAGCAGTCGCCGTACTGCTGGGCCTACCAGCTGATCGCCCGCGGCTCGCGGCTGATCCAGAACCTCGATGCCTACGGCGTGGCCCTGCTGCCGGAGTTCCGCGAGCGGCCGCTGCCGGAGCTGCGCGACGCCATCGACCGCGAGTTCTTCCTGCTTTCCGAGGCCCACTACGACCGCTACATCGCCCCGCGCTTCCTCAGCGAGGGGATGGACCTGCGGGTCTGAACCAGCACCCGCCGTTCGTCGGTTTCAGCGCCGCGCCTGCTTCAGCGTCTCGGCGATGAGGAAGGCCAGCTCCAGCGACTGGTCGGCGTTCAGCCGCGGGTCGCAGTGGGTGTGGTAGCGGTCGCTGAGCCCGGCCTCGGTGATCGGCCGCGCGCCGCCGATGCACTCGGTGACGTTCTGTCCGGTCATCTCGATGTGGATGCCGCCGGCGTGGCTGCCCTCGGCCTTGTGCACCTCGAAGAACTGCCGCACCTCGGCGAGGATGCGCGCGAAGTCGCGGGTCTTGTAGCCGCTGGAGGCCTTGATGGTGTTGCCGTGCATCGGGTCGCAGCTCCACAGCACCTGGCGGCCTTCGCGCTGCACGGTACGGATCAGCCGCGGCAGGCCGTCGCCGACCTTGTCGGCGCCCATGCGCACGATCAGGTTGAGGCGGCCGGGGTCGTTGTCCGGGTTGAGGATGTCGATCAGGCGCAGCAGCTCCTCGTCGCCCATGCTCGGCCCGACCTTGACGCCGATGGGGTTGCCCACCCCGCGCAGCATCTCGACGTGGGCGCCGTCCAGCTGGCGGGTGCGGTCGCCGATCCAGAGCATGTGCGCCGAGCAGTCGTACCAGCCGCCGGTCAGGCTGTCGCGGCGGATGAAGGCTTCCTCGTAGTTCAGCAGCAGCGCCTCGTGGGCGGTGAAGAAGCTCACCTCGCGCAGTTGCGGGGCCGTGTCCAGGCCGCAGGCGCGCATGAAGGCGAGGGTTTCGTCGATGCGCCCGGCGAGCTGGCTGTATTTTTCCGCCAGGGCCGAGTTGGCGATGAAGTCGAGGTTCCACTGGTGCACTTCGTGGAGGTCGGCGAAGCCGCCCTGGGCGAAGGCGCGCAGCAGGTTGAGGGTGGCGGTGGACTGGTGGTAGGCCTGCAGCAGGCGCTGCGGGTCCGGCACGCGGTTGGCCTCGTCGAAGCCGATGCCGTTGACGATGTCGCCGCGGTAGGCCGGCAGGGTCAGGTCGCCCACGGTTTCCTCGCCGGAGGAGCGCGGCTTGGCGAACTGCCCGGCCATGCGCCCGACCTTCACCACCGGGCAGCCGGCGGCGAAGGTCATGACCACCGCCATCTGCAGCAGCACCTTGAAGGTGTCGCGGATCTTCGCCGCGGAGAACTCGGCGAAGCTCTCGGCGCAGTCGCCGCCCTGCAGCAGGAAGGCGCGCCCGGCGGTGACCTCGGCGAACTGCCGGCGCAACTCGCGGGCCTCGCCGGCGAACACCAGCGGCGGATAGCTGGCGAGGCTCTGCTCGACCTGCAGCAGGCGCGCGGCGTCGGGGTAGACGGGTTGCTGCTGGATGGGGCGGCTTCTCCAGCTGTCGGGGCTCCAGGTCTGGCTCATCGGGGGCTCGCGGGGCAATGGCGGATAGTCGCCCATGGTAACACCGGGCGGGGCCACCTTCAGCGCGGCGGGGCTGGTATCCTTCGCCTTTCCATGAGCCCGCGGCCGTCGCCGTCCTTGCCCTGCGGAGAGCCCGCGTGTACCAGAGCCTGCCTTCCAATACCCTTCCGCATCGCCGGCCGCGCGCTGGCGCCCGCCGCCATGGCCGGGGGCGCCGGGCATGAGCGAGGACCTGCTGATAGCCGAGGAGCGCGACGCCTACGGGGTGATCCGCGTGGTGGAGCAGGGCGGCTACCGCTACCTGGAGTTCGGCGAGGAGGTGGAGCAGAGCTGCGTGCGCATCGGCGATCCGGCCTGGCTGGAGTACGACTATTCCCGCGCCATGCTGCTGGGCGCGCTGTGCCATCCCGCGCCGCGCCGCGCGCTGTTCCTCGGCTTCGGCGCCGGCAGCCTGACCCAGGCCTGCCTGAAGCACCTGGCGCTGGACGAGGCGGAGGCCGTCGAGCTGCGTCCGGCGATCCCGCGCCTGGCCCGCGAGCACCTGGGCCTGGTGGACGAGCCGCGCCTGCGGCTGCGCATCGGCGACGCGGTGGAGGAGCTGAGCAACTGCGAGCCGGCCGACCTGATCTTCCTCGACCTCTACACCGACACCGGGCCGGCGCCGGCGCACCTGGGCTGGGACTTCCTCGGCGCCTGCCGCGACAAGCTGCGCCCCGGCGGCTGGCTGATCATCAACCAGTGGAGCACCGACGACGGCCGGCCGCTGGGCGCGGCCCTGCTGCGCGGGCGCTTCCACCGCCACTACCTGGAATGCCCGGTGCCGGAGGGCAACGTGATCGTCTTCGTGCCCGCCGACGTCGAGCAGAGCCTGGAGCCGCGCGGGCTGAAAAAGCGCGCCAAGGCCCTGCAGGGCGACCTGGGCTACGACCTGGGCGTCTACATCGACGCGCTGCGCCCCGCGCAGTAGCGGCGGGGCGCCCGTTCAGGGGAGCTGGTAGCTGAGCGTCAGGTTGAGCCGCGGGCTGCGCTCGTCGTTGTCGATGGCGCGGTCGGCGAACGGCTTGGCCACTTCCATTCCCAGCACGTACTGCTTGCGGTTGGAGAAGCGCACCCCGACGGCGCCGGAACCGAGCTTGGCGCCGGGCTGGCCGTTGGCGTTGTAGTGGGTGCGCGCGCCATCCACCACCAGGTAGGGCTGCAACTGGTTCATCCACTTGTTCTGCCAGAGGAACGAGTAGTTCACCTCGTAGGAGGCGCCCCAGCCCTTGTCGCCGGTGGCCTGGTCGTCCGGGTAGCCGCGGCCGAAGTTGGCGCCGCCGTAGGTGATCTGCTCGGAGTCCGGCAGGCTGTCGTGGGCCCACTGGAAGCTGACGTTGGCCACGCCCTGCATGCGTTCGCCGAACTGGTTCTGCTGGGCGCCGAAGCCGAGCACGCGGGTGAAGTCCTTCTTCGCCGGCGCGGTGCTCTGCGCGTCGAAGGCGTTCAGGCCCTTGTAGACGGCCAGGCTGCCGGCGCGCGCCTGCTTCTCGGCGAACTGCTGGACCAGGGTGTCGATGCCCACCACGCGCAACTTGCTGCGCAGCTTCACGCTGTAGGGCGTGGCCGGCGCCAGCAGGTCGTAGCGGCTGCTGTCGTCGACCGTGTAGGCGCGCAGGTTGACGTCCCAGGTGAGGTTGCGGCGCAGCAGCACGGGGATGCCCAGGCCGGCGCTGACCCGTTCGTTCTCGCGCTTGCGCGCGTACTGCAGCGGGCCGATCACCACGCGGTCTTCCAGGCTGGCGTTGTAGTGGCTGTAGCCGGCCATCAGTTGCAGGCCGTTGTCGCCCAGCAACTGGCTGTAGTTCCAGGCGCGGTAGTGCTCCTTGTCGTCGCCGGGCGGGTAGAGGTAGCTGAACTGCAGTTGTTCGCCGCGGCCCAGCAGAGAGGCCAGGGTGGCGTTGAACAGCCCGCGCGGGTTGCCGTGGCGCGAGTCGAAGTCGGCGCCGGTGGTGACCATCTCGTGCTTGCCGAGCATTTCCAGCACGGCGCCGCCGTCGGTGGTGGTCGGCGGGTTGAGGACCATGTCCATCTGCAGGCCGGGAACCCGGCTCATCAGCACGCTGAAGCGCTCGAAGCTGGCGCGGCTCAGCGGCCGCTCGGCCTTCAGGCGCTCGATCCAGCGCGCCACGCGGGCCTGGTGCACGCCCAGGTCGCCGGCGCTGCGCACCTCGCTCAGGTGGCCCTCGATCAGCATGATGCGCCCGACGCCGCCGCGGAAATCCTGGTTGGGCACGTAGGCGAAGGAAATGACGAAGCCGTCGTCCTGGTAGCGCCGGGTGATGGCCTTGGCCGCCGCCACCAGTTCGCCGATCTTGATCTCGCGGCGGGTCAGCGGCTCCAGCAGGGGCTTCCAGGTGGCGATGGGGTAGTGGCCGCCGCCGGCGACTTCGATGCGCCGCAGGCGGATGCGCCGTTCGAGCAACTGTTGCGGCTGCGCGGCCGCCGGGGTGCTGACCCGTGGCGCCTGCGGGCGCACGTCGCCGCCGGGCAGGTTGGGCCTGGGCAGGCTCTGTTCGATGTCGGAACCGGGCAGTTGGATGGGGCGGTCGGCCCAGGCGAGGGGGCTGGCTAACAACAGCGTTACTACGGTCAGCTTGCGCATGGCTTCTCCCTGAAGCCGTTAAATGAAAGGGCGAAGGGCCGTTGCCGATCCTTCGCCGTTCGCTTTGGCGGGCTTGCCGTCAGTTTCCGGACTTGCCGCCCAGGCTGCCGGTCACGCCGCCGAGCAGGCCACCCACGGTGCCCAGGGTGCCGCCGAGCAGGCCGCCGTTGCTGGCCAGGCCGTTGCTGCCGACGCTGCTGGTGACGCCACCCAGGGTGCCGGTGACGCCGGAGAGCAGGCCGCTGACCGGGCTGCTGCCACCAGTGACGCCGCCCAGGGTGCCGGTGACGCCAGAGAGCAGACCACCGACCGGGTTGCTGCTACCGGTAGCGCCGCTCAGGGTGCCGGTAACGCCGGAGAGCAGGCTGCCGACCGGGTTGCTGCTGCCGGTGGCGCCGCCCAGGGCGCCGGTGACGCCCGAGAGCAGCCCGCCGATCGGGTTGCTGGGGCTGCTGCCGGCCTGTGCGTTGACCAGGCCGCCCGTCGCGCTCACGGCCTCGCCGACGTTGGTCACGACGCTGCCCACCGGCGCGAGGACCGGCGTGGCGCTGCCGAGCTGGGTGCCGACCTGGCCCACCAGGCCGCCGACCGTGGTCACCAGGTTGTTCACCGGCGCGCCCAGGCCGGTGGTGGCGCCGACCTGCTGGGTCACGCCCTCGACCTGGCCGACCAGGCCGGCGGTGGTGGCGCTGAGCTGCTTGGTCAGCGGGCTGAGCGGGCCGCTGGTGACGGCGCCGCTGAGGGAGTCGCCGAGCATGCTGATCTGCCCGCCGACGCCATCGACCACGCCGCCCAGGGTGGCGGTCACCGGTTTCAGCGGGGTGTTGGCGCCCACCGCGGCGACGGTGCTGCCCAGGTCGCTGACCGCGTTGCCGACGCTGCTCACCGTGCCGGTGGCGCCGGCGACTGTGGTGCCCAGGGCATTGGGATTGCTGCCGAGCTGGCCGATGCCGTTGGTGATACCGCTGCCCAGGCTGTTCACGCCCTGGCCGACGTCCTGGATGACGTTGCCGGCGCCTTCGCTCACGCCACTGCCGACCACCGGCAGGTCAATGCCCTTGACCGCGCCGCCGACGCCATTGACGGTGTTGCCCAGGGCGCTGACCGCTTCGCCGGTGTTGCTGAGAATGGTGCTGGTGGTGCTGGTGGTGCTGGTGGTGCTGGTGCCGCCGTTGTTGCCGCCATCACCGCCATTGTTGCCGCCATTGCCGCCGTCGCCACCGCTGCCGCCAGTACCGCCGGAACCGCTGCCATCGCCACCGCTACCCGAGCCACCGTCGCCGGCGCCCTGGCCGGAACCGTTTCCGGAGCTGGCGACACTGCTGTGATGGCCGCCCTTGCTGCTGCACCCTTGCAGCGACATGGCAACGACCAGAAGAGACAATGCGAATACACGAATGGGACCAGACATCTTGTTGGGCTCCTCCCTGACGGGCTCTGGTGTTTCAGGGGAAGCCTCGATCCGCCAGCGGGAAGAGCGCCTCTCCTGATTTCCGGCACAGTCTTCGTGCTTTGTCGGGAGGGCGAAATTGCCTCTTGTAGATAGTCGTTTGGTCGTTTTCGCCCTGGCGATTCACCGGTGTTTTCAAGGCGATTGGCGGCCTTCGCGGGGCGATTTAATACTTTCGATATAGCGCTTTGCCGGGGTGCGGCGAAGGCGCGCGCGGGCGTCGTCGTGAAGGGCGGGGCGGGGCGCCGGGGCTAGTTGCCGGAGAAGTTGCCTTCGCGTCTTTCCAGCAGCGACTGCAAGCCTTCGCGGGCATCCTCGCTGGCCAGCAGGGTCTTGAATTGTTGCGGCAACTCGCGGATGGCCTGCGCCGTTCCCTGTTCCTGGGCGCGCCGCGCCGAGGCCAGGGTGGCGCGCACGGCCAGGGGCGCCCGGCGGGCGATGCGCGCGGCCAGCTTCAGGGCTTCGGGCAGCAGTTCTTCCGGCGGGTGGATTTCCTGCACCAGGCCCAGGCGCCAGGCTTCGTGGGCATCGAACTCGTCGCCGCTGAGCAGCCAGCGCATGGCGTTGCCCCAGCCGGCCACCTGCGGCAGGCGCAGGGTGGCGCCGCCCAGGGGCAGCAGGCCGCGGCGCACTTCCATCTGGGCGAAGCGGGCGGTGCTGGCGCACAGGCAGATGTCCGCCGCCAGCATCAGCTCGATGCCGATGGTGTAGCAGTAGCCCTGCACGGCGACCATCAGCGGCTTGCTCAGCCGCGGCCCGCCGAGGGTGCCCCAGGGGTCGACGGCGCCGGCCGGCAACTGCCAGCCGTCGTGCAGGCGCTGGCTGACGTCGGCCAGGTCGAGGCCGGCGCTGAAGTGCTCGCCGTGGGCGACGAGCAGTGCGCAACGCAGGTCGTCGTCGCGCTCGTAGTCGCCCAGGGCCAGCATCAGTTCGTCGAGCATGCGCTGGTCGAAGGCGTTGCGCTTCTGCGGCCGGTTGAGGCCCAGCAGCAGGAGGTGGCCGCGGCGCGTGACGGTGACGCGGGGTTCGCTGGTAGGGTTCACGGCGCGTGCTCCTGGCAGGTGGCCCTGCTCGGTATAGACGGCAGGTGGCCGGTTGTGCAAGTCTTGACCGTTCGGCCAGCGGTAGTGGAAAAGCCGCACATCGGCGGCGTTTTTCCGGTATGATGCGCGCCGGCCTATCACGGCCCCGTTCGGGACCGCACCCTTCGGCGCTTCGCGCTCCGTCTGTGCTACCGCTTCCGCGGACTTCCTTGACGTATTCTTCCAACAGTTCAGTTCGCAAATCCCCGCTTCCAGCTGCCTGGGTGACTTCTACTGTCGTACAGGGCATGCGCAGCTCGGCCATTGGGTCTTTGCGGATGTATTTAGAGGCAAAACCCATGACCCAGGAAACCGGCGGCTTCGCCGCGCTCGGCATTCATCCCAATATTCTCGCCGCCATCGCCGCGGTCGGCTACGAAGAGCCGTCGCCCATCCAGGCCCAGTCGATTCCGGTGATCCTCGAAGGTCACGACATGATCGGCCAGGCCCAGACCGGCACCGGCAAGACCGCCGCCTTCGCCCTGCCGCTGCTGTCGAAGATCGAGGCCACGCGCCGCGAACCCCAGGTGCTGATCCTGGTGCCGACCCGCGAACTGGCCCTGCAGGTGGCCACCGCCTGCGAAACCTACTCCAAGCAGATGCCCGGCGTCGGCGTGGTCGCCGTCTACGGCGGCGCGCCCATGGGCCCGCAGCTCAAGGCCCTGCGCCAGGGCGCCCAGGTGCTGGTGGCCACCCCCGGCCGCCTGTGCGACCACCTGCGCCGCGACGAGAACCTGCTGGGCACCGTCGAGCGCCTGGTCCTCGACGAGGCCGACGAGATGCTCAAGCTCGGCTTCATGGACGACCTGGAAGTGATCTTCGAGGCCATGCCGGCCAGCCGCCAGACCGTGCTGTTCTCCGCGACCCTGCCGGCCTCGATCCGCAGTATCGCCGAACGCCACCTGAAAGAACCCAAGCACGTCCGCATCGCCGCCAAGACCCAGACCGTGGCGCGCATCGAGCAGGTCCACCTGATGGTCCATGCCGACCAGAAGGCCGCCTCCATCCTGCGCCTGCTGGAAGTCGAGCAGTTCGACGCGCTGATCGGCTTCGTGCGCACCAAGCAGGCCACCCTGGACATCGCCGAGCTGCTCGAGCGCCAGGGCTACCGCGCCGCCGCGCTGAACGGCGATATCCCGCAGGCCCAGCGCGAGCGCGTCATCGAGTCGCTCAAGGACGGCTCGCTGGACATCGTCATCGCCACCGACGTGGCCGCCCGCGGCCTGGACGTGGCGCGCATCACCCACGTGCTGAACATCGACATGCCGTACGACCCCGAGTCCTACGTGCACCGCATCGGCCGTACCGGCCGCGCCGGCCGCGAAGGCCGCGCGCTGCTGCTGGTGACCCCGCGCGAGCGCCGCATGCTGCAGGTGATCGAGCGCGTCACCGGGCAGAAGGTCGGCGAAGTGCGCCTGCCCGACGCCGACACCGTGCTGGAAGCACGCCTGGCGCGCCTGGCCGCCAGCCTGCAGCCGCTGCTGGAAACCGCCGTCGCCACCCGTGGCGCCGTGCGTGACGAGCTGTGCCGCCGCCTGGGCACCGATGCCGAAACCCTGTCCGCGGTGCTGCTGGCCAAGCTCACCGAAGGCAAGGCCCTGGACCTGGAGTCGGTGCGCCGTGAGCAGCCGCTGACCCCGGCCGCCCCGCGCGAGCGCAGCGAACGCTACGAGCGTGGCGAACGCGGTGAGCGCAGTGACCGTGGCGAACGTTCCGGCGAGCGCCGCCCGATGGCCGCTCCGGCCGAAGGCAAGGCCCGCTGCCGCACCGCCCTGGGCGCGCGCGACGGCGTGGCGGCGAAGAACCTGCTGGGCGCCATCCTCAACGAGGGCGGCCTGTCCCGCGAGGCCATCGGCCGCATCCAGATCCGCGAGACCTTCAGCCTGATCGAACTGCCCGAAGACGGCCTGGAGCGCCTGCTCGGCAAGCTCAAGGACACCCGCGTCGCCGGCAAGGCCCTGCGCCTGCGCCGCTACCGCGAGGATTGATCCGCGCGCCACGCGCCGCGATCGAATGAAAACGCCGCATCCGGGTGACCGGGTGCGGCGTTTTTGTTTGGAGCAATTGTCTTGCCGGCCGCGCGAGGTGCTTTTCGTAGGATGGGTTGAGCTTGCGAAACCCATGCTGCCATTGGTGATGGGTATCGCTTCGCTCAACCCATCCTACGAAGGCTGTAGGAGGCATGGCATTTCCACCCGTAGGAGCGGACTCCGTCCGCGATAGCCGGAGGTTCCGGCGTGATTCGCGGATGAGATCCGCTCCTACGCCACCCACCCGTGCCATTCCCCTGTAGGAGCGCGCCCTGCGCGCGAAATCGCGGGCAGGGCCCGCTCCTACAGTTTGCTGGGAGGCATGGCATTTCCACCCGTAGGAGCGGACTCTGTCCGCGATAGCCGGACATCCCGGCGCGATTCGCGGATGAGATCCGCTCCTACGCCACCCACCCGTGCCATTCCCCTGTAGGAGCGCGCCCTGCGCGCGAATCGCGGGCAGGGCCCGCTCCTACAGTTTGCTGGGAGGCATGGCGTTCCCCCCCCCCCCGTAGGATGGGTTGAGCGAAGCGATACCCATCGCCCCGCCCGTCTGCTCAGCTGTCTTCCAGCGGCCCCATCGCGGTGGTGTTGAAGCCGCCGTCGACGTAGAGGATTTCGCCGCTGATGCCGCTGGCCAGGTCGGAGCAGAGGAAGGCCGCGGCGTTGCCGACTTCTTCGATGGTCACGTTGCGCCGCAGCGGGGTCTGGCGTTCGTTGGCGGCGAGCATCTTGCGGAAGCTCTTGATGCCGGAGGCGGCCAGGGTGCGGATCGGGCCGGCGGACACCGCGTTGACCCGCGTGCCCTCCGGGCCCAGGCTGCCGGCCAGGTAGCGCACGCCGGCTTCCAGGCTGGCCTTGGCCATGCCCATCACGTTGTAGTTGGGCATGGTGCGCTCGGCGCCCAGGTAGGTGAGGGTCAGCAGGCTGCCGTTGCGGCCTTGCATCATCTCGCGGCCGGCCTTGGCCAGGGCGACGAAGCTGTAGGCGCTGATGTCGTGGGCGATGCGGAAGCCGTCGCGGCTGGTGACGCTGGTGAAGTCGCCGTCCAACTGGTCGCCC
The DNA here is from genome assembly GCF_052367875.1 of Pseudomonas sp. A6. Lineage (NCBI taxonomy): Bacteria > Pseudomonadati > Pseudomonadota > Gammaproteobacteria > Pseudomonadales > Pseudomonadaceae > Pseudomonas > Pseudomonas sp. A6. The sequence continues at coordinate 4,847,657 of NZ_CP198970.1, read as the reverse complement.
GGGGCGAAGCCCACCGAGTGGACGATGATGTCCAGGCCGTCCCACTTTCTGCCCAGTTCGCGGAACACCGCCTCGATGTCGGCATCGTTGGCGACGTCGCAGGGGAAGCACAGCTCGGCGCTGGAGCCCCAGCCGGCGGCGAATTCCTCGACGCGGCCCTTGAGCTTGTCGTTCTGGTAGGTGAAGGCGAGCTGCGCGCCTTCGCGGTGCATCGCCTCGGCGATGCCCGAGGCGATGGACAACTTGCTGGCCACGCCGACGATCAGCGCGCGTTTACCGGCTAGAAAACCCATGTTCGTTCCTTCCTTGCAGGTCATTCTTCAAGCGCAGCCGCCGGGGCCATGAAGGCGGCTTCCAGCAGTTGCTGCGTGTAGGGATGCTGCGGCGCGCTGAAGATTTCCTGCGCCGGGCCGCCTTCGACCACCTTGCCCTGGCGGATCACCAGCAGCTGATGGCTCAGGGCCTTGACCACCGCGAGGTCGTGGCTGATGAACAGGTAGGTGAGGTTGTACTTGGCCTGCAGCTGGCGCAGCAGGTCGACCACCTGGCGCTGCACCGAGCGGTCCAGCGCCGAGGTCGGCTCGTCCAGCAGGATCAGCGCCGGCTTGAGCACCAGGGCGCGGGCGATGGCGATGCGCTGGCGCTGGCCGCCGGAGAATTCGTGGGGGTAGCGGTGGCGCGCCTGCGGGTCCAGGCCGACTTCCAGCAGCGCGTCGATGATCCGCTGCTGCTGTTCCTTCTCGTCGCAGATGCCGTGGATCTCCAGGCCCTCGCCGACGATCTGGCCCACCGACAGGCGCGGGCTGAGGCTGCCGTACGGGTCCTGGAAGACCACCTGCATCTCGCGGCGCAGCGGGCGCACCTCGGCCTGGTTCATGGCGTCCAGGGCGTTGCCCTCGAAGCGGATGCCGCCGCGGCTGTCGATCAGCCGCAGGATGGCCAGGCCCAGGGTGGACTTGCCCGAGCCGCTTTCGCCGACGATGCCCAGGGTCTGCCCGCGGGGCAGGCTGAAGTCGATGCCGTCCACCGCCTTGATGTGGTCGACGGTGCGGCGGAACACGCCCTTCTTGATCGGGAACCAGACGCGCAGGTCCTGCACGCTCAGCAGTTCCTCGCCCGGCGGGTTGGCCGCCGGCGCGCCGCTGGGTTCGGCGCCGAGCAGCTCACGGGTGTAGGGGTGCTGCGGGGCTTCGAACAGCTGCTCGCAGTCGGCCTGCTCGACGATCTTGCCCTTCTGCATCACGCACACGCGGTGGGCGATGCGCCGCACCAGGTTGAGGTCGTGGGTGATCAGCAGCAGGGCCATGCCCAGGCGCGCCTGCAGCTCGGCCAGCAGGTCGAGGATCTTCAGCTGCACGGTAACGTCCAGCGCCGTGGTCGGTTCGTCGGCGATCAGCAGTTCCGGCTCGTTGGCCAGGGCCATGGCGATCATCACCCGCTGGCGCTGGCCGCCGGACAGCTCGTGGGGGTAGGACTTCAGCCGCGTGGCCGGGTCGGGGATACCGACCAGGTCGAGCAGTTCGAGGATGCGCGCGCGCGCCGCCTGGCCCTGCAGGCCCTTGTGCAGGGCGAGCACTTCGCCGATCTGCTTCTCCACGGTGTGCAGCGGGTTCAGCGAGGTCATGGGCTCCTGGAAGACCATGGCGATGCGGTTGCCGCGGATGCCGCGCAGCTTGCGTTCCGGCGCTTTCAGCAGGTCCAGCCCGGAATAGCGGACGCTGCCGCTGGGATGGCTGGCCGTGGGGTAGGGCAGCAGGCGCAGGAGGGAAAGGGCGGTGACCGACTTGCCCGAGCCGCTTTCGCCGACCAGGGCCAGAGTCTCGCCGCGGCGGATGTCGAAGCTGACCTGGTCGACCGCGTGGATGGTGTCCTCGCCGCTGGCGAAGTCGACGGAAAGGTCGCGGATTTCCACCAAGTTGTCTTGGGCGCTCTGGCTCATCTCACTTCCTCGGGTCGAAGGCATCGCGGGCGGCCTCGCCGATGAACACCAGCAGGCTGAGCATCAGCGCCAGCACCACGAAGGCGCTGATCCCCAGCCATGGCGCCTGCAGGTTGGACTTGCCCTGGGCGACCAGCTCGCCGAGGGACGGCGAGCCGGCCGGCAGGCCGAAGCCGAGGAAGTCCAGGGAGGTCAGGGTGGCGATGGCGCCGGTGAGGATGAAGGGCATGAAGGTCAGGGTGGAGATCATCGCGTTGGGCAGGATGTGGCGGAACATGATCTTGCCGTTCTTCATGCCCAGGGCGCGGGCCGCGCGCACGTATTCCAGGTTGCGGCCGCGGAGGAACTCGGCGCGCACCACGTCCACCAGGCTCATCCAGGAGAACAGCAGCATGATGCCCAGCAGCCACCAGAAGTTCGGCTGCACGAAGCTGGCGAGGATGATCAGCAGGTAGAGCACCGGCAGGCCCGACCAGATTTCCAGGAAGCGCTGGCCGAGCAGGTCGACCCAGCCGCCGTAGAAGCCCTGCAGGGCGCCGACCAGCACGCCGATCAGCGAGCTGAGCAGGGTCAGCACCAGGGCGAACAGCACCGAGATGCGGAAGCCGTAGATCACCCGCGCCAGCACGTCGCGGGCCTGGTCGTCGGTGCCCAGCAGGTTCTCCGCGCTGGGCGCTGAGGGCACCGGCACGCGCAGGTCGTAGTTGATGCTGTCGTAGCTGTAGGCGATCGGCGGCCAGAGCACCCAGGCGTCCTTGTCGGCCAGCAGCTGGCGCATGTAGGGCGCCTTGTAGTTGCCCTCCAGGGGGAACTCGCCGCCGAACACGGTCTCCGGGTAGCGCTTGAGCACCGGGAAGTACCACTGGCCGTCGTAGTGCACCGCCAGCGGCCTGTCGTTGGCGATCAGCTCGGCGCCCAGGCTCAGCACGAACAGCGCGAGGAACAGCCACAGCGACCACCAGCCGCGCTTGTTGGCCTTGAAGCGCGCCCAGCGGCGCTGGTTCATCGGGGACAGGCGCATCGGATCACTCCCGGTTCTCGAAGTCGATGCGCGGATCGACGAGGGTGTAGAGGACGTCGCTGACCAGCTTCATGATCAAACCGAACAGGGTGAAGATGAACAGGGTGCCGAACACCACCGGGTAGTCGCGGTTGAGCGCCGACTCGAAGCTGAGCAGGCCCAGGCCGTCGAGGGAGAAGATCACCTCGATCAGCAGCGAGCCGGTGAAGAACACCCCCAGCAGCGCCGAGGGCAGGCCGGCGATGATCAGCAGCATGGCGTTGCGGAACACGTGGCCGTAGAGCACCTGGCGCTCGGTCAGGCCCTTGGCGCGGGCGGTGACCACGTACTGCTTGCCGATCTCGTCGAGGAAGCTGTTCTTGGTCAGCAGGGTGATGGTGGCGAAGTTGCCGATGACCAGGGCGGTGATCGGCAGGGCCAGGTGCCAGAAGTAGTCCTTGACCTTGCCGAAGGTGCTGAGTTCGTCGAAGTCGTTGGAGGTCAGTCCGCGCAGGGGGAACCAGTCCCAGTAGCTGCCGCCGGCGAACAGCACTACCAGCAGGATGGCGAAGAGGAAGGCGGGGATGGCGTAGCCGATGATGATCGCCGAGCTGGTCCAGATGTCGAACTGGCTGCCGTTGCGCACTGCCTTGGCGATGCCCAGGGGGATGGACACCAGGTACATGATCAGGGTGCTCCACAGCCCCAGGGAGATGGACACCGGCAGCTTCTCGATGATCAGGTCGGTGACCTTGGCGTCGCGGAAGAAGCTGCTGCCGAAGTCCAGGTGCACGTAGTTCTTGAGCATGATCCAGAAGCGTTCGGGCGCCGGCTTGTCGAAGCCGTACATGCGCTCGATCTCCTTCACCAGCTCCGGGTCCAGGCCCTGGCCGCCGCGGTAGTGCGAGCCGCCGGAGGAGGCCAGCTCGCCGCCGGAGCCGGCGATGCGCCCGGTGGCCCCGCCGGCGGCGGCGTTGACGCCTTCGAGCTTGGCGATCATCTGGTCCACCGGCCCGCCGGGGGCGGCCTGGATGATGATGAAGTTGATCAGCAGGATGCCGAACAGCGTCGGCACGATCAGCAGCAGGCGGCGCAGGATGTAGGTGAGCATCAGCGGGTCTCCTGCGCCTGGGTCACGGCTTGGGTCGGCTCGGCCTTGTCGCGGGCCTGCCACCAGGTCATCAGCGCGTAGCTGTAGGGCGGCAGTTTCGCGGGGTGGGCGATGCGGTTCCAGTAGGCCAGGCGCCAGGTGTCCAGGTACCAGTTGGGCACCACGTAATGGCCCCACTGCAGGGCGCGGTCCAGGGCGCGGGCGTGGCGCACCAGGGAGTCGCGCGAGTCGGCCTTGATCAGGCCGTCCACCAGCTCGTCGATGGCCGCGTCGCGCAGGCCGATGAAGTTGCGGCTGCCGGGGTTGTCGGCGCTGGCCGAATGCCAGAACTCACGCTGCTCGTTGCCCGGCGAGTTGGACTGCGGCCAGCTGGCGACCATCATGTCGAAGTCCCGCGAGCGCAGGCGGTTGATGTACTGGGAGATGTCCACCACGCGGATCTGCATGTCGATGCCCAGTTCGGCGAGGTTGCGCTTGTAGGGCAGCAGCACGCGCAGGAAGTCGGCCTGCACCAGCATGAATTCGAAGCTCAGCGGCTTGCCGTCGGGGCCGACCATGCGGTCGTCGACGATCTTGTAGCCGGCCTCCAGCAGCAGCTTGTAGGCCTTGCGCTTCTGCTCGCGGATGATGCCGCTGCCGTCGCTGACCGGCGGCTCGTAGACGCTGTCGAAGACCTGCGGCGGCAACTTGCCGCGCAGCGGTTCGAGGATCGCCAGCTCCTGCGCGTCGGGCAGTTCGTGGGCGGCCATCTCGGAGTTCTCGAAGTAGCTGCGGTCGCGCTTGTAGGAGCCGAAGAACAGCTGCTTGTTGGTCCACTCGAAGTCGAACAGCAGGCTGATGGCCTCGCGCACCCGCACGTCCTGGAACACCGGGCGGCGGATGTTGAAGGCGAAGCCCTGCATGCCCCAGGGGTTGTCGTTGTGCAGCTCCTGGCGGACGATGCGGCCGTCGCGTATCGCCGGCGAGTCGTAGGCGGTGGCCCAGTTCTTCGCGATGCGCTCCTCGTTGAAGTCGAACTGCCCGGCCTTGAAGGCTTCCAGGGCCACGGTCAGGTCGCGGTAGGAGTCCACCACCACTGCGTCGAAGTTGTTGAAGCCGCGGTTCACCGGCAGGTCTTTGGCCCAGTAGTCCTTGACCCGCTCGTAGCGGATCGAGCGGCCCGGGTCGACCTTGGCGACGCGGTAGGGGCCGCTGCCCAGCGGCGGCTCCAGGCTGGTCTTGGCGAAGTCGCGGCTGGCCCACCAGTGCTTGGGCAGGATCTGCAACTGGCCGAGGATCAGCGGCAGCTCGCGGTTGCCCGGGCGCTTGAAGTCGAAGCGCACGCGCAGCTTGTCCTCGGCCACCACCTTGTCGACGTCCGCGTAGTAGTTGCGGTACATCGGGTCGCCCTGCTTGATCAGCGTCTCGAAGGTGAAGACCACGTCGTCGGCGGTGACCGGGGTGCCGTCGTTGAAGCGCGCCTGGGGGCGCAGGTAGAAGCGCACGAAGCGCTGCTCGGGGTCCTTCTCGATCTTCTCGGCGAGCAGGCCGTATTCGGTGAAGGGCTCGTCCAGGGAGTGGAAGGTCAGGGTGTCGTAGACCAGGCTGATCTGCGAGGCCGGGTTGCCCTTGGGGATGAACGGGTTGAGGCTGTCGAAGCCGCCGGTGTCGGAGAGCCGCAGGGTGCCGCCCTTGGGGGCGTCGGGGTTGACGAAGTCGAAGTGGCGGTAGCCGGCCGGGTATTTCGGCGCCTCGTCGTAGAGGGTGATGGCATGTTGCGGCGCGGCCTGCAGGCCGGCGCCCAGGCCGAGCAGGCCGAGCAGGAGGAGGGCGCGGAGCTTCATCGACGGCGCTCCGCCGCCGATCCGGTGGTGGGCGCGGGTGCGGGGCGGGGGGCGCTGGTCGGCATTCTGGGCATGGTCTGCTCGTAGGTGCGTTCGGGCTGGCATCGTTTGTACTGGTTGGGGCCCGTCCCGTGCAAGGGGCGGCAGCGGACGCACGGCGCGGCGGGCGACGGCGCGCCGGCGTTTGCACGGGCGTCCCGAGAGGGCCACGGTAACAGCTTGTATTGCGGGGAAAAAGCTCGGGCCGGAAGCTTAGGCCGTGCTTTCGGGGAAAAAGTTGCCGGGGGTGGGCGGCTCCGTGCTCGGCGCCGAGGGGGATGTGGCCAAGGTCAAACGGCGGATAACGCGGAGCGTTATTCGCCCTACGCCAGGCTCACCCTGGACGTAGGGCGTATAACCGTTCGCGGTTATACGCCGCTACACCGCACCTGCCGCCAACGCCATGGCTGGGCCGGACGGGAAATCAACGGCTCGCAGTATCGAGATAAAGCGTCAACGTCTGCCCAGGCTTGAGCGCGTGGGCGCTGCTGCGCGGGTTCCAGCGCTTGATGTGCTGCATCTCGACGTTGAAGCGCTTGGCGATCAGGTACATGGAATCGCCCTGCTTGACCTTGTAGTAGGTCGCCGCTTCCTGCTGTTGCTGCTGCTTGGCCTTGCCGCTGGCGCCGCTGCGCGATGCCAACTGGGTGGCGCCTTGCAGCTTGAGCACCTGGCCGGGCTTGACGCCGTGGCCGTCCAGGCCGTTCCAGCGCTTCAGGTCGTCGACGCCGACGCCGGTGGCGCGGGCGATCTGCCAGAGGTTGTCGCCGCTCTTGACCTTGTAGCTGCGGGTGGCGTTGGCCAGGCTGGGCGCCTTGGTCGCGCCGGCCTTGGCCACCTGGCGCGCGGGCTCCAGTTCCGGCATGCGGCTGCCCTTGGCCGGGATCAGCAGCGCCTGGCCGTTGCGCACGCGGTTGGAGCTCAGGCGGTTGCTGCTCTTGAGCTCGGCCACGCTGATGCCGTGCTTGGCCGCGATGCTGCGCAGGCTGTCGCCGCGGCGCACCTTGTACTGCTTCCAGCTCACCAGGTCCTGGGGCTGCAGGGAGGCGAGGCCGGCCTTGAGGCGTTCCACCTTCTCCTTGGGCACCAGCAGCTGCTGCGGGCCGTCCATGGTGATGCGGCGCTTGAAGGCCGGGTTGAGCAGGTACAGCTCGTCCTCGTCGAGTTCGGCCAGCGCCGCGACGCGCGACAGGTCCAGGCCGGGCTTGACCTTCACCGCGGCGAAGTAGGATTCGTTGGCGATGGGGTTGAGGTTGATGCCGTAGGCTTCCGGCGACATCACCAGCTGCGACAGGGCCAGCAGCTTGGGCACGTAGTCCTGGGTTTCCTGGGGCAGCGGCAGGTTCCAGTAGTCGGTCGGCAGGCCGAGCTTCTGGTTGCGCTCGATGGCGCGGCTGACGGTGCCCTCGCCGGCGTTGTAGGCGGCCAGGGCGAGCAGCCAGTCGCCGTTGAACATGTCGTGCAGGCGGTTCAGGTAGGTCAGCGCCGCGTTGGTCGAGGCCTTGATGTCGCGGCGGCCGTCGTACCAGCTGGTCTGGCGCAGGTTGAAGTGGGTGCCGGTGGTGGGGATGAACTGCCACAGGCCCACCGCCTGGGCGCGGGACACGGCGAGGGGGTTGTAGGCGCTCTCGATCATCGGCAGCAGCGCCAGTTCCAGTGGCATCTGCCGCTCTTCCAGGCGCTCCACCACGTAGTGCATGTAGGGGCTGCCGCGCTCGGAGGCCTGCTCGATGAAGGCCTGGTTGCTGACGAACCACAGGCGCTGGCGTTCGATGCGCGGGTTGGTGTCGGTGGCGTCGGCCTGCAACTGGAAGCCGTGGCGCATGCGCTGCCAGATGTCGCTGTCGGCGTAGGCCGGGTTGAACTGTACGTCCACCGCGCGGCTGGCGGGGCGATAGGTCAGGGCGTCCTGGTCGGTGCCGCTGTGCTGGCTGGTCTGGCAGCCGGCGAGGGCGCCGGCGCCGAGCAGGACGGAGACTCGTATGGCACGAGCCAATGCGTCTAGATCGCTGGTCTTACTGGTCTTTGGCGGCATTGGCGGATGACTTTGTCCAGGGTAAAAATTTCGGGGATTCTAGAAACCGCGCCGGACGTGGTCAAGATTTCGCCAGACCTCAGAATTTATCTTTCCATTGCCGAATGACCGCAAAAACCTCTGCGGGGCTGGCTATGGGCCCGCCGTTCCGCTCGTCGGCGGCTTTTTTCACGCTGTTTTCCGAGGTGCGCAAAAAGGGATTGGTGGCCCGCTCCAGGGCGATGCTGGAGGGCAGGCTGATGCGGCCCCGCTCGCGCCAGGCGCTGACCTCGTCGAAGCGCGCGGCCAGCTCGGCGTTGCCGGGTTCCACCGCGCGGGCGAAGCGCAGGTTGCTCAGGGTGTATTCGTGGGCGCAGTACACGCCGGTGGCGCCCGGCAGCGCGGCGAGGCGGCCCAGGGAGGCGTGCATCTGCGCCGGGGTGCCCTCGAACAGGCGGCCGCAGCCGCCGGCGAACAGGGTGTCGCCGCAGAACAGCAGGGGCGCGTCGGCGTCCGCATGGTAGTAGGCGATGTGCCCGAGGGTGTGGCCGGGCACCTCGATGACCTCGAAGCCCAGGCCCAGCACCTCGACGCGCTCGCCGTCGCGCAGCGCCTGGTCGATGGCCGGGATGCGCTCGCCGACCGGGCCCAGCACGCGGGCGCCGCTGGTCTGTTTCAGGCGCGCCACGCCGCCGACGTGGTCCTGGTGGTGGTGGGTGACCAGGATGTCGGCCAGGCGCCAATCCGGGTGCGCGGCCAGCCAGGCTTCCACCGGCGCGGCGTCGCCCGGGTCGACCACCGCGCAGGTCCGGGTGGTCACATCCTGCAACAGCCAGATGTAGTTGTCGGAAAAGGCGGGCAGCGCGTCGATCTGTATCATGGCCGGATGTCGCTAAGCGGAATAGGTTGGCGCATAGTAGTGCGAATGTGCCGTCCTGTGTTCGCCGAACGGCGTCGGCCGCCCTCCCGGCGGCGACAGCCAACCTGTTCAGGGGGTGGTGAGAATGGAACGAGAACCCTTCGCCCAGGCCGATGCTGACTGGCTGGAGCTGATCGCCGAGGCGCGCGACTGGTTCGCCGGGCCGCTGGGCGCGATGATGCTGGCCGAGGAGCAGCGCCTGCTCTGCGACGAGCTGCAGCGCTACTTCGGTGGCTACCTGGTGCACTACGGCCCGCACGCCGAGCTGCCGGAGAGCACCGGCAACATCCAGCGCGGCGTGCGCCTGGGGCCGCCGCTGCCGGGGGTGGAGATCGCCTGCGACGAATGCGCCTGGCCGTTGGGCGAGCACGCCGCCGACGTGGTGCTGCTGCAGCACGGCCTGGATTTCTGCCTGTCGCCGCACCGCCTGCTGCGCGAAGCCGCGCGCAGCGTGCGCCCCGGCGGGCACCTGCTGGTGATCGGCGTCAACCCGCGCAGCGCCTGGGGCCTGCGGCATTATTTCGCTTCCGACGGCCTGGGCCGGGCGCGCTGCATTTCCCCCGGGCGCGTCTGCGACTGGCTCAACCTGCTGGGCTTCGCGCTGGAGAAACGCCGCTTCGGGTGCTATCGTCCGCCGCTTGCCTCGGCTGTCTGGCAGGCGCGCCTGGCGCGCATGGAAGGCTGGGGCGCCGGCCTCAAGGGCACCGGCGCCGGCTTCTACCTGCTGGTGGCGCGCAAGCTGGTGGTCGGCCTGCGGCCATTGCGCCAGGCCCGCCGCGAGGCCCGCGGCCAACTGGTGCCGCTGCCGGTGGCCAAGGTCAGCCGGCGCGATTCGGAAATCTAGCGACGGCCTTCGCCAGTCCCTCGTGCCACCATCCCGGGGCGGGACGCCGCGGGCCGTACTGAAGGTGATATGAGCGAAGAAGAGAAGGTCGTCATCTATACCGACGGCGCCTGCAAGGGCAACCCCGGCCGCGGTGGCTGGGGCGCGGTGCTGTTCTACAAGGGCGCCGAGCGCGAACTCTGGGGCGGCGAGCCGGAGACCACCAACAACCGCATGGAGCTGACGGCGGCCATCATGGCCCTGGCGGCGCTCAAGCGGTCCTGCGAGATCCGCCTGGTCACCGACTCCGAGTACGTGATGAAAGGCATCAAGGAATGGCTGCCGAACTGGAAGAAGCGCGGCTGGAAGACCGCCGCCAAGCAGCCGGTGAAGAATGCCGACCTGTGGCAGGCGCTGGACGAGCAGGTCAACCGGCATAATGTCGAGTGGCAGTGGGTGCGCGGCCACACCGGGCACCCCGGCAACGAGCGCGCCGATATGCTCGCCAACCGCGGCGTCGCCGAACTGCCGCGCTGAATATTGCAACGGGCGCCCGCGGGCGCCCTCCATGGTCAAAGCTACAAGGTCCTGAAATGCGCAGCGTCGTACTGGATACCGAAACCACCGGCATGCCGGTCACCGATGGCCACCGGATCATCGAGATCGGCTGCGTCGAGCTGGAAGGCCGCCGCCTCACCGGCCGCCACTTCCACGTCTACCTGCAGCCCGATCGCGAGATCGACGAAGGCGCCATCGCCGTCCACGGCATCACCAACGAATACGTCAAGGACAAGCCGCGCTTCCGCGAGGTGGCCGACGAGTTCTTCGAGTTCATCCACGGCGCCCAGTTGATCATCCACAACGCGGCGTTCGACATCGGCTTCATCAACAACGAGTTCGCCCTGCTGGGGCAGAGCGAGCGCGCCGAGGTCAGCGACTACTGCTCGGTGCTCGACACCCTGATGATGGCCCGCGAGCGCCACCCGGGGCAGCGCAACAACCTCGACGCCCTGTGCAAGCGCTACGGCGTCGACAACTCCGGCCGCGACCTGCACGGCGCACTGCTCGACGCCGAGATTCTCGCCGACGTCTACCTGGCGATGACCGGTGGCCAGACCAGCCTGTCGCTGGCCGGCCATGGCGCCGAGGGCGACGGCAGCGGCCGCCCGCAGCCCAGCGCGATCCGCCGCCTGGCGGCCGGCCGCGCGCTGACCCGGGTGATCCGCGCCAGCGACGAGGAACTGGCGGCCCACGCCGTGCGCCTCGCCGCGGTGGAAAAATCCACCGGCGGCCCGTCGCTGTGGGCGCAACTGGAAGCCCCCGCTGCACAGGAATAGCCATCGGCGTAGGGCGTATAACCGTTCGCGGTTATACGCCGTTTCACCTTGGCCCCAGGCCACTGCGGAGCCAGACTCGAAGCCCCTGTCCGGACCGCCCCGACCCTGACCGTGAAGCCGGGCAGGACTCGGGCCTATCGGCGTACAACCGCGAACGGTTGTACGCCCTACGGCTCCGCCCAGCCCCTCGTGCGCTCCACCGCCTTCTTCCAGCCCGCATACAGCCGCTCCCGCTCGGCCGCCTCGCAGTTGGGCTGGAACACCCGCTCGATCACCGCCTTGCCCTTCAGCTCGTCCAGGCCCTGCCAGAAGCCGCTGGCCAGCCCCGCCAGCACGGCGGCGCCCAGCGCCGTGGTCTCACGCATCTGCGGGCGCTCCACCGGCGTGCCGAGGATGTCGGCCTGGAACTGCATGAGGAAGTTGTTGGCCACCGCGCCGCCGTCCACGCGCAGGGCGCGCAGCGGCTCGCCGGCGTCCTGCTGCATGGCGTCGAGCACGTCGCGGGTCTGGTAGGCGATGGATTCCAGGGTGGCGCGGATCAGGTGGTCGGCCTTCACCCCGCGGGTCAGGCCGAACAGCGCGCCGCGGGCGTACGGGTCCCAGTAGGGCGCGCCCAGGCCGGTGAAGGCCGGCACCAGGTAGACGCCGTTGCTGTCCTTGACCTTGCTGGCGAAGTACTCGGAGTCGTGGGCGTCGTTGATCACCTTCAACTCGTCACGCAGCCACTGCACCGTGGAGCCGCCGTTGAACACCGCGCCTTCCAGGGCGTACTGCGGCTCGCCGCGGGGCCCGCAGGCAATGGTGGTGAGCAGGCCGTGGGTGGATTTCACCGCCTTGGCGCCGGTGTGCATCAGCAGGAAGCAGCCGGTGCCGTAGGTGTTCTTCGCCTGGCCGGGCTCCACGCAGAGCTGGCCGAACAGCGCGGCCTGCTGGTCGCCGGCGATCCCGGCGATGGGCGTGCGGTGCACGCCCAGGCCGCCGACCCGCGCCTGGCCGAATGCCCCGGAAGAGGCCTGCACCTTCGGCAGCATGGCCCGGGGAATGTCCAGGGCCGCCAGCAGGCGGTCGTCCCAGTCGAGCTTGTGGATGTCGAACAGCAGCGTGCGCGAGGCGTTGGTGTAGTCGGTGACGTGCACCTCGCCCTCGGTGAGCTTCCACACCAGCCAGCTGTCCACGGTGCCGAACAGCAGCTCGCCGCGGCGGGCGCGCTCGCGGGCGCCGTCGACGTTGTCGAGAATCCATTTCAGCTTGGTGCCGGAGAAATAGGGGTCGATGACCAGCCCGGTGGTGTCGCGGATGTAGGGTTCCAGGCCGTCGGCGCGCAGCTGCTCGCAGATGCCCGCGCTGCGCCGGCATTGCCAGACGATGGCATTGTGGATCGGCCGGCCGGTGGCCTTGTCCCACACCACCGTGGTCTCGCGCTGGTTGGTGATGCCGATGGCGGCCACCTCGCCGAAGCCGATGCTGGCCTGGGCCAGGGCCTCGACCAGGGTCGAGCTCTGGGTGGCCCAGATTTCCATGGGGTCGTGCTCGACCCAGCCGGCCTGGGGGTAGATCTGCGCGAACTCGCGCTGGGCCACGCTGACCACGTTGGCGTTGCGGTCGAAGATGATGGCGCGGGAACTGGTGGTGCCCTGGTCGAGGGCGACGATGTATTTCTTGTTCTGGCTGTCGGTCATGACGTTGGCCTTGTGCTGCATCCGGCAGAGCCCGGGTCGTCTGCGACCTTAGGCCATTCCGCGCGCCGGGTGAAGGGCCGCGCGCGCGGGCGGCGGTGGCGGATTCGGCCGCCGGCCCTTGCTATGCTTGGGCATCGTTCACGGACAGACCCCGGACCGCCATGACCCCCGCCATCGACCTGCTGAAGAAGGCTCGCGCCGAGCACCGCGTGCTGAGCTACGAACACGATCCCAAGGCGCCGTCCTACGGCCTGGAGGCCGCCGAGAAACTCGGCCTGGAGCCGGCGCGGGTGTTCAAGACGCTGCTCGCCGCCACCGAGAAGGGCGAACTGCTGGTGGCCGTGGTGCCGGTGGCCGGCAGCCTCGACCTGAAGGCCCTGGCCCACGCCGCCGGGGCGAAGAAGGCCGACATGGCCGAGCCCAGCGCCGCGCAGCGCGCCACCGGCTACCTGGTCGGCGGCATCAGCCCGCTGGGGCAGAAGAAGCGCCTGCGCACCTTCATCGACGAGTCTGCCCGGCAGTTCCCCAGCATCCACGTCAGCGCCGGGCGCCGCGGCCTGGAGGTGGAGCTGAGCGCCGAGACCCTGGCCGGGCTGACCTCGGCCAGTTTCGCCGCCATCGGTCGGGCCTGAGGGCGCGACTGTGCCGATGCGAAAGTCGCACACTGTATAGCAGCGCCGAACGCGCGGGACGGCATGCTGGAACCCCATTCAGAGGAGAACGCCATGCAGCTCGAATTCCACCAGGTCGATGCCTTCACCCACCGTCCGTTCGCCGGCAACCCGGCCATGGTCTATCGCCTGGACGCCTGGCTGGCCGACGAGCTGATGCAGAACATCGCCGCCGAGCACAACCTGTCGGAGACCGCCTTCCTGGTCCGCGAGGCCGATGGTTGGCGTATCCGCTGGTTCACCCCGGCCGCCGAGGTGCCGCTGTGCGGCCACGCCACCCTGGCCAGCGCCCATGTGCTGTTCGAAGTGTTCGGCGAGCCGGGCGAGCGCCTGGAGCTGAACTCGCTGTCCGGCCCACTGCGGGTGTACCGCGAGGACCAGCGCCTGGCCCTGGACTTCCCGGCGCAGCCGCCGCGCGAGGCGGGCAGCACCGTGGAGCTGGAGCAGGCCCTGGGCCTGCCGGTGGTCGACGCGCTCGCCACCACGGCGCACCTGATGGTGCTGCTGGAGTCGGAGGAGGCGGTGCGCGCCTGCACGCCGGACTTCGTCGCCCTGGCGAAGCTGCCGTACCTGGGGGTGATCGTCACCGCGCGCGGGGAGGGCGAGCATGACTTCGTCTCGCGCTTCTTCGCCCCGGCCATCGGCATCAACGAAGACCCGGTCACCGGCGCCGCCCACTGCTGTCTGATCCCTTACTGGTCGCAGCGCCTGAGCAAGCTGCAGTTGCGCGCCTTGCAGTGCTCGGCCCGTGGTGGCGAACTCTGGTGCCGGCTGGAAGGCGACCGCGTGCGCATTGCCGGCCAGGCGCGGCTGGTGGCGAGTGGGCGGTTGGTGATCTGACGGTGGGTTTGGCGTAGGGCGAATAACGCTCCGCGTTATCCGCCGTTTGGCCTTGGTTCCAGGCGGCTTCGGGGTTGACCTGGGTGTTGGCTGGGGGCTTGGGTGAGGCGGCGTATAACCGCGAACGGTTATACGCCCTACGGCGGGCTTGGCGTAGGGCGAATAACGCTCCGCGTTATCCGCCGTTTGGCCTTGGTTCCAGGCGGCTTCGGGGTTGACCTGGGTGTTGGCTGGGGCTTGGGTGTGGCGGCGTATAACCGCGAACGGTTATACGCCCTACGTTTCCGGCGGTAATTCGATGATGAAACGTGTCCAGCCGTCTGCGGATTCGGCGCGGATGCTGCCGCCGTGGGCCTGGACGATGGAGCGGCAGATCGCCAGGCCGAGGCCGGCGTGCACGCCCTGGCCCTCGCGCTGGGCCGCCTCGCGGTGGTGGAAGCGGTCGAACAGCCTTGGCAACTGCTCGGCGGGGATCGCCGGGCCCTGGTTCTCCACGCTGATCTGGCCGGGCTGCAGGCGCACGCGGATGGCGCCGCCTGCGGGGGTGAAGCGCAGGGCGTTGTCCAGCAGGTTGGCCAGCGTCCGGCGCAGCATGCCGCGGTCGCCGCACACCTGCGCCTGGCCCTCGCGAGCCAGGTGGACGCCCTGGTCCTCGGCCAGCGGCGCGTAGAACTCCAGCAGGGCGTCCACTTCCGCGGCCAGGTCCAGGCTGTCGCGCCCGGGGGCCAGCAGGCCGTGGTCGGCCTTGGCCAGCAGCAACATGTCGTTGACCATGGCGGTCAGCCGCTGCAGTTCCTCCAGGTTGCCGTGCAGCGCCTCGCGGTAGTCGTCCTCGCCGCGCGGGCGCGACAGCACCACCTGGGTCTGCGTCAGCAGCGCGGTGAGCGGCGTGCGCAGCTCGTGGGCGATGTCCGCGGAGAACGCCGACAGGCGCTGGAAGGCTTCTTCCAGGCGCGCCAGCATGGCGTTCAGCTCGCTGGCCAGGCCGCGCAGTTCCGCGGGCAGGCGGCTGGCGTCCAGTCGGGTGGTCAGCGACTGCGCCGACACCTGCGCCGCCACCTCGCGTATGCGCCGCAGCGGGCGCAGGCTGGCGCGGGTGGCCCAGGCGCCGAGCAGCGCGGTGGCCAGGGCGGAGAGGCCCATGGTCAGCCAGATCAGCTGTTGCATGCGGCCGAGGAAGTGTTGGTGATGGGTGATGTCCAGCACCAGGGTCAGCTGGCGCCCGGCGGGCTCGGCCGGGTCCAGCGGCACGCGCATCTCGCGGTAGGCGGGCGGTTCGCCCATGCCCTCCATGCCGCTGCTCATGCGCGGCGGCTCGTCCAGCCAGTGTTGGCCGTCGGGGCCCTCCAGGCGCAGGCCCAGGTCCGGGTGGCGCGTCAGTTCGTGCTCCAGCGTCCCGCGTTGCGTGGCCAGGCCGGCGGGATCGCGCACCGGGCCGAGCAGTTCGCGGAAGAAGGGCAGGCGGCCGGCCATCACCTGGCGGTCCAGTTCGACGAAGTGCGCCTCGCTGGCGCGGCTGAACACCACCCCGGCGATCAGCGACACGGCCGCGGTGCAGGCGGCGAACAGCAGGCTCAGGCGGACGCCCAGCGAAACCCGCGCGGCGGCGCTCACGGCGCGCGCTCTTCGAGCACGTAGCCCATGCCGCGCACGGTGTGGATCAGGCGCTGCGGGAAGTCGTCGTCGACCTTGGCGCGCAGGCGGCGGATGGCCACCTCGATGACGTTGGTGTCGCTGTCGAAGTTCATGTCCCACACCTGGGAGGCGATCAGCGATTTGGGCAGCACCTCGCCGTGGCGACGCAGCAGCAGTTCCAGCAGGGCGAATTCCTTGGCGGTCAGCTCGATGCGCCGGCCGCCGCGCTGCACCCGGCGGCGCAGCAGGTCCAGCTCCAGGTCGGCCAGTTGCAGCACGGTCTCCTGCAACTGCTGGCCGCCGCGGCGCAGCAGGGTGCGCACGCGGGCCAGCAGTTCGACGAAGGCGAAGGGCTTGACCAGGTAGTCGTCGGCGCCCTGTTCCAGGCCGCGCACGCGGTCCTCCACGGCGTCGCGGGCGGTGAGGAACAGCACCGGCAGGGCCAGGCCGGCCTGGCGCACGGCCTGGAGTATCTGCCAGCCATCGCGGCCGGGCAGCATGACGTCGAGGATCGCCAGGTCGTAGCCGCCGGACAGCGCCAGCTGTTCGCCCTCGGCGCCATCGCCGCAGAGGTCCACGGCATAGCCGGCCTCACTCAGGCCCTGGCGCAGGTACTGGCCGATGCGGGGTTCGTCTTCGACGATCAGCAGTTTCAAGGTGGATGGCCTCCGTGGCGGAATGCCGGTCATTGTATCCAGCGCTGCCGGTGGCGCCGCCAAGCTGACACAACTGTAATCTTCCCGACAGCCAACCGGCAGGTGGTCGGCGGCAACATGGGAGGCAGTCATCTGCAAGAGGTCCGCATCATGCGTACACGCCAGCTTTTCAATGCCGCCATCCTCGGCCTTGCCGCCGCCATTGCCCTGCCGGCCCTGGCCGACGCCGGCCACGGCCATGGGTATGACTTCGGCAAGCCGGCCGAGGCCGCCCAGGCCACCCGCAGCGTAGAGGTCACTCTGGGCGAGATGTACTTCGAGCCCAAGTCGCTGCAGGTGAAGGCCGGCGAGACGGTGCGCTTCGTCATCCACAACAAGGGCAGCCTGCTGCACGAATTCAACCTCGGCAACGCCGCCATGCACGCCGAGCACCAGAAGGAAATGCAGCAGATGCAGGCGATGGGCATGCTCACGCCCACCGGCATGAGCCACGGCATGGACCATTCGAAGATGATGAAGCACGACGACCCCAACAGCGTGCTGGTGGAGCCGGGCAAGACCGCCGAGCTGACCTGGACCTTCACCAGGGCCACCGAGCTGGAATTCGCCTGCAACATCCCCGGCCACTACCAGGCCGGCATGGTCGGCCGGTTGACCGTCGAGCCCTGAGCGCCGGCGCAATTGGAGATGAATCAGCCCTCGTAGGAGCGCGCCGCGCCGGGATGCTCTTCGTAGGAGCGAGCTTGCTCGCGAATGAACCCCGCCGCGGAGTCTGTTCGCGAGCAAGCTCGCTCCTACGAAAAGCTGTGCTTGCCTGCGACGTAGGAGCAACTGTCTATTGGCTTTCCGCGTTCGCGGGAATGATGGGTATGAGGATGGTGCCTGGCCTCGACGCCGCTCAGGACAGCCCCCTCTCCCGCTTGCGGGAGAGGGTTGGGGAAAGGGCGCTCTCAAGCCCAGGTTCGTAGGGCATCGGTGCCCCGGCCAGCGGCGTATAACCGCGAACGGTTATACGCCCTACGTGCAGGAGGACTCCGTCCGCGATCCGCTCCGAGGCCGCCAGCCGTCACGAAGGCCTCCCGCGCCTGCTGAAACCACCGGGGCATTTGTATACACTTGCCCCGCCCGCCACCCCGGCGGGCGCCGACACGATTTCCGCAGGTCCATTGCATGCAGCATCCCGCCGAACACTCGCCGCTGGGCAAATCCAGCGAATACGTCTCCACCTACGCGCCCGGGCTGCTGTTCCCCATCAGCCGCGCTACCAAGTGGGCCGAGTTGGGCCTGGACGGCGCCAACCTGCCGTACCGCGGCGTGGACATCTGGAACTGCTACGAACTGTCCTGGCTGACCCCCGGCGGCAAGCCGGTGGTGGCCATCGGCGAATTCGCCATCCCGGCGCAGTCGCCGAACATCATCGAGTCGAAGTCCTTCAAGCTCTACCTCAACTCGCTGAACCAGAGCCCGTTCGACAGCCGCGAGGCGCTGCGGGCGGTGCTGGAGCGCGACCTGTCCGCCGCCGCCGGCGCGCCGGTGGGCGTGCGCCTGCGCAGCCTGGACGAAGTGGCCGAGGAGGGCGTAGCGAAGCTGCCTGGCCGCTGCATCGACGACCTCGACATCGCCGTGGACAGCTACGACCACCCGCGCCCGGAACTGCTGCGTTGCGACGACGCCCGACGGGTGGACGAGGTGCTCTACAGCCACCTGCTGAAATCCAACTGCCCGGTCACCGGCCAGCCGGACTGGGGCACCCTGGTGGTGGACTACGCCGGCCCGGCGCTCGACCCCGCCAGCCTGCTGGCCTATGTGGTTTCCTTCCGCCAGCATCAGGATTTTCACGAGCAGTGCGTGGAGCGCATCTTCCTCGACCTGCAGCGTCTGCTGCAGCCCAGCCGGCTGACCGTTTATGCGCGGTATGTGCGTCGTGGTGGGCTGGATATCAACCCCTATCGCAGCAGCATGGATATCGCGCCGGACAACCGTCGGTTGGTGCGGCAGTAACGATACGGCTTCATCGCGGGCGGAGATTCCGGCGCGATTCGCGGATGAGATCCGCTTCTACGCTGCGCCACCCACGCCATTCCCCTGTAGGAGCGCGCCCTGCGCGCGATATCGCGGACGGAGTCCGCTCCTACGGTTTCAGGGAAGCACGGTCGTAGGAGCGGACTCCGTCCGCGATTGACCTCCGGCCGCGCGATCGTAATCCCTCTCGTCATTCCCGCCGAATGCCTTTCCCGATACTGAATGGCATTCTGATTCTACGCCTTGCGGCCACCGCCCTGGGGAAAGAGCGCGCGGCCAATGAAGCTGGCGGTATCGCGCAAACTGCTGCCGATGCTTTCCAGTTCATCGCGGCGGTGCTGGGCGCTGATGCCGATGGCGGAGATGATGAAGCGTGGCTGCCGGTCGCGGTCGGTGACCGCGCTGGCGACCATGCTCACGCCGCGGTACAGGTGGTCCTGGTCCATGGCCCAGCCGCGTTCCAGGGCTTCGTGGGCGTCGGCCTGGTACTGCTCGAAGGCCGGCGGGTTCTCCCAGCGCACCCGTGACAGGCGCCGGCGCAGTTCGTCCTCCGGCAGTTGGCGCAGGCCGGCGATGCAGCGCCCGGCGGCGCCCACCAGTTCCGGCAGGCGCGTGCCCATGGCCACGTTGACGTGGGCGATCTGCGGCTCGGAGCGGGCGATCACGCGGATGTGCGCGTCGTCCGTGACCTGCCAGAGGGCGACGAGTATCCGGTGGGCCAGGCTCAGGCGCTCCAGTTCCGGCTGGATCAGGTCGGCGTAGCTGCGGCCGATGAAGCTCACCGCCAGTTCCGACAGGCCCAGGCCCAGCTGGTAGGTCTTGGTCTCGTTGTCGAACGACGCCAGCTGTTCGTTGTGCAGCGTGCGCAGGATGTTGAAGGCGCTGCTCGGGCTGATGCCGGTGGCGCGGGCGATGGCGGCCACGCCTTCGGGGGCTTCGGCGTGGGCCAGGTGGCGGAGGATCTGAATGGCGTTCACCACGGCCCCTACATCCTTGGTGCTGGCGCTCTTGGTACTGGCTTCCGGTGCGGTTTCTTTGTTTTTCATATTCAGTATTCGGGTTGACATTCAGCGGGGTGAATATATGCTGGCTTCACGGAGCGCACAACCGCTGCCCTGAAGTCGCCGGTTGGTGCGTCCACGTCGTTGCACTTTGCAGCAAAGGTCGAACAAGAATAAAGGAGGACCTACGTGGCAGATCTCCCCGAGTGCGTCGTTCCGGGCCCCGAAGCCCAGTACCTCGCCTTCCTGGCCCAGGGCCGCTTCATGCTGCAGCGCAGCCGTTCCACCGGGCGCTACGTCTTCTACCCGCGCAACCTGGTGCCGGGCAGTGGCGAGACGGACCTGGAATGGGTGCCGGCCAGCGGCCTGGGCACCCTCTATGCGATCACCGTGAACCGCGCCCGTGGCGGCGACTACAACGTCGCCCTGGTCGATCTGGACGAGGGCGTGCGCATGATGTCGCGCATCGAGGGCCACCTCGAACTGCCCATCGGCACCCGCCTGAAGGCGCGCATCGTCGAGCAGGAAGGCACCCCCGTGGTGGTGTTCGACGCGCTTGCGGAGGTGCAGCCATGAGCCAGGTCCTGCGCGGCAAGACCGCCATCGTCGGCATCGGCAGCGCCGGCATCGGCGAGGCCCCCGGCCACAGCGCCATCGAACTGCTCGGCCAGGCCTCGGTGAAGGCCATCGCCGACGCCGGGCTGAAGCTGTCCGACATCGATGCGGTGTTCGCCGCCACCAGTTCCCACGCCTTCCCGACACTGTCGGTCTGCGAATACCTGGGCATTCGCCCGAAGTTCGTCGACGGCACCAATATCGGCGGCTCCAGCTTCGAACTGCACCTGCTGCAGGCCACCCTGGCCCTGGAGGCCGGGCTGTGCGACGCGGCGCTGATCTGCTACGGCTCCAACCAGCGCACCGCCGGCGGCAAGCTGGTGTCGATGAGCGAGCCGCAGTGGCACGAGACGCCTTACAAGCCGCGCCACCCGATCACCGCCTACGCCCTGGCTGCCAGTCGCCATATGCACCAGTACGGCTCCACCCGCGCGCAGCTGGCGGAGGTGGCGGTGGCCGCG
This sequence comes from Pseudomonas sp. A6, assembly GCF_052367875.1. Taxonomy (NCBI): domain Bacteria; kingdom Pseudomonadati; phylum Pseudomonadota; class Gammaproteobacteria; order Pseudomonadales; family Pseudomonadaceae; genus Pseudomonas; species Pseudomonas sp. A6. The sequence continues at coordinate 4,827,072 of NZ_CP198970.1, read as the reverse complement.
CGGGGCTGGGCCAACCTCAACCCCGAGGCCTTCGCCCGCGGCCCGCTGAGCATTGAGGACGTGCTCGCCGCGCGCATGGTCAGCGACCCGCTGAGCAAGGCCGACTGCTGCCTGGTCACCGACGGCGGCGGCGCCTGCGTGCTGGTGCGCGCCGAGCGCGCCCGCGACCTGCCGAATGCGCCGGTGTACTTCCTCGGCGCCGCCGGTGCGCAGTGGCATCGCTCCATCGTGGCGATGCCCGACCTCACCGTCACCGCTGCCTCGGAAAGCGGCCCGCGCGCCATGCAGATGGCCGGGGTGACGCACGCCGACATCGACCTGGTGATGCTCTACGACGCCTTCACCATCAACACCCTGCTGTTCCTCGAAGACCTCGGCTTCTGCCCGAAGGGCGAGGGCGGGCGCTTCGTCGAGGGCGGGCGCATCGCCCCCGGCGGCGAGCTGGCGGTGAATACCAACGGCGGCGGGCTGTCCTGCGTGCATCCGGGCATGTACGGCATGTTCCTGATCATCGAGGCGGTGACGCAGTTGCGCCGCCAGGCCGGTGAGCGGCAGTTGCGCAAGGCCGACGTCGCCCTGCTGCACGGCAACGGCGGCACCCTGTCCAGCCAGGTCACGGCCCTGCTCGGCACCCAGTCGGTGCTCTGAAACCCCCGGGTTCGGCGCCCCAGCGGTGGCCGCTTCGGCGGCCCGCCGTGGACGCGCTCGCCCTCTCGCCGGGACGGTCGGTCCGGCAACCGTCAACAGTTCAGGTGGAAAGCCATGTCAGTGAGTCACTCGCAACACCCTGGCAACGCCTCGTGCTTCGCCAGCCTCACGCCCCTGCTGCAACCGCGTTCCGTGGCCGTGGTCGGCGCCTCCAGCGACCCGCACCGCATCGGCGGCCGGCCCATCGCCTACATGCTGCGCAATGGCTTCGGCGGCCGCATCCTGCCGGTGAACCCCAACCGCAGCGAAATCCAGGGCCTGCCGGCTTTCGCCAGCGTCGAGGCGCTGCCCGAGGCGCCCGACGTGGCCATAGTCGCGCTGCCGGCGCCGCAGGTGCTGGAGACCATCCAGGCGCTGGGCCGCAAGGGCGCGCGCAGCGCCATCGTGTTCTCCTCCGGCTTCAGCGAGGTGGGCGGCGAGGGTGTGCTGATGCAGGAGGCCATGGTCGAGGCCGCCCGCTCGGCGAACATGCGCCTGCTGGGCCCCAACGCCCTGGGCGTGTTCAACGCCAACCTGGGCTACTACGCCTTCTTCTCCACCAGCCTGGAGCGCGGCATCCCGCTGGCCGGGCGCGTCGGCATCGCCACCCAGTCCGGCGCCTACGGCGCGCACCTGCTGGGCCTGGCGCGGCAGCGCGGGCTGGGCACGCCGATCTGCGTAGCCACCGGCAACGAGGCCGACGTCACCCTGGGCGACGCCATCGGCTGGCTGGTGGAGTCGCCGGAAGTCGACGTGGTCATGACCTACGCCGAATCCATCCGCAACGTCGACAGCTTCCTCGCCGCCCTGGCGGCCGCCCACCGCGCCGGCAAGCCGGTGATCCTGCACAAGGTCGGGCGCAGTGAGCTGGGCGGCCGCGCGGCCATGTCCCACACCGCTTCGCTGGCCGGCGACGACAAGGTGCTGGACGCGGTGCTGGCCGACTATGCGGTGGTCCGCGCGCGCAATACCGAGGAACTGATCGACATCGCCTACCTCGCCACCCAGCGCATCTACCCGGTGGCCAACAGCCTGGGGATGATCACCGTCAGCGGCGGCGCCGGGATCATCGTCAGCGACGCCGCCGAGGACGTCGGCCTGCCGATGCCGCCCATGCCCGAGGCGGCCCAGGCGCGGCTGAAGCAGCGGCTGTCGTTCGCCTCGCCGATCAACCCGGTGGACTGCACCGCCCAGGCCCTGAACGACCTGAGCCTGGTGCATGACTTCACCGAATCCATGGTGGTGGACGGCGGCTACAAGTCGCTGATCGCCTTCTTCACCCAGGCCGGCACCGTCGCCTCCATCGGCCCGAAGCTGGCCGAGCAGTTCGGCCGGATCAAGGCCGACCACCCGGACCGCCTGTTCGTGGTCTCGGTGATGGGCGAGGGCGACGAGCTGGAACCCTACCGCAAGGCCGGCTTTGCCCTGTTCGAGGACCCGACCCGCGCGGTGCACGCCATCCAGGCCATGGGCCGGCTCGGCGAGGCCTTCGCCAAACCGTTGCGCCAGGTGCCGGTGCCCGGCGGCGTGGAGTTGCCGCCGCGCACGCCGGGGGAGGCCGAGGCCAAACAGTTGCTGGCCCGCGCCGGCATCGAGTCGGCGCCGGAGCGGGTGCTGGTGAGCGCCGCGGAGGCCGCCGCCTTCGCCGAGCAGATCGGCTTCCCGGTGGTGCTGAAGATCGCCTCGGCGGACATCCTGCACAAATCGGAGATCGGCGGCGTGTTGCTGGGCGTGGACAGCGCCGCGGCGGTGCGCGAAGGCTTCGACCTGCTGCTGCAGCGCGCCGCCGAACATGCCCCGCAGGCCCGCATCGACGGCGTGCTGATGGCGCGTCAGCTGCAGGGCGGCGTGGAGTGCTTCATGGGCATCCAGCGCGACCCGCTGTTCGGCCCGGTGGCGCTGTTCGGCCTCGGTGGCATCTTCGTCGAAGTGCTCAAGGACGTGGTGTTCCGCCGCTGCCCGTTCGGCGCGGAGGAGGCCGAGGCGATGATCCGCAGCATCAAGGGCGCGCCGCTGCTGCTCGGCGCCCGCGGCCGCCCGGTGACCGACGTGAAGGCGCTGGCGCAGGTGCTCTCGCGGCTCTCGCAGTTCGCCGCCCAGGCCGGCCCGCGGCTGCGCTCGGTGGACCTCAACCCGGTGTTCGCCATGCCCGAGGGGCAGGGCGCCTGGGCCGCCGACGCAGTGCTGGAAGTCGAGGAGGTGGCCGATGGCGCTGAATCCTGAGCACCTGCTGAACTACCGCATCCCCGAGGTGCGCCAGCGCTATAGCCGCGAGGACAGCGCCTTCTACGCGCTGTCGGTGGGCCTGGGCGCCGACCCCCTGGACGAGCACCAACTGGCCTTCGTCGACGCCAATCGCGATCTCCAGGCGCTGCCCTGCATGGCCGTGGTGCTGGGCCACCCGGGCTTCTGGCTGGGCAACCCGGACACCGGCGTCGACGCCCTGCGCCTGGTGCACGGCGAGCAGAGCGTGGAGTGGCTCAAGCCGCTGCCACCGGAAGGCGAGGTGATCGGCCGTACCCGCGTCACCGGCCTGGTGGACAAGGGCGCCGGCAAGGGCGCGCTGCTGTACAGCGAGAAGGTGCTCAGCGACGCCGCCAGCGGCGAGGTGCTGGCCATCGCCCGCGGCACCACCTTCCTGCGCGGCGACGGTGGCTTCGGCGGCGACAGCCAGTCGCTGAGCCAGCCGCACTGCCTGCCCGAGCGCGCGCCGGACCTGGCCATCGACCTGCCGACGCGCCCGGAGCAGGCCCTGTACTACCGCCTCAACGGCGACGACAACCCGCTCCACGCCAGCCCGGCAGCCGCGGCCCGCGGCGGCTTCCCCCAGCCGATCCTGCATGGCCTGTGCACCCTCGGCGTGGCCTTCCACGCGCTGCTGCGCGGCTTCGCCGACTACCGCGCGGAACGCTTCGGGCAGTTGCAGGTGCGTTTCTCCGCGCCGGTGTTTCCCGGCGAGACCCTGCGCACGGAAATCTGGAACGACGGCTCCTTCCGCACCCGCGTGGTCGAGCGTGATCGGGTGGTGCTGGACAACGGCCACGTGCGCCTGACGCCGGCGGCGAACAACTGAGCCGGGCGGCATGGCGACAACCCCCTCAACCAACCTGCGAGAACAAGAACAATGAGCGCATCCATGAGTCCTCCCCAGGACGCCGGGTTTCCCCGGCGGACCCTGGTCATCGCCTTCTTCTTCTGCTTCCTCGGGCTGCTCGCCGACGGCGTCGACCTGATGTTCCTCGCCTACAGCCTGAACAGCCTCAAGGCCGAGTTCGGCCTGAGCAACTTCGAGGCCGGCTCGCTGGGCAGCATCACCCTGGCCGGCATGGCCATCGGCGGCATCTACGGCGGCTGGTGCTGCGACCGTTTCGGCCGGGTGCGGGTGGTGACCTGGACCATCGTGATCTTCTCGCTCGGCACCGCGCTGCTGGGGCTCACCCACAACTACTGGCAGTTCGCGCTGATCCGCTTCCTGTCCTCGCTGGGCCTGGGCTCGCTGTTCGTCGCCTGCAACATCCTGATGTCCGAGTTCGTCGCCAGCAAATACCGCACCACCATCCTGGCGACCATGCAGGCCGGCTGGACCGTGGGCTACCTGGTGGCGACCATCCTCGCCGGGCAGATCATCCCCGAGTTCGGCTGGCGCACGCTGTTCTTCACCGCCCTGGCGCCGGCGCTGATCTGCCTGGCGCTGCGCCCCTGGGTGCCGGAGTCGCCGTCGTGGCTGGCGGCCCGCGCCCAGCGCCGCCAGCAGCCGGCCGGCGTGCGCGCCGCGCCCGCCGCCCGTGGCGGCGTGCAGGGCCTGTTGGCCGATGCGGGCACGCGGCGCATGTTCCTGCTGTGGACGCTGACCTCGTGCTTCCTGCTGTTCGGCTACTACGGCACCAACAACTGGATGCCCTCGTACCTGGAAAGCGAGCTGGGCATGAACTTCAAGTCCATGACCGGCTACATGGTCGGCACCTACACCGCGATGATCCTCGGCAAGGTGGCCGCCGGGGTCGCCTCGGACCGCTTCGGCCGCCGCGCCACCTTCGCCGCTGGCGCCATCGGCAGCGCCATCTTCATGCCGCTGATCGTGTTCTGGCACACGCCGGACAACATCGTCTGGATCCTCACCCTGTTCGGCTTCATCTACGGCGTGCCGGTGGGCGTGCTGGCCACCTACATGACCGAGAGCTTCTCCACCCGGGTGCGTGGCGCCGCGGTGGGCACCGCCTACAACCTCGGCCGCGTCGGCGCGGCGGTGGCGCCGGCGGCCATCGGCCTGCTGGCCTCGCACATCTCCATCGGCGCCGGCTTCCTGGTGATGGGCATCACCTACGTGATCACCGGCCTGATCCCGGCGCTGTTCATCCCCGACCGCTTGTACGACCCGAACCGCGCATCGAGCGACGCCGATGCCAGCGTCGAGCCCGCCGCCCCGGCGCGCGCCGACATCGCCGAACCTCGGCCGCTGAAGGTCTGAGCCCATGACGGAGCCCCTTGCGATGAACGATTCACCCATGGCGGTCAGCCTGGCCGAGCCCGCGACGGTGTTTCCCACCGGCCACTTCACCTTCCAGGAGTTCATCGGCCTGGAACGCTGGGCCGAGGGCGAGCTGGCGCGCATCCGCCTGAAGCACCGCGCGGAGCTGATGAACTACCTCGGCCACTTCCACGGCGGGGTGCTGATGACCGTGCTCGACGCCGCCATGGCCGGAGCCATCCGCATCTGCTCGCCGGGCTGCTCGATGGTCACCATCGACATGGCCACGCACTTCATGGGCACCGCCCGCGGCGAGCTCAACGCCGTCGGCCGGGTGCTGCGGCGCACGCGCAACCTGTGCTTCTGCACAGCCGAGATCCACAACGAGGACGGCGAACTGGTCGCCAGCGCCTCGGGCAGCTTCAAGTACCGGGCCGCCGAGGCCGGGAGACGTTCCACCGACACGAGTACGACGACATGACCGACACCGCCGAACTGGCCCGCGAGCGCGAGGAGCGCTTGCGCATGATCCGTGACAGCGCCGCCTCCCTGGTTCCGCCCGACGGCGACCTGGGCCGGGTGCGCCGCCTGCGCTTCAGCGAGCCGGGCGTGGACCGCGCAGCCTGGGCCGAAGTCTGCGCCATGGGCTGGCCGGGCCTGCGCCTAGGAGAAGAGTTGGGTGGCAGCGGCCTGGGCATGGCCGAATACGCCGCGCTGCTGGAAGAACTGGGACGCGGCCTGCTGCCGGAGCCGCTGATCGAGGCGAGCCTGGTGGCGCCGCTGCTGCCGGAGGCGGAGCGCGAAGCGCTGCTGGCCGGTGAAAAGCTGGTGTTGCCGGCAGGCATCGCCTACGACGAAGGCGCGGCGCTGCCGCAACTGCGCGACGGCAAGCTGCATGGCGAGGTCGGCCATGTCGCCCTGGGCGCCGCCGCCGATGCCTGGCTGGTGGCTTGCAACGGCGGCCTGGCGCTGGTGGAGCGCGGCGCCGAAGGACTGCACCTGAGCCAGGAACCGACCCAGGACGGTGGCCACCTGGCGCGCCTGCGTTTCGACGCCACGCCGGCCCGCGTGCTGGCGGCACCGCCCGCCGCGCTGGACGAAGCCGCGCTGGCCTGCGCCGCCTACCTGGTGGGGTTGATGGATGCCGCCTTCGAGCGCACCCGCGACTACCTCGGCGTGCGCAGCCAGTTCGGCCGCGCCATCGGCAGCTTCCAGGCCCTGCAGCACCGCATGGTCGACCTGAAGATCCAGATCGAACTGGCGCGCGCCGTGGTCGCCCAGGCCGCCGACGCCATCGACGCCCGGGCGCCGCTGGCCGAGGTCCGGCGCCTGGTGTCCACCGCCAAGGTGTGCGCCGCCGAGGCCGCGCTGCTGGTCACCCGCCAGGCGATCCAACTGCACGGCGGCATCGGCTTCACCGACGAGGCCGACATCGGCCTGTTCCTGCGCCGCGCCATGGTGCTGCTCAACGCCCAGGGTTCGCTGGCCTTCCACAAGGCGCGCTACATCGCGCTGCTGCAACGCGAGGTGGCCTGATGAGCGGGATGCTGCTGCAAGAGACGCACGGCAGCGTGCGCCTGCTGCGCTTCAACAACCCGGCGCGGCGCAACGCGCTGGCCCCGGCGCTGCGCCAGGAACTGCTGCAGGCCCTGCGCGAGGCCGACGCCGACGCGCAGGTGCGCAGCGTGGTGATCACCGGCAGCGCGGAAGTGTTCTGCGCCGGCGGCGACCTCAGCGACATGAACGTCGCCGGGCTCGGCGCCGGCCGCGCGCGCATGCACGACAACGCCGCCCTGGTGCAGCAGATGGTGCGCATGGGCAAGCCGCTGATCGCCGCTATAGAAGGTTGGGCGGTGGGCGCCGGGCTGTCCGTGGCACTGGCCTGCGACAGCCTGGTGTGCGGCGGCACGGCGCGCTTCGCCGCCGGCTTCGGCAAGGTCGGCCTGCTCGCCGACCTCGGCCTGCTGCATACCCTGCCGGCGCGGGTGGGGCACGGTCAGGCCCGGCAGATCCTGATGTTCGGCCAGGTGGTGGAGGCCGAGGAAGCGCTGCGCATCGGCCTGGTGGACCAGCTTTGCGCACCCGGCGCGGTGCTGGACGCGGCCATGGCCCGCGCCGCCCTGGTCGAGCAGCAGGCGCCGTTGCCGCTGGCCATGACCAAGGCCCTGCTCGCCGACGGTCTTGACCTGCTGCTGGAGCGTGAGGGCGAGCTGCAGAGCCAGTTGTTCCTCAGCGCCGACCATGCCGAGGGCAAGGCGGCCTTCCTGGCCAAGCGCATCCCCGCATTCACCGGACAATGAGCCGAGGGCACTGAAATGACCGACTACAACGCCATGGGCGATGGCGAGTTCCGCCTGAGGGTGCGCGAGTGGATCGCCGCCAACTACCCGCAACGCATCCGCAACCCGGCCCACCGCCTGGGCCGCGACGACACCTGGGAGTGGTACCAGGCCCTGTCGCGCCAGGGCTGGCTGTGCCCCGGCTGGCCGGTGCGCTACGGCGGCATGGGCCTTTCCGCGGGCAAGCAACTGATCATGATCGAGGAAATGGAAGGCTACGGCTGCGCGCGCCTGCCCGACAGCGGCATCACCATGCTCGGCCCGCTGCTGATCCGCTACGGCAGCGACGCCCAGCGCGAGCGCTTCCTGCCGCGCATCCTCAGCGGCGAGGACATCTGGTGCCAGGGCTACAGCGAGCCCAACGCCGGCTCCGACCTGGCCAGCCTGCGCACCGAGGCGGTACTGCGCGAGGGCCAGTGGCTGATCAACGGCCAGAAGACCTGGACCACTATGGGCAGCGAGGCCAACTGGATCTTCGTGCTGGCGCGCACCGAGCGCGGCGGCAAGCCGCAGCAGGGCATCAGCTTCCTGCTGGTGCCGATGGACAGCCCCGGCGTGGAGGTGCGGCCGATCCTCAACCTGGAGCTGCAGGGCGAGTTCTGCGAGGTGTTCTTCAACGACGTGCGGGTGCCGGCCGAGCACCTGGTGGGCGAGGTCAACCAGGGCTGGAGCATGGCCAAGGCGCTGCTGGGCTTCGAGCGCATCTTCCTCGGCTCGCCCAAGCAGGCCACCTTCGCCTTCGAGCGCCTGGCGCGCCTGGCCCGGCGCCAGGGCCTGTGGGACGACCCGGCGTTCGCCCAGCGCTTCGCCGCGCTGAGCATGGACCTGGACTGCCACAAGGCGCTCTACGGGCACTTCGCCGAGCGCCTGCGGCGCGGCGAGAACCTGGGCCCGGAGGTGTCGATGCTGAAAGTCCACCAGTCCGAGCTGTACCAGCGCATCAGCGAACTGGGCCTGGAGATCGCCGGCCCCGACTCGGCCCTGCTGCAGCCCTTGGCCGACGACCCCGAGCTGCACCCGGCGGGCATCTTCATCCAGTCGCGGCCCACCACCATCTACGGCGGCACCAACGAAATCCAGCGCAACATCCTGGCCAAGAGCCTGCTCGGCCTGCCGGGCTGAAGGCCGCAGCCGAATCCATACGAGAGGAAAGAGTGATGAGTGAACGACTGAACGAAGGCAAGGTAGCGATCGTCACCGGCGCCGGTGGCGGCATCGGCCGCGAGATCGCCCTGGCCCTGGCCGCCAGCGGGGCGAAGGTGCTGATCAACGACATCGGCGTGTCGTTGGGCGGCGAGGGCGGCTCGGCCTCGCCGGCCGAGGAAACCCTCGGGCTGATCCGCCAGCGCGGCGGCGAGGGGGCGATCAATACCGACAGCGTGTCGGACTGGGACAGCGCCCGGCGCATCGTCGCCAGCGCCCTGGACGCCTTCGGCCGGCTGGACATAGTGGTCAACAACGCCGGCATCCTGCGCGACGCCATCTTCCACAAGATGAGCGCCGAGGACTGGCTGTCGGTGATCAACGTGCACCTCAACGGCAGCTTCTTCGTCAGCCGCGCCGCCGCCGAGCGCTTCCGCGAGCAGGGCAGCGGCGCCTTCGTGCACATGACCAGCACCTCGGGGCTGATCGGCAACTTCGGCCAGGCCAACTACTCGGCGGCCAAGTTGGGCATAGTCGCGCTGTCCAAGTCCATCGCCCTCGACATGCAGCGCTACAACGTGCGTTCCAACTGCATCGCGCCCTTCGCCTGGAGCCGCATGACCGACTCCATCCCGGCCGATACCCCGGAACAGAAGGCGCGGGTGGAGAAGCTGCAGCGCATGACCCCCGATAAGAACGCGCCCCTGGCCGTGTACCTGGCCTCCGACGCCGCCCGCGAGGTCAACGGCCAGGTGTTCGCCGCGCGCAACCACGAGCTGTTCCTGATGAGCCAGAGCCGCCCGCTGCGCAGCGTGCACAGCGAGCACGGCTGGACCCCGCAGAGCATCGCCGAGCACGGCATGCCGGCGCTGCGCGGCAGCTTCATGGACCTGGCGCGCAGCCCGGACGTGTTCTCCTGGGACCCGGTCTGACCACGGAGGCGTCATGGGCATCTTCAACACCCGTTTCACCGAGACCTTCGGCGTCGAGCACCCGATCATGCAGGGCGGCATGCAGTGGGTGGGGCGCGCCGAGCTGGCCGCGGCGGTGGCCAACGCCGGCGGCCTGGCGACGCTGTCGGCGCTGACGCAGCCCAGCCCGGAGGCGCTGGCCGGGGAGATTGCGCGCTGCCGCGAGCTGACCGACAAGCCCTTCGGCGTCAACCTGACGCTGTTGCCGACGCAGAAGCCGGTGCCCTATGCCGAGTACCGCGCGGCGATCATCGAGGCCGGCATCGGCGTCGTCGAGACCGCCGGCAACAACCCCGGCGAGCACATCGCCGAGCTGCGCCGGCATGGCGTCAAGGTGATCCACAAGTGCACCTCGCTGCGCCACGCGCTCAAGGCCGAGCAACTGGGCGTGGACGCGGTGTCCATCGACGGCTTCGAATGCGCCGGCCACCCGGGCGAGGACGACATCCCCGGGCTGGTGCTGATCCCGGTCGCGGCCAACCGCCTGCGGGTACCGATCATCGCCTCCGGCGGCTTCGCCGACGGCCGCGGGCTGGTGGCGGCGCTGGCGTTGGGAGCGGACGCGATCAACATGGGCACGCGCTTCCTCAGCACCCGCGAATGCCCGATCCACCCGCAGGTGAAGGCGGCCATCCGCGCCGCCGACGAGCGTTCCACCGACCTGATCATGCGCAGCCTGCGCAACACCGCGCGGGTGGCGCGCAACGCGGTGAGCCAGGAAGTGCGGGCGATCGAGGCGCGCGGCGGCGCCACCTACGCCGACATCGCCGCGCTGGTCAGCGGCCAGCGCGGACGCGGCGTCTACGAGCAGGGCGACACCGACCTGGGCATCTGGTCGGCCGGCATGGTCCAGGGCCTGATCTTTGATGAGCCGGGCTGCGCCGAGCTGCTGCGCGATATCGTCGAGCAGGCCCGCGCCCTGGTGCGCCAGCGCCTGGAGGGCATGCTCGCCGACTGACCGCCATCCCCACGCGGCACCGCAGGAGGGCGCCGCCTCACCTCACCGAACGAAGAGACAACAACAATGAAAAATCTTCCCGCACGGGCGCTGGCCTCGGTCGCCGCCTGCCTGCCGTTCTGCGCCCAGGCCGACTTCATCGGCGACAGCAAGGCCAGCCTGGAACTGCGCAACTTCTACTTCAACCGCGACTACCGCCAGGCCGGCGCCAGCCAGTCCTACTCGGAGGAGTGGGCCCAGGGCTTCCTGCTGCGCTACGAGTCCGGCTACACCGAGGGCAGCGTCGGTGTGGGCGTCGATGCTTTGGGGCTGCTCGGGCTCAAGCTCGACTCCAGCCCGGACCGCTCCGGCTCCGGCCTGCTGCCGTATTCGGCCGGCGACCGCCGCGCCGCCGACGATTATTCCGACCTGGGCCTGACCGCCAAGCTGCGCGCCGCCAACAGCACGCTGAAGATCGGCACCCTGACGCCCAGGCTGCCGGTGGTGCAGTACAACGACACCCGCCTGCACCCGCAGACCTTCCAGGGCGGTCTGGCGGAAATCAACGAGATCGACGGCCTGGCCGTGCAGCTCGGCCAGCTGCGCCAGGTGAAGCAGCGCGACTCGACCAACGCCGAGGACCTGACCATCACCCGCGGCAACAAGCGCAACATCCTGCCCGGGCGCCACGCCAGCAGCGACCGCTTCAACCTGGCCGGCGGCAGCTACCGCTGGAGCGACAACCTGAGCACCAGCTACCACTACGGCAACCTGGAGGACTTCTACCGCCAGCACTACCTGGGCCTGGTGCACGTCCTGCCGATCGCCAGGGGCCAGTCGCTGAAGTCCGATATCCGCTGGGCGCGCTCCACCGACGAGGGCGGCAGCAACGTCGACAACCGCGCGCTCAACGCCCTGTTCACCTACCGCCTGGGCGGCCATGGCTTCGGCCTGGGCTACCAGCGCATGTCCGGCGACACCGGCTACGCCTACCTGGCCGGCACCGACCCGTACCTGACCAACTTCGTGCAGATCGGCGACTTCGCCAACAAGGACGAGCGCTCCTGGCAGTTGCGCTACGACTTCGACTTCGCCGCCGTCGGCCTGCCCGGGCTGAGCTTCATGACGCGCTACCTGCGCGGCGACAACATCGACCTGCTCGATGGCCGGGGCAACGGCAAGGAATGGGAGCGCGACACCGATATCGGCTACGTGGTGCAGAGCGGGGCGCTGAAGAACCTGGGCCTGAAGGTGCGCAACGGCAGTTTCCGCAGCGACTTCGGCAACGACGTGGACGAAACCCGCGTCATCATCAGTTACACATTGCCGCTCTGGTAAAGGCGATGCGGCCCGCGCCAAGAGGGGGCGGGCCGCCGGGGGAAGGGTTCAGATGCCCATGTTGGCCAGGCTCTGCATGATCGAGCGCAGGGTGCCGGCGAGGGTCGGGTGGCTGACCTCGAAGCGCTCCACCGCCAGGTTGACGCCATCCAGCAGGCTGTCGTCGGCGAGGGCTTCCTCGTTGGCCAGTTGCAGTTCGATGTCTTCTATCAGCGTCTCCAGCTCCCCGCGCTGCTCTTCGCTCAGCGGCGGCTGCTGTTCCAGCTGGTCGCGCAGTCGCTGCAGTTCTTCACGCAGTTGACGTGTCGGCATGGTGGTTTCCTTCTGCGGTGGCTACCCAGGATGGACCGCCGCGCGGCGGCGAAAAATCCATCTCCATGCCACACAGCTTAACCCGCCGAACGCAACCGTGTCTGATGCCCGTCAATGCGCAGCAGGCGTTCCAGCAGCGGGAAGAAGTGCGCAAGCTCCGGGGTGCGCATGGCCGGGTCCTTGCCCAGGTCGTCCAGGCGCCGCAGGGTGACGGCGTCCTGGGCGTAGGGGGCGCTGAGGAAGGCGCTGGCGCCGCGCTCGTCGAAGGGCCCGCCCTGCAGCGCCAGGCTGTGCCGCGAGGCGGGCGACAGGCCGGCGTGGTAGGCGGCGTCCACCGCGCACAGGTAGCGCTTGGCGGCCACGTGCAGGCGGACCGGCTGCCACACCGATTCGGGCAGCAGCTCGCGCAGCAGGTTGGCGCCGACTTCCTCGTGGCGCAGGTCGCGGGCCTCGATCTCGTCGGGGTTCTCGTAGAGGTGGCCGATATCGTGCAGCAGCGCGGCGATCACCAGGGCGTCGGAGCAGCCGGCGCGCTCGGCCAGGGTGGCGCATTGCAGGGCGTGCTCGGCCTGGCTCACCGATTCGCCGTAGGGCTCGGCGCCGTGGCTGGCGAAGCGTTCGGCCAGCTCGTCGAGGAAGGCGTGGCGGGCGCGGTTCATGGCTTTTCTCCTTTGGCGCGGCGGCTGGCGATGTCCAGCAGGCAGGAATCCAGCTCGCCCAGGTGGTCGATGACCGAGTGCACGCCCAGGCGGTACAGGCCGAAGGTCGCCTGGGCGCGGCGCAGGTCGCGCTGGGGGCCGTCCAGCGCTTCCCAGTCGCGCATCGACAGGCCGCACAGCGGGCCGCTGGCGGCCAGGCCGATGGTCCACAGCCCGGCATTGAGGCCGGCCTGGAGCAGCCGCGGCTGGCTGCTCACCAGCACGCAGCCATCCAGTTGCGGGGTGCCCAGTTCCATCAGCGCGCGCCAGCAGGCGTCCGGCGCCGGCCAGGGCCGCCCGGCGTGGGCGATGCCGCTGTCCAGGGCGCCGTCGAGGGCGGCGGCCAGGCGTTCGCTGGCCGGCTCCGGCAGTTCCTCCAGCCAGGCGCAGGGCACGCCCTGGTGGTTCAGCTGGTGCAGGGCGGGCAGGGCCTCGGCGATGGGCTCGGCATGGGCGTCGGCGGCTTCGGCAAGGCGTTTGCGGAAGCGCGCGACCTCCTCGGCGCTGGGCAGGCGGCCGAGCACATGGCCCAGGGCCTGCTGCGGGGCCAGGGTGGCGGCCTCGGCGAGGCGTTCCTGCGGGCAGTCCGGGCAGCTCTGCTGCAGGGCGCGGGGCAGGGTGCGGGCGCCGAAGTCCACCAGGTCGCCGGCGAGTCCGAAGAGCAGGGAGGTGAAGCGGGGCAGGTCGGCGGCAGTCGAGGCGGGCATGGCGGGGCGTCTGGACAATGGTCTAGGCCAGACTAGACGCGCATTGTGACGATCCGGTGAAGCCGGCCTGCGCGCGGGCCCGCTGCCTTTATAATGGCGCGCCTTTCGCTGGAGAGCCCACCATGGCGGCCGAACGACCCCTGCATTACCTGCGCATCCGCGACCAGTTGGCCGGGGACATTCGCCAGGGCGGCCTGGCCGCGAAGCTGCCGGGCGAGCGCGAGCTGGCCGAACGCTTCGGCTGCACCCGGGTGACCCTGCGCGAGGCCCTGCAGCAGTTGGAGACCGAGGGCCTGCTGTACCGCGAGAACCGCCGCGGCTGGTTCGTCGCGCCGCCGCGGGTGCGCTACAACCCGACGCGCACCGCCGGTTTCATGGACTACGTCGCTGCCCAGGGCCGCCAGCCGCGCACCGAGACGCTGCGCCGCGAGGTGCATGCGGCGGACGCACGGCTCGCCGCGCGCATGGGCCTGGAGGAGGGCGCCCGGCTGTTCGCCATCGAGCGGCGGCGCTGGATCGACCAGCGCCCGGTGCTGCTGGAGCGCATCCTGCTGGACGCCGCCTGGTGCCCGGGCCTGCTGGAAGAGGACCTGGACGGTTCCCTCACCCAGGTGCTGCGCGAACGCCTCGGCAAGCGCCCGCAGCGCTGCGAGCTGGCCATGCACCCCTGCGCCCTGGGCACCGCGGAGGCCGAGCCGCTGCAGCTGGCGCCGGGCGCGCCGGGGCTGTTCCTCGAACGCCTGAGCTACGCCGAGGACGACCGGCTGGTGGAGCTGGACCAGGAGTTCTGGCGTCCGGATGCTCTGGAGATTGTCATCCAGGCCCGCTATCCGGATTGAATCGGGCGAGGTGGCTTTTTGTAGGAGCGAGCTTGCTCGCGAATGGGGGCTGTTCGTGCCACCGGGGTGTCCTGCGTGGCCGGTGAATCCAATCGCGGACGAAGTCAGCTCCTACGCCCGTGCCTCCCTGTAACCGTAGGAGCGGACTCTGTCCGCGATTCGGACTTCCAGTAGCGTAGGGCGAATAACCGTTCGCGGTTATCCGCCGCCTCACCTTTCTCATCGACCCTGCCTCGGTCGGTCCGGGGGAATGCGTGACCAGCGCCAGGCTCGACACCGAGCGGGCCGGTAACCAAGGTCAAACGGCGGATAACGCCATAGGCGTTATGCGCCCTACGGATTTCCGGAAAACTTTGGGTGCTGGGCTCAAGAGCGCCCTCTCCCCAGCACCGCAGCCCCTGGCAAACCCCATTCGCGAGCAAGCTCGCTCCTACGAAGAGCCTTCCAACTCAGTCGGCAAGAGAATCCTATCGGCACAAAAGCTGGCTCTTGGCTATCGTGAGGGGGGAGGGCGACGCCTCCAGCCGCGCTCCGGGTGCGAAGGCGTTAGAAACAATCCGATGTCTGCAAATCGAATTTGGAACTATATACTGCGCAGCGGTTCGAGGCCGCGGCGGCGGCCTCATGAGACTTTCAAAGGAGAAACCCGATGCGCCCACATGGCGTCAACTGGATGCAGCGCACCGCTCGCCTGCTGGCCGGAGCCAGCCTGGCCATGCTCCCCTTCCTGGCCCAGGCGGCGAGCGAGGACGACCCCTGGGAGAGCGTCAACCGCCCGATCTTCGTGTTCAACGACACCCTCGACACCTATGCGCTCAAGCCCCTGGCGCAGGGTTACCAGAAGGTGACGCCGAATTTCGTGCAGGACGGCATCCACAACTTCTTCAGCAACATCGGCGACGTGCGCAACCTGGCCAACGACCTGCTGCAGGGCAAGCTCGAGCACGCCGGCGTCGACACCAGCCGCCTGCTGTTCAACACCACCTTCGGCCTGGCCGGCTTCATCGACGTGGCCACCCGCATGGGCCTGCAGCGCAACGACGAGGACTTCGGCCAGACCCTCGGCTACTGGGGCGTGGGCAGCGGCCCGTACGTGATGCTGCCGCTGCTGGGCCCGAGCACCCTGCGCGACGCGCCGTCGAAGATCCCGGACGCCTATACCGGCATGTACCCGTACATCGACGACGTGTCCGTGCGCAACAGCATCCGCGCCGTGGACGTGGTCGACACCCGCGCCGACCTGATCAAGTCCGAGAAGCTGATTTCCGGCGACAAGTACAACTTCATCCGCAACGCCTACCTGCAGAACCGCGAGTTCAAGGTCAAGGACGGCCAGGTCGAAGACGACTTCTGACACACCCGCCACCCATCCGCCCCGGGGCTGCCGCAAGCGCGCCGTGCCGCCGTCTTGAACCCTTGGGCGGATGGGAGTAGTGTCTGCGCCTTGTCGCACCCGACCCGCGCCGTTTTCATTGCCATGCGCGCCCACTCCACCACCTCCGGCGCCGTTTGCCTGGATAACCCATGCACAAACCCAGTGCCACGCTGCTGATCATCGATGACGACGAGGCCGTTCGCGAAAGCCTCGCGGCCTACCTGGAAGACAGTGGTTTCAAAGTCCTGCAGGCGACCAACGGCCAGCAGGGCCTGCAGGTCTTCCAGCACGAACTGCCCGACCTGGTCATCTGTGACCTGCGCATGCCGCAGATGGACGGCCTGGAGCTGATCCGCCGGGTCAGCGAGATGGCGGTGGAAACGCCGGTCATCGTGCTTTCCGGGGCCGGGGTGATGAGCGACGTGGTCGAGGCCCTGCGCCTGGGCGCCGCCGACTACCTGATCAAGCCCCTGGAAGACCTGGCCGTGCTGGAGCACTCGGTGCGCCGCGCCCTGGACCGCGCCTACCTGCGTTCGGAGAACCGCCGCTACCGCGAGAAGCTGGAAGCCGCCAACCGCGAACTGCAGGCCAGCCTGAACCTGCTGCAGGAAGACCAGAACGCCGGGCGCCAGGTGCAGATGAACATGCTGCCGGTGACGCCCTGGGAAGCCGAGGGGCTGAAGTTCGCCCACCAGATCATCCCGTCGCTGTACCTGTCCGGCGACTTCGTCGACTACTTCCGCGTCGACGAGCGGCGCATCGGCTTCTACCTCGCCGACGTCTCCGGCCATGGCGCCTCCTCGGCGTTCGTGACCGTGCTGCTGAAGTTCATGACCACCCGCCTGCTGTACGAGTCGCGGCGCGCGGGCACGCTGCCCGAGTTCAAGCCTTCCGAGGTGCTCGGGCACATCAACCGCGGGTTGATCAACACCAAGCTGGGCAAGCACGTGACCATGCTCGGCGGGGTGATCGACCTGGAAACCGATCGCTTGACCTACAGCATCGGTGGCCACCTGCCGCTGCCGGTACTCTACGTCGACGGCGAAGCACGCTACCTCGAGGGCCGCGGCCTGCCCGTGGGCCTGTTCGAGGACGCCACCTACGACGACCGGACCATGGACCTGCCCAGGTCCTTCAGCCTGTCGTTGTTCTCCGACGGCATACTGGATGTGCTGCCCGGGGCTACATTGAAAGAAAAGGAGACGGCCCTGCCCGAGCAGGTCGTCGCCGCCGGCGGGACGCTGGACGGCCTGCGCCAGGTCTTCGGACTGGCCAAGTTGTCCGAG
The DNA here is from genome assembly GCF_052367875.1 of Pseudomonas sp. A6. NCBI lineage: Bacteria > Pseudomonadati > Pseudomonadota > Gammaproteobacteria > Pseudomonadales > Pseudomonadaceae > Pseudomonas > Pseudomonas sp. A6. The sequence goes on along the minus strand of NZ_CP198970.1, from coordinate 4,809,972 downwards.
ATGCCGGATGATATCGCCTTGCTGGTGTTGAGCAGGAACCTTGCATGAGTACCGGTAAAATCCAGTTCGCCGAGCAGGATGGCTCATTCGTCCTGAAGTTCGTGGGCGAAGTCCGACTGACCCTGTGTTCGGCGCTGGATGCCACCATTGAAAAAATCTTCGCCGCGTTGAATTTCACGGCGATCATCATCGATCTCACGGAAACCCAGAGCATCGACAGCACCACCCTGGGCCTGCTGGCCAAGCTGTCGATCCTCTCGCGGCAGAAGGTGGGGCTGTTGCCGACCCTGGTGACCACCAACCCGGACATCACCCGGTTGCTGCAGTCCATGGGCTTCGACCAGGTGTTCAACATCGTCGACCGGCCCATCCCCTGCACGGACTGCCTCACCGACCTGCCGCCCCAGGACCAGTCCGAGGAAGTGGTGCGCAGCAAGGTGCTGGAGGCCCACCGCATCCTCATGGGCCTGAACGAGTCCAACCGTGAAGCCTTCCACGACCTGGTGAGTGCCCTCGAGCACCACTGATCCGCGCGAAGCCTGTCGATAGAACGCAAACCGGCGCCCTGGGGCGCCGGTTCGTTTTGCTGCGCGTAGGTTTCAGCGGCCGCCGAGCAGGGCTTCCAGCTTCTCCTGGTCGCGGGCGAACAGGCGGATGCCCTCGGCCAGCTTCTCGGTGGCCATGGCGTCCTCGTTCATCTGCCAGCGGAAGGCGCTCTCGTCCAGCACTTGGCGCGCCTCGCCGCCGCCGGGCTGCAGGGTGCGCGGCAGTTCGCCCTGGGCGTCGGCCAGTTGCTGCAGCAGGTCCGGGCTGATGGTCAGGCGGTCGCAGCCGGCCAGTTGCTCGATCTGCCCGAGGTTGCGGAAGCTCGCGCCCATCACCACGGTGCGGTAGCCGTTGGCCTTGTAGTAGCGGTAGATGCGCGACACCGACTGCACGCCCGGGTCCTCGGCGCCGACGTAGTCGCGGGCGTTGGCCTTCTTGTACCAGTCGTAGATGCGGCCGACGAAGGGCGAGATGAGGAACACCCCGGCGTCGGCGCAGGCCGCGGCCTGGGCGAAGGAGAACAGCAGGGTGAGGTTGGTCTGGATGCCGTCGCGCTCCAGCTGTTCGGCGGCGCGGATGCCTTCCCAGGTGGAGGCGATCTTGATCAGCACGCGGTCCTTGCCGACGCCTTGTTCATCGTACAGCTCGACCAGCCGGCGGGCGCGGGCCAGGGTGTCTTCGGTGTCGAAGGACAGGCGCGCGTCCACTTCGGTGGAGACGCGCCCGGGAATGACCCCGAGGATGTCCTTGCCCACCGCCACGGCGAAGCGGTCGCAGGCCAGGCCGGCGTCACCGCCGCTGGCCGCGGTGGCGCGGGCCAGGTGCTCGGCGTAGCGGGGCAGGGCGGCGGCCTTGAGCAGCAGCGAGGGGTTGGTGGTGGCATCCACCGGCTTCAGGCGGGCAATGGCGTCGAAATCGCCGGTATCGGCGACGACGGTGGTGTACTGCTTCAGTTGTTCCAGCTTGGAGGTCATGGCAGGTCTTCCGAGTGCGATCCCCATGACCTTACCCGAGCGCAACCTCGCGCTCAACGGGACCTAGCGGCCTGCGAGAAGTTCGATGGCCTGGTCGAGCACCAGCAGCGGATCGGCGGCCTTGTGCACGTCCACCGAAAGCAGCTGGCGGAAGCGCCGGGCGCCGGGGAAACCCTGGCCGAGGCCGAGCACGTGGCGTGTCACATGGTGCATGGCGCCGCCCTCGGCGATGTGCCGCTGGATGTATGGGCGCATCCGCGCCAGGGCCTCGGCGCGGCTGATCGCCGGGACCGTGGCGCCGTACAGCGCGGCGTCCACCTGGGCCAGCAGGTAGGGGTTGTGATAGGCCTCGCGGCCGAGCATCACGCCGTCGAAGGTGCGCAGGTGCTCCTGGCATTCGGCCAGGGTCTTGATGCCGCCGTTGAGGACGATCTCCAGGTCCGGGAAATCGCGCTTGAGCTGCGCCGCCACCTCGTAGCGCAGCGGCGGAACCTCGCGGTTCTCCTTGGGCGAGAGGCCTTCGAGGATGGCGATGCGCGCATGCACGGTGAAACTGCGGCAGCCGGCCTCGCGCACCTGGCCGACGAAGTCGCACAGCTCGGCATAGCTGTCGCGCCCGTTGATGCCGATGCGGTGCTTGACCGTGACCGGAATCGACACCGCCTCGCGCATGGCCACGACGCACTCGGCCACCAGCGCCGGATGGGCCATCAGGCAGGCGCCGATCATATTGTGCTGCACCCGGTCGCTGGGGCAGCCGACGTTCAGGTTCACCTCGTCGTAACCCGCAGCCTCCGCCAGCTTCGCCGCCGCCGCCAGCTCGGCCGGCACGCTGCCGCCCAGCTGCAGCGCCAGCGGGTGCTCGTACTCGTCATGGCGCAGGAAACGCGCGGCATCGCCATGCAGCAAGGCCCCGGTGGTGACCATCTCGGTGTAGAGCAGGGCATGGCTCGACAGCTGGCGCAGGAAGAACCGGCAGTGGCGGTCGGTCCAGTCCATCATGGGGGCCACGGAGAAACGGCGGGAGGGCTCGGGGCGCGCGATTGCTGGCTTGGTGGGCGATTCTGGAGGCATCTCGGTGGATCGTGTTCCGCTGCGTTTCGGGGCGTTTTCGCTTGTGCCTGACGCTTCGCCGGTACCGGGTATCCGGTCAGCCTGGCTGATCATTGGCCAGCGGAAACGCAAGGATGGAACCGTCGCTCATGCGGTACGGATCAGGATCATGGGCGACGGCCGGCAATTCTATCAGGAATCCCGGGCCGTCGATCGCCGGCAGGCGGCCGGAGCCCGGGCCGGCGCGCCGATACCGGCTACTTGTCCGGCGTCGGCGTTCTACTGCGGCCCTACAGGCTTAGCAGGCCGACACCGCCCTCGATGCTGAACCGCGTGCCATAGGGCTGCGACAGCTGCGCGAAGCGTTCGAGGATGGCGCGGCCATGCTCGCCTTCGGCCAGGCGCGGGCGCCCGCGGCGATGAATGGCCTCGCCCAGGCCCAGGCTGACCGGGTGCAGCTCGATGGCCTGCAGGCGGCCGCCGTCGAAGCGGCAGACCGGCACCAGGGTTTCCCAGAAGCGCGCATCCGCGGGGAAGCTGCGGGTGTCGTTGCGGGTGCGCTGCTGGAAGACCTTGGAGGGCGTCTGCTCGCGATCGACGCGGAACTGCTCGTAGCTATCCACCGGCAGGCGCTCCACCAGCTCGTTCTGGCCGATGAAGTTGCCCAGGCTGTAGAAGATCGGCTTGCCGTTGTAGATCTCCATGCCGCGCAGCAGGTGCGGGCCGTGGCCGACCACGATGTCGACGCCGGCGTCGATCATCCGCCGCGCCACCGGCTGGAGGAATTCCGCCGGGGTTTCCAGATCCCATTCGCCCTCGGCGTTGTAGCCCAGCTCGTGGGCGTGGATGCTCAGCACCACCACGTCGGCCATCAGTCGCGCCTCCTCGACCCAGCGCAGGATGTCGTCGACGTCCTTCTTCCGCGGCGTGGTGCGCAGGCGCGTCTGCTGGCCCTCGCGGAACAGCACCGGGGTGAAGGGGCCGAACACCGCCAGCGACGGGTGCGGCAACGGGTGGGCGAAACCCAGGTCCACCGCACCCTGGTACAGGCGGTCCAGGCCGAGGCCGGCGATCAGCTCGCGCACCTGGGCCATCTGCGCCGGGGTCACTTCGTGCACGGTGTCGAAGCGCAGTGGGTTCAGGCCCGGGCGGCCGGGCATGTCGCGGCCCTGGTCGCTGGCTTCCTGGCCCTTGCCGAAGGTGGCGCTGCAGGCGAGCAGGGCGACGGTGCCCTCCGGGCGCGTGCAATAGACCGGGCGCCGCGCCTCTTCCAGGTTGCTCCCGGTGCCGGCGTAGAGCAGTTCGCGCTGGCGCAGCTGCCGGTGCATGGCGTGCAGGCCGGCGATGCTGTAGTCCAGCGCGTGGTTGTTGGCGGTGGAGAACAGGTCGAAGCCGCCCGCCGCCAGCTCGTCGAGAACCCAGGCCGGGGCGCCGAAGTGCGAGCCGCCGCTTTCCAGGGCCGGGTCGCCGGCGAAGTCGTTGGGCAGCACTTCCAGGTTGGTGAAGCTGACGTCCGCGCTGCGGATCAGGTCGAACAGCGGGCGCAGGGTCGCGTCCTCGAGGCTGTTCAGGCGGCGCTGCAGGATGCTGTCGCCGGTCAACGCAATCTTCATGCTCGTCCCCATGGGCTGCCAGGTTGGATGGCGCGGACTATAGGGCAAGGCGCGTCGCGTGCCGGCTGAATCCTTCTTATCCCGATAGCCGCTGGTTATCGGCGCGGGCGGCGCTTTTGGCTATGGGCATAAGTTTTTTTCAGAGGCCAGCCGTGCAACGCGGCTCTTACTATGCGACCGCCTCCCGGTTCGCTGTGTTTTTCATGGCGCCGGGTTGTGCGGGAAGCCCCCGGGCTCCCCCCCTTGAAGCACGTTCCAGGCGGAGAAAACATGAAAAGAACAAGAACCGAAGGTGCATCCCTGCGACCGCGGAAACTGGCATTGGCGGTCGGCATGGCCCTGGGCGGCGCGCTGCCGGCCCACGCGGCAACCTTCAACATCGGGGAGATCGAGGGGCGTTTCGACTCCAGCCTGTCCATCGGCGCCAGCTGGGCCATGGACAACCCGGACAAGAAATTCATCGGCAGCCGCAACGGCGGCAGCGCCTCCAGCGCCACCTCCGACGACAACCGGCTGAACTTCAAGAAGGGCGAGGCCTTCTCCAAGCTGTTCAAGGGCGTGCACGACCTCGAGCTGAAGTACCAGGACACCGGCGTGTTCCTGCGCGGCAAGTACTGGTACGACTTCGAGCTCAAGGATGGCCACCAGCACCTCTACGACATCGACGACAGCGGCCGCGACCAGGCCGCGCGCTCCTCCGGCGCCCAACTGCTCGACGCCTTCGTCTACCACAACTACAGCGTCCGCGACCTGCCCGGCAGCGTGCGTCTGGGCAAGCAGGTGGTGAGCTGGGGCGAGAGCACCTTCATCCAGAACGGCATCAACAGCATCAACCCGGTGGACGTCTCGGCCCTGCGCCGCCCCGGCTCGGAGGTCAAGGAAGCGCTGATCCCGGTGCCGATGTTCTATTTCAACCAGGGCATCGTCGAGAACCTGTCGCTGGAAGCCTTCTACCAGCTGAAATGGGAAAAGACCGTGGTGGACAACTGCGGCACCTTCTTCGGCAGCGATATCGTCGCCCAGGGCTGCGACACGGGCATGGCGATCAACGGCAGCGACTTCGACCGCGACATCGACGGCACCGGCGTGCGGGGCGGCTATGGCTACGTGCCGCGGCTGGGCGACAAGGACGCCCGCGACGGCGGCCAGTTCGGCGTGGCCCTGCACTGGATGGTCGAGTCGCTGAACGACACCGAGTTCGGCCTCTACGCCATGAACTACCACAGCCGCACGCCCTACAGCAGCTGGATCGTCGGCCAGGGCGCGCTGGCCGACCCGGTCGGCGGGCTGTTCGGCCAGGGCGGGCGCAGCACCGCGCGCTACTTCCTGACCTACCCCGAAGACATCCGCCTGTACGGCCTGAGCTTCAACACCACGGTGGGCACCGCGGCGCTCTCCGGCGAAATCAGCTACCGGCCGAACATGCCGCTGGGGCTCAACGGCACCGACATTTCCGCCGCCGCCACCCTCGGCGCGGCATCGACCAACCCGGCGGTCAACGCCGGCCTGCCGATCTTCGCCAGCGGCTGGGCCGACTCGGCCTACGGTTCGCTGATCCAGGGCTACCAGCGCAAGCCGGTGACCCAGGCGCAGGTCACCCTGACCAACACCTTCGACAACCTGCCGCTGGTGCGCGCCGACCGCCTGACCCTGGTCGGCGAGGTCGGCTTCACCCACGTCAGCGACCTCGGCCCCACCGACGGCAGCGCCCTGCGTTTCGGCCGCAGCAGCGTCTATGGCAATGGCGAGCTGGGCGCGGCGGGCAGTTCCTCGCTGCTGGGCCTTGCGGGCAACGCGCTGTGCACCGGGGTGGTCAACACCGCCAACCCCGGCGAGTGCAACAGCCACGGCTTCTACACCGGCAACTCCTGGGGCTACCGCCTGCGCGGCCAGCTCGAATACAACGACATGATCGGCGGCGTGACCCTCAAGCCGAACCTGTCGTTCGCCCACGACGTGCAGGGCTACGGCCCGACCTTCAGCGAAGGCGAGAAGGCCCTGAGCATCGGCCTGGACGGCGAATACCTGAGCAAATACACCGCCAGCATCAGCTACACCGACTACTTCGGCGGCGACTACAACACCAACACCGACCGCGACTTCCTCGCCGTCAGCCTGGGCGTCAGCTTCTGACGCCCCCCGGAGGACCCACCATGCAGCACAAGCTCCTGCTCAAGGCCGGCTGCCTCAGCCTCGGCCTGCTCGCCGGCCAGGCGATGGCCGCCGTTTCCGCCGACCAGGTCGCGCGCCTGGGCGCCGACCTGACGCCGATGGGCGCCGAGAAGGCCGGCAACGCCGACGGCAGCATCCCGGCCTGGACCGGCGGCCTCGCCACCAACGCCGGCGCCCTGGACGCCGCGGGCTTCCTCGCCGACCCCTACGCCGGCGAGAAGCCGCTGTTCACCATCACCGCGCAGAACGCCGAGCAGTACAAGGCGAAGCTGACCCCCGGCCAGCTGGCGATGTTCAAGCGCTTCCCGGACAGCTACCGCATCCCGGTCTACCCCAGCCACCGCAGCGCCGCCTACCCGGCCGAGGTGCTCGCCGCGGTGAAGGCCAACGCCGGCGCCACCCACCTCGCCGAGGGCGGCAACGGCCTGGAGAACTTCAAGGTCTCGATTCCCTTCCCGATCCCGCAGAACGGCCTGGAGGCGATCTGGAACCACGTCACCCGCTACCGCGGCAAGACCATGCTGCGCACCACCGCGCAGATGAACCCGCAGAGCAACGGCGACTACACCATCAGCTACATGAAGGAGCAGTTCGCCTTCCCCTTCGGGCTGAAGGACTACGACCCGGCGAAGATGGACAACATCCTCTACTACTTCCGCCAGGAGATCCTCTCGCCGCCGCGCCGCGCCGGCAGCGTGATGCTGGTGCTGGAGACCATCAACCAGGTCAAGGAACCGCGCATGGCCTGGATGTACAACGCCGGCCAGCGCCGCGTGCGCCGCGCCCCGCAGGTGGCCTACGACAGCCCCGGCGCCGAAGGCATGCGCACCTACGACGATTTCGACATGTTCAACGGCTCGCCCGACCGCTACGACTGGAAGCTGCTGGGCAAGCAGGAGCTGTACATCCCCTACAACAGCTTCGCCCTGGACTCGCCCAAGGCGAAGTACGCCGATATCGTCAAGCCGGGCCACCTGAACCCCGACTACACCCGCTACGAACTGCACCGCGTGTGGCACGTGGAGGCGACCCTGAAGCCGGGCCAGCGCCATGTCTACAGCAAGCGCGACCTGTACATCGACGAAGACAGCTGGCAGATCGCCGAGGCCGACGCCTACGACGGCCGCGGCAACCTCTGGCGCGTTTCCGAGGGCCACGCGCGGCCGTTCTACGACCAGCAGTTCACCTGGCTGACCGCCGAGACCCACTACGACGTGCTGTCCGGGCGCTACACGGTGTCGGGCCTGCGCAACGAGGAGAAGGGCGCGTACCGCTTCGACCTCGAGTCCACCAGCAATGACTTCACTCCCAGCGCCTTGCGTGCTACCGGGATTCGTTGAGTCGACAGAGCAACTCCATCGATGCTCTCTTTGTGGGCGGCTGGATGGCCGCCTTTTTTTTCGGGGGTATTTACAGGGGGAGTTTGCTGGTGAATTGGGTGTTTTGGGGAGAGAGCGCCCTCTCCCTAACCCTCTCCCTGAAGGGAGAGGGGACTGTTCGGAGTGTTCGGGGGTTTCGGTGTTAGCCGGCAAGCTCAGCGACATCCGGCTGAAACCATTTCCTTTCTCGGCACGGACGGCCCCCTCTCCCTTCAGGGAGAGGGCTGGGGAGAGGGAACGGATTCGACCCCCTACACCTTCCCCACCGGCAGACCCCCATGCCCAACCCCACGCCCAACCCAATGCCCCACCAGCCATGACCAACCACTCACCCGGGAATCCGGCGTTTTTTACAATTGGCCGCTGCCTGCCCGCGCGATTTTTGCTTTACCTTGCGCGGTACAAGTCGAACCGAGCCGTCGTAGCCCCATTATGAAGTTGCACCAACTGCGCGCCATGGTCGCCATCTGCGAGAGTGGCAGCATCCAGGAGGCCTCGCGCCTGCTGCACATCTCGCAGCCGGCGCTGTCCAAGAGCATCAAGGAACTCGAAGCCGAGCTGGGCGTGCCCCTGCTGCTGCGCTCCAACCGTGGCATCACCGCCACCGAATATGGCGAGCGCCTGGTGCGCCGGGCGCGGCTGGTGGTGGAGGAGGTGCGCCGCGCACGCGACGAGATCGAGACGCTCAAGGGCGCCATGGACGGCCGCGTGGCCATCGGCGTGTCGCCGGTCACGCCCAGCCAGCAGTTCGCCAACTGCCTGCTGCGCTACCGCAAGCGTTTCCCCAAGGTGCAACTGCAGATCAACGAACTGCGCCCGGCCAAGTTGCTGGAGGGCCTGCGCGAAGGCCAGCTGGACCTGGCGCTGACCTCGCAGCCGGCCTCGCGCAACATCGACGGCTTCCTCTGGCAGGAACTCTACGCCCAGCCCACCACCCTGGCGGTGCGCAAGGGCCATCCGCTGCGCGCGGCCGGGTCGCTGCACGAGCTGCTCGACCAGGAGTGGCTGATCCCCGATTCCCTCGACGTTTCCCTGGCCGGGGAGATGTTCCGCGAGCATCGGGTGGAGCCGCCGCAGCGCATCATCGAGTGCGCCTCGGTGGTGCTCTACGCGGAGCTGGCGGCCAACACCGACGCGGTGAGCTTCTGGTCGCGGCGGGTGTTCGACCTGCCGGTGGTCTCCAGCACTCTGGAGCCGCTGAACATCGCCGAGCGCGTGCCGGGCACCGACATCTCGCTGGTCTCGCGGCCGCCCGAGCTGATGACCCGCGAGGCGCAGATGCTGGTCGACGAGCTGGTCTACGCCTTCAAGGGCCCGCATCTGCAAAAGCCCGCCAGCTGACATAACCAGCCTGGATAAGCATGTGCAGAGGTCATTATTCAGCCCGCCATGGCTGAGGCATGCTGCCGGCCGTCGTCATTACAACAAGGACCAGGGCCATGATCCAGGCCAGCCCCGAGCCGCTTGCGCGCATCCAGCACTGGCAGGATGAGTTCGCCGCCATCCGCCGGCAGATCCACCAGCACCCCGAACTGGGCTTCGAGGAACGGCGCACCGCCGAACTGGTGGCCGGCTACCTGCGCCAGTGGGGCTACGCGGTGCACGAGGGCGTCGGCGGCACCGGCGTGGTCGGCGTGCTGCGCCAGGGCCAGGGCCCGCGCAGCATCGGCATCCGCGCCGACATGGACGCGCTGCCCATCGAGGAAGCCAGCGGCGTGCCCTACCGCAGCCGGGAGCAGGGCAAGATGCACGCCTGCGGGCATGACGGGCACACCGCCATCCTGCTCTGCGCGGCGCGCTACCTGGCGCAGACGCGCGCCTTCGACGGCACCCTGAACCTGATCTTCCAGCCCGCCGAGGAGACCCTCGGCGGCGCCGTGGCGATGATGGAAGACGGCCTCTTCGAGCGCTTCCCCTGCGACGCCGTGTACGCCCTGCACAACGCGCCGGGCCTGCCGGTGGGCTGCTTCCTGACCCGCGAGGGGCCGCTCACCGCCTCCAGCGACCGCGCCACCATCCGCCTGCTCGGCGTCGGTGGCCACGGCGCCATGCCGCATGCGGCGAAGGACCCGGTGGTGGCCGCCGCCGAACTGGTGCTGGCGCTGCAGAGCATCGTCTCGCGCAACGTGCCCGCCAGCGAGGTCGCGGTGATCACCGTCGGCGCCATCCACGCCGGCGAGGCGGCCAACGTGATTCCCGACCGGGCCGAACTGCGCCTGAGCGTCCGCGCCACCC